>NZ_JAJEWJ010000027.1 GCF_020687765.1 Sphingobacterium sp. FBM7-1 | reverse complement strand
ATTGCCCCTTTTGCCAAGCAATGGACTGCCTTCAGTCAATATATGGCCGAAACCATATACAAACTTCCTCTGTCCTCTTTGTCTGTCTTCTTTTCTATACCAATATGTCAAAGAACTCTATGCCTGCCGATATACGGTAGGCAGTGTGGAGAATAACGGATTCGAACCGTTGACCCCCTGCGTGCAAGGCAGGTGCTCTAGCCAGCTGAGCTAATTCCCCGCAATGTAAGGTGTTCAGTAAAAGTAGTCCCGAGCAGATTTGAACTGCTGACCCCTACATTATCAGTGTAGTGCTCTAACCAACTGAGCTACGGGACTGGATATGTATGCTCCCTCATCCCGGCCAGCTACCCGGCCTTTGCCCTGGGGCCTACCTTGTCCTTTATCCAGGGATAAATAATTCATCCCTAAATCTTAAACCTTAAAAAATGATCATGGTGTGCGCAGCAGAAACGGTCCGGACGCTCCAGAAAGGAGGTATTCCAGCCGCACCTTCCGGTACGGCTACCTTGTTACGACTTAGCCCCAATTACCAGTATTGCCCTAA
>NZ_JAJEWJ010000026.1 GCF_020687765.1 Sphingobacterium sp. FBM7-1 | reverse complement strand
ACAATTTGAGCATTAAGGTTTAAACCGAATTTTTCCGAAATTGACCTGACCTGACTTTTCCTGAAAATCGACTTTAAAGCTGTTTTTACAGATAAATCAGGTTTCTCTAACAGACAGGAAATAAATGCTAAGTATTTGGCTTTAAACTTAAAATCAAAAAATAAGTGTTTTCTTTTAATGTTTAACAGGGCTGATTTGACAGTTGGCGGTGGCAAGAAACTTTCAGGACCTACCTCATAGACAAGTTTCAAATCAAAAAAAGTATGATAGAAAACGGTATATGGATTGTAAAGCTTCCTCGAAAATAACTTTTGTGTAGGTTCTAACTGAAGGACAATTGAACCTCCCAGAAAATTTTCAAGACTCTCAAACATCAGGATTTTGAAAATATCGGAAGTAATGCCATAAGGAATATTTGACACCACTTTGAAAGGAAATTTCGGAACTGCAAAATTCCTAAAATCACAACCGACAACTTGAACATTTCGGGCATCAGAAAATAATTTTCGTAAATGTTCAACCAAAGCTGTGTCGTTTTCAATAGCAACAACATTGTTGGCGATTTTTAATAAATGAACAGTAAGGAACCCCTTGCCTGCCCCAATATCTAAAACCGTATCCTGATTACTTATATTTGCTTGTCTTATTGCATCTTTTATTAGCACTTTATCAATAGTAAAGTGCTGACCCGTAAAACGAACGGGCAATTTCTTTTTTGTCATTA
>NZ_JAJEWJ010000025.1 GCF_020687765.1 Sphingobacterium sp. FBM7-1 | reverse complement strand
GTTAGCGGGCATTGTGAAAGATACCAGCATAACAGTTAAACATTGATAAATGAAAAAAAAACTACTTTGGATATTAATTTTAGGACTGATAATAATCAGTTGCAAACAAAGGAAAACAGAAATGAAAGAGAAAATAATTAAAACAAACGGCATTGAACTCTGTACGGAAAGTTTTGGAAATAAGAAAAATCCAGCAATCCTTTTGGTAGCAGGTGCAACCGTATCAATGCTGTATTGGGACACTGAATTTTGCCAACAATTATCTGAAAAAGGATTTTTTGTTATTCGTTACGACAACAGAGATGTAGGAAAATCCACTAATTATGAACCAGGTTCTACTCCATACGATATTGTTGACTTAACTAATGACGCTATTTCAATATTGGATGGCTACAAGATTGACAAAGCACATTTTGTGGGGATTTCTTTGGGCGGACTAATTTCTCAAATAGCATCAATAAAGTTTGCCGACAGAGTTAACTCCTTAACTCTTATGTCATCAGGCCCTTGGGGAGACTCAGACCCAACTATACCTGAAATGGACACGAGTATTTTAGATTTCCATAGTAAAGCAGGTACAGTCAATTGGACAAATGAAGACAGTGTGGTAAACTATTTAATTCAGGGTGCAGAATTAATGAGTGGCAAGAAACAATTTGACAAACAAAGAAGTGAAAAACTGATAAGAGCTGAGTTCAATAGAGCCAACAATTATATAAGTATGTTCAATCACGCTGCAT
>NZ_JAJEWJ010000024.1 GCF_020687765.1 Sphingobacterium sp. FBM7-1 | reverse complement strand
TCCTGTCTGTTAGAGAAACCTGATTTATCTGTAAAAACAGCTTTAAAGTCGATTTTCAGGAAAAGTCAGGTCAGGTCAATTTCGGAAAAATTCGGTTTAAACCTTAATGCTCAAATTGTCTGTTTGTCTCCAAGTCAATGGGTAAACTGTTTTTTGGAAATGCTGGAAGTTGTCCCTGAAAAATTTCATCCTTCGTAGTTCAAAGTCGGGTGGTTGTCAAGATGATTTTTCTGGTTTGGTGTCGTCTTTTAAGCTGCCGCATAACGGTTAGTATATGAAAAGTAGGCGATTTCGAAGTGCCAAATTTTCGGTTAAGCACAAAGTATAATACGAGCCAAAAGCCTTGAATTTACTACTGTTTCGCCTATTTTTTATATACATTGTTAGCGGGTCGTTATTTTTGTTTATCAGTCATTTATGTGTTTTTCTATTCCATCAATTATTGATTTCCAATCATCAACGTGTAATTCGTGTCCTGTACCTTCAAGGGTGATTAGATTTGAACCTTTTATTTTTTCTTGTAAAAAACCTGCATTCTTATAATGCCAAATTTTGTCGTCTGTTCCGTGGATAATTAAGGTGGGTTGTTTGATTTCGTTTAATCTGTTCCAATATTCTTCACCACCTTGCAATGCAGCGTGATTGAACATACTTATATAATTGTTGGCTCTATTGAACTCAGCTCTTATCAGTTTTTCACTTCTTTGTTTGTCAAATTGTTTCTTGCCACTCATTAATTCTGCACCCTGA
>NZ_JAJEWJ010000023.1 GCF_020687765.1 Sphingobacterium sp. FBM7-1 | reverse complement strand
CGTTGTACGACATAGTAAAACCGAACCAAACAAAATGAAAGTCAGAGAAGAAAAGTTAAGAACAATTATAGAATGGTCGGAGAAAAACGAAGATGTAAGAGTTCTTCTTCTGACAAGTTCACTTGTAAATCCTTTAGCACTTGTTGACGAATTTAGTGATTTAGACATTGAATTTGTTTTTGAGGATAATACAAATTACATTTCAGACAAAAGCTGGACGCTTAAATTCGGAAATCCAATTGCTATGATTGAAGAAGACGAAAGTTGTTTTAACCATAAACACGCAATGAAAATGCTACTTTATGAAGACGGTGTGAAAGTAGATTTTAAACTTTACAGCAAATCAAAATTTATAAAGGAAACGCAAGAGAAAGAATTACCAGAAGATTGGGATATTGGTTATAAAATTTTAATTGATAAAGATGGTATTACAAAGCAAATGCTGAAACCAACTTATCAAATTTCCATTATCAAAAAACCGTCTGAAAAAGAGTTTCAAAATCTAATAAACGATTTTTGGTGGGACACAACTTACGTGGCAAAGTGTCTTGTGAGAGATGAAATATTCTATGCGAAATTTATGTCGGAAACCGTTATTCGCACAGAATATTTAATTCCTTTAATTGAATGGCACATTGCAAGTGAACACAATTGGAACATAACGACCAATAAATATGGACGGCTTTTCAAAAAGTATCTTAACCAGGAAATGTGGGCTAAAACAGAACAAACATTTTCAGGGAGCGATATAAAGGAAAATTGGACTGCTCTATTTTCAATGACTGATTTAGTTTCAGAAATAGGAACTGAATTGTCAAAAAAATTAGAGTACAAATACCCGGATAAATTAGAAAATGACATACGAAAATATTTAGCTGGACTAAAACCCAAAACATAACTACGT
>NZ_JAJEWJ010000022.1 GCF_020687765.1 Sphingobacterium sp. FBM7-1 | reverse complement strand
CTGTTTTCCTTTGTTTGCAACTGATTATTATCAGTCCTAAAATTAATATCCAAAGTAGTTTTTTTTTCATTTATCAATGTTTAACTGTTATGCTGGTATCTTTCACAATGCCCGCTAACGTTTTCGGGCTTTGCGTTCGGGCGGGTTTCGGAGCACAAAACTGTCAACCTGCACTGAACTTGAATAGAAGCACAAAGCTCCAAGTGATACGTCACCCCGCCTGACGCAAAACCCGTGTTAGCGGGTCGTTGTTCTTGTTTACTTTTCACTGTCAAGAGTTAATTTGTAATAGAAATGTCGCACTTTCTCTTCTTCTGTCGGATTTGTAAGACGGTAGAAATCAAGAGCATAATTGTCAACTTCATCTGCTTGCACAAAAACTTCTTCAAATCCCTTTTCTTTGAAATATTGATTTGTAAACGCTATTAACTTTCGCCCCACGCCTTTTCTTTGGTAATTCGTCAATACTGCAAGGTCATATATATAGGCTAATGGTTTATCTGAATAGTACTGGTCAAGCACATAAACTGTCAGCCCACCTATAACTTTGTTGTTTGCCCTAGCCGTAACTACATAAAAGGTTTCTTGGTTTAATAGTTTCTGTAAGTGCAATTCACTTGGCAAATTGAAATTTTTCATTTCAAATACATTTTCAAAAATAACTATTAAGTCCTTGAACTCTTTAATATTGTCAGATTGTAGTATTTGCAATTCTAAGTTCATACATTTCTAAGTTTTCTTTTTTAGAGGTAGTCCTTTACAATGCCCGCTAACGGTTCTCAGCTATACGCAGGCAGGGATTTTAACCACTGAACTTCCTACGAAGAACTGAACTTCAAATTTACCACTTTCCTGTCTTACGAAGCACGAACCCCCTGCTTGCGTATAGGTGATGTTATGCGGTCGGCTTTCATTTTCTCTTCTTTCTCGTTAATTTGTCAAGCAAAGTTACTAAATTTGCAGTAATGACAAAAAAGAAATTGCCCGTTCGTTTTACGGGTCAGCACTTTACTATTGATAAAGTGCTAATAAAAGATGCAATAAGACAAGCAAATATAAGTAATCAGGATACGGTTTTAGAT
>NZ_JAJEWJ010000021.1 GCF_020687765.1 Sphingobacterium sp. FBM7-1 | reverse complement strand
TATACGTGTTTCGTTATTTGACTTTTCTTTCTACATAAGATATTGATATATTTGTATTTAAAAAATAAAACCGCACAAATAGCGAAACAAAATATTATAAAATACTATTTCCCTGATATGAATAGCGAAATCATACTTGAAACCTTCGAAAAGAGATTGCTGATGCAGAGATATGCTGGCAATACCATTAGATCGTACAAGGATTACGCTAGTATATTTCTTAAACATGTTAGCAAATATCCCTCCCTTGAAGAAATTCCACTGTCAGATATTGAGGCGTTTATAAACGAAAAAGTTCAAAATGGGAAAATTAGTGTTTCCTATCAAAAAGGATTAGTGGGCGCAATCAAGAAGATGTACGAACTGATATTGGACAAAAAAATCCAACTGGATTACTTATACCCGAAACGATCATTTTCTAAATTACCTAAATTCTTTTCAAAAGAAGAAGTAAGAAATATTCTCGATAACACTCAAAATCTAAAACACAAGGCTATTCTGATGACAATCTATAGTTGTGGACTACGTCTTAGCGAACTGTTGAATCTCAAAATCAAAGACATAAAATCTTCCGATGGAATTATCAGAATCCATCAAAGCAAAGGTAATAAAGATCGGATTGTATCATTACCAGACAAATTGCTGGCGACTTTGAGACATTATTATCAAGCATTCAAGCCAAAGGAGTACCTCTTCGAAGGTGAGAGGGGTGGCAAGTATAGCGAACGAAGTGTACAGTTGATTCTGAAAAAAGCATTGATCAAAGCAAATGTTCAGTCGGAAGGCTCTGTACATACATTGCGACATTCTTATGCCACACATTTAATCCAATCAGGTATCGATATCCGAATTGTAAAAGAGTTATTGGGTCATGAAAATATAAAAACGACTATGATCTACACTCATATCACTGACATAGACAAGCAAAAGACTCCTAGCCCTCTTGATTTTTTATAAGAATAAGATGAACTTTTCACGCTCTATAGAAACAAGCATTATGTTCCAATCATTCTTTAAGAAGGGTTATTCTTCTAGCTTAACTTAACTTTGCTTAGGTTATTGAATAATCAATATTCAGATATAATTTGTCCGAAATGTGTCCGAAAAAAGAAAAAGCCACTGATTATCAGTGGCTTTTGTCGGGGTGGCAG
>NZ_JAJEWJ010000020.1 GCF_020687765.1 Sphingobacterium sp. FBM7-1 | reverse complement strand
TGTAAGCTTCCCCTAAAAAAAGACTGTTAGAGAATAGAAAAATGATTAATAACTTTAACAGTGTATTATGAAAGGAAAACGATTCAAACCAGAGCAGATCAGTAAGATCCTTAAGGAATTTGAGGCAGGCAAAAGCGTTCAGGAAATCGCTCGTGAACACGGGGTCAGTGCGGCCTCCTTTTACAAATGGCGTCAGCGATACGGTGGCCTTGAGGGCAGCGAGCTGAAACGCGTCAAGGAACTGGAGGAAGAGAACCGCAAGCTTAAGCGAATGTACGCTGATCTTGCCCTTGATTTGGAGGCTGCAAAGGAGGTTATAGCAAAAAAGCTTTGAAGCCTTGCCAGAAAAAACAGATTGCCCAAGAATTGATGGAGTCAGGGAAAGGCATCAGCAGGGCGTGCCGGGTGTTGGGATTGAGCAAGACCTGTTATTATTATGTGAATATGCGCGATGATAGTGAGGTTGAATCCGCTCTGCGTAAGAAAGCGGAGGATTTCCCACGTGAGGGTTTCTGGAAAGCGTTCAGGAGGTTACGCCGGGAGGGGCATGGATGGAACCACAAACGCGTCCATCGGGTGTATAAGCTTATCGGACTAAACATAAGAAGGAAAGCAAAGCGGCGGTTGCCGCAAAGGATAAAGCAGTCGCTTGTTAAACCCATATCGTCCAATGACACCTGGTCGATGGATTTCATGAGCGATGCGTTGAGCAATGGCCGCCGGTTCCGCTCTTTCAACGTAATGGACGATTTCAACAGAGAGGCATTGCATATCGAAGTGGATTATTCAATGCGCAGTTCCCGGGTGGTCTGGGTACTGAACCATCTGATTAAACGCAAGGGCAAGCCCAGGAAAATCAGGATGGATAACGGCCCGGAGTTCATATCCCAGCTTTTAACGGAATGGAGCATGGTCAACGGCATCGAGTTTTTATATATTCAACCCGGAAAGCCCACGCAGAACGGTTTCGTGGAAAGATTGAACGGTACTTACCGTGATAATGTGTTGGACTGCTACCTGTTTGACACATTGGACGAAGTGAGGGAAGTTACTTGGCAATGGATGGATGATTATAACAATCACAGGCCACATGACAGTCTTGGAAATATGACACCAACAGAATATGCTGCTCTATCCAATTTTGAAGGCGATAAACAGGCGTGTTAGGGTATTTAGATTTAGGTTAATTTGAAGAGAATTTTGTAAAATTACACAGTCTTAATTTCGGGAAGCCGACA
>NZ_JAJEWJ010000019.1 GCF_020687765.1 Sphingobacterium sp. FBM7-1 | reverse complement strand
CCGGCAGGCGTTTCCCGATTTCTTTGCTTTTGTGGATAGTAACATATTATAATAACTTAAATAAATTAACGGTATGAAAAACGGTAAATGTGTACAGTGTGCAGTGATGCTGTCTATTTTGAAGGCGTTGGATATTGATGTCGGGACACCGGCTGAGTGTGATATCGGAGCGGTGGATGATATTAAAAACATGAAATCTAGAAAGGAGGTGATCGCACTATTGAATATCAATGCAAGCACCTATTGCCGCTGGGTAAAATGGGGGATCTTGAAACCGAGAGTATATGGGAATAGACATTATTATAAAGATGAGGATCTCAAAAGGGGACTGGATGAAAGTGTCCGCCGTGGAAAACGATAGGGAAAAAAGGTGGTCTATTGTTATCGATGATAAGATGGAAAGCGTACGGAATGTACGCTTTCTTGCGTTTCGGCGTACGGCCCCGTCTTGGCGTCGGACTACCCTGGATTGACGGCGGGGTACCCTAGACTGACGGCGGGGTACGGCGCTTCGTTGTTGGCCGAAGAACTCACGAAGTAGAAACGCTTTGGTGTTGATTCGGGGGTGTCTGCAGTACTTTACTTCATCCGGGCCTTGCATCGGGGTGTGTACGCGACACGCTAGCCCTAGAACGTCACGAAGCAGGGTAACCAGCCGGTAGCTTTGACCTGCCACGAAATGCCGTTGTGCGAATGAGCGTACCATCAGGGAGGCCGATCTTCGCTGTTGTCCAGGTGACCGATGTCGTCGGACGGATCCGCCCCAAGGTAGGCTTCACCAAATAAACCTTACTCTTTCCGGAGCACAAGGTACCCCTTCAGTTGTACCTGTCGCTCCGTCCTGATAGCAACTTTGTCCGACAAAACTGCAAAGTAGGGCTTCCTGCAGATAAAGTAGTGTGTCGCCAGCTCCATGTACCTCGCCGCCATGTTCATGTACTCCGCCGAAATGTGGCTATACTCGGAAGGTAGTGCCTAAAAAGCGATCAAATGCAATCGAAATCGGTTGCATTTGATTGCATTTGGTTGCATTTGATTGCATTTCCCGTCAAAATTTTTCGTCTCAAGCCACCTTTGTTTCACAGCGAGGGAATGGGCCCTGCTGCTAAAAACAAAATGTTATGAACATTAAACAACAAGCATTGGGCGGTTTCACCAAGGACAGCGATGAAACCGTATTGGTCAAAGGTAAAACGGTCCTATTGGCCATGACAGACAATCCAAACTTTCCGACGCCGGAGCCGGCACTAGATGTGGTAACGGACGTATTGGAAGACTATGAGCAGAAGCTCGCCATGGCCAAGCGGCGTGGCAGTCCGGAAGATACGGCGGCCAAGAACAGTGCACGCAAAGCGATTGAACAGATGTTAAAGCGTTTGGCTTTCTATGTGACGCACACGGCAAACGGTGACCTGTCGCAATTGTTGAGCTCGGGTTTTTCGGTCTCGAGCATACCACAAAAAGATGATGTGCCGGCTATAGTGGCAGGGATTAAGTTGCGCGATGGTAAACAGAGAGGGCAGATGCGGTTGGATTTTGATAGAAATCCGGCGGCAAAGATTTACGAATATCAAATTTGCGAAATTGATGCGCACGGTATGCCGGATGAATGGGGCGAGGTTTATATCACGACCTCATCAAAGAATCACACGATCGCGCCGCTTACGCCTTTCCTGCGTTACGGTGT
>NZ_JAJEWJ010000018.1 GCF_020687765.1 Sphingobacterium sp. FBM7-1 | reverse complement strand
TCCTGTCTGTTAGAGAAACCTGATTTATCTGTAAAAACAGCTTTAAAGTCGATTTTCAGGAAAAGTCAGGTCAGGTCAATTTCGGAAAAATTCGGTTTAAACCTTAATGCTCAAATTGTTTGTTTGTCTCCAAGTCAATGGGTAAACTGTTTTTTGGAAATGCTGGAAGTTGTCCCTGAAAAATTTCATCCTTCGTAGTTCAAAGTCGGGTGGTTGTCAAGATGATTTTTTTGGTTTGGTGTCGTCTTTTAAGCTGCCGCATAACGGGAAACGCATTGGCGAAGTGGCGGATAAATTGAACCGAAAGTTCAATTTAGCAGTGACGTAGCCGATGTGTTTCCACAGAAGCTAAATTATTAAAAAAAAGCTGAATGTGGGACACATTCGGCGGAATAAAAAGCACAAAAGTTGAATTTTGAACTTAACCCGCCATTTTGCCAATGCGATGTTGAACTGAACAAGGGAAATGAGCGGTATCCTGCCAGACAGGATACCGACATTCACGAGGTTTCGATGGTTAGTGCGCCGCATCGGAGCGGGCCTGCTACCAGTCGTCGGTTAGACGACTGGCGACTTCTCGGTGGCAGCCCCACGGAGCCGAAGGAGCACCAGCCCCAACGAAACCAGTACCGCCATCGCCGTGGCGTAACAGATCACGGGCCACGCTGTGTCACCGTTTAAAAGTGCCACCGCCAATGTCCCGACAATGCTGACTATCAGGCTTTGAACGCAGAAGTAGAACGCGACCGCTGATCCCGCGATGTCGTCGAACTCTGCCAAAGCGCCGTTCGCGGTAACGGACACCGTGAAGACAATACCGACCGCGACAACCCACATCGGTAGGATGAAGGTGAGGAATGACGGCGAGCCGTAAAGTTCGCCGATCCCCAACAGGACCGCTCCGCAAACAAGCAACGCCATCCCACGCGCCACGCATCCTGCGATGCCCCATCTGGCGACAAAGGACTTCGCGAAACGGGTTGTCACGATCATTACAAGCGCGACAGTGGCGAAGGCAAAGCTGAATCCGATCTCGGAATATTCCGCTTGGCCTATGAGCACACGGGGAGCCGTCGAGAAGAAGACGAAGTAGGTGCCCATACCGGCGCTAAAGCCGACAGTGTAAACCCAAAAAGCCGGACTCGCGAAGATCGGCAAGACAGATCGGCGCGTCTTGACTTGATCCAGAGGGCGGGTTTCGTGCCACCTGAAACCCGCATTTAGGAGTGCGAGCATCGCCAGTATAGCCAAAGTAATGAATATCGCCTGCCATCCCAAGAACTCGCCGATCAATACTCCGGCGATAGGGCCGAGCGCAGGCACGAACGCCAGCATCGAACTGAAAAGGCCGTAGATGACGACACCCTCAGGACGGTTGGCATAAACGTCGCGAACCGTCGCGAACGTCGCCACCAGCATGGCCGACGCGCCCACTGCTTGAAGTAGACGGAAAGCGACAAAGGCCGGTGCAGTTGAAGACCAAGCTGCTCCCAGAGACGCAATGACGAAAGCCGTTGCGCCCGCAAGTAGAATTGGCCGTCGCCCGATTCTGTCTGAGAGCGGACCAAAAATCACCTGGCCCACGCCGAGCATCACCATATAGAGGCTCAACGTGAGTTGGATCATAGCGGGCGTCGTGTTCAGGATGCCGGGCATCGCTGGAACGACAGGGAGATAAATATCCATCGCCAGTGAAGCGAGGATGTCGAAAGGAGCCATCAGCAGCAGTGCTGCCGGCAGCGTATAGGCCCACGCGGGGCGTTGTTTTTGTTTATCAGTCATTTATGTGTTTTTCTATTCCATCAATAATTGATTTCCAATCATCAACGTGTAATTCGTGTCCTGTACCTTCAAGGGTGATTAGATTTGAACCTTTTATTTTTTCTAGTAAAAAACCTGCATTCTTATAATGCCAAATTTTGTCGTCTGTTCCGTGGATAATTAAGGTGGGTTGTTTGATTTCGTTTAATCTGTTCCAATATTCTTCACCACCACCACCTTGCGATGCAGCGTGATTGAACATACTTATATAATTGTTGGCTCTATTGAACTCAGCTCTTATCAGTTTTTCACTTCTTTGTTTGTCAAATTGTTTCTTGCCACTCATTAATTCTGCACCCTGA
>NZ_JAJEWJ010000017.1 GCF_020687765.1 Sphingobacterium sp. FBM7-1 | reverse complement strand
ATATCAGGGAAATAGTATTTTATAATATTTTGTTTCGCTATTTGTGCGGTTTTATTTTTTAAATACAAATATATCAATATCTTATGTAGAAAGAAAAGTCAAATAACGAAACACGTATAGGGTTGGTTAAGCGAAATTTTCCGTATATTCGTTTCGTTAAAACAGATGTTATGGGCCATTTTTGAATGACAATGCGAATAGATACAGACAAACAAATGAATTTACTTAGTGATAAGAACGTTGCAATAATTGGTGGTGGACCCGTTGGACTGACTATGGCAAAATTATTACAGCAAAACGGCATAGACGTTTCAGTTTACGAAAGAGACAACGACCGAGAGGCAAGAATTTTTGGTGGAACCCTTGACCTACACAAAGGTTCAGGTCAGGAAGCAATGAAAAAAGCGGGATTGTTACAAACTTATTATGACTTAGCCTTACCAATGGGTGTAAATATTGCTGATGAAAAAGGCAATATTTTATCCACAAAAAATGTAAAGCCCGAAAATCGATTTGACAATCCTGAAATAAACAGAAATGACTTAAGGGCTATCTTGTTGAATAGTTTAGAAAACGACACGGTTATTTGGGATAGAAAACTTGTTATGCTTGAACCTGGTAAGAAGAAGTGGACACTAACTTTTGAGAATAAACCGAGTGAAACAGCAGATTTGGTTATTCTTGCCAATGGCGGGATGTCCAAGGTAAGAAAATTTGTTACCGACACGGAAGTTGAAGAAACAGGTACTTTCAATATACAAGCCGATATTCATCAACCAGAGATAAACTGTCCTGGATTTTTTCAGCTATGCAATGGAAACCGGCTAATGGCATCTCACCAAGGTAATTTATTATTTGCTAACCCCAATAATAATGGTGCATTGCATTTTGGAATAAGTTTTAAAACACCTGATGAATGGAAAAACCAAACGCAGGTAGATTTTCAAAACAGAAATAGTGTCGTTGATTTTCTTCTGAAAGAATTTTCCGATTGGGACGAACGCTACAAAGAATTGATTCATACGACGTTGTCATTTGTAGGATTGGCTACACGGATATTTCCTTTAGAAAAGCCTTGGAAAAGCAAGCGCCCATTACCCATAACAATGATTGGGGATGCCGCACATTTGATGCCGCCTTTTGCAGGGCAGGGAGTAAATAGTGGGTTGGTGGATGCCTTGATATTGTCTGATAATCTAGCCGATGGAAAATTTAATAGCATTGAAGAGGCTGTTAAAAATTATGAACAGCAAATGTTTATCTATGGCAAAGAAGCACAAGAAGAATCAACTCAAAACGAAATTGAAATGTTTAAACCCGACTTTACGTTTCAGCAATTGTTAAATGTATAAAATGGAATAAAACGGCACATAACAAACAAATTGGCAATAGAGCCGGTGAAGTACTTCTATTGAACTTTTGTGCAATGTTGAAGATTAGTAATTCTATTCAACATTTGTGCTAAAAGTCGGCTCCATCGCCAATTTGCCAGCCGTTATGTGTAATTTTAGCCGCAAACGCAGTTAAAACAAAAAGGCTCCGAATTTCGGAACCTTCTTTTTATCATTTCATTTTTCTAAAAAACTTGTACAACAAATCGATTTTATTTGAACAAAGAATTGGCATTGCTTCAAAAAGGGTTTCTTCATCCCATTCCCACCATTTCATTTCCTGCAATTTTTGGATGTCATCATCACTAAATCTCTTTTTTATCAATTTGGCTGGATTTCCCCCTACAATTGAATAAGGTTCAACATCTTTTGTAACCAAAGCACGACTGCCAATAACAGCTCCATCTCCTATCTGAACTCCTGGCATTATCATAGCTTCACTACCAATCCAAACATCATTCCCAACAACTGTATCTCCTGCTTTTTGAAATCCATCTTGGCTTTTACTGAAAACATCAAATTCAGACATATAAAAAAATGGAAAACTGGAAATCCAATCATATTTATGACCTTGATTACCTGCCATTATGAAACTTGCACCGCTCCCTATTGAACAATAAGAACCGATAATTAGTTTATCGACATCATTCCTGTCCGGAAACAGATAACGAGCACAATCGTCAAATGAATGACCGTGATAATAACCAGAATAATAAGAATATTTACCCGAAATTATATTGGGATTAGTTATGTGGTCTTTGATTATTTTTCCTTTAAAAGGACTTTCGAAGTAATTTTTCATTATTTAACATATTTAATTTACAATAAGAGACAATAAGGAAACGAAGAATAATACTAAACTATTCTCTTCCTATACGTTGCGTAAAGTAAATTTGCTAATCTGATAATTTCATCTGACAAAGATACTAAAAAACTACACATAACATCGCATTGGCAAAATGGCGGGTTAAGTTCAAAATTCAACTTTTGTGCTTTTTATTCCGCCGAATGTGTCCCACATTCAGCTTTTTTTTAATAATTTAGCTTCTGTGGAAACACATCGGCTACGTCACTGCTAAATTGAACTTTCGGTTCAATTTATCCGCCACTTCGCCAATGCGTTTCCCGTTGAGCGGAAATCCCTTCGGGCTTCCCGCTCAACGTAGCCGGCGCTTGACGGAGTCCAGCCCTACGGGACTGTCCTCTAACACGCGCTTGGCGCAATTGCGCCAGCACGTGCGCCAAGCGCCGGCTACGTTGTACGACATAGTAAAACCGAACCAAACAAAATGAAAGTCAGAGAAGAAAAGTTAAGAACAATTATAGAATGGTCGGAGAAAAACGAAGATGTAAGAGTTCTTCTTCTGACAAGTT
>NZ_JAJEWJ010000016.1 GCF_020687765.1 Sphingobacterium sp. FBM7-1 | reverse complement strand
CCACCTGGTTTCTATGTCAAATATTTATAGGACATGGATGGGCTCGCGTGGCATTAGTTAGTTGGTAAGGTAACGGCTTACCAAGACGATGATGCCTAGGGGCTCTGAGAGGAGTGACCCCCACACTGGTACTGAGACACGGACCAGACTCCTACGGGAGGCAGCAGTAGGGAATATTGGTCAATGGGCGGGAGCCTGAACCAGCCATGCCGCGTGCGGGATGAAGGCCCTATGGGTCGTAAACCGCTTTTATACGGGAACAACCGCAGTTACGTGTAACTGTCTGAGTGTACCGTAGGAATAAGGATCGGCTAACTCCGTGCCAGCAGCCGCGGTAATACGGAGGATCCGAGCGTTATCCGGATTTATTGGGTTTAAAGGGTGCGTAGGCGGCATTTTAAGTCAGGGGTGAAATACAGCGGCTCAACCGTTGCAGTGCCTTTGATACTGAAGTGCTTGAATGTGATCGAAGGAGGCGGAACGGGACAAGTAGCGGTGAAATGCATAGATATGTCCCAGAACCCCGATTGCGAAGGCAGCTTCCTAGAACATAATTGACGCTGATGCACGAAAGCGTGGGGATCGAACAGGATTAGATACCCTGGTAGTCCACGCCCTAAACGATGATGACTCGATGTTTGCGATATACAGTAAGCGTCCAAGCGAAAGCGTTAAGTCATCCACCTGGGGAGTACGGCCGCAAGGCTGAAACTCAAAGGAATTGACGGGGGCCCGCACAAGCGGAGGAGCATGTGGTTTAATTCGATGATACGCGAGGAACCTTACCCGGGCTTGAAAGTTAGCGACGGTACCAGAGACGGTACTTCCCTTCGGGGCGCGAAACTAGGTGCTGCATGGCTGTCGTCAGCTCGTGCCGTGAGGTGTTGGGTTAAGTCCCGCAACGAGCGCAACCCCTATGTTTAGTTGCCAGCATGTAGTGATGGGGACTCTAAACAGACTGCCGGCGTAAGCCGCGAGGAAGGTGGGGACGACGTCAAGTCATCATGGCCCTTACGTCCGGGGCTACACACGTGCTACAATGGGCGGTACAGCGGGTTGCTACCTGGCAACAGGATGCCAATCTCCCAAAGCCGTCCACAGTTCGGATCGGGGCCTGCAACTCGGCCCCGTGAAGCTGGATTCGCTAGTAATCGCGTATCAGCAATGACGCGGTGAATACGTTCCCGGGCCTTGTACACACCGCCCGTCAAGCCATGAAAGCCGGGGGTGCCTAAAGCATGTAGCCGCAAGGAGCGTGTTAGGGCAATACTGGTAATTGGGGCTAAGTCGTAACAAGGTAGCCGTACCGGAAGGTGCGGCTGGAATACCTCCTTTCTGGAGCGTCCGGACCGTTTCTGCTGCGCACACC
>NZ_JAJEWJ010000015.1 GCF_020687765.1 Sphingobacterium sp. FBM7-1 | reverse complement strand
GAAAAGAGTTCTTTGACATATTGGTATAGAAAAGAAGACAGACAAAGAGGACAGAGGAAGTTTGTATATGGTTTCGGCCATATATTGACTGAAGGCAGTCCATTGCTTGGCAAAAGGGGCAATGGACGGAAGAAAGTAAATAAGGGCACACGGGGGATGCCTAGGCTCCCAGAGGCGAAGAAGGACGCGACAAGCTGCGATAAGCCGCGGGGATCGGCACATACGAATTGATCCGCGGATTTCCGAATGGGGCAACCCGCCATGCTGAAGGCATGGCATACCGTTTATACGGTAAGCGAACGCGCTGAACTGAAACATCTAAGTAGGCGTAGGAGGAGAAAACAACAGTGATTCCGCAAGTAGTGGCGAGCGAACGCGGATTAGCCCAAACCGATCCTGTTACGGCAGGATCGGGGTTGTAGGACTGTGACGTGGTTACATATGCGATAAGTGGAACCGGATGGGAAGCCGGGCTATATAGGGTGAGAGCCCCGTACACGTAATCAATTATGGCCTAACAGTATCCTGAGTAGCGCGGGACCGGAGAAATCCTGCGTGAATCCGGCGGCACCATCCGCCAAGGCTAAATACTCCTGGGAGACCGATAGTGGACCAGTACCGTGAGGGAAAGGTGAAAAGAACCCCGAACAGGGGAGTGAAAAGAACCTGAAACCGTGTGCCTACGATCGGTCGGAGCGCATTTATTGCGTGACGGCGTGCCTTTTGCATAATGAGCCTACGAGTTGCTCCTGTCCGGCAAGGTTAACCCGTTCAGCGGGGGAGCCGGAGCGAAAGCGAGTCCTAATAGGGCGTGTAGTCGGGCGGGGCAGACGCGAAACCTTGTGATCTACCCTTGGGCAGGTTGAAGTTGCGGTAACACGCAATGGAGGACCGAACCGATAAACGTTGAAAAGTTTCCGGATGACCTGAGGGTAGGGGTGAAAGGCCAATCAAACTGGGAAATAGCTCGTACTCCCCGAAATGTTTTTAGGAACAGCGTTTCTACGTAATTTTACCGGAGGTAGAGCTACCGATTGGGTGCGGGGGAGTCAAATCCTACCAAATCCAGACGAACTCCGAATGCCGTTAAAATGTAGGAGCAGTGAGGCTTTGGGTGCTAAGGTCCAAGGCCGAGAGGGAAAGAACCCAGACCATCAGCTAAGGTCCCCAAATGCAGTCTAAGTTGATCTAACGAGGTCCGGTTGCCCAGACAGCTAGGATGTTGGCTTGGAAGCAGCCATTCATTTAAAGAGTGCGTAACAGCTCACTAGTCGAGCGGCCGGGCGTGGATAATAAACGGGCATCAAGACTGCTACCGAAGCTATGGACTGGTAGAATTATCTACCATTGGTAGGGGAGCATTCCATAGGGGGTGAATCGGTAAGGTGACTTACCGTGGACCTTATGGAAAAGCAAATGTAGGCATGAGTAACGATAAGGCGGGTGAGAAACCCGCCCACCGAAAGACCAAGGTTTCCTGATCAACGCTAATCGGATCAGGGTCAGTCGGGGCCTAAGGACCAGCCGAATGGCGATGTCCGATGGACAACGGGTTAATATTCCCGTACTCTTATATACTGCGATGCGGTGACGTAGCTGTGACACTGCCGCGCACTGACGGAATAGTGCGTTGAAGGGTTTAGGTATAGGACTTGTAGGCAAATCCGCAAGACCTGCTGATACCCGACAGTACTGCAAGGCTTCGGCTGCGCAGATAGTGCAGGTAATCGTACTACCGAGAAAACCCGCTAAGCTTCAGGTATATTAAGACCCGTACCGCAAACCGACACAGGTGGTTGGGGTGAGAATCCTAAGGTGCTCGAGTTAACCATGGCTAAGGAACTCGGCAAAATGGCCCTTTAACTTCGGGATAAGGGGCGCTTCCTCCAGCGATGGAGAAGCCGCAGTGAAAAGGCCCAGGCGACTGTTTAACAAAAACATATGGCTTTGCGAAATCGCAAGATGAAGTATAAGGCCTGACACCTGCCCGGTGCCGGAAGGTTAAGAGGGGATGTCATCCATTTATGGAGAAGCATTGAATCGAAGCCCCGGTAAACGGCGGCCGTAACTATAACGGTCCTAAGGTAGCGAAATTCCTTGTCGGGTAAGTTCCGACCTGCACGAATGGTGTAACGATCTGGGCGCTGTCTCAGCCATGGGCTCGGTGAAATTGTGGTGCCGGTGAAGACGCCGGCTACCCGCAACGGGACGGAAAGACCCCATGAACCTTCACTATAGCTTAACATTGCGGACCTGTACGGGATGTGTAGGATAGGCGGGAGTAAATGAAGCGCGTTCGCCAGGACGTGTGGATACACCCTTGAAATACCGCCCTTTCCGTATGGGTTCCCTAACCCCGCTGATGCGGGGGACATTGTTTGGTGGGTAGTTTGACTGGGGTGGTCGCCTCCAAAAAGGTAACGGAGGCTTTCAAAGGTAAGCTCAGTACGCTTGGTAACCGTACGCGGAGTGCAATGGCAAAAGCTTGCTTGACTGTGAGGCCTACAAGCCGACCAGGGTCGAAAGACGGACATAGTGATCCGGTGGTTCCGTATGGAAGGGCCATCGCTCAAAGGATAAAAGGTACTCTGGGGATAACAGGCTGATCTCCCCCAAGAGCTCATATCGACGGGGAGGTTTGGCACCTCGATGTCGGCTCGTCACATCCTGGGGCTGGAGAAGGTCCCAAGGGTTGGGCTGTTCGCCCATTAAAGTGGCACGCGAGCTGGGTTCAGAACGTCGCGAGACAGTTCGGTCCCTATCTGTTGTGGGCGTTGGAAGTTTGAGTGGGTCTGTCCTTAGTACGAGAGGACCGGGATGGACGCACCTCTGGTGAACCAGTTATGCCGCCAGGTGTACTGCTGGGTAGCTACGTGCGGTTGGGATAAGCGCTGAAAGCATCTAAGTGCGAAACCCGCCACGAGATTAGGCTTCCTTACAGGGCCGTAGCAGATTACTACGTTGATAGGCCACAGGTGTACAGGTAGAGATACCATAGCCGAGTGGTACTAATAGCCCGAAGCTTTCCGCGCCGGAAGATCCGCTGTCCTCTTTTATGTATTTCTTTTCTATA
>NZ_JAJEWJ010000014.1 GCF_020687765.1 Sphingobacterium sp. FBM7-1 | reverse complement strand
AACTTGTCAGAAGAAGAACTCTTACATCTTCGTTTTTCTCCGACCATTCTATAATTGTTCTTAACTTTTCTTCTCTGACTTTCATTTTGTTTGGTTCGGTTTTACTATGTCGTACAACGGGAAACGCATTGGCGAAGTGGCGGATAAATTGGACAAAAAGTTCAATTTAGCGAGAACGTAGCCGATGTGTTTCCACAGAGCTAACTTACAAATAAAAAGCGAATGTGGAACACATTCGGCGGAATAAAATGCAGAAACTTTCAATTTAGCACTTAACCTGCCATTTTGCCAATGCGATGTTATGTGAAGGAATTTTTAGTATCTTTGTATTCAAATAATTCACATTTTATGTATTTCAGCAAGCCTTGGTAATTAAAAATTAAAGTAAATTATTAAATCGTCTTTTTGAGACGGTTGCTATTTGGTACGTTAATTTTTAATTTAAAATAAGGTAATAATGAAAAATATAAAACCCTTAACTTTTCCGTTTAATTCGGAAAATAATACATCCATAAAACAAAGTCTTTTTCGATTTCGAGAATATTTTGATTCTTCTACAATTGTTGGTTTAGGCGAAAACTCACATTTCATAAAAGAGTTTTTTACATTCAGGCATCAAGTTATTGAGTTTTTAGTAACTGAATGTGATTTTGACACCTTGGCATTTGAGTTTGGTTTTTCTGAAGGATTAGAAGTTGATAACTGGATAAAATCACAAATTCCATTCGACGATTTGGATAAGTTACTGTCACACTTTTATTATCCAAATGAGTTTAAAGATACTTTGCTATGGCTTCGTCGGTATAATCAAGACAATAATAATCAAATTACCTTTTTAGGTGTGGATATTCCTAAAAATGGAGGTTCTTATTTTCCAAACTTTCGTATTGTATCTGATTATTTGCAAAGACTTTCAATCGTTTCTTCTGATGTCTTACAGAAGATTTTAAATCTTGCTGAGAAATTTGATTTCTATTCGACTTCTCAGCTTGCGTTAAATTTATCGCTTTTTGATGAAGCTGAACATAATGAATTAAAAGCATTGCTATTAAAAGTTTACATTCGTTTGATTACTCTTCAACCAAAATTAGAAAGTTTAGAATTTCAATCGATAGTTCATCAAGTTAAAGGCTTGATTTATATGAATTATAATGCTGATGCTATGGAAAGTTTCATTACTGAAAGGGGAATTGAAGGAGATATGGGAGCAAAAGACCAGTATATGGCAGAAAGCATTGATTGGTTTTTGAAAAATTCACTTGGTAAAAAGATTATTTTGGTTGCCCACAATGCTCACATTCAAAAAACTCCGGTAGATTTTGATGGATTTATTAGTTGTTATCCAATGGGGCAAAGACTTTCGATGACTTTTGGAGAAAAATATAAAGCATTTGCAATAACTAATCTACGTGGAGAAACTGCGGCATTGTATCCTGATAATGATTATCAATTTGGCTTTAGGGTTGATAAATTTCCACTTGATTTTCCAGAGTCGGATTCTGTTGAATTTATTATGCAAGAATTTGGAGGAAAAGAATGCTGTTTACTAATGAACAGAAGTACGGAATTAAAAAATTGTAATAAGATTCGATTTGATTCGATGTGCCTAAAAACTGAAATAGAAGAAGCTTTTGACGGAATTTTTCTAATAGAAAAATCAACTGTTTCAGAAGTAGTGGATTGAGAATTTATAAATTTAATTTCGAAACGGCACTTTCTTTTTGGAGGTGCCGTTTTATTCTTTCACATAACCGCGGCTTTGCGAGGGAGCGGATTTTAGCATAAGACTTCCAAGCGAAGACGGAACTTTAAATATAACGAAAATCTTTGAACGGAAACAATAACCCGCTCTCTTGCAAAACCGATGTTATCGGCTTTACTTCATTAATTCAATAGTTCGTTCAATATTTATTTCTTGTAAGAACGTTTTATCGTGGGAAATTACAATTAAAGTTCCTTCATATTCATTGATTGCATTGGTTAAAATTTCGATGTTTTGAAGGTCTAAATTATTGGTAGGTTCATCTAAGATAATAATGTCGGGAGATTGATTAGCAATGTTTAAACAACACAACATTAACCGCATTCTTTCTCCGCCACTCAATGTATGACAAGGCTTATCCCAATCATCTTTTGAAAATAAAAAACGGTCTAATCTGATTTTTACTTCGTGTTCCTGAAGGCCGGTTTGATTAAATTCTTGAGCTTGTTCATAAATCTGTAAATGATTATTGATTAAAGAATAATCTTGGTCAATATAAACAGAATGACTTTCAGCAATAAATATTTTTCCTTCCGTTGGTTTAAGTTTTCCGAGTATTATTTGGATAAGTGTGGTTTTTCCTGTTCCATTTTTTCCGTTGATAGCAATTCGTTCACCGCTGACAATTTGAATGTTTAGAGGTTTCTCCCATAATAAACCTCCTGTTCTATATGCGAAATTGATATTTTCTGCTATAAACAGATTTTTACCTTTATGAAGATTGGAAGAATCAAATTCAAATTTCATTTGTTCTATATCAGAAACGGAAAGCCTCAAATCTTGAAGTTCTTCTTTTATACCATTAATTTTATCTGAATGAACTCCGGCAATTTTTGCTGAGCTTCTTTCAGCATTATTCTTCCAAGCATCTGATACTATCTTGGGAAGTCCAGCTTTTCCTAAATTCTTTTTTGCTCGAACATCTAATTTTTGTTGTCGTTCAATTGTTTTTCGCTCCTTTTCTTTCGCCTTTCTAAGTGCTTTTTCTTTGCTCTGAATATCTTGACTTAAGGCGTTTTGTTCAATTTCTTTTTGCTCTTTATAAAATTCATAGTTTCCGCCATAAACTTTAATTTCATTTCTGTTGAGCTCACAAATAGGATTTAATAACTGAAGTAACTCTCGGTCGTGGCTAACGATTATAAAAGTTGCTCTTGAGGTTTGAATAAAATCGTATAGTAAGTCTCTACTGGATTTGTCAAGATGATTACTGGGTTCATCTAATAAAACAAATGATGGTTGATGAATAAATATACCTGCGAGAAAGACTTTTGTTTTTTGTCCTCCACTTAATTCGCTTAATTTTTGAGATAGTGATAAATCAGAAATATCCCAATAGCTTAGGGCTTCTTGACATTTTTCTTCTATCGTCCAATCGTCATTTAAAAGGCTATAATTCTTTTCATCTACACTTCCGTTTAAAATTTCGTGTAAAGCATTGAGTTTGGTTTCAACTTGTAAGGCTTGGGCAATTGTCAAATCATTAAACTGACCGAAAATTTGAGGAATATAATAGGGTTTGGTTTCGGAGGAAATTTGTCCGTCATCAGGTTCTAATTCCTTGGCTATAAGTTTGAGTAAAGTAGATTTTCCAACACCATTATTGCCAATTAATGCAATTTTATCGGAATGGTTTACTGTCATACTTAAATTAGTAAACAGCGTATTTTTATTGGGATGTGAATAGGATAAATTTTGAATCGTAAGCATAATTAATTTCTTTTTGAGTTTAACAAAAGTGGGAGCCCAATTTTTTGAGCTGATTGTTAGATTGTCTAAGAAATTAATTTTTACATTTTCTGCTTACTTTTTATTTATGTTGCAAATATAATATTTTTTCTGAACTACTTTATTTCGTATTGCCGATAACGTTTGACGGCTTTGCGAAGGAGCGGATTAGAAAGACTAAACTTTCAATTTTGAACTAACTTAAGCAAAACCATTTTTTCTATTTGCTAATTTACATTTTAAAAGCAAATAAAAAATGGTTTTGCGGATTAAATGCACAAACCTTGAATTAACCACTTAACCCGCTCTTTTGCAAAACCGATGTTGGCGGTAGTTTTTTTATCTTATTTTGTGTAGGATTTCTTTCAGTTTGGGTTCAATATTTAGTTCATCAAATAGTTTTTCCGATAAATTTAATGAGTTCTCAAAAGCCAAAACGATGTTTTTGGGATTTAAATCTGATGTTACTTTTTTATACTCTGAATACCAAATCGTGTCAATGTCCTTTTCGAGACTTTTAGTCGGACTTTCCCAATGTTGCGTTTTGCTTGTTCTTGCTCTTATAAGCCAAAGCAAGTATTTCTGCACATTTGATAAACTGTGATGAGCGTGAGCAAATTCTTCTCGTTTAATCAAGTTGCTTGTTGTCAGTACAACATTCAGTAATGATTGGCTTAACCACAAAATATTTTCATTTGTTATTCTTTCGGGCGATTTCGTTTTGATTTGATTAAGCGTTTTCGTTAAAAGTCCATCTTTGTCGGTTAGGTTCATTTGGTCAAAATCGCTAAATTCAACAATTCCGTCCCAAGATTTGATAATTTCAATTTCCTCCGTTTTTAAAAAATGGAATTCTCCTCTGACCATATTCTCGAAAATAGCAACTTCACTTCCATATTCGTTTGTAAAATATAAAGCCAAAGGATGAATTTGATTTACCCATTTTTCTGTCGAGAAATTTTCTTTATTTTTCAAGAAGATGTAAAATTCGATGTCAGAATATTTGTCTCCTTCGTTTTTGGTAAATGAACCATACATAAAAACGGCGGAAACATTTTCGTCTTGTTGAGCTATATATTTTGTTTTGTCAATCATTTGTAACTGTGTCATTTTTCTAATTTTTAAATGTTGATAATAGAAATTTTCACTACTTTTTGAAAGCAATGAAAAAGTTTTACGTTGTTTATTTTGGACAGTTACTTATAGCTTCATCGGATTATACTTTTTTATGTTCAACATTCTGTTTGGTAAAATTACCGCCAACGGTTTGGGGCTTTGCGAGGGCGGGGATTTTCAGCAGAAAATCTCGACCGAAGCACTAAGCTACAAATATAGCGAAAATCTCCAACGGAGTATTTTCGCCCCGCTCTTGCAAAACCCTTGTTACCTGCTGGCTGTGTTTTTAGGTTTGGATATTATGTTATCAACTTCTTTTTTCAGATAGTTTAAGTTGATTTTGTATTCTTCCGAATTGAGTTCGTCAAATTGTAATTGTTCGATAAACTCAAAAATATCTTGAAGTTTTCTACTTGTCAGATAATATTGTAAAACCGTTTCATTGATTTGATAATCAGGATTGAGTTCATAATATCTTTTGATAAACAAATCAAAATAAGGTTGCTGATAAATGCTGAAAATATCGGCTTCGGGTGGTGCAAACTTTATTCCTTCCCAATCCAAAAGATATAATTTTTGTTTGTCTGTGATAAGATTCCAATGATGAATATCTGTATGACATAAACAATATTTTAAATCTTTTTCCTTTAAAGCATTTGATAAATTATACCATTCGTTGATTTGATTTTTTATAATTGAAAGATTAGGTTGCAGTACCGTTTTGATTTCCGTTTTTAGTTGGTCAAGGTTTTTTTCTATCCAATTGTTTAGTTTAGAAATAAACGAAAGGTCAAATGTTTCAGAAATCTGCGAAAGGTCAAAAGGAGTTTTTTTTAAATGATGTAACTGACTGACAATTTCGGCTAATTGAGTTATTTGTTCTTTGGTTAAATTTTTTTCTCCAACTGTTTCTCCTTTAATGTAATCAAACAAAACATATATATAATTTTCATCTTCGCACCTAAAATCATCAGATTGCGTTTTAATCAATCGAATGATTTTTCCTTTCAGCAGAGTTTGATTATCAAGCCAATCCACAATGGGAAGATAAAGGTCGATGTGTTCCGTTAAATAAGAAGTTGATTTTCGACTTTTTTCATAAACTTTTAAAAAATAAAAATGCTCGTTTTCATCTTCTATTTTATAAGCCAAAGAAGCCCAACCACCTTTTTGTTTAGAAATTGTGTTTGTTTTGATAAGATATTTTTGTTGCAATGTTTTTATCAATGTTTCAACCATTTTATTTTGTCGGATTTTTGGTTCACAGCTTGCAGGTAACGTTTTTCAGCTACACGCAGGCAGGGATTTTTACCACTAAGCTACCTACGATGAACTGAACTTTAAATTTACCACTTTCCAGTCTTACGAAGCACGAACCCCCTGCTTGCGTATAGGTGATGTTATGCGGTCGGCTTTCATTTTCTCTTCTTTCTCGTTAATTTGTCAAGCAAAGTTACTAAATTTGCAGTCAAGCAATTTCAATTTTTGAATTATGTATTTCAGCAGACCTTGGACTTCTATCTAAGTGATAGGCAGTCCTGAATAAATTCCAATCAATCTTTTAGGGCAAGACAATCAGTCTATGCTTTGTGTGTGCAGTCATTTTTTTTGATGGCATTGCTTTGTCGTAGTTGCTCTGTCGGGTAATACTGTCTATTCACTTCTCTGTGATTTGAATTCAAGTATTCACCTGTAAGAAGTTACTAATGACAAAAAAGAAATTGCCCGTTCGTTTTACGGGTCAGCACTTTACTATTGATAAAGTGCTAATAAAAGATGCAATAAGACAAGCAAATATAAGTAATCAGGATACGGTTTTAGAT
>NZ_JAJEWJ010000013.1 GCF_020687765.1 Sphingobacterium sp. FBM7-1 | reverse complement strand
TAGCTTAACTTAACTTTGCTTAGGTTATTGAATAATCAATATTCAGATATAATTTGTCCGAAATGTGTCCGAAAAAAGAAAAAGCCACTGATTATCAGTGGCTTTTGTCGGGGTGGCAGTAATCGCGCGGATTTACAGGCACGTCGGATATGTTTACAAAAACTCCGTTTTTGACACATATCCCGTGCCAAAGGGTGCCCCTTTGAAACCCTCCAGCGCCCCGCTCAATCGCGGGGCAGGGTGACGCGGTGGGGTAGGTCGGGACTGGGGCCGTCCTCGTCCAGGAACGCCACTTCGGCGCGTTCCAGGGTGCAGCCATCGAGGTTCAATTCTTCCATGTCCTTGAGGGTGAAAACCCCCGCCTCCTCGCGGCTCTTGGTGTACCCGTAGCCCTTGGGTTTCCAGTACTCCAGACCTGTCTTGATGTAATACATGCTCATGGCCATACCTCGTCCTTGAGTTTCGATATAACGGAATCCAGCGCCGTTCTGGTGGTGCCGTCCAGCGTGTCTATACCCCTGTCGTAAGCCTCCAAAACAGCGGCCATTTCAGCGGCTGTGATGCTGATAGTGGCCGTGGTGTCCCTTACGATATGGGAGTAATCAGGCTTGCCGAAAAGGGCTTTGAGTGGATCTGTCATGGCTGATCTCCAAACATATCAAGCGTGTCTGTATCCCACTCTATTGTAAACAAGACATTTTTATCTTTTATATTCAATGGCTTATTTTCCTGCTAATTGGTAATACCATGAAAAATACCATGCTCAGAAAAGGCTTAACAATATTTTGAAAAATTGCCTACTGAGCGCTGCCGCACAGCTCCATAGGCCGCTTTCCTGGCTTTGCTTCCAGATGTATGCTCTTCTGCTCCTGCAGCTAATGGATCACCGCAAACAGGTTACTCGCCTGGGGATTCCCTTTCGACCCGAGCATCCGTATGAGACTCATGCTCGATTATTATTTTTGAGCGAATTTATTTTCCATCACGACAGTAAATGAAATGGGGTTAAGGTTAACCCCATTTTTTAATATCTCATAGTGTAGATGAGGGCCAGTGGATACGCCAGTATTTCCTACATAAGCAATAACTTTTCCAATCTTGACAGAATCCCCAGGACTCACAATGAAGTTTGATAAATGGCCATATATAGTTTCAAAACCAAAACTATGCTTTACTTTTACCATTGTTCCATAGCCTTTTACGCCTTTAGTGGCCACCGTCACTATACCATCTGCAGGAGCATAAACAGGTGTACCTTTCGGTGAAGCATAGTCTATACCTTTATGGTTAGATGATGCTCCCTTTTTTGGGGCAACCCGTCTACCGAAAGTTGAAGATATCCTAGCCTCGCCTGGTCTAATAGGGAAGAGGACAGGAAACTTTCTAAGATTGGGCGAATAGATTAAAATCTTATCCATTACTATCTTAATATCATCAATGTTTCTAGCTTTTACCAGGATGTCTTTTTCAACTGAATAGATCTTGGCCAAAATTTCATTTTTTTCAGAATCCGACAATAAAAAGCTATTGAAAGACATGGAGAAAACCGAATATTCAAAACTATCGCAATACATCAGATATAAATGTTTATTGGATATCGATGTAAATAAAAATTTGCTCGTTGCTAATTCTTTAAAAGACGAGTTGAAGGTTTTCAACTATGAAATTAATAGAATTGGTAACAATATTAATCAGATTGCAAAAGCTATTTATACTAATAATATTTCTCATAAATCCGCTATCGAAGAGTTGCAAAATGATATGAAGTACTTATATAAATTTGCTATAGATTTAAATAAAAAAATTAGTGATCGCTAATATAACATCGGGTAAGAATGCCGCTTCCATGATACTTTATAATCACAATAAAGTAATGAAGGGAAAAGCTACTATAATAGATAGCTCTACCGATGCTATGGCAGATAAATCCATTGCTATTTCTGTTCTAGATACCCTTTCAGAAAAAACTAAAACTGAAAATTCTAATATTCAAATTTCCCTTTCACTTGCGATTGGTGAGGATCTTGATGACGCAACGTTTTCTAAAATTGCCAGGGAATATTTGGAGATGACCGGGTTTAGTGATCGACAATTCGTCGTTTACAGACATCACGACACAGCTCATCAGCATATACACATTTGTACATCTTTGATGAATGAAAATGGAGAGAAAGTAAATATGTACAATAATTATTTTGCCTCTCAAAAAGCCACTAGAGAAATAGAAAAAAAATACAATTTGAAACTTGTTTCTTCCTTTAAACCAAGTAAGGAAAACGGCGTTTTAAAAGGTCTAAAGGATTATAAGGAGCTTGTTGCTGACATTGCATCGGAAAAAGCAAGCAAAGCCCAGGTTCGTAAGATTGTTGCTAAGGCTAGCACACTAGTTCTGCAGCAGTACAAGCCAACTACATTCGCAGAAACCAGAAAATTGTACAAACAATTAGGAGTAGAGATAAAAGAGGTTAAAGACGAATTTGATAGCCATAAAGGTTATGTATTTGGTCTTCTTGACCGACCTGATACACCAATGATCAAGGCATCAGACCTTTATTTGGCTTTCAATGAAAAAATACTTTCAAGGGCGTTTCAAAAGAACATCGGTAAAAAAGAAAAATCCAACCCCAAACGAATAGACCGTACATTATCACTTCTATTCAAAAACTATGATTCGATCAATTCTGTAGACTTTGAGCGATTACTTAAAGAAAAAAACATAGTTCCTCTATATGATACCTACAAAGATGGTAGGGCATACGGCTTGTCATACTTTGACGAAAAAACAGGGTTTATATTTAAAGCATCAGACATAAATAAAGACTATTCATTCAATGCTATTAAAGACCGAGTAAACGATACTATCGCAACCAAGCCAACCATAAGTAAACTTCTTGAGGATAACTTCTATAAGCTTTATAACGAAATGCGATCATTGGGCATAAGAACCTCTGCCTTAAATTTTGCAAAAGAAGAAAATACTTCTAGCGATCTAAAAATCGCTTTGTTTAATGAAGGCATAAAAGATGATAACCTTGAACACTTAGTAAAAAATTACCTAGTTGATAAGATAAATAAACTGGAGCAATCTGCTTCTTTCGTTGAGGAAAAGGGATTGATCTTTAAAGCTCTAGGGGAATACTACCAGACGAATTTACAGGAATATCTGACTAATTATGACGGAGTGACCGAGACAGATTATATAGAAAATCAATTTCAACATGAGGGCTCAGACTATGTTGATTTTATAAAATCAACTATTGATTTGAAACTGATTACTAATGCTGGCATTCAAGATTCTGTAGAGAGTTTTATAGAAAACAAGGTACAGGAATTTGCTCTGATTCCTCTAAAAGAACATATTAAAAAAAGTGTTCAAGAACAGTTTACTGACATATTAACTGACTTAAATAATGTCGAAAAAATTAAATATATCACCAATAATCATGAAGCATTAGCAAATACAGTAATTGACCTGGTTAAAGAAGAAACATCCCAAACTGAAGAATTACAGAAGTTTGATATACAAACAATAAAAGAAGTTCTTGAATCGAATGTCAATGCTTATCTAAATTCACAGGTTGTACTTGCCAAAACAGATATTGTACAGAAAGCAGCAGCACAATTAATTTCAGGTGGATTAGACCAAAGGATAGACCAATACAATTATTTCTTATTGGACAAATCAAATTATGCTCAACAAATTTTATCAAAATTAGACTTTTCAGAAACTAATCTATTTAAAGAAACTGAACTTGATGCATATTTAAAAAGGCACATTGAAAAGGTTGAATCTGTAATCTTGCCTTTTTTGGAGCTAAACAAGCTCATAAACAACAAAGCCGAAGAGCGAGACCAGTTTATAGCCTACACAAATTTAATGGAGGAAGGCGAGCCCAAGTTATCAAAATTATACTTTAAATATAATGCCAATGAGTTTTCAAGTTATATTGATCTGTTTGGAAAGGACCAAGATAAGTTGAAACTGTATATTGTAGAAAAGGCTGAACAGTTAGCAATAGGGAAGGCGATAACCGAGGAATTTTCATCTCTTGTTGATTCTTTAAGACAGGATTTTACATTAGATGTCAAACATCACATTACAGGTAATCTAACTATAGATTTTTATAATTATGCTTTAACTCACAAGGAAGGAATTTCAGACTTGTTAAAGCAAAAACTTCAAAATTTGAAGGACTTCCCATTTGAGAAGAAAGAAATACTGATAGACCAGGCATTGTCCGCTGATGGAAGAATGGCTAAATATTTTGATAAAATATATAGCGATTACCTTCCAATGTCAACAGCTAATGTTATCATCAAAAACACTTTAAATACATATATAAATGGCTGGAAGGCGGCCGGACTATCGAAAAAACAGATTGCAGGCAATCTTTCCAATCCTAATATATTGGATCAGATACGAACATCAATTGACGGTAATTTAAAGTCGAATGATATATCGAATAGAATTTTTGATAAAGATGATCTTGTTGTAAAACTTGAAAACAGGATAGGGGAGATAATCAACAACAGCTATTCTTTCTATGCTCAGGAAGCCCCTTCCAATGTTTTGAATGAGGCACAAACCATTGTTAATTCACTTGGCCAAATGTTCCAAAATACACCATCTAAGGACGGTTTAAATACCGCTAGAAATGATAAAAGAAAAAGAAAAACGCCAGATTAACATCTGATATAATAATAGAATTAAACGCATTAATAATTGAATTATGAGTAACCATCAGGAAGCCAACAACCTAATGAATTTAGGTTTACTCGTTGCAGCAGCAACACTGCTTTTGTCCTTTTATGTAATTGGGTATCCTCTTTTCCAATCGTTCGGTTTTACAAGCGCTACGGTTGAAAAATACATTCGAATTTATATATCAAAAGCTGGGGGAGTAATACAACTGGATTACATCTTTAAAGTTATAATCTTATACTTTGTCTTTTTATTCCTCTATGGAAATAAAGCGCGCCATTTTGAATTGACGTACTCATTGAATACGTATCTCAAAATAGGTATAGTTTTTACGGTTCTATTTGTGACCAGCAACCTTATTATCCTATTACCTTTTACCCATTCTGTAGTAGCATCTATTTATATAGCATTTACCTTGATTTGTTTCTATTATATGACTAGGAACTTATTTATTTACATCGCTATGGTTAAACAGAAAAACTTATTAAAGAATAGGTTCAACGAAGATGAAGAAGAATTTGATCAAGTAGATGAAAAAATAGGTGATGATCTATATTCTATTTATATACCGGCATTGACGCTTAATCGCTCGGCAATAAGAAAGCGCAAGCGAATTTATTGGAATATAGTTAATCCTTTTGCAGGGACAAGTGTAACAGGAAATCCCGGTACTGGTAAATCTTTTGTGTTTATAAATGAGTATATACGGCAATGCCTATTGAACGGGTTTACTGCATGCATCTATGATTACAAATTGGGAGAACTTACCAATATGACTTATAGGTACTTGATGATGAACAGTAAATCTATAATGAACCATCCAAATTTCAAAGGTAAGGTGCTGCCTAAATTCGTTGCATTCGACATTGATGATCCAATGCGATCAGTTCAGTTGAATCCCTTCTCGCCTGACAATCTCCAAGACGAGGAAGATTGTAAGGATATAGGCTATGTTTTCATGGAAAACTTAAATCGCACCTGGGCAACTAAACAAGGAGAATTTTTTCCTGAATCCGCAAAGAATTATTTTACAGCATGCATTACATTTCTACGATATACTTGTCTGGAAAGCAAAAGTGATACTATAGGAAACTGCAGCTCTTTTCCACATGTAATTTCGTTTATCAATAGTAAAGCCGGAAGAGAGAAAATGTTTACTGTTTTGGCCAACCATCCAAAGACCAGGATTATTTCCAGTGCGTTTAAAGATGCTTTGGATGATGGTGCAATGGAACAGCTGTCTGGACAAACGGCTACGGTAAAGATGGCTGTTTCTTCTATGGCAACGCCAAAAATATATTGGGCCTTCAGTGATAACGAAGCCTCTTGTTATATTTCGAATCCAAACGAGCCATATTATCTATGCTTAGTCAATAATGAACAGAAAGCGCAATCTTATACACCATGTCTATCATTAGTTTTGGGTCAGGTAGTGAAACGAATCAATAGACCAAACAATTTGCCATCACTCTTGGCAATCGATGAGCTTGCCACAGTGTATGTTAAGGATATTGATAAATTGATATCGACAGCAAGGAGCAACAAGGTTGCCGTACTCTTAGGTTTCCAAGATTTCACACAATTGATAAAAGATTATAAAAAGGAAATTGCCGATGTTGTGATCAATGTTTGTGGTAATGTTATTACAGGTAGAGTAGTTAGGGAAACAGCAAAAGCTTTTCAAGATATGTTTGGGAAAATTAAGCAAAAAAGACTTTCCGTCTCGCAGTCAAGTTCCGGCACATCGACCTCTACAAGCACACAATTGGAATTTGTGATTCCTGAAGCAAAAGTAGCCTCATTATCCCAAGGGGAATTTGCGCTAAAATTATCGGATACCGTTCAGCATAAGTTGCCTATAAAATTCTCAATTGGTGAAGCTGATATAGACTCATTGGGAGATCTTCGATTGGAACACCCAAACAACGAAAAATTCCAAAAAATGGAAAGGCCTATAATAAAAGAACAACGGTTTAAGGATAGCACAGGATCCATTAATATTGAAAAGGTTCAACAGGAAAATTATCAAAGGATTATGCGGGAAACTGAAGCCCTGATCGAACAGGAATATGCAAAAGTGATTTCAGGATATTATGACGATGAATTCTAACCATAGACCTTAATTTTATGTTAAACTTAAATTTGAAATTATGATTACAGTTATAGCAGAAAAACCATCTGTAGCCCGAGACCTGGCAAGTCATCTAAAGGCTAATAACAAACAACAGGGTTACTTCGAAGGAAATGGTTATTTCGTAACTTATGCTTTTGGTCATTTGGTAGGTTTGGCAGCTCCCGAAGAATACGGATATGCATCATTTTCCAAATCTGCCCTACCAATGTTACCAAGCGAGTTTAAATTGTCCGTAGTGCCTGAGCTCGTTAATGGGAAAAGGCAGGAGAGCAAGAGCGCGAGAGCGCAACTTTCGATTATCAATAAACTGTTCAACCAGAGCGAAGAGATAATAGTTGCAACTGACGCTGGAAGGGAAGGAGAGCTGATCTTCCGTAATATTTACAATTATCTAAAATGCAGGGTGCCATTCAAGCGCTTATGGATATCGTCCCTAACTCAACAGGCAATTGCGGATGGATTCAGCAATTTACAAAACGGAAAGGATTACGACAATCTTTTTTACTCTGCAGAAGCAAGGTCGCAAGCTGATTGGCTTTTAGGTTTGAATGCCACCACTGCAATAACCATTGCCAACCAAAACCGCACAATTTTGTCGTTAGGGAGAGTTCAAACACCCACTCTATGTTTAATCATACAAAGGTACCTCGAAAACAAAAACTTCGTTAAAACGCCTTATTTTGTTGTTAAGGGATTCTTTGAAAAAGATGGGATCAGGTTTGTAGCAAACAGCGATCAATATAAAGATAGAACACAAGTTCCAAACGTACAATCAATCCAGGGCAACCCCTTCCAAATTACCGAAGCAACTAAAACTACAGTCAATGAAAATGCACCATTACTTCACGATCTAAGTTCACTGCAGCAATTAGCCAATAAAAAATATGGCTATTCCGCAGACGAGGTTTTGAAGATTATGCAGGTGCTTTACGAATCTAAGTATATTACTTATCCACGAACAGGATCTAGATATATTGGAGATGACATATTCAAGGAAATACCACTACTTCTATCGAAGATAAAATCAAGTGGTATTTTGAACGACGCACAAAAATTTTATATATCTAAAGCGCTCACAGGTGAGCTAAATACCAGGTCTGTAAATGCTTCAAAGGTTACAGATCATCACGCGGTTCTAGTTACCGATTATTTTCCAGAGATATCCAAGCTAAAGGAAAATCAAAAGAACGTATATAACCTTGTTCTTCAACGGGTATTAGAAGCCTTTTCAGCGAAAGCCATTAAAGATAAAACCAAAATTATATTGACTCATCCCACTATTCAATTAAAGGCGACTGGATCTATCATTAAACAAAACGGATGGCTAGAAGTAGAGACCTTATTCAATCCTACTAAGAAAAATACCGAAAAAGATAACGAAGAGCAAGAGGATGAAAATGACTCATTACCACCTTTGAATATTGGAGATGTTATAGTCAATAATAAACTTGAAATTTTAAGCAAAGAAACAAAGCCCAAACCATTCCATACCGAGGGAACGTTATTACAAGCAATGGAAACTTCTGGTCAGGAAGTTGATGACGAAGAACTGAGGGAAACGTTAAAGGATATTGGGATCGGAACCCCTGCAACTCGTGCAAGTATCATTGAAACCCTGTTTTCAAGAAAATACATAGTAAAGGAAAAAAAATACCTTGTGCCTACGGAACTAGCACTATTCATTTATTCTCATCTTCAGGCACTGGAAATCTGCAAGGTTGACCTTACTGGTAAATGGGAGCAGAAACTAAATGAAATTGCTTCAGGAAAAATCACCAAAGATATTTTTGATGTAAATATTCGTAAATTTACAGAACGAATTGTAGGAAATATATTAGCTTTACAGTCCGTTTTTGAGAATGCAGCAATTCCTGGATTAACAAAATCCAACACTAAAGCCGAGATTTTATGCCCTAAATGCAAAAAATCTAATTTAGTGGAGGGGAAGTCTTCTTATTTCTGTGCTGAAGTGTTACAAAAAAATTGTAATTTTAGCATTAATAAGGTAATTGCGCAGTACAACCTAACGGAAAACATAATCAAAGAACTTTGTCTCAAAAAGAAATCGTCCCTGATTAAAGGGTTTGTTTCGAAGGGCAATAAAAAATTTGAAGCAAGGTTATTGTTAACAGATGATTTTAAAATAGAATTTGCATTTGACACTAAGAGAAAATAATTACAATGTCAATTAGAATAGAACCGGAACTCTTAAAATATCTTCATAACTTCGATGTTAAAGTTGTTGGAGAGCGTTTAAAACAAGTCCGCCTGCATTTCAGTAACCAAACCGCTCAGAAGGTTACCCAAAGCGACGTAAGTGAAATTTTGGGACTTAACGATTCTAATGCAACTCTTTCTAATTTGGAGGCTGGAAAAGGGGCAATCGGCAATTTCATTAAATTACTTTGCCTATACCACGGACTAGGATATAATTTAAATTGGATAATATTGCCCGATAATAGATTTGAAGAAATTTTAAACCGGCCGAGTATCAAGTCCCAACAACAATCCTTAGAAGAGGTTAATATCAATGATATTCTTTTTGAAAAGAACAAACATATAAAAAATGCGTTGATCGCAATAACCAACGCAGAAGAAGAATTGAAAGAATCGTTAAAATAAATTAGTTTTATTATTATTATAGAAGCCCCCATGAATAAATCGCTCATCATTTTCGGCATCGTCAACATAACCTCGGACAGTTTCTCCGATGGAGGCCGGTATCTGGCGCCAGACGCAGCCATTGCGCAGGCGCGTAAGCTGATGGCCGAGGGGGCAGATGTGATCGACCTCGGTCCGGCATCCAGCAATCCCGACGCCGCGCCTGTTTCGTCCGACACAGAAATCGCGCGTATCGCGCCGGTGCTGGACGCGCTCAAGGCAGATGGCATTCCCGTCTCGCTCGACAGTTATCAACCCGCGACGCAAGCCTATGCCTTGTCGCGTGGTGTGGCCTATCTCAATGATATTCGCGGTTTTCCAGACGCTGCGTTCTATCCGCAATTGGCGAAATCATCTGCCAAACTCGTCGTTATGCATTCGGTGCAAGACGGGCAGGCAGATCGGCGCGAGGCACCCGCTGGCGACATCATGGATCACATTGCGGCGTTCTTTGACGCGCGCATCGCGGCGCTGACGGGTGCCGGTATCAAACGCAACCGCCTTGTCCTTGATCCCGGCATGGGGTTTTTTCTGGGGGCTGCTCCCGAAACCTCGCTCTCGGTGCTGGCGCGGTTCGATGAATTGCGGCTGCGCTTCGATTTGCCGGTGCTTCTGTCTGTTTCGCGCAAATCCTTTCTGCGCGCGCTCACAGGCCGTGGTCCGGGGGATGTCGGGGCCGCGACACTCGCTGCAGAGCTTGCCGCCGCCGCAGGTGGAGCTGACTTCATCCGCACACACGAGCCGCGCCCCTTGCGCGACGGGCTGGCGGTATTGGCGGCGCTGAAAGAAACCGCAAGAATTCGTTAACTGCACATTCGGGATATTTCTCTATATTCGCGGTTCAGCAGGCATGTCCCCTTTGAGGGCGACCCGACGACAGGATAATCGACCTTATGGTGCGCAAATATTTCGGCACAGACGGTATTCGTGGCAAAGCCAACGAAGGCGCGATGACGGCGGAAACCGCCTTGCGCGTCGGCATGGCGGCTGGCCGTGTCTTTCGTCGCGGTGACCACCGCCATCGTGTCGTGATCGGCAAGGATACGCGCCTGTCGGGCTATATGCTTGAACCCGCGCTCACAGCCGGTTTCACCTCGATGGGCATGGACGTATTCCTTTTTGGCCCGCTGCCGACAACGTATAGGAAGAATAAACGCCCTTTTCACCCAAGTCCAACAGCTTTGGACCGCAGTTGACTCTTTCGACACCCCTGCGATGCAACCCAATCCGGCTGACGGGGAGCCAGCAACGCTGAAAATTTACCCTCCTCTTTCCCACTAGCGGCTCCTTTTCCGACAACCAGCACGGCGGATCCCTGCCGCGGCGCTGTGAACGCAGCATTTTGATTGGTATCGTTGGCCTTCAGGCTCGTCAGTCAAACAGACCCAGGAGCAGCTCAGCCGGTGGCGCCCGGCTTTCGGGTAACGCCCTGGTCCCGCTGGTTTCGGCTTTGTGCTTCAGGTGATCAAGGATCTGCTTGATCACTATAGGGTCTTCAATGCAGGCGATGACTTTCATGGCGCCGCCGCAGCCCTGGAGCGAAGCGGAAGGGATCGGGTGAGCACCCGGCGAAGCGAACCCTTGACGTGATGGAGTGACCCCCACGCTCAGGCAAGGGGGCAGGTAGAGCAGAGCGAAGCGGCGCGGCCACCTGCACCCCTGCCACGTGGCGAACGCGGGGTTTGGGGCAGCGCCCCAAGGTGTTCGCAACGACCGAAGGGAGGCGCAGGGCGAAGCCCGTAGAGCAAGGCCGCAGGCCGCTGCAACCGCGTAGCGGTCACGTACTTTACGGAGTAAAGTCTAGTGAGTACACTTCAAAGAAGTGGCCCGCCGGAGGCACATTCGTACCTCGACGGGCTGGCAGCAATCTGACAGTGCGGAGGGGGACGGATGGCGTTTGCGATCATGAGGGCGAAGAAGCTCAACAGCATGGGCACGGTGGCGGCTGCGTTGCAGCACTGCTACCGCGACCGCGAGACGCCGAACGCCGATCAGGAGCGCACACCGGACAACGATCACCTGGCGGCCAGATCGACCGATGAGGCGATGGGCAAGCTCAGGGAGCGGTTGCCGGAGAAGCGGCGCAAGGATGCGGTGCTGGCGGTCGAATACGTGATGAGCGCCTCGCCGGAGTGGTGGCAGACCGCAAGCGCCGACCAGCAGCGGGAGTTCTTCAAGCGATCGACCGAGTGGCTGGCCGACAAGTACGGCGCTGAGAACGTGGTCACGGCCACGATCCACCGGGATGAGCTGACCCCGCACCTGTCGGCGTTCGTGGTGCCTCGGACGGCTGACGGGCGCCTGAGTGCCAAGGAGTTCATTGGCAACCGGACGAAGATGAGCCAGGACCAGACCAGCTACGCCGAACGGGTGGCCGATCTGGGGCTTGAACGGGGCATCGAGGGCAGCAGGGCCACACACCAGCGAGTTAAAACCCACTATGGGGCGATCCAGCAGGCAGGCCGAGACGTGCCACACCTGACGCCTGACGAGCTGAAACCCCAGAAGGTCAAGGGGGTGTCACTGGCCGAGAAGGTGTTCGGAGCCGTGGAGACGGTCGAAGGGGTGGCGCAAAGGTTGAACGCCAAAATAATGGGGTCTGTGCAGCCGATGGCCGAGAAAGCCGCTGTAAGCGCCCAGAACGAGCGAAGAGCCAAGGAGCTAAGGGAAACCCTAGCCCAGCAGCAAAAACGCTTACAGGCCCTTCAGGAGCCGTTTAAGGGGCTATCCAAGGATCAGGTAGCGGGACTGATCCGGCAGGCGGTGAAATTGCGGCAGGAGAACGAGCAGGAGAAGCAGGAGCGCGCCCAGCAGATCAAAGAGCGATTCAAGGCCAAGCGGGAACGGGAGCGCAGCGACCGCAGCAGGGGCCGTTAACCCTTTTCAACCAACTTTAACCAACCTTGAACAACCTTAAACCATTGTTTAACCAACATTAAACCACTTTCAACCAACCCTAAACCACTTTCAACCAACCCTAAGCAACCGGGGTGTAAGGGCTGGCAGGATTGCTTTAGCCCCACTACCCCAAACTCATCCCTAAAGCTCCTGCGGATCGAACCACGGCTCGAACCTGCCACGAACAAAAAAAGCCCGACTACTGTCGAGCTTTTTTGTCGGGGTGGCAGGATTCGAACCTACGACCTCCACATCCCAAATGTGGCGCGATACCGGGCTACGCTACACCCCGAAAAGGTATCACCTTTTTTCTGTGGCACAAAGATAGGGTTAATTTTAATTTTGTCAATATGTTTTTTTGATTTGCAGTTTAAATGCTTGATAATATGCTTGATATTTTTTTATGCTGTTCACGCCAGGTAGGGGGTACGGGATGAAGTCTCCCGGCGCTAACAGACAACAAAGCAATAAACTTGTTTGAAGCCGGAATGGATACCTTTGCCTGCATGATGGGTATATATGTCACAGCATCATCTCACTTACTCTTTATGATAAAGTTAAATAGCTTCGCGGCACACATCTATGCCATAATGATTAGCTGTTGCATCAACAGGCTAAAGTAAACGAACCGTATACTTTCGTGCCGCGCTTTTGGGATGAAGCGTATTGATCTTAGTGTAAATACACTTGTGTTTGAATCTATGCTACGTAACATGCTTTTAACGAAAGGTTATTTTATCTGAAAAGAAGGATGATTTAATCTATAGTGTAATGTCGGTGCCTCCCAGTATGTGTACTCAAACGCATTGCGTAATGCGCGCTCTATAAAAGTGAGTGGAGTAGGGGATATGACTTCTGTATTTAGGTTAAAGAATATTGCAGACGGCTCAAAGTAGATCATTGTAGCCAAAATGTGGAATGTGATAGTCAAAAACACGGCGCAGGTAGTCGTTCAGACGAATGACATGATCGCTACAAGTGATGCGGCTACGATGAAGTATAATGCATCCGAATCCATGTTACGTAGCGAAAGAGTATTGAAATACGCTAAGAGTTTATCTTATAAAAACAGCCATATCGTGTAGGACATGGCTGTCGGATATCTAACGTGCTGTTTAAAAGAACTATTGCACAAAATCGGCTTCCGTTAATGAAATTTTGATAAAAAGATGTTGTGGAATCGGAACCGCAATCCCGCTGTCCAGAATCGGATCCTGCGCATAAAGTCTTACAGACCCGGTGGTATAATCATATGAATATGCAACCCCGTCTAAAGTGGTAGGAACCGCAAAATAGGTCTGTTCGTCATCAAAACTAATGGCTACATTAACAATTCCTTGGTTTACGTAATAATCCCTCAATTCAGGAACGTTTAAATCTACATAATCGGTATCCAGCTCATCTACTCCCCACTGATTTGCAGTTCGTTCATATACCATTGTGATACTCGGTACCACATCATAATACTCTTTTGTACAACTGCTTGTTACCGCCAGTGTCGCTGTGCCTATTAAAAAGGCTAATAGAATTTTTTTCATGTGTATCGTATAAGGGTGACTTAATTTATTTATATTCAATAAGACGTTAAAAAAAGTTAAAAGTTTAGTAGTAAGAAGCAAAAAATACGCCAAATAAAAAGCGCTATACCGGAGTAGAGCGCTTTTTATCTTTATATCTGAAAAATATTATTCCTTTTCTTTGCCTTTTGATTCGGAAATGTCGGACTCAATAGAATCATCTGGTGTCTCTTGTGGATTTACACCGCTGACGATAATTTCTTTTTTGTCCTCATCAAAATCGATATGTAAGATGGAACCATTTTTTACTTCACCTTTTAATATTTCTTCCGCGATAGGATCTTCCATATATTTTTGGATAGCTCGTTTCAACGGTCGAGCTCCGAAATTACTATCGTACCCTTTCTCGGCAATAAAGTTTTTAGCTTTATCGGTTAATTCGATATGATATCCTAAACCTTTGATGCGTTGGAAAAGATATTTTAATTCAATATCGATAATTTGGAAGATGTGTTCTTTATTCAATGAGTTGAATACAATAACATCATCGACCCGGTTTAAGAACTCCGGTGCAAAGGCACGTTTCAATGCGGTTTCGATAACTCCTCGCGAGTGAGCGTCCGCCTGGTTTGCTTTTGCAGAGGTCGTAAATCCTACACCTTGCCCGAACTCTTTTAATTGACGAGCACCAATGTTTGAGGTCATGATGATAATCGTATTGCGGAAATCTACCTTTCTTCCCAGACTGTCGGTTAATTGCCCCTCGTCCAAGACCTGCAGTAATAAGTTAAACACGTCTGGGTGGGCTTTCTCGATTTCGTCTAGTAACACGACCGAATACGGTTTACGACGTACTTTTTCAGTCAACTGTCCGCCTTCTTCATAGCCTACATATCCCGGAGGCGCACCTACTAAACGCGATACCGCGAACTTCTCCATATATTCGCTCATATCAATCTGGATCAGTGCATCTTCTGAATCAAACATGAATCGTGCGAGCTCTTTCGCTAATTCGGTTTTACCCACACCCGTCGGGCCTAGGAAGATGAAGGAACCAATAGGTTTTTTCGGATCTTTTAATCCCGCGCGTGTCCGTTGTATTGCTTTTACTAATTTCTGTACGGCGTCGTCTTGACCGATGATACGGCCTTTGACCGCTTCTGCCATATTCAATAGTTTCTGGCTATCCGTTTGATTAACACGTTGTACAGGAATACCCGTCATCATGGATACCACCTCCGCAACATTATCTTCTGCTACTGTATAACGTTTGGATTTGGTTTCGGCCTCCCAAGCTGCTTTCTCTTTATCCAGTTGATCGAGTAGTTTTTTCTCGGTATCTCTTAGTTTTGCGGCCTCTTCATATTTCTGACTACGCACCACTTTATTTTTTTCTACCTTCACTTCTTCAATTTTCTCTTCGATATCTAGGATAGATTGAGGCACATGAATATTATTTAAGTGTACGCGAGAACCTGCCTCGTCTAGTGCGTCAATAGCTTTATCGGGCAAGAAACGATCCGTAATATATCGGGTGGTCAAAGAAACACAAGCCTCGATGGCATCCGGTGTATAGGTCACGTTATGATGTTCCTCGTATTTGTCTTTTATACGATTCAAAATCTCCACAGTCTCCTCATGCGATGCTGGTTCTACAACAACTTTCTGGAAACGACGGTCTAACGCGCCGTCCTTCTCGATGTATTGGCGGTATTCGTCTAGCGTAGTTGCACCTATACATTGAATTTCTCCTCTGGCTAAAGCAGGTTTGAACATATTGGATGCATCCAGCGATCCGGAAGCGCCTCCCGCTCCTACAATCGTGTGGATTTCGTCGATAAACAAAATGACATCCGGTGATTTTTCCAACTCGTTCATAACCGCTTTCATACGTTCTTCAAATTGGCCGCGGTATTTTGTTCCGGCAACCAAAGACGCTAAATCGAGCGTAACAACACGTTTGTTGAATAACACGCGCGATACCTTGCGCTGCACGATCCGTAAAGCCAAGCCTTCCGCTATGGCCGATTTACCAACACCTGGCTCTCCAATTAATATCGGATTATTCTTTTTACGACGGGACAGTATCTGCGACACGCGCTCGATTTCTTTTTCACGTCCTACAATAGGATCTAATCGACCTTCTTCAGCCGCTTTGGTTAAATCACGTCCGAAGTTGTCTAGCACCGGAGTTTTCGATTTAATATCGGAAACTTTTTTAGGCGCGGTAAATTGTTGATCGTCATCCGCGAAATCATCATCGCCGGTCGACGAGCTTGCTGCTTCGTCTGTAATCGTAGTTTTGTTTTGCTCGACTTCGCTTTTAAATATATCGTATGTGATATTGTATTGCTGTAAGACTTGAGAAGCAATGTTCTCTTCGTCTCTTAAAATAGCTAATAACAAATGCTCGGTGCCGATGACATCACTTTTGAAAATCTTAGCTTCTAAATACGTTATTTTTAGTACTTTTTCTGCTTGTTTAGTCAACGGCATATTCCCAATAGGTGCGCGAGACATTGATGAGCCTTTGACGGCATCTTCAGTAGATTGACGGATTGATCCTATATCGACTCCAATATTTTTCAAAATCTTTATCGCCACTCCATCGCCTTCACGAATCAAGCCGAGCAAAAGATGTTCCGTGCCAATATAATCATGGCGAAGTCGTAATGCTTCTTCGCGGCTATAAGAAATAACATCTTTTACGCGTGGTGAAAATTTTGCTTCCATGTATTAAACCTTTCCTTATTTTAATGATAGGATGTTATAAATGTATAAAAATTTATTATAAATCCTATATAGTGTTTTATCAGATTTATCAATAATTACGCCACAGCGCGTAAACGATCAAAATGGCAGTCTTTCCGAACTAAAAATGACTATATTTGTACAAAAAATAGGAATACAATCTTATGTCTGACGAGAAAATTATTTTTTCAATGGCCGGTGTAAATAAGATATACCCGCCGCAAAAACAGGTTCTTAAAAACATCTACTTATCTTTTTTCTATGGTGCTAAAATAGGTGTCATTGGATTGAATGGTTCGGGTAAATCCTCCTTGCTTAAAATTATTGCGGGGTTGGATAAATCTTACCAGGGAGAAGTAGTTTTCTCTCCAGGATATTCCGTGGGGTATCTGGCTCAGGAGCCTGAACTGGATCAAGAGAAAACAGTGAAAGAGATTGTAGAAGAAGGAGTAGCAGAAACAACCGCTATCCTTAAAGAGTATGAAGAAATAAATGAGAAGTTCGGTTTGCCGGAAGTATATGAAAATCCGGACGAAATGGATAAACTGCTAACGCGGCAAGGGGAGTTGCAAGATCAAATCGACGCGACCAATGCCTGGGAATTGGATAGTAAACTGGAGCGGGCGATGGACGCCTTGCGTTGTCCGGATCCAGAAGCAAAAATTGCCAATTTGTCCGGTGGGGAGCGTAGAAGGGTGGCACTTTGTCGTTTGTTGTTACAGGAACCCGATGTTTTACTTCTGGATGAGCCTACCAACCACTTGGATGCGGAATCTATTGATTGGTTGGAACAACATTTAAAACAATACCAGGGTACGGTTATTGCGGTTACGCACGATCGCTATTTCTTGGATAATGTCGCGGGATGGATATTGGAGTTGGACAGAGGGGAGGGAATACCGTGGAAAGGAAATTATTCGTCTTGGTTAGACCAAAAAGCAAAACGTTTAGCGCAAGAAGAAAAGCAGGAAACCAAACGCCAGAAAACGCTTGAAAGGGAATTGGAATGGGTGCGGATGGCACCAAAAGCAAGGCATGCAAAATCGAAAGCGCGTTTACATAATTATGAAAAACTCGCGTCGGAGGAAACGAAAGATCGGGAAGAGAAGTTGGAGCTATTTATTCCGCCGGGGCCGCGATTGGGAAATACGGTTATTGAAGCTGATAATATTTCAAAAGCGTATGGCGATAAATTATTGTTCGAAAGCCTGAGTTTCTCGCTGCCGCCAGCAGGTATCGTCGGTATTATAGGGCCGAACGGTGCGGGTAAAACGACATTGTTTCGGTTGATTACGGGACAGGAACAGCCTGATACGGGTACTTTTAAAGTCGGTGAAACCGTCGTTTTGGGCTACGTCGATCAAAACCACGATGATTTAGATGCGGATAAGACGGTTTGGGAAAATATTACGGAAGGGAATGATAACATCCTACTCGGAAACCGACCGGTAAATTCCCGTGCTTATGTTTCAAAATTTAATTTTAATGGGGCAGATCAGCAAAAGAAGGTTGGTGTATTGTCGGGAGGGGAGCGAAATAGGGTTCATTTGGCCATTACATTAAAAAAATCTTCGAATGTGTTGCTTCTTGATGAACCGACCAATGATATTGATGTGAATACATTGAGAGCGCTGGAAGAAGGATTGGAAAATTTTGGTGGTTGTGCTGTAGTCATATCACACGATCGTTGGTTCCTTGATCGCATTTGTACGCATATTTTAGCTTTTGAAGGTGATTCTCAGGTGTATTTTTTTGAGGGGAATTATTCGGAATATGAAGAGAATCGTAAGAAACGTTTGGGTGATACGGGGCCGAAACGTATTAAATATAAAAAGTTGGTAAAATAGATGATCGATTCTGCTAAACTTCTTGAGGCGATTATCGAAAATGCAATTGATGGTATTATCACCATTGATAATCGCGGGATTGTGGAATCGATCAATCCCGCAGCATCTACGCTCTTCGGGTATAGTCCAAGTGAAGTAATTGGGAACAATATATCTATGTTGATGCCCGAGCCTGATCGCAGCCTCCATGATGAATATATAGAGCGCTATCAGACAACGGGGGTTAAAAAAATTATTGGGATTGGTCGAGAAGTTCGCGGATTAAAAAAGAACGGTACTACTTTTCCCTTTCGTTTAGCGGTAAGTGAAGTGCATTATCAAGAGAAAAATATCTTTACAGGTTTTATCCATGATTTAACGAAAGAACGCGCCGCGGAAGATGAATTACGGAAACATGCGGATGAATTGGAGGAGAAGGTGCGGGAGCGAACCAAAGATCTTATCAAATTGGTTTCCGAATTGGAGAAAGCAAAGTCTGATGTAAGCCTTTCTTTGGAAAAAGAGAAAGAACTTAACCAAATGAAATCACGCTTTGTTTCTATGGCTTCGCATGAGTTCCGTACACCATTAAGCTCGGTGCAGTTGTCTGCTTCCTTGATCGAGAAATATGCCGAGCGTCCTGATTTTTCAAATATTATTAAGCACACGAACCGGATCCGTAGCGCTGTTCAGTTATTAAATAATATATTGAATGATTTTCTATCCCTCGAAAAATTAGAAGCGGGTAGGGTGGTCGTGAATAAAGCAGATATTAATCTCGTGCAGCTTGCGGAGGAGATAACAGAGGAAATGCAGATGATTTGCAAAAAAAATCAGCATATCGTCTATCAGCACACTGGTGCAATTGGTACATTTTATTTGGACGCGCACTTGATTAAAAGTAGTGTAATCAATTTAATTTCAAATGCCATTAAATATTCGGGAGAAAATACATTTATTGAGTTTTCTACCGAAATAAAAGAGGGTGCATGTATCATTTTTATTAAGGATAATGGAATAGGAATTCCGATAGAAGACCAGAAAAACTTATTCGAGCCGTTTTTTAGGGCGCATAATACCGGGAATATCCCAGGGACGGGGTTAGGACTGAACATTGTTAAGCGTTACATAGAATTAATGGACGGAACTTTGGAATACCATTCTGCAATAAATGAGGGAGCCATGTTTAAAATGAGCTTCCAAGGATAAAGTACATTGGAAATGCCTAAAACGATATTGATCATTGAAGATAACTTCGAAATCCGAGAAGGGACAGCAGAAATTTTGTCCTTAACAGGTGAATACGAGGTGTTAACTGCCGTTGATGGCAAGCAAGGCGTAGACATGGCCATCAAGCATCGTCCTGATCTGATTTTATGTGATATCATGATGCCGGAACTTGACGGATATGGGGTGCTTTATATGCTAAGTAAGCATGAAACCACTGCGCATATTCCATTTATATTTCTGACTGCGAAGTCGGAACGAGGGGATATCCGTAAAGCGATGGAAATGGGAGCTGATGATTATTTGACAAAACCATTTGATGATATCGAGTTGCTGAATGCCATAGAAAGCCGTTTACGTAAGCGGAGTAAATTTTCAGCTAATGAGCATTTGATGAATGGGTCGCATGGTGTTTCGCTAAAACTTAACGAAGACGAACAGATTTATTTGTTGCAAGATTTAGTAAAAGAGGCTCGTGTCAAATCGCTTCGAAAAAAGCAACACATCTACGAAGCGGGGGATACACCGCTTTTCGTTTTTTATCTACTAAAAGGTAAAACACGTAGTTTTCTGTTGTATCAGGACGGTCGAGAATTGTCAACGGGTATTCATACGGAAGACTGCTTTTTTGGATACGAGGCACTGCTGCTTAATGAACAATATAGCGATAATGCGGAAGTGCTTGAAGATTGTGAAATTGCGCTGATTCCTAAAGATCGTTTTTTTGAATTGCTTTATAATAAGCCCGTTATTGCGAGTAAGTTTATTACATTGCTCTCGGGTAATATTCGTGAAAAAGAAGGGCAAATGCTGGGGTTTGCTTATGATACCGTGCGGAAGCGGGTAGCTAATGCATTGGTGAATGTGGCGGAAAAATCGACTTCACCAGGTCAGGATGGAGAAATTATTGTACGTATCTCTCGGGACGACCTTGCCGCGTTAGCCGGCACTGCTAATGAAACGATTAGCCGTATGCTGGCCGATTTCAAAGATGAAAAACTAATCACTAAAACAGGGAATGCGATCATTATTCCATCCATCGCTAAATTGAAAGCGGTGAGATGATTAAGTGATGAATATCATTTTCTAACTTGATGCGGTACATCCCAATATTCAGGGAGGCTTGTTATTTTTGTGTCAGTTTATATACTGAAGTTAGACCTCATGAAAGCTGTCGCATATAATATTAAGGATTATGAGAAGGAGTCGTTGGCGATTGCAAACGGTAAGATTCATGATCTGACGCTGATTTCCAATATGTTAAACCTTAGTACTATTCATTATGCTTACGGGAAAGAGGTGGTCATCGTTTCCGAGGACGATCTTTTGGGTGCTGAGTTGTTAGAAGAGTTACAACGAGCGGGTGTGCATAAGATAGTTACGCGTTCGATCACCACGCAGCATATTGATTTATTGCGTGCATACGCTTTAGGTATTCAGATAGCGAATACGCCTTACGAAGATCGCAGCCCGAAAGGTATTGCTGAACAGACTATTCGCAACCTCAATCTTTGGGGTCAGGGTAAATGTGTAGGATTAGCGTGTTGTTGTGTCAAGGAATGTAAACTGGAGAACTTAAGCACAAGAAATGATGGAACAAAATAATAGCTTGATCGCTAAGTATAATGTGGCAGCACCGCGTTATACGAGTTATCCCACAGTGCCTTTTTGGGAATCGGATAACTTTAATCAAACAGCGTGGATAGGTCGTTTGAAAACAACTTATACGGCTTCAAAGAAGGAGGGGATGAGCTTGTATGTGCATCTTCCATTTTGTGAAAGTTTATGTACTTATTGTGGGTGCAATACGCGTATTACCAAAAATCATGCAGTCGAAACACCTTATATTGACTATATTCTCCAAGAATGGCGGATGTATAAGGCGCTTATTGATGACGATATTGTGATCCGGGAAATACATTTAGGAGGGGGAACGCCGACCTTTTTCGAACCACAAAATCTACAACGTTTGATTTTAGGGTTATTGGATGGCGCAACCGTAAAAGAAGGGGCGTCGTTTTCGTTTGAGGCTCATCCCGCCAATACAAGCAAGGAACATCTGCAGGTTTTATTTGATCTTAATTTCAGACGTTTAAGTCTGGGGATTCAAGATTTTGATCCTCGAGTGCAACATATAATTAACCGTCATCAATCCGTGGAGGATGTGGTGCGCGTAATGGATGATGCTCGTGAAATAGGATATACTTCCATTAACTTTGATTTGATCTATGGTTTGCCTTTACAAACACGACAGACCGTGGCGGATACGATAGCGAAGTCGTTGCGTATGTCGCCAGATCGTATATCTTTTTATAGTTATGCGCATGTACCATGGGTGAAACCGGGGCAACGCCGATTTACGGAAGATGATCTACCGGCCGGTGAGGAGAAGCTTGCTCTTTACAGGTTGGGTAAACAAATGATTGAGGAAGAGGGTTATAGGGATGTGGGTATGGACCATTTTGCGAAACCTGACGATGAACTTTTCAAGGCTGCTTTAATGGGAAGTTTGCATCGAAATTTTATGGGTTATGCTGATCGCTATACGCCTGTATTAATAGGCTTGGGGGTATCGTCGATCAGTGATGCTTGGAGTAGTTTTGCGCAAAATGTAAAAAAGGTCGAACTGTATTACAAGATGCTGGACGAAGGAATCTTGCCAGTCGTAAAAGGACATTTGTTAAATGAGGAAGATCAGGTGTTGCGGCGCTATATATTAGACATGATGTGTAAAGGAAAGGTGGTGTTAAAGGCCGGCTTTCCGCTAAACGATTTAATTGTAAGACGTGTGCAGCCACTAGTAGCTGATGGGTTGGTGGAATGTAATGAAGAAGTGATATCGGCAACAAGTGTCGGGAAGTCTTTCTTGCGAAATATCTGTATGGCATTTGATCAGCGATTGCAGTTGTCAAAAGAATCAGAGCCGTTATTTAGCCAGGCGATATAGCTAATTTAGAGGGTTTTTAGGATTATTTCAGGAGTTTAGAGTAAGATAATGTTGGAGTCAAAACAAATCGCGAAAGAGAAAAAGTGTTTCCATTGTGGTGATAGGGTGGACGTAGCAGCTTATGAACTAGATAGTCATAGCTTTTGCTGTTTAGGGTGTCAAACAGTATATCAGATACTCAATGAAAGTAACCTGCATCATTATTATCGCTATAACCAACACCCAGGAAAAGCACAGAAAGGCCCCAAAGCGGATCTAAATTATCTGGACGAACCGAATATAGCAGCGAAGCTTGTGGATTATCGCGATGATGATGTTACTATAATTACGTTTTATATTCCGGTAATTCATTGCAGTTCTTGTATCTGGCTTTTGGAGAATCTCTATAAATTACATGCCGGCGTAAAAAGTTCGCAAGTTGATTTTATGAAGAAGCAGGCCAGTATCACGTTTAAACATCGGGAAATCTCTTTGCGACAGGTAGTGGATCTATTGGTGCAGATTGGGTACGAACCTAAAATTACGTTACAGGATGTTGTAAAAGAAGGGAAGAAGTTTAATCATCGTGGATTGATTGGTAAAATCACCGTAGCCGGATTTTGTTTTGGAAATTCGATGATGATTAGTTTTCCCGATTACTTTGGGATGGCAGCATTTGAGCAGGAGTATGCGCACTTTTTTGGATATATGAATCTTGCTTTTGGCATCCCTGTTTTATTGTATAGCGCATCGGATTATTTTAAATCGGCTTGGCTTAGCTTAAGACAGAGGCGATTGAATTTAGATGTGCCATTGGCGCTCGGTATTTTTGTGTTATTTTTTCGTTCGGCTTTGGAGATTTTGACGCAGACTGGTCCAGGCTTTATGGATACCCTATGTAGTCTGGTGTTTTTTATTTTGATCGGTAAATGGGTGCAACAGCGAACTTATTATCACATTTCGTTTGAACGCGATTATCGATCTTATTTCCCGGTTGCGGTGACGGTAGTTGAAGAGACTGGAGAAAAGCCCATACAAATAGCCGATTTAGCAGTTGGACAACGTATTTTGGTTCGGAACAATGAAATCATTCCAGCCGATGCCATCTTATTGAAAGGGAATGCCTCGGTCGATTTTAGTTTTGTAACGGGTGAATCAAAGGCGGTGGATAAAACATTGGGGGAGATTATATATGCTGGAGGAAGGCAGGTCGGAGAAGCGATTGAGTTGGAAGTGGTGAAAAATGTATCGCAAAGTTATTTGACCAGGTTGTGGAATAACGATAGTTTTAAAACACAGGAGAAAAAGTTTGATACCTTTATTGATTTTATCAGTAAATATTTTACCCTAGCATTAGTGAGTATAGCTATTATCGCGTGTGTTTTTTGGCTTTTTGGAGGTGACGCGAAAAAAGCATGGGGTGCCTTTACGGCCGTGTTAATTATTGCTTGCCCCTGTGCATTGGCATTGAGCTCTCCTTTTACGTTATCTGCTGCGTTAAGTATTTTCGATCGGAATAAGTTTTATATAAAGAATACGGCTGCCATAGAAAAAATGTCAGCTATAGATTGTGTCGTATTTGATAAAACGGGGACAATTTCCTCTCCTAAATCATCTTTAATGTTATTTGAAGGTCAATTGGAAGAAAGAGAGCGTGCTTTCGTTTCTTCGGTTTGCAGAAATTCCAATCATCCTTTAAGCAGGGAGATTGTCAAATGGATTGGAGATACCACAATTTTGCAGACAGATGCTTTTAAAGAAATTAGTGGTAAAGGGATGCAGGCCAGGTTTGGTTTGGACGAGGTTAAGGTGGGATCTGCTTCTTTTTTGGATGTTGAAAATAAATACCAGGATGGATCGGTTGTGTATGTCATGATAAATGGGGTGGTGAAAGGTTACTTTACTTTAGAGCAATCTTGGCGTGATGGCTTGCTGGAGGTTGTGGGTACCTTGAATAAAGAAGGGTATGACTTGCATTTAATTTCTGGCGATAATGAACGGCGTTCTGATGCCTTGAAGCTTATTTTCCCAAAACAGGCGAGTTTGTTATTCAATCAAAGCCCGTCGGATAAGTTACATAAAATTGATTTTTGGCAAGACAGGGGAAGGCAAGTGTGTATGTTGGGGGATGGGCTTAACGATGCGGGTGCATTGCGGAAAGCGGATTTAGGTATAGCTGTGTCGGACGATATCAATAATTTTTCACCGGGGTGTGATGCGATTTTAGATGGTGGTTCTTTTGGTAAATTGCCTTCCTTCTTTGAATTTGCGAAAGATGCGGTGAAGGTTATACACATGAGTTTTGCAATATCACTGATATATAATGTAGTGGGATTAAGTTTTGCTGTACAAGGTACAATGTCTCCCTTATTTGCGGCTATTCTGATGCCTATTAGTACAGTAACTATTATTTCGTTTACGAGTTTGATGACGCGCTGGTATGCTAAACGGAACGGTTTACTGGCTAATTTTTCTATATCTAATTAGGAATCAGTAAATTTGTAGTAGAATTTTAGAGGATGGGAATTATATTTTTTTTAATTGGTTGTAGCGTCTTTATCGCTTTGATATTTCTGGCGGCATTTTTCTGGGCTAATAAAACCGGACAGCATGAAGATACGTATACGCCCTCCGTTCGGATTCTATTTGATGATGAAGTAATGGAAGAAAACCATTCGGATGAGAACAAAAATGAGAAGGTGCGTTAATAATTGTAAATTTATTCCTCAATCTATCAGTGTTTTAAGGGTTATTGGGGTGTAAATAGTGTTTTTGTTCTTGGAGTGTGTTATAAAAGTTTCTACCTTTGCACCACTCCGCGAGGGAGGGACGGTGTCCGGATGACGGCCGCCAATGGTGAAAAGAGGGTTTAGAAACAAAATAAATTTTTTATTTGCTTCTTTCATAAAACTTCCTTACCTTTGCAGTCCCTTCGGGAACGAGGGGTGATAAAAACAAGATAACACGACCGGTTTTATTTCGGTTCTGTATAATAGCTGAAGCGCGATGCGGCGGCGATATAAGTTCTTTAAAGATAGATGATCATGTAGCGCAGCAGTTACCCCGTTGGGGGGATTGCTGTAGATTTAAGATTTACAATTGATCCGGTCCGGGCCGTACAGTACATTAATACTGACGATCCGGTCTAAGATACAGACCGGGGTCACTTTACATTTTTACAATGGAGAGTTTGATCCTGGCTCAGGATGAACGCTAGCGGCAGGCCTAATACATGCAAGTCGGACGGGATTGCAGTGTAGCTTGCTATACTGCATGAGAGTGGCGCACGGGTGCGTAACGCGTGAGCAACCTGCCCATGTCAGGGGGATAGCCCGTTGAAAGACGGATTAATACCGCATAACACATAGGGACCACCTGGTTTCTATGTCAAATATTTATAGGACATGGATGGGCTCGCGTGGCATTAGTTAGTTGGTAAGGTAACGGCTTACCAAGACGATGATGCCTAGGGGCTCTGAGAGGAGTGACC
>NZ_JAJEWJ010000012.1 GCF_020687765.1 Sphingobacterium sp. FBM7-1 | reverse complement strand
AAATAGACAGCATCACTGCACACTGTACACATTTACCGTTTTTCATACCGTTAATTTATTTAAGTTATTATAATATGTTACTATCCACAAAAGCAAAGAAATCGGGAAACGCCTGCCGGTTGCCCCTCGGGAGCGTTAAGTTATCCTGTCCACCTTTCTTCATGGCGGTTAGCACGACTGCGCCGTCCAGCACACCTTTGTAAAAATTAATATTGAACACCACTCCCTTAGCGCACTCCATAAACCACTTAGTGGGTAGCAGCTCCATGATCCGCCCGAATGTTGAATTCGTCTCCAAACTCGTCCCGTCCTGCAAATGCAGATATAATTTACCGTTTTGCATATCCGCATACACCAGATCTTTAAACCACACGATTTGCCGCTGGAAACGCACCGGACCCTTGACCTGAAAATATTCATAATACCCTTCCAGCGCATTATCCGTCACCGGCAGCAAGGCCTTTAACTCCGTGTCCAACCTCCTGAGCGCACCCAATAGCCGGCTCCTACTCACCGGCTTTAACAACACATCCACAAAAGCACGGTCATAGCCTTCGTCTTCATACTTATCGTAGCCCGTGTACAGGATGGTCGGAATCTTCGGGTTCGATAGACTGGCCAGAAAACGGAACGCATTGGTATTCTCCAATTCCACGTCCAGGATGATAAAATCTACCGGGTTAACGTGTAAGAACTGTGCGCCGGCTCTGTGGTTTGTAAAGGTTCCGATGATTTCCACAAAAGGCAGGTCTTTGACTTCCTCCATAATGTGATCAATAGCCGACTGCTGATCGTCTATGATCACGCCTCTCCATTTGTTCATAAGCTGATTGTTTAAAAGATTAGAAATTAATATTGATGGTTACTTTAAATACCGTTTCCGTTTCCTCGATCGCTAGGGCAGCCCGGTCACCGTACACGATTTCCAGACGCCGCCTCAAGTTGCGCAGCCCATATCCATGCGATGCTAGCGCCGCCTCGCCGCGTTTCTGATTTTTTACCGTCACCGATAACTGGTTGTTCGTTACCTCCAGGCATATTTCCAGGGGATATCGCTGATCCTGCAGATCACCATGTTTAAAGGCATTTTTAACCAGCGATAGCAAGCTGGTCGGCGGAATAGCGTACCCGAATAAATTGGGCGAAGTTGGGGGATTGCTCCCAGAAAGGGAAGCAAAACGCATTTGAGCGGTCTTTTGGTGCTTTTGCATCCGACAAGCCCGCAGAGGAGATTATCAACGAAATTAAAGGAAGTAGAAAGTTTAGAGAGAAAGATTTAAATCTCTAGGTAACTGCCTAGCTAATAATTTAACGCTGGTAACAGATAATGTGAAAGATTTTAGATATATAAAGAATCTAAAAATTGAAAATTGGTTCGAGAAATAAGAATGTAATACATTTTAAAATGCCGGTGCCAGAAGAGGACGAGGAATATTATTAAACAGAAAATAGCGGGTACTCGCCGGCTATTAGGGAGTGTAAAATAAACTGTGTGGGAGTGTAAAATAAACTGTGTCTCTTGATAGGGCGGATACGTCCTTATGGACAGCATACTGTGGTAATGGCGTAACGGTAAGCTCGATGGGATACCACGGCTCTAAAAACGCTATTTGTAAATGGTAAATAAGAATGCAGCATAATTGGCAACTTGGAGTACAGCATTTTTGGCACTAACAAATACACAATCCATCCCAAAAGTATGCTATAAATTTTACTTGTCCAAGAACGTTTTTCTATTCTGCATTCTATAGCTTTCACCGGTTAGATTTATTGGGTTACTTTCTCTTCTTTGGTCCGCGGCTCTACTTCGTCGTAGTATTTGATCGTGTTGACATGGTAAAACGCATGATCTTGCGCGAAGCTGCCTTGTACCGCCGCAAGATAGTCCGTTGTGACCAATCAAGGCGACATTTTTACTCCAGCGGAAACGCCTACCTTCTTTGCGGCGCCACTAATATACGAGCCTTTGTGCAAAAAAAATACCCACTATTGGGTATTTTTTGAGTAAGTTAATTTACACTTCAGAAAATTCATCTGCAAATTATTACCGCTTATAACCGCGCTATTACCTGCTGCCGCCGGTAACTTTCGAAATCAGCCAGATCACCGCAGCGATAATGGCTACTACGATAAGGATACCGACCCAGACGCCAGCTTTAAAGACGCCTTCGATGAGCGCACAGCTGTTAAACAGAAACAAACTGAGCGATAGGAGTAAAAACTGTGAATATCTTTTCATATGTATACAATTTGTCTTTTAAGTGCTATATGGAATGTCCAGACTATATTCACCGGTGTTTGTGTTTGACAATCATGGACATTTCATAACAATCGTTTTAATAAAGAACAACGCTTGTATTAAAAAGTTTGGACGACGCGCTTGAGGTACTCGCCATAACCGGATTTGACTAGCGGCTCGGCAAGCTGCAGGAGCTGCTCGCGATCGATATAGCCCATGCGGTAGGCGACTTCTTCGATGGCACCGATCTTCATACCTTGCCGCTCTTCGATGACTTGGATAAACTGACCGGCCTGCATCAGGGATGCAATGGTGCCGGTATCGAGCCAGGCGGTACCTCGATCGAACACGCCGACCTTTAGCTTGCCACGGCGGAGGTATTCTTTGTTGATGTCGGTGATTTCGAGTTCGCCACGCAGGGAGGGTTTGATGTTTTTGGCGATATTGACGACCTCATTGTCGTAAAAGTAGAGGCCGGGAATGGCATAGCGCGACTTCGGGGCAGCGGGTTTCTCCTCGATGGATACGACTTCTTTGGCGGCATTGAACTCTACGACGCCGTACCGCTCGGGATCTTGCACGGGGTAGGCGAAGATGACGCCGCCCTCTGGATCGGCACTGCCTTGCAACAGCTTGGACATACCGGACCCGTAGAAGATATTGTCGCCCAGAATGAGCGCAACCTTGTCGTCTCCGATAAAGTCTTCTCCCAATATGAAGGCCTGGGCTAGCCCGTCAGGGCTGGGCTGCTCTTTATAGCTGATCCGGCAACCGATCTGCGATCCGTCTCCCAGAAGCTTTTGGAAATTCGGCAGATCTTGTGGCGTGGAGATCAGCAGGATGTCGCTGATACCTGCCAGCATCAAGGTAGACAGCGGGTAATAGATCATCGGCTTGTCGTACACGGGCATCAGCTGCTTGGATACGGCAAGGGTTAATGGGTGTAAACGGGTGCCGGAACCGCCGGCGAGTATAATGCCTTTCATCGTTATGCTTGATTGGGGTTGAGCATCTCCGTTAGGCTATCTAACCAAAACGGCACGCGTACGTTAAATGTACGCTTTATCTTGCTTTTATCCAACAGGGAATAGCTTGGCCGCTTGGCGGGTGTGGGGTATTGGCTCGTCGGGATAGCGTTGATCTGGCAGCTGGCGCCGATCTGCTCCCGGACGGCTACTGCAAAGTCGTACCACGACACTTCGCCTTCGTTAGCGTAATGGTAGATGCCGGGCTGCCAGCGGTCTGCTTTCAGGATCGTGACGATCGCCCGGGCGAGGTCGCCGGCGTAGGTGGGTGATCCGATCTGGTCATTGACAACAGACAGTGTTTCGCGTTCGTGCATTAGCCGCTGCATCGTGTTTACAAAGTTGTGGCCTTGCTCGCCGTAGACCCAGGAGGTGCGGATAATAATGCTATCGGGCGCCCATTTCTGTATGGCTTGCTCGCCTTTCCACTTGCTTTGTCCGTAGACGTTCAGTGGTGCGGGCGTGGCTTCTTCGGTGAGCGGCTCGCTAGATTGCCCGTCGAACACGTAGTCTGTCGAGATGGCCAGTAGCTTGACACCGTGGATACGGCAATATTGCGCGATCTCCTCGCTGGCCAGATGGTTGACGGCATTGGCGAGCTCGGGTTCGCTTTCGGCTTTATCGACCGCGGTGTAGGCAGCGGCATGGAGGATGATATCGGGCTGGTACATCCCGAGGATATCCTGGATGATCAGGGTTTGCTCCAAGGGCAGCTGCTTCCTATCGAGAAAAAAGGTCTCGAAGTTTTCGTTTTCGAGCTGCTGCTGTAGCGCCGTGCCGACTTGTCCGCCGGCGCCGGTGATTAATATGCGTTGTGACATGGTTGTGAGCTTATTATATATCCCAAAAGGGCAATAGCTGATCTTTATCGGATATCAGCAGCTGGTCTTGTGGGAGCTGCCAATTGATCGCCAGCGTGGGATCGTCGTAACGGACACCCCACTCGGCTTCTTTATGGTAAAAATTATCGCATTTGTAGAAAAAGGTGGCGGTATCGGACAGGACGACAAAGCCGTGCAGAAATCCGCGGGGTATAAAGGCTTGCAGGTTGTTCTCGGCGCTGAGCTCGACGGTTTCGTACTGCCCGAAGGTCGGGGATTCGGGCCGGGCATCGACCATAACGTCGAGCACGGCTCCTTGCAGCACACGCACGAGCTTCGCTTGGGCGTATTCGCCGCGCTGGGCGTGTAGCCCGCGGAGGACACCCCTAGTCGAAAAGGATTGGTTGTCTTGCACAAAACGCGCCGTGGACCCGGTCTGTTCCTGAAAAGTCCGCTCGTTGAAGCTTTCAAAGAAATAGCCGCGGCTATCGCCGAGCTTCGTCGGTTCGATGATAAAACAACCGGATAGTTTTGTTTCGGTAACCTTCATCGCTTATTTATCTTTATACTGTTCGTGGTAATAGTCTTGATAGGCGCCGGAGTTTACGCGCTCCAGCCATTCTCGGTTTTCGAGAAACCAGTCGATCGTATGGGAAAGGCCTTCTTCGAAGGTGACGGAGGGCTCATAGCCCAGCTCGGTATTGATTTTGGTGGCGTCAATGGCGTAGCGCAAGTCGTGCCCGGGCCGGTCTTTGACGTAGGTGATCAGCTGCGCAGCGGTGCCGGGGGCTTGACCGAGCTTTTCGTCCATCTGCCGGCAGAGCTCGCGGACGAGGTCTATGTTTTGCCATTCGTTGAAGCCGCCGATATTGTAGGATTCGCCGTTTTCTCCTTCGTGGAAAACCAGATCGATTGCGCGCGCATGATCGACGACATACAGCCAGTCGCGCGTGTACTTCCCATCGCCGTAGATTGGCAGGGGTTTACCGTGCAGAATATTCAGGATACAGAGCGGAATCAGCTTCTCGGGGAAGTGGTTGGGCCCGTAGTTGTTGGAGCAGTTGGTAATGACCACCGGCAGCCCGTAGGTATCGTGGTAGGCGCGTATGAAATGATCGGACGAGGCCTTCGATGCGGAATAGGGCGAATGTGGATCGTAAGGGGTGTCTTCGGTAAAGAGGCCGGTCGCACCCAGCGTGCCGTACACTTCGTCGGTAGAGACGTGATGGAAACGCTTGCCCTCGAGCTGCCCTTGCCATGTTTCACGTGCGGCGTTCAGGAGGTTGACGGTACCCACGACGTTGGTCATGACAAAATCGGTCGGCGACGTAATGGAACGGTCGACGTGCGACTCGGCCGCCAAATGGATGACGCCGTCGGGTTGATATTCCCGAAAGATGTCTAGCATATGTGCTGCATGCGTAATGTCTGCTTTTATAAAGGTATAGTTCGGAGCATCTTTGACGTCCTTCAAATTCTCTAAATTGCCTGCATACGTCAGCGCATCTAAGTTGATGATATGGTAATCGGGGTATTTGTTGACAAATTCGCGAACCACGTGTGAACCGATGAAGCCGGCACCGCCGGTTATGACAATGGTTTTTTTCATCTTGCTAATATAAAAGTTCTTCTTCATTTTTTGTCTTGACACAAAAAACGAAGCAAAAAAAGTCAAGGCTGTGTACTTTTCTGCTATTTTTCCTCGGTCATTCCTAAAACAGCATGCAACTCGCTTTGCTCAGACAGCATGCTGTTTTTTACGGAATTCCCTTCAGAAAAATGGCCGCAGAAACGTACAAGGCCGTTTTTGCCCGCGTACCGCGTGCCTAGGTGTCTACATCCGTGTTATCTTATATTCTCCTATATTCCTATTTAGTAGGTGCACAATCCCTTATCTCAAAAATCCGAAGCCACGAGGTTTATGGATTCGTGTTTATTCTGGGATCCATGCGCTCCCGTTGGTCGGTTTTGGTTCTTTTCACGGGGAACCACGAAGTGCTCTTCCATACAATGGAAATAAGCACTAATGGATAAAAAAAAACTTCCTTTTGGACAGGCAATGCACTGTCCCAGAATTAACGCAAAAGGTCACATACGGATTTTTGAGGTATGTAGAAATTCATCCTTAGTACAATCCCTTATCTCAACAATCCGAAGTGACGATTTTTTCTGTTCTTTTTTCTAAAAAAAGAACTAAATAGCAAGCTTTTGATTATCCTCAAATATTGTTGCGTTTTTGATGGGGTTGTCTTTTAGGAGGTCGAAGATATCGTATTTAGTGGCTACCGCTTTCAGGGCATGGAGGTGCTTAGCATGGTGCATATCGGTTCCGACTAAATCATACATCCCTGATTTAATTAAGGTTAGGGCTGTAGATTTAACGGGTTCGCCGTAATAGCGGGAGATGGACAGCAGGTTTAATTGCAAGAGGCAACCGGCGTCTTTAATCTCTTTGTATATCTTGAAATTCTGGTGATAATAGTTATACCGTTCGGGATGGGCCAAGATGGGTTGGTAACCTTTTTCTTGGATGTCTTTGATTGTTTGGAAGAGTGCTTTGGATTCTGCTAAATAGGACATTTCTATCAGAAGGTGTCTATTTGGCAAGGCACAGAGGTTGTCGTTTTGTATCAGCGTAGCGATCTGATCGTCGATCATATATTCTGCGGAATATTGCAGATCGAACTTCATTCCGCTCTCGGAAATTGCTTGTTTGAGCTTATTGAAGGCCTCAGCAATGGTTGCCGGGGTGTTGTCGTGCACGCCGTGCATCACGTGTGGGGTAGCAATAGCTTTCTGGATGCCCAGGTCTTTCAGGCCGCGGATAAGCTGTAGCGACTGTGCTACGTCGGGGCTGCCGTCGTCGATACCTGGTAAGATATGGTTATGCATATCCATGCCGATCCATGCAAGCTTTCCGGTAGATTCGTGCTGTTTAGGGGTACGTTTGAATAAGTTTTTCCAAAAAGACATCATTAATAATTTTGTTAATCACTATCCCATAGGGTCTCCGTCTATTTTACAGGTGTACGATAGTACGGTACAATAATTTCGCCAATATTACGAAAATAAAACGAAGCATGGAGCGCAAACGCTACTATTAATTAAAAATATTTAAATTAATTGAGAATTTTCTTTTTCTAGTTGCTCGTAGACGTGTTTAACATCTTGTGCGGAGGCTTTGTCTAAAATCAATACGGCATCGGCGGTGTTGACCACTACACAATTCTGCACGCCGAGAAAAACGGTGTGCTTGCTTTGCTCCCCGATAACGATATTACCTTGCTCATCGGCGGGGTGTCCTTTCGATGTTAAATAGTCGTAAAGGGAATCGAAGGATCCCATATCGGACCAATGGAAAAATGAGGGAACCACTTTGATGCTGTCACTACGTTCCATGATGGCGTAGTCTACACTTTTTGAGGGAATACGACGGGACATTTCTTCGTCAAGCACGCCATCTTTGGCAGATTGATAAGCGGCTTTGGAGGCGGTGTATATCTTAGGATCAAAGCGTTCTAGCTCGCGCAGATAGGAGGAGGCTTTGAAGCAGAAGATGCCAGAGTTCCACAGAAAGTTACCGCTTTTCAGAAAGTCTTTGGCGGTATCGTAGTTGGGTTTTTCGCGGAAAGACAGGACGTCATTGCCTTCGGATTCAATGTATCCGTATCCGGTTTCGGGCCGCGTAGGGTTTATCCCGAAGGTAACGATGCTACCTTCTTTGGCGAACTCGATGCCGCGCTTGATGGCTTGCATATATTGTTCGTCGCCTTCGATAAGGTGATCCGACGGGGTGACGATTAGGATATCGTCAGGTTGCCGGGATAGTGCCGCAAAGGCAATAGCTGCTGCGGTGTTGCGTGGCAGGGTTTCTACCAGAATATCGTGGGATACGCTGCTTAAGTCTTCTTTTGCCAAGTCAATGTTCTGCACGGAGCCTACCAATACGACGTGATCGCAGACGGCTTGGTTACGCTCGATGGTGAGCTTAAACAGGGATTTTTCATTAAAAATCGGCAAATATTGCTTGGGTTTGGACTTGCGGGATAGGGGCCATAGCCTGGAACCTACTCCGCCCGACAGGATAACGTTTACTATTTTTCCCATAATGACTAAATCTCGGGTTGTTCTTCTGTTTTAAAGTGCTTTTCTATTAATGCACGGGTAATTTGATCTTGCTTAAGGTATAGCTGTGCGCTGGCCATGGCATCCGAAAGAGGATCGTGGTGGCGCAACTCGATGTCCATGATGTGGCAGCAAATGCTCAGCTTGGTGCGCTTAAATCCGCTTTTGCGATAGATTTCGCTGGTGCACTCCCATTTGGGCGAAAGTTCGAGGCTTCGGTAATCGAGCTGGTACATACGCATAGTTTTCATGAGTACTTCCCGGTCAAACTTCTCGTTGTGTGCGACCATGCGGCTGCCTTTGAGATACCCCGCTATCGTGGGGAATAGCTCTAAAAATGTAGGCGCTGCCTGCGTGTCTTTCGGCTTAATGCCGTGCACGCGGGTGGTCTGCCACATGTATTTATTTTCGGGAGGGCGGACTAGACTGTGGAACTGATCGACTACCTGACCGTTTTCCACCTTTACAATACCGACTGCACACACGCTGGTATAAGCTGCGGTAGCGAGTTCAAAATCTATTGCGGTAAAGGTCATTCCTTATACGTTATTGTTTTAAAACTACAAAGATAACCATTTTCTTCCCCTTTTTTCTTGATAAAAAAGGGGACAAAAAATCAAGGCTGAATATAGTTTTGCTATTTTTCATCGTCTATTCCTAAACAGCATGGAACTCGCTACGCTCAAACAACATGCTGTTCTTAACGGAATTGCCTGCTGAAAAATGACCGCAAAACAATATAAGGCCGTTTTAACTCGCCTGATCGCTGGGTGGTGTTGAACTCATTGTGGTCCGTGGATAAGTATCCCAAACCGATAAATCGTAAATATTGCACCAACCTCTATTAACATTGAATGTGGCATCCGGATGTTTGAGGTATGTAGAAATTCATCCTTAGTACTATCCTAAATGCCAAAGGTTTTAAGCGACGATTTTTTATGAACCTGTATTTATTTTGGTGTTCATGAGCTCACTTCGTTCGGTTTTGTTCCTTTTTTCTAAAAAAAGAACATAAAGATATTGTACGATCCTCTCTTTCAAAATTTTTAAGTGGTGAGCTTTAGGGACACGTGTTTATTTTGGTGTTCATGAGCTCCCTCCGGTCGGTTTTGGTTCTTTTTTCGGGGGGGGGGGGGGGTATTGGTCTCTTTGTTCCCCGTGAATAGTATCGCAAACCGATAAATCCTAGATATTGCACCAACCTCTATTAACCTTCAAACACCACATCAAAAATTTTGAGATATGTAGAATTCTAATTCCTGCATGATCCTCTCTTTCAAAATTTTTAAGTGGTGAGCTTTTTGGTTCTTTTTCGCGGGGAAAAAGAACATAAAAAAATTAATAATAATACCGCTTGCGCCATTTCTGGCGCAACGCTTCCCTTATCTTATTTTCGGAAGGGTTATCTCCCGGATCGTAGAGCAGGGTTCCGCTGATTTTGTCGGGTAGGAATTCTTGTTCGACGAAGTTACCGGGGTAGCTGTGTGCGTATTTATAGGCGGTGCCGTAATCGAGTTCTTTCATGAGCTTGGTGGGGGCATTCCGCAGGTGTAGGGGTACGGGCAGGTCGCTGGTTTGCCTGACAAGGGCTTGTGCTTTGTTGATGGCTTCGTAGGCGGCGTTGCTCTTGGCGGACGAGGCGAGGTAGGTGACGGTCTGTGATAGGATGATGCGGGATTCGGGCCAGCCGATGACGTTGACGGCTTCAAAGCAGTTGTTGGCGAGCAGCAGGGCGTTTGGGTTGGCGTTGCCGATGTCTTCGGACGCGAGTATAAGTAATCGCCGGGCGATGAAGGATGGGTCTTCGCCGCCTTCGACCATGCGGGCGAGCCAATAGACGGCCGCGTTGGGGTCGCTTCCGCGGATGGATTTGATGAAGGCGGAAATGATATCGTAGTGTTGTTCGCCGGTTTTATCGTAGAGGGCCATATTCTGCTGCACCTGCTTGAGCACGAAGGTGTTGGTGACGGGCTGTTTCTGCGCGTGGGCGGCGTGCACGACGAGCTCAAACACATTGAGCAGTTTGCGGGCGTCACCGCCGGAAAGGCGAAACAGGGCTTCGTATTCTTCGATCTGTACGGGATGTTCTTGCAGGTAGCTGTCGCGGGCGATGGCCTGCTCCAAAATGGCGGTAAGCTCCTGTTCGGAGAGGTGCTCTAATACGTATACCTGGCAGCGGGAAAGCAGGGCGGAGATGACTTCGAACGAGGGGTTTTCGGTGGTGGCGCCAATGAGGGTCACCAATCCTCGTTCGACTGCTCCGAGTAACGAGTCTTGCTGCGACTTGGAGAACCGGTGGATCTCATCGATGAAGAGAATGGGCTGTTCTTGGTTGAACTGGTATAATTTGTCGGCTTTATCGATGACTTCGCGTATATCTTTGACGCCTGACTGTATCGCGCTGAGCGAAAAGAAGGGGCGGCCCAGCTCGCGGGCGATAAGCAGCGCCAGGCTGGTCTTTCCGACACCTGGCGGCCCCCAAAAGATCATGGAGGGGATGTTTTTCTGCTCGACTGCGTTGCGAAGGACGGCTCCTTCGCCGATGATGTGCCGTTGCCCGATATAATCTGCAAGACCTTTCGGTCGCATCCGTTCTGCTAAAGGTATCGATGTTGCCATAGGGCAAATCTAATTAAATTACCTTTTATATGCTAACGTTTTTAGTCTACCCTTGCTTCTCCTGCACGGGTCGGCTACGCCTACCACGCCAAATGGCCAGGCCTAGGCCGAGCACCAATACGATGGAAGCAATAAGCGAAATGATATTACTGACTTGCATGGTTTTGGGCGCAAACACAAAGGTAATGCTATGGTTCCCACCGGGCACTTGCAGGGCACGGAGGATATAGTCGGCGCGGATGATGGGTACTTCTTCCTCATCGATATAGGCTTTCCAACCTTTGTCGTAAAATACTTCGGAGAACACGGCAAAAGCGGCGTTCGGTGACGTATATTCGTATTTCAGGGTATCGGGATGGTAGGATACCAGTTTGATCTCGGCGTCGGGCGAATTCCCGATACGGGAAACATCCAACTGGTTTTTAAACTCTTCGTGCACAAAGGCTTCTTTTTGCGCATCGAAGGCGCTGATGGCCTGCATTTCTTGAGCGTTGCTATTGACGAAGGTAACGCGGTCTACAAACCAGGCGTTGCCGGCTGCTGTGCTCCTGCGCTTAATCTGCTCGGCTCCGTTTTGGGGATTCTGCGTGATCAGGTAGCGGACGTTGAACATATCGAGTACGTCCTCGTTCATCGCGCCGTTGAATTGATGCTCGAGTATCTCTTGGAACCGCATCAGTTTGGCCGCGTGATAGCCTCCTAGGTTTTTATGATAGAAGGATGCGCGGGCGTCGGAAAATGGATTGGTCGTTAAATCGATAACCCGGTAACTCAGGTCTTTATCCATACGGATGAGTTGATCGACTTCCCGCTCGGGGATCTGATTGTTGGACGCACGTTTGTCGACGAAGGAGTCGTCGTTCAGGTAGCGTTTATCGACCGACCATAGATCGACCAAGATAACGACACCGAGGATACCGATAAAGAGCGGCATGCTTACTTTCTTCTTGATATAACCCCAAACGAGTGCGAAAGCGATCAGGACGATGAAGAAGGAACGGTAGGCATCGGTGCTGGCCAGGGACGCGCGGTCTTTTACCAAGGCGCTAGCTACTTGTCCGGCTGCGGGCTTGTCGCCAAAGGCTTGCTCCAGCGAGGAGACGAGCTGCTGGTGCTGGCTGTTCTTGAAATCTAGAAACAGGCTGGGCAGCAAGGCGATTAGCAAACAGACGCCGCCGACACCGATGAAGGTGTAAAGTGCTTTCTTGTCGAGCCGTGGAATCTGCTCGCCGCGGGTGAGTATTTCGTTTACGGCCAAGATCGCCAATAGGGGGATCAGGATGGCGGGTATGATCAGGATCGACTCGACTGCCCGAAATTTGTTGTACATCGGGAAGTAATCGAAAAACAGATCGGAAACCAGCGGAAAGTGACGGCCGAAGGCCAGTAATATCGTGAGGATGGTTGCGGTAAGGATCCACCATTTGATGCGATCTTTTACGACGACTAAGCCGAGTATAAACAGAAAGATGATGGCGGCTCCAAAATACCAGGGGCCGGAGGTAAACATTTTTTCGCCCCAATAGGTGGGCAGCTGCGCGGCAAACTGCGCAGCTTGTGCTTCGGGGATGCCGAGGCCGGTCATGGTTTTGGCTACTTCGGACTTGCCGTCTAAGACGCCTCCGCTCCGTCCGCCATAGGCGTTCGGGATCAAGAAGGTGAGGTTTTCGCCTACGCCTTGGCTCCACTCGTAGGCGTACTGCTTATCGAGTCCGGCAGACTGGCTGCTGCTGCTGTCGTCTACTTTTTGGATATTGGCTTTGCCACGGATAGTGAGCTGCGAGTATTCGTAGGTAGGAAACAGGACGGAGGCGTTGACCAGCACGGCGATCACTACGGCACCGAGCTGTAGGACGGAAGCTTGTATAAAGGGTTTCCACTGCTTGGTCCGGATGGTGTGATAGCCTTCGAACGCGACGAGCACCAATAGGGCGATGAACAAATAGTAAGTCATCTGGATGTGGTTGGCGCGGATCTCGAGTGCAAGAAACAGGGTGAGCAGTACGGGACCCCATAGCCGGCTCCCGCGGTAGCAGAGGAGGATAGCACCGATAATCGGTGCTAGATAGGCAATGGCGTATGCTTTATTGAGGTGTCCGGCCTCGATGTATATAAAGTTATAGGAGGTAAAGGCGAGCGCTACTGCGCCCACGGCGGCAAGCCAGGGTTTGATGCGCAGCACCGAAAGCAGGAAATAGCCGCCTAAAAGATAAAGCAGCACGATATCGGTCGGGGCTGGAAAAACTTTGCTGATGCCGCGGTTGATATAGGTCGTGACGTTGTGGGCATGCTCGTACCAGATCTGGTAGGTGGGCATACCACCAAACATGGAGTTGGTCCAGTTGGGCGCTTGGCCGTCTTTTTCTTTGTAGTCAAAAAGCTCTTTTTGACTGCTTACTGCTTGAACGACATCGGACTGCTCCAAGGTTTTTCCTCCAAAAATGGGGGAGAAATAAAAAAACACTAAAGCGATACAGATCGCGATAATGATAAAGTGCGTTGCGTTCTCCTTAAACCACTGCTTCATATGTATATATTTTGACTTCTAAAGGTTATCTTCTTTTACATCAACGCCAAAAATATATAAATAATTGGAATCCGCAGGCTATTAATCGGTTTTTTGTATTAAACGCTGAATGTTGGAGAGTTCGCCGAACAATACGAGCAGATCGCCTTCGGTCAGTTTTGTTTCGGAGCTGGCTATACCGGATGCTTCGTTGCGCTGGACGGTCTTCCCTCCTACTTTTTCTTCGTATGACTTGACCGTGGTTAAAACGATCACTTTGTACTGGTTGGTGAGGTTGGCTTCTTTGAGGGTCATCCCGACGTATTTTGTGGGAACGCGGGTTTCGACAATGCTATACCGATCGGATATCTTGAAGGAATCGATAATATCGACGTTGTCCAGCCGCATGGCTAACCGCTCGGCGGCTTCTTCTTCGGGCATGATATAGTCTTCGATCTGCATGGCTTCGAGGACGTTCTTCTGGAGCTCGGACACGACGCGCCCAATGATCCGCTTGACATTTAGCTGCTTGAGCAAGGCGGTGGTGAGCAGGGAGGCGCCTTCGTCTTCGCCGATGGCGACAATCACGGCATGGGAATCTTTGAGCGGCAGCGAGGTCATGGCATCGCGGTCGGTCGTATCCATGCAGACGGTATGGGTGATGCGGTCTTTGAGCTGCTCAACGATGGATAGTTTTTTATCGACGGCGATCACTTCGTGCCCCTGCTCTGTGAGGTGGATGGCGAGTGATTTCCCGAAATGTCCGAGTCCTAAAACGATGTACTTCATAGGTGTGTTATTTGTTTTTTATCAAAACAGTATTTTTTCCGTTGGATAAATATAGCTTTTGTTTCGTGTGTTCTTAATAAAGGCCACCAATAAGGTGAGGGTGCCGACACGACCGACAAACATCGTAGCGGCTACAATAATCTTGCCTGTGGCGGATAAGGAGGGGGTGATCCCCAAACTCAGCCCGCAGGTGGAATAGGCGGAGACGATTTCAAACAGCAGGGCTTTCATCTCCTGCTGGGGGTCGCTGACGTTTAGCAGCACGAAGCTCAGGGTGATGGTGAGTGCGGAAAGCACGATGATGGCAAAGGCTTTGTTGACCGACTCGACGGCAATACGGCGTTTGTAGATTTCGATGGATTCTTTGCCGCGGGCCAGGGCTAGGATATTGAGCACGGCGAGCGCGACGGTGGTGACCTTGACGCCGCCGCCGGTAGATCCTGGGGAGGCGCCCATCCACATCAACGTGACCATCATAATCAGCGTGGGTGTGGCGACAAAATTGATGTTTACGCTGTCAAACCCGGCTGATCGGGCGGAATTGGCCATAAAGAAAGCGGTGATCCAATCGCCGACGGGCGAGGTATCGTTAGCTAGGGTATGCTGCTGCTCCATCAGGTAATACGAGACGGTGGCCGCGACTAATACGACGGCGTTGCACAGCAGGATAAAACGGGTATTGAAGGTAAAGGCGCGTGGTTTATGGATAAAGGGCTTGCGCAACAGCAGCGCATACACGAGTTGCTTGGCTTTCTGCCGCAGGAAGGTATAGAAATTGTATACGGTACCGAAACCGAGCCCTCCGAGGATAAACGAACAGGTGATGGCGAGCTGGAAGCCATAGTTAAACCGGTAGGTATCGGGCGTGATGCCTTCGTGCAGGATGGTGAAGCCGGCGTTACAGAAGGAGGAGATGGCGTGGAAGGTGGCGTAGAATATGCGTTCGCTCACGGTGCTGAACAGGGCGGCATCTAAGGAAAGAAAGATAAATATGCCACCGATGAGTTCGAAAAAGAGGGTGATAAAGATGATGGTAAGCAGGGTGGAGATGACGGAGTTTAGTTTGTTCTCGCCTAGTATTTCGCCGAACATGAGCTGGTTCTTATAGGAAAATCCTCCGGAAAAAAAGTAGCCGAAAAAGCCGGTAAAGGTCATGATGCCTAAGCCTCCAATCTGGATAAGCAGCAGGATGACGCTCTGCCCGAACAGGGAGAAATTGGTGGAGATATCGGTGACGGTGAGGCCGGTGATGCAAACGGCACTGGTAGCCATAAAGAGGGCGTCAACAAAGCTCAGCGGTGCCAGCAGGGTGGTGCGGGGGAGCATGAGCAGGATGGTGCCGAGCAGGATAAGGGCCAAAAAGCTGATGACAAAAAGGATGGTGGGGTTGAAATAGAAGTTATCGAAGAAGAGGCTGTTGCGGGAGAGTTCGGACAGGAAAACCAATGCGATACCGAGATATACCCATTCCATTTTGGCGAAATAATCCCAGCCGGCTAGCCGGGAGACGCTAATGAGCAGGAAGTAACCGAGTAAAATCAGCCCGGAAATATGGGATACGTTGATCTTCCGCTGGGCTAGAATGGCGGCGACGGTGCGGACTGTGCCGAGCGCAAACAGGAAGTAGAACATCCCGACGACGGTATCCTCGGATGTTTCGGCGAGCTGTTTGTCGGTAATATAGCCAATATGCGCGAGGGTCATGACGGCGCACACCATGCTGAGGTAGAACATGGTGCGATCCACCAGTTTGTTTCGATATTTCAGTAAAAATTTTAAAAAACCAATGATTGCATCCATGCTGGTTATCTTCTCGTGCTTAAGGCGGGTTGTGTATTATTCTTTTTCTTTTTTGAATAACCCCCTAAAGAAGCCTTTTGTTTTGTGGCTGGTTTCTTTGGTTGCTTCTACGGCATTTTTGGTGACTTCTGCCCGCTCTTTCCATTTCTGCTCCCGCTCTTTACTGATGCCGGCGGTTTGTTTAATACCTTCGAGCAGGTTCTCCCACAGATTTTTAAAGAACGTGTGTTCGGGAACGCGCCGGCGGTCGATTTTACCGGTATGGTATTTTTCGTTGGCATCGGGGTTACTGTCGTTGATGATGATCTGGTTGACGAGAAACGAGACTATTTTGAGCGATCGGCTCTTGCCTTCATTGGGATCTGCCTTGATGGAGATTTTGAGGTTGTCGTAGTCGAACCGAAAGTCGCCGCGGCTGCGGTAGTCGGTTCCGCTGACGTTAAAGCGGATGCCGCGGATGTTGCCGGAGGCGATTTCCACATTGAGCAGCGGGAACAGAATGCGGTTAAACTCGGAGGCATTCATCCGCCCGAGGGTCCCGTTATAGCTGTGCGCGCCGTTTTTACTCAGCATATCAAAGCGGAACTGGGTACGAAGCTGACCTTTGTTCATAATGTGGGCGGACAGGTTGGCCTGCATATACTGGTTCTTGGCCAATGCCAGGGAATCGTTGGTAACGTTGGTAAGCGAGCCGGTGACGCGGTTGAAACTGATCTCGCCTTCGCGGGCGTACTTCTGGCTCATTTCGCCGTACACGACGTCGACTTGTTGTACAAAGACGCTGTCGATATGAATTATGTTCTTGGCCCGCATCAGGTTTTGATGGGGTGCCCGGCCGATCTGGTTGACGGGCTGCTTGGGGAAGCGCTTGTCGCCGTATAGTTTGACATGCCCGTTTTTGGCGTAGGCGCGCTGTGCGACGGTTTGCTGTTTTTCGATCAGCTTTTTAAAATCGAGCTTCTCGAGGTAAAGGGTATCGAAATAGAGGTCGGTACGGGTGAAGTTCTTGCGGTATTTTTTGTAAAAAGCGGCTTTTTCCAGCGTAGGTTTATAGCTGGCCCGGGTAAGCAGGACGGTCTGTGCCTCGGTATTGACTTGTAGGGCTTCGAAGTTGGCAGTGTAGTCTCCGGAAGGTGTAGACAAGGGGTGTTTAAAGCCGGGCACAAAGGCTTCGATCCGTTTGGTGTAATAGAGGCGCGTGGTGTCGGTGTGGCTGTTTTCATCGACTTGTATATCGGCGATCTGTATCCGGAGGCTGTCTAAACCGAAAGCTGTCTGTTGTTTGTCTTTTCCGACTTTGCTGTAGTGGAATGCTGCATTCTCGATATCTACCTGCCCGATATGAATGGCGTGAAATACGTTTTTGACGCTTTCGTAAAGGCTCTTTTTAGGTTTGGGCGTGCTCAGGGTATCGTTGTAAGCGTGGTACTTGGTCGCTAACTTAATGCGGGGATCGGTGAGCGCGATAGACTGGATGTTTAGGGTTCGGTTACGCAGAATGTCCAGGATACCGAAGCGTTTTACTTTTAGTTCTTTGACCTCGATGTCATAGAGGTTATCGGGCGCGGTCTCGGCGGATTCCATATGGGCGTACACGAGTGTATCGGCTCTTAGAACGGCATTTTTTAAGGTCAGGTTTCCTAATGCGATAGCCATATCTAGCTCGTCGTAAGTAAGCATGTACAGACTATCGGTTGAACTTTTGATAAGTTCTTGTAGCTGTTCTTCGACAAGGGGCTTCCAGTTACGCGAAAGGTACCAGGAGATACCTGCCAAAGCGATGACCAGCAAGGTCAGCGTGCCGATGATCCATTTCCAGATGGGCTTCATATAGTTACGTTTAGTGACGTTCTTCTGTGTAAATATATTATTTTATATGCACTCCGCACACAACTCGCTGGCTAATTTCTGGTGTCCTGATTGTTGTATATGCTGAGGTAGCTATCGTAACGGGTGGATTGGATATCTCCGCTTTGGACCGCATCGATAACGACGCATCCGGGCTCGTTGATGTGCCGGCAGTTGTGGAAGCGACAGGCATTTAAACGGGCACGCATTTCTGGAAAGAAATGGGCGAGTTCGCCTTGTTCGATATCAACAATGCCCAGCTCGCGAATACCGGGGGTATCGATTAGTTTCCCGCCGAAGGAGAGATCGATCATTTCGGCAAAGGTTGTGGTGTGTTTTCCTTTGTCGGACCATTCGGATATTTCGCCGGTTTTGAGGGCGACTGTGGGTTCGATTGCGTTGATAAGGGTGGATTTTCCGACGCCGGAGTGACCGGAGACCAGGGTGGTTTTATCCTGAAGTAGCTGCCGGATCTCCGCCAGGTTGGTTTTATCTTGTGCGGAAACGGCGTAACAGGGGTAACCGATCTGCTCGTAAAGCTCCATATAGTCGCGCAGGATGTCTAGTCCGTCTTCGGAGAAGAGGTCTAGCTTATTGAAAACGAGTACGGCCGGAATGTCGTAAGCTTCGGCTGTAACTAAAAAACGGTCGATAAAGCCAAAGGAAGTGGGCGGCGATGCTAAGGTAACGACCAACAGGGCTTGATCGAGGTTAGCCCCGATAATCTGGACTTGTTTCGAAAGGTTGATGGAACGGCGGATAATGTAGTTTTTACGGGGCTCTAGTGCGGTAATAATGGCGCTTTCCTGGTCAGGCTCGTGCTCATAACGCACCCAGTCGCCGACGGCGATGGGGTTGGTAGCCTTGATGCCTTTGGTCCGGAACTTCCCTTGGATACGGCAGGGTATGCGTTTGCCGTTCTCGCCTTCTACCACATACCAGCTTCCGGTTGATTTTGTTACCAAACCGCGCATAGTTACAGAATGTTTTTAGTTGCCATTATTTAACAAAGATACTTTTTATTCCCCTTTTTTCTTGATAAAAAAGGGGGCAAAAAATCAAGACTGAATATGGTTTTGCTATTTTCCATTGTCTATGCCTAAACAGCATGGAACTCGCTTTGCTCAAACAACATGCTGTTTTTAACGGCATAGCTGCTGGAAAATGGTCGCAAAACAATATAAGGTCCTTTAACTCCGCCTAACCGCGGAGCGTTGTTAATCGCTTTATTACGCATTTTGTACCATCCCCCATTAACCTTAAAAGATCACATCCGGATGTTTGACAACTGCAGAAATTCATCCTTAGTACAATCCCATATGTCAAATATTTGAATGGACAACAAATTTTTGACAGTTGCAAGATATTGTACCATCCCCTAATTAACATTTAAAGGTCGCATCCGGATATTTGAAGTATGTAGAAATCTCCACGTTGCACGATCCATTATTTCAAATATCCGAAGCGACGATTTTTTTTGCTTCTTTTTTTAAGGTAAAAAAAGAAGAAGAAAGGTATCTTTGTTAATATGGTGAAAAAATTATTTCTGCTAGATGGTATGGCCTTGATATACCGGGCGTATTTTGCGTTGAGCAAAGTGCCTCGCCTGACTTCCTATGGTTTGAATACGGGGGCGGTGATGGGTTTCACAAACACCTTGCTGGAGGTGTTGAAGAATCAACAGCCTACGCATATGGCGGTGGTCTTTGATACGGAGGCGCCGACCAACAGGCACTTGGAGTTTGCGGCGTATAAAGCACAGCGAGAGGCTATGCCGGAGGATCTGGCGAAATCAATTCCTTTTATTTTTCGCCTGATTGAGGGTTTCAATATACCGATTATTACAAAAGATGGTTTTGAGGCGGATGATATTATCGGTACGCTGGCTAAGAAGGCGGAGGAGGCGGGGTATACGGTGTATTGTATGACGCCTGATAAGGATTTTGGGCAGTTGGTTTCGGATAATATCTTTATCTATAAACCGGCCCGTATGGGCAATGGTGCGGAGGTACTGGGGGTGCCGGAAATTTTAGAAAAGTGGGAGATAACAAACGTATCGCAGGTGATTGATATTTTAGGCTTGTGGGGCGATGCGGTGGATAATATACCGGGTATTCCGGGCATTGGCGAAAAAACGGCGAAGAAACTGGTCCAGCAGTACGGATCGGTGGAGAAGCTGATCGAAAATAGCCATGAGCTGAGGGGAAAACAGCGGGAGAATGTGGAGACGTTTGCGGAGCAGGGGTTGATTTCCAAAAGATTGGCGACGATCTTACTGGATGTGCCGGTGGAGCTCGATGAAAAGGGGCTGGAAATTGAGGCTCCCAATCGCGAAGTGCTGGAATCGCTGTTTGCGGAACTGGAGTTCCGCACGTTAGGAAAAAGGGTCTTTGGCGAGGATTACAATGTGGTGGAGAGCGGGTCCAAAAACCCTTCGGGCCAGATGGACTTGTTTGCTGCAACGCAGCCGGAAGCGGCGGTGAATTCGGCGCTGGCTCCTACGGAACCGCTACTGGCCGGATTAAACGTGCACAACACGCCGCATGAGTATATTTTAGTGGACACGCCGGAAGGGCAACGCCAACTAGCGGCGCAGCTGGCGGCTTTACCGAAGTTTTGCTTTGATACGGAGACGACTTCGATCGATGCGCTGATGGCGGATATCGTGGGTTTTTCCTTCGCGTTTGAAAAGGGAAAGGCCTATTATGTGCCGACGCCGGCCGACCGGGAAGAGGCGCTGGCGATTGTGGCTATTTTTAAGGAGGTTTTTGAAAACCCGGGTATTGAAAAAGTGGGCCAGAATCTGAAATACGATATCTTGTTGCTCTCGCGCTACGGGATCCGGGTACAGGGCCCGTTGTTTGACACGATGATTGCGCATTACCTTATTGATCCGGACACACGTCATAATATGGATATTTTGGCGGAGAATTATTTGGGATATACGCCCATTTCGATCACGGAACTGATCGGCCCGCGAGGTAAAAAACAGGCGAATATGCGGGATGTGGAAATCGAGAAAGTGGTGGAGTATGCGGGGGAGGATGCGGATATTACTTGGCAACTGCATGAGGTATTGAAGCCGTTGCTGGAGGAGACGCATACGCTACGCCTAGCGGAGGAGGTGGAGTTTCCGCTGATCTATGTTTTGGCAGAGGTGGAAAAAAATGGGGTGAAGATTGATGTGGACACTTTAAAGACGTTTTCGTTGGCGCTGGAGGGCGACCTGAGGCGCTTGGAAAAGGATATTCATGAAAAGGCGGGGGTACATTTTAATATTGCTTCGCCAAAACAGCTGGGCGAAGTATTGTTTGATAAGCTACAGCTTGATCCCAAGGCAAAGAAAACGAAAACGGGACAGTATAAAACGGGTGAGGATGTTTTGCTGGCTTTGGCGCACAAGTCGGACATTGTACAGGATATCCTGGATTTCCGACAGCTACAGAAGCTCAAATCGACTTACGTGGATGCGCTACCGGGACTGATCCATCCGGAGACGGGCTTGATCCATACGTCGTACAACCAAGCGGTGGCGGCGACGGGGCGCTTGAGCTCGACGAACCCCAATTTGCAGAACATCCCGATCCGTACGGAACGGGGCCGTGAGGTACGTAAGGCTTTTATCCCGCGCAAGGCGGGGAATGTGTTGCTTTCTGCGGATTATTCGCAGATCGAATTACGCTTGATGGCTTCGCTCAGTGAGGATAAAAATATGTTGGAGGCTTTTGCGGCGGGGCATGATATTCACCGCGCTACGGCAGCACGGGTGTATGGTATTCCGCTGGAGGAGGTGACGAGCGACCAGCGTAGGAATGCAAAGGCGGTGAACTTCGGTATTATATACGGGCAGTCTGCTTTCGGGCTTTCGCAAAGTTTGGGTATTCCGCGAAAGGATGCGGCGGCTATAATCGACCAATATTTTTCGCAATACACGGGCATTCAGGAGTATATGCGAAAAGCTATTGAGTCGGCCAAGGAGCATGGCTATGTGGAAACTATTTTAAAACGCAGGCGTTATTTAAGGGATATCAATTCGGCAAACATGACGGTACGCGGTTTTGCGGAACGAAATGCGATCAATGCGCCTATTCAGGGCTCGGCGGCTGATCTGATCAAGATTGCGATGATCAATATCCAACGGGATATCGTGGAAAAGGGCCTGGCGGCAAAAATGATTATGCAGGTGCATGATGAGTTGGTGTTTGATGTACCGACTGAGGAGGCGGAGGCGTTGAAAGCGCTGATCACGGAGCGTATGACGACGGCGATCGAACTGCAGGTACCTTTGGAAGTGGAGGCGGGAACGGGCAGCAATTGGCTGCAAGCACATTAATAGTATGCAACGAACGGGTTTATTTCTTCTTTTGTTAATGGTGTCTTGCTGGACACGGGCGCAACAGGTGGATAGTACGGCCAAGGTGACCTTGCTGGAGAAGGCGCCTATGGGGCTTGTCCGTTTTTATTTTGACGATTATTATTACTTGGTAGATAAGGATTGCGCGTTTAAGTCTATTGAGCGGGTGTCGCAATTTCTGGTGGATAAAAATGTATTTCACGGGGATTTCCGAGATTTTGACCGCAATGGAACGGTGGTACTCTCTGGCCACCATGATGAAGGGATAAAGCAGGGTCTGTTTAAGGCTTTTCACCCGAACGGGACATTGAAATGGGAGGTTATGTATGAAAACGGGAGCCCGACGGGGGATTGGAAGTATTATTATCCGGATGGAAAGCCGATGCTGACGGTCCATTATGGCGAAACGGCAGGGCGTATCCTAGCTTTTTGGGATCGAAGGGGACGGCAGCTAGTACGTGACGGAAATGGTAACTATACGTTTCGAATGCCTTTTGCTTTTTATAATGAATATGGGTATCCTTTTTTTGAGCGCAAGGGACGCTTACGGGATGGGTTGCCGCGGGGTTATTGGACCACTCATCTGCTCGACGAAAGGGAGCAGAAAGTATTGTATACGGAGGAGATCTTCGATGACCGGGGAATGCTGGAGGAAGGGCATGACTTATTCTTGGATGCTGGATACCGCACGCCTATGGCAATGGTACCGACTCCGTATTTTTATACGGCGGAAAGATTGCTTTCTAAACCTTGTACGTTTGATGACCATAGTGGATTTAATACGTATCTGTCGGAAAAATTTAGCGCGATGCTACGCAGTAGCCCTACCTTACGGAATATAACGGATACGTTTAGTTATGAGGTGGAATTGGACGCGGAAGGTACGCCGCAGAAGGTTGTGTTGAAAGATGCGTTGGCTACGGAGGAACTAAATCGCTACTTGGAGCTCGTATGGAACGAGATTCCATTTTATTTTCCATCTAGGGATGTGGAGGGGAATGCTATCGCGGATACGCTCACGGTACGAGGCAAGCTCAGCATCAACGATGCGGGACTGTTTCATTTCCACAGCTTCGGGATTGAAAGGGGAAAATAGTGCTCAACGGACGAGGAGAATTACATATAGTTCATAATATGCGACCAATTAATGCATATGAAAGTGATTTTATGTAAGTTTGTAAAAAATTTACCCATTACGCAATGAAATTCCATAAAGAAGGATATACGAGTTTGGCCATCGTGGTATTGTTTGTTTTTGTCATCAATGCGCTGGCCGACTATTACGACGCGTCCGTTTACGTAAAGTGGTTTTTGTATGCGCTCTCGGGGTTCTTACTGATTACTATTCTCCAGTTTTTCAGAAGTCCGATAAAACGGATTACACCGGATGAGCAAATCGTTCTGTGTCCGGCGGATGGAAAGGTGGTTGTTATCGAGGAAACAGAAGAGACGGAATATTTTAAGGATCGGCGGCTACAGGTTTCTATTTTTATGTCGCCGATCAATGTCCACGTGAATCGTAACCCGATTAGCGGCGTCGTATCTTATTTTAAATATCATCCGGGAAAATTCTTGGTCGCTTGGCATCCTAAATCGTCTACGGATAACGAACGGACGACCGTGGTCGTGAAAAATAGTGCCAACGTGGAGGTGCTTTTCCGACAGATCGCTGGCGCCCTGGCGCGACGTATTGTGTGGTATGTGAAGGAAAACGATGTGGTTACGCAGGGGGCAGAGTTTGGCTTTATCAAGTTCGGCTCGCGGGTGGATTTGTTTTTACCACTGGGGACCGAGCTGTCGGTCAATATTGGCGATAAAGTGGTGGGCGGAAAAACGGTGATCGCAAAAATATAGCATAAGCTTGCCTAAATTGCTGCAGGTTTTGTACTTTAGAGATACGTTAGAGGAAGTTTCATGAATCTGAGCATTTTTACGCTTCTTATTTCCGGCGGTATCGCACTGCTGATCGCCGCGACAGACTATTTGCATCGGGGAAACCTGACGGTATCGGGGATCATCTTTGTTACGGTCGCCATCATCTGCTACATTTTTTTACTCAACATTTTTGAACGGTTCATCTATAAGCGGATCCGAAATATCTATAAGCTTATCCGAAACCTAAAACTGGACAAGGGCTTGAAGGATGCGCTGGGTGAACAGATCACGGATGACCCAATCCGTGATGCGGAAAGGGAGGTACAGGACTGGGCTAGGCAACGGGTATCGGAACTGGACAAATTACGGGAACAGGCCAAATTTCGAAAAGAATTTCTTGCTAATATTTCGCACGAATTTAAGACGCCGCTCTTCGCGACGCAGGGGTATGTAGAAACCTTACAGGATGGATTGATCGATGAGGATCCGGAAATGGCGAAGAATTTTCTGGAAAAGGCGGCTCGCAATCTAGACCGCCTGAGTTACTTGATACAGGATCTGGATGAGATATCGAAATTGGAGATGGGTATTATTTCGTTGACGATAGAAACGTTTGATATTGTACAATTGATAAGGGAATGTATCGAGGATTTGGAGGGAAAGGCGCTGCAGCATGATATTCAGCTCGTATATAAGGGTAAGCAACACCAGCCTATACCGGTGAGGGGGGACCGAAAGCGGATTCAACAGGTGCTGATCAATTTATTAGAGAACTCGATTAAATATGGTAATACGGGTGGGAGGACGAGTGTTTCGATTTTCCCGCTACTTGAACAGGTGCTGGTGGAGGTTACGGACAACGGTGTGGGTATCGAGGAAAAAAACTTGCCGCGGGTGTTTGAGCGTTTTTTCCGGACGGATGCAAGCCGATCGCGTGAGGTGGGTGGATCGGGTATCGGCCTGGCAATTGTAAAGCATATTATAGAGGCGCATGAACAACAGGTTAACGTACGCAGTACGAAAGGTATAGGGACTACCTTTGGTTTTACGTTGGAACAGCCGAAGCATGGTTAATTTAGCATAAACTTATTAAACTTAACATTAACTTAACATTGCATTCATAATTTTGCACAAATTCAAACACTATGTCTTTAAATAGCATTTTTCAGTATTTTGTTCCGAAGGATAAGAAGTTTTTCCCTTTGTTTGAACAGGCCGGCGCAAACCTTATCGAGATGGCTAAAGCACTGCAGGAATCGGTGTACATGACCGATTTGACAAAACGTGCGGCACTGAATAAAAAAATCGAAGATCTTGAACACAAGGGAGATGATATTACTCATCAAATCCACTTGGAGCTAGGTAAAAATTTCATCACCCCGTTTGACCGGGAAGATATTCACTCTTTGGCGAGCTCGCTAGATGATGTGGCTGACTTTATCCAAGGGGCGTCTAACCGCATGGAGCTCTATAAGGTGGAAACGCCGAGCCAAGCGATGAAGGAAATTGCAGACTTAATCTTGGAGGCAACGGATCATGTGGCGAAAGCGCTTAACGAACTCCGCGATCTGAAAAATATCCGCAACATTACGGATTCTTGTGTGCGGATTAATAGTGTAGAAAATAAGGCTGATTATATTTTCGATAAAGCTGTTAGCGAACTTTTCGAGTACGAAAAAGATGCCATCACATTGATCAAGACGAAAGAGGTGCTTTCTGCTATGGAAGACGCAACGGATAAATGTGAAGACGTAGCGAACGTATTAGAAAGTATTTTAGTTAAAAATGCGTAGTATTCTAGGCATTAAGAAAGCATAATTATTATGATGATTTCCACCTTATTGATCGTCGTTGTCGTCCTGGCTATCGCATTCGACTACATCAATGGTTTCCACGATGCGGCTAACTCTATTGCGACGGTCGTATCTACTAAAGTATTAACTCCTTTTATGGCCGTACTCTGGGCCGCTATCTGGAATTTTGCAGCTTATTTTTATTTTACGGATCACAAGGTAGCTAATACCATCGCCAAAACGGTTATCGAGGAATATATCACCTTGGAGGTGATATTTGCGGGATTAGTGGCCGCGATTTCCTGGAACTTGTTTACTTGGTATTATGGGGTTCCTTCGAGTTCGTCGCACACGCTCATCGGCGGGTTTGCGGGTTCGGGGATGGCTTATGCTTGGTTTATGGGTGCTAATCCTATTACGGCTGTCAACCAGGCGGCTATTTTAAAGATTGCTGCATTCATTGTCCTGGCTCCAGTCATTGGTATGATTATCTCGATTATCATTACCTTAATTATTATGAACATCGCGAAGAAGGCGCGGCCATCGACTGCTGAAAAGTGGTTTAAAGTCGGGCAGTTGATATCCTCGGCGGGTTTAAGTTTTGCGCACGGAGGGAATGATGCCCAGAAAGTAATGGGTATTATCGCGACAGCATTGATTGCGGAACAGGTGATTCCGGATTTTGAAGCGATGCCGGCTTGGGTACCGTTATCTTGTTATGCGGCTATTGCGGCTGGAACGATGAGCGGTGGATGGAAGATTGTGAAGACCATGGGTACGAAGATTACTAAAGTAACGCCCCTGGAAGGGGTTGCTGCGGAAACGGCTGGCGCGGCGACCTTGGGTATTACGGAACACTTCGGCATTCCGGTATCGACAACGCACACGATTACGGGTTCGATTATCGGTGTTGGGGTAGTAAAACGGGTGTCGGCTGTGCGCTGGGGGGTTACGATCAGTCTTTTATGGGCCTGGATATTGACCATTCCCGTAAGTGCGGTGCTGGGTGGCATCACGTTAGCTATTATTCATTTCATCCTGTAGTGATTTAAATTCCAAACACTTTTTGTAATCTTTTATTGATAATCGGATAAAAAACTTAAAAAGTTTGGCGGTTCTAAATAATATCTATACTTTTACGCGGGCAAATTCGTTGTAGAACAACAAATTCGCACTGTAAACATAAAATTTTAACACTGTCGATTTTTTGGCATCGTTCTTGTTAATGTTATGTTAAATTTACAAAAGGAAACAATTTTAAAATTTTTAAATAACCTTAAAAACAAGAGTATGAACTATTCTACAATTAAAAAAACAGCTGTTGCAGCGTCTTTAGTAGCCGCATTAGGCTTCGCTGAACACGCACAAGCGCAAACTCCAACTGTATTTGGTGGAAGATCACAATACAGAACTTGGTCTATCGGTGTACAAGGTGGTATCACTTCTCCTAATGTACTTGTTGGTGGTCAAAATGGTTTTGGTCAAAAAGTAGGCTACTTCCAAAATAAAGTTGGTGAGTATTATGGCTTGACTATCCGTAAGCAATTCTCTCACCTATTCGGTTTAGAATTAGAAGGTAACCGTGGTCGCATCAAAACTTACAACCATGATGTTTCTGGTCCTGCTGTCGAAAATAGTTACGGTGCACGTTCTGCAGAGACTTCCGTAAACTGGGCTGGTAGCTTGAACGGTGTATTCCAATTAGGTACTATCGATTTCTTGAGAAGAGAAAATGCAGTTAACTTCTACGCTAAAGTAGGTTTAGGTGTAATGGCGCACAACCCTGTACAATTTGCAAATAACGACTTTACAGGTGCTGAGGTTTATAACAATAAAGGTAACTGGGGTGACGAAGTTTTCGGAGACCGCGAAAATGTGGGAGATAGAGATCACCGCTTAACGGCGTTTGTTCCGGTTGGTGTGGGCGTGAAATTCAAATTGTCTGAGGTGGTTGCCTTGAACTTGGGTTACACGATGAACTTCACAGATGACAACTTGTTATATGGTCCGGTTCGTTTCGACGGAAAACAAAAGTTCTCTAACGTTTATGGTGGTTTAGAGTTTACTTTAGGTTCACGCGACAAAGAAAACTTAACTTTCGCAAACCCTGTTGCTACATTGTACGACGAGTTGAAAGATCCTTCTTTGCGTAATGAAGTTGAAGCGTTGAAACAACGTGTATCTACTTTAGAGGGTACTGTTGATCAATTGAGCAAAGACTCTGATGGTGACGGTGTATCTGATAAATTCGATAAATGTCCTAACACGCCTGCTGGTACACCAGTTGATGGTTCTGGATGTCCTATCAAATTCCCTGAGCAAGTGGCACAAAATAACGCTACGCAAGGTGAATACTACGCGCCAATTCAATTCGAGTTTGATAGCTCTGTATTGAAAACTGAATCTTATGCTACTTTAGATAAATTAGCGAAAGAGATCCGTGATAACAACTCTTCTGTAAACTTAGACGGTTATGCTTCTGCTGAAGGTACTGAAGCTTACAACATGAACTTGTCTAACGACCGCGCGAATGCAGTTAAACAATACCTAGTTAACGCTGGTGTATCTGCTTCAAGTGTTACAGCGACTGGTTACGGCGAGGAAAACCCTATTGCATCTAATGCAACAGAAGAAGGACGTGTTCAAAACCGTCGTGTTGAAATCAAAGTAAAATAAGGACTTCTTTTTTAAAAAAGAATAAATCCATAGTGAAAGCCGATCCTGCGTAAGGATCGGCTTTCTGTTTATTATCAATATTTTACGCTATCTTTGCACTACTGTATGTGAAAATGTGGAAAACAAAATGATGGGTTATCACATTTTCTTCATAAATTTCTTCTACGGTACTTATAGTTAAATGAAAGGAGTGATATGGAAGAAGATTTCGAATTTGGGTCGCCTGAAGAACAAAGGCTGTCTGTAGATCGATACGAGGAAATGCTCCGTAATGAGGATCAATATTTTTTTGATGCGAAAGCTTTTGAAAGTATCATGGAGTATTACACCGATAAGGACGATCCGGTCAAGGCCCTCCAGGTAGCCGAGTATGCTAAAAATCAACATCCTTACGAATCGACCTTCCTACTTAAGAAAGCTCATTTGTATATGCGCACCAATCAGATCGATCGGGCGCTGGAGGAATTGGATAGGGCGAGCATTCTGGAACCTAATAACGGGGAGGCATTCCTGCTAAGGGGTAACATTGCGCTTTTACAGGGGGATTTGGAAGAAGGTGAACAGTTTTTCTTGCAAGCGATCGAATTGGGTGAGGATTCGGCGGAGGCTTATTTCCAGATAGCGGAGCTTTATCAAATTCAGGGAGAATATGAAAAGGCCATCAGCCAGCTCAAAAAGTCGCTGGAGGTGAATATGGAGAATGATGATGCGCTCCACGCACTGGCTTTCTGCTACGAGATTGTGGACAGACCTGAGGAGTGTGTGGCCTTCTATAAATCGTATATCGATTCGGACCCCTACTCCTACGCGGCTTGGTTTAACCTCGGCTTGGTATACGAGCGTTCGAATAATTTTGCCGATGCTATCGACGCGTATGATTATGCGATTTTGATCAATGAAGCTTTTGTACCGGCTTATTTTAATAAAGGCAATGTATTGGTCAATATTCAGAAGTATACGGAAGCAATTGATGTTTATAAACAGACGTTCGAGTATGAGCGTCCTACCGCTGATGTGTATTGTGCGATAGGTGAATGTTATGAGAAACTGGAGTTGATGGATGAGGCGCGCGAGAATTATAGAAAGGCGGTTAAGCTTGATCCGCTTTTGGCGGATGCATGGTTTGGAATCGGTGTGACGCTGGATTTTGACGATCGTTATTTTGAATCGCTACATTTTTATAAAAAGGCGCTGGAGTTAGAGGATAGCAATCCGGATTATTGGTTTGCGATCGCGGATGCCCGCTATAAGTTGAAGCAGTTTGAAGAGTCTGAATTTGCTTATAATAAGGTGGTGCAGCTTAACCCCACGGATGTAGAGGCTTGGCTTGATTTCTCCTCTATTTATTATGAACAGGGTAAGTATGAGGAGGCTATTGGTGTGATTGCAGACGCTATCAAAAAAAACCCGGAGGCTTCGGATTTGTATTACCGACTGGTGGCTTATTTGTTTGCGCAGGGAAAATATAATGAGGCGCTGAATTTCCTGGAATTGGGCTTGGCAACGAATCCGGACAAATTTCACATTTTGTTCGATTATCTGCCGCAGTTACAGGGAAATCAAATTATCGTTGATATGATCAACAAATACAAAAATAACTCATGAAGAAACTCGGATTGATCGGTTATCCGCTTGGACATTCTTTTTCTAAGACGTTTTATCTGCAAAAATTTGAACGGGAACAGATCATGGACGTAGATTATGATCTTTATCCGATGGAGGATATTTCTGGTTTTCCGCAGTTATATGAACGGGATAGGGCTTTTTATGGGTATAATGTTACGATTCCGCACAAGCGGAATGTAATGCGGTTTTTGGATGAGTTTTCGCCGGAAGCGGCGGAAATCAATGCGGTAAATTGTATACAGGTGCGCTGGCAGGGTGACCGACCGTATCTGAAGGGGTTTAATACGGATGCTTTTGGTTTTGAGCAATCGTTGACACCGCTGCTAAAACCAGAGCATCGGTCTGCTTTGATTTTTGGGAATGGTGGCGCAGCGCAGGCGGTGTTTTATGTGCTACGCAAGCTGGGTATTGCTTTTAAGGTCGTCAGCCGTAGTAGAAATAATGGTGACTTGACGTACGCTGATCTGTCGGAAGATTTGATCGCTTCGCATAAGCTCCTCATCAATTGTTCGCCGGTGGGTACGTTTCCGCATGTAACAGCGGCACCGGATATTCCTTACGACGGCATCGGTACGGAACACCTCCTCTACGACCTCATTTATAATCCGGAGGAAACGGCTTTCTTAAAAAAGGGAAAGGAACGTGGGGCGACGGTAAAAAATGGCCACGAGATGCTGGTGTTGCAGGCGGAAAAGAACTGGGAAATCTGGCATCAGCAGGACTAGCGCTTATTTTTTATTTTTATTCGTATGTTACGTGTACACGCTTTTGTATTTAACGCTTTTCAGGAAAACACCTATATCGTATATGACGAGAATGGTATATGTGCCATTTTCGATCCGGGCATGTCTAACCACGCGGAGGAGGCTACGTTGGTTTCCTTCATCGAACAACAGGGTTTAAAACCTATCGCATTGTATAATACGCATTGCCATATCGATCATGTATTAGGCAATCGTTTTGTTTTCGAAAAGTATGGTTTGATTCCGCAATTTCATGAGGGGGAAGTTCCAGTGTTGGTTGCTGTGGATAATATGGCGCCGGCGTATGGCTTTCGCTATGAAACGTCACCTATTCCGGAAACGTTTTTGACGGAAGGACAGGTTGTAAAGATCGGCGGGGATAGTCTTCGGCTATTGTTTGTGCCCGGGCATTCGCCGGCACATTTGTGTTTCTATGCGGAAGAGGATGGCTTCGTCATCGGTGGGGATGTGCTTTTTCGCAATAGTATCGGTAGGACGGACTTGCCGGGAGGGAATCACCAACAGCTACTCGATAACATCCGACAGCAGCTATATACGCTCCCTGACGAGACGTTGGTTTATCCTGGTCACGGTCCTTCGACCAACATAGGGTTTGAAAAGGAAACGAATCCATTTGTCCGGGGATAAACATATGAAGCTTTCGCTCTTTTTTGCTAAACGTTATTTATTCTCTAAGAAATCGGTCAATGCCATTAATATCATATCAACGATCAGTGTTGTTGGGGTCTTGGTGAGTAGTGCTGCGTTGGTTATCGTACTTTCCTTTTACAATGGTATGGAGAATCTGATTCTCTCGCTCTATAGTACGTTTGCTCCGGAGTTGCGTATTGAGCCGGCTAAAGGAAAGGTTTTTGATGCGAACTTACCGGAGTTTTTGGATCTGCGAGAAGATGAGGCCGTAAGGAGTTATTCAGAGATCCTGGAGGATAAGGTGTTGGTCCAGCATGATAATCAGCAATTTGTAGCACAAATTAAAGGGGTCGAGCCTCAGAGCCTTATCGCTGTAGACCATCGAAATATGCTGTATGCTGGCAGCTTGGAGATTGATCGCGATAGTGTGCCGGGGGCGTTAATCGGCGCGCAAATACAGGCTAATCTGCGGGTTTCTTTGGATGGGTTTGATTCGAGTATCCATCTTTTCTCTCCGCGGAAAGGGGCCTCTGGAACAAGTATAAATCCCATGGATGATATTAACATCCGCCAGTTGGGTACGGTGGGTGTTCTTCATTATGAACCGGGGTTCAATGACCTTATTATTACGCCGCTTAGCTTCGCAAGAGATTTATTGAATGAACAGGATCAGGTTTCGGCCATCGAGATCTATACGAAAGATTCGAGTGGGGTAATGAGTTTTCAAAAGGAAATACAGCGTAAACTAGGGGATGATTTTATCGTGAAAAACAGGGAGCAGCAAAACCCATTGCTCTATAAAACGGTACGCTCCGAAAAATGGATTGTGTTTTTTATCTTGACGGTAATTGGCGTTATTGCCATATTTAATATTATTGGATCGCTGACCATGTTGGTGATCGATAAGAAGCAAGATATGACGGTATTGGCTAGTTTGGGAGCAGATAAAAGCTTGATTCAGCGGATTTTTTTTCTGGAGGGTGTCATGATTGCTTTTATCGGCGGGTTGATGGGGATCGGGGTCGGGTTTGCTTTCTGTTTACTACAGGAGCGCTTTGGTATTATCCGAACAGGTGAGGGCGTGAGTCCTATCTTGGATATCTATCCGGTGGATATTCGTATGCTGGATTTTGTGCTGGTATTCCTGACCGTAATGGTCGTTGCTATTCTGGTGTCCTACCTGGCATCGTTACTGAGTGTTAGGGAACTTAAAAGAGATACCGGTCTACGCGCGATAGATTAATAGGAGTGGGCTCCTAATATTCGAGCCGCTTTCTACTATAATCGCCTTTGACAATCGAGTTGATAAAGGATCCCCAAGCAAATGGACTAAATAAGGGGTTGGCGAAACGTTGGTTAATGGCTTTATTGGACATGTTGATGTGCCGTTGCATCGAGTTAAATGTCTGGATTTCTCCTGCGCTTCGCGGTACTACTTGAGAGAGTGCTGCTAGGGCCTCCGGCGAGAGGCTGTTCCGGATACGGGATATATTGTCGTCGCTGACGTCCAAAGACATAAATGCCATGTTGAATTCTTCGATACTGGCCCAAGGGAAAGGCATAATAGCGGGTAGCTCGATAACGAGACTTTTCATGTTAATCCTGGCTGTAAACTTATCGGAGATGGTTTCGGGAATGACGAACTCCGCGGGTTCAAAACCGACGGATGTAAATTTTATGGTATCGCCTACGTGGGCAACGAATGAGAAGAAACCTTCGTTATTGGCGGCGTGTACTTGGTTGTTGTAACTGGCGTTGGTCACGGTAACAAAGGGCACAGGAAGCTCGCTCCCAACAGAACTAATAAGCCCGCTGAATTGAATGATCTTCTTTTCTTGTGCTGACAGGGTAAACCAAGACAAGAAAAATATCCCTATAAACACCAAATAAAATCTTCCCGCCATGTTACAAATTTATACAATCTCTATCCAAGAGAGCTGTTAATTTTTGTTAATGCCCGCTTTACATTGGGGTGATGGCATTGGGATCGTTCATATCTGTCAAATTGATCGCCTCTACACGGATAATTTCTGGGACGGCCTTCTTGATGGCTTGTTCGAGACCTGCTTTAAAGGTCATGATGCTCATGGAACAACTAGCACAGGTCCCTAGCAGCTTCAATTTAACGACATTGTCTGGAGTAATCTCTTCTACTACGACGTTTCCGCCATCCTTTTCTAAATAAGGACGGATCGAATCCAATGCCTGCTCTACGCGCTCTTGTAATGTCATCTTCTGTTTAAAACCTTTGTTATAGGTGTAAAGATAGGTAATTTATTAAAATTTATGCTTATTCTCAACCATAATCAACAAGAATTCAACATTCGGTTGACAGAAGACCAGCTAGCGGTTAAATAATGTTAAACACCTTGTTGTTAGTATGTTCTGCCTTAAAATATCGGTATCTTGCTTCCCTAAAATTTAATTGAATCTTATCTGAATTTGACGTATCTTTGTAAAATGTTTTTAAATAGACGTATTTTTTCCTTATGGGTGGGGGTGTTGCTGATTGTATTGGCGGGCAGTTGCAAAAGCAAGTTCGAAAAACTTCGTGCGAGCAATAATATTGCCATGAAATATCAGGAAGCAGTTAAGTTGTACGAAAAGAAAAAGTACAGTAAGGCTATTATCCTTTTTGAGGATCTGCAAACGAAATACCGCGGACAAGCGGAAGCGGAAGATCTTTATTATTACACGGCGTATACGGCTTACCGTTTACGGGATTACACAGCCGCTAGGTATCATTTTAAGAATTTCTCGACGACTTATCCTAATAGTCCCCGGGCGGAAGAGTGTCGTTTTATGGCGGCGTATTGCTTTTATGTAGATTCTCCGCGCCCCTCTCTGGATCAGGAGAATACGCGCAAGGCTATAGACGAATTGCAGTTATTTATCAACCTCTATCCGGAGGGAGAACGGGCTGAAGAGGCGGGCGAGCTCATACAAAATTTACGTGATAAACTAGAGCAGAAAGCGTTTGCAAATGCGAAGTTGTATTACGATATGGGGCAGCCGGATGATTATCGGGCGGCAGTCATTGCTTTTGAAAGTATGCTGCGTCAGTACCCCGATACGCGCTATGCGGAGGAAATTGAGTTCTTGATTTTAAAATCTCAGTATCTGTTTGCACAAAATAGTATGCCTTATCGACAAGAGGCGCGTTATAACGAGGCGATTGATTATTATCAGTCGTTTGTGGAAAGTTATCCGGAGAGCAAATACAAAAGAGAGGCGGATGATTTACGATCCAGCGCAGAGAAACAGATCGCTTATGTCGTTAGACGCATGGATGAAATAAATAAGATGCGGCAGGAACATGAACGGGAATTGGGTATTACCAAAGAAGAAACTGCGGTACAGGAAAGTGCACCGGCAATACAATAATTATCTGATATTTATAATACATTTTAAAGATGAGTCAAAATAAAAACACGGCTATTCCTTCTTCCACGGTGACGCGTGATTTGAGACAATTAGACCTTGGAACGGAAAATATTTACGAATCGATCGTCGTGATCGCTAAGCGTGCCAACCAAATTGCGGTAGATGTGAAAGAAGAATTGAATGGGAAATTGGCAGAGTTTGCTACGACCAGCGACAACCTAGAGGAGGTTTTCGAAAACCGTGAGCAGATAGAAATTTCTAAGCATTATGAACGGATGCCAAAGCCGTCACTTGTAGCGATAAACGAGTTCTTAGAAGACAAGATTTACTTTAGAAATCCTGCTAAGGAGCAAGAATAGCGATCGCCAATGTCATTAAAGGGCAAAAATATAGCAATTGGGGTATGCGGCGGTATAGCCGCATACAAAATTGCATCGCTTGTCCGTCTTTTGATTAAGGAAAATGCCAACGTCCAGGTGCTAATGACACCCGATGCCAAGGAGTTTATTACCCCGCTAACCTTGGCGACACTATCTAAACGCCCTGTTCTGTCTGATTATATTAATCGTCATACAGAAACTTGGAACAATCATGTGGATCTAGGCCTTAACGCTGATCTACTCTTAATTGCGCCTGCTACTGCCAACACGTTAAGTAAAATGGCGCATGGTGCATGCGATAATCTATTATTAGCTACCTATCTTTCGGCAAAATGTCCGGTCATGTTTGCTCCTGCCATGGATCTGGACATGTGGCTACACCCTAGTACACAGGAAAATATTAAACGGCTGCAAAGCTTCGGCAACATCTTGATCGCTCCGGGAAGCGGGGAGCTGGCCAGTGGTTTGATCGGTGAGGGTAGGCTTGCGGAGCCGGAAGAGATCAAACAACAGATTCAGAAGTTCTTTAACGGTGCGTTGCCTTTGGCGGGAAAACGTGCTCTGGTATCTGCTGGTCCAACGTACGAAGCTATTGATCCTGTCCGTTTTATCGGCAATCATTCCAGCGGAAAAATGGGCTATGCAATTGCGGCAGCTCTGCAATCGCTGGGTGCGACAGTGACCTTGGTAAGTGGTCCGACGGCGCTACCAACACCGTTGCACGTCGTTCGACATGATGTCACATCGGCTCAGGAAATGTTGGAGGCTTGCTCTGCCTATTCGGAAGCTTCGGACATTATCGTGATGAGTGCTGCTGTCGCGGATTATACACCGGCAGCGCCGGCAAACCAAAAGATTAAGAAAAAAGAGGGAAGTCTCGAAATTACGTTAAAGAAAACAACAGATATTCTCGCAACTTTAGGCGAACGGAAAACCGCCCGCCAAACCTTAGTGGGGTTTGCGTTGGAAACGGAAAACGAAATGCTAAATGCGAAAGACAAACTAAAGCGTAAAAACCTAGATTATATTGTACTTAATTCTATGCAGGACCAGGGAGCTGGTTTCGGCGGAGACACTAACAAGGTTACGCTTATTGATCGTTCCGGCAAAGTGGAACGGCTGGCATTGAAAAGCAAAGCAGCGGTAGCACATGATATCGCGGCTGTTATTGCCGCGCATCAAACCATTATAAATGCATAATCCGAACCTCTTTCGGATAATAGTTATTTACCCTATTGGGTAATACCTTTACCCAGCCCAGATTTGTACCATCGTAACGCACTAAACACCAACCCGTAAGGATGGCCGGGAAGTCGGTAACAGCTAAACTTTCTTTTCGCAAATATTTGAGCGCAACTTCTCGTGTTACGTCTTGTGCGGATAAATCCGTTTTAATATGGACACTGCAGGCCAAATCGTGTGAGGGAATTAGCTCGCGTCCGTTCCATTTTCCGATATTGACGCCCGCTTGCTTTATATATAAAACTTGTTGATACCAACGGAGGTCCTCTTCATATTTTTTGGGGAATATATGGATATGTTCATCGTGTATAAAGGCCATGTGGTTTGCGGGCTGCTCCGTCCAATCCGAAAGTACCTTCGTAGGCACCGAATTTTTTTCGCTTTTTATCTTCTTCCGACTAAAGCTAGGTTGTGTTTCGGTTTTTCTCAATACGGCTATAAAAAAGCCTTCTCCTTTTAATTTATGGGGATAGAAACGATATCCAAATGCTTGATGTTTCGGTGATTGAATCTCCGCTATACCCCATTGGGAAGGAAATCTGATTGGAATAGATTCAAAACCATATTCTTCTTTGATCCAATCGAGAATATCTTCATTTTCTTCGCTGGAATAAGAACAGGTCGAATAAAAAAGATAGCCCTCGGTGGCAAGTGTCGATATGGATTCTGCTAGAATTCGTTTTTGCCGGTCGCTGCATAATTTTACATTCGCAAGTGACCATTCATCGATGGCTCCTTCGTCTTTACGAAACATTCCCGACCCGGAGCAGGGTGCATCAACAACCAGTAAATCAAAGTATCCGGGCAAACGGCTAAACGTCGATGGATCGTTGTTTGTTACAACGACGTTTGATACGCCCCAGCGAACGATGTTATCACGTAAGACATGAGCGCGTGATTTAATCACCTCATTGGATACGAGGATGCTTTCGCTGCCTAGATAGTCTGCTAGCAAAGTGGATTTGCCGCCTGGCGCTGCACAGAGATCAAGTGCTCTTATAGCTTTATTCTCCAGCTCGAGTTCTTGTAAAATATGTGCAATACACATCGAGGATGCTTCCTGAACATAATAACATCCGGCATGATATAAGGGGTCTAGCGTGAAAACTGGTCGTTCGGTAAGATAATAGCCTTTGTCGCACCAAGCCACAGGAATTGCGCTTTTAAAGGGAACACTGGTCTGCTTCCAGGGGTTCAAACGAATGGAGGTAATCTTGTCTCCTTGTTCATGTACTTTATTAAATGCTGCGGCGTCGAATCCCTCTTGTTCATTCAACCGCTTTACGAGCTCATTTGGCAAAAAGTTGCTCATTCTTTAATAGCCTTCATATGTATATCTTTATGCGTTAGCATCTAATTAGTACCCTATCAAACGTGGATATTTCTGCGTAAATTTACCACAATCAGAAAAAAATCACAATACTGTAGCGTAGGTAAATTAATATTATGAAGAATTTTAAAAAGTATTACATCGTCAGTGCTCCACCGGAAGACATCTATAGAGCGTTAACGACTGAGATTACTATTCGGCTTTGGACTGGAGATGAGGTGGAAATCGACCCGCGAGAAGGTGGCGAATTTGCTATGTGGGACGGTGCAATTACGGGAAAATTTATAGAGTTGGATCCTTTTAAAAAAATAGTTCAACAATGGTATTTTGGTGAACAGGATGCGGACTCTATTGTCACGATAAAACTTCACGAGGTTAATAAGGGCACCTCTTTCGAGTTGCAGCATACCAACATTCCAGATGACGCTTATGATGATATCGTAGAAGGTTGGAACGACACGTATATGGCTTCGCTCATCGAATTCTATGATGAAGACTAACAAAAAAAGCCCCTGCAGTTACCTGCAGGGGCTTGTATAAAATTTGGCGCCGACCTACTCTCCCACCTGTTACGGCAGTACCATCGGCTCTGGCGGGCTTGACTGCTCTGTTCGGAATGGGAAGAGGTAGACACCGCCGATATAGGCACCTGAATATCGTGACCGGATTTATATTATATATACAACCTACCTATCGGTAGCATACATCCGGCTTAAATGACATATAAAGATATAGAAAAGAAATACATAAAAGAGGACAGCGGATCTTCCGGCGCGGAAAGCTTCGGGCTATTAGTACCACTCGGCTATGGTATCTCTACCTGTACACCTGTGGCCTATCAACGTAGTA
>NZ_JAJEWJ010000011.1 GCF_020687765.1 Sphingobacterium sp. FBM7-1 | reverse complement strand
AATGCCCTCCCTCGCGGAGTGGGGCAAAGGTAAAAACTTTAACAATACACTCCAATAGTTTCCCCCTTTTTTAATCCCTGAAAAATACAACTATCTGGAAAACTGATGGATATTTTAAGATGATCACCTTAATGCACGATAAATAGGGGAGTATGCGCCGTTATTATCAGGTGGTATTCGGCTGAGTGGGGAAATTATTTATTGGATTAATCTTTAGAATAAGGTCTTCTACCGTTGAGGGGCGGTATGGTGGCTAAAAAGAAAAGGTAGTCTTCAGACTACCTTTTCTTTTTAAGATTGGGGAATTTCATTTTATAACCTACTTGAACCATTCCTTTGGATATGGTATCTAATTTCCCTTTTAACATGGCTTTTTTGAGTGGGCTTAATTTATCTACAAAAAGCTTACCTTCGATATGATCGTATTCGTGCTGAACGACACGGGCAGCAAGGCCGGTGAGTTCTACTTCGTGCTCTTCAAAATTTTCATCTAGATAATTAATTACCACGTTTGAAGGACGCAGAACCTCCTCGTTAATATCAGGAATGCTTAAGCACCCTTCGTTAAAGCCCCACTTTTCCCCCTTTTCTTCTATGATAATGGGATTAATGAGCACTTTTTTAAAATCTTTTAACGTGGGATCTCCCGCTTCATCTTCATCGTCTTCTGCAAAGGGCGAAGCATCAATTACAAACAAGCGGATAGGTAATCCGACCTGCGGTGCGGCGAGTCCAACGCCACGAGCGGCATACATCGTTTCGAACATATCATTGATCAAGCCCTTTAAATTGGGATAATCTTCATCAATCTCCTCTGCTTTCTTTCTCAATATAGGATCGCCGTACGCGACTATAGGAAGTTTCATCTATTTCTCTATTTTTTCACAAAGGTATCAATAAAAATTTATTCCACTTTAGATTGTATTAACTTTGTATAACATGGATATACCTCAGGCTATCGCGGATTTTATTGCTGATCTGGAGCGGGATCTGACGATGTCTTTTTCGAAACAATACACTGCGGATACTATCCATTTGGACGGGCCTGCGGCGGACAACTTCGCTTTAGTCATCTATCTCGCCCACAATAGGGGGCGAATCCCTATAGATAATAGACGTATTTTCCATATTGATCAGGATCAAATTTTAAAAAATCCGCATAAAATTCTTTCCCGGTTATGTTCGTTATTAGGAAAGGGACAAGTAGTCTATGGACGCCAAACGGTTGTTGCGCGTGTGGATAAAGGTGTAACTATCGCATTTTTAGAAGAAAACCATCTTCAAGTTGCTATTCCAGGAAAATACCGCTATGGACTATTCTATAAAGGAGAGCTTATGTCTATCGCTGTTTTCAGTGGCGGCCGGCACATGCGGGATCAAGCACCGGATTATCGATCTTTCGAACTGGTGCGCTTTTGCCACAAGGCAGGATACCGGGTAGTAGGCGGATTGTCTAAACTTCTTAAAGCATTCATAAAAGATTTTCAGCCGCATGATATTATGACTTATGTGGATAGGGATTGGGCGCAGGATTCTAACCTCCGCACACTGGGTTTTGAACAACGGGAATATACAGCTCCGCAGCATTTTTGGGTGGTTGGCCAGGAACGGTATTATATAGCAAACTCCGAAACTCTCCTTAAACTCAAAGAGACTTATCCAGCAGGGTATTTCTCCATCAATAATGGAAGCACAAAATTAGTGCTCAAATTATAATCCATACAGATTTTTTAAGGATCTAAAACGGCGGCGGAAGAGGAAAAAACAAAAATAAACAGCCTAAAAATAGTTTGGGTTGTGTATATTTAACACTTAGAAGTTAACTAAACGTAAATAATTGAATATGAAACGTAAACTACGTATGGGGATGGTAGGTGGCGGTAAGGATGCTTTCATTGGCGCCGTACACCGAATTGCAGCCTTTATGGATGGAAAAATAGAATTAGTTTGTGGCGCCTTCAGTATTGATCCGGAAATTTCTCGTCAATCTGCGGAAGAGTTGTTTGTAGCGTCTGATCGCCTATATGCTAACTACGAAGAGATGATCCTACGGGAATCACAACTCCCGGAAGGAGAACGCATGGATTTTCTGACCGTAGTAACGCCTAATTTTCTGCATTTTGCTCCGGCAAAAATGGCTTTAGAGCATGGTTTTGATGTGGTTATTGAAAAGCCTATGACGGTTACGCTTGATGAGGCAAAAGAATTGAAAGCGGTGGTAGAAAAAACAGGAAGAACGCTGTGCCTTACGCATACTTATTCTGGATATCCGATGGTAAAACAAGCTAAAGCGATGGTCAATGAAGGGCACTTTGGAAAAATCCGGAAGATTGTGGTAGAGTATCCGCAAGGTTGGTTAAGCCGTTTATCGGAACGAGAAGGAAATGCCGGGGCGGCTTGGCGTGCTGACCCGAAAAAATCAGGGCTATCACTGGTCATGGGCGATATCGGAACACATGCTGCTCATTTGGCAGAATATGTTTCTGGGCTAAAAATCACCGAACTGTGTGCCGACTTAAGCACGTTGGTAGAGGGCCGGGTATTAGACGATGATGGATCCGTATTGCTCCGTTTTGACAACGGTGCGAAAGGTGTTCTCATGGCGTCCCAGATTTCTGCTGGTGAGGAAAATGCGGTAAGAATCCGTATTTATGGGGAAAAAGGCGGTCTAGAATGGGCGAATGAGGATCCCAACAACCTCATCATTAAAATGCTAGACCAACCTAGACAACTATACCGAACGGGAAATGCATACGCGGCCCCGTTTACGTTAAGCTCTTTTACTACGCACAATACGCGTATACCGGCCGGGCACCCTGAGGGTCTGCTTGAAGCATTTGCGAACATTTATCGAAACTTCGCGGCGACGACTAGTGCACGACGAGAGGGGAGAACGCCTTCTCTGGAAGAGCTGGATTTCCCAACAGTAGACGATGGTGTACGGGGAATGGCCTTCGTTCAAAATGTAGTAGCCAGCAATGCCAGCAATGAAAAATGGACTAGATTTGAAGTGTGAGTAATACTGCGTACGTAAACGAAATCTTACTTCAGGCGAAAGAAAAACTTTCGCCTGATTTTTTAATTATCCTGCTCGGCCCCACGGCGTCAGGCAAGACGGGTCTTGCGGTGGACTTAGCGACAAGGATAGATGGTGAAATAATTTCAGCCGATTCCCGTCAGGTATATAAAAAAATGGATATCGGGACAGGGAAGGATTTAAGGGAATATCGAGACCTTCCATACCATCTTATCAACATCAAGGAACCTGGAGAAAAATACAATGTTGACCTTTTTCGATCGGATTTCTTTGACGTCTATGACCAAATAGTAACCCAGCGAAAACAGACTATACTTTGTGGAGGCACGGGTTCTTATATACAGTCTGTTTTGCAAGAGCGTCCGTATACGCAGATACCAAAAGATAGCCATCTTCAGAACGCCTTATCGTTATTAGGAATAGATGAACTTCGCTCTCGGATTCATGAAATTGGCATCCCTGAGGACCTAAAGGTAGATTTTGACAACCATAAGCGATTAGTGCGCGCGTTGGAAATTCTGTTGTATTTACAACGCAACCCACAGCCGACAAAGCGACAGCGTATTATCAACAATTACCGCGTATTCGGACTCTGCCCACCACTGGAACAGCGACGAGAATTGATTACGCAGCGACTCCATAAGCGCTTAGAGGAAGGGCTTATTGATGAAGTAAGTGGTTTGATCGAGAACGGCATGGATCCAGAAGATTTAATTTACTATGGCCTGGAATATAAATATACCACGTTGTATTTACAGGGGATACTATCTTATGGGGAATTTTTTGACAAATTGAACACAGAGATACATCGCTATGCGAAAAGACAAATGACGTATTTCCGAAAAATGGAAAAAGACGGCATTAAGATCCATTGGTTATAATAGCTAATCGATGCCCCCACAAACGAGCGTAATCTCGGAAAATTGAAAAAGGACGATTTTAGCAAAAATCGTCCTTTTTAAGCTCTTTTCGACTATAATTTAATTTCTTCTTCTTTTGCATTGAAGAATTTAAATTGTGTCAAATGATAAGATGATACGATATTTAGTTTAATCCATTTACCGTATTTAAAAAACCATTTGAGTCTAATGGAGAACAAACCCGACTTAATGTAGGCGCCTATGTAGGGATGTACACTGAGTGTTATCCCTTTTTCGTTCTGTTCTTCTAAGATGTAACTCAAATTACTTTCGATATCGTCTAGCAATACGATGCTTGAACGAATCTCACCCGTTCCTCCACATGCGGGACATTTTTCATTTGTCACGATGCTCATTTCGGGTCTAACCCGTTGTCGGGTGATTTGTACGAGTCCAAATTTACTTGGTGGAAGAATGGTGTGCTTGGCGCGATCGCTTGCCATGCATTCTTTCAAAAAACCGTACAATTCTTTGCGATTAGCAGGTTTGTGCATATCGATAAAATCAATAACCACAATGCCCCCCATATCACGTAATCGCAATTGCCTTGCGATTTCTTTCGCTGCTTCTTTGTTTACGAGCAACGCATTTTCTTCTTGATTTTCTTTACTAGCAATTCGGTTACCGCTATTGACATCTACAACATGGAGTGCTTCTGTATGTTCAATGACTAGGTAAGCACCTCCTTGCAGGTTAACCGTTTTACCGAAAGACGCCTTAATCTGTTTTTCGACGCCGAAATGATCGAAAATAGGCTCTTTATGTCTATAAAGCCGCACTATTTTTTCCAGATCGGGAGAAATTTCCTGCACGTATGATTTTACTTCATCATACAATGCGTCGTCGTTGACATGGATATGTGTGAACTCATCCGTTAATATATCCCGTAAAATGGTAGAAGCTCTATCCATTTCGCCCAATACCTTATGGGCAGGCTCCACACTTTTAAGGCGTTTGGTAAACAGTTCCCATTTCGAGATTAAATCTAAAAGGTCCTTCTCTAATTCGTCGACACCTTTTCCTTCCGAAACTGTGCGGATGATAACTCCGAAATTTGGTGGTTTGATACTCTCCACTATTTTCTTCAGTCTATTCCGCTCAGCACTTCCTTTAATTCTCTTGGATATGGAAACCGCGCTCGAAAATGGAACCAATACGACGAATCTACCCGCAATAGACAGGTCCGAACTTAATCGAGGTCCTTTCGTTGAGATAGGTTCTTTGGCAATCTGTACTGGTAATAACAGGTTTCGGCTCAATATATCCGAAATTTTCCCTGCTTTATCAATGTCCTTTTCAAGCTTCAAACTATTGAGCAGCTTCTCTTGATAGCTGCCATTCTTTACTATTCGTGTTAGCTTGAGCAAAGACTGAACCTGAGGTCCTAAATCTAAATAATGTAAGAACGCATCTTTTTCGTAGCCTACATCTACGAAAGCGGCATTGAGGCCAGGCATTATCTTTTTGATACGCCCTAAGTAAATATCACCTACGGCGAAATTATTATCGGCCTGTTCTCTGTTCAGCTCAACAAGCTGTTTGTCCTGTAGTAAAGCAATAGTCACCCCCTTGTCGGGAGTTGAATCGATAATTAATTCCTTTACCAACAGCTACTCATTTAGGGCTATTATACAGATCGTATATAGCCTGATGAAACATAAAAACGCATTAATGAAAAAATACAATCTGTAGTTTTAGGATTAAAACTACAGATTGTATGACGCCTAATAGGCTGAGAGGTCTAATGACCCACAAGCTTATTTTTTCTTGTGTCTGTTTTTTCTTAAACGTTTTTTACGCTTGTGCGTAGCCATTTTGTGTCTTTTTCTTTTTTTTCCGCTTGGCATAGCTTTAATGTTTTTAATGATAAATTAATATGTGAATTACTTGCTTAGTTCTTCGACACGTCTGTCTATGAACTGAGATAAGGTTGGATCCGCCGCCATCTCTTTGCTTTTCTGAAAAGCAGCGATAGCTTCGTTCTTCAATCCAATGTTTTCATAGCCCGTTGCTAGATAAAAGTACGATTCTGCATCGGGACTTAATTCGACAACTGTCTTGAATCGCTCAATAGCTTTGTCGAACTGTCGAGACTGCAAAGAAAACAGCCCCAGGGTTTTATTTGCAGGAATGTTTTTAGGATCCTTCGCAACGACCTCTTGCAACAAGGCGATCCCAGCCATGGGATTGCCACCTCCTGTTACCATAGCCGCCCCTAATCCGGTTTTTGCATCTAGACTGTTTTCGTCCAGCGCTGTTGCTTTTTCATACGCCTGAATAGCTAGTCTGTTAAGCTCCGCCGACATCGCCGTATCTTGCAGATTGGTGTATGCTGCCCGATAGGTGTCGCCCGCTTTCAGCCAATATTCAAATTTAGGAGAAATTTCTGCCATTTCCTCATAGATAAATCCTTGAGGAGCGAACTTAGCCAGGTCGTCCCACTTTTGCGCCAGCTCTTCTAGGATTGCAAGTCTTTCTTCACCACTGGCTAGTGCTGCTTTTTCTTCCAGCACAGTAATTTCCTGCGCTATATTAGCATTTATAGACTGCTTGGTAATGTCTGACACGGTCTGAAGGTTAAAAGCGGAGGAAGTTCCTGCATCCGCCGTATCATTAGCACCTGTATTTTGATCTACCAAACCCTTGATAGGACGTGCAAGCAACCCTCCCATTAAGACGACTACAATAACGATCACTACTATTTGTTTGGTATTCATTTCAGTGTGTTTTACTTGTTCCCCTGTTTAACTTTCTCTACAAAAACTTTTGCGGGTTTGAAGCTTGGCACATAGTGTGCCGGAATGATAATTGCTGTGTTTTTTGAAATATTACGAGCTGTTTTCTCTGCTCTTTTCTTCACAACAAAACTTCCGAAACCTCTAACGTACACATTCTCTCCGCTAATCATTGCGTTTTTCACCACCTTAAAAAACGCTTCTACTGTTTCTTGAACATCTACTTTCTCTAAGCCTGTTTTATTAGAGATTTCCGCAATAATTTCTGCTTTAGTCATATCTGTTTTTACTGTAATTATTTATTTCTCAACCCTTAACGCAACAGCTGTTTGGGGATGCAAAAGTATCTTTTTTTTATGATGATTAAAAATTTATTTTGTTTTTTTACGAAACTTCATCGCTACGAAAACTTTTCTGTATCAACTATTTATACAGTTTTAGAACAGAAAGATGTCTAAACATCAATTATTCTGCCTGTTTTCATCATCCTAACAGTGCGTATTTTGGTTACAGTATATCCAGATATGCTCATTTATCAATAGAAATTGAACGGTATGTTTAAAGTGATCGACCCGGTTAATCCTTTTAAGGCTTTAAAATTGTTCTTGGTATCCATATCAAATCCGTAGCCTATACCGAGGTCTACGAGCGAGAGGATACTTATCCCCGCCTTAGGTGTAATGGTATACGGAGTGACTTCTGCTTGTAGAAACGGAAAAATTAAACTGTTTCGCAGATAATATGTGATCCCGAGTTCCGGTATAACCGTCGTTTTGTTTTGCATCCACGTGAGGTTAGCTCCGGCGTTAAACTTTATATATTGATCATCATTGGGCGCGAACAATCCCCATCCCGATAATTTCACAAAGTTCCCGCTTTGGTATTGCCATCCTGCAGATGCTCCCAAAATCCAGCCGGGCTTTTGTGGAGTTTGTGCTTGTAGGACTCCTATCCAACAATAACAGATGACGATCAGTCCATATAATTTCTTCATATCTCCCAATTTCCAATTAAAAATAGCGTTTTTTTCTATCTAAAAAAACAACTACATTTTACATTGGTTAAAATGAAAGAGAGATACGGTTTACAAATCGTTGTTCATCAAAACGTCTTCCTTTTTTGTAAAGTTCTCAAAATCGAAGGCGGCAGCGTGTCCTGTAAAGGGTAAATAATAATGTTCACGTTTGTCTACTTCATATGCATTTCTCCAAAATAAAACCCAAGCTAAAGTTTTGCTCTTTATTAAAGGATAGATCGTTTGGGTAAAATAGGTAGTGTCTATAACCCCTTCTAAACCCGTTTCACCAATAGCCGCGATCTTTCTCGTTTTTTCCGCCACGGAAGTAACAATATCAATATTTACTTCCATTTGCCTTTTGTATGTCTTTAGATCATCACTAATGGATTCTTTTCGCTGAACATAGCAATCGAAGGCCACCATATCTACAACATCATCTCCCGGATAACGTTCCATAAACTCCGCTTCGCTTTTGACCGCAGCTGGCGAATAACAAAAAAGTAAATGATGTATGTGCTTTGTTTCACGGAGATACGCCACCGTCATCCGCCATAATGCCTTATATTCTTCGGCGGTGCATTGATCTGCTCCCCACCAGAACCAGGAGCCGGTGTGTTCATGATAGGGACGGAAAACCACCGGAATAAACGCTCCATTCTCATCTTTTAGCTGAAGAAAGAAGTCTCCTATACGACTCAGCCAGCCCAAATAAGCGTGATGATGTACACCGCCTGGCAATATCGTGCGAACAATAGTGTCTTGCTGATTATCCCATGCGTTGTGCTGCGTTGCTATGTTGTTGGTATGCCAACTGATTGTTGTAATACCTCCGCGACGTGCAGTTTCCTTTATATATTTTTGCATCCTTGTAAAGCATACCGAATCGAGGTTATGCATTTTACCCAATTCTAAATCACCAATCTCCCAACCAACCACCGCGGGATAGTCCCCCGTTACATCCTTTACATCGCTTCGGCCATCTTCATTGTACCACAGGTGACCATATGCGAGATCATCCTGATGACCAACCATGGTGCCTCTTGAGGCTATATCCCAAATCCGCTCATATAATCGCTTAGTTTCCTCCGTTGCAAGTGTATCTGATGGTAAAACGGTAACCCCATCTGAAAAAGTGCTCTTACACGCTTCCCCGATGATCCCCATACTGATTATAATAAGTAGTAAACCTAATTTATCCATCTTTCGGTTACAGTTTTCAAATGCTACTCCTTTTCAAAATTTTCGATTAACTCCAAACACATCCGCCCATTGTGGTAAGGACACTTCCAAAAGCCAGCTTTGTCATCGGATTTGTTAATGGATCCATCTTCCAAACGACTCCAATACCATTCTCCATGTTCGACATCCACTAATTGATGCTGTATATATGACCAAAGTCGGGCTGCCTTCTCCCCGAAGCCCTGTTGGGGACACAGCCGCTCTAAATAGCTGAAGCCTACGACAGCTTCCGCCTGTACCCACCAGTGACGTTCTTCGTCGATACGACTGTTGTGTCGCTCATAGGCGAGGCTGCCATCCGCCAACAGCCCTTCACAGGTAGCTTCGGCCAAAGCGATGGAAATCGGACGGCATCGTTCAATGAGCGCGTTGTCGTCAAGTACGTATGCAGCTTCCTGCAATAACCAAGCGGCTTCAATATCATGGCCGAAAGAAACAACGTTACTTGTTTTTCGCCAATTTTTATCGAAAAAGAGCCCCAGATGACCGCTCGGGTTGTATATCTTGGTGATAAAGGTGTCCACCAGCATTTTTAAAGCTCGCGCAACCCGAGGTACCGGATGGACGCGCATGAGGTTGCTGTATGCTTCCATAATATGCAAATGAGTATTCATTGTCTTCTCCACATTCTGGTCTTTTTCACTGAGCCGCATGTCCGACAAGGGCATCCAATCTTCAGCAAATGCTTCTACATACCCTCCCAAATTACGATCTGCACCTTTTTCTATTTGCGTGAAAAGTTCCATCGCTAATGTAAGCGCTTCCGCTTCTTCCGTAATCCGATAATATTCGGTTATGGCATACAGTGCAAAAGCCTGTGCATACAGCTGCTTCTTTCGGTCTGCCGGACGTCCACGATAATTCACCGTCCAATATACACCGCCATTTACCGTATCCATAAAGAAGTCTCTCCCGTATCGGTATGCTCGCTCCGCAATGTGCCGATACATTTTGTTCCCCAAAACGCGATAGGCTGCCGCATATGTCCACAGGACACGAAAGGTCATTACCGCGCCTTTATCTGCGGTAGGGTGGATCCGGTTCGACATATCCATTTTTCCAAAAAACCCACCGTGCTCTTCATCGACCATCTTGTCTTTCCAAAAAGAGAGTATATTATTTTCTAATTCCGCTCTAAATCCTTTCATGCTTATTATTTCTCTTTCTTTGTCTGCACGTAATAGGCCTTTCCGTGTTGTCATTATTATTCTCCTTTTTGCAATTCGTCGGAAATTTGAAGCATTTTCTTTTCGTTTAGCGGATAAAAGCTAATGAAAGCGACGGATAAAGCGGCCGCGATGGCAGGGAACAAACTAAGAAACATCCGTATACCCTTCAAGGTTTCGGTGGATTGTAAGGTGTTTGCTTGAAAGCCGAAGTAACCTAATAGCCAGCCGGTCAAAGCGGTCCCTAAGGCCCAGCCAAGCTTTTGGCTCATCGAAGACGAGCTAAAAATCAGACCTGTGGCTCTGTTACCGGTAACATACGTTGAATAGTCTCCGCAATCGGCATACATGGACCAAAGAAGGGGAAAGACGGTGCCCGCACAGATGCTGATCACCACCTGTAAGCCAAAAATGCCCCATAGGTCTTGGCTTTCCAGCCCAAAAAAAGCTACACTGCCCAGCGTCGCGACGCCCATTGCTAAAACGAATGTCGCTTTCTTCCCAATCTTGTTGCTCAACGGTGCCGCTGCGATAACGCCGATAATATTCGCTATTTGTCCTACAGCAAGATACAACCCGCTCAGTACAAAAGGTATACGAAATAGGTAAATATTGCCAAACATCTCTTCCTGAACGTAATATTTAAAGTAATATAACGCCGCTCCATCCCTCACGGAGTTAAACAACAAAGTCATGATGCTGGCCCCGAGCAATATCCACCATGGGCCATTATGCCAGAGATCCCGAATATCTTCCTTAAGGGTAGATCGCTGTTCCTGTGTAGGAGTGACGCGCTCGCGTGTCCAAGAAAAACACAACAAAAACAAGATGACGCTACATATTGCAATGACCAATGCAGCCCACGTCCATCCTTGTTGCTGATTGGTAAGTGTTTGGCTCCCGCCGCTGAAGTAGTGAACTAAGGGACTGAATAGTAATAGGGTCACAAAGCTCCCCAAATAAGCAAAAGTCATTCGATACGTGGCTAGCACGTTGCGTACTTTGGGAGAAGAACTCATTACGCCTAATAAAGATGCATAGGGGACATTAATAGCCGAATATACCATCATCATAATCGAATAGGTCAGGTACGCATACACCATCTTGCCTGTGTGTCCGAATGAGGGTGTATAAAAAGTCAAGACGCCCATTACACCAAAGGGTATTGCCATATACAAAATAAAGGGCCGGAATTTACCCCATCGCGTATGGATACGATCCGCAAAAACACCCACTACGGGATCAAACAAGGAATCCCACACCCGGGTAATCAAAAACATGGTGCCCACAGCCTTCGCTTCTATTCCGAAAATATCGGTATAGAAAAACATCAGGTACATGCTGAACAACTTCCAATACATAGAAGAGGCGGCATCGCCTAAGCCGTAGCCAATTTTTTCTTTTAAGTTGATCCGATTGCTCTCCATATTTTAGGGATGGGCTTTTAGTTGCTGATTCTTATTGATCAGATCCATTAGTGTTTGTACGGAGGTGGTCGAACGGTAACCATCCGCTGCTGTGTGTAAACAATAATCCAACAACCTGTCTATGCTGGATACCGCTACATGCATACGGGTATCGCTCGAAGCGTAATAAATATACACTTTTCCGTCTGCATCTGCTATCCAGCCATTAGAAAAAAGTACATTAGACACATCTCCTATCCGTTCATCGTCTTGGGGCGCCATCAAATATCCGGCCGGCTCAGCGATTATTTTATCAGGTTGATTTAAGTCGGTTAGATACAGATATAGGACGTATCGCAGGCCAGCTGCACAATTACGGACACCGTGCGCTAGATGTAGCCATCCTTTTGGTGTTTTGAGCGGAGGGGGGCCTTCTCCATTTTTCAGTTCTTTTATGGTATGGTAAAACCGGTGGTTCAAAATGCGTTCTTCGGTGATAATTGCGTGTTCCATACTGTCTACCAATGCCCAGCCTATTCCTCCACCGCTTCCAGCATCAATAAAGCCATCCTGCGGACGTGTATACAAGGCATACTTTCCATTAACAAAGGAAGGATGAAGCACCACATTTCGTTGCTGGCTTTTGGATATTAGATCCGGTAACCGCTCCCAGTTAGTGAGGTCTTTGCTGCGGACAATGCCTGCCGAAGCCACCGCTGCGGAAAGATCTCCTACTGCAGCTGTTGGATCTTTCCGTTCGGTACAAAACAATCCGTAGATCCAACCGTCTTCATGGGCCGTGAGGCGCATATCATATACGTTAACATCTGGATCGTCTAATTCTGGGATCGTGACGGGATGATTCCGGAAAACAAAATTATCGACGCCGGTTGGACTCTCGGCGATCGCAAAAAAAGACTTCCGATCACTCCCCTCTACCCTTACAACAAGCACATATTTGTCTTCGAATCGGATGGCTCCGGCATTGAATGTGGCATTGATACCAAATCTTTCCATAAAAAAGGGATTGGTTTCTCGCGAGAGGTCATAGCGCCAAAAAAGCGGCGTATGTGCTGCCGTGAGCACCGGATAACGGTAACGTTCAAAAATTCCATTACCTTGTAAAATCGGGATGTTTTCCCGCCTGATCAATTGTTCGTGTGCTGCACCCATAGCTGCAACGCGTTTAGCAAATAAGTCGTTCATTCTATCCTCTATAAAATCATCAGGTTGTGGTTTATTATTCATTATGAGTATGTTCGGTTTTATTTCTCTTGTTTAGTTCGTTTCGGACTGTCTTTCCCCATTCTTTCAAATCCTCATCAGCCCAGACTGCCCGCGGTGCTTCCGGATCGCGAATCATAGAGCAGGTTTCATTTTTATCCGCAATGGACCAAGCGACCCAACTTATGTTCCTGTCAGCCATCCACGAAACCCAACTTTGCCATTCTTCGTGATTGACCGGCCCATCGCCGGTAGCTTCCATTCCTGCGCATTCGGATATGAAGACCGGAATACCTTTAGCCATTGCTTTGTCGGTACGGTCTCGCAGATCTTGCTTATGGGTGGCCGCATAGAAATGAACCGTATACATGATGTTATCATAGCCCTGTATCGGATCTTCGGCTACAAGATGAATATCTTGATCCCAGTGCGGACATCCCACTAAGATGATCGCTGTGCTATTGATCATTCTAATTTCCGCAATGATTTCTTCCGCATAGTGCTTAACCTCTGCCCAACTATCCTCTACTGGCTCATTGTATATCTCATATATCACATTTGGGTATTCCTGGTATTTCGTGGCAATTGTTTTGAAGAAATCCTTTGCTTCATCGGTGTGAATTTCATGGCTATGCCAATCTACGATAACATAAATTCCCTCCGCGATGGCCGCATCTACAACCTGATATAGGCACTCGAGTGCAAATGCTGGATTGTCAAGGTAAGACCCGTCTGGCCCCACACCAATCGCTGCCCGGATAACAGATATATCCCAGTCTTGTGCGAGCCATCCGACGGTTTCTTTATGATAAAAGCGCGGCCACCAGTTATGCCAGCCCAAGCTCACACCCCGTAACACAAGTGGTTGGCCATGCTGGTTGTGCAGGGCTACCCCTTGCACAGTTAGCTGTCCATGTCGTTCTACGACGGTCATCGGGGCTTCGTCGCGTTCCGAGATGGTGTTCGATGTTCCTGCGGAACAGCCACTGACAAGAAGCCAGACGCCCGCACTCCAAAATAATGCCTTTACGGCTTTAAACAAATAGCTCTTCATACATTTTATTTTAATGAGACGAAGCCTTTCTTAACGCAGGTCCGGCATCTCGTCTCGGGTAATCGTCCGTTCATCTGCCAATAGGCGTCCCCAGTAATCGATATCGGCATGTATATGTTCCTTTTTATCAAACTCCAATCCGGATAGGCTTTTGGTTCGGTCATAATCATACCAAGGCATCGCCCACGACCATTTCGCTCCGCTATTCCACTGCGTGGGCAAGTCCGCCACTTCCCCAAACTCGCTTAGCGTCAGCATTTTGGCCGGATACTCCTTTTGCAACGATGCATACAATGCGGCGATTTCGTTTGCATTTTGCTTATCATAGAGGTCGCATCCGATCATATCCACATAATCATCTCCCGGGTACCACATTGTATCACCACCCTGACTTGTCCAAATCCAAATCAGGTTATTTAACCCTTTTTCTTGGAAGATTTCAAACATCATTATCCACAATTTTCGGTAGTCTTCAGCCGTTTTAGCCCCCCACCAAAACCATTTCCCGGAGGCTTCGTGTAGTGGCCGCCACAAAACGGGAATGTGCTTCTCTTGCAGAAGAATAAGATGATCCGCCATCCGTTCTAAGTCTGCGGTAGCCACCGTGTTTTCGTAGGTTCCGCTAATGACCGCCTTGGAGACATCAAAACGGGTATCTTGGGTATAGAAATGATAATCGGTACTTCCTTCGTCTGCTGGTACGTTCCAATGCCAAGAAGCCGCAACCAGCCCTTTATTATTCCACCAATCTTCTACTACCTGTGTGTTTTCGTAGTTGATCCAGTCGGCGGGAGAAGCGTGCAAATGGAGGTAATCAAAACAATTTAATGCCGGATATTTTCCGGTATGTCGATATACCCATTCGGCTTCGTGGCTGTTCCAGCTGACGTTGGTCATAGTACCCGATATCATTTTAGTTCCATATTGCTCACGCAAAAAGTCGTATACCTTTGTGGCTTGCACGCTGGCATTTCGGGTTACTAAAGCCATACCGATAGCTGGATCCTGAACGTCAGCCGTGGTGAATGACAATTGTATTTCCGCTGCAAACACCCCGCTAGGACCTTTTATGGTCTGCGCGGGGATGTTTAGTGTGTAACGGGTTTCGCCTTCTAAGTGAACCGTTATTTTCAGCTCTTTGAAAGCTGCAGACACTTGTCCAACGGGCTGCCCGTTGAGTTCTATCCTGCGTTGTTGGTCCAGTACGATGTTCTGGTCAAAACTCAGGACAATGTTATTCTCTCCGATAGGCACGCCATCAGCGCCATCCTTCACAGAGGAAGAAAGCAAAAGTGGCTGAGGAGCATCCGTTAACTCATTGTTTGGATTGCCCTTAGAACAGCTAAACCATAAGAAAACAATACACAGCCATAAAGCGCGCCGTTTATTTTTCATAAATAATCAATCGTCCTTTGTAAGAATTCTATTTTATTTTCTCAAACCGAATATTGTCTATCGCGATATTCAACATCCCGGCGGCACCATTTGTCGCCATTCCAAAATCCTGATCGATATTCTGCACGTTTGGAAGTTGGCCACTACCTGTTCCATTGTCATCTCTAAATTCTGTTAACGGAATCGTGACAGTATACCAGCCTCCTTCGTTAGCTAGCGGCGGAATAATCGCCCAGAAATCGCCATCTGCACCATTCAATCGGAATTTTAACGCTTGGGTCGTGCCGCCTAATACATTCACATCCATTCTAATCGCCCATTCTGCCACGGTTACACCATCTGTTTTGAAATTGTCGCGTCCATTCCGCCAAAAGAAATCATCCCATCCGCCGGCCAATTGTTTGTTTACCCGGAAATAATTACCACTAATAGACAAGTTCGACGCGCTTTCCACTTGGCCATGCGTTCCCCACCAGCTTCCTTTTGAGTCAAAATCGAAGAACACGTAGCTAGGGTCAACGACCGGATCGACTCCTGAAATGGTGAATGTCGGTGATTCTACTTCCTTCCCGTCGAATGTAATAAGCTTCAATTTAACTTTGCCTTTTGCGGCATTTTGTGGAATGTACACCTCTATCAGACTCTCGTTGCGCATTCCGTATTGGGTCCCTTTTACATTGTCCTGAAAATAGACGCTCTCTACCAAATGTAGTTTCGTACCTTCAATTCGAATCAAGTCGCCCGGCTTAGCCGATGCTGGGATTTTGGTGATAATGGGTATGTTCGGCGACGTTACAGTCAACGACATCGACGACTCCACCGCTGCTCCATTCGCCATTACTAAGGTAATTACACCGGACTCTGCCGACATCGGCACCTGTACACGCAACGTGGTGGCAGACGTCGCCTGTATATCATCTACAACATGCCCTCCGCCAAATATCACCTGTCGTACCAAATCGAGATGTGTCCCCGTGATGGTCAATTCATTCCCTGCCATCAAATTCGTTGGGTTTAAGCTACTGACCGTTGGTTGCACCAATGTCAGCGTAGCCGTTGCTGTCTTGCCCGAATGCGTACTTAGAACAAGTTCACCATCTTTCGCAGACAGGGGAACGCTAACCTCAAGCTTTGTGGCAGATTGCGCCACAATTTCTCCTTCAGCATCACCGAAAAAGATGACGGAAGTAACTAAATCTAAATTTCCTCCCGTTATGACCAATTTTGCACCACTCTTTACGGGGTTAGGTGCTATGCTTTCAATCTCCGGAGCTAACAAGCCTAACTCGTCCGAAAGGATTTCAAGACCGGAATACGATAACAGCTTGACCAGACCCTCTTTTGCTTCATGCGGCACATCCACCTTGATTTCTGTATAAGATTCATTAACGGTAAACTCGGCCACCGTGATATTCTCTGAAAAAAGGATAGATTGAACCAACTGAAAATCAGTCCCCGTAATCAGCAGTCCTTTTCCCGGCTTTACAGGGTTAGGCGCGATAGATTTCACGGTAGGCACTACCACACCTACCTCTTCTTCTCCGTAAACTAAGATAGGCACCTCCGCTCCGTTAGAGACACTGATTAAACCGGTCTGCGCCTCACGAGGAACGGAAACTTCAATCTTATACCGCGACTGGCTAATGAAATCTACACTATCCACCGCCACATCTTTCGCAAATATAACCTGGGCGATCAGGTTTAGATAATCCCCTTCAATGACCAATATGTCACCGGCCTTCACTTGCATAGGCGCTATCTTGTCTATCACAATAGGCTCCGAATAGGTTAGTGGTGTTTTTGTCCTTATTTCGCCTCCTTCATACTTTAGGACGAGATGTCCGGACGGTGCTTCTTGTGGTATGGTTATCTTGATCTCACCGGAATTGACCACGGTTATATCCGTAATCTCCGTGCCATCAGCCAATACCACGGCCTTCACTTTATCCATTCCGTTTCCGATAAACCGAATGTCGCTGCCGCGCAAGGCCGGCGAGGGCCCAAAGACCTCAAGTTGTACGGTATCTTCCCCTTCCGTTTGTTCTTCTTTTTCGCAGGAGGTGAAGAATAGCCCCCCCATCAGCAAGCAGACGAGCCACAGCGCCAATCGGTGTTTTTTTATTTTAAAGACTGTCATCATCGTTTATTTTAGGTTACTGTGGCACAATTCTCAAATTATCCATTAAAATCACCGGGTCGGATGCCGTCCCCACATACACCAGCCCGCGGTTGGCCAAGAAAATATTCAAATTGTCAAACGCCTCGGGAAGTACGTTCAAAGACGACCCTGCTCCGTCGTACTTAAACTCCGAAAGTGGGATAGCAACGGTCACCCAACCATCAGTTTGGTACACACCGGCATTTCTCCATGGCATCCATATTCCACGCGGCTTGGCGTCCTCATAGAGTGGGCCGTTGGTTGTACCAGTAGCAGCGAAAATAAAGGAAAGCCCCACGGAACTCCATGGATTGGGAACAAAGGCCTCAAATTTCATCACCATTTCTTCCGGGCTGCCATCGAAGACTGCTCCGGTATGGCCGTTTTCATTCCCCCAATAGTGGCTCAGTCCGTCACTCTCACTTGCCGCGCTCCATTCCGTCGGCTCGGCAAAGGAGCCAGATAACTTCAGATAGTTTCCGGATAATGCAATAGCAGGATCACTTTCGAGTCTTCCGGCTCGACCCCAACTGTTCACAATCGGATAATCTGCATCATAATTCGTAAGCATTCCGCGGGTATCTCTAAAATGGAAGGTGGACCGAGCCGCGCCATAACGCGATTGTACCGAAACCGGTCCTTCAGCCGCGCCCGGAGGTACGATTACCTGAATCTCCGTTAGGGAATGTGAGACGATTTCTGTAGCCTCTATATTAGGTGAAAAAACCACCACCGGATGGTCTTGTGTCGCCGTCGAAAGGAAATAATTACCTTTTAGCACAGCGATTTCACCTTCTGGTACGTATTCGCATTCCATCGCTACGACTGCTGGCGGTGGCACCAGTACATTGAAGCCGTGCGCTACGGTATCCTGCTTCGAGCTATTCACAAAATAAATCTTATCGGTAACGTGTTCTGGTATATCTCGTGGTACCGATACTATAATGACCTCGTCCGTCATAAAACTCGTATTCAGCACTGCTTTTTGATCGTTAAACCAAATCTCGGATACGCTTTTCATATTTTCTCCGATGATGGCTATACTGTTACCTAAGAAGGCGCTCGTCAAAAGCGAATCACTTACGTTCTCGTCCGGCACGCGCACATAGCGAATCATCGGTGTGCCATCTTCCAATTCAAACATATCCGTATCGTCCTTACAGGCATTCGCCGAAAATAAAAGCAATAGACCTACACATGCGATACCTATCTTCGGCATTGTTTTATATATTGTTTTCATGTCTTCTCAGGTTAATATTGTATACTACTAAAATCAAACTTTATCGGATCCTTCAGCAGATTCGGATTCATCGTCAGGTCGGTGTCCGGAAAGGGCAATTGAAAATGTGCACCCGTAATATTTGGAACTACCGGATTATCATCATAACGGGTCACGTTAGAATCAAAGATCTCCGTCTTATAGAAATCGTCGAGCCCCATGTAAAAACTTCTTCGTTGTCCTTTTAGCTCCGCTATTGCTGCTGCGGGTTGATAATAGTGCCAACGTACATAGTCATACCATCGGTCGCCCTCACAGGCTAACTCCAGGCGCCTTTCTTTCCACACATCCTGCCAAGTAATTGAGGTCGTGTTACCACTAAAGCCGGCTCTCTTGCGGACGGCGTTATAGGCCTCCAGCGCCTTGGCATTCGTCGTTGAACCCGCATTGCCCATAACGGCTTCTGCATAGATTAAATACACATCTGCCAACCGCAGCAAATGCGTGCTTAAACTCGTTGACATATTCCGCATGGGTACTCCGATACCGGCTACGTGGTCGCTATTGTTCCCAACAAGGTGCTTCACGCTATTAGCCCCGGTAGGTGAGCGAAATTCGCCTGTTACATTTTCGGCAAAATCTGCATAATCGAATCCACCCTGATCAGCCCAAAAATATGCATAAACGTCGCCGTACATCATCATGGTCGCTTTTCGACGAACATCGACGTTGTTCCGCGTCAAGGAAAGAGCGCTTTCGTTAAAATCATCCTGAAGATCGACAGAAGGGCCACCCCAGTCTCCCCAAGTATCGCCAAATTCGGAAAACCCCGTCAGTGCCAAGTCGGATTGTAAAGTGTTCTGTGAGGTCCACACTTCCGATGATACCCAGTGCCAGGCAAGAAGACTTTCACTGGAGAAGTTGTTCTCTAGCCTAAAAATATCGGAATATACCGGTGTCAATATACGACCACTTTCATCGATTACTTTCCGCGCATACTCCGCGGCTTGGTCTAAATCCGCCTGATTGCGCGAACCACTTTGTCCGTACCCTGATTTGGTCAGGTAAACCTTGGATAGCAGGGCGTATGCGCTAAAGCGATCGATACGTCCGGGGCGATTATTAAGCGGAAGCCACTCTATAGCCTTTTCCAAGGTCATTACGATATACTGATACACGTCCTCGACAGGTGCTTTAAATACCTCGTTATAGTTTCCTGCTGCAATCTCTTCGGAATTGTTGTGGACAATCGGCACCGCTCCAAACGTGCGTACTAGATAAAAGTAAGTCATTGCTTTCCAAACTAACGCCTCTCCTTTCACGGTATTTTTCACAACTTGGCTCACGTTAGGCCCGGATTTGGCTTCGATATTTTCCAGTATACCGTTACAATACGCGTTGACGGACCATAACGAGGCGGACATGTTGACGAGATCCTGATCCGTAGAGTTAATGGTAAAAGTCAGGTAAGGCGAGTTACCCATATAATAATTTCCCGAAAGCACCTCGCCGACCTTGAAGAATCCGCGTTGGTAATCATACCAAGGTGAATTATAAATCGGGTTAACGGCCTGAAAGCATTGTTCATCCGTTTGGTAAAAGATATCGATGGTATAGCTGTCTACGGTAGGGCGATCTAAAAAGTCTCCGCAAGACCCGAAAGCGAACGTCAATATTACCCAACAAAAGACATGTCGTATCTGTGTATATATTCTTTTCATTGTTCTCATTCTTTGCATTATTAAAAAGATAAATTTATACCGGCAGAAAAAGTGCGGGGAGATGGGTAACGGCCGTTATCCAGACCAAATACGTTGGAACTGGCCATACTAGCTCCAATCTCTGGGTCATATCCCGTATATTTAGTAAAAGTATGCAGGTTTTGAATATTGACATATATCCGCACGTTGTCCAACCGCCATCGCTCCGTCCACGTCGAAGGCAAGGTATATCCTAATGCTATATTGCGGACACGCAGGTAAGAACCATCCTCGATATAACGATCACTAATTCGGTCATTATCGTTCGGATCATTAAAAATTGCCCGTGGTATTTTTGTGTCCGGATTGCTTACCTCGATGTTGGTGACATCTTCAAACCAATTGTTGACAACGGTTCCATTGACGTTCGCAGGGTAACTCTTGTCTGGATTTATCGGCTGCAGGATAGCACGATCGGCGACTTTTTGATGTTGGTTATTCCATCCTGTCAACATATTAGATAGGTTAATCCCCATATAATTCATTACTTTATTCCCGTATGATCCGTTTAGAAATACATTGAGATCAAAATTCTTATACCGAAAGCTATTATTAATGCCAAAAGTAAATTTAGGCATCGGTGAACCGATATCCGTCCGGTCGTAAGTATCGATGATACCATCTGGCACCCCATCCGGTCCGCTGATATCAGCATATTTGAGGTCGCCTACCCAAGTTGTATTAGCTCTATTAAATACGCCGTCGGAGGGATATTTTTCGGGTTTAGGTGAGTTTTGCAAGTCTTCCAAGTCACGGTACACACCGATCACTTTATATCCGTAAAAACTGTATAGCGGCTCGCCGATTCGAGATACCGAAACAACATCACTCCATTGTCCGTATCCCTCAATATGCGCAGACGCCGTGCCGTCCAATGCGACCAATTTGTTCTTATTGACAGTTACCTGGAGATCGGTATCCCACTCGAAAGCTCCCGTCATATTTTTGGTCGATACGGCCAATTCGAATCCCTTATTGTTGATCGTGCCATAATTTCCCATCGGCGACGCCAATGCGGACGAAGCGTTTCCGCGTGTTCCCATATAGGAGGGAAGCTGCAACGCCATTAACATGTCTTTGGAAGTTTTATCGTAGACATCCGCGACTACTCTTAGCCGGTCGTTGAAGAACGCTAGGTCTAATCCGAAGTTCCATTGTTCCTGTGTTTCCCACTGTATATAGGGATTAGCTATATTAGACTGTCGATACCCGGGTCCAAGTCCAGTGGGCATCATCGTGATACTTGCTCCCCAGAGATAGGATCCTATACTGGAATTCCCCGTCTGTCCCCATCCAACACGTATTTTACCATCAGACACTACAGATTTCAAAGGCTCAAAAAACGCTTCGTTAGAGAAACGCCAAGACGTCGCAAACGAATGGAAGCTTGCCCAACGGTTTTCTGGCCCAAAATTAGATGAACCGTCCCGACGATAGGTATAGGTTCCCATAAATCGATCTTGGTAATTATACATCAGGCGGCCAAAAAAAGAAGACATCGCGGATTCGCCAAACCCAGAATTTATTTGTGGATCTTCTCCTAAACGCGGGTTTTGCACGTCATTGGAAGGGAGCCCCGTGGCACTGATACGCATAAACTCGTAAGTAGATTCCCATGCTTCCTGTCCGAGCATAGCGTTGATCGCATGCCCTGAGCCGAAGTTACGCGTGTACGTCAAATAGTTTTTGAGTTGCCAGAACTTACTATTGTTGCGTTGCCACGCGTTCATATTTATGGTTCTTCTCCAGTTCCCTAATTCCAATGTAGGCTCGAATACTTCTGCGCGTGATCCGCTAATATCAAATCCAAGCTCTGATCGCCACACCAAGCCTTCCAAAATGGTCAGATCGGCGAAGACGCTTCCGTTTAACTTGGTTCTATCCAGCAGTATCTTGTCGCTCAGTGCCTTCGCTATAGGGTTCAATGTGGTGTAGCCTTCCCGTACTACACTGGCGTAATTCCCATCTATATCATAAATCGGAATATCGGGCGGCGTTAACAATGAAAACTTCACGACCCCTTCGTCACTATCTACCAAACTGAGCCGTTCGCCCGTAGCGGAATACATTGCGTTTAAACCTAATTTGAACCAGCTTTTAAGCTGTGCATCCAGATTAGACCGGAAAGAATATCGATCGAAATTCGTACCGATGACCGTACCGGTCTGGTCCATAAAAGAGCCCGAAACATAGTACTTCACAGCGTCTGTGCCGCCTTGCGCAGATAGCTGATGCTGCTGCATCGGGGCATTCCGGAAAATCGCTTCCTGCCAATTTGTTCCCTCACCAAGCAAAGACGGATCAAGGAACTCCACGCGATTGTCTCTGGAATTAGTTTCCCCGGCAATATCGTTGCTAAAAGCCGCGAACTCCCGCAGGTTCATCATATCCAATCGGATGGGTTGGTTTTGTATGGCGGTTAGCCCTTCGTAGCCAAACTTCGCTTCGCCTGCTCGTCCCCTTTTTGTCGTTATCAGCACCACCCCATTCGCACCTTGTGCTCCATAAATCGCCGTTGCAGAGGCGTCCTTCAGCACTTCTATCGAAACAATATCTGCGGGATTGAGGGTGGACAGGGGAGAGATGGTAGACACGCTTCCATTTCCAAGTGCATCCCCCAAACCAAAAGATGCGCCACTAGCCCCACCTCCCTGCACGATCACTCCGTCGATTACGTAAAGAGGCTCGGCATTAGCGTTGATCGTTGCCTGCCCCCGTACCCGGATAGACATTGCGCCTCCAGGCGCGCCCGAAGTCATGGTTGCTGTGACGCCTGATGCCCGACCTTGCAATGCTTGGTCGAGGTTGGTTACAACCGATCCTTTTAATTGCTCCTCGCTGACAGTGACTGAAGAACCAGACAAGTCACCTTTACGGACGGCACCATAACCGATGGCTACTACTTGGTCGAGTTCGTTTACACTGCCGGCCATGCGCACGTTCAGTTCGTTCCCCATGACGCGAATTTCCTGTGTCTCCATTCCGATATAGGAAAATACAAGAACGCTGTTTGCTTGGGCTTGAATACGATAGCGGCCTTCGTTATCCGTACTTGTTTGGCTAGTTGTCCCCTTCACGCTGACAGAAACGCCCGAAACCGCTCCGCCATGCATCAAATCGGTTACCCGCCCACTGACTTGCATGTTCTGTGCCTGCAGCCAGGTAGGTAATAACGTTACAAACAGCATGAAATAAAATAATCTATTCATATCTATGGTATTAGTTTATATAAGTATTGGCGGTTTATTATTGCTCTACAATAAGCAATACTCAAATGTAGGAAGAACTTATTTTCGGATGTAATACTTTTTTATCCATTAAAGACACTTATCAAGCCAATATATATCTCTACTAACACATAGCGGCATGCCATAGACGCATTTTCTTATCCTCCCAAAATAGAGACGGCGATAAGCAGGATAGCTTTTTACAGAAAAAACTTGGACGCCCGATATTTCTTCCGAAAATCTGACGGTGTACAGCCTTTTTTCTTCAAAAAGATTCGGTTAAAGTTTGATAAGTTATTAAATCCAGATTGTAGCGCTATTTCTGCTATGCTATAGGTGGTATCAATCAACTTTCGGCTAGCGTGCCCCAGCCGGATGTCATTCAGCGTATCCACAAAACTTCGTCCTGTCCTCAGTTTTAAAAAACGGCTTACGGATACCTCTGTCATGCCCACCAAATCACTGACATCCCGTAAAGTCACTTCCTCCGTATAAGTCTCCATTAAAAATTGGATAATCCGCTCTACCCGTCTGCTATTAAATTGTTGATTATCCGCGTGAAATGAGCGACTAGAGAGCGTCCGTGCCGTTGTATCGAGTGAAAGCGCATACAAAAGCTCTATGAGCTTCATCACGGAGTAAAAACCATCGTTGTCGGCAGCCAAATCATAAATTTTTTCTTTAATCTGCTTGGTAACTTCCACACCAAAAGACATCCCGTATGCCGCTTTAGCGAACATACTTTGTATAGTTCTAAATTGATTCTTATTCAGTAATTGATCATTTAAAAGATTAGGATGGAATTGGATGGTAATCTCTTTAATTATCTTTCCCTCCCCCAGCCGATGATTCACCCATCCGTGTTCCAAATTCGAACTCGTAACCAGTGCCAGTTCTGTATCTTCTATTTCTTCTATGCTATCACCCACAATACGTTGCGCTCCCTTCGCGTTTTCAATGAAATTCAATTCATACTCCGCATGTACGTGGACAGGGAAATCGAATTCCGTTTTCTCGCGAGAAAACACCATAAAACAATCTTTCTCTGAGAGTGGTGTGGTTTCCCGTAATATGGATAGCATATTCATTTACATTCAAATTAATATTCGTTGTTCATCCATGCAGAATGGTTTATCTTTAAGCAAGATCCGGCTTTCTCAAAGCCAGCAGGTAGATCTTTGCCTTTCGGTTATTTCTTGACGAACAATCAAATTTACAAAAGTGTGATCAATTTCTAATGAACAAAATTTAGTGTACTTTTGTTCCCATATCAGGATATCACCATGGACTCGTCAACAAGTACAAAAAACACGGCAGTGTATGGAAACAAACAGCGCATCCGTTTGGCGGTTTCGTTATTTTATTTCGGTCAAGGATTGGCCTTCGCCAGTTGGGCAAGCCGTATTCCCGTAATAAAAGAACAATTGCAGCTTACCGAAGCCCAACTGGGAACCATTTTGCTCGCATTGCCGATTGGCCAATTGATAACTATGCCCATTTCTGGGAAATTAGTCGGTAAATACGGAAGCCATCGTATTATGCCGATTGCAGCGGTGGTTTACTTAATGGTCCTATGTTCAATAGCTTATGCATCCAATGCATGGCAATTGGGAGGCACCCTCTTACTTTTTGGAATCACTGGAAATCTCTGTAATATTTCCGTAAACACACAGGGGGTATTAGCGGAACGACTCTATAAGAAATCCATCATGTCATCGTTTCATGGTTCATGGAGTATTGCCGGCTTTACGGGCGCCGTAATTGGATTGGTTTCCCTCAACATTGACCTCTCCACACAAACGCACTTCTACATCATCTTGGGGCTGATGCTTATTAATATTCTCCTTAATCGAGCCTATCTTGTACAGGATGACTCCAATCCGTCAGAGAAAAAGTCCTTTTCCTTCAAGCCTGATCGTCTACTCATATCGCTAGGTGTAATCGGTTTCTGTAGCATGGCAACCGAAGGCGCGATGTTCGATTGGAGCGGTGTGTATTTTCACGACATTGTGAAAGCTCCGGAAAAATGGACGACCCTTGGATACGCTTCCTTTATGATCATGATGGCGTTAGGGCGGTTTATGGGAGACGCCGTGATTAGTCGAATTGGCCGTAAACGGACATTACAGATTAGCGGACTACTTATGTTTATAGGGATGATGGGTGCAGTAATATTCCCGCAACTCGTACTATGTACGCTAGCTTTCATGCTCGTTGGGCTTGGCGTGGCCTGTAATATACCTTCGGTTTATTCTGTTGCTGGAAAACATAAGACCATTTCCTCCGGCGTAGCCTTAGCGATGGTATCGAGTGTCAGTTATTTGGGCTTTTTAATGGGGCCTCCGTTAATCGGTTATATAGCCGAAGTCTTTAATTTACGTTATTCTTTTGGGGTATTCGCCTGTTTTGGCTTGTTGATGTTCGCATTGACCAGCCGCCTTACGGTATTTAATAAAAATTAGGTTATATCCCCTGTTCAATTAAGGTGGTGGGGAACACGATGGTCTGAAAATCCTCGATGGGATGTTTGGCTTCAATTTGCTGGATCAAAAGTTCAGCAGCTCTTTCTCCCATTTCGAATGCTGGCTGGCGTACCGCGGTGATAGGCGGAGAGAAAAGACTTACGGCTTTGGAATTCGTAAAACCGGTGACCTCAATTTTGGTTAAATCAGCTCCGGGCCGCTCTTTCATCGCCTGCAAATATCCCATACTCAACTTATCCCCGGAGATAAAAATAGCATCATATTCTTCTTGTAGCAGTTCCGTAACGGCTTGCTCTATTTCGTCTTGATGAAGCCCTCCGTATTCGCAATGTTTAACCAGTGCGGGGATGTAGGGAAGTCCATTGGCTTCCAAGCCCATTTTATAACCTTCTAGTCGCTCTCTGGTAATAGAGAGTTTTTTTGTTCCGGTAAGATGCGCGATCTTTCGCTTTCCTTTGTTTACCAGATATTGTATCGCATCAAAGCCGCCTTGGCGATTATCTGCGATTACTTTATGACACGATGCCAAATTGGGGACCCGATCAAAAAACACGATCGGGAAGCCCTTACCGATCAAATGTTCTAAATAGGTAATATCCATGGTTTCGGCAGACAAGGCGATCAATAATCCATCTGTGGAGCGAGAGTAAAGGTGCTCGACATTGAGTCGTTCCCGTGCAGAAGATTCGCGCATTTGCGAAATAACAACTTGATAATTTTTGCTATAAGCCACAGATTCTATTCCATCAATCACTTGAGAGAAAAAATTGTTGGCAATCTCTGTGACAATAACGCCTATGCTGTAACTTTTTCTTTCCTTTAGGCTACGCGCTATGGGATTAGCACGGTAATTTATTTTTTCAGCATACTCCAATACTAGTTTTTTGGTGTCTGCACTAATTTCGTAACTATCACGTAAAGCTCTGGAAACAGTGGATGTAGAAAGGTTTAAGGCCTTTGCAATATCTTTTATCGTATAGTTCTCAAACGCCATAACAGGTAATTATCTTGTAATAATACCTAAAATAGCCGATATATTAAAATGACAGGATGGTAGGTAATAAAGTTGTTATCCAGAAAACAAATATGGGCAGATTTTTATCTGCCCATATTTGTTTTTAGAAGATATATTGTGTACTCAAGAAGTTAGAGCTACGATCGCTAACTATTTCGTTCAATACTTTCTTATTTGTATCCGTATTCTTTGTAGCCACGAGTGACCGAATGGAGAACGACCGAAGTGCATCCACCACAGACAGTGTTCCTTCGGCGCTGTCTTTTCTTCCCGTGAAAGGGAACGTATCTGGACCGCGCTGACATTGGCAATTAATATTAACACGGCTTACTTGATTAACCAACGGGTCTATCAAGGAAGAAATCACAGCATGGTTATTACTAAAAATACTAACCTGCTGCCCGTGTGAAGATTCAATCAAGTACTCGATAGGCTCTTCTAGATCATCAAAAGGAATGACAGGGATAACTGGACCAAACTGTTCCTCTCTGTAAAGTTTCATCTGCGCATTCACTGGATAGACAACCGCTGGATAGAAGAAGGATTCACATACTTCCCCTCCATGCTCGTTGATCACTTTAGCCCCGTGAGCTTTCGCATCTTCCAAACACTCCTTTAAATAAGCAGGTTTATTAACCTCCGGTAGTGGCGTTAATGCTACACCTTTTTCCCAAGGCATACCATACTTCAACTTGCTAACTTCTGCACTTAACTTCTTCAAAAACTCTTGTGCAATACTCCGGTGTACATATACAATCTTTAACGCTGTGCATCGCTGCCCGTTAAAGGACAGTGATCCCAATACGGTTTCAGAAACAGCCAAATCTAGGTCAGCATCTTTGGTCACAATCGCTGCATTTTTCGCATCCAGTCCCAATATAGCACGTAGCCTATTCACACGCGGATGCAACTTTTTCAACTCATCGGCCACACGGCTGGAACCGATCAAGGTCAATACATTGATCTTACCAGACTGCATCAACTGCGGAACGATTTTATTTCCACGGCCGTAAATGGTGTTTACTACACCTTTTGGAAAGCTAGTACGAAACGCTTCCAACAATGGGTAATGCAATAAAGTTCCATGCTTTGGTGGTTTAAATAACAGCGTATTACCCATAATCAATGCTGGAATGAGCGTCGTAAACGTTTCATTCAACGGATAATTAAACGGCCCCATACAAAGTACTACACCAAGCGGCGACCGACGAATCTGTGCAATGATTCCTTGTTCCATCTGGAAACGGGATGAGTCTCTATCCAGATCCTTCAAAGCATCGATTGTTGCATAAATATATTCAACCGTACGATCAAACTCTTTAACAGAATCGGCATAAGATTTCCCGATTTCCCACATAATGAGCTTTACCACGATATCCTTCTTCTCCAACATCTTCTCCGTGAAACGCTCTACGCAGCTGATTCGGTCGGCCACACTCATCGTTGGCCACTCACCACGCCCGTTATCATACGCCTTTACAGCGGCATCAAGCGCTACCATAGATTCCTTTTCGGTACATACCGGGTAACTGCCTATCCGCTTTCGCTCCAACCCATTTCCTGTTTTTACACAAATGGGTGAAAATACTTCACTGATTTGACCTGTCCACGTTAACATCTCGCCGTTTGAAAGAAACTCTCGCTGATCAATCTGTCCCTCCAAAGCAAATTCCGCGGGAATATCTCCTTCGCTATAGAAAATGCTTTCTAAATCTAACTGCATTGATAAATTGTTTAGGTTGATTAAATATTTGTTTACTTATTCTTTAATTATTTCCATTCTCGGTACTAGAGTCTTCATTACTGCCCATGCAATAAGGTAAGCCACCGCACAGAAGGAGAAGACAATAAAATAACCTGCTTCTTCTCCTTGAAAGCCCATAAATTTCATCTGTGTCTGTGCCGCATGATCAAACAGTTGTCCAGAGCCATAGTTAATAAACGTGGAACCTACTCCTCCAGCGAGTCCACCGATACCTGTAACCGTAGCAATAGCGCTACGTGGGAACATATCACCTACAGTCGAGAAAATATTCGCCGACCAAGCTTGGTGAGCAGCTCCCGCCATACCTATGAACAACACAGGTACCCAGTACGAAAGGTGTCCTAGAGGCTGCGCGAACAACACAATTAATGGGATAAATGCGAACAAGAGCATAGCTTTCATCCTACCCTCGTAAGGGTTTAAGCCTTTCTTATCGACGAAATACGTTGGTAACCATCCACCGATGATAGATAGTAGTGTGATTAGATATAAGACAAACAAAGCTAACTGTCCTTCGGTATCGGATGATTTGATATCATAAACCGAAGAAAGGTAGGCAGGCATCCAGAACAAAAAGAACCACCAAACACCGTCTGTCATAAATTTACCAAACGCAAATGCCCACGTTTGTTTATATTGAAAACAACGTGCGAAGGACATTTTTTTCTTCTCCGCAGGAGCTGCGCCTACAACGTCTTCGGGTTCAACTTGATCGCCGTCTTGCATAATATATGCCAATTCAGCTTTGTTGACCTTAGGATGCTCATGCGGTTTTTTATACATAAAAACCCAAAAACCCATCCACACAAAACCTAAAGCACCAATAATTATAAAGGACATTTCCCAACCCCAATGCTGGGCAATTACAGGAATAGTAAGGGGTGCAGCTAAAGCGCCAATTGTAGCGCCAGCGTTGAAAATACTCGTCGAAAGCGCTCTATCCTTTTTCGGGAAATATTCTGCAGTAGCTTTAATCGCAGCCGGAAAGTTACCTGCTTCCCCCACAGCTAACACAAAACGGGCGAAGATAAACAAGGTTACACTCACATTGACTACCAAACCAACGTCGCTGACACGTGCGATAGCTTCCTTTGCTCCCTCAAACCCTACTAACCATTCGCCCGCTACAATACCCGAGGTGGCGATACCGCAAAATGCATGTATAACTGCCCCTATTGACCAGATACCGATCGCCCACAAAAATCCTTTTTTTGTATCCATCCAGTCCACAAACCGACCGGCGAATAACATACTTACCGCATAAAATATAGAAAATAGGGCGGTAATTAATCCATAATCACTATTAGTCCAATGGAACTCTGGAGCAATAAAATCTTTCCATGTGAGCGACAGTACCTGTCTGTCCAAATAGTTAATTGTCGTTGCAAAAAATAGCAGGGAACATATCGTCCACCTGTAAGCAGTTTTCTTTTCCATGTTCATTGGTGTAGCTTTTATTTTCTTAATTTTTCGTTACTCATGTATATCAAACTCATTTCTCAATTTCCATCTTGGCTTGTGCAACCAGTGCTAACGCTTGCTTTGTCTTTTCGGCCAAACCATCAACCTGCTTAGGGTTGATTAATTTGCTTCCCATTCCTACAGCACATACACCCGCGCCAAACCAAGATTTCAAATTTTCAATTTCTAAATCTACTCCCCCGGTAGGCATAAACAGCTGTCCTTTAAACAGCTCCTTAATAGCAGACAAGAATCCTGGCCCCAATACATTTGCTGGAAACAACTTGATTAAAGATGCTTTATTTTGTTGTGCCAAAGCGATCTCCGTAGGGGTCATACATCCAGGGATCCATAGCAGATCGTGACTGTGGGCTATATCTCCCACGCTTGGCGTGACAATAGGCGCAACAATAAAATCCGCCCCTAAGCTTATAAAATTCTCGGCCTCGGCATTTGTTTTGATGGTACCAATACCGAGCTGAAGTTCAGGCATCTCCTGGTTTCGAGCATCTATCAGCGCTTTAAAAACCTTTTTTGCCTCTTCTCCACGATTCGTAAATTCGAAAACGCGAATACCAGAGGCATATAACGTTTTTACAATATCTATACTTTCTTGGACGTCCGTGTGGAAAAACAAAGGCAACATGCCCTGTTTTAAGATGGCGTCTAAAACTTCTTTTCTCTTACTCATTATGATGTATAATTTTGTTCTATTTAAAGTATCTTCCGTGATATCATTTGAATGACCGGTTTAGGTGTCATGAGAATATTTTGGAAAGATAGTCATTTGAACACGGAATCCATAAAATGATTACGATAAGGATTTCGTTGATTACCTATTGCTACATGGTCTGCAAACGAGGTAATCAACGAAATCGTCTATTCACAACTAGAAATTAAAGTATTCCTTCGCGTTATGGTAACTAATGTCGCCGACAATCTTGCCGATCCATTCGACATCATTAGGTAATTCTCCTTTTTCTACATCTTCTCCGAAAATATCGCACACCAATCTTCGGAAGTATTCGTGCCGTGGAAACGATAGGAAACTTCTAGAGTCGGTCAGCATACCCACTAAACGGCTTAACAAGCCCATGTTGGACAACGCATTTATCTGCTTCGTCATACCATCTTTTTGATCGAGGAACCACCAAGCTGATCCAAACTGAATTTTCCCCTTAATGGAGCCATCATTGAAATTCCCGATCATCGTAGCAATCAGCTCATTGTCGGCCGGATTAAGGTTGTATAAAATTGTTTTTGTTAATTTATCTTCGTTGTCCAAGCGATTTAAAAATTTGGAAAGCGCTCTCGCTTGACTAAAATCACCAATAGAATCCCAACCGGTATCAGGGCCATTTATCCGCAGCATGCGTGCATTGTTATTCCGTAGTGCGCCTAAATGGTATTGCTGAACCCAGCCTTTTTCGTGATCCCATTCAGCAAACTGCACCAACATAGCAGATTTGAATTTCAAATTCTCGCTATAGGTTAGCGTCTGATTTGTTCTAATTTTTTCAAATATAGCTGCGATTTCCTGATCGGTATAATCCTCGGCATAAATCTGCTCCAATCCGTGGTCGGAAACCGAGCACCCATTTGCCGCGAAGAAATCATGTCGAGCTTTCAACGCATCCAGATAGGCGGAAAAGCTGTTAATAGAAGTGTTTGTTACCGCTTCGACTTGATCAATATAAGCGTTCAGTGCTTGCACATCATCACTGTTCATTGCTTTGTCCGGACGAAAAGCAGGCAACATTTTAAAACTCTCCTGCTCTTTCGCAAATTGCTGGTGAAAATTCAACGAATCTATCGGGTCGTCTGTCGTACAAACAACCTCTACATTCATCATCTTCAACAATCCACGAACAGAATACGCCGGCTCCGCCAATTTTGCAGCCGTCTCTTCATAAATCTTTTCTGCTGTTTTGGGTGATAATAAATCTGTAATCCCAAAATAACGCTGAAGCTCTAAGTGTGTCCAATGAAACAGGGGGTTACGCAAAGTGTATGGAACCGTTTCTGCCCATTTCAAAAATTTATCCTTGTCAGAAGCATCACCCGTAATGTATTTCTCATTCACCCCATTGGCACGCATAGCACGCCATTTATAATGGTCGCCCTGCAACCATACCTGTGTGATGTTTTCAAATTGCGTGTCGTTCACAATTTGTTCAGGTATTAAGTGGTTGTGATAATCAATAATCGGCAAATTCTTAGAAAACTGATGATATAAGGTTTCTGCTGTTTTGCTATTTAATAAAAAATTGTCGTCTAAAAATGTTTTCATGATGATAATGGTTTTATAAACTAACTCCTCTTTTCCAAGGAATAAAATCGTCTTGATTTAACTGAACTGCTTTGGGTATAATCTCACCACTTGCCGCTTTAATACAATATTCCAGAATATCTTCTCCCATTTGCTCGATGGTTTTGTCCCCATCAATGATCGGCCCTGTATTGATATCAATTATATCGCCCATGCGTTTTGCCAACGTATTATTGGTAGCCACCTTGATAACCGGACAAATAGGATTACCAGTCGGCGTACCTAAGCCAGTGGTAAACAAAATCAACGTAGCGCCTGAAGCGGCTTTTCCAGTGGTAGCCTCCACATCATTACCTGGCGTACATACCAAGTTTAATCCAGGTTTTGTGGCTTCCTCCGTGTAGTCTAAAACATCAACTACGGGAGATGTTCCTCCTTTCTTTGCAGCTCCCGTACTTTTTATCGCATCGGTAATCAAACCGTCCCGAATATTACCTGGTGATGGATTCATGTGAAACCCAGAACCTACGTTTTCTGCCGCCTGGCTATATGCCCCCATCAATCTAATAAATTTATGAGCGGCATCGGGTTCGATCGTCCGATCGATTAAATTTTGTTCGGCACCGCACAGCTCTGGGAATTCTGCTAATAGCACTTTACCTCCCAAAGCGACTAGCAAGTCAGAGGTGTATCCAACAGCTGGGTTAGCGGATATTCCACTAAAACCGTCGCTACCTCCGCATTTCACCCCCAGAGTCAACTTGCTTAATGGGGCAGGTTGGCGCTCAAACTTATTTACTTCAATAAGATCTATAAATGTCTTTTGTATTGCTTCTTTTATAAGCTGCTCTTCGCTTTTCGACTGTTGTTGTTCGAAAACGTGAAGGGGTTTATTGAAGTTAGGATTGCGCTCTTTGATATCTGTCAACAAATCATTTAACTGCAGGTTCTGACAGCCAAGGCTTAAAACCGTGACACCTGCCACATTGGGATGGTCTGCGTAGGCTGCCAACAGTTTTCCTAATACGGCAGCGTCCTGACGAATGCCACCGCAGCCCCCTTGATGATTCAAAAACTTAATGCCATCAATATTCTTAAATACTCGGTTTTTAGGGTGAGAAACGACACTTAATTCGTCTGGTGATAGCGCTGTTATATCTTGGCCTTCTTCATACGCGGCTAATAGTTCGCGTGTAAACGCTCGATATTTGCCTGTCACGGAATAACCCAACTCATTGTGAAGGGCTTCCTTAATAACATCTAGATTTCTATTTTCGCAGAAAACCGTGGGAACAAATAACCAATAATTAGCCGTACCTACTCTACCGTCTTCTCGTACATAACCGTTAAAAGTTCTTCCCACAAACCGGGAAACGTCTGGGGCCTCCCAAGTGTATTGGTAAGGTCTAAACGTGTAGGGATCCGCAGCATGCTTGGTGTTATCGGTATTCATTATGCCGCCCTGTGGCACGGTATACTGTGTCTTTCCCACCAACACTCCATACATATATATCTCATCTCCCTCGTGCATTTCCTGCATGAAAAACTTATGTTTCGCTGGAACATCTTCCTGTAAGGTATAGACGGAGCCGTTAAATTCAATTTGCTCACCTTTTGAAAGATCCTGCAACGCCACCAGCACGTTATCCTTCGGATGGATTCTTAATATTTTACTCGCCATTATGCCTTTTAAATTTCATTTAATAATTATCTATGCGTGTTAAATCTCAATGGTATAGAAGATTTTTTCTCCGTTTGCTCTTTAAGAAGAAGAAAATTGTATTGATCTATTTAGTCCAAAGAGGTTTCAATTGTTTTTAGTACGCCATGAGCGTTTATCTCATCTAAAGATTGTTTGACTGCTGATTCAAAACCGGGATAGGCTGTTAAATCCTTTCCCCATAGACTATCGTCACGCAACACATTTCCTACTACGGTTTCGGAATCCTTCCAATAATCATATAAAACGGGAGCAAACTCATCTTGCAATATGATTTTCTCTCCGTTAATTTCTTGTACATAACGCCCTTCCTGCTCTTCGGTATTCATAAATTTAATATAGGCCGCAAAACCTAAAGCGATATACGATGGCGGAAGCAAATTCTTTTTATACCATTTTTCCAATAGCGCTATGTTACGCATATTCATTTTGGATGTATAGTTTAATGCTATACTTTCCCAACGATGCTCCAAAAAGGGGTTACTAAAACGATCGATCACCCGATTAGAAAAGTCCTCTACATCTTGTGTTTCAATAGTTTCATCGACAATAGCTTTACTGATTTCATTTTTCATTAAGCCTTTTACAAAAGCATTGAAGGTATCGTTCTTCATGGCTTCTTTTACCGTGATAAAACCACTCCATAGCGCAGCAGCACAACTTAATGTGTGTGTACCATTGAGCAACCGCAACTTAATTTCCTTAAATTTATCAATAGAAGGAACAAGCACAACGCCATTATCTACCTCTGCAAACGAAAGGATCTGTTTTACACGCGGCGAGTCGGTTTCAATAGCCCATAAACGGAAAGGCTCAGCCATAATCATAAGTTGATCTTGATAACCCAATTCTTCTTCCGTCTGTTTTTGTTCTTCTTTCGGCAAACGACCAGGTACGATACGGTCCACCAAGGTATTACAAAAATCGTTGGCTTCGTCTAGCCACGCTAAAAAGTCTTCTTCCAAGTTGTTTTGAACCGCCAAACTGTGTAATATTTTCTTCAGTTTCGTAGCATTATCAGATATTAATTCCGTAGGTAGTATAACCAACCCTTTCGTTTTATCACCACCAAAGTGACGATAACGCTCATAAAGGAAGGCTAATAATTTTCCTGGAAATGATGCCGGTGGATTATCAGATATCGTATCATTGCTCATGACGATTCCCACTTCCGTTGTATTCGAGAACACAACTTGCATATCCGGGTTGTGCGCGGCTTCCAAAATTGCCGTCCAATCTTTCGAAGCAGCTAACACACGTGATATAGCGTTATTAACGCTATATCTTACCACTTCCTGTCCTTCTTCTATTCCTTTTATGCATAAAGTATACACTCCTTCCTGCTCGGAAAATTCATCTGTACCAGATGATGCGGTCGATTTAACAACTAAAATACGTCCATTAAACACACCCGCTTTATTTGCTTTGTCAACAAAATAATCGGGTAAACCTCTTAATAACACGCCTGTGCCAAACTGCAATACGCGTTCCGGCAATTCAAAGGAGTTACCCTTAGGCAACTCAACCTTGTTTACATCTATTTTTTCTATATTCTCTCTTGAAAGTAACATGCTTTATTTTTTTACCACTTTATTTTCCTTCCACTTGGGATATTCATTCTCTAATAACTTGATCGGCCAGTTGCCAAACCATGCGTATCCATTTTTCCGTTCATCCGATATTGCTGAAAAATCATAGGTCACGCTATTATCACGATCGCCAAATATTGGCCGATTGCTCTCTTTGTCATAGAACCTAGCCCATACAACTGATGTGCTATCTGCAATCAGATTACGTACGGTTTTGCCTGTACTTGGATCAACCGTCCGGTCGAACCGGTACCCCTCAATATCATGCACCGCAAACCAACTAATCGCTGCCTCTATAGCCTTTTCGATGGCGGGTGTAATGGGCTGCTTCATCAAGAAACGAACGATGTTGACAGACTCCGATGTACTTAGTGAAATAGGTTCAAACGCCCTTGCTTGTTCCGGTTGAAGTGTTTTCTCATTATATTGAGCAGCCCAGATAGTCAACGAATCACCCTGTATAATCTGTGTTTTCAATATGCAGTCTATGCCTCTCGCCACTGCATCCGTTGCGCGCTCTTTTAAACGATCTTCTGCTAACACGACACAACCGTTTTTCTCTTTTACCAGATTATCCAAGACCGTCAACACATTAATCATCGCGTTATCGTTATACGTGATCTGTCCGCGATACAAGGATGTATTGGGATAATATTGAGGAAAACCACCATTCTCATACTGTGCTTCTAATAAGTACTCAATTCCTCGGCGCGCCGCATTTAAATAAGCAGCGTTCTGCGTTTTATGATAAGCCGCTATAAGGATATTAATTTCCTTAGTAGTCGCGCCATTGTCTATAGTTGCGTGCTTTTCATCCGTTTCGCTAATTTTTTGAAGCAATTTTTCTGTTAACGGTAAAGTATAGTTAACTGCCTTTTTATCGATCAACTGTTTTCCCCATGCACCGTTGGAAAGTTGGTATACCAACACCTTTTCTGCTAAGCTGTCCGTCTGTTGTGCAAAAGTGGAAAAAGAAAATCCGAACAAACAACAGCTCCATATTAAAAGTCTAGTAACCAACATTTTTATCTTATTTAGCTTTTTTAATCAACCATTCCACCAATTCATTTGCCGCATCGAAGTTTTGGTATTCCGCTGGTAATTTACGGCCGTCCACATATTCATTGTATAACCATGGGTCACCTATTGCAAACACAATCCCCTTGCCAAATTTTGCCGTCGCGATAATGACGTCATCTTGATCCCGAACGACTGGCCTCGCTGGATTTATCGCTTCTATTGTTGAGATTTCTTTGATATAAATTTTCTTTGTTTTCTGGAAAATCCCCGTATTCGGTGGTATGTTAATCGCTCCCATCCCATAATTATTTCCTTTCACCATATTCCTATTATCCTCATTAAACGTTATCCCAAACTTGCGGGACAACGTATTAAATTGGGCTAATTCACAATTTCCTGCATCATTGGCCAACAAAAACAGCACCCCTCCTGCACGTACCCAATCAGCAATCTCATTTGCGTCGGTTTCGTTCATATAATTCGGACTTGCCGTCTCCTTTTCGGTATCGGGGTCAACGATAATATAGACCCCGCTATTTGCCAACTTTTCTTTGGTAGGAGCCTCACGCAATGTATGTAGTTTTCCACCATATTGTTCAAATATACGTCCCAGTAAAAAGAAACCATTATTATCCTGGCCGTCCCAAAGATAATGATAAGGCTTCATTTGACCGTCCGGTGCTTTCTTGTATTCGTCATTATAATAATTGTCCAACGTAATATTTACCGGTCTATCTCGCGTCGTTTTATCAAACTCCACTTCCGAGGCGGCCAAAATAAATGGCCCCACCCCTTTGGGATCATTTGGTTTCACGGGTTCGCTCATATAATATTCAAAACTACCATCGCGATAGTTTTTCGATCCTCCCAATCCAGAAACTGTAACCACATGGTTGATATTTACGCGATCTGGTCCACCTGAAGTGATAAATTGTTTTACCAAGCCCGCATACCCTTTATCAATGTGCTTTTGAAAATCCTTCTTCGGCACATATCCTTTTCGCGCCGCTTTCGCCATAGCATATACAAACATGCTAGATGCCGAAGCTTCGACATAATTCCCCTCACGCGTACCCAAATCCACAATATCATACCATACCGATGTCTTCGGATCTTGATACTTCGCGACAGCTGTTAATGTCCGGTGTAGGATTTGCACCAACTTTTCCCTTCCTGGATGTTCCATTGGAAAATAATCCAGCACATCGACTAAAGCCATGGCGTACCAGCCCATACCTCGAGCCCAAAAATGTTTGGAAAGACCTGTTTCCGGATTTGCCCATCTTTCGTTACGAGATTCATCCCACCCGTGATATAGTAATCCGGTCTTTTCGTCACGTGCATGATTCTCCATATAGGTGAACTGGTTCACGACATCATCGTATATACTGTCAATTCCCATCAAATCGGCATATTCCGTATAAAATGGTTGAGCCATATACAAGCCATCCAACCACATTTGATAAGGATATATTTTTTTATGCCAAAAACCACCCTCTTTGGTCCGCGGATGTGTAAGTAGCTGCTTATATACGTTTTCACTAGCTTTTAAATACTTCTGTTTACCCGTAACCTTATACAGAAACAACAACGAACGCCCATTTTTAATATGGTCTATGTTATACTCCTCCGGTCTATAATTGCGGATATGCCCGTTGTCATCCACAAACTGATCCATCCACCCCTGTATATATTCAAAATAGGTCTTATCACCCGTATTCCGCCACACTTCGACCATCCCTTCCAATACGACACCCATATCGTACGTCCACTGTGGACCGCGCTCCTCATTGGTAAAACGAGCATCCTTATAAAGCGAATCCATCGCCGTAATCGCCATTTTTTCAGACAGCGCCTTTTCCTGCCCGATACCAACCTGCGCAAACAGTAATAAGCACAGTATAATATGTATACCTTTCTTCATGTTATTATTTTTTTGTTCCGCTACTTTATCACCAACGCTTCTTCTGACGCACCGTTGGTAAACTCACTTATTGTTTTGACCTCTTCTACCTTGGCGCCTGTGAGTACAATATTTTGGGACGACTTGCCCGAGACGCGAACCAAGAGATCTATATCGCCTACCGGTTTCAAATCTGTGAACACAATATTTTTACTATTATCTACATGAACAAGCGGATTTGCTTCGGTTACGTTGAGCGTCAGGTCTTTCAAGGCAATTCCCGACGCTTCTATAAGCTCTACACCTTTTTTTGCCGTTATATTGGCTTGCTCAATCACTATATTTTTAATAGCCATCTCCGGCAACCCACGGAAAAAAATTCCTTTTTCTGCACCGTTTACATTAATATTGCGCATAACAAAATTCTGGAATTGGGGTGTTTCCGCTGTTACGGCAGGGATTTCTACCATGGCATCCCCTTGCTCACCCGCCGTCGGAAGGGGACCTTTCATACCATAATACATATCAAATAATATCGCCTCACCTGGAATACCCACCATATTAATATTATTTATAAATATGTTCTCCACCACGCCGCCACGACCCCGTGTGGTTTTAAAACGTAGGCCAATATCGGTGCCTATGAATGAACAATCTTCCACCCAAATGTTTCTAGCGCCGCCACTCATCTCACTTCCTATTACAAATCCTCCATGTCCGTGGTATACGATATTATTGCGAATAATAACATTTTCTGTAGGCATTCCTCTATCACGCCCTGCTTGATCACGTCCAGATTTAATGCATATGGCATCATCGCCCACATCAAACGTACTATTTTCGACCAATACATTTTTACAAGATTCGATATCTAAACCATCTCCATTTTGTCCGTACCAAGGGTTTCTCACCGTTAGGTTTCTTACTGTCAAGTCTTCGCACATCAACGGATGAATATTCCATGCCGGTGAATTTTGAATGGTTACGCCTTCCAGTAAAATACGTTTACAAGCGGTAAACACCAATAAATTCGGGCGCAGGAAATCCTTTACATCCATGAAATCAGCAGCTGTCTGTCCAGCATGGCCTTTACCCGTATTTTTGGTTGTGGCACCGTGCAGCGAACTTTCGGAAGGATACCAAATCTTACCCGCTTCATCCACCACACCGCCCGATGCAACGAGTTTTTTCCATTGTGCGTCTGTCATTTTATCCCGTTTCACCATGCGCCAAGCTCCTCCATTTCCATCAATGACACCAGCCCCGGTAATCGCTATATTTTCCAAATTTTTCCCCGAAATAGGATTTTGATTTCGCCAAGCGGGTTCTCCCTCCCAATTTGATTCTACCAGTTCGTACGCCCCAAAATCATCGGTAAACAATACAACAGCATCCCGCTGAACATGCAGGTTTACATTGCTCTTCATTTCGATGGGACCGGTCAACCAAAGACCACCAGGTATTAATACAACACCTCCGCCTTTTTCACTAATGGTGGTAATCGCCTTATTAATAGGCTCCGTGTTTATAAATTGTCCATCCCCCTTTGCGCCAAAATCGATAATTCCCAAGGTATCTTTTGGAAAACTCACCTGCTGAACGATAGGATGTACAGGCTCTTGGGCTTTTAATGTACAGACACCTCCCCACCCAAGCAGTATGGTTGTATATATTACGTTGATATATTGTTTCTTTTGCATCATTTTACCTCTTATGAGTTTAAATTTTGGTTGCTTCTCTTAGACAAGTCTACATCGTTTGTGTAGAAAAAGAAAGAAAAAACTATGCAATCGTTACCGGAGAACCTGGTGTTTCTTTATTATCGATTCGGCATCCCAATCACCGAAAACAGCTGACATAGATAGCTTTTTCGCCTCTCCGTCCGTTAGCTGCCGAGACCATTTGACACGATTTTGTGACAAAGCTCCTTCTCCTTTATTTTTATATTCCGCATAAAAAGCGGTGTGTTCATTGCTTTCCTTGCCCCAGTTATGCCATCCCTCCGGAACGATAAAAGCGGGCAAGAAGCAATACATAAAAACGACCTTCGCATACGGCCTCCATGGGCGACCTAAATAAAAACGTTGTACGTCTTCTGACCCGGTAATAATACAGTTGTTGAATATATAGCCATATGCAGATGTTTCGGGAGTTGAAGCTGCGGTAATATAACCTGCTTTTTTACAGTGTAGCTCACATGCCTCAAACCAAGCGGTGGACGATCCAAAAATATAATCGACTGTTCCTTCAATATAACAGTTGACATATAGTTGCCGCGCCCCTTTACCATAGGTATACAAGGTATCTTGAAAACCCAAAAAACGGCAGTTAATAAACGTTGCTTTATCCGCACCTATCCATATCGCCACTGCCTGCCCTACTGGACCAGCACTATTTTCAAACGTGATGTTCTCCGCTATAAAGCCGTCTCCAATACAATAAAAACTAGATGAGCCCGATGTTCCGATTTCTTCACCAAAAACATTTTTCTTTTGAGCAAAATCATCATATGTCAGAATCGTATTAAACTTGTCCTCACCAACTAGTTTTATATACTGCTTAGGCGCTGCCAACACAATTTTTTCTCTATACACACCCTTTTTTACAAAAATTGTAGTCACGTTTTTCCGAAAAGAGGGAACGGCATCAATCGCTTCTTGTACAGTTCCAAAGTCACCACTACCATCTTTCGCCACCACGAAATCATAAGAAGTAGCCCAAACAGAATGGACACCAAACAAAATCAAAATAATGAACAGGCTTATCTTCATACAAATACACCCTCTTAACTGGTTGATGTTAAATGTAGGCATTAATAATCAGTTTAACAGTGAGTTAGCCTAAAATTAAAAACGCAAACGTTATCGGTAACGTTTGCGAAAGAAATATACCTACTCTCTAGGTGAAAAACCTAATTAAATTCGATGATCGTCTTAATACCTGATAGCAAAGGTTTACTAGGGTCACTAAACAGTTCCGCAGCATTTGTGAAGTTTACCCGTCTGGTAATAAACTGGGCGGCATCTAATGATTTATCTTGCAGGTGCTGCATGACATACTCAAAGTCATTCGCCAAAGCGTTTCGGCTACTCATCAATGTTCCTTCCCGCTTATGAAACTCCGGGTGGCTAAAATGTATCTCTTCTTTTTGCAGTCCGACAAGAACATAACGCGCGCCATGAGCCATATACTGAAAAGCGTTGTTGATAGCCGCTGTATTTCCAGTTGCGTCAAACAGAAGCGTAGGCATATCGCCATTTGTAATGGTAGCCAATTGCTCCTGTACATCGGTGTCCCGTGCCGAAACGGTGTACGACGCACCCAACGCCTTCGCATACGCGAGACGACTATCATCTACATCTAGTGCTATCACCTTTCCACCGGCAATATTTGCCAGTGCGATAATTCCCAAACCGATTGGACCTGCGCCAATCACAAGCACAAATTCTTCCGGGATAACCCTTCCACGCTGTATACCATGTGCCCCGATGGACAGCGGCTCTACAAGTACCAAATCATCATAATCCAATCCTTCTTCCTTACGCAAAGCATGCGACGGTACGACGACGTACTCTGCCATCGCACCGTCAATATGAACGCCCAATACACGCATATCATTCGTACAATTGGGCTTTCCCATCCGAGAAGCAATGTCTTTACCTTCCGTGAAATAAGGAATCACCGTCACTTTATCGCCCGGCACAAATCCCGCTGCGTCTCCCTGGACATAATCTGCCGCAACTTCATGACCTAGCACCCGTGGATAGGTGAAAAAAGGTTGTCGACCTGCAAACGCATGGATATCCGTTCCACAAATCCCAATTTTCCGGATACGCAATAAAGATTCTCCTTTTCCCGGCGTGGGAATATCTGCTTCTTCATACGCAAATCTGCCCGGTTCCACGCAAACTAATTTCTTCATTTTATTATCTTTTCTTTTTTAAATCATTGACTAAAGGTATACCTTGTCGTTTCATTTCTTGAACGACGAGATTGGCAATGGTTTCGGCCCCATGTTCGTTCAGATGCGTGTTATCAACCGCACCTTTTGGGTAGTTGGGGTATCCTTCCGGAAGATGCAGAAATAAGCTTACTGACCTTTCCTCTCCCAGTTTCGATAGCACAGCAGAGGTTTCCGTCGTGAGGTCGATAAGCGGCACATCTAAGCTGTCAGCCACTTGCCTTACCGCATCCGGGTATTCGCCATGTGTATCCACCAGCTTTCCGTCCGCAAAAGCACGACGCGCTATAGGTGTTAACAAAATAGGGTTTCCCTTTTTTGAACGTGTCTCCGTTACGAAAAAAGAAAGATTTGTTTTATATTCCGCTATCGTTGTTCCCGTATTCGGCTTATGCACTTTCTCATCATTGTGGCCAAATTGAATGAAAACATAGTCCCCCGGCTGTATGCCTTCGTATACTTCTTTCCAAATGCCTTCATTTATACAGGACTTTGTGCTTCTGCCATTTCTCGCTCTATTCTGAACTTCGGTGTGCGCATTAAATTTTGTCGCAAACGCCACTCCCCAACCTGTCTCTGGGAATTTGTCCGGCGCTTTGATAGCCATCGTCGAATCGCCGATCATCCATACGTTCTTTTTCCTAGGCTGTATTATATAGCTGCACAGCAACCCCAACACAAGCACGCCACTTAATGACCATAAAATATTCTTTTTACACATATTTATTGGGTTTATGATGTCATATACCTTTCCTTTGGCCTGTCAATTTCTGCATTTTTTCAGAATAAACCATAAAATTAAGCGCAATCGTTGCCGGCAACGATTGCACATTTCCCGTTTGTTCCACTTCCTAAAAATTCGTATTCTTGTTTTTACCAAGAAATAAATCACAATAAGACTATGAACAAATTTACTATATTTTCACTTGCTTTAGCGCTAACGTCTAGCTCTGCAGTTTTTGCACAAAGCTCGCATGTTTCCGCTGTATGGGTTGCCGATTTAGGCAATGGACAATACCAAAACCCTATTTTACATGCTGATTATTCGGATCCGGATGCCATCCGAGTAGGGGATGATTTTTATATGACTGCTTCCAGTTTCAATCATGCTCCCGGGCTTCCAGTACTCCATTCCAAAGATTTAGTAAACTGGAGAATCGTGTCCCACGCCTTACCTCGGCAAGTTCCGGAGGATGTCTTCAGAATTGTTCAGCACGGCAACGGAGTTTGGGCACCTGCGATTCGGCATCACGAGGGAGAATTTTATATTTATTGGGGAGACCCTGACTTTGGGATCTATATGATAAAAACCAAAGATCCTGCGGGTGATTGGTCAGAGCCGGTATTGGTGTTTGAAGGGAAAGGATTGATTGACCCTTGTCCGTTTTGGGATGAGGACGGCAATAACTACCTATCTTTTGCCTATGCGGGCAGTCGTGCCGGTTTGAAGAGTGTATTAGCTATTGCGCGGCTGAATGCAACCGGTAGCAAAGTTCTCGACCGCGGTGTTATCGTATATGATGGGCACGAAGATGACCCCACCATCGAGGGTACAAAAATGCATAAACGGAATGGTTACTATTATATGTTTGCTCCAGCAGGCGGCGTCTCTACTGGGTGGCAACTGGTGTTACGTTCCAAAAACATTTATGGACCTTACGAACGTCACGTTGCTATGCACCAAGGCAGCGCGCCGACTAATGGGCCTCATCAAGGGGCTTGGGTAGACACACAAACTGGGGAAGACTGGTTCATTCACTTCCAAGATAAAGACGCCTATGGCCGCATTGTTCATCTACAGCCTATGAAATGGGTAAACGACTGGCCGGTTATCGGCATTGAGAAAGATGTCAAAGGAACGGGTGAGCCTGTCTTGAAACATAAAAAGCCGAATGTAGGAAAAACCTATCCGATAGAGACCCCGGCCGAGTCGGATGAGTTCGACAGCCCATTACTTGGTAAACAATGGCAATGGCAAGCTAATCCGGACGGAACTTGGCTTATGCCGAGCAAACACGGCCATCTAACTTTATATACGCAACAAGTTCCGGAGAGCTATAAAAATTTACTAGATATTCCGAATGTGCTTACACAAAAATTTCCAGCGGAAGAATTTATGGCAACTACAAAAATGCGATTGATTGGCAATGAAAAGGTAGAAAATGAACGTGCCGGCTTCGCAGTAGTAGGGGAGGATTACAGCCAGCTTTATATCAAACAAGGAGCGGGCAAGCAGACACTACATTATGCAAGTTGTAAAAAGGGATTAACTTCGGGTCGTGAATCTGTTACCAACGTAACTGACCTAGAAGAGGGAGGATATGTTTACCTCCGTGTGAAAGTAGGCAAAGGCGCACTATGTCAATGGTATTACAGTCTCGACGGCAAAAAATACACCGCGGTTGGCGACACCTTTACCGCCCAGCCCGGCAAATGGATAGGCGCTACACTCGGCTTATATGCTGCACGTGACACGAAAATCAACGACAGTGGGTATGCGGAGTTTGATTGGTTTCGGATAGAGCCTATAAAATAAAAGAATATAGTTATGTATATACGGAATGTTCTGCTGGCTCTGTGCGTCTTCTTTCTGGCTCATGGAGTGACAGCACAGACCTCGGACAATCGATTTGAACTGACGGTAGCGCAAGATGGATCGGGTGACTTTACGACGATACAGGCAGCCATTAATCAGGTAAGAGACCATGCGGAAAAACGGGTGGTCATCCATATCAAAGCGGGCACCTACAACGAGAAAGTCGTTATCCCTGCTTTTAAGCGAAATATCACCTTAAAAGGGGAAGGGCCATCCGAAACAATCATTCAATATGATGATTATTCAGGTAAACCATTTCGCGGAATTGATGTGACTGGTGATTCGAAATTCAGCACCTACACCTCTTATACCGTCTTCGTTGACGCTAACGACTGTTCCCTAGAAGACCTTACCATCGCTAATACCGCTGGTAGGGTCGGACAGGCCGTCGCCCTACATACCGCAGGCGACCGCATTGCCATTCGAAACTGCCATATCCTGGGTCATCAGGACACCCTTTATCTGGCAGCAGCAGGAACACGAGTTTATCTCGAAGACTGCTTCATTAATGGTACCACCGATTTTATCTTCGGCGCCGCTACCGCATATTTTCTGCGATGCCGGATCGAAAGTTTGTCAAACTCTTATATTACCGCAGCGTCTACCACAGCCGAAGACGCTTACGGTTTTGTATTCGAATCTTGCACATTAACCGCGAAAGACGACGAAGTAAATAAGGTCTATCTCGGCAGACCTTGGCGTCCATTTTCGAAAACTGTTTTTCTGAATACAGAAATGGGTTCCCATATTACACCGGAGGGGTGGCACCCATGGCCCGGCGACAAAAACTTCCCTAATAAAGAAAAAACAGCTTTTTATGCCGAATACGGTAGCCGCGGACCAGGCGCTAGAGATCTGTCAAAAAGAGTCGTTTGGTCTCATCAATTAAAGAAATCCGCGCTCAAAAAATATACATCAGAAAAAGTATTAAACGGCTGGAACCCTAAATAAAAGCTTATGCATAGATATCGTCTACCATTTTTTATCAGCGTATTATCATTGATACTCACTTCGTTCTCCTATCAGCGCATACCGACCATCTATCTAATCGGTGATTCCACGGTAGCCGATTACTCCCTAGAAGATGATTACGACAGCAAACGGTATCCGCTAGTCGGGTGGGGACAAATGTTTCAGCCATTCTTTGTCAAAGACAGCTTAAAGCACGTGGAACATCTCCTTGGCAAAGTAGACCAAGTAAAAGTGGACGACCGGGCAAAAGGCGGTCGAAGTACCCGTACCTTTTTTCAGGAGGGACGCTGGGCAGCGATATATAAAAACCTTCAAAAGGGCGATGTCGTAATGATCCAATTCGGACATAATGACGGCGCCGTTAACAAACCTGAACGATACGTAGATATACAAGGATATAAAGAATTCCTTCGCCTATTTATTGATCAGACCAGACAACAAGGAGCACTACCAATTTTACTTACGCCCGTAGCGCGAAACTATCCTTGGAAAGAGGGCAAGCTACACAATGTCCATGGGGAATACCCACAGGCTGTTAAAGAGGTGGCTAGCGAAATGAATGTGAAACTCATCGATCTCAACGAACTTTCAATGGCACATTTCTCTGAAAAAGGACAAGATTACGTAACGCAAAATTACTTTATGAATCTGCCTTCAGGACAATTTAAAGCCTATCCAGACGGCCAAAAAGATAACACCCATTTTCAGGCAGCCGGCGGAAAAGCTATTGCCCAATTGGTTTTCGATGCGATGAAAAAATGATGGGCTAGATACCATCAAATACATCACGACAACAGCCTCCTTTCCGGCAACGTTTGCGTAACTTTTTTGAAACACAAGCGTTGTGTTAGTCCATCAAATACGCTATCATTGTATAACATAAATAATAAACCGCCTGCATTTTCTAGGAGAATGTAGTGCATTAAGCAAAGTGATAGATCCACCTAATAAACATTTAATAAGTATCCGTTTTTAAGAAAGCAAATTAATCCAGTTAAGCGTCTGGAATGGGATTTGAATGAAGCAATTTTATTTTTGTTGAAACGAAACAACCGGTTGCAACACGATCTCATTTATACGCCCACCATGAAGTAAATAAGGACTAAAAATTTAAATCAATCCTATATTATTATGAAAAGAATAAATACAATGCGAAGAAAAGGCTTCTTTCTCATTCTCATTCCGATCCTATTGTTGTGCGGACGGGGTCTAGCACAGACCGCCAACCAGCAAGGGAATGTCATTGACCTATCTGGCGCACCGATTCGCGGTGCCAGTGTAAAAATAAAAGGTACGACTACAGAAACTGCTACCGATAACAACGGTGATTTTACGTTATCGGGTACATCCTCGGGAAGTGTTATTGTGGTCAGCTATACCGGGTATATTACACAAGAACTTCCAGCAAATCCCAACACGACCTTGTCCGTCACCCTAACGGAAGATGACGTGGCACTAGATGAAGTGGTGGTTATCGGTTATCAAACGGTTCGTCGTCGCGATCTGACCGGATCAGTTGCCTCGGTGAGCGGAAAAGATCTCGCTACAGCACCCGTTATTAACGTGGCGCAAGCACTGCAAGGAAAGATGCCCGGCGTTAATGTCATGTCTCAAGATGGCCGTCCGGATGGTGACGTCTCCATCCGTATCCGCGGCGGTGGATCCATTTCACAGAGCAATGAACCTTTAATCCTCATCGACGGAATTCCCGGAAACATCTCAGATATACCAAGTGATATGGTGGAAAGTGTAGACGTGCTGAAAGACGCATCATCTACCGCCATCTATGGTGCACGCGGTGCAAACGGCGTGGTACTTGTGACCACCAAACGCGCGAAGGAAGGCAAAAGCATGGTAACTTATACAGGTTATACCAAATTCAATCGCCCTACGGGCTATATGGATGCGCTGAGTCCTTATGACTATCTAGCGTTTAAATGGGCTATGTTAGATGCTTACGAAGATATCGATTACGTAACGCCATTCACACAATTATTTGCCTTAGGGGCTAATCGCGGAAACAATACCGCGGGTATCGACGCTTACCGAGACGTCCCGGCATATAACATCCAAAAAAGCTTATACAATAGTTCATTCTCCCATAACCACGATCTTTCGATTGCGGGGGGAACGGACAAGACAAAAATTTTATTTGCTGCAAACTACATGGACGAACAGGGGATGAAATTAATGTCTTACGCAAAACGAGCCTCTGCTATATTTAAAATCGATCAGAAGCTTCATGAAAATCTAAACTTTAACGTAGATCTTCGTTATACAGATAGACGATCCCTAGGAAGCGAAGGGACTACCAGCGGCGCAGGGTCCATACTATCATCGTCTTACCGTTTTCGCCCGATCGCGATTGCAGATATCAAAGGAGATTTGTCTTATCTAACGCACTCCAGTTTAGGCGAAGAAAACACGGTAATGTATGATGTAACAAACGGGGTAAACAGAACGTTAGACAACGACAACCTAGTCTTAGAACAATCGCTTTTGGGTACAGCGGGGCTAAACTGGAATATACTTAACAACTTAACCTACCGTACGGAGTTAACTCTCTCACGCTCGTATACAACCGACAAAAATTGGGAAGGACCTACCGTCGATCCGAACTATTACATCGCTACGGGTACGATGGAAACGATGGACAAGATTATATATGCCGGAAATGCGGACTTAAGGAAGCGAGATAAGTGGGGCCTTCGTTGGACGAACACGTTGAATTATGACATTTTACAGAATGATACCCATCGGCTAAATCTGCTAGCAGGACAAGAAATCACGAATTCAGGAGGAAGTGATATGCGGATCGACGCGATGCGCTTTCCCGCCAACTTCACGAAAGACAACGCCTTTGCAATGATCAACCAGTATGATACCAGCGTTTCTACGAATCTTGTTGTTTCCAGTGGTGTCACTACGCCTTCACGGATACTTTCTTATTTCGCCCGAAGCAACTACTCACTATTAGACCGATACATGCTAACGGTGACCATGCGTGCCGATGGTTCATCGAATTTCTCGCCAGAGCACCGTTGGGGATATTTCCCCGCTGCTGCGGCGGCTTGGCGTCTTTCTAACGAACCTTTCTTGAAAAGCCAAAGCTGGATAGATGACTTGAAGATACGTGCCTCTTACGGCGAAGTAGGTAACGACGCGGTCGATCCAAACCAGTGGTCACAATTATGGGTCGCAGAAACCGATCTACGTTATCGACAAGCATTAGGCAACGTCCTGCAGCCTGGTTACGACTTAGCGTCCGCACAAATGGCAAACCGTAACTTAAAATGGGAAACAACCATTACCCGGAACTTAGGGCTTGATTTCACCCTTTGGAACAATAGAATCTGGGGTACAGTAGACGTATACAAAAACTCCACGCGTGATCTATTAATGCTTACCGATATTCCATCCATCACCGGTTTCAACACCAGCTACGCAAACGTAGGAAAAACCAGTAACAGAGGTGTAGAATTCTCCCTATCGGGTACGGTATTCAGAAATGAGGACTGGAACATCACCGCGGGCGGTAATATCAACTTCAACAAAAATAGAATCGAGGAGTTAGCAGAAGGGGTGCAAAGTGTATACGGTAGTAACTTCTTGCAATCCGGTATACCGGGTAATGATTTTATCTTGCAAGAAGGTAAACCAGTAGGTATCGTCATGGGTTATCAAACGGCAGGCAGAGGCTTTTACGAAACCAGCGACTTTACATACGATGCAGCCACACAGATGTATACTTTAAAAGATGGGATCGCCGATCTAACCTCGGCATTTGTAGCTCACCATAAAGGTGTCGTTCCTGCCGGCCAGCAAGCTTATCCCGGCATGCCTAAATTCGTAGACACCGACGGCGACGGCATGATCGATACAAAAGATTATGTGGAAATTGGCAATATGACCCCAAAACACACCGGAGGTATCAGTCTGAATGCTAACTATAAAAATTTTGATTTAGGCGCGTATTTCAATTGGAGCTATGGAAACCAAATTTATAATGCCAACAAGTTGGCTACACTTTATAATGGGAATAAAGGAGGAGGATTGTACGGCAACAAGCTAGACATCGTAAAAGATGGCTATAAAATCTACGATATTGACGCGAGTGGAAACCTACAGCGGATAAACGATCCAAATGCATTGGATGCGTTAAACCAGAACGCAACTTTACCGCTTACCTACTTACACCAAGGTTATGTAAGCGATATTGGTATTGAGGACGGGTCTTACCTCCGGTTGAATACGTTGACATTGGGCTATAGCATGGAGCAGTCTTTAATGAGCAAAATTGGACTAAGCAAGTTAAGGGTTTATGGCACCATCTATAATGTAGCCACCATAACCGGATATTCAGGAATCGACCCTGAAGTAAACTCCAATCCGAATATCAACAACGCGCGTTATCCAACGCCAGGTTTTGATTGGGGAACTTATCCTCGCCCGCGTCAATTTGTGATCGGATTAAGCGCTACTTTCTAAGCCAGGCGATTGATTAAAAAATTTAACACAGAGAACCATGAAAAAAACATTTTTATATATATTTCTGGCGGCATCAGCTTTATTTATCCAATGTAAAGACTACCTAGATGTCACCAACCCGGGGCAGAGCGATAACGAGTTTGTTATGTCTAGCCCAGAAGAAGCAGCCAAAACTTTATCTTGGGCTTACGGCGAATACCGAACCAACGTGGCTGCGGGAGGTAACTACAACTGGCAGGATCCCCTAGGTTCCGATGCGGAATACATGAGTGAGTTCCCTACCGGGAATAATGTAATTGCCCGGCTACAGCCGGAAGCCTCGGCCATAAATAATGCAGCAAACCAATACAATAGTTTGAATATTATTTTGGCTCGTGCATCCCGAATTGCAGAGGTAATTCAAGGCATGGGTGTACTAGAAACCAGCGAGAACAACGAGTGGAAACAACTCTATGGTGAAGCGAAAACGATGTGGGCGCTCTGTGGCTGGGAATTGGTTCGTCATTTTGGTGATGTACCCTTCGGCTATGAGAACACCTATGTACAAGACTACGAACTGAAATCGCGTTTTGCAATCATGGACACCTTAATTGCAGAATTGAAAGCTGCCGAAGGTCTGATGTATAAAGTTGGTGAGGGGGGTGTCACTGCAGAACGTCTCAACCGTTCCTATGCAAATGCCCTTATTGGAGAAATTGCCTTGCACGCCGGTGGTTGGCAGACTATCCGTACGGATGTAGCCGGCTTATATGGTAACGTGCAATTTGATTACAAAGGTACAGACGATGGTACTTGTGTATATGCACGACGAAAAGATTATATGGATTACATCCGGATGGCGGAACAATATCTGAACCTTGCCGTCAATACACATAACGGAACCGCTAGGCTGATAACCACCGATAGCAGGGCATTGAACAATCCTTTTCAAGTACACTGGCAAGAAATCAACTCCCGACGTGTAAGTCCAGAATCTTTATACGAAGTCGCTTGTGCTCCGGGTTTCGGAGGCGAGCACCCCTATTCCCAAGGACGTCCTGGTTCAAACAACGGGGCTGTTTCGGTACTCAACACTTTTGCTGCTATCCGTATTATACCGTCTTTCTTTTACAACGGCTTTGAGGACGGGGATAAGCGTCGTGACGTGAGTATGGTAGTAACAGGTAGCGATGCGGCAACGGGAAGAGAGACATTAATGCCTATGGGTGCGGGAACGCGTATCGGCGGCGGCGGTCCAGCGATCAATAAATGGGATCAAAACCGCGGAGACAATCCTTTGATTCCTAATAATGCTTTCCGTAACTCTGGTATGAACTACACCGTTATGCGGATGGCGGACGCCATGTTGATGCTAGCAGAAGCAAAAGCTATTCTGGGTACAGATAACGGGGGTGCGGTAAATTTGGTAAACCAAATTCGAACTCGCGCGTTTGGTAACACTAACAACAATATCCCGTCGTTGAGTGGCGATGCACTCCTAAATGCAATTTACGAAGAGCGGCGACTAGAGTTACTTGGAGAAGGAGACGTCCGTTGGGACATGATACGCTCCGGAAAGTTCAACGAAAGAGCTACAAAAGTCCGGCAGGAAATGGAAGACATGGTAGCGGGATTGGCTAGCAATGGATATTACACCTTCCCGAGCGGACGTACAATTTCTAATTACATCTGGACGAAACATGTGCAGCTAAATCCGGGCAGCTCGGCTGCTGTGGTGACGCAAGAAAGCACCAACCCCAACGATCCGGCACGTTTCCCAGGCTGGCGAGGGATCTACAATTGGAATGCTGCTGCACACGCAAGTGTTACTGCTAAAAACCTGGCCATTAAAGGTCTGTACAATTACATCGATCCGAACGGTTCTGAAGCAGCCGCGTTAGAAGCTGACGGCTATGTCAAGACCGACTGGGCGATCAAAATGTTGCAAGGAACAAACCCTGCTATGTATAGAGCAGCTATCTTGGACGGGGTTGTGGGTAGAGAAAATATGGCTCCGCGCTACTACCATCCCATGCCGCTTACCGTGATCGACCAATCGAAAGGTAAGGTCACGAATGGTTACGGATTACCAAACAATTAATTAAATAGATATTGCGTATAATTGCTGTCATATTATTTTGTGTCTTACCGCTTGTGGGTTTCCCACAGGCGGTTGGTCATTTAACGAGCTACACCAAAGAAAACGGACCATCTCACCGTACAGTTTCTTCCATTACGAAAGATAAAGACGGTTTCCTGTGGCTAGGCACCTGGAATGGGCTTAACCGCTATGATGGAACCAGCTTTAGAACATTTGACAATGCTGCGCAGAAGAATGATTCTTTTTTATTAAATCGTCGAATCGTACAAGTTTTGGATGATGACGATTATCTATGGGTATTAACGTACGATAAACAAATCTATTGGTTTGAGAAGAAAACAGAAAAGTTTCATGCCCTATCTCCTTGGATAACAAAGTCGTTAGGGCAGGTCTATCAGTTTGATAAATTATTTCGACTAACCGATGATCATCTCTGGGTAGGTACACAAGAAAAAGGAATCATTGCCATCCCTCGTCGCGATCGCTCGGCAAACATCTTACACTACGGTATCAAAAGTTCAAAAGAATATGTTCTTTCATCTGATACCATACACATTGTTCACCAAGATAAATTAGGCAATCTTTGGATTGGGACCCACAAAGGGCTTGATCTCCTCACCTTGGTAGATAAACAGTATCAATCCGAGGAGAGTCCCTACACCGCCGCTTCCGTTATCAAATCGTCGAAGGGAAAGTGGGGTTCCGCATTTATCACCAGTAATTCCGATATATTATTGGTAAAAGAAGGTCAACGTCGCGTGGAAAAAATCACCATTGGCGGAGATATGCTTCATGCGCTCCTTTTCTCCAAGTATGGTGATTTTCTATACATAACCGGTAACGACGGTTGCATATTTCGCCTCAACCTCTCCACCAAGACTGTAGACAAACTTATCGAAGGAAACGAGCCGCTCTTTAGTATGTACGAGGATACAAAGGGGAATCTTTGGATAGAACAAGAAGGAAGCGTACTTTATCTAGATCGAACGACCAATTTACCGCGCATTTTTGAACCGCTATATGCGAAACGGAATAAAAACACACCATTTTTTTGTTTTGAGGATGTCAACAATCGCGTGTGGATCAGCATAAGAGGAGGTGGTTTCGGATACTTTGATGAAAATGCACAGAAAATCAAATTTTCGATCAATGATGTAGGGTCAGAAACCACTGTTCTGCCGCAATATAATTATCTCTTTTTTAATGATCATCCAGGAGCCGTTTGGCTTACCTCCGAAGAGAAAGGGTTTAGTAAGCTTGTTTTTTCAGACGTTGCTTTTCACCATCACGACCTGTTTATTAATGAGCATACTTCACTGTACAATGAAGTAAGAAGTCTACTGTTGGATGCGTCGTCTAATCTATGGATAGGCACGAAATCCGGCGATATCTACATTCGAAAATCGGAAAATACCGTCTCCCTGTTCAATCAAACCACTTTTAAAAAATCTGATGGTATCTATAGTTTAATGCAAGACCAATCGGGCAACATCTGGATCGGGACGAAAGCATTAGGATTATTTAAGGGTACCCTCACCGCCAACGGTGATTATGCCTTAGAACGATATTCGCGTAAAAAAAATGGATTGGATGCGGATCAAATATATACACTAGCTCAAGATAAAAATCAAAGTATCTGGATTGGCACTTTTGAGAATGGCCTATATAAACTCGTGCAAGGATTTGGAAAGGTGGACGTCCAAAAGATTGAATGGAGCAATCGCCCTATCAAAGAAAAATTATTCAACAAAATCCGCCACATTACTTTTGATCAATATGGAAACTTATGGATTGCCACGACAGAAGGACTAGTGGTACGTGCTCCCCAAGGTGAAACCCAGTTTTTCTTTGATACCCCACATCACCCTGTAAGATTAGGTGAAAATGACATACAACATATCTTTTCAGATACAAAAGGAGCGATGTACTTATGTACATCTGGCGGTGGGCTTACCAAAGTAGAAGGCAATCCTTTCGGAAAACTTTCCTTTACTAACTTTGGACAAAGAGAAGGTCTTCAAAATAGTTTCATTTTAAGTGGCATCGCTGATGCTAACGGTGATTTATGGCTCTCCACCGAAGGAGGCTTAATCAAGTATGACCAACAACGAAGCCAATTCATGAACATGGACAGCGGTAACCAACTTAATACGCTATCCTTTTCGGAAAAGACAGTATCGGGCACAGCGGAAAAGAGATTATTCTTCGGAACGAATAAGGGATTCCTCACCGTAAACGTCCCTAAAGTCGGATCTAAATCACGGGCTTCCAACATAGTTTTGACCCGATTATGGATCAATAATGCAGAACAAAATCTCATAGGAGATAAGGAAAAAGTGAACATTCAATATCTTGACAACCTTGTTCTACCACACGACGAAAACAATATCAGTATCGATTTTGCTATCACGGATTTTTACACAGGTAATCACAATTTTTCATATAGACTATTAGGTTTAGATAGTATATGGCAACAGAATGGCTCTTTAAATAGGGCAACTTTCACCAATCTGAAGCCGGGTCGTTACATATTTGAGGTGAAAAGGGACTACGACCTCCATACGACTACTCCTTTACGAAAGCTTTCCATCATCATATCACCTCCTTGGTGGACAACCTGGTGGGCATATAGCCTTTATGCATGCCTCCTATTCGTTACACTGATAGCTGTTCGACACTTTATCAGATCCATGTGGCTCCTGAAACAACGCATTATTATTGAGCAAAAAATGGCAGAAGTCAAGATGCGCTTTTTTACCAATATTTCCCACGAGCTGAGAACACCGCTAACCCTAATTTTAAGCCCCGCAGAACAATTGCTCAAGAACAAACAGTTAGATGAAGAAAATCGACAATACACACAATTAATCAACTTGAACGCAAAGCGCATGCAACGTTTTGTTGATCAACTCTTAGAATTAAGACAAATACAGGAAAACAGTTATAAATTGCATAAAACCCCCACTGATTTTATTTCACTTGTCCGTCAGGTGCTAGACGGTTTCCAAGTCGCAACGAAAGAAAAAAATATTCGTCTACAACACAACCTTCCCAACACACCGCTATTTTTGACCGTAGACCGGGATAATCTAGAAATTGTACTGTATAATCTGTTATCCAACGCCTTAAAATATACTTACCCAAATACAGAAGTTACGGTCGCCTGTAATATAAATACAGCAATCAATTCGGTAACCCTATCCGTACAAGATCAAGGACCGGGCGTTAAAGAAGAAGCGTTGCATGAAATTTTTGAGCTCTTTCACATGGAATCGACTTCTGTCCGCAGTACTGAAAAGAGTTCGGGCATAGGATTATCTCTGGCGAAAGAACTCATACTGTTGCACGGGGGAGAAATATGGGCAAAAAATAGGGACAAAGGAGGCTTGGAAGTCACCTTTTCCCTCCTATTAGAGAAAAACGAAGGAGACGAATCCTCGCCGGTTCTCCATGTATCAGAAAATATCGACATCCCTGTGAAGTTGGGTGTGGAAAGATTGGAAGAGGCATCCTTAAGCCAAAAACCAAGCGAACAGGTACTTGTCGTCGAAGACAATGAGGAGCTTCGCGCCTTTTTAGTCTCGCAGCTAAAGAAATACTATCAAGTACTAGAAGCCGAACAAGGTAATCAGGGACTATCGGAAGCGCTAAATAATCAACCAGATATTATCGTTAGCGATGTGATGATGCCCGGTATGAGTGGAATAGAACTGGTAAAACAACTCCGAAATCATGTAGAGACAAGTCATATTCCTATTATTCTGTTGAGTGCCAAACACGCCATAGAAACCCAGATAGAAGGTCTGCAATATGGTGCAGACTATTACATTACCAAACCTTTCCATTTAGATTTTCTATTAGCTTCTGTAGAACGTCTTTTGAAACAACGTAAGTTTCTTTTTGAACACATGTTAAATCGTCGCGAACTGTTGATATGTACAGATGATATTATTATCACAGACCATGACCGGGAATTTCTCCGGAACGTGATCTCCATCGTGGAGGAGAGAATGGAATGCCCTACGTTGAGTATTGATCAAATAGCGGATTCGCTCAACTTGGGACGGAATACGTTCTATAAAAAATTCAAAAGTTTGACCGATATCGCTCCTGTGGAGTTTGTTCGGGACATGCGGCTTCAAAAAGCCAAAATATTGTTGGATCAAGGATTGGATAATATCGCAGAAATTGCCTATCAAGTCGGTTTTAATAACCCGAAGTATTTCAGCACTTGTTTCCGGGAAAAGTTTGGGGTCTCCCCTAAGATTTATTTCCAGCAAAAGAAGTCTCCCGAAGGAAATACCTTTTAAAATCTACCCCTCCATATAGGTAGATTCAAAATTTGAACCTTATTAATCAAATTTTGAACCTCTACAAGCGCCCTCTCTCCTATACTTGTAGTGTCTTTTATTGGCATCCGCCAAAAGACTAAAACTATAAACCAAAGTAATATGAAACTAAATTTAATCACATCATCTTTCTTGATCAGTATAGCCTGTTATAGCTATCCTGCCCATGCATCGGGATTTGATCCAGATCGGTTGCTCGAGACCACAACTGCCCAGAAGCAGATTAGCGTCACCGGGCAAGTTAACGATACCGATGGCAATCCTATAGGAGGGGTAACGGTAAGTGTCAAAGGAGGAAACAAAGTTACTTCCACCGATAACTCCGGTCAGTATGTTTTACGAGATATCGAAGAAAATGCTATTCTCGTTTTTATGTATATGGGCAAGCAATCACAGGAGGTTTCCATAACCGGACGAACGCGGGTTAATGTTGTTTTGGAGGAAAGTTCCTCAACCATTGAAGAAGTTGTTGCAATTGGTTATGGAACAGCGAGGCGTAAAGATCTAACCGGCTCTGTCGCATCGATTAATGCAGAGCAGCTAAAAGATTTACCTACTGTCTCGGTGCTTCAAGCCATACAAGGGAGAATGCCAGGGGTCCATGTAACTATCACAGAAGGATCTCCGGATGCTGATATAAAGGTTCGTGTGCGTGGGGGAAACTCCATCACGCAAGATAACTCTCCGCTATATATCGTAGACGGCTTCCGGGTTGCCAATATCAACGATATTCCCATGACCGATATCGAGAACATCGACGTTCTGAAAGACGCCGCATCAACGGCTATCTATGGGTCAGAGGGAGCCAACGGTGTCGTTTTGATCACGACTAAGTCTGGTAAAGGCGGTTCGCCTAAAATCGCATTTAGTTCGTATTTGGGTGTCAGTAACGTCTACAACTTGACAGAAGTATTATCTCCTTATGAATACGTCTATTGGCAACGGGAGCTTGATCCGTCAACTTCCGCCAATAATAGTTTCAATTCCATGTATGGGCTGTGGGAAGACCTGGATATCTACAAATCCAAAGCAGGTATCAACTGGCAAGACCGGCTTTACGGCAATACCGGTATACAGCAGAATTACAATGTTGGACTCAGTGGGGGCGACCAAGATGGCAGCTTAACCTATAACATCAATTATACGCGGGACGATGAAGATTATATTATGCTAAACTCTGCCTATCAGCGTGATTATGTCAGCGCCAAACTTAATAAGAAAATCAGCCCTAAACTGTCTTTCGAGTTTAATTCGCGTATGTCTGCAACGGAAATACAGGGTCCCAGTATATCGGATGGACGAAAGCTCCGGGAGGCTGTTAAATATGCCCCGGTACGGAGTTTAGCCTCCTTGACCGAGGATGCCCTTGGCGGTGCAGAAGATATCACTTCACCAGAAGCGCTAAGTTCCTTGCGCGATCCTGTCGTGAATGTCGAAAATGAATATAAAGATCAAAATCGTTTTAACCTCACCTTTAATGCCGGCTTCAACTGGAAAATTATCGATGGGCTGCGCTTTAGCACCAAAGGATCCTTTGGGTATAACAAAGACTTTACCGATAATATATGGGTACGGGGCACGGGGCAGTCAAGCTCTAATGGCGGACAGCCCGTAGCTCGTAGAGAAGATAGAAAAGGAACCTTGTATTCTATACAAAACGTCCTGACGTATGATTTCAATTTGCAAGAAGATAAACACCGCTTTACCATCGTGGGTGGGCAGGAGATCACAAACAGTCAACGGAACGATATGTTAATGGAGTCCAAGTTCTATCCCGAAGATTTCACTCCGCAGGATGTATTAGCGATGTGGAATTACGGCACGCCACAACCTACTTATACTACGATCGGCGAGCCATCCAGAACTTCGTCCTACTTTTCTCGGGTCAATTATACCCTCAGCGATCGGTATATATTGACCCTGACCGGAAGAGTAGATGGCAAGAACGTTTTTGCACCCGGCAACCGGTGGGGCTTCTTTCCCGGTGCTGCTTTCGCCTGGCGTTTTTCCGACGAAACCTTTATGGAGAATACGCGTAGTTGGCTATCTGATGCAAAATTACGCTTAAGCCGTGGAGCGGTGGGCAACGCTAGAGTAGGTTCTTATTGGCGACAGGAATATGGTTTCGTCACCGGAGGTAATCAGCTGTATTACATCGGTGAAACACCACAGAGTGCATTACGCACAAAAAATACGTTGAAAAATGAAAACCTCACTTGGGAAAGCACGGTCTCTACCAATATCGGTTTAGACTTAAGCTTCTTGAACGACCGGTTCAATGTTACCATCGATGCCTATAATAATATTACAAACGACCTGATTCTTCAAGTTCCTCTCCCTTCCAGTTCCGGCTATGCAAATCAATACCAGAACATCGGTAGCACTTCCAATAAGGGATTAGAGTTTTCCGCCTCGGCTGTGTTGATGGAGAAAAAAGATTTTCGGCTATCGGCTGACTTCAATATCTCGTTCAATCGCAACAAAATCCGCGCGCTTCTCGATGGATTGGACGAAATGAATACACCAGCCTCCCCATGGTTGGATTTCGGGCGAGATGATTTCCGGGCCATTGTCGGACAACCCGTCGGACTGATGTACGGGTTTCTCTCAGATGGCTATTATACTTTTGATGACTTCCATTTTGATGGGGATCAAAATAAGTGGATCTTGAATGACGGCGTCGTAGACGCTTCCCACGTCATGTCCCGGTCAGGCAATTATTTTGGACCAGGTCATATTAAACTGAAGAAAGTCGGAGGCGAAGAGGGAGAAACAGTTGTCAATCCAGACGATGACCGGGTGGTTATCGGTAGAGCACAACCTAAACACACCGGCGGCTTTATGTTAAACAGCTCCTATAAAAACTTCGATTTGGCAGCGATGTTCAATTGGTCTTACGGAAACAACATCTACAACGCAGATAAAATTGATTTCAACGCCTATGAGGGCTCCAAACGCTATCAAAACCTCAGCGCAGACATGCGTCTATCGGAACGCTTCACCACTATCGACCCCGCGACCGGATACAACATGATGTTTGGAAACGAGGCAGATCCTGAGCTATTTCAGGCGTTAAACGAAGGAAAAACCATGTGGAACCCCATGGCTGCCAATGCGCGTATCTTGACCGATTGGGCTATCGAAGATGGTTCGTTCTTACGACTAAGCAATCTAACGCTCGGATACACTTTACCCGCACGCATCGCCAACCGTTTGCTCATGCAAAACCTACGGGTATACATCGCAGGGTATAACCTACACGTGTGGACAAAATACACCGGACAAGATCCCGAAGTAGATACCCAGAGGAACGCTTTGACTCCAGGTGTGGGATACTCCGCATATCCAAAATCTAAAAAAGTGCTATTTGGATTAAATGTTACATTTTAAAGAGATGATGAAAATGAAAAAGATAATAGGAATAATTTCTGTCGTGTTCGTCACGTTTTTCACCGCTTGTGAAAAGTACCTAGAAACAGAATCGCCTTCTTCGTTGAGCCCGGAGACCGTATTTAACACCAGTTCCATGGCAAAAGCTGCCGTCATGGGTCTTTACGGACGAATGACAGATGCATATATCTACGGCCAAAAGCTTGCGGTCAACTGGCAAGGCGTATCCGATACAGAATCCAATGGTAGCTTTAGCGAGACCAACTATGTGCAACCGACCAGTGATTACGGTGCGGGAAACTTTTTTGGTGATGCCAACAATCAAACCACCCGTTGGCAGCGTCTATATGAATTTGCCGAGATGTCCACGGCTGTCGTAGATGGCATCCGTAACTCCCCCATATTAGAAAGCGATGCAGCAACCATGAAACCGCTATTGGGAGAAGCACTTACGCTCAAATCATTGGCTTTTTTTGAGATTGCGCGATATTGGGGTGATGCACCTTATAAAAAAGAAGCTTCTAAATCCGATCTTTCCAACGTATATTCCGGAAAGTCAGACAAAGATACCATTTACCACTATCTCGTGCAGGATCTAAACGAAGCACAGTCATACCTGCCCTATAAAGGTGCCACGGGCGAATACGGTACCGTAGAGCGTATTACCAAAGGCTTTGCAAAAGGGCTGTTGGCAAGGGTAGCGTTATTTGCCGGAGGCTGGTCTTTAAGGGACGCGAGTCTATTTCCAAACTCCACTGCGGAAAAGCATCCTACCATTCCCGAAATCAACGGTTATTACGTAGGACGTCCGAAAAACTGGCGGGATTACTATGCGATTGCCGCCCAGCATACGGCAGAGTTGATCGGTTCGCCCGATAACCCACACGCCTTAGATCCGAGTTTTCAACATATATGGGAGACGGTATGTGGTGGCCAATTGAACAGTTTCAATGAAAATCTTTTCGAAGTAGCGTTTGGTATGGGGCAAAACGGGGATATCGGCTCATTGATGGGCTACGCGGTCGCAGGCGGATCTAAATATGGATCGAGAGGCTTTGGCGGCAGTTACGTAACGTCTACCGCTTATTATTTTTACTCGTTCGACCGTGAAGATCAACGCCGGGATGTAACCTTGACCTGGATTGGATATGGTGGGGATAACAAAGAAAATGTGAGCACGAACCCTTATGATGTTAAATTTGGAAAATGGCGGATATATTGGATGTCCGATGCCTATCTAGCCATGCATAAAACCGCTAGCGGAAGAATTGCTACCGGCGTGAACTGGATTTTGATGCGTTATTCGGATGTCTATCTAATGTATGCCGAAGCGTTGAGCCAATTAGAAAACCCAGACGCCGTGCATGAAGCTGCCGGGATATCCGCTCGCCAAGCCCTAGAAAAGGTACGTGAAAGAGCTTTTGGCACCGGGTCGGCAAAGATAACCCAATATGATCCCAATTTCTTGGACGCGGTCATCCACGAGCGTGCATGGGAGTTTGGAGGAGAATCAATCCGCAAACAAGATCTAGTCCGTTGGGGATTGCTATACGAGAAAATCGAAGACATGAAGAAAGCACTTTGTCTCATGTACGATAATACACGACCCGTGACCATATTTGACAAAACCTATCAACCTTCGGATTTCCCCAAAACGGTCTACTATCGGTTCCGGAACGCAGAATATATCGATCAAAGCTCGTTAAATTATTATGGCGATCTTCCCGCTAATCCAGGAGGAGATTGGCTGTCTGTCTCTTGGTTTCCCAAAGCGGCAGAGAAACCTGCTACCGTCGAACAGGGCCGTACCTACAATTACACGATGTGGCCCGTGAGAACACTCTTGGCGGGAACCGGTTTGATGGTTTCGTACGATTATTCCGAGTTTTTATCTACGCTGACATATGGAACGGAAATCCAAAATTTACTACAGCAATATAAAATGGGGAACGGTGTATGTAATTATCGCTATCCGTTCGCAATCTATGTGGACGATATCCGTGAGTCAAGAGGCTATTTAGAAAATTCATATGGATATTAACGAGTAGAGGACAACAGTCATGAGAAAGATTTTAATAAATATGATCCTGCTAGTTGCAATGGCACTAGCTATGTCAAGCTGCGAAAAGAAAGTCAACGATTGGGATGTCGATCCTTCCTATGCGGGACTCTTCCGATCGCTAAGTTTCGAAACAACCAACATCGGGGCTACCGATGTAGAAATCGGCTATACCCAAACAGTGTCGGCTAATAAATATATTTTTGAGTTCAGCAAAGATAGCTTAGCATTTAACGAGATTGTTAAAACCGTAGAAATTCTAGCGGATACACTAACGCCCTTTGCACCGTCCACCACACCGACACGGGTGGTCTACCGTACGATATTCGAGGATTTAGACGGGACATCGCCTTACTCTGTACGCATGAAAGGCATCAATACGGAAACCGGCCAAGAGTCCGGCTATGTCGCACTGTTTTTTAAAACCATGGCAGAGCAATTATTTTCCAGTGCTGACATATCCTTAGACCGTATTAAGATGCACTGGCCGGCAACTGACAATGTGACTCATATTACGGTCACCGATCCGTTGAACAGTGATAGCGAGGTAAAACGGGTAGATTTGACAGCTTCCAATAAAACAGAAGGGGCTGCTACGATTACCGATCTTCAACCTGGTAAAGCCTATGCGATTTCCATCTATAACAACGACGTTTTACGCGGAACTCGAATTCTAGTAACTTCAGGTATACCCGAAGGCGAAATCATTCCCGTCTCTCCGGGAGACGATATCCCCGCCTTGGTTTCTGCTGCCCTTGCTGCCGGCAAACAAAACATCATTTTAAATTTCTCGGGCGATCAACCGTACAATTTGGGTGCCGTAACATTACCGTCAGGCATTATCAATGTCAGCGTAACCGGAACGGCGAATGCCAATGGGAAGAATCCAGTACTGCAGATCAGTTCTTTTAAACTATCGGATACACAGTACGGTAGGGTTATTTTTGAAAATGTGGACCTTCACGCTATTACGGGTAGTTCTTTCCTTGTCACCTCCGATCAGGCAGGTATGCGGGCTACAGGCTACTGGTTCACCAACTGTCACATACAAGGCTTTGGTAACGGCGTGGTGCGTCTGAATAATGCAGTCAATGTGGGACAAATCAGGTTTGATAATTGTAGAATTCATAAAAACGGAGGCTGGGGAGTTGTAAACGTGGGAGGAAGTTCGGCAGTTGTCGACTCCATCAAGTTTACCCGCAGCACGCTAACCGACCTTTCCACACAGCTCATGGATGTACGGGTAGCGGTCAAAAAGATTGTTGTACAGAACTGTACATTCTACAATCAGAACGCTGCTATGAGCCAGTTGTTACGTTTTGATACGAATAGACTCCCGTTAGAGTTACAGGCAGGGAACAATATTATTTCAGGCACAAACAGTGGCGCGAAGCTGAATTCAACTAGCTATAATCATGGAGATTTTGCCCTCCCGGTATCCTTCGCTGGTGGTTACCGGACGAACGAGTTTGAAATAGAAAGGGATTCTCGTGGATTTGCAGATATTACGCTCTTCAGCGGTAGTGCTGCCGATCTTTTTGTGGATCCGGATGCCAGCGATTTTAGGATTAAACCCGGCAACGGGTTTGGCGGTCGTGGGACAGCTGGCGATCCACGTTGGTTTGAGCAATAGAATATAAACCATCGTATATAGCTACAGGCCTAAAGTATAACGCTTGTAGCTATATATAACTTAAAGCAATCTATTAAAAAATGAGACGAAAAACCCATTATCTTTTTTTGTTCGTAATGACCTCGTCACTACTCTTCTTTACTTTTTGTAGCAAAAACGGTGAAGAACATAAAGACGAAAAGCCCGAACAAGAGCAGGAAGAAGAGAACAATGGTCCAGACCCCATAGAAGAGGAAGCTTTTGCCTTTCCCGGAGCGGAAGGATTTGGACGTAAAGTAACCGGCGGACGCGGCGGGAAAGTTATTAAAGTAACCAATCTGAACGACAAGGGAACAGGCAGTCTAAGAGCAGCGATTGAAGCCTCTGGAGCACGTATCGTCATATTTGAAGTATCTGGCACCATAGAATTGGAATCGCAGTTAAATATCCGCAATCCCAATATTACGCTCGCTGGACAAACAGCTCCAGGAGATGGTATTACCATTAAAAATTATCCCGTGGTGGTTTCTACAGAAAATATCATCATACGATATATGCGGTTCCGAATGGGAGATGAGAAGGGAGTAGAAGCCGACGCGTTAGGTGGCTTCGAACAAAAGGATATTATCATAGATCATTGTTCGATGAGTTGGTCTACCGATGAATGCGTATCCTTTTATAGCAACGAAAATTTCACCATGCAATGGTGCATTATCTCGGAGAGCTTACGGGTGTCTGCACATGATAAAGGTGCACACGGTTATGGCGGAATATTTGGTGGGATAAAAGCCTCTTTTCATCATAATCTACTGGCACATCACGATAGCCGTAACCCGCGGTTTGGCGAGCGCGGAAACACCGATATCGGATTACGTTCTTTGGTTGATTACCGAAATAATGTCATCTATAATTGGGGAGGGAACAGCGCCTACGGTGGTGAAGCCATGAATATTAATCTGGTTAATAATTACTACAAGCCAGGTCCGGCCACACGTAACACAACGCGCATCTACTCTATCGATAAGAAGAAAGAGGTCAATGAACCTATTTATGATATTTGGGGCAAATTCTATATCGACGGTAACTACGTCGAGGGAGCACCCGATGCGACTAGCGACAATTGGACGTATGGCGTTTATGATCATTTTCACCACAGTTACGGTGTTGTGCCCGAAACTGATAAAATAGCCATGCAGCTTCATACGCCTCATAATAACGAAGGCAATGTGGAAACACATACTGCCCAGGAGGCCTATGATAAAGTTTTGCAGTATGCCGGCGCCAGCTTGAAAAGAGATGCAGTAGATATACGCGTTATCGATAATGTAATAAACAAGACGTATACTGCCCATGGTTCCAGTGGCGAACAAAACAGTCGGTTTGGTATTATAGATAGCCCTCATGATGTGGGTGGTTGGCCCGTATTAGAGAGCAGTAAGGCACCGAAAGATTCGGATGGAGACGGCATGCCTGATGACTGGGAAATCGCCCACAACCTTGACCCGAATACGCCGAATGCCAATGGACGTGATCTGAGCACGGCGTATGATAATATCGAGGTGTATATGAATAGTCTAGTGAAGATTAAATAAATATAGTATGATTTCAATATTAAAAATAAAAAATTATATATCGCATATCTCTATGCTATGCTCTATCCTCCTAATAGCCGTTTGTCCTACGCTGATATCCTGTTCTAAAAGTTCGGAAACATCGGATGAAACTACGCCGATAGAAGAAGAGGACAAAACGATCAACGCAGATGCCGTTGTCGCGGCAGATGGCACCGGGGATTTCACCTCCTTACAAGACGCAATTAATGCCGCACCAAATAATAGGACAGCATATTATTACATCTATGTTAAAAAAGGGACTTATAAAGAGGTCATTACCGTGCCGAAGAATAAAGATTATATATACTTGGCCGGAGAAAACGAAGCAACTACCGTTTTAACGTATGATAATTATGCCAGCCGACTTAGACCGGATGGTTCTGAATATGGAACGAGCGGTTCAGCCTCTTTTTTTGTGCATGGAAATAATTTCGTTGCCGAAAGGATAACTTTCGAAAATACGGCTGGTATCGATGCAGGACAGGCATTAGCGATCAATATCGGTGGTGCACGTTCCTCTTTCCGTAACTGCAGATTTTTAGGCCATCAAGATACGTGGTATGCCAGCAACGGAACTTATCAATATCTTAAAGATTGCTATATTGAAGGATCGGTGGATTTCATTTTTGGTGGCTCTACTGCCTTCTTTGATCAATGTGAGCTTGTCAGTACACGCGGCGGGTACTTGACAGCAGCATCTACACCAGAAGAACAGGCGTTCGGCTATATTTTCAAGCAGTGCAAGGTTAACGCCTACCCTACCGTACCTGCGGGATCGGTATATCTCGGTAGGCCTTGGCGCCCGAATGCAAAAGTCGTATTCGTCGAGTGTGCTATGGATAAGCACATACAGTTAGCGGGTTGGCATAACTGGGGAAACCCTGACAATGAAAAAACAGCATTTTATGCCGAATACAAATCTACCGGTGCAGGCGCTAGTATGGATACCCGTGTTTCGTGGTCTCATCAACTGACAATGGAAGAAGCCAATCGCTTTACCTATGAGAACGTTATAGGCGATCAACACCCCAAATTTTCGAAGGAAAAAATCCAGATCAACTAATTTTCCCTATATACATCGTATGCAGACATCCATTATCACATGCTGCCTTTTCTTACTTGCACAATATACCGTGGGGCAACAGCGGATAAACCTTTGGGAGCAAAATAATATGCCCAATACAAAAGGCGTTATCCTGCAAGACAGCATTGCAAATGAACGCATTTATCAGGTCGCAGAACCTCGGATACAGGCATTTTTCACTTCTTCACAGGAAAATAAACATGCTGCGGTACTGATTATTCCGGGAGGAGGATACGCTCGTTTAGCCTACGAGATCAGTGGTTATCAATTAGCAAAATGGTTTAACACGATGGGCATGCATGCGTTTGTATTAGAACATCATATGCCACAATCTCCGGACGTTATAACACCGCATCTGGCACCATTACAAGATGCGCAACGGGCAATACGCATCATCAAACAAAACGCCGCATCATGGGATATAGATATCGATAAAATCGGTGTTATGGGCTCATCAGCGGGAGCACATCTTGCGGCGACATTAAGCACGTGGAACCAAGATGTGTCCGCTGTAGGCGATGCCTTGGACAACCATGATTTTAAACCCGCTTTTCAGATTCTGATCTCTCCGGTTATTGATATGGGCGAATTTGCCCATAAAGGAAGCCGGGAAAATTTGCTGGGTAAACAACCTACAAACGAGTTATTAAAGCAATTTAGCCTGCAGCATCAGGTGGACGCAGAGACCCCACCAGCATTTATCGTCCATGCTTTTGACGATCCCGCTGTACCCGTAAAAAACAGCCTGTTGTATGCGGACAGTCTAGTTACCAAGGGGGTATCGACATCCCTTCACATCTTCCCACAGGGGAAACATGCCATCGCTTTACGAAACAACCCGGGATCAGCATCCCAATGGGTTATGCTTTGCGAGGAATGGTTAATTGAAAATGAGAAACTATAAAAAAGAAACATGTTTTTGAAACAGAACAGAAAAGTTTGGATCGCCACGAGTATGTGCGTTTTATCGATGTTGAGTACGCGTGTAGACGGTCAGACACAAGCTACAAACAGCCCTTACAACTGGGATAATTTACCCGAAATTCAGCAACCTATATTCCGGAAGGACACCCTCGATATTCGAGATTTCGGAGCCAAAGGGGATGGCATGACCCTCAATACCAAAAGCATCAACGATGCGATCGCTGCCAGCAACCAAAATCAAGGAGGGGTCGTATTCATCCCTGCCGGCTATTGGCTATCAGGTCCTATTGAATTAAAAAGTAATGTGAACCTGCATTTAGCGGACAACGCTTTTTTACAATTCACAGCCGATTTTGATCAGTACCCGATTGTGGAAGGAAACTATGAAGGCAAACCTTCTGCGCGGAACCAGTCCCCGATCAGCGGAAAGAATTTAAAAAACATCGCCATTACGGGAGCTGGTACAATTGATGGTAACGGTGACGCTTGGCGTATGGTGGGAAGAGGCGCCCTAACAGAACGGGAATGGCGTGACAAAGTAGCCGCTGGCGGATTGGTTAGTGCCGATGGTAAAACTTGGTTTCCTTCGGAAAAAACAAAACGAGCACACGAAGAAAAACGTTCCGTTTTGCTAACGGAAGAGAGAACCTTGGCCGATTTTGAAGATATTAAAGACTATTTAAGGCCCAACCTACTGGTGCTAACTAACTGTGAAAAGGTATTGCTAGAAGGTGTTACGTTCCAAAACTCTCCCGCGTGGAACCTACATCCACTCATGAGCCGGCATGTTACGATTAGGGATGTTAAAATCAAAAACCCAGATTATGCACAGAATGGTGATGGTATTGATATCGAATCCTGCTCCAACGTACTCATTGAAGATTGTATTTTGGATGTAGGCGACGATGCTATCTGTATCAAATCTGGAAAGGATGAAGAGGGCCGGAAAAGAGGGATACCCACCGAAAAAGTAATTATTCGGCGAAACAAAGTATATTTAGGGCACGGAGGCTTTGTCGTAGGCAGTGAAATGTCAGGAGGTGCGCGCGATATTTTCGTAGAAAACTGTACGTTTATGGGTACAGATAAGGGGATACGCTTTAAAACCACACGAGGCCGTGGCGGGATAGTAGAAAACATTCATATTCGAGATATAAACATGTCAAATATCGTAGACGAAGCGATTTTCTTTGACATGTATTACTGGACCAAACCTCCACAGGCAAATGAAGTACAGGAAATTCCACCGGTAACCGAAGAGACGCCCAAAATTCGAAACGTATTCATCGAAAATGTCCAGTGCAATGGGGCAAAAGTGGGCGTTTTTGTACGCGGATTACCAGAGATGCCTGTACAGCATATTCACCTGAAGAATTTAAATCTCACGGTCGATAAAGGTATAGAAATTAAAGATACGCAATTCCTCACGATCGAAAATGCGGCTTTTTACACTGCTTCGGATGCCCCCTTACTCTACGTAGAAAGCGCACAGGATTTAACGTTTAACAAACTAAAATTAGACAATAAGCAACCCCATCGCGTAGAGATACATGGTAGCAACTCAACAAATATTTTATTAACAGACTCCAAAATTGATAGCGGTAATATCAGTTTCCACAACGGAGCAAAAAAGCAAGGAATTAAAATAAACTAATACAAAACGGAAGAATGATGAAGAGTAGAATGGTTAAAATTATGCTCATGGCCGTGATGCTGTGCGGTCTATTAGAGCAAACGCAGGCACAGCAAAAGATGAAACTGGTATACGATAAACCGGCCGCCGATTGGAATGAGGCACTACCTATAGGTAACAGTCGCTTAGGAGCTATGGTTTTTGGGAATCCGTCTCGCGAGCAGATTCAGTTAAACGAAGAAACGATCTGGGCAGGCGAACCCGGTAATAATGTACCGAAAAATACGTATGATAAAATCGTCGAGATTCGGCGACTACTTGCCGAAGGTAAACCAGCGGAAGCACAAGCCCTGTCCAACGAGACCTTCCCGCGGCAATCCCCCGAAGATTTAGACTATGGAATGCCTTATCAGACTTTTGGCAGCCTATGGTTAAACTTCCCGGGACACGAAGCCTTTACAGACTTCCATCGCGAATTAGACATCCAGGATGCAGTAGCTCGCACTTCCTATACCGTTAACGGCGTTCGATACAATCGGGAGGTCTTTGCCTCTTTTACAGATGATGTCGTCCTCGTACGCCTGACCTCCTCCAAGAAAAATGCACTGTCGTTTTCTATCGGGCTAAGTACGCCGCAAGTACAGCATACACTAGCTTCTACCGACAAGCAACTTATTCTAAAGGGCACCAGTGGTTCTTTCGATGTCAAAACGGGTAAAGTACAGTTTGAAGGTATTGTGCGCCCTATACTGAAAGGCGGAAAACTTTCTGCCCACGGGGATCAGTTATCTGTGGACAACGCCGATGAGGTCATTTTATACATTTCTATCGGAACTAATTTCAATAAATACAACGACTTAGGCGGTAATCCTTCGAAACATGCGCAAGCGAAACTGGATAAAGCAATCGGCACAAAATATGCACAAGCGCTGCAAAATCACAGCCAGAAATATCAAAGCTTTTTTAATCGGGTACAACTTGATCTAGGTACTTCCGCACAGGCCGCGAAAACCACGGATGTGCGTGTACGCGAATTCGCCACCACATCGGATCCGGCATTGGTTTCGCTCTATTTCCAGTTCGGACGCTACTTACTGATCAGTTCCTCTCAGCCCGGTGGCCAACCAGCTAACCTCCAAGGTATATGGAATGACAAACTCAACCCGCCATGGGACAGTAAGTACACCGTAAATATTAATACCGAGATGAACTATTGGCCCGCCGAGGTAACTAACCTTTCAGAAATGCACGAACCGCTATTCTCGATGCTGGAAGATCTTTCGGTAACCGGACAGGAAAGTGCCAAAGAGATGTACAGGGCACGCGGATGGAACATGCATCATAATACGGACCTCTGGCGTATTACGGGCGTTGTAGACGGAGGCTATTATGGAATGTGGCCAATGGGCGGCGCCTGGCTAAGCCAGCATATATGGCAACATTACCTCTATAACGGACAGAAATCGTTTTTACAGAAGTATTATGAGATACTAAAAGGTAAAGCCTTGTTTTACTTAGACGTGTTGCACGAAGATCGCTCTGGACGCTGGCTGGTATTAAGCCCATCCATGTCGCCAGAAAACTCTTATTTACCCGGTAGTATAGGAATTTCTGCCGGCACTACGATGGATAATCAGCTCATCTTTGATGTGTTCCATAATTTTATAGACGCGGCTAAAATATTAGGGACAGACGCAGCACTGGCCGACAGCGTACAACTAGCTTTGGATAGACTTCCTCCGATGCAAATAGGTCAACATACACAACTGCAGGAATGGTTAGAGGATTTAGACAAAACAACCGACCAACATCGTCATATCTCACACCTTTACGGCTTATACCCTGCCGGGCAGATATCGCCTTTCCGCCATCCGGATTTGACAGAAGCAGCTATTAATTCGTTAATTTACCGTGGCGATAAATCAACCGGATGGTCTATGGGCTGGAAAGTAAATTGGTGGGCTCGTCTATTGGATGGTAATCAAACGTATAAACTCATTCAGGAGCAGTTGAGCCCACCTGTGGGCGATAAAGGACAGGGCGGAGGTACCTATCCGAATTTATTGGATGCGCACCCTCCTTTCCAAATTGACGGGAATTTCGGCTGTACGTCTGGTATCGCAGAAATGCTCGTACAATCCTACGACGGAAATATTTTTATTCTACCCGCATTACCTGATGCATTTCCTCAAGGCAGCATCAGCGGGTTGAAAGTTCGTGGAGGTTTTGAAATCGATATCGCTTGGGCAGACAGCAAACTCACTACACTTCGGATCAAATCCGCATTGGGCGGAAACTGTAGATTGCGTTTAGCAGCGGGCACCAACCTAGAAGGCGATGCTACGCTACAGCCAGCAACAGGCGAGAACGCTAATCCCTTCTACCAAGTACATGCTATCAAAGCGCCTTTAACGTCTGAGAAGGCAAGCTTGAAGGGCTTCCAATTACCAGACACAAAACTTGTCGAGTTTAATACCGAACCCAGCAAGCAATATACGTTTACCAACAATTAATGCACAAAAAGAAAGAGGCTTCCATTTTAGATAGAAGCCTCTTTCTTTATATTCCTAAGACGGAGCGAATCAGGTCACGATCAATACCCGCATTCGCAAAATCGTCAAACGCTTTATCCGTAACCCGGATAATATGATCCTGTATAAATGTCGCCCCTTCTTTCGCACCATCCTCCGGATGCTTCAACGCACATTCCCATTCCATCACCGCCCAACCATCGAAACCATATGTAGTCAGCTTCGAAAATACCGCTTTAAAATCTACTTGTCCATCTCCTAGTGACCGGAATCGTCCAGCCCGATCCACCCAACTTTGATAGCCACCGTACACCCCCTGTTTTCCCGTAGGCCTGAATTCAGCATCCTTGACATGAAACATTCTAATACGTTCGTGGTAATGATCAATATATGCTAAGTAATCTAAGCACTGCAATACAAAGTGGGATGGATCATATAAAAGACATGCCCTAGAATGGTTATTAACCTCCTTCAAAAACATTTCATAGCTGATTCCATCATGCAAATCTTCCCCGGGGTGAATTTCATAACATACGTCCACCCCAGATTCGTCAAACTTCTGAAGGATAGGCAACCATCTCCGACCAAGCTCTTTGAACCCTTCTTCAACGAGTCCTGCGGGGCGTTGCGGCCATGGATAAACCGTATGCCATAATAACGAGCCACTGAACGTTGCGTGAGCTTTTAACCCCAAATTTTCAGACGCCTTTGCCGCGTATTGGAGCTGCTGCACAGCCCATTCTGTCCGAGCTTTGGGGTTATTATGATACGCCTCTGGCGCGAAAGAATCAAACAGTTTATCATATGCCGGGTTAACAGCAACAAGCTGTCCCTGCAAATGGGTAGATAGTTCGGTAATTTCTAGACCATAGGAGTTTACCAGACCTCGAATCTCATCTGCGTAAGTCTTGCTTTGGGCTACTTTTTGCAAGTCAAAAATCTTCGGATCCCAAGTTGGGATCTGTACGCCTTTGAAGCCTAAATTCTTTGCCCATGCACAAATGGACGATAAGCTGTTAAAAGGTGTACTTTCATCGATAAACTGAGCTAGAAAAATGCCCGGACCTTTAATCGTTCTCATAGTAAAAATTTTAAATTTGAAAGCCTATGTCAAATCTAACGCAAAATTTCTACAAATAACCCTCTTTCGAGCTGAATATCACTCAAACATCTGTCGGAAGGTCAGATCCAAGAAATCAAGCGTATAATCCATCATCGGCTGATACCATGGATGAAAGAACCAAAATGGATGAGGTGTATCGGGAAATTCTCGGATTTCCCAATAAATACCATATCGATCAAGCTTTTTGATCATATCGTCTCGCCCCGCATGAAATCTTGGAATAGAACTATTTAAAAATATAATGGGTACCGAATTCCGAGAAGCATGATTCAACGGAGCCGCCGATTCCCAGTTTGTGGGGTTTTGGTCATAGCTTCCATCCAACCAATTGGATGCTGCCGTGCCTTCCGACGACTCTGGATGCCGGAATGCCAGCGTTCCATCAATGTTAACGACGGCTTGGACATCGGATAGCTGCTCCGCATTCACTCTTCCCTGTCCCTCAAAATCAGCGTTCCCATTTGTGACACCCAATAGACTGGCCAATTGTCCTCCTGCGGAGGTCCCCAGGCTGGCGATATATTTCGTATCCAGTAGGATTTTATCGGCATTTGCACGCATCCAGCGGATAGCGGATTTTAAATCAAATACCGCTTCGGGATACTTCGCCTCGGGCGATAATCGATACTCGACCGCTACCGCTACATATCCGTTTGCTGCTAATTCCTTCCCAATCGTATGCATTTGCGATTTATCGCCCGATTGCCATCCACCTCCGTGAACGAGTAAAACACCGGGATAACGCTTCGAGGTATCGCCATCAGGGCAAAACACATCTAAAAATAAAGGTCTATCTCCGATCCTATCATATTCCTGATCTAAATGCGATACAACCGGAGTTTTTACTTCCGCAATACGAATATAGGGTCGATATTTTCGCTCCTTCAAGTAGGTACCATGCAATGTGAAAGACGTATCTCTCGGAATTGGCTTCCCTAGGGTGTCTGTACCCATGAGCGCAGGGGGATTCGATGGCATTTGCGCCGACGTTAAAGTTGCAACCAACAGCCCTAACAGACACCAGAAAGATGTTTTCTGTATCATATTGCTACCTATCCAAGAGTACACTTGTCATAATAAAAGGGCCTATAGCCTTCGGATCATTATCTCGCACCGGTTCCGAAAGGTAATATTCGAAACTCCCATCTCGATAATTCTTGTCGCCGCCCAATCCCGCAACCGAACAACAATCGGTAATCGATAAGGAACCATCTGTTTCTGTCTTTACGAAACGCTTTATAAACTGGTCGTAGGCTTTTTCTCCTTTTTCTAAATAGGAACTCCTTAAGTAGCCTTGTTGGGCACCTTTTATCCAGGCATAAATAAACATGATAGAGCCTGTCGATTCCAAATAATTCCCTTCTCTGTGTCCTAAATCCGTGACCTGATACCACATGCCTGTTTGGGGATCTCTAAATTTTTCGATCGAAGCGGAAAGTTCCTGTAGAATATTAATAATTGCCGGACGGTCTTTATGATCCGCTGGCAAAAAATCTAAAACATCAACAATGGCCATCATATACCAACCTATACTACGCGACCAAAAATTCGGCGAAAGACCCGTTTCGGGGTCTGCCCAACGCTGTTGCTTACTTTCGTCCCAACCATGGTAGTATAAACCCGTTTTGGGATCAAACAAATATTTTCGAACATCTATAATCTGTAAAGCCACGTCATCAAACAATGCAGACTCGTTGTTTTCTTTAGCATATTGAGCCAGAAATGGACCGGCCATATATAAACCATCCAGCCATACCTGATGCGGATACACCTTCTTATGCCAAAAACTTCCATCCTTCGTACGCGGATGCGTACGCATCTGTTCGCGCTGATGATCTAAGGCTATTTTAAACCGCTCCTCCTTTGTTTTCTCCAAAATAGGAAAAAGAATTTTGCCGGTATTGACGCGATCGATATTATACTCTAACGGCCTATACGTTTTGATGGTTCCATCGTTATTTACCATGGTATCCGCATAGTCATAAACATAATTATAATATTTCGGATCGGCCGTCTTATCATAAACCTGTAATATAGACTGCATTACCAACCCATGGCAATAATTCCATTTCAAGGCTTTTGAAAAGTCAATCATCCACGCTTCTGGGTTACGTTTCATATCGGAGTCCGCCATACGGATATAGTTTTTTTGTCCGAAAGTTTGCACGGCAAAAACAACGGAGACTATCAATAGGAATAACTGTTTCATTCGAAAGAATTTACATGTACATTTGGTTTATAAACTACGCTTTACAACGATAGCCATTTGAACGGGGAATTCATAGCTATGATGCTAAAAAAATAATGCAAACGTTGCCGGCAACGTTTGCATCTTTAAACATTATTTCTATTAAATGGGTCTTTTACTACGAAATGTTATTGGAACTAGCCCGCGTTATCGCGTAACATTTTAATCTTATCATGCGACATCCGAATTTGCGCTGCTTGATCTAAAACAGTTTCCAAAGCATGCCCAGTTAACACATTACTATCCATAACGTTTTTATAAGCTGCTTTAATCGCATCCTCACCGCGTTCTGCTTCTTCCAAAATACTTTTCCGATCTTTACCACCAAAAAGTGCTTTTACGTCAATCCATGCCCGGTGTATAGCTCCCGCTACACTTTCGTTATCCTCATCCACTTCTTCGCCATATTGCTCCGCTATAGCCGAAAGCTCTCTTGAAAAGCCTTCGCTTTCCGCAGCGGCCGAGGTAAAAATAACTTGAAGATCTGCATTGATGGGCTCTAGGTCTTCCAAGGCTTTTCTAAATCCTAATGTACGGTCATTATTAATCTCTATCAGATTTTGTAAGTGTTTTATAGCTTTCATAACATTTTGTTTTTGTGACTACATGATATGAACGGTTTAGGGGAATAAAAGTTTCAGCCCTCATTTGTATCTGCTTTATACTCTCCAAAGAAATTCGGACCAATAGGTTATAAATTTATATTCTCTTTTTTATTCTAAGATTTTTTTCTATTTTAGAAGAGCTAACATATAAGATAAGCCTGTCATTGATACTAACAGACCTTTAACGCAAAAGTTTAAGTATTCATTGTGGTAGCATTATAAATCTTTTAGAAATGAAGTTATTTATTTTTTATTGCTCTATTTTTTTGTGTTGTCTATTATATGTTGGATGTAATAACACTATTCCAAAGGAAGTACAATATGCACTTGAGTTGGCTGGTGATAATAGGAATGAATTAGAAAGAGTGCTGAATAACTACCATAAAAAGGATAAGCAAAAATTTCGAGCTGCCTGTTTCCTTATTAGTAATATGAGATACCATAAGAGTAAACAACTGATAGAGATCCCAGACCAGTTTCCAGAATACCTTGTAAAAACAGATTCGTTATATCACACTCTTTTTAACGGCATGAGCAGTGAAGATATTATCGTGAGTTATGTGCGGCAAAATGGAGGAACCGCTCTATGGGAAACATTGCCAACAACCGAAGAAATCCGTAGACCCGATTGGCAACAAATAAAAGATGTCATTGATGGCAAAAAGCCTTTAAGTACATTAAGCTCAGATTGTGAAGATTGAAAACAAGGATATTATGCTTAGAAAACTGATAACAAATATTTTAATAGCTTTTGTACTATTCCCAATATTCACAGCTGACCGTCATTGGAGTAATTGGTTGAACGGTGTTTATAAAATCGAAGATGCTTATTACGAGACCTTTGGGGAATATGTACAGGTTTACTTACATGAGACTGCTTACCCTTTATTGCCTTTCTTGTTTCTGATATTGATATTGCTTCCTTTTCAGCTAATTAAGGATTATTTCAATAGTAAGGGGAAACCTTTACATTTCCTAATAAAGAGTGTGGTTTTTACGATCTTTTTTGCTTTTGGTTACACATTCTTGGCTGGAGGATATATGGGATATATGTTAAAGTCAAATCCCATAAGCTTTTGGGGGCCTATCATTATTGCGGGAATATTATATCCGATTCTGCTTTATTTTACAATTGACCGTTATGTCGAAAGGAAATAGCAAAAGAGAAACTGCATAAGCCTTGTATGACATTGGACTCGCCATCGGAAACAACCTCACCTGTGGCGATTCCAGTGTTATTCTTTTCTTAACGGGTACATCAAATTACAGCCAAATAAAAGATGTCATTGATGGCGAAAAGCCATTTTTTAACTTGAGTTCAAACGCTTAAGATTAGAATTAGCTAGATATGGCATAGTAAATAACCTAAGTAATAATGACATAAATATCAATAACAATGAAAGGAACGGCAATGCTAACAGCAAGGGGACGAAGTGTACTGATTAGCTTTTTAGTGCTAATAGCTTCATACACTGCGAAAGCTCAGGATAGGGTCTTTGTGCTTAACCTTGATTCGCTCAACATACAATCTGATTTTGATTGTACGCAATATACGTTGTCCACAGAGGCCTTATATCCTGTCAATCAGAAAGTCCATCTATATAATTTGTTGCCGAAGTCACACCGGCACAGATCAGAAATTATTGTCTTTGCAGTACTACCCGACTTCGAAAAAAAGTCATCATGGACAGAGATAAAAAGAACTGATATTAGGGAGATTAGTTACTCGGAACTCTTGAATTTTAAGGACAGATCATTAGGCATAACTACTAATCCACCTTATTTTACAAGATCTATTAATCAAATTAAACTGGCAATACTCCATAACGGTAAGCTGAAAGTGGGCAATCAAACTTTCTTACAGTTTTTTGCTGTTCGGAATTATGTTGACGGAATGAACAGACCATTGGGTACCATTGACATTGGCCAGCCTTTTATCTCCATTTACTCGTTTTCCGAAGCTTTTAAGAGACAATACCCCGATGACAGCTTTCCCATGCTTCCGGAAAGGATTTCCTCATCTTTTGAGCCGCTGCGGATGAAAAAAGAATTTTTAAGTAAGAAACTGACCATCGAAGGTGAGGAGGCCTACCGATTCTGGACATTTTATGACTGGAGTACTGCCGATGGTTATGAAATAGAGAGAGGATTGGATCGGTTTGTATATATGCCAGGCAGGGGTATTGTCGGTGCTTCCTTAGATTTCTATTTCTTTTTTCATCTTCGCCATAATGGCTTGACAAATAGAGCTTTAATACAAAATATGTGGGAAGAAAAAGTAATGCTTGCCGACGAATTAACAGGCAGATTATAGAGAAAATGTCCCGAACCATATTAGGTCGTTCGGGGCATTATGTATTGACAGAACAATATCGATTTCTAAAAGAACGATAAACTATGTAGTAGGGGGACGAATAGTAACACAAGTGGATGCGCAGGGCTACGCCACGGAAATTAGTAGTAAAATGGGAGAGTACCAAATCATCACTCATCATCCCCGAGATATTCGGAACAGTATGGAAACACTGCTCCAGATTACATATATAACGGACAATCGTATCTTTCTAGGATTTACTTTAGAAAAAAATAAATAAAAATTTTAAAACACATATTCTCATGAAGATTATCACTTTTTTTATCTCGACTTTTATATTTTGTCAATTATGTATGGGGCAAAACGAAGGTGGAAAGAACTAACGAAACGAGATTCAATGTATTCTGTTTACACTAACGAAATCGAATCTATCCGAAATAAACCGAAAATCTATCTATCACATATCAACCGTGCTATTGCAAAAAACAAAGTAGATTATGATGGACCTGCTAGCGTGCTATATAGCTATGTAAACACCTCTATGCCTTTCGATCCAGATCTACATTTTATAAATAGATTGGAATTGTATAAGATTGTCAAAAAGCACATTTTTGAAAAGGAGCTTTTATTGCCCGAGAAAACAGAATCTTATATAAGAGCTGGTGGTGATAACAGCACTTATAAGGTGATTAACAAGTGAGTTTTATAGTGCTTTGGTAAAAGGTAACGTTCCAGATGAGCTAATATAGTCTGGAACGTTGTAATAGTACAAAAGGGGGGATACTAGTATCAAGTGTGATGAATATCTTTTCCAAGAATAGTGTACTCAGAGCCAATAGCCTATATGGTCTTGAAGATTTAATGCCTATAAATTGGTTTTTAAAAAGACAGGACAAATTGTTAGACAAAATGGAGGAACCGCTCTATGGGAAACATTGCCAACAACCGAAGAAATCCGTAGATCAGATTGGCAACAAATAAAAGATGTCATCGATGGCAAAAAGCCTTTAAGTACGTTAAGCTCAGATTGTGAAGATTGAAAACAAGGATACTATGCTTAGAAAAACAATTGTAAATTTATTGCTGGCGTTTATTTTATTGCCAATGGTTGTATCCATACGTCATTGGAGCAATTGGTTAAATGGCATTTATAAAATCGACGATGCTTATTACGAGACGCTGGCGGAATGTATCCATAAGTATCATCACCGGATTGCCTATCCTTTTCTGCCCGTCATGTTTCTGATATTGATATTGCTTCCTTTTCAGTTAATTAAAGATTATTTTAGTGAGAAGCGCAAACCTTTATCCCTGCTTGTAAAGAGTCTCGTTTTTACGGTCTTCTACACCGTTTGCTACGCATTCTTGGCTGGAGAATATATAGGTTATATGTTAAAGTCAAATCCTATGAGCTTCTGAGGGCCTATTATTATTGCAGGAATATTATACCCGATTCTCCTTTATTTTACTATTGACCGTTATGTCGAAAGGAAATAACAAAAGAGAAACTGCATAAGCCTTGTATGACATTGGACTCGCCATCGGCAACAACCTCACCTGTGGCGATTCCAATGTTGTTCTTTTCTAGACTAGTACATCAAATTAGGCTTAAAAGACTACTCCCCCTTATTTTACAACCGGATCTTCAGCACGAAATATGTGGAAGGAAAAAGTGATGCCTGCCGATGAATTAGCACGCAGGTAATTATCTCTGGCGGGTATACCCATCTGATTATCAACAAACAGAAAATATACAGTCGCGACAAGGAAAATTACCATGTGCAAAATAATACATATACTCAGCTTCTTACTTTGATTTCCATTTGGTTACGCGTGGTCTCAAGATCATAGTCTGCAATCGAAAGAATATATACTGTTTGACGTGGGAAGTATTCCGGCCCACAATCAAAACTATGATGCCAAACGGACATCTAGCGAAATAGAACACAAAAAAAGACATTTCATTCGTATAATGGACTCCCGCGGTATCCGTCAACGCTACCAGCCTATACGATTTTCTGAAATTATACCTTTTTATCGATTGGTATTCCGCATAATAAGCCCACTCTATATTATGCTTTAGCTGTTTACATTCTATTGTGTTATCAATACAACCCCTCTACTAAACTATTAAAATACACTTCGATATTATCATACACAGCACTGAGGTCTTTACCATTTGCATTGGCTACGTTGGGATTTAGTCCGTTTGCAATTTCCCATGCATCCGGCATACCGTCTCCATCGGTATCAACAGCCGGCGTAGTCTGCACCAGTGTAGGCCAACCACCGACATCCGTCTGAGAATCGATAATACCATGATATCCCGTTTTTGACCCGTTGTAAGTTGCCGTTCCGTTCCTCGTTTCTGACACAATACGAGCATCCACTTCGTCTCTTTTCAGGCTTGCACCTGCAAGATTTAACACTTTTTCATAAGCGGCTGCGGCGGTCTCTTCTTTAATCTGATAAATCTCATCAATAGCCAAAGGAGAGGTTAGTTTACACAATGCTTCGGAGGCAGACCCATCGTACTGCATTGCTCCTGTCGCCCAATTATTTGCCGTAATCGACGGTTGATTATGCACATAATTTCCATTCATATAAAATTTACCGTACCCTGGGCCGTATTGCGCATCATTTTCATAGCTAACTCTGAAAATTCTTCTTTGTGTAGCAGAGCTTGTCGTTGATGGTCCTGGTTTGTAGTAATTATTTACCCAATTGTACTCGCCATTTTCACCTCCATAAGCACCGATTCCTTTGTAATTGTAAATCACATTATTTCGGTAATCGACATAATCTTTACCTACGGGACTTACACCTGTTCCATTTCGAGCTCCACCGTCCATACGGGGTGTTCTGCTGTTATGATGTGCTAATAAATTGTGGTGAAACGATGCTTTATTACCACCCCATATACCGCCGTACCCATGGTCATCCTTCTCGTGGAAAGATTTATTCAGGCTTTCCGCAATGATACAATACTGCATGGTGAAAAACTGATTAGCGTAGAAGGAACTTGTTTCATCAATCGACCAACTGATCGAACAATGATCGATAATAACATTTTTACGGTACCTTCCCCATAAAGCGTCGCTTTTCTGACGGGCTAAATCGCCCATTCGGAAACGCATAAATCGTATAATAACGTTATCCGCATCAACGCTCACTTCATAATTTTGTATACAGATACCGTCGCCCGGTGCGGTCTGTCCGGCGATCGTGACATCCCCGTTACGAATCCGTAGCCTACTATTCAATTCGATATTGCCCGAAACTTCAAAAACGATAATCCGGGGACCAGATTGGTCAATAGCCGCACGTAACGTACCGGGGCCACTGTCCGCTAGGGAAGTCACCTTAATCATTTTGCCACCACGCCCGCCAGACGTCATTTTCCCATAGCCCTCGGCGCCTGGAAACGCTAGCGGTATCTCTGAAACAGGTCGCTCCTTTGTCGTAAAACTTTCTACGAGGACATTAGAGGTAAAAGAAGGATTGCTTTTATGAATGGCGCGTAAGCGAGCGTAATACGTTGTTTCGGAAGATAATCCGCTGAACTCCACTTGAGTTTGCTGGATAGTATCCGTCTTGGCAACAACCTCAGAAAAAGTGGCATTTTTGCCTACCTCGAGAAGATAGCCATCTGCGTTATTGACCGCATCCCAGTCAAAAGTAGCCGATTCAACTCCGGCATCAATCGTAAAATTTTGGGGTGGTTGAAGCGCTGTTCCCTGTTCTTCTGGTGTATCTTTACCACAGCCAAGAATTATACAAAGGAGGCATAGTCCAATCGGAAATACCATGCTTCTTCTTCGAAAGATATAATTTTTCATCTATATATTATTTTTACTAGGCTTTGCTCTTCCCATATTTTAAAAAGAGCCGCATCAATGTTCGATGCGGCTCTTCCCGTTACTCAACTAACGCCACCGCGCAGCGCCGATTCCGTTTAGTTTCAAATCCAAGTTGTTGACCGTAAAGTCGCCATTCTCCGGATCTGTAAATTCGGGATTTAGGGAGGTATAATTTCCGGTATCATTCTGGGCATTTGACACTGAACTTGCCGTGAAATTCGGCGCATTATGGTAATTATTGCCCGAAAGTTCCGTTATATTGGTCGCACTTTGATTTGCATAATAACCTTCACTCGCAACGATCAAATTCTTCGTGAATGATATACTGTTATTCGCCAACCGGATATACAAGTATCTTTTCCCATTATTATTAATCGTGTTGTAGAAGGTATTTTGGGTAATCGTAATCTTACTTTCCACGGAACCAAAGTTGTCAGAACCACCAGCGTCCATCCGGAACAAATCGCGCGCAGCTGCACTATTATAAACGGTATTATCCACAAAAGTAAATTCGTCGGCAATACCTTTTCGGAAATCTATAAAATCCCCCTCATTGCACTCAATATCATGAATCAGGTTATTTGTAAACGTTACAGACGGTATCCTCGCCTTTTTATTTACATAAAATATGCCTTTCACATAGTTTTTCACTTCACAATTCTGCATCAAGAAAGCACCATATGGGTTGTCAAGATCTTCATTGTAAACAACAGTTTGATCCGATCCTCCTCCTGTGCCATCGAGAGATAAGTCTCGAAGCGTTAACGCGGCATTTTTCGTAACACGAAAGATAGCGCCTTGAATAACCGGCTTTTTGTGCGGCTTATATCCCCGAACGGATATGTTTTTATTGATCTCTATCTTGTCATTGATTACATACGTCCCTGGCTCTATGGCGAATACCGCTCCATCGGCTGCAGCGGCGATCATTGTCGCAAGATTGTCATTTGCCGTGACCTTCGTCACTCCCTCGCCTCCTAATAGTGTTGTAAAAGTCAATTCCCCCCGTCTTTTGTTGCCGTTCATCAGTGTGGCGGTGTAGGTCACATCACTTGATAGTCCGGTGATCGTGGTCGCTCCTGCCGCAACGTCTGCAGATGTCACCACATGTTGGATTTCGCCTGGCATCAACACCACGCCAGTGGCTACCTCACCAGCTGGCCAATGAAGAGTAGCCGACTCTTCGGTTAGTGTTTCTGGATCAAATTCGTTAAAAATTTGCTCTATACCGGTTTCGAAGGTCGTCGTAATCCACTTGGAGTTTTTCAGATTCTCACCCACTGCACCGACGCGTACACTGAACAGTGTTTCTCCGAAAAGACCCTCGACCGTATAAGGCAGCTCCTCATAAGTCACGCCCTCAATTGATTTGGCCGCCGTACCAGAAAATTCAGCGTTATCAAATATTTCAATAACGTAGGAGTCGGCATTGCTCACTTTTTTCCAATTTAACCTAACATTTGTGCGATCAACAACCTGAGCAGTCAAATCCGTTGGCGACAATGCACGATCCAGGTTCAGCTCGGTTATTTCTTCTAAAAGGTTTTCGCTACAAGAAGAGAAATTCAATCCCAAAATCATTGCGGAAAACCATACTATATATTTACATTTCATGATTCAACGTCTTAAAGGTTAATTTAAATGATCGTTATTCAACAAGCCGTTCGAGTTTTCAATAAAAAACTGCCAAATCGGCCAATATTGCTGTTTATTCGGATCTTTGCCTGGGTAAACCAGTGCATCCCATAATGTGTTTGCATCACTACTACCTACCATCGTCCAGGTTTTACTTTCAGAATAATTCAGCGCAGCACCAGCAGCATCTGTATCTCCGAAGTTTAAACCGTAAATCGTGATGGTTTCGTCATCATCATTGGTTTGGTAATAGATCTTTTCCGGTAGGTTCGCGTACTTTCCAGTCCGGTTTTCCAATTGCTGAAGTTTCTCCTTCGCTTCAGCCAGTTTGGTGCCGAGCAGATTCCAACGAATAAGATCCCCTTTGCGCAACATCTCTCCCGTAAACTCCAGAGCTCGTTGATCCACAATAGCATCAAAAAATGTCGCTTTTGACACCGTGGCTTCAGCTAAAAAATCTGCAGCTTTAGTCATATTTGCGGGGAATGCGCGATCCAATATCATTTTCAGATACGGTGCTGCAGCTTGCGGTCCGTCGAGTTCATTGATTGCTTCCGCAGCCATCAATACGACATCTGCATAACGCATATACATCCAGTTAAGACCGTCGTCATTGGTCGAAGTAACACGTCGACCCATCCATTCGTACCGATACTTGCCAAAGTAGAGGCGTCCAAGCGATGATGGAGTTTGGAAAGCCCCTGCATCGGCTACATCACCAGCACGATCCCATTCGTAAGGAACGATGGAAACAAAGCGCCGCGCATCATCTTTATCGAACTCATACAACATAATAGGATTCGGTCCCACCGTACCTCCTCTATTTTGTCCTGTATATTGGCTAGTTTTTAAATGGCGAACTCCTAAATCAAAAATGACACGTCCTCGCCCTTCGCTAAAGGGGATTTCCCACATGGATTCTCCGCCAGCCGCTAGGTTTTCTTGGTTAAAACGACGGAAAACTTCTTCAAAACCTAATAAACGCTGCGTGTTGCTATTAATAATGTCCAGACACTCTTGTTTAGCCAACGCATACATCTTCTCTTTTGAAAGATCCGGATCTTGACTCAGCCGAACCGTACCATCTAGCCGTTGTGCATAACCTCCCGCTGCCAATGCCAGTCGTGCCCGAAGTCCTTTCGCAAATGCTTTGCTGACATGTTCCACGGAAGAAGTCTTAGAGGATTCATTGGGCCAAGGTAATAAACTCGCTGCCTCTTCCAAATCCATTAGTAACTGCTTATAAATCGTGTCTCGATCAGCTCGCGGCAAATATGTAGTCTCAGTATTGATAGGTTCGAACCGTGCCGGGACATCTCCCCAGCCTTTGATCAAATCACTATATAATACAGCGCGAAGAACGAGAACTTCACCTAATATTTGTGCCATTTGTGCATTCGTTTCTACATTCCCGTAGGTCCGTAAGCCACGTATTGCCATATTTGCTCGCTCAATTCCCTCATAGAATTTCGCATAAGCATTATTGTTTGTATTCATTTGACCATTATCGAAATTGGTATTGTAATTACCCAACCTCGATTTATCATCATCTATGGATTTAAGAGAGTTATGGATCTCCACATCCGTGTTCGTGCCGTAATAAACGAGATACCTTCCCCGATAAGAGTTCGTCTCCCCAAAAGATTGAATAATCCCAGGGATAATACCTTCCGCCAAGCTCGGGGAAGAGAAAATGACAGACTCATCTAAGGAAGACTTTGTCGGCGCTTCCAACACGTCTTTACATCCCGCTACCGATAAAACCGCTGCGGCCAACACAGCTATATTTATAATTCGCTTCATTTCTTTCAAATTAAAAATTCACATTCAAACCAAATACAAAGGACCTACTTTTCGGATAGGCTGAATAATCTACACCCGGTGTCAGTGGTGTTCTCCGACGTGTAGAAACTTCTGGATCAAAACCGCTATAATCCGTGAATAACAACAGGTTATAACCCGAAGCGTAAATCCGCAGATTCTGCATTTTCAGTTTCGAAGTAATCGATTGTGGAAAAGTATAACCGATCGTCGCTGTGGAGAGCCTCAAGAACGAACCATCTTCCACTGCCCAGTCGCTAAACGTAAATGAACGTGTATAAGGTGACCACATCGTGGTATTTGCGTTCATGGCTTCCAGCTCGGCCGGATCGTTACTGATCGTTCCGTCCGGACGAAGATTTGTCCAGCGCGAACCGCTTGCGACTGCATCGATCATGTTGCGGGAATTATATTGGCTGGTCGAAGTATATTCGATCTTATTTGCATTGTAGATATCATTGCCGTAACTCCAGGTAAAATAGGTCGCAAAATCAAAGTTGTAAACCCGTGAGGTGATTGAAAACCCGCCCGTATGCAATGGGTTTGCATTTCCAATGATGGTTCTGTCAGCAACACTAACTTTACCGTCTCCATCTAGATCTTTTATTTTCATAGAACCCGGACGGATCAAGCCGACAAGCTCTCTTCCATCTGTCACACCTTCTTTTAAAACCCATTGATTGGATCCCGCATCATACCTTTCAAAATCTGACACTTCATATCGACCGTCGCTTTGGTAACCGTACATCTGCCCTATAGGAGCACCAACCTCTACCATGTAATCCGTTCCAATAGCCGTGGACGCCCAACCCGAGGTACCGGGAATATTTTCAATTGCACCTAGGCTCAATACTTTATTACGATTAAAAGCGATATTCGCATTGATAGATAGGTCAAAGTTTGTTTTCCGAACGACTCCGCCATTCAGCGTGAATTCTAACCCTTTATTTTGCGTGTTACCCAAGTTACGGTATTGCACGTCGTAGCCCGTTCCGGCAACAGGAAAGGCGATAAGCAAATCTTTCGTTTTATTATGATAGGCATCAATGGTTCCGCTCAAACGGCCATTCCACAAGGTAAAATCTAAACCAATGTTTCGCGTAACTGTTGTTTCCCATTTTAGATCGGGATTCGCCATTGTTTTGGACGCCGCCCAATAGTTATCATAACCATTCACCCAATTTGTCGTGGAGTTATTAAAAGTCTGCACCAGCAAGCCGGAAGGAATGCGGTTGTTCCCTGCCGTTCCGTAACTAGCCCGAAGTTTCATGTCCGTTAACCAGGTCTTAGCATCGGATAAAAACTCCTCATCGGATAAACGCCATGCTCCCGAGATGGAAGGGAAATAGCCCCACCAGTTATCCTGGGAAAATTTTGAAGAACCGTCCGCCCGAAAGGTTGCACTCAACAGGTATTTCCCTCTGAAATCATAATTTGCACGACCGAAGAAAGACAATAGTTTATCATCCGGAGAGAAGTTATTATCAACGGAATTTGGTACGCCTTGTGTCGTCAATTTTCGCGCATCCTCAAAGGAGAAAGATTCCGGGAAATTGTGAATGGCATTGGTCAACACTTGATTTTCGGTAAATAAATACTCTTGTCCAACCATGACGTTCAACTTATGGTCCTCGCCAATCATATCATCCAAGGTATAAGTTGCCGTATTCGTATTCCGCCAACCGTTACGGCTCGTGTTAGTCAATATCAGACCTGGTTTGTCCTGATAGTCCGCAGCGGGCACGTTACGAACGTAGTAGGTCGTTGCTCCGTAAAACCGATCCTGATCATTTCGATAGTTATCGTAGCCAAATTCAGAACGTAAACGGAGGTTCGGCAACACCTGATAGGAGAGGGCTGCGTTTAAGTTAACCGTTTTTCTTCTGTAATATTGATCATTATCAGAAATGGCTACAATCGGACTGTATAAGTTAAAATCGTCATCTGTTTCGGTCGTTGTCGTTAGGCCGGCTACCGGAAACGGCGGATATAACATGGCGTACTTTAGCCGGGAATCGGCCGAAGAAACTTCGTTCTGCTCGTTCATCCCGCCACCATTCACTTGCGTATCCGAATAACGTGCACCAATATCCAACGTTAAATTATCGTATAACTTATGATTCAGTTTAAAATTCGCATTGTGGCGCTGAAAATCCGACATCTGCATAATCGCCCGGTCTTTTACAAAGCTGTGGCTCACGCTAAACCGCGTTTTCTCTCCGCCACCGCTGAGGTTCAAGTTCTGATTATATGTCGTTCCTGTCCTTCCAAATATAATCTCCTGCCAGTCATTCGGCTCGACATCCGCATAAAGATCGATATCCTGATAGTTTCCGAAATATTGGGTATAATTTTCCGGCTTGTTAGCCAAAAGCGAATGTTCGTATTGCCAAGTAACATAGTCTAGCGGCGAGAGCACATCAAGTTTGTTGGCCAAATTGCGAGAGCCGGTAAATACGTTAAAGCTGATCGCTGTTTTACCTGTTTTGCCGCCTTTTGTGGTCACAAGAATAACCCCGTTCGCCCCACGCGCACCATATATTGCTGTGGAAGACGCATCTTTTAGAATATCGATAGACTCAATGTCTTGGGGTGCAATATCTGCTATCGAACTAACTGGGAAACCATCGACAATATACAAGGGTGAGTTGTCTTGTGTGATAGACCCTCCTCCTCGCACCCGGACAGTGAGTTCCGCATCCGGCGACCCCTCAGTTGTGTTGATATTCAAGCCAGCTACACGGCCTTGGATAGCTTCCAAAGCGGAAGACACGGGAGCCGCTGTAATCGTCTTTGCATCTACCGAGGCAACCGCTCCAGTAAGGTCCTTCCTTCTCACGGAGCCATAACCGATAACGACGACTTCATCTAGGCCTGCGGCATCGGCTCGCATAGTAACTGAAATCTTAGTGTTTCCTTGAATATTTTGCTCCTGCTCCAAATATCCAATAGAACTAAATACAAGAACATTACCTCCATTCGGAATAGCGATCGTAAAGTATCCGCTATCATCTGTACTTGTTTGTTGATTCATGCCTTTCACTTTTACCGTGACTCCTGCCATCGGTATTCGGTCTTCGTCATGCACTGTACCCGAAATCGTCCGTTCTTGTGCAAAAACACACTGAATGACGAAAAGCATCAGCAATAAAGCTTTAAATTTCCTCATGATAATTGTTAATAAATGATTAAACTGGTTACTGAAAATTATAAGAACGATAATCTTTTTACAGATTATATTACATTACATTTTGGTTGGATTTTAAACAGATTCAATTGGTGTAAACATCAGTTGCACTTATGTTTATATCTTGTTAGCTTTAATATCCTATTGCAATTATAAGGTAATAAGGTTAGTAAACGGCAAGAAATAGGAACAAAAAGCACGCAAACGTTACCGGCAACGTTTGCAGGACAGTACAGGACAGCTATTCGTCACATTTTCTTGCCGTAGTTAATGGGGTAAAGTAGCCGATGATTTGCCTCTATCGGCTTAAATAACTTCTTAAAACATATTGGAGGATGCCTCCGTGTTTAAAATATTCCACATCGATATCAGAATCTAACCGAGCTCGGGCATCAAACTCAACGACTTCTCCCGATGCTTTTACCGCGCGGATTTTTACCATCTTAAAGGGCTTCAAGTCACTCGTTATTCCTGTTATATTGATTTCTTCCTCTCCTGTCAAACCTAATGATTGTGCACTTTCTCCTGCAGGGAACTCTACAGGCAGTATCCCCATCCCCACGAGGTTACTGCGATGGATTCGCTCGAAACTTTCAGCAATTACCGCTCGGATACCTAACAGGCGAGAACCTTTTGCAGCCCAATCTCGTGACGAACCGCTTCCATAGTCTTTCCCCGCTAAAACCACCAATGGCGTGCCATCGGCCTGATATCGCATCGCGGTATCGTAAACCGTCAAGGTTTCTTTCGTCGGAAAATACATAGCATAACCACCTTCTCGGTCGGTAACCTTGTTTCGGATACGAACGTTCGCAAACGTACCACGCATCATGACTTCATGATTTCCTCGTCGGGAACCATACGAATTAAAATCCTTCCGATCAATTCCCTGGCTCAACAGATACTTTCCTGCCGCACTTTCCTCGTTGAAGGAGCCGGCCGGTGAGATATGATCGGTCGTCACCGAATCGCCTAAATATAAGAGAACTCTAGCCTTTTCAATTTCGGTAAGTGCTACGGGTTCAGTCGGTAGATCTTTAAAGAAGGGAGCCTCCCGGATATACGTAGAAGCATCATCCCAAATGAATTCCTTACCTTGAGGGGCTGCGAGCTTTTTCCATTCTTCATCCCCGTCAAATATAACATCGTACACCTCTTCAAAATCCTCTTTCCGCATGGCTTCTTGGATCGTTTGATTGATTTCCTCTTGCGTAGGCCAAATATCCTTTAGATAAATCGGATTCCCATTCGGATCGTAGGATAAGGGGTCTTCCATTAGATTCACATCGACACGACCGATAAGCGCATAAGCAACTACCAGCATAGGAGACATTAAGAAGTTCATTTTCACCTGCGGGTGAACACGTGCTTCGAAATTCCTGTTTCCGGATAGGACTGAAGCGACTACCATTTCACTGTTATCAATAGCCTCCGCGATATGCGGCGGCAAAGGCCCGCTATTGCCTATACATGAGGTACAGCCATAGCCTACCGTATGAAACCGCAGCGCTTCCAAATCGGTGGATAAACCCGAGCGCTCTAAATACTTTGTAACCACCTTCGATCCCGGAGCTAGGCTTGTTTTAACCCAGGATCGGGTGCGAAGTCCTTTTTCAACAGCCTTCTTAGCGACCAATCCAGCACCTATCATGACACTGGGGTTAGAGGTGTTTGTACAGCTGGTGATCGCAGCGATCACAATACTTCCGTCACTCAGCCGGTATTCGCCATTTTTTAATTTAATCTTTACGCTCCGTAAATCGGCGGCGGCTGTGGTCACGGTTTCATTATGTTCTTCCGTCTCTTCCCTAACAAATTGGGTACCAGAGCCCCCCTCGTTTAACCAAGCATGTTCCCTTCGATCATCAAATGGGACGTAGTTTCTTTGAAAATCTTGGTCGAGAACGGTGCGAAAAGTGGACTGCAGATCTTTCACTAGAATTTTGTCTTGTGGCCGTTTGGGACCCGCGACGGTGGGTTCTAATGTAGTGAGATCTAACTCTACAATCCTAGAGTATTCAATCTCTTCATTTCCCGTCCGCCAAAGCATATTTTCCTGGCAATACTTTCGTACTAGTTCAATTTGCGCTGTAGAACGGTTCGTCCGCGCCATATAATCAAGCGTTTGATCGTCGATAGGAAAGTAAGTTACCGTGCAGCCAAACTCAGGCGACATATTCGAGATTGTAGCGCGGTCGGTAACGGTTAATTTATCCAAACCATCACCAAATACTTCTACAAATTTCCCCACGACCCCCGTATCTCTCAGTATTTTTGTTATGGACAAAACCATATCCGTCGCCGTGCAACCCGCGGGAATTTCGCCGGTGAGTTTTAGACCAACTACTTGCGGACAGGTGAAATATACCGGCTGCCCTAGCATGGCTGCTTCGGCTTCAATTCCTCCTACACCCCAACCCAGAACGCCGATACCATTTACCATCGGGGTATGGGAATCTGTTCCGACCAAAGTGTCCGGAAAAGCCCAACCATCCCGCTCTACAATACCTTTCGCCAAGTACTCCAAGTTCACTTGATGGCAGATACCCATGCCGGGCGGAACCACCGTCAAGTTGTCCAAGCCCTGCTGGGCCCACTTTAGCAGCTGATACCGTTCCGCATTTCGCTCATACTCCAATTTTACGTTTTCCTGATAAGAATAATCTGTCCCAAAATAATCTACTTGTACCGAATGGTCTATGACTAGGTCAACCGGAATAGCAGGGTTAATTTTGGCTCCATCGCCTCCCTTTCGTACAAATTCCGCTCGGATTGAAGTAATGTCCACAACCGCAGGTACACCTGTAAAATCTTGCATCAATACACGAGCTGGCTTAAAAGGGATATCTTTGTCCGTGCCCGAAGCATTCCAGTTTGTCAATATATCCACATGATCATCGGTTACCGCAAAGCCGTCATGATTTCGAAGGACATTTTCTAAAAGAATCCGAATCGAAAATGGTAATCGATGAATATTCTTACCGTTCTCTTGTAATTTTTTAAGTGGAGCTATTTTGTGTGTCATGATGTGTTAGTTTCGTTCATTTTACGGGATAACCCCAATATAACACATATTGTTTGAAATCAGGAATATAAATAAACTTTGGGAAAACTCCGCTTCGAGACTGCTTCGGGTAGGCTTCGAGTCCGCTTCGACTGTTGTTCGACTCCGCTTCGGGTTTCTTCGGCTGCTAGTCGAAGAACACCCGAAGCGCTGCCGAAGAAATGCCGAAGAAATGCCCTAACTTTTTCGAAGTCTTCTGCAAGCTTTCTCCTATATTTGCCGAATACCTTCCGTAGACGAGGCGAACATTACCAGTTTTAAGTTAAATCTTTAGGCTGTTCTAGTTTAAAAGATTAGAGAAAACAAAAAAACGCCGAAGTCTTAAAGATTTCGGCGTTTTTCGTTAAAAATTGTAGCCCCGAGCAGAATTCACATTTTCATAATGAAATATATGGTTTCATTATGATTTTGGAAATGTAAAAACTTTATCAACACACAAAATTTTAAGATTTCCAAATATGTATAGAATGTTGTTTAGTGATAAAAGAAGAATTTGTATGAGATTTTGTATGTGCCATCTTTAACATTCAGAGTAAAATAATAGACATATTTTGTTTTTAATGAAGGTTTTAATATTAATTATTATATTTCGATAATATCATTTGGTTTAAAAATAGATCTTATTTAAAATGAAATTAACGAAGAAAGCCGTAAAAAATGCTTTTGATAAAGCAGAAGATAAGATCAATATTTGTTGGGGCATATTAATTGATATTAAAGAGTTTAAGACAAAAAGGACAAACTTAGGGACTAATATCGTTGAGTTTCAAGAAAAACTAGCTGAAACAATTTTTGATTTACACTCGATTAGAGATCAAATAATTTCTGAAGAAAAGAGAATTATTACAAACAGAAGTAAATATAATCGCGATTGGTTTTTATCAAAGGTTAGGCTACTTTCGAAATTTAAAGAAGGAATAGATTTTATTGTCAACACAATAAAAGCATTAGGAGATGCTTTTGTATATTTTTTTTATCAAAATGATATAGACCTATTGTCAAAGCATTATAACCATCAGAGGGTAATCAATAATACTGCCTGTAAGCTTCCCCTAAAAAAAGACTGTTAGAGAATAGAAAAATGATTAATAACTTTAACAGTGTATTATGAAAGGAAAACGATTCAAACCAGAGCAGATCAGTAAGATCCTTAAGGAAT
>NZ_JAJEWJ010000010.1 GCF_020687765.1 Sphingobacterium sp. FBM7-1 | reverse complement strand
ATTCCTTAAGGATCTTACTGATCTGCTCTGGTTTGAATCGTTTTCCTTTCATAATACACTGTTAAAGTTATTAATCATTTTTCTATTCTCTAACAGTCTTTTTTTAGGGGAAGCTTACAACTTCGCTTTCGCTACCTTATGAAAAGAATTCAATTATTACGTAACCAACTGACAGAAGCAGTACGATTTGTCCAATCCACTGAACCTGATTATCATCGACTAGACTAAATTTGCACTTTGTGTATTCAATTTTAAACAGCATATTTGAATAAACAAAATTGCATAAAAATGAATTAACAAGAACTCTACGGAAATACAATATTAAACAAAAAAAGTCCCACCAAAAGTCCCACCAATTAATCGATAAAATAAGGTATATCAAGTGCAAAAAGACACCAAAAACACGGAATTTCAGCAAAAAATCGAAGTAATAAACGGCTGTTCGAATTCGATTCCCGCCCTAGGTACTTCAAACCCTTGATAACAAACTGTTATTCAAGGGTTTTTCTTTTTACGGGGTGTAAAAAAGGTGTAAAAGTTTGCCAGAAATTATTTTAAAAAACTGTATTATAGATAGGTGTTTTGTAACAAAGAAACTATGGGTCCTGTATGTCTTCAAACTAAATTAGACACATAGGTCAAATTCCTTAAGGAGTATTTTGCGTTATAAATTTATTAATTTTTGATGATTGTACAATTTTCTTCTTCGCTGTATTGAATCGGCTTTTATGCGTTTTCTTTTTTCGATGATCTGCTCAGATCGTCCATAATAGATGTCTGCTGGTGTCAGGTTATTCAGCGATTCGTGATAACGGCGGTTGTTGTAGTTGTCCACAAACTTTTCCAGGGCTTCGATAAGCTCTTCAGGATGGTAAAAATGGTTTAATTTTACCACGTTTTTCATCGTCCTATGATACCGCTCAATTTTCCCCTGTGTCTGCGGATGCATCGGTCTTCCGTGGACCTGTTTCATCTTTAAAGCTTCTTTTAGATAAGTTTTCAGCTCGTTTGAGACATAACAAGGTCCGTTATCAGAAAGCAACTTCGGTTTGGCTTTCGATTTTAACCTTGCTTTCTCAATGGCTGTATTTACCGTCCTTTTCACATCTTCTGCATTCATTGAATCGCATAGCTCCCAGTGGATGATGTAGCGGCTGTAATCATCCTAAACCGTGCTCAGGTAATACCATCCCCAACCGACAATCTTGAAATACGTGAAGTCGGTCTGCCACATTTGGTGCACAAACTCCGTCTTGTCTTTAAACTCATTTGCTGCTGAAAGAAGGAAATGATTCGGCGCCGGGATCAGATTTCTTTGCTTCAGAATCCGGTAAACGCTGGATTCTGAGATAAAAATACCCTGTTCATCGGTGATCTTGTACGCCAGTTCCCGGGAGGATAATTCGGAGTGTTCCAGAGCTACTTCAACCACTAGGTTTTTTTGGTCTTCGGGAATGCTGTTCCATTGTCTTTTATAAGTTCTATGGCCTTGTTTCAAGCCATCATAACCGTTTTCAAGATACTTCTGATACCATCTATAGAATGTACTTCTAGCGATCCCGAAGCTTGCTAAGGTGCGTTTCACACCGATTTCACTCGTGGTAACGGTCTGAATGATTTCGTATTTCTCACCTGCTGATAATCTCATATATTTCCGATATTTATGGATTAATCCAGCATGTCCAAACTTTTTTTTATAATATCGTAACGCAATACCAGATCGGCTACCATCTCTTTCAACCGGGCATTTTCTTTCTTTAAATCTGAAACTTCATCGCTGGTAGCTTCACGTACAACATCTCCATTGAGACGTTTTTTGCCAGCTTCCATAAACTCTTTGTTCCAAGCGTAGAACTGGGACTGGGCGATGCTGTGCTTTCTGCATAATTCTGCCACAGAGGTCTCGGCTCTAAGACCCTCCATAACGATCAAAATCTTCTGTTCGGCTGTAAAGATCCTGCGCGTATTTTTTCGAATGTCTTTTACAAATGATTCCGTACTCTTTTTCTTTGGTGTTCCCATAATTAAATCTAATGCTTTTTGATGAAAACACTCCTTATGATTTTAAAATAACGTGTCCACTTTTTGCTGACGATTTACAATCCATTTGTACATCTCAAACCACAAAACTGAAGTTGCTGCGATTAAAAATGTCATTCCTAATTCTGGGATGTTCAATCCGGTTACGTGAAAGAAACCGGCAAATATCGGTATGTACAATATGGCGAAAAGCAATATCAAAGTTGCTCCGATGATAACTGGAAATAAACGGTTTTTGTATTTGAAACTCTCAAACATACTGTAAACGAATGAGCGATTGACCAGGCTCAAAAACACATTGGCAAAAATCAAGGTAGTAAAAACCATTGCTCTTGTAGTTTCTTCGTTACTTCCTTTTTGAACGGAAAATTGATAAGAGAACAATACAGCTGCTGTAATTATCAAACCTTGAATAATGCTGATGCTTAATTCTTTCCAATTCAAGAAAGTTTCGGACATTTTCCGTGGTTTTCGTTGCATCGTGTCTTTTTCCATCGGTTCATTTTCATAGACAATGGAACAGGTGGGTCCCATAATCAACTCCAGAAAAATAACATGTACCGGCGTAAAAATATGAGGATAAATCCAACCCAAAAACAAAGGCAGCGAAACGGTCAGAATAATAGGAATATGAATGGAGATAATATACTGAATGGCTTTTTTGATATTGGCATAAATTCGTCTCCCTGCTGCAATTCCTGTGATGAGTTTGTCCAAATCATCATTGGTAATCACTAATGAAGCTGCTGCTTTGGCTATTTCCGTGCCTTTGCTTCCCATTGCAACACCAATATGAGCGGCTTTCAGTGCAGGAGCATCGTTTACGCCATCGCCCAACATAGCAACAACTTCTTCATCTTTTTTGAAAGCATTGACTATTTTTAATTTAGCTTCTGGAAACATTCGGGTAAACAAGGTCGTTTTTCTTGACAGTTCAATCAATTCTGGTTCAGTGTGGTGGATAATTTCTGCTCCGTTTACGGCAGGAGTTTCATTGATAATTCCCGCTTGCCGGGCAATGGCAAGGGTGGTGTCGGCATTATCGCCTGTAATCACCTTTACTTTAATTCCGGCATCGTATATTTTTTGGAATACTTCCTGAATATTTTTCTTTGGTGGGTCGTAAAACACGGTAAATCCTAAGAATTCAAAGTTGAAATCCTGTTGTTTTTCGGGATAATCAGTTCCTTCAAAATTTGACTTGGCTACACCCAATAATCGATAGCCCTGTTTGCCAAAATCGCTGATATGCCGGCGAAGTTTTTCTTTTTCAATTTCCGACAAATTTGATGACGCAAGAATGGCTTCGGGAGCACCTTTGGTGGCAATAATTCTTTCATCCTGTTCATTTTCAAAAAGATGTGTCATCATTGGCGGTTTTCCTTCCAAGGGATATTCGTGTATCATTTGGAAGTTCTTCCGTTGGTCATCGGCTTGAGTTTTTTCATAAACCTGATGCAGCGTTTTCTCCATCGGATCAAACGGAACAGGTTCACTACTCCACATCGCAAACGCAATGAGTTCGGACAGTTCGGGTGTGTTAAAATCAGCTTCGTCAAAAATCTTGTTGGATTTGTAATCAAAAAGGGCTTTCAAGTGCATCGAATTTTCGGTAATGGTGCCGGTTTTATCTGCGCAAATCACCGTGGTACTTCCCAATGTTTCTACCACACTGCTTCGTTTGATGATAATCCCTTCTCGCATTAATTTCCACGCTCCCAATGCCATAAATGTGGTAAAAGCCACAGGAATTTCTTCGGGTAAAATGGACATTGCCAAAGTCAGTCCGACCAACAAACTTTCAATAATATCTCTTGATTGCCAAAAACTGTATGCCCAAACTAATAAAAAAACAACAATGCCGATGATTGCCATCCATTTGACAAATTTTGTAATCTGAATTTGTAAGGGAGATTGCTCTCCTTTGATGTTCTGAATGGATTGTCCGATTTTTCCCAGCTTGGTTTCCGTACCGATTTTTTCCACTTTAAAAACCGCCAGTCCAGAAACCGTCAACGAACCGCTATATACTTTTCTGTCATCGGTTTCCTGACTTTTGAACACCGAAAAGCTTTCTCCTGTTAGCGATGCTTCATTGACCGAAAAATCATTGCTATGCACAATCTCACCATCGGCATTGATCATCTTTCCTTCTTCGGTTATGCACAAGTCGCCCACGGCAATTTCGTGGGTAGGGATTTGTATTACTTTTGAATTTCGGATAACGGTACTGAGCGGTTCGTTCAGTTTTTCCAAGGCTTCCAATGCCTTTTTACTACGATTGTCCTGATAGAACGAAATACCCGAAACGGCTATAATCGCTCCCAACATAAAAATTGCTTCGGAATAATTGCCCACAATCACATAAATAATCGCCACGGCAATGAGCAAAAGCAACATCGGCTCTTTCAGGATGTCCAATAGCATCGTGTACCAGATATTTTTTTTAATGTTGTCTGCCTGGTTGTAACCGAATTGGCTACGAGAGATTTTCAGTTCCTCTTCCGACAGTCCGGTCAGGTGTTTGGGAATGTTATAGGGTGTCATAAAACTATATTTTAATTATATTAGATGTAATAAATAGCCCGTCAAAGACCCAAGAAGTATGATAACGACGGAGCTTATTTTTCGGAAGCCAAAGGTTAGAAAAAGGCTGATGATTGCAATGGATATCGTCCGCCAGTCGGTTATTACTTCTCTTCCCATAATGATGCAGACCGAAATAATGAGTGCTACCGAAGCAATATTTACTGCATCTAAAAAGGAAGAGAAACGTGTTGATTTTCGTAAAAATTTCAAAATTGGATTCAATAATGCGACGAAAATAAAAGAAGGCAAAAAGACAGCAAATGTTGAGATAATTGCACCCCAAATTCCATTGATTTGATAACCAATAAATGTAACCGAAGACGTAACGGGGCCGGGCGTAAACTGCCCCACGGCAATGGCATCAATCAGTTCTTGGCGACTTAAAATACCTGTGGTCACGAGTTCAGAATCTAAAAATGCAAACAACACATAACCACTTCCGTACAAAACTGCTCCTATCTTTAGGAAAATCCAAAACAGTTTGAGGTTGGTAACAGAAATTGTGGTCATTAAGGGAATGGACAAGAACGGAATCGGGAAAAAACTGTTGAGTGTATGCTTCTCTTTAAGTGATTTATAAAGCATAAATAGTAAACCGAAACCAAACATTAATAAGATTTCATTTTGCACAAAAAATGAAAAAATTAAAACCAATAATCCAACAATAGCCAACTCTTTAGATTTTACAGATTGCTTGCCTAATGGATAGACTGCTGCCAAAATAATGGCAATAATTGCGGGTTTGATACCATAAACAAATGGTTCGACTTGAGGAAGTTGTCCATATATTTTGTACAAATAAGCAAAAATCCCCGTGATAAGTACGGCAGGAAGAATAAAAAGACTTCCGGCAACAAGCATTCCCTTCCAGCCGCCTTTTTCTTTACCAATATGTATGGCGAGTTCAGTACTGTTGGGACCAGGAATTAAATTTGTAGCTCCCATCAAATCAAGAAATTGCTGCTCGGATAACCAATTTCTTTTCACTACAACTTCCTCCCGCATCATAGCAGTATGACCAGCAGGACCACCAAATGCCGTAAATCCCAGTTTCAGAAAAAGTCGGGCAATTTCTTTGATGTTGTTATGTTCGCTCATTAATGAAATCTTTGCGTTAAAATTATTGGTTATTACGGTTCATAATCATTTAATTAATATATATTTTTCCAAAATATATAAGGTCGATAGGTTATATTATTGTAAAGTATTTTGGCTTATCAATATCAAAATTTTTCTTTAATCCCCACCAATCATTTTTGAGGTGACTCCTTTTTTACTGGATAATTCAGCAATGACAATTCCCACAAAATGCAATAGAATAAAAATAGGAAACCAATAAACACCCCATTTATGGACAGCTTCAATATTTTCTTTCCATTGTGGAAAAAATCCTTGTCTGATACAAATACCCGTAACGGCAGAAATGAATACAAAAAGATAAAAATACACATAAGTAAAACCCTGTAACCGTTCTTTAAGCGGTTGATTGCGCTGAAACGGATTTGGAAAACGAATGCCTTTTGCCAACATATAAATTATTCTTGCAAGGAATGAAAATATCATAATGTGTGCAAATACTTCGTGCCACTGCCACATTGGTTCAAGAATGCTTTTAGCAATTTCCATTGACTGTTCTTTGGCTAATAAATCTGTTTTACTTTCGATGATACCGATTATATGTTTTTTATTCATCCAGTAGATACGAAGAAAACCGGTGATAAATAACACAGGCATTGCAAAAGCCATTATCCAATGCAAAATGCGATGGATAAGAGTAAATTGAATTTTAATATCTGTTTTCATATTTGAAAAATTTTAGTGTTCTATTTGAAATAATTTACTCCTCACTTTCATTTTTCAGTGCCATTAAGAGCGTGTAAGCATTTTTGACAACAATATTTTCATTACCAAACTGCTCGGCATTGATGATTTCTATAAGATTATTTTCAGCATTTCCGGTTTGTACTTCTTTCATTTCAAAAGCTTGTTTTCTTTTCTCCACAAAAACATAGTGTTTGTTTTCAAATCGAACAATCGCCTCTTCAGGAAGCACATTAGCGTTATGGGTAGAAACCTCTATTTCGGCATTCATAAACATTCCGGGAAGCAAGCCGTTGTCATACTGCTCAAACTGGCAATGCACTTCAGCAGCATTCTGGCCGGAGATGTTTTTGCTGATGAGAATGACTTCCAAAGGATATTTCGTCTGCGGATGGCTATTGGAGTATGCCAATAATTTTTGACCCACAGCAAGTTTATTGATGTCTTTTTCAAAAACGGTCAAGTTCAAATGAATGTCATTAGGGTTTACCAACTCAAAGAGTATATCACTTGGGGTTACATATTTCCCAATATTAACATTTACTGCCGATACAAAACCCGATATAGGTGAATAAACATTAATGCTTTTTGAAATGGTACCGGCACTTATTCTTTGGGGATTTAAGCCTATCAATTTCAGTTTTTCTTCCAGCGATTTCAGTAAAACCAACTGCGTTTGATAGTTCGTTCTTGTTTGCTCAAACACTTTATCGCTCGTGGCTTTGCTTTGGTTCAGCTCTTTCTGACGGTTGTACTCGCTTTCGGTTAAACTCAACTGGGCTTTTGCGGTTAAATAATCCTGTTGCAACTGTATATACTGTATGTCTTCCATTACTGCCAATGGTTCCCCTTTGCGGATGTGCATTCCGGGCAGTAATTTTGTTGATTTCAGATAACCACCCAACGGAACACTTACCGTAACCAAACTTTGTGGCAGTACATCAATCTTTCCGTTTAATTTGAGTACGGAAGAAATATTGGATGTGAAAATCTTACCTGTTTCAATTGCAGCATTTCTATACTGTTCGTCCGTAAGCGAAAGTGTGTTTTCCTGGGTTGGTTGCTCATTTTCTGCATCGCTCTGCTTTTTGTCATTTCCGCAGGAAGCGAGTAACAGTGCTATATTTATGATTAAAATTATATTTTTCATTTTTCCAGAATTTTATTGATTGTTGTAAAAATTAAGTTCGGCAAGAGCATTATTCAGATTTTTTACCGCTTCGATATAATCACTTTGAATGCCGATCGCCTGATTGATTGAAAGCACCCATTCCAAATAATTGATGTCACCGTTCAGAAATTGCTTTTCGGCTGTTTCAGTAATGGTTGCTGCGTTTTTCAAGGCTGTGCTTTCAAAATAACGAACCATTTCTTCAAACTTTTGATATTCCATAAAAGCAGAATGATACGCATTTTCAAAGTTTTTCAACTTCCATTCGTATTCATTGGCGGCGATATTTTCATTGATTTTTGCTGCATTGATTTTTGCTTTTTGACTACCCGTAAAAACTGGAATACCCAAGCCAATTTGTATCGAATGGAACTGCGGTGTACTATTGTATAATTTATCGTCCGGTCCCATTCCACGCATTCCCATCAGGTTGTATCCAAAAGAAAGGTCAGGCAATAATTTTGATTGCTCTGATTTGGTAACAGCATTGGCTATCTGTTGTTGCTGTTTCAAAAACTGTATTTCAGGATGTGAAGTCAATAAAGAACTGTCATTTTCTAAAAATGGAATACCTAAATAAGCATCTTCCATTGGAACAAAATCTTTTTCCGTATTCAGCAAAAGTTGAAACTGCAACTGCACAATCTCCCAGTCTTTTTCCAACTGCACCAGTTGCAATGCCATTTGTCCACGTTGGTTTTCGGCAGTTGTTTTTTCCAGAACATTACTTTCTCCGGCTTTAAAACGAAGGGTAGCTTTGTTCAAAAATTCTGCAAACAGCGTATCGGTTTTTTGCAATAGCTCTCTTTTGTGATGCAGGTAAACCAGCGTATAGAAAACCTGTGAAACCTGCTTTTTGAGTTGTGCTTCCTGAACATCGGTACTCAACAGGCTGCTTTTCCACTCTTCGGTCAGCAATTCTTTTTGTCGTTTATAAACAGTTGGAAAGCTGATCGTTTGGAAAATCCCAAACCGGGTATCGTTATAAATACCATTGATTTGTCCGTATTCACCAAAAACATCCGTTACCGGAATTGCTGTTCCCGATTTTATCAATTTTTGATGGTATTCATTTCTCAAACGTTCATTTTTGACCGAAAGATTATTGACCAAAGCCGTGTCAATCGCTTGTTGTAGTGTGATGGGTGTTTGAGCGTTTATTTCCTGAAAAGAAAAAACAAAAAATACCACAAACATCGCAACCAGTTTTTTATTGACAGCTATTTTTCTGTGCGTAAGCATATACAAAATGGGTAAAACAAATAAAGTTAAAAAAGTGGCAATCAATAAACCGCCAATCACTACAGTCGCTAATGGTCTTTGCACCTCAGCACCTTCGCCTGTGCTGAGTGCCATAGGCAAAAATCCAAGTGAAGCAACCGATGCGGTCATTAATACGGGACGCAAACGGGTTTTGGTTCCCATCATCACGATACGTTTCAGGTTTGTATAACCTTGCTTTGTCAGTCGGTTAAACTCTGCCATCAATACAATTCCGTTGAGCACCGCCACACCAAACAAAGCGATAAAACCAATGCCGGCACTGACACTGAATGAAATATCCCTGATGGCTAACGCAAAAATCCCCCCGATGGCCGAAAGTGGAATTGTGCTGTAAATGAGCAAACCTTGCTTCACCGAACCAAAGGCAAAATATAGCAGCAGGAAAATAAGTGCCAAAGCAAGCGGAACGGCAACATATAGCCGGTCTTTTGCCGCTTCTAAATTCTCAAAAGCTCCGCCATAGGTGATGTAATACCCCGGAGGCAGTTTTATCTGTTCTTCCACCTTTTGCTGCAATTCACTTACTGTGCTTTGAATATCTCTGCCACGAACATTAAACCCTACAATAATTCTGCGTTGCGAATTATCCCGTTGGATTTGATTAGGACCTTCCTCAATATCCACATTGGCAACAGCACTCAACGGAATTTGTGCTCCTTGTGGGGTAGTAATCAATAGTTGCCGGACATCTTCTAAGTTTTTCCGTTTTTCGCCAGCCAGACGCACCACCAAATCAAAGCGTCTTTCGCCTTCGTAAACCATTCCGCTGCTTTCTCCGGCAAAAGCGGCATTAACCACCCGGTTAATATCGCTGATGTTCAAACCGTATTGTGCAATAGTAGAACGATGGTAATCAATCACTATTTGAGGCATTCCAGTTACGGCTTCTACATAAACCGCCTCACTGCCTTCTACTGAACTACTCAATCTCCCCAATTGAGCTGCATAAGTTGCCAGTGTGTCCAGATCCTCACCAAAGATTTTCACCACTACATCCTGTCTCGCTCCGGACATCAGTTCGTTAAAACGCATATTCACAGGATATTGAAAACCGAAAGAAACGCCCGGCAAGGCTTCCAAGGCTGCGGACATTTTAGCTTCCAGTTCGGTATAGGTTTTAGCGGAAGTCCATTCTTTGCGTGGTTTCAAAATAATCATCATATCTGATGCGTCCACCGCCATCGGATCGGTTGGCACTTCACTGCTTCCTGTTTTTCCGACTACTTTTTCCACTTCCGGGAATTTTTCGAGGATAATTTTAGATGCTTTTGAGACCGCTTCAACCGAAGTATTCAGATTACTACCCGGCAAAACCCGGGTGTCCACTGCAAAATCGCCCTCGGGCAATGCCGGTATAAATTCTCCGCCTAATCTTGTGAATATGAAAACGGCAACCGCAAACAATCCTAAAACAGTTGCCAAAACCATTTTTTGACGACGTAATATTTTGGTCAGGTATTTTTGATAAAAACGTTCCAAACGGTTCATCATCCTATCCGAAAATGTGGTTTTGTGCGAGATTTTTTTGCTCAAAACCAGGGAACTCATCATCGGAATATAAGTGAGTGAAAGCAGGAAAGCACCGAGCAAAGCAAAAACTACGGTCTGTGCCATCGGCATAAACATTTTTCCTTCAATGCCCCGCAGGGTAAAAATGGGCAGATAAACGATCAGGATGATAATCTGTCCGAAAACAGCTGCGTTCATCATTCCTGATGCAGAAGTTTTCACCTCTTCGTCCATTTCGGACTGTGTAAGTTTATTGACATTTTTAAATACTTTATTGTGGGATAGCTTGTGTAAAACCGCTTCCACGATAATCACAGCTCCATCCACAATCAATCCGAAATCCAAGGCTCCCAAGCTCATAAGGTTACCACTCACGCCAAAGGTGTTCATCAGGATTATCGCAAACAACATAGACAACGGAATGACCGAAGCTACGAGCAATCCTGCCCTAAAATTGCCCAGAAACAACACCAACACAAAAACCACGATCAAAGCCCCCTCCAGCAGGTTAGTGGTTACGGTACTGATGGAGTTGTTTACCATTTTGGTACGGTCCAGAAAAGCATCTATCATAACACCTTCGGGCAGTGTTTTCTCGATCTGGGTAATGCGTTCTTTGATGCTTTTGATGACTTCGTTGCTGTTTTCGCCTTTCAGCATCATCACCACCGCTCCGGATACTTCCTGTTCGCCATTATACGTCATTGCTCCGTATCGTGGAGCACTTCCCAAACGGACTTCACCTACATCACGAATTAATAATGGCATTCCGTTGGGCAGATTTTTAACGACGATATTCTGAATGTCTTCCATACCGCCGACTAATCCTTCGCTTCGGATAAATAAAATGGTAGGACCTTTTTCTATATAAGAGCCACCCGTATTTTGGTTGTTGGTTTCCAAAGCTGTGAATACATCGCCAATGGTAATATTATATGCCATTAGTTTTTCGGGAATGACCGCTACTTCGTATTGCTTGAGGTATCCGCCAAAACTGCTCACTTCGGCTACGCCTTTTACATCCAATAATTGCCTCCGGACAATCCAGTCCTGAATGGTTCGTAATTCCATCACATTGTATTGGTCTTCGTAACCTTTTTTCGGGCGAACGGTGTATTGATAAATTTCGCCCAATCCTGTGGTAACGGGTGCTAAGACAGGTGTCCCAACACCTTTGGGGATTTGCTCCTGAGCCTGTTGCAATCGTTCAGAAACCTGTTGTCTTGCCCAGTAAATGTCGATATCATCTTCAAAAACAATCGTTACCACGGACAATCCAAAGCGTGAAAAACTGCGGAGTTCTATCAGTCCGGGAATGTTGTTGTTGACCTGTTCGATAGGGAAGGTAATGAGGCGTTCCACATCGGGAGCACCCAATGCAGGAGCTACCGTAATCACTTGCACCTGGTTATTTGTTATATCGGGAACGGCATCGATTGGAAGCTTTCTAACTTCATAAATTCCGTAACAAATAAGGGCAAGTACAAACAGCCCTATGATGAGTTTGTTCTTTATTGAAAACTCAATGATTTTATTCAGCATAATTCATTTAATTAATCGTTTTGAGAAATGTGCAATTGCGATAGGCACAGTAAAAAGCCTATCGTTCATTCAAAAAATGATTAACTAAAGCGTGGCGGTTGCCAGATGGTGTTCAGATATGCGTTTGAATAGCTTTGTTGGCTGTAAGCAGGTAATTTTATAGATGTTACAACTAAAGTGTTGTTAGAAATCACAATAGAAGGCGATGCAGCAATGGAAACAACCGACGAGAAGTGACCATCAATAGCCTTAAACGGCAGTTGGTCGTGGTGGTTGTGGTTTTCCCGATGGTCGTGATTGATCCCTCCCGTATAATGCTGCACTAAAAAATTGAAGATGGTAACGTCTTTATCTTCATTGGTATGTTCCAAATAATGTTGTACAAGCATTGGCAATTTCAGTACCTCTCCGAATGCCGTATTTGCACTCAGAAAGTTAAAAAGAAAAAATATTGCCAATAATCTTTTCATACTACAAAGGTATGTATTTATTTAAACGTGTTGATTGACAGCTCATAGGTTATGTTGATTTTATGAAAATTTATATTTGGTCTAATTAAAGTACTGATGTGAATATTGAAATTAACAAACAAAATCATTTGATATTTAAAATTCCGCTCAGGTCTGTTTTCCCATTTTTACCTGATAATAAAGTAAAAATCGTTACATACCAGCAACGTCTTTAAAGAGCATTTCGGTGCGTAACGATTTTTTTAGCTGTTAATGATGGTGACCGCTTTGGTGTGATAATACTGTCTCCAATGCCTCTAAAGTATGGGTGTAATCAACATAAGCAGCTACATAAGCTCTTCCTTCGGTAACGGAATTGTCTTTTACTTTTTCCAATTTCATTACTTTATCATACTTCTCTTGGACTACTGTTTTAATGTGTTTGTCCAGCGCTGTGAGTAAACGCTTTACATCTTTATTGGCAATCGAATTATCAGCCATTTGTACGATTGGAGCAGTGGAACCTGCCGGTTTTAAGCCGGTATATGGTGCACCTTCGGTTTCCCGGTGATACCGGACGAGGGTTTCCAAAAAATGCTTTTCTACGATGCTGTAAATTTTCGCATCGCCGTTTTTCAAATCAATTGTTTTACCAAAAAGTTGTTTTATCTCCGCTTCGTGTTCGGGCGCTATCCACTTCATTACATAGGTTGCATCTTTCATTTCCAAAGCTTTATATGCATCCTGAATTACCGGACCGTCATAAGAATCACAGTGCGCAAATGCAGTTGCCGAGAAGGTCATCATAACACCCAGCAAAAGGGCTATTTTTCCCAGTCTCATTTTAAATTTTTTCATTGTTTTCATATCTATTAATTTTAAATGTTATTGAATGATTTATTTGTACAAAGTTAGAGTTTAACCGAGTTTATATAAAGTACATTGGTTGACACTATTGGTATAGAAGTCGGAAGCTGTCTTTTCTTAAACCTATACAGTCAGTTGCGTTTCAGTATGTTCCTTTCGTTTTTTGGCATTAAAATTCAGCCATTTAAACCATACCTGATACTTCGGAAATCCTACCAAGCGAACGGCGTTGAGAATGACCAGTATCACGCTTATTTCGTGGATCAACATCCCTGAAGCCAGATGAATTTTATCTGTCAAAACTCCCACCAACAACAGCGCAACAGTGATCAAAGCAAAGTAAGTGTTCTGCTTCATATTGCGGATGGTGGCTTTGGCGAGTTTGATGGCATACGGCAGTTTATCCAATTTATCCGACATCAAAATAATATCTGCTGTTTCCATTGTTACATCGGTTCCTGTTCCACCCATTGCAATTCCAACATCCGCGGTGGCAATTGCGGGTGCATCGTTAATTCCATCACCAATCATCGCCACATTTCGTCCTGAGGTTTTAAGTTCAGTAACTTTACTCACTTTGTCTTCGGGGAGTAATTCCGCATAAACTTTGTCGATTCCCAATTGATAAGCTACTTTTTGTGCAACCAATTCATTGTCGCCGGTGAGCATCATTAAATCACCAATTCCGGCATTTCGCAATTGATTCATCGTTGCAGGAGCTTCTTCCCGAACTTGGTCGGCAATAGAAATTATCCCAATCACTTCCTTGTCTCTGGCAATGAAAACCGAAGTGTTTCCATTTTTTTGTTGTTGAAGCATATATTCATTTGCTTCAATGTCAATGGCAATTCCGAGTTTTTCTGCACCTGATTTATTTCCGACATAAATCTGCTGGCCGTTTAACATTGCCCGCAGACCGTGACCTTTCATAATTTCCACGTCTGAAGGATTATGAACTAATTTAAGTCCTTTTTCTTCGGCTTTTTTAACGATGGTTTTACCGAGATGGTGTTCGGAAGTTACTTCGACTTCTGCAGTCAATTGAAGCAATTCATCCGTTGAAATTCCATACGCTTTAATGTCTGTTACCTCAGGCTGTCCTTTGGTAAGTGTTCCGGTTTTATCAAATACAAGGGTGTTTACTTTGGCAAGATCTTCCATCCTATCGCCACCTTTAATCAGGATCCCATTTTTAGCGCCATTCCCGATTCCAGCAACAATGGACACCGGCACGGATATCACCAAAGCACCTGGACAAGCGATTACCAAAAAGGTCAATGCCAAGTGTACATTTAGCGTGATGAGGCCAACTATCACCGAGAGTACGATAATCCCAGGAGTGTAGTAAGCGGCAAACCGCTCCATAAATTTTTGCGTCTTGGCTTTTGTTTCTTGTGCTTCTTCAACCAATTCGATGATTTTAGCAAAAGTCGTGTCGTCGCCCACTTTTTCGGCAAGGATTTCCAAATATCCGTTGTCCGAAACCGTACTACTAAACACATGATCTCCTTTGGTTTTGTTCACAGGAACCGATTCACCGGTAATCGCCGCTTGGTTAATTAAAGACTGTCCCGTAATCACTTTTCCGTCCACGGGAATTTTTCCTCCGGGTTGTACAATGACGTGATCGCCCACTTGCACTTCCTCCGCAGGGATGGTGATGCGCTTTCCGTTCTTTAAAATTGTAGCTTCAAGCGGTGCCATATCCATCAGCGACTTTAAGGAGGCTCTTGTTCTTTGTAAGGTACGTCCTTCTAAGTAGTGACCAAACAAAAACAGAAAGGAAACGACTGCGGCTTCTGTATATTCACCGATAATCATTGCACCAACCACGGCAATTGTTACCAGCAAATCAATACTGAAAGCTTTCATTCGCAATGCTTGAAAGGCTTTGATGGCAATGGGAACTCCCGCAAAAATCGCGGCAACAATCAAAATGATGTCTTGTGCCAGACTTCCGGGGCTTATCAGGTACACGGTCAAAGCCGCCAACAACAATCCGCCGGAAACCAGGGTTAATATATTTCTAGTTTTTGTGTTTATATTCATTGCTACTATAAATTATGATAACACAGGATATCCCAGTTTCTCTATTATTTCAGAGAGTTCTTTAGGATTGGTTTCTTCCTCGTTATAAGTTACTTTTACTTTACTTGAATTGAACATGACTTTTGCATCATCCACTCCGTTTTGTTTATTAAGTACCCCTTCAATTTTGTTAATACAACTCGGGCATGTAAGGGTTTCTAATTGAATTTTAATTGTTTTCATTTTTATCTTTTTTTAATGATTAATAGTTCTTTTTGAGCTCATTACAAAGATAAGAATAGCCCTATCCGATCGGAAGAGCAAAAGTAGGGGGTAATGGTATAGAAGTCGGATTTTGAAGCTTCTTAAGCCTCTCTGTATTCTTTCGGGCTTACGCCGACGTGTTTTTTGAAGAATTTACCGAAATGCGACGGGTCAGAAAAATTGAGGTCGTAAGCAATTTGGGCGATGCTTTGTTTTTGGTTTTGCAAACGGACTTTGGATTCGAGTAAAACCATTTCATTAATCCAGGCACCAGCAGTTTTTCCGCTGACTTCCCTGATGAGCGTTGAGAAATATTTAGGCGTCAAGTGCAATTTGTCGGCATAAAACGACACTTCTCTTTCTGCTATAAAATGCTCCGAAAGCAGACTTTTGAATTGCGTAAGTATGTGTGCATTTTTATTTGTTTCGTGAGAGATATCTGGCTTTTGTTTTTGATGTGCGTCATCGATTTCATTGAGAATGATATAAATCAAACTCCTGATAATGGTCGAAGTGTGCGGCGCATTTTCAGAAGATTTTAGTTGAATTAGTTCAAAATAAGACTTAAATTGACTAAATAATCCTTCATCCAATTTGATGACTTGCTCGCCTGTTTTTTCAAAAAAATCAAATTTGTCCAGATAATTGATGTCTGATTGTCCTTCCAAGAAGACTTCTTTTCGAAAGAACAAAATCTGTGCATCATAGGTGCTTCCCAAATCTGTAAATTTACGAATCGCCGACGGTGCAATGGTAAATATGGTCTGTGCTTTGGCTTGGTGCACAAACAAATCAGATTCTAACTGAAGTTCACCTTCACTCAGTAGACAAATGGCATAAGCTGAAGTGCGGTGGGCATCTTCGGAAGCACAGGCATTGCTGAGATGCGACATATAAAACCACTTGTCTGAACGCAGGTGTCTTGCCTCCAGCTTTGTATATTCGATATAAGGGATTGGCTTCATAAAGTTGACTTTTAAAACTCATATCACAATAAAGATTGAAAATAAACATTAAACATTTTTAAAAAACTCAAACTTGATGTCTTTGGGCATAAAATGAATCCCTTTATAATCCTTTACTGCTTTGATTTGGTGCTTGATAAGTGGTGGAATAACCACCGCCTCACCCGGTTTTAGCAAAAGTTCTTCGTCATTCATTTGCAGGATGCATTCTCCTTCATAAATAAAAAGAATGGATTCTAAATTGGCGTGATGAAGTGGCATTACTTCGTTGGCATTGGCTTGCATTTGCTTGGCTGCAAAGTCAGTACCTGTCGCCAAAACGCTTACCGTTGGGATGATAATTTTTTCCATAATTTATTTTTAATTGTGTTATTTTTTTGATTGATCGAATAGGTTGCAAATTGTGCCATCGTCTTTGATGGCACAATTACTGAACTAAATTATTTTAAAAAATCTGGCGTTTGATAAGCTGGATTCGGATAATCATATACACCTTTTCCATTAGCCGTTCCCATTCTGTCTTTATCTAAGTATTCCGACTTAATCCATGCAGCAACCTTAGCGGATAGCTCATCTCCTTGATCACCCCATGCTTTGTACAAATTATACGGCGTGTTTGGTCCGATAATATCTAAAAATGCAAATGGTCCAATTGGAGCACCTGTGGAAATCATCCAAGTCTTATCAACCACTTTTGGATCAGCAACTCCATCAGCAGCTAATTGCATAGCCGCCTTCAGGAAAGGAACCAAAAGCGTATTTAAAACATAGCCAGGCTGCTCCTTATGAAGTAGAATCGGAATCATGGCAATATCTTTAGCAAACTCAATTATAGTCTCAAACACCTCGTCTGAAGTACGTTCATGCTTCATGATTTCGGCAATATTAAGTTTCCATATTTCATTCGCAAAATGCAGATGCAAATACTTTTCAGGGCGATCTGTGAAATCTACAATCTGACTCGGTGTCATCGTAGATGAATTGGATGCAAAAATGGTTTTTTCATTCGCCACCGCTGACAATTTCGTGTAGAAATCTTGTTTTATAGGAAGCAATTCCGGTACTGCCTCAATGACCAAATCTGCATTTTCTACAGCTTTTGCTAGATCGGTGTATTGTGAAATACGATTGTAGGCATTGTCAACCTCTTCTTTCGTACCATAATTATCTTCAACATACCGCCCTTTTAAGACAATAAGTCTTTCATTTGCTTTTTCTAATGCGTCATCGTTAATGTCATAAATCGAACATTAAATCCTTTAAATGCTGATTGAAAAGCGATTTGACTACCTAAAACTCCCGTTCCGGCATTGTTACATTTTTAATTTTCATAAATCTACTTTTTAAAATTATTATTCTATTCTATCATTGTTGACCAATTTCATAAAATCCTGATTGCTGTGTGGCGGAATTGTAGGCGTTTTAATTTTTATGAACTCCACTTTTGTTGCTTGATGACAACTGTTGCAAGCATTTGTAAGTGTTAAATATCCTTTTTTAAATACTTCTGCATCTCGTTGTTTAATCGCATTGTTTACAGTTTCGAGGCTCGGTTCGATGATAGGCAAAGACTGTGTTTCTTCCCGATTAGGGTAAACGGTTCGGATATCTTCGATAACCTCTTCAAGCTCGTGCATTTCAAATTCTGCCAATTCCCAGTTTTCGTTCACTCCGGCAAACCACAGCTTGCTGTGGCGGGTTTGCACCTTCCCCATAAAATCTCCAAAGCCGGGCTTGTAAGCATTTTCTAATTTCGTTTTCAGGCTATCGATCTGATTTTGCAAAGCCTGTTCTCCGTTATTTGATTTCGTACAGGCTGTTAGTAAACCTATCAATACTAATGGCACAAATAGTCCCCTCAAATCATATGGTCTTAAATTTTATTGAAAATATTCGTGATATTCCTTGTAAGAATGTTGTAATTGAGCTACAACTTCATTTGCTTTTGTGGCATCTGTTTCATTTTCCAATGTTTTCACGATTTCAAGATGCGGATGCAGCCATTTGTGTAATTCATCGTGGCTTTTTCCCGTCATTGTACAGCTTTTTATGAGCTGGGTGTTTTGGTCTTTCAGTTGCTCGGCAAGGGCTTTGAAATCCGTTTGATTATCTTGGATATAGGTGCTGACCAATTCTTCGCCTTTCAGTACAAAGGGTTTCATTTCTTCATTCACAAGCCACTTTTCGCCATTGTCGAGTTCAACGGCATCGGCACTTTCAGCGTGTTGGTGCGTTGCGTGGTTTTCTGTCTGTACTTCTGTTTCTTCGGAAGGCGTTGTTTTTCCTGTATTGTTACAACTCCAAAAAAGCATTACGCTTATTCCTAATAAAATCGTTTTTTTCATTGCTTAAATTGTATTTATTTGTTTTCAATCATTTTTAAAATTCCATTCAGGACTGTTTTTCCGTCTTTTACCAAATTTGATTTATGTCCTGATAATTTCCATTTCAAAACCGCCATTCTCATTGCCCCTATAATGATGGTCGTGATTGTAGAAGTACCGATTAGTTTCTTATATGTCCCGTTTTTTTGACCTGCATCGACATTTGCGTTTACAAATTCCTGCATCATATTTATAATTTCCGATACCTTTTTACTCAGCCCATCATCGTAATGAAAGATGCTTTCGGCAAAAATAACACTGACTATTGCCGGCTTATCAGAAAAGGTTTGCAGTTGCGAATGGAAAATCTTCCTTAGTTTATCTCCTTCAGTAGCATTGGGTTCAAATGGAATAGACTGAATGCGGTTTCTCATTTCCGTTTGGAAATATTCCAATAAATTCAGCAGGATTTCATTTTTGCTCTTAAAGTGCCGGTACAATGCCGGTTCAGATAGGCCGATATCTTCGGCAAGTGTTTTAATGGTCAAATTTTGAATTCCAAATTTTGAAATCCTGTTTGTAGCCGCTTCCATTATTTCTATTTGCCTATTGCTAAACTTTTCCATAATATATATTCACTACACAAACCATTAGTTAGTATTCACTCACAAAGATAGGAATAGTTTTTTAATGGACAATATTTGGCACTTTAATGTTTAGTTCTCCTGCACCAAATGTTGTAAGTTGGGGTCATTCTTGATACGCTCTATCTCGTTCTCTACAATATGCAGAATGTCGGACTTAATCAGACGGTAATTGCTTTCAATCTGCTCTTTCATTCTATCCTCGCCCTGTTCATCTACAAAAGACAGGATTTGTGGTATCTTCTGATAGGTTTTGGTTTCGGAAGCTACCTTTTCGTTATCTACCACAATTTCAGCGTGGAATATCTTTTGTTCGATACGTTCGTCAAAGTTATCCGATACAGAGCCTACAAACATACCTTGTGTAAGTGTACTGATTTTCGATGCAGGAATAAGGCTGTCTAATTGTGTGGATATGGAAGTAGATTTATCGTTTCGGTTTATGGTCATACTTTGGCGTTTTTGCAATACTTTTCCGAACCGTTCTGACAAGCTCTTTGCGGTTTCGCCCACAACCTGTCCACTGAATACATTACCTACGGTATTTTGGATAACTTTTGCCTCTTTATCTCCATAATCACGTATTAACTGCGAAAAATCTTGAAAACCCAAACATACGGCTACTTTATTACTTCTCGCTGTTGCGATGAGATTATCCAATCCCCTAAAATAAATTGTGGGCAACTCATCTATGATAACCGAACTCTTTAACTGTCCTTTTTTATTGATGAGTTTTACAATCCTTGAATTGTATAAACCCAATGCTGCGGAATAGATGTTTTGTCGGTCGGGATTGTTGCCCACGCATAAAATCTTAGGCTCTTTCGGATTGTTGATGTCAAGCGAAAAGTCGTCGCCCGTCATTACCCAATAATAAAAAGTAATTTGACGACTCTTAATTTGTCATATAAAAAATAGATTCATGATGCCATGTATTTAAAAGTTATGAATTTTTTATATCATGTTGTTCGATTTTTTTAGGGTACAAAAGGACAGAAGTTTATCAAAGAGCGTTACGTATACAGCAGTACATCAACAAGTAACATTATAGAATAATATATTGCTGTTGTATCCAACACACAATTCCCATAACGCATTTTAAATTATCACTTCGCTTTCGCTACCTTATGAAAAGAATTCAATTATTACGTAACCAACTGACAGAAGCAGTACGATTTGTCCAATCCACTGAACCTGATTATCATCGACTAGACTAAATTTGCACTTTGTGTATTCAATTTTAAACAGCATATTTGAATAAACAAAATTGCATAAAAATGAATTAACAAGTACTCTACGGAAATACAATATTAAACAAAAAAAAGTCCCACCAAAAGTCCCACCAATTAATCGATAAAATAAGGTATATCAAGTGCAAAAAGACACCAAAACCACGGAATTTCAGCAAAAAATCGAAGTAATAAACGGCTGTGCGAATTCGATTCCCGCCCTAGGTACTTAGGGAAACAACATGAATATGTTGCTTCCCTTTTTTTTGAAAATAGCGTTTTCAGAGCTTCGTTGATAGATGGTATTTCCCTCTATCAGCACTATAAACCTCGTTCATAAACTGGTAGAATTCTTCATATTTTTCGCTCGGGTAAGTTCCTCCCCGTAACTGCATCATCCGACGACTCGTTAGTATACCATTTGATATTGAAATACGTAATTCGTAAGTCCCCATTTCTGTTTCCAATCTTTTATTAACTGGCATGCTCGATGTATCAAGGCCTTCTGGCAGCGTATAATGTAGTATATCTATATCGGTATATCCACGATTGATATACAAATCGTTAGTGCGATTTCGTGTCGCTGGTATTGATGGAGCTTGATTAAATATATTGGGATGTAGAACAGCATATGTACCCGACTTTACAACATAATTTTTTATCGTAATATCCAACGATTCACAAAAAGTAACCGAGTCTTTGTCTTCCGAAATCAATTCGTAATCGACTTTCTGAAAGCTGATATTATCAATATCATACCAATTCTTTACGTTGCGCATCTGATCTTGTGGGCTTAAAAAGGTATTGTAATAATGGTTATCAAATTGTCCACCTTTAAATGTGGTCGTCAAACGACCTTCTAATGAGCCATCTTCCAGTATCTTAAAGTGACCTTCCCGATACTGTAGACTTTCGGTATCACAGAATTTTGGGGTACGTAGGATCTTACCGCCCTCTGCCGAACAGGCGATAACAAGTCGATCATCGGTAAAATCGCTTAGGAAGCCAAAGGGAATTTTCTGATTAGTACATTCCAACCAGGTCGTATCGTTTTCAAAAGGTATACATAATATAATGTGATTTCCATCCGCTGCATTCGCAAAGTCAGCAGTTACATCTCTCTTATACGTCCCCGCCTCCACAATACAGTAGTAAGAGGGGATATCAACAATGTCCAATAAGCTCTGCATATAGTTAACTAATGCTTTACAATCGCCATATCCTAGTCGGTCCACTGTTTCGGCCGGAAAAGGCTCGATACCTCCTATTCCTACCTGGATACTAATATATCGGGTTTTATCTTGCATGTATTTATACAATCTCTTCGCTTTTTCTTTGGGCAAGTTTATATCTTTCGTCAATTCCTGCACATACCTAATAGTTTCTTCGGGTACTTCACGCTTATCTGCCAGCAAATTATCATAGGTCCATTTTCCAAACTCATCCCAATTTTTGAAATGACCTGTTTTCTTGAAATACTGAATATTTTCGGGTACGATCCGAACACGCGCCGCTCGGAGATCGCGGGGGGCACTATACGGTTCAGATCGGCTTGCCGCAATATCCGTTACTTCCCAGGTATATGTTTTGGTTTTCCCTACCTCCTCCACAACTGCTTTTGCTTCATAGTTTTGTTGATGAATGCGAATTTTATCTGTTGGACGACACGTAAAGACGTAGCTGCTCCTCTCAATGGCCACATCGTAAGCGTAATCGGGTACCCATGAAGGAATTAACAGGTTCTGATTTTGTTTAATTTCTACGCTATAAACAACGGTATACGGATAGTCGTACACCGCCGGGCTATAGTCTTTAACGCGCGTATCATCATATAAACTACTTTGACTAGATGCGCTTCTATCTCGAAAGTCCTTTAACGAAAACTTTCCGATTGGAATACCAAATTCATTAAATATTTCTCCTTTCAAATTTCTGATCTTTCTTGATTTATTATAATATAATTCGATATGTCCGTGTTCATCACCACTCCGATTATGAACGGTCACGGCACGTGTTATTCGGATGGTCATATCGTTAACGCTATTCATATCAATCTCTAAACGTTCATTTCTAACCGTTGCGTCTGCCCGCTCTTTCAAGTGCGTTTTAATTAAGCTGACGGCATACATATTTTGTGCTATCAAACCTATGTGGATACCTCCGGTCAATACTAGAATTAGCCATAATTTTCTTGACATAGCTTACTTTTTAGTGAATGCAAAATCTACCTTCTGATGCTGAATTATTCTAGAGTAAAATTCTTTGAGATAGAAGTATTCATCCACCTCATAAATTGCTTTATTTAGACTTAGCTCTTGTTTTACCCTCAAACTTCCGTCTCCGTAATGGGACAGATAGGTATATCTCGCTGCGGTCTCGGGAAGTGCTAAAGCGATATTTTTCGGTTGATGAGCTATCGTAAACCCTAGTGGTAACTGAACAGCAATTGAATAAGATTCCTTCTGCCGCGAACCGAGATCTACGGAATAGTTCCTTTCCTCTAAATTAAAAGGATTCTTTGTCATTCTGTTGATCAATATAGGATTAAAAACAAAATTCTCCTCCCGTAGGTTATCGGAAAAATCCATACTAATCACGTAGCGTTCCACGAGATTGTTATCCAGACTATCCAGCTCATCTACATTTCCTTCTTCGATTTTCATATTTGTAGCGGTGTTCATTCGTTCTTCGATATAGGCGTCCAACGTTGAAAACCCCTGTATATGATTTCTTCGGTTCAGTGCATCTAGCCCTTCATAGGTTACACGGAGTATTCCTTTAAATTTGCCGGCATCATCTATCTTTCCGCTAACATCAAAATGCGTACAAGCACTGATCTCATTCTCTAGCTTTATCCATTCGGAAGATTTTTTCGAATAGATAATACGACCATTTCCGTTAATACACCGAAGCGGTAAAAGACCGAATGGAAGGTTTTCTTCCGACGCGTCCAGAAAATATTTTTTATCGTTCACCCGAACCTGTGCAACAAGATAGTTGAAGTCAGAAATGACGGGATGTATCGTTTTGGGAAGACCATTTTCCCGGGTGGAGACCAAGACCGGGTACGCTTCAATCCCAGCGGCACGGCAAGCCGATATCAGCGCAAGATTGATATCACCCACATTCCCATTTCGTCTTTCTAAGGCTTCTTTTACGCCAAATTGACTGTATTTCCCGTATATTTTATTCCACTTGATTTCCTTTTTAATATAGCTATATATTCTGCGCGCCTTTTCTTCTTCAGAATCACTGTTCGTATATATTTCGGATAATACGCGCTTGAAACTGCCTTCCCGATTAATCTGACCACCGAAAGAACGGTGACTCAATAATTCTCTATCCACATCTTTCCATTCTTTAGTAAGATCTTGCCGCGCGCCATTTGTGGAATAATATTGCATCAGTTCGAAGTTGATTGCCGATTTATAGTTCTTCGGAGCTAACATATAGCTTTCTTCATGAAAGGCGGGAATGTCTTTCATAATATAGGTTAACTGTGAACAATCCTGCCGACGCCCATTCAGTAAAAAATGCTGGCTTAGTAATTTTGATTTTTGTTCGGTTAGTTTATAAAACCCGGTCAGTGTTACGTTATAGTTGTAGAGCGCCGGAATTATAGCCGTATATTCACTGTGAAGCTTAGGAATATCGTCTTGATATTCCCAGGTTCTGTAATTAAAAATATCGGGGGATCGTATCTCATATTCGATATCGATAATACAATTTTCGGTGATGCTAGGCAACGTGAATTTGCTCAAATTTAAAAACTCATTCACTTTTTCATGAAAGACGGCTCCTTTATCCATCTTCACCGTATGTATCTTTCCGTCTATATAATGGGTATATCCGCGGATCTCGCCAACGGTTTCAAATTTATTTCCAATTTTGTAGAGCGGAATAACGTGATTGGCTTTATCAAATCCTTCTTTATCTAAGATCTTAATCCGTACACCATAACGGTGTATGACCCGTAATTCTCTTTCGCTTTCATCTACCTGTATGTCCGATCTTCCTTTTTCTAATATAACGACTGCATGAGACGTCGAATCGATTATGGCTGAAGCAGGTGTTTCGAAATCGCGAAAAGAAATCGGGGGCAGTTCGTTAGTTTGTGCGCGAGCGTCGAGCGAAAGTATTTGGAAAATCCAAACAACGGCAAATAATCTGTATATCATAATTTAGGTATTTTGTCGTGAATATAACAAAAATACCTAAATTATGGTATAACTCTTTTTTCTAAACGAGGAATACTTGTGCGTTCGTTTATGGCAGTAGTTCCTTTGACCAACTAGTTATATTACTATCCAATATTTTTTTCTACCCAGGCGGCGTAAGCATCCACCACTTGTTTGAAGAATCCCTCACTTTTTTCGATAACCTTACCATTTTCATCAAACAACTCATGGGCGCTGCCAATATATATTTCGGGCTGCTGCATCACTGGCATATTCAAAAACACGAGTGATTGCCGCACCGTATGATTAGCGATCGAAGCTGCTAGTGGACTCATCGAAACGCTCGCCACTGCTGCCGGCTTGCCGTCCCAGACACTCTGACCATATGGACGAGAACCCACATCTAAGGCATTTTTGAGTACGCCCGAAAGAGAACGGTTATACTCCGGCGTAAATAAAAACACACCGTCGTAAGTTTTGATCTTTTCTCGGAATGCCGACCATTCCGCCGGCGGGTTATCCGTATCTAAATCTTCGTTATAATGCGCTAATTGTCCGATTTCGACAATTTCCATTTCCAAATTGTCAGGAGCCAACCGAATCAAATTTTCAGCGACTTTTCTGTTGAAAGAATCTTTACGGAGAGAGCCCACTAAGGCCGCTATTTTGTATCTCATAACTATTTATTTTATTTATAAAATGAATGTTTCTTAAATGCACTTATTACCCCACACAACTTTCGATCCAAAGCGAGATTTAATTGGAACCCGATTTAAACACCAATCGATTAGCCCATTCGACTTCTTCTGGATGAATAGTATGCCCAAAATTATCGTATACCTTTAAAGTTACATCAGCATCCATTTCCTTCAATATGCTTTCCGTTGCATACACACGTTGGATGGGCACATGGAAATCTGGATTACTCGTTCCTATAAAGATAGGCGTTTTATGAAAATTACCGCCATAGTTGGTACGATTTATCTCCTCGCCTATCAGTCCTCCGATAATGGCTACCGCTCCGCCGTAGGCACGGGCATTTCGCGCGAGAAACTCGAGGCTCAAACAGGCTCCCTGGGAAAATCCAAAGAAATAAATATGCTCCGTCTTTATACCAGCATCCATCGCTTTTTCGACCGTCTTGCCGATAACAGCTAAGGCTGATGACAACGAAGGCTCATTGTCTTCGACCGGCGCTATAAAAGAATGGGGATACCAGCTGTGCGCTGTAGCCTGTGGAGCTAGTAATGCGTAATCCGCTACTTGGAGATGCGACGCTAGACTTAGTATATCTGTTGCGCTTCCACCCCGTCCGTGAATCATGATCAGTGCTTTCTTGGCTTCTTGTAACGGGACACCGGTGGTTATTATATCGAATTGATGTTTCATTATTTTACGTGGTCAAGATTAAAATTTAACTTTGGTAATACAGCTTCAATATCTGACCGAACACCTTCATACTGTTTTGGAAGCTTCAAACTGGTCCCCAAGTCTGCCAAATGTTCGTCAACTGTAAATCCGGGATTATCCGTAGCGATTTCAAACAGAACGCCTCCTGGCTCCCGAAAGTACAGGGAAAAGAAATAATCCCGATCTATCTTGGGCGTAATATGAAATCCCGCCGATAGTATTTTCTCTCGATATGCCATTAAGACCTCGTCGTCTTTTACACGGAAAGCTATATGGTGGTTTGTACCGGCAGCGTTATGTCCTCGTGAGGCTGACGGATCCACGACAACGTCCAGCAGATTAGCCGTTGTAATGGCGTCCGTCGCAAAGCGGTATCTACTATCTTCTTGTTTCTGCAGTTCATATCCGAGGATATCAGTTAATACCTGCGCTGTAGCTTCCACTTTTTGCAAAGTCAACGTTACATTATGAAATCCTTTCAAGGCGACAGGTTCATCTATATCTTCCGTAGTCCACACTTGTCGGTTATCTACCGTTCGAGGTTCTATAAATTGTAGCTGTAGTCCGTCGGGATCTCGGAAAGCGATGTGCTTTTCGCCAAAAACTTCTCCTTCTTGATAGGATATTCCATGTTGTGTGAGACGTTCCTTCCAAAATGCTAATGCACCGGGAGAAACAGCGTATCCGATATGAGTAGCCATCCCTGCGCCATTTCTTCCGCTACCGATCCCCTCCCAAGGAAAAAAGGTAAGAATGGTACCGGGTTCTCCGGTCTCATTACCGAAGTAAAAGTGGTAAGTACCGGGATCATCAAAATTCACCGTTTTCTTTACTAAACGGGTGCCTAATATTTTCGTATAGAAATTTAAATTTGTTTGAGCAGATCCCGCGATTGCCGTAATATGGTGTAATCCTAAAATTTTATTTTTCATAACGTGCGTGATTTATTATACTACAAAGGTACCTTTATACCTGCCGCTACGCATTGACCTAGGTTAAGAAAGAACAGTGATAGCAAGTTTCGGGTTTTATAAAAGTCTATTTCTTTAGATATTTGTAAAAAACAAACGAATGACGACGCAGGAAGAACTTAATTACAACCGAATTGCCGATGCGATAATGTATATTAAAAAACATTTTAAAGAACAGCCGTCGCTGAACCAGATTGCCCAAGAGGTTCACTTAAGTCCTTTCCATTTTCAACGTTTATTTAAAGAGTGGGCCGGAACGACTCCAAAGAAGTTCCTGCAATACACCAGTATTCAGCATGCAAAAGCACTACTCAAAAAGCGCCAGGCAACCCTCTTTGACACGGCCATGGAAACCGGCCTCTCGGGCACGGGGCGTCTACATGATTTATTTATAAACATAGAAGGGATGTCACCTGCCGAATATAAAAATGGCGGGAAAAATCTGGTTATTCACTTTCGCTGGACGAAAAGCCCTTTTGGAAATATACTCGTTGCTTCCACTCCCAAAGGTATCTGCTACATGGCTTTTTATGAGGATGAAAAGCAAGCTTTGGTCGATGCAATACAAAAGTTTCCGAATGCTGAATGGGTACAAAAGGACGATTCGTTACAACAAAATGCCTTATCCATCTTCCAAGGCGACGAAAATACATTCAGCAATATCAAATTGCATTTAAAAGGTAGCGAGTTTCAATTAAAAGTTTGGGAGATGCTTCTCAAAATTCCGATGGGACAACTTGCTACTTATGGTGACATAGCTACGCAGGTTGGTAAACCAAATGCTTCTCGAGCAGTGGGAACGGCAATTGGAAGCAATCCAATTGCTTTTCTGATTCCTTGTCATCGGGTTATACAGTCGTCGGGAAATACCGGCGGTTATATGTGGGGCACTATACGAAAAACGGCTATTATTGCATGGGAAAGTGCCAAATGTGAGATGAAATGAAGCTCTTTGTGGAGAGTGAGGGATTATAGAATGATCCCTTGGTGGGGGATGCTAAATCAAATAAAGCCATTCGCTCCGCTCATTATTTTTGTTGTTATAGGAAATTCTTCAAACAGGTTTGAGAATCCCTATAAACAACAAAACCCGACTATCGTCGGGCTTTATTTGCTTTGCGGAGAGTGAGGGATTCGAACCCCCGAACCTGTGACAGTTAACGGTTTTCAAGACCGCCGCATTCGACCACTCTGCCAACTCTCCGCTGCAAAAGTACAAATTTTCTTATTTAAGCAAAATTTTATTTCAAATTTCCTATTTAAGACATCTGTCATTAAGAATAAGGACACTCCCTTCAAAAAATAAATATAGCTTTGATGTGCAACAAGTTACTGCAAACTGGACAAAAAATAGTTGTTTTATTTTGCAAAATAGGTGTAATTGCCTACTTTTGCTACTCCAAATGGAGGCGCCAATAGCTCAGCTGGATAGAGCAACGGTTTTCTAAACCGTCGGTCTCAGGTTCGAATCCTGATTGGCGTACAAAAAAGGTGACCAATTTCGGTCACCTTTATTATTTTCAGCAGCAATCACCTACCTAAAGAACCTCGATTACGGTACCTTCCTCAAGTGGGTGAGAAACGCAAATCAGACAACGTCCGTTTTCCACTTCCTTGTCGGTCAGTACCTCATTATAATCCATACGGACACTCCCCGCTCTACATTGCGATATACAGGTACTACACATCCCTGATTTACACGAATAGGGCAACCTAATCTTATGTTCCAATCCTACGTCTAACACCGTCTTGTCGTAGGGAATCGTTAAAGCATATTCCTCCCCTTGAAAACGCAGTTTAATGTCATAGGAGGTCATATCTACCGGTTCTTCTTCCCTTTCATCGTCGTCTTCCTCTTCTTCCGGAAAATGGAAAGTTTCTTTCTTGATATGGGCATCTGGAATCCCCATGCCCAACAGTGTAAAGCGAACTAAGTCCATATAAAAAACTGGACCACAGGTAAAGAATAGCGTATCGCCAGAAGTGGGTATATGCTCTTTTACAATACGAATAAGATAATCCCGATTTAGCCTGGCATGAAGCAAGTTTTTGGAACTCGAAAATATCCACACGATCTCGAATCGATCCGGATAACGCTTTTGCCAGTCCAACAATTCGTCATAAAACACGGTATTTTCTACACTGCGGTTACTGTATATCAACACTACTTTGGTTTTCTCCTCAGCGGTTAATGCCGTCTTTAAAATGGCATACAGTGGTGTTATACCAACTCCTGCCGCAAATAAAAACAACGTTCTTTCTTGATCAGCCTGTGGATCGTAATAAAATAATCCTTGGGGTTCGAGCACGTTAATGATGTCGCCTATTCGTGTTTGGTGATGCAAAAAACGGGAGATTTCTCCATTGTCCACACGCTTAACGGTAATAGCAAGGGGCTCGTCGACGTTCGGGGAACTACTGAAAGAATAAGAGCGTCGCACCTCCCGCTCTCCGAAGATAAAAGATACGGTCAAAAACTGTCCAGCTTTCGGCTTCGGATAATTACCGGATAAATCTTTAAAAACTAAGGTAACAGTATCATTGGGTTGATATATAATATTAGAAATCTCAAATTTGTACATAGGATAAAAGTAGCTTTATTATTGAAATTTGGCAAATAGATAGCATCTATGAGCTATAAAAAATCCCGACAGGAACCTGTCGGGATTATATTATTATAACGTAAGTGATTACAATTTACGTTTAACTTCTACTTGCTCGTAGGCCTCTACGATATCACCTACTTCGATATCATTGAAACGGTCGATATTCAATCCGCACTCGTATCCTTGCGACACCTCTTTCACATCGTCTTTAAAGCGTTTTAATGACGCTAATTTACCGGTATGAATTACTACACCGTCACGGATCACGCGGATATCATTATTGCGGTTAATCTTACCGTCACGAACCATACATCCGGCGATAGTACCGACCTTAGAAATCTTAAACGTCTCGCGTATTTCGACTTCTGCCACAATTTTCTCTTCAAGTTTCGGCGCCAACATACCTTCCATTGCTGACTTCAACTCTTCGATAGCGTCATAGATAATCGAATACAAACGGATATCAATTTGCTCATGTTCTGCGAGTTTCTTAGCACCTTGGGTTGGTCGTACTTGGAAACCAATAATGATCGCATCTGAAGCAGATGCTAACAATACGTCGGATTCCGAAATAGCGCCCACTGATTTGTGAATGATATTAACTTGGATCTCATCAGTCGACAATTTCAGTAAGGAGTCGGATAGTGCTTCAATCGAACCGTCCACATCACCCTTAACGATAATGTTCAGTTCTTTAAAGTTACCGATAGCCAAACGACGTCCGATTTCATCTAACGTAATATGTTTTGTAGCACGCATACCTTGCTCACGTTGCAACTGAAGACGTTTATTTGCTACCTGGCGTGCCTCGGATTCACTTTCCATCACATAGAGCTTATCACCCGCCGTTGGAGCACCAGCCATACCAAGAATCTGTACCGGTACAGAAGGACCTGCTTCTCTTACGCGCTCGCCTCGCTCATTCGTTAATGCTTTCACTTTACCCGAATGCGAACCGGCTAGAATCGGATCACCGATACGCAGCGTACCAGCTTGTATCAATACAGTAGTCACAATCCCCCTACCTTTATCCAAGGCAGATTCAATGACCGAACCGACCGCGCGTTTTTTAGGATCAGCCTTCAACTCTAATAATTCAGCCTCTAAAACGACTTTCTCCAACAAAAGGTCGACGTTCTCACCCGTTTTTGCTGATATTTCTTGCGCTTGGTATTTTCCTCCCCAGTCTTCTACTAGGATATTCATAGCAGATAACTGCTCTCGTATTCTGTCTGCATTAGCACCCGGCTTGTCCACTTTTGTAAAAGCAAAAACGATAGGAACTCCCGCTGCTTGCGCGTGATTAATAGCTTCTTTCGTTTGCGGCATCACCGCATCATCCGCAGCAATCACGATAATAACAATATCGGTTACTTTCGCACCCCGCGCACGCATGGCTGTAAAAGCTTCGTGACCCGGTGTATCTAAAAACGTAATTTTACGATCATCTTCTAATTTCACGGCATAGGCACCAATATGCTGCGTGATACCTCCCGCCTCACCTTTTGTTACGTTCGCTTTACGAATGTAATCTAAAAGGGATGTTTTACCGTGGTCAACGTGCCCCATGACGGTTACGATCGGTGCACGAGGAATTAAGTCTGCTTCATTATCTGGTTCCTCAAGCTCAGTAATTTCCTCATCTTCAGGTTTTATAAACTCAACTTGATAACCAAACTCCTCTGCTACAATCGATAAGGTTTCTGCATCTAAGCGTTGATTAATGGAAACGAACATCCCTAAACTCATACATGTGGAGATGACCTGTGTAACTTGTACATCCATCAAATTTGCCAACTCATTCGCGGTGACAAATTCGGTAACACGTAAAATTTTAGATTGTGCTGCTTCCTCCATTGCCGCCTCTTCTGCAGACAACGCTATATCATCTCGCTTCTGACGACGTAATTTAGCACGCTGAGCAAACTTACCCGATTTACCCGCCCCACTTAAGCGAGCCAATGTGGCTTTAATTTGATCTTGGATTTCTTTTTCTGAAGGTTCCTCTTTCGGTGTTTCCGGCTGACGTCCTTTCCCACGATGATCATGGCGTCCTTTTGCATGCCCGTGCTGTTGGTTTCCTTGACCAGGTCTATTTCCAGGGTGGCCACCACCTTTGTTAAATCCTACACCACGGTTTGCGTGGGATTCACCAGATCCTCTTTGTCCCTCTACCGTATTTGGATTGACAGGTGCATTCTTATTCGAACGTTTACGCTTACGTTTATTATCGTTATGATGGGAAGAACCTGAAGACGAAGCTACAGGTTTACGTTCCACCGGAAGTTGAATTTTCCCAACTACCTTAGGGCCGCTCAACGTCTCCGAACGTGCGCGTATTACACCTGTATCCGGCGCTTCGGACACAGCAGTTTTTTGTTCTTTTACCGGAGGTTTAATTTCTTCAGTTTGTTTATTCATGTTAGCCGCAGGCTCTGCTTTAATTTCTTGTTTTTGTTCCTCTTTCGGCTGCAGATCCTCCTTTTCTTCTTTCTTAGGTTTAACTTCCTGTGGTGTAACTTCCTCTTTAGGCTGTTCTACTACGGGTTTAACCTCTTCTTTCTTAGTCTCCTGCTCAACAGGTTTTACTTCTGGCTCCGCCGTCTTCGAAGACACTTCTTGCACTACCTCTTCTTTCTGGGATGCTTTCTTTGGCTTTCCGCGTTTAAGGCTATCCAAATCAATCTTTCCAACTACCTTTAACGGGCTGGAACCTTCCTCCTTTTCTTTCTCTGCTATTGGTTCCTCCCTCGTCGATTCCAATGGTTCGGATACCGACTCAACTCCTGTGTCTGTAATCAGGACTTCCTTAGACGTTATGCTATCGTCTTCTTGAATATCATTTCTAGATTCCGTAGGATTAGCTCCACTTGGTCCAGCAGCAGACTCTTCACGACGAATTTTACCGATAACAATTTGTTTAGCTTCGTCCTTTACGATTTTGTCTCCTTGAAATTCTTTTAGAAGAACAGTATACATGTCTGCAGACAACTTAGTACTAGGTTTTGATTCGACATCGAAACCATTTTTCACCAAGAAGTCAACAGCCGTACCTATCCCAATATTAAGTTCTTTTGCTGCCTTTAGCAAGTTTACGCTTTTTCCTTCTGTCATCTATTATTTACCTTCTATAATTTTAATACTACAAAAATATGCTTTTTTACACTGAAAAAACAATTTCCGCTCAATTGTTTTTTCAGTGACAGTATTACGAAACACCTTATTCGAACTCAGCTGCAAGGATACGAAGAATCTCTTGTATAGTATCCTCCTCTAAGTCCGTACGCCTCACGAGTTCTGCCTCAGTGAGCCCTAGAACTGACTTCGCAGTATCAAGTCCAACGCGTTTCAGCTCATCGATAATCCAGCTATCGATTTCGTCCGCGAATTCTTCGATATCCACATCTTCCTCCACTTCATCATTCTCTCTGTATACATCTATTTCATAACCCGTCAATTTTCCAGCGAGTTTTATATTGTGTCCGCCGCGGCCTATCGCCAAAGACACCTGATCTGGCTTCAGGTAAACAGCGGCAGTCTTATTCTCATCATCAATTTTAATGGAGGAGATACGAGCCGGGCTTAAAGCACGGGTAATATATAGAATATGATTTGAAGTATAGTTTATAACGTCAATATTTTCATTACGAAGCTCTCTCACGATACCGTGAATACGGGATCCTTTCATACCTACACACGCTCCTACCGGATCAATACGATCATCGTAAGACTCAACCGCTACTTTTGCTCTTTCTCCAGGTTCACGTACAATCTTCTTAATTGTAATGAGTCCATCGAAAATTTCCGGCACTTCTAATTCAAATAAACGCTGTAAAAATTCAGGAGCAGTACGAGAAATGATGATCTTCGGGTTGCTGTTCATCATATCTACTTTAAACACAACAGCGCGTATACTATCTCCTTTTTTGAAATAATCTGCTGGGATCTGCTCCGTTTTTGGAAGAATTAATTCGTTTCCGTCTTCGTCCAATACCAAAATTTCCTTCTTCCATATTTGGTAAACCTCACCGATCACCAATTCACCTTCGCGATCTTTATATTTCTTAAAGACCTCATCTTTTTCTAATTCTAATATTTTCGAAACCAATGTTTGGCGCGCGGCTAAGATAGCTCTCCTACCAAAACTTTCCAATGTAATTTGCTCGATATATTCGTCGCCGACTTCCAAATCCGGATCATACTGGTGTACTTCAGACAGTTCGATTTCCAAATCATCATCTTCGGAAAACCCATCGTCCATGACCACTCGTGTTCGCCATATTTCCAAGTCTCCGTTATCTGGGTTTACAATCACATCCACGTTCTCATCTGTCCCAAAACGTTTGCGTATCATGCTGCGGAACACCTCTTCCAATACGGTGATAACGGTCGGACGATCGATATTTTTAAACTCCTTAAACTCTTGGAAAGAGTCGATCAAATTGATATTGCTGCTCATTTTTTATTTAAATGAAATTAACACCTTTGTTTCTGTTATGTTATCTAACGGAATTTCAGCTTCCTGTGGGACAGCCTTTTTTCCTTTTTCTTTTTTTATTTCCTCAATCGTAATGCTTTTGTCATTCACCGCGATTAGCTTACCTTCTCTTTTGTCTCCTTCAAGCCCTTTTACACGTACCATTCTCCCAATATTTTTCTGATACTGTCGATGCAATAACAGAGGCGTATCAATTCCCGGTGAAGAAACCTCTAAACGATAAGCACGATCAATTGCATTTTCCTCTTCTAAATGAAACCCTACATGACGGCTAATTTGCACACAATCCTCAATCGCGATACCATCGTCGCCATCCATCAATATCTCCAAAATTCCATTATTATGCATTTTAATACGCACAATAAATAAATCTGCTCTATCCGCAATCTTCTCTTCTACTAGTTCCCGTACTCTTTCTTCTATTTGCATACCCAATTCGATACGTGAATTTAACTGTTAATGGACCACCTTTTCGTAATTCGAATAAAAAAGGGGGCATAATATGCCCCCTCTTATTCAGATTATACAAAGGTAATTATATTATTTTAAATAGCCAAATCGATTTTATTTGTTATCCACCACCGATTTAATTGTTTTCTGCATTTGCGCCATCATTGAAGTCAATGTCTCCATAGTTGGTTCCGGGCTCGGCTCAGGAAGCTCGGTACTGATAAAGGCTTTTGCTTTCCAGATTTCGATAATGTCGTCTGTATTCACCCAATAAGATTCATATGTTTTATTATCAGAAACTAGTTTTATCCCTTTCTCTTCTTTGAACTTGTAGGCTATACGTTTGTATACAACACCGTCGTCTTTTGAAACAATGACATAAGTTTGACCGGGCTTGATATCGTGCCAATTTTCGACATATTCACCAATAATAACACTTCCAGATGGAAGTGGCAACATCGAATCACCCTTAATTTCAAACGCCCGATAAGTTCCTTGGTTAAACATAGGTAATGAAAACTTTGGCAGATCCGCGACATATTCGGGATCACCGTACCCATTTAAATACCCCGCACTTGCTTTAACAGGAACCAATTCTATATTCTCTCTTTCATCGCCATCCACAGTTATACTCAATACCCTCAAATTCGACGCGTTACTTTTGGGTTGAGGCCGCCATTTCTCGTCTATCACATCGTTCGCCAACTCATCCATAGTCAGCTCATAAAACCGCGCTATTTTTCTGAGAAGTTCATACTTCGGCTCGGCACGATCTTCTTCATAGGCACCAACAGATGCTCTTTTTATTTCAAGCGCATCAGCAAATTGCTGCTGCGTCAAGCCTTTTCGTTTTCGCAAAAACTTGAGATTCGATGCTATATTCGACATAATTTCTTATCTATTTTGTTCTATTTAATAATTTGAGTACTATCAAATGTAAAATAATCAAACTGTAACTCAATCATTTACCATCCGTCCTTCCAAATAATTTTTATTTACTAATATAATTAGTATTATTGTGCCAATAAAATTAGTATTTAATACGCAGATCACCAAATTTGTTAGTATAATAATTGAAATACAATGGAAACACATACTGTATATATTCTTACCGATAGTAATCGAACCTATTTGGAAGTTGGTTATTGCACCGATATAACTATCCGGCTACAAGAAACTCATTTTACGTCATCAGGATTCTTCAGTCATGTGCCTAAATTAAACATCCTTGTGTATATGGAAACATTTCACGAAATAGAAAAAGCACTTGCTTGCCAACACAAATTGCGCCGATATACAAGGATGCAACGGGAAAAGCTTATTCGGTTAAAAAACCCTAATTGGTTAAACCTTTGTCACTACACCGGTCCGAATAACAATAGGGATAATAAAAAGGTCGTTGTTTGTGCTTAAAGCAAAACAACGACCTTCAACAACCTTATCCTCTACACTAATCTACCTCATACTTATTTATTGGACTACCATCCTGGCATAAAGTTTAATCCGAAGGTACCGAATTTTGTTCGCGATGACACGAAGGGTATCGCATAATAAGGTTCCAAGATCATAGCACCGAACAAATTCACCCGCATAGAAATACCTGCACTGAATATAGGCACCCGGTAATTCCTATCATATCCATAAACTGGCATTCCATTCTGGTCCAGCAACGGCGTACCATCAGCGTTATATTGTGGTACTCGTGGTTTATTATCCACATTGCTCACAATCTTATTCCCATCATTCCAAGCAAGCCCAGCGTCAAAGAAGAGGTTGAGATCCGAAAACAATAATCCTGATTTTATAGCAGCCAATTTTTCCGGACCGGTAAATGGTAAGCGTACCTCGAAATTTCCTACCACGACACGTGATCCCATCAAATCGTCAAAAGAAATATTCCCAACGCGGTCACGGCTCAAATTGTCATACCCTCGGACGAAAAACGGATAACCGATATAATTACCGCGCAAGCGATTCTGATCGTCGCCAGAGCGAATATAAGCATATGCACGGGCCGCTACTGTTATCGGTTGAAAACGCAAATAACGCCGTAAATCGATATTATAAGCGCGCATATTAATATCTCCGAAATATTGCCCCGCAGATAGGCGGTAACGAAACCCTTGTAACGGAGATGTCAATCCGAATATAGAGTTATCTCCAACAAACGCCGTACTCACCTGCTGCATCACCAATGGATCGAGGTTAAATCCAAGAAGGTTCATAGCTTCCTCGTTAGACAGACGCTTTCTATCCACAAAGCCGAAACTAAAATAACTCTGTTGCCATTTTTCCACACTATAACCGTAACGAGCCAAAGCCCCACCTATCTCGAAGCGATGGTGTCGATTAAATGGATAAGCCACAAAAGCATCCAATTGCGTTTCAAATTGACGGATGATATAATCACTAAGAACCAACTCATCGCCTCGGCCCAGATTGTCGACTTCATAGGTACGGAATCCACTCCGGTATGGGATATGCGATACGGAACCACCCCAATTCCAGCGGCTTCGTTGATTTACGTAAGCAACCTGCCCGCCGAAATCCTGTACTTCTCCGTTGATATTCAACGTAGAATAAATCTGATTATATCCCAATATATCTGAAAACACACCAAAAATACCACCTGCCATTCCAGCTCCATAACGGGTACCCACCGTCATACCCACACCCGAGTTCGCTAAATAATCCAACTTAAATTTAGAACGGTATGGTACTGGATTAATTAGCGCTGTATCAATCCGCCGGTATGCATTGAAATTTTGCAAATTGGTATTGACAACATTAACGCCCCGGTTTATATTGGGCGGCAACATCGCAGCTGTGAAATCAACGTTATGACCATCCATCACTTCAGGCTCAAATTCCGATGCATTTGCTTTATAGATGCTGTATTGGTTGCCTTTGAAGTAAGAATATACGATATCATCGTTATTTGATATACTCATCGCTGGAGAATACTCTGTAATTCCACTAATCCCCGTAAAATAATCCGTAAGCCTTTCAACTACCCCATTATTTATTGAATACCGAAACATGTTTCGGTAACCATCACCATTAGAGAGAAAATAAATATATGTTCCATCGCCTGAGAAATGGGGGTTCAAATTGTTAGCTCCAGGAAAAACATCCAGGATAGTCACTTTTTTAGTTGATACGTCGATCATAGCCATCCCCATCGGAATATCTACCGATCGAGAGGCACTTTCCAACGACATTCTGTCGGTACTAAAAACAATCGTTTTCCCATCGGGCGAAAAGCTAGGCTGGAAGTCGGAATATTTATCATCCGTCAATTGTGCCAGTTCTTTAGTCTTTAAATTATAAATATAGATATCGCTTTGACCTTCTCGCAAACCGGAAAATGCGACGCTTTCACCATCCGGCGCAAAATTGATATTGGTAAACTCGACAATATCCCCCATGGCTTCAAGTGCGATCGTCCGTCCGCTCTGAACATCAATCACCATCAATTTATTTTTACCCTCACTGAATACACTAAATGCAAAATAGCGGCTATCGGAGGAAAAGTCGCCCGCTGACTCCAGATAACTGAATTCATCGATATCTTGATTAGTGGTTCGGCTACCTAATTTTCGTAAAATCTGCCCCGTATGCGCATCGGCCAAAAAAAGGTCTATACCAAACAGGTCCTTTTCTGACATAAAAGCCACCAAGCGTCCATCTGGAGAAATGGCTGGAGCGACGTTCATCCGACCTCCATTTGTTTGCGTAATCAATGCCTGTCCGATAGGGCGAGAAGTTGTGTCTTTATTCAACGCCTTAAAAGTGGACTCCATGGTATTCCGCCATAAGGTTGACATCGTCTGTGCATCATAACCAAAAACCCGTCGTATCCCCATTTCATATCCGTATTTGGCAGTTTCTATAAACATGGGCATAATCACAGTATCGCCATATGTGGCACCAATAAATGCTAAAAAAGCCTGTCCATAACGGTAGGGAAAATAATTATAGGATTGCTCGGTCAATTGTTTTAAAGTCGGAATATCGTTACGCGCATAGGCATCTCGCATCCACATGGCGGTAAATGCATCTTTTTTCCCGATAGACAGATACTCTGCCATACCCTCCACCATCCACAATGGTATATTTCCAACATTTTCCAAACGCGTTGTATCCCGTCCTTCCATTAACACACGAAATTGAAAAGCGTGTACCATCTCATGCCCTAAGACGTGGCGTGTTTGATGATTAATCTGCATAATAGGCATGACGACGCGTTGTTTAAACGCCTCTGTCACACCGCCCGTACCCACGGATATTTCACCCGAGATGGCTGTAGTTTGCTGAAATTCGGGATGATTATTATAGAATATAAGCGGATTTTTTCGTACGAAGGTGTCCTGAAAAACTTGCTGATGCATATTGTACCATACCTCAGATTCTTTCGCCAGCCAAGTCATCATACTATCGTTCTCAAGATAACTATACATCTCAAAATGTGGCGTTTCCTTCACATTGAAATCAAGTTTCTTATAACGCATTTTATTCTGCCCGAAATACTGAGCAGAAGCAATATGGGGTATAATCCACAATAACACTAATCCAATAGCCAATTTTTGGATTCTTGCTAAACAGCATCTGTTTTTTACCTTCATAATCAAAGATTAGTCTTTCCCAAAAATACAAATTATCTTTCTATTTCGTTTCCTGCCGTATCTCCTACTTCAGGTAAGGTTAATAAAATTTGCAAACCACGCTCCTCCCTATCTAGTTCAGTGTTTACACTGTCTGGTGGTGAAACAGTCCGGATCCTCGGACTCGGACAATTATATTTTTTTAAAATCTCCACTTTTGAATCGGGAAATTTACCTTTAGTCACTCCTAATTCCGGGTGCCTATAGAGCTTTTCCATAAATGCCGCATATATCGGTAGTGCTGTTTTAGAACCTTCGCCTGTTTGCGAATTTTTAAAACGAATGCTTTGTTCATCACAACCTACCCAAACCCCTGAAACTAAATCTTTTGCAACCCCCATATACCATCCGTCCACATAATCTGATGAAGTACCTGTCTTGCCGCCGATTTGATTTTCATCCCCAAAAAGATCCCATTCCCATAACGCTTGTGAAGTTCCCCCAGGTTCTTCTATCGTTCCGCGTAACATATATGTCATTAACCAAGCATTTTCTGGATCTACTACCTGCTTCTCTGTCGTCTTGAAAGAAGCAATCAACTCCCCATTATTATCGTAAATCTCCGACACCAAAATCGGCTCTACGCGTTTTCCTTCGTTCATAAAAGTTGCATAGGCATTTACCATCTCGAATACAGATACATCGTTAGAACCTAATCCCACAGAAGGCACAGACGCCAAATGACTATTGATACCTACTCGATGAGCGGTTTCTACGATTTTATCCCAACCCACATCCATCGTAATCTGCGCGGTGATTGTATTTAAAGAACGGGCCATTGCCCAGCGAAGCGACATATCACGGTGAGAAAAAGTCCAATCAGCATTTTTAGGTTCCCAAATCTCTTTTTCTCCCTCATCATTCACAAAATCCAGTCGTACAGGCTTATCTTCATAGGTATCACAAGGCTCCATTCCTGCTTCTAATGCAGTTAAGTAGACAAAAGGCTTGAAAGTGGAGCCAGCCTGTCTTTTAGCCTGATTCACATGATCGAATTTATAATAACGATGGTTAATCCCCCCTACCCACACTTTAATTTCTCCATTGTATGGATTCATTGCCATCATCCCGGTATTCAACATACTCACATAATGTTTCAGAGAATCCATCGTTGACATTTCAACTTCCTTATCCCCTTCCCACGTGAACACCTTCATTTTCTTAGGTTGACGCAGCTGCTCAAATACCCTTTCCTCTTCACCATTAAACTTCTCCATCAATGCCATAAAGACTGGCAATTTTCGAGCTTTATCCTCTAAAAAGCCAGGAATTACAACACCGCTTTTATCTCGCCATGGTTCTTCACCACGCCATGTATTATCTAGACGATCTTGCAGCCTATCCATCTGTTCCGCAACCGTTTCTTCCGCCAATTTTTGCATACGGGAATCAATGGTCGTATATATTTTCAGTCCCGCGGTATAGATATCTACATCATTTTCTTCACTCCATTTTTCCAGCCACTTCTGAACCGCAGCCCGTAAATAAGAATCATTCGTTCCTTCACGTTCTGAACTATTTACATTTAGAATTAGTGGTTCCTTTGAGTAAGCTATATATTGTTCGTTGTTAATATATCCCTCCTTTTGCATTTGGCTCAGCACAATATTTCTACGCGCTTTTGATTTATCCGGGTTACGGATAGGATTATAGAGAGTCGTCCCTTTTAGCATCCCTATAAGCACCGCAGATTCGGGAGCCGACAACTCACTAGGCTGTTTATTGAAATAACGCAACGAAGCTGATTTAATACCGTAGGCATTATTGCTAAATGAGACGGTGTTCAAGTACATGGTGATGATTTCATTCTTTTCGTATTTACTTTCCAGTTTATAGGCCGTCATCCATTCCTTGAATTTGGTAATACCCATACGAACACCCGGGATATACCCCAGGGCACCTTGCGACTGATTATATCGAGTACGGTATAAATTCTTGGCTAACTGTTGGGTTATCGTACTCCCCCCTCTTTTGTCTCCTCGCAATGTGGAGACTAAACTTGAAAATAACCCTATAAAATCCACACCCTTATGTCGATAAAAACGAACATCTTCGGTCGCCACCAGTGCATTTAAGAGGTTTACCGAAATACTATCAAAACTCACGGGATCTCTATCTTCTTCAAAATATCGCCCTATCAATACGGAGTCAGCTGTATATAATTCGGAGGAAATATGAAGGGTAGGCAAAAGAATATCATTTTTAGTCGGGGAATACCCAAATAGCCATAAGAAGTTTAACTGTACAGCACATACTAATATAATAAGGCTATAAACCGCTATCAAAAGCAAACGGATCACTTTGTTTTTAACCCTTTTAAACATCTGGTAAATATGGAAATTGTTTTTTTAAAAACAGACATGCGAGGAGAAAAAACGGTTTCCCGTTTTTGAAATTAACGTATTTTAACATTCTTTGGTTTACGCTTGTTTTACACTTCCCAACCATCGCCCCCTCAATAATTATACCTAATCTCTTGTTATCCGACACGCTGCACTTTAGTTTTCTGATTTAATTAAGTATTTTTACACTGCATAATCAGCAAGAGCATGTTAAAACAGACTTTACAACAAAAATTATTACAGAAACTCTCTCCGCAACAAATCCAATTTATAAAATTGTTGCAAGTACCCACTGTTTCCCTAGATGCTCGTATTAAAGAAGAACTCGAGGAGAACCCCGCTTTAGAGGACGGGAGTTTAACGAATATGAATGATCCGGTAGAGGAATATCCGGATCGTGATCCCGATGACGATTTCGACACTCCCGACAACGATTTTGAAGAAGAGTTTAGTGTAGACGAATATATACAAGAAGACAATTACAACGATTACTCTCCCAATTATGGCGGTGATGATGACGACGATAGGAAAGAAATTCCGATCGCCGTCCAGGATTCTTTTTTTGAATCCTTACAAAATCAGTTAGATTTGCTAGCCTTGTCAGACAAAGATTATCTCGTCGGACAACAAATTATCGGCAGTCTAGATGATGATGGTTATTTACGGCGTCCGATTCTCTCTTTAATTGATGATCTCGCATTTTCGCAAAATGTAATTGTTGAAGAAAATGAAGTGCTCGCTATTTTGAAGGTAATCCAAGACTTTGAGCCCGCAGGCATAGGAGCACGTGATCTACAGGAATGCTTACTTATACAGTTACGCAAGAAAGATCAAAACAACTCTATCATCAACCAAGCTATCAAAGTAGTGGAACACTTTCTCGATGAGTTTACGAAAAAACATTATGACAAGATAGAAAAACAGCTTGGCGTCACTTCAGAAGAACTCAAGGATATTATCAATGAAATTTTGAAATTGAACCCTAAACCGGGTGATTCGGGCGCTTCCGCAGGGAAGCAACTTCATATTATTCCTGACTTTCATATCAACAATAATGATGGCGTGCTACATCTTACGCTGAACGGAAGAAATGCACCAGAGCTACGCGTATCCCGTTCTTATCAAGAAATGTTTGCTCACTATGAAAAAGCGGAAAAAAACGATAAAAAAATGAAAGAGGCAGTCCAGTTTGTTAAACAAAAATTGGATTCCGCTAAATGGTTCATCGATGCTATCAAACAAAGGCAACAAACCTTACTGAAAACCATGAACGCTATTATGGAATATCAGTACGATTATTTTTTAACCGGCGATGAGCGTCTACTCAAACCAATGATATTGAAGGATATCGCAGACAAGATTGAGATGGATATCTCGACGGTATCTCGCGTTGCTAACTCGAAATATGTCCAGACAGAATTCGGAACTTTCCTGTTAAAATCGTTCTTTTCAGAAGCCATACAAACCGACTCAGGCGAAGAGGTTTCCAATAAAGAAGTTAAGAAAATATTGGAGGAATGTATTGCCAATGAAAATAAACGTAAGCCGTTGGCGGATGAAAAACTGACAGAGATCTTAAAGGAAAAAGGATACACCATCGCACGCCGTACTGTTGCGAAATATCGGGAGGCCATGAATATTCCCGTCGCTAGATTAAGAAAAGAGCTTTAAACTCATGTTCGTACGTCAAAAAACTTATGGATATCAAACGGGATAAAGAAAATAACACACCAGAATACGCAATAAGATTTTCTCAAAATAAGGAAATTCCTAAAATCTTAGAACAGATAGTTCTCCAGGCCCTGTCTCACTACCCCGAACTATTACACACACGCATTCGATTCCGTTTCAGCCAAAAGCTAAAAAAGTCGGTTATGGCCGCCCGACCTGTTCTCCGTACTCTTTTTCAGAGGCGTGAAAAACGACGATATACTATTTTAATTAACCCCGTATTCAAACTTACTCAACATATTGAACCTATTCATCACCTTCCGACAGAAGTGTTAATCGGATGGGTTGGGCACGAACTAGGACATATAATGGACTATGAGCGAAGAACAACATGGGGAATTGCGTCTTTTGGATTACTTTATTGGTTGTCAAAACGATTTATACGGAAAGCAGAAAGAGCAGCAGATACATTTGCTGTCCATCGAGGTATGGCTCCTTTTATCTTGTCAACAAAAGAATTCATTCTACAACACAGCTATCTTTCCGCGCGTTATAAAGATAAAATAGCACGCTTGTACCTTTCCCCCGATGACATTATCGAAATCGTTGCACGATTAGAACAGGAGACACCCCTTGAAAGAGAAAAGCTCTTAGCAAAGGACTTCTTGTTAAAATAGCTTATCACCCAGAACGACAACAACTAATACGTGCCGACATCATAATTTAGTGATAAAAGTTTCAAAAGCTTCAAAATCGTCCGCATTCATAACCCGAGGTATTTTTGCTTGCCCACCGAGCTGGTTATGATGTTCACTCCATTTATAAAAATGTGTAACGGGTATGATCTCCACTTCGACGTCGTCCAGTGTCTGACGCCTTGCGACCGTATACCCCTTACTACTTTCCTGCAAGGCCCTGTCAAGGACTTGCGTAATTTCCGCCGACCCGTCGTCTTGTGCATGACCAACTCCTAGGTACCATTTATTGATATAGTGTTCATTTCGACGCATGGAAGCAACCGTAAATTCCTGAATATCCAGACCAAACTGCACCTGCAATTTTTCGATCGCCTGATTCATCTGGTGCACTGATAACTGCTCGCCAACTACATTAAGAAAATGCTTCGTTCGTCCACTAATAATAATTTCCGCCCTTTCTTTATCGGTAATAATGACCGTGTCTCCTATCATGTAACGCCAAGCCCCTGCTACCGTGGAAACTAACAGAACGTACTCCACATTTTCCTCTGCATCTTCAATGGTCAACGCCCGCGCATGTTGCTTTACACGTCCGCGGTCATCCATATTTTCTGGTTTAAAAGGAACAAACTCAAAGAATACGCCGTTATTTGTAATAAGTGCCATCGCATTCGTATCCGGTCGCTTCTGCGTCGCGAGATATCCTTCTGATGCCAGATAAGTATCTATATAAGTCATGGGCTTTGCGAATAAACTTTCAAAGCTTTTACGATATGGACCAAAGGCTACTCCCCCCGTACTGTATACCTGCAAATTCGGCCAGATATCATGTATTGTATCCACCTTATTATGGCGGACAATTTCCTTCAGCAAAATTTCCGACCAGGACGGAATACCAGTCATACTCCCTATATCCCATTTTTTTGCTGACCTCGTTATTTTTTGAACGCGTTCGTCCCAATCTTGAGTGGCCGCGATTTCCCTTCCTGGCTTATAAAATTTACGGAACCATAAAGGTAAATTAGCTGCCGATATACCACTTATTTCTCCTTCCAAAAATCCATTGTTATCAATCAACTTTGTGCTACTACCGAGCATCATAATGTCCTTCCCAAAAAAGTCGGCCGGAAGGTCAAAGTTCTTCAGGCTTAGTATTTGCTGTATACCTGCCTTTTTGATAGTGCTTAACATATCACCTGTAACCGGTATAGCCTTGCTATTGCCTGTCGTGCCACTGCTTTTAGCGAAATAGCGCTGTCCACCCGGCCAGGTTATATTTTGATGTCCTTCATGAAGATAATGCCACCATTCTGCATGAAGCTTATCGTAGTCGAACTTCGGTACAATACGTTGAAATTCTCTGACGGTCTCCGAGGCCGCAAGAATCTCCGCAAAATGGTACCTCCTTCCGAATGCCGTGTTTTTCGCAGTGTCTAATAAACCTAACAGCACCTGTTTCTGGGCCTCCCAGGGACTGGCATCCTGATTAATTAAGCCATTTACATCTATTACACGTTTGATAATTTCTCCAATAATCGCCATAGTTCTTATTAAAACAACTTCCTGTAATTAGAGAATAGTTCCAACTGAAAAAAGTTTTGCAAATGGTTCGAAAGTTGAGTTACTTTTGGTTATTTGTTATAAAGTTGAGTTACTTTTAGCTATTTGTTATATTGTAACATTAAAATAAGTATACGCAATAAAAACGTTATTTATTAAAACATGGATTCGGTAAATAAAAGAAAAATCTTTCGTTATTTGATGGCAGGAAGTGCTGCTCTTGCGGTCGTCCACGCCTTAGGACGTTTTTCATTTACGCCTTTACTGCCCTATTTCATCGAAGATCATATGTTGACAATTACACAGGGCGCTGATTTAGCTACCGTCAACTATATCGGCTATTTAATCGGCGCACTCATCGCCGTGCGTTACTCCGGCCCCGAGGTAATAAAAAAATTTTTACTCACTGGTCTTTTGGGAAATGCGTTCATTACCGTTGTGCAATGTTTTACGCCACAGTTTGAACTACTCCTCGTCTTACGTCTATTCAATGGTATCACAAATGGCATTGTCTTCGTTTTAGCACCTTCCCTACTTTTAGAGTGGCTAATCTCACAAAACAAAGCACACCTCAGCGGCTTGGTTTATTTCGGCGTCGGTGGAGGCTTGTTAGTAGGAGGCCTATTAGTAGATAGTACATCCCTCTATTTTTCTGGTGAATACCGATGGATTCCAGTAGCAATAGCCGCTGCTTCTTTAGCATTTTACAGTGCGACACGTTTCTACCAACTGCAAGTCCAACCGGTCACTTACAAAGGCCCTAAACAAGGTACACCGACCCAACTATTTGATCGACGTAGTACTCCTCTATTTTTATCCTATATCGGCGCAGGTTTAGGTTATATACTCCCCATGACTTTTCTACCTACGCTGGCGCACGAAACGATGCCCGCCGATAGTCCCTTTGTTAAAAATGTTTGGGTAATTACGTCGGTTTCTTCCCTTCTTTTTATTCCGCTCTGGAATGGAATTGGCCATCGATTTGGCGACCGGATCAGTTTAATCTATACCTATATTTTCCAAGCCCTTGGCGTAACGGCGATATTACTATTTCCGTCTACGGTTGGCGTGCTAACTTGTGCCGTCTTAATCGGCGGAAGTTTCTTAGGATCAGTCATGTGCACCCAGCGGTTGGCCAGACGCTTGCAACCGCACCAAGGCCCTCGATTGTCGGCTGCACTCATCGCTCTTTATGCTGGCTCGCAACTGATCGGTCCTTGGCTCGCTAAGCAATGGATCGAACATGGTGGAACACTGCTGCAAAGTTTTGTCGTCGGGCTCGGTGCCTTCATTTGGGGGCTATTTTGGACTTGGCGCGCACCGAAGGTTTAACACGGTGACTATCAGAAAAAGCTGAACTTTTTTAGATAAATATTGTTTACTCTAATAGAAACAAGGTAAACAATATGAGAGCTATTTGGACTGGAGCAATAGGATTCGGATTAGTCAATATCCCTATTAAAATTTACAGTGCTGTACAAAGCAGCACGTTAGACCTGGATATGCTAGATAGAAAAGACAAAGCTAACATCAGGTATAAACGCATTAATGAAAATACAGGCAGAGAGGTTCGCTGTTATAAGGGCCGTCGGAAGCATATCGGTCTTTATGTTTTATAAGTAACCAAGCGTTATCATCTTGCCCTTTCATACGAACAAGTGCGAATTCGCCCTTAAGGATATGTCCACGCAACTTAAATTTAAGTGTCCCACTCTTAAAGCGTCTTAGAAATTCCTTTGCATCGCTAGCTTCTATGAAATCATAATACCCCGAATCGAAAATATGTACAACGCCCGCACCATAATTACCTTTGGGAATTACACCCTCAAAAGTCGCATAATCGACTGGATGATCTTCCACAAGCATGGCCAACCGCTTATCTTTAGGGTATAAGGAAGGCCCTTTGGGAACCGCCCAGCTTTTCAAAACTCCGTCCAATTCTAGTCGGAAGTCGTAATGTAGCCGGGAAGCGTGGTGCCGCTGAACCACAAAGCGTAACTTCTTTGTTTTGTCGATCTTATGTTTAAGCCCACTTTTGGGTATGCTACCCTTCGGTTCCCCTGTCTCCTTAAAATCTCGTTTCTTATTATAATTCGCGAGTTTTGCCATAACTATTTAAGAAAACAACTGATTCTAAATTCTTGTATATTTTTAAGGGGTCGTTATTGGAGTAGGTGGGAGAACGGAGTCCGTTGTGTCCACAAGTGCAGTATCCGCGGGTATGGTACCGCTTCGATATCCCGGTTCATCCTGAGTGTGTCTGTCATTCATCGTGTCTGTGTTCTCGTTTTGGTTACCACCACATCCCGTAGCTAGTAATCCTAGTACTGCAAAAAACATGAATCCTTTCATAGCTGTATATTTATTTTGATTTTAGACCAATTTCTAAATCAATAAATGAACAACACGACACTTTTATAGTTGTCACTGAAATCAAATTAGGTATTTATACATCTTCCGCAGTTCGAATTCGGGTATTTCGCACCTGATACTGTAAAAAGTTATCTACCACCTATTATTCGTTAAAAATTGTTAACGAAACGATTAATGTATAATAATGATCAGGATAAACCGTTATATCCGTACTTCATAATTTAGGTTTAAGTAATTGGTTAGTTAGTTAGTTTAAATACCGTAGTTCCCCACTCCGGTATTTTTTATTTCCGATCTATCCTAAATTTTTCTAAACATCTCTTTGTTCGCACTGTTCTATATATAGGCTACGCGAATATTAAACAAACATTAATGCATTCACTAAAAACAGCTATTATGCAGACAATCGATTTGAAATTACTGAAAGAATTGGTGGACGTCCAAGACACACCCTGTATCTCTATTTACATGCCCACCCACAGGGTACACCCAGCCAATGCGACAGATCCGATCACTTTTAAAAACCTATATAAACAGGCATTACAGTATATACAGGATAACGACCTTCAGAAGCATGCGAAGCTTATCCAACCATTGGAAAAGCTTATTAGCGATAAAACATTTTGGGATCATAATGATGAAGGCCTGGCGATTTTTGTATCTCCGGACAGCACGCAGATCATACGTCTACCAGAAAAAGTCCAGGAGATAACCTGTGTGGCCGATTCTTTCTGTGTTAAACCGCTCTTCAAGCTATATCACGAAAACCAGCAATACTATCTTTTGGCACTAGCGCTAGATGACGTACAGCTTTATCATGGTGACAAATACCGACTTCAAGAGATAGACATAAAAAACAATGTACCCACCACCATGAAGGAAGCCTTGGGCGGTGAGTTGACAGACAACCATCTGCATGCATCGGTTGTCCAAGGTGCCGGATTGCACGGATATATGGAAAAAAGCCAAGAAGAAGATATTGATATGGATCGATTTTTCAGAAAAATCGATCAAGCTATTTTGGAGCATTACCCTATTCCCCACGATGTACCTTTGGTATTAGCAGCTTTGCCCGAGCACCATAGCCATTTTATGCGTATAAGTAAACACACTAATTTTTCACCTATTCACTTACATATTAATCCACAATCCCTAAACAAAGCCTCTTTGCTAGAAAAAGTACAAGAGATATTTAACACCCTTCTTGAAAAACGAAAAAAAGAACTTCTGGAACGTTATCAACTCGCGATACCTGAAAATTTAAGCAGCTTAGACATAGGCGATGTGATACGAGATGTGATAGATGGGAAAGTAGAGGTACTTTGTATCGAAAACGGTAAATCCATTGACGGACATATCGATATAGATGAACGTAAAATAGTACAAAAAAACGGACAGCATACGGATGTCATCAATGAACTGGCGTGTTTGGTTTTTGGATATGGTGGAAGTGTAATTGTCCTAGATGAAAGCGAAATGCCGTCAGAAACTGGAATTTTCACAATTAATCGCTATTAAAATTGATCCCCCCCCAGACTTCATTTTTGGCACAAACATTATCTACTACACAGTATTCATAATTTAGGTTAATAATTGGTTAGTTAAAATTCTGGAGCTCCCCGCTTCAGAATTTTTTTATATAAACTTCTTTAGCATGGTGCAGGCACGATCAGTTCCTTTCATCATCCGTTCCGTTCTGTTTTATGATTCTTATCTCTGTCGTAGGTGCTCATATGACGCTCTTTTTTAGCCGGATAAACATCCGCTAATGTAATCATTATTCCCGTTTCTTCGACCTCTCCGAATTCATCGTTTAATGCTGTTCCAAACATACGCATGGTGGGCGATAAATTCATATAAGTATTAATCAATGGCGGAATATTTTCCCCCAATTCGCGAACTTTCGTATTAAGCAATTTATATCCCTCTTTGTAAGGCAGATTATCGAACATACCCTGATATGGTGTAATATCCGTTTTATATTTTAAGTTAAGATGCTCGAAAGGGACTACTAATTGATCGTTATCAGGAAAATAATGTTCCATAAAATAAATCAATAGATCACGGGCTGTCTCATTATAATGTGGATACATGGTCACTTTACCGAACAGATATTTGACGTCAGAATTTATAACTACCAATGCGCCTAGTCCGTCCCATAGATTATCTAAGGAAAATAGCCCTTTTCTATTGTCTATCGAAGGTTGAAAACGGGGTTGTACCCAGGAACGTCCCAGCTCCAATGTGTACGGTAAAAACTCCTTTTTAAATTTGTCAGAAAAATGGAAATAATGGGCCGTGGAGAGATGAAGATTCCCCTCGTTATCCAACGCATCTAGACATTTAATCACCCGATATCCAGCAATGATTTCCTCCTCCTCAGGATTCCATGCGATAAGTTGGTCATAATTGTGTTCACAAGTATCATTCTCGTCAATATCCAACGGCAGACCTGTCCCTCCCCCTGCTCCGCGAAACGTAACCTCCCGTAAACGCCCGATCTCGCGCATAATATGGGGAGCAGTATGATGATTAATCAAATAAACCTCATTATTTCCATTATTTGTATAGCGCACAAAAGCATCTTCAGTCAGTTCCGCTTTTATCAGCGCTCTATCTACCGGTGGTATAATCTCCTGCATATATTATTTTTTGTCTCCCATTCTGTATACAACTTCCCGTACCTGGCGTGCCCATTCGCGCTCACTTTTCGATCGATCGAAATCCTCATAAGAAATTCGCTGTCCTACACGAATAGTTACCGTATGGTTTCGTTGTAAAAACATCTCATCCGGCAAATATAACATCTCTATATTTACTTTTATTTTTAATTTTTGCCTCAGTCTAGCTAAATTATAGAAAAAATCAGAATTTCTACCCTCAATATAAACGGGTACAACATCTTTTTTATACTTTTTCGACTTCGTTATAAAGCTCTTCTTCCATTCTAAGTCTGTAATTTCTCCACTTATTTTGCGTGAAACTAAGCCCGCGGGAAATACTAACAAGGCGTTATCAGAAGCGTACGCCTGATCAATCGCCATAATTCCACTCTTCGCCTGCCCGCCCACTTTATTTACAGGAACAAAAAGAGGCTCTAAGTTGCGGATATTCATTAAAATGTCATTCACCAAAAATTTCACATCACGCCGGTAACGACCTATAGCCTGCATGATCGCAATACCGTCCAATCCGCCGAGCGGATGATTCGAAGCAAATATTACGCTATCTTCCACCGGAATATTTTCAGCACCTTCTAGCACGACATTTACACCGAGATCCGCTATTAGCGCGTCCACGAAATCTAAACCGTATAAATCCCGGAACCGGGTCATAATATCATTAATTTCGTCTTCATGAATAAGACGTTCTAGATAGCTAATTAGCGGATTGGGCATCCATTTGGCCAATTTTGGACTCTTCTTTCGAATTACTTCACGAACTTGAATAAACTTTACTTGCTCTTCTTCTTTGGCCATTTTCTTTCTAACAAATCGCGGAACTGCACGTTTACTTTCTTGGCGTAAAAATAACAAAATTAAATCTTATTGATGTAAAAAGTTATTTACATGAATTGTACACCTATTAACAGCAATATTACTAAATTAGCATATAATTAAACAGGTTATAAAAACGCTTTTAGGTTTGTTTTGTTTAATTTTAAAACGTTCATCATGTATATAGGTGAAATTCTAACAAAGAACTATTTTGACATACAGTCCGGCGACAGTATTGGGTTGGCATTAGACAAGATGAACGAACTCCACACTCCGCAGCTATCGATAGTTGACGAACAAAATTTCCTTGGGATTATTACAGAAGACGATTTACTCTCAGCACATGATGAAACGCATTCCATCCATAGCCTATTAATATCACTTCGATTTCTGTATTTATACGAATATCAGCACGTTTACGACGCACTTCAGTATATGGATGCCCATCATTTGGAGATTCTTCCGATCCTGGATAAGGATAACAACTATGTAGGTGTCGTAAGACCAGTCGACCTATTATCTGCCATTAACGAAACAATGGGCAACAAAAATCCTGGTGCCATTATTGTCCTCGAATTAGGCAAGAATGACATATCGTTTTCACAAATCGCCCATATCTTTGAGTCGGAAAACGTGCGGATACTTCATACTGCAGTCCGTGACATTCCCGATACCACAAAAATGGAAATAACTATTAAAGTCGACAAACAAAACGTTTCAACTCTGATCGCCTCCCTTTGGCGTTTCGATTATGTGGTTAAAGCCACTTTCAACGACGGTAGCCAAGATTCTGATATTAAAGAACGCTATGACATTTTGATGAATTACCTAAATTTATAAAACTCTCTGTAATTTTAGCATATTTGCGTTAGTTTTTGACAAAACCGCTTTCTATGCAACAAAAATCCATCGCTATATACGGCAGGGCTTTCAACTCATCGGTCGTTCCTTATGTTAAGCAATTATTTGCTTATTTAAACGAAAAAAACATCACTGTTTATATATATTCTGATTTTTATGATTTTCTGAACGGGCAATTAGAATGTCCTAATACATTACATCGCTACTACAACCACCAAGACCTTCCCCAGAACATCTTATTTTTACTGAGCTTAGGTGGTGACGGCACGATGCTTTCAGCCGTGTCACAGGTTAGAGATTCGGGTATTCCAATTGCAGGCGTAAACTTCGGTCGTCTTGGCTTTCTGGCCTCTATACACAAAACAAAAATCATTCAGGCGCTTGATGATATCTTTGCCGAGCGCTATACTTTACAAGCTCGGGATTTGCTAGAGGTGAGCAGCGACCAACAAAATATTTTTAAAGACGCTAATTTTGCATTAAACGACATAACTGTTTTTCGTCATGATAGTTCCTCTATGATAACGATCAATGTGAAGCTGAACGGAGAGATTTTAAATTCGTATTGGGCAGACGGGGTGATCATCGCCACCCCTACAGGCTCCACAGCATACTCCTTAAGTTGCGGCGGTCCTATTATTATGCCAGGAAGCGGAAATTTTGTCATCACACCCGTCTCTCCTCATAACTTAAATGTGCGGCCGCTCATCTTCTCAGCAGATAGTGAACTAGAATTGGAGATAGAAAGCCGAACAGAAAAATACATCCTAAGCTGCGATTCAAAGAATGAGACCTTAACCACAGCAACTAAACTACATATAAAAAGAGCACCTTTTTCCGTAAACCTTATCCGTTTGGCATCCGACAGTTTTTTCGGAACTTTACGCGAGAAACTACTATGGGGGTTGGACGTTAGGAATTACTAGCTCTATATTTAACACAATTTAATACCTTCATATTGCGTCAAAACGTCTATATTTACACCGTAAATCGTATAGGGAAACCTGATTAAAAAAATGAATTTCAAACAAAAGATTAATCCGAAAGCGTTGCCACAACACGTAGCAATTATTATGGATGGCAACGGAAGGTGGGCAAAAGGCTTCGGAAAGTTACGTATCTTCGGTCACCAGAATGGTGTGACTGCCGTTCGGGAGGCATTGGAAGGATGTATAGAAATCGGAGTGCCGTATTTAACGCTTTACGCTTTTTCATCTGAAAATTGGAACAGACCGAAGTTCGAAGTGAATGCGTTGATGGAGCTCTTAGTGGACACACTAACAAAAGAAACCAAGACTTTTTTAGAAAATGACATCCGCTTAAATGCGATAGGTAATATTGCAGATTTGCCCGAAAACTGCAAAACAAAATTAAAAGACACCATCGCGCTTACAAAGAACAACAACAAATGTATCCTTACTTTGGCATTAAGTTATGGTTCTCGCCGGGAAATTATCGATGCGACAAAATCTATCGCAAAACAAGTTATTGCCGGAAAACTGAACATAGACGATATCGACGAAAACCTATTCGGAAATAGTCTGTATACTGCCGGAATGCCAGATCCGGATCTCATGATCAGAACCAGCGGTGAACAGCGAATTAGCAACTATCTTCTTTATCAAATGGCCTATACCGAATTTTGTTTTTTGAAAAAAATGTGGCCAGAATTTAAACGAGACGATCTCTTTGAAGCTATCTACAACTATCAACAAAGAGAGCGGAGATATGGTAAAACAAGCGAACAGCTATAATATTATAATTTACTACCTTTGCACCATCATTTTTAAGCCTAATTAAAAGGCTGGTTATTAATTATTTCTTTTAACAAAAATTAACACGAGATTGGTGTACTTTAGCACCGAGAAAATAGAATAAATGAAGCGCTTACTATATCTAATAACATTTACACTAGTTTTCGGAGGGCAACCGTTATTTGCTCAAATCCAAGGAAACAACCCCATTAACCTAAACGACCCTGATGAAATCAGTTATTTAGACCCTAAAAATTACGTTATCGGTGGAGTACGGGTTTCGGGGACTGAGTATCTGGATAACGATGTTCTAATCACCATTTCGAAACTTGTGGTCGGTCAATATATAGAAATCCCGAGTGAAGAAACGGCCAATGTTATCAAGACCTTAATGGCGCAAAATTTATTTGACGACGTACAGTTATATGCGGAAAGATTTCAAGGAGAAAACGTTTATCTAGAGATACGTGTCCGGGAGCGGCCGCGCCTTACACGCATTGAAATCGAAGGGCTGAAGAAGGGGGAAAAAGAAGAAGTACAAAAGCGTCTGAACACCAGTTCCGGCAGGATCGTTAATGAAAACCTCTTGAAAACTACCCGCGCTACAATCGAAAAATTTCTCCGGGAAAAGTCTTTTCTTTATCCAGAAATAGATATCTCTACTAAAAAGGATAGTGCCGAAGCAAATAATGAAATCGTCGTTGTAGATGTAACCAAAAATAAGAAAATAAAAGTGCATCGCGTATATTTCGACGGAAATGAAGCCTTTTCTGATCGCCAATTAAGCAAGTATTTAAAAGGCGTGAAACCACGTCGATGGTATCGCATTTTCGGGCCCGGTAAATTCAAAGATGACAAATACAAAGAAGCCAAAGAAAACCTGATTGCTAAAATGCAGGATAAAGGATATCGGGATGCACAGATTCTTAAGGATAGCATATCGCGTTATGACAATAACGAGATCGATATACACATTGACCTTCATGAAGGGCCTCAATATTATATGGGCGATATCCAATGGTCCGGAAACTCGAAATACACCGACTCTATTTTAAATCTATTGCTAGGTATCGAAAAAGGAGATGTATATAGCGAAGAAAAATTAACCACGAAGCTTCAAGGGCCTACCCGCAATAGCGACGATATAAGTGCATTGTATCAAAACGACGGATATCTTACTTTTGGTGTGCAACCCATTATCAAACGTATCTACAACGATACGGTAGACGTAGAAATCGTGATAAGTGAAGGAAAACAGTTCACCATTAATAATGTTATTGTTAAAGGAAACGACGTTACCAATGACCGCGTCGTATTACGTTCAATCTATTCTAAGCCGGGACAAAAATATTCGCGCGAACTTATCATGCGTAGTATACGTGAGATCTCCCAACTGGGGATGTTTGATGAACAAAAAATTCAACCGGACATTCCGCAATCTTCCATGAATTACGAAGAGGGAACAACGGATCTCGTATTTAATGTTGCGGAAAAACCATCTGACCAAGTGGAATTATCCGGTGGATACGGAGCGGGACAGGTTATCGGGACGTTAGGGTTAACTTTCAATAACTTTTCCACAAGTAACCTTTTCAGGAAAGATGCATGGAAACCACTTCCTCGCGGTGATGGACAAAAGCTGAGTATTCGCGGGCAAACATCCGGTAAGCGCTATCAGTCTTACAGCTTCTCCTTCTCCGAGCCTTGGCTGGGAGGTAAAAAACCTATTTATTTTGGTTTGAGTGCCTATACTTCGAACTCGTCCTATGGTGGATTTGATTATTTCACTGGCCGTCAAATGGTCGCTGATGATCAACTCAGCCGTATTTGGATGACAGGGGTGACTGCTACTTTAGGTAAACGCTTACAGTGGCCGGATAACTATTTTCAAGTTAATACGTCACTCTCCTTCCAACGTTATAAGCTGCAAAACTACGGTGGCTACTTCCTGTTCGACAACGGCACCGCCTATAACATGAACATTACGCAAGAAATTAGCCGTAATTCAGTAGACGCGCCTATCTATCCTACCTCCGGATCACATTTCAAATTTTCCGTACAATTAACGCCTCCATATTCTGCATGGAATAATATAGATTATCAGAATGCGTCCAGTCAAGTCAAATACAAATGGACAGAATACCATAAATGGAAATTTGACAGTCAGTGGTATACCCGAATTGCCGGAAAACTAGTTCTGAAAAGCCAAGCACAATTTGGTTATCTCGGCAACTACACGAATAGAACCGAAACTTCTACGTTTGAGCGGTTTAAATTAGGAGGTGATGGTATGATGGGATTTGACTTTTTGCAAGGTTCCGAGATTATTGCAATGCGTGGTTACGCTAACGGGACCATTATTCCGGAATCCACTGGATCACAGAATAATGGCATCAATAGAGCGATCAATTCCGGTAGCCCTATCTATGCGAAATATCAGTTAGAACTTCGTCACCCAGTTATGTTGAACGAACAAGCAACTGTATTTGTGTTAGCATTCGCTGAAGCGGGTAATACCTGGAATAAATTTAGCGAAGTCAATCCATTGAAAATGCGTCGTTCTGCCGGTATAGGCGCACGTATCTTCCTTCCCATATTTGGTATGTTGGGTATAGATTATGGTCATGCATTCGATCCTATACCGGGCTTACAATCTAGTCAATGGAAACAGAATTTTACATTCAGTATATTACAAAACATGGGAGGCTTTTAAACTTTTTGGAACCATTGTTGTCCTAAAATTTAGATAATAAATAATTTGAAATATATGAAAAAGGTAATATTTGTCATTAGCTTGATTATAGGTTCCGTAACCTTAGCTTCCGCTCAGCGCTTAGCATATGTGGATTCTGAATATATCTTAAAACATATACCAGAATACACAGCTGCTCAAAAACAGTTAGATGAACTTTCCGGCAATTGGCAAGCGCAAGTCGATAAACAATACGAAGAAATTGAAAAACTGTACCAAGCTTATCAAAACGATCAAGTACTGTTAAATGAAGACATGCGTCGCCGCAGAGAAGACGAAATTGTTAACAAAGAAAAAGAAGTAAAAGAATTTCAACGCCAAAAATTTGGTTTCGAAGGAGATCTTTTCAAAGAACGAACACGTTTGATACAACCTATCCAGGACCGTGTTTCAAAAGCCATTCAGGAATTAGCAAAAAACGAAAGTCTGGACCTTATCCTAGACAAAGGCAGTGAGGTAGCGATTGTATTCGCTAATCCCAGTTTAGACAAAAGTAATGAGATCATTACAAAATTAGGATTAAAACCTAATCCTAGCTTGGCAAATTAATTTTTTTACTATACTTGTAACAACAAGTTTCAATTAATTATCAACGGTAGATTTAAAAACAAAAAAGTGGCTTGGTTGATCAAAAAGACGCAAGCAAAACGATTAAAATGAGAAGAATGAAAAGTTTATTTAGAAGTTTAGCTTTAGGAGCGGTGGTATTTTTGGGTGTACAAAACGTAAATGCCCAACAAAAAATTGGTCATATCAATGCGGATGAGATTTTTCAATTGACTCCTGAATTTAAAACAGCGAATGATCAGTTGAGAACCTTAAATGAAACCAAAACACAAGAGCTACAGGGAATGTATGCAGAGTTTCAGAAGAAACAGACTGAGGCTAACGAAAAATACAGAAGTCGTAGTGAGGCCAATAAGGAAACAATTGATGCAGAATTACAGGTTTTAGGTCAGGAACTTCAAAACATCGAACAACGTATACAAGAAGTACAACGCGTTGCACAAGAAGATTTAGGTAAAAAGCAACAAGAACTTTTAAACCCTATCCAAACAAAAGTGATAACTGCTATTAATGCGGTAGCAAAAGAAAAAGGATATGCTTACATTTTGGATACTTCTTCTGGAAGCGTCATTTATTTCCAAGGAGGCGAAGATATATCCATGGACGTGCGCTCTAAATTAGGTATAAGTCCGGATGCACAACCGGTTACCCCTGCAGTGCCTGCAGAATAGTCTTTTGAAAAGTTTTAATAAAGGATAAAACACAGAGGCCGTCTCATAAGCAGTTATGAGACGGTTTTTTTGTGACCTATTTAAGTGTTGATACCTGAGAGAATACAGGTGTAAAAAGCATACTGAAAAACATTATTCATTGTCAGTAAAACATTTTTTTTGATGGCATTTGATCGCTTTAGGGGCATTTCGTACAACAACATCATCACGGCGGCGGAGTACATCACGAGGACGACGGCGTACTTCACGAGAACGGCGGGGTACTTCACGAGAACGGCGGGGTACATTACGAGGACGACGGAGTACATCACGAGGACGACGGAGTACATCACGAGGACGACGGAGTACATCACGAGGACGGCGAGGTACGCGGCGAGTAAGACATCTTTCCATGTGGCTATGATGGGCATCATGCTCGCATGCTAGGGGCACAAGGTGACGAAGTAGAGGGATTTAACGCTTGGTTAGGGTATCAACATCACGAGCTAGTCTATCCGCACGAGCATGAAGACCAACACCATGATGCGATAGCACTAGCTGGCCATTTATGTATACATCATGATCCTCAAGTCGAGCGAAACGAAGACTAAGTACCCCGACTGCACCTTACACTCAGCTAACATTATGACACGCGAGCCCGACTACGCAGCATTGTATAGATACGACAGTATAAAGTAGCTCTACTCGCGTATCTCCTACGTCATCCTATACGCTGTATTGCCCAACAGAAACGCCGACTACCTCGCCGATGTGTTCATGTACCCCGGCGACAGATCGAAGTACCCCGACGACAGATCGAAGTACTCCGACGACAGATCGAAGTACTCCGCGGTCATAATGTCGGCACAGCCCCTTTACAAACAACAACAAAGATACGCGATACGCGCATATTATTTGCCTTTACCCACGGAAATGTCCACCAAAAGTATAAACCTCTTAGCCGATATTGCGTATCATCCCGCTCAAGAAAACAACGAGGATTCAAAGCATTCCCATGCCTTAAACACCAAAATTGTCCCAAATAAAAAAGAGACTATCCTTTTGAGACAGCCTCTTTTTGTTTTAAGTTAAATGATTTTTATTGATATCCCTCATTTTGGGTGAACTCTGCTTTATTAAAAATTGCGTCAAGTTGCTCTTGAGGAATAGGTCGGAGCACGTGATAATTTTGCACGGTAGATGCTACATCTGGGTTGTGCGCTTTTACCCTCTCTAACAATTTCCCCGTCCGTTTGAGGTCAAACCAACGAATTTGCTCTCCCGCAAATTCCCTCGCGCGCTCATCTAAAATAAAATCTAGCGTAATCTCAGATGGACTAACTTCCATCTGATCTTCGAAGCCCGGTTTAGCTGCCCGATCGCGAACGATATTCACCCAATGTGCAGCGGAATCTATATTTCCTAATTTCAGTTGTGCTTCTGCAGCATTTAGATATAGCTCGGCGAAGCGGATTACAAATACATCCCTTGCACTTTGTGCCTCATTGGCTGATGCACGGGTGTTATCCAAAAATTTACGAAGTGTAGGATAGCGCAATTGATCTTTCACTTTACCGTCTGTCTGATACATATAATTCCGATCGTAAGTCTTATACGCTTTACCTGTAGCGGTTATTGATTCTCGTGTAACGTAAACAGCCGTGTCACCTAACGATAGGTTACCAATGGGATTGTTTACATAGAAAACATCTTTAAAGCTTCCTTCATATCGCGCATCTCCTTCTGGATATAAATCCAATAAAAATCGAGTCGGCATATATCTATTGAAGGGTCTACCATTTTCTATATCTCGCATCATACCTGTCTCCGTATCATATTTCATAATAAACATGAGGTGTCCCGTATTACTGCCCCGACTATGGCCTAGCGGATTGAGAATATTATTTTGAATATCATTTAACGCCAGATTAGTCGAATAATTTATCGCGTAAACAACTTCCTTGCTTTTAAGATTAGACATTTCCCAAAGGTCTGCATAGTTCGACTCCAGCTCGAAACCAAAATTCCCATTGATTACGCTCGTCGCAAATTGATTGGCCTTTTCATTATTTCCGGTAACTAAATACATTCTAGAAAGAAATGCTTGTGCTGCAGGATTAGTAACCCGTCCATAATCACTAGTCGTTCTGGGCAAATGCTTTACAGCGAATAACAAGTCTTCCTCTATTAATTTATAGAACTCGTCGACCGAAGTCTTATTGGCCGTCGTTACAATACCACTGGTTTCATCCGTAGTTAAATGCACATTACCCCAGGTCTCTACAATATGCCAATAATAAAATGCCCGCAAAAATCTTAATTCAGCTAGGCGTATATTCATCAATTCTTCATCAAGTCCAGCATCTGCTATCCGGCCAATTCCAGCATTACAAATATTAACCGCCGCATATAGTGCTTTCCATTCTGTAGTTACTGCCCCGTTATTACTCTGCAGATTTACATACTTTGTTAAATCCGGATAAACATCTCCCGCCCCACTCATCCAGAGATCTGTTCCCATTTCAGAGAGACTATATCCTTCCTCTTTTCCATACCACCACCGTTGATAAGAGTAGGCAGCATTAACCAGTGTTTCGAAACCATCCGGAGTGGTGTATACCGTCTCTGCTGTAATACCACTTGGATTATACTCCTCCAATATATCACTACAGGATACATTCATATTTATCAATAAAGCTCCCGCCGCTAGCTTAAAAATTATATTTCTCATTATATCTCTTCTTTTAAAATCCAATATTTACCCCAAACACAAATAATTTTGTCATCGGAAAATTTTCTGACCCACCACGTTCCGGATCATACTCTTTTAATTCGTTTGCTTTTGTCCATGTAAAAGGATTTCGAGCAGTTCCATAGACCCTTAGGTTCTTAACAAATCCCGATCTTAGAACATTGCTGTCAAACGTATAACCGAGCGATAAGTTACGCACCCTAATAAATGAACCATCTACATACCCCAGTGTACTGGTATAAAGCATACTATTAAGTGAAGTTCCTGAATTTGGTCTCGGGTAAGCATTCGTCGGGTTTTCAGGCGTCCAATAGTCGATCGCAGCGGTACTTTGCCCTAAACCCTGTGGATCATACCTTCTTAAGAAATTCGGCTGAATCAATTGTCCCCACCGCGCGAATATATATACATTCAGATCAAAGCCTTTATAAGTAAATGTATTATCCCAGCCAATCAGCCATTTCGGACGAGGCGACCCCAAAATAATACGATCGCTCGAAGCATCGATCTTCCCGTCTCCATTGATATCCTTTACCCGTATATCCCCAGGTTCTTGTCCCCATTTTGCGGCTTCCGCTTCTTCTCCCAATTGCCATATGCCAACCTTATCATAATCGTAAAAAACGCTCGTAGGGTGACCGATGAACCAACCATTGCCGATATCATCATCTTTTGTTACCAGTTCCACAATTTCTTCTTTATTGCTAGTGAACGACAATCCGGAATTCCAATTAAACGCACGCTCTCGTAGGAGATCCGCATTCACCGCAATCTCGACACCTCTATTCCGGGTTTTGCCCACGTTCTGTATCACAGAAGTTACTCCTGTTGTAGGAGGAAGACCCCGCTCAAGGAGTAAATCACTGGTACGCGAATCATAAAGATCGATGGACGCATTAATCCGGTTTTGCAAAAAACCAAAATCAACCCCGATATTTGTCGTGGCTGTAATTTCCCAACCTAGGCCATAGTTACCTATACGAGGTGAAAATGTGTATCCAGTAGCTTGCTCCTCGTCCCAGCCAAACGCCACCCTTGTCAAACTATTCTGCGTGGAATACGGGTCGACTGCATAATTCCCTGCCTTTCCATAGCTCGCCCTCAATTTTAATTCACTAAATGTATTTTGATCTGCCATAAAATTTTCATCTACCATACGCCATGCTGCTGCTACTGAAGGAAAGAAAGCCCATTTCCGGCCTTGAGCCAGAATAGAAGAACCATCCGTACGACCCGTAGCCGTTAATAAATATTTTCCTTTATACGCATAGTTCAAGCGACCCGCGAAAGAAACCAAATTATTCATCGAATAATTCGTATTGGTAGCTAAATTTCTTCTCGCATTGCCTAACGCATAAAACAACTGACCATCTAATAACAATTCCTCTCCTGAAGCATTGATATTATCCGAACGGTTCCAAAGAAAACTATTAACAGCCGTCAACGTAAAGTTATGATCCTCAATTTCTTTTTGATAGGACAATACATTTTCCATATTAATCAAGTAACTGTTTCCTGCGTCATAGGTTGCTTTGGAAAAAGAACCATTACGATCTATAGTATACGAACCTGCATAAGATCCATCACGTGTATTCGTAAACGTAACACCTAACGTCGATTTTCCCGAAAAACCTTTCCAGTTCGTCAGTTCTACATAAGCGTTCGTGAGGGTACGCGTGATATTACCTTCCGCTTTATAAGCATTCGGTTCCATATCGGCCAACGGACTGATTGCTGAACCACTTAATGGATACATAATCAACTTTCCGGCATCGTCATACACCCGTCCCAGTGGATTAATCTTATTCGCTTGGTTTAACGGATCTCTTCGCTTATCAATTTCATATCTCGTTACCTGCGCCTGCATTCCTGCTTTGAAATAATCCCCTAATTTCTGGTCTATATTCAACCGTCCACCAAATCGATTCGTCATATCCATGTCAAAAACACCTCGCTCATTCATGTAATCGCCGCTAAAGTATACGGTCGTCTTATCACTACCTCCGTTAATACTTACCTGATAATTCTGTTGCATACCATCTTTAACTAACAAATCAAAATAGTCGATATAATCATTGTTACGAATGGCCTCGAGTTCCGCATTGTTGAAGGCTTTATCGTCATCAGCTTCCGAATTCCATCTGCCGGTAGTCCGATACGCTTCCCTTCTTAATTTTACCCATTGCTCCAGATTCATCACACTAGGATATCGATCCACCTTAGAAACACCAGCATACGAATTGACGCTCACCCGTGCCTGTCCAGCTTTCCCTTTCTTTGTCGTGACTATAACAACCCCGTTAGCCCCTCTTGATCCATAAATAGCGGTGGAAGAAGCATCCTTTAATATTTCCATAGATTCGATATCGTTTGGATTGATATCTTGAATATTACTATACTGAACACCATCAACAATAAACAAAGGTCCATTTTGTGCGGTAATAGAGCGGTTTCCGCGTACAGTCATAGAAACGCCTGACGAAGCTGACCCGCTACTCCTTGTAATATCTACTCCGGGCACTTTCCCCTGAATAGATTCGATGATATTTGCAGAAGGCACTTTGGCTATTTCATCACCCTTTACCGAAACAACAGAACCAGTCAAGTCACGTTTTCTTACTGTTCCGTACCCTACAACAACCACCTCATCCAATGCGGTGTTTTCTTTTGTCAATGCTATAGTTTGCAATGACACTCCTGGATACACTACCTCACGAGCTAAATAACCTACCAAACTAAACGACAGGTTTCCAGCGGCTTCACTTGCTTTTAACACAAATCGTCCCGATTCATCTGTCGAGGTAGAAGAGGTACTTGTCTCTCCTTGAAACCGTACAGTAACGCCCGCTAGCGGCAACTTAGACTGTGCTTCGATCACCGTACCGACAATTTCGGATGGTTGGGCATAACTTTTCCACATACTGAAAAAAAGTACACACATCAAAAATAATTTTTCTCTCATAGAACTTTTCTGGGTTTATAAATAATACGATATATGCAATCGGTTGCATATACATGCAATTTATATTACATAAGTCATTTATCAAAAAAAAGTTACGCAAACGTTGCCGAAATCGAGCACAAAAAAAAGGAGCCTCTTGGCTCCTCTTTCAAATCTCTAACAAATTGATAACGGTTAGAACTCTATTTGTTAACAGTATCAATTACCGCTTTAAAAGCGTCGGGATTATTCATCGCTAAATCAGCTAAAACCTTACGGTTAAGGCCAATATTTTTAGCGTTTAATTTACCAATCAACTGCGAATAAGAAATTCCATGTTGACGAGCACCTGCGTTGATACGTTGAATCCATAAAGCTCTGAACTCACGTTTTTTAGTTTTACGGTCGCGGTAAGCGTACTGTAAACCTTTTTCTACTGTATTTTTAGCAATAGTATAAACTTTGCTTCTTGAACCGAAATAGCCTTTGGCCATTTTCATGATTCTTTTTCTTCTTCTTCTCGAAGCTACTGCGTTAACCGAACGTGGCATATTATTTAAAATTTAGTTTGGTATGAGGCGTTACGTTTTTCAGTAATCTTACAGCCCAATACCCGGTTAAAAAAATGATATTATAATAGAAATAAACTTATTTGCCGATACCAAGCATACGTTTTACGTTGCCCATATCTGCGTCAGAAACATAACTTGTTTGTGTCAAATTACGTTTTTGCTTTGTTTCCTTTTTTGTCAAGATGTGACTTTTGTAAGCACTTTTTCTTGCAATCTTACCTGTTCCAGTCAATTTGAAACGTTTTTTCGCGCTGGAATTGGTTTTTACTTTTGGCATAATGAAATTAATTTTATATCAATCTGTTAGATTCTCTTTATTTTTTTGGAGCCGTCTTCGGAGCAAGCGTTAAAAACATCCGCTTTCCCTCTAGTTTCGGCAACAATTCAACTTTCCCGTAATCCTCTAAGGCCTGCGCAAAACGTAACAACAAGATCTCTCCTTGCTCCTTGAAGACAATAGCACGACCTTTAAAATGCACGTAAGCACGGACTTTCTCACCACTCTCCAAAAACTTTATAGCATGTTTTAATTTGAATTCGAAGTCGTGATCATTAGTATTAGGTCCAAAACGGATTTCCTTAACCACAGTTTGCTTCGCATTCGATTTGATCTCCTTTTGCTTCTTCTTCTGTTCGTATACAAATTTGCTATAATCAATAACTCTACAAACAGGAGGAGTGGCATTTGGCGAAATCTCCACTAAGTCAAGCTCCAGCTCGTCCGCCATTTCTAATGCCTTACGAGTAGGATAAACACCTTGCTCAACGTTATCTCCCACTAAACGAACCTCCGGTACCCGGATAAATTCGTTAATGCGATGTTCTGGTTCTTTCTTTCTCATTGGCGGTCTGAAACCACCTGATCTTTTTAATGCCAAATGTTTAAATATTAAACGGTTATTTCTTTAATTAATAATTCCTTAAATTCTTGTGGGCTCATTGAACCTAAATCTACAGACCCGTGCTTACGAACAGAAACTGTGCCATTTTCCAGCTCTTTCTCCCCTACAATCAACATATAAGGGATTTTTTTCACTTCTGCATCACGAATCTTACGACCGACCTTCTCATCACGAAAGTCAATCAGTCCGCAAATATCGGAATTATTTAATGAATTTAAAAGGGTTTTAGCAGTTTCTTCATATTTTTCCGATACCGGCAGGATTATAAATTGCTCTGGTGCAAGCCATAATGGAAATTGGCCACCACAATGCTCTATAAGTACCGCTACAAATCGCTCCAAAGAACCAAATGGTGCACGGTGAATCATCACCGGACGATGCTTCTGATTATCACTTCCTGTATATTCCAATTCAAACCGTTCTGGCAAATTGTAATCCACTTGAATCGTCCCCAATTGCCATTTCCGTCCCAATGCATCTTTTACCATGAAGTCGAGCTTCGGGCCATAAAATGCAGCTTCCCCATACTCGACAATCGTCGAAAGTCCTTTCTCCGCTGCCGCTTCCATAATTGCCGATTCTGCAAGATTCCAATTTTCATCCGTACCAATATATTTTGTCCTATTTTCCGGATCACGCAGGGAAACTTGAGCCGTATAATCTTCAAAGCCTAAGGCATCAAACACATATAGGGTAAGGTCTATTACCTTTTTAAACTCTTCTTTTACTTGGTCTGGTCTACAAAACAAATGTGCATCATCCTGTGTAAACCCCCTTACACGTGTCAAACCGTGCAATTCGCCTGATTTTTCATAACGATATACGGTTCCGAATTCAGCAAAGCGTACAGGTAAATCCTTATAAGAACGTGGTTTTGTTTTGTATATCTCGCAATGGTGCGGACAGTTCATCGGTTTCAGAAAAAATTCCTCCCCCTCCACAGGTGTCTGAATCGGTTGGAAGGCGTCTTCGCCGTACTTTTCGTAATGCCCCGATGTAACGTATAATTGTTTATGGCCAATGTGCGGTGTCACAACCGGTTCATAGCCAGCCTTTATTTGCGCACGTTGTAAGAATTCTTGCAATTTTTGACGAAGTGTTGCTCCTTTTGGTAACCACAGCGGTAACCCTGCTCCTACTTTGTCTGAAAAAGCAAAAAGCTCCAATTCTTTTCCTAGCTTACGGTGATCGCGTTTCTTCGCTTCTTCAACAAATTTCAGATATTCGCTTAACTCAGACGCTTTTGGAAAACTCACACCATATATACGCGTTAGCTGTTTACGTGTTTCATCGCCGCGCCAATAGGCTCCAGCAACGTTTGTTAACTTAATCGCCTTGATAACTCCCGTATGCGGAATATGTGGACCACGACAGAGATCTGTAAAATTACCCTGCGTGTAGAACGTGATTTTACCATCCTCTAGATCCTTGATTAAATCCAACTTATATTCATCGCCTTTCTCGGTGAAATAAGCCACTGCATCTGCCTTCGAAACTGATTTACGCTCAAACGTTTCTTTTTGCTTCGCCAGCGCTAGCATTTTGTCTTCGATCTGCTTGAAATCGTCGGAAGAAAATTCACGATCGCCGAAATCCACATCGTAATAAAACCCCGTTTCGATTGCTGGTCCAATCCCAAATTTTATCCCCGGATACAACGCTTCCAAAGCCTCTGCCAGTAAATGTGCAGACGAATGCCAGAAGGTAGATTTCCCTTTATCATCATTCCAAGTCAGCAGTTTAACAGCGGCGTCCTCTTCTATCGCTCGGGATGCATCCCATACGTCGCCATTAACCTCGGCTCCTAATACATTTCTAGCTAAACCTTCAGAAATCGATTGGGCTATCTGCATCGCAGTCGTCCCCTTTTCATACTGACGGACAGAGCCGTCAGGCAGTGTAATGTTAATCATCTACGAATATGATTTTAATTTATTAAAAAAATGAAACTTAACAATTACAGAAAGCCAGCATACTAGGCTGTAATATTCTGTAACGTTGCGAAAGCAAAGGTATTCATTATATGCTTAAAACGGAAGCCGTAGACTATAATACAGATAGGCTGGCGAAGATTCGTATTCGATATAGCTCCCATTAAATAGGAAGGCTAACAAACAAGTTCGCGTTTCCTATTGGAAAACGCGAACGTAGTCTATAATATATTTCTGTGGAAATACGGTATTTACATCAGGGCTTCCCGGCCAAATACCCCCGACAGCCATATTCAGTAAGATAAAGTAAGGCCGTCTAAACTCGTCTTTATGCTCGTCCGTAGTATCAAAGCTATAGTATTCTTCATTATCTACATACCAAGTTAGTTTATTCGCCGTCCAAACAATGGAGAAGACGTGAAACTTATCATAAAAATCTCCAGATGTTAACGTATGCGATCCACCAACATACTGATGTCCTCCATGCTCATAATGTACCGTTCCGTGCACCGTGTTGTCCTTGCCTGGCCCCCCGCCGACCATTTCCATAAAATCGATTTCTCCGCATAATGGCCAACCCACTGTGTTATGGTTAGCGCCCAAAGCCCAAAATGCTGGCCAGATCCCTTGCCCTTTCGGCAGCTTTGCCCTCATATCGATACGGCCATATAAAAAGCTTTTTTTACCTTCTGTCTTTATCCGCGACGACGTGTATTGCTTACCGCTATAAGCTTCTTTCTTTGCAGTAATTGTTAGATAACCATTTTGCACCTCGACATTCTCTTCCCGATAATATTGCAATTCATGGTTACCCCAACCGTCAACTCCTGTACCGATATCAAAACTCCAGAATTTAGTATTTAGGCGATTGCCATCGAATTCATCCTGCCAAACCAAGCTCATACCTGGGTAATCTTCGGGCGACACATAACCCACATCCTCTATCGCATCGTCCATACTAACGGACACGTTTTGAGCAAGTTCAATAGATTTATTTGCGGAAGAATAAGCAATCACCTTTACATTATACACGCCACTTGCTTTGTAGACGGTAGACACTTTACCATCATTCGAACGGATACTCTCATTACCCTGTCCAAAAGAGAAAAAATAACGGTCGGCATTGTTTGCGGTGGCAATGAAATCAACCCTTCCCGAACCGTCCTTAAATACGTTAACTGCTAGCTCAAGATTGGACGGCGCGCCACCCTCCGATCCTTTTTTACAACTCATGCCCATCGTGGTCAATAATAAAAAAACCAGCGAAATACTTCTAAATAGCAATTTATATACTTTCATTCGACATCTTGTTTTTATACTAAAAAAAATAATCTTTATTGTTTCACAAAAAACGGAATATTTGCTGTGGCTATTTTATTCTTTCCATCATGCACATAAACGAACAGGCGGTACGCCCCGCCCACCTTTGGCGAAGTAAAAGTAATCTTTCCTTCCCCCTTTTCCGAGTACCGCATCTTTTTGGTTTCCGGTTTCCGCTCATAGTCACCCCCTTCGCCGACATTGGTCGCTTCCGATAGGAGCTCCCAGCGATACGTAATCTCGTCGTGATCGGGATCTGATGCCGTGACCGTAACCTCATAATTTTTGTTTTTGTTCAGATAGACATTCTGATGGGCCTGTAAACCGTTCATGACGAAGCCGTAAATCTGCGGCGCCTTATTTTCCGGCAATACTCCCGTCCATACATACTGCATGATATCCATTACATGATTTTCCTTACCATCAGCCGACAAAAGACCGTACCAGGTCGGCGTCCTCTCCTGCTTCTGTCCCCACAAAAACACATACGAACCCAAACAATGTGCCTTATCCCGCTCGACGGAATAACGGTACCTATTTTTATACACCGCCGCTTTTTCACTGCTTGTCTCTTCCACGGGAGCGCCCCATTCGGTAGTCAGTCCTTCCCAGTGGCCCGTAGGACCCCATTCCGTCACGATATACGGCCCATTCCATCCGCAAGCTTTCAGCTTCTCGGGAAGCTCAGCTAAACCACCATACGTATTTACAGCTAGTAGATCGATAGCCGGCACCTTTTCCTTAATGTGATCGATTTCCTTTTGGTTGACACCTGCAAGCACCGTCGTTTTCAAATGAAAAGGATCGACCTCTTTGATCATCAGCGCGATATCATTGATCGCATCCCACACCTTCGGGTTCTGGTAAGAAAGATTGAGCTCGTTGCCGATCCCCCATGCTAGTAAGGCAGGGTGCCCCTTGAACTTGATCACCTCCGCCTTGATTTTTTCGAACTGCTTTTTTACCGCCTTCTCATCACTATAGTCGAAGCCGTGGCGTTCGGCAGCCACTGGCAGCCCCAACATAACTGTCAAACCATGCTGTTGCGCCGAGTCGAGTATACTTTTTGCATTGTCCGTACTCCACGTCCGGATGGAATTGCCTCCATAAGCACTGATGCGATGGTAATGGGAAATTGCACCCGCACCTTTGATAAAGTACGGCTTACCATTCCGTAGAAGCTCAAAACCTTTATCTGTTTTTAAGATTTCGGCTTTTATTGGTGTCCACGGCCTATCATTGGACAAAAGTTCGACACCAAATAAATTGGCTTGAATGCATATCCATAGGACGAGCGTACCATAAAATATTTTCTGCATAAATTGCTTATATTAATCGTTTGGATCCAATTTTCTGTTTCGCTCTATCTCCATCTGCGGTATAGGGAACAAGTTGTAGCTTTCCTTGTACACCCGTTGCTCCAACACCGCTCTTCTATTATACGTCAACGTTCCATCCGCATTCTTAACGATATTCATCCTATACACCGGCCCGTTAAAATAAGTCATTCCCGTCTTCCAACGGCGTACATCATATACGCGGTGCTCTTCAAAACACAGCTCCACCCTTCGTTCATTACGTATCTTCTCCCGTAGCGTCTCCTTTGTGAAATTTCGAGGTAGCGCCGGTTGGCCTGCCCTTTCACGGACTTCGTCTAATGCGTCGTAGACCGACGCATCCGGGCCACTAAATTCATTTCTTGCTTCCGCATAGTTAAGTAAGACTTCCGCATAGCGCATATACACCCAGTCGTTGTCTCCACCTTGATAAACCGCGTCTGAAGTAAGATAACGATCATCAATAAATTTTCTTAAACCATAACCCGTCTTGGTACGGTCGCCATTCGTGCGCCCATTCGCATTACCATCAGGATACGCAGCCAAATCGGCACTTTGAAAGGTTTCAACTGTTATCCCCTTGAACTGCGAGCCGTTATGCAATATGGCTTTATCTAATCTACTGTCCCGGTTCGCATAAGGGTTCTGTGCATCATAGCCCGAACCAGATTCGTCCGGCAGAAGACCATTCGTCATCTCGAAACAGTCTACCAAGTTCTGCGTTGGATGGCATGCCCCCCAAGCGCCCCACGGGTTTGGCGCGATACTCATATGCAGCATCCAAGCCGTTTGGTGTGTACGGGACGGACGTGCGAATTTCTTAACAAAGATGACCTCCTGATTCCCCGTCTTATCCATGAATAGGCGATAATAATCGTCGTGCAATTTGTAAACACCAGGAGCCATTTCTATTACCTCCTGCGCCGCCTTCGCAGCAGCATCCCACCGTGAAGCCTCGTTGGCCGGATTATTCAACGGGCTCGCATAGAACAACAAGGTTCTTGCCTTCAGCGCCAAGGCCGCACCCTTCGTCGCTCTTCCTAGGTCCGCATTATCATAAGTAGGCGGCAACACAGGGGCCGCTTCATCACATTCCTGCACAATAAACTCTACACACCGTTCGTAGCTATCCCGTGGCACCTCCAAATCATCGTCGATGCTTTGCTCGGTCAAAATAAGTGGCACACCACCAAAGGCTTTGATTAACTCCGCATAAGCAAACGCTCTCAAGAAACGGGCTTCCGCTTTTAGACGGTCCCGGAGATCAGTATCCGTTGTAGGGACGCCGTCGATACGCGCAATCAACGTATTGGCTTTCCGGATCAACGTGTAGTTGGCCGCCCACATTTGTGTTCCCATAGAGAAATGAGAGGTGAGGTCACCCGCCTGTACCGTATTCATCGGCAAATCATTATGGCCCTCCAGATCATCCGTCATCATGTCCAGCAAAGCAAATCCGGCGGCCCAATCCTGATCAAATCCGAAATCGCGCCGCTCGAAACCGCTTAATAATGTACCATAGATATCGTTTACAAATTGGCTGGTTAACGTTATATCCTGAAAGACCGCCGCGTCGGATACAAAGTCGATCGGTTTGATATCCAATAGATCTTTTTGGCAAGAAATCGGCGTCAGCGCAACCAACAGTGCGCTCATTAACCCTATATATCTTTTCGTATTCATTTTTTCCTTATTAAAATTCATGATCAAACTAAAACTGCACGTTTATCCCGAAAGTGTAGGTTGTCTGTTGCGGATAATACCGGCCGATAGCATTCGTATTTTCCGGATCCAGGTTGAGTAGATCGGTTATTGTAAACAGATTCTGCCCCTGTGCATATATCCGCACATTGCTGGCCCCAATTCGCGATAATACGTCATGTTTCAAGGTATACGCCAGTTCCACATTTTTTAAGCGTAAATAGCTTGAGTTTTTTACCCAAAAGTCGCTTAGCAGATAGTTATTACCGTTGGTATTTAAAGACAGTCGGGGCAGTGGAGCGTCCGGATTTGCCGGTGTCCATCTGTCTAGCCATTCCGCATTCACGCGGCCGCCGTTATGAAATGCCCAAGCCGCATTCTGTGCCAAATGCTGCTGCGACTGTGCCGCACCTTGGAGAAGAAAGTTCAGTTCGATACCTTTGTAGTTAACGCCCCCGGTAATGCCGTACAGTACCTGCGGCAAAGTGCCATTGCCCAAGTAAGTAATATCATGATCATCTATGATACCGTCCGGTACGCCGTCCGGACCGCTGATGTCCTGGTATTTAATATCTCCCGGCCCGGTCGTATTCAAGTAAGCCTCATGTTTAGGAGAAGCCTCGTAATCCGCTGCATCGCGGAAGATACCAAGCGATTTATAACCATAGTACCCTCCGTTCGGTCTGCCTGTAATCCGTCTCCCCTCAGCAACATTGGAAGCTTCCGCTGCTTCTATAATTTTGTTACGCGCATACGTCAGGTTCCCGCCGATACGATATGACCAATCGGCAGACAACTGCTTGTTATGATTTAAGATTAGTTCAAAACCTTTATTTTCCACTATGCCGATATTCTCGCTTGGCAAGGTAGCCCCGAAACTAAGCGGCACCGATAAAGACCTTGTTGCCAAGATATCTTCCCGCCGTTCCTTAAACACCGTAAAATCGATATCCAGTTGGTTATTTAATAATCTGGTCTCGAAACCAAAATCCATCTTCGTCGAGGTCTCCCACGTCACGCTTTCGTTGGCAATAGCGCCCGGTGTCAAGCCCGTTTGCAAAGCGCCTCCAAAAGCATAAGCGTTAGGCACCAGATTATACCGGTTGTAGTAGCCAAAGCGGCTAGGAATACGGTCGCTTCCCAGTTGTCCATAGGAGCCTTTCAGTTTTAGAAAATTGACAAAGGGCGCGCTATCCATAAAGTCTTCCCTCGTCAAAATCCATCCAGCAGATACTGCCGGAAAGTACCCCGTTCTTTCATTCGGCGCGAAATTTTCCGATTCATCTCTCCGCAAGCTCGCCTGTACTAAATATTTCCCGTCGTAATCGTAGTTAAAACGTACAGCCGCGCTCCTCAGGGCCGTCTTATCTTCGCTATCACTCAGCACCTGATTTAACTCCGGACCGAAGTTTAAGATCTGCAGCGCCGAACTTTCATAAGAATTGCGCGCACCATAGATGCCCGTACCTTGATTCTGCTTTTGCAACACCAGCGCTAACGCCGAAATACCATGCTTACCAAACCTTCTGTCGTAATTAATATGCGCCTGTAGCTCCGTACTCTGTCCTTCTCCATAACTCTTATTCAAAGAAGACTTTGACTGCGCACTGACCGTATACGTATCATCGGCATTTCGGATATATAGCGGAACCCATTGATTCCAAACTTTGCTATTATTGAAATTCCTATCAAACGCCAATATCCCCTTTACCGACAATCCCTCTACCCCTGGGATCCTTTGTGTAATCTGGAAATTCGTCAATACATAATTTGACGAATTTCGGTTGTAGCCACTTTCGGGACTGATCAGCGCTAGCGGATTTGGATATACCCCCGGAGAAGCCAATAAACCGTTAGAAAACTGTGCGGGGAATACCGGCGGATTACGCATCGTGTGCTCAAAAATATTATCAATACTAGCCGGAGGCGACTGTTTATTTTCCATCCGCGCGGACAGGTCAATTGCGATCGTTGTCGAGGACGTCGCCTGTATATCCACATTACTCCGAACATTATAACGCTTATAGTTCAAAGTGCTATAAAGGCCATCCTCGTTGAGATAACCTAGCGAGGTGAAATAGCGCGTCTTCTCGCCACCGCCAGACAAGGAAAGATTATGCTGCATTCTTGGCGCATGCCCGCCTAAAACGAGCCCCATCCAGTCCGTATTCGGGTTCGCGTCGAGATCCGTACCATTCCGGAATGCTTCCAAACGATCTAAAGAAAACTCCGGTTCCGCATTCGGGTTGTCGTTCAATTTGGCTTCATTGTACAGGGTCGCATATTCGAAAGAGCCCAGCGCATCCGGTAAACGCGTCACCTGTGAGAAGCCATAATTAAAGGCGTAATTTGCCGTAAGCTGTCCAGCCTTCCCGCGTTTTGTTGTTACAAGCACTACACCATTCGCCCCCTTTACCCCGAAAATAGCCGCCGACGATGCATCTTTCAGCACACTCACACTCTCAATCTCGTTAGCGTCCATCTGTCCGAAGTCGCGGGCCGTCCGCACGATACCATCGATTACAAACAGCGGCTCCATACTTCCGGCCCCAAACGTCGAATTACCCCTGATGTAGATCTGGGCACCATCCGCTCCGGGTTCGCCAGATGGCTGTTTAGTGATTACCCCGGGCGTACGTCCTGTCAGCGCATTACTCATATCCGCGACCGGCGTCTGTACCAACTGCTTATTATTCACGGTCGCCACGGAACCCGTCACGTCGCTCCGTTTTTGCGTACCATAACCCACCACAACCACGTCATCAATGGAGTTGGTATTTTCATTCATAGTAACATCAACGGGCTCAGCATCGGTTATCAAAAATTCCTGCGTAACCCCGCCGATATAGGCGAACACCAAGGTGCTGCCTACTCTTGGAACAGCTATCGTATAGCTCCCATCTGCTTGGGTAGCCGTACCGAGCGACGTTCCTTTAACTGTTACAGACACACCGGGAAGCGCAGTCCCCGTCTTATCCCTGACCATGCCGGATATCGTAATGCTTTGCGCAAAAACCTGCTGTCCGGTCAGAAAACAAATCAGCAGTACGATCAATAATCGAAATTTTGTCATAGTTTATATATATTGGTCTTTGTGTTTAACAATCTTCAACGTTGTGCTATTTTGCAACGAAACGCATTTGGTGTACAGTTTCACTTTTGGTCCCCGAACGCAGCACCAATTCCGTTTCTGAAATCGAAATAATGCGGTAATTATTGGACGACACATCGGTTACACCAATAAATCGATCCGGCGGATTGCCACCCGGGAGCGTGATGGAAGCAATGCCAGCCCCGTCCACCGTGTTAGTAAAAGTAAAAGCCGATTCATAAGACCGATCCGCGCCACAGGTATATTGGGGCTCCAGATTACCTGCGTTGAAAGTCGCACCGTTTGCGGTGTAAATAAGTTTGAATCCATTATCAATGAAAGCAAAGCGGTATTCGTCATCCAGCTGACAATCGACTAACGCGCCTCCACCAAAGTACTCAGCAGGATTGCCTTCCGTACCGACGATAACTGGTGTGGGAGAATTACCATCCAGTTTCCATGTATTTGCGGTCAGCAACTGGAACGTGGGGTTCTCCAAGGTCGGCGTAAAATCATCGTGTTCGACGACGATGGCCTGTGTAGCGATGTCATAACCGCCTGGACCATACGCATACAATTTAACGTTGTAAGTACCCTTGGCAAGAAAATGTGCTTCGACAGACGCATCTCCAGGTTTGAGCCCTTCGCCAAGTCCCAAATCCCATTGATAACGGTAAGCATTTCCGGAAGTGCTTTCTAACAAATAAGTATTCACTTTTCCAGGCACCTCCGAGATCGTAAAAGATGCCTCGGCAGGGTTTCCTAATTTAGCAGCATAGTCTTCCTCTTCACAACTAAAGTTTAAAAGGCAAAAAAATGCCGCCAGAGAAAAAAGACTGTAATGTCTTATAAAAAGTTCGCAGTTCATAGTATTTATATTTGGTGTCAGATTTGTAATTCAAAAGCAAATCTACCGCCTATGTATATATTTTTCCAAATTTACTACCCCAACAAAACTACAACAGAACCGCTTAAAACACCCAAAAACGCAGTTTTATACCCCAACATTTGAATAAGCCGATATTTTCTCTATTTTTATTTCACAATGAAGCGCCAACTATCCATCATCCTGCTAACCGTCCTTCACCTTATGGGTTTTTCACAAAACCCGATAGGTATGCCGGATATCGTCAACTACGGCAACGTACAATATGGAGGCGGCACACACAACTGGGATATAGAACAAGATCGTAATGGCATTTTGTATTTTGCTAATGACGAAGGGGTGCTTACTTTCGATGGGAGTTACTGGAAAATATACCAGCTACCTAATAAAACCATCGTACGGTCGATAGAAATCGGAAACGACCATAAACTCTATGCCGGTGGACAAGGCGAATTCGGCTATTTCTCCCCCAACGAACAGGGCCAGCTCATTTTTAAAAGTTTGAAAGAAAAAGTACCCGAAAAATACCGTTCATTTGCCGACATCTGGAACATAGAATCCGTCGGTAAAGCAATTTACTTTCGTACCGAAAACCATATCTTTCAATGGCATAACGACACCATCGATGTATTTTCTTCCCCGTCCGAATGGTTATTTATGGGCAAGGTGGATCATCATCTTATCGCACAAGACAAATCGAAGGGGTTGCTTAAACTTACCGGAAAAACCTGGACACCTGTAGTCCAGAACCCTTTACCCGAGCATTTTGTCATCAATTCCGTCACCCAACTTGCCGAACCTCGTTTATTGGTCAGCTCTTCGTCACACGGGCTATACCATCTAGATCACAACAAGTTACACCACGTATCCTCCAGCAGCAGTATAAAACACGTTACCCACATCAGGCAAGTCGATCCACATATGCACGTCGTTTCCACGTTAAACAACGGCTGCTTCCTAACCGATCAACACGGCAAACCCTTAAATCATATTTCAAAAAATAACGGCCTGCAAAATAATACTGTACTCAGTACACACATTGACAACAATGGAAATATCTGGCTGGGACTGGCAGACGGCATTAGTTTTATAGCACATAACAACGGTCTCAAGCATATCAACCCCGATATTTTCGACAACGCTAGCGGACACACATCCGCAATATTTGACAACTCCCTCTATGTAGGCCTCGCCAGCGGTGTTTTCAGACTCCCAATCGTTACCAATTCCGATATCAGCACGGCCCAAACACATTTCACACCTCTTCGTAGCGTGTGGGGACAAGCCTGGGGAATGAATGTTGTCCAAGGAAAGCTCCTCCTGGGTCGGCATGAAGGCGTCGTTGAAATAAATGGGAACCACACCGTGCCGATCGCCGACGGCAAAGGATACTGGAATTTTTTAAATTGGTCTTCTAACTCGGGTGATAACAACTTGGTATTGGCAGGAAATTATTATGGTATCTCGATTTTCCAGCATCAAAACGGCCAGTTCCGGCCGAAAGGTAGTATCCCCAACTTTCACGAATCCGCACGTTTTATCGAGACCGATAAACAAAACATCTGGATTTCTCATCCTTATAAGGGAATTTATAAAATCGTGCCGACGGCCGATATGCACACAAAGGAGACCAAGCTGTACACCCATCAAGAAGGCCTACCTTCAACCTATAACAACCATATTTATTCCATCAAGGGCCGTATCGTGGCCGGTACGGAAAAAGGAATTTACGAATACGACGCAACAACCGATACTTTTGTGTTATCGTCTTTTTTCCAACCTATATTCGATAAAAAATATATCAGATACCTGAAGGAAGATACCCAGGGCAACATATGGTTTATAGAAGAAAAAAAGCTCGGTGTAGCCCTATACAACGGCAACTCCTATACCCTGTTGTATATTCCCGAGCTTGATGGTAAAACGCTCGGCGGCTTCGAGCATATCCATTGTATCGATAAGAACAATATCCTCGTCGGTTCACAGAAAGGCTTCTATCACCTCAATCTGGAAAAATACCTGACCAAGCCGCGTAAACAACACGCACACATCAGTCTGGTCAAAGCTTTCGGAAAGGTAGATAGTGTACTGTTCGGCGGCTATTTCGGTGAAGTAAATGCCGACAATAAGCAAGGGGAGCCTCTCCGTATAAAACACGGTCTGAACTCTTTCCATTTTGAGTTTTCATCGACTTCCAACAAAAACAACGAACACGTCTATTTCTCCTGTTATTTAAAAGGGTTTGAGGACGATTGGTCGACACCAGACAAAAAAACAGAGCGAGTCTATACCAATCTGCCCGCGGGCGGGTATGTTTTTATGGTGAAAACACAAGATAATCTGGGCAATGAGTCAGAAATTGCCGCGTATCATTTCACGATCCTACCTCCCTGGTACGAAAGCATCTGGGCATATATGGTCTATATACTCCTGTTTATAAGTCTGTGTTACCTGCTCTACAAACGGCATCAGCGGAAACTTATGGAAGAACGTATCAACTTTCAGAAAGAACAGGAGCATATCAAATACATGCATCAGCTCGAAATGGACAAGTCCGAAAAAGAGATTATCAAACTTAAGAACGAGAAGCTCGAAATCGAAATCGAAACAAAGAATTCAGAACTAGCTTCGAATGCGATGCATCTGGTACAAAAAGCCGAGCTGATGTCGAATATTAAAAGCGAGTTGTTCAAACTGAAGAAAGAACTCAAGGACGATATGCAGGTAACGGATTTCAATAGGATTATCCGGCTTCTGGATACGGAGGAAAAATCCGATGCCAGTTGGGAACAGTTTTCCGTGCACTTCGACGCTGTACACGTCAACTTCCTCAAACGGCTTCAAGAGACTTATCCGCGCATCACCAATACCGAGCTACGCCTTTCTGCCTATCTTAAAATGAATCTTTCTACCAAAGAGATAGCCTCTCTTATGAAAATATCACCCCGGGGGGTAGAAGTTGGACGTTACCGCCTGCGCAAAAAACTGAACCTGCCCAGCCATACGAACCTCTTTGAATTTTTCAGCGGCCTGTAATCCGGTCGGAGGCATGGCATCCCGGCTTCGTTTTTTTTCGTATCTTTGTGCTCTCAAAAGGAAAAGCAATGTCAAATCAAGTTCCCGAAGACGGCACCCTACTTCCACTGATGGAAGAGTTTTACACCATACAAGGCGAAGGATACCATACCGGCAAAGCGGCATATTTCATTCGTTTGGGAGGCTGTGATGTCGGATGCCATTGGTGTGACGTGAAAGAAAGCTGGGATGCGGAACTACATCCGCTGACATCAGCCGATACCATTATTGAAAATGCTAAGCAATACCCTGCCAACACGGTCGTTATCACCGGGGGTGAACCCCTGCTCTACAATTTAGATTACCTTACCAAAGGGTTAAAACAAGCCGGCATACAAACCTTCATAGAAACATCTGGCGCCTATCCCTTATCCGGTTATTGGGATTGGATATGTTTATCTCCTAAAAAGTTCAAAGGTCCGCGTCCGGATGTACTGAATGCAGCCGGCGAATTAAAGGTTATTGTTTTCAATAAGAGCGATTTTCAATGGGCCGAAGAACATGCGCGGTTTGTTGGCAAAAACTGCAAGCTCTATCTGCAGCCCGAATGGTCGAAAAGCAGCGAAATGACTCCCCTTATCATTGAATATGTAAAAAAACATCCCCAATGGGAGATTTCGTTACAGACGCATAAGTATTTAAACATCCCGTAATACACTGCGCGCGTCCGTCGCTATGCTACCGGATTTAAACCCGAAAATAAGTATATTGCAACGGCAAACACTGCAGTAAACCGGGACATATGCAAAATACGATCAGAGAAGTCACCCCTTTAATAAACGACAATGCTGCGGTACTAGGCTTATTGATGGCCGTCTTAGGCTTGGTATTCTACACCTCTAACCATAAAAACAATTATCTCGTTAAGTTTTATTCGGTTATTCCCCCTTTATTGCTCTGTTATTTTATCCCGGGCCTGCTCAACTCGGCCGGTATCATCGACGGCGAAAACTCACCGCTTACGAGTATCGGCAGTCGCTTTTTTCTACCCGCCTGCCTTATTCTTTTCACCTTGAACCTCAACCTTCGCGAGATGTGGAATTTACGCAAGGGCGTAGGATTGATGTTTTTCACGGGCATGCTTGGTATTATTATCGGCGGGCCGCTAGCTGTGTGGCTTACCTCCTTTGTGGCACCCGGCGTAGTGGGCGGTGCCGGCCCCGACGAGGTATGGCGCGGGTTAGGAACACTTGCTGGCTCGTGGATCGGCGGGAGTGCGAACCAAGCAGCTCTCCGGGAGATACTCCAGCCATCACCGGAACTATTTTCTGCAACAATTACCGTCGATGTATTTGTCGCTTATTTCTGGATGGCCTTCCTCCTCTATGGCGCCTCCAAACAGGTGGAATTCAATCGCTTTTTTAAAGCCGACACTGCGGAGTTGGAGGCATTGACCAGCCGTATGGATCACCAACAGAAAACAAGCGTCCGTATCCCCGAGACGAAAGATCTGATCTTTATGTTGTCGCTTGCTTTGGGCGGAACTGGCTTGGCTTCGCTTTTGGCGAACCGGGTTACTTCGTACATGACGCTCCATTTTCCCGAACTTGAAAAGTTCTCCTTAACCAACAGCTTCTTTTGGCTGATATTATTTTCGACGCTGATTGGAATTGTCCTTTCTTTCACGCCGGCACGCAAACTGGAAAATGCCGGAGCCTCCAAAATGGCCACAGTATTATTATATATGTTGATCGTCACTATCGGTATGCAGACGGATATTACCGCCATCTTACAAAACCCTGGCTTATTTATCGTCGGCATCATCTGGATTAGTATACATGCCTTACTGCTATTAGTCGTCGGCAAACTGATAAAAGTGCCCTTTTTCTACTATGCTATTGGTAGCATGGCAAATGTGGGCGGCGTAGCTTCCGCTACAGTTACCTCCGCAGCTTTTCATCCCTCACTTGTTTCGGTAGGCGTTATTCTATCCGTTTTTAGCTATGCAATAGGCACCTACGCGGGGTGGTTAACGGCTATATTAATGCAGTTGGTTTCGTCTTAGAAAAAAAGCGGACTATCGTCTGCTTGATACTCAATCCGGAAACTCAAACACCGGATGTTTGTGCAAAGTATCGTAAACATTTTAATGCCACAACTGTTTTCTAAGTGTAAACGCTGATCCACTAAAAAGATTCAAAGACATGGAAAACAAATCAAACGAAGCCACGCCGCAGCGCCCTGAAGGCGACCGCACTTTAAATGCCCCGCTTGTGGAGATGAATGTAGTCGACTTTATCCAAAAAGTAAAAGAAGAACCTACATGGCAAGAGAGCGAACGGAATTCTATTACCATTTTTAAATCCGATGCGATGACGATCGTCCTTATTGGATTACACGCGCAAGCCGAACTGAAACCCCATAAAGCCAATGGCACAATCAGCGTGCAGGTGCTGGAAGGGAAAATTACATTCGCCACAGAGTATGAAAGGGCGGAAATAGAGAAAGGCCAAATGATCGCCTTACAACCTAATATAACACACAGTGTGGTAGCAACGACAGAAAGTTTCTTTTTGCTCACTTTGGTGCCTGACCGTATTTAGTTGACCTTAAAAAGCATTAATATACTTGCCTATGAATGTGGCCTATGCTATTAATCGAGAAAATGTTTATGCCGATCGATTTCGGCAGGATGTACTCAACGGACTGAAGAGTAACCCCAAAAAACTGGATGCTAAATATTTTTATGATAAAACCGGCGACGCTTACTTTCAGCAAATAATGGACATGCCGGAATATTATCTCACCGATTGCGAACTGGATATCTTTAAAAACCAAACGGCCGATATGGCGGCTATGATACAACAAAGTGAAACGCCATTCGACCTAATTGAGCTCGGAGCCGGGGATGCCCGGAAATCAACCTTTTTGCTAAGACACCTCGCAGCACAAACAGCAGACTTCACCTATATGCCGATCGATATTTCCGAGAATATCCTTCAGATATTGGCAAACAATCTCAAAAAGGAACTACCCGAAGGGAGTATCATCCCATTAGCCGGTGAATATTTTGATATGTTAGAAAAGGCCTACGCCCTTTCGACAAACCGCAAAGTAGTCCTCTTTCTAGGCAGCAATATTGGTAATATGGAGCTCGACGAAGCAGAACAGTTTTGCATCCAATTACGGCGCAAACTCTCCAAGGGAGATATCGTGCTAATGGGCTTTGACCTCAAAAAAAATCCCCACACAATTTTAAAAGCGTACAATGACCCTCCTGGAATTACCGCCAAATTTAACCTGAACATCCTCTCGCGGATCAATAATGAATTAGGAGCAAATTTCAATCTGGCAAAGTTCGAACATTATCAAACTTATGATCCTGTAACTGGTGCATGCAGAAGCTTTTTAATCAGCTTGACTAATCAGCAAGTGAAGCTAGACGAAACCACTTTTTCCTTCGCAGAACATGAATATATTCAGGTAGAAGTATCACAGAAATTTACAACACAAGACATACAGCTACTAGCTTCCCGTGCGGGCTTTCAGCCATTGGCGGTACTGAATGATACGAAAGGGTGGTTCGTAGACGTTATCTGGCAAGTAGACAATAAAATGGAGGCAAAGTGGAAAAAATAGCGCACGAACCATGGGGGACAGATTTAAAACGTCGGTATGAGGAAATCCGCAGGTATTCGGTACAGATCTGCAAACCGCTAGAAATCGAAGACTATGTAGTACAACCCATTGCAGACGTCAGCCCGCCTAAATGGCACTTGGGCCATACAACCTGGTTCTTTGAAACTTTTATTTTGATTCCTCATGTATCCGGCTATGAAGTATTTGATGAAGACTACAACTTTGTATTCAATAGTTACTACGAAACCGTTGGATCTCGCGTGGTCCGTACGGACCGCGGAAATTTAAGCAGACCTTCTGTAGCCGATGTATATAGGTATCGAGAATATGTCGATAATAAAATGCTGGCTTTTTTCCAAGCAGCCACCCCATCAGAAGAAACTTGCAAACTATTGGAACTTGGGTTAAATCATGAGCAGCAACATCAGGAACTCCTCTATAGTGACATCAAATATATTCTCGGCCATAACCCCTTATTTCCACCTTATCATACAGAATTAGAATATGGACAGCGGAACCCAACTACCGAGATGGTAGCCATTTCCGAAGGCATTTATGAAATCGGTTTCCATGGTGATGGATTTTGTTTTGATAACGAAAAGGGAAGACACCGAGAATATCTAGAAAATTTTGAAATTGCTTCTCAAAACGTAACCAATAGAGAATTTATAGAATTTATCGCGGACGGCGGATATAGAGATTTTCGATACTGGCACGCCGAAGGCTGGGATTGGGTAAAACAACAAGAAATCGAAGCACCGCTCTATTGGCATTTTCTAGACGGCAAATGGATGAACTATACGTTAGCCGGACTGCAGGATGTGGATTCTGAAACCCCGGTTTGCCATGTTAGCTTTTACGAAGCTGCGGCATATGCTGCATGGAAAGGTATGCGGCTACCCACCGAAGCAGAATGGGAAGTCGCTTCCGAGCAGTTTTCTTGGGGTAAGCGTTGGGAATGGACCGGCAGTGCCTATTTGCCCTATCCGGGATTTAAAAAAGAAGCAGGAGCGGTTGGTGAGTATAACGGTAAATTCATGGTGAACCAGCTCGTATTACGCGGAGCATCTGTAGCGACGCCCTACGGTCATAGCCGGAACACTTACCGTAATTTCTTCCACGCACACACTCGTTGGCAATTTACCGGGATACGGTTAGCTCGCTGAGTAACAGATTTAACATTAAAACGACAGTGGTGGAGTCTTTAACCTGTATTTTTGTTGTCAAACACTAAAGAGAACATCATGATTAATTTCGAATTTAAAAACCCAACAAAAATAATTTTCGGAAAGGGTGAAATCGCAAAAATTTCGCGCGAGATACCGCAGGATGCTCGCATCTTGCTGGTATATGGCGGCGGTAGCATCAAGCAAAATGGTGTTTACGACCAGATCCAGGAAGCTTTAAAAGCACATACCGTATATGAATTTGCTGGTGTAACCGCCAATCCTGAATATGAAACTTTACGTAACGCTATAGCGGTTATTAAGGAAAAAGATGTGACATATTTGCTCGCAGTAGGTGGCGGTTCTGTTATTGATGGCGTAAAATTTCTCTCAGCTGCCGCCGGTTATGAGGGCGACCCCTGGGATGTCGTGAAAAAGCCTGTTCGACCGCAAGAAGGCGAAGGTATACCATTCGGCACTGTACTTACCCTACCAGCTACCGGATCCGAAATGAATTCGGGCTATGTGATATCAAGAAAGGAAACCAACGAGAAGCTGGGCGCTGGCGGTCCGGGCTTATTCCCCCAGTTCTCCGTATTGGATCCTGAAGTAGTGCGTTCTATACCCAAAAGGCAAATTGCCAATGGAATTGTAGATGCCTACACTCACGTGCTAGAACAATACATGACCGAGCCTTCTTCGGCAGACCTACAGGAACGTTTTGCCGAGAATATCCTCATCAGCTTACAACAACATGCAACGAAATTAATGGAACCCGAATTTGATTACGGGGCTGCTGCGAATTTTATGTGGTGTTGTACCATGGCGCTTAACGGACTCATCCAGAAGGGTGTTGTGACCGATTGGGCTGTACATGCTATGGGACACGAACTGACGGCATATTACGGAATTGATCATGCCCGTACATTGGCTATTATTGCACCGGCCCACTACCGTTACAACCTGGAAACTAAAAAAGAAAAGCTGGCCCAATATGCCGAGCGCGTATGGGGAATCGCCGAAGGAACACAAGAGGAAAAAGCAAATAAGGGCATAATAAAAATGGAGCAGTTTTTTCATAGTCTAGGTATAGATACGAAATTATCCGACTACGTAGCGGATTATCAGGACACTGCTACACGGGTTAAAAATGCGTTTATCAATCGAAACTGGATGGGGATCGGCGAATACAAGCGCATTACTCCGCAAGACGCTTATGAGATCGTGTTACGTAGTTGTTAAGATGTGTTAAAACTACACTATGCGGGATTGCCACAGCTAAAATTTTATTATATTTGTGTATTCATAATTAGGTTTATAATTGGTTAGTTAGTTAAAATCCTGAAGCTCCCCGCTTCAGGATTTTTTATTTTCACCACTTAATAAAATCGTTTATCAAAGACGTTTATTGTTCTGTACTAAGCACCAAAGGAATATGCTCATACGGCCATTCACCATCCACAATAGGAAAAGTTTCCAACTGGTTGGGATCCACAACAACATGCTTAATACGTTCGCGATGCCAGGTGTACACAAGGTGTAATAAACCATCCGTTGTTTGAATAATAGAAGGATACGAATATTGCTTTTCCGGTTCATCAATATAATCCAACATAAGTGCTGCTTCCCATGTTTTACCGTCCTTACTTACTGCTAGATTGAGTACTCCTCTACCTTTATGTCCCATGCCTTCCTGCTCGCGTGTAGCGTGATTATAAATCAATAAGTGCCGTCCGTCTTGGAGCGTTACAGCATCTAAGCCCGAATTGTTATTAGGCAAAGTCGTCCACCTCATCGCCGACCAAGTTAAACCGCCATCACGCGACCAAGTTTCGGTGATCCTTTCCTCACCGCTCGTGTTTGTACGGCTAAGCATCTGAATGCTGCCATCTGCATGTGTAAGCAGGGTCGGCTGGATGGCGGCCATTTTCTTACCGTCATTTAGTGGACCGATAAATGACCAGCTCTTACCCCCATCCGTACTGCGCTCCACATGTGCTTTCCACCCACCGTTTTCGTCACTCGACCCCGACAGCAGGGTACCATTCGACAACTGGATGGGCTTGTTTTTGATAGGGCCGAGAAGATTTCCTTCTAAACGCTGGGGTTGACTCCAAGTATGTCCATTATCTTTTGATGTAATAAATTCGCCCCACCATTCTTTTGGACTAGGGCCTACTTTATAATATAACATAAGGTCTCCGCCCCTAGGTTGAAATAACACTGGATTCCATGTGGGGAACCTCTCCCCATCAGGCTGTATGCCATGCGCCACCGATACAGGAGGAGTCCATGTACCATCTAGTTTCTTACGTTGCAAACGAATTTCAACGTCCGGATGCCGCTCGTATGTCCCGCCAAAATAGGTGCAAAGTAATTCCTTGTTAGGCAGTTCCACAATGGTCGCGGAATGGCAAGACGGAAACTCCGCTTTGGTAAACAAAAATTCCTCTAAAACAATACCGGCTCTATGCTTAGTTTCCTTTTCGGATTGGGTCTGCGCACTTAATAGTCCATTAAAAAAGAGCAGCCCAATAGCCATGAGGCGAAAACGCTGCAGCGTTGTAAATTTATTTTGCGTCATACATTAAAAATTTTCTGATCAAGATTTATAATCCTAACAAACATACCGATTATAACAATCGGTTTTTGATAGAAAATTTACGTATATCCATAAAATCTTTGCATACTGTCGCGTCTCGGCGAAAAATCAATCCTTTAAAAAACCACTGTCACACCGCAATGTGCAGGGTATTGGGTTCCCTTAGCCAATTCCGATGTTTTGCCAACGCACCGGCAAACTGTTCCGGAGATTCGTTCAATAGAATCGCCTCATCACCGACAAAGTCTTTCGCCGCAGAAAGCTGAAAAAGTTCCTCCGCTTCACCATCAAAAGCTATTACCTTACAATGTTTTAGTGCTTCGTTTATGAACTTAAACACTTTTCCTTCTCGCGTCAACGCAGCTATACTGTTGACACCTCCTGGGATATACAATGCGTCGAAAAGCACACTCTCCGTTGTCATTAGGGCGGCATCTACCAAATGTTCGATATTATCGGCACAACGTACCGTACCACCATGCGGTGCGATAAGCTGAAATTGGACATGTTTTAACTCTTCGAGATACATCTTCATTTTCTGTAGCGCTACCCCATCGAATCCATCCGCCACTAACACCGCAATTTTTCTACCTGCTATAGTAGTAGCAGGAAGTCGTTGTTGACTGAGCGCTTCTGATTTTTCCAGATAACGTTTAGCTACCGATGGTTCATATTTATCCAGATCCGCATCGGCGCCGATATTTTGGTTTATAGGCCGTTCGATATCGGTGGGTATAGCCAACCCAAGTTTACTCGCCACCGCCATGGCCAGACGATCATCTATTTGGGACATAAGCCACAGCATCCGTTGCTTAATAGTATCATGTATACATTTCCCAAGTTCAAACGCATACGCATCAATCATGTGCCGTTGCTCCCATTCTGTTAAACTTCTAAAAAATAAGGCAGGTTGCGAGAAATGATCACTAAAACTAGCACTGCGATCGCGTATCTTCCTGCCATCTATGCGTTCCTCGAAAGAGGTAAACCCTCCCTCCGCCATCTTTGATAAATACGGGCAACCACCCCCTAACGTATTCGGGAAGTAATTTGTTTTACCTTTGTTGATCGTCATGCGCATCAAGGCATCCCGATGATTATTCCGCACGTCATTAACCGGGCGGTTGATTGGGATTTCTGGAAAATTCGGACCGCCTAAACGAGATAGTTGCGTATCTGTATAAGAGAAAAGACGACCTTGTAGTAAAGGGTCATTCGTAAAATCAATACCCGGCACTATATGCCCCGGATGAAAAGCAACCTGTTCGGTTTCGGCAAAAAAATTGTCCGGATTACGGTTTAATGTCATCTTCCCGATAATTTTTACCGGCACCAGCTCTTCCGGCACAAACTTCGTCGCATCCAAAAGATCAAACTCATATTTGTGCTCATCTTCGGCCGGAATGATCTGTACGCCCAGCTCCCATTCCGGAAAATGCCCAGCTTCGATTGCTTCCCATAGATCGCGGCGATGGAAATCGGGGTCAGCTCCATTGATTTTTACAGCTTCGTCCCAAGTCACCGAATGAACACCCAATTTGGGCTTCCAATGAAATTTAACGAAATGCGATCCGCCCTGCTCGTTGACTAAACGAAAAGTATGGATGCCAAAACCTTCCATCATACGGTAACTCCGAGGAATCCCTCTATCACTCATAGCCCACATATGATTATGCAATGCCTCTGTTGCTAAGGAAATAAAATCATAAAATGTGTCGTGAGCGGACGCTGCTTGCGGAATCTCCCAATCGGGTTCGGGTTTTACTGCATGTACGATATCCGGGAATTTCATCGCATCCTGAATAAAAAACACGGGGGTATTGTTCCCCACCAAATCAAAAATCCCTTCTTGGGTATAAAACTTGACAGCGAAGCCTCGAATATCTCGCGCTAAATCCCCTGAACCTTTATTCCCCGCCACTGTTGAAAATCGCACAAACACGGGCGTGCGGTTTGCTGTATCTGTAAAAATCTTTGCACGCGTGTATGCGCTCATATCTTCATACAATTCAAAATAACCGTGGGCACCCGAACCACGCGCGTGTACAATACGTTCAGGAATACGCTCATGATCGAAATGTGTAATTTTCTCCCGTAGAATAAAATCTTCTAATAAAGAAGCTCCGCGTTCCCCTGCTTTTAACGTGTTGGCGTCGTCATTGATATGCAGTCCTTGATCAGTGGTCATCGATTTACCGCCACTGGTCACTGTATTCTTCAGTAGATCGTTAGTTTTGTTGTTCTCTCCGTGTGTCATGGTAAATTATTTTAGTTATTCCTCTAATCCAATCGGTTATCCCTACAAAAGAACGCCTGACACCCACAAAAGTTTTCCGAAAGTTAAATCGTCGGATTAGCGACAAAACCTTGGTAAAGACGACGAAATTTAATATGTTTATTCGACGGAAGTCCACAATGTGACGAACCGCACGCTATTAAACATTAACATAGAATGGAAAAACAAAAAATTAATACAGGCATCTTAAGCTTCGGCATGTCAGGACGTGTTTTTCACGCACCTTTTATCCATACCAATGACCATTTTGAATTCACAGCAGTCGTAGAAAGAACGAAGAAAGCGGCAAAGGATATTTATGCAGACGTAAAAAGTTATGACCGTGTGGACGATTTGCTAGCCGACGATAATATAGAGCTAGTTATTGTGAATACGCCAAATTATACCCATTTCGACTATGCGAAAGCCGCACTGGAAAGCGGTAAACATGTGCTGGTCGAAAAACCTGCCGTAGATAATCTAGATCAATTACAGGCTTTGGCCGAACTAAGCGACAAGACCGGTAAACAGATATTTTTCTACCAAAATAGACGTTATGACAGTCACTATATGCAAATGAAAGCGATTGTCGAAAGTGGCCAACTCGGAAAAATTATCGAGGCACACTTCCGTTTTGATCGTTATAATACGACTTTAGGGCCTAAAGAGTTCAAAGAAAACAGCCAATATATTTCAAGCGGTGTTGCCTATGATCTTGGTCCGCACTTATTAGATCAAGCGTTTGCACTTTTCGGAAAGCCCCATAAAATCATCAAAACAACAGCCATCAATAGACCCAAATCCCAGGTGCCTGATTACTTTAATTTTCATTTAATTTATCCCGATAATCTACAAGTATTTTTGACCGGAAGTCTCCTTGTACCCGATCCTCTGCCCGCCTTTGTTGTTCACGGATCTGAAGGCTCTTTCGTAAAGCCTATGGCGGACGTACAAGAGCGTCAGCTCATCGGTGGCATGCTGCCTACCGCACCAGAGTATGGAATCGAACCCGAAGGAAGTGAAGCCAAACTCACCACCGTGGGAAGTAACGGCGAGAAAAATACCACCACACTTCCTGCACAAAAAGGCGACTATAATCTGCTATTCGAAGCAGTATATAATAGTTTGCGCAACGGTGCCGCATATCCAATAACACTGGATCACATAAAATGGCAGATCACGTCTTTACAGGCGCCAGATGCCAGCATTATCGAACTCTAACGCGCCATTATTTCCCCATTCTGGTAAGGATGTTTTCCATCTCAGTGATTACGGCATTGATTTTATCCATCGTGAGATCAAAGGGGGCAGAGGTGTTCATATCAACACCAGCATCTATCAGTAAATCCACCGGGTATTTAGTACTTCCCGAAGCGAGGAAATTAAGATAATTTTTGCGATCCTCTTCACTGCCTTTAAGCACTTTTTCGGAAAGTGCAGTAGAGGCTGTGAACGAGGTAGCATACTGGTATACATAGAAATTATAATAAAAATGTGGAATATAGGACCATTCGGATTTAACATGATCATCCACTATACAAATATTATTATCGTGCCCGTAATAACGTCTGGTTAAGTCCAAATACAACTTATCAAAATCTTCCCCTGTTAGCGCTTCCCCTTGAGCAACTTTTTCATGGATTATCGATTCGAACTCTGCAAACTGCGTCTGGCGAAATAAAGTTCCTTTGGCCCCTTCCAGATAGTTCCCTAGAATCGCTAATCGAACCTTATCGTCTTTAATTTGCTGTAACATATAATCGTTCAGCAACTCTTCGTTTAAAGTAGAGGCAACTTCGGCTACGAAAATCGAATAATTAGCATTGACAAAGTGCTGCTTTTCATTGGTCAGGTAGCTGTGCATTGTGTGACCCAACTCGTGAGTCAAAGTAGACATATCATTATACTTACCGTTGTAATTCATCAGTATATACGGATGCACGTCATAGGCCGACCCATTGGAGTATGCGCCGGACCTTTTGCCTTCGTTAGGATACATATCAATCCATCTTTCATTAAACGCCCGCGCTGACACCGCCATATAATCCGTTCCTAATGGGCGCAGCGATTGTAAAATATTTTCCACAGCCTCTTCTACGGTGTAGGCTAAATCGACTTCTTCCACGAGTGGTGCGTATAAGTCGTAATAGTGTAAGGTATCTACCCCCATCATACGCTTCCTTAAATTCAGGTATCGGTGAAAAGTTTCTAGATTCCCATTTACATTTCTGATCAGATTATGAAACACACCGGTAGGGATATGGTCGCTATCCAAGGCGCGCGCCAACGTACTTTCGTAATTTCTGGATTTGGTTAAAAATAACGCAGCATTGATATTTCCGTATAGCTGTGCTCCGAAAGTCTGCTGAAACGCATTTAGTTCTCCAAAAAAGCTATTAAAAACTTGCCGTCTAACTTCCCGGTCTTCGCTAGCTCTATACAAAGCAAAATTGGCCATATTTAGCTTTACGCGCTCGCCTTTTATATCAATTTCGGGATAAGGAAACTCCGCATTCGAAAAAGTGCTAAAAATATTCTCTGCATTTCCAGACATCAGAGATGAATAAGCCAACACCTTTTCGACCTCTTCCGAACCACGGTGAGCACGCTTCCGGAGTAAATCGTCCAGGTAGAACTGGTACGTTGCCAGCCCTTTGCTTTGTGCGTACATAGCGCGAAGCTGCTCTTCCTTCAAGGTTAATAGTTCGGGTTCGAGGAACGATGTCAATGCACCATATTCTGAAAAAAGCTGCTGTACTTCCTGTTTCATACCAGCGTATTTTGTCACACGGGTATCTTGATCCGACTTCATGGATGCATAAGAAGAAAGCCGCACCATTTCTTTAACCAGTGTGTTATGGAGTTCCAATGCTTCCAATAGTACAGAAGCCGACTGCGTAAGTCGTCCTTTGTAGGAAGCGATCTCCTGCATTTGCTGTTGTAGTTGGTCTTTTTTTTCCTTCCAGACCGCATCTGTAGCATAGAGGTCTGCGAGGTTCCAAGTATATTTTTCAGGTAATTCTTCCCGAACTTTCATCTGGCTTACGGCCACCGTCGTCGAAAATAACATGGCGGCAGCTATCATTTGTGTTTTTCTCAGCATATGTGTAATCGTATCAATAGTGCTAAATTACGAAAAACACCAATTATATTTTAGTTAACTTTGCCTCTTCGTATTCATTTAATTATTTAGCAGTGTCTTTAGATAAATTAAAGCTTAGCAAACGCCTTCATGCGTCGATGAACGATCTAGGCTATTTCACCGCAAAGGAATTCCAATTAAAATCCCTTACCCGTATCGTCGGCGGTCATAGTATCATTGGCATTGCTCCAGAAGGAGCGGGCAAAACCACAACCTATGTACTTGGCGTATTGATGCGATTAAAATACACACAAGACGAGGCTCCCAAAGTCTTAATTTTGGCACCCAATGAAGATAAGATCACCGAAATAATTGATCGCTTTCATACCATTAGCAAAAACAAGAATCTACATATCATGGGACTTAAAACGAGCGGTGGTATGGAAGAGGAAATCGAAGACCTAGTACGAGGTGTAGATATCGTGGTCGCCACACCAACCCGAGCTCGGGCAGTGTATTTAAAATTAGGCCTCAATCTGAACCGCATCCAGACATTTATCATCGATGATGCCGAGGAGATCGTGAAGCAGGGGATGCAAACAACCGTACGAGAACTCGCTCAAAGCTGCGGTAAAGTTCAATACTTGGCCTTTAGTACGGTGGAGCATGAAAAACTACATGTAATGATCGATGGCTTTATGCCTTTTGCTCCCGTAATCGAGGTAGAAGAGCTAGGAGAAGAAACGATGCAAACACAGGAATTAGCCTTATACGAAGTTCCTAATTTTACCACAAAAATTAATTTGCTGAATCTGTTGATGCGTGACGCCGACGTATTTGACAAAGTAGTTCTATTTGTGAATAGTCGGCTAACGGCCCACAATCTGATACAAAGATTGCATGTTCAAAAAGGAGAAGCTGCACTATTGCATCCATTTTTTCATGATGACTTAGGCTTTGATAATATACAAGAGTTTAAACAAACGCCCGAATGTAGAATACTCGTCGTAGCAAACGAAGGAGGCGGACCTATCGATCTAAGTGGGATCCCGTTTATATTCCATTTTGAGATACCGGAAAAGACGGATGTCTTCGCGCAACATGTGCTAAAGACTTCAGATGACGAAGCCATGGCGATCACCTTTGCGACAGACATCGAACTACCAGAACTTAAAAAGATAGAACAGTTATTAGGAAAGAAAATACCTAGTATCCCACTGCCGGATGATCTTATAATTTACAGACCGTCCGATAATGCTAAACAAAAAAACGAAGTAGACGATTCACGCGGAGGCGCATTTCATGCGAAGAAAGAAAGTAATAGTAAAACCCACAATTATGGCAGCGGCGTGAAGGCCAAGATGACGAAAAGAAATAAGAAACGATAAGCAAAGAGGTTTTAAAACGATAAACCTACACGAAGATAGGGCAATATCGCTTCTTTACTGAAGCCCAACACCCCTTGGATAAGCAGTAAATCACCAGGCATAAAATAAAATCCACCCCCATACCCCATATGCCAAGTCGATGAAGATTCTGCAGTCATCCACACCCGGCCGACGTCGTAAAAGCCGATAGCCCCGAGCGTCCCCGGAAGCAAGTAAGATGCAAAGCTAAAAAGCTTTACCCTACTTTCGAAGTTATTGTATAAGGCAGTTTTGCCCGTAAATCTTCGTGAGTTAAACCCGCGCAGACTTTCCTCGCCTCCAATTTGTATATGCTGAAAGAAGTATGGATCACCCCATACTGTTTCGAAGCCTGTCCGGTTGGCCAACGTCAGCCGGTCATCGGAAACTGATTTGAACATGCTGATTGAAGTTTTCAAAGTCAGGTGATGTTTGTCCTGACCACCGATCTCCGATTTCCAGCCTGTGCGGGCCGACCAAAATACACCTTTCTTAGGTTGGACCATATTATCGCGGCTATCATACTGAAACCCTGTCGTTAATCCACTAAAAAAGGCATCACGGTATAATGGCTCGTCCGGATTCTGTGTATGCCATTCCTCAAAAAAGCGTCCTTGATTGTTATGTTCTTTACTACTATACAATTGCGCGGATAGTCCATAATATACCTTCCAGGAACGACCTATTGGTTGTTCTAAGAAAACATCCGAATCCACCACGTCATAACGATTGCGATAATAGGATATCCCGTTGCGGGATTTATCATAGACCGTATTATTTCCATAGCCAAAAAAATTGCTTACATTTCGAGGACCTAAAGAAGATAAACCTACCGTCAAGTCATGTTTACCGACCAGTTCTTTAAAAATTCCGGAATAGCTCAGCGTAAACGACTCCCGTTCGGTAAGGTAATTCGCTAAGATTTCGTGTCGGTAAGCATAAGGCTTTTTTCGAAACCCCTGATTCTCTATAAGGTAGCCCAGTCCAAGAATCAGTCCGCGATCCATACCATAGTTTAAGTTAAAAAGAAAACCCTTCCGGTCATACACAAAACTATCATACGCATACGCGTGCACCGCACTGTCTTGACCTAATCGCATGCGGACAGCGCCCATGTTATACAGCGAATTGAGAGCGGTGTCTTTACTTTCGTACAGCCATATTTTATTTCCCTTTGGAACACGATCTGTACGGGTAAATTGATCGTATCCGGGACCACCGATAATCCGAAGATTAATCGATGATCGACCACTTCCACGAAGTTTATAAACATCTTGACCATCGATGCCGTATATCCGCAATTCATCGGTCTCTTCGGGCAGGAAGGTCCGCTTTAGGAGGCGGCGGCCTTCCGTTCCGTCTTTTTTCTTATTATGTACATCCAATGTTATCCGACCATCTTTTCGATAACGCACATCTACAAATTCGTTTTTACCGGATAACGGTATATCAACGACCCCTGCTAACGAACGATAATATATCATCGCTGTTTCCGCCAATCCGTCTCTCCTAGCCCGTATATTTCTGGTTAACTCATCCGCGCTAAGCGCAATAATTGTGTCGGGCATTTGCTGCATCGCCACATCTATCAAAGAATCGGTTAAAACCGTCTGCAATATCCCCACCTCTTCCTGCCAATCACCTTTATCTAGACGGTTGAGAAAAAACCGGTCAAAATGCCGTGTATTGAAGTTCCAGTGGGCAACATTCCGTATTTTAGGCCCGAAAGGTTGTACATTTGCCTTCAACCATTGATAAGATAGTAGAACCGGAAAAACGCCAGAAGTTTTATAGTATACTTTATCTCTGTCCCGGGGCACCGGCGTATATATCCGTTTGCCGTCTTCGTTTTCCGGATTCCAACGCCAGTTATCTTCATGCCGGTCCCAATCGCCTAATACAAAATCCAGTAAACGTGCACGAAGTGTTAGTTTCTGATCTACCCATTTATCGTTATCTTCCAACACTTGGCGAATCACCTTCAGGGTATTATCAGTCTTGCTATCTTCAAAAGGCATACGGGGCTCAAACATATAAGCCCGGTTTTTAAACATATCACGGTGCTCACCTAATCTCGGATCATCACCAACATAAAGCAGCTCGGGTACCGCATGGGGAATGTGCAAAGCCTCATTAAAAGGAGGCACCGTCAATGCCCCAAAGGGATGTGCAATCGCGATCTGATCCCGAACAATATCTCTAGCTATGGTTTCTCGCAAACTTTCCGGTAAACTCCGCTCCGGATATTTTTGGATGGAACGCAATACCCATTCCCTACCCGTCGTATCCACCAAACGCAGCGATTGGGTTTGCATGCCCCCACCAAGTTTCACTACCTGTAGTCCGCCTCTTTCACGACTAAGATCGGTCACGCGCATTTTAACGGGGGTATTATATAACTGTCGGTAGCTATCGCCTAACCAAAAACGGTGTAGCAGGCCAACTTGATCATATTCGGGTGAAATAGCATTCCAAACGCTATCCGGCATTTGAGCATATCCCCCAAGAGCCCCTCCTATTATCCATGTTATCAACCACCAAAATCTTTTCATTGATTCCTGCTTAATCGTATCGTTTAACCTTCGTCCAAAATGATATCGGCCCGGATAGCCTCCAGTTCACTTACACCCTGCACCTCCTCCAAGGTACAAAATTCAAAATCTGGTTTCAGCATACCCATTGCTGCAACTTCTTCCAATAAGCCCATAATCTCCTTCCTCCATGATTCCCCCTGAAACACTATTGCCAAGGTATGAGGACGTACCAATCGTTCTTTGCTCCCTTTTAATCGTACTTTATCGATACGTTTTTTGACCATTTGGTAACGGATATTATAACCGCCCTCCACGTCAAATCGCCGTTCGTCGGGCCGGAAGCTGATATCAATAGTCGAGGTATGTACGAAAATCAATAAAGTAACCTGCATCGGTACCGGCAAAGTCGGACCTAACTTAGCCGCACGCTTCCCGATATGAGCCATCGAAATAATCTGCAATTTTCGGATCGTTCTTAATAAAGATGGCTCAAATACTTTTGTCGGTGTAATCGACTGCCCCACGTACATATCGTATTCCACGCCATCCGTACGAAACAATTCAAAATAAGAAGGAAAAACATCTTGAACGGCCGTATTAAAATGTTGCACTTCATCCTTTACTACCTTGTTCAGCTGCTGGAGCGAAGCTTCAAAAATATCACTGCGCTTACTTCTCGCCGCTTTAGCTTCCACGACAAAGTTATCGATGGCAGATTCATAAGTCGGCTGTGCCTTCTTAATTTGCTCCAGTGCATGGAACATCTCTTCATAAAGAAACAAAAAAACATCCAGCATGTGGGGTTCATAGTTTGTCGCTTCCAATTTCTTTCGGATCTGCTCCACGCGGTCGGCTAAGGCCGAGCTTAAACTATTGTCAGCGGTGGCAAAAAGTGTTTCTAAGAATTCACGGAGATGATTTATCTTGGATAGGTAATCCTTCTTATAAATACTGTTCCGCAGTTGGGTAGACCCCTTAACATCGATAGCACCATATATGGGATACACATTTTCAAACCGCACACTTTCTATGGGCAACTCTTCATCATCCCGCATGTATGCCGCCACCTGACGCGCCGCCACTTCATTAAAACGCCATTCCACTGCCGGATTAAGCGCCGTATAATTATTCATAATAATGCGTTCCAGCATCTTTTTAAACAGCCCAGTAAGTTCGGTCGCCAATTGCGTTAAAAGGGGGATAAATATCCGCCACTTCATTATACTCTCTTTGCCCAGTTGCTCCGGCTCATAACTATAAAGCTCGATAAATCCCACTAGACTTTCTCGTTGTTTAAGTGGAATACTGATATACGACGCCACACCCTTCCTTTTGATCCATTCGAGAAAAAAAGGAACATTTGTATCCATTGATGGATCAACCCCATACACGACCGAGTAAGGTTCCTCGAGATATTTGGTCAAGATCGGATCAATCTCTCCGTTAGCCTTCCGCTTTTTTAACTCCCCGAAGAACACACTATTACGAGCGAAATCGGCTGATAAAATCGGGTAGCCATTGAGTTCGAGCACCGGCACAAGCGACGTAAAAATGGTTCGGGACCCGGCAATGGTCGACATAATTTGATTTAATTCTTCGAAAAGCCGTTCCTGCTTGTAATCCGATAGGCTGGCCATCAAAGTATGTATCCGCTCAGAAACATACGTCGTTGTCGTCTCCTTAAATGTGAGGATGGTAAAACCCTCAAAAGTAAAATTATTGAAATTGAGCAGCCGGAAAAGTGGCTCCAGATCCGCCAAACAATATTCCGACTTATCGTGTAAGTTGGTAAGATCAATCGGGTACAACTCTCCTTTTTTTTCAATATTTACGAAAGAGAAGTCTACCCTAAGCTCGTAGTACTGATCGATTCCGTCTCGATTTATTCTGTAAAGAAGTTTATCATTACTATTGGGCATCCCGTAGAAACGTTCGAGCAAAACGCCATAGAGCAACTGCTCCGTAGGCGCCAATAGTGGTTTCGTATCCTTTACGGTCACCTGTCTAGCATCGGAGGCAACAAACGCATAAAATGCACTCGTACCATAAAACGCGTGATGCGGTATAGGATACCCCAAGGCCCATAAGCCATCTTCTTCCAAATGAAGACCTTCTTGCAACGCATGAACCATCTCGAAAACACCTTCATAAGCGTTCATATTGCTGCTATTTAATGCACCATGCGATCGGCTCACCCCCTCTATTATTTCTAAACCAAACCAAGGTAACAAATGCCGTCTGCCTCCCTCCTTATCCAGTATCTTTTGTAGGTAGGCGACCAAAGGAGTCAACGACAACGTACCCTTACCTAACGCACATTCTTTGAGATGTTCAATTTCAATATCCTTTAATAGCATGGTATGTTAGATTACACTACTTGATCAAATTAAATCTATAAATCATGCCTTGTTCTTTTCGTCCGGCTTCACTACTGATATAAAGATTACCCTCCTCATCAAAAGCAATCCCCTCCGGTTGTTCAAAATTCTTGCGTGGCAGATGTACGATGTGTTTCGGATTAAAGTCCGCATCCGTAACGACCAATGCCCGGTCTATTGATGAGAGGAGGTACCACTCACCGCTCTGCGAGCGTTTTGCCATTGCCGAAGGCTTAAATGTCTTTTTAATGCGCTTATCCAAAGCAGAAAGCGCACCTACCTGAAAGGTAAACTGGTCGGCATAGGATAATTGTCCGTCGCCATCCCTAGCTAACATGTACCCCGAAACGATGTTGCGCTTTTTATCTGCTTTACATGCCTTACATAGGAGAAAAAGGCTTCCGGAAGCCGGATCAAATGCCATCGCCTCATATTCTTCCTCCGGCACTAGTCCCTTATTAGCAAATACCTTAAGATCTGCGGACAATCCGCTCTTCAAAAAACTATATATATCACCGTTACTCTTTAAAACATAGAAAAATTTTCCATCTGTCGTTAACTCTTCGTAATCACCTTTCTTGCCGAACGAGGTTATCTCGAGAACCCTTTCATTCGTCAAATCATACTCAAAAAGCAAACCTTCTTCGTCTTGTATGGCATAAATCGAAGTGGTTTTGCCTTTCACAAAGGTTATTCCGGATATCTCGGCAAGTTCTGTCGGCATTACATAACTAGCGTCGGCCTGTAACACGTAGGGAAACGAAGCAGTATCGTGCGACTGGCAACTACCCAATGTAACCGATATCAGGCAAATACAAATCATAAAATGATATTTCATAATCTTCGTTTTTCTATCTTACCAAAAGTATGGCTGCAAAAAAAGCAATGACCGATATGATTAAACCAAACATAAATACTCCATAAGCATACCGCAATAATTTGTATTTTCTGCCCAATACCACCCCTTGGGAATACACGTCTTGCGTTAACATACTGTATAAAAAATCGTAGTCGCCCATCGCCTTTTTCATGGCTTCATCGTATTTGTCAAACGGCATTTGATGAAAGTTGCCGAAAAACAACAAGTTGACACTTTTATTCGCAACTTGCTCCGGGTGGAAGCGTCCATCTTTCACCTTAGGGATCGTAGAAAGAATAGCCAAAACCATCGTCACGACAACACTTCCTAACAGCAACATCGTGGGAAAAATCAGATGTTGATTGGTATCTAATCGCTGCACCAGCATGGCCACCACTACGGATAAAATAATCGAATTCACCGTCAGCAATATATTTGCTTTATTATCCGCCATATCGCTGAGTCGTTGGCTATTGGTAAGTGATACCCTAAACATGGTTTCAATACCTCTTTCGGGCTTCTTTGTCTTGCTATCTACCGCGTTTTTAGACAGGTATTTTGCTTGCTGTGCTTCCAATCTTGCTATATGTTGCCGCTTCCCTTCCGCAAGCTTACGCTGCGCATAGGCTGTATAATAACTGTGATTTCTCAATAATTTTATCGTCTGCTGCCGCCATTGATTTTTAGGAATTTTAGTTCCCACCACTTGTTCAGCTTCCTGATGCATTAATCGGTTACGCGTTTCAAATCTATCGCCCCCCAAATGGAAGAGGTCCGCGTCACAAATAATCTCTTCCAGCAGATTTTTAGGCGATTGCGGCGTCCGGGTGGCCAAAATACAGCCTTTCACCTTATCCCGCAGTTCGTCGGGACTGCCCTCCCGTTGCAGAAAATCCATCGCTAGATCGACGCTACGCTGTTCGTGTCCGTCTGCTCCCCCTACACAATAACCTAAATCATGGAAATATGCTGCAAAAACCAAAGCAAACCGATCCTGTTCAGGGAGTTTATAATAAGCAGCCATTTCCTGCGTCGCTAAGACCACATCGTCCATATGCGTCGCATCGTGAAAACAGTAATTTGCGGTTTTATTTTCTTGTATAAAATTCAGCGCATAATTTTCTGCCTTTTCTAATAAGTATCCATAATTTATGCCTTCCATAATGTAAGCAATCTAATAAAAATCAGGCAAAAGTGAACCAATTTAAAAATTTTCTGTGTGTATACAAGAATACAGACTTTTCTTAACCTAGGTCAAGAAAAGAGAAAAACCAAGCCCTTACCTTTGTATCTAAGAAAAAGTTAAAGCACAAAAACGTTAATCAAAAAATAAAGATGAAATTAATTGCTTTCGGAGCGTCATATAGTAACGACTCTATCAATCAAAAATTTGCAACATACGCAGCAAAACAATTCGCGGGTGCGGATATAGAAATTTTGGATCTTCGCAATTACTGGTTACCACTTTACACAACCGATGTAGAGACTGAAATAGGCCACCCCGAAGAAGTAACCCACTTCTTAGCCAAATTAGAACAAGCGGATTTGATTGTTATTTCTCTGGCAGAATACAATGGAAGCTATGCTACCGCATTTAAAAATCTTTTCGATTGGGCTTCCCGTGTAAAAATGAATTTTTTCGAAGGAAAAGAGCTTTTGCTTCTTTCTACATCTCCCGGACCCCGCGGCGGTTTAACGGTTCTTCAAACTGCTAAAGAAAGATTTCCTTTTCATGGAGCAACAATAGCAGGGACATTTTCTTTACCGAACTTCTATGATAATTTTTCGGAAGAAACCGGGATTTTGAACGAAGAAGTAAAGGGGAAATTTAACGATGTCATTGGCACTTTACAACAGGCTCAAACTTCTAATAAGCAGATAGCAGTATAATCCCGATACGTCGCTGACGAACAACACATTGCCGGCTAGCAATCGAAACCTAAGGAAAAACAGGAACACCTACTTCCTTCCGATAGCCGGCAATCAACTATATACCAACACGATAGGTATCGATAACATCCTAACGCGTCGTTGTGAAGGACTTTTCCTGATAGGGTATGCGATATGTGAAATCTGCTTTTATTCCTTGATTTGCATAGGTATAATAAGTAATTTGCATACTTCGGTCGTTCATCATATCAACTGTCACAAAACCCTGCATCGAATTTTTATAAAGCAAGTTTTTACTGCTTTTTATATAAGAACTTTTAGAACCAGAACCGCTAACAATTTGATATTGATTCGCGTTTTTAATGAATTGTAGTCCATGATCATGCCCCGCTACGTAAATAAGGTTAGAATGGTCCTCAAAGACATCGGACACCTTCGTTTTTAAATCGTTATATTTAGGATGAGGCACGTCTTCTGGATTCCGAAAAACGGTGGTTCTCAACAAAGGATATATCGAACCGACAATAGGCAGTGGAATATATAAACTTTTGTTTAAACGGGTTAAAGGAAAAAGATGATCCTGTATCGAATAATGCCCCCCGTGCAAACCGTATGTTTGGAACGGGTGATGGGATGCCATTAGAATCGTCTTATCACGATTTTTATAAAACAACTCTTCCATCCGCTCTATGACTTCTTCCTCCGTATTACAATCGCAATCCACATTAGGATTACCTTTAGCGTAAGGGAATAACCACCACTCGCTATCGTAAGCGATGATGATCGTCTCATCCGACAATGGCACTTCGACCGGATCTGGGCAGCCGTTTGCGGGAATTAATCTTAAAAGAGGATCATTTTGCCCAGCCAGAAAGTCACCCTGCGCCCTTATCTTCGCTAACCCCTGCTTTCCTGACTTATCCCAATCATGATTCCCGGGGAGAAAGTATACCGGTGCACCTTTAGCACGCATAGGTTCAAACTGTGACCGTAAAACAGCTGCTGTTTCCATCTCTTCCGTGCTTCCGGGTAAGCCCATCCCACGCGGATAGATATTATCACCCAAAAACATCACCGTCGTTTTATCTGCTAAAACCAAATCTGCCGCAAGTGGAATGATAGTCTCCTGTTTAAAATTTATTTCGCCCGCATCCCCAATAAATATAACGCGGTGTACCACTGCATCTTGGGAAAATACTGGAAGCGTAAACAGCGAAATAAAAACAATCTGTAGGACTTTCGGCATCCAACTCAAGTCACTATTATACAGCTTCGTTTTCATGCACGCACTACTTTTTCACATTCAAACGCATATCCGGAAGTGGAACATATTCTTGATCATCCCCTGGCACTAAAGGAAAAGCATCGCTATTTTGATTTTTCCAATTCGTTTTTGCTTGCTCAATTACCGCCTTATCGGAATGGACAAAATTCCAAAATATAAAGCGTTCTTCGTCAAAAGGTTCGCCACCGAAAATATAGACTGTCGCATTTTCGCTCATTTCGAATTCACAGAGTTGCGCCTCTTTCGCAATTAATAGTTGCTTTGATCCATAAGGGTTGCCCTCGATTGTAGCCGTCCCATCTAACACATACAGTCCGGCTTCTCCATACAAAGCACGCCCAATATTCAATTTCTTTGCTGTTTTAGTTTTAATTTCAATAAAAAACAACTTACTATGTACCGGCACAGGTGATTTCTTTCCAAATGCTTCCCCAGCAATCAACTTAAACTGGGTGTCTCCATCCGTCCACGCCGGTATCTCCTCCGCCTCTATATGATGGAAGCTCGGCTCGCTCTGTTCTTTGTCCTTTGGTAGCGCCACCCATATCTGAAAACCATGGAGGTTTTTGTCGGTCGCTCTCAAATACTCCGGTGTTCTCTCCGAGTGGACAACGCCCTTCCCTGCGGTCATCCAGTTTACGGCACCAGGTTCGATCTCCACGGCACTTCCTATACTGTCGCGATGGAAAATAGCACCTTCAAAAAGGTAAGTTAACGTAGAAAGTCCAATATGTGGGTGAGGCGGTACATCCAGATTCTGATAATCCTTTAGAGCCGCAGGCCCCATATGATCGATAAAGACAAACGGACCCACTGCCCTCTTTTGACGAAAAGGAAGTAATCTGCCTACCAAAAAGTTTCCGATATCTGCTGCTCGCTCTTCGATGATCAGCCCAATATTTGACATCATAATAATATGCTTTACAGGGTTAATATTCTATATATAATCGCTATCTAAAGATAAACATTTCTCGACGCTTTCCGACAATAAATAAAAAAGCCGCATCGACATACGCGATACGGCCTTTTATTCATTTTTAGCAAAAATCTTGCTTATAACACTTTCGATGCTTCTACTAACCGTTTCAATTTAGCATGCGTCACCTCGATAGGTACATGACCAAACCCACACTCACTCGTCAAGATCAAACGATCAGCGGGGAAATAATCTAATGCCGGTTTTAAGCGTTCCCGTATATCCGCTACGGATTCTAACTCATCACTACGCTGGTCGATTACACCTATAGCAAGATCACCTTTAAAATCCCACTCGTCAAATAATTCCAGCATATTATAGCTTAGCGTGCAATGCTCCAGCAACAGCTCATCTACCGGAACCGCTTTAAAGGCATCCACTATATCCGTGTACTTGGTGAAATAAACACGTTTTCTTCTCGGATTTCCTCCACATACATGCAGACCAATACGAACTTTCTTAGGCAATGATTCAATCAGTTCAGCTAAGATCTCCGCAGCCCACAGACTTTCCTCGGGAGACTCCGTCCACATCGGCTCATCAAATTGTATATGATTACACCCCAAGGCTATCGCTTCCGCAATTTCATCCCGCAAAACATTTGCCCAAGCACGACACAAAGCCTGTGCATCAGGGTATAGATCCGGGCGTTCATTCACACTAAAACGGTACAATACATGGGGACCCGTTACAGTGAGTTTTACATCCACACCCGCAGGAGCCGCGTCACGGGCAATCTTCCAGTTACGGGCAATATCAAAACGCGAGTTTTTCAATTCGCCAATTACTCGCGGACATTCAATTCCAAAGCCAGCCGTACCAAAAGAAACCTTAGGCATATCTTCAAACGTAATCCCATCGATACGCTTCTGGTAAAAATAATACATATTTTCGCGGTAGCCCTCGCCATCCGTAATGGTATCTAATCCTAAACTCGCTTGATCCTTGGCAGCCCACTTAATATAACTATCCACTTCTTCCCGACCCATTACCGGACGTTTCATCGTATCCTCTAACTTTTCCGGACGAGGATAACTACCGACGACCGTATTGCGAAATCCTGACATATATATACTTTATTTTATAACTTCTTTAATTTGTCGACAAATATAGCCGTTTTTTAATAACTGATCTCTAGTTGGCGGCACCGAGCCTCTTCAATTTGCGCCCGCACCCCTTCTTCCAATGAGCGGGGAATGAAACCGATCTCTTCCTCCAGCCGCACACTATCACAGCGATCTATCAACGAGGTACGCCGCACGCTTTCGTCAAATTCATACTGTGCCTCCGGCACAATACGCTGGACGGTCTGCATAAGCTCCTCCGCCGTCACCGAATGGCCACCGTTGTTATAAGCGAAATGTTTAAGTTTGGGTTTTAGCGATAAACGTACAAACTGCTCAGCCACATCATCCACATAAATCCAGCAATCCCGTGCTTCTTTAGAAAACGGCAATTTTACGGGTTTGCCAAGTGCCGGATTGGTTGCAAATTCACAAGCCCAAAGAACCGATCCCCGCATCCTACCGTCACCATAAACTACCGGCGGACGCATAGAAGCTATACTCACACCTTTGTTACGGATATATTTTTGTGCGGTAAACTCATTGAGCATCTTCATTACACCATACGTGTAAAAATGATCATTCAGGGAGCAAAAATCATCTTCTTTCACCGCATAGTTCTCATCGCCATAAGCATTATGATTGGCACCGTAAATGGTTTCGCTGCTTGCGAAGACCAAACGCGTCAGCTTATGATCAACTGTCATATCAAACATATTGATCATCCCCTGTATATTGACAGCAGCTCCACGATGTTGATCTGCCTCTACCTCTGCACTCATGAGATAGGCCAAATGAATCACGTGCGTAATATCAGAAAAATCAAGAAACACGTTGTTGACTTGCTCCCTATTGGATACATCCAGCTCGATAAACGAGGTTTGATCTATTTGTTGTTGTATTTCCGCAAGCTTAGCAGGATCTTCGCGATACTTCAAGAGTGCTATCTGCTTGGTCCATTCTATATTTAAATTCAAATCTGCAACAACTACTGGTATCTTACGTTCCCATAAGTTAACTACAACACGTGCTCCAATAAATCCTGTACCGCCAGTGACTAAAAATTTCATAAACTACTACTGTTGTGTGAATGTTAAAACAGTTCTGCACCACGAACAACTAATGTCTATCATAATGCTAGACAAAGGTACTTTCTCCATATTAAAAACCATAAAGTTTTATTTAATCAGATGAAATAACCACTTTCAGGCTACAAAGTAGCGCAATACGCTTTTCGTTTAGTAAATTTGACATCGAAAAAGAATTTTATGCTATGAATCTTGATAACACAGATTTGCTTTTGCTGAAAATATTAGGGAACAATTCGAACCAAACGATAAAAGAGTTGGCTAAACAAGTAAATTTATCCCCTACCCCTGTACTCCAACGGATAAGACGACTTGAAAATGAAGGGTACATTAAAAAGTACATTGCCTTACTCAACCCCGAGAAATTCAGCCAAGGGTTTATTGTATTCTGTAATATAAAACTCAAACAGCACGATCGCAGCATCGGACATCGTTTTGTACAAGATATTTTAAAGATCGACGAGGTCGTTGAATGCTACAACATTTCAGGCGATTACGATTTTATCTTAAAAGTTTTTGCCAAAGATATGCAGCACTATCAAGAATTTGTATTCAACAAACTAGGCGCAGTCGAAAGCATAGGAAGTACCCACAGCTCCTTTGTTATGGCTGAAATCAAAAATGCACACAACATCACTTTTTAAAGGTATAATTATAAATGTCCCCGATTTTAATTAAGTTTGTCATGTACAATTAGTTTTATGAAGTATTTATTATTAGTAGTCTGTCTAATCACATTTACATCCTGTTTTAACCGACAAAGCGAACAATCACTGGAACAACTTGATAAACGGTCGGCACGGGAAGTTACCTTGAAAACGGTAACCAAGGGTGATTCAGTGCTACATATCACTACACAACACATTTGGTACAACGGAGAGCAAATTACCTCGGGGAGCGATACCATCGTGACTGCAAAAGCACCGGGTACTTGGGGTATTGCAGATTCTTCTGTCACTTTGAGCAATGTACCTATTTATGTAACTGTACAGTAAAGATGAGAAAAACAGCGTCCAAAAGTATAAAATTAGTTTTGATCACTTCGGTGCTTGCTTCCTGCGCGCAACCGAGGGATGAACAGGCAACGGAGAATAAGCAGCGTGTATTTATGCGCGCAGACACGACAGCACCTTACACGGAAGTCACGGAAAACTATTCGCAAGGACATTCGGGAGGCGGTATGGGCTCAGCCCTACTGTGGTTTATGGCTTTTAGGCATTTAGGAGGCGGTATGGGCTACGCCAACAACAACCTGCATCCCCAATCCGTAGCCGGTACCAATGCAGCTAAAGCAGCAGCACATCAAGCCCAAAGAGGCGGTTTCGGCCGAAGCGCAGCTTCTTCTCCCCGGTCTTCTTACGGTTCGTAATGCAGCTTAAAAAACTACGTATCGACCCCAACTGGCAGTCTCGTTTAACCTCCATTGGCTATGGCTATCATACCCTAGATGGTATCCCCTATTGGATCGACGACTATTATTACGAGATACGGAATCGGGATGCCGATTTAATTTATAAAACCAGTACAGAATTGTGGCAGATGTGCTTGGAGGCCGTGGAGTACATCATCAAAAATAAACAGTACCAGCATTTTCATATCCCGCCCTTCATGATTCCGCACATTGAGCGTACCTGGGAAAATGATGACCCATCGATATACGGGCGGTTTGATTTTGCCTACGATGCCATGCGCGGAGAATTAAAGTTGCTCGAATTCAATGCGGATACCCCCACGTCACTTTTTGAAACAGGTATTGTGCAATGGTATTGGAAAAATCATTATTTCCCCGAACTAACCGACCAGTTCAATAGTATCCATGAACAACTAGTCCAGAGCTGGACTACTTTAAAACCTTATCTTAAAGGGGATGTTCTCTATTTCTCTTGCGCAAAAGAAACTTTGGAAGATTTAACAAATGTCGAATACCTCCGCGATACTGCCCTACAGGCAGGAATAGAAACCAAACTCATCTACATGGATGATATCGGTTGGACAGGCAACGGCTTTGTCGATCTCGAAGGCCAACCTATATTATCTATTTTCAAATTATACCCTTGGGAATGGATGACACACGAAGCGTTTGCCGCACATATCATAAACGATCCTAACGAAGCGCAATGGATTGAACCATCTTGGAAAATGCTACTATCTAATAAAGCTATACTTCCCATTCTTTGGGAGCTATTCCCCAATCATCCTGCGTTATTAGCTGCTTATTTTCAAGAGCCCGGTCATTTAAAGCATTTTGTTAAAAAACCGCTATTATCACGCGAAGGCGCCAATATAGCGATGTATTACGATAACGAGCTTATTTATCACACCGAAGGTGAATACGGAGGAGAAGGCTACATATACCAAGAACTGGCTAACCTGCATCGCGAAGAAACTGGCTTTTCCATTATCGGTAGCTGGATTATCGGACAAGAAGCTTGCGGGATATCTTTTAGAGAGTCTGACATGCCGATTACAACGGATAAAAGTCGATTTATTCCACATATCATCAGACATTAACCCTTAGTCTATAGGGGCAATAAAATGTCTTTTTTCCGGTGCCGAAGCAAAAAATAAACGAGCACTTTGAAAAAATTATTTATTACTTTAGCAAAAGGCTTCGTAGCACAGATTTGTTATCCATATAAAATAAACCCCACGCACATGAACGACTATACCATTCCTGCAAATACACACATTGGCCATGTCCATTTAAAAGTAGCAAATTTGGAACGTGCACTTGCGTTTTATACCGATCTATTAGGCTTCGAGATAACGACCATGTATGGCGATCAAGCAGCTTTTATATCTGCCGGAGGCTACCATCACCATATCGGACTAAACACCTGGCACAGTAAAGATGCGCCTCCTGCTTCTCCACGGGGAGTGGGCTTGTATCACACCGCTATTGTGTACCCCACTAGAAAAGACCTTGCCCAGATTTTCGACCGTCTAAGAAAGGCCAATTATCCCTTAACAGGAGCCAGCGATCACGGTGTTTCCGAAGCGATATATCTTGACGATCCTGACGGAAATGGCGTGGAACTATATTGGGATCGACCCAAAGAACTTTGGCCCCAGAAAGAAGACGGTTCTTTAGAAATGTACACACGACCAATCGACTTGACCAGCTTATTGAACGAACTAACGGTTTAGTTTTGCTAAAATCTGCCTGCTACTATCGGAAGCAACGATCAAACCAGCGGGCTTCCTACTAATGCTTTAATACCCGGCGATTTCTGCGGGACAGATACCCCTTAAAACTTATTGCCGGATACCATCTCGCAAAACGATTAAAAAAATACAAATACTTCTATCTTTTCAACAAACCTATTCTCTTTCTTGTAACTTCAATTTATTGCTTTCACTTAAACCGACCGTTTGTTGTATTCCTTCCTGCAAACTCTTCCAGAGCGTTTTAAAATGCGAATACTCCGGAACCCGCTTATAATCCACCTCTCCGATATGATATACCTCGTTAGCATCCGGATTACTATCATTGACCAAAAACTGATTTACCAAAAAAGAAAGTACACCTCGTTTCCCTCTTTTATTACGATCTTGGTCTGGCGGATGCAACAGCTCCACTTTCAGTTGATCATAATCAAAATGAAACGTACCCCAATTTCGGTAATCGTTACCCAACATATCAAAACGTATGCGATGGATATTTCCCGAAGCAAACGAGATGTTCAGCAACGGTGTTAGTATACGATTAAACGCAGGGAGCTGCATCGGCCCTAGAGTACCTTTATAAGTATGGCTTCCGACGTCGCTTAACATATCAAAACTAAAAACAGCGTGCAGCGCACCGGTCCCCATTAAACTAGCCTTCAAATCTGCCCGCATGAATTCGTCCTTTTTTAAAGATAGTGTATCATTCGTCACGTTCGTTAAGTGTCCCACTGCGTTCTGGAAGGTTATAGCACCCTCGCGAAGATATCGTCCGCTAAGCTCCTGATAAGAAATATCCACTTTTTTTACGAACACCGTATCAAAACCAAACAATTGGTTAACAGCCATTATTTTTTGATGCGGAGCGTCCCCCAATTTATTTACATTATCCTTTTGAAAACGTTTATCTTTATGGAAAGAAGCCGAGCCTCCCGTCAGATGCGCATATACCGCAGCAATTCGCTGTCGCTGAAACACCTCCCTAAAACACATCTCTTCCAAGCGTATGGAGTCAAACTGCAAATAAATCAAAGCCTTATTCTCCTTATCATTCCGGAAATAATCTACTTTAGGAATCCGCGGCGAGAGCGCCACGTTAATCAGTAGCGAATTATTCTCTCGACTATTTACGGTCAAGCGGTCAAAGGTTATCTTATAAGGGCTATTAGGAATATCGTAAGCAAACCTCGGAATATCCATATCCATATGCTTAAAATAATATAACCGTGTGGTATCCTGCGCTGAATTTTCATCCAGAAGAATATCATACAATCGGAATTGAGCACTATCCACATACAGTTCATTCGTCGTGCCACCTTCTGATTTTACATAAGCAATATCAAACTCCTCGAGACTAATTTTACCGACCTCAATTGCACGAAAGATGGCTTTTACACGATCATATAAAGCAGTTGCATCTTGTCTTTCGGCAGCTTTATTATGGGCAAGCGACGCACTCCGTATACGTAAAGTTCCCCCACGTAATAAAACATCGTTCACCAGTAGCCGCTTACGTATCAAGGCAGACCAAATACTTACACCACGAATTTCGAGCTCCTCCAGTTTAATATCAAATCGGTTATCCGGTGCCGTTTCCGATTCGATCGCACGTTGATACCTCACCGAGTCACTGGTCAGTACCGCATTTTTTAAACGAACCGTACCCGTCAAAATATGCAACTCCATATCGTCATAGGTCAACCCATACAAACCATTGCTAGATTGTTGGATAGCCTCCGTTAATTTTGTTTTGATACTAGGCTTCCACGCGCGAATACCGACAGTCGCCGCTATTAATAGGATAAGCAACATCAACACGATTCCGCCTACCCATTTCCATACACGGGGTATCGAATAGCTATTTTTCGCTTTTCCGTGTTTACTCATTTCGGATCTCGCGTTTCCTTTTTCTTTTTGCTCCTCAATACAAGAAAGATTCCTACAGCGATAAATAAAATCGCAAATATTATTGGTAGTAACATACTGCTATCTGTTTTTAACATGAACATACAGACCACAAAAAAGGTTTAGATTCTCTATATTTAACGCGTAAATCCTGTTAAACCTTTTCTTTTTTTTATTGTTATCTTTAAGTTGTCAAACCCGTAATCCTACTCCTATGCATACACGCAGAGATTTTTTACAGAAGCTTACTTATACTGCTTTGGCTGCGCCTTTGCTATCTGCAGCCCAGCCCTTAACATTTCTTAATTCCAATCACGACACCTATAACGGGCCTGTTTTACGCGTAGCTATTATGGGATTGGGTGGATACGGAACCCGCGTTGCACAAGCTATGGAACTTTGTAAAAAAGCGAAATTGACAGGTTTAATCAGCGGCACACCGAAAAAAGTTCAGCAATGGCAGGCTAAATATAACATACCCGATAAAAACTGCTACAACTATGAAAATTTTGACGAAGTGCGAGACAATCCCGATATTGACGCAATATATGTCATCACACCAAACGCCTTGCATTACGAGCATGTCATCAGAGCGGCAAAAGCTGGGAAACACGTCATCTGCGAAAAACCAATGGCTATTAATGCAAAAGAGGGAGAAGACATGGTGCGAAAATGTAAGGAAGCCAATGTCAAATTATTGGTGGGATATCGTATGCATTTTGAACCAAAAACCCTCGAGGTCGTACAAATGCGCAGAAACGGAGATTTCGGTAAAGTACATTTTTTTCAAGGACAATGCGGCTTCCGTATCGGAGATCCGAACCAGTGGAGGCTAAACAAAGACTTAGCCGGCGGCGGCGCGCTCGTGGATATCGGCATTTACGCCATCAACGGTGCTCGCTATATGTTGGGCGAAGAACCGGTTTGGGTAACCGCACAAGAAACAAAAACCGATCTGGTAAAGTTTAAGGAGGGCGTGGATGAAACGATATTATTTCAATTAGGTTTTCCGAGCGGAGCGCTTGCCGCCTGCCTTTCCACCTATAACATGAATAACCTTGATCGATTTTTCCTAACCGGTGAAAAAGGCTTTGCGGAAATGCAACCTTCTACCGGTTATGGCCCGATAGAAGGCCGAACACATAAAGGCAAGCTTACGCACCCGCATGTCACCCACCAAACCTTACAAATGGATGAAATGGCGGCCATCATCCTGGAAGACACGAATCCAATTATCACCGTCGATGGCGAAGAAGGCTTAAAAGATTTAAAAATTATAGATGCCATTTATAAGTCGTGTAAAACAGGAGAAAAAGTTACATTAGCCCTTTAATAGATAAAACAGATCGGAGATCTTATGAATGAGAAGCAGATAACCTGGAACGAAGCCTATCTTCCCGTCGCTTGGGAGTACCGGGAGGTGGCAGAAGAAGAGATAAAAAAAGAGCGCAGCGGAAAAATTTTCTTTTTTAGCCCAGAAAAGCAGGTGCATGAAGCATCGGGCAAAGTAGTACAATTAGAAGAAGAAAAATCAGCAGGCCTTTTCATCCGGCTGGACACCGGAATTAAAATCAGACTAGACCGTATTATAACACTATTTGGCAAGGTGGGTGCAGCTTATGATGAATACGATGCATACGGCAATTCCTGCATGGATTGTAGCGGGGGATATGAAAAAGATGAGCTGCAATAACCAATATCATTTTCGAATCGCCCGTCCACCCCGCGATGTTCGCGGGGTTTTTGAGCGATCACTCGATTACTAAACAACAAATGAAACAATTTTATATCCGTCAGAACGACGGATCGAGTTTTTTATAACCTAAGAATATCGATTTCTTACCAATCGAACATTCCGATAAACCTACAAAAAAATTATCATTTTCCCAAAAAAACACACTTATTCTTAACACAACCCCAATAAAAACCCGTATTTTCTTGCCAAGAACTCATACACACTCCTTTTCGAGCCCTATCTAATTTATGAAATTTAAAATTTGCTGGATCCGAATAATAACCCTAATTTTATCAAAAATGAATTAAGATATTGAAATTTATTGACTTTGGTTTCTCTCCTAGCCTAGAGGAGGGACTTGACAGCATGGGTTTTGAAGAAGCTACACCCATCCAGGAAAAAACAATCCCGACTATTATAGACGGGAAAGATATTATCGCATGCGCCCAAACCGGGACAGGTAAAACCGCTTCTTACCTTTTACCGATTTTAAATAAAATAGCCGCACATCCGCGCGAAAACATTACGAGTCTTATTCTGGTTCCTACCCGAGAGCTTGCCGTACAAATAGACCAGCAAATTATGGGCTTCGGTTATTTTACCGGTGCAACCTCTATATGCGTATACGGCGGCGGAGACGGGGCAGGTTATGAACAGCAACGACGAGCTCTCCAAGAGGGCGTAAACATTATTGTTGCAACGCCAGGCCGTCTCCTTGCTCACATGGGTTCTGGAAAAGTAAATTATAGTCATTTAGAGCACTTGGTGTTAGATGAGGCCGATCGCATGTTGGATATGGGATTTCACGATGATATCATGCGCATTATCAGTGCACTGCCTAAAAAAAGGCAGAGCCTCCTGTTTTCTGCCACGATGCCGCCAAAAATCCGGACATTAGCCAAGAAAATACTCTTTCAGCCCTTGGAGGTCAATGTAGCAATTTCTAAGCCATCAGAAGGAATCGACCAGCAAGCTTATTTAGTTTACGATGAACAAAAAATGGCGCTAATTAAGCATATTTTAGCTAATCCAGACTATGAAAGCATCATTATTTTTGCCTCTAAAAAAGATATTGTTAAACGACTCCACAGAGAGTTAATAAAAAAGGGAATCGTAGCAGAAGGTTTTCATTCCGATTTGGAACAAGCCCAACGGGAAGATATCATGCAGCGCTTCAAGGCTAGAAGAATAAGAGTGCTGGTAGGCACTGATGTCATTTCTCGAGGCATTGACATTGTCGGTATCAGCTTGGTCGTGAATTATGACGTACCTCCCGATCCCGAAGATTATGTGCACCGTATCGGTCGGACAGCAAGAGCCGCAACGACAGGAACCGCCATTACGTTTATTAACGAAAAGGATCAAAATCGGTTTTCCCGTATCGAACAGCTCATTGAAAGAGAAATACCAAAAACGCCTTTGCCTGACGGTTTTTCAGAAGGCCCCACATACGCACCCCGTAGTGGAACCAAAACGAAAAACACGAACCGTAAAAAGCCTTTTCGTAAATTTCAAAAACGTAAAACGGAATAGCGTCAAGCTATTACCTTTTACGTCTAAAAATCAGGTAGTCTAAACTAAATTTCCCAGGTCCTAAAGCTAAAATAGCCAAGTATCCGACAAAGAAAGCGGTGGCTAGTTCATATTGCCCAAATAAGGCCCAGTTATGCACCGAGAAAGCGACTAGCATGGTTACCAACAAAGGAATTGTGGCCAAGCGGGTCAACAAACCAAGGATTAATAAAATAGAGCAGAAAAATTCCGCGAATATGGCCAAACTCAGTGAAACTGTACCGCCCAGCCCCAACAGATCCATAAATCCGTCTTTCCGTTCATTAAACTCTACCAGCTTGGTATAACCATGGTACGGAATCATCAGTGCGCCGAATCCAATCCGCAAAATTAAAGCCGCAAGGTTAGAAGATAGTGTTCCTTTAGGGACATTCAGAAAAAACTTGGTCATATAAAATAGCTTTTGAGATAGCAAAGATAATAAAAAATAGAGATGCCATCTACCACAGAGCAGTCTTTGGTCGATGGCATCTCTACTTATTAAAAAGACAAGATCTACTGATTAGCGTACATGTGCACGTAACATCCATGCGGTCTTTTCATGTGCCGCCATGATGCCTACTAAAAAGTCTTCTGTTCCCGCATCGTTATGCTCGTCCGCAACAACATCTATCTGCTCACGGATATAAGCAATGATGGCTTCATAATCCGCTAATAATTCTTTGATGTAACCTAATGCGTCATTTTTTTGATAGCCCGTTTCGGTCAGCTGCGATAGCGCTAAAAATTCCTTCATCGTACCCACCGCGTAATGTCCGATAGAACGCACGCGTTCTGCAATTTCATCAATGGTTTCTGCTAATTCGTTATATAACGTTTCAAAGAATAGATGCTGCGCATGGAAATCAGGCCCTTCCACATTCCAATGTGCATTGCGAAGTTTAACATACACCACATGCTCATCCGCCAATAGCTTATTTAAAATAACAGCAACTGCCTTTGTGTCTTTTTCTTTTATACCAATATTGATCTTCATAGTGTTTAATTAAATTAAAAATTATCGAGAGTTGAATCCCTTTCGAACCACCACAATTTACGAAAAATTGTTGTTTTTTCCTATTTTCGCAGCATAAAACTCAGATTTGCATGGCTGTCAACGATCCAAAATTTTTTCATCATTTCCAATCGGATATTACCGGAGCTACCAAGCCTGAGGTTTTTACCTTTCCCTTCTGTTATGACCCTGACGAACTGAGCAAAATAGCCGTAAAAGAACTACAGCGTTATCTGGAAGAGCAACAAGATTTCACCCACAACTTTGGTTTAACCGAAACCGGCACTGTTCCTATTGGCAAAATGTTCGGCGTATTAGTCGTAGAAGGAGAAAAAGGACAACTAGGCTACTTAGCCGCCTGCTCCGGAAAACTGGGGGGCACCAACCAGCACACCTATTTTGTTCCACCCATTTTCGATATGTTGACAAAAGACAGCTTCTTCCTTCAGGAAGAAGAACAGATTAACACCTTAAATAGACAAATAGACGAACTCGAAGCCTCGCCCGATCTTGCTCAGCTACTTCAACAACATGCCGAAGCACAACAAAATGCAGATGCCGCACTTAGTGCCTATCGCATCCATATGAAAGCGGAAAAAACCAAGCGTAAAAAAACACGAACAAACAACAAACCCCTACTATCCGAAGCCGACTACCAATTGCTAGAAACGGATCTTATCAAACAAAGCTATCGGGATCAGCACGAATACGCTCTACTTAAAGGCAAGTGGCAAGAGGAGCTCGCATCCTTGCAAACTTCGATTCGCGACAAACACCAGCAAATAGAAGAATTAAAGCGTAGCCGCAAATTAAAATCCACCCAACTTCAGCACCGCCTATTCGAGCAATACCAATTTCTGAATGCACATGGAAAAACCAAAAGTGTATTAGCGATATTTTCGGAAGGGAAACAACTTCTACCTCCCGCGGGTGCCGGAGAATGCGCAGCACCCAAGTTGCTCCAATATGCCTATCAACACCAACTCAAACCCATCTGCATGGCCGAGTTCTGGTGGGGCATATCTCCGCCTTCAGAAGTTAGAAAACACAAAAGCTTCTATCCAGCCTGCAAAAGCAAATGCGAACCCATTTTATCACATATGCTCCAGGGATTAGCGGTAGCACCGGATCCCATGCGCGTCAATCCGGCAGAAGGGCGTACCTTCGAGGTGGTTTATGAAGATCAGGATATTATCGTGGTTAATAAACCATCAGAGTTTCTCTCTGTACCCGGCATTCATATAACCGACTCCGTTTATACCCGCATCCTGGCACAGTACCCCTCGATATCCGGGCCCGTCATTATTCACCGCTTAGACATGTCGACTTCGGGTCTGCTCGTATTGGCCAAACACAAAGAAGCCCATCAATATATTCAAAAACAATTCATCGAACATACCGTCGTAAAACAATATACCGCCATACTCGATGGCATATTGACGGAGTCTGCCGGCCTGATTGACCTACCGCTACGGGTTGACCTCGACGATCGACCCCGACAAGTAGTCTGCTATCAACACGGGAAACCTGCGCAAACAAAATTCAACGTAATAGGCCACGAACAAGGAAGTACCCGTATACATTTTTTTCCCATCACCGGGCGCACCCATCAACTCCGCGTGCATGCCGCTCATCATAACGGCCTTCACATCCCCATCTTAGGCGACGATCTATACGGGCAACGGGCAGACCGGCTACATCTTCACGCAGGCAAACTTGCGTTTGTCCACCCTCGGACCGGAGAATACGTTACCTTCACCGCAGAAGATCCTTTTTAGAATTACCGTCCGACCTTTATTATCAAGAAAACGTCACATTCCACAAGGGGATCCTATCCGTCTTTCAAAATCCACTAAAGTATTATTACTTTTGTCGACGCCCTTTTAACCTGACTAACAAGGTATAAAAGTCAAAAGGGTAATAAAGTTAGACATATGTCAAGTTATCGCGTGCTATTATTAACTACCAACAGTTTGTTGGCGTACAAAAAAGAGCTAGGAATGCTCCTAGTATTCCTCTTATATTCATACGTGTCATTCGGGCAATCGCTGCACTTAAAAGGAAAAGTGATGGATGTGACGAACAAAGCGCCCATCGGCTATGCGACCGTTGCGGCCGTCGGCTCCACCACCGCCTCCTCCACTGATGACGAAGGTAATTTCATCTTAAAAGTAGAACCCAATTTCTCTAAAATCCGTATCTCTTTTGTCGGATATGAGTCACAGGATATCAGTATCGGTAATGAAACTTATCAAGAGCTAACGGTGTATTTAGTACCTGAGGAGAATACCATTGAAACCGTAGAAATTAGCGCCCCGCGACGAGCGAGGTATTCGAATAAAAACAATCCGGCGGTCGAACTTATCCGTAAAGTTATCGCGCATAAAGATGAAAACCGCATCGCATCCTATGAATACGCCGAATATCGCCAATACGAAAAAGTATCCCTAGGGCTGAGCAATTTATCCGAAAAATTTAAAAACCGGAAAATATTCAAAAACTACCAATTTCTATTTGAGAAAGAAGACGTAGAAACCGGCAATAGCAAGGGCTATTCCCTACCTGCTTTTATTGAAGAGCGCCTGTCACAGGTGTATACACGTAAAAAACCAAACAAAACGAAGCAACTTATCTTAGCGGAACAGCGTGCACAGTTCGACCCTAAATTCGTCGACAACGACGGATTAAGCGCATACTTCAACAAGCTTTATCAGGACATCGATATCTATGAAAGCAATATTGAATTGGTTACCAATCAATTTTTAAGCCCCATAGCCGGTGCTTCGCCTACATTTTATCGGTTTTACATTACCGATACGATCAAAACAGAAATCCCCCACCTAGTTGAACTCAGTTTTTTTCCACGCAATAAAGCCGATCTCCTCTTCCAGGGAAGATTATACATTACACTAGACGGAAAATATGCCGTAAAACGGGCCAACCTCAGTGTAGCCGACGATATTAACCTAAACTTTGTCCGTGATCTAGACGTGAAGCTCGACTTCGCACAAGACAGCCTTCAGCGTTACTATTTAAAAACAAGCACGTTAGGATTAGACTTTTCGCTCACCGACAAAGGCACCGGTATTAAGGGTACGCGGACCGTGACCTTCGATGACTTTCGGACAGGCATCGCACAACCCGACAGTGTATATGCCGGTGCTCCCGTCGTGAAGATGATAGCAGAAAACGACACCACGATGGATGAAACCTATTGGGCCACCCATCGTCCCATTGCGTTAAAACCCAATGAACAAAATATATACCGTAACATCGACACCTTACAGCTGATTCCATCCTTTCAACGCTTTATGGACATCAGCGCATTGATCCTATCCGGTTACAAACAAGCCGGTCCCGTCGAAATCGGCCCAGTCAATACCTTTTATAGTTTTAATCCGGTAGAAGGATTCCGGCTACGTTTAGGCGGCCGTACCACCGATCGCTTAAGTAAGCGGTTTTACGCAGAAGGTTATACCGCATACGGATTCAAAGACGAAAAGTGGAAATATTTCCTGAGCGGAACCTACGCTCTCAATAACAAGTCCGTCTACACCTTTCCGCAACATTACCTGCGGGCATCCGTTATGCGAGACACCAAAATTCCGGGCCAGAATCTCGACTTTGTACAGGAAGACAACTTTTTACTGTCGTTTAAACGCGGTGAAAACGAACGTTACCTCTACAACGACATCTACCGCTTGGAATACAAAAGGGAGTTTGAAAGCAACTTCTCTTATCTCTTGGGGTTGTCTAAGTGGCGTCAACAACCAGCCGGCATACTCACCTATCAGATGCTGGACGAATCCGGAAATAACAGATTGTTCCATGAACTGAACACCACGGAACTATCCGTAAGTTTACGCTATGCCCCGAACGAAGAATTTTATCAAGGTAAGTTATACCGCACACCTATATACAATAAATACCCTATCTTTTATTTCAATTACATCGCGGGGCTAAAAGACGTATTGGGCGGAGAATATGACTACCATAACTTTACCCTGGGCGCCGATAAGCGATTTTATTTCTCCCAGCTAGGCTATGCCGATGTTAACATAGAAGGAAATTATATCTTAGGCGAACAGATCCCCTTCCCTTTTCTGAATATTCATCGAGCCAACCAAACTTACGCTTATCAACTACAGTCGTACAACCTTATGAATTTTTTAGAATTCGTGAGTGACCAATCGGTGTCCGCGAACGTACAATATTACATGAATGGGTTTATATTGAACAAGATCCCCCTGATCAAGAAATTAAAATGGCGCGAAGTGTTCAGTGTAAAAGCCATTTATGGTAGTCTGCGTAACGAAAATAATCCCGCTTACACCAACGAAGTATTCCAGTTTCAAAAAAATGATGACGGTAAGCCGATTACTTATGGATTCGGGAGTAGCCCTTATGTAGAAGCAAGTGTTGGTTTAACCAATATCTTCAAATTTATCCGTGTAGACTATGTCAAAAGGCTAAATTACCTGGATCAGCCCGATGTACCCAAACATGGTATACGCGTTCGGGTTAAATTTGATTTCTAATGCACAAACAACACTGCACTATGGAAAAACACACGCGCTAAAATAAACAAAGTTTGGTGGGTACTAAAAAACAAGGGCCGAATGATGAAATCCGGCCCTACATCTACCTATGAAAAACATGCCCTTTGGGAGGGCTTGTACAAAAGTAAATTTTATATCTACATTCCTTCCCGGATCCTTCGCGTTTATTCTAAAATGTCGACATATAACTACACGTCACGCGACAACCCACCCCCTAGCGTATGAGCGATATTTTTTAAACACCCAGTATCTTATTCACATTTCATCTATTTTTCACAAAATTTTACTTAATTCGTGTACTTCAAAAGAGATGCAATGAGCTTATATAAGTTAGAAGAATATATTGAGACCGGAAATCACCACGATTTGGAAATATTATTGACGGAACAACCGGCATTATTGAGAGAGCAGACCAGCCACGATATATCCCCGCTCTTGCTCGCTTGCTACTACCACAAAGACCAGGTTATTAAAACCATACTCAACCACCTCACAACAATCACGATCCATGAATCTGCCGCCATCGGATTAGCCCAACAGATCGAATCCATGCTCAAACAAAAACCGGAAGTCCTAGACGAGATTTCCACACATGGTTTCACCCCTTTGGGCATCGCGACACATTTTGGACAGGAAAAAGTCATTCGTACCCTTCTCGCCAACGGAGCAGATCCCAATATATGTTCTCAAAATGGCTATTCCGTATACCCCTTGCATACGGCACTTACCGGCGGTTACGATCAAATCAGTAAAATGCTCATTGAAGCAGGCGCACACGTAAATGTCACCCAACATGCGCGGATTACACCGTTACATATCGCCGCACAACAAGGCAATATCGACATGATTATCATCCTGTTAGAAAACGGAGCCGATATCACGGTTAAAACTGAAGCAGGCATGAGCGCATCTGATCTGGCACTGGAAAAAGGCTATAAAGAAATCGCCGAAATATTACGCGTTATTTAGTTCCTCCTGAAGGATAGCCCAATCGAAATCTAAAAAAATAGAAGCATATTTTTTCGGAGTACTTTTCTTTTTATTATCTTTAAGATAAATTATAAACTCCAACGGCTATGCACACTAAAACGGAATACCTGATTTGGGATAAAATTGTCAACAGTGCGAAGGGAAGAATAGATATCAACGATTATGGTGAAAAAGCAAAAACAATCAGTCCCGAAATTTTGGATAAATTGATATTACATATCATTGCCGCTTTCGCTTCGGGGGAAGAACACTGCAGCATCTCTACCAATCTACACAATGAATTACATCATATCGGCATCGAAGTTCACGAAGAGGTCATTGATAAAATCGTCTCCGATAAACACGTTGTGTTTAGCGCAGAGATATATGCCGCTTACCTCACCTTCTCGATGCTAGAAGACGGCCATACCGAACAAGAAGTACTCGGATATGTCACCGACCTGCTAGACACGCCGAAAATACATTAAGCTTCAGACTTACGAAAATACGTCTGTAAAAAATCGTCACCAACTTTTTGGATCGCATCTACTGCCGCTGTCAAATTCGGTGCAGGTTTACCCTGTCCCTGCCGATTTGGAGAAACAAACACCCGTGCCTCATCCCACATACCTGCGTCGATAAAAGATTGTAAGGTTTTTGCTCCCCCCTCAATCAGGACAGACGATACATCCATCAGGTAAAGTTGATACATCAGTTGTTGCGGAAGATAAAGATCAAAATTCTCTAAGGCGATCAACTTCCGATTTTTCTGCCAATCGGTGTCGTGCGCATTAAACACAATCGTTTCGGCCTCCTCATTAAAAATTTTCGCATCCGCAGGCACCCGAAGATCTTTATCGATTAAAATGCGTTTGGGGTTTTTACCCGTCCATAAACGGGTCGTCAAGGCAGGATCGTCGATCATCGCCGTCGCCGTACCCACTAAAATTGCATCCTCCTCCGATCGCCATTTATGGACGAGCTGCTTGCTAGCTCTATTACTGATCCACCGTTGTGCAGCTTCCTCCGGAGAGAAAAATCCATCCGCGGTTTGCGCCCATTTTAAAATCACGTACGGTCGCTGCTGCAGGGTACGCGTAAAGAATCGTTTGTTGATCGCCCTACACTGCTCCTCCAACACACCTACCCTAGTCGTGATCCCCGCTTGCTTAAGCCTTTCTAAGCCCTGTCCGTTAACTTTTGCAAAAGGGTCGAGGCAGCCAATCACTACACATTCAAACTGCAATTCGGCCAGCATATCAGCGCAAGGCGGCGTTTTTCCATAGTGTGCACAAGGTTCAAGACTCACATACATGGTAGCCGTACGAAAACGTTGCTTAGCTTCCGCCTCTCCCCACCGGCTATAGGCATCCTGCACCGCATTTACTTCCGCATGTGACCCACCATAGGGAGACGTATAACCTTCTCCAATGATAAAACCCTCGTGCAAAATGACCGCCCCCACCATAGGATTAGGGCTCACCGTTCCCGCTCCCAGTATGGCTAAATCTAGGCAACGTTGCATGTATCTCTCGTCTGGTACCATGTTACAAACTTAGTACTTACCAAAGAATATAGAAAGAGCAATCTGCTTTTGTAAGTTTGTCCGTATTTTTGTCACATGAAAAATTACAAAGATCTAGCAAACCATTATCAGGAAGCTTTATCCACACTATATCCCCCAGCGGAAATCAAACAGCTATTTTTAATGACCTATGCATTTGTGACGAACCAAAACAGCGTACATTATACCTTAAATAGCACCCAAGAAATTACCGAAACACGCGTCCAGGAATTTATCCAAGTATTGGATGAGCTAAAAACCGGGCGTCCCATACAGCATATTCTCCAGACAGCCGATTTTTACGGGCTGCAGCTATCGGTCAATGAGCACACCTTGATCCCCCGCCCAGAAACAGAAGAATTGGTCGCATGGATCATTCAAGAACATCAAAATCGCGAAACCTTATCCATCCTCGATATCGGAACGGGATCGGGCTGCATCGCGCTGGCGCTCCAGAAACATTTGCCACATGCCACCGTGGATGCCATCGATGTGCAAAACGAAGCCCTAACGATCGCTCGTTCAAACGCGGCAAAACTGCATCTTTCCGTAAACTTTATAGCAGCCGATATCTTAGAGTGGGATAGCTTTATGCAACCGAACCAACAATACGATATTATCGTGAGCAATCCTCCCTATATTACACCAGCTGAACAAAAAGACATGCACCAAAACGTATTGCTTTACGAACCACACAGCGCACTTTTTGTAGAAGATCAGGCTCCTCTCCTATTTTATGATGTGATCGCAGAAATGGGAAAACAGCATTTATCGCCTAGCGGAAACCTTTATTTTGAAATTAACCAGTACTTAGGCGCAGAGACTTGTGACCTCTTATCAAAAAAAGGCTATACAGCAATCACCTTACGACAGGATTTAAATCAAGCGGACCGCATGATAAAAGCAAGTTTTAACCCGCACGGAGACTAAAAAGCCTGCATGAAGGCACAATTAATAGCAAGAAACCAACAAGATTTACTCAAACTCATAGGGGGATGCATAAATTTGATGGTTTCATCACCATAAAAATGCAATTATATTTCGATGAAAAACAATTGGTTAAAGACTTAGGTGAAAAATAACCAGCGATCTATTTGGCAGAAGTGAACATTTTTTCTACCTTTGCAACACTTCAAACAAACGAAGTAAGATTCCGTAGCTCAGCTGGTAGAGCAATACACTTTTAATGTATGGGTCCTGGGTTCGAATCCCAGCGGGATCACAAACAAAGCTCAATCGAAAGATTGGGCTTTTTTTGTGCCCGCCGGATTCGAACGAAGGGTTGGGATGGGTTCGATTCTAGAAGGTTCAGGCATGAGTTTGGGCCATGTGGGACTGAACCACTCCCAGCGGGATCACCTCTTGGGACAAGGTATCCGCCCGACGAACTACATGTTTGATTCCTGAAGATTATTCTTAAAGTTCTGCGGGTAGAGATCTTTTAAGTTTTTGTGGTTGATTGACATGATATTCTCCAAGGTGTATTTCAGCCATTGGTACGGGTTCACATCATGCTTTTTGCAAATGGCAAATAACGAATAGATCATTGCCGATCTTTGTGCTGCCTCATGACTTCCCGCGAAGAGATAGTTTTTTCGTCCCAGCGCAATTGGACGGATGGCATTCTCTGCAAGGTTATTATCGATCTGTAGGTTTCCGACTTGGCGCAATGGCGGGTTAAGTGCAAAATTGAACTTTCGCCTTTTTATCCGCCAAAAGCTATTTGCTTTTGTTTTTTATTAAATTTACAAAAAGGCTCACAGCTTTGGCTACGTTTCGGTCTGAATTGAACTTTCGCTCAATTCAAGCCCGCACTTCGGCAAGCCGCGGCCCGTTACCAGCAATTATAAAGACAATCATCAATATGAGACAAACAAACCAAGTTTACGGAGTTTCAAACGACTTAATCGATACATATATTGAAAGACCATTAGTTGATGAAACATTTACAAAAGGACTACAGAAAAACAAGCATATTATCATTTATGGTGCATCAAAGCAAGGGAAAACATCATTGACAAATAAGCATTTGACCGAAAAAGAATTTGTTAAAGTCAATTGTTCTCCTACTTCTTCCACATTAGACATTTACAATTCAATCGCAAGACAATTAGATATTGAAATATTGGAATCTCACGAGGTTACAACAAACGTAGGAGGCGAAGCAAAGGTTGGACTTAAAGCAAAAGTTAGAATCCCTTTTTTTGGCGGTGCTGATGCGGAAACAGAAGCCACAGCTACCACTGGAAAAGGAAATGGAAAATCTTTTAGGGTAATTGACTTTAATTTGGCTTTAGCTCAAGACCTTTCAGAATTACTAAGAAGCATAAACTTCAACAAAAGAATAATTCTGGAGAATTTCCATTACCTAAGTGAGGATGTACAAAAACAATTGGCTATTGATTTAAGGATTTTTGAAGATTACAATATCTTGTTTATAGTTTTAGGAATCTGGCGTGAAAAGAATCGATTAGCTCAGTTCAATGGCGACTTATTAGACCGAGTGATTGAAGTTCCGGTAGAACCGTGGGAACGAGAAGACTTAAAAAGAATTGTTGTAGAAGGACTACCATTATTGAATGCTACATTTGAAAATATTGTAGACTATATCATTGATAGTTGTTTTGATAGTGTCGGTGTTTTTCAAGAAATCTGTAAGGAATCATGCTATGCTGCAGGTATTAATGAAACAAGTTCTAACCTTGTTGAAATTACTAAGAATAATGTTGATGCAGCTATTACTAGGAAACTTGAGGACTATTCAAGTAGGCATACAAGATGTTTAGAGAGTTTTATAGAACAAAAAGCACGTTCTTCACAGGAAGTACCATTGTATATTCCATACTACTTTATTAAGGTGCTATTTGAAGAAACAATTGATGATATTATTAAAGGCTTGAAGAGAAAGCCCCTACAAGAAAAAATTAAAGCAATTCACCACCGACCAGACGATGTAAGACCATCAGATATGGGATACTTCCTTAAGAATCTCGTGGCGAGTCAAGTTTCAAAAGGCATTTCACCGCCAATCTTTGATTATGATAATAGTACGAGTTCTATCAAAATAATTGACTCTACATTCTATTTTTTCATAAAGAATTGCGATAGAAAAGAATCCGTAGAAAACTTAGCTGTACCAGAAGGATTAGAAGAATAACTGCTGGTAACACGGGTTTTGCGTCAGGCGAGCAGACGTGCAAACTTTGAGCTTTGTAGTTCTATTGAACTTTAGTAATAAATTGAAACTTTGTGCTCCGAAATCCGCCACTTCGCCAAGCCGCGAACCGTTACCTGCAAGTGTAAAAGACGACAAGAACGAAATGACTGAAAAATATTTAAAAACATTAATTGACAAACTCAACAAAAATAAGACAGGCGGACTTATTCAATTAAGACCACTTTCTGCTACCGTTGACTTTGCGAAAGTTTGGACTGAAAAACCTAAGCCAACGGACAATATTTCATCACCAGATGGACCATATAATTTTTACTTTATTAAAAATTTGGACGGCTTATATGTTGCGACAGTTTTAGATATGTGGAGAGACTTGCATTGGTTCGTTGACAAAAAACAAAGACAGAAAGGACATTTAACCAAGGCAATGAAAGAAACGATTTTATTTCATTTATTTCAAGAAAGAGAAGAACAACGAATAACAATTGACAAAAATCAAATAGGTGAAATAAATTTTATAGCATCACAAAACGTTGCACTAAATCTTGGTTTTATTAAAGCCGACAATCACGACTACATCTTGACAAAAGAGAAGTATAAAACAGAAAATTACATTTACGGACAAAACACTCAATTAACAGAAGAAAGACTAACTGAACTTAAAAAAGAAATTAATTTTTTGGGACGTTCTTTATGGGTTATTCAATCCGAAATAGAAATGAAACTCGGTGATGCAGACTATGCAGAAGAACTAAAAGAACTCATTGACGAGATAAAAAAACACACCTGGCGACTTGAAGATGTTTGGTGGGAAAGTAAAAATGCAACAGTATGACAAAAAAGAACACCGAAGCGATAACAGGCGTTTGGCTCAATAGCAGGTGACGTGGTTAATTGAACATCCTACCCCGCATCAACTTTTGTGGTGTATTGACAGTTTTGTGCTCCGAAATCCGCCACTTCGCCAAGCCCCGAAACGTTAGCAGCCATTTTAGGGGGACACCCACCAAACAAGAGTAAATTGAACAAATGAAAGTAATAACAGGAAATATATTTAGGACAGAAATGCAGACCATAGTAAATACTGTAAACTGTTTCGGTATTATGGGTGCAGGACTTGCTTTAGAATGTAAATACCGTTATCCTGATATGTTCGTTCGTTACAAAGAAATGTGCGACAAAAAGCAATTAGATATTGGAAAATTGTATCTATATAAGACGCACCAAAAATGGATTTTAAACTTTCCAACAAAATTTCATTGGAAATATGAAACCAAACCAGAGTATTTAGAAAAAGGACTAAAAAAGTTTCTTGAAACATACAAAGCGAAAGGGATAAGTTCAATCGCTTTTCCTTTGCTTGGTGCACATAATGGTGGTTTATCTAAGGAACAATCTCTCGAACTAATTGAAAAGCACCTCAAAGGGATTGATATTCCGTTTGAAGTATATCAGTTCGACCCAAAAGCACCTGACGACCTTTACGAAAATTTTAAAACCGCCTTTCTTTCAACAGACACAAACACATTGAAAAAATTAACGGGACTAAAGGAAAATAAAATTAGTCAGTTACTTGAAATAGTAAATTCAACAGAAATTAAAAATATGGGACAAATAGCAAGTCACAAAGGTATTGGAGAAACAACACTTGAAAAATGCTTTAACTACGCTATGCGTTCAGACACGCTAAACATTCAATTAAATCTTTTTTGAGTTATGAACAAAAACCAAGCAAAACAACATTTAATACAATCAATTTCAAACCTTCAACAAAGAAGAGGAAGCCTTACTGTTGCAGATTTAGAAGCAGAAGTGATTAATAACACTTGTCTTTTTGTTCTTAAAAACCAAAAAGAAAAAATGCGCCAAGGAAAAACTATTGAGGAAATGTTTTTAGGAGCATTGAACTCAACACAAGACTTCATTCCAATTACATCAGCATTCACAGAAGCAGCAATGGAGCTTTTTCCGGGACAATACACAGAACAACACGCTATAATGACAACAATGGGTGTCCAACAAAATGTTGCTTGGGACGGTATGTGGGACTTTTTAAGAGATTATTTTCAAAAAAATCACGGCATTCAAATAGACGACACCGAAACTGAAGCTGCTATTTTTTATTCAACCAAACACAAACGTTATGAAAATGGGACTTTAACTTCTGTAAGCTTCCCCTAAAAAAAGACTGTTAGAGAATAGAAAAATGATTAATAACTTTAACAGTGTATTATGAAAGGAAAACGATTCAAACCAGAGCAGATCAGTAAGATCCTTAAGGAAT
>NZ_JAJEWJ010000009.1 GCF_020687765.1 Sphingobacterium sp. FBM7-1 | reverse complement strand
CTTGTAAAAGCTGAGCTATAAAAAAAGCTTCAACCTTTCGATTGAAGCTTTGCGGAGAGTGAGGGATTGGTTCAGTCCCACATCCCCATACTCAGGCCTGAACCTTCTTCGAATCGAACACGGGGGTTCTCATCCCTCAATAAGCGACTTGTAAAAGCTGAGCTATAAAAAAAGCTTCAACCTTTCGATTGAAGCTTTGCGGAGAGTGAGGGATTGGTTCAGTCCCACATCCCCATACTCAGGCCTGAACCTTCTTCGAATCGAACCCGGGGGTTCTCATCCCTCAACGAGCAGCTTGTAAAAGCTTAGCTATAAAAAAAGCTCCAACCTTTCGATTGAAGCTCTGCGGAGAGTGAGGGATTCGAACCCCCGAACCTGTGACAGTTAACGGTTTTCAAGACCGCCGCATTCGACCACTCTGCCAACTCTCCGCGACAAAAGTAGAAATTTCGGGCTGATTAACGAAACTTATTTTGACCTTTAGTTATTACGCGTTGAAAATGAGGCGGATTATTTTTTTGTAGGGTTTGAAAGCGGCTGTTGCTGTTTGTCCATAAGGAATAAATCCAGTATTTTCACCGAAAATATGGCGAAATATCGAAAAAAACCGGCGATTAAAACAACGAAAGCAGACGACGCTGAACGAAAAAAATATTTAATTTGGAGTGTGGCCATTCCCTTAAGTATCTTAATGGCGTTTGCTCTTTTATATTATAAAACGGATTTTTCTTATACGCTAAAAAGCTGGATTTTTCCAGAGGAATCACCAGGTACGCATACCGCCAGTGAACACGAAAAACGAAACCGGGAGTTAATCGATAAACATAAGGATTACGTGTACGGTATTGATATATCACAGTACCAAGGTGACGTGAGCTGGACCGATATCAGCACCATATACGATCAGGTCGCCATTGACTTTATATTTATTCGTGCAACGATGGGGGAGAAGGCCAAAGACAACCGTTTTGTGGCAAACTGGAAAGGAGCAGAAAGCAGAACGAAGCTACGCGGAGCATATCACTACTTCCGGCCCAATGAAAACTCCATTCGCCAAGCGCGTAATTTTATTAGTGTTGTTAAACTGAAACCCGGCGATTTGCCCCCGGTACTGGATATTGAAGAGCGTCCTCGCAAGCAATCTATGGATTCGCTAAAAGTGGGATTGAAACGATGGCTTAATGAAGTAGAAGGCCATTACGGAATTCAACCCATTCTCTATTCTGGAGATAGCTATTTTACGGACTTCTTAGAAAAAGAATTTTCGGATTACATATTGTGGATCGCGAATTATAATTTCTGGATGAACAAGCCCAGAAAACATTGGGATTTTTGGCAATTCTCCGAACGGGGTGATGTGCGGGGCATAAACGGCGACGTAGACCTTAACATGTTTAAAGGAAATATCGAGGCGTTAGAAGAACTAACCATTCCTTATTAATAATCAGTCTTCATTTTCGTTGATGTTGCTCGCCAAAAGAGGAGGGGTATTAACCAAGACCTTATCGATTCTATGCCCATCCATATCGATAACTTCCAGCTTATAGTCCTTGAAGTGGATAAATTCTCCTTCTTCGGGAACATGATCTAAGGTAAGAAACACCAATCCGCCTAGTGTCGTGATATTGGAAATATCGTCCTCTTCGTCTTCAGTCAATTCGATTTGGAAATAATCCAAAAAATCGTCCAGTTGTGTCCTTCCATCGATAATATATGAGCCGTCTTCTCTTTTGCGGATAGAAGCATCTGAACGTTCCTCGCTGTTGTTCATCTCACCGAAAAGTTGACGTACGATATCCTTGATGGACACAATGCCTTGCGGTATACCATATTCATCAATTACGACGGCCAATTGGGCGTTTCCCGTCCTGAGCACGTTTAGGATGTTGTAAGCCGATGTGTTTTCGTTGACGAACGGAATAGGTTTTACCAGCGCCTGCATGTCGATCGGCTTATTGTCTATATATTTTTTTAGAAAAGTTTTGACATGGATAATACCTTTTACCTGATCGAAACTGCCGTCTACTACAGGAAACTCACTATGTTCGGATTGTCGGAGAATCTGCTGATTCTCTTCAAAATCATTCTGGAGATCCAGACAAACGATATCAGAACGGTGTACCATGAGATTAATAGCACGCTTATCTCCCAATACAAGCAGACGGTCCACGAAGTCGTGTTCGAAATTATCGATCACTCCACTGGATACCCCTTCATCGACGAGTGCCTTTATCTCCTCTTCTGTAACCGTATTTTTCGAGACTTTGATATTCATTAATCGAACTAACGCGTCGGTAGAGATGCTTAACAACCATACAAACGGTTTGACAACTTTACTTAATATGAGCATTGGTGCGGCCACAAACGATGCATATCGCTCCGGGATGGCCATTCCTATACGTTTAGGAACGAGTTCGCCAATGACCAGCGAGAGATACGTAATGACCAGCACCACGACGACGATAGCGATTTGTTGATTGTAGGGCGCTAAAAACGGTATTTGGCTAAATACTGTGGCCAGATAGGAAGAGATACTACCCCCGCTGAAAAAACCGGTAAGGATACCGATTAGCGTGATTCCGATTTGTATAGTAGATAAAAAATGATTTGGATTTTCTTTTAAGTTTAAGGCTATTTGAGCGGATTTATTGTCCTTATCTGCAGCAGCTTGAAGACGAGCCTTCCGGCTGGATACAATAGCTATTTCGGAAGCTGACAATATTCCATTAAATATAATTAACGTTAAAATAATAATAATCTCTGTTAGCATACAGCCTGTTTTATGGTCTAAAATACGAATTCTTTTCTAGCGATGCATATCCTATCTGAAAAAACCGAGCGGCGGCGTTAATGATAAGGGTGATTCATAAGGATGCTATATATAAATTATGACCTGATTTGGACGCAAAATGATCCGTCGTTTGATCACGGTGTATTGGTAGCGGAAGTATGTGCTTAAAACTTGTGTAGCATTCCTAGAAGCCCCGTCAATCCACCGGTGTGCACCATCAATACCGTCGACCCACGTTCAATCTTCCTTTTTAAAATTAAATCGTGCAAAGCGTAGAATAATTTTCCGGTGTATGTTGGCTCTATTAAGAGGGAAGTCTGCTGGGCGAACATCTTTATAAATTCGATGAGTTCTGGCTTAGTTTTCGCATAGCCTCCAAAATGGTAGTCCAGATGAAGTTGTACAGCTGAGGAATCGATTATCCCCAGCTTTTGAATTTCATCGCGGATAAAACCTGCTCCTTTTAGAACCGGAATACCGTGTAGTACTGTGCCCGTTTGCTGAGTAGCCAGCCCCAGAGCTAGACCTGCTAAGGTTGTTCCGGTGCCACAGGCACAAAAGCAATGATCGTACACCTGGCTCAATTCGTTCGTAATTTCAGCACATCCCTGTGCAGCCAACATACCAAAGCCACCTTCGTCAATAAAAAAGGCGTCTGTGGAATTTGCGAAATGTGTATCAAATAATGCCGTTTTATTCCGATAGCGTTCGCGATCGACGAACTGTAGCTCCATGCCAAAAATCTGACATAATTTGAGCACCGGATTATCGACTGCTTCCCCTCGCACAAATCCGTAAGTACGAAACCCGAATTTCGCCCCGGCACATGCTGTGGCAAGCAAATGGTTGGACCAAGCTCCACCAAATGTTACCAACAGTTTTTTTTTCTCTTTTTGCGCCTGCTGTAACGGATATTTCAGTTTACGCCATTTATTGCCTGATATGTAGGGGTGTATGAGATCATCTCGCTTCACGAATACACGAATGCCATGCAGTTCATAAAGCGGGAGAACGAGCTCTTCCTCGGGGCTGTAAAAATCAAAATGCAACATATACTGTTGTCAAAGTTAGTAGATTTTAAAGGATTTCGATACTTTTGCGTGATGGCAGAGGATTTCGATATACAAGAGCAGGACGAGCAAGAACTTTTTGAACATTATCGGATTGAAGCTGATAAGGGGCAGGCGTTATTGAGACTGGATAAGTTCTTGATGAACAGGGTAGAAAATACGTCTAGAAGCCGTATCCAAAATGCTATCGATGCCGAAACGGTTTTTGTAAATGGAAAACTGACAAAAGCCAGCTACAAGGTGAAACCACTGGACGTGGTCACGATGGTGTTGCCCGATCCGCCACGCGATACGGAAGTCTATCCTGAAAATATACCGCTTGATATTATTTACGAAGACGATGACTTGCTATTAGTAAATAAAGAAGCGGGCATGGTCGTCCACCCTGGTTATAACAACTACACCGGAACCCTTGTTAACGCCCTGACCTATCATCTCAGCCAATTGCCGACTCTACCAGGCAATACGGGACGTCCGGGTTTAGTACACCGGATTGATAAGGATACTTCTGGCTTATTGGTAATTGCCAAGAATGAATGGGCCATGACATTTTTAGCAAAACAGTTTTTTGAACACACAATAAATCGAAAATACCTTGCGTTAGTTTGGGGGGATCTTGCTGAGGGAGGTAAGGTGTCGGGGTACATAGGAAGGAATGCCAAAGATCGACGAATAATGGAGCTGTACGATGATCCGGAAAAGGGCAAATGGTCTGTTACGCATTACGAGGTATTGGAACGCATGGGATACGTTACGTTAATAGCCTGTACGTTAGAGACAGGGCGCACCCATCAAATACGCGCGCATCTAAAGTCGATCGGACATCCACTGTTTGGTGATGAAGCGTATGGCGGCAATCGAATTTTAAAAGGCACCGTGTTCAATAAATATAAGCAATTTATAAACAACTGCTTTGAATTACTGCCTCGGCAGGCCCTACATGCGAAGTCATTGGGTTTTGTCCATCCACGCACAAAAGAGACCGTGTATTTTGAGGTACCTCTTCCTGCCGATTTTCAGGCCGTTTTAGAAAAATGGCGGTCTTACATCACGGCCGCCGGCGGATAAGTTTTAATAGAAAATTTTATGTCTTTACAATATATCAATTTTGACGGGCAACTTGTTGCTGAGAATCAGCAAATTGCTACTATAGATAACAGAGCGTTGCGCTATGGGGATGGTCTGTTTGAAACCATGCTTTGGAAAGATGGCGATATTCGGTTTTTAGACCTCCATATCGAACGTTTGCAGCAGGGTATGCAGACATTGCAACTGGAAGAGTATACTAAGTTTGACGCTTTTTTTATTCGTTCGAAAACCGAGGAGTTGATCAGAAAAAACAATATGATCGGCCAGCAGGTACGGGTGCGTTTGGTTATTTATCGTGGGGGTGGAGGTACGTATGCACCGGAGACTAACAAACCGGTCTATGCCCTCCAAATAGCGCGGATGCCTCCCGTATTACGGGATAAAAAACTCGGGCTTATTGTCGACTTGTATACCGATTTTAAAAAGCCTTATAGTGACTTGTCGCACCTTAAGTCCAATAACGCGTTGATTTATGTAATGGCGGGTTTATACAAAAAGAAGTTCGCTTTTGATGAGGTTTTTTTGCTGAATCAAGAGGGCAATCTCTGTGAAGGCTTAATATCAAATATCTTTATATATTACGAGAAAACCCTGTATACGCCGGCGTTAACAGAGGGATGTGTAGCGGGTGTCATGCGAACGGTGGTGATGAAGATGGCGGAGCACGAAGGTATTCCGGTGGTAGAAGCACAAATAAGTCCCGAAATCATGAAAGAAGCAGACGAGATTTTCTGCACGAATTCGGTGCAGGGTGTTCAATGGGTAATGGGATACAAGCAGAAGCGCTATTTTAACAAGATATCGCGCATATTACAGGAAAAACTGCAAACCTGGGGCGAAGAAGCGCGCGAAAATTAACGGTCTATCAGCGATAAAGGCTACTATGCTTTATTCTTGTTGTGCTGTACCAAACGGTAGCTAATGTATAATAATAGCAACCAAATCGGTATTAGCTCCACCGAAATCTTTAATCCCGTAAACCACATCATAACCAGTACCCCTAACAGGAAGAAAAGGGATATATAGTTACTGATCGGGTAGAAGAGTGTTGGGAACGATGATGTTTCCAACCGTTCGGTTAGGCTTCTTTTGAAAAAAATATGGGTTAAACTTATCATAATCCAGTTGATGACAAGGGAGGATACGACCAAACTCATCAAAACTTCTAAGGCACGTTCGGGCATTATTTTGTTGACGACGATACACAGCGCAACAAGTCCGGCAGAAACTAAAATAGCATTAACGGGAGAATGGTTTTTATTCAGTTTCGTGAGGAATTTCGGTGCATTGCCTTGCTCGGCTAGACCGAAAAGCATACGCGAATTACTGTATACACAACTGTTGTAAACGGAAAGCGCCGCAGTCAATACAATAATGTTCAATGCGTTGGCGATGATATTTGTCAAATAATAGGTAGCGCCCAAAAATTCAAACTGCATACCTTTCAAACTGGCGAATACTTCCACAAACGGACTGGTTTCGGCCGTAATATTACGCCATGGCATGAGCGAGAACAACACTAATAGCGATCCGATGTAGAAAATAAGGATACGCCACAGCACTTGATTTGTTGCTTTCGGTATGTTTTTCTCCGGATTTTCGGCCTCTGCTGCAGTAATACCCACCAATTCCAAGCCGCCGAATGAAAACATAATCATGACCAATGCTGCTAAAAGCCCGTGGTAAGCCCCGCTTTCATTACTGGATAGCCAGCCTTTAGGAAAGAAGCCACCGTCGTTCGTCAAATTCTGTATGGTCGCTTGCTCTCCGCCTTTACCACTAATCAACAGGTAGCAGCCGAAAATAATCATTGCGATAATCGCGACGACCTTAATAATGGAAAACCAAAATTCCGTTTCACCATATACCTTTACCGAAGCCAGATTGAGCGCGTTGATGACAAAAAAGAAAAATAAGCTGGACATCCACAAAGGGATCTCCGGCCACCAAAATTGTACATAGTGGCCGATCGCGGTCAACTCGGCCATACTCACGAGTAAGTACAGCACCCAATAATTCCAGCCTGACGCATAGCCGGCAAAGGAACCCCAATATTTATTGGCAAAATAACTAAAACTCCCCGAGACAGGCTCATGCACCACCATTTCGCCCAGTTGCCGCATGATAAAAAACGCGATGATACCCGCGATAGCATAACCGAGTATAACCGATGGACCCGCCAAAACCGCCGCTTGGCCTACGCCCAAAAATAAACCTGTGCCAATGGCACCGCCTAAGGCTATTAATTGAATATGTCTGTTGCTAAGCCCTCGTTTAAGCTGCTTATTGTCTTCAGGCGTATTTGTTTTCAATGGTGTTCGCTAAAATAAATTAACTTGTCTGTCCTTTGGATGTTTGACCGAGTAACCAAATTTTAATTTCTCGGTACCGCCGGCCGGAATATTCAATTTCCACGTGACGATACCGGTATCTTTATTGACTTTTCCACCGCTAGCTTCTTCCAACGTAATGTCCATAGACTTATCGGTCGATAGTGGATATTGCTCTTGCAGTGTTAAGCTGATAGCCGATTTCTTGTTATTTTTAACGGTTATTTCATAAATAGCCGTTTGCGTTCGGCTGTTTCCTATCAGTCTCGTTGAAGAAAGATCGTTGATTTTTTCCCGTTTAACGGAAATCATTCGATCTCTTCCTAAGCTCAATTTTAGGGTGTCGGTTGCTTCGCCCGGATTCACAAATGTTTTTCCGACCAAGATGTTTTCAAACAGGACGTTTGCTTGTCCGGGAACAAGATTTAACTTCTCGTAATCCGTCAACTCGGCCAATAAGAATACATCTTGGTTGATACGCGGAGCGACGTAATATTGATAGTTCGCGGGGTGAGTATATTCTTGGAGATTTACGGCATGCTGCTTCCCGTTAGAGGAAATCGTATAAGGAAGGTCGATGTCGAAAGTGGTATTGAGCTGGTTTTCAGTTTGCTGTACATAGTCGTTCAATGCCTGAGGTGCAGCAGCAGCTTCCTCTCGCACGGCTCCTACAACGTTTAGTCTTTTTGCAGCTCCTCTTGTAACAACGGCCTCATTTAGTGTTGCATCCCTTGCCATCAATTCTTGATAATACAGATGCCAAGGCGAAAGAGTTGGGGCTATACCTCCTTGTGCGGGATTTGACGTAGAAAGTCGTAGGTTGACCTGTTGCCAGTCGACACCTGTTTGTTGTGTAATATTGGCCTTATATACAATTTGCAGCGGAGACGTGGTATTCGCGGCACGTAATTCGTAAGAAGCATGCCAATTCGCCCGTCGTGTCAGGTAAGATATGTTAAATGGATGGTTTCCAGTTTGGTTATTCATCACCTGTACGATCAATTGGCCGCCCGAACCCGACGTCTGTCCGCTGACTTGATCGAATTGAACCTTGGCCCGATCCACTACATCCTGTTGTGCTGCTACCTGCTCCTCCAATGTTGTAATATTGTTCTTTACTTCTAGGTATTTCGGTTTGTAGAACTCAGTCATCTTTGCCAGTTCAGCTACGGTTGTGCTGCTGTTGTCTCCGGAAATTTTTTGGTTTTGTTCTAATAATTTCAGCAAGCTTTCTTCAGCAGCCTTTTGATTTTGCAGCTTTTTTAACTCCGTTAAAGCATTCTTATACGTCTGCTCAACCTTGCTGTAAGCGGTTGTTTTTACTTCCGCATCGATATAATTTAATGCGGGTCGTACGGATAGGACGGTAACATGTGTTCCAGTTCCAATCTGTATGCTATTTTCATCTATGTTGTTCGCTACATGGGTGAACACTATTTCGCTGCTACCGGAAGGAAGATGTAGGTTCGCTGTGTGATTTAATTCCGCTGCGCTTGTAAAAACGGTTACGTTTTTTAAATCTGCTTTTTGTATCAGCGCTTTCTGAGCAAAAGACAGGTTTGCCACAATCAAGCCTGCGCAAAGTAACAAGTTGCTTTTTATCATGATATCAATCTTTATAAAACAGATGATCTGTCGGACAATATTCCATAAAGATAGTTATTTTACATCGGTCGCCGAACAACCACAACCTTTGCTACAGCCTTGTTTATTGTTTTTTGAAGGCATAAATTTTCTTATCATAAAAAATAAGGCGATGATAAAAAGAATACCGATAATACTATATTGTACCATTTTAATTATTTTAAATCCTCATCACACATTACTCATCACTACTTCAGCAGCTGATAAGCAATGAAAGCAACGATATAAGCTAAGCCAGTCATCATAACCGTTTGTATTATTGTCCATTTCCAGGAACCTGTTTCCCGTTTCATGATTGCAATAGTACTCATACATTGCATGGCAAAAGCATAAAATAAAAGGAGCGAAACCCCGGATGCCAAGTTATAAGAAGGCTGTCCCGTATTTCTATTGATTTCCGACCGCATTCTGGTTAACAATGTTTCCCGCTCTTCATCGTCATCAGGATCTACCTCTTCACCCAAACTGTACACCGTAGCCATGGTGCCCACGAAAACCTCTCTCGCGGCGAAGGAGGAGATAAGTCCGATGCCCATTTTCCAATCGTAGCCCAACGGCCGAACTAAGGGTTCTATACCCATCCCCATATAGCCTAGGAAGGAATGTTCCAATCGGAAGGAAGCAATCTCTTCACCCAATTCTTCCTCGCTTAGGGTCGGGTTGGCTTGCTGTACGTAGGTCTCGGCATTCCTAAACTTATCATTGGGGCCAAAATTGCCAAGCACCCATAAAATGATAGCCATCGCTAAAATGATTTTACCGGCGCCGAATAAGAATCCGGAGGTTTTCTCCCACATATTCATGCCCACGTTTCGCCAATCCGGCGATTTGTACGAAGGGAGCTCGAAAATAAGAAACGACTTGTGCTGATTTTTAATGATCTTATTTAAGACCGCGGCAGATAATAGTGCGGCAACCACACCGAGAATATATAGTAGATTCAATATAAGCCCCTGTAGTCCGAAGCCCAAAAATGTTTCATCAGGAATAACTAAAGAGATTAACACGACATAGATCGGTAAACGTGCTGAGCAAGTCATAAAAGGGGTGACTAGCATGGTCACCAACCGCTCTTTAGTATTCTCAATGTTGCGAGCGGCCATAATTGCCGGAACAGCACAACCGACACCAGACATGAGCGGAATGACCGATTTTCCGTTTAACCCATAAGGACGAAGCCATCGATCCATCAGAAAGACAACGCGGCTCATGTAGCCGGTTTCCTCCATCAGGGAGATAAGCAGAAATAAAATCGCTATCTGAGGAACGAAAATAATAATGCCACCGATCCCGGCTAATACGCCTTGTGTTAATAGATTGGATAAGGGACCTTCGGGTAGTATACTGGCGGCATAATCAATGAGTGTAGAGAAATGCTCATCTATCCAATCCATGATAGGTTCGGACAAAATGAACACCAATTGGAACACGAGAAATAGAAGAAAAAAGAAGACAATATAGCCCCAAACCGGATGGAGTAAGACTTTGTCAATTTTATTTGTCTTGTTTAGGTGTTGATTATCCTTTTGTAGAATTATTTTTTTTAAATCGTTTTCAATCTTTGCATTCCGTTGAATAGCCTCCGCTTGTTGAAGTGTATTCGAAGAAAGCTGATGTCTATTCCGGATGTCGGCTAATGTTTGTTGTTGTTCTTCTGTTAAGAAGGATACATTCTCCTGTGCAATAAATTGCCAGGTTTGATACTCCGTGTGCAGTGGAAAAGCTTTTTTTGCTTCTTCTAAGGCTGCTTTGTGATTGTCGTGTATTTCAAACTGGCCGGGGAAATATCCCGGACGTTCGTCAAAGCCGTTAATAAGCTGTGCTATTCCCTTGCCATTTCGGGCGTCGGTGGTATATACCTTTGTGTGAAGATAAGCTTCTAGCCGGTGGTAGTCAATGTCAATTCCTTTGGCGTTGGCTTCATCAATCATATTCACAACGAAGATGGCCGGAACGCCTAATTCACGGGCTTGTTGGTATAAAACGATAGACCGTTTAATATTGTTTGGTTCGGCAACGACAACGACCAGGTCCGGGTGTGCAGGATTTTCTTTATCCGCTAAAACGTCGTACACAATTTCTTCATCCATTGAGGTTGGGAAGAGTGTATAGGTTCCGGGTAAATCAATGATACGATACGTTTTACCATTAGCTTTCACCGAGCCATCTCGCTTTTCTACGGTGATGCCCGGATAGTTCCCGACGTGTTGATGTAACTTTGTAATACGGTTAAATAGCGATGTTTTTCCCACATTGGGATTTCCTAGAAAGGCTATTGTTGGATTCTTCATATTATTTTTCGACGAAAATGTGTAGCGCTTCGGATTTACGGATTGCAATTAAGATGTTTGAATTGGAAATTTGTAGACCGATCGGCCCGTGAAACGGTGCCCTATGTTTCACTTCTATCACAGTTCCCGGAAGAAGTCCCATTTCGTAAAATTTAGAAGGTATTACTGACGAATCAAGCTGGCATATGGTCGCTTGTTCTCCTACTTCCAACAAATCAAGACTGAAACTTTTCTGCATAATGTCGTGTTAAAAATTATGTAATGATATCCCTTTTTAGAATATCGCTGACGGATGCAGCAAAGTTAGCTAATTTAGAACGATTTTAAAGTCATAATATCGTCTTTGTTTGGGACAATCCTTTAATGGTTAGTGCGTGTGTTCGTGCCCATGCTCATCGTGATTATGGTCATGATCATGATCATGCTGATGGAGGTGATCATGATTTTCATGATGATGACCCGGTTCATGATGAGCATGGTCGTGTGAATCAAAAAGAAAGTTAGCCAGCGATACCAATACGCCAAGGATCACCGCGATCATTTTCTTGCGATTAAATTTATGGTGGTCTGCAGACCCCGATTCGAATAAGATTGTCGTTGAAATATGCAAGAATATCCCAATAACAATCGCCATTATTTTATCGAAATACTGCGTGATGTTTCCGATTTCACCCTCGCTTATCCCTTTACTAGTTAGAAAACCCAATGGAGTCATAATCGCAAATAAAAGAAGAAAAATGGCGATTTTCGTTTTGGAAAGTCGCGTGTTGAGTAATAAGCTTCCTAAAGCAAAAGCGGCGGGTACGTGGTGGATTGCGATACCGAAAACCAGCTCTGCCTGATGACCAGCCGCCAATGGCATCCCTTCTAGAAATGCATGTAAACACAAACTGATCATAATACCCAACGGAAACGCATTATGGGCGCTATGGTGGATATGACCATGTTCAATACCTTGAGAAAACTGTTCCAATACCAACTGGAATAAAAACCCACCTAATATATAGAGACCAATTATTTCTGGACTGGTGTTTTGGCTGATATAGACATGCGGAATTAAGTGCAATACAGTAATACTGAATAGATAGGCACCGCTAAAAGAGAGGACAAGTTTTAATAGATTAGTGTTGTCTCTTTTAACAAAGAATACCGACAAACCACTTAAAAATGCCGAAATAAATAAAATGCTAACGATTAATGCAGAACTCATGCTGTTATAGAAGTAGGGTGGGGCGTAAAAAAGTCTGGAAAAAAACGCTTAAATAGATATCCGGTTCCGGTACCGATCAAAATACCTAAAAGAGCTCCCCATAGAATATCGAACGGATAATGAACACCCACATATATTTGAGAAAAACTGATCAAAGCAGCCCATGTTATGCATAACCATAAGGTATGTTTCCATCGCCTCCGGAATAAAACAATCCAAAAGAAAGCCATCGCAAAATGGTTGGTAGCATGGGAGGAAGTAAAACTAAATCCGGATCCACATCGCACGCGAACATTGGCTTCTGTTTTAAAAACCAGATCGTTACAAGGACGTATACGTTTTACATTTTTTTTTATAACATGTGATGACAAGGCATCGGAAATGCCGAAATTAGCCAGTGTAAAAGCAACAATTAATATTCCCATCTTGCCGTAGTTCTTGATGAAAAAAATAATTAGAAACAGATATAAAGGCGCCCACGTATATGGATTCCGTAGGATAGGTAGCAACCAATCAAAAAAAGGATTACTTAATCCTTGATTTATGGCCAAAAATAGCTCTTGGTCAAAATGAATGAGTTGATTCAACATAGATTCTGTGCTCGTTTAAATTACTCTTCAAAAGTAAAGAATAATTGATAACATTGCCCGCTTTTGATCAAATGATACAGTGTTGCAACAAAAGTAAGGTTTTGATCGCTAAAAAAGCAAATTATTCTAATAAATATTAGGATATAAAGTTATTTTTACGCTTGTTTAAAGCGAACAGGCTTACATGGCCGTTAAATTTGAAATATGACACTTATAAAATCTATATCTGGTATCAGAGGTACCATAGGAGGTAAACCAGGAGAGGCACTTACACCTATTGACATCGTTAAATTCACCGCTGCATTTGGTAAAATTCTGTTACAGAAGTCGGACAATAAAAAAATTGTTGTCGGACGAGATGCACGTTTGTCCGGTGAAATGGTGAGCAACTTGGTTGTGGGAACCCTACAAGGAATAGGTGCTGACGTAATTAATTTAGGCTTATCAACGACGCCAACGGTAGAACTAGCTGTGCCCATGGAGAAAGCGGCAGGAGGTATTATTTTGACAGCCTCTCACAATCCTGGACAGTGGAATGCCCTGAAGTTATTAAATAGTAACGGGGAATTTATCAATGATGCGGAAGGAAAGGAAGTTTTGGCGTTAGGCGAAAGTCTGGATTTCGATTTTGCGGAGATCGGGGCGATAGGTAAAGAAACGAAAGATGATAGCTACTTACAGAAGCACATCGATGCGGTTTTGGCCTTACCGTTAGTAGATAAAGACGCTATTCGCCAAGCAGGTTTTAAAATAGCGGTAGATGCCGTAAATAGTACAGGTGGAATTTTCATACCCGCCCTGTTAGATGCGCTAGGCGTAGAGACAGTTTATAAAATACATTGCGAACCTAACGGTAAATTTCCTCATAACCCGGAACCATTAAAAGAACATTTAGTAGACCTTTCGGAAGCGGTATTACATCATAAAGCAGATTTAGGGATTGCTGTGGATCCAGATGTAGATCGTTTGGTATTTATGATGGAAAACGGGGAGTTATTCGGCGAGGAATATACTTTGGTCGCCGTAGCAGATTATATCCTTCAACATACCAAAGGTAATACGGTGTCCAATCTTTCTTCTACGCGGGCGTTACGTGATGTAACCGTTAAACATGGTGGTGAATACTTTGCTGCGGCAGTAGGAGAGGTGAACGTGGTTACAAAAATGAAAGCGGTAAATGCTGTCATCGGCGGTGAAGGAAATGGAGGGATTATTTATCCAGATTCGCATTATGGTCGGGATGCTTTGGTAGGGGTAGCACTATTTTTAAGCCATTTGGCCAAATTAAAAAAGACGGCGTCTGTTTACCGTGCAGAATTGCCCCAATATTATATGTCGAAAAATAAGATTACGTTGACGTCAGATATGGATATCGACGCTTTGCTGCAGAAAATGGAGGAAAAATATAAGGCAGAAGAGTATACGACGATTGATGGACTAAAAATAGATTTTGAAAAAGAATGGGTACATCTTCGTAAATCGAATACGGAGCCTATTATCCGTATTTATTCGGAAGGTCCAACCCCGGATGCTGCCGATGCTATCGCACAGAAAATTATTCGAGAAATTGAGGAAATCATCCAATAAAATAAAAAGGAGATAACAAATGTTATCTCCTTTTTATTTTATTGGAATTTTATCTTATTATTCCGCTACAACTTCAAAAGGAATCTGTACTTTAACTTCTTTGTGTAAGTTTAAGTTAGCGATGTATTCACCGATTGTTTTAGGTTCCGTTTCGAATGTAATGCGTCGACGATCAACTTCAAATCCTTGTGTTTTCAAAGCGTCCGCAATTTGGATGCTGTTTACTTTACCAAAGATTTTTCCAGTTTCCCCTGCTTTAGCGCCAATAGTAAGTTTAACACTTTCCAATTTGTCCGCTAATTCGGTTGCGTCTTTCTTGATTTTATCCTGTTTGAACTGAGCTTGTTTGATGTTCTCAGCTAATACCTTCTTAGCAGACGTTGTCGCTAGAGTGGCAAATCCTTGAGGAATTAAGTAGTTACGACCGTATCCGGGTTTTACGTTTACGATATCGTCTTTCTCGCCAAGGTGTTTAATATCTTGTTTTAATATAACTTCCATGTCGTTTCCTCCTTATTTTAATGAATCAGCTACGTAAGGTAATAGTCCAATAATACGCGCGCGTTTAACGGCTTGAGCTACTTTACGTTGGAATTTCAACGATGTGCCCGTTAAGCGACGAGGTAAAATTTTACCTTGATCATTTATAAATTTCAATAAGAAGTTTGCGTCTTTATAGTCGATATACTTAATACCGTTCTTTTTGAAACGGCAGTATTTTTTACGGTTATCCTCTACTTTAGGGGCAGTTACGTATTGTATATTCTCGTTTGCCATTAGTTTGCTACCTCCTCCGTTTTAGTTTCAGCTTTCTTGTTAAATGCGCCGCTACGTTTTTTCTCGTTGTAAGCTTTTGCATGTTTATCTAGAGCAATAGTCAAGAAACGCATAACACGCTCATCACGTTTGTATTCCAGCTCTAGTTTTTGAATTAATTCACCCGGAGCCTTGAATTCAGTTAGGTGATAGAATCCAGTAGTTTTCTTCTGGATTGGATACGCTAATTTTTTCAAACCCCAATTGTCTTCAGCGACAATTTCGGCTCCGCCTTCAGTAAGGATGTTTTTGAATTTCGCGATTACTTCTTTCGCGACATCCTCTGAAAGCAACGGGGTAAGAATAATGACAGATTCGTACTGTTGCATTGTTGATAAATTTGTTTTAATTAAAATTTAATACTCGTATCTTAACGAGTCTGCAAAGATAGCTATAAAATTTGTATTTCGCTAAAAAATAAAATGTCAAAATTTGATCAAAGCTAGCGCCCCTGTAAACTAAGTTGACAAGATGTACGTTCTTATAATAAGAAACGAATGCAATAGCATATTATGACATCAATTAAAAATGAACTCATAGGCACTTGGAAACTTTTGTCCTATATTGAAGTCCCGATCGAAGGTGACGATTCTCTTTTCCCGATGGGGAAAAACCCTTACGGAATACTGATGTATTCGCCAGACGGTTTTATGGCAGTACAGGTATCCAAAGAAGCACGGCTGCTTTATAAAAGTAACGACAAGATGATGGCTACACAAGAAGAAATGGCTTCTTCTTTACAAGGATATATTGCTTTTTGTGGTAGATACAAAATCGATAATAAAAGAGCCGTTGTGACCTATAGTATCGAAAGCTCTTTATTTCCGAACTGGAACAATCAAATGCAACATCGCAAGATTGATTTCGAAGGGGACATACTTTATTTGAAGTCGACGGAACCTATTCTCTCCAACGGGATATATGTCAACTCCTACATGACTTGGCAGCGTATGGAGCGGTCCGAAGAAGAGTTTGTCAGTGAACATTTGCTTCGAGAGGTTACACTAAAAAATTAAACAAAAACGGAGCGTCTTTCTAGACGCTCCGTTTTTACGACCGTATAAATCAATTATTGCTGTAAAGCTTCGATTTTGGCATTAATTTCTGCAGATTTTGCTTCATCCTGATGAAAATCATAATACCCCTTCAAGCTTCTAAGCGCATCTATATCATCTGGATTAAGTTGTACAACCTTTTCTAGATAGGGTAGCGCTTGTTTAATTTCTTCTTTTAAGGCACTCACTTGTGCATTGTAATCGCTGTTAGATAATGTTTTGTCCTCATTCAGCGCATTTAATCTATCGCGAACACCGTTGATAATAGTAGCCGATGCATTTTTGTTAGCATCTGCATAATCAGGATCCAGCTCAACTGCCTTTTTATACGCTTCGATAGCTTTATCATTATCACCACTTGCGGAATATGCAATACCTAGGTAGTAGTGCAAGGTTTTATTGTCGGCGTCTTTCGCAACCTGACTTTCAATCTCATTGATTATTTTTTCTTCATTCCCTGTGATGAGGTTCAACTCGATATTCTGAACGGCTGCATCATTGTCGTCTGGATATGCTGCAACGGCTTTCGCTGCATAATCTAAAGCTGATGTTGTATCCTGCGCCGATAAGTAAAGTTTAGGTAAATCTATGGTAATTGCCTTGTGTTGAGAAAACTCTTTTTGCGGAATTAACTGCTTATATTTATCAATAGCGTTTGGATAATCTTCGTTTTGGATAGCGGCTAACCCGGAGTAATAGGTTAGCGTCGTGTCACCTGGCAGAAAAGTAAGTGCCTTGCTAAAATCCGCATATGCCGTTTTAAAGTCTTGCTCTTGCCAAGAGCCAACACCTTTATTAAAACTATATTGTCCTAATTGTTGCGTGGCTATAGCAATGTTTTCCTGATTCTTCTCTTCACTATCCAATTCCTTTGCTTTTTGGATACCTTCTTCGGCAGTTTGTGCGGCCTCATCCGATTGTTCCAAATTCGCTAGACTGGTATATATTAAGGCATAAACTGTCCATGTTTCCGGATTGTCTTTCGTTTTGTCGTGCGTGATCGCCGCGTCAATAGCTTCTTTAGCACTCAGTAGATCTTTACCACCTAATTGAGCCAGTTGTTCAGGAGCAATATTGCTTCCTTGTAGCTTTTGGAATTCTTGTAAACCTGTTTTGGCTTTTCGTAAATTGCTGTTTTGAGCGAAAGCAGTAGTTCCTCCTGCCACCAATAACGAAAATAATATTACTTTTTTTAAGTTCATATACTTAATTGTTTGATAGTTGATTCAATAATAGTCTTACCCGATCTAATTGTCCCAGATCCCCAGATCTTTCATAATATAAAGAAAGAGACTTTAAAGCATTAACATCATAAGGACGAATTTCATTCGCTTTTAATAACAAATTTTGCGCCTGATACTGTGCTTCAACGTTGTCGCTATCTTGCAAGAAACCGTTAAGGAAAATAAGACCTAAGCCGAGATTTGCAGCGTAATTGTTAGGATCCAGTTGCAATACTTTTCCATAATATCTTTTTGCAATCTCAATATTTCCTACTGTTTCGTTGGCATATCCTGCTAGATAATTCAGATCGATGTTTTCGGGTTCATGAGCGACAGCCTCATCAATAATCGGCGCAATCGCCTTATATTCGTTACGTTGTGCGAAAAGTTGAACGAGGTTCATCAATACCTCCTTGTTTTCCGGAAACTTGGTCCTCGCTTCATGGAGTGTATTTAGCACGCCTTGGCTATCGCTGTTTAGTTTGTACACGTGCGCGAGCTCTAGGTAATATTCTACCGGCGCATCGCCTCTTTTCAACAAATTGCTATAATACGTAATGGCCGCATCGTACTGTTGGGTCTGTGTAGCCAATAACGCCAAGTTATAGGTTACGTCGTAATTGGGGATGTCCAATTCTTTCACCTCCAAATAACTTTGGAAGGCACCGGCATAATCTTCTTTTTCTAGTGCTTTTTTTGCCTTATATATATGTGCGGCAGCTAAATTCTGTTCGATGTACTGTAATTCAGCAGTATAATTATCCCAGTCACGATTTTTAATTTTATTAATAGACTCGTAGGTGATGTCAATAGGATCACTAGGATTTTTTATGCTGCGCGTTGAATCCGCATACGCCAACGAGCTGTATATCATCGCGCGGAGTACGTTCACGCGTGAACTGTTGGAATCGCGGCGGTTTTTATACGTTTCATCGATGAGTTTTTTAGCACTTTCGAGATTCTTTAAGTCGCCAGATTGGGTGTAACGTGCAAAACTATTGCTACTTTCCTTGTAGTTGGATTGTGCGAAAGTCTGCGCTGAACTCAACAGAAGCAAGCCCGACACGAGGGCGGGCAAGCAAATTTTTACCTTATTCTTCGTTTTCTTCCGCATCTGTTGTCTCATTTGATACGTCATTTTCATTTGTGTTTTCCTCGCCGTTTTCCACTTCCTCCTCTTCCTCGCGTTCTACTTTTGTAATCGAAGCTATAGCGTCCGTATCGTTGAGTGTAATAAGCCGAACACCTTGCGTAGCACGTCCCATTACACGAAGCGTGTCCACCCCGATACGAATAACGATACCAGATTTGTTAATAATCATCAGATCATCCTCATCGGTAACGCCTTTAATGGCCACTAGCTCGCCGGTTTTGTCGGTAACATTAAGTGTCTTTACGCCCTTACCTCCACGGTTTGTTACACGATAATCTTCAATATCTGTGCGTTTTCCATAGCCCTTTTCTGAAACGACAAGAACTGTGGTATCCACATTATCTACAGCAATCATGCCAACAACTTCATCGGTGTCGTTCGCGAGGGTAATACCTCGAACTCCCGTGGCCGTTCTTCCCATCGGACGTACCGTAGATTCATTAAAGCGTATTGCTCGTCCGGAGCGCAATGCCATAACGATTTCGCTATTTCCGGTGGTTAAACATGCTTCCAGTAATTCATCGCCTTCATTAATATTGATAGCGTTTATACCATTTGCACGCGGTCTCGAATAAGCCTCTAAAGATGTCTTCTTAATCGTACCTTTTTTCGTACACATGATAATGAAATTGTTTTCAAGATATTCTTGATCGCGAAGATTGGTGACCTTAATAAAGGCTTTGATTTTTTCTTCTTTCGGTACGTTGATGATGTTTTGAAGAGCCCGTCCTCGAGATGTACGGCTACCCTCTGGGATTTCAAAAGCTCGTAACCAGAAGCAACGTCCCCGATCGGTAAATAATAACAGGTAGTTATGCGCAGAGGCCGTGATGATATGTTCCGTAAAATCTTCCTCTCGTGTGGTAGAACCGATCGCTCCTTTACCACCTCGTCCTTGTCGGCGATATTCCGTCAACGGCGTGCGTTTTACGTAAGAGTTATGCGAAATCGTGATGACAATCTCTTCGTCGTCAATGAAATCTTCCATGCGCATATCTTCCGCAGAATGGACAATGGTTGAGCGGCGTTCATCACCATACTTCTCTTTTATCTCGTGCAGCTCTTTTTTGATTATTTCCATCCGAAGATTCTCATCGGCAAGTACCGATTTCAAATAATCAATGGTTTTCATGAGTTCAGCATATTCCTCTTTGATCTTGTCGCGCTCTAGTCCCGTTAGGCGACGAAGCGTCATATCGAGGATGGCACGTGCTTGGACATCAGATAAGCCGAATCTACTCATTAAACCTACACGCGCATCTTCAGGCGTTTCGGAAGCCCGAATCAACTTGATGACTTCATCCAGGTGGTCAAGCGCGATCAGATATCCTTCTAAGATATGCGCCCGTTTTTCCGCTTCCGCTAATTCAAATTTTGTACGACGGATAACCACTTCATGTCGGTGTTCCACGAATTCGTGGATCATATCCTTTAAATTCATCAACATCGGGCGCCCTTTAACCAAGGCGATGTTGTTTACCGAAAACGAAGTTTGTAAGGCGGTATATTTATAAAGATTGTTTAATACGACATTTGCGTTAGCGTCACGCTTGATTTCATATACAATACGAAAACCCTCTCTATCGGATTCGTCACGAATGGTGGCAATGCCCTCGATTTTTTTCTCGTTGACAAGTTCCGCCGTCCGCTCAATCATATTCGCTTTGTTGACCTGATAGGGGATTTCGGTGACGATAATCCACTCCCGTCCGTTTTTGAGGGTCTCAATTTCTGCTTTAGCACGCATCACGATACGGCCTCTGCCCGTTTCGCAGGCATCTTTTACGCCATTATAACCATATATAATACCTCCGGTAGGAAAATCGGGCCCTTTGATGTGTTGCATCAGTTCGCTGACTTCGATATCACGGTTGTCTATATACGCTATGGTGCCGTCCACGACTTCGGTTAAATTGTGAGGAGCCATATTAGTGGCCATACCTACCGCAATTCCGGATGCTCCATTCACCAAAAGATTCGGGATACGCGTAGGAAGTACGGTGGGTTCTTGTAGCGAGTCGTCGAAGTTCAGTTGGTAATCTACCGTATCTTTATTAATGTCGGAAAGCATTTCCTCCGACAACTTCTTTAGCCTTGCTTCCGTATAACGCATAGCCGCAGGCGGGTCTCCATCGATAGATCCGTAGTTACCTTGACCATCCACTAGCGGATAGCGCATGCTCCAGTCTTGTGCTAATCGAACCATTGCATCATATACTGAAGAGTCGCCGTGCGGGTGATACTTACCCAACACATCTCCAACGATACGAGCAGATTTTTTATAGGGTTTACCACTCGTTACACCTAGGTCTAACATTCCATATAGCACACGTCTGTGTACTGGTTTTAAACCGTCCCTTGCATCAGGTAATGCACGAGAAACGATTACCGACATAGAATAATCTATGTAGGCAGACTTCATTTGGTCCTCGATATTAATAGGAATGATCCGGTCGTTTGCAGGTACTAGATTGTTTTCGTTTTCTGTTTCTTCAGCCATATTAAATGTGGTTTCAATAAAACTAAATGTGTACTAAAAAAGTTGAACACATCGCATGCGAAGTTACGATTTTTTTTTGGTAATTATGCTGCAATTACCTGTGTAAATATATGTTTGCAGCAAAGATACAGAGGAAATAGGTCGTGCTCTGCACCTGCTGATGCTTTCGTTTGTTACATGTCATTTTTATATAAAACGAAAGAAATGTTTATTTATTTGTCAATAAAAGTTTGAGAAATATGAGGAAAATTAAAAAATGTACTATTTTTGCGATTCATTCATTCACATAAAATAAATTCATGATGAAACACAATTTTGGGGCAGGACCATGCATACTTCCAAATGAAGTATTTCAAGAAGCTTCGCAAGCTGTAATTGATTTCAACAACACAGGGCTTTCCATTCTTGAAATATCGCACCGTTCCAAAGAATTTGAGCAAGTGATTCAGGAAGCAGAAGCTTTATTACGCGAACTGTTGGATGTTCCATCTGATTATTCCGTATTGTTTCTGCAAGGTGGAGCTAGTCAGCAATTTGCCATGATTCCGATGAATCTGTTGCCCGAAGGGGGGAAAGCGGCATATTTAGACACAGGTGTTTGGGCGACGAAGGCTGCTAAAGAGGCGTCGAAGATAGGGCAGGTCGAGATTGTGGCTTCTTCATCCGATAAAAATTACACGTATATTCCCAAGGACTTTTCAGTGCCTTCGGACGCTACATATTTTCACTATACGTCGAACAATACGATATATGGTACAGAGGTTTTTGAAAAACCTCAAGTTAATCTACCAACCGTGGTTGATATGTCTTCCGATATTTTGAGTCGTGTCATCAATGTGGCGGATTATGATATTATTTACGCGGGGGCACAGAAAAATATGGGTCCTGCCGGCGTTACATTAGTAATTGTAAAGAATGCTATTTTAGGCAGAACAGGTCGTACGTTACCGACAATATTCGACTATCAAGCACATGCGAAAGCCGGCTCTCTTTTCAACACGCCACCGGTGTTCTCGATTTATGTATCGATGTTGAACTTACGTTGGTTAAAGGAAAAAGGCGGTATATCAGTTATCGAACAAGAAAATATCATCAAAGCGCGCACGCTATACGATGAAATTGAGCGAAATCCATTTTTCCGAGGTACGGCCAATGAAGAAGATCGTTCTCGCATGAATGTAACCTTCGTGATGGATACACCAGAGCAAGAAGCAGCTTTCTTAAAGCTTGCGCAAGAACGCGGTATGGTGGGTATAAAAGGGCACCGTTCAGTAGGTGGTTTTAGAGCATCGATCTACAATGCATTAGGAATTAGTTCCATCAACGCGTTGGTCGATGTAATGAAAGAGTTTGAAGAATTGAGTAATAAATAGCATAAAGATTTTAGTTATATGAAGATATTAGCAAACGACGGTATTGACGCGGCTGGTAAGAAGCTATTGGAAGATGCCGGATTCGAAGTAGATACGAATCATATTCCGCAAGAAGAGCTTGCAGAGAAGTTACAGGCCTATGACGCTATTACGGTACGCAGTGCTACTAAAGTCCGTCAAGCATTGCTTGATGTGTGCCCTAATATCAAAGCTATCGGTCGGGGTGGTGTAGGAATGGATAACATCGATGTGGATTACGCACGCTCCAAAGGAATTGCCGTTATCAATACCCCTGCGGCGTCCTCACTTTCGGTAGGAGAGCTCGTGTTTGCTCATTTGTTAAACGGTGTGCGGTTTTTGTACGATTCCAACCGTAAGATGCCCGTAGAAGGCAACACGAATTTTGGCGGCCTGAAAAAGGCGTATGCAAAAGGCGTGGAATTGAGAGGCAAAACTTTAGGTGTGGTTGGATTCGGTCGAATAGGCCGCGAAACCGCTAAAGTCGCACTTGGCTTGGGCATGAACGTCATCTATACGGATTTATTCGATGGGCCGACATCCTTATCGCTGACCTTTACAGGTGGCATAGCGGTTGATCTTCCGGTAAAGCAAGTAGCTTTCGAAGAAGTGCTTAAACAATCAGATTTTATTACACTTCATGTTCCTTTCTTAGATAAACCAGCTATCGGAAAAGAAGAGTTTGCCTTGTTAAAAGATGGTGTAGGTCTGGTGAATGCAGCGCGTGGAGGTGTTATTGATGAACTAGAGCTTGTAAAGGCGTTGGATTCCGGTAAAGTTTCTTTTGCTGGTTTGGATGTCTTTGACAATGAACCGACACCACGGGCAGAGATTTTGAACCATCCGCGTATTTCTTTGACGCCACATATTGGTGCGGCTACAAATGAAGCGCAAGAGCGGATAGGAATCGAGTTAGCAACACTGCTTATCGACGCCTTGAAGAAGTAATACTTCCGCATTATAATATATGCGGCACAAAAGCGATGGTATGCATTTGTGCCGCTTTTTTGTGTATAATAGGTACATTTACAAATAGATTAACTTATCATAAATACTACACGGAAGCTGTATAGGTCACCATAAAACAGCAATATGGATATCTACAAACTCCGTGATCATTAAAACAACTTGTTCAAATGAAAATTTTAAAATTTGGTGGCACATCGGTGGGTAGTGCCCAACGTATTAAAGGGTTATTGGATATTGTAAACCCTGCGGATCGCCAGATTATTGTGCTGTCGGCGGTAGCCGGCACGACAAATGCTTTGGTGGAAATCGGTCAAACTTTTTTAGCAGGAAAGTCTGAAGAGGCATTGGACTTAATCGCACAGCACAAGAATAAGTACGAAGAATTAATAAAGGAACTTTTTTCGACCGAACAAGGACAGAAAAAAGCAACCAATCTGATTGATTATCACTTTAATTATATCGCTTCTTTAGGCAATGAGCTATTCACTCCTATAGAGGAGAAGATTGTACTTGCCCAAGGCGAACTATTGTCGACCACCTTGTTTCATTTTCATTTAGAAGAGATTGGTATACCGTCAGTATTGTTGCCAGCATTGGACTTCATGAAAATCGATGAAGACAACGAGCCTATTGTGTCGTACATTGGTGAAAAGCTGGGCGCTTTATTAGCGGAACACGCCGATAATACATTGTTTATTACGCAAGGTTATATCTGTCGTAACTCATTTGGTGAGATCGATAACCTTCGTCGCGGAGGGTCCGATTATACCGCCTCCCTTATCGGGGCTGCCATCCAGGCAGACGAGGTTCAGATATGGACCGATATTGACGGTATGCATAATAACGACCCACGGATTGTCAGTGGAACAAAGCCTATCGCACACCTCAGTTTTGATGAGGCAGCGGAGTTAGCTTATTTCGGAGCGAAAATTTTACATCCACAGAGCGTTTTTCCCGCACAGCGTTACAATGTGCCAGTCCGTTTATTGAATACCATGGATCCACAGGCCTTTGGGACACTGATCAGTAAAGAGGGTGGTACGAATGGTCAGATCCGTGCAATTGCCGCAAAAGACGGGATCACCGCCATCCACATCCATTCCTCCCGAATGTTGTTGGCTTATGGTTTCTTACGCAAGATATTCGAGATTTTTGAACGTTATAAAACGCCGATCGATATGATTACCACATCGGAGGTAGCCGTTTCGTTGACGGTGGATGATACCAAAAATTTGGAAGACATTATCAAAGAAGTGGAAGATTTTGGCTCGGTGCACGTAGATTATGATCAGACTATCGTTTGTGTGGTCGGCGATTTTGGAGCCAATACACACGGTTATACCGCTAAGGTGCTCGATGCGATTAAACATCTGCCTATTCGCATGATTTCCTACGGGGGGTCGGATTATAACGTCTCTGTCTTAGTTGACGCCGGTCATAAAACAGAAGCATTACGTTCGCTGCATAATAGGTTGTTTTAAGATTTAAATAAATTATATGTTGTTCGATAATCATCAACTAGAAAAAATAAAAGCATCAGAAACGCCCCTCTATTATTACGATCTGAATCTGCTCGATGAGACGCTGGAGCAAGCGAAACGTGCTGCGGACAAGCGAAATTTTCATGTGCATTATGCGCTGAAAGCAAATTTCAATGATCGGGTATTGTCCCTCATTCAATCGAAAGGATTCGGAGCCGACTGCGTGAGCGGAAATGAAGTGCAGAAAGCGATTGATATGGGCTTCCCCGCAGATCAGATCACATTTGCAGGTGTAGGAAAATCAGACAAAGAGATTATTTTGTCGTTGCAGCATGATATCTTTGCCTTTAATGTGGAGTCGATCCAGGAAATGGAAGTAATCGACGAGCTAGCTGGCAAACTCGGTGTTGTGGCAAAAGTCTCCTTACGGATTAACCCGAATGTAGATGCGAATACCCACCACTATATTACAACGGGGCTTGATGAAAACAAATTCGGCGTTCCTACTTCCGAACTCGAACATGCAGCGGCTGTGATCCGAGAAGCAAAAAACGTAGAGTTAGTTGGTTTACACTTCCATGTAGGTTCCCAAATTACCGATCTAAATGTCTTCAAGAGCCTGTGTGTGAAGGTCAACGAGTGGAAAAACTGGTTTGAGGAACGTGGTACGCAAATTAAGGTGCTAAACGTAGGCGGTGGGCTAGGCGTGGATTACCAGCATCCGGACGAAAATCCAATACCAGACTTTGAAGCCTATTTCGATATATTCGACCGCTTTCTAGAACGGACGGCGCAGCAAGAAGTTCATTTTGAATTGGGGCGTGCATTAGTAGCACAATGCGGTTCTCTGATCACTAAGGTGCTATATACCAAAAGTGGTGTGAAAAAGCACTTTTTAGTCGTGGATGCGGGTATGACAGAATTAATGCGACCCGCTTTATACCAAGCTTATCACAAAATAGAACGCGTGGGCGACAGCGAAGAAACCCCAATCTTGTACGACGTGGTAGGCCCGATCTGCGAAAGTTCCGATTGTTTTGGAAAGGAAGTACCCTTGCCAAAATCACATCGCGGTGATTTAATCGCCATCCGTACAGCCGGGGCATACGGTGAGGTGATGGCTTCCCGTTATAATTTACGGAACGAAGTCCGCTATCTATATAGCGATACCTTAAATTTATCTTCCTCACTATGAATGGGTTTTTGTTTTTCTGAAAAAAAGCAGGAAAGAATGTTTGCAATTTAAATCGAAATACCTACTTTTGCATCACTTCAAACAACGAAGCGATGCTTCAGAAAGCGAAGTAAGATTCCGTAGCTCAGCTGGTAGAGCAATACACTTTTAATGTATGGGTCCTGGGTTCGAATCCCAGCGGGATCACAAAAAAAAGCTCAATCGAAAGATTGGGCTTTTTTTGTGTCCGCCGGATTCGAACGAAGGGTTGGCCTGGGTTCGATTCGGAGAAGGCTCAGGCATGAGTTTGGGGAATGCGGGGCTGAGCCAATCCCAGCGGGATCACAAAAATGCCTCAACGAAAGTTGGGGCTTTTTTGTGCCCCTAAAGTTGGGATGAGAACCCTTGGGTTCGGTCCGTTGGAGGCTCAGGGTTGTATATCACCGTTTTCAAAACGTCTGTCAATGTTTGCGACCTTTTTTAAGGTGGGGGCGACTAAGTCTTTAATCTCTGTTCCCGCTACTGCCAAGTCGTTTAATCTTCTTTCAAAAACCTCAATCTTACCTTTGGTCAATTACTTTACTTCGTGGAAATCGTCATCTGCCATCTCTCCATCGGCATTCTTTAAAAGTGTATTTTGATAGCGTTTGTTCGATGCGTCAATATCACTTATAATATTTGTCCTTTCGGTGTTTTGGGCTTTAGTCTTGTTGTTAAAGTCTTTTATAAAGGCTTCGATAAAAACATCGGCCATACCCTCTTTTGGTGACATATACCGTCTCCCTCTCAGAGAATGCAGACGATACGGCATAATTTCTTGTGGAAATCGGGGCAGATGTACACCGACTTTCCGCAACGGTTCAGCTTTAAGTAAAAACCTTTCGGCGAATTTCTTTAATGATTGGTGGAACCAGCAAGCGGTTGGGCAACGCCAAGAAGCTGAAAAAACAAACGCACAAAATCAGTCATCGACCACAGGCAACACCGTAGAGAAAGAGGAAGCCCATGCACTTTTTAACTTCCTAAATAAAGAACAGCCGACCGATGATTTATGGATAGACGGATTGGGTGGGCTACTGCCGGAGGCACAGGGCGAAGTCTACGAGGAACAGGAATTTGCCAACCGTATGAAGAAAAAGAAGAAACGCAAAAGGCATGGAAGACAACAATAGCTTTTTTGACCATCAAAGACCATGATTAACATCTTGGTCTTTGATGGTTAGCTTTGAATGAAACGTTTAACAGAGTGGATGGGTAAACCGCATTTGTAGGAGTAGATTACAAGCAATAAACATTTCCCAGCCACATAAAGAAATAGAAAATCAGCTTATTCAATCCTATTTAGTAGTCGTTTTAGGTCTGTCTTAACACCTAATTCATCAAACAGCTTTTTTGATAAGTTCAACGAATTTTGGAAAGCTACTTTTAAATTGCTAGAGTCCAAATCAGATGTTGTCAATCTAAATTCTGAATACCAATCTTTGTCAATATCTTTCTCTAAACTTTTTGTCGGACTTTCCCAATGATGGGTTTGATTTGTTGCTATTCGGATTAACCAAAGTAAATACTTTTGTACGTTTGACAGGCTTTGGTAAGCGTGAGCGTATTCCTTTCTTTTAATCAAGTTACTTGTTGTCAACAATACATTCAGTAATGATTGGCTTAAAAATAAGATATTTTCATTTGTAGTTCTGTCGGGCAATTTTGTTTTTATTTGATTAAGTGTTTCAGTCAAAAGACCGTCTTTGTCAATTAAGTTCATTTGCTCAAAATCACTGAACGATACAAAGCCCTCCCACGATTTTATGACGTCAATCTCATTTATTCTTAAAAAATGAAATTCGCCTCTAATCAGGTTCTCAAAAATTGCGACTTCACTGCCATATTCATTCGTAAAGTATAACGTTGTCGAATAAATCTTGTTTACCCACTTTTCGGAAGAAAAATTTTCTTTGCTTTTCAGAAAAATATAAAACTCGATATCAGAATATTGGTCGCCCTCGTTTTTGGTAAACGACCCATACATTAAAACTGCGGAAACATTTTCGTCCTGTTGAGCGATTGATTTGGTCGTATCAATCATTTGTAACTGTGTCATTGTGCTAAATTTAAAGTTTTGCATGCATTTCTTCATCACTTATGCAAAGTGATGAATTGTCAATTCCATTTTATAACAGTTACTTACAGCTTCATTGGATTAAATATTTTAGTTTTTGTTAGGAACAAAGTTACAAAAAATTGCTCTTGATACTCAATAGCGAGTTTTACCTTTTCTGCTTCTACGATACTCAGCCAAACTAAGCCCCCAAAAGCCATCCGACACCCCTTTGGATAAGCCCTTTTAAATAGCCTCTAAATTTCCTGCATCACTAAATTTTTTTGTTATGCAGGGAGAAGACGATTTGAGAGGATTAGCCAAAATCATGGCTTTTATGCGTGCCGTAAGTATTCTTTTGGTACTCATGCACTTTTATTGGTTCTGTTACGGGTTCTTTGCCGAACGTGGGTGGACACTGGAAATCATCGGCAAGATACTGACCAATTTCAACCGTACCGCAGGGCTTTTTTCACATACGCTTTACACCAAAATTTTTGCGCTGATATTATTGGCGTTAAGCTGTCTCGGTACAAAGGGCGTAAAAAACGAAAAGATAACATGGGCTAAGATTTACACCGCCTTAGTTATCGGCTTTGTATTGTTCTTTCTGAACACGCCATTGTTAAAGCTGTCCGTAGGGATTGCCACATCGCTTTACATCCTTACAACGAGTTTGGGATATATAGCCTTGCTTATGGCAGGGGGTTGGATGAGCCGACTACTCAGCAACAATCTGATGGATGATGTTTTCAATAGCGAAAACGAAAGTTTTGGGCAGGAAACCCGTCTGATGGAAAATGAATACTCCGTCAATCTTCCTACGAAGTTCTATTATAAAGGCAAATGGAATGACGGTTGGATTAATGTCGTCAACCCTTTTCGAGCCTCGATTGTACTTGGTACTCCCGGTTCGGGAAAATCCTACGCCATCGTAAACAACTACATCAAGCAGCATATCGAAAAGGGGTTTGCGATGTATATCTACGATTTCAAATTCGACGACCTATCCACCATTGCCTATAATCACTTATTGAAGCATAAGGATAAGTACAAAGTGCAACCCAAGTTCTATGTTATCAATTTTGACGACCCACGCCGAAGCCACCGATGCAATCCGTTAAGCCCTGCCTTTATGACGGATATTTCCGATGCCTACGAGGCTTCTTACACCATCATGCTGAACCTCAACAGGTCGTGGATTTTGAAGCAAGGGGATTTTTTCGTGGAAAGTCCAATTATATTGCTCGCATCAATCATTTGGTTTCTGAAAATCTATGAAGACGGAAAGTACTGCACGTTTCCCCATGCTATTGAATTGCTGAATAAAAAATATGCAGACGTGTTTACGATACTGACCTCATATCCCGAACTCGAAAACTACCTGTCGGCTTTTATGGATGCATGGCAAGGCGGAGCGCAAGACCAGTTGCAGGGACAGATAGCATCGGCAAAAATTCCATTGTCACGGATGATTTCGCCACAGCTTTATTGGGTAATGACAGGAGATGATTTTTCACTGGACATCAACAACCCACAAGAGCCGAAAATACTGTGTATCGGAAATAACCCCGACCGCCAAAATATCTATTCGTCCGCTTTGGGTTTGTACAATTCCCGAATTGTAAAACTCATTAATAAGAAAGGGCAGTTAAAGAGTTCCGTCCTCATAGACGAGTTGCCTACGATATATTTCCGAGGACTGGACAATCTTATCGCAACTGCACGTAGCAATAAGGTATCGGTGTGCTTGGGCTTTCAAGACTATTCACAGTTAACACGGGATTACGGCGACAAGGAAAGCAAGGTCATCCAAAATACCGTTGGTAATATTTTTTCCGGTCAAGTTTTAGGGGAAACAGCAAAGAACCTAAGTGAGCGGTTTGGTAAGGTCTTGCAGAAACGCCAAAGCATTACGATAAATCGCAATGATAAATCCACGTCCATATCCACCCAAATGGACAGCTTGATACCTGCCTCCAAAATATCCATGCTCACACAGGGTATGTTTGTTGGAGCGGTTGCGGACAACTTCGATGAACGTATCGAGCGAAAAATCTTTCATGCTGAAATCGTGGTGGATAATGATAAGGTAGCTTCCGAAACCAAAGCCTACAAAAAGATGCCGCAGATATTATCCTTTACCGATGAAGATGGCAACGACAATATGAAGCAGGTAATCGAAGCCAATTACAAGCAGATTAAAGCGGACGTTATGCAGATTGTAGAAAATGAAATGGAGCGTATCAAGAATGACCCGAATTTACAGCACTTGATACAGCAGGAGTAACCATTAAGCAAACAAGCGCAAAGGAGATAAATATTTATTTTCCTTTGCGCAAATGTTGCCTTACATATTCTGCCGTTATTGAAACATTATCTTTCAATAAATCACAAACCGTTCCGGTAAACAATACATTTCCGCCGTATTTACCTGCGCCAAGCCCAATATCTATTATCCAATCCGCCTGTGCAATCACATCAAGATTATGTTCTATGACAATTAAAGTATTATTATTTTCAACTAAATTATTCATAAAATCCAATAGCTTTTCAGTATCGCTTGGATGTAGCCCCGTGCTTGGTTCGTCAAGAACAATTATTTTATTGGAGTGCTTCAATTCTCTTGTCAATTTAAGGCGTTGTCTTTCCCCTCCCGAAAAGCTGTCTAACCGTTGCCCTAAGGTAAGATAGCCTAAACCCAATTTGAGCAACATATTAAAAGGCTTGTTATATAAGTTATCGGGGAAAAAATCAATAGCTTCTTCTACGGTCATATCCATTACATCTACAATATTTTTGCAGTTATAATGATACTTTAAGACCTTTGGCTGAAACCCACTGCCTCCGCAAACTTCGCAGGGTTGCTCTATATCATCCATAAATGCCAAATCAATTTTTTCAACGCCAATTCCTTTACAGTTTTTACAAGCCCCCTCACTATTTCTACTAAAAAGTTTATCGCACACGCTGTTTGCCATCGAAAACCGTTTTCTAATGTCATCCGATAAGTTTAAATACGTAATCAGATTGGAACGTATGCTCATGGCAGATAAAGACTGGTCAATAATGGTTATATCCTTATAAAATTTAGGCAGTACCTTGTTAATTAATGTACTCTTGCCCGACCCAGCAACCCCTGTAACTACGGTCATTACGTTTTTTGGAATTTTTACATTGACATTTTTAAGGTTATACAGATTAGCGTTTTCAATTTCTAAACACCCTTTTGCACTTCTTGGTTCTTTGCTTATAGTAGGTGTTTTTGCGAAGTATAGACCTGTTTTCCCTTTTGATTTTTTTAATCCATCAAATGTACCTTGATAGACAATTTCTCCACCTTTCTTTCCCGATTGTGGCCCCATATCAATGACCCAATCGGCAATCTTAATTAAATCGGGGTCGTGTTCAACAATTAATACAGTATTTCCTTTATCCCTTATTTGTTGAATGATTGAAGAAATATTTTGTAAATCCTTTGGATGAAGTCCGATACTCGGCTCATCAAAAATATAGAGTAAATCTGTTAGGTTGTTCCCGAGGTTTCTTACCATTTTTATTCTTTGACTTTCTCCACCCGACAGGGTATCAGTTCTTCTGTCCAACGTCAGATATTGTAACCCTATGTTTACGATGTTTTGAAGTTTTTTTTTGAGTTCAGCAAGGATTACATCATAAGTTTTGGATTGTAGAGAACTAACAAAGTCTAAAAGTTCTTCTATTGAAAGTGCTGTACAATCAGCAATACTTTTACCGTTTATTTTGCAGGACAAAATCTTTTCACTCAATCTTTTTCCATTACATACCGGACAGGGTTTTGTTGCGATAATATTTTTTAACGCCTCTTTACGGATAGTGTTCTCCTTTGATTGTTTCTTTAGAAATGCTTTCTCAATTCGAGGGATTATACCCTCATATTTCACTGTCTTTCCCCAGTCTTTGTCGGGGTTCTTCGGTTTGTGTTCTGGAGCATTCAAAAGCAAATCCCATTCATCGGCGGTATAATCTCCTAACTTTTTATTATTGTCAAAGTAGCCGGACATCGTATATCTCAATAAGCGGTAACCACCGGATTGGAAAGTCGGAAACATAATTGCACCCTCATTCAAAGACCGCTGTTTGTCTATAAGGTTGTCAACTTTAACTGTCTGTACAAAACCCAGCCCTTCACATTCTTTGCACATTCCCAAAGGATTATTGAAAGAAAATGTATTGGAATAACCTACAAATGGCTTACCCATTCGGGAAAAAAGCAATCTTAAAGAAGCATACACATCAGTTACTGTTCCAACGGTTGACCTTGCATTTCCTCCCAATCTCTTTTGGTTTATAATGACCGGAACATTCAGATTATCGATTTTATCCACATCCGCCACGCCTATGTGTTGCAGACGGTTTCTGATAAAACTACTTTGCGTTTCATTGAATTGCCTCTGTGCTTCAGCTCCAATTGTTTCAAAAACTAAAGAAGATTTTCCTGAACCGGAAACACCAGTAAATACAGTAATTTGATTTTTTGGTATCTGTACAGAAATATTCTTTAGATTATTTTGTCTTGCATTCTCTATAATAATATCAGCCATATTCGTTAACTTTGGTAATATTTAACAAAGTTAACTAATTTTGAGGTATGAACAAAAGCGAACAAAAATTCTATGATATATTTACGGAGTTGCAGTGTTTTATATTGGCGAATATGAGCAAGGGGGAGGTTAACGGGGTCACCGCTACTCACTACAATATCATTGAATACATTTATCGACACGATAAATGTACCGGAAAACAGGTAGCAAAAGCCTTTAACATCAGCCCACCTGCCATTTCACGACAACTTAAATTCTTGATTGAAAATAATCTCATTGCACAGGAGCAATCTTCATTAGACCGTAGAATTTTCAATTTAAGTGCAACGGATAATGGAAAATTCATTGTTGATAATTCCGAAAATTTTAGAGAACGTGTTGCAAAAAAAGTCTCTAAATCCCTAACAAAAAATGAACTGGAAAGCCTAACATCTCTTTTGAGCAAAGTAATGACCGAGATAGTCGAAAATCAAACTTAATAAAAATGCAGTGTTGTTTACACTTTTAAAGTAATACCGCAGCGTAGATAATTAAAAACGAGGATGGATGGAAAAGTTTTACATTAATACCTTAAACAAACTGGAAACCTCAATCAACGAATTGGAGATTGAAGCGCATTATTCTATACAACGGATAGAAGCCATTATACATTTGATTTTGGAATGTCTATCGGAAGTAAAACAACATATCTTAGAAACAGGGTTTAAAAACAACGAAGAAGAAATCCTCTTTTTCAAATTTCAAAAACCTATTATCGTAGCCAAACTCATTTATTACAATGCCATTTACAAAATTGAGACGAGGAAGCCTTATGGAGCAAAGCCAATAAGGAAATACCTAAATAGAGAGTTAAAAAAACTCAAACGATACTTTGACAATAACCTCGATTTTTATAAATATTATCGTACCAATAACACTTCTCTTGACGACAAACTTTTTGTAAGGGGCAACCATGATATAAAGCTCTGTTTGGACACAGGGTACTTTCAATCCGACCTAACATTCTCTACCTCCCATGATTACAAGGTTGCCAAGATAATAGGTAATGATTTGGTACAGGTGTATATCGAAGACCAGTTGTACAACAAAGACCAAGAGGGTAAGCCTAAAGCCTCTAAAAAACTCAATTGGACGGGTAGTAAGGTGGCAATCATAGAATTGATTTATTCCCTGCACTATCAAGGTGTCTTTGACAATGGAAACGCCGATATAAGGCTAATAGCGAAGTATTTTGAAGATGCTTTTAACGTCAATTTGGGCAATTTTTACCAAACTTATTTGGAATTGAGAAACCGGAAAATGAACCCGACAAAATTCCTCGATACGCTTCGGGAAACACTTATCAAGAAAATGGATGAGCAGGAGGGAATATAAGATTTGGGCGTGCCACCGTCTGCATTTTGCCACCATGCCCAGGCTATCGAAAAAATGCAGACGGGTCGGGCTATCCGCTATATCTTTTGTGGATCTGAAAGGACCACAAAAGGATGTCGCTTCTATCCCTCACGCTGTATGCCGTTCAGAAATATTGGCTTTTATTTCCTTTTGGGTTTCCGCTTTTCAAATTCAAAAGAGACTTTGCCTGTATCGTCCATGACGATATAGGCATCGAATTTATTGCCAGACTTGCTTTTCATACCTTTGATAAGTTTGGTCTTTCCATTGGTCACAAGGCTTTCTATATCAGTAAGGCTTAACGGCACTCCACACACGGTGCGGAATTGAAGCCAACCGCATCCCTCATTTGGGCATTTTACAACCTTATTCCATATCAATAATCGATGTCTCTTGCATTTGGGACAGGTCAGTTCGGGTTGTTTTTCTTTGGCAATGCTCATGTCCAAAAGTTCACGTGTAATGGAAGTGGCGTAGGCTTCCATATCACGGTGAAAAGCATCTGCATCTGCATCGTTGTTCTCGATTTTCTGCAATGCCATTTCCCATTCGGCGGTCATGGCAACATCGGCAATCTTTTTGTCCTTTACAGCCCCGTAAACCTGCAATCCCTTATGGGTAGGGATAAGAGATTTCTTTTCACGCCTAATGTAATCCCTTTTAAAGAGCGTTTCTATAATGGATGCTCTTGTGGCAGGTGTACCGATACCGATGTCTTTTAGGGCTTTCCGTTCGTCCTCGTTGTCCACTTCTTTTCCGGCGTTTTCCATGGCTGACAATAGACCTGCCTCGGTGTAAAGCACAGGCGGTTTGATCTTCTTTTCCAGTATGGAAGCCTCTTTAATTTTCAGTTCATCGCCGACCTTTAATTCCGGCAGTTCCTGCACCGGCTCACTGTCCTCATCTGTAAATTTTTCTTTGATGCCACGCCATCCGGCTTCGAGGATTTTGCACCCTTTCAATGTGAAATCATAGTGTAAAGGCTGCAATCCAATGTCGGTTATTTCTTTGGTACAAGCAAGTGAAAGGGCTTCCAGTAATCGGTGGGCAATCATGTCATATATCACGTTTTCGTGTGCGGACAGTTCGGACGGAATTTTTTCGGTAATCAGCAGACCGTGGTGGTCTGTCACTTTCACATCGTTCACGATGCGTTTGTTGAAACGCCCCCATTTCACTTTCCCGACCGCCTTTTTGCACGAAGCCCGTGCTTCCAAGTTCCTTACCAGTGCAGGTATTTCCGACCACATATCTTCGGGGAAGTATTTGCTCCCTGTACGTGGATAGGTGATAAATTTCTTTTCGTACAGGCTTTGGGCGATGTTCAATGTTTCCTCGGCGGTATAGGATGCTCTTTTATTGGCTTCTTTCTGCAATCCCGTTAGGTCGAACAGCAAAGGCGGTTGCTCCGTAACTGTTTTGGTTTCCACTGCCGTAACGGTAGCCGTTCCGTTGCGCTGAATGGATTTCAGCGTATCATCAGCGAGTTTCCTCTCATCCCATTTGGTCTTGGAAAGGCTCTTAAAATTGATAAATTCCTTGCGATGTCTCAATTGGATTTGAAAGTATTCCTTAACGGCAAAATCCCTGTTTTCCAAATACCGCTTGCAGACCAGGGCAAGCGTTGGCGTTTGTACCCGTCCGAGTGAATACACGCCACGACCTGCCGAAATGCTCAATGCCTGTGAAGCGTTGATACCCACAAGCCAATCGGCTCTACTTCGTCCTTGTCCGGCTCTGTACAGACCGTCAAAATCATTTCCGTTCTTTAAATTGTCAAAACCTTGTTTAATCGCTTTTTCGGTGAGCGAGCTTATCCATAGACGTTCAAAGGGTTTACGGCATTTTAGGTACTCGTAAATGTACCTAAAGATGAGTTCGCCCTCACGTCCGGCATCGGTGGCCACGATAATACTATCGCATCTACCGATGACCTGTTCGATGGTTTTCAACTGTTTCAATGCTCCGCTATCGGGAACATAACTTTTGTCCTTTTTTATCTTTCGTACCGTCAATAAAAAAGGGTCGGGCAATATGGGCAGGGCTTCACGTTGGAAGCTCGACACCCCGTAATCTTCGGGCATAGCCAGTCCGACCAAATGCCCCAATGCCCACGTAACTTCATAGCCGTTCCCTGCGAGGTAGCCATCCCTTTTTTCGGTCGCTCCCAAAAGGGTAGCTATTTCTCTCGCCACACTTGGCTTTTCTGCAATGATTGCTTTCATAATGCTAATGGATTAAGTGTTGGACATTTCTCTTTGAGAAACCCCTCCGTTTTTTGTGAGAGGGGATTTCCAAAGAAAAATGTTTTTTATAGTGTTATCTTCTCACCCCTTTGGATTTAGCCGGAGCGTTAGGCTCATTCTGCCGTTGCTGTTGGGGTTTGTTTTTCGGCGTTTGTTGTTCCGGTTTCAAAGGCTCTCGGATGTTCTTGGTTGCCTCGTTGGTCTTTCCCTCGGAGTTGACGGCGACCTGTGTTTTGTGAGCCTCGGCAGGTTGTGCCTTGTTTTTAAGTGCATTGGGATTTCTAAAGCTGAAATCATATTTTCCTGTTTCTTTGTTCAGCGTAACATACCCTTTGTACGGCTGTCCTTTTCCGTCTATGAAATCCGACACATAAATAGTTTTGCCCTCCGTGAGTTGTTTGTACTGTTCATCGGAGAACGTTTTGCCACGGTAATGTTTAGGGTCATTTTCCTGTACCTGTTTGGTGGCTTTATCACCAAAAAGGAACTCTGTATATTTTTTGTCGGCGTTGAACTGAACATAGGCATTTTTGTTCGCACTGTTCTTAAAATCCAATCCCTCCAAATAGATGGCTTTCCCGTCTTTCAAATCCTGTTTTTGGTCTTCGGTCAGTTTTACGCCCTTAATCTCATCGGGTACTTTTATCCTGTCCTGCCTAAACGCAATGACCTCGTTTGTTAGATGGTCGATACTGATAATGGACGGTATCTTTTCACCCGTTTTGCGGTTGGTCAATTCCACCACACGCCCCATGTTTCCGGTTTTTAGCAGGTTTTCCCTGTCCTCTTTGGTAAATTCGTGACCAAAGAACGGGGATTTCAGGTTAGGCTCATGGCGGACACCGTACATGACAAGTACAGGTTTCCCGTTTTCGCCGTCTTGGAAACCAAGCCTTGCTTCCGTGCGCATGATGACCGCACCGAAATTGACACTTGTGGGATAGACCTTATTGGTTTTATAGCCTTTCAATAGCAAATCCATCTGTCCGTCTTTTTCAAGCCTCTCTTTGCTTATCCCAAATTGCGCTAAATAATTCCAGTCCACTTCTTCCGCTTTATAGCGGTAATCGTTTTTTCCCTGTGTTTCCTTCGTTTCGGGTGTTGCCTGTGGGGCTTCCACATCCTTTTTGTTTTCCTGTATTTGTTCCTTTGGCTCTTTGACCTCATGCTTTGCCAAGACGGCTTCGCCCTCTTTGGTCGGGGTATCGACCTGTTTCTGTATCTGTTTGGCGGTTTCGACCGCTTCCTTTTCAGGCACTTTAAAGAATGAAAAGTGGGTCGGGTCTTTTAGCTGTCGCCAAAAGTTAGAGAAGAAATTTGTAAACACGTCTCCGGCTCTGTCCACTCGCATAAATTGGCTTTGGTTTTTCTTGGTTGCATCAACGGTTTTCAGATTGCCGTTTTCGTCAACACCCGTGACGGCTTGGATTTTCTTTTTTTCCTTGTTCATCACCAACAGCACATCCGAAAGTTGTTCGGGATATTGCTGTGGATTTTCATTTGTCTGTTCGCTCATGATATTGATTTTTTAAAGTTTACATTGTCCGAATGTAGGTGAAGCAGATACGGCAAAGCCGTACCCGTCCTTTCGTGGTAGGGTTTGTCATCGGTTTTCTTTTGTACGCCGTATGGGGGCTTTGAAACTTTCCCTAATGAACTGGTGTACGTCCGATAGTTTGTAGTACAGCTTTCCGCTAATGGTGTAATACGGTAATTTGCCCGTGGAGCGGTATCGTTGCAGGGAGCGGTGGCTGATTTTCAGCATGAGGAGCAGGTCTTGGTTGTCCAGTAATTCCTCGCCATCTATGCTGTGCCGTTCTTTCTTGATGTTTAGGACGTACTCTTTTAAAATATCGAAACGCTCCATGATGCGTTCCATCCATGCGATAAATTCCATTCTGTCGATGTTCATAACAAATACTTTTAATGATTTCTAACACCACAAAATTGGAGCGATTGGCGGAGGCTGTCTTCCGATACGTGTCTATCAAAAAGGCACTTTTTTCATTTTTTTACAATTCATATAAAGTGCTGTTTTTGGGGTCTTTCCGCACTTTTGGTTAACTGGTCGGCATCCAAATCAATGGATTTGCCGATAGACACATATAGGCAAACATGTGTAAAGTATTGGTTTATTAAACTTTCTTGCCTTATGATAAGTAGCCTTAAGGCATTGGGTAGTTATATTTGTAGTATAAAACGTGAACGGCTACGGCCATCATTTATGTAAAAAAACAGAGGCTATATGAATCAGAAATTTGAAGCAGGAATTAACATCGCTATTAAGATACCTAAAGGTAAATACGAAAAAACAGTTTCTTTCTACAGGGATATACTGAAATTTGAAGTTTCGGAAAAGCCCATCGACAATCCAACCGTCTCCAGAACACACGAAGTAAAATTCGGAAATAATGTGATTTGGCTGGACTGCGTCGATAACTATACCCATTCGGAAACTTGGTTACAACTCACCGTTCCAAATGTGGCTGAGGCGACAGATTATTTATTGTCCAACGGTGTCGAAACATGTGATGAATTGGAAGAGTTGCCGGAAAATATGCACTGGATTCAAGACCCTGCTGGTACAGTTTTCAACATGCAACAACGTAAATAGGAATAAAATCTTTATTTCGTTTATTAAAACCAAAGTTTGTTGTCAAATTTGGAAGATAAAGACTACAGGTTGTCTTCCCTGTCCATATATTCCTCTAAACTGTATTTGAGTTGGTCTAAAAACAATGTCCGTGAGCCTGCACGGGTTTTCATTCGGTGGAAGCTGTTATGGATGTCGTTCAGCGATATACGGAACAGGATTTGAAACACCATGCTTATTTTGCGGATGCCTATTTTCCCGTGCGAAATGGCATCGTAGGCATAGAGTGCATAAATCAATTCGATAAGGGCATTTTTTGTCTGTGTCCAAAAGAAGTCCTTTGTTTCCTCGTGTTGCAATAGTACATCGGGATTTTGTTCGGGGCTTAGCTTTGTCGTTAGGTAATTATAGACTAATTCGTTGGCGATGATTTTCGCCACCTTATAATCAAAGTAGGTCGAAAATTGAGGGTCGATTTCAAATACATAACTGTTCAGCCTATCATAGCAATTGATTTTGCCAAGTGTAAAGTATTGTTCATCCCTGTCGGTTCTGCCGGAACGGTAGTAGCGGGAGAAGTCGGAATTGCAGACATGCTCTGTATATTCTTTTTTGAGTTCTCTCAGGTGCATGGCGAAATAGCTCTCATACATATTTCCGTTGCTCGCAGGGCATGCAGTTTCTATTCTGAACACTTTGTTGTAATAGATGAGTTTGCCAAGAACGGTCGGCTTTATCTGCTTAAAGAAAAGGATTTCGTCTTCTAATGTTTTGAAGCCCTCGTTTATTATATCTTCTTTGATGTCTCCAAGAAGTGATTTCAGATAGATTGTCATCCTGTATGCCTCGTCCATAAAACTCGAAGTCTCCGCCGACAATTTACGTTCCTGTTTCTGTATGTCGGAGACGATTTTGTGTAATAGGTGTCTCATAATACTAAAGGTTTAAAATGAAGCCAATATGCCTTTGCAAATTTTACGATTAGTATCGAACCTTTTTCATGAGACAGGACGAAGTCAGGGAAGATTTATTGTCAAGAACACAAAAGATACCTACTACAACTCACTGTGTTACTTTGTAAATATTTATCACGCTTAAAATTCTTAAATTGTCACAAAGTATTTAACATACCTATTATGGATTGAAAATAGCGTAAGATATGAATTGGAAAGTTTTTAATTTAAAATATGATAACAGGGAAACATGGGCATTTGAGCAATTGTCCTACTTACTTTTCTGCGTTGAATTTGGCAATAGAATTGGGTTGTTTCGCTATAAAAACCAAACAGGAATTGAAACAGAGCCAATTGAAAAAGAGGGAGCATTTTATGGTTTTCAAGCTAAATATTATACAACTTCAATCTCCGAGAACAAAGAAGATATTATTGATTCAATAAAAAAAGCGAAATCAAAGAATAGCCAACTAAACGAACTACTACTTTACGTTAACCAAGAGCTGTCAGAAAGCTCAAAGAAAGATAAGAAAAAACCTCAATATCAGGAAGAAATCGAAAAATCCGCTAAATCGGTTGGTGTTAATATCCAATGGAGAGTTCAGAGTCACTTTGAGTTACAATTAGCTTTGCCTGAAAATAAATACTTGCACGACATCTTTTTCAGTCTTGAACCAAGTGGTGTAGACTTACTTGATGAAGTTAGCAAACACAACCTGAATATTTTAAAAGCAATACAGACCGAAATACCTTTTGGTGACAAGCAGATTAAAATTGACCGAAATTTGCTAATAGCAAGTATTACAGATGCTTGTCAAAATAAGAAGAACATAATCATTTCGGGAGAGGGAGGCTGTGGCAAGACTGCAATATTAAAGGAGTTTTATGCTTTGAATAGCAACAAAATTCCAATTTGCATTTTTAAAGCAAACGAATTGAATGTTGCACATATTAACGATATATTTCGATTTGACAATCAGTTCAAATTGAATGAGTTTCTTGAAGTTTACAAAGATGAACCCATCAAAATATTTGTAATCGATTCAGCAGAAAAGCTGGCAGAGATAACGAATAATGATATTCTTAGAAATTTAATTGAACAATTAAAAGAGAATGACTGGAGCGTCATATTTACAACACGCTATGCATATCTCAATGATTTGACTTTCCATATCAGAGAGAACTATCAGCTGTCCTTCGAAGTAAATGATATTTCTCTGATTAGTATCGATGAACTAACAGCTTTATCCGAAAAATTTGAATTTTCATTGCCTGATAATCAGAAGTTTTCAGAAAGGCTTACAAATCTGTTCTATCTAAATGAATATATTCAGCAATATACCAATATTGATAAACAAGGTAGTTTTAACGGCTTTATTGATTTGCTGTGGAAAAAACGAATACAGAATAATATTGTTCAAAAAGATAATTTGCATCTCGAAAGAGAGCGGTGTATTATTAATATTGCCAAGCAAAGATGTGATACGGGAAGATTCTATATAAATGCTGAAAATTTACCACAGTCAGCATTATTTCAATTGAAGCAAGATGAGATATTGGGATATGACGAAGTCCATAGTGGATACTTTATTACACATGATATATACGAGGAATGGGCGTTAGCCAAAATAGTATCCCGGTGTTTTTCTAATTACTCAAATACAAAGCAATTTTTTGATGAATTAGGTGATTCGCTTCCTATACGGAGAGCTTTTAGGTTATGGGTATCAGAACACTTGTCTAACGGTAGTGGTGATATAGAGTCTTTTATTCAAGGAGCATTTAAAAGCGATGAAATTTCTCAGTTTTGGAAAGATGAGATTTTAATATCGGTTTTACTGTCTGATTATTCAGGAACGTTTTTCAACCTCTTTGAGAATGAAATCATCGAAAATGATTTTGCAATATTGAAACGAATTCTATTCCTGTTGCGAATTGCTTGCACGGATATTTCTTCGTTTGAGAGTATCGATATAATTGACCCCAAAGGAAAAGGATGGGAAGAAGTAATTTCTCTGGTCTATAAATACAAATCTGTTTTTTTTGACAGCAATCTAAACTTAGTTTTACCTGTTCTAAGTGACTGGTGCAAATCTATTAAAACAGGTAAAACTACAAGATACTCTGGTTTATTAGCTTTGAGTATAATACAAAAAACCGAAACAGAAGATAGCTTCTACATGCACAAGGATACAGAAGAAAAAATTCTGAAAGTGGTTTTCAATTCCGCCAATGAAATACAAACCGAATTAAAAAACATCTTCCACAAGGTAATAGAAAACAAGTGGACTAATCACAGAAAGCCTTACCATGGTTTATGTACAAAAATATTAGAGAAACCTTATATAGCGATAGATTTAATAAAATCACTCCCATTGGAAGTCATTCAATTATGTGATTTATTTTGGCAGAAACCTGCAAGAAAAAGTAATGATTGGAGTTATGATAGGGATAGTATGGAGAGTAAATATGGGTTGGTTGATGAATTTAAATTTAATTATTTTCCTGCAAGTGCAAATCAAACACCTATAAAATGGCTTTTGCAAGTCGCTTTTTATCCAACACTCGATTTTATTATAAATTTTACGAATAGAGCTGTTCAGACATATAGTCAGAGTGATTATGGCAAGGAGGACGTTGAAGAAATCACATTATATATAGATGAAATAGAAGTAACACAATATTTGAGTTGGTCTCTTTGGGGGATGTATCGTGGCAATGGTAGTCCAGTCGTTCCATATCTACTGCAATCAATTCATATGGCATTAGAAAAAACTCTTTTAGAGTACGCTCCTGCAACCAAACCTGAAATATTTGAACATGTTCTTTTAAAAATCCTAAGAGAGTCGAAATCAGCTTCTCTTACTTCAATTGTTTGTAGTGTCATACTTGCAAATCGCGATAAGCTTTATAATGTAGCATTGGTATTATTTAAAACGATTGAATTGTTCCATATCGACACAGTTAGGAGTACGAGTGAGTTCCACGCTCAATCTACATATGGGATAGGATATGGAATGGACAAGTTAAAAGATGCCTTGTATACAGACGAAAGACTAAAAACATGTAAGGATGAGCATAGAGCTTCTAATTTAGAATCTGTGTTTTTAAATTACCAATTTTTCGGTGTCAATGGATTTACTGAAGAACAAAACACTGAATTTATTGAGAAATTATATGATATAATTGACCGCCATAAATCAAATGATTTGTCTAAGATGTCATCTGAAGTCCTGTTGTTAAGAATGGATAGAAGAAATCTAACTCCTAAAATATCTGAAGCAGAAGACAACAAATTTCTTGTAGAGTTTAGCCCTAAAGTATTTCCCGATGAACTCAAAAATGTAAGTGAACAAGCTCGCTCGGGATTTGATGATTTTTTCAAATATTCCGCATTAAAAACATGGTCGGATTTTTTAATAGGTAGGGATTCCCAAGGCAAGATTGCAAAACACGAAGAATACAGTAGTAATCCATTGATTGCTTTATCTGAAACGAAACAGTTGGTCGAAGAAATTAAGTCTGGGCATACTGCAAGAGTACGTGACCATAGCATTCCTCCATTCACTTGTTCAAAGTTGCTTATCGAGTATAAAGACAAGTTACAAAAAGAAGACATAGATTTTTGCAAAGAAATAATTACTTCAACTCTGTCACGCCTTTTTAGCGAGGAATACGACTATCAAATAAGTGATGGTGTTGAAGCATCTTTTCATGCTGTTCCGATATTAATAAATGAATATCCTGAAGATATTGAAAATTTTGTTTCAATAATGGTCTTGGCTCTTTTCGATGAAACACCTCTTGGTGCTTACAAAAGAATATGTGATTACGTAATTGAGTCAATTCACAAGTCAAAACTGTGGGAGCAAAATCAAAAAGTTGCTCAATCTATATTATTTGGCTATATAAAACTCAAACCGATTTATAAAAAGATTATAGACGAAAAAAGGAAAGAGCAAAGATATTGGAGACGGATTCCAAAAAGTTCAATATTAGAAGAACTCGATAAGGCGATTCCTGATTTCAATTTTGAGGAAAACTCATTTGATATAAAAGACATTGAATTACTTGATGTTCATGGTTTAGGAATCGTTTACCAATTAATTCCTTCTGACACAAAGGATTATATTCATTTAGATATTGTCATACAAACGTTAACCATATTGGCTTCACGGCTGTTGATAGACAGGAGAGTGTATGAAGAAAAATTTGGAGACGACCATGATATTTTTAAAGTGCGTTTAGATATTTTCAAAAGATATGCGAATTTTATTCTTCAAAGAGAAGTAAGTGAGATTGATAAATACCTTACTCCATTTTTGGACTTTGTATCTCCGACAGAAGAAACTTCCTTATTTATTGGAGAAATCATCACTGCCGAGGATAGTCTAATGAACCGTGAGCAATTTTGGCATATTTGGAATAAACTATTTCCAAAGATTAAGGAACTGTGTGATTATCCAAGAAGTCCATATTTAAAACAAGTCATAATAAACTATTTATTAGCATGGCAGTTTTGGAAAGATAGAATTGAAGAATGGCATAGCTTAAGCAGAGAGAATTTATCTCTTTATATCAACGCTTCCAAGGAGATGGGTCATATCCCTGCGGTATTATATTCTGTTACAAGAGTATTGAACACCGTTGGGTCTAACTTTAAAAATGAGGGGATTGATTGGGTATATACTATTGTGTCAAATAATAGGCTACTCCAGCTTGGTGATTTTGAATCAAATACGTTGTACTATTTAGAAACGTATTTAAGGAAATTCATTTTTAACAATAGACAAGAAATCAAAAAAGAAATAAGATTGAAAAACAAGGTCATTCCAATTCTTGATTTCATGATAGAACGGGGTTCAGTACATGGATATTTGTTGCGTGAAAGTATTTTATAGCAACTTCATATTTAGAATTTCAATCTTTTGGCTTTCGGTTTTTCAGGACTGAAATCGTTTTGATATGGACTGTCTTTTAATTGATTCAACCGTCTTAAATCTTCCAAAAAAGAGTTCGAGTTCTGTACCAGCGGGTTCACAAAAAAAGCTCAATCGAAAGATTGGGCTTTTTTTGTGTGCTGGGACGAGAACAGCAGGGTTGGGATGGGTTCGAACAGTTTCTTGGGATCATGTACAAAAGTTGTGGAAATTTAGGGAACATCGAACCCACTTTTACTTGTTTTTCTCTAACACCATTGTTTTTTCTACTGTTTATAGGGTTTTATTGAAAAGTCGGTATACTATCCGTTGTATAGAGCAATCGGTTTCAATCTCCATTTCGGTGATTGAAGCATTCAAGTTGCGTAGTGTTTCATGACAAAATTTATCCATGCAGTGTTTCTCCTGAATTCATCAAAACTATAACGCATACCTTACTAAATGCGTGGCAAATTGATTATTTTATAAATTCGCTAACACTATTTGTTATGGTATCCCAATCCTTGTAATTCAATTCGTGTCCTGTTCCCTCTAATTTTAAAAGCCTTGAATTTCTAATTTCTGCAAACAGTTTTTTAGTATGGTCGAAATGCCAGATTTTATCATCTGTACCATGAATAATCAACGCAGGGACATTGATTTCACTCATTCTATTGTAGTAAGCTTCTCCTCCCTGTATTAGAGCATGGTTAAACATACTACGATAGTTCACCGCCCGACGAAACTCTTCCTTAATGCGCTTTTCTTCCCTCGGATAGTCTACCGGTTTACGACCAGCCATCAGGCGTGAGTTTTGCAACATATAGTCGACTATTTCTTTCTCATCATTCCAGTTTATATTTTCAGCTTTAGCCTGAAAGTCGATGACTTCCTTGGCCATTTCGGGAATGTCGGGGTCGGGTATTCCCCACACACCCGTAGACATCAAGATAATTGAATTAACGCTATCGGGATTTTTAATCGCGATAATCTGCGCAATTAAACCTCCTAACGAAATCCCCATTATATTAGCTTTCTGTATTTTATAAGCGTCCAAAACATCAATCGCATCATTAGCAAGGTCAACAATGTCATACTTGATAAACCCCGGATCATAAGTGGTAGATTTGCCTACATCCCTGTTGTCATAACGGATTACAAAATATCCTTTATTGGCTAATTGACTGCAAAAATCCGCATCCCAATACAACATAGAAACTGTCGCTCCTGCAATTAATAAAATGGCGGGATTATCAGGGTTCCCAAAATGTTCAGTGCAGATAGATACATTACCGTTATTAACTATCTTTTCTTTTTGTGGTTTCATACAACTGTTCATTAAAATAAAAATAGGTATTAAAAGTCCAAATCTTTTCACACCCAAAATTACGCCCTGTTGGTCAACTAAAATTGTATGTTTTCGACATTTATCCTTTCACAAATAGAGATTGATCTTCAGAAAAATATGCAGATGGGTTTTTACCGGTGAACTCTCTATACGCTCTAATCATATGTGCTTGGTCAAAATATCCCGAATGCAAGGCAAGCTCCGTTAACGATAATAATTGATGACAGTATGCGGTTGTAATGCTTTTTTCAAAACGAACAATTCTGGAAAAATATTTTGGAGAAAATCCTGTCAACATCTTGAAATTACGCTCAAACTGTCTTTGAGACAGAAACTGTGCCTCAAGCAACTCCTGCATCCTTGCATTTCCATCATTCAAAATCAAATATCGGATGGCGGTAATGGTGTCTTTCACGTTCGGAGACAACGTATCTATTCTATTCTCAATAAAGCGGGTAATAATATCTACTCGCTGTTGAACATTCCTACAATTTAATATTTGCTCTTCTAAGAATGCTCCTTCTTTACCTAAGAGTTCTGTTATTTCAATATTGTGGTTTGTTATTTCATAAGCAGGAATATTGAAAAGCAAAGGAATAGCATAAGATTGAAGATAAACCCCAAAAATCCCAACCTTTTGATTGGAAGACAATTGATAAAAAGCATTTGTTTGTGATTGAATTCCACTTACAAACAACTTATTACGCTCACCATTTTCCATAATCATCATTCCGGGAATATATTGAAATGCCAATTTAGGATAAATGGATGCCACAGACGAATGGTGATACAGTGATGTTTCTGCAAAATCTCCCTCAAAATTCCAAAAAAACTGAACGAGATGGTTAATGCTCGATTTAGGGTAAATTCTTTCGTACTCCATTGCTATTGTCTTTATAAAGTCAATAATATACAAAAATAGAATTTGACAAGCAATTTTAATCTGTTTTCATTATCTGCTTTATATTTTCGTTGCCGTTTTCATCGGTAAAAGATAATATCTGTGGTATTCCTTTATAGGCTTTGGTTTCAGCAGAATTTTTTTCGTTATCAATCACGATAAATAATCTTTAAGTAGGTTTAATAACCATAAATCTTCCAACAAAAAGTTCGAGTTTCGTACCAATAAGTTCACAAAAAAATGCCTCAACGAAAGTTGGGGCTTTTTTGTGCCCTTTAGGGTCGAACCCAGGGGTTCGATCCGTTGGAGGCTCAGGGAAGTGCAGGGGAATGGCGGGACTGAGCCAATCCCAGCGGGATCACAAACAAAGCTCAATCGAAAGATTGGGCTTTGTTTGTACCCGCCGGCTTCGAACAGAAGGGTTGGCTTGGGTTCGATTCTTTAACCAATACGTCTGACGTTGCACAGCGGAGAGTCGTCATCGTGCAAACTACCCTGCTCGACTACCGTAAACTGTCCATTGACTTCCATGACCACAGCTTCCACAAGTTCGATGGAAGTTACCCCCTTACTACGCAGAACAGCTCGTACCTCGTCTTCCGTAACGCGCTCTTTCCGTAATGCCGTTTGCAAGAAACTTCCCTTATAAAATACGAGCGTAGGTTCAGAACTGATCAACCGGGAAAATTTAGTTGACCTTGTCGAAAGATAGGCGAGAAGATATTGTAGCGAGATTAGAACGCTAAGGCCGACTATCCCGTCCGCTAAAGTCACGTCTTTACTTAGAAAGATGGTGGCGAGTGTTGAACCTAAAGCGACCGTTACAATGAAATCAAATTCCCTCATTTGAGACAATGTTCGCTTTCCGGATATTCGGACTATGATTATTAAGGCAATGTACGCCAATAATCCAAGTAGAAAGGTTTCTAAAATACTCTGCCAATTATTAAAAAATACATTTTCCATATTGCTTCTCCGGATCGTTACTTGAAATACATAAAACACTAAATCCCCAACATAAAATAAGTCATCAATATCCGCTGATCGGAGACTGACCACAAAAGGACTCAACAAAATAACGGCTAGCATAACGCTTTGTTTTAGAAAATGTAGGATGACCCGTATCGACGGTAAATAACATAGAAAAACTCCGTTATATTGCCGTATCTTTGCAGCTGTTTTTTTTTAAATAGACACTTATCGTGATAGACGTAAATAATATCTCTGTATCCTTTGGCGGAACCACCCTTTTCAGTGATGTGTCGTTTTCCATCAACGAAAATGATAAAATAGCTTTGATGGGAAAGAATGGCGCAGGAAAATCTACTTTACTAAAGATCATTGCCGGCGTAGGGAAGCCCACTACTGGCCATGTCAGCGGACCGAAGGAAGCGGTGATCGCTTATCTTCCGCAACACCTGTTGACGGAGGATAATATGACGGTTTTTGAAGAGACCTCTAAAGCCTTTGATGAAGTCTACCGGATGCGTGACGAACTTGAAGCGCTCAACGAACAATTGAACATCCGTACCGATTATGACTCGGACGAGTACATGAAGTTGATCGAGCAGGTTTCGGAGTTAAGCGAAAAGTTCTATTCCATCGAAGAGACCAACTATGATGCAGAAGTTGAAAAAGTATTAAAAGGCTTGGGTTTTGAACGGCGGGATTTTAGCCGGCAGACCGCTGAATTTTCAGGCGGATGGCGCATGCGGATCGAACTTGCTAAAATTCTGTTGAAGAAACCCGATTTAATACTGCTCGATGAGCCTACCAACCACATGGATATAGAAAGTATTGAGTGGCTAGAGGACTTTTTGGTCAATTCGGCCAAAGCGGTTATCGTGATTTCCCATGACCGGGCATTCGTCGATAATATCACCAACCGCACGATCGAGGTAACGATGGGGCGCATCTACGACTATAAAGCAAAATATTCGCACTACCTGCAGTTGCGTCAAGAACGGCGCCAGCACCAACTGAAGGCGTACGAAGAACAACAACGTTTTATTGCAGATACGCAAGAATTTATAGACCGCTTTAAAGGTACTTATTCCAAAACATTGCAGGTACAATCTCGCGTTAAGATGTTGGAAAAACTGGATATCATTGAAGTGGATGAAGTAGACACTTCGGCGCTGCGTTTAAAATTTCCGCCAGCTCCCCGTTCGGGACAATATCCTGTCATCGTGGAAGAACTTACCAAAGTCTATGGCGACCACGTCGTGTTCGAAAAAGCCTCGATGGTAATCGAACGTGGCGAGAAAGTAGCTTTCGTGGGTAGAAATGGTGAAGGTAAATCAACCATGATTAAGGCGATTATGGGGGAAATTGATTACGAAGGCTCCCTCAAAGTGGGGCATAATGCCCAAATCGGGTATTTCGCACAAAATCAGGCCTCCTTACTGGACGAAGAGCTTACCGTGTTCGAAACCATTGACCAAATTGCGGTAGGGGAAGTAAGGGTCAAAATCAAAGATCTCCTGGGGGCATTCATGTTCAGCGGCGACGATACGACCAAAAAGGTGAAAGTGCTCTCCGGAGGAGAAAAAACACGTCTGGCTATGATCAAACTATTGTTAGAGCCGGTAAATGTGCTGATCCTCGATGAGCCTACCAATCACCTGGACATGAAAACCAAAGATATCATTAAAGATGCGCTGCAAGAATTCGACGGTACGCTCATCTTGGTGTCCCACGATAGAGACTTCCTCGATGGATTGGCAACGAAAGTTTTCGAGTTTGGCAACAAGCGCGTAAGAGAGCACTTCGAAGATATCAAGGGCTTCTTGGAATATAAGAAAATGAATAACCTTAATGATATAGAAAGGGTAGGGTAGCAAAGTACCCTCTGCCGCTATGAGCTACAGGACAACATCGAGCAGCCTGCCTGTTGCGTGGCCCAACCTGGCCGTATTGTAAAGAACTCATCGTGGCTTCTTGAATACGGATCTTTAAGCGCCTGCTGTAATTTTAAAAAGAGGGTGTTTTCGCCTCGTTGTAATTCTTCTATGGCCATATGAAGCAGATAATTCCTTAATATGAACCTTGGATTGGCTTTTTTCATCCGCAGTACGCTATCCTCCCTCGTGCAGGTGTTCGCTCTTAAACGCGCTTGGTAGCTCTTGATGAGCGTGTAGAGTTGCGCGACTTCCGTTGGATCAGGTTCGCCATAGAAACTACTTCTAAAGAAATTAACCACATCTTCCGCGGTGGCTAACGATGTGGGTAGATCAATCAAAAGCTGATAAAATATTGTCATATCTGGCTGAATCGTTGCCAGAACTTGCTCAAATTCGGCCAAAAGCCTTACATCGTCCTCGTTGTATATGCCGTCCATACCCAGCTTATCGGCCATCATGGCGTAGTACTTAGCCCAATAAAAGTCTTCGTATTTTCTTAGTTCGCTTTCAAGCTGATCCTTATCAGAAATCAGTGGGATCAAGGCATTCGCCAGGCGGCTCAGATTCCAGTAAGCGATATTCGCTTGCTTACCGAAGGCATATCGTTTGCCCGGCAAGTCGGTGGTGTTCGGCGTGAAATCCGGGTCGTAGTTGTCCAGAAAGGAGTAGGGCCCATAGTCAATCGTTAGGCCAAGTACAGACATATTGTCGGTGTTCATGACCCCATGAACAAAACCTACCCGCTGCCACTCCACGATCATGGTTGCTGTACGTTCCACCACTTCTCCAAACCAGTGCAGTACTTTGTCCTCCCCGTTTAGATGCGGATAGAAGCGCTCGATCGTCCAGTTCACGAGCTGCGTGAGGTTATCGATCTCGTTCCTAGCCGCAAGCATTTCAAAGTTGCCGAAACGTAAAAAGCTTGGTGCTGTACGCATGACGATGGCGCCGGGCTCATCCGCGGCACGGCCATCGTAAAACATGTCACGCGTCACCATTTCACCCGTGGTCACCAGCGCTAATGCCCGAGTAGTAGGAACGCCTAGGTGATGCATCGCCTCACTCATCAGGTATTCGCGTACCGATGAGCGTAAAACTGCCCTGCCGTCGGCTCTCCGCGAATATGCTGTGGGGCCAGCGCCCTTCAGCTGCAGTTCCCACGTATTGCCGTTTGGGTTTTCCCATTCGCCCAATGTGATCGCTCGACCGTCACCAAGTTGCCCGGCCCAGTTGCCAAATTGATGGCCCGCGTAACAGGCTGCATAAGGATACATCGTCGGGGTGACAAGATTGCCGCCCAGAACCTGTATGTCGTCGGAATTAGGTTCCGCGATGCCCAAGCTATCGGCTAGTTCGGCAGACCAAGCGATAAGTTCGGGTTTCCGTACAGCTGTAGGTACTGCTTTGCTATATAACATTCCCGGCGTTTGTCGAGGGTGCAGGTCACCACTGCTATCCCCAGGGAAAGTGTCTACAAAGTTTCTTTTGAATTGCTTAGCGCTTAAATTTTCCATATCGTACTGCGTTCACTTATCACCGCCAAAGGTATGCCATTTATTGTCACGGCGCCAACATAAAAGGGGAATATCCTCTCGAAGCTTTCATGTATTCCGACGAAAAATCGAGATTTAATAAACTGAAGCTTACTTGAAAATCACAAAATGGAATTTTTTTAGCGGTTTTTTTATCGACTACAACCGTTTTTGTCGAACGTGCGTATGCTCGTATCGACGGACGGGAGTACAATGGCGGCGGATGGCAACACCATAACGGCAGACGGAAGTGTCATGACGGCGGACGGCGATGAAAGCTCGTCGGACCACGGGAGACTATCCCCGTCCGTCCACGAGACGTCGTAGGGCGCCGACACGACGTCGAGGGACGGGGACAACGTGTCGGCGTACACCGAAACAATGTCGACACACGGAAGTATGACGTCGTAGGAGGACGGGAACGCATAGCCGGGCGGGGAGGATCTGCCGAAGGGCGGGGACAAGACCTGGCGGTACGGGGATACACTCCCCCTGCATGGGGGCAAAATACCGTCGGGGGACGAAAGCCTGTCGAAGGGCGACGAGAGGTTTCCGGAGAACGGTGACGTCTCCCCGACGGACGGGGAAGATGCACCGTAGCCCGACGACATGAGTTTGCCCCGCGCCGTCAACGCGTCGTAGGGTGCCGTCAACGCGTCGCCGTACGGGAAAATGGTAAAGTAGCGCCCAATTGATACCATTTTGTACATGGACATCGTCCCGTCGTATAGGTACATAGCGCTTAAGTACCGTGACAAAATCATTAAGTCAATATAGTTGTGGGCTTGGTACCGTGTCAAAACCGAGTTGTTCCTTGACATCGCGACGATGTCCTTTGAATGGTCGATGACCGCACGGTACTTGTCATCGCAATCATGTGCATGAACGACGTTGTTCATGTAGTTGACGGCTTTGTCACTGCACATAATCAACCATGCACTTGACATGTCAACTTAGTCGCGGTACAAAACAAAGATGTACTGTGCAGGTAGGCGCATGTCTATGTACATAGACATGATGAAATATGCCGACGCTGTTCTTTCGTCAAGTACAGCGTATTTGGGGATTGTGTTATGGCTTAATATGGCTGGTCCGGCTGCCAACCGATTTCATCAATAATTTGATCCAGCGTATAATCACCGAGCTTGATGATATTTCCCTTCTCATCCATATAGCCGTGCTTTTTGCACTCCATAGAGTAATGATGACAGTCGCAATTTTCATGACCCGGCCAAGGAATTTTATTACAGTTTTCAGCAATAATGGCGTAGCCGTTATGAAAAGATGAGGCCAGCTCGAACTGGGGTTTGATGATTATTTCACCCTTTTCATTGGCGAACCCAATTTTTTCATTGTTATCGATAATTCTAATCTTATTTTCAATTAGATAATCGGGGCTAGGCTCTCCAAAACTCGTGTTGTAAACCCGAAAAAGAACGTTTTCATGGGCATCTATTGCGAACCACCCTGGTGATCCTTTAATGCCTACAATTGCAAAATGCCCATAATCAAAGTCATAAAAAGCAGTATAATACTTTTGCGGATCCAGTATTTTCAATGTTTGATTGTTTTCATCGACGAAGGTGTATGTAATGAGGGCATCCTGACCATCACTTTCCACGATTTTGAATTTAGTCTGTGCTTGTAGATTTACATTAACAAAGAGAAACAGTAAAAGGAAAAGATGCTTCATTTTAGTAGTTGTTAATAGATGTTTCTTAGCACATATCCATCCGAATGGAAAAAATAAATTTTGCATTATGCGTTAAATTTAAAAATAAAAAAACGAATAACACCTTAAAATGTTCCCGAGGCGAGTTTGTAAGTGCGGAAAAATAGGGCAGGGGTTTGATGAATCGGATAATTTGAACTCAGTACAGAATCAATACCACATTTTGGGCAGATTGCTGTCACACCACCGGTAGGCTCAACAATCCACTCTACCTAGCGGCTCTATATCTAAGTTCACGTCGTCGTGCTTTTCAAGCAGTTCTAACAAATCTGCGTAGCTTATCGAAATACTCGTTAACCAGTTTTAGGTTTCTTTCTTTTGTTTTGTCCATGATCTAAATATAACTAAAAATACAAATATCTAAGCGAGTTTCAATCTTAGCCGCCAGACGGTTGGAAGATGTCATAAAGTCCCTCATTTTTAAACAATATCTTACCAATCTGGACACTGGACCATCCGTCTTTCAATTGGTAACTAAATTTCGGAATCCCATCTTCCACTTTGCAGTCTAAGAAATAAGAATTAACGGCTGTTGATGCCATATCTTTTAACTCATCCATATGTGTCGATATAAAGAACACCGATTTATGGAACTGCGCAAGACCCTTTGTGGTGGCCCGCGTAATCTGTAATGCATCGTTCATATTGGTGCCTTTAAATATTTCATCAAAAATGGCGAAGGTAGGTGTGCCTTCCGACGCTTTAAGTGCAACCTCTTTGAGGTTTTTAACCTCACGTAAAAAATGGCTGTAACCCTGTCGTAAGTTGTCCGTATGATTAATATATATACAGATGTTCTGGAAAAATGGAAATTTAGCTTCTTCCGCAGGAATAGCAATGCCTAGATGGCCTAAATAAACGGATATGGCGATAGCTTTTAAAAAAGTAGATTTACCAGCCATGTTTGGCCCCGTGATCAACACGACTTGCTTGTCTAGCGATACGCAGTTACGTATGGGCTTATGTAATAGCGGATGGTAAACGCCCGTGATTGTAAATGCCGGATCTCCAATGCTGGGGAAGATAAAACCTCTCTTATGAATGGATATACTTAGGGATAATAACGATTCAAATTTAAATAAACGTTTAAAAAATTCGTTTGTTTCCGTCTTCTGCAATTCATTAATTTTCTTTTGGAGAGCGACTATATGTGCAATTTTAAACTTGTTTGCGCGTATAAGTGTGCTGAAAAAGTCCAGTTCGAAGTTCAGAAAATATTTTTTTAAGCTATTGATCTCGTATTTGTAGGAATCAGGGAAGGTGTCGGTGTCAATAAAATTGGAGATGAGCGTGTATTGCTGTTGTAAGAATATAATAAGTTGGATATAGGTACCCATAGCCGCATTACGCTTTTCTTTGTTCAACAATAGCAGTAATTTGAATCGAAAGTTTAATTTTCTGTTGTCGGGTTTCGTTAAAAGTGTATGTACATCGGCGAAGTCCCGGCTATTATAAAAATACCGCTCTAATAACTTTTTGTTGGCAAGAAATCCTTTAAGTATTTGTTGTCGATTATTTATCGCATCGATATTTTGAAGCGGGGTTAGAAGAATGTCGAGCAATCTATCTCTAGAATAGGTATGAAGGGTATTATCAAATATTTCTAGGATATCCGTTTTGATATTTAAATCATTGACATTCGTAATATTATTATCCATGTTACGCTGGTTATGCAGACATATGAGTCATTCCTTTTTTATCAAGGGTAGTCAGCTCCGAAACGTCGCCTCTAAAAAAATATGCCTGTGGATGGTAAAGCTAAACTACCATAAATATATGATAATTTGCGTAACAAAGCACTACCACCGGATTCCTACGGTTGAAAAGTAGATATATTAACATTAATTTAAAAATCTAATCAAATTACTAACTTTGCTTTATGCAGACCTGCCCGACATACCACAAAGCACAGTTGCGCGAATTGGCTTCGTTGGTGTCGCATGCAGCATTCAAAAAGCTATCAACCAGTAGTAATCAGTCCTCCTATATCCGGAGGATGAAGAAATATGCCGGGTGGGAAAACCTTGTGCAAGACAAGCCCGCTCGGCTCGGCGATTTGATAGCCTACTCCTATAATCTTCTGGAACAACATTATCGGCACGAGTATATTTATAAGAACAAACTGTTAAATGATTACGTATTAAAATACCATGCTCTGGAGGATACCGTCTTGCTTAATGAATTCCGCATAGGTCAATCGATTGCCGATGCCGTATGTACAGTTGCTTGTAGGTTTTTTCGGTCAGTAATGGTATTTAAATCGTAGCACCATAAAAATAATATTTACTTTCCAATCTTGCAAAATGATTTTTTCATATTTCCCCTTTCTCGAAGAAAAGGCGGTCCGTTTATTGCTGTTCGGCTGTATCCGAACTTCAGCCGAACAACACCCGAAGAAATGCCGGGGATCTTCCAAAAAGTTTTTCAAACTAAACAAAAAAATCTACCTCCTGACATACTGTTGTCATTAACCAATTTACTTTTGTTTGCAACAAACAATAAAAGTTATGAAAAACAAAACAAACACAGCTGGTGAGCAACAAGCTTATCCATCCGAAAACACCCCAGAAATGATAAACCTGCCGGAACCACCCGAAATGAAAACCGAAGCCAATGTGGATGATACGACGCCCGATGAAGAACGATACTCGGAAATCGAAGACAGCACACTTTCGGACACTGATATTGCTGAACAGGCACGAAGGCTTGCGGTAAACTATATTAGGAGTTTACGGATATTTTAGTGCCGGCAGTATCTACAGTTCGGAGACGTTGAGGTGGTAAAAAGCATAACCTGTCTTTGTAAAACACGATACGGCTTTTAAAACAAACGAGATTAAATTATCAAAGCCACTTATTTAATATTTACAAGAATAATCCGTTCTTTGCAGCATGAAAAAATGGATGATACTATTGGTATTATATTTTCTTTATGCTTGCCAGTCATCAACTCCGCCCGTAGCTTTGTCAGCTTATTATTGGAAAACCCATTACAAACTTACAACCGTAGAACAGTCTTTTCTCCAAGAAAAGGAGATCCATAAATTATATATTCGATATTGCGATGTGGGCTTGAAAAATAATGAACCCGTCCCTATTGCTCCAATCGAATGGCGTGAAATCACCACACTGCCTAAAGAAATTGTGCCCGTGATTTATATTAAAAACGAAGTGTTTTTAAAACCCCACGTGGATATTAAAGATTTGGTGCAAAAGCTAAAAATATACGTGCAGCAAATCAATGCAAAAGCGGGGGTACAAACGCAACATGTCCAATTTGATTGCGATTGGTCACTACAATCGAAAGAACAGTTTTTTGAGTTTTTAACGGAATTTAAAAAGGATACCCAATGGTATTTATCGGCAACCATTCGATTACATCAAGTTAAATATTTTAAAAAAACGGGTGTTCCACCAGTAGATCATGGGGTGTTGATGTACTATAACATGGGAACGATTGCTCCAGTTGACGAAAATTCTATATACGATCGATCGATAGCTCAAAAATATGTAGCCCGTTTGAGCGATTACCCTTTGCATTTAGATGTTGCTTTGCCTATTTTTAGCTGGGGCGTACAAATCAGGGATCACAAAGTGGTAACTGTTATCGGAGGCATGCGCGAACAAGATATTCGCCAAGATACGGTATTTAAAAAAATCCAGGATTTCACCTATGAAATTACAGAAGAATACGTGTACAAGGGACGTTTGCTTCAAAAAGGCGATCGCATAAAAATAGAAGAGGTCTCTGCAAAAGATTTACAACAAGCCACAAAAGATTTATCAACGTATATTAAACCACGCGAGGTTATTTTATATGATCTCGATGAAAAAAATATAAAATATTATGAACAAGAAGTTTTTAAAACTATTCGTCACGGCTATTAGTGTTCTCCTATCTTCTTGGGGAATCTATGTTTACGGATGTGCCGACGGATGGTGGGGTGCTTACAATTCTGTTTTTTCGCCAGAAATTACGGTAAATCAATCGTCCTATCAACCATTTTTCTATGATGCTGAAAATTTATTTTATTCAGGTGATGCGCGTTCGGCTCAACAACAATTTCTCGTAGAAAATGTACAAGACTGGAAAACTTATTTGGGGACATTCGCTACCGAGGACGCCTTATCTTATTATTTGTATAACGATACTGTACCCGAATATTTAGATAACTGGAGGGTTGCTGTCCAAAACAATAACACGTTCGAGTTGCCTTATCTATGGGATGTCAAGGATCAAAAAGTGAAAAACTTTTTTATTTTTCTACAGATAGCGCGAGGAACCGAACAAATTACCAATCAAACGTATGATTATTGGGATTATGACAATCGGCAGCAATTAAAAATGGAAGCGCATAAAATAGTTGCGGTTGAAAATTTATATAATAAAATTTCGTCTACTGATTCGTTTTTCAAAAACAGGATGTGGTTTCAACTCATGCGTTTAAAATTCTATTCGGATAATATACAAAGTGCTATTACCTTTTTTGATCAAACCCACAAAACTCAACCTAAAAATACATTGTATTATCGCGCGTTACACTATGTAGCTGGGGCAAATAAATCGCAGGGAAATTATCAAAAGTCGAATGAGATTTTAGCGCAATTGTTTGACGAATTTCCATTGTTGCAACATGCTGCCGTATTTGAATATCGCCCGATGACGCATAAAGAAGTAAAAATAAGCATTCAAAAATTGCAACCCGCTCACCAAGCAGCCTTCTGGGCAATACAAGGATATTACGGTGACGCATTAGATGCTATGAAAGAAATATATGCCGTTGATCCGTCATCTAAACATATCGATTTTTTATTAACGCGTTACATTAATATCATAGAGAGCCAAGTTAATATTTACGGAGATTCCTGGCAACCTACGGCTATGAAATCGGTGAATGATTTTCGGAAAAAGATGAAAAAGAACGTAGACGCTGCTACATTCCATTGGGTTCAAGAAGTTGCTAAAGAAGGTAAAGTGACTAATCCTTTTTTGTGGCAAGTAGCGAGTGGTTATTTGGCAAGTATGCAGACAAAATTTTCAGAAGCTACGGGTTATTATTTAAACGCAAAACAATATGCAAAAACGGATAATCAAAAAAATCAATTGCGTTTACTTAATCTCATGAACGAAATTGCCAAAACTGATAAAGTCGATAAAAAAGTCGAAGCTCGTTTGTTGGAAGATTTAAATTGGTTACACCATGAATTACCGAATACTGATTATTCAAAAGTGGAAGACATGAGATATTCTTATGCGATTACGTGGAGTAAACAATACTTATCTATGCTTTACAAACAGCAAAAGAATGACCTGTTTGCAGAAGTGGTGTTTTCGAAAGTGGGATTTTATAAAAATCAAAAACAATCAGAAGCTATGGAACAGTTTCTTTTAAAACCGAATCACAGCGCATGGGAAAGATTATGGATTGATCTGTATGAATTCAAATTGGCAGATATTTACGAAAGCCGCGGAATTTATCTCTTTTATCAGGATAAGATTGATGAAGCTCTTGCCGAATTTGAAAAAATTACGCCGTTTGAACGTAAAACCTACAATTGGGAGAAAGAAAGGGACGAAACCCAGCTCGTTGATTATAGAACAATCCCCTTACCCGGAAATCCTTTCAACGGAAAAATAAAAGACTGTAACGATTGCGAGCATGCCGCCAGACAATCGATCAAATATTCATCGTTCGATTTGCTTAAAAAAATTAAGGAAATGAAAGCGAAAATTGCGATAGGAGAGGATGTGTACAACAATGCCCTTTTGGTAGGAAATGCTTTCTACAACGCTTCATATTTCGGAAATGCGCGTGCTTTTTATCACAACAGTATTATTAACGAGTACGGAAATAGCATTTCGAAAGAGCACGAAAAGATGCTTTACGGCATGGGAAATGTGAAAAAATATTACACATTGGCTCAGAACGCTGCCGAAACGAGTGAGCAAAAAGCTAAAATAGCATACATGCTGGCTAAAGTAGAACGCAACGATTTTTATAGCAATACCTATTTTATACCCAATGAGTATTATTCTGGCTATGGAAACAATGTGATGATTCGTAAATGGAAAGGTTTTGAAGAGTTAAAGAACAATTACAGCGATACAAAATACTATCAAGATGTTATTGCAGAATGCGGTTATTTCCGTAAATATTTAGGGTTACAGTAGTGTTTAGATAATAGAGTATTATTGGTTTCCCCGAATAAAATTCGGGGAAACGAAACGATAAGCGGTCCATCTTATGCAAGATCGTACACGCGTAGGCTGGCAAGCTATAAAATCATCTATCCCTTCTCCTTGATAGAAACCCGAAAGTTAATCATCGTTTTTCGCTGGCGCTCGATGTAGTTCCATACCCAGAAAATAAAGACGAGAGAGGCTATAAAATAAATCAACGGATACACAAACCCGAATTCCGTTAAAAGAAATGCGAAAACCAGTAATAAGCCCGTGAACAAATGAGTTATTGCGGTATGGGCATTTGCAGGTACTAAATCGCCCGGTGTTTTATCATGATTTTTATGGGCATATCGAATAGCTTGAAAAGTAAAAGGAGCCGATAGAAAAGCGACGTATAAAGTCAAGGGGACAAAATTAAATATCGGTAATAGGGCGATGATTACATAAGCTAATACGAAATTTACAATTAATACGTTTTTTGCTTTCCGTTTTCCCAAGCGCACAACCAGCGTATTTTTATTAGATTTGATGTCGGAGTTGACGTCCTGAAATTGGTTAATTAGTAGCACATTCGAAATTAATATAGCGACTGGCAAAGAAATTAAAAACGACGCAATAGAGAAATAGCCAGTTTGTACATAAAAAGCCCCCATCGTCATCATGACCCCGAAGGTCGTTGCAATCAAGAATTCAGCTACCCCTGGCGCTAAATTTATAAAGGAAAACTTTCCACTTTCATTCGTATAGAACAACCCGGCAAGAACCCCGTAAAGCACGAGTGGCACAAGACCCCATCCGCTAACAGCAATCAAAAAGATACCGATCAGCAGCGCAATACAGCTTAAAGCAATTCCAACGAATCCCATATCTCCGCGTGAGATCAATCCTAACTGGATCATCCTAGATCCGCCGGTAAAAGGACGTATACCTTCCACGTTTTCACTATCACGTTCAGCATCTTTCCAATCATTGATCATATTGGTGCCCGCCTGTACTAACAGACCACCCAACAACGTCAGAAAAAATAAAAAGAAATTAAAGCTCCCTGACGCTGAGTAGGCAAACGCACCACCTACCATAATAGGCACCAAAGAGGCCGTAAGGGAAAGTGGCCGTACAGCTTGTTTCCAAGCTCTTGCTTTCGCCTTGACATCATCCCAGGAACTGAAGGATTCGCGATTTTCCGGAAACTCAAATATGGTGGGCTTTTCTCCCTGTAAAATCTCCGGAACATAGCGGTATTTTACGGTAAACGGCTTTATTCTAATAAATTCGAGTCGGTCTGTTGCGCCTATTTTTATGAAATTTGCGACGATCGGTGAACGTGTAGACATCAAATCAATGATCTTTAAACGATCAGCCTTATCGTGTACAATCTCTGCACGCCCGATAATTTCACATTCTTCCATTTCCAAAAACGTGTCTCCCTGATGGATCAGCAAGGCCGTCTCGGGAATATTGCTCCACTGGATGACTTTTGGATCACCTTTCATGCTGCTCACATAAATATTAAAATCTTCGTCGGCGCCAAAATGCATCATCCGTTGTCGTGGAGTCCCCATATTTGAAGTGCCCACTGCTGCCACTTCCGCTCTCGAAAGGTATTCGATCACTTCTTGTTTGCTACGTTCTGCCATAGGTCAAAAATACAACAATTCTATAAATACGCTATCTTAAAACTTTGTCACTAACTTTTCCGTAAACTATATGAGGGCGTCCGATATGAATTAATATTCGCTAAGGTTTCGATAGATATTTTATCCTGATAGTGCTTTTCAATGTTTGCTTGCACTTTTTTGATGGCCTCGTCTCAGTGGTTTCGCTGGCCTTTAAATATCGCGAATTGGGATTAATTCTATGAACGTTAGCCGTACCTAGGCGACCGACCGCTAGGCAAAATTTGCTTTTATAGAAATTTTTGTGTATATTTGTTAACATGCATAGCGCGCGAGCGCTATTTTCTATTTGTGCCATTCAGGTAATGGACATCTATTTGAGAAGAAATTCTCATCAAGAATCTTCCTCTATAGGAGGGGATAAGAAGCTTAAGGATTTAATTTTTATATTTTTAACAGCACGATTTATCGTGCCTAAATTATTTATATGGCTAATTTTAAAGTTGGTATTATCGGTGCAGGCCCCAGTGGACTGGCCATGTTAAGGGCATTTGAATCTGAACAGAAAAAAGGTAATCCGATTCCTGAAATTAAATGTTACGAAAAGCAGGAAAATTGGGGTGGTATGTGGAACTACACCTGGCGTACAGGCGTGGGGAAATATGGCGAACCAATTCATGGTAGTATGTATAAATACTTGTGGTCCAACGGTCCTAAAGAATGTCTGGAATTTGCAGACTATACCTTTATGGAGCATTTTGGGCAGCCTATTTCTTCCTATCCACCCAGAGAAGTGCTTTTTGATTATATACAAGGCCGGATTAATAAAAGTAATGCGCGCTCCTTTATACAATTTAATACCGTAGCTCGTTGGGTAGAATATTTGGACGATCAACAGCAGTTTCGTGTAGTTTTCGATAATCTTGTGAAAAATGAAACATTCGAGGAGTACTTTGATTACCTCGTTGTGGGTACCGGGCATTTCTCAACGCCTAATATGCCGTACTTCGAAGGAATTGACCAATTTCCCGGTACAGTGATGCATGCGCACGATTTCCGGGGTGCAGATCAATTTATTGATCAGAAATTGTTATTGATTGGTAGTAGCTACTCGGCTGAAGATATCGGCGTACAATGCTACAAACACGGAAGTAAATCCGTCACCATTGCGTACCGTTCTACACCGATTGGCGTACAATGGCCAGAAGGTATTGAAGAGAAACCTTTGGTAACACATTTTGAAGGTGACCGAGCTTTCTTTAGTGATGGTACAGACGAGCAATTTGATGCGGTGATAATGTGTACGGGATATCAACATAAGTTTCCATTCCTTCCAGATGAGCTACGCTTAAAAACGAAAAACTGTCTGTATCCCGATAATTTATATAAAGGTGTTGTATTTAATGAAAATGAGCGCCTGATCTACTTAGGTATGCAGGATCAATATTACACCTTCAATATGTTTGACGTTCAAGCATGGTATGCACGCGATTATATGTTAGGACGGGTAAGTTTACCTGCTAAAGCAGAACGCGATGCTGATATCAAAAAATGGTTGGATGACGAGGCAAGTACTATTTCGGCGGAGGATCATGTTGACTTCCAAACAGACTATATTAAAGATCTGCTCGCGTTAACGGATTATCCGATGTTCAACCTGGATAAGGTAGCCGAGATGTTCAAAAGCTGGCTTAATGATAAAAAGGTTAACATATTAAATTATCGCGACCAAGTGTACACATCCGTCATGGACGGCACACAAGCAGAACCTCACCATACGCCATGGATTGAGGAGATGGACGATAGTTTAGAACGATATCTGCAACAGGACGAGGTAATGGAAAAGGTAAGTTAATTTTATAGTAGAGCGATTAGTAAGAATTTCCCGGTTACAGAAACCGGGATTTTTTTTAACTATTCTCACGAAGTAAGCGCTCGAGCTCCGCACCCGCTACTACACCAGATTGTCTCCAGCGGATCTCTCCTTTTTTAAAGAGGATAAGCGTAGGAACCCCGCGTACTTGATACCGAGCTGCAACAGCCGGATTTTTATCCACGTCAATTTTTAGGATGGCAGCGGTATCGCCCACGCGCTGCTTAAGCTCTTCGAGTATCGGGGCTTGCGTTTGGCAAGGACCGCACCACGTTGCGAAAAAATCAACGAGTACCGGTTTGTCTTGATCAATGATGTCTTGAAATGTCATAATAAACGAATGTAAAGATATAACGCTAAACCAGCAAATTTGTTCTTATGCTACATCTCTTAAATCGACTGGTACCACCCGCGATACGCCTTGCTCGACCATCGTTACACCGTATATAATATCTGTACTCGCTATCGTGCGTTTGTTGTGCGAAACGATGATGAATTGCGAGTTTTTCGAAAAATCTTTAACGATGTTATTGAACTTATCAATATTCGTGTCATCCAAAGGAGCATCTACTTCGTCGAATATACAGAATGGAGCAGGCTTTAGCAGATATAGCGAGAATAACAATGCCGTAGCGGTTAGCGTTTTCTCACCACCCGAGAGCTGATTGATGGATAATGGGCGCTTGCCCTTCGGACGGGCAATAATGTCGATGTCAGACTCCAGCGGATGGTCCGGATCGGTTAAGACCATGTCGCAAGAGTCCTCCTGATTGAATAACGAGCGGAACACCTGCACAAAATTCTCTCGAACCGTATTGAACGCATGCATAAATTTATCGTTAGCGGTTTGGTCGATTTCGTTTATGGTAGCCATCAAGGACGCTTTTGCATCAAGTAGATCATTCTTCTCTTTCGAGATAAACTGGTGTCGTTCCTGGATTTCATCATAGGCCTCTTTTGCCATCGGATTGATCGTTCCGTAGGCATCCAATTGTTTTTTAAGTTTATCGCAAGTCGAGGCCAGTTCGTCTTTGTCTACCGGAATCGCCGGCATATCGCCTTCGAGCAACGTATGTATATCAATATTGAACTCCACCGATAGACGTTCTTTTAAGCTGTTGAGGTCAATTTGTAAAGCAGTCTTCTTATCTTTCAATTCGGATAACAAGAAGTCGTCCTGATCTTTACTACGGCGGCACTGGGTAATCTCTTCTTCTAACTCGTTAATGAGGCCACGGGTCGTATAAAAATCCTCTTCAATTTCGGCGAGCCCTTTTTCAAGCGCTTCTTTTTGCGCATACATCGCGACCAAATCGTCATCCTCATGATCCACCGTACGTGCAGCCTCTTTCATGTCGACCTTCACCTGTTCATATTCCAAAGCATTCTTGGCTACCCGAGCTTCGAAGGCTTCCTGCTGACTTTCCCGGTATTCTAAGTCTTTTTGTAAGCTGGATACTTTATTTTGCTGCTGGTGAAAACGGATATTTTCTTCATTAAAAGCGGCCGATTTATCATTGAGGATCTCCACGATTTCTGCATGGGTCTGCTGCATTTCCACCAATTGTTTTTGGCTCGAAGCCGCTTCAACTTGCAATATTTGGAGTTCCGGTTCCGTCTTTTGTAGCTCGTACTGGATAACCGTAATTTTACTTTCGATATCCTGTTTTCGGTTTTGGCTGTTGGCAATAAACGTTTGATATTGTTCCTGTTTGGTTTTTACAGAAGTCAATTCATTATTCAAACGACTTAACACCATACGGAGCTCGTCGATAAGATCTTTTTGAGAGGCAACACGCAGCGTCGCCAATTGCTCAACACCCTCGGCTTCGTCTTGTTGGAGTTTTTCAATTTTTTGATGAAGTTCCTTAATTTCCTTCGTGAGATTTTCCAGATTCTTTGCTCTACCGATACGCTTACCTTCAAATAGCCCCACGGAACCACCATTTAGGCCCAAACGATTTTTAGCGAATTTTCCCTCGGGATGTAAGATAACCAGATCATCGGCAGGTAAGCCTTCCTCTAAACGATCAGCTGCTTCCGGTTTTAGTATAAACACGTGCTGTAAAAGTTGCTCACAAAGCAACGTGTATTTTTTATCCACCTTAATAACATCTAAAGCAGGGATAGCGTTTGCAGGTGTATCGGGCCTGCTTCTCACCGACTGAATAGCATCTAAAACAAAGAAATTTGCTTTTCCGCGGGAAGCATCACTCAATAACTGAATCGCTTGCACCGCTTCCTGCTGATCTTGCACCACATAGTGGTTCATTACCGATTCTAAGTAATTTTCAATCGCGACACGGTATTCTTCCTGACAGAAAAGAATATCGGAAAACAGCGGATAGGATTTTTTCCATCCTGCATTCTTGCGTAGAAACTTGATAGATTCTGGATATCCTTCTAGGTTGTCGACGAGCGACTTCGTAAGGTTGTACTCATTTTGCTTCGCATCGATTAAACGAGACTCCCGGTTTAGTTGAGCACGTGTTTCGTTCAGACGCTCCTCAACAGCCTGTATTTGCTGTTGCAATTCCTGCTCCGCTTGCATAGCGGCATCATAACGATCTTTTTGGGTATCCACCTGCTGCTCCAGATCGTCTACTGCTTTATTAAAATCACCGAGTTCTTCTACTTTAGTAGAGGTGTCGGTCATCGTGCGTATAGACTCCTGCTGTAGCGCTTCTTTCTGAATATGCAGAACCGCAATGTCTTTTTCTAATTTATAGATGTTGTTTTGAAGTGCATTGCACTGTTCTGTAAAGTTATCCAGTTTGACTTTAGCAGACGACTGTTGTCCACGTAGCTCTTCCACCTCCGTTTGCTTCCGGTCAATATCTAACCCGAAAACATCCAATTTCCCCTGCTCTTCAAAAAGCTCTTCATTTAGCCTTTTGATCGTATATTGAACATGCTCCAGTTGGTTCCGGTCATGATTAAGTTCTGCAGTAATTCGGGTTTCTTTTTCCTGTAGATGAATGATACGTTCGTTCTTAATTTTTTTATCCGATTCGTAGGATCGAATTTTATTGATATAAGCTTGGGTGCTCCGCTGTTGTGTCGCCAGATTTTTTTCTTTGGCCAGTATATCTTCCCGCAACGTCCGTAATTGGTTTTCGTGGGCCTCGACTCTTGTCGCAGTCTCCTTAATGCGCTCCTGTTGTACGTTTTCTTGTTCGGCGATACGTTCTAAATCCGTACTAAATCCTTCCAGCCGGTGGTACGCCAATCCTATACTAGCTTCGCGATACTGTTCTTTAAGCTGAAAATATTTATCTGCTTTTTTCGCTTGTGTCTCTAGTTGCTTGAGGTTCTTATTGATTTCATAAAGCAGATCATCCACACGGTCTAGATCCGCCTCCGTATCTTTTAATTTTGATAAAGTTTGCTTCTTTCGTACTTTATATTTCGAAATACCCGAAGCTTCTTCAAATAGATTCCGACGGGAATTATCTTTATTATTAATAATTTCATCGATCATCTTCAATTCAATAATAGAGTAGGTGTCCGCACCCAGGCCGGTATCGAGGAAGAGATCGGTAATATCCTTTAAACGACATTTAACATCGTTCAGCCGGTATTCGCTATCGCCATTGCGGTACAGTTTGCGCGTTATGGTAACTGTAGAGAAATCGGTCGGCAGCAGTTTGTTATTGTTTTCAAAGGTTAGAGATACTTCGGCTAGATTAGCAGGCTTGCGGTTTACGGTGCCATTAAAGATGATGTTTTCCATTTTCTCGGAGCGAAGCATCCGTGTACTCTGTTCCCCCAATACCCATCGAATAGCATCTACCACATTCGATTTGCCACATCCGTTGGGACCAACAATGGCGGTTACACCCTCATTAAAGTTAATGGTAATCTTGTCGCCAAAACTTTTAAACCCCTTAATCTCCAATTTTACTAACTGCATACCTTCTGCCTTATAAAAAATGAACGGACGAAAATACAGTTTTTTACTTACTTTTTCTTAACTCCTCCGGAAGCTTCCCACACGAATCATTGACAGACTAGATAAACCAAGGGTCGGTTTTATAAACCCAATTGTTCTCTTCCGGCTGCGCTGATATTATCAATACTCCATTCGGGATCCCATACCAAATTTATTTTCGTCTGCCGTTTAGGAAAAGCGGTTGCTAAAACATTCATAACACCTTGTTCGATAGCGTCGCCCATGGGGCAATGTGGGGTAGAAAGGGTCATGGTTACGGTAATCGTTTGGGGTTCACTGAAATCGATTCCATATACCAAGCCCATATCGATAATATTGATGTTAAGCTCCGGATCGATAACCTCCATGAGGGCTATATTCGCCTTTAATTCTTCTTGCGCATAGGGATTTGTCAAAGATATCATAGCTTAATTTGATTTTTATGAAAAATAACGCGAAAGACGTTGTATCCGTACAGTAAAGAAACAACAACCCATACGACGCCTGCTATCTTTAACAGAAAAGACTGGTCCAAAACGATACCCAGACATAACATTGCCAAAGCGACAAGGTATAAATAGTATTGATAGGGAAGTATCTTCTCGTCGTAAAGATCTTTGGGCATAGGGATCTTCGTTTTGCCGTTTAAAGTTTTATAACGGCTGTTCCATACAATAAAGGGTAGGGTTTTAAAAGTCTTGCCGAGAATAATTCCTGTAATCCAGCCTAAAAAAATAAGCGAGCCATATAGTGAAGCCCATTTCGTTTGGGAGCTGATTAGAACGATGGGGATACATAGAAAAGCGAAACTCAAACAAAGTGAGGAGAGTCCCGCATGTTTCATCAATAGATCAATTTTTTTGCGTGCACGATGTTTATAGGCGTCTATGATATACAATAGCCAACAAACCGTCCCTGCCGCCACCAATAAACCATACAACAACGTCCGCAGACCGATAGGATTAAAATAACCGTCCGCGAGAAAAAGAATAAGCCCAACGTTCTGTAGGATCAGCGCCGCGTATAATAACTGTGTTTTCTTTGATTTTCCCAACAAAAACATCGGAATTAATTTTGCACCCACGCCACATATCAATTGTAAGAACCAGCCGACAATACCGGCGTGTGCATGTAGTTTGAGCACATCAAGGTGGTTCCGCGGTATAAACTGGTACCGAAGGTTTATAGCGAGTAACAAGCCGACCGTCGTAGTGAAACAGAGCCAAAAAGCGGAAAGGAGCAGGAAGTGTTGATTCACCTGCGATTTATTGGATTCATTACTCGTTTGGTAGATATTAAATGCGTATAAATAGCTGCTGCCGACTACGCAGCTCCCGGATACAATCATTAACCATCCCATATCAAACCACCAGAAGGACCAAATCATGCCACAGGTACCGATGGTCAAAAGGAAGTAGGAGAGCAGTGCCAGGGGTGTGCTGTATAACTCCCGTTCACAGATGACGGGAAGCAGCTGATACGCTGCGCCAAAAATAACCATCGTACCCCAGCCTAACGCGGCCGTATGGACAATTGCTAAAATGGATGGACTAAAATAATGTCCACCAAGCGTTGATGCGGAAAAGAAAAGTAGGGTGCACAGCAAGACGAAGAATAGCGCTGCCGTCCCGTAAAAAGGAATAACCGCAAGTTCTTTAGGTGCTTTATTAATAAATATATCTGCCATTTTGTTGATGCGTGTAACTTATCCAACCAGACGGGCTCTTTTTAGAGCAGCCGCCTGGTTAGTTAAGGAGTATGTTGGCAGATGGATTACATCTGCGTTAGTTAACGTGGAGTTGCTCACGGCATAGATCGATAACCTTCGGAAACAGAATGTTGTTTTCTAGATGGATATGCTGGAACAAATCCTGTTCAAAAGCTTTCATTCTATCGTAAAGGTAGGAGTAAGAATTGCACGCATGTGCCGGAAGTGCATAATCGCTTGTTATTTTTCTGAAATTAACCAATTCCGCACCTGCGTCCTCGTGTTCATGCTCCAATTCGTGGATAATTCGGTTGATTTCTTCCTCCTCTAGCGAAGCCAGATCCTTCGTTATGGGAAAGAGCAGTTCTTCTTCTTTCTCAATGTGCTGATACAGATCCGCCATGAAATCATGCGTGTTTTTCGCCAGTGCTACGAGTTCCGGACTTTCATTTCCGTGGCGTGAGGCTACTTTATTAGCCAGCTGTTCGATAATTGGACCGAATTCACGGATATAGCCGTGGTGTATATTTTTGATGTAGTCGGCGAGAAATGAAATGTCCCAGCCGTTAAAATCGAGATGTACCGAAACATTTCCTTGCGTCTCACTTTTTGCAAGTTCATCACGTAGCGCGTCTTCACTAAGACCTACCGTTGCCGCAGCGTCTTTTAAGGAAACTTTTCCTCCGCAGCAAAAGTCTATACCAAGTTTCTTGAATACTTCCGCTTTCCGCATATCGGCCGCTGCAATTTCTCCGACCGTTTCCTGCTTACTTTGGCCGCCGGTTTTAGCGATATTCACCCGCCACCATTCGGGGCCAGATTCGAGGTATTCCCAGGTAAAGATATTTCCTCTTTCACCCAGCAATTGATAGTACAGCGGCCGCGGATCATGGTCATTTAAAATTATAAATGACTCGCCGCCCTCCAAGGCATCGAAGTGTTCAAAAATGGTCGGATGTTTCAATCGTGGTTCGATCGTTGTGACGTTTAATATTGCTGTTTTAATCATGGCTTTATAGTTAAATATGAATTACTACGTAAAGGTACATGGTTGAAGGTTAGTGTTTTATGCGTAGACTCATATTCCTTCAAAAACGTGTCAGGTAGATGTCAGAATGAACCGATTAAAGATCTTTGCGCTTAAAGAATCGCGTAGCAAATAGGAGGGGCAATGCGATCCACAAAAACATCACTAGTCCGGTGATCAGCATCCCTGTTCCAGTACCGAAGAAATCCCGAAAGATAGCCCCTGTATATCCCATCATGGCAGAAAGATCGATTTCCAGCAAGATCAATATTCGGCTGATATCGATCGGATTCAGCATAGAAACCGCCACCATCAGTTTTTCGATCGGATAATCGGCGAATTGGAACAATAAAAACAATAGTAATGCATCGAATATCAGCGCGAAATACAACCATAAAATGATCGCTAAACCGATTCCTTTGGATTTATCGCGTAAGCGCACGGCTGTCCACATCGCGATCGATACAAAAATAAGCGATAGCAATAATCCACCGATCACCAAGGTAATCCCCGAAAGGCTATAGGCGAAGATCAGTGTTGGTAATCCCACGCCTACAAGGAATGCCGCTGCCATGGCCGTCGCTAGGCCAACAAAGATGCTGAGCCATATACTTTGACGTTTTAGGGGTTGGCTCACGAGCAAGGCGATAAATTCTTCGCTATTGTAAAGATATATGGTAGAAAATACAATGCTTACCAACGGAACAACAAAAAGCACGAGGTTCAGTAAACTAGCGATACTCTTATCCACATTACCTTCGATAAAGAAAATACTTAAGGAAAGCGCGAGAAGCACAAGCGTATAAAAGAAAACAGTGCGATTACGCAACAGATCGGAAATAACGTATTTAATGATTTTATTGTTCATGGATAATCTCTATTTGCGGGATGGATCGATGGCCCATGATATGGGCAATTGCTTTTGATAACTTATCAGTACCTGTATCGCTTTTTAAATCTTCCAACGATTTGTGGAACACCAGTTCCCCATCTTGCATGTAAATAATTTGGGAAACGAGTTCATCCAAGTCGCTTAATACATGAGAAGTAATGAGGATCAGTTTGTTTTTCTGCTTTTCGTACACGATTTTTTCTTTCAAGATTTCCGTCGCTAGCGGGTCAAGCCCAGCGGTAGGCTCATCCAGAATAAGCACCTTTGGATCAAACATAAACGCTAGGCAAGCACTAACTTTTTGCCGCGTGCCACCCGACAGGGTACGCATACGCTTGTCAAGCATTTTGTTCAGTTCAAACTTTTCGTACAACTCATTATCCAATAAGTGGTCGGGAGTTTTCCGTATATCGCGCATCATATCCAACACCTGGCCGATGCGCATGTTTTCCGGGTATTGTCCGATCTGGGGCATATACCCGATATCGTTTCGGTACGCCCATTCCTTGTTGATATTTTTGCCGTCAAAAAGAATATTCCCCGAACTAGGCACCACCATGCCCAAAATAGATTTTATTAAAGTGGTCTTCCCGCTGCCGTTAGGGCCAATCAGTGAAATACACTGTCCCGACGACAAGGAAAGATTGATATCCTTAAGCGCTTGGAGCTTGCCGAATTTTTTGGAGAGCTGTTCTATTTCAATCATTCTTCTACCCCTTTTCTTCTTCTAAATACTTCACTATTGCCGGTTGCTGATAATTTCTCCGTTTTGATCGGGAGCGGTTTCATCAACGGACTATCGTCTTTTAAATTTTCTGGCGTTAAACTCGGGATCATCTTTTCGCTGCGGTCAAACAGGGTGACCATAAAACTGCGGAAAAGCAACATCGCGGCCGGATAGCGTTCAATCAGCATAGAGAAAAGACTTACCGGATGATGCGGAACATCACCTATCCCGTTTTTATCGAGATCATACCCCTCATATTTATCCCAATAATTTTCCACGAAGGTATTGTTCAGCTTACCGCTATTTGTAGCCACATCAAACGTGTTCTGTATAAAGCTGTTTTTACGGAGCGTATTGTCCATACAGCTCGTAAATATCTTAATAGCCCAGCCGTTGTTCTCAAAACTGTTTTGCTCTATCAAAGTGCGGTTACTGCCCTCCATGAAGATACCCGTCGTATTCCGAACAAAGGTATTATGTTCGATATAGCTATCCGTGATATCTTTCAATAACAAGCCGTATGCAGCATCACCCCAATTTTCTTCAAACCGGTTATGCTCCATACGTACCCGTTGGGTATACATCACCGCTACGCCCGCCCCGTTAGACCTGAAGATGTTGTAATGATATTCATTATCATGCGAAAACATAAAATGCAAGCCATATCGGAGATTGTTTTGAGACAAGTTCTTCCGCACATGGGTATGCGTAACGAATTCTAAATATATCCCGTCCCGGTGACCGATAATTTCATTGTTAAGAATGGTGACGCTGTCGCTTTTCCATGCGTGAACGCCGTTTCCAACCAAGCGTTCCGTTTCCCCGTAAGTCCGCAATCGGTTATTTTCAACATGGCAATTTTTAACATTTTGTAAATAAATCCCAAAGAAATTATTGTCCAGCACGTTGTCCGTTATGCTGACGTTTTTTACGCCGTACACTTTAATACCCGCGACGTCGGTAAGGGCAGAATGACTCGAGTTTTTAACGGTGAAGCCTTTAAAGGTTATATTATCGGCCTTTATAGCCACCGGTTCGTGTTTTTGTTGGCCGTCGATAATGGGGTTTTCCAACCCGATTAAAGTCAAGCTCTTCGTAATCTGAATGGTTTCTTCCCGATAGTGGCCTCCATGTACAAGAATTGTGTCGCCAGGCTTTGCCTGCGCGATGGCACGATTTATGGATTTGCTGTTGTCGTGTTTACCTACATGAATGGTAGCGGCACGTGTTGTACCAGCTACCATTAATAAACAAAAAACACTGTTCAATAAAAAATATAAAAAAAGGTTTTGCATGCTCAGATTTATTCCCAAAGATCATCCCACAGTAAAGGTGTGCCACCCAGTGCGTTCAATGTGGCTTCCATATCCGCCTTGTTGGCGAAAGCAGCGATATCCCCCCGCATCGGGCTCTTTAATGCTTCACTTTTTAGATAAAACATAGTTTCGGCAGGCATTAATTCATTGCTTTTGAAATCGGGAAGATAGAATGCGGCCACGTCTTCACGGGCGATGCTTCCCTCATCTACGTAAGCAATCATACACTGCACATCATCAAAATTATAAGCACGTCCTTTTTGGGTGACTAGCTGGGTGCCGAATCGAGCATCGCTGATCGTCATCTTACAATAAACACACTGGTCTGTTCCGTATTTGATGGGATGCGGACCATTATTGCTACTGCAAGATTGCGTTCCCCAGAGTACGATGACACTCAAAATAAGGGTGAAAAGAAATCGAATTTTTGTCATGATTAAGGAAGTTTTTGTCGCGCTATCCGCCACTCGGCTACGCTGCAATAGGTTAACAATATACCACAAGCAATAAATATCCATCCGCCGATGTCAGGTATTGAAAATGCTAGAAAATTCAGCAACTGCTTATATCCGATTAATGGTGGCTGGTAAGCCATGCCCGGAACGATAATAGGTGCAGTGGGATCTAAGTTATGACCGTAGTCGTATAGCCAACTGTAGAAATCCACCATGGCTACGATCCCGAAAAGTATAAATGCCCCTAAAAGCAGATAAACCAGTTTCCTTCGCGCTAGCAGACCCGTTAGGATAAAAAATACCGCGTATACAGCGATAATATAGGGCAAAACTGTAAATTCAATGAAATCATCAGCTTTAAGCACTTTCATCCCGATATAATGGTTGAGTCCGTTGATAATCTCTACCTGCCCACCAAGCTTATAGCTATAAATGAACATTTCAAGTCCTTCGGGATATTGCGGAGCAATCAACTCAATACGCCATATCGGTAGTGCGATGACTGCAAACAGGGCCATACCGCTGATGATCAGTATGGCCCTATGCAATGATTTGATACGTTGTTGATTTTTAACGTCAGTCATTTGTTTGTGTTTTTATTGAGCCTGCTGGCCAGTATAGTATTTTATAGGAACGTTACTTCCTTTTGGCGATACTCTGGCGTAGCCGGACATCTCTTGGTGCAGTGCAGAACAAAAGTCTGTACAGTAAAATGGAAAGATACCAACACGGTCCGGAACCCATTTCAACGTAATTGTCTCTCCCGGCATAACGAGCAATTCGGAGTTGTTGTTTCCTTTAATTGCAAAGCCGTGCGGCATATCCCAGTCTTGTTCCAAATTCGTCACGTGGAAGTATACTTCATCACCAAGTTGTATACCTTCAATCACGTCAGGAGTCAGGTGAGAACGGATGGTTGTCATATATACCCGAACGATATTGCCGTTACGCTCGACCCGTGCTTCTGCTTCCCCATTCGTTTTATGCGGGTGCTCATTGGCATTGATGTCGTAAATTTTTACCGACTTATCTTTGATCAAGTCTGCCGGAATGGCTTGGGCATAGTGTGGCTCACCCAGTGTAGGGAAGTCCAGCAATAGCTCCATCTTCTCGCCACTGATATCAAACAGCTGCGCACTGTGAGCCAATTCGGGTCCGGTGGGTAAGAACCGGTCTTTTGTAATCTTATTATAAGCAACCAAGTACTTTCCATAAGGAGTTTTAGCGTTACCACCAGCTACCATCAAGTGTCCCACAGAATAGTAAGTCGGCTGTCTATCCAATACTTCCAACGTTTTTAAATCCCATTTGACCACTTCAGAAGAAACGAAGAACGAGGTGTATGCATTTCCTTTTTCATCAAACTCCGTGTGTAATGGGCCCAAGCCTGGTTTTTGTACCTCGCCGTGTAGTACCGATTCATAATTAACAACCGGGATACCACCGTAGCGTTCGCCTTCGAAATCAGCGCTGTTAATCGCTTTCTGTAGCTTTTCAAAACTGAACACCGGGATTAACGCGGCCAATTTACCACTACCCACGATGAATTCACCTGTTGGGCTAACGTCCGCGCCGTGAGGAGATTTAGGACAAGGGATCAAATAAGCAAGATCTTCAAAGTCCGCAACGTCTAATACGGTAACCTCTGTTTTCATTTCTGAAGTGGCCGTATGCGTTTTATGATCAAACTTGTTATGTGCATAGCGAACATTGGTTTGTTTTTTGCCTTTTCCAGCCTTGAAATATTCTTCAGCTTTCTTCCAATTGACCGCCATGATGAAGTCCTTGTCATTTTGTGACGCATTAACTTCCAGTAGGGTGTGCGCTTGCTCCGAGTTGTAGCAGCTAATAAATAACCAGCCATCAGATACACCTTTACCCGCGCTTGACAAGTCAAAGTTTAGTCCCGGTGTTTTTAGCTGAAACGCAATATTCATTTCGCCACTTTCTTTTTCGATGCTGACGAAGCTAATATGTCCCGTGAAATTCTGTTTGTACGAATCGATCGGCACATCGCTTTCAGGGCCATCAGGAGGTACACTAAAACGTGTCGCCGCGATTACATACTCCGAGTTCTCCGTTGTAAAGGGGGAACAGTGGTTACCACCCGTATTCGGGATCTCTAAAATTTCTGCCGTGGTAAAGGTAGTCAAGTCGATCCGCGCTAAACGTGGCGTATTGTTTGAGTTCGCAAACATCCACCTGCCGTCGGGCATACCCTCCGTAAAGGAAGACTCAATGTGGTGTAAATCATCCCAGGGTACAAATCCGTGCGAGGTCTGGAGCATAGGTTTGGTTTCCTCACTAAAGCCCCAAGCATTCTCCGCATTTACCGAGAATACCGGAATTTGTTTCAGTAGACGACCACTTGGAAGTCCATAAACGGTCATTTGACCACTAAACCCCCCAGAAGTGAACGTGTAGAATTCGTCGTATTCCCCAGGAGCGACGTAAACCCGTTCCGCTGCGTTGCCACTTAGCGCACCACCAGCTCCTTTCGGACGACAGGCCTGGAACGTGGAGGCCATTGTCGCGGCGGCGAGGCTTAATGTTAGATACTGTTTTAGTTTCATTATTTTACGTATTTATGCTAACAAATAATTGATTTCCGTTTGTTATTGTACGCCGTCGTTTTGACGCATAAACTCTAGGATGCTACGAGCCTCCTCATCGCTTAGATTCTGGTTAGGCATCCGAACCAAACACAATTCCAATTGTGCCTGTAGCTCAGGATCTTTGTCGATCATTGGATCCGGATTCGTGATGAAATTCATGATCCATTCTGGTTTGTGTTTTTCGGAGACCCCAGCCCATCCCGGTCCTACGAGGCGCTCGTCCGTATATTTGTGGCAGCTGGCGCATTTTAAGTCAGAAATTGTCTTACCTTCTTTTGCTAGTGCCACGTCCAATTTATCGCCTACCTCGACGGCATCAAATTTTCCTTCACCGCGTGTCGGATCATAGGCACTAGGATCGGATGTCGCCGATTTTTCTTCCGGAAAAGAACGTGTATTTTGTTGGTCGTTGTTCGTGTTTGACGTACAAGCATATAACAATATGCCGATCATGCCAAGTGTCATTAATTTTTTCATCGTATCTATTGTTGGTTTATCAAGTAAACATATCTTTTTTTGTTTTGTTTTACAAATCTACCGTGGGATGGGTGGTGCATTTTATGCGTTGGATCATAAAGTAGTTTTTACAAGAAGTTTGGTTGTTTTTTTTAGATGCTAATTTATTGTTTCATAGTTGTTTATGTGGTTAATTGATTCTTGTCACTTCTTGGGGTGATTTTGGTCAGTTGATTTATGCTTTATATATAGTTAATTTGTTGTTATATAAACTATAAACGCATCGCATGATCCCTGTCGATATACTTTTGGAAAACGGAGCAACTTATCGAAAAGCCGAACCCGGTGAACTGATCTTTAATGAAGGAAGCATTCCTACTTATTATTATCAATTGGTGACCGGGCGTGTTCGATGGAGCAATCTTTTGGATGATGGACGCGAAGTCCTCCATAAGATCGTAGAACCAGGCGATATCTTCGGCGAAATGCCCTTTTTTGACGAAGGGGTGTATGCCGCAAGTGCGATCGCTGATGTAGCCTGTACATTGTTGCGGTTAAGAGCAGATCGATTCAAACAAATATTAACAGACCATCCGGCTATTCATTTTGATTTTTCGAAATCAATGGCTAGCAACCTCCGTTTTAAGTTCATGCTCACAGATATTGTGAGCCGGAATTGTCCGGAGGATATTATTACAAATTTAATTCAATACCTGAATCAGGAACGAAAATTGATCTGTCAAGATTGTAATCGCTTAATGCTGACCCGACAACAACTCGCAAATATGACGGGGTTGCGGGTTGAAACCATTATACGAGCGATAAAAAATATGGAAAGAAACGAGCGGGTGAATATCGTAAAAGGTAAAGTTTTTATTCCCGCAGATGGTATATGAGATGATGAATTTTATTCAACAACGTAGTGTTCGTTACTGGTTAGTCGTAGCCGTTTTAAATCTTTTCCTAGTAGCCGTTCTAGGATTGTTGATGCGCTTGAAAGCCATCTTTCCCATGGCCTGGGTAAATCAAAAATTTATTATGCACGCCCATTCTCACTTTGCATTTTCGGGATGGGTTTCCCATGCGATAATGGTGCTCATGGTGATGGTCGTATTCCGTTTGCGGACGATGGATTCCTTGCCAACCCGTTATCAGTATACCTTGGCCGCCAATCTATTGGCGTCGTTTGGTATGCTTATTTGTTTTATTTTGCAGGGATATGGCGTTTATGCCATCATTTTTTCGACCCTGGTATTGATTATATCTTTTGTTTTTGCGGGATACGGATGGACAGATATTAACCGGTCTACGCTTCCACCCGTCATAAAATATTGGTTTAAAGCCGCTTTGTTTTTTTCTGTTTTATCCGCAATCGGTACCTTTGCCCTCGTTTGGTTGATGGTTACCCAGCAATTGGATCCACTAAAGCAATTAGCTTCGGTTTATTTCTACCTCCATTTTCAGTACAATGGCTGGTTTTTATTCGCTTGCGTGGGTTTGTTTCTCCATTGGTTACACAATAGCAGTGGGGGAGTAGCATGTAGCAAAAAACTGTTTTGGTTGTTTTTCTCCTGTGTGATTCCAGCTTATTTTCTATCTGTTCTATGGTGGAAAGCTTTTCCAGATTGGTTATATGCGGTAGTCGTCCTTACTGTTATACTGCAGCTGGTCATTTGGTATAAATTTTTACGTGATGTATTTCGTCTCCTGCAGGAGCGAAATGTATTTTCGCTTATCAATCCAACGACCAAAATTATTTGGGGAGGGGTGGCGCTAGCTATCGTTCTTAAGATCGTGTTGCAAGCGGCTTCCGTGGTCCCCGTCTTGAGCCAATTGGTATACGGTTATCGTCCTATCGTGATTGCCTATTTACATCTCGTGCTTTTGGTTATTATTTCACTTTTCCTATTGAGTTTTGCTTTTCAAATGCAAATACTGCATCGCAGCCGAGCAATCCATCGCTGGACCATTAGTTTGGCAAGCGGTGTGGTGCTGAATGAACTTGTTTTAATGGTGCAGGGGGTGGGCGGGCTGATTCGTGTATATGTTCCTTTCACGAATCAAATGTTGGTGGTTGCAGCAGGAGTTATCGTGATCAGTGTCTTTGCTATTCTATACAAACAAAAACGATATCAGTAGCAAGGTTGCACATGCTACTGATATCCGGAAATTCACTTTAATAATGTTCAACGACACCAATATATAGCGGTGTCTCCGAGTTGTCCGGTTTACCCATCAACATGATGGTATAATAATAACCACGTCGCAATTCCCTGTCTTCCCGCGTGACCAATTCATTGCCCGCAGCGTCCGTCACGGTAAACGTATACTTGCCGCTCTGTTGCGTCTTGAAAGTCTGATACGCTACCGCTGATGAGCCGGTCTCTATGGGTCTGTTGCTGTACAAGGGTTCATCTTCACCTTCGATATACAAATTCACGCCTTCCACATCCGTGGCCAAGTTTAAAAATCGAATCCCCGACTCATTGGAACCGATGTTTTCTATAGCACTATCCTGCGTCATGGCAAATTTAGGCTCCTCATTTGTGCCGTATACGAAGGAAGTATAACCATTATCCACTTTAATAGTAAGCGTCGTGTCTATCAGAATGTCTTGATCGGTTGCGTAATTTGTAATGGTTAATTTACGGCTACCGGGATTCAACAGGAGTGCGCCTGAAAATGTCTTGTATTCCAGTACCATCGGATCGCTGCTGAGCGGGTTTCCCACGATATTTCCGTCTAAACGGTACAGTAAGCCTGATTCTGCCTCAGTAAAGCCGTTTACGAAATACATTAAGCCTGCCGAAGGCATATTATTCCACGGTCCGTCGTCGTTATCTTTCAAACAACTACTGAAGGTGAAGATGCTGAGAAGCAATAAAAAACAAAATTGTAGGGATAACTTTTTCATTGTATTAAATCGTTTTACCATATCTTAATAGTCTCTCATAATGCTATTTACAACCTACTTGGGTGAGTAGTAGCTTATGCAAGCTTTATGTGTTGGATATGTTTTGGAATTAATACGGATCGCAAAAGGAAAATGCTACAGTATACATGCTTTTTTATGCAGAGGGATTATTTTTCTCTTTGCGCAATGCCTTTTTCTTTTCGTGTCTTTGGTTGAAGTTTGAAAGCTCCATGATGCGTGGGATACTGCTTTGTGGCGCCAATTCTCGAAGCCGCTTTATTCGTTTTGCACGCTTATAAAGCTTTCCATTTTTATTGTTTTTATAGAGCTTCCAATTCATGAGCAATACGCTCCCGAGCACAATAGCTAATCCGCCGATTTGTAGGGCAGTGACCTGGTGGTCGGTAAAGTAGTGTGCTAATAATAGAGCTACAATTGGATTTATATACGCGTGTGTACTGACTTCTGTTGCCGGCCGGTGCTGTAATAACCAAATGTAACTGCCAAATGCCAAAATAGAGCCCATTGTAGCTAGGTAAATAATACCGCCCCAATCTTCCAGAAGTACCTTATCGATTTCAAAGCGAGCATACTCTCCGTTTACAGCCGCGACCAAAGTAAACGCAATGCCCGCGCAGGCCATTTGCCAAGCCGTTTTGACCATCACGTGTAAATCTTCTTCACCACGTTTCTGCATCTGCTGGGCTCTTTTTTCACGACCATATTTAGCGATCAGCGATCCCACAGTCCATGCGATAGTTCCGCCAATTAATACGAACATCGCCGTAACCTTTATATGATTATCGTCAGCGGAATCCTGTGGTGCAAAAAGCTGTTCGGCAAACAACATAAATACACCCAAAAAGCCGAAAACTACCCCTAAAACAGTAGGTAGACTGGAAAAATTCTCTTTCCATTTGGGTTTATCAAACAAGACGAACCAGATCGCCGTAGCTGCGGCGATAATCGTCACAATAGCGCTCGAAATATATTGTTCTGCCCATATAATGGCGGCCATGTCCACGAATAGCAGTAAGAATCCGACAAATAAAGCGTCCCTTACCGCTGTTCTAGAAAAAAGTTTATACCCTTTCAAATAGCAGTAGCCCATCAATAACGAACCGGCTATGATAAAGCGTATAGAACCCAAAACAAAAGGGCTAAAGCTTCGCAAAGCCTTTTCTATAAAGAAAAAGGTAGAACCCCATACAATATAGACGACGAGATAAGCAAAAATAATGCTGCCTGATGCAGGTGTATTTTGATTTCTTTTTGTCATATTATTTATCTTCAATAGTCGGGATGACAAGTTTTTGCTCTTCTTTTACCGTTTCTAGTACGATGGTGGTCCGCGTGGAGATAATTTCTCCGATCTTTCCTAACGAATTACGCATGAGTTCTACTAATCCCTTCGCATCATTCGTGCGCACCTTAATCAAATAACCATCATCCCCTGCGATATCATGAACCTCTTGTACCTCCGGAATTTTGGCTAAGAGCAACCCTACTTTTTGGGTGCCAATTGGATCCTGTGCTTTAATAAAAATAAAGGATAATAGCTTCTGATCCACCGCGTCTGGATTGATTTTCGCATTGTACTGTAGAATAACCTCCTTTTGTTCTAATTTCTTGACCCGTTCTAAGATAGCCGACGGTGCCATACCCAATTCGCGAGCAATATCTGCATTGTTTGTGCGTGCGTTTTCCTGCATGATACGCAAAATCTGATAATCGATCTGGTCTAAGCTATAGTCGAGTTTCGTTGTCATGCCGCAAATTTACGGATAAATGAATTATATTCAAAATATCTTTATGTTAACAGAATAATATTCTTGTAAAAATATTTTTAAATGAATATTGTTTATATCGACGTTGGCGTAAAGGTTTATTTTGATGTTCATGAGCTCCCTCCCCTCTATTTGGTTCTTTTTACGGAAAAAAGAACATAAATTTGTTTCCAAACTATTAGAACAGAAGTGCAAATTATAGATGAGCTAAACCGACTATCCTCCCGACTAAGGGGATCGTTGTTTTATTTACCCGAAAATCCTAAACATCAGACGATGCGGTTGGCCTACGCGACAGATGCCTCCGTTTATCAGGAACTTCCTCTCGCCGTAGCGATTCCACAAGGAAAAGACGACTTAAAAAAACTTATCGCATTTGCCGGTGAACAAGGAGTGACACTCATTCCGCGAACTGCAGGAACCTCCCTGGCCGGGCAGGTGGTTGGTAGCGGTATCGTTGTCGACGTATCACGCTGTTTTAATCAAGTGTTGGAACTAAATGTGGAGGAACGTTGGGTGCGCGTGCAACCCGGTGTGATCCGCGATGATCTTAATAGTTATCTCCGGCCGTATGGATTGATGTTTGGTCCCGAAACCTCAACAGCAAATCGGGCCATGGTAGGCGGAATGATTGGAAACAATTCGTCAGGTCTGCATTCCATCGTTTGGGGAGATACTCGCCAGAACCTGCTGGAAGCAAAGGTATTATTAGATGACACCTCGGAGGTGACCTTTACAGCACTTGATGAGGCTTCCCTTTTTGAGAAATTATCCGCGCAGACGCGCGAAGGTGAAATTTATCGGAAGTTAAATACCTTGTTATCCAAAGCAGAAAACAAACAGGCCATCCTGTCCGGATATCCGAAAAAAACTTTAACCCGTCGCAATACGGGATATGCGTTAGATTTTCTGGTAGACTCCGAAAAGCCATTCAATTTATGTAATTTATTGGCTGGATCGGAGGGTACAATCGGTATCATGACCGAAGCCAAGTTGAATTTGATGCCGCTCCCCCCGAAGGAAATTGGTCTGTTGTGTGTGCATTTTGCGGATATGATAGCATGTATGGAAGGGAATATTGTCGCCTTAGCGCATCGTCCCGAAGCCTCCGAACTCGTCGATAAATATATTTTAGACTTTACCGTGGGGCATCCTACCTATCAGCACAATCGTTTTTTTATAGAAGGCGATCCTCAAGCGTTACTGATTATCGAGTTTCGTGCAGAAGGAGAGGCCGAACTGCACCAAAAAGCAGCGGCTCTACGAGAAGACCTGATGGCCCGAGGTTTGGGATACGCCTATCCGTTTGTTGTAGGCATGGTACAAACAAATCTCGTGTGGGACGTACGTAAAGCAGGTCTGGGTTTGATACGTAACCTGCCGGGCGATGAACAACCCGTGAATCTGATCGAAGACTGTGCCGTCTCTCCAGAAGATTTACCCGCCTATGTAAAAGATATACAGACTTTACTGCAGGAAGAAGAAGTGCATGCTTCCTATTATGCACATGCCGGGGCAGGAGAATTACACATTGAGCCGTTTATCAACCTCAAAACCACAGCAGGTCGCCGAAAATTCCGGAATATATTAGAGCGCACCACCGATTTAGTGTTGAAGTATAACGGTTCCTTAAGCGGCGAACATGGCGACGGACGTCTGCGCGGCGAGTTTATCGGAAAAGTATTAGGCGAACAGGTCTATCAATTACTGCAGGAGACCAAAAACATTTTTGACCCCCGTGGTGTATTCAATGCCAATAAGATTGTCAATACGCCGGCGATGGACACCTCCCTGCGTTACGACACCGTGGTAGATGGTAAACACCTGAAAACCTACTTAGATTTTACCCAAGAAGAAGGGATTCTGCGCATGGCCGAAAAATGTTCTGGCTCGGGCGATTGCCGGAAAACAGAAATCACCGGAGGCACGATGTGCCCGTCATTTATGGCGACGCGTGATGAAAAGGATACCACTCGAGCGCGGGCAAATATGCTTCGGCAATTTTTGACCAATTCGACAAAGGAGAACCGCTTTGACCATGAAGAGATTAAAGAGGTGATGGACTTGTGTCTGAGCTGTAAGGCCTGTAAAAGCGAATGCCCATCACGGGTAGATGTGGCGAAGATGAAAGCAGAGTTTTTGCAGCATTATTATGATGCACACGGAGTGCCGTTCCGGTCGTCGGTTATTGCCAATTTTACTAAAAGTCAACGATTGGGCTCGTATGTAGCTCCTCTTTATAATTTTATTGTCGAAACTCCCGTACTCGCTAATATGGTGAAATCGGTTGTTGGCTTTGCGCCTATGCGGTCTTTACCCACCGTCCATTTCACGACATTATCCCAGTGGGCGCGCAAGCAGCCCCTTCAAAAACGTCAGCGGAAAGTATACCTATTCAGCGATGAATTTACCGAATATAACGATACAGCCATTGGTATAAAGGCTTACGATTTGCTGACCGCTTTAGGCTACCAAGTGGTCATCCCAAAACATGTGGAAAGCGGCCGGACGTACCTCTCGAAAGGTTTTGTCAAAGAAGCGAAGAAAATCGCTGAGAAAAATGTCCGACTTTTAAAAGACCTAGTGACTGCAGAAACCCCACTTTTAGGAATAGAACCCTCTGCTATTATTACGTTTCGCGATGAGTATGTTGCTTTGGTGGATGCCGATCTGCGGGATGCGGCACAAAGTTTGTCCAAACATACCTTGATGATTGATGAATTTCTGATGCGTGAAATAGAAGCGGGTAGCATTCAGCAAACACAATTTACGCAGGAAGAAAAGAAAATTAAGTTGCACGGCCATTGTTACCAAAAGGCCTTTCATCTGGTGGGATACACAGAGCGCTTGCTGTCGTTCCCGAAAAATTATCAGGTAGAAGTGATCCCTTCGGGTTGTTGCGGGATGGCCGGATCGTTCGGGTACGAAGAAGAACATTATGAGGTTTCGATGAAAGTAGGCGAATTGGTGCTCTTACCCGCCGTACGCGCCACGGATGAAAAGACCTTGATAGCGGCAGCAGGAACGTCCTGCCGGCACCAGATTAAAGACGGTACCGGACGGAGATCCTATCATCCGGTAGAGATATTATACGATGCCTTGGCCGGATCGGCTCGAACAAAAACAAAGAACTAAAAGTCCACGTGATTAGAAAACCATTAAAAAAGTAAACATATGAAAACTACACTTCTAAAGGCAGCAGCAGCAGTGATGTTGGTATCCACAATCACCAGTTGCGGAAATAACCAAAAAGGCAGCGAAAGTGCGACAGAGGATGCCCTTACCGCTAATCTTTCCCAGTTTGTCGCGTCATCTACTACGGATAATCCGGCAGTTTACCTCGCTTTAGTCAACTCCACGGAAGCTGATTCTTCGATAACATACGTAGGGAAATCACTCAATGGTAAGGATACATTGGGATTACAGATTGAAATAAGTAAAGCTATCCCGGCCGGTGTTTTTGAGGATGGTAATGTAAACGAAGAAAAGGCATTTCAGGAAGGTGCGATAAAATTTAGTTCCATAGGGGAGGAGTCCGACCGATTTGTCAGGGCGATTGCGGCTCTTTATGAATTGTCGACCGATCAGGGGATGACCGATGCGGTGTTAACACCATTGGTCTTCTCGTCCAATAAAACCGTCGTCGATTTGACCGGAAACGGTACCTACGCGTTTAAGTTATTTTTTGCAAACAGCGAAGGTGAGGAGGCTGAGGTATTTGCCGAACTGAATCTTTACAACCGTTCATTTAAAATGTGGGCGAAAGATGCGGCGCAACATGCCCGTATATTGTCGGCTTTCACTGGAAATTAACGCATAGCGATGAAGCATATCTTTCTTTTGCTGGCGGCAATCGCCAGTGTATTACAACTCCATGCAGCCAGCGTGGATACCATTGTCGTGCGAAGCACACGGATGAATAAAGAGGTCAAAGCGGTTGTGATCTCCCCCGATAAGAAGAAGGCCACCGCTACGCTTTATTTGCTGCACGGGTATTCGGGAAATCATGCAACCTGGTTACAAACCGCTCCACATATCAAACAATTGGTAGATACATATGGTTACCTGGTCGTTTGTCCCGATGGCGGTTTTGATAGCTGGTATTGGGATAGCTCCGACGACAATTACCAATATGAAACCTTCATCACGAAAGAACTGCTACCTTTTGTGGAACAACGATATGGCGTAGGATCCGATCGGACCCATCGTGCGATCACCGGGTTGAGTATGGGGGGGCACGGCGCCTTGTATCTAGCCTTTCGTCATCAGGAGCTATTTGCCTTTGCGGGTAGTACTTCGGGCGGTGTAGATATACGCCCTTTTCCGAATAATTGGGGCATGAAAAAACATCTGGGCAGTTATCACGAAAAGCCGGAAGTTTGGGATGCGCATACGGTGATCGAATTAACCCATTTGGTACGCCCAAAATCCCTTCAATTATTCATTGACTGCGGTACCGAAGATTTCTTTTTTGACGTCAATAATAAGCTACACGAAAAGCTGACTTATATGCAAATCCCCCATCACTATTTGACCTTGCCCGGTAAACATAACGGCGAATATTGGGCACGATCTATAGACTTTCAAATGGCGTTTTTCGCCCAATGTTTTCAAAGCCAAGATGTTCAAAAACAGTAATAGATGAGTAGATTGTGGTTGACAGTTATCGGACTGTTTTTAAGTAGTGTTGTAGCGTTTGCACAAGAGGTGGTACTCACGGGGACAGTCCGCGATGGCGAATCCGGAGAAACACTGATTGGTGCTGTCGTGTTAGTCGAGCCAGGACGACAAGCCGCAAGTACAAATGCTTACGGCTTTTACTCCCTAACCGTACCCGCCGGAAAACAGCGGGTTACATACAGCTACGTCGGGTATCAGCCTTATGTGGAAGAAATTGATCTCGCAGAAAGCCAGCGCCTTCACGTCGAACTGACACGGGAAGACAATACCTTGGAAGAAGTTGTTATCTCTGCTCGGCGGAAGGATAATAATGTAACCGATCCACAAATGGGGGCGCTCAACTTCACGATGGAAGAGGTTAAGAATGTACCCGTTGTGTTTGGTGAAAAAGATTTGTTGAAAACGATACAACTGCTTCCGGGGGTACAGAGTGGTGGAGAAGGTACGTCCAATTTCTACGTCCGGGGCGGTGGAGGCGACCAAAACCTCATCTTACTGGATGAAGCTACCGTTTATAATGCATCGCATCTACTCGGTTTTTTCTCCACGTTCAATTCTGATGCCATCAAGGACGTGCAACTCTACAAAGGTGGCATTCCTGCTCAGTTCGGCGGACGTATCTCCTCGGTTATGGACATCGCGATGAATGACGGAAACCAAAAGAAGTGGACAACAGAAGGGGGAGTGGGGCTTATAGCTTCCCGTTTAAAGGTGGAAGGACCGTTGATTAAAGATAAAAGCTCCTTTATGGTCAGCGCACGCCGTACTTATGCCGATATGTTTTTGAAGTTATCCAATAACGAAGACATTAATCAGAGTAAACTTTACTTCTATGACCTTAATGCGAAACTCAATTACCGGTTTGATGATAAGAATACGCTTTATTTATCCGGTTATTTTGGGAAGGATGATCTAGGTTATTCCGATCTATTTAGTTTTGATTGGGGCAACGCCACGGCAACCGTGCGCTGGAATCATATCTTTAACGATAAGCTTTTTAGCAACACATCGTTGATCTACAGCGATTTCAATTACAACGTACAGGTTTCTAACGATGACAGCAACTTTGACATCGCATCTAAAATTCGTAATTGGAACTTCAAACAAGATTTTTCCTTCTATCAGCACCCCTTAAGCACCTGGCGTTTTGGTGTGCATGCCACCCAGCAATCCATCCATCCGGCCAGTTTAAAAGCAGGTGAAAACACAGCGGTCAATTCCATCGTCGTAGATAGTCGGCAAGGAGTAGAAGTAGCCGCTTATGTATCGCATACCTGGAGTCCGGCAGATTGGCTCTCCCTGATATACGGTATTCGTGCAAACAATTTTATGGTGATGGGGGCCGGTACCTTTTATACCTACGACGACGATGGCGAAGTGGTAGCCGAGCAGTACTACGGCAAAGGAAAAGTAGCCAAGCATTACCTGAATTTGGAGCCACGCTTTTCGGCGAGTTTCTTGCTGAACGAACGGCAGAGTATCAAGGCATCCTATAACCGTATTACGCAGAACCTTCACCAACTAACGAATACGACCTCCAGTTTACCTACCGATCAATATGTCGTTAGCAGCTTGAATATTAAGCCACAGATAGCGAACCAGGTTGCCCTCGGTTATTTTCAGAATTTTCGCGACAACCAGTACGAATTTTCCTTAGAAACTTATTATAAAAGCATGGATAACCAGATCGATTTCCGAAATGGAGCCGATCTACAAGCGAATCAATACCTGGAAGGCGATCTCCTGTACGGCATTGGCCGGGCATACGGCGTAGAAGCCTATCTTCGGAAGCGGAGCGGAAAACTAAATGGATGGATAAGCTACACCCTGGCCCGCAGCGAACGTCAGTTCGATGAAATTGATAATGGGCAATGGTTTCGAGCACGACAAGACAGGACACATGATATCTCCATCGTTGGTATGTATGAACTTTCGAAGAAATGGACCATGGGTGCTACCTTTGTGTATCAAACCGGAAATGCCGTGACCTTTCCGAGCGGAAAATACGAAGTAGACGGTAAAACGCTATTTTATTACACCGAACGAAACGGATACCGAATGCCTAACTATCACCGGCTGGACCTCTCCGCTACTTACGAACCTGTACAGAGCGATAAGCGTTTCCGTTCAAGTTGGACGTTTGGAGTCTACAACGCTTACAATAGAAGGAATGCCTATATTATTGACTTCCGCGAGAACGAAATTAATACCAACATCACCGAGGCGTATAAGATCGCACTCTTCGGCGTTATTCCATCTGTAACGTGGAATTTTAAATTCTAAAGCCATGACTATAAAACGTTATATCTATTTATGCTGTGCCCTTTTCATTTTCGCGGGATGCGAAGAACTTATTGATATAGATTTAAACGATGCCGATCCACGGATTGTTATTGAAGCAAATCTCTCCAATTTAGGGTCAGTACAGCGCATACGCGTATCTAGAACAGTTCCTTTTAATGCGCCTATAAATGCTCAGGCGGTGACCGATGCGGTATTGCAAGTTTCCGACAGTAGGGGCAGGGTCTACCATTTTCTGCATGAAGAAGAAGGGAATTATATCGCCCGCGATTTTATGCCCTCATCGGGTCAAAACTACGCGTTGCAGGCAGAAGTAGCAGGCGAGTTATACGAGTCTTCGTGCTATATGCCGGATTATGTCGATGTAGATTCTACAGGGATTGTCAAGGAGCAAGTTTTTGGGGAAAGTTATTATTTTGCGACGTTCAAATTTAACGATCCGGCCGATGTTTCCAGTTACTATAAGTACGACATTTCCATCAATGATGCTCCGTCTCGTTTCGCCTCGGTGTTTTCGGATAAGTTTAACAATGGATTATATGTAACCCATCAAGTTTCCGACCGGGATCTCGATTTGAAACCGGGTTATAATATTACCGTAAGACGTTATTGCGTCGACGAAAAAGTTTTTAATTATTGGAACGAATACCAGAGCACGAATCCCGGCTCCGCGGCTCCTGGAAACCCGACGTCGAATATTTCCAATAATGCGCTGGGTTATTTTTCCGTCGCCTCTGCCCAAGAATTCTTTATGGAAATTATGGAAGTGGATTTTGATTGGGATGATCTTGATGATAGTTCTATTTCGATGCCGTAGGGGAATCTTACAACGTCCCAAAATCGTATCCTGCCTGCTTCAGATAAGTAATTACTTTAGGCAAGGCATACGTTACGCGAGGTAAGGCTTTGATATTGTCGTGGAAGACGATAATAGAACCGTTTTGCGTGTTCCGAATCACATTTTGGTAGCATTGTTCTGGGCTGATCCGCGTATCGAAATCGCCGGATAGCACATCCCAAAAAACAACCTCGTAGGCATTGTACAACTCATTTAATTGCGATTTTTTTGCTCGGGCATAAGGCGGACGGAATAAAGAAGTACCCGTTAACTTTTGGCACCGGGCTATATTCTGCAGGTACATGTCGTCAGGCGTATCCCAGCCTTTTAGGTGGTTGTAGGTGTGGTTACCGACTTGGTGGCCCTCTGCTAAGATACGATCATATATGGCGGGATGCTTGTCGATATTCTCACCCACACAAAAAAAAGTGGCTTTGATCCGATGTTCAGCAAGTGTATCTAATATAAAAGGCGTAACCTCTGGTATGGGCCCGTCGTCAAAAGTCAAGTATATCTTTTGGTCTTTTCTAGACTTATGGAAGGTCACTTTCGGGTAGTACCATCTCAAAAAAAAAGGAGCCGTAACGAAATACATATTGATAATATCAGATATTTGTCCCAAATTTAAAAATCATTTTATGCTTAATTAATCAAATGACACGAAAAATATCCTATTATATTGTATTATTCTTCATTTTGTTCGTTATAGAGTTTCCCATAGGATATGCACAAGTAACATTACAGGAGGCTGTCGAGACTACATTAGAACGTAATCTACAAATTAAAAAAGCCGAATTTGGGTATCAGATCAGTGAGCAGAATCTTTATCAATCGAAATCAGAATTGTATCCGAATTTGAGTGTTGGTATTAGCAATTCTTATAATTATGGTTTGACGTTTGACCAAACTTCGGGCCAGTTGATTCGGGGGAATGATTGGACAACGAGTGCGGGAGGACAATTATCTTCTAGTGTAGCGATATTTCAGGGCTTTCAAAAAGTCAACCAAATCAAGGCGAATAAAATCCAACTCGCTGTTGATGCCACAGAAGTGGAGAGAGTCAAAAATGATTTGATATTGTCCGTCGTAACGAACTACTTGGAAGCCATTACGAATGGCGAATTATTTGAAGCTGCCGTACAACAGGTTAAACTATCTCGCGAACAATTGCGGCAGGATAGTATCCAGTTCCAAGTCGGGAACAAAACATTAGCAGATTTGGCGCAAGCCGAAAATCAAGTGGCGACGGATGAGCTGAACATTATGTCGTCTGAAAATGCCTATGAATTGTCATTGCTCAATTTGAAACAATTGATGGAACTATCTCCCGACACCACTTTTACGTTGGAAAGACCTAATATTGCCGATATTATGGCCGAATATGCCATTACTTCTTTCGATGATGTGTTTAAAAAAGCATTACTGACCCAACCAGCTATCGAACAGGCCAGCTACTATAAGGAATTGGCACTCAAAAATATTGATATTGCGAAAGGCGCCTATTACCCTTCGCTAAGTCTAAATGCAGGGTACGGAACAAATTATTCCTCTAGGGCAACAGACATTATTACGGGAGAACAAATGAAGTTTTATAACCAAATTAATGAAAATAAATCCTTTCAAGGGGGAATCAGTCTTCAAGTCCCGATCTTCAATAATAACCGCACAAAAGTAGCGGTAAATAAAGCAAAGATAGGTTTTTTACAAGCGGAAAATGAAGAAGCACTGGCGCGCAGAAATCTGGAGAAAACTATTGCACAGGCTATTTTAGATTTGAGGTCAGCGAATAAGCAATATTTCGCGTCGCAGGTAGCTTTCAATACCTCTAAAGTCGCTTACGAGACGATCAAAGAACGTTATGATGTCGGCATAGCCAATTCGATGGAAATGTTTACCGCACAGACGAATATGAACAAAGCAGAATTTGAAATGATCCGCCGCAAGTATGAAATGGTGTTTCGCGGAAAGGTCATTGATTATTATATTGGAAACCCCCTAACTTTTTAACTATATCTCCATGGCAAAGAAAAAGAGCAATCTTCCTAAAATATTGGTCATCTCTGCAGTAGCCCTCTTAATACTGGTTGTCGTCGGCAGTCGATTGGGTTGGTTCGGCGATGGAGGTGCACAGCAAGTGGCGGTGGACGAGGTTAAAGAGCGCACTATTTCCGAATTAGTGTCTGCGAGCGGGAAAGTACAACCGGAGTTTGAAGTCAAGTTGAGTTCAGAAGTTTCCGGTGAGATTATAGAATTGAATGTTCGCGAAGGGCAGGTTGTAAAGAAAGGCGACGTATTATGTCGTGTTAAACCGGATCTGTTACAATCGGGTTACGATCAGGTCGCTGCCGTCGTCAATCAGCAAAAGGCAAATTTGGCCGCTGCACAGCAAATGTTGAAGCAGCAGGAAGCGAATTATAGTAACGCAGAGGCCATTTATAAACGTAGCCAGGCACTATTCGACAAGCGCGTCATATCGGCATCAGAGATGGATAAAGCACGGGCCGATTATGAAGTGGCCCGAGCCAGTCTGGAATCCCAGCGCCAACAAGTAGAGGCATCTCGGTTTGGTGTCAACCAATCGCAGGCGCAATTACAGGAGGCAGGTAACAGTTTGTCTCGTACAACCATCTACGCGCCCTCAGACGGCGTAGTATCCCTCTTGTCAATCGAATTGGGCGAAAGGGTAGTCGGTACGGCTCAAATGGCAGGTACCGAAATTATGCGTATTGCTAACATGACCACGATGGAGGTCAATGTAGAAGTAAATGAAAACGACATTAATCGGGTAAAAGTTGGCAACGAGGCGACGATAGAGGTGGACGCTTTTCAAGGACGAAAATTTAAAGGAATCGTCACCGAGATCTCGAGTTCTTCGACGGCTGCCAGCTCGGCAACCGCAGTAACTACAGCGGAGCAGGTGACGAATTTCAACGTGAAAGTCCGTATTGAAACATCCTCTTATGAGGATTTGATGGAGGAGGACAACAAAAATTCTTCCCCGTTTAAACCTGGGCTATCCGCAACGGTACAGATCCATACAAAATCGGATAGAGGTCTCGTTGTTCCGATTCAAGCCGTCACGGTAAGAGAGAATACGAGCCTAACTGACTCGGTAGACAACGCCGAATTAAAAGAATATGTATTTGTGCTAAACGGAGACATTGTGAATCAGACGGAGGTAACCACGGGAATCCAGGACGACAACCATATTATTGTTAAAACCGGATTGAAAGCAGGAGATAAAGTGGTGTCCCGACCCTTTAATGCGATTTCTAAACTTTTACAGGATGGGACCCGCGTGAAAGAAGTCGAAGCAAGTGTTTTGAATTAGAACCAATGGAATGAAACGATTGGCCCTCCTTTTTGGCATGAGTGAGAACGAGCGCAGAGGATTTCTAGTGTTGTCGATTCTTATTGGGCTGATAGGCATCGTTCCTTTTCTATACAGTGTCTATACGAAACAAGCGGTAGGCGAGGAGGTATTGATATCCCGGATAGTCGCCGAGGAGCTGGAAACATTGGCGCCTTATTCCGCTGCGAAACGTTCCGATCAGATTATCGCGGATGAATCAGCGGTCGGTATCCGAACAGCGGAAGAGTTGTTTCCTTTCGATCCCAATAATCTGTCCGAAGCGAAGTGGAAAAGGCTAGGCTTCACTGAAAAGCAGATACAGGTTATCAAAAATTACGAATCCAAAGGCGGGCAGTTTCGTACAAAGGCCGACGTAGCTAAACTATACGTTGTTTCTGCAGAACATTTTGAACGGCTGGCGCCCTATATTCGTTTGCCCGAGACCAAACCAGCATCGCCTCGGATAGCGGAATCATCGGTTACGGAACGGACGACAACGGAAAAAGCGAAGCTATATATCGATCTTTCGATGGCCGACACCACTGCTTTACAACAAATTTGGGGCATCGGGCCGGTACTCGCCTCCCGTATAATCAAGTTTCGCGAGGCATTAGGTGGTTTTCATCAACTGGAGCAAGTCAAAGAAGTATATGGTATTTCCGAAGAACAGTTTGAAAAAATGCAGCCACTACTATTCTTAGGAGACCATCCACTAAAAAAAATAACCATAAACCAGCTCACGGCAGCACAGCTGGCGCAACATCCTTATATCTCGCATAAAGAAGCTATGCATATTGTACGCTACCGCGAACAGCACGGCGCATTCACTTCCGAGACGGATTTAACCAAATTATATGCCCTAACTGATGATTTTTTGCGTAAAATTGCACCATATTTAGATTTTAATTGAACGTATATGTTGGAGGCGCGCATCAAATCCATAATTCGGGATATCCCCGATTTTCCCCAACCTGGAATCGTATTTAAAGACATCACACCTATCCTGAAGGATCAGCAACTGTGTGAAGAAATCATTGACCATATCGTTGCCTGTTTGAAAGATGTCGAAATTGATGCCATAGCCGGGATTGAAAGCCGCGGATTTCTGTTTGGTATGTTGTTGGCTAACCGACTGAATATCCCGTTTATTCCCATCCGGAAACAGGGGAAATTGCCTTTCAAGACTGTATCGGAATCCTATAAACTAGAATACGGACAGGCTACAATCGAAGTGCATGAGGATGCATTTTCACCGGGAAGTAAGGTCTTGATACACGACGATCTGCTTGCTACCGGGGGCACCGTCGTCGCGGCATCAAAACTGTTAGGAAAACTGGGGGCGCAAATTGTGGGCTATTCATTTATCATCAGCCTAGACTTTTTGCAAAGTCAGGGACGGCTAACCCGCTTTAGCGATCGTATTATTTCTTTGGCTCGGTTTGCCGATTAAATAAGCCCTCGACACGGTAATATTTGTCACCCAAAATGCGAATAGATTGCTTCTTTTCGAGGCTATATTCCTTATCCTTCGCATAAAATAACGTTTCTTGTGTTTCGAATAAGGAATTCTGAACATGCCGTTGTATACGAAATGCCGTAGGCTCACTGTTTTCACCATATTGAATTTCTATCTGTACGAGATCCAGCTTCGGATCAGTGGAGGTGATAACGATTCTATTAGCCGTACTATCTCTTTTTAACACCCCGGCATATACGGGCTTGTTCAGATCAATCGAAACAAAACTGGAAAGTTCATTTTCCCAATCGGCGATCTGTAGGCTTTTCGTTTCGGACAGGCTATCCTTAAGGACTGTTTTTTCAACTAGCGGGTTTTCTAATGTTAACCGTGCTACCTCTTCTTTGAAGTAGGTTGGGATATCAAAATATGTCTCTGCGCTTACCTTTTCTTTCTGGGTATTGTCAGCACAAGATAAGAACAGCGCAGTAAGGACAAGAACCATTACTGCGCTGCAATATTTTTTGTTCATATTATACCAATACATTGCCGCTCATATCCGCTGGAATCTCAGCGCCCAATAATCTTAGTACAGTAGGCGCAATATCGCCTAACTTTCCGTCCTTAATTTCTTGATAGTCCTTATCGATTAGAATGCAAGGCACGAGATTCGTAGTATGAGCCGTATTTACAGAGCCGTCCTCATTGATCATAAACTCGGAGTTCCCGTGATCCGCCAAAATAATAAACGAATAACCGTTCTCCAATCCCGTGTCCACGACCTGTTTTGTGCAGGCATCGACGGTTTCAACCGCTTTCACCACGGCATCGAAAACACCCGTATGGCCCACCATATCCGGATTGGCAAAATTCAAACAAATAAAATCCGGCTTGTTTTCTATTATATCGTTGCAAATGGCCGTCGTGATACCTTCGGCGCTCATTTCTGGCTGGAGATCATAGGTTGCGACCTTCGGTGAAGGAATCAGTAATCGGCGCTCACCCGGAAACACCTCTTCGCGGCCTCCGGAAAAGAAAAAAGTAACATGCGGATATTTTTCTGTTTCTGCAATACGGACCTGCGTTTTGTTCTGGAGGCTTAAAGCTTCTCCCAGCGTATTGGTTAGGTTGTCTTTCTGAAACACAACCTGTACATTTTTAAATGTTTCGTCATAGGAAGTCATCGTCACATAGTGCAAGGACAACGGCTTCATATCGTATTCTGGAAAAGCTTGTTGGGTTAGGGCAATGGTAATCTCACGACCCCGATCTGTACGGAAATTATAACAGAAGACCACGTCTCCGTCTTGGATCGTTGCAAGCGGTTTTCCTGCTGCGTCCGAGATGATAATCGGTTTAATGAATTCATCGGTGATACCCTCGGCATAAGATGCCTTTATGGCCTCTTTTAGATCCGTAACCGGCGTACCAACTCCCTTCGTTAAAAGATCGTAGGTTTCCTTCACACGTTCCCATCGATTATCTCGATCCATAGCATAATACCGACCGATCGCACTAGCAACTGTGCCGGTAGAGTGAGCTAAGTGGTTCTGCAAATCCTCTATATAGGCTAGTCCACCTTTGGGATCCGTATCGCGTCCGTCCATAAAAGCATGGATAAACACTTGATCCTGCTGTAGACCTGCTTGCTTTGCTGCATCGCACAAGGCTTTGAGGTGGCTAATATGCGCATGCACACCGCCATCAGACAATAATCCGATAAAATGCACCTTTTTACCTTTTGCTTTCGCATAATCAAAAGCCTCTTGAATAATTGCATTCGAGTTGAATTCCCCCTCGTTAGCTGCCTTATTGATCCGTCCGAGTTCTTGATAAACCGTACGGCCAGCGCCCAGATTCATATGCCCTACTTCTGAATTACCCATTTGTCCTTCCGGAAGACCTACTGCTTCTCCCGAAGCTTCTAAACGGGAATTAGGATAAGTAGCTAATAACTGATCTAAAAAAGGTGTATTTGCTGCGCGTACAGCATTGGAATTATCGTCTTTACCGTAGCCTAAACCATCTAAGATTAGTAGCGCTACTTTTTTATTTTCTAAATTGCTCACATACAAACTTAGAGAAAATGCTTTGTATTCGCCAATACCAAATACAATAAACTGCATTTTCTTTAGCAGTTATTTCATCCGCCGGATCCTCGCTAAAAAAGTGTTAACCTAGAACTTTTTATCATCTTTTAACGTCCATTGTTGGCTGAGGATTCACATAATTGGATAGAATTCTTTAGTTTTGACTATAGCTAATTTGGCGAAGAATACGATAATATCTCCTCGGCGAAGGAAGATTAGGGGAAAATTTAGAAATACGGAGGAACAGTGACATTGAAAGAAAATATCGGCTATAAATACCTGAGATACTTGCTTACCGTGACCTGCTCAGCTTCGCTGATTGCGGGGTCGGCACAGGTAGTGGATGAGCAACAGCAAGCCATGGGAGGTAGTTACGAACAACAGCGCGGAGATCGTGCTCCTGTTATGGATTCTATTGATATCGTACGGGAGTATCGCCCCATGTTGGCGGACGCCATAAAGGTTCGTCGGAGCCCCGATATGGGAATTGACCGGGAGGCTATCGCGGTCGAGCTGCGTCAGATTGCTGCTGCCACGTATTTCGAAAGAAACATATTTAAACAAGCTTATAACGACGAGTTACTTAAGCGAAACCCTAATGCTTCGCGAGACAATATTGACAACTATCGCATCAGTTATCTGGCGTATCGCGCGGGCGAATACCCGAGAGCGACCTCCATCTTGGAAAGCATTGCACCTTCGGATGCGTATTACCAAGGCGCGATAATTACGCTAGGCCATATCGCATTGGAAACCGGCGATAGAGAACGTGCACGAGATTATTTTCTCCAAGCGATGGAACTTGACCTTGATCCCGTATTAAAAATGGTTGCGCGGTTTAACTACGCTAAAGTCTTACACGAATTAGACGCCACTGATATGGCCCTTGAGGTGCTCCAAACCTATATCGCTCAGCAGTATGCGGACAGGGACCGCTCCGGCAACAACCCTGAGAGTGCCGAAACGCTATCTGTAGCCGTTTTGTTGGGTACGAGCAATTTCCACGCAGGGGTTAGTATGCTGGAGTCTCTAAAGCAGCGGGATCAACAAATGGATAAAACCTATCAAAAAGCTACGTACTACCGCGGATTAGAGTTCTATAACGAGCGCGCTTTCGAAAATAGCATATCCATGTTTATGCGGTCGGAAAAATTCCCGATCGACGCTGAAATGGCGGCGCTGGCGACCTACTGGAAAGCGGAAGCGATGTACGAAGTACGCAAGTATAAGGAAGCGGTAGATAATTTCCTTAAGTTTCTCCGCTTACCGGCCGCACGGAATACGGATGTATATAGCCATGCAAACTATGCCTTGGCGTACGCGGCGTTCCGTCACGATAACTTTCGTATGGCGGCCGAATATTTTGAGCGTTATCTGGTTATGGAGGGAAGTTCTATGGAAGAAAATATACGTCATGATGTGATCGCACGTTTGGGAGATTCGTATCTGTCCGTACGTGACTATGGACGAGCCAACCAATACTATGCGCAATTGATCAATAACCAGGCTCCCAATCAGGATTATGCGTTGTTCCAACGTGGTATTATCCTAGGTTTACAGGGCGACACCGAAGGTAAGCTGCGTACGTTGTCGTCCGTCGTAAAGCAGTTCCCAAATTCTAACTATGCAGATGATGTGGCTTTCGAGATTCCGTATACGTATTTCACTACGGGAGATCACGATACCGCGATAAAAGGATTGCAACAGATGGTCGAACAGTATCCTCGAAGCAGCTATGTTCCTCGCGCATTGATGACCATCGGCCTGGTCCAGTACAATAATGGTGATACCGAGGCCGCCAAAGCATCCTTCCAACGAGTGGTGGAGCGACATGCTACTACGGATGAAGCGAGACAGGCACTGCGCTCTATCGAAAATATTTACCTGGATGCCGGGGATGCGACAAGTTATATCCATTATGCGACCAACGCCAATATCAGTAATCTAAGCGCCGCGGAGCAGGATGATTTTACTTTCGGAGTAGCACATTCCCTGTTTGCCAAGAGGCAATATGGAGCGGCTGTGGAAGCGATTAATGCATACTTTGATAAGTTTCCAAAACCTATCAAGGAAAAACATGCGCGTTATATCCGTGGGGTCAGTTTATACCGGACCGGACACCCGAAAGAAGCCTTGCGGGATCTCAACATTATTCTGAATGACTGGACCAGCGAGTATACGGAGAGCACCTTGCTGACGGCGGCCGCGCTATACCTGGATTTGGAAGAATACAACGAGGCCATCGTACATCTCAAAAAACTAGAGATTACTTCAGCCGATAAAGAAAACTATAACTACGCGGTAACTAGCCTGTTGCGGTGTTATTTCGAAATCGGTGACTTGGATCAGGTGGCTAAGTATGCCAGGTTGATCAAGGATGATAACCGTTCATCTGAGGAAGACATCGCCAAGGCGCACCTGTACAGTGCGCGGGCCATGCTGCAAGAAAGAAATGTCGCGGCTGCGATGAAAGAACTGAATCTGGCAACGAAGAGCCAAGCGGCTGTTGGTGCAGAAGCACGATATCGTATGGGACAACTGCAGTATGAAAATAAGGAATACGACAAAGCGGAGGAAACAGCCTTTGATGTGGTCAATAACATGGGCGAACATGATTACTGGGTAGCCAAGAGTTTTCTTCTGCTAGCAGATACTTACGCCGCTAAAGGCAATAAACTCCAAGCGAAAAGCACGTTGGAGAGCGTGATAGCGAATTATGAAGAAGAAGATGATGTCATTCCTTCGGCAAAAGCACGTTTACAGAAATTGAAGTAGATATACGCGATATCTAAATGAAAAATTTACTTTATAATATTTTCTTTCTGGTTGCCACGTTAACTATGGGGTGCCAGCAGAGTAACACAAGCAATAAACTAAATCGCACTAACGTTGAATATACAGACGCTTCGCTACCGCCGCCCGACACAGCGCTAGCGTTAACAGCGGACACAGCCAGATTGGAGGATAATCTGTGGTTGTTACAAGAATTGAACGGTCAGACGATAGCGATTTCCGAAAAACAAGAACTACCCTCTATTTTGTTTCGGAGCGAAGATCGGATATATATTTCTAAGACGGATTGCAACGGAATTTCCGGGAAATACCAAGTGGAGAGAGACCGCTCCCTACAATTTCTCCAATTATTCCATACTGAGATCGCATGCGAAAATATGGAAATCGAAAAAGGACTTTTAGCGTATCTTCCCCGGGTTCGGAGCTATCAGATTGATGGAAATAAGCTCACCTTATTTGATGAACACAATGTGGCTATAGTCCGACTATCCCAACCGTCAAGAATTCCTTAACAGTTTATTGAGTGGTGATGCAATTATTACCGGTCTCAAGAATATCATAGTCCCGTCAAGCGATAGGGCAGTTTGTGTGAGTTGCTACACATTATGGCATAGTTTTAGTATCCTAACTAACAAATGATAACAGAGGATAGAATTTATGCGGTCTAAGGAGGTGTTTCGGTATTTACTTATCGTTTCGTGGTGCATGGTAGCTATAGCGGGTTCCGCCATGAGTACCTCTTTTGCGGACGCGGTGAAAAACACTTCAGCGGCGCTAAAAGAAGGCAGTGCCAAAAAATTAAGTGCCCTTTTTAATAATACCGTCAGTCTCTCTATCAAGAGAGAGGAGGGAACCTTTACCAAATTTCAGGCTGAGTTGTTATTACAGGAGTTTTTCCGGTCAAATAAAGTAAACGAACTGAAAGTCGTTCAACAGGCCAATAATTCAACAACATCGTTTATCGTATTTACATTAACATCCAATGCAAAGAACTATCGTGTCTTTGTTAAATTCATACAGGCTAACAATAAGGAATTTAAGATCGACGAAGTGCGTATCGAGTAGATGTTGGCCATTAAAAGTTCCTATAGGATTTTATAATAAAATATTTTTTTGTCATCTTCGCTTAATAATATACGAATTAAATGGCAGTTGAGTTGAGTAAACTGGAGCAGTTTGTGGCGTTGGCATTGCAAGAAGACGTAGGTAATGGCGACCATACTTCCTTATCCACTATTCCAGCAAATGTACAAGGAGAAGCTAAGCTGCTCGTAAAAGACGAAGGCATTCTTGCCGGAGTTGCAGTAGCAAAAAATATCTTTCATATTATAGATCCAGGCTTACAAGTTGAGGTAGCACTGGAAGACGGAGCCGAGGTCAAACCCGGCGATATTGCGTTTTATGTGCAGGGAAATGTGCATAGCATTTTGAAAGCCGAACGACTGGCGTTAAACGTTATGCAGCGCATGTCTGGAATTGCCACACGCACCCATCTTTACGCTGCACACTTAGCGGGTACGAAAGCCAAGGTATTAGATACGCGCAAAACCACACCGCTATTGCGGTTTCTAGAAAAAGAGGCGGTGCTTATCGGCGGCGGAGCTAACCACCGTTTCGGTTTGTACGATATGATGCTCATCAAAGACAATCATGTGGACTATGCGGGTGGTATAACCAACGCGTTAACGCGGGCGCAAACATATAGAAGCACAAACGGGCTAGCTATTCCTATCGAGATAGAGGTACGTAGTTTCAAGGAACTGGAAGAAGTATTGGAAAATGCAGCGGTCGATCGCGTGATGTTTGATAACTTTACCCCGCAGGAGGTAGCGAAAGCCGTAGAGATGGTGAATGGGCGGTTAGTGACGGAAGCTTCCGGTGGTATTACCTTGGAAACGATACGGGATTATGCATTGGCAGGCGTAGATTATATCTCCGTAGGCGCATTAACACATTCAGTCAAAAGTTTAGATTTAAGCTTAAAAGCTAAAATTGTATAGTTAACTTTAGGAAGCTTAAATAATATATGATTTCGATTTATCTAATAGGCATAGTTATCCTGGCATATCTGTTTGGCTCTATTCCATCAGCGGTGTGGTTCGGAGGAGCCTTCTACGGCGTCGATGTCCGGGAATACGGTAGCGGCAATGCGGGAGCAACCAATACCTTTCGGGTGTTGGGGAAAAGAGCCGGGTCGATTGTCATGTTTGTAGATATATTCAAAGGCTGGACAGCCACCAATTTGCCCTACCTGTTAGATGCCGCTGTTGTCGGTATGCCCAGTTCGGTACAATTTGTAAACTTCCAATTAGCCTTGGGCGTTATCGCTGTCTTAGGGCACCTGTTTCCCATTTTCGCTGGTTTTCGCGGCGGTAAAGGCGTAGCTACCCTATTTGGTATGGTCATCGCTATCCATCCCCAGGCCGCATTATGTTGCGTAACGGTGTTTACGCTGACCCTTATTATCAGCCATTATGTATCGCTCAGCTCTATTCTAGCTGGTTTTACCTTCCCATTTAGTATCGCCTTTGTGTTTCATACGACGGTTCCGGCCGTATTGTTATATGGAATAGCTATCTGTGCTTTGATATTAGTAACCCATCAAAAGAATATTGAACGACTGCTAAAAGGGCACGAGTCTAAGATTTATTTGTTTAAAAGAAAGAAGGTATAAGGTTGTATCTTCCTTTTTTTAGAAAAAAAGAGACAAAAAATTGCCGCTGCGTATATTTGAAATAAGATGAAATGCAATAGCAAATTTCTACATTTTCAAATATCCGGATGCGACATCAAGGTCAAGGAGGTGCTCGTGAAAGGGGAGAAGCGCAACTGAAAATGTTATATACCGAGCTTTTAGGCATAGGATTTGCATAATCTTGTTTTTATCGGTTTTTGTTTGTAGACAAACTTGAATTATTATGAAGAAGATATTTAGATATAGTTTATTGGTATCGCTGGCAGCAATTATGGCAGCGTGTTCTACTGTGCCACTTTCGGGCAGAAAGCAGTTGGCACTCGTTAGTGATGACCAGATACAGCAGCAGGCTGCTGTAGCCTATAAGGAATTTTTAGGAAACCCGAATACCAAAGTAGTAACCGGAACATCCGATGCTACCCAGGTCAAAAGAGTTGGAAATCGGATTGCCGCAGCTGTGAATCAATACCTAAAGGCCGAAGGCCTGTCCAATCAGTTTAACTTCAATTGGGAGTTTAATCTGGTACAAAGTGACGATGTAAACGCCTGGTGTATGCCTGGCGGAAAGGTGGCTGTATATACCGGTATCCTACCGTTTACGGCCAATGAAAATGGTCTAGCAACCGTTATGGGGCACGAGATCGCGCACGCAATCGCTCGTCACTCCATGGAACAAATGTCTAACCAATATGCGCTGCAAGTCGGAGCACAGGTGTTGGGCATGGCTACTTCCGGAAAAAGTACGATTATGCAGGGGCTAGTAAATAATTTTTATGGCATTGGAGGACAGCTCGCCATGTTAAAATATTCCCGAGGAAATGAGTCAGAAGCCGATGAATTAGGGTTGATGTTTATGGCGATGGCCGGATATAATCCCCAACATGCCGTCGCTTTTTGGGAGCGTATGGCTTCCGCAAAATCGAAGGCTAATTCGACTCCGGAGTTTTTGAGCACGCACCCTAGTGATGCACGGCGCGTAGCCGATATTCAGAAGCTCATTCCAAGAGCAATGCAATACTATAAGAAATAAAAGAGAAGGGCTCCTAAAGAGCCCTTTATTTTTTCTGCTTCGCGAAGTACGCGGTAATGTCCGCCAGCGAAAAAGCATTCAAGCAGTGCTCGGCCGACAGTCCGCCTTTTCGCGCAACATGTACGCCATATTGCATGTCCGCCAAACCCTCCATACGGTGTGCATCCGGATTGATGGATAACAACACGCCTTTTTCTAACGCATATCGCTGCCAGCGCCAATCCAAATCTAGCCGTAACGGATTTGCATTAATTTCAATAACTACCTGATTAGCTGCACAGGCATCTATTACTTTTTTAAAATCGATTGGATAACCGGGTCTACTCAGCAACAAACGGCCGGTAGGGTGTCCCAAAATCGTGGTATAGGGGTTTTCGATGGCCGTAATCAGCCTTTGGGTAGCTTTCTCCTCATCCATACGCAGGTTGCTATGAACCGAGGCGACCACGAAGTCAAATTTCGCGAGCGTATCATCCGGATAGTCTAAGCTACCGTCAGCCAAAATATCTGATTCTATACCGCGAAAAATACGGAAAGGAGCTAACTTTTGATTTAACTGTTCAATCTCTGCCCATTGTTCTTGCACGCGTTCGATACTCAAACCACCCGCGTAAACCGCGGTCTTGGAGTGATCACAAATACCAAAGTATTCCAAACCAAGTTCCGTCTTACTGTACGTAGCCATCTGTTCCAGCGAATGTACACCATCGCTATAAGTAGAGTGATTGTGCAAGGTGCCTTTAAGGTCTGCAAAGGTAATCAAAGTAGGTAGCTGCCCGTTTTGAGCCCAACGGATCTCCTCTGCACCCTCTCTTAACTCGGGCTCTATATAGGCCAAGCCAAGCGCTTCATAGATTGCTGTTTCGGATGCCAAGCTAGGAAGATCTTCTTGAATAGACGCCAGTGCTTCTAAATGGGTTTCGCTCCCGGTTGTCAGCAACAAATCCCGCGCGAAAAGGTCTTCCGATGTGGACTGTATACGGTATCGTATTCCCAATTCATCCGAAAATTCAACGGCGTTATCCAGAGAGGCCACATCGGTATATATCGGGTGCTCTTCCAAAAAAGCACCTAACGCTGTGATGCTAGCGGTAGTCAAGATATCTACGGAGGTAATAATTTCACATTTCCGTCTCATTTCTCCGGTCAACATATGTTGTTTTTCCGGAAAGTGGGAGACCAACAATCCCAATAGGGTAGCTGCAATTTTCTCTACTTTAGCATATAGGAAAAAACCTTGGTTGGCGTTAGAAAACTCAATAGCTTTCCGGATTTCTTCCTGCGTTTTAAAGCCGAAACCCTTTGCCTCCATTAAACGGTTCTCGTTGCAGGCATAAAGCAGTTCACCTACCGACTCAATACCCAGATCCTTCCAAATGGACCGGATTTTTTTGGGTCCCAGTCCCTTTATCGTCAGCATAGCCAAAACGCCTGAAGGCATTTGGGCGATCAGCTCGTCCAATTCGGGAAGTGATCCGGTCTCCAAAATCGTCAGAATCCGCTCAGCCGTGCTTTTACCGATGCCAGGCTGCGTACTGAGTTCCTCCATCGTAGCACCTGCAGCAGGGAAGGGGAGTTTATCTATCTTGAAGGAAGCGGAAGCCATCGCTTTAGTCCGAAACGGATTTTCGTCAAACAACTCCATGAGTTGGCTATACAATTTAAAGATTTTGGCTATCGCTTTATTTTCCATGCTAAATTAAGACTGACATTCGACCGCATTTTTATTCTCTGGGTCTGGTCGTTTGTATTTGTTGATAATAAGACGGATACCACTGTTTTTAGTGAAAAACTTAATGGACCAGTTGACAAAGGTTACCAATTTATTCCGGAATCCGAAAATAGAAACTAAATGGACGAACATCCAGGTAAGCCAGGCTAAGAAGCCTTTTATATGGAAACGGCCCATATCGACGACTGCTCTGTTCCGTCCGATGGTAGCCATGGAACCCTTATCAAAATATTTAAAATCAGCAGACTGCTGATTATCCATAGTTTTTAAGATATGTTTAGCCACATAGGCACCCTGCTGTTGTGCGGCAGGCGCCACGCCCGGTAGTCCGCGTGGTGTCTCCGGCGTTATCATAGCTGCCACATCCCCGATGGCATAGACATTTTCCATACCCGTTACGCGACATTGCCCATCCGTCTGGATACGGTTGCCCCGCTGGATGATTTCGGGGTGTATTCCCGCCGGAAACTGCCCCATCACGCCCGCGCCCCAGATCACCGTTTTGGTCGGGATACTTTCCCCATTAGAAAACGTGATGGTATCGCCATCATAGCCCGTTACCTGCGTATTGAGCAAAACATTTACCCCTAGGTCACGCAAATACCGATCGGCATCCTGTGAAGACTTCTCCGATAATGCTGCTAAAATTTTTCCCGTACCTTCTACGAGGTACACTTTCATGTCATTTTGCGACAGCTCCGGATAATCTTTTTTGAGCATATGGAGCTGTATTTCGGCTATCGCCCCTGAAAGTTCGACGCCCGTAGGACCGCCACCCACCACGACGAAATTCAGGAAGCGTTCCCGGTCGTGATAATTTTTGCGAAGCACGGCTTCTTCCAGGTTTTGCAAAACATAGCTTCGTATATTTAGCGCCTCATGAATACTTTTCATGGGCAAGGAATATTTTTCTACCTGCGTATTGCCGAAGAAATTGGACGTTGCGCCCGATGCGACAATCAGGTAATCGTAATCATAGTCACCAACCGACGTTCTTACTAGCCGTTGTGCATGGTCAATTTCGGTCACCTCTGCCATTCTAAACCGGAAGTTCTGTTGTGATTTGAACATCTTCCGGATAGGAAAAGAGATCGCATCCGCCGCTAGCGTTCCTGTAGCAACCTGATACATCAACGGCTGAAAAGTATGGAAGTTATTCCTGTCGATCAACAGTACTTCCACTTCTTTATCTTTTAAGCGTCTGGCAACCTCGACGCCACCGAAACCACCGCCGATGATAATCACTCTGGGAAAACTTCTTTCAGAACGTTTTAATAACATGATAAACTAATTTTGTTCTATTTTGGGGCAAAAGTACGAAAACATAGCGTAAAAAATTCACCCTGTTTGTTATTGTATTATACCTTTGATTTTGAACCTTTATAAGGGGGTAATAAGGATCGGAAATATATAAACAAAAAAAGGCCCGGAATACATCCAAGCCTCTTTATTGCTACCCGTAGATCCACTTAAACTTATATTGTAACTCGGGGATTTTTATACGTTCTGCCAATCTCGTCAAACGATCGGGCAATTTCATCAAGTAGTCCCGCGCTTTTTCACCTTTCTCGTTCAGTCCAGAAACTTTGTCAATTGCCCATTCGCGGTTCAGGTCACGCAGGATATCTACATAATCTAAAGCCGTATACACTTCCATGCGCTGTGCCGCATCCGAGAAATGCGCGAAGGCTTCGCCCTGTGGTTCGCCGGACTCGCGTAGAAAATGGGCCGGCATAACAATCTTTTTCCGCATCATGTCCTCAAAAGCGATCATCACTTCGCTCGGATCTACTTTTATCGCATGCGATATAAAGGACATGTACGCTTTCGCATGCCGCGCTTCATCTGCCGCAATCACTCCGCACATTTTGGCTAATAATTTATCGCCAGAACTTTTGGAAATACCCGCTACCCGACGGTGCGATACATTGGTGGCCAGCTCCTGAAAGGACGTGTAGATAAAATTCCGGTAGGGATCTGCCCCCGTTCCGATATCGAACCCATCCCGAATGAGGTACTGCGTCGATATCTCAAACTGTCGCATATTGATGCGGCCGGATAAATAGAGGTATTTATTCAGCAAATCACCGTGTCGGTTTTCCTCCGCTGTCCATGCTCTTACCCATTTCATCCAACCGCCTTGTTCATTTTTTTCCACGTCTTCCACCATCGTCAACCAAGATTCGTAGGTAGGAAGCGCCTCTTCGGTAATCGTATCGCCGATCAGGACGGCTACCAGATCATAAGGCAGCTCTCTGGCACTCTCTTGCAAATCGCGCACCTCCTCAAAAAACGTATCGCGCGAAGCATCCGGTAAGAAATCCGCCGGTTGCCACATGTCTTCTACAGGTTTCAGATACGCGCTCATCTCGTTCAACATGAACGGTTCCAAATACGCCATCACTTCTTTACGAGAGCCTTCAGGGATATTTAATGGTAATTCTTGCATAATCGTATACAAACCTAAAAAAATTCATCTTTATATGCAATAAACAAGCGGGTGCTTAAAAGGGTTTAATTTAATAAAATACATCATACTGACATCTTTTCGCCCTTAATATACTAACTTTGTAGGGTATTTAAAGAGGAAGAAGATTGAAAACTTTTGATATAAACAAGATACGGGAAGATTTTCCTATTTTGCGTAGGGAAGTGAATGGTAAGCCCCTGGTGTATTTTGATAACGGTGCCACCACACAAAAACCCAAGCAGGTTATCGATGCGATCACTCGGTATTATGCCGATATGAATAGTAACGTACACCGCGGCGTGCATTACCTCAGCCAAATCTCTACCGATGCTTTCGAAATCACCCGCCGGAAAGTACAAGCTTTTATCGGTGCGAAGCACGAACACGAAATTATTATTACCAAAGGGACGACCGAGTCGATCAATATTATTGCTTCCTGCTATGGGCGTGCTTTTATCCAGGCGGGAGATGAGATCATCATTTCGGCGATGGAGCATCACTCGAACATCGTGCCTTGGCAGATGCTTTGCGATGAAAAGGGATGTGTATTGCGGGTTATCCCAATGAACGATCGTGGCGAGTTGGATATAGCGGCATACGCATCGTTGTTTTCAGAGCGGACAAAACTAGTTTCTTTCACTTATGTATCAAACGCTTTGGGTACGATAAACCCCGTCAAAGAGATGATCGATATCGCACACGAACACCATGTTCCGGTGTTGGTTGATGGTGCGCAAGCTGTACAACATCTTGCGGTGGATGTACAAGAGCTGGACGTGGATTTTTTCGCATTTTCCGGGCATAAAATGTATGGACCTACCGGAGTAGGGGTATTGTACGGAAAAGAAGAGCTATTAAATAAAATGCCGCCTTACCAAGGTGGGGGCGACATGATTAAAGACGTAACCTTCGAAAAAACAACCTATAACGAACTGCCCTTCAAGTTTGAAGCAGGTACACCGAATATCGAAGCAGGAATTTGTTTAGGCGACGCCATCGATTATATAGAAAGTATCGGTCTGGATGCGATCCACGCCTACGAAGACGATTTGCTCCATTACGCGACTTCCCGATTATCGGAAATCGAAGGAATCCGTTTTATCGGAACCGCGGCGCAAAAATCTTCCGTCATATCCTTTGTAGTAGATGGCGTGCATCCTTATGATATCGGCGTGATACTCGACAAATTAGGCGTCGCGGTCCGGACCGGGCATCATTGTGCACAACCTGTTATGGATAGTTTCAGCATACCCGGTACCGTACGCGTATCATTGGCTATGTACAACACCAAAGAAGAAGTAGACGTTTTAATGGATGGATTGAAACGAGCATTAACCATGTTGTTGTAGGAATAAACACAAAATATGACCATAAACGAATTACAAGACGAGCTTATAGAAGACTTTGCTTTTTACCAAGATTGGATGGAGAAATACGAATACATCATCCAGCTGGGAAAAGAAGTTCCCCTTATTGAAGAGGAATATAAAACGGAAGATTATATTATCAAAGGATGTCAGTCCAGGGTGTGGTTGTATCCGGAACTGCGGGACGGGAAAGTATTCTTCACAGCGGATAGCGATGCGATCATTACCAAGGGCTTAGTCAGTCTGATGGTAAAAGTGCTTTCGGGGCATACCCCGGCAGAAATTGCACAGGCCGACCTGTATTTTATCGACGAGATCGGTTTGAAAGAACACCTTTCACCCACACGTGCAAACGGCCTATTATCGATGGTCAAGCAAATGAAGCTCTATGCCGTGGCTTTGCAGATGCGGGCTTAAACGACGATGATTCGCGGTAATTCTTAAATGGCGATATATGCCGCATGTACTTTTTCTCCGAAAAATATAGCGGCTTTTTCTTCAAAATCGTCGGCATTTTCCGTCGTATAAAATTGCATGTTGCTATTTTTTGAACACCGGCTTTCCACTTCAGGATGCCGGTTTAGGTAATCCACTAAGCTTTGTGCAATCAGTTCTCCCTGCGGTAAAATTTTAATGTGAGCGGGTGTGTGCTGCCGAATAAGCGGCAGCAGCAAAGGGTAGTGGGTACAGGCCAAAATCAAGGTGTCGATTTCGGGACTTTGGGCCAATATGCTTTGAATATCCTTCTCCACAATTTCGCCTGATTTTTCGCCGGTAATCTCATTCCGTTCTACCAAAGGTACCCATTGCGGGCAAGCATGTTGGTAAACGTTGATCTCTGGGTGGAATTTTGTGATCTCAATTTTATAGGATTCCGATAAGACGGTTCCCTGTGTGGCCAGCACGCCTACCTTATTTGTTTTTGTGTATTGATGAATAGACTCCGTCGTCGGGCGGATTACCCCCAACACCTTTTTGCCGGGAGGGAGGTCGTTTTGCTGGATCGTACGCAAGGCCTTCGCCGATGCCGTGTTACAAGCCAAGATCACGAGGTTGCAGCCCATCTCGAACAATTTAAAGACACAGGCTTTGGTAAATTCGTAAACCTCTTCAAATGGCCGGGTGCCATACGGTACACGGGCGTTATCCCCTAAATAGATATAATCATACATCGGCAAAGCATTCTTTATCTCCCGAAATACGGTTAATCCCCCAAAACCTGAATCAAATATCCCGATGGGGCCATGCTCTGCTGTAGCTATCATTGTTTTTCCGTCCTTTTTTTATAGAGCAAAGATGGTTTTTCTTTACAAATTTTCCAAGGTAAGCCCCTAATTCAGCCGCGAATTCCGATTATAATATCAGTACCTTTGGCCTCAAATAAAATTAGGAATAATAATTGTTAGGAAGAACGCGTACAATACATTTTTCATTATGAAGTTTCATGCTATTCTTTTTTCTGTGGCTCTACTCGCTTTTGGCTTGACCTCGACCGTGCAGGCACAGGTGGAGAACCAACCCTATTCATACCAGCATTATCAAAAATATAACGAACTGCTCTATTCGCCCGAGACCCGCCTGCATACGGCTGCCAAACCCTTCCTTTTTAAAGGCGATTTACGCGCGAAGTTTGATTCCATCCAACATGCGAATCGCGTAGGCTCGGATAATATCTTTATGCGAAAGATATTCAATGAGCATCTGATCGAAATCCATAAAGAAGATCACAGCTTTTATCTCGACTTTCTACCCGATTTCGTTATCGGAAAAGAACTGATCGGTTCCGATAAACGCAGCACCTGGTTAAATACCCGCGGATTGCAGGTAGGATTAAACATACAGGATAAATTGACATTTTACGCCAACGCCTTCGAAAATCAAGGTGTTTTCCCGAACTACCTAACAGATTATATCGATCAGGCAGGGGTGATACCGGGACAGGGCCATACCAAGGATCTAGCGAACAATAAAAAAGATTGGATGTATGCTACCGCCCGTCTGACCTATGACTTTAGCGATTACTTTCAGGCCACGGTGGCCTATGATAAAAACCACATTGGCGATGGCTACCGTTCTTTGCTATTATCCGATTTCTCCTCGAACTATGCCCATCTGAAATTTACCGGTGAGATCGGTAATGTACAGTATACCTCGATATGGGCCTACATGAATGATCCGCGAAATCCCCGTATCGATTCGCTAAACTCCGGTGGCCGCTTTGGCGACGGTAGCAAATGGGGCGCCTTTCAATATTTAGATTACAATGCCACCAACCGCCTATCTATCGGACTATTTCAGGCGGTCGTTTGGGCAAACCGTAACGAAGCCGGACACCGCGGATTCGATTTTAACTACATTAACCCGGTTATTTTCCTGCGTCCGGTAGAATCCAATAACGCATCATCGCCCGACAAAATGTTCTTGGGCTTAAACGCGAAATATAAAGTGTTCAATAACATCTCCGCTTACGGACAATTTTTACTGGGCGAGTTTACGGCTAAGGAGTTTTTTGCAGGCAAAGGTTATGCCCATAACAAATGGGGAAGCCAATTGGGTGTAAAAGGCTTTAACCTGTTCAACGTACAGAATTTGAATTTCCTAGCCGAATACAATGTGGTAAGGCCTTATACCTATCAGCACTTTGTGTCTATCTCAAATTATAGCAATAATGGGGAGCCGCTGGCACACCCACGGGGTGCCAATTTTAAGGAATTGATCGGTATGGCCCATTATTCCTGGAACCGGTTTGACTTTTCTCTACAAGGTGTTTACAGCCGGTATGGTACGGACCCGAATCCTTCCACCAATATGGGCGGAGATATCTTCCAGTCGTATCGTACGATCCCAAATATGTACGGCAACTTTATCGGGCAGGGCGTGCAGAACGATCTCTATTACGTGGATGCCAAAGCAGCTTACGTGCTGAACCCAAAATATAACCTTCGCTTCGAAGTAGGGTATACCCAGCGGTACAATCAGATCGTCGATTCGCCTACGCAGAAATCCGGTGTGATTAGCGTTGGTCTGCGCTCTACGTTTCGTAATTTTTATGGAGATATATAGGATATTATTATCTTTATGCCTGGCATTAACATAGTGTATGAAGAAGATCATGATCATTAATGGCCCTAATCTTAATTTATTAGGCGTACGGGAGAAAAACATCTACGGAAATCAAGACTTTGCCTCTTTTTTTGAAGAGCTGAAAGCCCAATATACAGACGTAGACTTGAGCTATTTCCAAAGCAACCACGAAGGAGAAATCATCGATAAATTACATGAAATCGGGTTTACGTACGATGGGGTAGTGCTTAATGCAGGCGCCTATACACATACATCTTTGGCCATTGGCGACGCAATTGCGGGTATTACAACACCGGTCGTGGAAGTCCACATCTCTAACGTGCATAAGCGTGAAGCGTTTCGTCATCACTCTTATTTAGCCCCTAACTGTACCGGGGTGATCTGTGGCTTTGGCTTGCAAAGTTATACATTGGGAATAGCCAGCTTCTTATAAGCGCTATTCCTGCTGTTATGCTCGCAAAAGGACTTAGGCTTTCTGTTTCGGCTTACGAAAGATCAGGTAGAAACCTACCAGCATAAAAGGTATACTGAGTAATTGCCCCATATTGAATTGCATCGTTTCTTCAAATGCTTCTTGGTTTTCTTTGAAAAACTCCAGAACAAAGCGGGCGCCGAATAGTAAAACTAAAAATATCCCGAACAAATAGCCCGGTTTCGGTTTCGAATTCTTTTGGTACATCGACCATAAAATCAGAAAAATAATTACGTAGGCGATCGCTTCGTACAACTGTGCCGGGTGGCGCGCAACCCCATCGACGCGTTCAAATACTACTCCCCAAGGTAAGGTGGTCGGTAGTCCGATAATCTCCGAATTGAAAAAGTTACCCAAGCGTACAAAAGCACCTGCCAGCGGAACAACCAGGACCAATCGATCGGCAATCCATGTGAAATTCGTTTTCGTCTTCCGGGAAAATAGCCACAAGGCCACTAAGATACCGATGGCACCCCCATGGCTGGCCAGCCCTTGGAATCCCGTGAGCTCAAAATTGCCGTTTATCATCCGGAAAGGCAGGATCATCTCCAGCGGATGTTGTATGTAGTAATCAAACTCGTAAAAGAGACAATGCCCCAAGCGCGCGCCGATCAATGTACCCAAGAAAATATAAATACTCAATTGATCTAAAAGCTCCTGCGTTTTGCCTTCTCGTTTAAAGATGTTCAACATCAATATATAGGATACGACAAAAGCGGCTAAAAAGCACAACGCGTAATACCGTAGGCCAAAAGAACCTATTTCAAAAAGGATGGGATCTATATTCCAGTGGATAACATTTAATACTGCGTGCATAAGTCTTAGATTGTGGGGTAAACCTAAATAAATTTATTGTATAAAATCAATATTGCGTTAATTTTTTTTAGGCTATTTGGGCGAAATTCCTAACTTTGATAAGAGCAGTGAGCGGTGATAATAGACACCGAATTAAGATAATATGGCAACAAAAAAAGAAAAAGAAGCAGAAAAGAAAGCACACGTATCGGTGGTGACAGCGAAATCGTTGACATTTTTTGAGAAATATATTAACAATCCTTCCCCGACCGGGTTTGAGTGGGAAGGCCAGCGTTTATGGTTGGAATACTTGAAACCTTACGTGGATAAAACGTACATTGATAACTACGGCACAGCGGTGGGAATCATCAATCCGGACGCCCCATACAAAGTGGTTATTGAGGCGCATGCCGACGAAATTTCCTGGTTTGTTAATTACATCACCAAAGATGGGCTTATCTACGTGGTTCGTAATGGCGGATCCGATCATCAGATTGCCCCTTCCAAGCGGGTTAATATCCATACGGATAACGGAATGGTAAAAGCCGTTTTCGGCTGGCCGGCCATACACACCCGCTCCGGTGAAAAAGAAGATGCTCCGACCCTGAAAAACATCTTTTTGGACTGTGGAGCGACCTCCAAAGAAGAAGTAGAGGCGATGGGTATCCACGTAGGCTGCGTCGTAACCTACGAAGATGAGTTTATGGTGCTCAACGATCGTTATTACGTAGGGCGTGCCTTAGATAACCGAGCTGGAGGATTTATGATTGCCGAGGTTGCGCGTTTGCTTAAAGAGCATAAAAAGCAATTGCCGTTTGGTCTTTATATCGTGAATGCCGTACAGGAGGAGATCGGTCTGCGCGGCGCCGAGATGATCACGCATTATATTAAACCCAATCTGGCGATCGTTACGGACGTGACCCACGATACACAAACCCCGATGATTAATAAAATTACGCAGGGCGATCTAGCTTGCGGACAGGGCCCGGTGTTATCGTATGCGCCAGCGGTACAGATCAATTTGAACCGGCTTTTGGTCGATGTGGCCAAAGCCAACGATATCCCCTTCCAACGGCAGGCGTCTTCCCGCTATACCGGGACCGATACCGACGCATTTGCGTATTCCAATGGCGGGGTTCCATCAGCGCTGATCTCCTTGCCGCTACGTTATATGCATACCACCGTCGAGATGGTGCATAAAGAAGATCTGGATAACGTGATCCGGCTTATTTATGAAGTATTGCTGAAAATTGAAGACGGGCAGGATTTTCGCTCGTTCGTGGTCTAGCTGCCCACAAGAAAATAGCACACTATAGAAAAAGATAATGGACGTAAATTATATGGACTTGAACAATAATAACAACGAAGAGCAAAACGAACTGAGCATAGAACTTAACGAAGAGATCGCAGAAGGTATTTATAGCAACTTGGCCATTATCACGCACTCCACCTCGGAGTTTGTGGTTGATTTTATCCGCATTATGCCGGGTATACCGAAGGCCAAAGTTAAATCCAGAATCATCTTAACGCCCGAGCATGCCAAAAGGCTTCTAGGTGCGTTACAAGATAATGTCAGCCGGTTTGAGGCAGCCAATGGTACCATCAAAGCGGGCGAACAAGGCTTGCCACTGAATTTCGGTGGTCCCAAAGGGGAGGCATAGCATGGATATACAGGTTAGGAACTTAACGGTAAACGACTATAAGGATCTAAAACGCTCCATGGAAAAAGCTTATGGAGAAGACGCGGGGATTTGGAGCCGGGAAAATATAGTCGATCTGATCGAAGTATTTCCAGAGGGACAGTTGTGTGTTGAAGTAGATAAGCGCGTGGTAGCCTGTGCGCTATCGTTGATCATCGATTCCGAAAAAACGAACATCTACAAAAAATACTACGAGATCATAGACGACGGCAAATTTACGACACATGATTATGACGGAGACATCCTATACGGGATCGAAGTGTTCGTCCACCCGGATTACCGCTCGTTGCGCTTAGGGCGGCGTTTATACGACGCCCGTAAGGAACTGTGTGAACAGATGAACCTGCGAGGGATTGTGGCCGGAGGGCGTATCCCTAACTACCATAACTACGCCGATAAGATCACGCCGCGTACGTATATCGAGAAAGTAAAGCGGAAAGAGATTTTTGACCCCACGCTTACGTTTCAATTATCGAACGATTTTCACGTTTCTAAAATTCTGAAGAATTACCTGCCGGAAGATAAAGAATCGAATGAATTCGCGACGCTCCTACAGTGGGATAATATCTACTATGATCCCGATGCCATTTCGCCTTCTGCTACCAAACAAACGGTACGGCTAGGCTTGGTGCAGTGGCAGATGCGGCTGTTCAAAGATATCGAAGATTTTTACGACCAGGTCGAGTTCTTCGTGGATGCGGTGAGCGATTATGGCGCTGATTTCGTGATGTTCCCGGAGTTTTTCAATACCCCGCTCATGAGCCCGTACAATCACTTGCCCGAGCGGGCCGCGATGGAGAAATTGGCAGAACTAACCGCAGAAATCGTCGCGAAACTACAGGAGTTCGCCGTTTCGTACAACGTCAATATCATCGCTGGATCAATGCCGATCATGGAATACAAGAAATTGTATAATGCCTCCTACCTATGCCACCGTAATGGGAGTGTGGATGTACATAAAAAGATTCATATCACCCCCAACGAAATCAAATATTATGGGATGGTTGGCGGAAATGAAATCAGGACCTTTGATACGGATTGTGGAAGGGTAGGGCTTTTGATCTGTTACGACGTGGAGTTTCCGGAAGTAAGCCGTATTATGGCCGATCAAGGGATGCAAATCCTATTTGTGCCGTATATGACGGATACGCAGAATGGTTATTTGCGCGTTCGGACGTGTGCCCAAGCAAGGGCGATTGAAAACGAGTGTTATGTAGCGATTGCAGGCTGCGTGGGTAACCTGCCGCGTGTAAACAATATGGATATCCAATATTCGCAGTCGGCCGTGTTTACGCCGTCCGATTTCGCCTTCCCGAACAACGGTATCAAGGCCGAAGCCACACCGAATACCGAGATGGTACTGATCGCCGATGTCGATTTGTATGCCCTTCGGGATTTACATGAATATGGTACGGTGAAGATATTGAAGAATAGAAGAAAAGATTTGTACGAAGTGAATCTCCTGAAATAATAGGAGATTCACTGATTGTACCCTTGCTTTTTTCGGATTGGTCTCTCTAGAATATTCGTATTTCGGCGGAGTACATGAACTCGTCGGCGAGGTATATGGACATGGCGACACACTATCTGACTAGGCTGAAGAACTACTTCTTGGTCTGGTCGGACGCGTTGGTGATCAAGAAGGAGGAAGTCGGACAGCCGAAGTAGTACTTGGTGATCTTGAAGGAGTAATATATATTACCTGTGTCCTACCTTCATGCTGATTCGTCCTACGCTATCTATTGGTCGGACAATGGCGAAGGTCAGGACCCCTCATGGAACGCTCATGAGGGCAGCAGCATTCCGTAGTACCGTGAAACGATCATGTAGAACTCCAACTGGGTAAAGTGATCGACCGAGTCTGTAACGGACACGTTCGAAGAGAGGAGGCTGATGAAGTAATGGAACGTGCATAGCTCCGAATTGAAGCCGAAGAACACCTTCTGTACGATTACGTTGGTCGACAAGAACATCCGGTAGCCCAACAGTATCTTCAGATACCCCGCCGCCAGCTCGAAGTACCCCGCCGCCAAGACGATGTAGTACGTGGATTTTCCTTGTCGTCGGAAGAATGGTGTTAGATTTGCAATAAGCAAAATGGCTGAATTACCGTTCGGTAGCGTGCTAATTCAGCCGTTGAGACATTTTTTTATCCCCATATTCACATTGTCTATTTTAAATATATCTGCGACTTCAGGTAACCTTATTAGATATTGCGATTTCTCTTCTCAGACAAATCAGGATGCTCGTCTAGGGTAAGACCGGATTATCCCGTCCCCGCCTTTGAAGCAATCTTCCCAGTGCCTTTCTCCGCTCTATTTCAGATAGCGTATTGCTACCAGGTATATGAGCAAGTTGTATAAGCTATAGCTAAATCAGCTTAGGACAATACAACTAAATCTAATTTTATTTTTATACATTTGAGTATGGATCAATTTAGACTGGATCGAACGGCTTTTAAAGGTCAGACGGCAACACAAGCCGCTAATCACAGGTCTTATTATGCCAAGTTAACTTGGAAAGAAAGATTGAAAATTGCTGCTTATTTGAATAGTGTTGCCTACAACTATCCATTGCATAACCCTCCAAAAATAGATCGTACAAAGTTCAATGCTAGATCTCACCATTAGTATGGAATGATATGGGCAATATTTTCAACGATGATTTTCGGAACTTTTTGTTTATGCTCAATAAGCATCAGGTTAGGTACGTACTTATTGGGGGATTTGCTGTTATATTGCACGGTTATTCCCGAACAACCGGAGATATGGATATATGGATAGACCGTACGAAGGAGAACTATCAGAGACTAAAGTGCGCTTTTGAAGAATTTGGGATGCCCGTCTTTGATATGACGGAAGAAAATTTTCTAAATCATCCGAACTGGGATGTTTTTACCTTTGGAATACCACCCGTGGCTATTGATATCATGGTAAAAGTAAAAGGTCTTCTTTTTGATGAGACCTACTCAAATGCTGTCGTTTTTGAGGACGATTTACTTTCTATCCGAACAATCCATAAAAATCAATTGATCAAAGCAAAACAAGCGAGTAGCCGACTTAAGGATCTTGATGATATACAAAATTTAACAGATTGATTTAGATAAGTGTCTCCTGATGGGGTTATGCGAGTTTAAGGTCAATAGTAGTTGTCGTTTTAATTTAGGGTTACGTGTACTCAATGTTACTTAAATAGTCTTTAAGTTACCAGTGGCCGTGTGGCAAAAATAAACTTCGTATTGAAAGGATAACTGAGCACAGCTCACTTACAAAGAGACAAATTGATCTCTAAAGGCCTATTTTACATCATCCCCCCTACATCTATCGTCCTAAAAGTCAAGTTCACTCTCGGGGTCATGATTTTTTTGCTGGGTGGTAATCGGTGTAGCCAATGCGTTTGGGTGGTGTCTTTCATGACCAACAAGCTGCCGTGTTCCAAAACCAACTCGACTTTTTCTTTCGTTTGCTTGTGTTTAAATACAAATTTTCTTTCCGCCCCAAAACTCAAGGAACCTATTGCTCCGTCTCTTTTTAAATCGCGCTCTCCGTCGCTGTGCCAAGCCATTCCTTCTTCGCCGTGGTGATACAGGTTGAGTAAACAGGAATTAAAGGTTTCGCCGATTTCTTTTTCGATGATTGTTTTCAGTTCCAATAATTCTTTCGTCCAGGGCAAGGCATGTTTTGTACTGTTGGAGTAGGTGTATGCAAAGGGCTTTTCTCCATACCAGGCTACTTTTCGTTTGGTGATGATTTTCTTTCCGAAAATTACCGCTTCGTCATTTCGCCATTCGATGCTGTGGAGCAAGGTTTCTAAATATTTATTGGCTTCTTGGTGGGGGAGTAGTTTGCCATAATAATTTACGGTTCCGTCATAAGGCAACCAGTTTTTATTTTTATCGGGGCTTTGGTTAAATAGATCCATTTGTCATTTTGTTAATTAGAGAAACAAGCCATCTTTAATGGGTGCTTGATTTGGAGAACAGGTTGATGACCACTACCCCGATAACGATGAGACTTATTCCGAGTATGGCGGGGAAATCTAATGTTTCCTTGTAAACAAAATAACCGATGAGGGAGATGATAACGATACCAGTGGCCGACCAAATGGCATAGGCGATTCCGACGGGAATTCCCCTTAAGGCAAAGGTTAGTAAATAGAATGAAAGACTAAGAGAGCAGATAAAAATAAGGGTGGGATATAGCTTTGTAAACTGTTCTGTTTTTTTGAGGAATGAGGTTCCGATAACTTCAAATGCTATAGCGGCCAATAAAAATAAGTAGTTCTTCATATACACTTTTATTCGTTCCTGCAAGATACGGAAAAGCGGCAAAAATCAGTTTTTCGCCCCGAAAACTATCAAGAAATAAATACCATCGAGCTTGACACCATTATAATGCGAAAACTCCCCTTAAGATATTGTTCCTATCGTTTGCGAACATTTTGTACCCTTCATTCCCTTGTTCAATAGTCCATTCGTGCGTTTTAAGGAATGTTGGATCAAGCTCCCCTTTTTTGATATGCTCGAGTAATGTTGGGCCGGAATTTATATTTATCTATGCAAATGACTTTAGATGCGCCTTTAAGCCAGGCACCGGCTATTGCCATCTGGCCTACTGCACCGGCGCCCCATACTGCGACTACGTCTCCCGGCATCACGGCCATATCTGCTGCCATATAACCTGTAGGGGCTGCATCCGATGCGAATAATCCTTGCTCATAGCTTAACTCTTCCGGTATCTTAAAGCATCCGTGGTCGGCATACGGAACGCGGATATATTCTGCATGGCTTCCTGCATAGCTACCGAAGAGGTGGGAACAACCGAAAAATGCTCCTGTAGGATAACCAGTTATTTTTTCTTGCAGATTGCCTTTGTGATTGGAGTTATCACATAAGGACCATTCCTTTTCCTGGCAGTAAAAGCATTCCCCGCAGCCGATATTCGGAGCTACAACAACCCGATCACCTCTTTTTAGCGTTTTGACACCTGAACCAACTTCCATAACTTTTCCGGTAAACTCGTGGCCGAGGATATCACCTTCTTTCATGGAAACAACATATCCGTGCAAGTAATGAAGGTCTGATCCGCATACGGATGAGTAAACCACTTTTATAATTACGTCTTGCGGATTCAGAATTTCTGGGTCTTTTACTGATTCTACGTTCAGTTTATTTACGCCTATATAACATTATGCTTTCATGGCAATCTTTTTTTTAGCTGTTTGAAGGTTGGCCGTCTGTCGTGGGGATTTCACCGGTTTCAATGTACCGCCGAAAGTTTTTTATATCTTCCGTGATCATTTCCTTAAATGCCGGCTTTACCAGTTGAGCTGCCAGTTTACCTGGCTTTCCTCCGGGGGCAGCGTAATAAATCCGTACTTGTATCGCTGTACCAAACTTGCCCGCATCCTTAAAATACACCGATCCTCGATTGTCTATATCTGAGTTTTCGAGTGATCGCCACTCCATAAACTCATTTACCCGTTCAGTGGTAATTTCTGCTTCCCATTGCAGCTTTCCGATCTTCCACGGAAGCACGGCTACCCACATAGCTACTTGTTTTGTTATTGAACATTAGAAAGCGACTATTGTTCATGCGCTTTTAGCTATTCATTCAAATTTCTATTTCTTTCAGAAAGTAAAAGGGGGAGTGTATCTATTTCGACATGAAAACATTTTTGTGTTGAAATTTATTCGTATTTTCGACATGAATATTATTTCATGATGAGTCATTCGACATGAGTAAATGATAAAGATGAAATTTTGGTAAAACTTCGACATATGGCATATAATAAAGATATTCCCTATAATGACCTTCCTGATTTACCTCCGGTAACTTTTACGGAGTCTAATGAACTATTGAGACATTTGGCCAAGGCATCCCGTTATTTAGGTGAACTCAATGGCCTGTGTGAGTCGTTACCCGACCCTAGTCTGTTAATCAATACGATTGTTCTTCAGGAAAGTAAGGACAGTTCTGCCATTGAGAATATTGTTACTACTCAAGACGAACTATACAAGGCTGCGACGGAGGAAGGATCCACAAATCATGCAGCCAAGGAGGTTTTGAGTTATCGAGAAGCATTGTATGTTGGTTTACGAAAAATGCAGTCACAAGAAAACCTTCTTCTTTCAAGTACCTTGATCGAGATTGTCCAAACCATAAAGCAGAATGATTCTGGTATTAGAAAAACACCTGGTACTGCACTTAAAAATGCTATTACCGGATCAGTAATTTATACCCCACCTTGCTGTGAAGATGAGATAAGAGAAAAACTTACTGCTTTAGAAACATTTATCAATGACAGCGAAAATTCCGAACTGGATCCTTTAATAAAGATGGCTTTGATACATTACCAATTTGAGGCAATCCATCCATTTGGAGATGGGAATGGCCGAACAGGTCGTATATTGAATGCTTTATACCTTTCACAGCAGAAATTGCTAACACAGCCGGTATTATATCTTAGTTCGTATGTGGTAAAATATAAAACAGAATATTACCAGTTGCTTAAAGATGTTACAGAAAACGGAAATTGGAATGACTGGGTGATGTTTATGCTGACGGCTGTGATAGAGACGGCACAATTAACAACAGGGAAAATTCGTGCCATGCTAATGCTAAGGGAAGAAATGGAAGTATCCATGAAAGAGATACTGGGATCCTCTTTTAACTATGATTTATTGCAACTCCTATTTACAATGCCTTATCTTAAAATAGAACTTTTAGAAAGAAAACAATTGGCACATCGCCAAACGGCGGCATCATGGCTAAAGAAGTTGGTCGCTAGCAATATTCTTTCACCTCAAAAAATGGGTAGATCCACTTATTATGTCAATTATAAATTAATGGATTTGTTGACTGCTCAATAAATCATGCTGAAAATGGGACATCTCAAAATAATCGGAAACCCCTTCCGGAATAATTAAGGGCATTAAAGCGTTAAACGAATCGTGCATCGGTAACCTTCTCCGAATCGAACCCCTGGGTTCTCATCCCAGCTTTAGGGGGACAAAAAAACCACTCATTTTTGAGTGGTTTCGTTTGTGAACCCACTGGTACAGAACTCGAACTCTTTTTTGGAAGATTTAAGGCGATTAAATCAACTTAAAGACAGTCCATATCAAAATGATTTCATTCCTGAAAAACAGAAAGCCAGAAAATTGAAATTCTAAATTTGAAGTTGCTATAAAATACTTTCACGTAATAAATATGCGTGTACTGAACCCCGTTCTATCATGAACTCAAGAATTGGAATGACCTTGTTTTTCAATCTTATTTCTTTTTTGATTTCTTGTCTATTGTTAAAAATGAATTTCCTTAAATACGTTTCTAAATAGTATAACGTATTTGATTCAAAATCACCAAGCTGGAGTAGCCTATTATTTGACACAATAGTATATACCCAATCAATCCCCTCATTTTTAAAGTTAGACCCAACGGTGTTCAATACTCTCGTAACAGAATATAATACCGCAGGGATATGACCCATCTCCTTGGAAGCGTTGACATAAAGAGATAAATTCTCTCTGCTTAAGCTATGCCATTCTTCAATTCTATCTTTCCAAAACTGCCATGCTAATAAATAGTTTATTATGACTTGTTTTAAATATGGACTTCTTGGATAATCACACAGTTCCTTAATCTTTGGAAATAGTTTATTCCAAATATACCAAAATTGCTCACGGTTCATTAGACTATCCTCGGCAGTGATGATTTCTCCAATAAATAAGGAAGTTTCTTCTGTCGGAGATAAAAAGTCCAAAAATGGAGTAAGGTATTTATCAATCTCACTTACTTCTCTTTGAAGAATAAAATTCGCATATCTTTTGAAAATACCTAAACGCACTTTAAAAATATCATGGTCGTCTCCAAATTTTTCTTCATACACTCTCCTGTCTATCAACAGCCGTGAAGCCAATATGGTTAAGGTTTGTATGACAATATCTAAATGAATATTATCCTTTGTGTCAGAAGGAATTAATTGGTAAACGATTCCTAAACCATGAACATCAAGTAATTCAATGTCTTTTATATCAAATGAGTTTTCCTCAAAATTGAAATCAGGAATCGCCTTATCGAGTTCTTCTAATATTGAACTTTTTGGAATCCGTCTCCAATATCTTTGCTCTTTCCTTTTTCCGTCTATAATCTTTTTATAAATCGGTTTGAGTTTTATATAGCCAAATAATATAGATTGAGCGACTTTTTGATTTTGTTCCCACAGTTTTGACTTGTGAATTGACTCAATTACGTAATCACAGATTCTTTTGTAAGCACCAAGAGGTGTTTCATCGAAAAGAGCCAAGACCATCATTGAAACAATATTTTCAACATCTTCAGGATATTCATTTATCAATATCGGAATTGCATGAAAAGAGGCTTCAACTCCATCACTTATTTGATAGTTATATTCGTCACTAAATAGGCGTGACAGAGTTGAAGTAATTATTTCTTTGCAAAAATCTATGTCTTCTTTTTGTAACTTGTCTTTATACTCGATAAGCATTTTTGAACAAGTGAATGGAGGGATACTATGGTCTCTTCCTCTCGCAGTGTCCCCAGACTTAATTTCTTCGACCAACTGTCTTGTTTCAGATAAAGCAATTATAGGATTGTTATCGTATTCATCATGTTTCGCAATCTTACCTTGCGATTCCCTACCTATTAAAAAATCCGACCATGTTTTTAATGCGGAATATTTGAAAAAATCATCAAATTCCGAGCGAGCTTGTTCACTTACGCTTTTAAGGTCCTCTGGAAATATTTTAGGAGTAAACTCTATAAGAAATTTATTGTCATCTGTTTCTGATATTTTAGGTGTTAGATTTCGTCTATCCATTCTTAACAACAGGATTTCAGATAATTTATTGGGTAAATCATTTGATTTGTGCTGGTCAATTATCTCGTACAGTTTCTCAATAAATTGAATGTTTTGTTCTTCCGCAAATCCATTGATACCGGAAAGTTGATAACTTAAAAACAAAGACTCTAAATTAGAACTTCTATGCTCATCGTCACATGTTTTTAATCTTTCGTCTGTATATAAGACGTCTTTTAACTTGTCCATTCCATATCCTATTCCATAGTTAGATTTGGCTTGAAACTCACTCGTACTCCTAACTGTGTCGATATGGAACAATTCAATCGTTTTAAATAATACCAACGCTACATTATAAAGCTTATCACGATTTGCAAGTACGACACTACAAACGATTGACGTAAGCGAGGCTGATTTTGACTCTCTTAGAATTTTTAAAAGCACACGCTCCAATATTTCGGACTTAGTTGCAGGAGCGTAATCTAAAAGAGTTTTTTCTAACGCCATATGAATGGATTGTAGTAAATCTGGAACGACTGGACTACCATTGCCACGATACATCCCCCAAAGAGACCAACTAAAATATTGTGTTACTTCTATTTCACCTATATATAATGTGATTTTTTCAACATCCTCCTTGCCATAATCACTCTGACTATATGTCTCAACAGCTCTATTAGTAAAATTTATAATAAAATCGAGTGTTGGATGAAATGCTACTTGTAGAAGCCACTTTACTGGCGTTTGGTTAGCACTTGCAGGGAAATAATTGCGTCTGAATTCGTCAGCTAATCCATATTTACTCTCCATGCTACCATTATTATAACCAAAGTCGTCTTCTCTTCTCTCTCGTTTTTGCCAGAGCAAGTCACATAATTTTATTACGTACAATGGTAGTTGTTTTATTAGCTCCGTTGCTAAGTACGGTTTTTCTAAAATTTTAGAGCAAAGCCCCTCGTATGGGGCATTGTGATTAGTCCATTTGTTAGCTATTACCTTGCCAAAGATTTCCTTTAATTCTGATACTATTTCACGAGAGGAATTGAAAACTACTTTCAGAATTTTTTCTTCTGCATTATTGCGTATATAGAAACCTTTTTCTGTTTCAGTTTTTTGTATAACGCTCAAAGCTAATAACCCCGAATTTCTTGTGGATTTACCTGATTTTCTGAAGTTACACCAGTCAGTTAGAACAGGTAAAACTAAGTTTAGATTGCTGTCAAAAAAATCAGATTTGTATTTATAGACCAGAGAAATTACTTCTTCCCATCCTTTTCCTTTGGGTTCAATAACATCGATACTTTCAAACGAAGAAATATCCGTGCAAGCAATACGCAACAGAAATAAAATTCGTTTCAATATTGCAAAATCATTTTCGATGATTTCATTCTCAAAGAGGTTGAAAAACATTCCTGAATAATCAGACAGCAAAACCGATATTAAAATCTCATCTTTCCAAAACTGAGAAATTTCATCGCTTTTAAATGCTCCTTGAATAAAAGACTCTATTTCATTACTACCGTTGGCTAAATGTTCTGATACCCATAACCTAAAAGCCCTACGTATCGGAAGCGACTCGCCTAATTCATCGAAGAATTGCTTTGTGTTTGAATAATTAGAAAAGCAACGGGATACTATTTTAGCTAAAGCCCATTCTTCGTAAATGTCATGTGTAATAAAATAACCACTATGGATTTCATCATATCCCAATATCTCATCTTGTTTTAACTGAAATAACGCTGACTGTGGTAAATTTTCAGCATATATATAGAATCTGCCTGTATCGCATCTTTGCTTCGCAATACTAATGATACACCGTTCTCTTTCGAGATGCAAATTATCTTTTTGAACAATATTATTCTGTATTCGTTTTTTTCACAGCAAATCAATAAAGCCATTAAAACTACCTTGTTTATCAATATTGGTATATTGCTGAATATATTCATTTAGGTAGAACAGATTTGTAAGCCTTTCTGAAAACTTCTGATTCTCGGGCAATGAAAATTCAAATTTTTCGGATAAAGATGTTAGTTCTTCGATATTAATAAGAGAAATATCATTGACCTCAAGCGACAACTGATAATTCTCTCTAATATGGAAAGTCAAATCATTGAGATAAACGTAGCGTGTTGTAAATATAATGCTCCAATCATTATCTTTTAATTGTTCGATTAAATTTCTAAGAATATCATTATTCACTATTTCTGCCAACTTTTCTGCTGAATCGATTACAAATATTTTAATCGGTTCATCTTTGTAAACTTCAAGAAACTCATTAAATGTGAATTGTTCGTCAAATCGAAATATATCGTTGATATGTGTAACATTCAATTCGTTTGCTTTAAAAATGCAAATTGGCATTTTATCACTGTTCAGAGCATAAAACTCTTTTAAAATTGCAGTCTTGCCGCAACCTCCCTCTCCCGAAATGATTATATTCTTTTTGTTTTGACAAGCATCTGTAATACTTGCTATTAGCGGGCTTCGGTCAATTTTAATCTGCTTGTCGCCAAAAGGTATTTCGGTCTGTATTGCTTTTAGAATATTTAGGTTGTGTTTGACAACTTCATCAAGTAAGTCTACACCACTTGGTTCAAGACTGAAAAAGATGTCATGCAAGTACTTGTTTTCCGGCAAAGCCAACTGTATTTCAAGGTGACTCGGAACTCTCCATTGGATATTAACACCAACCGATTTAGCTGATTTTTCGATGTCTACCTGGTATTGAGGCTTTTTCTTGTCTTTTTTTGAGCTTTCTGAAAGTTCCTGGTTAACGTAAAGCAGTAGCTCGTTTAGCTGGCTATTCTTCGCTTTGGCTTTTTTAATCGAATCAATAATATCTTCTTTATTATCGGAGATTGAAGTTATATAGTATTTAGCTTGAAAACCGTAAATCACACCATCTTTTTCAATTGGCTCGGTTTCTATTCCTGTTTGATTTTTATAGCGAAATAATCCTATCCTATTGCCAAACTCAACACAAAAAAGCAAGTAGGACAATTGTTCAAACGCCCATGTCTCTCGCTTATCGTATTTTAAATCAAAAACTTTCCAATTCATAATTTTACTATATTTTCAATCGATAATAAGTATGTTCAATACTTTGTGACAATTTACGAATTTTAAGCGTGATAAAAATTCACAAAGTAACGCATTGAGTTGTAGCAATATCATTTATCGTGTTATTGACAAAAAATCTTCCCTGACTTCGTCCTGTCTCATGAAAAAAGCTCGATACAAATCGTAAAATTCGCGAAGGCATATTAGCTTCATTTTAAACCTTTAGTATTATGAGACACCTATTACACAAAATAGTCTCCGACATACAGAAACAGGAGCGAAATGACCTGTATAACCTGCCACAGACACAATTCCGGTTATACTATACCTCGCAATCCACCGTATCACAGTCTTTTGATATTTGGATTTCGGACAACTTCGGAAATGAAAAGCAAGTAAGTTTTCAGTTTAACAGTAGGGATTAAGACAGAAAAATCCTGCCCATTGTGGCAGGATTTTTTCATTGAATTAAACTTTTCTTTCATCTTTTTTCGTAGATTTCGAAAAGCAAAATATAACTATTTATTGAATAATAAAACGTATGAAAAAAGAGAATGAACATAGAAAACCTCCAAAAGAATACATAGAGTTATTAGAAAAAAAACTCTATGTAAAAGAAGTTGGAATTGAAAAAAGATTAGCAGAAGTACAAGACACAATTGTTAAAAGTATTGAACCTGGAAAGAAGCGATTTGTCAAGCTTCTGAAAGAGTTAGATAAGTCATTTCCACCAAATTCAGTTAAACGTGGTTCTGCGGATGGTATTACTTACTTTTTATTAGATAGTGCGTTTGAGTTATATTTTATCGGAAATAACTCCGCTCTTTTTATTGAATTACAGGGAATTATCGAAAGGTTTTGTTTAAACAAAGCCTGCGATTTTATCGCTGTTGATGATATCGCTAAAAAAATTCTTGAAGACTCTTTTTTCAAAAAGACACTAAATGACGTTGCTGAACACTTTAAGACAATCTCACTATGGTCGGAAGAAGATGTAAAGTTTGCTAAGAAGATTACAAATATTAGAAATGGAATTGCTCATAAAAATGCTGAATTGGTAAGCAAGCATTTAGGAGATGGGAAAAAATCATTATTAACTTCCATTGATGATATAACTAAAAGCGTTGACGCAGTACCTTATATCATTCATACGATTGAATTACTAATAAAAATCGCAGATGGGTTAAGTCCATCTTATTTATCTCACCCAAGATTTAAAGGTCGTCTTGAAGCTTACTCTACTGTAATTGGAATGACAATGAACCTTTTTTGCGATAGGGAATTTATTGCTTTGCCTAATGAAGTGAAATACACTATGTTAAATAGAATATATGGAAAGACATATTTATTAGGCTCTGAAGTCTTACGCTATAAAATTGGTGAATACAAAAAAAGAATAATTCCGTTTCATGATTTATTAGGTGTAGATGACGAAAAAGCTAAGAAGTTGCATCAAGAACTAATACAATTAGGTGTAGAGATTTATGAGGAAATGAGAAAAGATTTAGAGATTGACGGAAAATCGGAGATTTTTGTAAAACCTCCGACTGTTAAAATAGATTTCAGCCGAATTAAAAAATAATATTGTCAATATTTATGTAAACGATTCACCTTTATATTCTTTATGGTTGCAGATTCATAAAACAAAGGGGCTGGTATTTGTGTAGCATAATCTACATCGTTATCTTTGCTAACAGAAAATATAGAATACTTGTATCCGCCCGACCAAGTGCATATTGCTTAGTCTGATTACGAGGCGGATCTTTGCTTCATGAGCACAGAACAAAAAAGAGAGAGGATGCTTTCGATGGTTGAGGATTGGAAAGCGAGCGGATTGACCCAAAAAGCATTTGGACTATTGCACGGGATCAACATTGCGACCCTGGGTTACTGGGTCGCCAAGTCCAAGGAACAGGAGGCCGGTAGCAGAGGTTTTATTGAGATGCCCTCCGGATCAGCTGTGAAAGGGGAACAAATAGAGATTATCTACCCTACAGGGGTGAGGCTGAAAGTACCGCGCGATCTTTCTCTGATATCGCAGCTTATCCGATTGTAGTACCATGTTTTCATTAGGATCTTCTCACCGTTTCTATCTTTACGAGGGCCATTGCGATATGAGAAAATCATTCGATGGGCTTTGTGGCTTGGTTGTTTCGGTGATGCAACGCCAGCCGACCAGTGGCGAGGTGTTCGTGTTCCTGAACCGTAGCCGTACGCACATCAAACTTCTCCATTGGGAACACGGAGGCTTTGTACTCTACTACAAACGGTTGGAAGGCGGAACTTTTGGCACATCTTCACTTAAAAAATGTGAGCTATCGTGGAGCGATCTGGTATTGCTCGTAGAGGGCGTCCAGGTTGTGAAAAGCATACAGAGAAAACGTTATTCATTACCACAAAAACAGCTTTTTTGATTGCAGTAATGCATGAAAATCCGTATCCATAAGGTATGGAAACAGCGTTGGAAAACCTCTCGAAAGAAGACCTTCTGAAGGTCATTTCCAGCCGTGATGAAAAGATCGATTTGCTTACCAGCGAACGCGACATACTTTCGCAAGAACGGGATTACCTGAAAGCTCAAGTCGAGATGCTTAAACGGATGCAGTTCGGCCAGAGTTGCGAACGCTTCGAAGGTGACCCCAACCAGACCGAACTCCCTTTTGAAGCTGAGCCCGTAGAAGCGCAGCAACAGCAGGAGGAAGTCAAAGAAAAGATCGAGTATACCCGTAAACGTCCAAACCACAAAGGGCGTGCGAAGCTTCCCGAACATTTGCCGGTAATAGAAAAACATATCCATCCTGAGGGTGACCTGTCAGCCATGGTTTGTATTGGTAAGGAAATCACCGAGGAACTGGAATGTGAGCCTGCAAAGTTCTACATCAACCGCTATATCCGCTATAAGTATGCCGCTAAAAACGGTGGGAGCCTGTCCCGAACCGGTTTCGGGAGCGTTAAGATTGCTGAACTCCCCGAGCGTGTCATTGACAAAGGCATCCCCGGAGCAGGCCTGTTAGCGATGATCTTAACAAATAAATATGTCGATCATCTCCCGCTATACCGCCAGAAGCAGATCTTCGCAAGGGAAAACATACAGATCGCTTCTTCAACGATCGAAGGATGGACAAAGGAGGCCCTGATCAAACTCCACCCGCTCTATGAACAATTGGTCTTCGACACAAAAACAAAAGGATATTTACAGGCTGACGAGACACCGATAAAAGTATTGGACAGCGATAAGAAAGGCGCTGCCCATCAAGGTTATTAGGATCTTTGAAGAGATCAAAAACACCTTGCCCAAAAGCCAGATCGGAAAGGCCATGGCCTATGCCTACGCACGTTGGGATGCGCTATCAGCGTATCTATACGATGGAAACCTACAGATCGACAATAACCTTGTCGAGAATGCCATCCGTCCAGTTGCGCTGGGGCGTAAGAACTACCTGTTCGCCGGAAGCCACGATGCGGCACAGCGGGTAGCAATGATCTATTCGTTCTTTGCCAACTGCAAAAAGCATGATGTGAACCCGTTTCAGTGGCTGAAATATGCCTTGGAAAATATCATGTCAATCAACCACAAAAACTTAAAAGATCTCTACCCGCAGACCTTTAAGAATAATATTCAGAAATCAAACATGTAGTTCGTCGGGCGGATACCCTACGCACGTTGGGATGCGCTATCAGCGTATCTATACGATGGAAACCTACAGATCGACAATAACCTTGTCGAGAATGCCATCCGTCCAGTTGCGCTGGTGCGTAAGAACTACCTGTTCGCCGGAAGCCACGATGCGGCACAGCGGGCAGCAATGATCTATTCGTTCTTTGCCAACTGCAAAAAGCATGATGTGAACCCGTTTCAGTGGCTGAAATATGCCTTGGAAAATATCATGTCAATCAACCATAAAAACTTAAAAGATCTCTACCCGCAGACCTTTAAGAATAATATTCAGAAATCAAACATGTAGTTCGTCGGGCGGATACAAAAAAAGAGTTAAAAAAATCGTTTTAACTCTTTTTCTGTGGCGATTTTAAAAACACCAATTAGAGTGGGATTAAAATACGTTTTATGTCCTTTTTGACTTTATAATTGTTAATTCAACTTCGTAAACAATGATATTATATACGACTTTTCATTAAATCCTATTCGCATATTATTATTTTCATAATACCTATTCCCATTTGCTTCATAGGAATATGAAAAATCATCAGTCAATAATTTAGACTTATAAGCATTGAAAAAATTAGGATTAACCTTATACAACAAACTGAATAGTTCGTCATTAACACTGACAACAAGCTCTTCTGTTGTTTCAATGGTGTTTTTTTTTGTATACGGCATAATAGAAAAACCGTCTTGTTGCCTTTTCCCTCTATAGATAAACCCAAGCTCTTTTAATTCCGAACTTATATCTGTAAGGTTTTGTGTTTTTAAAATTTTCATTAATTTACTTACACTTACAGATTGTGCATATGTACATGTTGTTGAAAAAAAGATAAATAAATATAGAATATTCTTCATACTTACCTGCTAAAACTTATACGTTATGATTACCATCCCTACCTCTTTTTCTCCTCTGAAATTGTAAATTAAATTTCCTAAATGGATTTCTTCATCTTTTTCAACAGCACCATCTGAATGTATTAACTTCTTAATTATTCTATCCACATCAACCAAAGGCATTATTAATACTATTTGAGAAGGGGTTCCTTCTTTTGTATATGTTATCAAAGGTTTTATAGAGGAATCATTCTCATAGGTTACAGTTACATATTTTCCATCATCACTTATGGTTTTATCTCCTTTTTGTTCAAATGAAAAATTTATTTTAGCCATAAGTTGATTCATGGTTCTTGTGTTAAGGATCAATTCTTCTACATCAAAATCACTAGCTTTAGTACTGTTATTTATTTCAACTCTATTTGAAGCTCCTGTAGCCTTATTATATCCATCTTCAGTATAATAAATTTGATTGGATATTTTGTTTGAACTTCTATTTATTTTTGATTCTTGAATAAAAAGTAAATTCCCTCCCTTGTATTCGTATAATAGTCTGTAAGAAAACAATTCCCTCATTTTCAAAAACTTTAGAGGGTCAGAACTTATATCAGATTCATAAAGTTCAAAATAAAATCCTTCATTAGAATAGCCCGTTTTATTTAATTTCAACGGACCATAACTAAATCTTGTGTTATAATAATTATCTATTTTATCTATCGAACTATTATATATCTGGAATATTTTTTTATCACTTCCTATTTTACCTCCCTCTATTTTAGAATAACCAGTATTTATAGTTTTTACTGATTGTGCAAGAGTCATATTGCTACATAAAAGGATATATATAAAGATGTTTAAAATAGTTTTCATTTGAAGTTATATTTCTTAGGAATATTCAAAGATACTTTTTTTCACAAACTATCTTTTATAATTTCTTGAACGCTCCTGTTCTTGCTCTTTGATTTTATCTAAAATTAACTCTTGTTCTTTTTTACTTTCTGCGTATAGCTCTAAATTATTATATAATTTTTCGTTTTCTGGATTTGTTCGCCATGTTTCCCAAACATTTTTATTAGGCCTTATTTCAAACATTTTTGTTCTTATAGCTTCGTCTGTACGTCTTCAAACTAAATTAGACACATTAGGATGGAACCTTAAGGAGACTTTCGAGTTATAAATTTATTAATTTTTGTTGATTATACAATTGTCTTCTTTTATTCAGAGAATCGATTTTTACCTGCTGTCTTTTTTCCAAAATTCTTTCAGATCGTCCACAGTAGACATCTGCAGGTGTTAAGTTTTTCATCGTTCTGTGATACCGTTCAATTTTCCCCTGTGTCTGCGGATGCATCGGTCTGCCGTGAACCTGCTTCATCTTCATATCCTCTTTGAGATATGTTTTTAGCTCGTTTGAAACATAACAAGGGCCGTTATCTGACAGCAACTTTGGTTTGGCTTTCGATTTTAGTCTTGCTTTCTCAATGGCTGTATTTACCGTTCTTTTCACATCTTTTGCATTCATTGAATCGCACAGCTCCCAATGGATAATGTAGCGGCTGTAATCGTCCAGAACCGTGCTCAGATAGTACCATCCCCAACCGACAATCTTAAAATAGGTAAAGTCGGTCTGCCACATCTGGTGCACAAAGCTGGTTTTATCCTTGAACTCATTTGCTGCTGAGATAAGGATATGGTTCGGTGCGGGGATCAGATCCCGCTGTTTCAATATCCGATAGACACTGGATTCTGATATGAACACACCTTGTTCATCGGTGATTTTGTGGGCCAGTTCCCGGGAGGATAATTCCGTGTGGTCCAAAGCAACTGCAACCACCAGATCTTTTTGTTCTTCCGGAATGCTGTTCCATTGTCTTCTAGATACTCGATGGCCTTGTTTCAGTCCGTCATAACCGTTCTGAAGCTACTTCTGATACCATTTGTAGAATGTACTTCTATGGATGCCGAAGCTTTCCAGTGTCCGCTTCACACCGATGTCACTAGTGGTGGCGCTTTGTATGATCTCGTATTTTTCTGCCGCTGATAATCTCATATATTTTCGGTATTTATGGATTAATCCAGCATGTCCAAACTTTTTTTTACGATATCGTAATGTCGGCTTCCCGAAATTAAGACTGTGTAATTTTACAAAATTCTCTTCAAATTAACCTAAATCTAAATACCCTAACACGCCTGTTTATCGCCTTCAAAATTGGATAGAGCAGCATATTC
>NZ_JAJEWJ010000008.1 GCF_020687765.1 Sphingobacterium sp. FBM7-1 | reverse complement strand
CTCCCTCCCTCGCGGAGTGGTGCAAAGGTAGAAACTTTTATAACACACTCCAAGAACAAATACACTATTTACACCCCAATAACCCTTAAAACACTGACGGATTGAGGAATAAATTTTCCCTCACACTCCTGATTTAAAGTTTAGGATAAACCAGTACTAATTATATACACCAAGTAACTGTTATTACAATCCATCTCCCAAACTGATTTCACACTACCGTTATTAGCCAGCAGCGAAACGTAGTTTTTGGCACGAGTTTTGATACAAATATGTATTCATAATTTAGGTTAATAATTGGTTTAGAAGCCCGCAGTCGCCCGATTTCGGGCTTCTTTTTTATACCTCTTGTAATATCCGTTTCACTAATCTTTGCAATACCGGAAGGGTCTCTTGTTTAAACCACGGATTCTTTGCCATCCAAATAAAGTTTCTTGGTGAAGGATGCGGTAATGGAAAATAAGTCGGCAAATAGCCTTCATAATTTCTTACTGTTTCAGTCAACGTGCTATATCTTTCTTTCCGAAGATAATAAGATTGCGCATATTGTCCGATGAGCAGAATCATCCGCAAGTTCGACAAACGGGAAAGCACTGAGTCATGCCATAATGGAGCACAAACAGACCGAGGTGGCAAGTCACCGCTTTTACCTTTCCCTGGATAGCAAAAACCCATAGGCATAATCGAAAAGTTTTTAGGTTCATAAAACAATTCCTCTGTAACGCCTAACCAGCTTCTAAGCTCTTTTCCACTTTGGTCGTCCCAAGGAATTCCAGACAAATGCACTTTAAGCCCCGGAGCCTGTCCTACAATTAATATCTTCGAACGATCATCAATCGTCAATACAGGGTTTACCCCCGCTACTAACTCTGATTCACAAACTATACAACCCCTTATAACCTTATACAACGCATCGATTTCCTCGCTCATATTTTTTAGTTTATTTCTCCATTGTACCTCTTAACCCAAAGCAACATCCAATGACATCATCAAAATAAACCCCCCGATAAAACCTAAAGTCGCCCAATCCGAATCTTTATTCTGTTGCGCTTCAGGGATCACCTCCTCTACAACGACAAACATCATAGCCCCCGCAGCAAATGCCAACGCATAAGGCAACAAGGGTGTAAAGAATGCCACTGCCACTGCTCCTAATACAGCAGACACGGGCTCCACAACAGCAGACAATTGTCCATAATAAAAACTTTTCCGCCTTGAGATCCCCATACGACGCAACGGCATCGCCACCGCAATACCTTCGGGAAAGTTTTGAAGACCAATCCCCACAGCCAACGCTACAGCGCCACCTATACTCGCTTCTGGAACTCCCGCAGCAACTGCACCAAATAAAACACCAACCGCAAGTCCCTCCGGAATATTATGTAATGTAATAGCCAACCCTAACAATGTTGTTTTTTGCCACGGCGATTTCACACCCTCTACTTGCTTAAAGTTAACGTGAAAATGCGGCAACAATTTGTCTAATGCAAAAAGAACTCCTGCACCCATCAAAAAACCAGCAACCGCGGGCAACACGCGCGAAAACCCCTCACCATTACTCATATCAATCGCAGGAACTAATAGACTCCAGATACTTGCAGCCACCATTACCCCTCCTGTGAAACCCAACATAGCGTCCATAAAATTACGGTTCAGCGTCCTGAAGAAAAAAACGAACGCTGCCCCCAGTGCAGTCACTAACCACGTAAAAGTAGAGGCATATAGCGCCGCCAACACAGGATTTAACTCCGAAAAATAATTAATAATACAATCCATTATTTATGCTTTGGGATATCATGCACAAAGTTAATATAAAAAAATCCTGAAGCGGGGAACTTCAAGATTTTTCTACTAACCAATTATTAATTAACCTAAATTATGAAAAAAATTACTCTATTGTTATCTATTAAACGCGGGATCAACTATTTTATTTCGTTAAACGCATCATGTTAACATCTTTTAACGATTAAAGCATAGCTCAGAAAGACCTAACCACACTTGGTAAAGCCATAAAAAAAAGATATATTTGATAAGCACCCTTTATATGTATAAATTTCATTTCTTTTATGAAGAACGTCATTCTTGTACCTACAGACTTTTCGAAAAACGCCTGGACAGCAACAGTGTATGCTGCAAACCTAGCCACAAAGCATAGCTGGAAACTACATATCCTCCACACCTATCAGGAGTTTAGCAACACACGAACAGGGATTCGATTTACGGAAGAGATACGAGCTTCCGTTTTAGACACTGCTCTACAACGAATGAAACAACTAGAAACCGACCTACAAACAAAATTCCCAGGATTGGTAGTTACATCAGCCTGTATGCTAGGCGACCTTAGTAAAACAGTATTAGACTTGTTGAGAACAGATCATTATAATTTTTTGATTATGGGAACAAAAGGTGCCGGACGCATTAAAAGTGCAACTATTGGCTCCAATACGTTTGAACTAATTAAAAAAAGTCCGATTGGCGTTGTAGCTATTCCGGAAGAATATCACGACTTCAAGCTGGAAAAGATTGGGATGCTAACAAATTTCAAAGAGAGCGAAGCGCAACTACTCCATTCATTTACCGCTCGCATACAAGCTACCCTAAACCTCACATTATTGCATGTCACAGAAAAAGAAGAATCTCCCGCCATGTCAGACATCGAATTCTGGAAAGAACAAATTTCACAGCGTTTCGCCGTTAACAACGTTGATTATTGTGAAAAAAATGCCGTTTATAGGTTGGATTACAATATGCCCATTCCTAAATGTATCGATTGGATGATCGAAAAAACAGCAATTGATCTATTATTAGTATCCTATAACCGAAAAAGCTTTTTCACGAAACTGTTTTCGCGTAGCCTAGCCCAAACTATTGCACACAACGTATCGTTACCAACTTTCTTTATACGGAGTGATTTGAAAACCTAAGAGAAACACGCACATACATCATTTTCTTTCGACAAAACACGTAACACTTCTTCGTCTAAGCGAACGCCCTCCCCAGCTATACGGATTTGTTTTTATCCAATTGATCGTAAATCGAGTTTTGAGACACGAATTCAGGAACAATATATTTCAATTGACGAACAATTTCGAAATCGGCATATTCAGCGGCTTCTCCATCTCGTTCAACCAAGCTGCACAATAGATTTATTTCCGCTCTTTTAATTAACAAATCCTCTGTACAAACTTTCGCTATCATAATTTTGGGATGATGTGTCTTGAGGGTGTTTTCATTAGTAGCTAAGAGTTCCTCATATATTTTTTCGCCTGGGCGTAAACCCACAACCTTAATATCAATATCTTGAGGATACCGATATCCTTTTAATTTAATCATCCGTTTGGCCAAATCAATAATCTTCACCGATTTCCCCATATCAAACACAAAAATCTCCCCCCCTTTACCCATCGTTCCGGCTTCCAAAACCAGCTGACAGGCCTCGGGAATAGTCATAAAGAAACGCGTAATCTCCGGGTGAGTTAATGTTAAAGGCCCTCCTTTCGCAATCTGCTTTTCAAAAAGTGGAATAACCGACCCATTAGATCCTAATACGTTCCCAAATCGCGTGATAATAAAATTAGTAGAACTCTGCTCATTGCAAGAATTGACATATATCTCTGCAGCCCGTTTAGATGCCCCCATCACATTCGTTGGATTCACAGCCTTATCTGTCGAAATCATCACGAACTTATAAACGTCATATTCCATAGACAAATCTGCCACAATACGAGTACCATATACGTTTGTCCAAATCGATTCGTAAGGATTAGCTTCCATTAATGGTACATGCTTATAAGCGGCTGCGTGAAAGACGACATCCGGCCTATGAGTCTCAAATAATCGACGCATAAAGATTTGATCGCGCACATCCCCTACTATAAAAACGGCTTCGTCCGGATTTGAAGTGTGAATAGTCTGTTGCACATCATATAACGCAGATTCCGCTTGATCCACCATCACAAGTCTTTTATACGGCAATGTCGCAATCTGTCGTGCAAGTTCGCTTCCTATGGAGCCGGCAGCGCCTGTGATAAGTATTGTACGTCCGTCTAATTCTTTTTCTACGACCGGATTATCTAATTTAATTGGTTTTCTACCCAAAAGATCTTCAATTCGTAACTGACGAATTTGCCGTTTACCGCCACCACTTAAAAGAGACCGGCCCGGTTGCATAATTTTGAGTTCGATGTTTAAATTATGAAAATGATCGGTTACTCGAGAAAGCCGTTCGGGATCATCATTTTCCACCGCAATGATCACCTCGTCTATATCATTTTTATGTATAAAGTTCTCATCGATATCGCTGATATGCAGAATTCGTATTCCCCGAGAGTTTTTTCCGACTCTATTAGCATTATCCTCAACAAAAGCGACCACTTTATTTTTTGAACGAATATCGTCCTGCAACATAGCGTAGGCAACCAAACCCGGCCTCGACGCTCCAAAGATCAGTACATGCCTACTTTTTCTCTTGGTAAAAAACAGTAACTCGTAAATCTGCCTATACACAACCCTCGCCGCAACCAACATCACCATAGTAAAAAAACCATGTGAAAAAACAACGGCATACGACAGACGAAGGTATTCGGCCCATACCGTATCTCTCAGTTCTGTAGAACGAACCAACAGCGTGATCAGGAAAAGTACCATGCATGCCAACCACACCGTCTTGAAAATACGAATTGCCTCACTAAGACCAGTATGTCGTACAATTTCCCGATAGGTTTTCATGAAGAGGAAAGCGCCTAAATACACAAGCAAAACTATTATGCATTGCTTGAACATCAATCCAATGTCAAAGCCCCCCATGAAGCTATTCAAAATGAAATTGAATGTTACATAACATCCAAATACAATAATTACATCAATCAATAAAATAACCCATCGCGGATTATCTTTTCTCAACTTCTTCCTCAGTAAATTCAAATCCATCTTCTTTTGGATACCCTAGGCCTATTATAATAAAATTATTTTTTACTAATTCCCTTTTTAATCAATAACCGTCGATCATTTCAATTTTGAACAGACTTAAACCCGACTCTTACTTTACCCCCACGAAACCTAATTGTAGTTTTTTAGCTACATTATCGTCCTAAACTCAATCCGTTTTTTTAAGCTTCTCTAGGTTAACTTATCTGATGAAGCGTCAACAACTCGACAATCAAAATAAACATAAACAAAACCACAAGCCAAAACGTCCGTGCCGCAAATGGAAGTCGATTATATCTGTCTATTAATTTATTCATCTCTTTTCGTTACGTTATCTGGGTTCTTAACCCACTTACTATTTCAATAGTAGTGGCCGACTTAAATAGACAATAAGTATGCCGAACCTCCACATCCCCGACAAAAGGACCTTCTTTTTGTAAAAAAAATGTTATAGGAAGTTGATAATTTGGAAAACAGGAGGCATCTCCTTACATTTGTCTCATCATAATTTAGGTTTATAATTGGTTAGCTAAAGGTTTTCATTCTCCCCGTTTGAAAACCTTTTTTATTTAACTCCCTATTAGTCCCATTCCATTTACATAGAGGGAAAAACTAAGGAAGTCTGTAAAGAAACCTGTTGCAATGACGGTTTCTCCGCCAATATTGGCAGCAAACCACCGCTATCAAACAGTTCAGTCTCTTGGAAGCGCGTAGCAATAGACAATTTAGTTCCACCAAAATGAGGAGCAAAAGTTTGATAAACTAACTCTACACTATTATTTTGTCCTGAAAGATGCCCTAAAATTAAATGTCGCAGACGACGCTTACGATAAGTTAAAACTGTCTGTAATGCCGTATGATTAGCAAGGTGTCCCCACCCGTCCTGTATCCTATTTTTTAAAAAGTAGGGATAGCTGCCGCTATTCAACAATTCTTCGTCATAATTGGCTTCCAGTAAAAGAACATCAGCCTCACTAACTACACGTTTCACGTTATCACAAACGCGCCCAATATCAGTCAGCACAGCCACATTCACCTCTCCATTTGAAACAACAAAGCTACATGGATCTTCTGCGTCATGATATTTGGGAACACCACAAATCATCAAGGCGCCAATTTTCACCATTTGATCTGAATTGATAATATGTAATAAATATTCTGGTAATTGCAAACGCGAACCATGATAGGAACCAGCCGTCATATATACGGGGACTTGATAACGTTTGCAAAAAACAGCTAACCCTCGGATATGGTCAGTATGTTCATGCGTTATAAATATTGCTTTAATCGTTGACGGAACAATACCTAGGTTTGTCATCCGTAACTCCACTTGCTTAGCATTAATACCCACATCGATCAAAACAGCATCTTCTCCATTCGCGAGGTAATAACAATTACCATTACTCCCCGAGGCTAAAGCACAATATTTCATAGCAGGCAAATATAAGCACTTCGACTAAGATCCAAACACTTTCCGCTGATATACATATGTGATGGAGAATACCTACTCCCCATCACCGTATACAAACCGCTTGTTAACGGTTACGGGCAATTTACCTGCTGCTTTAATTTGCCCTAGAAGAACTTTCAAAGCAGCTTTTTGCATAAAATGATCATTTTGATAAGCCATAATAATACTATTACTTCGCTCGATAGGTAGATTATCCAGCACATAAGGGTTAGTGAACATTACCGTGATCGTTCTTTTGCCCGCTAACCGGCCGATGAATTCACGCACCTGTGCGTTTATTTTAACTTCGCTCGCCGGGCGCACCCGACTGTCATGTATGACTAAGACGATCTGAGGACTCTGACGGATTTCTTTTAACAAATCTTTCAACTCTTCCTCCGTCTCCCTTCCCGTTATAAAAAATTCCTTTTTATGAGATACCTGTACAAACAGCCCTTTTTCAAAATCCTGCGGTTCATTCACCCCTATACAAACTATCGCCGTCTCTATTCTTTTGTTAAACGTCTGAATACGTTTATCTGATTTAAGCACCGTAACAGCAGCATCTGCCAACCGTTGCACCAATGATTTTGCTGCCGGCACATTTAAATCATTCACCAAGTTCGTCAGCTTCACAGGCCGATAATTATTTAACCCTAACCAGTATTTTGCCGCAAGCACCCGCTTTACCCGCTGATCCAGTTCTACCTGTTTTATACGACCGCTTTTTACGGCTGCCTCCACCAAACCAATCGCACGAGAGCTGTTTTCCGAGATTTCTAATAAATCGTGTCCCGCCTCGATCGCCATCACATCAGCCTCTCCATTGGGGAAAAACTTTGTAACTCCTTTCATATCCATCGCATCTGTAACTGTCAGTCCGCTAAAGCCTAAGTCTTTTCGGAGAAGATCTGTTACTACCTTTCTGGAAATCGATGAAGGAATATTGGGCTTTGCATCCAACGCCGGAATATTCATATGCGCTACCATTACTGCCGGCGCGCCCTCCCGGATAAGTTCACGAAAAGGAAAAATTTCCAGACAGTCTAACCGATTTTTGGAAAACTTCAGTTGTGGCAAATCGTAATGCGAATCGATGTCCGTGTCCCCATGCCCCGGAAAATGTTTTAAAGAAGCAATAATCCCTCCTTCGACCATGCCCTTCATATACGCTTTCGCCTTCCGGGTAACATTATATTTGTTATCCCCAAACGAGCGAAAATTGATAACAGGATTTTTAGGATTATTGTTGATATCGACTACCGGCGCAAAATTAAAATGCATGCCCATGCGTTGGAAATCGCGAGCTACCTGGCGTCCCATTTCATAAATAAGCATTTCATTCTGTATAGCACCTAACGTCATTTGATAAGGATAGGAAATCGTAGAATCCACGAGTCGCATTCCTAAGCCCCACTCACCATCAAACGTCACTAACAAAGGGACTTTCGTCAATCGTTGATAGGCATTAAACATCTGCGCATGTCGTAGCGGTCCTCCTTGGAAAACTACCAAGCCACCCAATTGTTCTTTTTGTATCACCTGAGCCACAGAATCTATGTAGCGCTGACCTAGATTCGTATGCGCACGGACTAAAAAAAGCTGGGCAATACGCTCTTTAGGTGTCAGTTGCTGAAAAATGGAATCCACCCATGCATGACGGCTATTTATAAATTGGACGAAATCAGCTTTTTTTTGTCCGTATACTCCGCATACAAAAACCACACAAAAAAAAACTAGGGATGCGAATTGTTTTACCATATCCTTGCTAGTTTGCTCCTTCCGAATTACGCAAAAAAAACTGTTTTTTCCAAATCATCAAATGTGCGATAATCCACGTACGTACAACGTTTTATTACAGTTTATACTTTTTTTCCAGCAACTGTGCGAGTTCTACCCCATTATCCACATCTCCATTGGCTTCTTTTTTCCAAAGCATGTCAATAATTAACAATAAACATTGCGTTTCCAGTTCGGGATTGTCGTATCCTAATTCAGAAAAAGCTTTAACTAAAACCGGCTGCACAGGTTTCATAAACTGATCGTGTTGTTGCTTCGAAAAATCATTATGAGATAATCGCTCTTGCAATTTCCAAAAAAGAGGTTCATCGGAAACCAACTTGTTCGGAAGAAAGATCATATTTTTCAAAAACTCTTTAGGATTCTTGTAAGTCATCATTCCCCTGTGATGGGAGAGGACCCTTCTATACCCCGACTTAATAATATGAGCCAATAAGGAGTCTTTATTGCCAAAATGTTTAAAGATAAGCGCTTCAGACACCCCTGCTTCTAAAGCAATTTCCTTCGTCGACGTATCCACATAGCCCTTCTCTGCAAATAAAGAAAGCGCTACTTTCATTATCTTCTCTTTACGGCTCAATGTCGTCTCTTTCATGTAAAACAATACTATTTTCAACAAAGATACTATTTTTCAGCGCGACTAATCTTTCTGAAAACCCTCTAAATGTCAACTTAAATTGATTTCTGTTAACGGGGCGAAATAACAACCGTAATTAGTTCCCCGAACGTTCTCCATACCACAATAATATTAGTAGCTTTGCACGGCAGCAATAAAACGGACTGATTTTAACAAAATATAACACTGATTAACAGTCCTATTTCATTACTTTTGCTGGTCAAATAACAAATATGAATCCATTTATAAGAAGAAGTATTAACTTTTTTGCCATATCTTTTTTCACATTAATCATTGGAGCGGCTTGCGACAAAGATATGAGTGTCATGCTCGATAATTCTGCAACAAGCAACGTAGGTGTCACTTTAGTTGACTCATTCACTGTCCAGACTTCCACGGTCCAGCTTACCGACATTCCAACAGCTAGTACAGGCACTCTACTTGTGGGGAAAGCCGTTATCCCTCCGGGTGGAGCCATCCAATCGACAGCTTATTTTCGTGTTGGATTTTCCAGTTTAATCAATGATATTCCAGAAGCTGCTACTTTCGATTCCTTAAGCCTAGTAATACGTCCTTCTCATGATGCGTATTCCGTGGGAGACACAACGGAACTTCAAAAAATAAACGTTCACGAATTAACACAGGCTTTGGCGACCAAAACCGCGACACCTCGTTTTCCAAATCAAGCTCTACCCGTGTATATTACCGGTGCAACACTTTTTTCCAATCAGACATTTAGTTACGACTCTGCACCTATTGGGTCCGTTATTTTTCGGCCGCATTTGCACGCAATCGATAGCTTGAATATTAGGTTAGCAGATCAAATCGGACAAGATTTCTTTAACAAGATCAAAGCGGGCGATCTCCAAATGTCTTCAAATGATAATTTCAAGGAATATTTTAAAGGACTAGCGCTCGTACCCGACGAAAATAATACAGCTATTATCGCTTTCCAAGACACATTAGAGGTTCGAATAAATTATAGCTATATTGGAACAGACGGACATCGTCTTGCTAACTACAAAACGCTTAGCATAGTCGAACCGACCTATCAATACAATAATATTATTACGGATAGAACGGATACACCCTTTGAAACGTTGACAGAAACAACCCCGCTTTCAAGTTCAGTAACGGGTGGACTTACTTTTGTCCAAGCAGGTAGTGGTACTGTAGCGAAAATCGCCTTCCCGTCGTTAAAAGAGTTCTTACAGAATGAAAATATCGCAATCAATAAAGCAGAATTGGTCATCGAAACATCTTCAATAGCAGGCGATATCTATCCCGTACCGAACGACTTGATGCTTTTCATAGCCGATCAAGACGGAGTTCCGACGTCATACTTACAGAGTCCGTATGGACAACAAGGGCAGTTGCAACAAGTTCCCTTCATAGCAGGAAAAGAAATGGGCCAAAATGCTACTTACACCTTTAATCTGATGCTATTTTTACAACAAATGAAATCATCAACTATTTATGATGACAGTTCTTTCTATTTAAGTGCCACAAGCCCGAGTTTATTTAGCTCACTAAACACCGCAGTCATTGCGTCGGAAAACGCAAAACCAAAAATAAAATTGAATATATTGTACACAAAATTTAGATAATTTATGAATAAGAAAAATTGGCTATTGTTATTCTTTGCCTGCGCTATTGCTTTCGCCTCGTTTAATTCGTGTAAGAAAGATGATAATGAGAGTGAGAGCGGTGATACCGGCCCTACAGAATGGAGAAGGTCGGTTGTATTTGACGGTCAGCGTCGTAGCGGGGCCGCATCTTTTACATCAAGTGGATCGGGTGCAGCCGCGTATGTTGTAGGTGGATATACTTCAGCAGGATTCGTCACAGATGCTTTTAAATTTGATGGTGCGACTTGGGCGCCAATTAAGGAATTTCCAGGTCAGCCCCGTCATGAAGCGGTAGGTTTCTTTATAGGAGGCAAAGGCTACGTAGGTACAGGACACAGCCTCGTTAACGGCGTTAGTGAAGATTTCAACGATTTCTACAGCTATGATCCAGCAACCAACGAATGGGAAGAAATAGCCCCTTTCCCTGGTGACGCACGTTATGGTGCGGTAGCCTTTACACTTGGAAACTATGCATATGTGGGCTTAGGCCGTGCAAAACAAGGATCGACTGACTATAGTAATTTCTACAGATACAATCCATCCAACGACACTTGGACACCTATTTCATCTCCTTTTAAATATAAGAAAGCCTATGCCTTTGCTTTTGTCATTGGTGATAAAGCTTATGTAGGGGGTGGCCAAGACGGTGGCACAAATGCTTTACCGGAAGACTTCTATTCTTTTGATGGCAGCGAATGGGAACCATTAAACGATTTAAATCGTAGTGATGACAACTATACTTACGATGCTAGAAAATATGCAGCCAGCGCCTTTTCTATCGGCAATTATGGCTACGTAATAAGCGGAAGAAATGCGAGTACGGTTACCAGTACCGTTTGGAAATATGACCCTGCAACAGACTCTTGGACAGATAAACACGAAGCACTGTCCTCAGATCCTCGGGAAAAATCTGTTGGATTCTCGCTAAACGGAAAAGGCTACATTACCACAGGTTTAAATGGAAGCAGATACTTTGATAGTACGTTCGAATTTATCCCTGTTCGTTAAACTTCCTTAACAAGCACATAAAAAAAGGGAGCCCTGCTCCCTTTTTTTATGTGCTTAATTTCTCAATCACTGCGTGAAATACGGCAAAGCACTTTCGATTCGCACACATACCTCATCTTTACCTAAAACTTCCGCAATCTCGAATACATCCGGACCGAATTTACCACCCACCAACATTATCCGAAACGGCATCATCAACTCACCGATCTTCATGCCTGATTCCGCAATCTTTCCTTTAAAAAAAAGCTCTAGATCAGATGCTATCCACTCCTCCATCGTCCTAAATTCGGATGCTATATTTTTAAAGAATGTGGTTTTATTTTCATTCCACTTTGGCTTAACGGCCTCCACGTCGTAGCTTTCCGGCACAGTAAAGAAAAAAGAAGCCTGCTCCCAAAAATCTTTGATAAAAATCATCCGCTCCTTAACCAGGGCTAATACGCCGGAAACATAATCCAACGACTGCGATGAGACTCCCTGCTGATTTAATATCTCCTCTATTTGTGGTAAAATCTCCGAGTTGTCTGTTTTCTTAATCCATTCATGATTAAACCACTTCGCTTTCTCAAAATCAAATTTCGCTCCTGCTTTTCCTATCCGATCGACCGAAAATTTCGAGACAAGCTCTTCGATATTAAAAATTTCTTGCTCCGTACCGTCATTCCAACCCAAAACCGCCAACATATTGATGAATGCCTCAGACAAGAACCCCATTTCTCGAAAACCCTTTGTCTCCACGCCTGTTTTAGCATCCGTCCAATTCATTGCATATACCGGAAAGCCTAAGCGGTCTCCATCCCGTTTACTAAGCTTACCATTTCCATCCGGTTTCAAAATTAACGGCAAATGCGCCCACTGCGGCATCTTCTCCTTCCAGCCCAAGCGCTCCCAGAGTAAAATATGCACGGGCGCCGAAGGTAACCACTCCTCTCCCCGAAAAACATGCGAAATCTCCATAGCCATATCATCTACGACCACCGCCAAATGATAAGTTGGCATACCGTCAGCTTTTAACAATACCTTATCGTCTACAAGACCCGTCTCAAAGGCAACACGACCGCGGATCATATCATCAAAAGCAACCGTATCATCCGCCGGCATTTTGATACGAATGGTATGTGGATGCCCATCAGCTAATAGTTTCTTCGTATCCTCCTTCGCTAAACTTAGTGAATTACGTAGTTTCAGTCGATTTTCGTGCGAATATCGGAAGTTAGGTTCTTCCTTACGATGTTCTTCCAACTCTTCTGCCGTATCAAACGCATAATACGCAAAGCCATCATTTACCAATTGTTCCGCATACTGACGATATGAAGTCTTTCTTTCACTCTGCCGATAAGGTCCAAACCCACCGGGGTTATTAGGACTTTCATCAGGCGTCAACCCACACCAATTCAAACATTCATTAATATATTCTTCAGCCCCCGGCACAAATCGCGTCTGGTCTGTATCTTCAATTCTTAAAATAAATTCCCCTCCATGATGCCGAGCATACAGATAATTGAACAATGCGGTGCGTACACCACCCAAATGTAAACCGCCCGTCGGGCTTGGCGCAAAGCGCACTCTAACTTTTCGTTGCGAACTCATATCGACAAAATTACACATTTTAGGAATGGCAAAAAATCCCTATTTTGCACAGTATTATATATGGATCAGAACAAACTTTATCAGTACAATAACAAACAGCGTTGGAAATTCTTCCTTTTCCTATTCGCAGCATTCATCGCTGCTGCATCGCTTTTTTACACCAATTATCTGGTAAAAAGTCTTTCTCGCTCGGAGCGTGCCAAAGCGGAAGTTTGGGCGATGAGTACGCGTAGCATTATGACCATGCCTGACGTGGATGATCAATTCATCAGCTATGTGTACGCTGTACGCGATAGTCTGGCTATCCCTGCCATCATCACTGATAGCGATGGTAACATCATTTTTTGGCGGGGTCTTGACCCTCATAAAACTAATATTCAAGAGCAAGATTCAGCCGGTAGTAATCTAGAATACGACCCCATATACTTTGAAAAACAGTTGGCCAAGATGAAGCGTAATCGTGCTCCCATTGCACTTCCTTTAGATACAGGAGAAACCTGGTCTGTATTTTACTTAGATTCTCTGGCACTGCGTCAATTACGCATATTCCCTTATCTCCAACTCTCTCTGATAGCTATCTTTCTTATCATCGCGTACACCGTTTTTAATTCTATAAAAAAGTCTGAACAAAATTTAGTTTGGGTAGGGATGGCAAAAGAAGCAGCCCATCAACTCGGCACCCCCATTTCCTCTTTGATGGGATGGCTAGAGTTAGTCCGCATTAAATTCCATGCTGAAGATGACAGTGCCTTAAACGAAATGGAAAGAGATGTAAAGCGCCTAGAAGTGGTAGCCGATCGCTTTTCAAAAATAGGCTCTATTCCTTCCTTAAGCAGCCACGTTGTCTACCCAGTTGTCCAAGATTTTGTTCAATATTTTAAAGTAAGAACCAGCGAAAAAATCACGTTCGAAATCACTGGAGATAAAATTGTGGAAGCAAAGTTAAATATTCCCTTATTCGATTGGATTATTGAAAATTTGTTAAAAAACGCCGTCAACGCGATCGAATCTGAAGGCAAAATAACCATTAACATCATCGACAACATTGCAAAAGAGGAAATTTTTATAGACATTAGCGATACAGGAAAAGGCATTCCAAAGTCAAATTTCGATGCGATTTTCCAACCTGGTTTTACAACACGTAAACGTGGCTGGGGGTTAGGACTCAGTTTGACAAAACGCATGGTCGATTATCATCAAGGCCAAATCTTTGTTAAAGAATCTGAACTAGAAAAAGGAACAACATTTAGGATTATACTTAAAAGTAATTTACGTTATGAACCCACTCAAGTCTGATGAATATCCTGCAATCTATAACGAATATATAGCCAATGTTGTTGGCTCCGTTATGGAAGAGCTCCACGAACAAATTGAAACTCTCCCTGCATTTATTCGAAATATTCCTGAACATTTGGGTGATTACACCTACGCTGAAGGAAAGTGGACCGTAAAAGAAGTTCTATGTCACATCTTAGACACCGAGCGGGTAATGGCTTACCGCGCGCTACGGTTCGCTCGAAACGACATGACAGAACTAGCACCTTTTGAACAAGACGAATTCGTACAGAACGGACGACACAATGAACGTTCGTTGGAGAGTATAGAAAATGAGTTTATCCATCTACGGAAAGCGAACCTTGTGTTATTCAAGACATTCAACGAAACGGAATTAGAAAGAAAAGGTATGGCATCCGGCAGGCTCATCACTGTTAAAGCATTTCTTTATGTAATTGCGGGCCATTTGGCGCACCACCGTATTATATTAAAAGAACGCTATCTCAATAATGACAACATCGAAGGTTTAGATTAATAAAACAAACTAGAGGTGTCCAAAACAGAAGTAAACCAGACAAATATTACTTTTTTTTAAAAAAAAAGTAAAAAAATAAAAACTATATCACCATCTCAATTGTACTATAGATGAATACCATTCAATATGGTTTTATGATACGGTTTAGGTTTTAGAGAGACTTCACCCCCAATGAAGTCTCTCTATTTTTTTAACGAATTAGCATGGACATTCCGGATTGATCGCTCACCTATCCGAAAATTAAAAAAATCCCGCCATTGACTCCTATCTATTCTAATTATCAATATATTTTATTAGCCTTGTGTTTCGGTATCGATAATCATACTTAAATCTAATATTTCAAAAATGGATTCAAAAACCTCACCACAACAAGCTAGCCAGTCATCTCTGGGGCCTATGATTATTATTGCTTCCTTATTCTTTATTTTCGGCTTTGCAACCTGGTTAAACTCTTTATTGATTCCCTATCTTAGAATTGCCTGCGAACTCACGGAGGTACAATCTTATTTTGTAACTTTTGCATTTTATATTGCCTATTTAGTCATGGCGCCGGTTTCCACGTGGGTGTTAAACCGATACGGGTTTAAGAAAGGCATGGCGATCTCACTAACTGTGATGGCAATTGGTGCTTTACTATTTATCCCCGCAGCTTATACACGAACATACCTCATCTTTTTACTCGGTTTGTTTACGATGGGCGGAGGTTTAGCTATTTTGCAAACAGCCTCTAATCCCTATATAACGATTATCGGGCCGGTCGAAACAGCCGCAAGACGAATAAGTATTATGGGAATCTGTAACAAAGTAGCAGGCGCGATTGCGCCCGTACTTTTAGGATTATTCCTAAACCTTAGTGAAGCCGATAAAATTGCCAAACAAGTAGAATCGATGCCTGCAGATCAGTATTCGGCAGCATTAGATCAAGTCGCTCTACAAGTAGTCCAACCCTACATCGGTATCGTCGTCGTTTTGCTACTGCTTGCAGTTTGGATTTCATATACAAATTTACCCGAAGTAAAAGGAGACGAAGAGAAAACTGCCGACGACCATATGGTATCCGAAGACAAAAAAGGCATTTGGGATTTTCCCCATGTCATATTAGGCTTCATCGCTTTATTCTTGTATGTTGGCGTTGAGGTTCTCGCGGGCGATACGATTATTGCTTATGGGGTTTCTCAAGGTGTCACCCTAGACAAAGCGACCGTGTTTACAGGCTATACTATGGCTGCTATGGTATTTGGATACCTCATCGGAATCGTTGCCATCCCAAAATATTTCACTCAAGAGACCGCCCTGAAAGCATGTGCTAGCCTAGGTATCCTTTTCACGCTAGGCATTGTTTTTACAGAAGGTATGGTTTCGCTCACCTTTGTTGCGTTGCTCGGTTTAGCGAATTCACTGGTGTGGCCAGCTCTTTGGCCCTTGGCGCTAAAAGGAGTGGGTAGATTTACCAATGCCGCTTCCGGCTTATTGGTGATGGGTATTGCAGGCGGCGCCGTTATACCTCTTATTTACGGACAAATCGCTCATATGATCGGCTCTCATGCCGCGTACTGGATCGCCTTACCCTGTTATTTATTTATCCTTTATTACGGTATCGCCGGCCACAAAGTGGGAAAAAAAAATAATAAATCTTATTTTAGCATAGAAAAATAAACAACTTATACATGAAAACAACAATCTTATCCTTAGTATTCGCGGGCTGCCTTTTCTTTTTTACCCAAGAGTCACACGCGCAAACAGCGTTTCCCCCAGCGAGCAGCAGCACCACGATCGAACAAGGTATCGGCATTAAAAAAGTCAAGCTTGTTTACCAGCGTCCAAATGTTAACAACCGTACCATATTTGGAGGTTTAGTACCTTTCGATCAAGTTTGGCGGACAGGGGCGAACAGCATACCTGCGATAACCTTTGAAGAAGACGTGATCTTAGCAGGCCATAAAGTTCCTGCTGGTACATATGGTCTCTTTACCATCCCAACCAAAGGTGATTGGACCGTCATCCTTAGCAAGAATGTAGAACAATGGGGAGCTTACCAGTACAATCAAAGTGAAGATTTCCTACGTTTTCAAGCGAAGTCAAAACAACTTTCAGACAAAGTAGAAACCTTTACCATCGCCTTTGAAAATGTAAAACAGACTGGCGCTGATTTAACCTTAGCTTGGGAAAACACAAAAGTTTCCTTCCCTATTGTTGTGAACCAATCGCAAGAAATAATGGCCAGCATAGACGAAGCCATGAAAAGCGAGAAGAAACCTTACTTCCAGGCGGCACAGTACTATTATAACAACGATTTGGACATTAATAAAGCTGTTGAATGGGCAAATGAGGCCGATAAAGGAAACACAAAAGCGCCGCATATTAAATATTGGAGAGCCAGAATCCAATTAAAAGCTGGCGACAAAGCAGGAGCAATCAAAACCGCAACAGAGGGCATTGCGATGGCGAAAGCTGCCAATAATGAGGAATATATAAAATTGAATACGCAAGTGCTCGAGGAAGCAAAATAAAAAATGTAAAAGCGTAAGCTCCAGTAAATTGATCTGAGCTTACGCTTCCATTTTACTCCACAATTAATTTTCGAATTCCGCTCTTCAGTCCATCGGAGTGAGCCGAGACAGTTACCTCTCCATTAGCTATATACCCTTTAACTACAATGAGTAACTTTCCATTGTATGCTTTTCGTGTCAAGGATTGAAAAGATGTTAAATCTGTCGGATTACCATTATCCGTAGCTACAACAGTTCCTCCACCTTGTATTTCCACATTGATCCACGCATTGAAATCAGGCAGCTCATTTCCGTCCGTATCCACCGCTACAACTTCAAGAAAGGCCAACTCTTCGCGTGCTGTGTTTAAGGTATCTTGTTTACTTTTTATGACAAGACTTACAGCTTCTCCCGTTGTCTGACGAGTCTTACGTCTCACTTCTAGCCCATCTTGATAAGCAAGAACTGTAAGGCTTCCGGCCTCATAGGGTACCGCCCAACTGACGTGGAGCTTATCTTTTTCTTTTGCTTTCCGGCCTTTCGACACATCGTTTACAAACAGCTCCACTTCATCCGCTTGGTTATAATAAACAACCACATCTATCGTATCGCCATCTTGCCAGTTCCAGTGAGGCAATATGTGCAGTACCGGGGTTTCGCTCCATGCACTCTGATAAAGATAATAAACGTCTTTCGGAAACCCGGCCAGATCAACTATACCAAAGTAAGAGCTTCGTGCCGGCCAAGTATAGGGTGTAGGTTCTCCCAGATAGTCAAACCCTGTCCACACATACATACCCGAAACGTGCGGGTAAGTCTCGAGCAACCGTAAACTCTCCTCATGTGAGGATCCCCATGGCGTATGCACATGATCGTATGAGGAGATGCTTTTATCTACGTTTCCCCCATCAAACGGAATGTCCCAATGTAACGGCCACATTCGTACAGAATCCACCGGCACGGCATCGTACTGTCCGCGACTAGCCAATGCGGAAGTTCCTTCCGTGACGATAAATTTACCGGTCGGATGGTCTTCAGGAAAGCTCGCCCATTTTTGATGGTTATAATTATAGCCAACAATATCAACAGCCGGACTCATTAACACGGGATTGTCTTTGGACATTTCATTATTCGCGATGGTGGTAGGTCGAGTGCCATCCAAGCTGTCCACAATAGCCGCCAATCGCGCAGGTATCGCTGCACCCAATTCCGGATCATGCCATTGCTCTTGCGCTTCGTTGCCCAGACACCAAATAAACAACGATGGATGATTCCGATCACGCTTAATATGATCCGCAAAGTCACGCTTATACCATTCGTCCCAATACAGGTGATAATCAAACGTATTTTTAGGGTGTTTCCATACATCAAACGTTTCGTTCATTACGATAAATCCCATTTCGTCACATAGATCAAGAAATTCAGATGCCACTGGATTATGCGAAGTCCGGATACCATTTACACCCATATCCTTCATCATTTGCAATTGTCTCCTCGCAGCAGATCGATTGAACGCCATCCCCAATGCGCCAAGATCGCTGTGCAGGCAAACGCCTCTGATCTTCAACGGCTGCCCGTTTAAAAAGAATCCCTGTGCAGCATCAAAATGAAAAGATCGTATGCCAAATACAGTAGTATACCGGTCTAATTCCTGCTTTCCCTCCCATATGATAGTCACTGCGCGATAAAGATGAGGGGTATCCGGAGACCAGAGCAGGGGGTGCGTTATCGTTAAGTTTTGCTCCACGAATTGGTTTCCCTCCCCGTCAATACGTAACCTTCCTATCTGCCCTTGTGAGACTACCTTACCTTGAGGATCGTACACTTGTGTTTCTACCGTGATCCCATTTTGTCGGTGCGCGGAATGATTAACAATCTCCAATTGTGTCTTAATCTGCGCCTGCCGCTCGTTAATGACAGGCGTTATGATAAAGGTACCGTTATAAGCGATCGCTACATCAGATGTGAAGAACAGCTTGACATCTCTATAGATCCCCGAGCCTGCATAAAATCTCGAATTAGGCTGTTTGCTGTTATTTACCTTGACGGTAATGATATTCGGATCTCCTTTCTTATTTATATGGTCCGTCAAGTCATAAACGATGGGTACATAACCATTCGGTCTATGTCCTAGATAAGTATTATTGATCCAAACTTCACTATTTTCGTATATCGCCCCAAACTCGATATAAACACGTTTCGAACTTTCTTCTTCGGAAAGCGTAAACGATTTCTTATACCAGCCCACACCCCCTGATAAATATCCTGTGCCGCTACTTCCAGCACTTAAACTATCGAAAGGTAACTCAATACTCCAGTCATGCGGTAAGTCCAATTGGCGCCAGTCCTGATAATCAACACGACTGTCCCGGTAATCAGAGACGGAATCCAGACGAAAAAACCAACCCATATTGAAATCAACAATCTTTCGGCTCTGGCCTAGCGCTGTCCCTATCCCCATTATTCCCGTCATCACCAACACAAATGCACAAGTCGTAATTTCCTTAGGCCATAGTCTTGTACGTACGATTCTAAACCCTTTATATGTATACATTTAATCTTTTTATAAACCGCGGGCATAATTATATGCCTACGGTGTAATCAAACCAATCAAAAAATGCTTTAGCACGAGTCGGCTTACCATTGGACGAGCTGTACAACCCAATCATGATACCCGTAAATCCACCAGCTACCTCCGTACTGAGGTATCGAGTGTCTAGAGAACCTAACGATTCCCAGTTTGTATCTCCTGGAATTTGATAGTGAAAGGAATACGAAAGCGGTGTCCCCTCTATCCGTAAAACTATTTTATTATCATGAACCATTTTTTCAGCCGCAATGTATCGCAACGAACCCACCGATACACGTAGTTGAACAACATAATGCTTCTTTTCCCTTTTCAACAACAACTCGTAATGGTGTGTGTTATTCTGGATTAAAGTCACACCAGCTTCCTCATCATCAGTTTGCGATACCAGTTCCAACGATGTCGAAGCACTAAACTCATGTTCGGTCTGTCTACGACAGATCATAGATACTTGTGCGGCTTCATCTAATGTATTGGACGAGGCAGTTATCCGAAAAAATCCAGGACGTTCATGAAGTGAGTAATTTTCACGAATAGGATTTCGCAAAAATTGCCATTCAAATCCGAGCATGTCAGAGTCAAAATCCGTGCGGGTCGTAGGTTCGGCAAACGGCTGAAGCGGCAAAGTGGGCACTTTCATATCCAGATACACAATACCATTACCATTGACCTGCGGCCATCCCCCTTCCGGCCAATCCACTGGGGCCAAAAAAGTCTCTCTCCCCAAAATATGATAATACGTATACATCTGTGTCACACGGAATCCCAAAAACACAGTCCACCAAGATCCATCAGTAGCTTGTACAAAATCGGCATGTCCTATCCCTTGAATAGGGTTTCCCTGTCCCATACGATTGGCATGTGTCAAAATGGGATTCAGCGGACAATTTTCATACGGACCGAAGAGATTTTTGCTCCGTCCGATAGTTGCGCTATGCATATATTCAGTCCCTCCCTCTCCAATTAACAAGTAATAGTAGCCATCCTTTTTATAAACATGTGGAGCTTCTGGGAATCGTCCGCCCGTGCCTCCCCACACCAGTCTCTCAGGAGAGAGCTTTTGGCCTGTTTTGAGATCGATCTCGGTAATCCGTATTCCTTCATCGCCCTGTGTGACAAAATACGTTTTACCATCATCGTCCCAAAAAATATCGGGATCTATACTTTTAATATCGACCCAAATGGGATCACTCCATGGTCCAGTAGGATTCTCTGCCGTACAATAGAAATTGCCCCGATCGGACACATTGGTACATATCACATAGAAGAGACCATCATAATAGCGCAGCGAGGGAGCATATAACCCTCCCGATGCTGTCGCCGTCTGTAAAGAAAGTTGGGAATCCCGTGTAAGGCAATGCCCAACATGCCGCCAATTGACCAAGTCTTTGCTGTGATATATAGGCAATCCTGGAAAATATTCGAAGGAAGAAGTTACCAGGTAGTAATCCTCGCCGACCCGGCATATACTGGGATCTGGGTTAAATCCTCTGATAATTGGATTTTGGAAACCACTTTGCGCCGATATATGCGTGATTATCAACGAAAAGATTACCATTAATATATTTGGGATAATGCTTTTTGTCATAATAGAAATCCTAATTTAAAATAATCGTACGATCTAGTGTTGCCGCGCGAGAGTTAGTTAATACCCTCCATAATCGCATCCAATGCGTCCTGATGCACGACCTGTCCGTTACTCCTATTAAATAATCCTGAACCACCATCTCCGGTATGGCCATTGTCCCAATAGAAAGGTATCAATTCGTTTGTTCTGGCCGATCTGGTCACGTACTTCAGATAATTGGCTCGTGCTTTTTTATGATTGGCTAAAGCAGTTTGATTAGACAGGTTCGCCCTATATGTCGGGCTATACTCTCCAAGGATAACAGGTATGCCTTGATCTACAAAATGAGCTTTCACCATTGCAAACTGCGCATCTACCCAATCCTCTTGCCCCCAATTGGCCACATTGGGAGAACCCGCAAACTCCGACCCCCAAAGGTATTTGTCACTACTACGATCCAACGCAAATTCATAGGGATCATAAAAATGCACTTCTGCCATCAAACGGTTTGTTCTGACATCGGTCGGCATATCCAGATAGTCAATGGCAAAGTTGATATTTGTATTATAAGATTGTACAATCAGATTTCTATACGCATTGCGCCCCCCGGTAGAACGCACCGCATCTACAAAGGTCTGATTAAAGGATTGCTGGACCTCAATGTGTTCTGCCGTAGGTGTATTGTAATCGGCATGTACCTCATTCGTACCTGCAAATAAAAGATGCTCATCGTATTCCCTAAAGTATACTGCGATCTGTTCCCAAAGCGCTTTTTGTTTCTCCCCGACTTCTTCCTGATGACTATATAATGGATGTTCCTCTAACCATCCGCCGTCCCAATGTATATTAATAATGGCATACATATCGTTATCCACACAGTAGTCCACAACTTCTTTCACTCGTTCAAGCCACGAATCTTTTATACGGTAAGTAGTCTGGTCTTCAATGTAGCCGCTCCAAGCACAAGGTATCCGCACAGCATTGAAACCCGCTGCTTTCACCGCATCAATCAAACCTTTGGTCGTCTTTGGATTTCCCCACATGGTTTCGCTGGCGGAGGTAGGACTTGCCGCAGCTTCCAATGCATTCCCCAGATTCCACCCCACACGGAGCGTCGCAGCTAAAGCAATTGCATTCAGAGACACGCCAGTAGATACCGGAGCAACCGTTAACGGATTTGCCTTCTGTTGGACAATGACAAGTAAGGTTTCATCACCCTGTCTGAGTGTAATGGTTCCTGTGCGCTCAAAGATATTTCCATTTTCCTTTATCGAAATAACCTCCTGATAAGAAGTTCCTGAAACTATAGGATCCGACTTTCTAGACATCCATTCTCCTTCAAAATCAACAACATAGGCCACATTGCTCTCCAGCGTAAGTACCAATTCCTGCGCACCCTTTTCCACCAAGTATTGGTCTTGACTAATCGAAAACAATACAGATGCCGTCTGAACAACAACTATCTGTCTTGTCAAGTTATCCGCGGTGACCGTAATAATAGCTTGACGATCAGCCGTCTGGGGATTTACCGTCGCAGTTGCCTCTATTTTATGTGTGCCCGCGCCCCCTGTAGAAGGCGTTAGCCTCAACCAACTCTCCGAAGAGGATACCGACCAGTTTACATTAGCCTTCACATGGAATGCTTTGGTACCTCCCGCATTTGCTAGGGATATATTTTCCGTCGAAACCGTCAGTTCTGGTGTAACGGATTCGTGTTCCTTCGAACAAGAAGGTATAAAGGATATTATTATTCCCCATACAACCACGAAGTAACGCATTTTCCTCATGTTCATCTTTTTACGGTTTCAAGATCATATGGTTCATGGTTATTTCTCCAGGTTTAGAGACGAATCCCAAATACATCCCCTTCGTACTTATGTTATTCAAGTTGGCTCCATCAAACGAACCGAAGAGCCAAGGTCCTTTTCCATCTCCGTTATCCGTATATACAAAGCTAAAGGTGAAAGGGGCTTCAGAATAAGTGATTGTACGTGTATCAGGATCAATAGTAACCACTATACCGTTCTTCGCAACGCCGTTATCCACGGCGTTCGCCTTCAGCACATCGCCATCCAAATAATAGGAGATCGACGAGGCCATACAGGCATCGTATATGGATTGTGTCCAAAGCCAATCTTGTGTCGAAAAATCATTTGGGAAGAGATTGCTCGTCCATCCGCCAGACCAAGATGCGGTGACCCAATCGGCAAAATAGTTCACGTTTGGCGTAAAAGTTTTCCCTACCAACGCACTTTTCCAAGGAGCCATCGGATCGGCTGTCGTACCGCCAGCTACCGGCTCGAACTTGTATACTTGATATTCTGGCTTATCTGCATCTCTTTTCCCCAACCAAAGTCCGGATATCGTACCAGCAGCATCACGTTCAACATCAATAATACGCAACATATGGTCATCGTTGGTTGAGAGCATTATCGAGCCTGATATGGCGAATGAAATCATTTTGTCAAACACGATATTATTATGCTCATCGGTACTATAGGATCCTGTAATTCGGGTGTTGGAACCATCCGTAAACACATAATTACCGGCGTTCGCTCCAGTCTTATCCAGTGTCAGCGAAATATTTCGAATCAAGGTCGCATCGTACGAAGCCCAATCCGTCGACAGATAGCCCGAAGGATCAGACCAATTGTTTAAAAATTCTCCGGCAAGTGTTGTCCAATTGTAAGGCGTATTCAATGATAACGCCCATTTTTTACTCGTTGTAGTCGATGTTGTTAGATCATCGTTGGCATTGCCCTCGTAAGGCGGTTCCGGATCCGGTTGATCTCCTGGCACCCAATTATCTTTATAGTCTTTGGAAATAAAATTATAGACTAATAAGGCAGGGCCTTCTCCAGACAAAGCTTCATCACGCAAGACAGCAAGCTGCATGTAGTCCTCCGTTAAGGACATAATTTTAATATTCCCCCAATCAACCACTTGGCCATCACGTCCGGCATCATGTAATGGTGCAGCATCGAGCATCCGCATGGTATGGTTATCCGTATCAATCATGAACATCCCATCTTCCACGCCGCGTCCTGAAATCATTTTGTGATCTACACTTACTTTAGCCCCGTCTTTAAGCGAGAACGTCATGGAGCCGTAATCTCCGGCATCCATCAACCAAGTATTACCTTTATAATCAGGCTTCCAATTCCAGGAATCCCCCTCTACCGTCTTCCCTTCCGTAACAGTCTCCCAACTATCATCCGTACCGTAAAAATAAAGTGGCCCTAAGAAATATCTACTTAGTTCTTCTGCATCCAGATCAAGATACCATGTTTTTTCTTGGCCCACCCCTCCAGACAAGAGCGTCCACAATTCATGGTCAACGAAGCCTGCATAGAAATCATCGATGGTGAATGTCGCCGGTTCTCCGAATACCATACCACCTCTAGTTTGCACCCCAAACTTGACTTGGTAAGTACCTTCAAAGGGGATTTTCAATGTCACTTTATGCGCTTGACTACGCCCTTGCGGATGATCCCATAAGGGTGTATAACGACTGTCCATCAGACTCGTTAAGTAAACAATATTAGGATTTTGTGGGTCGTGCTCTATTTTGAACGCAATCCCTTCTACAAGATCTCCGGGATTAACATCCAAAGCTCCCAAATCAAAATCATCAGGCGTACAAGACGCTATCCATACGCTAGCCCAAGCAATGAGCATCGTACATAACTTTATTACGCGGTTCATAATTTTATCATTTATAAGTTTAGTTCCAACCATCATTTTGTGTCAAAACACCATTTGATAAGGTAATCTGATTGTTCGGTATCTGCATCAATCCTTTTGTACTGATAATCTGCTGTGCGTTGATGACCACTTGGTCCGGAGCCGAACCACTCAACACATTTTGTGTCTGTGCGATCGTTGCTGCGGCACTCTCCACGCCCTGACGCAATAGATCCCAATAGCGAATCCCCTCAAAAGCAAACTCCAACCTTCTTTCCTGCAATATATTGGTTTGGTTTACCGGCAAAGCCACGAAATTACTACCATAAGCACGTTGTCTGACCAGGTTGAAGTAATTCTGCGCCTGCGATGAGCCTAATTCCGCTGCCATCAGCAAGACATCGGCATAGCGGATCACAAAGTAGTCTTGGTCTTGGGAAATCTGAAAATCATTGTCTCCCCCTGTATTCGACGAACCATCAGGTAACGAAGTAGGCGTATATTTTTTGTTTGCGTAACCCGTGTATTCTCGCTGGTCGTTAATATCAAATCCGGCAATACCTTCTCCTTCAATATCGATGATCGATGCCACCTTACGCGCGTCATTGTCGGAAAAAGCATTCACCAGTCTCGGGTTGACCGTACACGCTCCCCAGCCCTGTCCGTAGGGCGAAAAATTTGTATTCCGCAATCCAAGCATTACCAGCCACCTGTTTCCATCGATGTTTCCATTGTAATTTTGGGTGTTATTGAATTTTTTAGCGAAGACAACCTCTATATTTCCCTTTCCGGCGTATTGCGAGCGATCTAGCGTATTGTCGTTAGAAACAGGGATATAACTGGAAGCGGGCCATAGGTTTTTGAACTCCTCAACCAACGCAAATTCATTGCTGGAAATCACCTCCTCTAAACCTGCCAAGACTTCAGCTTTCGTAACAGCCAAATCATCTACGCCGTAATAACCGGTGTAAAATAAGTACACACGGGCAAGCAACGCTTTGGCAGCATGCGCTGTCACCCGTCCATCGTTGTTGGCGGCGTTTGATTTCGGATAAGCGTCCGCAGGAATATTATCCGCTGCAAACTTAAGGTCTTCCACAATCAGTTGATAAGTTTCTTTAGCTTCCACCTGTGGTACATTCTCGCTAGTTGGACTTGTCAACAAAGGAACACGGCCAAATAACCTAACCAGATCGAAATACATGATAGCTCGCAAAAACCGGGTCTCTCCCTCTATCCGAAGTTGCGTATTCTGCTGATCACCAAAGTCCGTCTCTTCCATTTTAGTCAATAGCGTATTGCACCTAAAAATACCCGCGTAGTAGTCCGTCCAGGTACCGTCGAATAGGTTGTTATCCGAAGGCGACTGTGCCTTATCAAATCTATCAAGCACCTGATAGCCCCTTCCATCGGTATGTCCGGTTCCGCCGAAACAATTGTCGGACAGGATCTCCGACGCCACTGTAAAAGAGAGATTGCCATTCGAGGAGGTCCGTTGGTAGCCATCGTAGCAACCAATCAATGCCATCTCTGCATCATCAATGGTCTTATAGAAATTGTTTTCCAGTACATCGGTCATCGGTTCGACATCCAGAAAACTAGCGGAGCATCCGCTAAGAAACAAACCCGTCGATAAGATCGATGTATATAGTATTTTTGACGTTTTCATCTTCAATAATTAAATAGGTTAGAATTTAATATTCGCTCCAAAAAGAACAACTTTAGGTCTAGGATAATACCCCAAGTCAATGCCCGATACCCATCCATCGGTACCGTAACCGATCTCCGGGTCCATGCCGTCATATTTCGTAAATGTCAACAGGTTTTGCCCCTGCACATACAACCGAATCTGACTTGCATATTTCCAGGTCACCAATTTCGAGAAATCATAACCCAAAGTAATATTGGCTATCCGTAAAAAATCACCATCCTGCAAGTATAAGTCCGAGAATTGCCAATTGATATTTGTTTCCGTCACGCGTGGTATTCTATCGGAAGTTCCCTCTCCCGTCCACCTACTCAACACCCGGGTCGTATAATTAGCCTGCTTATTGGTATGGTTACGGTACGATTGCACGATTTTATTTCCGGCTACGCCATACGCATCTACGGAGAGATCAAAATTTTTATAATTAGCCCCTACGTTAAAACCAAAGGTAAAATCAGGCATACCCACACCGAGGTCGATTTTATCCACAGCGTTGATCACACCATCTTTGTTCTGATCCACATATTTCACATCGCCCGGCCTTACACCCGGTTGCAATATCCCATTCCCTTGATCCCGCCAGGCGGCGATATCTGCGTCACTCTGAAATAAGCCCGCTGTCTGGTAACCCCAAAAATAACCAATCGCATGACCGTTTTGTGCCCGGTAAAACTCTTCAGAATTGTCATATAACATATTGATCTGACCATGGATAATACCATCTTCCGTCGGGATCAAACCAACTTTATTTTTATTATAAGCACCGTTGACACCCGCCCGGTAAGCCACCTCTCCCACCTGATCTTTCCATGATAAACCTAATTCTACCCCCGTGTTTTTCACACTTCCGCCATTAATAAAGGGGGCACCGGCACCCGCTGTCGCCAAGATAGGCGGTCGCACCAACCAGTCTTTCGTATTCTTAACATAAAAATCAGCAACCACGTCTAGTCGATTCGCTAAAAAACGCGCATCGATCCCTACGTTAGTCTGTTCCGAAGTTTCCCACGTTAATAACGGATTCGAAAGCCGGCTCGGATAAGCACCCGGCACATTAAAATTTCCCGTACCGAACACATAATGCGCAGCAGGATTATCCGATGTCCAACCGGTAGACGTATTTATCGGTGAAGCAAACTGAAAATCAGCAATATCCTGATTACCTACCTGTCCCCACGAAGCCCTCAATTTCAGAAAATTGATGCCACTTGCTTCCTTCATAAAATCCTCGGACGAAATAATCCATCCTGCCGAAACCGACGGAAAATAGCCCCAACGATTACCTTGGGAAAATTTCGAAGACCCATCAGCCCGTAATGTAGCATTCAATAGATATTTTTCCTGAAAATCATATGCCACCCGGCCAAAATAAGAAACCCGTCTGTATTGATTGTTTGGACCACCGTTTACAAAACGAGTTTCGACAATATTACCGTCGTCATCAAGGTGTGCTTGCCCCGTTGTATTATCTAAGTAAGCATGTGCAAAATCATTAAATTGGGACAACAGATTCCAGTTTGACCCTGATAACGAAGTACCTTGGTACCGCAACGACTCCATTCCCGCCATGGCTGTAAAACGATGATCATCTGCTACTGTAAAATCATAGGTTGCGGTATTTGTCCAAGTAAGCGTATGTCCTTTACCCATACTTTGGTTTACCGTCGTATGATCTGTGTTATAAGCATAAGCAGACAGCTGATATAGCGGCGTAAAACTACGATATTCCGAAGCATGGTAGTTGAACCCGCCTACAGATCTGATCTTTAAACCAGCGATCGGCTCGATCTCGGCATACACATCGGCCAATACCCGTTGTGCGTCGTTTGCGTTATTAGAATTGATCATCATCGATCCGTAAGGATTCCCGTCACCCGTAAACCAAGGGGAATTTGAAGTATCATTGTATGGACTGCCGAACCGATTATTACTCGAATAAACAGGCGATAACGGCGAGGTTATATACGCTCCACGCAAGGTGTTATTATACTGATTACCTACATTAATACCATTATTTTTGATGTAATTAAAGTTCAGGTGTTGTCCAATGGTGACGATCTTATCCAAAAACTTATGCTCTGAATTAATCCGAAAGCCATAACGTTCATAATTAGAAACATTCTTTCCACCACCAATTCCCTCTTGGTTGATATAATTAAGTGACATCGCATAAACTGAGTTTTCCGATCCCCCTGTCAGTCCCAAATTATAGTTCTGCATCTGGGCATTATCCGAAAACATTTGGCGTAACCAGTCGGTATCGGCCAGCCCTTCCATGCTATCAAAGTCGATCAAAGAAGCTCCTGCATTGAGCGCCTGCTCGTTCATGATAATTTTATACTGTTGGGCGTTCAACATGGGGGTAATGCGTCCCACGTTCTGTACACCCGAAAAAGCATCGATAGCCAGCTGACTCCGTCCCGCGGTTCCCATCTTCGTCGTCACCAGCACCACCCCATTGGCAGCCTGAGAACCGTATATAGCCGCTGATGCAGCATCTTTAAGCACATCGATGGATACGATATCAGCGGGATTTAGGATGGTGATATCTCCACCTGGTATCCCATCGATCACATACAATGGCCCAGAGTTCCCGATGGTTCCCAGCCCCCTTACGACCACCTTCATGTCGGCTCCCGGCTGTCCAGACGTCGACGATATGGAGACTCCAGGAGCCTGTCCCTGCAAGGCCTGCAATGGACTGATCTGATTACGTTTTTCTAGATCAGCGCCTTCTACCCGTAAATTAGCCCCCGTGGTTAATTTCTTTTTTTGCGCACCATAACCAATCACCACTACTTCCTCCAGATCCGCATGCTCTTGGCTTAATTCAATACGTAGGTTATCATAGCCTGTAACGTCTACGTTCGCTGTTTTGTATCCTACGTACGATACCGCTAAACGCGTGGGAACAGCCGTTGGAAGTGCAAAATTACCCTCGCCATCCGTCTGCGTGGAGCGTTGCTGACCGATAACATGCACGCTGGCACCCGATATGGCCTCGCCCGTAACGGTCGAGACCACTTTTCCTCGTATCGATTGAGCCCAAGCGTAACCGCTTATAAAAAGCGCTACGAGCAGCATAACCGATCTGTGATACAACTGTCGTTTTCTTCTCATTGTTTTTTAAGTTTATGATATTGGTAAATACTTATTACTTTAATTTTATAGAAGTTTCTTTTCCGTTATAGCTTACGGTCTTCTTTTTTCCAAGGCTAGCATCAATGCCTTTCGCATTTTGTTTAGAGACCAGCACAACGTGAAAAATTCTTTTCTTCGGCATACCGTCAAACGCGCCTACCGTTTTCCCTATTGATAACCTCCCGTCTACATGGTCGTATCGTATCGCGATGGTGCTATAGTTTCCGTTTTCATAATTGTAGTTGTCTCCCTCGTCCTCATACAATTCGAAAAACGCATCCGCACCATCGTAAACATATAACGTTAATTCATCTTGCGGCCGCTCGTTCGTATATTGCAAGTCCCGCCCTATCGGAAGGATAGAACCCGAACGCACAAATACCGGCATACGTCCATAAGGAGCATCAGCTTCGATAGTCTGTCCACCTGCATAAAACTTACCCTGATATAAATCATACCAATCCGCATTTTCCGGTAGATAAACAGCACGTTGCGTAACGCCTGCTTGCGTAACCGGATTGACGAGCAAGGCGGAACCCCACAGGTATTGGTCGTTAATAGCATAAGTCTTTTCATCTTCTGGAAAATCCATGGCAAGTCCACGGATCATCGTATAATCGTCAAAGTAAGTTTTCGCCGCTAAGCTATAATTATAGGACAACATCCTGTAGCGCAAGCGAATATAGTATAGCATGCTTTCGTAGGCTGGATGACCTTCCTCCGCAATATGAAACGGTTCTCGAAACGGAAACTGACCATGTGCACGAAACATCGGAAGAAAAGCCCCATATTGATACCACCTTGTATTCATTTCCCGCCATTCCTCCAAATCCTTTGGCTCCGGTTTATGAAAGCGCTTCTCCACCAAAAAACCACCGGCGTCCATCGTCCAATACGGCGTGCCCGACATCGAAAAATTGATACCTGCGCTGATCTGATCGCGCATATCATGCCAGCGAGATGCAATATCACCGCTCCACGCCGCCGCACTATAACGCTGCTGCCCGGCAAAATACGAACGAGTCAATATAAACACCCTATTTTTAGGATCTGTTTGGCGCTGCCCCTCATATATCCCCTTTGCATTCATCAGGGGAAAAGCATTATAATAACGCACCGACGAACCCATGGCGGGCTGGAACACTGCTTTTCGTTCCTCTAAATTGATATTCGAATGCACATCCGGCTCGCTGGCATCCATCCACCAGGCGTCAATCCCTTTTTTGTACAGCTTGTCATTCATAAGATCCCAAAAGCCTTGCCGAGCATCCTGTTGAAAAGGATCATAAAATGTAGAGGTATACCCTTTACCGATCCAATCTTTTCGGCCATCGTAAATATTACGAAGATATAACCAACCTTGATCCCGGAATGGCTGATAAACAGACGATTCTTCATTTATTTTTGGCCACACCGAAATCATAACCCGAAAGTTTTTATCGTGTAAGCCTTTGATCATCCCATCGGGATCCGGAAAACGGGTCTTGTCAAAATCATGGCTACCCCAGTCGTGCTCCGCCCAATACGACCAATCTTGCACGATATTATCGATCGGAATACGACGCTTCCGAAATTCTTGAGCCACCTCCTCGATCTCTTGCTGTGTTTTATAACGCTCCCGGCTTTGCCAAAAACCGAAACTCCATAAAGGCATAATCGGTGCTTTGCCCGACAGCGCACGATAACCCGATATGACCTCATCCATATCTTTGCCATGGATAAAATAATAGTCTATTGCATCGCCCGCCTCCGAAGCAAAAGAAAAAGTATGCGTCAATTCCTCTGGTAAGGGGCTTTGCCAATTTAGCGTAAAGTACGATTCGCCACCATCCGGAAGCCATTCCATACGGATGTCATACGGCTCACCCGATTTCATTTCCTTAGCGATCTCGAAAGTTCCCGCATTCCATGACTCTCGCCATCTATCTTCCTGCAGCTCTCCATCTATCCACACTTTCATATAGCCCGAATACTTAAAATGCAGCCGGTGCAAGCCCGTATAAGGAGAGGTTATTTGTCCTTCATACAGCACTTTTGCGTTGGCCAACGTGATATCTTTCGGTAGTTTATGCTGATCAGTCAGATACGAATAATCTATAATAGATTCCGGTCTGCTCAACCATACGCTATCCGGATGGTCCCGATGTGCGTAAGTAGCGGTCAACCAACCATCCACTCCTTCTTTGGAAGTGAGTCTAAAAGCATTTAATGGATGTAACGGACGTATATCTCCGGCAGTCGTAATAGCATAATTGTGCCATAAGAGTCCGTAATTCTTGGTGGAGATTAAAAACGGCACACCGATCTCCGTATTATATTGGAGCAAAGTAACACGTCTACCATGATTGTAGTTCATTACGGCATTTTGGTGTTGTCCTAAACCATATAATCCTTCATTTTTCTCGATTTCAAACCCCTGTTCCAGTGCATAAAAAGAATCTCCATTGTATGAAGCAGGCCGGAAACTGTTGCTTCCTCTTTTTCGTTCTCCCAGTATAGTCTGTCCATTTTTGTCCTTAAAAACAATCTGTCCAGTACGTAAGCAAGTCGCCACCACTAGGTTCGCCGTACGCAGATACAGCGTATCCTTCTCTGTTTCAACAGATAGCGAATGGATCAGACGATGCAGGGAGTCCACGACAATAAAGCTTTCACGTGTAGGAAAAGGAACATTGATCGGTAATGCCGTTACACGGACAATATCGTCACGGATCGCATCCAGATAAATATCCTGATCCACAGAGGTTGGTAATCCCGCGAAGCTAATCTTTACGCCATGATCTGTCTTTTGGTAAGTCGCTCGATCTGCAGGTTGTCCAATTGCCTGTATAACGGTGAACAAGAGACTACATAAAATAGTAAGGTGAAGTTTACACATTATCATTAAAGGTTTACGAAATTTAGAGAAAGCCTATGCGGCATTTCCAGTTTATAATTATTACTTCCACAGCAAACATAGGTGGTATTTTGCTGCACCGGAGGGTCATTTTGTTAACTTTTATGGGTTAAAATGTTAACAAAACCTTCCTTATACATCCTTCTGATCACTTCCGATAGGCAGAAGGAACTTCACCGTAAAAATTTTTAAAGTATTTGCTAAATTGTTTTGGTGTTCCGAAACCTACTTCGTAAGAAATTTCACTGACGGTCATCTGCGTATTTTTGAGCAAATCCAGCGCTTTATTTAATCGAATGTTACGGATGAACTCAGTGGGTGTGAATCCGGTCATCGACAATATTTTCTTATAAAGCCCTACGCGGGTCATATTCATCTGCGAGGCCAGTACTTCTACCGAGAAACGCTCACATTGCAAATGTGCTTCTATAATTTGCGTCATCTTCAACACGAAGCGCTCATCCTCATCAACGACCTCCGCTTTGGCCACTTTTACATCAACCTGCCGTTTGTAGTGCTTCTCCATTACTTCTTGTTGGTCGACAAATCCCTTTATTTTAGATAGAAAAACATCGAAGTTAAACGGCTTACTGATAAAGTCTGTTGCACCATGCTGTAATGCCTCAATCTCTTTCTCCTCCGTACCGACGGCGGTAATCAAGACAAACGGGATATGTCTCGTTCGTCCATTCGAGCGTATCTCCTTACAAAAATCTATTCCCGATTTTCCGGGCAAGTGAAGATCTGATACAATAATATCCGGACTGTAGGGATACATGGACTTCCATGCTTCTTCCACTGTATTGTAAACATCAACTTGAAAATAATCGCCGAGATTGTCTTGTAAATAAAACGCGAAATCAGCGTGATCTTCTACCACCATCGCTTTTAACAGATGGCCGCTTTTCATACCACTGTCAAGGTCTTTCCGCATCCTGGCTTCATTGCTTTCCCCTATTTCTTTGCGCACCGGCCCTATAGTATCCGGCAAGACCAATCGAGGTAGCCAAACCTTCACAGTTGTTCCCTCCCCTTCCTCACTCGTAAACAATATGCGACCAGCCATCAAATGCACAAATTCTTTTACGATTGCCAAACCCAGGCCACTTCCCTTTTCACTTATATCCCTTCTATCTTGAACTTGGAAATAGCGTTCAAACACACGATTCTGCACCGCTTTTGGCACACCGACGCCCGTGTCGGCGACCTCCAATCGTATTTCCTCCGTTTGCGATTCTACGCAACAGTTCAGATAAATATGTCCACCTGCATCGGTAAACTTAAAGGCATTCGATAAAAGGTTTAATACCACACGTTCCAGCTTGTCAAAGTCCACGTAAGCTTCCAAAGGTGTAAGAGGCACATTCACCACATACTGAATATGCTTATGTTGCGCGATACTTTCAAATTGCTCCCCTATACGTCGGATAAACGCGGCGACATCACCGTATGTTTTCTTCACTGTATGTTCGTTATTCTCTATACTATTGAAGTCCAATAGCTGGTTAACCAAGTTTAATAGCGATGATGCATTGCGTTCGATGATATCTAAGTATTTTGCTTTTCCGGCATTTTTTTCCGTAACCTTCAACTTTTGTACCGGCGAGATAATCAGACTGATTGGCGTTCTGAATTCATGACTCACATTGGTAAAAAAACGAGTCCGCAATGCTTCCATTTCTTTTGCATGCCTCGCTTTTTCCTCCGCCTGCATCAAATTGAATCGCGTCCGCGCTCTCATTTTCTCCATTTTCCTAAAAAACAGCAGTATGCCCACCACCATCAGTATGTATATAAAATAAGCCCAATTGGTACGCCACCAAGGTGCCAGCATCGTTATTTCTACCAACGACGCAGGTGAAGCGTAAGCGCCATTATGATCCAATCCTCGGATCAACAAGGTGTAATTACCTGCTCCAAGATTGGCGAGTGTAATTTCCATGTTCTCGATATCAAGCCAGTCATTGCCCAATCCCTTGAGCATATACTGTATTTTTGATTCGTCCCGTCCAATAAAGTCGAGATCTGCCAATAAAAGCGTGAAAGTATGTAGCTGATGAGGTACGCGAATAGCCTGCTTACCGTCTACTGCATACAGCCAATCCTTAACAAGCTTCTGTACGTTGCTTGATGACATTCCCCCTCCCAATATGTGAAAATCAACGATAGAAGGCGGATGCCAATTTGTACGGCGGATAGGCTGAGGCGTATATATATTAAAGCCCTCAGAACCACCAAAAAGTAATCTACCGTCCTTCAGCTTCAAGATGGCCCGTTCGTTGAAATTGGAGGATTGCAGGCCATCAGATCGGTCATAACCTTGTATGGTATAATTATCCGATTCCCGAATATACTGAATGCGGGATATTCCTGTTGGAGCTGTCGCCCATATATCACCGAAATCGTCCATAGCCAATCCGACGATAACATTGTCAATCAATCCTTGAGCAGTAGACAGATAAGTGATCTTGGTTTCAGATATAATATTAATTCCCGTCTGCGTCGCTACCCAAATATTACCCATGCGATCTTCTAGTAAATCCGAAACAACATTATTAGTCAATGTTCTATTTTCCGATCCTTCATCATACACGATTACGACACCCTCCGGCGATAATTTAGCCAAGCCATTAGACGTTCCCATCCAGATATTTCCGCGTCGGTCTTCGATAAACTTAGCATTACATGACGAGCTAAAATCAGTGGAGAAGACGGATTTGAAACGTTGGAAACGTCCCGTAGTTTTATCCAATAAATCAATACCTCCCGACAACAATCCTACCCAAAAACGTGCTTTGGAATCCTGAAAAACACTCCACACGCAATTATCATTTATCGTTGTCGAACTCTCCGAAGCATGCAAAAAGCGTATAAACTTTCCGTCTTTAAATTTATTAAGCCCCCCGTGGTAGGTGCCCACCCATAGGTTTTCCTCCTCATCTATGTGTAAACTAACAACTACGTTACTTCCCAGCGAATGATTATCCTGATTATCATGCTTATAGGATCGGAAAGTGTGATCTTTCGGATCAAACCGCAACAATCCGCCACCATTTGTTCCGATCCAGATTATACCCTTTTTATCTTCGACAAAACAATTGATATCATTGAAGGGTAAACTCTCCGGATAACCTGCCTGATTTTGATACAAACTGAAATAATTTAAATCGGGATGATAGTAACTAACCCCTCCCTTGTATGTCCCTACCCACATGATACCGTCATTATCCTTGTACATCGCTGTTGTACTATTGTAGGGAAGTGACGACATATTTGCTCGATCATGGACGAGATATTCAACTTTTTCGGTGTGGAGGTCGAATACGTTGATGCCTCCATGATCCGTCGCAAGCCAAACGGTATGACCCAACTGTTGTATACTGCTGATCGTATTATTATTGGTGGGATAGGTTCCTCCTAACTGTCTGAAAACCGCAGCTTTTGAACTTAACGTTTTATAATACAGCGCGCCGAAAGGAAAATTTTTAGCGCACACCCAAACACCAGAAAAATCGTCTATAAATAGCTGAAAGTTAGGATTTTCTACCAAACGCTCAAATATAAATGTGATATATTGTTGAGGCTGCAAATTTTGGCTATCCAGAGACACCACTTCGCCGTGATCCGATACTAACAACAATACGTGGCGAACGGCGTCTAAACGAATATCCGTAATCTTACCCGACAAATCAACTTCACAACGTGTAGCTTCCTGCTTTATTCCGCTATCTCGTGAACAATACAAATCGCCGTTTTCATACAGCACATAAGAAGTCCTTTCCGCCATGATTATCTTACGAACATCGCCAGCTACAAACCCTTTACCAACCAGTATACTATCGACGTTCCAGCTAAAAGAATCGCTGGTATGTTCATATATACAGTTCCCCTTATTCGTTCTTACCCAAAGTTTTTGATCAAAGCCCATAAACAAATCAATAATCGCGTTATTGATCAAGGAAGACACATCGTTCGGTTTATTGGAGTAGGATTTAAAACGATATCCATCGTAACGGCTTAGTCCTGTATTGGTGCCAAACCATAAAAAACCAGCTTCATCTTTTAGGATGGTGTTAATATGATTGCTCACCAGGCCTTCGTCTACAGTCAGGTGTTTAAAGTTAACCGTCTCCTGTCCATAACAATAAAAGCACAGGCACAGCGAAACATAAAAAAGTGTTATTCTGCTTATCATTGGTATGCTTCGATAACTTTAGAACGCTAAAGATAGTCAATCCGTGCTACGAAACAAGCGGAGCTCGTACAAATTTCCCTTAATTAAAAGCACCTATTTCTTGACAAAGAGCTCAAATTCTTCGCGGGATACCTTAGATTTATTTTTCATTTATGTACGATAGTTATATATTGTATTTACGGAATATCCTAGAAAACCGGCTATATTCGAACGTGACTAAAAGACATTACATTATTCTATGATAGCTCTGAACAACATTGCAGGAAAATAGAATTGACATTTAATATAGAAAAAGAAATGAATTATAGAATTTTTAAAGGTGACCAGATTGCGGCAATAGGATTGGGAACTTGGCAGTTAGGGAGCGCCGATTGGGGAAAAATAGACGAAGCCAATGCATTGGACATCCTGAACACTTATGTAGAAGCAGGTGGGAATTTTATCGATACAGCCGACGTTTATGGCATGGGAACCAGCGAACGCCTGATTGGAAAATTCCTAAAACAGACCGACAAGAAGGTTTATGTCGCAACGAAATTGGGCAGGCGGGACGATGCGCCAAACGGATGGCCTCAAAACTTCACTTATGACGCTATACGACGGCATGTAGAGGATTCGTTGACACATCTTGGACTGGACCAACTATATCTGGAGCAGCTACACTGTATTCCGACTGCAGTTCTTCGTAAAGGAGAGGTTTTTGACCACCTCCGCCGTATACAAGAAGAAGGTCTTATCCAGCATTTCGGCGTGAGTGTCGAGACGGTTGAAGAAGCGCTTATCTGTCTCGAGCATCGGGACGTCGCTTCTTTACAGATTATATTCAATCTGTTCCGTCAGCATCTAGCAGATGAATTTTTTGACAAAGCCAGCACGCAAGGTACAGCGCTTATCGCCCGGGTACCCTTAGCGAGCGGTCTCCTTAGTGGGAAATTCAATCGTTCGACAATTTTTAACGATAAGGATCACCGCCATTATAACGCCAACGGAGATGCTTTTAATGTAGGTGAAACTTTCAGTGGTATTGCATTTGAAAAGGGCATCGAATTATTGGAGGAAATCAAAAGCATCCTTCCTAAAGGGAACTTGGCACAACAAAGTATTAAGTGGATATTGCAACATCCCGCAATCACGACCGTCATTCCCGGAGCAAGCAAAGTGGAGCAGGTACAGTCCAATATTGCAGCCGCAAAACAACCAGACCTAGATGACGACACCCTCCAAAATCTTAAAAGACTCTATACCAATCGGATTCGTCAAGAAATCCGGGGAAAGTATTAATATGCAATCGTCGCTCTAAAGCGTCATTATTTCAAACAAAAAGCCACTTATTGTGGCTTTTTTATTTTATTCTAGCAGTTTACCTATTCATTGATCGATGCCGCAGAAGTTTGCACGGAACGATCTACCTTTTTCACTAATCCTTGCAGCACATTTCCCGGACCGACTTCTACGAAAGCTTCTATCCCATCCGCTAACATTTGTTGTACCGTTTGTGTCCAGCGAACAGCCCCGGTTAACTGTGCGATTAAATTTGCTTTAATCTGCGTCGGATCCGTGTACGGCTTCGCATCCACATTTTGCACGATCGGACAAACCGGTGCGTTGATCACGGTTTCTTCGATAGCAGCCTGCAATTCTACCTTCGCAGGTTCCATCAGCGGCGAGTGGAATGCGCCCCCGACGTTTAATTTCAAGGCCCGCTTAGCCCCCGCTTCAGTCAATAGAACACACGCTTTATCCACGCCTTCGATTGTTCCCGATATTACCAATTGGCCCGGGCAATTGTAATTTGCGGCCACCACGACATCTTCTACCTGCGCACATATTTTCTCTACGGTCTCATCATCCAATCCCAAAATGGCCGCCATGGTTGAGGGCTGTGCTTCACAAGCGCGCTGCATCGCATTCGCGCGCTTCGCGACCAATCGTAGCCCGTCCTCAAAAGATAGAGCTCCCGCAGCTACCAATGCCGAGAACTCGCCAAGCGAATGGCCAGCTACCATTGTCGGTTGAAAGCTATCTCCTAAAGCTTTCGCCAAAATCACCGAATGCAAGAAAATCGCTGGCTGCGTTACTTTCGTCTGTTTCAAATCCTCGTCCGTCCCCGAAAACATGATATCGGTGATACGGAACCCTAAAATGTCATTTGCCTGTTCAAAAAGAGCCTTAGCCTCTTCATTTAAATTGTATAAGTCTTGCCCCATTCCGACGAACTGAGCACCCTGACCGGGAAAAATATATGCTGTTTTCATATTACAAAGTAAACAATTTTTTAAATACGGGGTCTTGCTTTACATTTCGGGCACAAAGGCCAATGAGATCAATTTCTGCTCATCAAACACATCCTGTGCAATGTGCAATAGGTCCTGTACAGATACGGCATCTAGCTTTTCAAACACTTCGTTCAACGTAATGACGCGGTCGTAGTCCATCAAGTTTTTTGCTTCCGCAATAATCATACTCATCCTATTTTCTTCCGCTAACGCAATTTGTCCCTTGAACTTATTTTTTGCCTTTCGCAGCTGATTTTCGGAGACACCCTTTGTTTTCAATTTATCCAGCTCCCGAAACACGATCTTTTTGGCACGTTTTATTTTTTCGTCATCCGTTCCAAGATAAATCGTGAATAAACCCGTATCGGTAAAAAGCGTATAGTTAGATTCAATGGTATAGGCAATCCCATACTTTTCCCGTACTGCCAAATTCAGAATGGAGGTCATTCCATAGCCACCCAACATGTTATTAAGCAGGAGAAGCCCGGCTTTTCTATCGTCATGAATACTGTACGCCGGTGCACCCAACATAAAATGTACTTGATTGATAGGCTTCTTCAGTTCAATGTGTTCGGATTCGATTACAAAAGACTCCTGACGAGTACGGGCCGGCTTATTTTCCAGAATAGGTTCGAAATAGCGTTTTAACATCCGCTCCACGGCTTTCAGCTCGTAATCTCCTGTTATGCCGATAACGATCTCATCCGTCCGGTAATTCTTCTGGATAAATTGGTGAACGTCCGCTTGTGTAAAACTCAACAGATCCTGCTCCAAACCCAGAATATTATGGCCTAATCCAGAACGTTTAAAAATCAGGTCTTCATAATCATCCATAATAGATTCTTCCGGATTATCCCTATACGAGGCCATTTCGTCGATGATCACGCCTTTTTCTTTCTCCATCTCATCCGTCGGGAACGTAGAATGGAAGATAATATCTTCAAATAAATCGAGTGCCCGATGGAGGTGTGGCTGTAGGATAGATGCGTGTATACAGGTGTATTCTTTCGTAGTATACGCATTTAAATCACCCCCGACAGCCTCCAAGTGATGGAGGATCTGTTGGGTAGATCGTCTTTCCGTTTGTTTAAACAATAAATGCTCAATAAAGTGAGCTACACCATATTTACCCGCTTCTTCATCGCGAGAGCCAGCATTTACGACCAAACAGGTATGCGTAATGGGAGAAATCTGACGGTGAAATACCGCCCGGATACCGTTATCCAAGCGGATAATTTCATATTCCATATGTATCAAAGTCAAACCTCAAAAGTAGCAATAAAAAAGGACATTTACATCCGTGGCCGACGCATGCCCCCCGGCCCGCTATCTTCTTGGAAAGGGTTCATTCCCGAAAACTTCTGAAATCTAAAGGTAAACGTCAACATAAAATACCGTCCTAAGCGATTCGTACGCGAGTCCGTCAATATATCGCCCACCGTTCTATTGATATTAATCTGCTGATCTAATAAATCAAACGCCTGTAAACGTATCGTACCCCGTTGTCCTTTCAACATGCGTTGCTCAATATACGTATTAATGATGAACGGGTTTTCGGTCGCGCGGTACCCTTTATTAAACGTCTTGGACACATCAGCTCCAAAAATGGTTGTCGGTGTGATATTTACCGAACCGATCAACGTTGGCGAAAAAGATGAAACATTCCCTTGCGAATACTGAGGCAGCGATGATTTCGTGATGTTATAGGAATACCGTGCACCGGGGCTAATTTCTAACTTTTCCGACGGGGTATAGCGAAAAAACAAACCTTGCATCAAGACCGTGTTATTCGTGATGTTTTTATCCCCGGCTATCGCTTCCGGATCCTCCGCAATGTACGCCACATTCTTATTATAGTTGACACTACCCATATACATAATGTTATAGGTCTTGTCTTTTAGGGATCGCCCTAGGTGGTAAAATGAATTCACTGAGTAAACAGGCTCGGATTCATTTAAATACCGGACCTCCTGATAAATACCATCTCCCTCAACGGGATACCGCTTATTAAAAGACACGATTTTGTCCGTCGTTAAATTAGCACTGACCGTCGCAAAGAACGTTTTCCCTTTTTGGAAATCACCACTGCGGAAACGGATACGGCCACTGTGTTGGAATTCCGGATCTAGATTAGGATTCCCGATCGTCGTACTCGTACGGTTTGTACTGACTTCAAAGGGTAGTATTTGCGACACACCCGGCTCCGAAGCACGTGCCGAATAATTGAAGGTAATATTCGATTGCCTTGAAAATCTATATTCAAACCGAGCGATCGGAATGATATTAAAATTTTTCCGATCGATAACCGCAGATTCTGACGAACTGTAGGCATTCCCACTCAACACCGTAGGTTGAACTGCCGCGCCTATACTATACTTAATTTTATCCTTGTCATAAGAATAATTTGCCCCCACGCGATGCGAATTAAAGGCATAATCGTAATCATACGCATAGTTCAATACCGCCGCATTGTCTAAGGTATTATCAATCGGGTTGCCATTTCGATCGAATCCACTTTGTCGATCAAAGTTATCATATTTATTCACATTGAAATCGTAGGTCAACTCCACCCGGCTATTTTCGCCAAGAGGTTCCGTATAAGAAACCGATGTTCCCGCATTCCAGCTTTTGTTCTGTGCTTCCCGTATCGTCTGTTCATAGATTTCACCAATCGTTTGATCCTGATTATTCGGATCATAAATCAATCGATCCAAAATCTGGTTATAATCGTTTTCCGAAACGGCATTGTCGTAATTAAAATTGACGAAAAAGTTCCTACCCTTATCGTTCAAGCGTCTATTATACAATCCGCTTATGCCGTAACGTGGCGCATTACTACCGTTCAATTGGGTCTGCGCTTGCGTATAATCTAGCACATTATTTAAATAAAACATGGAATTATCCAGATTATCCGCATTGTTCTTATTGAATCCCAACTGCGGCGTTAATTTCAAGTAATCTCTTTCGGAGATGTTCCACTCCACATTAGCTTCCATACGATGATTCGTACGGATCCTATTGTTATCTTGATCGCTATCCACGCCCATATTCTGTCCAATGTATTCGGTGAATGATTGCGTTTGCGTACTGTTGTCATCACGGCCAAAGGAATACGAACCATATACTTTGAATCGATCACTGAAATCATGCCGGACATTCAAACCAATGGATCCCACCTGGGTGATCCCATCGCCGCCACCACCCATGCCGCCGCCACGACCACCACCACCGCCACTGCGCCGACGCGCGCCGCCCCCCATGGTGTTAAAATCAAATAAACTGGCATTCATATTATTTAAGTTTCCCAATACAGAAACTTGTGTCTTATCCGTCAACCCCATCCACATACCCGTGGTTTGAAATCGCTCTTCCGTTCCGTAGCCGACGCGCAGCGTAGCCGTTTGTCCTTTATTATATTCGGGGTCTATTTGAATATTTAAAACTTTCTCCGAATCTCCGGTTCGATTTCCCGTGAGGTTCGCCATGTCTCCATAATCATCGATCACTTGCATTTTCTCGATGATGTTGGCGGGGAGATTTTGCGTAGCCGTTTTCACATCACCCCCAAAAAAATCTTTTCCATTAATACGAACACGGGTGACCTGTTCGCCTTGAGCAGTTACATTCCCGTCCTTATCGACTTCTACCCCTTGTAGTCTTTTCAAAGCATCTTCTGCTAGCGCACCTTCCCGGAGTTTCAGATCCTTGGTGGAATATTCAACCGTATCACCTTTTACTTGTACGGTGATCACCCCATCAATAACGACTTCCTCCAACATATTCGCTATTCCTTGCAATTGAAACGACGGGATCGTCATTTTATCCTGCCCCGGTGAAAAACTGAATTCCCGCGCAAAAGGCTCAAAGCCTAAGCTGCTTACTTTGATGGTAAAGGTTTCCGATTTGACGTTGTTAAATATAAATATCCCCGCCGGCGAAGCACTCGTTCCTAACGTATCTTTATTCCCCTCCAACTGCACAGAAGCTCCGGCCACTACCCGGGATTCATCGTCCCGTAACATCCCCTGCACCGTTTTACCTGTTTGTGCCACAGCATGGAGCGCGGATAACCAGACCGCCAGACCACAAATTATTGTCGAAAAAGCTCTCATTTTTTTATGTATACTAATCTAATGTTGTTTCTAAAAGTACCGTTAGTGTTCGTTTATCTTTGGATCGCGAAGCCTGACGCCCACGATCGGATCCATACCTACCGCGCGACCCGCCCGAGACCACTTTCTTCGTGGAAATTAAAGGCGTGAACCCATCATATACGCCTAGCTTCAGTGTCGCTACCGGCGCTATATAATCCAATAACGATTTGGGCACGACCGCTTCATAAAATAATTTTTCACTGTCCATACGGGCTATCGCCTGTATACCGTATCCATTTTCTAAGGCCAATAGACCGTTAGGCACCGTCGGGAATCCGTACACCAAGTACCCCCTCGATCGGCTAATGAATGCCGTTTTAACATCCAGGTCAGCGGCATGCTCCTCGCTCCTCATCGCACGCTTCACCTCATTATCGGGATAAGGAAATAGAAATTGAATATCATCTCGGTTTCTTTGATTAGACTGTATAGTCAACAACACACCGTTTCTAGCAGCCATATGTTGCACCAAGGGGTCATCCACCCGAACCGCGATGTACAGGTGATCGGCATCCTGCGCCAACTGATAAAACCAATTGCTTTCTTGGGCCACGTTGTGCATAACATCCCATTCTCCTAAATCGGCATCGATTGTTATATCCGATAAAAACGGAATCACTACCTTTTGCTTTTTCTGTGCAAAAGAAGGGCTTAAAGCCCAAACCAATAATAAACCAAGAAAAATTCTTTTCATTGTTAGTTATGCTTGCTATGTGAATGCATTTTTATAGACTCAGACATCAGCGGAAAGTAAAAAAGAAGAAATGCATTTTTATCGAATATCACATACATGTTACATACCGTCCCGAAATGTTTGTATTTTAGCAGGATGTTATTATCCACTTTTCAACAAGATTTGATAGAGGCAGGCTGTGATGAGGCGGGAAGAGGGTGCTTAGCCGGACCTGTTTTTGCTGCAGCGGTTATTTTTCCACCCGATTACTGCAACACACTGCTCAACGACTCTAAACAGCTTTCCGAAAAGAAAAGAATGGCTTTACGTCCTGTGATCGAAAATGAAGCATTAGATTTCGCCGTAGCCAGCGTCTCTGCAGAAGAAATCGACCGCATCAATATTTTAAATGCCTCCTATTTAGCGATGCATCGAGCCTTAGATCAACTTAAAACAAAAGCGGCATATATCATCGTAGATGGTAACCGGTTTAAGGCTTATCAGAACACCCCTCATCAATGCATTGTAAAAGGGGATGGCAAATATTTATCCATTGCGGCCGCATCCATTTTGGCAAAGACCTATCGGGATGAATACATGCAACAGCTAGCCTGTAAATTCCCGCATTACGATTGGTTATCCAACAAGGGTTACCCAACCATTAAGCACCGGAACGCTATCCTAGAATATGGTATTAGTCCGCATCATAGAAAATCGTTCCGGGTAACGGACCCGCTGCCGAAGTTACTTTAAAAGGGTTTTATTTCTTAGCCAATTTACGCTGTTCAAGTCTAATATAATCTGCGATCACCGATAGACTCTCGTCCAAAACGAAATCGAAATCCGTTTTCGGCTGCGGCTGGCCTTCCTTCCATAAAGGCAATCCGCGCAGTTCCAACCCTTTGTTGATACGTGCTCTATTTTTAGCTTTAGACTTCTCGCGCTCTAGTTTTAGCTTGTCTTGGTTTAAGCTTATTTCTTGGATAGAGTCCAATTTCTTGAATTCTTCAATATCTTCTAACAGATAGGCGTACTCCGGAGATTTTTCCATCCGCGATGTATGCATTTCCCTTAGCTCGTCCTTTAATGCGGTCAGATCGGCCACCGCCGAAAAATTGGATGACTTAATTTGATCCCAGGGCAAAGCGGAAGGTTCCGAACTTTCACCAAATTTCTCTGCGGTATATTGCGTCGGGAAAGTAATATCAGGCAGCACCCCTTTATGTTGCGTACTGCTGCCAGTAACCCGGTAAAACTTACCCATCGTAATGTTAATCTGGCCAAACTCCGGAGCACCAGTCGGCGTATCTGGATCCTTGTCCAATCCCTTAGCTTTTAGCAATAATTTATTGGTTGCACTGATAAAACGGGACATATCGATCGCGGATTGCACCGTACCTTTCCCATACGACTGCGTTCCCAATACCACTCCCCTGCCGTAATCTTGAATCGCACCAGCGAAAATCTCCGATGCTGAGGCTGAAAAACGATTGATCATCACGCCAAACGGGCCCTCCCAAGCTACACCAGCATCTTTATCACTTTCTACATCGACCCGATTACGTACATCGCGCACTTGCACCACCGGTCCTTTGTCAATAAACAATCCGGTCAATTCAATCGCTTCTTGTAAAGAGCCCCCTCCATTGTTTCGCAGATCCAATACCACCGCATCTACATTTTCTTGGCGGAGGGTATCTAAAATCAGCCTAACATCCCTCGTCGTGCTTTTATAATTCGGATCACCCCGACGATACGCTTCAAACTCAATATAGAATTTCGGTAATTTGATAAGCCCCACTTTGTAGGTTTTACCATCGTCACCCTTGATTTGCTTAATTTCTTTCTGAGCAGATTCTTCTTCAATAACAATCTTATCTCTTTTTAATGCCACCACTTTAGGCTGTGCGGTAAGCTCCTGCCCCGCAGGAATAACTTTTAAGCGCACGACCGTATTTTTAGGACCTTTAATTTTGGCTACCGCTGCATCCAAACGCCACCCGATGATATCCTCAAACTCACTATCACCCTGCGCCACGCCAATAATGCGATCATCTACTTCTAAGCTCTTATCTTTAAAGGCGGGTCCACCCGCAATAATTTCTTTGATGGTCACCATTTCGTTCTCCATGGATAGCCGCGCACCGATCCCCTCAAAAGTATTGGACATGCTTTCGTTAAACGCTTGTGCAAACGACGGATTATAGTACGTGGTGTGCGGATCCACCGCATCGGTCAACGCCGTCATAACAAGCTGGAATGCATCATTTGAATTCGTTTGTTTTGCCTGACTGATCAAGTTTTTGTACCGCTTGCGTAAGGTTTCTTTGTGTTTTTCTACATCCACCGAATCTTTATCTGTACTGGTAAGCCGTAAGTTCAATAAATCATACTTCACCCGCTTACGCCATTGATCTTTCCATTCCGTTTCGTTCTGGAAATAAGGAAGTTTCTCCCGATAAGCCACGTAGTTTTCATCCAGATCAAAATCGTGTGGCGCTTCCACCTGGGTCAGGGCGTATTCCATCGCCTCCAAATAACGCTGTGAATAGCTGTTGAAAATATAGAACGGCGCCGATAAGTCACCCTTTCTAAAGTCTTGACTGATGGTACTTTCGAACTGTTTGAAATCATCCACATCCGCCTGCAAGAGATAATTGCGCCCTTGATCCATCGACTTCAATAGGTTCGCAAAAACAATCCGCGACAACGAATCCGTCATCGGTACCTTTTTATAGCTATAGTTTTCCAGCAAGTTAGCCACTTCAGCGGCAATAACCTCATGCTGTGCCGACGGCTTTAACTGTAATGCCTCTTCGTCCAAACTCACCCTAGGCTTTGATCCACAAGCTATAACAGAAATTAAAGCGAGACCAAATACAATATTCTTAAACATATAAGCTACTTTTTTTAAATACATTCGTTATATTCCTTTTCAGTATCCAAAACCTGCAATAAGATTTTGTTTGCCATAAAAATACTGAAAACAAAGCACAAAATGATGCGCTCCTTCAAATTAACAACAACATTTACATAGGTGCAACATACACCTGTCTAATAACTGAACAAACGGCCGGATATTGTATAATAATGTTGTTACTTCTTTTTTTGGCAAAAAAAGTTTGAATCGCGCCGTAGCCTAAACCGCCAAAGTCACTATTTGTGATTCTCCCAATTAGACCCTAACTTTGTCATCACGAAAAGAATACGGTATGCAACTCAGTAAAAAGAGCATTTTCTATATGACAGCAGGGCTTTTCACTTTCGGACTGAGCGCAACCTGTCTTCATGCCCAGGAAACCGATATCGTCTTGGATCCGGCAGGATATATTAACAAGTACGACACAACTTTCCATGGGATAGGCCCCCACGTATACGTGCTTCCAGCGCCGCGAACCCGCGAAGAATTATTGACAGATTCCTATAAAGAGAAAATATTTTTTCAGGACAGCATCGACAAAGCACTCGATTTACAAGAACTTATTGCAAGCTTTAAAACAACGCGTGCTGAACGCAATATGCAGTACCTACTCTCCCCGATGCCGACTTCCGCGCTCGCTTGGAACGAGCTCATTGAACGGGAAGTAGCGCGGGGCAGTTACCACACGGCCTATGGGCTGCTGCATACCTACGCCTCCTTATCCTTAAAAGAAGGGACGATCGCACAAACTTTAGACTTATTGCAAAGTGCGCTACAGCACGCCCAGAAAACACCTAACACCTCCGATGTGGCGATCATTCAATATAATTTAGCCAACATCTATTTGTACGACCGGAACATTCAACAGGCGGGCTATTTTCAAGAAGCCTATTACAATACCGCTGTCCAGCAGAAAAGCATTATCGACCAGGCGAATTCCCTGCTGCGAATAGCGCTCATACAAGCACACGATCAAGATTTCCGTTCCGCAGAGAACAACATCATCCGCAAAGCCGTTCCGTTACTGAACCGCGCGAAAGCTTACGAACACAAAATCGTGGCCTGGCAAACACTAGCTCGGATTTATCAATTACAAAATAAACATACCGAAGCGCAATGGTTTCTGATCCAAGCGCGTGATCTAGCCAGGAGCAAAAACTTTAGCCGGGAGCTTGCGGAAATCGAGTACATGCTAGCCTCCTCGAAGTTGGTTCAGAAAAACTATACGGTCGCCAAAAAAGAGTTTCTACAGGCAAACGAGCTCGCGAAGTCGGAAGACAACAAGTTACTCCAACTCGCCATTGCTGATAAGCTGGGGCAATTATATATGGCGGAGCGTGATTTCAACAATGCGGAAGCCACCTTACACAGCTATCAGGATTTGCGTACAGAGCTTTTTGGAAATAGGTTGTAGTTGAGGATAAAATATGAAAAATTTAATGAAGTTGCGCTTATTTCCGCAGGCATAAAAAAAAGCCGCTTTCGATAAAAGCAGCTTTTCGTATTGTGGGAGATACTGGGTTCGAACCAGTGACCCCCTGCTTGTAAGGCAGGTGCTCTGAACCAGCTGAGCTAATCTCCCGAGGTTCTTTTTAAGTGGAGAATACTGGGTTCGAACCAGTGACCCCCTGCTTGTAAGGCAGGTGCTCTGAACCAGCTGAGCTAATTCTCCTTTCCTTTCGCTTATTGCGTGTGCAAATATAGTGGTTAAATCTGATTTGCAAAATTATTTTTTCAATTTTTTAGCCACGAAAAAGCAATGTACTAACTGCCAAGGCCTCCCGTTTTTTTGGGTACGGCAGACAGCGCAATCGCCGCGCGTTTATAGATCGGCTCGACCAGTTCAACCAGCCCTTGGTAGGAGGCGAAAACCTCTTCAGCAAAATCTAAATTGCGGCGGTACATCTCATACAGCTCCCCATAAAGTTCCAAAAACTCCTGCTCATCATCGTCCAAAGAAACGATATTGATCGAGAGTTCCTCGTAGCGCGGGTACACCTCGTCGAATATACCAAAATACCGACCATGCACCGGCCAATGCTCCAGGTGTTCATCGGTGGGATCAATCCGGTCTATTTCATCATTATACCGCTGCGTCATTTCATCTATTTGCGCATACAAAGCCTGCACCACGAGATTGTGCTTTTCCAGGTCCGCAAATACACCGCTCACCTCCCCGGTAAATTCAGTGTCCTTTTCCAACGGCTTCTTGTCGTCAGACAAACCCAAGCTGTCTTCCACAGACGCCAGACTTTGATCGAGGCGAAGAGCTTCCCGCGTGCTTTCGAGCGTTTGTTGCTGCACGGTCACAAGGCCTTTCGCCAAATATTCCAGGCGCTGCTTTAAATCCCAAACCACATCATGCGCTTCGTAGTAACGTGCTAAAGCTTCTTTTTCATAGTCGGGCTGCTCCTTGGAATCGTCAAATTCCAGAATAATATCTTTTAGGGGATGGGGCCGAACGATCGTCTTCATATATTTCGTGTATTGCTATTTAAAAAAATGGCTATCCCACTCCGAAGAAGGCATCATATTCCGTGATGCAGGGATAGCCAAAATTACAGGATTAACGGTTAAAAAACGTATGTACTCACCACATCACTATACGTGATCTGTGGATTCCGCCCAATATAAGCGACCCGAAATTCATACTTCTGTACCGATTCCAACCCGGTGATGGTCAGTTTGGACTTGGAACTTATCAGCCTTGTCCAGTCAGCGTCGCTGTCTTTCTTCCGATATTCAAACTGATAGGCGAGATTACCCTTCCAGTAGGCCGTCTTCAGCGTGGTTACCCCAGGTATCCGTGCATTGACCTCTACCGATAGGAATTTTGGCTGTGGTGCCGGTTTGGGTCCAATGATACCCTTTGCAGACGGGTTAAAACCTGCCGCTAAAATGACCGCTGCATCGCCGTTTGCCTTACGCTCTACATAGAGCGACAGATGATAAACCATCTTCTTCAAGGCCGCAAAAGCCTGGTTTTTGAGCACGACAAAACGCTTGTCCCGATAGGCTGCATCGGCCTGTGTCTGCTTGACTTTAGCCAGTGCCTGTTCCAGATCGGCAATACTCGGATCTGCGTCCGTAAACAAATCTGCATTTTCTGCTAATTTAACAATGATGTTTTCAACGAATTTAACAAACTGTGCTTCTCCGTTACTGGTTCCCCCAGTTTTTAATGTTACTTTAGTCATGATAGTTTTTTTGTGTTAAAAATTAAACCTTTTGTTGATCAACGATACAAACATAACATGGAGGGCCGCGAAACAGGGGGTCAAATTGCGACATTTCCTTCGCGTTTTCTTGAAAATTTTGTCGCAATTTGACCCCCTACCCTACTAAAAACGTAAATTTTATACGTTTAGGGCTTGTAAACGCACTTTTTCTCCAACCAAAAAATTTACCTTTTTCACCAACAAACACTTGTAAATCCCTAAAAACCGCATCATATTCCAAAAACAGAAACGTCATGCACCAACAAAACTTCTTACTTCCCCACAAAAATTTGCTTCTTCCCCAGCAAATAATTCCTTTGTACTACAAACAAGATTATAATCTTGGAATATCCAGGTAATGCACCAACAAAACTTCTTACTTCCTCACAAAAATTTGCTTCTTCCCCAACAAATAATTCCTTTGTACTACAAACAAGATTATAATCTTGGAATATCCAGGTAATGCACCAACAAAACAACGATTCTCCCTACCAGAACATCCTCATGCGTTCAGCTATTCCTCTTCATCATTACCTTTCCGATATACTTCCATTTCTTTTTGAAAGGAACTCGGTGTTTGGAAAAAATATTTTTTAAACTCCCGGCTAAAGTATTTCCGGTTGGGGTAGGCCAATAGGTTAGCAATCTGGTCCACCGTCAAGTCGCCTTCGTAGAGCAGGTCTCGAGAGTGGTTGAGTTTCATCCGCTGGATGTATTCCGCTATCTTAAACGGTCTCCCCTCAAACGCGCGCTCCAACGTACGTGCGTTCACCCCTAACCCTTTAACGACCATCTCTTTATTAACGGAATCCAGCAAGTTATCATTAATATAGGCCAATGCTTTATGGTAAAGCCCCAGCCTGCTTCGTTCGTTTTGGTCTGCCTGACGATCTAATTGCCGGCAGTATTCTTCCAGTAACCGACACACGTCCAGAAAAAGTTCGCTTTTCCCGCGAAAAGGGAGATATTCCGGCCGGCTGATCCGATTCCAGGCATCGCGCAAGCTATGGTTGATGCTGATATCCGGCTCCCAATAAGCATTTGTTTGAAAAGATTCTATTTCATAGACTAAGCTGGCTAACATCGGGAATTCTTTGAGCAAATCGGCAATTGTTTCTGTTTTATAGCCAATAAGTACCAACCATTGCTTGCCTTCGTTCAGTAGGAGGGGAATTTTGGACGTCGCGGACGAAAAAGAGATGCAACGGTTATCACTCAACGGCAAGCTGTGGGGCAAATAAAGCTGCGTGCTGTTCATAAACTGGTACAATTGCCAAAAACTTAGCTCGTCCGTAACGGGATCAACACGTACCCCGGCCGGATCGCTGACACCTTTGATCTCCAAAAGTACACAAGCATCCAGCTCTATACAAATCGCTTCTAGGTTATTCCCAATACGATAATGGTGGTCTAGGGGCAAAAAGGACAGGTAGCCGCCTTCGATTGTTCGTGCTGAGCGGTATACATCCTGCCGGAAATTAAAGAATTTAGATTGGAGCATGAAAAAGTTAGCGTTTGTTTTGCTATTAAAGTTATAGAAAACTTGCTACTCTTCCAATTTTAATCATAGAACTTCCAAGATACGCCAAACCGCAAGTTGGCGTCCTGCATGGGATAACGGCGCACGGTATAATACCCTTTCGGGTACACAAACTGATTGACGAAGTTATACGAGATAAATAAATTCACCCGATCGATATTACCGGTAAACCATAAATCCACAATGGGGTAGGTCGAATATTCTATCCCTACGTTATCGTTGTAAAACTGCCCCACATTGATAGCATAGGAAGGCGAACGGAAGGGCGTATTAAAGCGCACATCGGTTCCTAACCGAAAATCCATGACATTGTATAGTTTGTTAGCATAGTAGAAACTATGCCAGGTATATAACTCGGGAATGGCCAATATATTGGGCGCGTCCGTTTTTTGGTATACGCCCATATTGTCAAAATGGAAACGGCCTAAACGGAAGTTTTGGCTGACGGAAACTTTCAGCAAGTTCATATTGCCCGATTGTTCCGGCGTGATCTGCCTTAGAAACAACTCATCATTCCCCGGATTATCGACCTCCCGAAAATAAAGATACTTATCCATCAAAAAATACTCCGCTTTACCCGAAAACCCAATTTTACTATTGGTATAGGCGAAAGAAAGGTTTTGTGTCTTCGTTTTTTCCCAGCTGTGGTCCCATTGATGATACGTATAGTTCATTAGATTAAACACCATCTCGGGCGACTTATTTTGCGAATAGGCTCCCAGGCGCACACGGCCGGCTTGCTCACTCAACAAGATATCGGCAGTAGCCTCGTACAGAAAATCACCAGCATGACGACCCACCGCAATTTGGTTGACATCTGCCCGCAATTGAATCCGGTCGCTAAACTGATAACTTAACGCACCTTTTAACATGCTATTCTGGAAAAACGTGTTGGTAAGACTGTCTTTATACCAGATGAGGTCATTCTCGAATCCCAGTTCAAGTTTCGCTTCATTTTTAAACACGCCCTTATTCCGCAAATAAAAGCTATAGGTAAATTCGTTCGTGATGTTCGTGATCGTCGTGGTATCTTCTACCAGCCCAAAATCGCCGTAGGGGAAGGCCCCTTCCAAATCTTCTTCATTTTTGAAAAAAGTAAACCGTCGTTGGCGAATGGAGGAGTTATGCGCAACCGTATTAGTAGGGCGCACCTCCATTTCGGGGGTTCCCACATTCAAGGTATCTAACCGCCCCAGATAATACGACTGTCTTAAGAAGATGCTATTATCCTTCCATTTGTGATGCGGGCGATCGGCCTGCCGCCCGTGTAACCGAACCGGATAGCCCATGTTAGACATACTGGAGGTATCCTGAAAGACATCCTGCATGTAGACGTTTCGATCCACAACCGATCCGTTTTCCGGCGAATTTAGGTTATTGAAGATGGCGTTCACCAACATGTTGTAGCGCAAGCTCTTCGATTCGTACCAGCTAAATACCGCAGCCTTTCGGTCATTATAGGCTTGATTCATATAATAGCCATCCGTGTTGGTGGCGTAATATTCTGCGCCTATATTCCATTGTGGGTTAATATTCTGTGCCAGCCGGGCCCGAAAAACCTGATCATTGAAAAAGAAACCGACAGCGTACAGCTCCGAATAGCGTGCTCTGGCCCGAAAATATTGAATGGAATCTGATTGGAGTAAATACCTTTCTAGGGCATGGAATCCCGGTTGGAAACCGATACGTTTGTTTGGGTTGAACAGCAAATCGCGCGACGCCAAACCATACGATCCTAGATTGATCGTCGGATTCCACGGTAAGTTTTGTTTATTGTAATACTGAAAATTAACGTGGGTCGTGTCAATCTGTGTGGTACGGGTGCTCTGCTTGAGCATATCCAAGGTGATATAGCGCACATATTTTGCGGTAAAGACGACCGAGTCTTGTCGATTATCCTCTTTGGCCCGCGCCGAGTCCAACGCGCTACTAAATTCCTCATCTACCTGAGCTGCAGCAAAGTGCATCCCTCCAAGGAGAAAAACAAACAAGAGTAGGTGTTGCTTTAAATACCTGTTCATCAATACCAGTTCGTTCTAAATGATATGCCAAACTTAGATAAAATGTGCTGCATTCACGAATCCCTAAGAGAAAATAAAAGCAAAAAAAAGAGACTATTAAAGTCTCTTTTTTGTGGGAAATACTGGGTTCGAACCAGTGACCCCTACCTTGTCGAGGTAGTGCTCTAAACCAGCTGAGCTAATTTCCCGTTGGCTGTGCTGTTGTGCGCACAAAGATAAGGAATGTCCGCAAAAATAAAAATTTATCTGTATTTACCCGGCGAAGTTACCCACATCAGTAAAAACGTGGTTAGGCCGTTGTATACGATCAACTCAAAACCAATACGATAATCCGTATGCGGAACGATATAATAGGTGTTTAACAGATACCATATAACGGGTGACAGCAGACAGATATAAGGCACCAGGTTATCGTTCACGTTTCTTCGCGTCAATATGCCGAAAGCAAACAGACCTAGAAGCGGCCCATAGGTGTAGCTAGCGGCGGTGAAAATAGCCGTAACGACCGAATCATCATTTAATACCCGAAACACCAGGATAACCACCAACATCAGGACGCTAAACGCAAAATGTACGATGTTCCGTTTACGCACCAACGCCTTTGCATTGGGATCTTCCGCCTTGTTAAAACCTAGAAAATCCACGCAATACGATGTTGTCAAGGCCGTGAGCGCGGAGTCCGTCGTGGCAAAGGTTGCCGCTGTTAATCCCATCATAAAGATAACGCCTGCAGCCAGCGACAGGTGATTCAGCGCAATCTCGGGATAAAGGTAGTCGGCAGTGGGGAGCGCACTGATATCGATGCCTTTTTCCGCCACATAGATATATAGCAAAGCCCCAACCGCTAGAAAAAACAAGTTGATCACGACGAAAATGCCGGTAAAGGTCAACATATTTTTCTGTGCTTCGCCGATCGTTTTCATGCTGAGGTTTTTCTGCATAAGATCTTGATCGAGGCCGGTCATCGCAATCGTCACAAAAGCTCCGCCGATCAGGTGTTTCCAGAAATGATTTCGATCACCCAACAGATCCTCCCACACGACAACCTGCGAATAGGTGCTGTCTTTCACCCGTTCAAACGCTTCCATAACGGAAATACCGAGTCCATCGGCCATAAAATAGATCGAGAGGACAACGGCCAGTACTAGGCAAAAGGTCTGGAACATATCGGTAATGATAATGGTTTTCAACCCGCCTTTATTCGTATACAACCATATTAAAAGCAAACAGCCTCCTACGGTTATGCCGAAGGGTACATTCCAGGCGTCGAAAATGAATTTTTGTAGGATAATCGCCACCAAATATAGCCGAAACGCAGAACCTATCGTGCGCGAGACCAAGAAAATCATCGCCCCGGTCTGGTAACTCTTATGCCCCAAGCGGCTCTCCAGATAGGTGTAAATGGACGTCAGGTTCAAACGGTAATAAAGGGGCAACAACACATAAGCAATCACCAAAAAGCCCAGGGCGTTGCCCACAACAAACTGAAAGTAACTAAAGTTTGAGATGCCCACGGCACCCGGAACAGAGATAAAGGTTACGCCGGAAAGGGCTACGCCGATCATTCCAAAGGCCACCATATACCATTTGGAATTTTTGTTTGCCACAAAGAAAGTGGCATTATCCGCTGTTTGACGCGAGGTAAAATAAGAGACGCTCGCGAGTATACCGAAATATACGAATAAAAATAGCAACAAGATAAGGGGTGACATAACAGGAGCTAAATTTTAGGTTTCTGGGATGCGTAACTTTCAATGGCCTGCCGTACATTGCCAAAGCGGGCTAGCAAAGCAGAGGCCGCTTCCGGATCTAATCCGGTTTCTTCCATGATCATCCGAACGCCCCGGTCGACCAGCTTTTTGTTGGACAGCTGCATATCCACCATTTTATTGCCTTTCACTCGTCCGAGCTGAATCATAACCGCGGTACTCAGCATATTGAGCACCAGCTTTTGGGCGGTGCCCGACTTCATCCGCGTAGAACCGGTCACAAATTCCGGCCCAACGACAACCTCTACCGGATATTGGGCTTCCTCGGCAATGGGCGAATGTTCATTGCATACAATGCATCCGGTTATTAAACCTTCCGCATTGGCCCGGCGTAACCCGCCAATGACATAGGGTGTGGATCCGGAGGCCGCAATACCCACGACAACATCCTGCTTATTGATTTGATGTTTTTCCATATCGATCCAGGCCTGCTCGAGGTCGTCCTCCGCAAATTCTACCGCCTTACGGATAGCCGAATCACCGCCGGCAATTAAGCCGATGACCTGATCAAACGGCACGCCGAAAGTCGGCGGACACTCGGAAGCATCTACTACGCCGAGGCGACCACTGGTGCCCGCTCCTATATAAAACAAACGTCCGCCTGCTTTCATCTTTTCGACGGTGATCGCTACCAAACGCTCGAGTTGCGGGATAGCTTTGGCCACTGCCAAAGGGACGGTACGGTCTTCGTTATTGATGTTCGTCAATAATTCATGGACCGACATGTGATCCAAGTCTTGGTAATTCGATGCTTGTTCGGTGATTCTGGTCATGGTCATTCAATTTTTTCTTTCGTTATTTACTCAAAATCGGCGTATAGCAGGTATTTTTTTCGCATGCTTTTATAAGTGGCTAAATCGGCTGCCCAGCTATCGCGAATTTCGCTTTCTGTTTTTCCGGCTATGATTTGTTTCCGTAGCACATCGGTTCCGGCAAGTTTATCAAAAAATTCCGGTCGGCTGAAGAACTTATTTTTATCGGGCATTTTATGATAAAAATCAAGCAGATAGGCTAACGTAAATGTTGCCCCGTCGGCATCGATCTGCCGTAAATCCCTCCCATAGCACAACTGGCCCTGCTGCTCTACGTGTGCCGCCATCCCCGGTCGTGTACCCGGTGTAAAGGTAAAGTCGCCGAACACGGGATCGGGATAGCCTACCACCTGAAAGGGCCAATCGGTGCCCCGACCGATACTGATATCGGTCCCTTCAAATAAACAAAGGGATAGGTATAATCTTACCGCGGTATAGTTGGGTAAACTGGGGGATGGCACGACAGGCAGTTCATAAATTTTGCTGTGATCCCAGTTTTTTACCGGAATCACGGTTAAATCGCAAGGTTTACCGCTTTCCAACCAGCCTTCTCCATTGATCATTTTTGCCAACTCCCCGACGGTTAGTCCATGGATCATGGCGATTTTATGGTAACTTACGTCTGCTTTAAATTTATCGTCTTTCCGTACGGGGCCATCCACTTGATCGCCGTTGGGATTGGGTCTATCCAACACGATTAGCTTTTTACCTTGATTTGCACACAGCTGCATCACACGGTGCATAGACGCGATATAGGTATAAAAGCGGGCACCTACATCTTGTAAATCAAAAAGCATGACGTCGACCGATCCGACAATGGCATCTGCTTCCTTATTTTCGCCATAGAGGGTATATAATGGCAACCCCGTTTTGCGGTCTACGGCATTATCTACTTTTTCACCGCGTTCGATATCCCCTCGAAACCCATGCTCTGGTGCAAAGGCAAATTTTAAATCTACTCCTTCCGCCAGCAACACATCGACCAAATGCGCCTTATCGGCTCCGACGATGGATGTTTGATTCCCCATCAGCCCTACTTTTTTCCCTTTTAATAATGGTAAGTACGCTGCCAGCTGATCGGCACCGGGAATGATCTTCTGCTCGTCCTGGGTTTTCGGGGCTGCCGTCTTGGTCTCCGTCCGCCCCCGCTGCGCGCCTTCGCCTCCACAAGCAGAAAAACAAGAGCTGATGAACAGCAATAAAGGGACAAGTGTTTTCATACGCCGGTGTTTAGGATGTTTATTTTACTTTTTTAGCTATATAATCACTTTCGTTGCTTAACCGGTCGATTGCTTTTACCGCAACCGTACGTAAGGGCTTTCCATTTTTTTCTTTCGGAAAACTTCTTTCGGTTTGCAGACCCGCAACGATTTCATATTCCCAGATATCCCCATATTGTGCGTAAACAACCCATTGAAAAACCTCGTCAGGTTGCTTATGGAGCCATTTAGCAAATACGCTACTACTCTCTTCGGTTAACAATAAACTGGGTGTTAGCAAAGGATTTGCCGGCAACCATGGTGTTCTCGGAATCAAGGCTTGTTGGTTGTAGGGCCCGCTGCGCAGGGCTTGTAACATGCTGGGGCTCTTTGTTAACCCCGCAATGCTCCAATGGATAGCGCCCACACTATTCGGGATCAGTTTTCGGGTTTCCTCGATCTGCCTGGCAATTTCTTGAGGCCTATTGGGGGCTCTTACCTCGACCGTATTTAAGCCGGGCCACAGGTGTCGCTTATGCGTGTTCTCCGATTCCCACCAGCGCAACAGCGCGGTAAAACTTTGGCGGGGCGGATCAATAGGCCAATAGAGCTGTGGTGCGAAATAATCGATCCAGCCCTCATTCAGCCATAGCTTCGCATCCGCGTATAGTTCGTCGTACTGGGAGGAGCCGGTGATCCCCGAAGGATAACCGGGCTTCCATATGCCAAACGGACTTAAACCAAATTTTACGAAACTCTTTTCGGCTTTTATTTCTTTATAAACACGTGCGATGAAACGGTTTACATTATCCCGGCGCCAGTCAGCTCTGGATAATGTGCCGCCCGATTTACGATAAGCATTCCACGAGGCATCGTCGGGGAAATCCGCTCCGCCGTTATAGCTGGCATAGGGATAAAAATAATCGTCAAAATGAACACCGTCTATGTTGTATCGCTTAACGATATCCAACACCACGCGTGCTGCATGATCTTGCGTGTGGGGATTCGCCGGGTCAAACCAATACATGCCATTTTTCAGCCGGACAACCATATTGGGAGCCTTACGCACCATGGATTCACTGGTTACTGCGCCACCCGTAGAGTGGTGCGCTCGGTAGGGGTTCAGCCATACGTGCAACTCTAATCCGCGCTTGTGTGCTTCTTCTACCCAAAAAGTTAAGGGATCATAATAAGGGTTGGGGCGTTTGCCGATTTGTCCGGTCAGGAAATACGACCAGGGTTCGTGCGGACTGTCATACAAGGCATCGGCTGAAGGCCTGACCTGAAATATCACGGCATTAAAATTATTTTCTTTTAGCAAATCCAAGAGCTGTATAGCCTCTCGCTTTTGAGCTTCGGTTGCGTAATTGCCTTTCGTCGGCCAGTTGATATTCGCTACGGTTGCAATCCAGGCTCCTCTGAATTCGCGATCAACCTGAGGCAATTCGACGCGTAATGGGACTTCTATCACAGGCTTCTTTTCCACTACTACGGGCTTTTCTGCCGACGCGGGCTTTTCTGCCTGCGGCACGGCAGTTGTTTTTTCGCTTGGTTGCGCATCAGCTTTCTCGGTTCCCGCGGTTACGATCGTTACCGCTGGCGACTTCAGTTCCTTTTGAGCAGATTTGTTTTTGCGCGAAGCACAAGAAAACAATACGACAGATAAAACAAGGGTTATTAGTGCTAAATTTTGTAAGCAGGGATATCTCATAGAATACAAAACTAATGTTTTTATATATACGGACCCCTGCTCTTTGATTGAAAATGCTTGTTAAAAATGTTAAATCCACCTTTTGAGCAGAGCATGGATCACTACGCCCCTTTTTGATTTTTTAGATTTTCCATCGTAAATTAGCCCCATGGGACTAAAAGAAACGAAACCGCAACTTTCTAAATCATCACGATTTAACAGAAGAGCTATGCGCATCATGAATATCGTAGCGATTTCCGTGTTTATTTTGGCCATCATCTATAGAATATTTTTTTCAAAGTAACTGAGCATCATGTCAAACAAACAAGTATGGAATACCGGAAATGCTCCGGCAGCTATTGGACCCTATAACCAAGCCATTCAAGCGGGGAATACATTATATGTTTCGGGACAAATCCCGTTGGTTCCTGAAACGATGGAATTGATCAATACGGGTGTAGCAGATGAAACCCATCAGGTTTTAAAAAATGTGCAAGCGATCTTAACACATGCAGGATATACGCTCAACGATGTCGTAAAAGCGAGTATTTTCATCGCCAACATGGATGATTTCGCGACCATCAACGAGGTATATGCACAATATTTCACCGAGAATCAACCTGCACGTGAAACGGTAGCCGTCAAGACACTTCCTAAAAATGTCAATGTAGAGATTTCGGTTATTGCTTGGAAAGCTTAAAGGGTAGTGGTTACTTTTTAAGGTTCAATAGTTGGGAGAACCTCAACCACCAGACCGAATAAATATTTATTTGTAAATTAGCCGTTCGGAAGGATGGCTAATTTATCTGTAATAACGCCCATAGAATATTTAAAAGGTGTGGGGCCGCAAAAAGCGGATGTGCTCAAAAAAGAGCTAAAGATTTTTACTATTGGCGATTTACTAGCCCATTACCCCTTTCGGTACATCGATCGTACGCAGTTTCACAAAATCCGTCAGTTGCATCCCGATATGATCGGCGCCCAAGTTTTGGGACGCCTTATTTCTCTGCAAGAAGTTGGTGAGAAAAGAACTAGAAGACTGGTCGGACAGTTCCGAGACGATACTGGGAGTATCGAACTCGTGTGGTTTCAAAGCATCACTTGGCTTAAAAAAAGCTTGAAGGTAGGATCGGCCTACATCATCTATGGCAAACCCTCCGAATTTAACGGCCAAATTTCTATCACGCACCCCGAGATGGAATTGTTTAATGCGCAGGAAAAGAAAATAGGCAACCTCACGATGCAACCGGTATATTCCTCCACCGAAAAGCTTAAAAAATTTAATCTCGACACCCGGGGTTTACAGCGATTGCAACAGGCGGCGCTGGAAACGGTTTTCAGTACGTTGCAGGAACCTCTTCCGTCTTATCTATTGGAAAAACATCAATTGATGAATTATGCGCAAGCTATGCTTTCGATCCATTTCCCCCAAAACACTCCAGACCTAAATGCCGCTATCCGGCGGCTGAAATTTGAAGAACTGTTTTATATTCAACTTCGTTTACTGCGCAATAAACTGCTAAATACCCAGAAATATAAAGGGCATCGCTTCGACAAAGTCGGCAATAAATTTCATACTTTTTTTAACGATCGACTTCCTTTTCCCTTAACGAACGCACAAAAAAGGGTTATTAAGGAAATACGCCAAGATACAAATACCGGTGCGCAAATGAACCGCCTGGTACAAGGAGATGTAGGATCTGGTAAAACGGTCGTGGCACTGATGGCTATGCTGATCGCTATCGACAACGGATACCAAGCTTGTATGATGGCTCCGACGGAGATTCTGGCCCAACAACATTTCGCTGGCATTCGGTCGTTACTGGGCGATAATCTTTGCAGCATAAAGTTGTTAACAGGCTCGACACCGGCCAAAGAAAGAAGGTTGATCCATGAACAATTGGAAGATGGATCGTTGGATATCCTCATCGGGACACATGCGCTTATTGAGGACAAGGTCAAATTTAAAAATATTGGCTTTGTCGTGATCGATGAACAACATCGTTTCGGTGTAGAACAGCGTGCTAAATTATGGCGTAAGAATCGTATTCCGCCGCATATGCTAGTGATGACGGCGACTCCTATTCCCCGAACGCTCGCAATGACGTTATATGGCGATCTCGACGTTTCGGTGATCGATGAACTCCCGGCTGGCCGCAAACCGATCAAGACGGTGCATTTCTACGAAAACCAGCGTTTGCGTGTATTTGGTTTTATGCGGGAGGAAATCACGAAAGGGAGACAGGTTTATGTGGTATATCCCTTGATCAAGGAAAGTGAAAAAATGGATCTGCTCTACCTGGAAGCAGGTTTGGAAAACCTGCAGCGGGAGTTCCCCTTACCCCGGTACAAAATCAGTATCGTACATGGTAAAATGCCCGTCAAGGATAAAGATTTTGAGATGCAGCGCTTTGTTAAAGGGGAAACACAGATTATGGTCGCCACGACTGTCATTGAGGTGGGGGTCAATGTACCAAACGCCTCGGTGATGATCATCGAAAATGCCGAGCGTTTTGGTCTATCGCAGCTGCATCAACTCCGTGGGCGCGTAGGACGTGGGGCGGAGCAATCTTTCTGTATCTTGTTGACAACGCACAAGCTGAGCAAAGAAGGGAAGACCCGACTGGAAACCATGGTACGCACTTCGGATGGCTTTGAAATTGCTGAGGTTGACCTCCAACTTCGTGGTCCCGGCGATATATCTGGTACGCAACAGTCCGGCGTTTTGGAAATGAAGATTGCCAACCTGGCTTCAGACCAGGCGATTCTGGTGGAGGCACGCAATAGCGTGATGGAAATCCTCCAAGAAGACCCCTCCCTTTCGACAGAAAAAAATATACCCTTGGCAAACTATTTATCACAACGTTCGCCCGGTATTTCCTGGGATAAGATTTCTTAACAACAAAAACCATTATCTTTGTAAGCTTGTTCTATGCAATACAAGCGATTGGAGAAGTAAATATTACATGGCAAAAACAAAGATATACGACACAGCAATTAAACAGGAAACGGCATTACTCGTTTCAGTAATAACCCCGCACATTTCAGAGCAGAATGCAAAGGATTACCTACAAGAACTGGAGTTTCTCGTGCAAACTGCCGGAGGCGAAGTGAAAGGGGTTTTTACACAAAAATTAGCGAAGCCCGAACATGCCACTTTTGTAGGGTCTGGTAAGTTGGAAGAAATACGGCAGTACGCGGATGCGGAGGAAATTGACATGATCGTGTTTGACGACGAGCTCACCCCATCTCAACTCCGAAACGTGGAACGCGAACTTAAACGTAAAATCTTAGATCGTTCCAATCTCATTCTGGACATCTTCGCCAAGCATGCACAGACCGCACAGGCGAAAACGCAGGTAGAACTGGCGCAGTTACAATACTTGTTACCACGGCTTACGCGGATGTGGACCCACCTTGAACGGCAACGTGGGGGTATCGGTATGCGGGGCCCGGGAGAGTCACAGATTGAAACCGACAGACGGATTATCCTTAATAAAATATCCCTCTTGAAAGAGCGTTTGAGCGTTATTGACAAGCAGAATGAAACCCAGCGTAAAAATCGAGGAGAACTTATACGCGTGGCTCTGGTAGGTTATACCAACGTCGGAAAATCTACCATATTGAACATGATATCCAAATCGGATGTGCTAATAGAAAATAAGCTATTTGCCACGTTGGATACTACGGTACGCAAGGTGGTCATCGACAATCTGCCTTTTCTGCTTTCCGACACTGTAGGTTTTATCCGCAAACTTCCACACCATTTAGTGGAATCCTTTAAATCTACATTGGACGAGGTGCGTGAAGCGGATGTACTTATACACGTGGTAGACATCTCTCATCCGAACTTTGAGGAACATATTGCAGCGGTAAATGAAACCCTTAAAGATATCGATGCACTCGACAAACCGATCATTACCGTTTTCAACAAGATAGATGCTTATAAAGCGCCCGTTGAGGTGGATGAGAATGGCGAAGAGAATAAAGTTACGCTGGAAGATTTCAGAAATTCATGGATGGGAAAAAATGCCGATCCGGCCATTTTTCTATCTGCCACGGAGAAGATGAACGTAGAAGAATTTAAACAAAAGCTGTACGAGATTATCTCTAAGTTACATACTGCACGCTATCCTTATAATAATTTGTTATATTAAGCATGAACAAGCAGGTGAAATTTGTGGACTGGGGTTTGGTGGATTATCAAGAGGCTTGGGATCGGCAGGAAACGCTCTTCACAAGAACGGTAGCTGTTAAAAACGAAAACCGCTTAAACAATACGACTCATCCTACGCCTAACCATCTTATTTTTACGGAACATCCCCATGTATACACTTTAGGAAAAAGTGGTCATGCTGAGTATCTATTGCTGGACGACGAAGGATTAAAGGAAAAAAATGCCTCCTTCTATAAAATTAACCGGGGAGGCGATATTACGTATCATGGACCGGGACAAATTGTAGGCTACCCGATTTTGGATCTGGACAACTTTTTTACCGACATTCATTTGTATCTGCGTACCCTCGAAGAGGCCATTATCCGTACCTGTAGCGACTATGGGATACAAGCTGGCCGTTACGAGGGGTTTACCGGTGTTTGGCTAGATGCAGATACTAGTAAGGCCCGTAAAATTTGTGCGTTGGGCGTAAGGGCTTCCCGCTGGGTAACGATGCACGGGTTTGCATTCAACGTGAATGCAGATCTCTCCTACTTCGGAAACATTATCCCCTGTGGTATAGATGACAAAGATGTCACGTCGCTGGAACGCGAGCTGGGATACCGACTGGATATGCAGGAGGTAAAAAACAAATTAAAGGCGCATATAGCAGATTTATTCCAGATGGAGCTGTTATAATATATCAAGCATTTTATTTAGGTTTGTGATATGATAGTTGCTGAAAGATACCATGATATTTCCTGCGGACACCGCGTAGTGGGGCATGAGGGTAAATGCCGTTTTTTACACGGCCACAACTACCGCATACATTTCACTGTAGCCGCTGACCAATTAGACGAAATTGGCCGAGTAGTGGACTTCTCTGTTATTAAAACGCAACTCTGTGCCTGGCTGGAGGAGCATTTTGACCACAAGTTTTTGATCTGGGCGGATGACGATTTACTACTTCCGCTTCAGGAAATTACGGGCGATAGCTTAGTCATCGTGCCATTCAATCCCACAGCCGAAAACATCGCGCGATACCTTGTAGAACATATCGGCCCACAACAATTACAGGATTATCCGGTCAGGCTAATCGCGTGTAAGGTTGAAGAAACCGCCAAATGTTCGGCTACTTACAGTTTGTAGATTCCTATTTTTTTGACTTTCCTTGCTGCATACGGCAGGGTTTAAAACCGCCACTGCACATAGTTTATATTTTTATTGTCTGCTAAATACTTACGTTCATAATACGTTTTGATGGACAACACGTCGTCAACCAGGTCCGAATGATATAGATCCGTGGTTTCTTTTATCTTGGTGAGGTTTAACGCGGCAATCTGCTCGATGGTATAGGCATAGAAACCGTCGTTATCGGTTTTCAGATGCATCCGTCCGCCATCTTTTAATAAAAACTTATATTTCTCCAAAAAACGTGGATTCGTCAACCGCTTCTTTTCCCGACTCTCCTGCGGCTGAGGATCCGGAAACGTAATCCAAATCTCTGCTACTTCATTTTCTGCGAAATGCTCCAGTATCGTCTCGATCTGAATCCGTAAAAAGCCTACGTTCTGGATTCCTTCCGCTAAGGCCGTTTTCGCCCCTCTCCAAATACGGTTGCCTTTGTAATCGACGCCGATAAAATTGATGTGGGGAAACATTTTTGCCAAGTTAACCGTATATTCTCCTTTGCCACAGGCAAGTTCTAATACGACGGGATTATTATTTCCGAAAAATTTTGATGCCCACTCACCTCTATATGCTTTCCCGGCCTCCAATTGCACTACATTCTCAAAAGTAGCCACCTCGGCAAATTTGCGTAACTTATCCTTACCCATGCTTTTAACAATTTGAGGCAAAAATAACCTTAATTATTGCTTTTCCCTCAAAAAAAGTAACAAAACCGAGCTGCTGGAATTCAGAAACACCACGTACAGAAAGACTACCGCGCACCAGCAAAGAATTTTGTTGATAAAAGAAAATCTTATAAGTTTGCATCGATCAATCGTTTAACGTGGAAAAAGAAGCTAAAATATATATTGCGGGACATCGTGGAATGGTGGGCTCAGCTATTGTACGGGCCTTGAAAAATGACGGCTACCACCACTTAGTCACACGGACGTCAACGGCCCTCGATTTGCGGGATCAATCGGCCGTGAAAGATTTTTTCGCTGAAGAGCGGCCCGAATACGTATTTCTGGCAGCGGCAAAAGTGGGTGGCATTATAGCAAATAACACCTATCGTGCTGATTTTCTCTATGAAAACCTGATGATCCAAACCAATGTGATACACCAAGCCTATGTGCAAAATGTTAAAAAGCTACTTTTTCTCGGATCCAGTTGCATTTATCCAAAGCTTGCGCCACAACCGCTTCAGGAAGATTATTTACTGACGGGAACCCTAGAACCAACGAACGAACCGTATGCTATCGCGAAGATCGCAGGTATAAAAATGTGCGAAGCCTATCGCGCTCAGTATGGCTGCAATTTCATCTCGGCTATGCCGACTAACCTCTATGGGATCAATGATAATTATCATCCGGAGCATTCTCACGTGCTACCTGCATTGATCAGGCGCTTCCATGAAGCTAAGGTGGCAGGCATACATGAGGTCCTCATTTGGGGAACGGGCACACCGCTGCGCGAGTTTTTATATGCGGACGATCTTGGGGAGGCCTGTGTTTTTCTGATGCAACATTATAACGAAGATCAATTTATCAATGTCGGTGTGGGCGAAGATATCAGTATCCACGATTTGGCTTATCTGGTGCGCGAAATTATAGGGTACGAGGGTAAGCTTCGCTTCGATACGAATAAGCCAGATGGGACTCCGCGGAAACTTATGGATGTAACAAAATTACATGCACTGGGGTGGCAGCATAAAACTTCCCTACGAGATGGGATAGCATTAGCTTATCAGGATTTTCTAAAAGGATCTTAAAAGCTATACACGATCGTTAAATCGTTCGTCTTCCAGGATGGCGTTTTGCTGTTGCACGACCGCTATTTTCTCTATGGCCTCTTCGTCTTCAATCCGCTGCTTTTTTTTTCTCTTCTTAGGTTGTATAAACGACGTAATTTTATTGACAAACCCGCTGATCTTATCTTGATTAACCTGCCCGATCGCCGTCTCTGAAGCCAACAAAACCATGGCCTTTTTAAACCAATTTGCTTTCCGCAGAACGGTTGAGTTGAGCACAATCGGTGCTCCAATTTGAAGCACTCTCGTCAGCCAATCGGCGTCTTTGCGTTGAACGGCTTTAGCTACGCCCGATGTTAAATCTTTAAACATATCTACTCCTGGGACGTGTGAGGTCAATCGACTAACAAAACGAAACGGAGCAGCGACCTTTACCTTGAGCAATTCATATTGATCTGATAAATAGGCTTCTTGTTCCTTCCGTCTGATATTAAGCCGGCCGATTTCTGCCTTTAGATCTTGTAAATTATTTATTTTCTGCGAATTCATCATTTCCCGTTGATTTGATTGTTTCTTCCGTAATTTCGTCGTCCTCATCGCCTTGCCACTTACTAGCGACTTTACGGATCGTCAGGTTCATAAATATTTTTTCTAAGCCCGGTTCAAAGGCGCGGATCAATAAAACGAGTATAAAGAATATCACACCCGTTAAAAAGAAGCCCAATGCATAACTTTCCAATACCTCTCCGAGGTAAAAGCCGAGGGCAAGGGAGCAGAAAAAAACAATGAATAAAGTGAATACAATTTTGACGACATCCAGCACCAAAGATCCCATTAACCGGGATCCTTTAGCCAGCCCTTTTAGCTTCAACAGTTCTAGTTGGGTATCTACGTATTCTTTACCTTTTTGAAAGGTACCGCTAAGCGAAAATTTTTCCTCTTCCATCAAATGTTTTTTTAAGCTATTAACATATTAGGCGTGTTCTACAATTTCGTCATCTACGATGGTTTCCATTTCAGAAACTTTTGATTTCACAAGCCCGACAAGTTTATCTTTAAGTTCACTAAGCTGTCCAAACTGCTCTTCGGCACGTTCTTTTATAGCATCTCCTAGATCTGACAGCGATTCATTTATCTTATCTCTGGTCTCGGCTCCTTTATCGGGAGCAAATAATAACCCCGCTACTGCTCCGGCAGCAAAACCTACTAATAACGCTGTGACTATTTTACTGTTCTCATTCATATTTCTTTGTTCTTTAAATAATCTCCCATCCAGGGGATGGAAAAATTGATTAAGCTATATATTTAACAAATATTCCTTGTATTCGTTTTAAAAATACGAAAGTATTTTGGCCTTCGAAACCACCACACAAAAAGAAAAATAAAAAAAGTGCTAAGTCATACGTTTTCAACCGTTTTTGTTTTTCTTCCACTTTTTATTTACTTTTAAGCAACCATTTAACACAAGAAATATGCTCGTCAAAACTTTTAGTAGTGCCGTATATGGTATAAATGCGACCACCGTCAGTGTAGAAACACTGATATGCCCCGGCATTCATTATCACATTGTAGGATTGCCGGATAGTGCAATTAAAGAAAGTTTGCATCGGATTGAGAGTGCAATAAGCAGCTCCAAGCATCGCATGCCCCGACAAAAGATCGTGATCAATTTAGCGCCTGCAGCTATCCGAAAAGAAGGTGCTGCATACGATTTGTCGATGGCTATTGGTATTCTAGCCGCATCGGAACAGTTACCGGAAACCTGCCTGCGCGATTATGTGATTTTGGGTGAATTATCACTCGACGGCCGTATTCAACCGGTCAAAGGTGTTTTACCCGTAGCCTTGCAGGCAAAAGAAGATGGGTTTAAAGGTATTATTTTACCAACGGCTAACGGACGAGAGGCCGCAGCTGTTCAAGATTTGGAGGTTTTAACAGCCGACACCCTACATGAGGTTATTCTTTTCTTTAATGGGCAGCAACAGTTGCCTCGCGTAATCATCAATATAGAAGATGAATTTTTACATCATATCAATAACTATGAGCTTGATTTTGCAGATGTGAAGGGTCAGGAAAATATCAAGCGCGCGCTGGAGATTGCCGCCGCGGGTGGGCACAATGCTATCCTCATCGGTCCGCCCGGCGCCGGGAAAACAATGCTTGCTAAACGTCTCCCGACGATTCTTCCGCCGCTCCGCTTAAGTGAATCGCTCGAGACGACGAAAATCCATTCCGTTGCCGGTCAGCTACGGGCACGCTCCTCGCTCATGACTAACCGCCCCTTCCGAGCTCCACATCATACCACGTCGGACGTTGCCTTGGTGGGGGGTGGTTCTTCACCACAACCCGGTGAAATTTCGCTGGCCCACCACGGAGTTTTATTTCTAGACGAATTACCGGAATTTAAGCGCTCTGTTTTAGAGGTTATGCGACAACCCTTAGAATCTCGAAACATCACGGTTTCCCGCGCTAAATTCTCCGTGGATTACCCGGCTAGTTTTATGCTCATTGCAGCCATGAATCCCTGTCCTTGCGGTTACTATAACCACCCAGAAAAAGAATGTATCTGTGGAAGCGCTGTTGTACACCGCTATTTGAGTAAGATTTCAGGCCCGTTGTTAGATCGAATAGATTTACATGTCGAGGTAACACCTGTTGCGTTTAACGAACTGTCTAGCGCACAGTACACCGAAAAGAGCGAAGCTATCCGCGCGAGGGTTATACAGGCACGTGAAATTCAGGCAAAGCGCTTTATGAATTTCCCCACTATCCATAATAATGCGCAAATGAATACGCCTACGGTACATCAGGTATGTCAAATCACCGATTCAGGCAGACAACTTTTAAAAACAGCTATGGAACGTCTTGGACTTTCGGCTCGGGCGTATGATCGGATTTTGAAAGTATCGCGTACCATAGCCGATCTGGACGGCGCTACCCAAATAGATAATCAGCACTTGGCGGAAGCCATCCAATTCAGAAGTTTAGACCGGGAAAGTTGGGCAGGATAACGTATAATTAGAACTGGCTGATAAGGTGACCAATAGACCAGGGATAAAGCAAAATCGTTAACCCTAAACCTGCAAGTGCGCCGAATAAGTGCGCGTCATGGTTAATACCATCTCGCGCTTGTTTGGATGCCCATATGCAATACCCGAGAAAGAGAAAGGCAAATAAGTAAGCTGGTATAGGAATGACCATAAAAAGTCCGAGCATGGCTTTTGGCTGAAACATGATAAAACTAAATAGTACCGCACAAATAGCTCCCGACGCTCCCAAACTATAATATCTAGGATCATTTTTCTGACGAATGATCGTGGGGATATCGCTTAAAATCAAGCTGACGAGGTAAAGTCCCGCAAAGAGCACATGTCCCACAGCTCCGCTAAATTGCACGAACATCGCTTCCAATGCAAAGCCAAAGTAATAGAAGGTCATCATATTGAAAATAAGATGCATCCAATCTTTGTGAATTAGGCCACTCGTAAATACCATATACCATTTCGACTTGTCTCTATGCAATGTATAGGGATGAAGCATTAATTTTGCATACCACTGGGGATTGGAAAACACATATAGGCTCAATCCTATTGTCAGAGCAAAGATAACGGAGGAGACAGGAGTCGCGTAAAGATAGTATAGCATAAAAAGTGTGTCTGTTAAAATCTGTCTTCGATTAAAAAGACATATAGTTCTTTCGGGCCGTGCGCACCTAATACAAGCATTTTCTCAATGTCTGCTGTTCGACTAGGTCCAGTAATCGTTGTAATCATAGACGGGAGTTGATCGCCATACTTTTCTTTCAGCCGGGTCAATCCGTGCTTAATGTCCATCACTAATTGAGAAGCTCTCGCCACCACAATATGTATGGGTGGATAGGCACTTAATCGACGGCCGGCGGGGTCACTATTGGATAATAAAACACTCCCATTCCGAGCAAGAAGTGCTTCGCAGCTTGTAATACCGGCATCTGCTACATCAAGCTGCTGATCCGTCGTATAAATAGGAAAACCATACTGCCCCAGTAGCTTTTGTATATGCGGTTCCCAAGCTAAAATTCTTTTTATTTGTAGCTTCTCCGCTAGCAATATTAAGTTCTCGATGAGTGAAATCTCTCCGTCACAATACACAAAATTACCTCCGACGCGTGTTAATTCCCTTGCAAAAGTAACGTCTAAAGATTCCTCTTCATCTTTATAAAGGGGAGAATCCTCAAAATCGATATGTGGATTCTCTCGCTTTTGTAACAACGCCTGACGAATCTTTTTCAGCATGCGTTCTTTAGCCGTGGTATTTCGAATATTCATGTTCTAGTATCCCTTACGAATGAAGTATAAATACTTCATGCCTGCCTCACATCATGCTAGCTATCCTTCTGAGACTGCGTATCGTTATTTTTACTATCCTGTGGTAATTCTAACGGCAAATCAGTTTGGGGAACCCCGCCTCCATCAGCTCCTCCATTCACAAACTCATCATAGGTGGTCCGGTTTTCAAACGGACGCTTTCCTAAAATTTGTTCTAAATCACTTTGAAACAATATTTCTTTCTCCAACAATTTCTCCGCAATGGCTACTAGGCCTGCTTGTTTCTCCAATAACAGTTGTTTGGTTCTATCATATACCGCAGTGATCAGACTTCGTACTTCTTGATCGATCAATTCTGCCGTCTGATCAGAATAAGGCTTTTGAAACTGCGCCTCTCCAGAGCCATCCCGAAAAGACACATTACCTACCTTATCATTCATTCCATATACGGCGATCATCGCATAAGCAAGTTTTGTAATCCTTTCCAAGTCATTTTGTGCCCCGGTACTGATGCGGCCAAAAGTAATATCCTCTGCTACACGTCCTCCCATCGTCATACACATGCTGTCCAGCAATTGCTCGGTCGTATACAAAAACTGTTCTTTTGGCAAATATTGCGCATATCCCAATGCGGCTACTCCTCGCGGAACGATGGAGACCTTAACCAAAGGATCCGCAAACTCTAGGAACCATCCTGCAATGGCATGCCCGGCTTCGTGATAGGCTACAATTTTCTTTTCTTCTGGTGAAATAATTTTGTTTTTCTTCTCCAACCCACCAATGACCCTGTCTATGGCATCTTGGAAATCATGCATATTGATGGAAGTCTTGTTTTTGCGCGCTGCAATTAATGCCGCTTCATTACAGACGTTGGCAATTTCCGCACCTGCAAAACCTGGAGTTTGTGCCGAAAGCTTTTTCGCGTCTACTTCTTCGGCCAGCTTTAACGGTTTTAAATGCACATTAAAGATCTGCTCACGCCCGATTAAATCCGGTTTATCAATGGAAATTTGTCTATCAAATCGTCCTGGTCGCAACAACGCTTGGTCTAATACATCTAACCGGTTGGTAGCGGCCAAAAGAATAACACCCAAATTAGTACCGAAACCGTCCATCTCGACCAATAATTGGTTGAGTGTATTTTCCCGCTCGTCATTCCCACCCATTACCGAGTTTTTGCCGCGCGCCCGGCCAATAGCATCAATTTCATCAATAAAGATAATACAAGGTGCCTTTTCTTTAGCTTGTTTGAAAAGATCACGTACCCGCGATGCACCAACACCGACAAACATCTCTACGAAATCCGATCCAGACAAAGAGAAGAACGGAACCTGAGCTTCTCCAGCAACCGCTTTCGCCAATAAAGTCTTACCCGTTCCCGGAGGGCCGACCAATAAGGCCCCTTTTGGAATTTTTCCTCCTAGATCGGTATATTTTTTCGGGTTTTTCAGAAAATCCACGATTTCCATAACCTCTGTTTTGGCTTCTTCCAAACCGGCAACATCATTGAATGTAATGTTTATCTGGCTTTCTTTATCAAAAAGTTGCGCTTTAGATTTTCCGATATTAAAAATCGCACCACCGCCAGCACCAGCGCCACCACCCATACGCCTCATCAGCAACATCCATATAGCAACAATAATGAGTAACGGAAGCATAAACGAAATAAACCAGCCCGCCCATGGGTTGGATCTATTTTCGTAATGCGGCTCGATACGGGGCTGATCCTCCGGCAATCCCGCTTGGGAATTTTTTAATTTTTCGTTGAGAATAACATCGGAAGGCTCCGTAAACGTATATTGCGGTCCCAAGTCAGGAGACAATAGGAGGGAGTTCGGCGCGGGCGCGACCTCTTTGTAACGCTCATCGGTAAGGCGATCTTTTTTGATGTATACCTCTACCTCTACTAAATCATTGCTCTTAAAGGCAACAAGTTTTTCGACATCGCCAGGCAATAATATTTCCTTCTCAAATTTTGAATAGGTAATCTCTTTCGTGCTATCGCTACTAAAAAAGTACTGAAGACCAAAGAATCCGAGAATAATTAATATCCATAACCACATCATATTGAATTTTGGCGGAATTGGCGTTACTTTTTTATTTGGAATTTTCTTCATTACAATCTATTATATCTATTTCTTCTACTCTTACTCGTTATACTTACGCACTTTGATAGCTTTCTACCTGAGCGTCACCCCACAAGTCCTCTATGCCATAATGGCTTCTTTTTTCGGTTCTAAAAATATGTACAACGACATCTACAAAGTCTAACAAGATCCATTCGCCGTTGTTTTGACCTTCTTTTCGCCAAGGTTCCTGACCAAAGGCCTTATAAACCTCTGCTTCTACACTACTGGCTATCGCGTTAATCTGTGCCGCAGAGTCCGCATGACAGATCACGAAATAATCCGATAAGGTCGCATTAATATTTCGCAAGTCCATCCGTACGATATCATTCCCCTTCTTCTCTTGCATACCATGTACGATAACTTCCGCCAACCTACCCGATATATCCTTTTTCGTTTCTTTACTCATTAAAAAATATTAGTTTTGAACGATATTTATGTTTTTAAATATTTTTCCTTTGCAAAATAATACATTTTCCCGACTTTACCTTAGACAAAATTTAATTGTACTCGACGAGGTAACATCAACCAATGATTATTTAAAACAACTTGTGTCAAATATTAAGCCACTTCCGGAGGCAACTGCCATTATGGCAAACCGCCAGGTCCGCGGAAGAGGACAACGGGGTAACGTTTGGATCGATGAACCCCACGCAACGTTAGCCTTAAGCCTAGTTTTATATCCGCCAGAGTTATCTGTCCGGCATGCGTTCAACCTCAACATGTTCGTATGCCTAGCTATCCATAATTGGATTTTAGAATTACTTCCACAGGTTCAAATTAAATGGCCTAATGATATTTATGTTGGTGACAAAAAACTGGGCGGCGTATTGATTGAAAACCAATTATCTGGGAGCCTTATCCGCTCTACGGTGATTGGTATCGGCATCAACATAAAACAACAGTCATTCCCGGTGACTATAAGGGATAAAGCTACCTCCCTTTACTTGGAAAGACCAAGCATCGCTAAGCAATCCCTTGAACACTACGCATTATCGCTCGTTTCCACAATAATGGCATATTATGAACATATCGACTTAAGAGACACCAGCCATTTATTGGATCGCTACAACCGAACGCTCTTCAGAAGAGGGATTCCTGCATCATTTGAGATAGGGGAAGCAACAGTTGTCGGGACGATACAGGGCGTAGAAAGTAATGGCAAATTGAATATTATCATCGATAACCAAGAGTGTTTGTTCGACCTAAAAGAAATCAGCTTTAAATTATAACAGCATCGTTTGGGTATATATTCCTATACGATTCTTATTTTTGTAAATATGTTACTCATAGCGGGATTAAACTTCGCAACGGATAAATAGTCTAACTAGGAAGCGTCCAGCCATAAAATTTTAATAAAATGAAAAAGATAGGTTTATTTATTACAATCATGTTATTCACCGTAGCCGGTGCAGTTGCCCAGATATACAACCCTGTAAAATGGAGCGTTGCGTCTAAAAAGTTGACTGGCAACGAGGCTGTTATTTTTATTAAAGCCACGATCGATAACGGTTGGCATATATATGGGCTGCATGTTCCAGAAGGTGGCCCCATTGCTACATCGTTTGTATTTAACCCATCGAAAGATTACAATTTGCACGGCAAAGTAGCGGCTCCTGCCCCACAGTCCAAATTTGAAAAAGCTTTCGACATGCAGGTTCCGTATTATGCAAAGGAGGTGATCTTCCAACAAAAGATAAAACTAAATAAGGGACAGACGAGTGTAAAGGGATTTGTAGAGTTTATGGCTTGCGATGCGGAAAGATGTTTACCTCCCGAGGAGTATGCTTTCAACGTCACAATTAAGTAGTATTTACGAATATAAAAAATGATAAGGCGGTAAAGTTTACCGCTTTTTTTTATTTTAGCAAATTATCTAAACAAGCTATGCAGTCATTATTTAAGCATTTGGTGCTCATACAAGTTTTACTATTTTCCGGTTTATATAGTCCTTCGTATGCACAGCAAGATAGTTTAATCTCGTTTGAAGGCCTTGAGTTTACAAACGGCTCGATTGACGAAACCGGAGATACGCTTGTAGAAGTCCCCGAGGATCTCATTTTCGACGATGGAACAGGAACGGAGGGAGAAGAAAGTGAAGCGACAGACGCACCGATTCAACATGTAGATGCAAGTGGAGCTGAAAAGCAGTCACTCTGGGGCATCTTTATTGCAGGAATACTCGGAGGTTTCGCGGCTTTCATTATGCCCTGTATATTCCCCATGGTTCCGCTTACCGTCAGCTTTTTCACAAAAAAAGGAGGATCCAGGGCAAAAGCTATATCACAGGCGCTTTTATATGGATTGTTTATCATCGTTATATATGTGGCATTGGGTATGCTCATTTCCATAACCTTCGGATCTGATGCACTCAACAGGTTATCAACCAATGGCATTTTTAACTTCCTGTTCTTTCTGATCTTGGTCATCTTCGCGGCTTCCTTTTTCGGTGCGTTCGAACTTACTTTACCCAGTTCCTTTGTTAATAAGATAGATGCACAGTCGGATCGAGGCGGGTTGCTAGGCTTGTTCTTTATGGCTTTTAGTTTAGCGTTGGTGTCTTTCTCCTGTACCGGGCCAATCATCGGGACGCTACTGGTCGAAGCGGCATCCAAGGGCGAACGCCTAGGCCCTGCTATCGGTATGTTAGGCTTTTCGATTGCATTGGCTATACCCTTCGTACTGTTCGCTTTCTTCCCGTCGATGCTCAAGTCCCTACCCAAATCAGGCGGCTGGCTCAATAGTGTTAAGGTGGTGTTGGGTTTCCTGGAATTGGCATTGGCGTTAAAGTTTCTGTCCAACGTAGACCTGGCCTATCACTGGAACTGGCTCGACCGGGAAGTGTTCCTTGCACTTTGGATAGCCATCTTCGGATTATTAGGTCTGTATCTTATCGGTAAGCTGCGCTTCGCGCACGACAGCCCACTACAGCACCTCTCTGTTCCACGGACACTCTTGGCCGTTATCGTGTTCGCCTTTGTGGTATACATGGTGCCCGGCATGTGGGGGGCTCCGCTAAAGTCGATATCCGCGTTTTTACCTCCTTCGGCTACACAGGATTTCGACCTTTCCACCGTAAATTTCGGTACGCCGGTTGCCGGGACGACCGAAACCGGTAAGCAGAAAAAGTATTACGAGATCTTTCATGCCCGCGGTACGCCCAAAGGTTTCGATCCGTATTACGACTATGAGGAGGGTCTCGCAGCAGCAAAAGAACTTAACAAACCGGTGCTTATTGATTTCACGGGGTGGAACTGTGTGAACTGCCGAAAGATGGAGGCTAACGTATGGACCGATCCAAAGGTAGCAGCACTGCTACGCGAGGAGTTCGTGATGGTAGAGCTATTCGTGGACGACCGAACAGAGCTGTCGGCAAAGGAACAATACATTTCCGAATATTCAGGCAAGCGCATCCGGACAATCGGCGCAAAAAACAGTGATTTTCAGGCTGCTGCATTTAACAGCAATTCTCAGCCGCTATATGTTATCGTAGATACGGAAGGTAATGTTTTAATACCGCCCAGCGGTGCTGACTATAATGTGAACAGCTACGCCGCTTATTTACAAAAAGGGATAACTGCCTTTAAGGACGCTGAAAACTCGCTAAAATAACAACGTTTTAATTGAAATAAAATAAGGAAATGAAAACTATAAAAAATATCGCCGTTCTGACATCTGGAGGGGATGCTCCAGGCATGAATGCTGGGATCCGTGCCGTCGTCCGTACCGGAATCTATAATAACTTAAACGTTTTTGGTGTGCGTCGCGGCTACGATGGTTTAGTAAAAGGAGAGATTCTTCCAATGGATGCAAAATCCGTGGCAAACATCATTCAACGTGGTGGAACCATGCTTAAAACAGCCAGAAGCGAAGAATTTAAAACTTATGAGGGCCGTAAACAGGCCTACGAAAACATACAAAAGCTCGGGATCGATGCCTTAATTGTTATTGGTGGAGATGGAACCTTTACGGGAGCTTCTAAGTTTATCGAGGAGTTTGATGTTCCGATATTGGGCATGCCGGGAACCATCGACAATGACCTTGCCGGAACAGATTTCACCATTGGCTACGATACGGCTATTAATACCGTTGTGGATGCAGTGGATAAAATACGAGATACCGCCGAATCGCACGATCGTGTATTCGTCATTGAAGTGATGGGGCGAGACTCCGGTTTGATTGCGCTGCGCTCTGGGATTAGTACAGGTGCCGAAGCCGTATTAATTCCCGAACTAAATGTGGACTACGACGCCATCATGAAACGTTTGGATAAGTCCCGTAAAAACAAGTCTTCCCGTATTATCATTGTTGCTGAAGGAGATAAAGAAGGCGGTGAAGTCGTTGCTGACAAAATCAAAGAAAACTTCCCCCATTATGATGTGCGCCTTTCTATATTGGGCCATATTCAACGGGGCGGTAGACCAAGCTGTATGGATAGAGTTTTAGCGAGTAGGTTGGGGGTCGCTTCAGTAGAAGGACTCTTAGAAGGAAGACGGGGTGAAATGGCCGGATTAATCTGTGGACAAGTTCAATTTACACCGTTCAACAAGGCGATTAAGCATATTGACAAGATTAACGAGAACCTGACTCGGATTGTCGAAATATTATCTCTATAACGTAAGTTAAAATGGCGCATATGCGCCATTTTAACTTACCAATAATTTGTAGCCCTTACCGTGCACATTAACTATTTCCACATTGGGATCTTCCCTGAGGTATTTACGAAGCTTACTAAGAAATACATCCATACTACGACCGGTGAAATAGTTATCGTCATGCCATATTTTCACTAATGCTTCCTCTCGTGTAAGCACGTCATTTTTGTTCAGACACAAGAGACGTAATAGCTCTGCCTCTTTGGTGGACAGTTTCTGCTGCTGCCCTTTAAAAGAAATGATCTGGCTGGTGTAATCAAAGAAATAATCGCCGATCTCAAATTTATCGACCAACTCTTCATCCTTTTCTTTCGAAACCCTTTTCAATAAGGCATTAATCCGAAGCAACAATTCTTCCACTCGGAATGGTTTGGTAATATAATCATCTCCCCCTAATTCGAATGCCTGCGTTTTATCTTCCATCATCCCTTTCGCAGTTGCATAGATTATGGGCACAGTTTTGTCCATTTTTCGGACGTCCTTACCCAACGAGAAACCATCTTTTTTGGGCATCATGACATCAAAAATACACAGGTCGTATTTATCTTTACGAAAGGCCATAAGGGCTTCGTCGCCGTCCTGGGCCAGGGTAACATCAAATTTCCCTTTTAATTCTAAGTAGTCTTTCAGAAGTTCCCCTAAGTTAGGGTCATCTTCCGCGAGTAATATCTTTTGCATATGCTTGTTAGTTTTTATGCTTCACGATCCAGTGCAGCTCCTTTTAACGGGAAAATTAACTCAAAGATTGTGCCTCTGTCTTTTTCACTTTTCACCTGGATTTTACCGTTCAGTCGTTTTACGATATCATTAACGTAACTTAATCCCAGACCAAATCCTTTCACATTATGTACATTTCCCGTCGGAATGCGATAGAACTGGTCGAAAATTTTTTCTTTTTGGTCTTTCGTCATACCCATACCTTTGTCGGCTACAGTAATGCCAATATGGTTTTTGGTGTTATAGGTTTTTACCGTGATCTCCGGTGCACCTCTACTATATTTAATGGCATTGTCCACTAAATTAAAAAACACATTCGATAAATGAAGCTCATCACCGATCACCAAATCCTTCTGCGCAGCGATATCAGTATGGAGTGTCCCTTCGGCGCGTTGGAGCTGCAAATTCATACTATCCAAAACGCCCGAAACTACTGCATTGATATTAACATCTACCTTTTCTATCTTTAAATTCTCCTTTTCGAGTCGGGCAATATTCAGCACACGTTCAATATGATTCCCCAACCGGACGTTCTCATCATAAATAATATGCGCCAATCGATTTACCCGCTTACCATCTGCAGCGATCTCCGGGTCACGAAGGGATTCGCTCGCAATCATAATGGTAGCCACCGGCGTTTTGAACTCATGGGTCATGTTGTTCATGAAGTCCGTTTTCATCTCTGAAATTTTCTTTTGCTTAAAGATGATGCTTAACGTGTACGCAAAGGCCCCGATGAGTAAAGCCAAAAGCGCTACCATAGGCAGCAGCATATATCCCATCGTGTCACGAATAACAGACGACTTATTCGGAAAATAAACAGATAGAAGCCCCGGTGAACTGTTTAAATCATTCTCAAATAATTTGGTACTGTATTTTGCAAATTGTTTCCTCGCTTTGGGATTATTATGTTGCAACGTCTCGTAGATGATATAGCTTTGGTCGTCCCGTACTTCAATATTAAATGGAACATAGATATCTCGTTTATTAAGTTCAGCATCCAATTCCTTTTTTAAATATTTAACATTTAATCGCTCCCGAAATGGCTTTTTTGCCAGCATCATACTGGATTGTACATCTTTCAGGATATGCTCACTCTTTCCTCCGATTATTGCCAATGTATCAAACAGCGTCGTAGCTTCTTGCAATTTCCGAGCATTTAATACGACTAGTTGTCTTTCCAATTCTTGTAGCTGTTCAACTATTTCACCATTTACACGCGGAATAAGTGTTGCGGTTTGCATCGCCTCCACTTGATTGTTCCTAAAATAAGGGATAATAAATCGTGTACTGTCGTCTTTGGCCGGAACCAGCGGTACTTCTCGAGTGGCAGATAACCGAATATCGGTATCGAAATAGCCTTCGCCCAAGTATTTATTATCCACATTGAAATTTATAAAACTTTGGTAACGCTTCCTTCTTATATATGTTTCGTAAAATGAATTATTTACATAAATAGCGTTAGGGACAAGTGTCTTTAAGTTTTCTTCTGCTTCTCGATAACGTTGTTGATGATCAAACTGCTGACGTTGTAGTTTCTTGATCTGTTCTTGTATTTTCAATTGGCTCGCCAAAAGCTGCTCATTGCGTTCCCGCATGGCTTGATCAGCTTTAAACTTTTCCTGATTAATACGATCCTGCTCCCGTGCAAATTCAAAAATCTCTTGCTTCTCAATTTTACTAGCAACCGAAGCAAGTGCCGCCGTGACAGCTTCGTCAAAAAGCTGTGACTTCTGTTTAAAGGATTCCCTTACGAAATAGTACTGCATAGCCATGACACCTACAAGGGCTATGGACATTAACCATATAATCAATGTAATACTACGCTTTTTCATCTCAATCCACAAAAATAGGGAGGCTTATCGTTAACGGCTAGCCTTTAACACTATTTAACAGCAAATAAGTTGAAAATTAATTTTTTTAAATACCTTTAGGTACTTATATGGCATTAGTATATCTACGTGAGTTAAATAGTGAGACAAAATTCGCTATATGGAAAATCGAGGAAACAGCTACAGAATTATTGGAGCGCTTACAACTCGATGAACGGGAGCAATCAATATTGGAACGCATCACCAAGGGAAAACGAACACTACATTGGTTAGCGTCACGTGTGTTGCTGCGCTATCTTCTCAAAACGGATTTCTTTATTTCCTGCCCATCCGATGAGAACGGAAAACCGTATTTACCGGACTACCCGTATGAAATATCCTTTACACATTCGTATGATTACGCCGGCCTCATGATGAGTCAAAAAGGACCCTGCGGCATCGATCTTGAGCTCGTAAAAGATAAGGTAGTACGTATCAAAGAAAAATTCATGAAACCGAGTGAATTGGCCTTTATTCAAAACGACCATATCGAGCAATTGTATGCGTGTTGGTGTGCTAAAGAAGCCGTTTATAAACTACAAGGCAACAAAGGAGTATCGTTTTTAGAAAACATAACTATCTCACCTTTCCGCTATAATGCGCAAGGCGTGATGACTGTGATGCTACAAAAAGGAAGCATAACCCGATCGTTTGATGTTTACTACGAAAAATTCCAAGATTACATGCTGGGATACGTCGTGGATGAACAACCCAAAGAACACTAACACAGCAGCAATTTGATAATTTGTTAACCCTTAGCACACCTTAGGTTAATAAGAATAGGTTTACTTTGGAAAAATAAACGAATGAAACGAAGTGTTGAGTTAGTGGTTATCTCTGATGTTCACCTAGGAACATATGGTTGCCGTGCGAAAGAACTGCTAAGATACCTGTCTTCTATCGCTCCTAAAAAACTTATTCTCAATGGAGACATCATCGATATCTGGCAATTTAGAAAAAGTTATTTCCCCGAATCACATCTGCAGGTATTAAAATACATATTGGATTTGGCTTACACGGATTGCGAAGTCGTATATATTACCGGTAATCACGATGAAATGTTGCGAAAGTTCGGAAAGATGCAATTCGGCCGAATAGAACTTACGAATAGAAAACTGCTAGAGATTGACAATAAGAAAGCTTGGATTTTCCATGGCGATGTTTTTGACGCGTCTATACAGCATACTAAATGGCTCGCCAAGTTAGGGGGATGGGGATATGACCGATTGATCCAACTAAACAACATCATGAATTGGGGACTAACTAAACTAGGCTATGAAAAATACTCGCTATCTAAACGTATCAAAAATTCGGTTAAAAAAGCCCTCAAATTCATATCCGATTTTGAAGAGACTGCATCACATCTCGCGATCGAGAATGGCTATGATTACGTGATATGCGGCCACATTCATCAGCCACAAATACGGCAGATAGAAACTAAAAAAGGATGTTGCACCTACCTGAATTCTGGCGATTGGATTGAAAACCTTAGTGCACTGGAATACCATAAGGGGCATTGGAGTCTATTCAGCTACGAGCATCATAAACCTCATTTGGAACAACGCCCGATAGCGGATAGAAACTTGCACAATAATGTGGAAGACCTGTTGAGAAGTATTATAAGCGGACCTATTTAAAATCGTGCTATTTCGTCGATTTGCTCACGGATGAATTTTGTGGTTAACTCGTCAATAAGTTGATCCTCGTTATCTAACTCGTCGTGCACTTTTGGCAAATGGATTTTTAAGGGTAGAACATGCATACGCATATAATTGCACACACCTGTGAAATGATCAACCCCCCGTATATTTCCATATTTTCCCGTAGACACCCCTACTAAAGCTGCTTTTTTGTGAAAAAAGGAGGCTGGAAAAGAACAGGCGTCTATAAAAACTTTTAATATGCCTGGGAAGCTTCCGTTGTATTCGGGGATGATAAATACAAATTTCCTAGCCGCTGAAACGACAGCCTGTATAGGCTCAAATTCGGCACTTCGCTTCCCATATAAGTCTGTCACGGTAATATCGCTCGGCAAATCAGCCAAGGATAATAACTCCCAAGACTCCCCTTTCCGTTGCAACTCCTGCTGATAATATTTTGCAATTTTTAAAGAGTTACTGCGTTCGCGATTCGTGCCCGATATAATTAAATTCATCTAAATATTTTCATTTATTTCTTGATGAGAATCCGATGTAAATAATGATAGCTTTATAGTCACATTTATGACATCTCGATTTCATCTATTTATTTTTTGCGCTTTAATTGTCAGCCGAAGCCCTTGATGATTGCAATAATTACGACACCGTATACTTAATGATCATTTTAATCATATCGGATTCGTATTACACAATCATGCTGTTACAAAAAGCCCGCATGCTATATATATACGGTAATGCTATTTTTTGTATCTTAGCAACCTTAGCCGTTAGGTTAGAGCTTTTGCCAAAAATACGATTTTTAACATCATTTAAGCATTTGCTTTATCTAAGGAATGTAAATTTGCCTGTAACTTTGGGGAAGTTTTATTCGAGCGGTATTTAGATAAAAAAGAGTTCAATCTCATGGGAAAAATTATAGCAATAGCCAATCAGAAAGGCGGTGTAGGAAAGACGACAACTTCCATCAATCTGGCTGCGAGTTTGGCTGTTTTGGAGCACAGGACATTGTTGGTAGATGCCGACCCGCAAGCGAATTCCACTTCAGGGATTGGTTTCGACCCTCGGGTTATCAAGGCAAGTGTATATGAATGTTTGGTAAACGACCTGCCCCCTCGCGAAGCAATCCAACAAACAGACACGCCTAATCTCGATTTACTACCAGCACATATTGACCTCGTTGGCGCAGAAATTGAAATGATCAATATGCACGAGCGAGAGTTCAAAATGAAAAAGATGCTAGATGAGGTAAAGGACGATTACGATTTTGTTATTATAGACTGTTCGCCATCGCTGGGCCTCATCACGATCAACGCCCTTACTGCGTCCGACTCGGTTATTATCCCGGTACAATGTGAATACTTTGCGTTAGAAGGATTAGGAAAATTGTTAAACACCATTAAAATCGTACAAACCCGTTTAAATACGAGTTTAGAAATAGAAGGTATTTTGTTAACCATGTACGATGTTCGTTTACGTCTTTCCAACCAAGTAGTAGAAGAAGTTCGTACGCATTTCAGTGATCTCGTTTTTGACACTATTATTCAGCGCAACACACGACTAAGTGAAGCACCGAGTTTTGGTATTTCGGTGATTATGCACGACGCCTCATGTAAAGGCGCTATCAATTATCTAAATCTCGCTCGCGAAATACTACAAAAAAACGGTCTAGTTACAGAAAATTCGCAAACAGCAACAGTATAACATGGCATTACAGAGAAAAACAGGATTAGGAAAGGGCTTGGGTGCATTATTGCAAGGTGATGATGTACAGCTGTCCAAGAACACGGGTAAAGTAGATGCTGTAACAAAAGAAAATACTCCTACGGCCGCCGGCAGTATTAACTTTATCAAGGTTAGTCAGGTCGCGGTGAATCCGTTTCAACCTCGTGCAGATTTCGATGAGCAAGCCCTTCAGGAGCTTTCCGAATCAATTAAAGTACAAGGATTGATACAGCCGATCACGGTGCGTCAAGTCGGTAAAAATGAGTACCAGCTCATTAGTGGGGAGCGACGTCTGCGGGCCGCAAAATTAGCAGGCATCGACGACATACCCGCTTACGTGCGTACGGCAAATGACCAACAGATGTTGGAAATGGCCCTTATCGAAAATATCCAAAGAGAAAACCTCAATGCTATCGAGGTGGCCTTGAGTTTCCAGCGCATGATTGAAGAGTGTAATTTAAAACAAGAAGAACTAGGTGAACGAGTGAGTAAAAATCGCTCCACCGTAACCAATTACCTTCGTTTGTTGAAGTTACCTCCTGTTATCCAAGCTGGAATTCGAGATGGCCAAATTTCGATGGGACATGCACGCGCGCTTATCAATGTGGGCGAAGTAGAGAAGCAATTATATGTTTATCAAGAAATTATCGACAAGGGATTATCCGTCCGAATGGCGGAAATTTTAGTACGAAACATACAACAACAGAGCAAGCCGAAGAAAAATCCGGTTGGAAAGCAATTGGATTTTCAGTACCAAAAGATTGAAGATGATTTAGCTTCAAGATTCTCTACACGTGTAAAGTTAAACCTGAAAAACAGCAGAGGCAAAGGAGCCATTGAGATCCCGTTTGAGAGTGAAGACGACTTAAGTCGGATCTTGGAATTATTGGACTGGTAATGCAGCGTTATATATTTATATTCTTCTTTAGCATTTCAGCCTTACTCCATAACGCACAGGCTCAGGAACGGGATTCTATCTTGACAAGCGCAGACACTTCGACGATAGACTTATCAGCAGACTCCCTGCACGCCGCGCAAGATAGCGTGCACGAAGAGACCAGAAAAGAACGTAGAGCGAGAGAAAAAGCGGAAAAAGAAAGAGAAAAATATTATTATAAAGATATAAAAAAGGATTCCGCTCGTTTGGAAATCGAGCAGATTTCCCGCACCGCTTGGAGACGTTCTTTAATTTTACCCGGGTGGGGACAATACACGAATAAAGGATTGTGGTGGGTAAAGGTTCCCATCATATACGGAGGTTTAGTTACCGGATATGTGGTATTCGATTATTGGCAATGGTATTATAAAAAGTTTCTGGATGAATTGGAGTATCGCATAAAATACCACGATGCCCCCAACGATCCTGATCTCATAAATTGGAGAACACAGGGCTTGGTCCAACAAAAAGATTATGGCCGTAGAAATCGGGATTTGACCGTTCTGGTAACAATTGGCTTCTGGGGCTTGAACGTTGTTGAAGCTTATGTAGACTCCATGTTGAAATATCGTTGGAATATCGGTTCTGACATGACCATGCGCGTCCGCCCCACACTTATGCCAAACACACATAGGGCACTAGCTGGATCGCATCCTTTAACAAGCTTTGGAGTAACCCCGGGAATCAAACTTACAATGAAATTAAATTAACCAGTTAAAAGATATGAAGGTAGTTATTTTAGGTTACGGCAAAATGGGACAGCTTATCGAAAAATTCGCGATGAAGCGTGGTCACGAAATTTTTCTTGTTGTCGATAAATATAACCGTGATTCTATTTCAGCAAATGATATTGCGGATGCAGATGTAGCCATCGATTTCAGTGAACCGGCAGCGGCATTGGATAATATCCATTTATGCTTCGAAGCAAATTTACCCATCGTGGTGGGAACCACGGGCTGGTACGATCACCTGGACGAAGTAAAATCGATCTGCGAAGACGAAAACCAAACGATGCTCTATGGTTCTAATTTTAGTATCGGCGTAAATGTTTTTTTCCATGTCAACAAATTGCTGGCAAAAGCAATGAATCCCTATAAACAGTATGATGTGCAAGTGGAAGAAATACATCATATTCACAAACTCGATGCACCGAGCGGAACGGCGATTACCATCGCAGAAGGAATTTTAGAAAATACAGCTGCGAAGACAAATTGGGTGAACAATGTTGTCGATGCCGGAGAAGAAGTCATCGCAAAGCCTGATGAATTACTCATTGAAAGCCTTCGTATAGAAGAAGTACCCGGTACCCATACCGTATTATACAGTTCGGAAGTGGATCAGATTGAATTTAAACACACAGCACATAGCCGTGCCGGTTTCGCTTTAGGAGCAGTCGTGGCCGCAGAATGGATACAGGATAAAAAAGGTTTTTATCAAGTAACCGAAATGTTTGACTTTATTTAACAGTGTAGGATTTATGTACTATATCATCTTTGCCCTATTAACGATTGCCTCCTTATATGGATTGTGGCTGTTATTCAAAAAGGCAGGAAAACAAGGTTGGGAAGCTATCATCCCCTTTTACCGCGAATATATTATGGCGCAGCTGACTGCCCGCCCCACTTGGTGGGTTGTCTTATTGCTCGTACCTATTGTAAATATATTTATTTTTTACGCCCTGTATCTCGATTTTCTAAAAAGTTTTGGGAAGCGCCGCTTTTGGGAAACAGTTGCCGCGGTAATATTGCCGTTTATATTTTTGCCCTTATGGGGTCGAGACCCCAATATTAAATACTTAGGTCAATCTAACACCGAAGCGTTTCAACAAAAATATCCGTATAAAAAAACGGCCGTGCGAGAATGGGCGGACGCCATTATTTTTGCGACCATAGCGGCATCCCTGATTCGCGGCTTCCTGATCGAAGCCTACATGATTCCCACAGGATCCATGGAACGCACCTTATTAGTCGGAGATTTTCTATTTGTTAGCAAACTCAATTATGGTCCACGTATCCCTATGACGCCGCTCGCTTTTCCCTTTGCACATCACACTATGCCAATCACCGGTGGGAAAGCCTATTCTGAAGCCATACAACTTCCCTATAAACGTTTACCCGGTTTTCAAAATATAGAACGGAATGATGTCGTTGTATTTAATTTCCCTGCAGGAGATACGGTGGCCTTAGAATATCAGGAAACAACCTATGCAGACCTGGTCCGGGCGATGGGAAAAGAAACCGTTCACAATCAATTTACAATTACAACCCGACCTATCGACAAACGCGAGAACTACATTAAACGCTGCGTAGGCATGCCCGGAGATATTATATCATTGGAACGCGCAGAACTGCTTATTAACGGAAAACCTGCGTTCACACCTCCCGAAATGCAACACGCCTACTTCGTTTACACAGATGGCTCAGGGCTTAATCGGGAAAGGATGCATGATTTGCGCATCGATGTCCAGCAAATGTCTGATCCGAGTATTTTCTTGATGCATATGACGGTGAATCAAGCCGAGATGATCAAAGCTTGGGGAAATGTAAACGACGTTGAAATGATGATTGAGGAAAGTATCGTTGTTTATCCGCATCATAAACAGTATAATTGGAGCGTCGATAACTTCGGCCCGCTTACTATCCCTGCAAAAGGTTGGACGGTAGCCTTAGATTCGCTTACCATTCCGTTATATGAGCGTGCCATACGGGATTATGAAGGGAACATCCTAGAGAAAAAAGCCGGAGATTATTATATTAACGGCGAAAAAGCAACAAGCTACACCTTCAAGCAAAACTATTATTGGATGATGGGGGACAACAGACATAACTCCTTAGATTCTCGTTCTTGGGGTTTCGTTCCGGAAGACCATATCGTCGGTAAAGCATTGTTCACCTGGATGAGTTGGGATGAAAAAGGCAGCTTTCTCTCTAAAATTCGATGGAACAGAATATTTAAGGGAATTAATTAAGCTGCATTAAAAGCATAAGGGCAAAAGAATTTTTGCCCTTATGCTTTTAATGCAGCTAGATATCGTTTTATGGTTTCTTCCAATCCCAAATACAGTGCATCGGCAATCAGCGCATGACCAATACTTACCTCTAAAAGCCCGAGAATATGCTCATTAAAGTATTTTAAATTATGAAGATCCAGATCATGCCCTGCATTTAGTCCAAGCCCTACTTCCTGTGCTTTTCTAGCAGCTCTTATATAAGGCGCTATCGCTTTTTTATCATCATAACCATATTCCGAAGCGTACGCTTCTGTATAAAGTTCGATTCTATCGGTGCCCGTCTCCGCGGCGCCTTCCACCATCTCCTCCTTGGGGTCGACAAAAATAGACACTCGAATCCCCGCATCTTGAAAGCGTTTTACCATATCCTCCAAATAATCCCGGTTTTTAATGGTATCCCATCCATGATTGGATGTAATCTGACCAAGTGCGTCCGGAACTAATGTAACTTGGGTTGGTTTATTTGCTAATACCAAATCCACGAACCTTGGCTCCTGACAATTCCCCTCAATATTGAATTCTGTGCTAATCGCTGCTTTCAGATCATAAACATCTTGATAGCGTATATGCCGTTCATCGGGGCGCGGATGCACCGTTATTCCTTGTGCACCAAAACGTTCGCATGCCAACGCTGCCGCCACTACATTTGGAATATTCCCACCTCTCGAATTTCGAAGGGTTGCTATTTTATTAATATTTACAGATAACTTTGTCATAACACGTTGTCTTTCTATGTAAAGTTTACGCCTCAAGGCCCGTTAATAAGGAGGCAGCTTCATTATCTAGCACAAACTCCACCTGTTCGCAAGTCTTCAAAAATGTAGCAGGTATCGTTGCAGTAACCTCCGTCTCCATCGTTTTCTGAACAATTTCAGCCTTTCCCCTTCCCCAAGCCATTAATAAGATTTTTCTGGCTGCCATTATCGTATCAATTCCCATCGTAATTGCTTCGGTAGGTACGTATTCTTTACTGCCGAAGGCGGGTGCGGCATCCGTGCGTGTCAGGTCATTCAACTCCACTAACCGCGTTTTTGAAAAGCGTGTTGCACCAGGTTCGTTAAAACCGATGTGTCCTGTACGCCCAATACCTAAAAGCTGAATATCGATTCCTCCCACTGCCTTAATTTTATTTTCATAAGCCGAACAGTAGGCCTCTATTTCAGCTCTCGCCAAAGTACCGTCTGGAATATGAACATTCTCCGGTTTGATATCGATATGATCGAACAAGTATTTCTTCATAAACGCGACATAGCTTTGAGAAGAATCCGGCTGCATCGGAAAATATTCATCAAGATTAAAAGAAATTACGTTATTAAAACTGAGCTCTTCTTCGCGATGTAAACGAACAAGCTCTTCATAAACATAAATAGGCGTGGATCCTGTTGCAAGTCCTAGTACGATCTGTTTATTGTCTCGTTGCTTAGCGCGAATTAACGATGCTATACGCTGCGCTACATCAACTGAAGCTGCTTTCGCGTCCGGATAAACAGAAATAACGGGTCGTTCGGGATTGGATTGCTCCAAAGGAAAATTTTTTACCATAATATATACTTGCTTAAATTTCTCTATTCTAAAGATAACAAGCAAAGTAACACAAAACAAACGAAGCTACCTATAATGCGGGTATATCATTTTTAATAAAATTCAAAAAAAAGCTTAAATTGCAAACAGATAATGAACAATTTTGATCCAAACATTCTCAGCGGTTTTCGACTACTAGACATTATTGATATTTTTCTGGTAGCTATTATCATCTATTATATCTATAGTTTGATCAAGGGTACTATTGCGGTGAACATCCTCCTAGGAGTTGGTCTATTCTATGGTATCTATTTGGTGGTAAAACAGATGGAGATGCGCTTGCTGACGGAGATTTTTGGAGGATTCATATCTGTTGGTTCCATAGCGCTCATTGTCGTCTTTCAACAGGAAATACGCCGCTTTTTAATTCATATCGGAAAAAACATTTCGCTCCGGCGGAAGAAATTTTTCTGGTCATTTCTGAATACCAAGAAAACCACACAGATAGACAATGGCGAACAAATAAAACCAATTGTAGAAGCCTGTCGCAGCATGTCTCGCTCGCGTACGGGCGCCCTACTCGTCTTTTCTCGGTACTTTGATGAAGAATATTATCAATCTAGCGGTGAATATATCGACGCACCGGTATCCAAACGCTTATTGGAAAGTATATTTTTCAAAAACAGCCCGCTACATGATGGTGCCGTCGTTATTGTTGACTTTCGCATCATGACGGCGAGCTGTGTATTGCCTTTGTCCGATAGTGAGGATTTACCGCCGCAGTTTGGGTTACGTCACCGGGCAGCGATCGGTGTCACCGAAGTATCTGAAGCTATTGCCGTTATCGTTTCGGAAGAAACGGGCGAAATATCGTTTACAAAAGACGGAAACGTCAATATGAACCTCAGTCCAGAAGAGCTGGAGAAAATTTTGAAAGAGGAGCTTTAACAATTCTATTGCCAGCCTCCTCCTAGAGCTTTGTAGATAACAATCTCGTTCAACAGTTCCTCTTTCTGGATTTCCACCTCATCCAACTCAGCAGCTACCGCATCTTTTTGCGCCGTGATAATTTCCAGATACGATACACGGCCAGCGATAAACAATTCGTTGGCAGCCGATACCGCCCCTCGAAGTGCTTCAACCTCTTCTTGCACATATTGTTGTCGCTGTTCAATATGGTCTTGGGTTTTCACAGCGTTCGAAACTTCGTTATACGCATTAAGCACCCGCTTTTCATATTCCAAAAAGTTCAGCCCATACATTGCCTTATACGTCTCATACTGGCTTTTAAGCTGGCGCTGATTGAAAATCGGCGCCGTCAGCCCGCCCGCTAAGCCGTACGTCAATGACTTATCTAAATCTACAAGCTTGTTAAAAGTAAACGATTGTAAGCCAATAAATGGCGACAATACCACACTCGGCAAGAACGCCGCTTTCGCAAACCTCACATCTTGTTCTGCCCCGATAAGTTGGAAGGAGGCCTCCCGAATATCAGGCCGCAGACCAAGCATTTGAAAAGGTGCGCCCACATCGAGCTTCTCGAATAAAGGCTGCGCGCCAAAACCGGTCTCTGTGCGTTGTACCTGTGTATTAAAGCTTCCTGTCAAATAGTTAATATGGTGCTCTAACAGCGTAATTTCCTGTCTAACCCTTTCCCGTTCCGCTCTGGAGTTGGCCAAAAAAGCTTTAAATTGCTGCACGCCCAGCTGGGTAGTACGCCCCGCTTCCTTCTGCAGTTCTGTAATTTCCAACGCGCGCTCATTCAACACAATATTGTTATTAAAAACGTTGATTTTCGCATCCAAGCTCAGCAACTCGTAGTAGGCGGAAGCGATATTTGTTACGAGCTCCGTTTCGACGAGTCGGCGCGCTTCATTCTCTGCCAGTAAACTATTAAACGCAGCGTTTTTCTGAGCACGTAGCTTACCCCATAAGTCTAGCTCCCAGGAAGCACGAACGCCTACAAAGTAGTCAGGTAGCGCAGGTTCCGGGATCTTTTCATCATCCTTCAGGTTTTCTGAAAAATTCGAATCGTAATTACCGATACCTTCTTCGGTATAGAATCCATACTTCCGTAAACCTGCTTCCGCCGCTAAATCTAAACTAGGCAGTAAGGCAGCCTTCCGTTGCCTAAAACTCGCTTGCGCAATTTCAATACGTTGAATAGCTTGCTGCAAATCGTAATTATAAACTAAAGCAGAGTCAATCAGTGTCTTTAAGTAAGGGTCGGTAAAAACATCCTTCCAAGGCAGGTGCGCAATTGTAATGGTATCTGTATTTGTAGACACCAAGCTATCCCGATTAAACTGTGTTGGTAATGCTGCATGCGTTCCTTTGTCCAGCTGTTTCGGCACGCTACATGATACGATCAAACCTGTGGCCAGCAATAACGTCGCAACCTTAGGAATCATTTTTTTCTTCTTTTCTTTTTTTCTCGGCGAACAAAGTACATATAATCCCGGGATAATAATTACACCCACCAACGTTCCTATCAACATCCCGCCCACAGATGCCGTACCAATCGTTTTATTTCCAACAGCTCCCGCACCTGATGCCAGCATCAACGGTATAAGTCCTGCTATAATCGCAAATGATGTCATCAATATGGGACGCAGCCTCACATATGCCCCTTCGATAGCTGCCTGTAATACGCTCATGCCTTGCTTTTGTTTTAACACCGCGTATTCCACAATCAGAATAGCATTCTTCCCGAGTAGACCAATCAACATAACCAAGGCCACTTGTGCATAAATATCGTTTTCCAGCCCGAGTAATTTAAGGAACAAGAAAGAGCCGAAAATACCCGCTGGCAATCCGAGGATAACTGGTAACGGCAACAAGAAACTCTCATATTGAGCCGAAAGCAATAAATACACGAAGACCAGACACAACGCAAAAATATAAACAGCCTGGTTTCCCGAGATAACCTGCTCCCGTGTCATACCGGACCATTCAATCGCATACCCCTGTGGCAATTCCTCGGCCAGTCGTTGGATCGTTTCAATCGCCTGTCCCGTACTGTAGCCAGGAGCTGGCTGTCCGTTCAACATCGCCGATGTGAACATATTATAACGTGTAATCTGCTCTGGCCCATAAATACGTTTCATCTGGATGAAAGAAGAATAAGGTACCATTTCGCCGTCTGCAGTCTTCACAAACAGATTTAAGACATCTTCCGGTGTCTGACGATAATGCGGGTCGGCCTGTACCATAACCTTATACATCTGTCCGTAACGAATAAAATTCGTCGCATAAAAACTTCCCATTAGGGTCTGCAGCGTCGTCATCGCATTTTCCACAGAAATTCCTCTTTTGGCGGCCATATCGTAATCGACCTCGAGCATGTACTGCGGAAAGCTCACATCAAAACTCGAAGAAACTCCTTCAATAGCCTCTGAATTATTGAGAGCTGTTATAAAATCCTCGACAACTTCCGCTGTTTGATTTAAGTCTTCATTCCCGCTGCGATCCAATAACCGTAATTCGAAACCAGAAGCGTTACCAAAGCCTGGAACCGTAGGCGGCGGAAAAAATTCGATTTCCGCATCGGCGATGTGGGCTGTTTTCTCCTGCAACTCCCGCATCACGTCGTCAACGGTCACATCTCGCTCATCCCACGTTTTGAGGTTAATCATCCCCATACCATAAGAAGCACCTGACACTTCGGTTAACAAGCTGTATCCCGCAAGTGTTGATACCGTCTCGACAGACTCTAAGCTTCTCGCGATCTCCCCCACCTCGTTCAATGCCCGCTCGGTACGGTCTACCGTTGCACCCGGAGGTGTCGTCACATTCACGTACACCATCCCCTGATCCTCGGTAGGAATAAAGCCAGATGGCAATATACTACTCGCACCCCATGTAGCAATAAAGAAGAAAATAAGCATCCCCACCGTTACCATTCTGCGTCCCGCAATGCGCGTCAGAAGGCTTCTGTAGCCACCTGCTGTTTTATCGTACGCCGTATTAAACTTTTTAAAGAACCTGCTTAACCAACTGTTAGATTCTTTTTTATCATGTGGCGAGCGAAGGATAAGGGCACATAAGGCAGGTGTAAGAGTTAACGCGTTGATTCCGGAAATCACAATAGCCGCGGCTAGCGTAAGCGAAAACTGTCGGTAGAACACGCCCACCGGCCCCGAGAGAAAGGCGACTGGAATAAATACCGCAGACATGACCAATGTAATCGCGATCACGGCCGATCCCACCTCTTTCATAGCGGCAAGTGTGGCCTCCATCGGAGGTAAATGTTCTTCCTCCATCTTGGCAAAGACGGCCTCCACCACGACAATACCGTTATCCACCACAATACCGATGGCCAAGACAAGCGCAAATAGTGTTAATAAGTTAATGGAGAAGCCCATCATTAACATAAAAAACAGGGCTCCGATCAAACTGACGGGAACGGCAAGGATAGGAATAATAGTCGCTCTAAAATCTTGAAGAAAGATAAACACGACCAAGAAAACCAGAATAAATGCTTCTAAAAGTGTTTTTACAACACTAGACATCGAGGCATCCAAAAAACGGGAAACATCATATCCCATGCTATATTCCATTCCTGGCGGGAAGGTCATCGTTTTCAGTTCTTCCATGCGATCCTTAACACGCTGGATTACATCCTGCGCATTGGATCCCGGCAGCTGCTTCATCATAATGGATGCTGAAGGGCGACCATCCGCCTTGGAAGCCATTTCATATTCCAACGAACCAAATTCCACATCGGCTATATCCCGAATCCGGAGAATAGAACCATCCGAATTTGCCCGGATCGGCACATTCGCATACTCATCGGGCTCAGAAAAACGACCTGGATAACGCAATACATACTGCTGCATGTTTACCGTCTTATCCGATCCGATCCCGGTTTGTCCCGGGGCAGCCTCAATATTCTGTCTCCGTAGCGCCTCAATAACCTCCTCGGTAGAAATCTGGTAAGCAGCAAGACGATCCGGCTTCAACCAGACCCGCATAGCGTAGTCTTTGAATCCCATGATTTCGGCAAAACCTACCCCCTCGATACGTTTCAGTTCTTTTAAGATATTGATATCCGTAAAGTTGTAGATAAACCGCTCGTCAGCCGTTTCGTCCGTTGTATAGATATTGAGGTACATCAACATACTGTTGACCTCCTTCTCGGTGATAACACCTGCACGTATTACCTCTTCAGGAAGCTCATCTAATACGGTGGATACTCTGTTCTGTACGTTAACCGCAGCGATATCAGGGTCTACTCCCACATTAAATGCTACTTGGATGAGTGTCGTTCCGTTATTTGTAGTAACGGTATTCATGGATGTCATACCCGCGACACCGTTGATCGCACGTTCCAAGGGAATCGCGACCGCATCGGTACTCACTTCTGCGTTGGCACCAGTATAGTTAGCCGTTACGACCACAGAGGGCGGCACAATATCCGGAAACTGTGTAATAGGCAGTGTAAATAAGGCCAAAAGTCCTAGCAAGGTGATAAAAATAGATATCACCAACGAAAGAACCGGCCGTTTTATATAAGTTTCAAACATGAAATTATTTGCTAAAAATTAGTGTATAACCAATATCGTTATTGTTGAGTCAAGGGTTTTATTTTCATACCATCACGAAGCCCGCGCACGCCTTCAAAAACAATTTTTTCGTTCCCCTCCAGACCGCTCTCTACGATATAATAATGTCCTACACGTGATCCTGCCTCGAAAGGCGTCATCTTCACCGTTTCATTTTCACCTACAACATACACATATGCTTTATCTTGAATTTCGACCACCGATTTTTGATGTACAAACCGCGTATCTCCGGTCGATACCGGTACACCAATCTTACCCGACGCACCGTGCTTTAGCAATCCTTCCGTATTAGGGAATTCGGCACGCAGCGATATAGAGCCGGTCCCGGGATTGAATTCACTCTCTACAATCTTCGCTTCTCCACCATAGGGATACTCCTCGCCATTTGCTAAAACAAGCTTGACCGCCCTTTTAAAAGTATTGCTACGGAAATTAGAATCAGTAGCCAAATCCAGGTATTCCGATTCTGAAATATCGAAATAAACGTTGACTTTTCCCAAGTCTGATATCGTCGTGATCAACGAACCTTCTTCAAGCAAAGAGCCTTCTTTGAGTTGAATTCGGTCAATACGCCCATTAAAAGGAGCTCGGATAAGCGTTTGGGAGAGTTTGGTTTGCATTTGGTTCTTCACCGCTTTAGCCTCTTCTATTTTCGATAGCGCGGCTTTGTACTGCACAGCTATAAGATCTGCTTCGGTCGCAGAAACAATATTCTTCGCTACTAGTTTTTTGGTCCGTTCCTTCTCTAACTCTACCTTTTTTGCTTCCGAAACGGCAATATCAAGTGCTGCTTCTGCTTTTGCATAATCTGCTTTGTACTCTTCGTTGTTAAGTTGGAAAAGAACTTGGCCGGCCTTAACCAATGCCCCTTCATCTACATATATTTTTTCCAAAAATCCGGTTAAACGGGACCGCAACTCCACATTTTTTGTTGCTTGTATATCGGCAATATATTCTTTGTATACCGTCGTATCCATGACGGTAAGATTTACTACGGGCAGTTGTTTTACCGCCTCCGCGCTGCTTTCTGTACTCTTAACGGTGCAACTACTGGCGAACAACGCCAATCCCAATACCGGGAACACCAATGAAAGTGTCTTCATTTATTATTACTAAAAAAGTGATTAAAATCTGTATTAATGTTAAGCCTCTTGCAATAGGTAACATGTTTAACTATTTCCCTCTACAGGACTTGTTTACTCCTGCTTACGAGAAAAAATGCTTAAAGTCAATGGAATAACATATAGTTCCTTATCTATTGCTACGCGTGGGGGACAAACCCAAACATTAATACCTGCGAAATTGTTCGAAGATGTGGGGAACTATTGGGAATTAAAAGCTAAAAGGGCTGTAGCCTATGCAGGTGTGTGTAATAATTCGGTATAATTATTCGTTTTTTACCATCGTATACCGGATGCTTTACATATCGAGCTAGTTGTTCAAACGGAAACAACAATGTCAACACCAACACAAAGAGCGATAAGGACAAAGCCTGATACTCGTGCGAACGATATTCATCGTATAAGATTTCTACATCCGCCGCATCTTTATCAATCGGCAATGCTAAAACGTCATCAAGAACGATCTCCAAAAGCGATTCCCCATTTAAAAGAGAATCATCATACCGCATAGCATACCCAGATTCTGGTTGGTAAACCAGAATATTCAAGTAACATAGCAATATAATGGAATGAACAATCTTAAATAACATGTCGAGCAAAAATACTAAGCTTACGTTAAGTAATTGACCTCCTATTGTAAAAAAAATGTTGCCCGTTCATTTGTATCAAAAACGATACAGCCCGAAGAATCCTTCGGGCTGTATCCACTTTTATAATACTAAATTGGTGTCGATATTACTCTGCGCGTAAAATCTTAGCTGCTTCAACCATCGATTCTAACGCTGCTTTTGTCTCCGGCCATGCACGGGTTTTTAAACCACAATCTGGGTTTACCCATAGTTGTTCGGCGGGTACCACCGCTTTAGCCTTACGAAGCAAATGCACCATCTCCTCTGTGCTTGGCACACGTGGCGAATGGATATCGTATACCCCAGGACCAATATCGTTTGGATATTTGAAATCGCCCGCAAATGCATCCAGCAATTCCATTTGAGAACGTGAGGTTTCTATCGTGATAACATCCGCATCCATAGCTGCGATATCTTCAATGACATCATTGAATTCCGAATAACACATGTGGGTGTGGATCTGCGTATCATCTTCTACATTGGATGAGGAAACACGGAAAGCACGGACCGCCCAATTCAAGTAATCTTTTTGTCCTGCCTTACGTAGCGGCAACCCTTCCCGAATAGCCGGCTCATCGATCTGGATGATTTTGATGCCTGCTTTTTCTAATGCCTGCACCTCATCCAAAATGGCTAAGGCTATTTGATAAGTTGTCGTCGAACGCGGTTGATCGTTACGTACAAATGACCATTGTAAAATCGTAACTGGCCCGGTCAACATACCTTTTACCGGACGATCGGTCAAGGACTGTGCATACGCAGACCAACGAACAGTCATATCCTCCGGACGATAAACATCCCCATAAATTATTGGCGGCTTCACACAACGGGAACCGTAAGACTGTACCCATCCATTCTTCGTGAATGCGTAGCCTGCCAATTGTTCACCAAAGTATTCCACCATATCATTACGCTCAAACTCTCCATGCACTAAAACATCAATATCCAAGTCTTCTTGCAAACGTATCGTTCTTTCCGTTTCTTCAGCAATCTCTTTATCGTATTGCTCTTGCGTAATGACGCCTTTTTTCAAATCTGCTCTCCACTTGCGGACATCTTTCGTCTGTGGGAAAGAACCGATGGTGGTCGTAGCAAAACCCGGCAAGTTAAATTTAGCCTGCTGTGCGGCTTTACGAACCGAGAACGGAGAAGTACGCGTTGCGTCGTCATCTGTAATATTCGCGGTACGCTCCTTGACCTCCGGTCTGTGAATCAGAGGTGATGTGCGGCGACTTTCCGCAGCAGCTTTATTCGCATCAAAGCGTGCCGCTGTTTTTACATCCACTTCACCATTCGCCAATACGGATAGATCTTTCACTTCGGCTAACTTTTGTTTTGCAAACGCTAACCAATTCTTTACCTCGGCAGGCAACGATTCTTCATTATCTTCGTTATCCAAATCAAACGGAACATGAAGCAACGAGGAAGACGGAGCAACCCATACCCGTTCTGCACCGAGCGCTTCCACGGCCTGTTTAATTTTTTCTAATGATTTCTCATAGTCGTTTTTCCAAATGTTTCGTCCTTCAACAACCCCCAACGAAAGTGTTAAGGATGCCGGAACCTTTGGCAAAATGGTATCGAGTTGATTTTCTCCACGCACAAGATCGAGATGAAGCGCGTGTACGGGCAAGTTCACAGCAGTTTCCTCATTATCCTGAAGTGCTTCGAAATAAGTTGCTACGATTAATTTAATGTTTTTTGCGGCAGCTGCTAATTTCTCAAACACCTTACCATATAAAGACCGCGTAGCCGCATCAATATCCAAAGCCAAGTAAGGCTCATCGATTTGTACATATTGTGCACCGGCATCGGCCAACTTCGCTAAAATTTCTTCATAAACAGGCAACAAACGATCAATCAAGTCGATACGCTGAAAACCTTCTTCTTTTTCTTTACCAATTAACAGGTAAGTTATCGGGCCAATCAGTACAGGTTTCGTTTCAAAACCTAAAGATTTGGCCTCCTTATACTCGTTCAAGAATTTCTCCGAAGTTAACTGGAATGTTTGATCTTTCGTAAATTCCGGAACAAGATAGTGGTAGTTAGTATCAAACCACTTCGTCATTTCCATCGCGGTAACGTCAACACCCTCTTCTTGGAAACCACGTGCCATCGCAAAGTATAGATCAAGGTTATATTGACGGTCAATTCGATCCAATAGGGAGTTGTAACGTGCTGGAATAGCTCCCACGGTTAACGACAAATCCAAAACTTGATCATAAAAAGAAAAGTCGTTTGATGGGATCAGGTCGATGCCTGCTTCCTGCTGTGTCTTCCAATTGCTTTCCCGGATTTTAAGTCCAGCTTGCAATAATTCTTCCGCGCTGATTTTCTTAGCCCAATATGCTTCATTGGCCTTTTTCAATTCGCGGAACGCACCCACTCTGGGGTATCCTAAATTGTTTGTTAATAACATAAATATAGTTGTTGTGTTTAAATTCTTTTACCGTTTGCTTTGGAGAAAAGGACACTAGAAGAAGTGTACTCAGCTTATCTTTCTCCTAATCAGGAGTAGAATGTAGCACCTTGTCAAGAGACAGGTTGCTAAGGCTTCTTCGGGTCTACTCCCTCTGCCTTTCTCTATAAGCGAGGCTAATATATGAATAAAATGGGATTTCACCAAATTTTATTTATGCTCCTTTTTTAGAAAAAGGAGCGTAAAAATCGCCGCTTCGAATGTTTTACATTAGGGATGGTACTAGGAATGAGTTTGTACAGTTGTAAAACATTCGGATGCGGCCTCAAAAGTTAAGAAGGGATAATACAATTGCACAATCCTCCTTTAACCTCTGAATGCCACATGTAAAATTTTGAAATATGTAAAAATATTATAGATGCACTACCCACTCTTTCAAAATTTTAAAGTGGCGAGTTTTTTTGGTTACTTTTTTTGCGAAAAAAAAGTAACAGCCTCGCGGCTCGAGCGACACACAACAGGACAGTAAATATTGAAATTGTGTGTATATTCGCTACACTTTTTAAAATTACTTTTTCAGAAATGAGTGAGAAAATCGTATATCGATATAATTCAAAATATCCTTCTATCGCAGATTTACGGAAAAAAGCGAAATCCAGGATTCCAAAATTTGCATTTGATTACCTCGAGGGAGGCTGCAACGAAGAATGGAATTTAGCAAAAAATGAAAGCGACTTCGACGATATTATACTGAAACCACAATACCTTCGCGTAGCTGGAGATATTGACATGTCCGTTGAGCTTTTTGGAAGACGCTATAGCGCGCCTTTCGGTATCTCTCCCATCGGGCTCCAAGGATTAATGTGGCCTAATGCGCCCGAAATTCTTGCGAAAGCCGCTGCCAAACATGATATTCCATACACCTTGAGCACGGTATCGACCAGCAGTATCGAACGTATTGCAGAAGTTTCAGAAGGAAAGGCCTGGTTTCAACTCTACCATCCTACCGAGAATAGGCTTCGTGACGATATCCTACGCCGCCTTGAAGCTGTAGAATGTCCTGTACTCGTTGTCTTGGTCGATGTACCTTCCTTCGGACTTCGCTACCGCGAAATAAAAGCGGGATTGTCCATGCCTCCTAAGATGAATATCTCCAACATTACACAAGCGATGATTCGCCCATTGTGGGGTATCAAAACATTGCAACATGGCATCCCTTCTTTTGCGACGTTAAAGCCCTATATGGAGAAAGGCCTCGATTTAGCACAGCTTGGGAAGTTTATGGATCGTACGTTTACCGGTAAAGTAAACATCGAAAAAGTGAAAGCGATTCGCGACATCTGGAAAGGTGCACTCGTCGTTAAAGGCATTACAACGGATGAAGATATGGAAGCGGTAATCGGTATTGGTGCGGACGGTGTGATCGTATCCAATCACGGTGGACGTCAAATAGACGCCGGAGAGTCCTCTATTAATTCCCTGATTCACCTAGCCGGAAACCCTACTTATAAGGAGAAAATCAAAATTATGCTGGATGGTGGTATACGCTCCGGTGTAGATTTAGCCCGGGCACATGCGGTGGGTTCTGATTTTAATTTTATGGGACGTCCGTTTATGTATGGTGTCGGCGCCTTGGGCGACGAGGGTGGAGAACATACTGTTAATTTGTTCAAAGCCCAACTCTATCAGGTGATGCAGCAGCTGACCTTGGAAAACGTCAGTCAATTCCCAGAAAGATTATTGAAACGATAAGGTAGCAGGAGCTGTATCGCTACTTATCGATACAGCTCCTTTATTCTTGTTTTTCTCTTAGCTGTTCTTGTTGTAAAGATAAACGCTTATTCGTTTTGTATATCTTCAATGCCAAAAGAAAATAAGCTAACAGCAACGGACCATATACCAGCCCTATAAGACCAAACAAGGGCAGTCCAATAATAACCCCCACTACGGTAATCAATGGGTGGATATTGCCAACTTTCTTATTGATAATAAAGCGGAGCACATTATCGATATTGATAACCAGCGCGAATCCCCAGATGAGCAATCCTATTCCCTGCCAGGTTTGACCTTGAGACAGTAAAACCAACGTGGCGGGCACAAAGATCAACGGAGGTCCCAAGAGCGGGATAAAAGATAATATAGCGCAGATTACGCCCCAAAACAACGCATCACCCACACCAAATATCCAAAATCCAATGGCGAGGCATCCACCTTGAACAATCGCTACAATCGTTTGTCCCACAATATTGGAATAGGTAATGTTTTTTAACTCCGTGCCAAACACGACCGCCTGCTCTTCATCAAAAGGAAAATAGTATAATATGCCGTTTTCAAAGCCTTTATAATTCACCAGCATAAAGTACAAGATAAAATACATCACGGTGATTTCCAGAAATATGTTTGCTGCACCACCCAATACCGCTGTCAACAGCTTACCGAAATAAGCCGCACTTGCTTCGAGTTGCTCTTGCAGGAGATCTGGTTTTCCCAATGTATCGCCGGCAAATTGATTCACGGCGTCTATCACCTGTTTTATCCAAGCGGGATTTTCCTGTAACGCTATGGCCTTTCGGACCAACATACTGCCAATACCTATAAACGGCAAGACAATGATAAAAACAGAAAGGATAATAATCAGCACCGCAGACAAAGGTTTCGGCCATCGCCATCGCTCGATCAGGAAAATATTTAAGGTGCGAAAAAGCGTATACATGACCAGTGTCCCCAGAAATGCACCGAAAATGCCCCGCGTTGCGTAGAGGAGAATCCCTCCCAAAGTCAGCACGATTAAGAGAATAATAATATTTCTCTCCTTTTGAGAAAAAACAGGGTTGTTCATACTGTTAACGACGTCTATACCGTAGAAGAAACAAAATATCAAAAGTTTGGTTTTCGCTTTGCTAAGAAAGCGGACACGCCTTCTTTAAAATCTGGACTATCGAACGCAGCGGCAAATGCGTCCCTCTCTTCTTCGTAACCTTTCTCCGGTTCCATCAACCCTATATTCACGGTGCGGATAGCGGCAGTGATCGCCGTTTGGGAACGTCCGAACATCTTCTCCAAAAGCCGCTCACAGGTAGCCATCAATTCATCTGCCGGCACGGTGTAATTTACCAAGCCCCACTGCTGTGCTTCTCGCGCATCGATCATTTCCCCGGTCATGATCATTTCCAAGGCTTTTCCGCGCCCAACCAACTGGGGTAATCGTTGTGTACCGCCGTACCCAGGAATAATGCCTAAGGACACTTCGGGAAGCCCCATCTGGGCATTTTCAACGGCTACCCGAATGTGGCAAGCCATCGCAAGCTCCAACCCACCACCTAACGCAAACCCGTTGATCGCAGCAACTACCGGCTTTGGATAGGTGTACAACTCATCCATCACTTCTTCCTGTCCGAATTTTGATAAGAGCCATGCCTCGTCGGAGGAGAAATCTTGAAACTCCTTAATATCGGCTCCTGCCACGAAAGCCTTGTCTCCTGCGCCGGTCAAAATAACCCCGCGCACCTGATCATTCGTTTTTAAGTCGGCTAGTATTTCCGCCAACTCCTTTAGGACTAAAGTATTCAACGCATTCCGCTTATCGGGTCTATTCACCGTGATGTAGGCTATATTTTTCCAGATCGCTAGCAGGAAATAAGTATATCTCTTTTCTTGCATGGGTTTAAAAGTTTAAGTGGAGGCTCACGCGATACCTGTCTTGGTCGACATTCGGTAAGCCAATATAACTTAGCCGACGTATATATTCAACACGCAACAATCTAAAAATATTATCGATACCGACCTTCCCTTCCCAATAAGGCACCTTTTTATCAAATACGTGCGTCATGATATGGCCGTCCGCATCGGTATCAAAATGAACCACATCCTTACTAATATAGGGGTTGTTCGCGTCGCTTAGCCGACCATAAAACATCTTGCCTCCCCAAATCTCCCGTAGTTTCAGTTTCTTGATCAATGGAATCTTATTGAGGATAAATCCCTCCAGTTGATGTTCAAATGCCAAACGTATGTACGCATCGGCGACAAATTCCATACTACGCATCATCGAAAAATCGATTTCATGTCGCGTATCTTCGTCGCGGAAAACGTTCGGCATCTCCAATAGAGGATAAGGTAGCGCACCCCAGATCTTCCCACCGCTCAACGTCATATCTGCAAAGCCCAGTTGGTTGAGGAAAAAACGCTTAGACACCGAGCCACGCAACGCATCAAAAGCATAGTCACCGTCCCAGAAGCCCTTCAACCCCCGGTTATATTGCAGTGTAAATACTGGATATTTCTCGATGATCGTATTGCGGCTGAGATTACGGTAGTAAAATTTCTCTTTGGGCGCCCAGCGTAGTATAAACTCCATTTCATTGGTATTGATATGAGCAATATCCCGAGGTATTTCACCAGATGAAATAAATTGTAAATCTCCAATTGCCCGCCTACGGTGATGGATAAAAGAACTTTGTAAACTCACGTGATTGCCAAATTCTATCAAATGTTTGAGTTGATACGCATACGTATCCATCCATTTCGTCGGACGATTGCTTCGTATAGACTGAAAAAAACTGTCGCCTTTTTTGAAACCGAGCATTCTCCCCGGATCAAAAATATCATGTTGCACCGCTACTTGTAAATAATGAGCCGGAAACCGGGCCACAGATTGGCCATTTAGCGAAAAAGTAGGCCGGACGAAGTATTTAAACGCACCGTCTTGCGTGCCGTAAGCTAAATACCCTTCGATAAACAACTTCTCCGAAAAGCCAAGCGTCGTCCGTCCGCTTAATCGTATCCGGTTGCCCTCGATATTATTTCGCGAATACAAATACTCTAGTGGGCCAAACTCGATCGGTCCAGCTGGATAGAACCCTTGTGCCAGCAGATAACCGGCAGCAAGCATTGTTCGAAACGTACGGTTATCGTTCAAAGAATCTACATTAGCATAAACGCGGTTTTCCACCTTCGATAGCTGTACGGGACGTTGCTGTTGAACAAGGATTTCATTGTCTTTCGCTGTTTTCAATGTCTCTATAGGAGCTCCTTTAAAAACATCGTCCGAGAAAGAGGGGGAAAAATCGTAATCATAGTTATGCGTAGTCTTCCGGCCATATACGGCATCGCTTCGGTTCGTCCCAAACATAATATCCACATCACTACGCTCCAAGAACATATACCGTTCTGCATTCGGACGAAATTGCAAGTCAATCGTTATATCATTTACCCAATTCAGATTCGCTTCCTTATTCGCCCGTAGGGTCGCCCCCTGCACCGCAAACCGACCATCTGTCGTTATCCGTAATTTACCACTAAGCAACAAATCTGTCTTGTTTCTAGGCTCGAAATTCAGCTCTATTAAACGGCCATCTTCTGTATCAATCGTATCTGTAATATAATACTTATAGAAAACCGGCGCATTATTGGCTATCGGACTGAGGAATAATTTATTGATCAGAAAGATGTTTTCATCATAAATCTCAACCTCCTGAAAGAGATAGGATAAATACGATTGGATATTGTGGTTGTTGACATATCGGTCGTCAAAATCTGTCTGCTTGATGGATTTCACCCGCTTTTTAAACGCCTTGGGATCATTCTTGGAATAGACATCGCTTAGCTGCTCCTGCATAAAAATGGTAAGCAGTTTATTCCCCGGCGATGTCAATGTATCCACATTATCGAAAAAAAAGCTTAAGCTTCCCATCCGCTTATTATACTGCTCCGGCGGGTTTACAAGTCCAAATTGCAATTTGTCATACTGTTGAAAAGACAACTTCGGTTGGTTCTCCAAGCGATTGGAGCGTTTGTGTTTGATGACCTGGTGGATAATATCCACTGCTGGATTTCGATTCCGGTATTTCTGACGACGGGAAATTTCCACGGCGTCAATAAGCTGCTTATCACTTTCCAATGCGATTTGCAAATGCTGCGGAAGGGAATCAACGCTTATGATAAGCTGTTTATAGCCAACAGCAGATACCACAAGTTGCAGCGGAAACGGACTCGTCGTTGTTAAGAAAAATTGCCCTGAAGCACCACAGGATGTTCCATCCGATGTCCCTCGTACTTGTACACTCGCCTGCGGAACACCTTTTCCTGCTACATCGTCTATAACGGTTCCACTGATTTTTTGTTGAGCCAGACCTTGCTGTGCAGCAACGCCAAGGGTAAATATCAATATCAATAATTTCAGCAAGCTTATTCTCCTCATATTCAAAATGGCTCTCCCCCTAAAGATACGATTTGCTTTTAGTTTTGATAACGGTTTTCTCTTCATTTTTTCCTTGATAAAAAAACGAAGCAAAAAAACCGATCGAAGTGAGCTGATGGACACCAAAATAAACGCGAATCCATAAATCAAGGCTGAATATAGTTTTGCTATTTGCCATCGAATTTATTTTTTATGGAGATGGCGCTATGATGAGCATCTATATTTATACACATCATGGTTTCTTTGTCTATTCCTAAGTAGCATGGAACCCGCATAACCGAAAGACATTATTGACCACTTTTACTTCCGCAATTGTACTGCCCTCTATTAACATTGAATGTCACATCCGGATATTTGAGGTCTGTAGAAATTCATATTAGCACTACCCTCTTTCTCAAATATCCGAAGTGACGATTTTTTGGTTCTTTTTTCTAAAAAAAGAACGAGAGAATACTATCGGGATAAACCCCAATGATCAGCGTCGATGCGGCGGCTACAACCAATACAAACTTATAACTGGCTGGAATATGCTGTTCTGCTACTTCCTCTTCAGGTTTGCGAAAGTACATATTTACCACCACGTGCAAGTAATAATATACGCCAATTGCTGCGTTAATAACCGCTAGGATTAACAACGTGATGTTATAGGTTCCCATGACGTTATTGAACATCATAAACTTGCCCATGAAACCTGCCGTCAAGGGGATACCCGCAAGCGAAAGCATGGCTATGGTCAATACCAACGCGAGCATAGGTTCTCTTTTTGCCAACCCGTTAAATGACTCAAAATTTTCTGAGCCCGTACTACGTTTCACGATAATAAGTGCTCCGAAAGCCACTACGGAAGCTAGTGAATAGGCCGTCGCGTACACCAACATACCGGATGCAGAAGTTACACCGATGGATACGATAGCAAAGAGCATATAGCCGGCATGTGAAATACTGGAATAGGCCATCATCCGCTTAAAGCTAGCTTGCAACAAAGCCGTGATATTCCCCACAAATAGTGTAATGATAATAATGGTCAATAATACTGGTGTCCAAAAGTCGTGTAGAGGAACCAATACCATACTAAATAACCGCAGAAACCCCACAAACGAGGCAACTTTTACTACCGTACTCATATAACTTGTAATCAGGATTGGTGCTCCGTCATACACATCCGGCGTCCAGAAGTGAAAAGGTGCGGCTCCCACTTTAAAACATAAAGCACAAAGTAATAAGAGTACACCGCCGTAGAACAAAGGAGAGATCTCCGAGGATGTCTGTACATAAGCTTGTAACTCCCCAAGATCGAAGGTACCTGACGCGCCGTATAAGAGTGTAATACCGAACAGAAGAAAGCCCGTAGAAAATGCGCCCATAAGGAAGTATTTTAGCGCAGCTTCATTCGAAGCTAAATCTGTTTTCCGGATGCCCACCAAGATATACAATGCCACGGACATCACCTCAATGCCAATAAATAGCATGGCAAAATTATGATATGCATTGACAAGCAATGCGCCCATCAGCGAAAAAATAATCAACGAAAAATATTCAGAAAGGTACGTGCTGACATGTTTAAAATATTCTTTCGAAAGTAGGATAATGAAGCCTGTGATAACCACACAGAGCACTGAAAAAGACAGTGCTAAGCGATCAAAAATCACCATCCCATGGAATAACGGAAACGCTTCGCTGTTCCATTCTCCCACGAGAAACCCTAATGTAACGACCAAGCCCAGCAAGGTGACAGGAATAAGCGCATTCTTTGCTTTGAATAAGCCCAGATATAACACCACGATTCCCAAAATACCCAATGTAATAATTGCCCCCATAATATTCTACAGTCGCTAGTTAAAATTTAATTTGATTCAATAAGTTTGTTACTGAGGCCTCTGAAAGCTGTAAAATCGCTTTTGGCCACACGCCTAAAAACAGGGTGAAAAACACGATAATCGCCAATACAACCAATTCGTATCCTTTTATATCCAGTACACCTGCATAACGTTCAGGCAATACGCCCAACATCGATTTTTGATACAAACGCAACATATAAACCGCTCCTAAAATCAAGGTGAGGCCTCCGAAGACCGCATACCATACACCATAGCCGAATACGCCTTTCAACAATAAAAACTCCCCAATAAAGCCATTAGTCAAGGGCAAGCCTACTGCGCCCATTAAGATGATGAGAAAGGCTGTTGCTAAACGTGGCGCCTTGCTTGCTATTCCTCCCCAATCCGTCATTGTACGCGTGCCCGTTCGTTCCTGTAGAATATCTAGGATAAAAAATAGTCCTACCACACTCAAACCATGGTTTACCATCTGGATGATAGCACCTTGCAATCCGTCAATATTCCAAGAGAATACCCCTGCGGAAATTAGTCCGACGTGCGCAATCGACGAATAGGCAATCAAACGTTTGGCGTCCTGCTGTTTAAAGGCAATAATCGAAGCGTATACGATACCGATAATACAGAGAACCATCACGACTTGGCTATAAGCCAACGCTCCCAAGGGAGCTATCGGCAACAACCAACGGATTAAGCCATATACCCCCATTTTAAGCATAATGCCGGCTAATAGCATCGTCCCAGCTGCAGGTGCGTGTGTATAGGTATCTGGTTGCCAGGTATGGAATGGAAAAATCGGAATTTTGATCGCAAACGCCAAAAAGAAGGCCCAGAATATCCATCTTTGGGTAGATTCTGATAAATCTAAGGCGACGAATGCGGACCATTCAAAGCTCGGAGTAGCGCTTTGATTGTACAGATAAATAAGTGCGATCAACATCAGCAAGCTTCCGAAAAACGTATACACAAAGAACTTAAGATTAATCCGGATACGGTCTCCGTCTCCCCAAAGGGCACAAATAAAATAAATCGGAATTAATGCCACTTCCCAACCTACGTAGAATGTAAAGGCATCTAAAGCCAAAAATACCAGTAAAAGACCCGCTTGCATAAAGGAGATCAATGCAAAGAAACTTCCTTTATGGGCTTTCTTAAAAGCGGCTAAGACAATAAGTGGTATTAAACCATTTGTCAGCAAAATCATCGGAAGGCTGATGCCGTCTAAGCCAATATGAAATTGAATTCCTAAAGATTCTACCCATGTCCAACGCTGTTCAAATTGTATACTCGCATCCGGTACAAATCCGCATAGGAAAGGAATAGAAAGCCCTAACTCTAATAATGCCACAAACAGCGCTATCCATTTAGCTCGTACCGCATCTTTGATAAAACATAATACGATAGCCGAAATAACAGGAACTAATAGTAATATAAATAGGTTACTCATTGTTTAAAAGTCAAAATTATATACTAAATACGGCATACAGCAAAATCACGATTACACTCACCACCATCATCATCATATAAAACCCGACATAGCCGCTTTGCCACTGTCTTATGCCTCTTCCAGCACACAGGAAAAAATTTCCTATTCCATTTACAAATCCATCTATACCTGTACGGTCTATATAGTTGTAAAATCCTACCGACAACCTATTCAAAGGCCGTACGATAAGCGCATCATAAAACTCATCTACATATAACTTACGATAAGACAATTTATGTAGCCCTTTCGATGCTTGTGTATCGGCAGCCGGCAAAGTTTCTTTTTTCACATACCGGTTGTAGGCTACAAAAGCCATAATCAACGCACCACCAGCGGATATCCCCATCAGTAAATACTCCGTGCTATGGCTTAACGTCAACGCCTCTGCGTGTACACTTCCAGCTTCGAAAATCGGAGCCAAGAAAACTGCTAGGTTATGTTGCCCGCCCAATGCCTCGGGAATATTGATAAATCCGCCCACAATAGATAGTACCGCCAAAACAACGAGGGGCACGGTCATCTGCCAAGGCGACTCATGCAAATGCTTTTTCTGTTCTTCTGCACCCCGAAACTTACCAAAAAAAGTCAGGTATAATAAACGGAACATATAGAATGCCGTGCACAACGCTGTTAAAAAGCCGATTGCCCACAAAATAGGTTGATGCTGAAAAGTATGTGCTAATATTTCGTCTTTGGAAAAGAATCCAGCAAACGGTGGGATACCACTAATCGCAATGGTACCGATAAGCATCGTTATAAAGGTGACGGGTAGCGCTTTTCTCAAGCCTCCCATACGCCGCATATCCTGTTCGTCGTGCATAGCATGGATTACTGATCCTGCACCTAAGAACAACAATGCTTTAAAAAATGCGTGGGTCAAAACATGAAAAAAAGCCCCGGTGAACGCACCTACCCCGAGGCCCAGAAACATGTATCCCAATTGGGATACCGTCGAATATGCCAACACTTTTTTAATATCGGTTTGTGTAATCGCTATAAAGGCAGCCAGCAAGGCTGTTGCCAAACCGACAACTGCCATGATCTCCATGGTTATTGGAGAAAGCGTAAATAAAATATTTGACCGAACGACCATATAGATACCTGCTGTTACCATGGTCGCCGCGTGGATCAAGGCTGATACGGGCGTCGGTCCAGCCATCGCATCTGGTAACCAGGTAAACAAGGGGATCTGCGCAGATTTACCCGTTGCCGCTACAAATAATAAAAGCGTAATGACAAGTAACGCAGTACTTCCTACAGGCATATTTGCTGCTTCCGCAAATACAGCACCATATTCTAAGCTACCGAAAGTCTCCAGAATAAAAAACATGGCAATAAGGAAACCCAGATCTCCGATACGGTTCATCACAAAAGCTTTCTTCGCAGCGGAAGCATATGATGTATTTTTGAACCAAAAACCGATTAACAGGTAAGAGCATAGGCCTACACCTTCCCATCCGATGAACATGACCAAATAATTCGAGCCTAACACCAGGATGGTCATGAAGAAAATAAAGAGGTTAAGGTAAGCGAAAAACTTCCCAAATCCATCATCAGCCGCCATATAGCTAGCGGAATAAAGGTGAATGAGGAAACCTACACCCGTAATAACTAAAAGCATAATAGCACTCAACGGATCTACTAAAAAAGAAAGCGCTACATTTAGTTTGCCAACGGTAAACCAATCAAAAAGATGGACGAATATCTCTCCGGAAGCACCGGTATCCCGCGCTGCCGCGACTTCAAAATAAACGAGCAAGCTTAATACAAAAGAAAGGAGTACCGTACCACATCCCACCACGGCTGTAACCGCCTTCGGCACACGATTTCCTATTAAGCCGTTTATCACAAACCCTATAAAAGGAATCAACGGGATTAGCCAAATTAATTCAGACATATAATTTCTTACTAAAAAATTCTACTATTTAGTTACCACCGCAATTTACTCAATGACTCCACATCCACCGATTTAGTATTTCGGTACACCATAATGATAATTGCCAGTCCAACCGCTACTTCTGCAGCAGCTAAAGCCATAATAAAAAATACGAAAACCTGTCCTGCCGGATCTCCCCGATAGGCTGAGAAAGCGGCCAACAACAGGTTAACCGCATTCAACATCAATTCAATAGACATCATTATGATAATCACATTCCTACGAATAAGCACACCCGTAACACCAATAGCGAACATGATACTACAAAAAATGATGTAGTGGTTGAGCGGGACGCCCTGAATCTGCGTTACTATATTCTCCATTATGCTTTTTTAATCTCTTTAACTTCTTTTTTTGCCAATAATACCGCTCCAATCATCGCTATTAGCAATAAAATTGCTGAAATCTCAAAAGGCAGCAGAAACTCATTAAACAACACATTGCCCAAATGTTTCACGAGGCCTATCTCCGTATTGCCGGTTACCAGCTCGTTGGATGGCTCTATGACACGGAAGGCTCCTAGGAGCGTGGCAAACAAGCACATCCCGGCGATAACACCCATAATCTTGACCAGATTTGACTTCATTGGCTCCGTATCCTCGTTTAGGTTCAGTAGCATGAGGACGAATAGAAAGAGCACCATAATTGCGCCCATATATACGATAAAATTGACGACCGCTAGAAACTGTGCATTCAATAAAATATAATGAACCGACAGCGTAAAAAACGTCACCACCAAATACAGCACGCTATGTACCGGATTTTTAGTGAAAATTGTCATCAGCGCGAAAAAAATGGCGATAAAGGCAACAAGATAAAATAGAGACATGCTAGTTCGTTTTTTCCGGGTTTAGTTTTGTAATATCAAATACAGGCTCGACCAACTTATCTTTCCCGTAAATAAAATCCTTTCTTAGGTAATCTGCCGTCACATGTGGACCATCCAAATAAATTGCCTCTTTCGGGCAAGCCTCTTCACAAAGGCCACAAAAAATACAACGCAGCATATTAATTTCATAAACCGCCGCATATTTCTCTTCGCGATATAGATGCATCTCCTCTTTTGTCCGCTCTGCTGCTATCATCGTAATTGCCTCTGCCGGACAAGAAAGTGCACAAAGCCCACAAGCGGTACAGCGCTCACGTCCCTCCTCATCGCGTTTCAGTGAATGCAGCCCCCGGAAATTCTTTGAATAAGGCCGCTGTTCCTCCGGATATTTTACTGTCGGTATTTTCTTAAAAAAATGTCGTATCGTAATACCCAGGCCTTTTGCAATCGCTGGCAGGTACATGCGTTCCCAAAAATTCATGGGCTTCTGTTCGATAACTTTTTTTCTATTTGATAAAGATTGCATAGTCCTAAAAATAAGTATCCTTCACAATGATCACTGCGGCAGTCAAGACAATATTTGCTATCGCCAGCGGAATCAATATCTTCCATCCGAGACCCATCAGTTGATCATAGCGGAAACGTGGCAATGTCCAGCGTACCCACATGAAGAAAAAGATAAAGCCGAAAATCTTCAGGAAGAAAACCAACACCCCGATGATCGTAATCCAATTCTCGGACAGACCCAACTCATACATAAACGGGAAATTATATCCGCCGAAGTACAGGGCAGCCATCAGTGCCGATGAAACAAACATATTGATATACTCGGAAAACATATACAGACCGAGTTTCATCGACGAATATTCCGTATGGTATCCCCCGATAAGCTCGGTTTCACACTCAGGCAGGTCAAAAGGAACACGATTACACTCCGCAAATGCACAAACCATAAAAATCAAGAAACCGATCGGTTGTGCCCAAATATTCCAGTTGACAAAACCCGACTGCTGGGCAACGATTTCTCCCATAGATAAAGTTCCCGTAACCATCAACAAGGCAATGATAGAAAGCCCCATGGGAATTTCGTAGCTAATACTCTGCGACGCTGCACGTACTGCCCCCATTAACGAGAACTTATTGTTTGATGCCCACCCCCCAAGCATAATACCATATACACCTAGTGCTACCACACCAAAAATATATAATACCCCTACGTTAATATCCGCAACCTGCAAAACTACCTCACGACCACCTATAGTCAGTGTTTGACCCCACGGAATAACAGCCGAACTAATACAGGCCGTGATAATCGCCAGCGTTGGCCCCAATACAAACAGGGGTTTGTGCGCGCCTGCTGGAATAATTTCTTCTTTAAAAAAGAACTTCCCACCATCACAAAGAGGCTGTAAGATTCCGCCGAACCCTGCTCTGTTCGGTCCGTGGCGATCCTGCATAAAGCCCGCTATTTTACGCTCCGCCAAAGTCGAATACATCGCTATGACCAAGGAAATCGTGAAAACAATCACGACTAAAATTAATTTTTCTAAAATAAAAGCTCCTTCCATCTGTTTCTTTCCTTATTTTAAACGTTCCGTCCTTGCGAGCTGTTCTTCATTCGCTTCCTGCAACCTCGGGTTTTCTTTGATCACCGGAGGTGGATTAAACACATCGTAGTGATTCGAGTTGATAACCGACTGCTTACTGATAGGCGTAGGCTCTTCCAATACCCAATCGGCCGTTTTCTTTTTCCCAAAACGACAAGTATCGCAGATAAACTCTTTTACCTCGTTATATTCGTCTTTACGTGCGGTGACGCGCAATACTTCCTCTCCCTTATACCACAAAGTAACCTTACCGGAGCAAGTGGGGCAGTCGCGATGCCCATCTACCGGTTTAGAGAACCATACCCGATTCTTAAAACGAAACGTTTTATCCGTCAATGCTCCTACCGGACATACATCAATGACATTTCCGATAAAATCATGGTCCAATGCGTTCTCAATATAGGTCGATATTTCCGCATGGTCGCCTCGATTTATGACACCATGCTCGCGTTGTTCCGTTAACTGATTCGCCACATACACACAACGATAGCATAAAATACAGCGGTTCATGTGTAATTTTATCTTATCACCGATATCGATAGGCTCAAACGTACGTCGTTTAAATTCAAATCGTGTATCCGCTACGCCGTGTTCATAACTTAAATCCTGCAGCTTACATTCACCGGCCTGATCACAAACCGGACAATCCAAGGGGTGGTTGATCAATAACATTTCCACCACGCCTTTACGTGCTTCCAGGACATCCGGCGATGAAATATTTTGCACTTCCATACCGTCCATAACAGTTGTTCTACAGGAAGCAACCAGTTTCGGCATTGGTCGCGGATCTCTCTCTGAACCCTTAGAGACTTTAACCAAGCAAGTACGGCATTTCCCTCCGCTTCCCTCTAAAGACGAGTAGTAGCACATAGCAGGAGGCACGATTTCCCCGCCGATCTGACGCGCCGCGTTCAATATCGTCGTTCCCGGCGCCACTTCGACCGGAATCCCATCTATCGTTATTTTAAATTTTTCGTCTGCCATTTGTTTGTTTCTTTAATGACCATCACCCTTCACTCATCACCCGTTCATTGACCAATCCATAATTCCTCGTCTGTGCTTCCTGTGGGTTCAAAACATGCCATTCAAATTCCTCTCGGAAATGCCGGATAGCACTTGCTACCGGCCAGGCGGAGGCGTCCCCTAACGGACAGATGGTGTTACCATCAATACTCTTCTGTATATCCCATAATAAGTCAATATCAGCCATGTCCCCGTATCCGTACTCAATTTTATGCAGTACTTTCTCCATCCATCCTGTACCTTCCCTACATGGCGAACATTGCCCACAACTTTCGTGATGGTAAAAACGCGTATAATTTAAAGTATTGCGCACGATACACTGGTCCTCATCAAATGCAATAAAGCCGCCAGAACCCATTGCCGTACCCGTTACAAATCCACCATCTGCCAACGACTCATACGTCATCAGCCTCGGTTCTCCCTTTGCTGTTTTCAGAGCCAAATGAGTTGGCAATATGGGCACCGATGAACCGCCAGCGACCACCGCCTTCAAGCGCTTTCCATTTGCTATCCCACCACAATATTCATCCGAATAAATAAATTCCTCCATGGGTAAACCCATGTCGATTTCATATACCCCCGGGCGCACGAGATTCCCCGAAGCAGATATCAACTTCGTACCTGTACTGCGCTCGATACCGATTTTCGCATATTCTTCACCGCCATCGTTTATGATAGGTACCGTTGCCGCAATTGACTCCACGTTATTGACCACGGTCGGACAACCATACAATCCCGCTACCGCCGGAAACGGAGGTTTAATCCGCGGATTGCCGCGTTCGCCCTCAAGCGATTCCAACAGCGCCGTCTCTTCTCCACAAATATATGCTCCACCTCCGGGCTGAACGTGTATATCTAGATCATAGCCTGTTCCTAAAATATTTTTACCGAGAAAACCTGCTGCTTTCGCTTCCGCAATCGCCTTTTCCACAATGCGAATCTGTGGCATCATTTCCCCACGGATATAGATATACGACGTATTTGCGCCCAATGCATAACTGGAAACGATCATACCCTCCACCAACAAATGCGGAATATAGGTCATTAAAAAGCGATCTTTAAATGTTCCCGGCTCGGATTCATCTCCGTTGCAGACTAAATAACGTGGAACACCTTCCGGCTTTGCCAAAAATCCCCACTTCATCCCCGTCGGGAAACCAGCGCCACCACGACCACGAAGTCCAGACTTTTTCACTTCCTCTACCACATCGTCCGGCGACATCGTCTTGAGCGCCTTTTCTACCGCACGATACCCTTCTTTTTGACGATACACTTCAAAAGTATGGATACCAGGGACGTCGATATGTTCCAACAATAACTTACGTGCCATACTTATTTTCTTTGTGCTTTTTGCTTCAGTTCATCAATCAATTGATCCACGCTATCTTCCGTCAGGTTTTCATAGAATGTATATTCCGGACCGATTTGCAGGACCGGGCCAAACCCACACGCAGCCATACACTCTACACCTCGCCAGGAAAATAGTCCGTCTGTCGTTACCTCACCTTCTTTAACACCAAGTTTGTTTTCTATGTACTGCATGATACGCTCAGCCCCCACCAAGCAACACGGACCCGTGCGACAAACCTCCAATACATATTTGCCTTTCGGTTGAAGAAAAAACATCGTATAAAATGTAGCTACTTCGTATACCTCAATGGGCCGTATACTGAGATAAGCAGCGACTTTATCCATAGCGTCCAAGCTCAGCCAGCCATATTCCGCCTGCACGAGGTGCAAAATCGGCAAAAGCGCAGATTTCTGTCGCCCCTCTGGATAACGCGCGACCACTTCCGCAAACTGTTCCAATAAAGGAGCGTCAAATTCTACCAGCATATTTTCTTTAACACTAAGCATCTAATTCTCCCGCAATAACGTTTAAACTACTCATATTGATAATCGCATCAGAGATAAGCATCCCGCTGCTCATGGGTGCAAACATCTGATAATTGACGAAGGATGGTCTTCTAAAATGCAAACGATAAGGCGTTCGCCCTCCATCATGTATAAGATAAAATCCCAATTCGCCATTTGCACCCTCTACCGCATGGTAAACTTCCGATTTTGGTGTTTCCCATTCGCCCATCACAATTTTAAAGTGATAAATCAGCGCTTCCATATTCGTATATACCTGTTCTTTCGGCGGCAAATAAAATTCCGGCACATCGGCATGAAATACACCTATAGGTTCTTTTTTTATTTTCTCTAAAGCTTGCTCGATAATGCGTAGCGATTGCCACATCTCGTCATTTCGTACCATGAAACGGTCGTATACATCGCCGTTTGTCCCGACCGGAACGTCAAATTCAAACTCCTCGTATGATGAATATGGCGCCGTCGCCCGGACATCATAATCTACGCCCGTTGCACGAAGAATCGGGCCTGACCAGCTGTAGTCCAGCGCTACTTCCGGCGTTACCGCCGCAACACCTGCTGTTCGCTCGATGAATATACGGTTACGAACAAACAGATTTTCAAATTCTTTCAACACTGGCGGGAAACGTTTTAGAAACTCCTCGATTTTACGAAAAGCTACTTCGTTAAAATCACGTTCAAACCCACCAATACGTCCGATATTGGTCGTCAGGCGCGCACCACAAATTTCCTCGAAAATTTCGTAAATAAACTCCCGCTCCTGCATCACATAGAGGAATCCAGAGAAAGCACCCGTATCCACACCTAAGATACCATTACAAATGATATGGTCAGCGATACGTGCTAACTCCATTACAATAACCCGCATGTACTGCACCCGCTTGGGCAGTTCAATGTCCAGCAACTTTTCTACAGTCATGTGCCACCCCATATTATTTATCGGCGACGAACAATAGTTTAGTCGATCCGTTAAGGGTGTAATCTGATAAAAAGGACGGTGTTCCGCGATCTTCTCAAAAGCGCGGTGTATATAACCGATCGTAGAGACACCACTTACAATACGCTCCCCATCAATCTGCACAACATTTTGAAACACCCCATGCGTAGCCGGATGCGTGGGCCCAATATTGAGCGTAATCAGCTCATCCTGCGGATCGTTATCAAAAAACACAGCTGCATTCGGGGTTATCTTGGTTATCGGTTTACTCATTTTACTCTCCTCTAGGATTTAACGTCCAAAATAAAAATCTTTCTTATCTACCCGATTCGGGTCTTCAAGTGGATATTCCCTACGCATTGGAAAGACGTCCAATTCGTCCATATTCAGAATACGACGTAAATCGGGATGCCCTTCAAACACTATTCCGAAAAAATCATAGGTTTCGCGTTCCATCCAATTGGCACCATTCCATAGCGCCGTGGCCGACGGAACTGTCGGGATCGGCCCACTGATAAATACCTTTATCCGCAGGCGCAGATTCTGTAACAGATTATGCACATGGTATACCACACAGAACGGTCGTTCGTCATTCGGGTAATGTACTGCAGTAATATCCGTCAGGTAATTAAAGCGCAATCGCTCATCTTCTTTAACAAAAGCGAGCAAATCTAAAATATTACTAGCTTCCGTGACTACGGTAAGTAAACCGTGCGATTCTGTGAGGACACGCACCTGCTCCCCAAATTGTTCCTGCAGATGATTTATAACGATTTGATTATCCAGCTTATCCATTATCTGTCACTATTCCATATTTTTCCAACAAAGCCTTATATTCCGGCGTATTCCGGCGATTTAGGGATTCATTCTTCACGATTTCCTGTAATTTCAACACCCCATCCAATATGGCTTCGGGGCGCGGCGGACAGCCGGGAACATACACATCCACCGGAATAATCTCATCTATACCCTGCAACACCGAATAAGTATCAAAAATCCCACCGCTGGAAGCACAAGCCCCCACGGCTATTACCCAGCGCGGCTCCGCCATCTGCGTATAAACCTGTTTTAAGACCGGCGCCATCTTTTTGGCTATTGTCCCCATAACCAGCAGCATATCTGCCTGTCGCGGCGAGAAACTTGGACGTTCCGCACCGAAACGAGCTAAATCATATGTGGAACCCATCGTTGCCATAAACTCGATTCCGCAGCATGATGTTGCAAACGGAAGCGGCCATAGGGAGTTTGCCCTGGCCAGCCCGATCACTTTATCTAAAGACGTCGCAAAAAATCCTGCTCCCTCTACGCCTGGTGGCGCTTCCGCCAATGTCACTTTACTCATGATTTTCTGTTATTTTGCTATTAATCCCAATCCAGCGCACCGCGTTTTACCTCGTACACTAAACCGAGAACGACAATACTCAAAAAGATCCCCATTTTCCATAGGCCGTCCACGCCCATTTCTCTAAAATTAACCGCCCAAGGGTACATAAATATAACCTCCACGTCAAACACCACAAACAAGATGGCCGCCATAAAATATTTAACGGAAAAAGGTTGCCTCGCGTTACCGATGACCTCCACACCCGACTCGAATGCACCCAACTTATTTTCGGTACGAACTTTCGGCCCAATCAAATGTGTTCCGATAATCGTTAATACACCAAACGCGACAGCCACTCCCAATTGTATGAGGATGGGAATATAATCTACAGGGGTGCTATCAAAGGTTACACTTTCCATATTTTCAGTTTCCTAGTTATGTTCTGCTTCAAACAAATATATCATTTTTTCGCAACAAAAAAAGGGGCTATAATCAGCCCCTTTCTTATTTGTTATCATTCTAAATTACAGTTGATCAACGAATTGTCCAGCAAATTCATCATCCGGACTAACCTTAATTGTTTCTTGGAAATGTCCTTTGGCTTTTTCTGTTTCTCCTTTCAAATAAAAGTAGTAACCCAAGTAATTATTTGCATCGACAATGTAGGAATTTACTGTAGTTTCGGGCAATTCCGTATTCTGCACACTCTGCAACAATTGCGTAAAAGAATCCACAAACAATCCTTTTGCATTTTCAGGATCATACATTACACCATCCAACGCCAATTCAGACAAACCTTTGTAATACAAAGAGTTTACTAGATATTTTTTCTTTACATCCTCTTTTTCCGTGGCGATAACAGTAGCAAATGATTTAATAGCTTCATCAAGCACTGGTTTTGCCGCGGCAATTTTCTGTACTCCCAACTCGGGGGTTATCTCTTCGCCTTCCGCTGGAGAAACCAATCGAGACCCTTTAGTATACTGGCCTAGACCCACGAAATAATTAGCATCGAAGTAATAATCCGATTCGGGATTCACCGCTGGGATACGAAAGATTTTAACTGCTTCCTCTACCTCGCCGTCCTGATACTTAGCAAATGCTGTTTCGGCGATTTCAGTTTCCAAATTATCCTCCTCGGTTTGGTTCTCAATCGCTTGCTTCAACAAAGCCTCACCTTTTTCCGCATCACCTACGCTCAAATTGGCCAATCCCGCATATAAGTAATCACGTGGAATCAAACGCTCCTGCTCTACCTTAGAGAATAAGGTATTCATATGCTCCGCAGCTTTCGCGTAATCTTTGTCCTGATTGTACGCGATATACCCTAAATAACGGTACACCTTCGCGTCCACACCTGGCATATTTGCTAATTCCTGCGCCACCGTTTTCAATTCTTCATAGTTACCGGAATAAACTAAGAAATCCGCATAGCGTGTTTTCGCTTCCACAGTAGCATCCCCTGTTAAGCTTAGGTATTTTTGATAAAATTCTAATGCTTTCTGGTTAATTTCACGATAAGAATCTTCCGGCGCTTTAAGAGACGATAGATAATATGTTTCTGCAAGTTCACGGTACAATGGAGCGTAGTCTGGATTCTCGCCCGACAGTTTAGTCAGCGATTCGATAACCACGTCATAAGCCTGCGCCCTTCTTGAGATCAAAGCCTGCCCGATTTTCGGAGCCAACAAACTCTCGTCAAGGTATTCGGCATCGCGATAACTTACAAAAGCTTGGCTACTTTCACCCATGCCAGCGTAAGCATCCCCCAGCGCAATTAATATATCTGGATCTTTTTGGTTTTTCGCCTTCGCTTGTGTTAGATACTCAATAGCTTTGGTATAATCCGGCTCTGGCGCTTTGACATATGCCTGTCCGACATACAATAAAGGCAAATACTCCCTTCTTCCTAAGTCAGATACAGCTGTTGAAAACTTTGTTTCCGCAGCCACTTTATCACCTTTCATCAGGTCGACAATACCTAACCCAACATTATTCAATTTTTCCTTAGGCGCGTTGGTTACGCCCTGATTAAAGGCATACGCAGCAGAATCGACTTTATCGTTAATTAGGTGGATCTGTCCTAGATAGAACCAATTCTCACCATCTTTTGCTTTCTTTTCTACCAACCTCTGGAGCATACCTTTTGCCTCATCATATCGCTCTTCGGCTATAGCCGCCTTCGCATCCTTTAAGCTCTGTGCACTAACAGAACCTACTGCACCCGCCAATAATAGACTTAAAAATAATTTGCTTCTTGTCATAATCTATTTGTATTCTATTTTTCCTTTATACTAATTAACTCACGAATTTAACAGGAATTATTACAAAACCTAAACGAATTACATCTTTTTTTTCCTTGCACATATTCCTTATACTTTGTTTAATCTCTTGTACTTTGACTAAATATCTGGGGAAATGTTTAATTGACTCAAAGTGGGATCTCGTCCCTAATAATAATGTCACGGCCGGGCATGTCAGCAGGAACCAAGCCTGATTTCAATACGATACGCTGCCCTCTATCCCCCGTCAAAAATGCAGAAAATCCAATACCTAATCCTAAGTTAGGCTGATAGTTTTGCACGTAAAAAGTGCGGCGCAGGGGGTATTGCTCTGCGGCGATGGTAGACTGACTTGGCTTATAATATATATTATCCGCCAACTCCCCAATTGTGTTTTGGACGCTTAAGACACGAATATTATCCTTACCAGGAAACGATGTGATTAAATCTAAATATATGTTAAAACCCAAAACCCCAATTTTATTTGGATCGTTCGCAACCGCCTCAAGCACTTTCTCGCTGCTCGCCTGTGCTTCCACAAAATTAGCGGCTACTTTATCCAGCTTGCCCAATTCCTTTAAATGACGGAATGTACTCGAATTCAAATTATCAAAAACAATTTTCTTCTGATCGACACTCTCGCCCTTCATCGCTTGAATAAGATACGAAATAGTAACGGTCGTATCCGGCTGTTTAGTATTAGCGACAACCACAATCGCATCTGTCCATACTGGAAATACCCGGGGTTTAATAGAACGTTTCTCGAAATAATCGTACTCCTTCTCGTTGAGCTCCCTCGCTAAGATAGCAACTCCTGCCGTTTTGGATAGTAATTCACGGACGGCCAGCAACTCGGGCTTAGCGATAATGTTCAATTTTGTGTTGGGATAAGCCGACAAAAACACCTCTTCTTGTTCTTTAATCAGCGGCAAAACTGTCTCGTCCACCACCACATTAAGTTCACCTATCAAGATATCTTCCTTCGCGCCACTGCTCGTAACCTTCTCTTCGGACGAAGTACTCCCCTGTTCTGTACGTGTACAGGTGGAACAACCTGAAAAAGCCCATAGTATAACTATTAAAAAACCTAAATTAAGTATGTACTTCATATTATTCGAATAACGAATGACTAATAATCAATCTTTTTGTAATCGCTTTTATCTAATAAAATTATTCTGCCATAACCGGGCAAAACGCAAGAAGGAATAAACGATGAGCAAAATACCAAACACATTTTTATAGGCGGCATCAATGTTTAATGGAAATTTATCCCAAAAAATAATTAGAATCCCCAAAATAAAATAGAAGGCAAACATCGCTAGCCCTAAAATAGACAGAAATCGCTTTGTTGGCGATTTCTGTCTAAATTTTTCTTTGTTGTTATACAAACTAGTCATGCTTATTGCTGAAGGTTCAACGTAATAGGCAATGTATAAGCCACCCGAACCGGACGACCGTTCTGAATACCCGGTTTCCAAGGTTTCGCTTTTTTCAACACATTTACAGCGGCAGTACCAGTACCATACGACAAGTCTTTTATCACTTTGATGTCCGTTAAGCTACCGTCGCGTTCCACTACGAAAGAAACAACAACTTGTCCCTTTACTCCCGCATCTATAGCACCTTGCGGATAGCTATAATTACGCCCTACCCATTCCCGAAAAGCGTTCAAGCCTCCGTGTGGTTCAGGATTAACCTCTACCGCAGTGAAGATCTTGTCAGCACCACCATCCGGGTCGCCTGTAGCACTACCAGTAATTTGCCCCTCTACCTTCTTCGGACCAAATTCTCCAGTAGGCACACCCGAAGCACCTTTAGTACCTTTCAGGGTAATCCGTGCTGGCGTTTTATTTTCCTTTTTTATCTCCTCCTGGGAGACCACTTCCTCTTTTACCTGGCTTTCAGGCACCACTTTCGGCTCTGGGAAACGCACCAAATCCTCGGCTGGTGGTTCTTGTGCAATCCGCTGAACTGGTTCCTCTTCCTGTGGAAGTGGCTCTTCTTCCTCTTCTTCGGGCTCCGGTATATCCAAATCTTCCAGGGTTACTTCCGTAATTACAGGAGCTTCTTCCACTGGCTTATCCGGAAACACCTTAATGTTAAACATTTTTGGAGCACTCAAAACAAGAACAACCGAAACGATAGAGAATAGCGCAACATTGGTTGCCTTTGATGAAAACTTACGTAAGTCATAGGCACCATACTCTTTATTTCTATTCTCAAAAACGACATCAAGCCATTCTTTTTTGAATATATCTAATTTAGAACCAAACATACTTTACTTAATTATGCGATTAATCGTTAAAAAGACCTTCGCTTTTTAACACTTCTATTTCGTCACTATTGATTTTTGAAATCATGTAGCGCTTCACATCCACAATACGCATTTCATCCAGAATATCTACTAGATTGCGTTGTACAGATTTCTCGCTAGGCCTGATCACGACGATCAAATCTTTCCCGTCAGCACGCTGAGGAACCTCTTTCTGCATTCGGAGCAATACTTGACGAATCCCATCTTTACCATAATCTATCGTTGTAGGCGGGTAGATCGGTTTCGCTAATTGACCATAATACCAAGAGATTTTGTCGTCCGATCCCAATAAAAGCGTAATGGAACGATTATCTGCTATTTCCAAATTATCGTTGGCATCCATCTTATTTTTATCAGGCATAGCTACGTCCATAGCTTGTGGCGTATTGAGTGACGTGGTTAACATGAAAAAGGTAATCAATAAGAACGCTAAGTCAACCATGGCGGTCAGATCGACCTTACCACCTGCTTTCTTGGCTCTTACTTTTCCGCCTTTTCCGCCTTTACCACTATCTTGATTTAATTCTGCCATTTTATTCTCGTTTATGCGTTAATTCTCGTGTCTCAACCCGGTCACAAAACTAAATTTGTTTTGTTTCTGATTACGTAGCGTTTCAATAATTAGGTTGATTACCGGATACTTTTCTTCGGCATCTGCCTTAATAGCTACTTTCATCGGCCCTGGATCCACGAAGTTCTGTTCCCCTTCTCGAGAGCGATTAAACTCAATCGTTGCCCGACGCGCTTCTTGCACCCAAGAATACAATTCATTGGAGTTGGTTTCCGTACTATCTACAGGAATACCTGGTTGAATGCTCTCTGTTCTTTGTTCATCTGGCAGTGAAAGCAACTGACGAAGATTTTTAATCGGAACACCAAATTCATCCAACTGCTTAAACTTCTCATATTCCTCAGCAGAAAAATTAACATTATATTTCTGCGACATGTTCTTCAACGTTATCTCCCGCACATTCGGGTTTTTCACGCCAAAGAAAATTTTACCATCAGCCACCGAAATAATTCCCAGACCATCATCTGGCAGTTTTTCCGGGCTCGTAGAAGCAGGGGTATCGACCACCAAAACTTCAGGCTGACGTGCCGTTGCTGTTAATACGAAGAATGTAAGAAGCAAGAATGATACGTCACACATCGCTGTCATGTCGATGGAGGTACTAGCTCTTTTTACCTTTGCTTTACCCATTATCTTTACTTCCTTTAATTAACAATTCTTATCTTTTTATAACTATGATGTATATCTTTCACAAATTCCATAAAAGAATTTGTGATTTTTTTATTTGTGGTTTGCAGCGTACGTCTGTACAATAGAGAAACCAGCCTCATCAATAGAATACGTTAATTTATCTATTTTAGCAGTCAAGATGTTATAGAAAACAATCGCGAAAGTAGATGTTGCGATACCTGTTGCCGTGTTAATCAACGCCTCGGAGATACCGTTCGCTAATTTTGCTGAATCTGGAGCGCCACCGGTTGCCAAAGCAGAGAACGCCTTGATCATACCTGTTACTGTACCTAACAAACCAACCAACGTACCAATAGACACCAAAGTAGCCAAAACATTCATGTTTTTCTCTAACATCGGCATTTCTAATGCGGTAGTTTCTTCGATTTCTTTTTGGATAGCTACGACAGATTTTTCTGCATCTAAGCCCACGTTGGCTGAAACATCTTTGTATTTCAATAAGCCTGCTTTTACCACGTTTGCTACAGATCCTTTTTGTTTGTCACACTCCGTGATTGCAGAATCAATATTACCGCCGTTAATCAACGATTGCACTTTTCTCACAAAGTTACCCACATTACCTGTACCGGAAGCTCTACCGATAACAATGAAGCGCTCTACCGCGAATACAAATACCATTAAGAATAATCCTAAAAGAACGGGCACTACAGCACCGGCGTGGTAAACCATCCCTAAGTAATTACCAGGAAGAGGTTGGTTATCGGGATTGTTGTCGATAAAGTTGGAAGGATTTCCCATTACGAATTTATATACGACGAAACCAATCACGAAACAAATAATGATTGCTAAACTCGCAAATAAATTTCCTGAATTTCCGCTTTCTTGTTTCTTAGCAGGAGCAGTAGTTTTTGGTGCGTTTGCCATTTTACTAATTTTTAGATTTTTACTGTTGTTTAATATTTAATATTTAATTCAATTTGTGCAATCCAAGAGCATTTATTTTGCTATAGCGCAAAACAAATATACTATTTTGTGTTAAAAATAAAATTTTCCAGACATTAATTTATACATCTTTCAATGCGTCGCATATTAGTAAACCATCAGCGGTTCCGTATCCTTTCTAAATATGCTATTAGCTTTACGGATTAACGTTAATACCGCGCTAATATTTTACAATGAAAACCATTTTTTTTGGTTTATGCAAATTAAAAAATCATTAACAGAAAAAAATAAGTAAGTATTTACTCACGAAAGGGAAATCAAGTTTTTAACGAAAACATCATCAAACGATTGTCATAATTTCTAGTGTCAGGCAGCCATTTTCCGCGTAGAAGCACCACGTGTATTAGTATAACCCTCTAACCTCCAACCAATTTAACAATATACCCATCGCTGCGCAGCAAATCAAAAACTTTCTGCTTAAAATCACCCTGTATCAAGATCTCTCCGTCTTTTGCAGCTCCGCCAACGCCACATTTTTGTTTTAACTTTTTTGCGAGATCGTTCAAATCGCCATCTGTACCAATAAACCCTTGTACAATTGTAACAACTTTTCCTTTCCGTGCCTTGCGGTCCAATAAAACCTTTAGCTTTTGCTGCGAGGCCGGTAAAGTCTCTTCTTCTTCCGTACTTTCAGCGTCTACATATTCAAAATCGTCTGACGTCGAATAAACGATACCTTCAAAACGTTGCTTCTTTTTCTTTGTCATATATTTCTAGTTCTTACAAAATGCCTATGCCTTTTTCATCCGACGGCATTAGCAATCCATCCTTTGTCTCAACAAATAACTTTCAATGATCTCGGTTTGATCGTGATATCCAGCTTCTCTCCCATTTCTACAGGCTCTCCATCTACGTGTACCGGACCTTTTTCGTCCCGTAGAATCGTAATTTCCTTTCCGGGGATTATTTCCACATATTCCGACTGATCAGCACTTTTCGTAAACAAATGGAACACCATCTTTGGAAATAGATAAAGCGGAAATTTCTTCACAATACACACATCTAACACCCCATCATTGATCGACGCATGGGGAGCGATATATGCGTTATTACCGTACTGCGGCGAATTGGCGACACTCACCATAAAGGCTTCTCTCTTATGCTCTTTCCCGTCGATCGTTAGGGTATAGATACTAGGTTGGAAATCACTTAGCACATTAATCGCGGAACGCAAATAGCCGATCGGTCCTCGGATATTGTCCGTAGCAAAGCGATCACTCACCGAAGCATCGAAACCTAAGCCCGCAATATTAAAGAAATGACGTCCGTTGACCACACCTGTATCGACTTCAACGGTTTCGAAGCGATTTATACGTCTAATAGCGGCGGATTCGTTAAGTGGGATACCTAAATAAAGTGCTAATCCGTTTCCTGAACCTTCTGGTATAATCCCTAAAGGCATATCCGTACCTAATATAGCAGAACCTAGCTCATTGATTGTACCGTCTCCTCCCACCGCCACAACTGCATCATACCTTTCGGCAATTGCCAATCGTCCCAATTCAAAGGCATGGTTAGCATGATCGGTGATTTTGAATGTCGGATCAAATTTTTCTAAATCCAGCACTTCTAGCACTTGCTTATTAAACGCCGTCTTCTTTTTCCCTCCAGAAATGGGGTTAATAACAAACAATATTCGCTTACGTTGACGCATAACTTTATTCGGAAATAGTTTATAAAGATAATGGATTCTTTGTTACTTTCTTAGCCATTAGCAATTAGTTTAAACGGTAGGGTTAGCACTTCGTGATTTTTTCGCAAAAAAATGAAGTTGAGAAATAACAAAAGGATATCTAGCCTTAACTGTTTGTCTATTATTTTTTCGGGCAAAAAAGTGGAAAAAAGATTAATTCTCATTTTTTGAATAAAGAATTGTACTTTTGTACACGAAAAATGTGGACTGATTTGCGTGCTACATATTAATTAATATGGCAGAAGGAGATTGCAACCACAGTAAAAAAAAGTGCTAAAACCAGAATTACAGTCGTTTTTCCACTTCTACTTAGACAACTCCTTTCGTACGTTCAATCAAAAAGATATAGATAATAATGGCTTATTTATTTACATCCGAATCGGTGTCGGAGGGACACCCTGACAAAATAGCGGATCAGATTTCCGATGCATTGATTGATAACTTTTTGGCGTGGGATGAAAACGCCCGCGTCGCTATTGAGACCTTGGTAACAACCGGACAAGTTGTTTTAGCCGGCGAAGTAAAATCTAAAATCTATTTAGATGTTCAGAAAATTACCCGCTCGGTGATTCAGAAAATAGGCTACACCAAGTCTGAATATATGTTTGAAGCAAACTCTTGTGGCATCTTATCTGCCATTCACGAACAATCTGCGGAAATTAATCAAGGTGTGGATCGTAAAACCAAACAAGAACAAGGAGCCGGTGACCAAGGCATCATGTTTGGCTACGCGAGCAACGAAACCGAAAACTATATGCCCCTGGCTTTAGATCTCGCCCATCGCTTGTTGTATGAACTAGCTGCATTACGCCGGGAAAATAACGAGATAACCTATCTACGCCCGGATGCAAAGTCTCAGGTTACACTGGAGTATAGCGACGATCATAAACCACAACGTATTGATACGATCGTCATTTCTACCCAACATGACGATTTTGCGACAGAAGAAGCGATGTTGGAAAAAATCACACACGATGTCAAAAACATTCTGATCCCGCGTGTAAAAGCACAATTAAAACCAGATTTACAAAAGTTGTTTACCGACGACATCAAATTCCATGTTAACCCGACTGGAAAATTTGTTATCGGCGGGCCTCACGGCGACACCGGCCTGACCGGGCGTAAAATTATCGTGGACACTTATGGTGGGAAAGGTGCACACGGCGGCGGTGCATTCTCCGGAAAAGATCCATCTAAAGTAGACCGTTCAGCAGCCTACGCGACTCGCCATATCGCTAAAAACCTAGTAGCGGCTGGTGTAGCAGACGAAATTTTGGTACAAATATCCTATGCTATTGGCGTCAAGGACCCTATGGGCATCTACGTAAATACTTATGGTAAAAGCAACGTTCCTTACAACGACAGCAAGATTGCAGCGAAAATAGGGGAAATTTTTGACATGACACCTTACGGTATCGAGACCCGTTTAGGGCTTCGCAATCCCATCTATTCCGAAACCGCAGCTTATGGTCACATGGGAAGAACACCCCAAACTATTACCAAAACATTTGAAAGTTCTAACGGCGAACAGAAAACCGTGGAAGTGGAATTGTTTACTTGGGAGAAATTGGATTACGTGGATGTCATTAAAGAGGCGTTTGGATTATAATTCAAAGCTTAATAAATAGCAAGAACGCCACCCTTTTGGGGCGGCGTTCTTGCTATTCTACCTTCACACGTATCTTCCCACTCTTCAACCCCTGGCTTTTCGCTTCCAGCTGAATATCTCCCGATTGTTCCCCAGCCTGCACAATCGCCGTCAGCTGCCCGTTGAAAAGGTGCATTTTTGGCTCATGGAATAGATCCAGACAGGTTGGATCACCGTTTGCAGCTGCCCGGTATTGGCCTGCACCGGTTACGGAGAAATGTACCAGCGCATCCTCGTTCGGACATAAGTTACCCTCCTTATCCAACACCTTTACGCGTACATAGGCCAATGATTTTCCATCTGCCGCAATGACCTTATGCGGGGTCTCCAACACAATTTGATGGGCCTTACCCGCTGTCCGGACGATCTTTTCCTCCGCTGGCTTTCCTTCGTCATCATAGGCCACCACTTTCAGTTCACCAGGTTCATATACCACATCCGTCCACATCAAGCGGTAGCGATGTTGTACCGTCTCCTCCGTTTTCCGGCGCACACCTTGGCTCTTACCGTTAATAAATAACTCCGCACTTGGATAGTTCGTATAAACAAATACCGGAGTCACCTGTCCTATGCGTTCCGGCCACGTCCAATGCGGCAGTACATGTAAGGTGTTCTCCCGTTTATTCCACACACTCTTATAAAGATAATAGCGATCCTTGGGAATACTCGCCAAATCGATAATACCAAACATCGAACTATGGTTCGGCCAAGCATCCGTATCATAAGGAGAGGGCTCCCCAAGATAGTCAAAACCGGTCCATACAAACTGTCCCAGTGACCAAGCATGGTCGTCGGCCATAGCTAAGTCTTCGTCTGGTAAATTTGACCAAGAACAGTATTCCAGATCGTAAGAGGAGGACTGATGATCAGCATACACCGCCTCCGCTTTTTTCTCGACCGGAAATTTATAAACCCCGCGAGAGCTTACTGTCGACGTGGTTTCCGCTCCCAACAGCAGATTTTGGGGTAGTTTTGCATAAGCCTCCTGATAGCGGTGCACCCGGTAGTTAAATCCGGGAATATCGAGCATGCTCGCAAAACCATTTTCCAGCACACAGCTTATCTGATCCATCCCGCATGTTACCGGACGGGTCGGATCTTCCCGATGGCAGATATCCTGCAAGAAACGAGCTACTTTATATCCCTCCGGACTACACTGCGTAGGCACTTCGTTGCCGATACTCCACATCACCACCGATGGATTATTACGGAAATGACGGATCATATTCACCATATCCCGTTCGGCCCATTCGTCGAAGAAACGGTGGTAGCCGTTCAGGCATTTGGCAATATCCCATTCGTCAAAAGGTTCGATCATCATCATCAAGCCCAGTTCATCACACAATTCCACCAGTTCCGGCGCCGGCATATTGTGTGCCGTACGGATCGCATCACAGCCCATCTCCTGTAGCAGCTCCAGTTGGTACCGCAGCGCAGAAACATTGATCGCCGCCCCCAATGGCCCTAGGTCGTGGTGGTTACACACACCCTGAAACTTGCGGTGCTTCCCATTCAGAAAAAAGCCTCTTTCGGCAACAAATTTAATGTCTCGAATACCAAATCGTGTTTCGTAGCTATCCAACAGTTTGTCGTCGACAAAGATACGCGATACGGCCTTATACAATGCCGGGCTCTCCGGGCTCCACAGGCTAGGATCCAACACTTCCAAGTGCTGTACAAACGGTTGCCCATAGTTTATCTTTTGTGCATTGTCTTTAGACGACACCACCTTACCCTGTCCATCAATAATATCGGTGGTAACGCGAACCATCTTACCATCTGCATTCTCTATATTAGTCTCTAGCCGTACTGATGCCAACGTGTCCGAAACAAAAGGCGTCGTGACGTACGTTCCCCACACCGGCACATGCACCTGATCCGTTACAATAACGTGCACATTCCGGTAAAGGCCGGCTCCCGGGTACCAGCGAGACGATTGCGGTCTATTTTCCAACCGCACAGCCACCAGATTATCCTTGCCGGAGGGATTTATGAATTCCGTCACATCACAATGAAATGCATTATATCCATACGGCCAAAAGCACACCTCCTTTCCGTTGACATACACCCGAGCTTCACTCATCGCACCGTCAAACTTTAATACAACACGTTTATTCGATCGCTCAAAAGATGTCACATCAAATGTATTTCTATACCACCCCACACCGACATACGGCAATCCTCCCGTGCGTCCCGTTTTTACGGTAGCCACCTTTTCTCCATTCTGCGTAACGGCCACCTCCTGCAAATCATGTGCCCGGTCAAACGGACCGTAAATAGCCCAGTCGTGCGGCACCGTTACCTTATCCCATCCATGATCATCAAAGTCGGTTAACTCCGCTTGTTTAACATCTCCCTTGGTAAACCGCCAATCTTTTTCTAACAAAAATGTCTCCCGCAACTCCTGCGCAGCAAGCACGAAAGGGCAAAAGAGTAAAAAATATAAAAAAACACGTATCATCATAAAACTATCCAAAAAAAAAAGAATCTTACTTTTTACTTAAAGGCCTCCCATGCTTTCGTTGGCCGACCACTATCATCCATCGCGCCCAACGTATAGCCGTTCCAACCATTGTACGACAAGGGTTCCCAATAGAAAACACCTAACACCTGACCAGCCGGAAATTGCCGGCTCCTATCGATCAACTCCGTCAGAAATGCCTTAGCAGCATCCTCTTCGTCCCAGCTCATCCCCACTTCACAGATCATCACCTCCGAATCATAGCGCGCAATCATATCCTGCATATTCTGCACACACTGCTGTGTACGCTCCTGCCAGTTATCCTTATCTGGGTAGAGCGACATGCCGATCACATCCCATTTACCGCCGTTGGACTTCAAACCATCGAACAACCAACGGAACAAGCTGTTATCATAGCCATTATGCACGTGCACAATGACTTTCGCTGCTGGAAAAACAGCCTTCACCGCGTCGTACCCCGCATTATTCAATGCCGCATAATTTGCCATACTTTCCGATGCCTTTCCGTCCTCCCACAGCATGCCGTTTCCGGTTTCATTGCCAACCTGCACCCATTCTGCAGTTATTCCGTTATCCTTCAACAACTGCAAGACTTCTTTCGTATGTTCCGCTACGGCTGCCTTCAACTCATCCAACGATAAAGATCCCCAAGCAGCTGGTTTATTTTGCTGTCCGGGATCTGCCCAATGATCACTATAATGGAAGTCAATCATAATACGCATGCCCAGATGATGTGCCCGATATGCTTTTACCAATACATCCTCCTTGTTGCACCACCCGTTCGCCGGATCTACCCATACGCGCAGCCGCACCGCGTTCATACCTAACGACCGCAGCAGTTTTAGACCATCTGTTGCGATACCGGCCTGGTTATAGAACGACACGCCGGCCGCCTCCATTTCGGTTATCCAACTGATGTCAGCACCTTTCGCAAAGCTATCTTGATCCGGTATTGCCGGCGCCGCATTATCGTCCTTGCAGCTCCCCATTCCAAAAATACCTATACACATCCATAACCAGGATAATTTCTTTATATATACTTTCATATCTTATATAGATTATAAAGGTTCAACACTATAACGGAATGCCTTCGGATCCCGCAAATCGAGAATCAACCGATAGGTACCCACCTCTTCATAAGCAAAACCATCTGCATCTGCCGTATAGAGATTACATACCCCTTCTGTTTCCGATCCTCCAAAAAACCAACTCCAACTCTCGTTAATCAGTATTTTCATCCCCCATTGCTCTGGAGCAGCCGTCGTGATGGTTGCGGTCCAAACTTGTTGCTCCTGATCGTACACCATGGGATTCGCAGACGCACTCCATCCGTTGAAGTCGCCCGTAACCGATAAGCTTCGAACAACCGTCTCGCTCCACGCCATCGCATTGACATCCGCCCGGAGATAAAGATATCCGCCGTTATTCGTCCAACAATTCCAACGATCATCGCCAGCATACAATACATATTGATTCCCGTCCACCGGATAAGATCCGTAAATCGTACTCGCATCTGCACTTGCTTCGTTCGCTAAGTAAAAATTATACCATTGGTCTACCTGCACAAAACCATCATATATGCCATCTTCCAACCGCGCGCAAAGTTTCCACGGAAATGCAGAGAAATCACCATTGGCCATAAAGAGATAGTCGCCATCCTCCACCGGTTCAAACGCAGTCACCGCCAACTCCAGCACATTGCTATACAGCGGTTCCACATTTGGTGCCAACCGGCAGACTACACGCGCATATATCGGCTGCTGCTCCAACGGCACAAAACCCAAGGCCAGTACCATACTATTAAGCTGCTGGTGGGTATAGCTCAGCGAAGCACTTACTACATCAACCGATCGGCCGACAGATGCAAACGATGCGTTGGTTGAAAATTGCACCGTTGTCTTCATTTGCGATAATGCTATTGTTTCAGTGCTTTGCAGCTCGCTTATGTTCCACATCAGTTGTAACGCCACCGCTTTCGGTGTCGTCGCCTCCAAAGGCACTTCTGTTTTGGAAGCTGTCAATGTCGCCGGTTCCACACCCGTTATAGTCGGCGTGCCTCCTTCTTTTTCACAGGCGGCCAGCAACAACAGTATGAAGCCAACCACCACATAGTCATATAATTTTTTCATGGTTTTTTAATTGATCATTATGCTAATATCCCGTATTTTGAATCAAATTTGGATTTGCGGCCATATCCGTAACCGGAATAGGATACAAGTTAAACTTGGCATCCGTTGCCCGGCCATCGACTACGCCACCTTTCCACTGCCACAGGTAACTCCTCCCTGTAAACCGTCCGAAGCGGATTAAGTCTGTTCGGCGGGTTGCCTCCCAGAATAATTCCCGTCCTCTTTCGTCCAAAATAAAATCCAAGGTCAACTGTGCCGTAGAAATTTTACCCTCCTCACTACCAAATGCCCGGTGTCGGATCTGATTCACCAAATCCAATGCCTGCTGCAGATCTCCACCACCACCGCGGACAACCGATTCGGCATACATTAAATACACATCCGCCAAACGGATCATCGGAAAATCCGTACTCACCATTCCTTCATCTGTTACGAACGTCCCGTCATCTTTCAGATTCGTAAATTTCACGATACTGTATCCTTGGCTAGAGGATGAAGGGTCATCAATATTCAAGGTTTGACCGTCCGTCCAGAAGTTGCCACGCGTATCTGCCGCATTAAAAATCCCGACAAACTCCCGCAATGTCCGGAAGCTGTTCCACCCTGACAGCACACCATAATCTTCCGCTTTCATGCTCCCCACAATAGGGCCATTCACCAAATACGTCGTCGCTCCCCAAGTACTTGTATGAGCAACATCGGCCTGAATAGCAAAAATAATCTCCTCTGTCCGCTGGTCATTATCGGCATTGAACAGCTTCTTATAATCGTCCTGCAGCACATACCCAGCATCCATTATTTTTTGGCAATAATCGATGCAATCCCCATAACGTGCTTCACCCGTATATACCTGCGCATTTAAATAGTTCTTCGCGAGTAATGCCCAAGCTGCCTCGCGGCTCACGCGTCCATAAGCGTGCTGATGCCCTTCCGGCAAGAGTTCCGCTATTTCGCTTAGTTCACCTTCGAGGTAGCGAAATAATTCCGCACGTGTTATACGTGGCGGAAAAAATGCGCCGACCACGTCCTGCTCCGTTACAAAAGGCACATTCCCATATAAATCCATCGCGTGGCTATAAGCCAGCGCACGTAAAAAACGTGCCTCTGCAGCAAACTCCCGAATAGCCACTTGATCCGCCTCTGCAAAAGCAGCCAGCTTTTCGTCTGTCACATTACGCAAGAACTCGTTGCATATCGCAATGGTATAGTAAATACGGTAATACATGGCATTCACCCACGTATCCGAAGCCCCCCAGTTCATAAACTGTATCTCCACAAGGTTATCTCCTCCAGCCCACGTATACATCACCTCATCCGTCGGGATTTCCTGCAAGTTGAAGTACACCCGCAAATAACCCCAAGAAGCCGTTGTACCTGCCATATCCGGATCATCATCCCCACGGCCGTTTCCCGCCACAGCAAAAGAAGCGTACAACTTTGCCAAAACCGATTGGTAGCCTTCCACCGAGGTATACACCTGTTCAGACGTTGTCTCCACGGATGGAAACTGATCCAGATCTTTCGTGCAGGATGTTGGCAAAACGATGAAACACATCATTCCGGCCAACCATAATATTAAGTTTGTCTTCATCATTAAAAGTCTAAGTTTATACTTAAAGAATACGTCCGGGAGCGCGGATAGAAAGAGCTATCAAAGCCGTTGGGCACTTCGGGATCTATTCCCGTGTATTTGCTGATGACAAACACATTTTGTACGATCGCGCCGAGTCGTAGATTCGAAATACGTCCCATACGTCCCATATTATAACCCAACGAAATATTTTCCATACGCAAAAACGAACCATTCTCTACGTAGTAATCCGAAAAATACTGTCTGGCCTGAAAACCAGTACGGAGATAATCCCGATGTAAGTTGTTGAGTGCCGGATCCACATACTGTAGCGTTTCCCATGCACTCAGGTTCATTTTGGTATTGTTGTATACATAATTGCCTACATGCGCTCTTAATGTCGTGGACGCCGACCATTTTTTGTAAGACACCTGTGTGTTGAATCCAAACATCCACTTTGCTGCCGGCGACTGATAGCGATAGAGATCACTTTCGTTGATGCCGCCGTCTCCATTCAGATCTGCATATACCCCCTCCAGCGGTTTTCCCGTCTCGTCATACATTTGCTTGTAAACATAGAACATATACGGTTCATATCCGGGCGTCAAGATTTGTATACCACGCTCATTCACTTCGGGTCCGGCATACGTTCCTACCGATGAAGCATCGGGCACCATCGTGATATTCGTCACCTTCATGTGTTGACTGGTGGCATTCAGGTTTACCTCCCAACGCATACCTTCCCGATCGATCGGCACCGTATTCAATTGAAATTCAAACCCACGACTTTCAATATTACCCACATTGGTTGTCGCCATCTGATCGAAGTTAGTTCCAGCCGGCACCGCCACATTGGCCAATAAATCATGCGTTTTGCGTGTATAGTAATCCACAGCCCCCGATATACGATTTTGGAACAGGGCGAAATCCAGACCATAATTAAACGCCTTCGTCGTTTCCCAGCGTAAATCCCTTACATACACCGAAGGCCGGTAGACCAAGTGGTACTGGTTTCCAAAACGATATTGGGCATACGGCGTTCCTTGATTATAAATAGGCAGATAGCCATAATTCCCGATACCTTCCTGTTGGCCCGTCACCCCGTAGCTCGCGCGCAGCTTTAGATCGTCCAGAAAAGACACTTCCTTTAAGAACTGTTCTTCCGAAAGTCGCCAAGCCAGCGCCAACGAAGGAAATGTTCCCCAGCGGTTTTCAGGACTGAAGCGAGACGTTCCATCACGTCTTACCGTCGCCGTCAATAAATAACGGCTATCATAACCGTAATTCAGCCTTCCATAAATCGACATCAACGTATGCCGTTGATCTCTCGCTATAGCCGTTGAACGTACCTCCTCCCGATCATTGTAATACGTAATCGGCGGCCGTGTAGCGCTCCAATATTGGTAGTCATGCCCCACCGTTACTTCCAGATTACTTTTTAAATCCGGCAACTCCTTATTGTAGTTTAGATAGCCGGTAAACAGCCGGTTTTTTAAGGTTTCTTCGTAGGTATCGTAGGCTCCGCCAATTAAAAAATTATTCGCTGCGGTTTCCGGTATATGATTGTAACCTTCCCCTTTCGCATAATCATAGCCGAGTGTCACGTGCGCTTTCAATTCCGGTAAAAAGTGAAACTTATAATCCATATCGAGGTTACCAATTAAACGGTTCACGTCGCTCCGGTGTTTCTCCTGATGCAACAGGCCGAGCGGATTGAGATTTGCTCCCGTCGCCGGAAGGCCTGCATTGTCCAGACTTTCATAATAACCTCCATACGCCTCGTCGCCCGAATATATAGGCTGTGTAGGATTAAAAGCGACTGCCGTCCAGATTGCGTCCGTATTGGCAAATCGGTTATTATTGCGGGATCCTTTCAGATTCGCCGTTACCTTGAGGTGATCCTCCAAAAACGAAGGGTTTAATACAAGCGATCCCGTAACCCGTTCGGCTCTATCCGTCAGCAAGGTTCCCTGCTGATTGTAGTAACCTGCCGATGCCCTAAAAGGCACACGCCCAGCAATCTTACCCGTGGCACTCAGGTTATCATCTGTTCCCCAAGCCGTCTGGAAGACTTCCTGGAGCCAATCCGTATCCGCTTCACCGACCAGTGCTTTTTGTTTATCGTTACCTTTCGTATCAATCAATGACCGAAACTCGTCTGTACCGAGCATATCCGCGACTCCCCAAGGCTGTTGAGCGGACAACACGGAGGATACCGAAAAGCGCAGCCGATCACCTTTTCCTTTTTTTGTCGTAATCAACAACACGCCGTTGGACGCCCGGGATCCATAGATAGCCGTTGCAGAAGCATCTTTCAAAATCGTCATACTTTCGATATCATTAGGGTTGATGAGGCTCAGAAAATTACCACTATTACCACTGATACCTCCGGCCTCTAAGGGCACACCATCCAGTACGATAAGCGGATCATTACTTGCACTCAAAGAAGCCCCACCACGAATACGGATCGTACTTCCGGCACTCGGCGAACCGCTGTTCGACATCACCTGCACGCCAGCCGATTTTCCGTTGATCAGCTGTTCGGGCGAACCCACCAGTCCCGCATTAAAATCTTTGCTGTTCACGGTACTCACCGAACCCGTCAAATCTTTCTTGGTCATACTACCATATCCCACCACCACGAGTTCTTCGAGTACATTTCCCGCTTCTGTCAGGAAAACATCCAATACGTTCCCCGTTGCTGTCAACGTTTGTTCCTCATGTCCAAGGAAAGTAAACGAAAGTTGTTTGGATCCCGCAGGCAGCGATATGCTGTACGTCCCATCTTCTGCGGTCAATGTGCCCACATTTGTACCAACCACCCGCACCGAGACTCCCTGCAAGGGTATCCCGTCCTGATTCCGGACCACGCCCTGAACAAGCTGCTGGAACCGGGATACCGTCTGCTCCTGCGTGCCAGCATATACCGACCCGAAAAGCATTATGCTTCCCGTACCGCAAACCAACGACAAGCAGGCCACGCCAATTTTTATAATAAAAGGTTTCATATGTTTATAATATATATTAGATTTTTACTATTCCATCCATACCGCTCCGATGGTGATGGCAGCGTTTTTATCTACGGCGCCATCCGTCGAAATGATCAATTTCTCGCTATCTTGAATAGCGAATGATATCGGTGTCACTGGCACAAAATAACGTTCTAAGAAGGTGGGGTAGGGCGCTGGTAGCAAGGCGGTCGGTACCAGCGTTAATTCCTCCAAAGGAACACGAAGCGTCTGCTGCGCATCCTTCTCGAGCTCTACCGTTGCCGCATACGTATAGCCCATGTTGGACACGAATCCTATTTGTATCTTCCCGTCAAACGACTGATTCCCCACCGCTATCATCAAGTTTTTCACCTCATCAATCTTATACTCCCGTTCCCCGATCACCTGTTTGATGTCTTTCAACCAGAAGAATTTCGTCTCGCTATCGTGTCTGGCAAACGTATAAGACCACATCGGTACCGTCATCGGATCTTTTTGTGTTTTCCGCACTTGGCTATAAGCTGTTTCGGGAATAGCATAGGTTTCCCACGCCGGCTGCGCCGACAACGATTTTGCAAGCACAATAGGCGTCGTGCGGTCAACAATTTCTGTCATCCAATACCTGTCTATAGTCGTATCCCAATCCAAGGGCGCCCCCGATGTTCCCTGCGGAAACGTATATTTTTTCCCATCCACAAATACAGTCGCCGTATAACGAACCCTATCCCCGCGAAGCATAGATTGCGGAAGACGGCCGATAAACCGATATCCTTCTTCATTTTCCAGCTTTATATACGTATTGTCATCTCGCCAGAATGATACTTCATCCGTCTGAACAATCACCGAGTCGGGCGTCACAGCCGATACGACATGGAGAGAAATAGCTAGATCCTTACCACTTTCGTGATAACCGGCAGGTGTATGTACGACCGTGGGTGACTGTTGTACGGACGCTGCCGGCGCCACAAAATGTCCTAATGAATAGCGGTTCCATACTGTCGAGCTGTTCCATTCTGCCCACGCCGGCTGATCTTTCCGACCGAGTATATAGACCCCTGGTGTAACCATCATCGCTGTCCCGTCCGCCTGTCCGCGTGACGAAGTTTCGGGTGCTAATTGCTTCCAGGAAAAATCCTCCCCTAGATCTGGCAAGCGAATTTCCATGTTGTTTTCCGACCAAAGAATCTGTACCACCTCCCGGGATAAAGACGGCTTCGCAAAGGGATCGTTCACCGTCTCTGCATCGGGCATAACCTCCAAGCGCCACACTCCATCCTGCAATTTATCCAAAAAATAGGCGCCCGAGCCACTGTAGTCTACTACCGGCGAGCTGCCGTGTCCGGCTATTTTTCGTAATGCTTGCACGCTTTTTGGGTACACATCCGTATTATTGGTATAATAAAAAGCGGTATCCACATTCATTACGGCGAGATCCTGTTCATAGCTCACCATAAAATCCCCATACAGCGTATCTTGCGGATAAGCCGGGAAAGACTGGTTTCGCGGGATTCTATAGGCTGTTTCGGCCGCGATCATCATACTGATCGCTTTCGCTGGCGTATAGGCTAGGTTCAGATAGTGGGTTTGGTATTCGGTATTGTATGCTGCCATATCCAGCGGATCGTACGCAAATTGCGTTATCCACTGGAAACCATTGGAGCGGAACGTCCGGCTCATGGCAGGATGTATATAACTATATAGGATATCCGCCGGATCATACTCATACACTGCCTTGGCTTTATTGGCAAAGCCTTTTTCATCTGCAAACGGGATAACATAGCGATCTACATACGGCAGAAAATTACCTTTTCGCTCCTTTCCTGCGACCAATCCGATAGGATACCATTGATACGTCGTCCCCTGCACATCCGATTTAAAGTAGGCTGGTACATGCTCCATATTGTGGCTTACATTGTAAAAAACCGGCTTCTTGTTTCCTGCTTTTTTCATCGCAGCCAGCATTTCACGGATATAATGTTCGGTAGTACTTACCTCTCCCGTATGGCAAGGTTCGTTATTAATTTCAAAGCCCACCACATAGGGATCATCCTGATAGGCAAGACCGGTATGTGGGTTCACATGGCGCAGGAGTCCGGTGATATACCGCTTTTGTGCAGCTATAGCCTGCGGGTCCGCATGTATCTGACACTTGTCGTATAAATACGAAAACCCGCCCGTCTGCACGTTCCGTTCAGGATAACCGTTTCCAAAGTTCGTCATGGCAGTTATCAGTATCCGGATACCGTTTTCCTGTAACCTGAACAAGAGATAATCCAGTAATTCCAGATGCTCGTTTTCCAGTAAGTTTCCTTCTCCATCTGCAATTTCTACATCCCAGATATGGATACGATAAGCATTGAAACCTAATCGTACAAGATGATAAACGTCGCGATCAATCGCTTCTTTGTGGTCTATACCTTTATATTGTAAAGCCCGGTAAGCATGCGCAAAAGGCGTTGTGTAATTTACACCAAAAAAAGATGCTTCCTGCTTCGTATCCGACCAGCGCATCACCCCCTGTTTATCCACATAGATAGTCGGTACATTTTTGTCCGCTTGTGCAAAAACAGCCAAGAAGAAAAAACAGGCAAATAAACCTAGAATACATTTACGCATGATAATACTTGTTTTATAATTTTATGTTAGCGAAATAATAACACAAACCTAACAAGCATTACCAATTAAAGCGACCACGTTTCGGACAAAGCCTAACACAAATCGGACATCCCGTCTATCCAAAGGTCTAAATAAAGAAATAACAAGCTGTGAATAAACAGATTAAGCAGAACCCCCATTTAGCTGGTCCATATAATTTTTAGGTGTGGTTCCGAATTCTTCCTGAAAGCATTTGGAGAAATAGGACGCATTCGAATACCCGACCATATACATCACCTCGGCGACGGTGAACTTCCGTTGGCGCAACAGTAATGCTGCCTTTTTCATCCGTACTGTCCGGATATAGGTTACCGGCGTATGTCCCGTCAGTTGTTTAATTTTTCGATACAGCTGCTTCGCACTTACCCCTGCCTGATCAGCTAGCCGTTGCACCGAAAAATCGGAATCGTCCATCGCATCTTCGATAACCTGTGTTATCTTATTCAACAATTGCTCATCAGGCGATACAACAATCTGTTGTTCGCGAGGTTCACACAGTTCATCTATACGTAGCTTGGTTTGCAATTTTGTCTTTTTTAAGAGTAGTTGTTGCATTTGTAACTTCAGTAACTCCAAATCAAACGGCTTCTGTACGAAAGCATCTACACCTGCTGCAACGCCAGCCCGCTGGAGCTGTTCATCACCAACGGCAGTCAATAGGATTACCGGAATAATGGCTGTGTCCGTACGTTTGCGCAACTGCCGTATCATTTCCAGGCCGTCCATCCTAGGCATCATTGCGTCAGACACGATGATATCTGGCTTAAAGGATTGATCAATCAAATCGATGGCCGCCCGTCCATCCACCACTGTTCGGCAATCATATATATTTTCAAAGGCCAATAGTAAAAAGGACGATAACTCCTCATTGTCTTCAACGATAAGCAACTTTATTTTCTGAGTCTTATTATCCACAGGAGTTGGCTCAACATACACACTATTTACAGGTATGTTAATGGTTACGGTGGTTCCTTCCATCCACTGTGAGTCGAGTTCCACCGTCCAACCCAATTGCCCTGCGTAGTTGCGTACCAGATAAAGCCCTACCCCCGTTCCATCAATAGCCTGAACCTCTTCCGATGCCGCACGGTAGAACTTACTAAACACATACGGCAGATCCTTTTTCTTTATCCCGATTCCGTTGTCCCGTATCGTAATGACAATTCCCTTTTCGTTTTCATTCAGATACAGTTCCACCACAGCCCCTTCCGGTTTACTATATTTACACGCGTTGGCCAGCAGGTTATTCAGCATAGATTCCAACTTGGAAACGTCCGTTTGGATAAGGAGGCCTTCCGTATCTGCCACCAATCGCCATTCGATATGTCTATACATATCTACCTGCTTCCATTCGTCTCGGCAGCGTTCGACAAAAGCCTTTAAATCTAGCTGCGAAGTAATCAATTCACCCATGCCTGACCGTTCCTCCTTCTTCTCAAAAGTCATCACCTCCTGAATCAAGCCGTTGATCTTCATGGCATTCCGGTGTACACCGTCCAATAACTTTTTGTTATCCGGGTTCTTGGTTTTCAGCATCAGCTGGCTCACGGGTGCCAAGATTAAGCTTAGAGGGTTTTTCAGATCATGGGACACCGCAGTTAAGAAATCCATTTTCATTTTAGAAAGCTCCATAACCTTTTTTCGCTCCCGTCTTTCCCATTTCAATTTGTTTCGTACCCGAAAGAAGTTTACTATCCAAAAGAGCAATCCAAGAACAGCTAATGCATACACTATCCTTGCCCAAACCGTCGCGTACCAAGGATAATTGATCTTGATATCATAAAGCGAAATTTCGGAAATGACCTGCCCTAACATATCGACCTTTGCCACCTGCAGCGTATAGCTTCCTGACTGCAAGTTGCTCAATTGTATTTTGTTGTCCTGCTGTTCTAGCGGTATCCAAGTTTCATTGGCTGCCTTAAACGCATAAGCCAAGCGATGTCCAAGGTGGTTGCCATAGTCCAAATCAGAAAACTCCAGCCGAAGGTTATTCTCCTGATAATCCAACACAATTTCACGACGGTAGCGCAAGCCATAGCCACTTGCCCCAAAACGCTCGTTGTTGACATACATCGCGGTCAGCACAATCGCCGATGCCGACTTTGGCTCTGCAAACTGTCCCGTCGCCGGCAATACCACGACTTCGTTTATTCCGCCCAGTAAGATATCCTGAGTTTCCGCTTGGTAAAACATCGCCGTGATGCCGCCACCGTAACGCACCAACGTACTCTGAAGTGTCCTTTTATCAATCTTCCAAAGGCCCACGTTATTGGCTACCCAGATATATTTTCCAGCATCCTCCACAGCGGTCACCTCTCCCAATCCGCTTGGATCAAATACGAGCGATTCTTTTTTCCCTTCCTTGGAAATCCGCATCAGCTCGCCATGTTTCCCTACCCAAATTGTTCCTTCCGTATCAATCAGCATAAATACCGCATCCGATATCGACTTCCCGTCTGCACCCTTTACCTCCGCAACTTCGCCAGTACGCGTGTCGATAGTGTTGATGCCTCTGTTGTAGAAAAGAACCCAAATTTGATCTCGGTGATCCAACAGAATCTGATTCGGAAAATTAGCCAACAGTCCACGCGATTGATCATAACTTTCACCCGTCACATATCCGTCGTCCGACTTTCTTAAGCGTTCCTTATCTACCACGAAAACACCTCCCATATACGTTGCGGCCCATAGATTTCCGTTCCTATCCTCCTCTAGGTCATACGCCCATTTGGCATTTTTTTTACCGCTACTGTCCACAATCATCAAACTTTTAAATGATTTTTTATGTGGATCAAACAAACTTATCCCACCGTCCGATGCTACCCATAGCATACCCTCGCGATCCTCATAAATATCGCGCACGCGGTTATGAGGTAGCGCGTATTTTGCCGCATCCATCCGATACCAATAAGATTCCGCCACGTTCTCATCAAAGGCTGTCGTACGTATCAATCCGTTGTCGCCACCCAACCAGTACCAACCCGATCGGTCTTGCCATATTCGGTAAAACTTATTCCCGTTGCTACTATGTGTAAACTGATATATCGGAAATTTCCTTTCCCGCCATCTTTCCGTCCATGCTGAAAAGCCCAAATCGGTACCCACCCAGACATCTCCCGTCCGGCTGGCGAAGACACTCCATATAATATTATTTGCGAGGGAAAACGGATTTCGCGCATCATGCTTTATCCGTTGCAACGTCTGTTGTTGCGGACCATAAACGAAGAGCCCATCGTCTGTACCAATCAACAGGGTCTGCGCATCCCGTTTCGCCATCGACTTCACCGGCAATTTCTGCAATAGCGGGGCTTTAAGCAACCGCGCTTCGTTATCTGCATAGATGTATAACCCGTACTCTGTGCCGATATACGCCTGTTCTTGATCAAAAACGAGGATAGAATTAATAAACTGGTTTGCACCCTCCTTGTATTCCGGCAGTACAAGTCGTCGTAACGAAACTGTTTCCGGCGTAAGCTCGAACAGTCCGTTGTAGGTCCCGACGAGAATTTTGTTTCCTTGTCGCGCCAAGGTATATACTTGGGTTGTCAATTCCGATTTCAGCCTTTCTGTAAAACTGGCAAAGGTCTTCCGTTTCACATCATAAGTATACAAACCTTTCAACGATCCTATCCATAAGGTGTCACCAACCAACAATAATGCTCTGACCTCCGAAACATTGACCATCGGCAAGTCCTCATAACAATCCTTTTTATAGTTATACAGGACAACACCCCTTTCGGTACCCAACGCCAGTCGACTACCGTCCAATACCACTATACTATAAATATAAGTCTGGTATTCTGGCTTCCCATCTACTGCCGCGTGCAAGGTATAACCATCGTAATGATACAGCCCATTGTTACTCCCCAGCCAAAGCAACCCTAGACTATCTTGCGCAAATGCATGCACCGTACTGGCTTTCGCATCGAGCGAAATGTTCCGGAAATAATGGAAATCAACCGCTTGTGCAGATGCGGTAAAGATACCGACCAGCATATACATTACAGATAGTATATAACTATGCATTTTTTCCATTCGTATCAACTCGACGCTTTGATTAGACCCACAAGATCATATTACATGGCGGCATCAAACCCAAAATTTAGTACAATTCGGCAATTAAGATAGTGGTTTCTGCAAGAAATTCAAAAAATAAAAACCCTCCAACCTACCGCCATGTCGCACGCTACCCTGCAGCGAAATTTGCAAATCCCATTCTAATTCTCAATTTTTGTTTATCATAAACGTCAAATTAACATTTTTTTAAATCGCTTGTCACGAATTAATAAACACCACATAAACACGTGTACATGACATTGGGAAAGTTTCAGCTGCTCTTGTTTTTATTACTATCCGGATTCGGTATATCCTTTTCCCAGGTCAACCAATACAAAATACTTTCACTGGAGCAAGGTATTTCCAATATCAATGCCCTAAGTGTCGTTGAGGACGACCAAGGATTCATCTGGGTAGCGACCGAACTGGGGCTTAATCGATTTTCCGGAAATTCGTTCACCCATTATTACAAGTCCGAATTGGTTGACGGATCCTCCGTCAATAGCAATGAAATCAATAAACTGCTGTACGATGACGGGTTGATATACATCGGCACCCGCGCAAACGGGCTGAATATCTTCGATACAAAAAGACAGACCTTTTCCTATTTTACCCATGATCCGCGTGATCCGACGTCGATTGCCACAAACGATATCACGGATATGATCAAAGGCATAGACGGCCATATTTGGCTTTCTACCTATCACCGTGGTATACAACGTTTTGATATTGCCACCCAAACGTTTACACATTTTGGTATGGAAACTATCCCTGACCTGCCGAGTAACAGTATATGGTCTGTGGCACAAGATCAGCAAGGTAAGCTTTATAGTGGACATGTAAATCATGGTGTTTCTATATTGGACCCCAAAACAGGAAAATTAGAGCATCTTCATGTACAGAATACAGCCGGCGCTCTTCCCCATAACGAAGTGAAGATACTTTTTTGTGACAGTAGAAATAACATTTGGATAGGTACAAGAAAGGGGCTGGCGGTGTATACACCCCACAACAAGAAAATTCGGCATATACCACTCCATTCGACAGCAGGTAATGCCAACGAGCCTTTTGTACATACCATTCGGGAAATCGGCGAGGATATATGGGTGGGAACAGAACCTTCCCGCGTATATGTTTTAACACCTCGTTACAATAGCGATCAAGAGTTCCTAAACGTAGACAATGTACGTTCAGTTGATATTAGCAATTCCATCTCTGTTCAGGATATGATCCCCGACAAATTTGGAAATGTTTGGTTAGCATTATACGGTAGTGGACTGGGTTTCGCTAGCCATTTTACACCCTTCTTCCAAACACTTCCTGATGTAAAAGCCGTCGTTAGTGGAATAGTTATCGATCGGCAAAATACAGGCTGGCTTATTACGGACGGATCTGGACTGCTTCGATGGACCGCTGATAAAAATCTTGTAGAGGAGGTTATAGCACCTGGCAACATACGCAATCGCACATTTCTAACGGCTTATCAAGATCGACAGGACAATATTTGGCTAGGGCTAGCCGATAAAGGGGTAGCCCGGTTTCACACACCTACAAAACGATGGCATAAGATTGAACTAGACGGAGAATTGAATGAAGTACGAGCTATCTTAGAAGACCAAACCGGAAAGATATGGCTTGGTACAATAAATGGACTGGTAATTTATGACCCGCTATCCCAATCGTTCGAGACACTACGTATCAACATGCCATCGTTAGGTGATTACGCTCCACGTTCACTCATAGAAGATAGTTCGGGGAATATCTGGGTAGGAACTTATGGACAAGGTGTTTATGTATTTTCTACCGAAACCCGAGCGTTGATCGCCCATTTTGATGCAACCAACGGACTTAGAAGCAACAGCATTAATCACCTGTTCCTGGACCGCGAAAACAACATCTGGATTGCTACTAATGAAGGTATGGCGGTGCAATACGCAAAACAAGAGCTCGGCACACTGAAAAACATCACACCGCCCAAACTTAACGCTTGGCTTTTTATCCAAGCCATTGCCCAAGACCAAAAGGGAGATATTTGGTGCTCTACTAAAGCTGGCCTACTGCGGTACGTGCCAAAAGACAATCGCTTTTTTAGTTATGATCAGGATTTTGGTATCCCTTTAGGTGGTTTCAAAAACAGCAGTGTAGCGACGAACAAACAGCACCATCTCTTCTTCGGCATGCAAAATGGCCTGTGTTTTTTTAATCCAAAAGACATACCTATCCAACTTCCCATATCCCCCGTCCATATCCGAAAGTTCACCACCTTCCGTAGCGGAGAATTGCCTCTACAGGAGGAAAAACAAACTTATGGTATCCAACAACTTGAGTTATCTTATCAGGAAAACAGCTTCAGTATAGAATTTAGTGCTGCGGATTATGCTCTACACGGACTGATGGAATATAGCTACCAGCTGCAAGGCTTTGACAGCGACTGGACGAATATAGGTGGTGAACAAGTGCTGAATTTCAGAAATATTCCATACGGAAACTACGACTTACTTATACGGACACGATTAAAAAATGAAAACTGGTCGGGTGATGTCACACGTCTATCGATCCATATTCAGCCACCGTACTACCTTAGTCCGTACGCAAAGGCGCTCTATATCCTACTGGCGAGTGGCATCGCTTTTGCCATTTTCTTTTTTTATCATCGAAAGATCAAAGCCGAAGGGGAATTACGACTAAAAAAACTAGAACATCAACAACAGCAACAGCTCGCGACAGAACGTCTGCACTTCTTCACGAATATCACGCATGAACTGCGGACACCACTCACCCTTATCTTAGGGCCGTTGGACGATCTGCTACGGGAGAACAATCTATCCACAAAACAAAAAAAATTAGTACAGGTTGTTCAAAAGAGTTCTAACCGTCTGTTTAGCCTGGTCAATCAATTGCTGGAATTCCGAAAAGTAGAATCACGACATAAACCACTTGTACTCGGTGAAGGCTATTTAGGAGATGTGGTGCTAGATCTCGTTCATAAATATAGAGAGTTGAATGTCAAAGATGGGCTACAGATACGCTGTCAGCTACCCTCTCCGGATTTGCGTACGACGTTCGACGCCGAAATTATCCATATTATTTTAGACAACCTGTTGTCTAACGCCTACAAATATACCAATACGGGTGCGATCGATGTACAGCTAACGTATGAACAGGATCAGCTCAATACTTGGTCTGTGCTGCGTGTAAAAGATACGGGATGTGGCATTCCTGACGAATATTTGGAACGCATCTATGATCGCTTTTTTCAAATTGATCATCAAGCACAACCGGGTACCGGAATTGGTCTGGCCATGGTCAAGGAACTGGTCGCCGTACATTATGGAAAAATCGATATAAAAAGTAAGGTTGGAGACGGCACTGAATTTTGTGTCCGCTTGCTAACCAACCACATTACAATTACACCTCAACAAGAGAAAATGGCTGATGATGCTATACATTTGGAAAACGAGGATTCGCAACCGGTTATCTTAATCGTAGAGGACGATGTCGATTTAAGAAATTATATAGTCGCTTCTTTAGAAACACATTATACCATCCTCTCGGCAGACAATGGTATCCAAGGCTTGGATGCGGCAACCAAACATATCCCAGACCTTATTATCAGCGACGTGATGATGACAGGTCTAGATGGATTTGAAATGGTCGGGAAGCTCAAGGAAAATCGTTCCACCAGCCATATTCCGATTATTCTATTTACAGCAAAAGATCAGGAGATAGACCGACAACGAGGATATGAGCTGGGCGTAGATTCATATTTAATTAAGCCTGTGCATCCAGCTTTATTGCATAAACGCATTGAAAATATTTTATCCAATCGAAAGAATATCCACAACTATGTATTGCAGAAACTACCTTCAAAGACAGAGAAACCCACGAATGAACTGGATACCGACCTTTGGAAGGAAAATACTTTCGTTCAGGAATTTGTAGAAATCGTAGAACACTACATGCAGGATGATGTACTAGATGCCGCCAAGCTGGCTGAAAAAATGAACATGAGCCAATCGACACTGTACCGAAAACTCAAAGCATTGACCGGAAAAAACATCAATCAGCTGGTTCGTAAGATACGGATACAAAAAGCTGCTATCCTGCTTCAATCCGGCCAGTATAATATTACGGAAGCTTCCTTTATGGTGGGGATACATAGTACGATCTACTTCCGCCAATGTTTCAAAGAGGAATTTGGCCTACTACCCTCCGAATATCTAAAAAACGTCTCAGAAAGCAAATAAAGTCAATATTTGACGAAAATACCATCGAAATCTGACGGATTTATATATGTCCTATCCGTCGATAATCTATTATGTTTGAAGTGCGTTTTCAATTATAAATTTGATAGTACTCTACACGGGAGAAAATAAGCTTCTTATACAATCCAAGTTTCTTTTTTTGCTAATTGAATCGCAAATAATTAACAAAACTAAATATTATGGTAAATTTTAAACCTATTCTTTTACATGTACTGATATGGATGCTACCATTATTTGTGCATGGACAACAGCAATTATCGGGACGCGTCCTTAACGACGTCAATGAACCAATCGCGGGCGCCAGCGTATTCGTCAAAGGAACCACACAAGGTGCCACGACGGACGCCTCGGGTAATTTTGAGCTCGTTGCCCAAGGTGATTCCCTTTCGGTAACATTCATTGGCTATAAGCCGCAGACCGTCGCTATCGGCGGCCAAACAACCTTCACTATTCTATTGGAGACGGACGATCAATTTCTGGAAGATGTAGTAGTTGTGGGTTATGGTACGCAAAACAGAGCTACTGTAACCGGATCGATTTCCGAGGTAAAAGGAGATGATCTTATAAAAAGTCCACAGCCAAACCTATCCAATTCCCTCGCTGGAAGATTTTCAGGTTTAGTTGCTACCAATCGCGGAGGAGAACCAGGCTATGATGGTTCACAGCTACGTATTCGCGGAGCGTCTACAACGGGTAATACCGATGTATTGGTCGTCGTCGATGGCGTACCCGGCCAAGTCGGAGGTTTAGAGCGTCTAGATCCAAATGATATAGAAAGCGTAACCATTCTAAAAGACGCGGCCGCAGCTGTATACGGAAGTCGTGCCGCAAATGGTGTGATTCTAGTAACAACTCGTAAAGGTAAACAAGGCAAGCCAACAGTTTCCTATTCCTTTAACCAAGGTTTCTCGTCGCCTACACGCTTGCCAACCATGGCCGACGCTGCAACCTATGCTGAGATTCGAAACGAGATTGACTATTACAATAATCCTGCGGGTGGCATGAACCAATTTTATAGCGAAGAGGATATTCTGAAATTTCGCGATGGCTCTGATTCTTTCCATTTTCCAAACACCGACTGGCAAAAAGAGGTTTTAGCAAAAACTGCTCTTCAAAACCAACACAACTTGTCTGTTTCTGGTGGCACAGAGCGTACACGATATTTTGTATCTGCAGGTACGCTGATGCAAGATGGTATCTTCAAAGATGGCGTAACCAAATATAACCAATACAACTTCCGCTCCAACATCGACATGGACGTAACCGATCGATTTAAAGCTGGACTCTCGGTCGCCGGACGCGAAGAGAAACGTAGATTTCCTACTGTCGGTGCAGGTGAAATTTTCAGAAATATCTATCGTGCGTACCCCACCATACTATCTCGTTATGAAAATGGATATCCGAGTACCGGAATTGAAAATAATAATCCCGTCATGATGGTGACAGACGCCGGAGGTACCAACCTGAATCCGAAACTCGTGTTCAATGGGATTCTACGTGCATCCTATGATTTACCTTTTTTAGATGGTTTGATGTTAGATGGTTTTCTTGCTGTAGATAAATCACAGGAGTCTGGAAAGAACTTCATAACACCTTATTTAGTCTACAATTATGACGCTACTAATAATCAATACGAATCCAGAAATGTTGGGGAAGCAAAGGCTCAACTACAGCAATTCCAGGAAAACACGTCGTTGATGACAGCAAACATTAAATTAAACTATGAAGAGTCTTTTGGAGATCACAACGTAAAAGCATTCGCAGCTTACGAGCAAAGTGAACGTACTTTATCCCGTTTAGAGGCGGGGAGAAGGAATTTTCCGACATCCCTTACCCCAGAAATTTCACAAGGAGGAACCGCCTTAGAAGATCGTACCAACGCCGGACTTAGCTGGCGAGAGAGCCGCGTGAGTTTTATCACCCGCGCAAATTATGATTATAAACAGCGGTATTTGTTGGAAGCTCAATTACGGATAGATGGTTCGTCGATTTTCCCACCAGAAAGCCGATTCGGCTATTTCCCGGGTGTTTCTGTTGGTTGGAGGATGTCTGAAGAAGATTGGTTTAACACGGGGTTAATCAATGATCTGAAACTGCGGGCTTCCTATGGCGAATTAGGGGGAGACAACATCTCCGCAAATCAATTCGTAAATAATTATATTTTCAACAACGCCTATACAATTGGGAACAGTATATATCCAGGGGTTGATCTATATAAATTGGCAAACCCAGCCATTACTTGGGAAGTTTCTAAAAAAACTGATGTAGGATTAAATGCACGATTCTTAGATAAATTTGATTTGGAATTTGTTTACTTTAACGAGAAACGATCTAATATTCTCCTACCGCGTAATGCTTCTATCCCCGGCGTTATAGGTATTTCCAATCCATATGATGCGGAAACACTTGTTCCTGCAGAAAACATTGGCCGAGTAGACAACAATGGTATAGAAGCAACATTAGGATACCAACACAGGGGTAACTTCAATTTCGGTGTAGCAGGAAACGTCACGTATGTCAAAAGCAATGTCGTATTCAGAGACGAAGCTCCGGGAATACCGGATTGGCAAAAAGAAACCGGCAATCCGCTAAATACTTACTTATTATATCGGTCAATTGGCATATTCCGCACACAGGAAGATTTGGATAATTATCCACATGTTCAAGGTGCCGGTTTAGGCGACCTTATATTTGAAGATTACAACCAAGACGGTGAAATTACGGCTGACGATATGGTACGAACCAACCTTGGAAATATCCCGCAGCTAACTTTCGGACTTACCTTAAACGTCAGCTATAAGAACTTTGATTTGTCTACGGTATTCTCCGGACAAGGACGCTCGCGTCAATATATCCTATCAGAAGCGGGTACAGTTGGTAATTTCTACAATACATGGGCAGAAAACCGCTGGAGCCCGAACAATGTAGACGGAACTTATCCGAAGGTAAACGAACGTGCATCAACGGCCATCAGTGGAGGTCTCTTCCGCAACGACTTTTGGTTGTTTAATACCGCTTTCGTACGCTTAAAGAACATCGAATTGGGGTATACCATACCGACACCCATTATTGAACGTATCGGGTTAAACCGTGTACGTCTGTACGCTAACGGATTTAACGTATTTACGGTCACAGGTTTAAAAAACTTCGATCCCGAAGGGGATAACGAAAGTGGACACTTCTATCCACAGCAACGTATCTTTAACTTGGGGGTCAACATCGGCTTTTAACCGTTATTATTACAACTAAAAAAATAAATAGATGAAAACTATAAAATATTGTATCTTATTCTTACTTGGCGGCATAGTCGCGGTAAGTTGTAACAAGGATTTTTTAGATGTGACGCCGACAGATCGACTATCGGATGCCGCAGTCCTATCCGACTCTGTTTTGTTTGAAGCCTTTGTGGTCAATCGTTATATGGGGGCAAGATTAACCAATAAAGAAGCAGAAGGTACTCCTCCTGGCTTCGGACGAGGCTTTGAATATGCGCTTTGGGCATCGTTGACTGATGAATCCGTCTATAATAACGATGACGACACCTGGCTTATTCAGCGCGGGCAGCTGTCACCGGAAAACACCGGCATAGCTGGAACCATCTGGAGTCGTAGCTACCGTAGCATTCGAGAGTGTAACTTTGCCCTAGCACATATCGACGAAGTTCCGATGAGCGATATGCTGAAAACAAGACTGACGGCAGAGCTGAAATTTATCCGTGCTTTCCGATACCACGATTTGATCCGTAACTATGGAGGTGTTCCGTTATTAGCCGACAAAGTTTATGAATTGACAGATGACTTTACCGATCCCTCCATTTATGAACGTCAAGAACTAAAAGTCTGTATCGATTATGTATTAAATGAATTGAACGATGCTGCCGCTCAATTGCCTGCAGCGAATGACAATGGTTGGCCGTTAGGACGTGCTACCGCGGGAGCTGCTTTGGCACTAAAATCCAGATTAGCATTATATGCTGCAAGTCCTTTATACAATGCAGGCACCTGGGAGCAGGCCGTACAAACTTCAGCTGATGTTATCGCTTTAAATAAATATAGCATTTCTCAAGGCGGTTATCGTGCGTTATTTCAAAAAGCATCGAATAGCAACGAAATTATTTTTGCTCGTTATTACTCTGTAGGAGCACGCCATGTCGCTATGGAAATTGCCAACGGACCAAATGGATACGATGGATGGGGAGGCAACGTTCCGTTACAAAACTTAGTCGATGCCTACCGCATGAACAACGGGAAAGCCATAGACGAAAGTGGCTCTGGCTACGACCCTCAAAATCCTTACGAGAACCGTGATCCACGATTTTACCACACCATATTACACGATGGTGCATCGTATCGCGGCCGCGTTGTAGAAACTTTTGTTCCAGGTGGACGTGATAGTAGAGATGGAAATTCGAATTGGAATACGAGCAGGACAGGCTATTACTTATATAAGTTCATTGATGACGATATGCCGATCAATAACCCTTGGGAGATTGCGGGTCTACAACCCTGGATTTATTTTAGATATGCAGAGATTCTACTCAATTTTGCCGAGGCTGCTAACGAAGTCGGAGGTCCAGATGCCATACCGTCCGGAGCAACATTGAGCGCTCGGGAAGCTATTAACCAGATACGTGCCAGGGCTGGTGTTGATATGCCAGAAGTAGCTACAGGACTCGGCAAGGACGCCTTCCGTGAGATCATACGTAATGAACGACAAATCGAGCTGGCCTTCGAAGAACATCGGTTCTATGATGTCAGAAGATGGTTAATTGCCGAAGAAACCGAAAATGAGCCAGCCTATGGTATAGAAATCACAAAATCCGGCAATACACTAACTTATCAGCGCAAAGTGGCCCTGGAAGGACGACGTTTCTTAAAACGTCACTATTGGCTTCCAATACCACGTGCAGAGATTTTGGCTTCCGACAAACGCCTGCAACAAAACCTGGACTATTAAAATTAATATCTGTAAAACATTGCTATGATTAAAACAAAAATAACTTCTTATTTGGCCGCTGCCATTTTACTCTCGTGTGGTGCGACACAATCACTTTTCGCACAGCCTGGTTTCGGCCAGGCTGAAAAAATAAATAACAACTGGCGTTTCCATCTAGGCGACACCGATCAAGCCGTGACACAAGACCAGTTGGACCGCGGATGGCGTCGCGTCCAACTACCACACGACTGGAGTGTGAAACAACCACTGAGCCCTACCTTGGCAAGCGCCACCGGATACCTTCCCGGAGGTATCGGATGGTATAGAAAAACCGTAACTATCCCACAGGAAGACCAAGGAAAAAAACTCTATATCTATTTTGAAGGCGTGTACAACCGCAGTGAAGTGTTTATCAATGGACAATCGATTGGCAAACGTCCGAATGGATATATCTCGTTCAACTACGACATTACACCCTATATCAAATATGGTGAAGAAAACACCATAGCAGTCAAAGTAGACCACAGCCAGGACGCCGACTCCCGCTGGTATACCGGTTCAGGAATCTATCGAGATGTATGGTTGGTACGTGCCAATCCAATCCACATAGAGCAATGGGGTGTATACGCCTATCCGGAAGTTAAGAACAACCAAGGAACACTACACGTACAGACTGCTGTACAAAACGAAACAGGTCAAACCGCATCGTTGTCTGTCCTGACAGAACTTCTGGATCCCCAAGGCCAAGTCGTCGCAAAGAAAATCACAAAAACAAGCCTCGCAGCAGGTGCGAACAACGAAGTTAAAACCACGTTGAATGTCAAAAATCCGCAGCTATGGAGTTTAGAAACCCCACATCAGTATACATTAAGGACCCGCGTTCTACAAGGAAAAGAACAGATCGACGCATCCGAAGTTAAAACAGGTTTCCGTACCTTAACTTTTGATCCTAACAAAGGTTTTGCTCTTAATGGCGAATGGATGAAGATGAAAGGCGTCTGTATCCACCACGATGCCGGAGTATTAGGTGCCGAGGTTTATCCGGAAGTCTGGCGTCGCCGTTTATTAGCATTAAAAGAACTCGGCGTCAATGCCATCCGCACCAGCCATAACCCGCAAGCTCCTTCCCTATACGCCTTGTGCGATGAGCTTGGCCTCCTCGTCATGAACGAAGCATACGATGAATGGGAATTCCCGAAGAGAAAATGGCTAGAAGGCTGGAACGTAGGGACACCAGGATTCCAAGGGTCGTATGATTTCTTTGAAGAATGGGGCGAAAAAGATTTAGAAGACATGGTAAAACGCGACCGCAACCACATCTCTATCTTCGCCTGGAGTATCGGAAATGAGGTAGATTATCCTAACGACCCCTACTCCCACCCCGTCTTAGACGGTAGTTCCGAAAGTGGATTTACCCAAGCTATGTTTGGAGGCTACAAAAAAGATGCTCCGGATGCCATGCGTCTGGGCACCATTGCTAAGCGCCTCGCGGCAGTCGTGCGCAAATTCGACAACCGCCCTATAACGGCCGGATTAGCAGGCGTAGCTATGTCTAACGAAACGGAGTATCCGGGTGCATTGGATATCGCGGGATATAATTATACCGAAAGTTTCTACCAGCGCGATCATGAACGCTATCCCAAACGCGTGATTTACGGAAGCGAAAATAGACACGACATGGGCGCTTGGAAAGCCGTACGGGATAACGAACACATCTTCGGACAATTTCTCTGGACAGGCATTGACTATCTAGGCGAATCGGGTCGTTGGCCATCACGCGGTTTCTATTCCGGACTATTAGATTTCGCCGGTTTCGTCAAGCCACGCGGCCATTTCCGTCAAGCACTATGGGCAGACAAGCCCGTAGCACACTTAGGCACCTATCCGCTACAAGGTGGCGGTGCTGCTACCGATGTGTGGTCTAGACTGGAGGCCGAGCAAGGACAACGAAAAGACCAGGCACCATCTATGGATGCTTGGCCAATCTGGAACTACCAGGAGGGCCAACAGATACGCGTGGTATGCTACACCAACAGTGCACAAGCACGCCTGGAACTCAACGGGAAAGTCGTTGGTGAAACCAAAGCCTACAACGATGAGCATGGAATTATTTATTGGGATATCCCGTATACCGCTGGAAAACTGGAAGTGGTTGGACTGGATGACAACAACCAAGAGGTCGTTCGTCAACACATCCAATCCAGCAAGCGGTCGCACGCCGTTCAAGTCCTCTCGACTAGCAGCACATCTATTCGCGCTCAGGGAGGTGTTGCACAGATTGAACTGCAGATTGTCGATGAGGATGGCCTACCGGTTATCTTAGCAGAAGACGAGATCACCTGCCACGTTGCCGGAAATGGTCGATTGCTCGGTATGGAAGCCGGTAACAACAGCGATATGGGCGATTATACCGACAATAAACAACGAGTCTATCACGGCAAGATGATTGTCTATGTACAAGCCAACGGTGCACCGGGTGATAAATTGGCTGTGCGGTTTTCTGCCCCTTGGCTAGAAGCTGCGGATGCCGAGATCACCTTACAGTAATAAGCTACCGCAATAAAAAAGCGCTGTACCACTTTGGTTACAGCGCTTTTTTTTACTATCTATCTTTTATTGCATTATTGCACCCCTTCCGTAGTCATCACGATACGCTTGATGGTTCCATCCTCCTGATGGTGTAACCGGTCAATACAGATCGAACGGCTGTAACTGCCGCCGTCGGTATTGATACCACCATTATGGTATATAAAATACCAATCTCCTTTAAATTGTACAATAGCCTGATGGTTCGTATTGCTATTGCCGGCAATTTCATTGAGAATACCCTTATATTCATAAGGACCTTCGATATTGTCTGCCGTAGCATAGGCAATCTTCTCCGGAAATTCCGTCGCATATGTCAGGTAGTACTTCCCATTATAAGTATGTATCCATGGAGCCTCTGTAAAACTAAAACCATCAAACGTTATCTGCTTAATATCGCCATCAATTTCGATCATATTATCTTTTAGCTTCGCATAATAACACTCTCTGTTTCCCCAAAAAATCCATGCTTGTCCGTCATCGTCCACAAATACCGCCGGATCGATACAAGCCCAAGAGTGGGTAGAAGCAAAACAATCATCATTTGTCAACAGTGGCTTACCCAAAGCATCCTTGAACGGTCCTTCGGGACGATCAGACACGGCTACGCCGATTCCCGACCAATTCGTGCTGATATACCAATAATATTTGCCGTCTCGTTTCACCATATCTGCCGCAAACGCATCACCACTTTTTGCCCAGGAAAAATCCGTTATTTTCATCGGCACTGGATATTCTGTCCAATTTTTCATATCGGTCGTAGAAAACACCAACCAATCTTTCATCTTATATCCCCGCTGGCCTCCCGCAAAATCATGCCCAGCATATAACCATAGGGTATCCCCTTGCACAAGAGCCGCGGGGTCAGCCGTATAATGATGTGTAATAATCGGGTTGCCTTTTGCTTCGAAATGATAACGATCTCCTTTTTCGAGAGGTTGTAGCAATGCCGTCGGTACACCTCCCCATTTCGCATGTAGACGACGTGCTTCCTCTTTCGTAATACCGATGACGCTTCCATGCCGCGGATGGAAATTCTTATTAAACGATTCCGTCTTTGCCGTAAAGTCAAATAAATCGGTACTCCGCTGGAATTCATACCGCCCGTCGGCATAAAGATCATACATCAAGATATATACATCGCTATCATTCAGCTTGAAGACACTCGACCCTTCAACCACAACAGATGTATCGGCATACGCATCCAAATATTTAAAATCCTCTTTCCAAGGTCCTTTCAACGATTTACTGGTTGCTTGTTGAATACCATTTTTAAACTCCTTTCCTTCGGCGTCTTTGGTATTTCCTTTATAAAAGAAGTGATAAAGTCCGTCTTTGTAAATAATATCACCATCAATACCGCCAAACTTGGGACTGAACAACAATGTCGGTTCTTTTTCAAATCCCGTAAAATCTTTATTGGCATACGCGCCATAAAAATCCAGTTTGTCATCGTCATGGAAGCGTACCGTAAAATATACGAGATATTTACTGGCTTTATGGTCATAAAATACCTGCGGCGCCCATACCCATTTCACATTCCCAAACTTCTTAGGGTATAATTTAGCCAGATCCAAAATACTATGCTTCCAATCCAATAAGTCGTCCGATTTCATCAATACGATCCCCGGGTTCGTATCCCAACCATTCTTTTTCGTAAACATATCCGTCGCGACCATATAGAAGCTATCTTCATTTTCACCCCGATAGATATGCGGATCACGTATTCCGCCCGTTTGGGAAATATCGGCGGAAGCCAAGATAGGCCTGTTTTCATTTAGGGCCGTCCAATTTACGGCATCTGCACTAACCGCAAAGCGTAGTTGTTCTTGTTGCTCTCCCTTTCCCGTTCCTTCAAAATAGGCGAATAAGTATCCCTCAAATTTCGGCTTGTCCAACGATTGCCCGTAGCTATCTAACACCAAGAAGAATAAGCTACAGAAAGACACTAGCCTGAACAGCGAAAAACGTACTAGTTTTGATAACATCATCATATTTAATCTATTATTTTTATAAATGTAAGTCCCTTATTTCCACACGCTGGTCCAGCAAATTATTAATATAAGTACGCAGCACTCCCTCTTTATAGGTTAAGGTGAGCTCAAAACTTTTCAGTTTTGCCGGCGGATACCACTTGCCATTCGTTCCTCGATCAACATATCGCCAACTATCAGCCGTCCCCAGCACGTTAGTACTGCGGTAACATTTCCCCTTATAGACAATTTCTGGCTTCAGCGTTTTGCCATCCAGCCGATAGGATAGGTCGCCCCGCTGGAATAGCGTTCCGTGATATTGCCCGCTGTCCATATCGATTTTCACGGAGATACGGAAATCACAATCCGTTTTGACCGACGACTCAAGCCCCTTAAAATCAGTGTAGATCGCCGTCGGGTACCCCGGTCGCGTTTTGCTGACAATCCAGTCGTAATAATCGCCCTGCATCCAAGTCAGGCGTAAAGGCGTTCCGGTACTTCCGCCAATGACATAAGGACGCACATTATTTTTTCGTGAATCGGCCGTGATCGCTTCCGTCGCCAGGATATCACCAGCATCATCAAGGGTATATTTTATCAACTCGTATACAGAACCATGCGTACCATCTACTGGGACAGAACAATATACCTCATTTACCTTATCCGGATCAATTGTCATTCCACCACTATAACACATTTCTAAGTTTTCCGTCTGGTGGAAATGTCCGCCACCGTTTGCTAAAAATGTTTTCTGCCATTCGGTTCCAGTCCACCGTCCATAATAATAATCGTGTGACTTTTTGTCTGCGCTAATTCGTACGAAGCCAATCACGGGAGAACCACCTTTATCAATGGCCACCTGCCAAACCCAATCGCGCTGTTGCGGATTATCCACCACTGTGGCCAGAAACTCCTGGACATATGCATCCGTTTTGTTTACACGAAAAGCCCCCTCTTCAATTTTGGCGAGTTCAGTACCTTGTACATCGTGCAATGTCAGGCTATTTATATCCACATAACTGAAATACAAGAAATTTGGATTTTCGTTATCCGGATGGCCTGTCGTATACGCGATATAAATTTTGTCTTTACCATTGGATACATATTTAGCATAAGGTCGGGAACCTGTAGATTGTACAATCTGACGTGGTTCGCCTACAAAGGCTACGTTATCTGCTGCATCAGGCAAAGACAAACGAGCAATCGTCGGATGCCAATTCAGCCCGCGCCAGCAGAGATATATATGTTCCGAATCATCCGTCAAAATAAAAGGAGACGGATAAGTTGTATTGTGATCGGTTTCCAGCCGTTTTTCTTCACCTAGTGTTGTAATATCGCCCGGCTTTTGTGAAATCCGATAATAGAAACAACGCTCATCCGTATGTCGGGAATAAAACACCATTACCCGATCATCCGGCAACACCAGAAACGTAGGGTTATTATGGTCATCCGGCTGGAACCAAGAACGTATCAATACCTCCACCTGCTTACCAGTCACAAAATCGTATTGCATAGCTTTGATATTACCGTGTACGTCGATGTAACCAACATACGTTTTGCGAATATCTTTCTGACCATTTTCATGATGGATGGCTCTCGGATCCGCAAACCAACACCAGGCCCCTTCGGACGATAGCTCATAACCTTGTCCGACAGCAGGAACCACTACCGTACAAAAAGAACCTAACACAGCCAAAGCGATGCACCATATTCTCTTAATTATACCGTTCATATCTTTTGAATAAGTCTATAAATTTGGGTAACGGTTGTAAAAATGTATTAATATTTGCACTTCCGTGTAGGCTAATGGCCCAAAAAGATTTAAAATGCATTCATCAATAGCTTTCGCTGCAACACGAAATAAAAATAAATGTTATTTTTACATTTGTCAAGAAAATTATATTTATTTAGCAAATTCATTACCACACACTGACTTAAACCCTTGTATGATGAACAGCAATTCCATGAAAAAACAGCACTTTCTAAACTACCTCTTGCTGCTAAGCTATCTCGTGATCCATACCACATCAGCGATAGCACAAGATTTTACGAAACAAGAAAAAGACATGAGCGCCTACCTCATGGTATTCCATCAGGATGAAACGCACAGTCTACACATGGCCGTAAGCCTAGACGGCTACACCTTTACGGCACTAAACGACGGCAAACCCGTTATCGCAGGCGATACAATTGCCGACCAAAAAGGCATCCGCGACCCCCATATTTACCGCGGTCCGGACGGCTCGTTCTACCTGGCCATGACCGACCTGCATATCTACGCCAAACAAGCTGGATACCGCGACACCGAGTGGGAGCGCGAAGGTTACGGCTGGGGCAACAACCGCGGATTGGTGCTCATGAAATCTCAAGACCTGATCCATTGGAAACGGGCAAACCTACGGTTAGACAGTCAGGCTCCTTTCTTTCAGGATATCGGATGTGCGTGGGCTCCCGAGACCACCTTCGATGAGGAAGCCGGAAAACTCATGATTTACTTTACCATGCGATACCGCACCGATGCCGCAAAATTATATTATGCGTATGTCAATGATGATTTTGATCATCTGGACTCCACCCCGAAAGTACTATTTGAATACCCCGACAAAAAAATTACGGCGTTGGATGCCGATATTACCAAAGTAGGAGACAAATACCGGATGTTCTACGTTTCGCATGATGGCGTAGCTGGCATAAAGCAGGCCGTATCGGATCGTGCAAACGGAGGTTATACTTTCGATCCGCGTTGGTATGATCCGGAACCCCAAGCCTGTGAAGCTCCTAACGTATGGAAACGCATCGGTGAAGAAAAATGGGTGCTGATGTATGATTGTTACGGGCAATCGGTTCACAATTTTGGTTTTAGTGAAACCTCTGATTTTGTTCACTTCGAAAACCTCGGACAATTTAATGAAGGCGTCATGAAGACAACCAACTTTACTTCGCCCAAACATGGCGCGGTTATTCATCTCACCAAAGCGGAGGCTGATAAATTAATAGAAAAATGGGGATTATAGGTTCGGTAAATTCAGGGAGTACGTAGGCAACTACCACTTTTTTGTAGCAAAAATGCTATCCTCTTCGTTAGTCTTAGAAAACGTATTGGATTATGAAAAGACTATTATTGTTGCTTTTATTATTCAGTAGCATTTCTTGCAAGGATAGCTTAGATGGTACTTGTGATTCTCCTTTTGTGATTAAGGTCGATAAGCCAATTGTTGAAGGAGCAGAGAAGATTTTCTCTGTTAGCGTGAAAAAAAATAGTGGGTGGTGGGTTAGTAGTATTTCGGCTAATGGTGGTGAGGTAGATCTTGAGGATAAGCCGTTAAAAGACGCATTTGTAATCGAAAATGATGGATTTGTTTTTGAGAAAATAAACAATAGTGCTATCAAAGTCACTTTTAATGAAAGCCAAAGTGACGAACCAATAAAACTAAATATTATGCTGCAGGCAGGAAATTGTTTCAGTGGATTTGAGTTGCTGTCTACAAGTGAGTAAGCGGCGGAGAATCGGTAAACTTACAACAATGTTACGTAATATTAGCAACTGGCATTCTACGTTAACCGTATTGCAGATGGAGATCTTACGATACTGTACCGATCCGGCTTCCCCATATTCACAGGACGGAAAAAAGGGCTTAATCCTGACACACCCGGCTTGCCTGTACTCAAAGACAGTATCCTCAGTGGCGAAGCTGTACTTTCGTTCCAACCGGTAGGACGCGACATAATCTACGAGTACAATGTCGCCGATCATATCGATAGCAGTACCAAAGAGCCCGCCTGGGGAGAGATGAGATACACCACCCGATCGTTTAAGAATATCATCAAAGGATATAGTGCCGGGCAGTGTATCTGGGTCCGTGTCCGCGCCCGCAATAAGCACGGTGCTCCAACTGGACGGAAAGTGTGAAGTGGATGATAAGGTGATCGTTTGCACGATCACCTATATAAATAGCCTCTTTAATCACAGAAAGATTTTAGTTACTCTTCCGGTTCTACTTCCTTTAATCGTACTTCAGTAATCCGCCAGAAGGTACCATCACCTCCACCTTTATTAGCCAAGTTTCCAACAAATCCGATTGCAACTTTCGTTTCTTCCGCCAATGAAAAGGATAAGATATGAGTTCCAGGCGAATTGGTCTTCATAAACGCCAAGGATGTAGTTATATTTTCTGTATCCGGAACTTCGTCACCACTTGCGACGACCGTATAAAAATCGCCTCCGGCTGTACAATCCGGAATATCCATCTCAAAAAGATATTCACCAGGCGGCAGGGTAGTCTGCTGATAAATTTTACCATTGGTAATTGTCGCCATATTATCCACTGACCAGCCAGCTTCCATCGCTAAAAATGGTCCTCCAAACCAAAAATCTACTCCACCAAAATAATTTCCATTACCATCCCTAAAATTACGCACAGCCGCATTCGTTATCCAATGCGCAGGAATCCCCCAGCGATCAGACACCGACACGGTTTCTATAGGCATCTTCGTGTTTTTCAAGAACCTATAAGTCAGCTTGGTAGCTTCATAATCCGTATAGAACGTATCAATACTTGTGGGTTGTGGTAAGAATAAGGTCCGGTATTCTATCGTCTTTTCAGACAATGACACATCATCCAATACCGTTACCGACTCGCTAATAGGCGTCCGTACGACCTTCTCTTTGTTGTCCTTCGTAAGATACTTCACTTCCATCGCATAAGGCCCCGCTGAAAGATCCATATCTGCCCATTCAATCTGCGCTATACCATCCTCTACCGATGCATCTTCTACTAAACGATTGGACAGGCCATTCTGATAACGATCTCCGTATGCTCTACCCACCGCCGTGACAGCCACCGATTTATTTCCGGCATCATCATAGGTATAAAACAACAAGCTCACCACGCCTTCCGCCATCGGAATCACCTCTTCAAAAACCCTTTCCCCGATAGATGGGCTGATATCAAACAGCACGGAATCCGCCCTGTCGTTCCAAAAAACCTGTACCTGTCGAATTTTAGGATCAGGCTTCAGCAATGCCTTTATCTTTACTCGATCCTTACCAGACAGAATTTTAACCGAATCTAAGCGTCCTACATAGACGATCTCTCCATCTTCGATATATTGCTTAAAATCATCCCATTTCGAACAGGACGTTAGCATAAGGAATAACAAGATTCCCATCCACGAAGATTTTATGCCATTATATATACCCGTTTTCATACTTTTTATTTTTAAAGTGTAAAAGGATTATACGCTTATTCAAGCGTTGATCCGTAAACTTCCAGTTCATTAATGCTTTGTGCCGTTCCGCCGGCGAAGTTTTCCAGACAACGAATTCGGATATAGCGCACTTTTGGTGCATTCAGATCGACTTCCCAGTTAAACCCTGCTCCTGCTGTAGCTTGATCTTCTGCATTATCTGTTCCATAAGGAAGCCCAGATGGCTTCACCACCTCATAACTACCTAGAAGCATCCAACTATCATCCAACGCCCCTGACAAGGATGGGCTTGTCGCCCCATAGATCTCAAACCGCTTCATCGTACTCAAATAGTAAAAACGAGTTCCCTCCGGAAAAGGTCTGATCCATACCCTACTGATTTTCGCCAGTACCCCTGTATCAAAGGTGATCATGTGCGGTTGGTCTCCCCCGTTAATCTGGTGAGTGAAGCTGGTATATGGCCAGCCTAAACGGCCATCCCAAGCGTATTCTAATGCCGCCCCGTTTGTTACCTGTGGAGCATCCCCGGGTAATACATAGCTTCGGAAGTTGTTCGGATCAAGCTTCTCCTCGAATATCGGTTTCACCTTGGTATAAAGGGTATCCGAGGGGTTGCCCCAACGATCCCGGACATATACCGCAAACTCATGCTCTAGCGTATCCAAACCCCGTATCTTAGAAATAATCTCATCCGTGCGTGTATATACCGACTTGAAGTTATCTCGCTCAAATTCGTTAAAAGCATTACGTTTCATGACAATGATCGAAATGTCATCTCGATTAGGGTTATCCGCTGTTAAATTATACCCCCCAAAAGCATTCGTTATCTCGATAGAGTTGAATACCTTTCGAAACGAAGCTTCCAGTGGCTGCACCTTAACCACAACCGGATCGGACAGTACTTCATTACGACTCACCGTATAGAGTGTAACCTCATGTTCCTTTGTGTCGGCAAACCCCTCCACAATAATAGAGTCTGTGAAAATGGATGATTTTGTCTCCGCTAGTTCGCCTGTTCCCATTTTATACACCGCTTTTACATACAGCATATTTGGACTTTTCGGTAAGGCATAAGTAATCTTCGCTTTACCCGCCCGGTTTTCCACTTGAATATTTGTAACCACATCAGGTTTCGTTGCGTCATCACCGTGAGGCTGTCTGAATTCCAGATCTTCCTTACAACCCATCCAACAGATGAGGATGGTTAAGAACCCCAGATATAGTCTTATTTTTTGCAATTTCATCACTCAAAAATTAAAGGTTAAAACATATTACCATCCCGGATTTTCTACCAACAAAGGGTTTCTCCGGATATCCCAATTACCAATAGGCCAGAAATAATCACGTGGAGCAATAAACGTCTGGTTAAAAATCGTCTTCTCGATATTGTATGTCGCAATCGTTTTTCCCGTCATGGTAAAGCCCGTAATGTCCTTATTCAGTTCTTCCGCCGACTTTTTCCAACGCCGAAGATCCCAAAAACGTTTGCCTTCAAACGCCAGCTCGATCAATCTTTCCCGATGGATAATCTCCCGGAGCCCCTCTTGTTCCTGATATTTCTCGGGCCTTTTAGCGTAATTCGTCCAAGAGGTAACCACCCCCTCCAAGCCCGCTCGTTCACGGATTCGGTCTAAGTATGCAATCGCCTCCGTAGAGCCTCCAGTTATTTCATTAAGCGCTTCCGCATAAGCTAGATAAAGTTCTGCCAAGCGTATTTCCGGCCATGGATATTGCTTCCAGGTTGGCGCATTTGTCGTATTTGTTGTCGATTCCCAATGCACCAGTTTTTTAATAAAATACCCCGTCTCATTCCAATTGGTAAAATGGCCAAAGCCCGCCCGTTCGACGTTTTTGGACTGTACATACATACCGTTCTCGTCACTCGCGGTGGATGTACCATCTTTCATATACCAACGCCCCCCATCAAAACCCAAGCTTGCATAAAAACGCGGTTCCCGATCATAATTTAGACGAGCCGTCTGATATCCCGGTTCGATAAGGAAACGCTCTTCGTTCACGGCCGTACGCACCGTCATATAATCCGTGTAGTCCAAGGTCTTGTCTTCCTCAATAGGCACCCCATTTTTTGTATAATATTGCTTCGCAATTTTAATAGGTGCACCCCAAACGCCCTGCAGTTGAAAACGGTCTACGTTCGTACCACGCGCTAAGGGAGGCATACACAAGGCCTCATTAACAAAGTAACTGTTTGACAATCCCCAGATAACTTCTTCACCCCAGCGCTCCGTCACGGCGTTCCGGATATTCAGTTGCGTCCGAGTATCCTCACTTAGACCATATCGATCATTCGTATAATAATAAAGCTCTGCACCATCTTCTTCGGCCATGTCAATCGCTGCTTTAGCCGCATCACGCGCCTTCTCCCATTTTGCCGGATCGTAGGTGCTGTTAAACAAGTGTACGCCATCCTTATCGATAAAATTCGCATAATCCGGATTGCCATTAAACAAAGGTGATGCCGCCAGTAACCAAAGACGTGCCTTCACGCTCAAAGCAATCGCTTTCGTTGCCCTGCCCAATTCTTTGTTTTCATCCACTATGCGCGGCGGCAATTTCTCAGCGGCAGCGTCCAGCAAATCCGAAATGTAACTCACGCAATCGTCTACCGGTTCCCGTTTGTAATATAAGTCTTCCGGCTCCGAAGATTCCAACGTATTCACATCAATAATCGGAACCGGTCCGTACATCTGAAGCAGATAGTAGTGATAATAAGCTTTCAGAAACTCTACCTCTCCTATCCAACGTTCGCGCTCGGCAAGCGGAAGATCCGGCACCAGCGATTCATCCCGTAAGTTTTCCAGGAAAATATTGCAATGTCGAATGCCTTGAAACATTTTCAGGTAATTGAACCTTCCGTCGCCACCTTTCTGGTTTCCACCCCATTCATTGAAAAGCGGATCCCCAACATTTTGCATGCCTTGTGCAATGCGGAAAGCTGGATGCCAATGTGCCTGATCTTCCTGTGGCAACCAGATTTCATCCCCCGACATCATCCCCACGTTAAACCATCCATCTCCATTCTTCGGAAGATAAGAGTAGCAAGTAAAAAGATATTTCTCGGCTTCTGTCCGAAGCTTAAACGCATGTTCTACAACCGCCACGTTGTCGGGTATAATGTCCAAGAACTTCGAACAAGAACTTGTAGATAGTGCAGCCGCAACAAACAGGCTGCCAACTAAACTTTTTATGCCGTAATTTGATTTTTTCGTTTTCATAATAATCTTCTCCATGGTCTACAAGTTAATTTGTACGCCTAAATTGTATACGGACTGCAGAGGATAATTCATGCCATTTCCGCGCATCTCCACATCCCATAACTTAAATTGACTCAACAAGAATAAGTTTGTTGCCGAAAGGTATACCCGTGCATTCTTGATCTTAAATCGCTCCAGACTTTTGATATTATAGCCCACATCCACGTTTTTCAATCGGAGAAATCCGCCGTTACGCATCCACCAAGTCGATGTCTGGTTATTCGGACTCACCCGCCAGGTACTGAGCCGTGGCCAAAACGCATACGCGTTTTGGTTCGTTTCCGACCAGTAATCATTGGCAATCGCATCCAGCAAACCCGTTTGATATCCATTCTCTTGGAAGAAAGGCTGAATCTGCGCCGAATTGATGAAGAAAGAATAACGCGCAGCCCCCTGGAAAAAGAAACCAAAATCAAAATTCTTATACCCAAAGCTCGAACCAAAACCATAGATAACCTCTGGCTCAGTAGGGTAACCCAACGGAACCATGTCGTCCGAATTCACCAGGCCATCACCCGTAATATCCCGATATTTGATATCGCCGGCGAGCAGCCCTTGATCTCCAAACTGTAACGGCGAATTTTGCACCTCTTCATCATCGATAAACAAGCGCTCTGCAATATAACCCCAAGCCTGATTGACCGAATACCCTCTCCTTGACAGATGCGACAGAGAAGACGGATAAGGCAGCTCATCCACTTTTATGATCTCCGAAGTAGCATAGGTAAAAGTACCTCGCGCGTCCATCCAAAAGTTCGGAGAAAAACTTCGGCGATAATTGATCGACATATCTAAACCTTGGGTATTTACCCGTCCGTAATTGGACATCGGTACCGCCATCAAACCCGACGCATTATCAATGTTCGACACCGGCTGTAAAATATTCGTCCGTTCTGTTTTAAAAGCATCCACAATCAACTCAATACTATTAAATAAACCCAAGTCTAGACCCAAGTTAATTTGTCTAGATTGCTCCCAGGTAATATTTGGGTTTGCATATCGCGAAATAGACACTCCCGGACGGCTATATACTGCTGCTCCATCATTGCGGCCAAAGGACGCACCATAGTTTCCATCATTTAGATTCACATTGGAAAGGTAAAAGAAACGATCGTTAACGTTCCCAATAGCGTCATTTCCCACCAAGCCGTAGGTACCTCGGAACTTCAAGTTATTAACCACCGAACGGATTGGTTCAAAAAAGGGTTCTTCAGAAATCCGATATCCCAGTCCAAATGAGGGGAAGAAACCCCATCGGTTGTCGGCATCGAACCGTTCGGAAGCGTTATACCCAAAGTTAAACTCTGCCAGATATTTGTCCGCGAAACCATAAGAGAATCGACCGGATACTCCCACATTTCGGGACGGCAAGGAACGTATCACATCATTTTCGTCCGCCGTCTCGTACGTTGACAAATAAGAAACAAGCATCCCGCCTACCGCGTGCTTGTCTTTGAATAAACGATTGTAATTGATACTACCTTCCACCCATAGCCGTGAATCAATATTTTTGGTGTCTTGATTAAAATCGAGAAACTCTCTGCCCACAGGAGCTAAAGAATTGGCCGATCCATCATTCAGTGGAACTAACGAATAGCTTTGATCTTGTGGATTAATATTCGCCGCATAATAAAACGGCACATAGCTTCGGTTAACGCGATAAAATGACACCCGTCTCAAGTATCCCATGGCACGAGCCGATAAACCCGGTGTAATCCAATCAAAATCCTGTTTAATTTCCAATTGGGGCATCAAGTTCGAGGTTTTATAAACCTGATATCCCTTTACCATTTCCGCATAAGGGTTAACATACATCGTCGAACTCAGACTTAGATCTGAATTTCTCGTCTGTCCGGAACCAAACAATGGATGCTCTATAAAAGGCAGCTTCTCCGCCGGATACACAGCAGGGAACATCACCGGGTTGGCCCTCAATGCGTTTCTATACGTCGTCTCTCCTCCAGAAATCGGATTCCCGTTTTCATTAAAACCGCCAATAGGCCCCTGATAATCATCAAACTGACCATACATACGCACGATCAGCGTTGTTGAATTTGTTACATTGAAATCCACATTGGATCGTAGCGAGTAATTGCTCAACCGTATATTACTATTAAAGTTGTTGATTGGTTCCACTTGCAATATACCGTTGTCTTTATTATAAGTTCCTGCGATATAATAGCGCGCCCTTGGCGAGCCACCCGTCACATTTAAGTTATATCCTTGGTTGAACGTATAATTCTTCAATAACATATCCAGCCAGTTGTTATTCGGGAACAAATATGGGTCAGCTCCTGCAATGGTACTATTGATTTTATTCTGTGTATACGGTTCCGCCGCATTCGGTGTCCTTGTCAACGCAGCTTCATTGGCCATACGCATATAGGTGATATTATCGGCAAACTGAAAATTCTTCGTATTCGAAGACAAGCGACCTTCCAAGCGAAAATTGAACTGCGGCGTACCATCCTGCCCCATCTTCGTGTTGATCAGCACTACCCCATTGGCACCCCGCGCGCCATATACTGCAGCTGCAGCCGCATCCTTCAACACCGAGAAGTCTGATATATCGTCCGGTTGCAAACGTGCCATATCAGTCGGCGAGGATTCGACTCCATCGATCAAAATTAGCGGATCCTGTTTCCCGGTTCCAAATGTTGACAAGCCTCGGATGTAGAACGTCGAATTATCCGTTCCCATCCCCGGCTCCCCACTACTCTGAAAGGAAATCATCCCCGACACCCGGCCTGCTAACGCATTGGTCAGGTTGGAGGAAGCCGTTTTCAACTCCTTCACATTGACCGTTGTAATAGAACTTACGAGACTCGCCTTACGCTGGGTTCCACCAAATCCCGTCACCGTAACCTCCTCAATTACCGCATCATCCTGTAAGAGCTGGATATCCAGCTCCAATCTGTTCGATGCATCAATACGCTGTTGATTCAGCGCGATCGTTTGCGACTGGAAACCAATCGCTACAAAGGTAAGGGTCGATGTTCGCGGAACCTGAAGTTCAAATCGCCCAAAACCATCTGTCACTGCAGTGAGTGGCTTCGTCCCCGTCACTTTGATGGAAACAGCCGGAAGTCCCGCGGTAGAGTCGCGGACTACGCCTTTTACTTCAACCATTTGGTCCTGCGCCACAGCTTTAAAACACAGGGATTGAAATAATAGGAGAAACAGGTTTAAATAGAATACATGCTTCATAACTATAGTTTATAAAAAAAATGATTATAGGTCTATAAGTCGTGTTAACGTTTAAAATGTTAACATAACACTTATCTACATTAGCCAACTATATGCCGACCGAATACTGTCGGTCATCACTTCGATGACTATGAAAAAAGACTACTGTCTACGACTTGTTTATAATTTTGTTCGTAATTGTATTGTAAATGTAATCAAAATAATACAATTATAGAAAAAACATTTATTTTTTGGTTCGCGGCTAGCTTAGGTCGTAAAGGGCAAAAAGGTTTAAAAAGGAGGCCTTCTCTTACGAGCGGCCTCCCGTATTTGTTATTGTATCGGCACTTTAATCACGGTGAAGGAATAAGGAGAAAAAGTATCTTTAAGCACTTTACCTTTATAACGCACCTGTTCGGTCTTCGGTTGTATCATCAGGGGCTCTTCAATGCTATTTGCAACATTCAAGTCCGCGTTGGCCAAGGTAATCTTGGTAGCATCCCCTTTGATTTTCTTCTTCGTATCCAGTTGCAAACTGACGTCGACCGAGCGATTGTTATAATTAACAAGTTTAACAATCAACTCTTTAGCATGGGCATCATACACCGCTGAAGCGTAGATGCTATCCTGTCCGATCACGTTCTGCCCGCCCAGTTTTACCGGGACGATATCAGTTCCTTTGTTCAACGAATACAACTTCTGCACGTGGTAACTAGGCGTACCATAAACATTTAGGTTATCTACCCAGATCAAGTCAGGTGACCACTGCCAACCATCTACATGGCCAAACAAAGGCGCATACGAAGCCATCGTAACGACATCACCATTCCGTTCCAAGCCCGTTAGGAAAGCTGCTTCTGAAAGCGCTGCCTCCCACGTACTTCTTCCCGGACCTTGAGGTCGTGTTGTGTGCGACGCATATTCTCCGGCAAAAATCTTCGGCCCGTTACGGTCGTAATCATCATAACGATCTGCTCCAGAAAGGAACCACGCCGGTGGACGGTAATAATGCTCGTCAATGATATCGATTTTCATTTCACGCAGCTTCTCATCTAGGAACTCAAACCGCTCCCCTTGAGGATCCGTTCCCGAGCTGGCGATAATCTGTATCTCCGGATGCTTTTCCTGCAATACTTTCTGGAAAATTGCAAGCCGTTCGATGTATTGCGGCCCCCAGTTTTCATTTCCGACACCTAACATCTTCAGGTTAAACGGCTCCGGATGCCCCATTTCCGCCCGGAGTTTCCCCCATTGCGTATTGGTACTCCCATTCGCAAACTCGATAAGATCCAGGGCATCCTGGATATACTCGTCCAGTTCATCCAAAGGAACAACCTCTGCCGTATTAAACTGGCAAGCCATCCCACAATTCAGGATCGGCACCGCTTCCGCCCCGAGATCTTCCGCCAACAAAAAATACTCATAAAAGCCCAACCCAAACGTCTGGAAATAATCCGGCGTCAGTCGATGATTAAATTCGGTATTCCAACGGTTGATAATCAATTCACGTTCTTCGATCGGGCCCACCGTTTTCTTCCATTGAAAACGGTTCGCCAGATCTCTTCCCTCGACGATACAGCCGCCCGGGAAGCGAATAAAATCCGGTTCCATATCCGCCAATATCTGCACCATGTCTTTCCTTAGTCCTTTCGGCCTGTTCTTCCAAGTTTCTTTCGGGAAAAGCGACAACATATCCACTTCAACATCCCCAGCCCCTTCAATCCAGATATTTAATTTTCCTTTTGCAGAAGTTTCCGACGACGTGAAGCTCACTGTTCCCGTCTGCCAGTTTTTACCCTCCGATAGAGGGAGTACCGTTGTACCAATAACCGCTTCCTGTTCATTTAACAACTCCACTTTAATCCGCATCCCAGGAGACGCTTGCCGATAAAGCAACGAAAACTCATAGCCTTCTCCTTTTCTCACCCCCATGCCGCGGAACCCCTCATTTTGCAGACCCGCTTTAAAATCTACCGGTTTATGTATCCGCAAGGAGCGTGGATTTCCTTTCCTCCGGCTATCGTTAACAAATAAAAAAGCCCCTTCTGGCACGTCGCCTAAGCGTTTCCACCCCATCATCGGATGGTTAAACTCAAATGAGCGGTTCTTTACCAACTCCGCATAAATACCGCCATCGGCGCCGAGATTGATGTCCTCAAAAAACACCCCCCACATATGGGGCGATATTTTACCCGTACTCCGATCCAACTGAACGTTCAGATCAACCGTATTTTGGGCGTATAACAACGAGCCGCATAAGGCGAGCACCGTTGTCAGCGATAATATCCTCTTCATATTTTCTTTCTTCGTTATTAAATAAGTTCCAATACAATAACTGAATGCGCCGGAATCTCGATATCTATCCGATTATCCTTCATCTTCGCGCCTTTATATTCCGTTGGAAACACCGTATTCGGTTGTTCGAACGTATTGTGTTCCCGAAGATTTTCTGCCGTCAATATTCTTCCTGTTAAGCTTTTTGCTTTAATAGATCCCAGATCTAACGACACCTTCCTATTTCCCTTCGGATCAATATTAACCACAGAAATATGAACCTTACCTTGCTTATCTTTTGATGCCGAGGCAGAAATAGCCGGTAACTCTTCATCACCGTACTTGTAACTATCACTCTGGAGCTCGATCGGGATTAATTGCGCATCCTGATGAACCTTATACATTTCCATAACATGATAAGTAGGTGTTACGAGCATATCCTTTCCTTTAGTCAGGATCACCGCTTGCAAAACATTAATAGTTTGTGCAAGGTTCGCCATTTTCACCCGTTTCGCATGGTTATTAAAGATGTTCAAGGTCATTCCTGCGATCATGGCATCCCGCATCGTATTCTGTTGGTATAAGAAACCCGGATTTGTTTCCGGCTCCACCTCATACCATCCGCCCCATTCATCCACCACCAAGTCTACACGTCCTTTCGGATCATACTTATCCATGATAGCACTATGCTTTTCCACCAGTTCATTCATAAACCAAGCAGATTTCATTGTTTTGAAGTAATCCTCGTCCGAGAACTTCGTAGAAGAGCCTTTTTTATTCCAGTTGATAACCGCATAATGGTGTAACGCGACCCCTTTCATCAAGTGGTTCGGTATATTTTTCATCAGCGTTTCTGTCCAATGGTAGTCCGCGCTATTCGCACCCGAAGCGATACGGTATAAACCGCCGCTATTGTCCCAATCGGCCATAAAGGTTGCGTACTTTCTATAAATATCGCTATAATATTCAGCGGTCATATTTCCACCGCAGCCCCAAGCCTCGTTGCCGACACCCCAGAATCTAACGTTCCACGGCTTCTCTCTTCCATTTTCACGCCGCAAATCCGACATCGGACTTTCTCCCGCAAAATTAACGTACTGTACCCAGTCTGCCAACTCCTGCACCTCGCCGCTCCCTACGTTTCCAGCTAAGTATGGTTCCGTTTCCAACAGCTCACACATATTCAGGAAATCGTGTGTACCAAAAGAATTATCTTCCGTCACACCACCCCACCAGTTGTTCACGATTGATGGACGTCCTTCTTTCGGTCCAATACCATCCTTCCAGTGGTAGGTGTCCGCAAAGCAGCCACCCGGCCACCTTAAGTTCGGAATCTGCAGTTTTTTCAACGCTTCGACCACATCGTTTCGCACACCATTCGTGTGCGCGATAGAATCATTCGCCTCACCAACATAAAAGCCATCGTAAATACATCTTCCCAGATGTTCGGCAAAATGTCCGTAAATGTGCTTGTTAATGGTAATTTCCGTTGGCGGATCCGTTAGCTTAATACTGCTTTGACTATGAGCCAGCATACTCACAGATAATAGCGCAACGCTTAAATTTAATTTTACGTTTATCATTTTAGTTGTATTTATGTGTTTTTTCGGTTTATAACAACTTTTAAAATTAATGTCAAAATAACACTTATTTTAATAAACACAAAATAAAAAAGAAAATAATCGTCATCCGTCTTTTATATATGGATATAATTTAAATAGCTTATAAAGCAAATTTAGGCAGGCTGTCCTAATTTCAGCATACACATAACGGTCATAATTCGATAGCAAATTCGTCAAAATGCCCTCTCACACCCCCAAGTAAAAACAATTTACTGTTTCACGTGTATATACTATCATGTAAGTTAGTTATCAAAGCGTCCCAACTCACCGGTTTGCAAAAACCCCTTAAATAAGGGTATGTTTGCTTACATCACCGAAGATCTACTATGATGTCCATAAAAGCGAACAGAAGAAATCCCGTTACGAACCTTTTAGGGCTGGTTGTAAACAAAACTGTGTTTTTAGCCTCCATTGTCGTCATTGTAGCGTCCATTGGAGGCACGCTCCTGTTTCAGGAGCAAGCCGACTATTATTTTGGCTTAGCCCAAAGCTATGTTTCCGCACATGGCGGCTGGGTTTACACCTTGGCAGTCAATATCTTTATCATTTTTTGTCTTTACATGGCCTTTGGTAAATACGGCTCCATCCGGCTAGGCGGAAAAGACGCCAAACCAGAATTCAACCTGACCTCGTGGTTTGCGATGCTTTTCAGTGCCGGAATCGGCAACGGCTTAGTGTTATTCAGTATAGCCGACCCGGTGCGCGACTTTTTAAATCCGCCGCGGCTTGCCGGCGAGAGCCCCACCCTGATAGCGCAGGAAGCACTTAATTTCTCCTTCCTGCACCATGGTATCCACGGGTGGGCCATCTACTCTGTGGTAGGTTTGTCCCTAGCTTATTTTACATTTAACCGGAAAATGCCCCTGACCCTTCGGTCGGCCTTCTATCCCCTTCTCGGCAACCGTATATACGGCTGGATGGGCGATCTGATAGACGTCATGGCCGTGCTGACCACCCTCTTCGGATTAGCCACCACCATCGGCTTCGGTGTCGGACAAATCAACTCCGGCTTCACCCATATCTTTGGCATACCCTCCTCCCTCTTTTATCAAATCATGATCATTATAGCGGTCACATTGGCCGCTACATTATCTGCTTTCAGCGGGCTCAACAAAGGAGTAAAGATACTGAGCGTGCTCAACGTTCGCGTCGCCCTCATCATTTTCATTCTTGTATTAATCCTCGGCCCAACCACCTTTATCCTAAAATCATACATACAAAATATCGGGAGTTATCTGACAAACTTTATCGACATGTCTACTTGGACCGAGTCTCTTCAAGACACCGAGTGGCAAAAGATACGAACCATTATGTATTGGGGATGGTGGATTTCTTGGTCACCCTTTGTCGGCACCTTTATTGCTCGAATTTCACGGGGGCGCACGATCAAGGAGTTTATGCTCTGCGTGTTGATATTACCTGCTATGGTCACCTTTCTTTGGTTCACCGCCTTTGGCGGAACCACAATGAAAGATATCCTTGCGGGTGACACCGCCTTGATAAGTGCCGTCAACGACAACATTTCGACCGCATTGTATGTTTTCTTCGACAAGTTTCCTTTAGCTATCGTACTAAAGATCCTCGGTCTAATACTAATTTGCAGCTTCATTATTACCTCGGCCGATTCTGGCGCATTGGTGGTAGACAGCCTTACCTCAGGCGGAGCTAAGACCCCCGCTTTCCAACGCGTGATCTGGGCCGTAGCAACAGGCATAGTAGCAGCCGTCCTGATGTACGGTGGCGGACTAAATGCATTACAGACCGCCGTTACCATTTCCGGACTACCCTTTGCCATCCTGCTCGTCATGATGTGTTTCTCGCTCTTCTCTGGCCTGCAGGAAGACTACCAAAAAGATGAACGAAAAAAATTGCTTAGTGAAAAAGAAACCTATCAAAAAAATATTTTGGACTTAGTCAATCGAGAACGAGAAGAGCGCCAGCAACGCAGCCAGGCCGCCCCACCTCCTCCGGCTGATGATAATACCCCTAAAAATGATGAATAAGAAAAATACCCTCGATAAAAAACTGAATATTTTGGTGGCGCTCGACTTGACCGAGATGGATGCCGTATTGCTCCGTTATATGAGCTTTTTAAATAGCATCTTCTCCATCCAGCACATCTATTTTGCACACAATATCAAGCAGTCCGTACTCAACCAACTATACGAAGATATTCTTGGCGAAGACATCCGAATCGACGAGATCATCGAAGAAGAGCTCAAACGCAATATCACCCAGAACTATACCGGTGCCAGTGACCATTCCCTTATCGTAACCAACGAGCAACACACCGAAAGTGCGCTGACCGAACTAGCCGTCGACCACCAAATAGACGTCGTCGTTGTGGGCGACAAAAGCGAGCTAAAAGGAACCGGCGGCCTGCCCCAGAAGCTTGTTCGCATGCTAAACACCCATTTGCTCCTTGTACCTGAAGGCGCCCGTCTCGAACTCCAAAAGATCCTTGCTACGACTGACTTCAGCGGCAACTCCGTCCAGGCCTTGCAAGCCGCTCTGCTACTCGCACGACAGACAAAAAGCGAAATCGAGGCCCTGCATGTGTATGGTATCCCTTCGTTTTACTTCCCCTATATCGACCGGGAGAAAGCGCAAGAACAAACCAGGAAGCACTTACACAGCCGTTTCTTGGAGCTCCAGAAGAAACACGCCTTACCAGCCGATATCCAATTTAAGTATGTCGATAAAAAAGAATATTCGGTCGTGGAGGCCATCCGGCGCGAAGCCGAAAAAGGAAAATTCGATATGATTGTGATTTCCGCCCGGGGCGCCAACAATATAACACGACTTTTCATCGGAAGTACCACGAATGACCTCATACGGAGCAATCAGACCATGCCCATACTTGTGATCAAAAAGCGGTAAAGGAAACACCTCTCCATAAATTTTTCAAATTGAATATCCCGAATACAGGGCATTTTGCGTAAGTTTGCTCATCAATATTATTTAAAACGTGTTACATGGAGTCAGGTAAGGAAGAACTGTCCGTATTTATAGCAAAGTTTAATCAGGTCCTTAAGCGTGTCTTTCACGAGCAGCAAGACATTAATGAATTAAGCCACGACCGAGGACTACCTCCGCACATCTGGCGGGACATCATGGAAACCCATCCACTCGCAGTAGCCGTCCCGACAGCCTATGGCGGCCGTGGCAGCGTAGTGAAAGAGTGTTTAAGTGTTCTTTCCGCCGCATCCTACGAATCCCTTCCCCTTTCCCTCACGTTTGGTATCAATATCGCTCTGTTTTTAGAGCCATTGGCCAAATACGGCGACGATAAAATAAAAGAAAAAGTATTTCCAGAATTCCTGAGCGGTCACCGCATGGGCGGACTCATGATTACCGAGCCCGATTACGGAAGCGATGCGTTAAACATGCGCACCGCTTACCGCAATACAGACGAAGGTTATGCCATCAGTGGAAAGAAACACTGGCAAGGTCTTACCGGTCAGGCCGATTACTGGTTAGTCGCCGCCCGCAAGCAGGTAAGCGACGGTGAACTGGCACGGGACGTTGACTTCTTCGTCACGGACAACGCCGATCCTAAACAACACATTAAGGTAGAACAGCTATACAGCAACCTAGGCTTATACATGATTCCATACGGTCTAAATGTGATTGACCTGGAGGTTCCGACCTATCAGCGATTACAGCCAGAGAGCACCGGCATCAAGATGATGCTGGATATCCTGCACCGCAGCCGTTTGCAATTTCCCGGCATGGGCATGGGCTTTATCAAACGTATGTTAGACGAAGCACTACAACACTGCACCAACCGTATGGTCGGCGCAGGTAACCTGCTCGCCCTAGATGCCGTACAATATCAGCTTTCCAGAATACAAACTGCTTTCACGATCTGTTCCGGCATGTGTGCCCGGAGCAGCACTATCAGCGGTATCGAGTACAACCTCGCTACCGAAGGCCTCGAAGCCAACAGCATGAAAGCCTTAGTCACCGACCTCATGCAGGAATCCGCGCAACTTTGTTTGCAAGTTTCCGGTGCCAACGGATACAAAATCAACCATATTGCCGGAAGAGGCATTATCGACAGCCGGCCGTTCCAGATTTTTGAAGGATCGAACGAGATGCTATACACCCAAATCGCAGAAATCGTTTTAAAACGGATGAAGCGTCAAAAAGAAAGCTCGTTCTACCAATCATTGGCTAGCTTACCACAAACCGAGAAAGCCGTTCCCCATTTCCGGGAACAACTTCAATTTACGGTAAGCGATAACCTCGCACAGCGAAAATTAGTCGACCTCGGAAAAATAATTGCTAGACTCGTCAACATCCAATATGTGCTCGATATGCAAGAAAAAGGATTCCGTCAGGATCTGGTCGAAAACTGCATTTATAATATGCAACTCGATATTGCGCAGCTAGCGTCCAACTTCGCGTTAAGCAACCATGCCGAACTCGTTGTCAGCTACGAAGGCGAAAGTGACTGGCTCGACTTCGCCTTTTAGGCAAGCAGGATCACGGCACCGGTACATTACCGGTGCTCCATCTTATTCTCTCAGCGCTATTGTCGAGACCTTCTTTCCGCGAATAGCATTTTCACCCAACCATTGCTCGAACAGCGGATACTTATCTTTCGCTCCTATAGGAATTCCGGTATCCGTACCGGCCAATTGAATTCGCTTGTCCTTACTCCCCGTGACACTTATTATCTGTTTAAAATGATTGAGCGAAATCGCATAGCTACGGTGCACCCGCACAAAATTCGCTTTCGGCAGCCGTAGCAACACCTCGCTTATTTTCTCGTACGTTTCAAAATATTCGGTCTGACTAATCCATAACCAGGTCTTATCATCATTCGCTTCCACATAAATGATCTCATCATAATTCAGTCGGGCAATTTCCAAACCCCGCTGACCATAAACCAGCAAACAGTGATTGTTCCGATCCAGGTAATTCAGCCCTAACGGCAGCAATCGTTTTTTGACCTCCGCAACAGCCTCGATATACCGATCAAAATAAATAGGCTTCGTGAGGTAATCCGTCACCTTACGATCAAAAGATTCCCGCGCAAAATGTTCGTGCGCCGTACAGACCACCACCTGCAAATCAGCGATCAGCGGATTTACCGTTTTTAGAAAATTAAGCTGTGGAATAAACTTCATCCCATGCATCCCCGGCATTTCCATATCGAGGAATAACACATCCACCGCGTCTTTCTTGAGCCGGGCCAACATCTCCCGAGGATTATTGGCCGTAAAGACCAATTCAAAATCATCCGTCAATCTAATAAAGTCAACGAGATGTTCTACCGCATCCTGTTCGTCATCCAGCACGGCGACCCGAATTTTCTTTTTCGCATCCGCTAGCTTCAAAATTGTTTTGTACACGTCCATTATTTACTCGTATTTCGATCTCTAAAAAAAATGTCTCGTTTTCCGTACGATATGCCAAACGCGCCCTATCCCCATACTGCATACCGAGGATATCTTTTAGTTGTTGTAGCCCCGCTCCACCCTCTTGATACACCCAAGCCGACCTTGGAGCCAACCTATTTTCCGTCCGCACTACTAGCCTGTCTGTCGCACAATCGACTTTAAAAACAGCATCCGATTCCGATTGTACGTCACCATGCTTGTACATATTTTTATAGAGCGCCAACAAAGCCATCGGTAGCACCTGCACACCGCTCGTCTCTCCACCAACCTCCACTTGAAGCGTCTCCAGCGGATACATCCCCCTTAAACGTTTCAGATGATACAATTCAAGATCCAAAGGAATAAAGAAACTCTTTTCTCTGGCTATAATACGCATGCCAAATGCCCAGATGATACCATAGGATTCCAGCACACGGAACGAGGCGTTCCCCTTCTTGATTGCAAAAATTAGGCTCTGATTCAAATTACCCAAGAAATGGGAAATCCATCGCTGCATACAGATACGTTGACGCTCCTCCTCCAAGATCTGTCGCTTTCCTGTCAGATAGACGTAGCGCACCTTTAGCAAATTATAGAGAACCTCTGCCGCAGCCAGTCCCAGCCCCTTATAAGCAAACGCCCAATAAAACCCAGCAACCTCAATAACAAACATCGTAACATCAAACACCGGATTCTCGGGCGACCGCAGTATACGCTCCGAAAATTCATTGGGAAAACCATATAACACTTGATAGCCGAGATACAATAATAACAGCAGATAAAGCGGGGAGAGTCCAATACCTTTCCAGTTCCATCCGTTCTTAAAAAGCTTTCGCAACCCATTCCAATTAAAATAGAATATAGCCAACATAACCGGCGTGAGCGCCAAGACTACCCATAGGTGGCTCCAACCGTATTTAAAAACATTGACGCCGCCTATCCATAGCAGATAAACTACCCAGCCGATTACGTGGATATAAATAGGAAAAGGTTTAAAAAGGATAGCTTTCGTCATATATACACGAATTAAGACCGCTAAGTCATTACTGCATGATCCGCCATCTGAGACATGCAGCTATTTATTTCTTAAGAGATTATTCTTGAAACTTAAAATTACATAATATTTTTATTAAACAGCAACAAACTAAAATATTTTTGAAATATGTACCCGTAAATCCTCTACCGCCGACTGCGCTTCCTCCCGACAGGCCAAAATCTGTCTAGATCCCATATTAAAGATTCTTATTTTTCCCTGTACATCCACGGGCACCAATAAATCGTCCCGGTCAGGAACCGGTACCGATTCCATGTTCGCAAATAGGTGATGGGGAAATTCCCACTGAATAAACTCTTCCGGCCGTAGCGTCTCCAACAATTGATAAGCATATTGCAATGCCGGACCATAATCGTCCTTGCACGTCACTGCAATTTCCGGACGATAACGTACCCGCAGCCTATCCTCCTCCACGGTCATCAACAACGGACATATGGGTGTTTTAGTCCATTGACTCAAAACCGCCATCCCTTGTCGCACATCCAGCGGTATATGATGCACATTCACGCTCGTCCAGCCCCGATCGGCGATAGCCCCTTCCTGTCCATCAACATAGCATAGCACATGCAACCCCCTTTCTATACAATGTCGCAATTTAATAAGCGCGCCCATTTCTTCTGCACATACAAAATACAATTCCGTTGGCTCCGGCGCTCTGCCGAACATACGCTTAAAATGCTCCACATATATCGGGTATTGTTCCTTATAGACGGATTCCTTCAACAATACCACCAAACCTTCTCCCCGCTGGAGGAGTGCACGAGCCAATAAGGCATACGGCCCCACATGAAAGCAGGCCCATATCTTTGGCCCCATAATGGGCGGTAAATGTCCCTGTAATTGCGGCAATAAGGTCTCATCATGCTTAAAAGCTCCCTGCATTATCCAGTTCTGATAAAGCCCCATGATGCGAAGTGCATCTTCATAGCCCTCGATCATCCCCCAATGGTAGAGTAAGGTAATACATTTTATACCCTTGTTCCAGTCATCGGCCGATATCTCATTCCTATCGGCACCGGTGTGCACAAGCACCCCTGTATTTTTCATTTTCTTGTTCATAGATACGTTTTTAATGTATGGGTAATTGGTTAGCTAGACCCCTTAGGTTCATGGTTGGCGTCGGCTATGGAAAAGGGGGTGCGCCCGGTCCCCCCTTTTATCCCTGCCTATGCACGGTTAAATAAAATAAAGTTTACACTTCTCCGAAGTTCCCACGGCCATCATCTGCAAACTTTCATGTTGACTGAAAGTATAGGCCGCAGTCTCCGCGAGACGTTGAATGGTTTCCATGTATTTTTCCATTTTTCTGTTTTAGCTAGTTTAACGAAGCATCTATCGGTTCTAGATAGATCGCTGTGCCCGAAGGCTTGTGATCACTGTGCCAAAACTGGATCTTTCTGATCAGGAACACCAAAAAAAACCTGCAATAACCCCTACAGCCACGCTAAACCAGCTGGGTGAGCTTTAAAACCATTTCACAGCACCTCCCGGCAGTTTCACAACCACTAGAAGGTGTATTCACCCCTGCGTTCGTCGTTAATTGAATCCTAATGTTTAAAATGGAATTGTAAAATTAAGGGGACGAAAAGCAGAAAAGGGGGTAACTATTGTTCCGTTTAGGGGTAATAATTGTTCTAGGTATACTTTGTATTTACCAACAAAATACGTATATTTATCAAAAAGATACGTATAGTCATGGCAACAAAATTAACCCTCACAGTCGAAGAGCGCATTATTGAGAAAGCCAAAAAGTATGCGAAGCAGACAGGCCGAAGTTTGTCCGAATTGGTAGAAAATTATCTCGGTACGCTCGTTGAAGAAAATCAAGACTTGCAACAAGTCTCTCCTAAACTGAGAAAAATAATAGGTTCGGTAAAGTTACCTGATGATTTCGATGAAAAAAAGGAATTATCGACATATTATGAAACAAAACACCTCTAGAATGCAGCATATATTTGTGGACACCAATATACTTATAGATCTATTGTCAGATAGGCGTCCGTTCAGCAAATTCGCCATTGAAATTTTTGATTTAGCGAGTAAAAACAAAATTAAGCTGTACACCTCGTCCCACTCTTTTGCGACCACCCATTATCTGTTGAAGAAATATATCAAAGAACAGGAGTTACGAAAAATTTTATATTCATTATTAGATTTTATTGAAATCATCCCTATCGACATAGCTATTATAAAAAAAAGCTTATTATCGAACCATGATGATTTCGAGGATGCTATCCAAATATTAGCCGCTCATTCCGTAAAAAAGCTAGACTTCATCGTAACTCGTAATGTAAAAGACTTTAAAAAATCAGAGATTATCGCCCTACCACCCGACGAACTTCTTTTACGACTTAGCCATCAATAATGGCATACTGGTTTGAGGATAACTCAAAATTACCTGAAACAGGGAGAAGCAAATGTGCAATCTGAAAATCTGCTTTCCAAATTGCACATACGCCTCCGGGTCTAACTAATTGTAGCTGTCCATGTTATCCCGCTAATATCGATAAGCTTTAGGCGATATCCATCGCGCAGCGTAATATCTCCCAAATCGATCGTAAGATCTGCTTTTGCGCCGAGGGGTAAAATCAGGCTGTGAAGACCTGGTTTAATCTTAGCAACATAGTGGTTATGAATGCGCTCCACAGGAAACTGTGCCAACTCCTCTTGATCGATAGATTTTACAATACGATTATTTTCGTCCAGCACCTGTATACCGATCAAGAACGAGCCATACACATCGGCCCCCTCCACTCGAAACAGTCGAAAAGCTAACTGAGAACCCTGCTGTTGTACATGCGAGATCTCGACTTTCGGTTTGACCGACTTGTTATGAAGTTGACCAAATACACCCCCATGAAAATATTGATTCGTAAATAACGTCAGCCCGGCTATGAGTATCGATACAAACAAAACTTTCGGAGCCAGGTTTTTTATAGGCATGATACCCGAACCTAGATAAGTAAACCACTTTTTACCCGTAAACGAATACGATCGTTTTATGAAATAATGATCAAGCGAATAAGGCCCACTGCCCGTCAGGAACAAGACGAAGCCGCTCGCCACACCGAGCACACCAATTTGCCATTCATCCAAGCAAGTGGTTCCTAGCCATCCCGAGCCCAACAGTATCCCCATCGCTAAAAAAAACACGCCTACGCTCATCAGCCGCGTAAACAAACCCAATATAATAAACAGCCCGACAACAGCTTCCACAATAGTGAAGGCGATCATGGCTGTTTGTAACGCATCCGGGTTCAGCACTAAATATTCGATAACAGGCTTGATGCCCAAAGCATTGGGGAGGAAGTGGTTAAATTTCTCACCGATATAACCGGCTTCTTCAGGAATTAATTTATTGTCTAAAATCAGACGTCTCCAAAAAGCTGAAAAATAAGTCCAGCCGATTACCCATCTCAGAGACAGGGTAAAAAGTCCAGCCTCATGGGCTGCACGATCCATATATTGTTTCATTGAATTGCTATTTTATTTAAACGTAAAAAATGTCATGTGATTTATCCAATCACACCACATCCAATTTCCATCGTTTAAATAAAATATATTTAGGCGGGCTATTGCCCGTAGGCGGGTTTAGACACGTACCGCATACCTTTATCGTATAAACATCGGTGCGCCGACCAGCTAAACCTTCTACAATACGGTGGTAGATATCCTTGACAGGCGCATGTTCCGCACCCGCTTGAACACGATCCTCCGTAACATATTGACAGTAGTTAACAAAAGCAGCGACTTTATTCTTATTCAGCGTCTGGACAAGCTCCGCGTCCACCGCACCGAATATAACAGCCTTCAAAGCACAGGGCGTAAACGCAAATAAAATAAACCATATCAACGCAATGCGTTTCACAGGGGCGATATGGTCACGTGCTTTGAACATGTATACAAAGGTAGCAATTTTTATCTAGCTATGCCGATACCTGACCTCTCCCCTCAAAATGCTCTTTGAGCGCCAAAAACTCCTCCCCCAAGTGAAGATATACCTGATCATCGAAATTGATAACAATTCCATCATCCAAAAAAATGTAGATACGTTCGCCACCATAGTCACGGCCGTCGTCATTCCAGGAAATATGCAGTATACTGTTCTTGAATTCCGCTAAGTCAGCAATACAAGACACCTTTTTATTGTAATTATATCGCTTCGCTAACAAACGAAGTACTCGGTTAGCTTCTTCCAGCAGTAAACTATTATTTTCCATTATATCGCTTATCTATGTGTACTATAATTGTTAAATGAACGTAGAAAAGGAAAAATAGTTTTTATGTAAGCTAACGTCTAACGGATTTTATTAGGAGACCCTTTCCTTATAAATAGCGATTTCCAAGAAAAAATGAAGGCGGGAATGCCTAGTATTCCCGGTGGAACGTCCGGAACGACGAACGCAGGCCAAATGTAACGATCGTAGCTTGCTGATAGGCATCCGTAACGCTGTTTTTATGGCGACGGTCAATTAGCCCCAGCTCCCAGCGGAGATTATATTTCGGGTTCATGACGTAGGAGAAACGCAGTTCCTGATAAAACAAGTTACTCCGTTCAGCGCCGTAGCGCGCATACAAGGACTGGCCGTAGAGCTCCCAGCGATTCCACCGGTAGGTCGCGATACCCAGCAGTTCCTTAAAATTCGATCCCGCCGGATGCGCCAAGGCTTCGGCATTGCTGGTATAATCGATCCGGCTATTCGGATGTCCATAGGTATCCCGCGCCGCTTGGTTATATTCGGCGGTCAAGTTCAAATTCGTCAGGCCAAACAGATCATAGGTCTTTCCCCCCAGCTGAAACGCCATCCGGTTGCTCGAAAATTCATCCGCATAGCCTTGTGCGTAAAAGATATATTGTGGCAAAGGCCGGTACTTCACGTTGAGCCCTAAGCCGCCATTCGCCTTTCCACCCACTTGCTGATTGTTCTGTGCCCAAATCAAGGAATGAAACAGCCCCAGCGAGAGCTTGTCGCCGGCGAGGTAATCCACATACTGAAAGGCCCCATATTTAACCCCATTTCCCAAACGTGGCGAAAAAGGATCCTGCGCATCCACCACACGCGGATGCCGCAAATCGTTCATATAGGCCCAGATGGAGTTGTACTGCCAACGCCCCACCTTACCCGACACCCGGGCATGCGTAAAATTATAGGGATTGTCCGAGACCAGCACCGAACGGTACCCCTCGCCAATATGCAATTTATCATACGCCACACTCAGGTTCAAAGCATCCGAGACCTGGTACGTCAGGTTGGCCGTCGCGTTCATCCAGTCGTATTTACCCGAATGCAGGTTTTTGGAAAAACCCTGCCCCGGCAAGTTCCCAATCCGTTGCGCGGTGCTGTCAATAAAACTCGCGTAGCGTGCCTGGTTCTCGTAAAAACTCACATAGAGCGAAAACTTCTTATTGATCGAAAGCCCCGCCTGCGCACCCCGCGTATTCGTCCATAAACTCTTGCTATTTGTCCCGCGCTCCGAACCTAGGATAAAATCTGGCATAAAGTCCAAGTAAAAGGTATGGTCATCCTTCACCACTTCCACCAAATGTTCCTGGAAAAGCTTGCGGTATCCCCAGCTACGCGAGGAATCGCGTGCTCCGATTTCGTGCCGCGGATCGATATGCGACCCCACAAATGGCTTGACAGCGGTATGTGTTATACTATCGCCATAGAGCTGCGCCATATTTCGTTGGTAATGCTCGTAAGAATAAGGCTGGTAATGTATCTGCGACTGCCCTGCTTTTGCAAACAACAAGCCCAAGCATAACAATGTGAGGCGTATGTATTTCATAGTTTCTTTCCTTATGGCTCAAAAGTACAAAAATCCACCTAGAATGGTGATTTTCTATGAAAAGCCCGATTATAATCTGGAGGTCTGACTTTGTTTGCGCCCTGATTTCTAGCGGTGTCATTCATTTTTCGTAATTTTAAAAATAAAACCCTATGAACTACGCTCCTAAAGAAACAAATATTCCACACGACCATGCCCATGAAGCAGATACGGTTTCTATTTTCAACCTATTTCTTCCTGCCCTCATCTCGCTTGTGCTCTTGCTGGGCGGTATCGTCATGGATCATTGGTTTCCGCAAACGTGGTTTACCGATTGGGTACGGATTATTTGGTATGCGGCTGCTTATCTGCCCGTTGGCTTGCCGGTACTCCGAGAAGCCCTCGCGCATATTCGAAAAGGCGCTATCTTCTCCGAATTCTTTTTGATGGGTATCGCCACTATCGGCGCATTTGCCATTGGTGAATATCCCGAGGGGGTTGCGGTGATGCTGTTCTATTCCGTTGGCGAGGTGTTTCAAGCTATGGCTGTTTCGCGCGCAAAATCAAATATCAAATCTTTACTTGACCAGCGGCCCGATGAAGTAATGGTTTTAAAAAACAATGAGGCGCAAACCGTGAAGGCTGAGGCGGTTGGCATTGGCGAGATCATACAACTCAAACCCGGCGAAAAATTAGGCTTAGACGGCGAACTGTTATCCCAAACCGCTTCGTTCAATACATCGGCCTTGACTGGGGAAAGTAAGCCGGACACCAAGCACAAAGGCGAAACCGTTTTGGCTGGGATGATCAACCTCAACACCGTGTCACAGGTAAAGGTTACGACCGCCTACACCGACAGTAAGCTGAGCAAAATTTTAGCATTGGTGCAAAACGCCACTACCCAAAAAGCACCGACAGAATTATTTATCCGGAAATTCGCAAAAATCTATACCCCGATCGTGGTATTCTTGGCCGTAGTGATTTGCCTCTTGCCTTATTTCTTTGTGGAAAATTATGTGTTTAGCGATTGGCTGTACCGGTCTTTGATATTCTTGGTTATTTCTTGCCCCTGTGCGTTAGTTATTTCCATTCCTTTAGGTTATTTCGGTGGAATTGGCGCGGCAAGCAGCAACGGAATCCTGTTTAAAGGTGGTAATTTTTTAGATGCCCTTGCCACTATCCAAAACGTCGTGCTCGATAAGACCGGCACCCTCACAGCAGGCGTTTTCAAGGTTCAGGAAGTTGTCTTTGACCCAGCCTTCAATCAGGAAGAAATATTGCAGCTGGTCAATGTATTGGAAAGCCATAGCAGCCACCCCGTCGCTACCGCTATTCACGAATACGTTGGAAAACCGAATCCTGAAATCCGACTGGAACACACCGAGGAAATTGCCGGACACGGACTAAAATCAACGGTTAATGGCAAAGATTTATTGGTCGGAAATTTCCAACTGATGAATAGGTTTGGCATCCCCTACGACGTAGACCCCAACAGCATCGTTTATACGACCATTGCCGTGGCCTACGACAACAAATTTGTGGGCTACATCACCATTGCAGACCGTATCAAGGAAGACGCGCAGGAAACCATCCGTCTGCTGCATAAGCTCAACGTTAAAACCACAATGCTCAGCGGAGATAAAAATACCGTTGTAAAATATGTAGCCGAGCAGTTGGGAATAGACAACGCCTTTGGAGATCTATTGCCGGAAGACAAAGTAAACCGCGTTAAAGCCATCAAAGCGCAAGGCGAAAGCGTTGCTTTTGTCGGCGACGGTGTAAACGATGCGCCTGTCGTGGCATTGAGCGATGTTGGTATCGCCATGGGTGGCTTGGGAAGCGATGCCACCATCGAAACGGCAGATGTGGTCATACAGGATGATAAGCCCAATAAAATACCGATGGCCATACAGATCGGCAAACAGACCAAGAAAATCGTTTGGCAAAATATCGGCTTAGCCTTTGGCGTCAAAGCAATTGTACTCCTACTAGGAGCCGGCGGATTGGCGACGATGTGGGAAGCTGTTTTTGCAGACGTCGGCGTAGCGTTACTGGCTATTTTAAATGCCGTAAGGATACAGCGGATGAAGTTTTAAAGTTTCAATTTGATGCTCATTTAAAAGTTGTTATGGTATCTTCCAAGCTTTTCAGTCGTCTTTTCCAGATCCTACACAAAACGCCAAGTTGAATTAGAAAAAACGCGATAATGATAATGAATGAGATATATTTATTAGTAGTCAGGGTGATCCCATATGTTAAAAACAACAGAAGTCCCACTATTATACTGGAACGTGAAAAACGAATACCTATTCATATATTAAATTTAGACTATAGGTAGTCGAAAACACAAAAAACTTACAGGTCAGTACTATTATTTTCAACGGACTCAACGCTGTCTATTCCTGAATCATTGTCCCGGCTGAAACCAGCTAATGCTTGGTGTTCTTGGCTATCTGTTATAACACGCAAGTACAAATTAAAACAGGCGCTTCCTTTACCAGAAAGCGCCTGCTCATATAATATTGTTAAAAAACTATTTCAGTTTTTCGACCTGTTCAACGGTGAGTCCCAAACCTTCAGCAATATCCTTTACGGGGATACCCATATTTTTGAATTTCAAAGCAGATTTAAGTTTTTCAGCTAACTTTTCAGCTTCGGCTTTGGCACGTTCTTCCAAACGACCTTGCTGTCTCCCCTGTTGCCTTTCCTGTTTCTTTACTATTTCTATAACACTCATATCGACTGAACCTCCTGTCAATTGTATAATCTCTTGATCAAATTTACTATTTATTTTTGAATTGTTAATATACAAAAAATTTTTGAGAAAGATAAGGAAATTCGTGATGCGATCTTTATCGTAATTATATCCTATCAGTGTTTTCGCTATACTTAGCCTATCCTCACCCAATTCCTCATCTGGCACCTTGCCTTCAAGCAATGCTTTTTGGCAAGCTAAAACTACAAAAGCAAAGATATTGTCCATCGCCAATAATTCTTCCTCGCTGTGATCGAAGATATGGTAGGCACGATATCTAAAACGGATAGAAGTATCCAGTACCACATCGATGTATTCGGAAGGTTTCGGTTGGTTACGACTTCCTGTATAAACTGCGATAGTGGCTAGAGGAATACCATATCGGTCTCTAATTCTATAATTATACTGGTAGATGCGTTTCGCAAATTCTGCATCATTACCACCCTCTATCTCCGTGTTGAGCATAATGTATTTTTCCGTTCCATCTTTCAGATAGACCTTTGCCAAGAGATCGGCTATGCGTTTGCCCTTTTTCCGCTCCCTGTCGGGGATAATCGCCAACAACTCCTTATCCATAAATTCGATGGCTCTGGAGAAGTCAAATATATCGTCGGCATTTGGGTAGAGAAACCTCAGAAAATCAATGAAATTTTCTTCAAATGCTCCTTTGAGCAATTCGTCGTTTTGCTTGCGTGGTCTTGGTCGCTTGTTGTTGGTCATAATTAATAAGGCAGCATGTTATAATTGTTATTAGTTCAAGTATAACCTTTTACAATCAAAAATGCAAGTAGGAACATTTCTGAATCACCGCTTCGCATATCTCTAATTAAAATCCCTCAATCGAATCTAAGACCCCACTCTCACCGAATTTATAGCTCATAGAACGCTTAGGAACCTAAGCACGCCGGAGTATCACGAAGATTATCTCGGAGCACTTCGCCAGTTGACGCCCAGACAGCAGCCAGACAACTTTATCCTTATGCGCCAGCGGGCGCGACGGTTCAGTGCAATACTGACCGGGGAGGACATGGGCGCCATGCAAAGAGTGCTCGAAGCGAGCAACGCCTTCAAGGAGGGCGATGAACCAATCCTTCGCTAAGAACAGGCATGTAACAACTTGCAGTTCAACGGTTAGATAATTAAAATTTATTGTGTATCTTGGATCATACGCATTGTAGGTTTTAAACATATTAAACATGAAAATTTTGTTAGAAGTTAAAGAAAATAAGGTTGAGTTTCTTCTGGCTTTATTGAATGACCTTCCTTATGTGAAAGCCATACCCGTAGAATACCAAGAGAGTGATCTCTTAAAAGAAATCCGAGAAGCTATCGAAGATGTCAATCTCATTAAACAGGGTAAATTGAAAGGTCGTCCTGTAGAAGAACTTTTGAATGAGTTATAAGATAATCACAATTCGCGCATTCGACAGACAGGCAAAAGGTTATTGAAAAAATTTCCTTCATTGAAGTCGGAGTTGCACGAATTAGTGACCGTGCTTAAAGCCCTCCTTTCCCGTAGTTTCAGTCGGACCCGATTCTTCTTTCTCCTGGTCGAGCACCGTCTCGATGATACCCAAACCCACCGCCACATACTTCAGTACCTGCAAGGCCTTTACGGGCAGCTTGATCGGCGCCAGCAGTACCACCTGTACCACTTGGCTAATTTTTCTAACTATCTTTTTCATCTTCGTTCTTTTTTGATTTACGCTTTGCTTTGGGCTCCGGTTGAATCATATCCTGCACCACCACAAATACCTCCTCCTTTTCCATCGCAGCAATTATTCTCTTGTAAAGCGCCACATAGGCCTTTTCCGAATCCAGGATCTCATAGTCATCGAAATCCCTGTCGTATACCATGGTATAACCCACCAATAGGCAGCCCGAGGTATCCGAGAAGTTGTTGCCGATATGGATGTAGACGTAGCTGTAGTTGGGCACATTCTGGAGCTCTAGCATTCCCTTATGAAAGCGCGGAAAACGCTTGCTGTACCGGCCGTGCATACCGCCTAGCTGCCGGAAGGCAAGTTTATAGCGCCCCACCGGAATCGCTGTTTTCGTGGGGATTTTCTCCTCGCGCACCGAATCCTCCAACACATAGCAAATGTGCTCGCCGCCGATATAAAGTTCAGACAGGGTACTATTTTTCCCCTGCCTGCTGCGTTTCACGTAGACTTCCATCCCGTTAACGCACTACATGTGAAACCATCTCTGACCAATCCGAACGCCCATAGCCGTTTATGGCCCGAACACGAACACCGTAACGCAGGAAAGGCGTAAGCGGCGCGATCGTGTGATTCTTTGATGAGGTCGTGATATAAACCTCGCCCCATTCATCCGGCATACCGTGCGCATCAATTTCGCAAATTTGATA
>NZ_JAJEWJ010000007.1 GCF_020687765.1 Sphingobacterium sp. FBM7-1 | reverse complement strand
AATCCCTCACTCTCCGCAGAGCTTCAATCGAAAGGTTGGAGCTTTTTTTATAGCTAAGCTTTTACAAGCTGCTCGTTGAGGGATGAGAACCCCCGGGTTCGATTCGAAGAAGGTTCAGGGATCAGCATGGGGATGTGGGGCTGAACCAATCCCTCACTCTCCGCTGAGAGGGTCTTCATCGAGAAGACCCTTTTTTTTTCGTATGTCAACAGTCTAGCCGTATCCTTCATAACTACAGCGATCCGGATAGAGGTTTTATCCTTTGGAAAGCATTTTTGGAAGAAGTAACACTTTAAGAGTGAATTTTAATTCCTCTTCGGATTGGAAATAAGGCATTCGTCGTCCTCCTTCAGCAAGTATGTCGCCAATCCAAATAGACCCTATCCATGAGTGCTCAATTCCAAAAGTATTGGGATAACGTCTATTTGCCCTTCGGGTGCTGCGCAGATTGTCACCATCCATGCAGTTCAGTTCGTCCTCCTCATAGGCGGCTACTTTGTCTGGCGTGGAGCTGTGGAGGAAGTCTGTGAATATTTAGGTTTGGATAAAGAGCAGATAAAAACGGTAATTTAGACCATCGATCAACCATATTGGATGTGTTTTATACTGAAACGTTCATACAGCCTGCCTTGGTAGTCGACGGCATTCGATTAGCCACCATAGAGGAGATTATTGCCATGAAGGTCGATGTTGTTCAACGTATTGGCGGAAAGAAAGATTTTTGGGACCTGCATGAGCTGTTGACTAATCACGATATCCAGACTATGATATATGCTCCCATTTTCTGACCTCTTTACATCGAAGAAATACGTGCGATTTCCTTTAGTGACTTTATCAGTGAATAATTCGATATTGGTGACGACAGACGGGCACATTGGGGTGAAAACCCGTAAATATCATAAAACAAACGAGAAATAACGTAACAGTAAAGTGGCCGTTTATACGGAAATTTGCATTAGTAATTGTATAACGTTAAATTTAAATCATTATGCCAATTCCCAGCCTGTAACACCACACAAAATAAAACATCAGATATGGAACAGCATCAGCACAACCATAGTGACGGGCATGGCAATGGATATCGCGACCACCCTCAGCATTAAAAAGTAATACTGATTACCTGACATAAGAAAAATGAAGCAACTTGAAGATATAACAGAATTTAAGTCATCGCCTGAATTGATAGAGAGACTTTATGAATTCAGCATACAAAAAGAATATGAAGCCGGAAGCGTTCTCCTGAATGAAAACGCTTACATACGTTCAATCCCAATTGTTACCAGAGGAACGCTGAAAGTTATCCGAACAGATGAAGACGGCAAAGAAATTCTGCTCTATTACATCCGATCAGGAGAAAGCTGTATTATGTCCTTTTTGGGCGGTATGCACAACGAAACAAGCAAGGTAAAAGCAGAAGTGGAAGAAGATGCCGAGATTCTTTTTTTGCCTATGGATAAAGTAGCGTTGTTCATTAGGGAATATCCACAGTGGCTGGATTATATTTTCCGTTTGTACCACAAGCGTTTTGAGGAACTGTTGGAAATAGTCAACGATGTTACTTTCAAAAAGGTCGATGAGCGATTGTTATCTTTATTAAATAAAAAGCGGGAACTTACGGGAAGCAATATTTTAAACATAACCCATGAACAATTAGCCAACGAACTGGGTACTGCGCGAACCGTTGTATCACGACTTTTAAAACAGTTGGAAGATATGGGCAAGGTGCAGTTGGGCAGAAACAAAATCATCCTTGTGTGACTAAAGTAGCTGTATAAGATTTGAAATTGATACAATTTTACAGTATCAATTTCAAATATCATATGGAAATAGCAGGCTACTTGGCATCAATTTTTATAGGTATAGCATTAGGAATAATCGGCGGTGGCGGTAGCATACTTACCGTTCCCGTGTTGGTTTACCTGTTCAGCATAGATGCGGTTTTGGCAACCGCATATTCTCTTTTTGTCGTCGGTGCAACCAGTGCCGTCGGTTCATTCTCTTATTTCACTAAAGGTTTGGTCAATATCAGAAAGGCTATCGTTTTTGGTATCCCGTCCATTATCGCCGTTTACCTTACGAGGGCGTTTATCGTCCCTGCCATTCCCAACGAAATTTTCAGCATCGGAAATTTTACTCTTACCAAGAGTATCTTACTGATGCTGCTCTTTGCCATACTGATGATATTCACTTCATACAGTATGATTAAAAAAGAGAAAGACGTAACGGATGAACCACCCCAAAAACAACAATTCAATTATCTCTTAATTCTTATTGAGGGTACACTTGTGGGCATCTTGACAGGGCTTGTCGGTGCAGGTGGCGGGTTTCTGATTATCCCGGCATTGGTGCTGTTGAGTAAATTGCCGATGAAAGAAGCTGTCGGGACATCATTGGTCATCATTGCCGCAAAATCGTTGATTGGCTTCTTGGGAGAAAGTGGCGAAACCGCTATTGATTGGCTGTTTCTGTTAAAGGTATCTGCCTTTGCCATTATCGGCGTTTTCATGGGAATGTCACTTTCCAAAAGAACTAATGCAGAGAAGCTTAAACCCGCTTTCGGTTGGTTTGTGTTGGTAATGGGAGTTTACATTATCGTTAAAGAAACTATTTTGAAATAAATTTTGCTTGTGTGACCAAAGTAGCTGTACAAGAGAAAAAAATAACGGAAATTTGCAGTATCAACAGAATAATCAATCCTTAAAAATAAAGGACTATGTTTTTTGAACACGTTTATGACAAAAGCTTGGCGCAGAGCAGTTACCTGATAGGCTGTCAAGCTACGGGTGAGGCAATCGTAATAGATGCGCAAAGGGATATAGATGTATATCTTGAAATTGCAAAACAGAACAACCTCCGCATCACACACATTACCGAAACCCACATACATGCCGACTTTCTTTGCGGTTCACGAGAGTTGGCTGCCGTTACCGGAGCACCGATGTACCTGTCGGACGAAGGCGGCGAAGACTGGCAATATCAGTTCCCACACAAGGGGTTGAAAAACGGCGATGTGATTAAAGTAGGCAAGCTCACGCTTGAGGTTATGCACACGCCCGGACACACTCCCGAAAGCATCAGCTTTTTGTTGACCGACCATGCTGCAACGGATAAGCCTGTCATGGTGTTCACTGGTGATTTTGTATTTGTGGGCGATATTGGTCGTCCCGATCTATTGGAAAAAGCTGCAGGGCTTACCGGAACAAAAGAAACCGGAGTAAAACAGCTATTCCAATCGCTGAAAAAATTTGCGTCACTGCCTGAATATGTACAGCTATGGTCAGGACACGGAGCAGGTTCGGCTTGTGGTAAGGCTTTGGGGGCAGTACCCAGCTCTACCATAGGATATGAAAAAATCCGTAATTGGGCGTTCCAATATGGCGAAGACGAAAAAGGATTTACCGATTACCTGTTAGCCGACCAGCCCGAGCCGCCTAAATATTTTGCAATGATGAAGCAGCTCAATAAAGTGTCCCGTACTTTGTTGATTGAAGTACCAAAACACCCGAAACTGTCTAAAGAGCAATTCATTTCAGCCTACGAAAAAGGTATCAAGGTGATAGATACCCGCAATAAGACAGATTTTGCCAACGGCTTTATTCCCGGTAGTCTGAATATTCAGGGCAACAACTCATTTTCTACGTGGTGCGGTTGGCTGTTGGACTATCAGGAGCAATTTATACTGATAGCCGACGACAGCCAGATGGAGGACTTGACCCGTAAACTGATGCGTATAGGCTTGGACAACATTTATGGTTACATTTCGGATATCAACGATTTGGGCACTGAACTACAGACCGCAGACGTGATTTCTTTGGACGAGTTTACCAGCTATATCGATAAAGAGAATGTACAGATTGTAGATGTTCGGGGAGAAAGGGAGTATAAATCGGAACATGTAGCCGGTGCAGAAAACATATTTGTGGGAAACTTGCCGGACAATCTGGATAAAATCAGTAAGGACAAACAGGTAATCATCCATTGTCAGGCAGGCGACCGATCAGCGATAGCTTATTCCATCCTTGCCAGGAACGGCTTTAAAAACGTAAAGAACTTTTCGGGCGGCATGAAAGAATGGTTGGCAACCAATGGTAAAACAATGGGCGTGGCCTGCACCAATGTTTAAAATGTGAATGATGGGATTTTCGATCTGTTGGAGAGAAGTCAATGTTCCCAATAACAATTCGTATGTTAAAGCAAAGCGTTAAGACAATGAAAAACTATTTTAAGAACTGGAATTTTATGCGGATGCTACGTTTGGCATTAGGCATCCTTATAATTGTACAGGGTATCATGGCAAACGAATGGCTGCTCGTAGGAGTGGGCGGTCTGTTCTCCTTGATACCTTTAATGAATATGGGTTGTTGCGGTGTATCGGGTTGCAGTACACCTGCTCCGAGAAGCAATAAAAAGACAAAAGATATAACGTATGAGGAAATTCGCTAAAAAACATTTGTCGACCCTGATAGGTGTGGCAATCGTTGCAACCGCAGGCAGCAGCTGCTTTTCAGGTACGTGGCGTACCTACGCTCATTATCTTAAAAAATGGTGAAATACGCTGGAGGCAATCGGGCGTTTTTCCCGCAAATGAATTGGAAAGATTAATTAACAAAAACAGATAAAAATATAAATGTTAGAATTTTTGAAACAACCGTGGGCTTGGTACATTGCCGGTCCATTGGTCGGGCTTACTGTACCAGTGCTTTTAATTGTTGGCAATAAATCATTTGGTATCAGTTCCTCACTACGGCATATATGCGCATCCTGTGTGCCAGCCAATATCCCGTTCTTTAAGTATGACTGGAAAAAAGAAGCGTGGAACCTGTTTTTTGTATTCGGGATATTTTTGGGCGGAGTTATGGCCGTTAATCTTTTATCAAATCCAGCTCCTATCGAGGTCAATCCAAAATTAGCACAGGAATTAGCAGGCTATGGCATTACCGACTATAACAACCTAATCCCGGAAGATATCATTAATTGGCAATCGTTATTTACCATTAAAGGTTTTATCCTGATGGTCGTCGGAGGCTTTTTGGTAGGCTTCGGCACACGCTACGCTGGAGGCTGCACAAGCGGACACACCATTATGGGCTTGTCGAATTTACAGTTGCCCTCACTGATTGCCACCATTAGTTTTATGATTGGCGGTTTCATTATGGCAAATCTCATTTTGCCAATTATTCTTTCACTTTAAACCGACAGAAAATGCAACAAAATACAGATACAGAAAAAGATTTACAGCTTCGGGAACTGGATGGAATGTGTGTAAACGAAAGCCGTTTGGAACACAAAGGTTATCATAACCTCAAATACCTAGTCATTGGAATACTGTTCGGTATCGTCTTCGTAAAATCAGAAGTAGTCAGTTGGTATCGTATACAGGAAATGTTCCGTCTGCAATCGTTCCATATGTACGGCATTATCGGCAGTGCGGTGATAACAGGCATGGTTTCCGTTTTCCTGATAAAGAAATTCAACATCAAAACCATTTACGGCGAACCGATTAAAATTGCTCCCAAAACATTCAATAAAGGTCAAATCTATGGCGGTTTGATTTTCGGTCTGGGCTGGGCAATGACCGGAGCTTGCCCCGGTCCGCTGTTCGCACAGATCGGAACAGGTGCAACCGTCATTGGGGTTACCTTATTGAGCGCCATTGCAGGTACTTGGGTGTACGGCTTGTTAAGAGAGAAAATTCCTCACTAAACCGCAATCACAGAACGACTGCCAGCGCGATGACGAAACCCTATATAATCCGTAAGCGAAAACCCCTACTTAAAATCCCTCGACTTAAACAGATCTCCCTGTGTTCCGCCCCCGTCTTTTTCATCGGCCCTTGCCGGCTTATGTACCGAACCGATATCGCGCACGCCCAGATCAATTCGCAGCAGTTTATTCATGTTATGGCAGGATTCGGCAATGACATGGATCACCTCTCCTTCGATCTGCAGCTTGCCCATCACCATCAGCATCTTCGATTGCAGGATCACCTTTCGGAATACTTCGAAAGTCTTGCCCCAGATCACCAGATTGGCATAACCGGTTTCATCTTCAATCGTGACAAACAGCACCCCTTTGGCCGTACCGGGACGCTGCCGTACCGTGATCAGCCCGCATACCTTGATCAGCGAACCATCCTGCAGCTCTCCCAGTTTACCGCAAGGGGTGACATGCAGCGCATCCAGCTGCTGCCGGGCAAAACTGACCGGATGCGCCTTCAGTGAAAGTCCCGTAGAACCGTAATCCTGAAAGACATGTTCTTTAGCAGATACGGCTGGCAATACCACCTCACGCTCCCGGCTGCTCACCGACGGATGTCCTTCAAACAGGCCGGTAGGATGGTCGGCAAGAGCCGATACCTCCCATAGCGCCTGTCGTCTGTCCAACCCCATCGAGCGGAACGCATCCGCGTCGGCCAACCGTTCCAGCACGGAAAGCGGAACGCCGCAATCCAGCAGCTCGTTGATCGTGCGGTAATGCCGTGCTCTATGGGTTACCAGCCGCCCCAGGCTTTCCTCGCGCAGCCCCTTCACCTGCCGGAATCCCAATCGCACAGTCCGATACGCGCCCGACGGCTCCTCCATCGTGTTGTCCCAGTGTGAATGGTTGACATCGACCGGTCTGACCTCTACACCGTGCTGCCGCGCATCGATCACTAGCTGTGCCGGCGAGTAGAAACCCATCGGCTGGCTGTTCAGCAGCGCCGTTGCAAAGATATCGGGATAATAACATTTCACCCACGAAGAGACGTAAACCAATAACGCAAAACTGGCAGCATGGCTTTCCGGAAAGCCGTAACTTCCGAAACCTTCCAGCTGGCGGAATACCCGGTGTGCAAACTCCTCCTGATAGCCTTTTTTGACCATCCCCTCTACTAGTAGCCGTTCATATTTCGATACCTTACCGTTCGACTTGAATGTGGCCATGCTGCGGCGCAGCCCGTCTGCCTGCGCCGGAGTAAAGCCCGCCGCCACAATCGCAATTTCCATCGCCTGCTCCTGAAACAGTGGCACCCCTAATGTCCGTCCCAAGATCTTCTGCAGCTCCTCGGACGGATATTCCACGGGCTCCTCGCCGTTACGCCGCCGCAGATAGGGGTGTACCATATCCCCTTGTATAGGGCCGGGGCGGACGATAGCCACCTCAATAACCAGATCATAGAACGACTTCGGCCGCAAGCGGGGCAGCATAGACATCTGTGCACGGCTCTCGATCTGGAAGACACCGATGGTATCCGCGTGGCTGACCATTTCATAGACCTTGGGGTCGTCCTGCGGAATATTCGCCAGCGTGAGATCCAGCCCGTAATGTTCTTTTGCCAGATCGAAACACTTGCGGATACAGGTCAGCATACCCAGCGCCAGCACATCGACTTTGAGAAAGCCAAGCACCTCGATATCGTCCTTGTTCCATTCGATATTGGTGCGGTCTTCCATGCGGGCGTTCATGATCGGACACAGATCGGACAGCCTGTTCTGTGTGATGACGAAGCCTCCCGTATGTTGGCCCAGCTGTCGGGGAAAGCCCATGTACTCGCCTGTAAGTTCCAATACCTTCCGAAGTAAAGGATCATTGGCATCAAAACCTTCCGAAGTGGGGGCCGATCTCCCCGAATACCAGTCTTCAGTAAACTCATAACCCGTCTTGGCAAGCCTGTCTACCGCATCGAGGGAAAGCCCCATCGCTTTACCAATATCGCGGACGGCGCCCTTCCAGTGCACCTGTGTAACCGTGGCTACGATCCCTGCGCGGTGGCGGCCATATTTACGGTAGATGTATTGCATCACCTCCTCGCGCCGCTCGTGTTCAAAATCCACGTCGATATCCGGCGGTTCGTTGCGAGCGTCGCTCATAAAACGCGCGAACAACAGGTTAAATTTGGAGGGATCTACGGAAGTGATACCCAAGCAGTAGCAGACAGCCGAGTTGGCGGCCGATCCGCGCCCTTGACAGAGGATGTTCCGCTCGCGAGCGAAACGCACCAGATCATAGACGGTAAGGAAATACGACGCATAGTTCTTCCGACCGATGAATTCCAGCTCCATTGTCAGGGTGGCGCGCATCTTTTCGGGCAGGGGATCGCCGAAACATTCGCGTCCCCCCTTCCAGGTGAGGTATTCCAATTCTTCCATCGGGCTCCGCCCCTCGCTGACAATCTCCTCGGGATAGATATACTCGAGCTCATCCAACGAAAAACGGCAAGCATCAGCCAGCGCCAAGCCATGGGCAAGGGCTTCTGGATACTGCCGAAAAAGGCGGTGCATCTCCTCCACCGGCTTGAGGTAGCGTTCAGCATTAGCATGGAGCCGGAATCCAGCGTTATGGATGGTACTTTTCTCTCGGATACAGGTCAACACATCCTGCAGCTGCCGCCGCCCGGGATCGTGGTAATGCACATCGTTGAGCGCGACAAGCGGGATATCCAGCCGGTCGCCGATCTGCGCCAGACGGTACAGCTTCTTCTGGTCGTCACCGCTATAGAGGAAAGCAGCACCTAGATAGAGATTCGTACTAAAGGCCATACGGTATTCTTCCAGCGCCGCAATAAACCCTTCATCGAACATGAATTCGCTGTTTAGCACATCCGGCGGAATAGCAATAAAACGGATACCCGCGGCGTGTTTATAAACATCTGCTTTGTAGATCAAACACTGGCCTTTCTCGGCGCGAAGGTTGCCCGCTGAAAGCAAAGCGGAAAGACGGCCGTATGCCTCCCTATCCGTCGGATACGCCAACAGGCTTGGCCCATCGACCAAGTCGATCCGGCAGGCGGGGATAAAGCTGATGGGCTTTCCGTGTGCCGCTGCATGCGCCCGGACAATGCCCGCCAGCGTATTGCGGTCGGTCACGGCGATAGCCTTGTAACCCAATGCAACAGCCGCGTCTATAATCTCCTCGGGGTGTGAACCGCCCCGTAGGAAAGAAAAATTGGTGGTTATTTGTAATTCAGCGTATTCCATTTCTATTCTTATTTTAATCAAGCAAAGAAACCATGGAGGAACCATTCGGGATCCCCTTCGCCGTAATGTCCGGAGCGAAACAGCCAGTACCGCGCGCCGTTTTCATCCTCCACCCGGTAATAATCCCGCGGCCGTCCATCTGCTATCCACCACTCCTGTTCGATGCGTTCCGGTCCTTCGGCCTTAGCCAGTTTATAGGTTCTTCCTTTGTGGATAAACAGCAAGGGAGGATAATCCGGCAATACCACCATCACGGATATAGGCTCAGGCCGGGAGAGCAGATGGAGGGGGCGCAATCTATCGGCCGGCCAATCGGTATCCGGTACCTCATCCAAAGAGGATGTCGCCCGGATCGACCGCTCCGGCCAGTGGTGCTGCCGGGGCATATACCGGTGTATAGCGTCCATACCCATCTTTCCGGCGATGGTGTCCAATAGTTCGGCCACCTGCCTGCGCCCGCCCTTGGTTTCCCAGAGTGCCTCCTGCGCCTTCGGCACCTCCTCCACAAACGGTGCTTCCAGTAGGAACAGCTCAATGCCCAGTGCGGGCTCGATGGTCGCTATCTGGAGGGCAAACAGCCGGAATAGGTGTTCGGGGTTGTGCGAGGCCCGGCTGGTGCCGATCTGGATCTGTTGAATATTTCCGTCTACGCGGTAGCCTTTCAGCACACCGCTACGCATTCCCCTGCCCTCTTTGGCCAGCCGCTTGCAGAGGCTTTCGAGCAAGGTCTGTAGGGCGATTTCGATGGCTGGGCGCGTGCGTATAGGTTCCAAACAGGGTAAACGCTCCTGATAGGGCAGCTCGGGAACAATGGGTTCCAGCGTTTCGGGTTCCGTACCCAACGCCTGCCCCAGGCGCAGCAGTAGCGCATCGCCAAAGCGCCGCCGCAACATGGATTTTGGCATGTGGAGAAACTGGCCGATCTCGCGGAAGCCCAGTTTCTCCATCCGCGCCAATACCGATGTTTCGAGGCGAAGTGCGGCAGGCGGCAATGCTTCCAGTATGGCAGCCTGCTGACCGCTCTCCACTATGGTACCCTGCGTTCCGAAATGCGCCTGTGCCCAGGCGGTTCCGATCGTATCGGCTATCGCTATCCTGGTGCCATAGCCCCCTTGGGCTAAGCGGGCGACAATATGATCCAGATAAGGTTTTTCCCCGCCCCATAGATGTGCACAGCCCGATATATCCAACAAGATACCATCCGGCGCGTCTACCGACGCAATCGGGCTGAAACGCAGACACCACTCGGCCAGCGATTCCAGTACGCGTGCGGTGGTAGCCGGGTGATCCGGTAAATTTTGCAACTCAGGTAACATCGCTTTTGCGTCGGCCAGTACCTTCCCCGGCAGGATGCCCTCCTTCCGTGCCCGACGGTTCGATGCGGTAACTACAGTACGCCCGTTTTGCGGTGTGGAAAGCACCAGCGCGAGCTCGCGAAGTTCGGGGCGGCCCTTTTCGATACGATCCGTTGCCAACAGCGGCAGCCAGATCGCCATATAACGCTTAGGCATAATGCTCCCTTTTCGGTGCTGCCACGCGTTGTAGATCGGGCAGTAGCGTAAATTTCCCTTGGCGCCAGCCCATACACCATCTCCCAGGTTTTCCGTTTCTGATCTTTTCAAGCGTTACCTCCCAGCGGGGATGGCCGACGCCGGGCATCTCCTCCGTTACGTAGCTTGCTGTGGGTCTGATCTGCCAGCGGGCAACGCAGGCGAGCGCGCGCTGCCGCCCTGGCCGTCTTCGGTGCAAAAATCCCGTTACCCGGCTTTTCTCTACCGCCAGTTGCAACCGTTGAGATTCGGCAAAACTGACCTCGCTCAGCTCCGCGACTACGGCCGCTAGGGCATCACACTTGAGCCCCTGTTCCATGACCCAGAGAACCTCCTTGTCCCGCTTCACATCTACGAAGATGATCTGGTGAGGCGGTACACCATATCCCTCCAACGCCAAGGGGTACAGGCTCCGTTTCGTACTCACCCATAAACAGAACATCCCTTTTTGAACCAGCCCTGAAAGCAGCCCCGAAATAAATCCGTTAGCCGCGGCTGCGCAGGCAGCCGTAGGGCTGATGAATTCATGCACGGCCCCAGTCGGAAACACACCGCGCGGGAAGGCGTGCGCAATCTCCTGCAAGCCCAGATCCGTTCGTTCCATCTCTATCCTGCCACTTTTGAGCCCCTCCATGAGCAAGATCTGCTCGCGAAGACTTTCAATAATTTCCTTTTTTACACCCTCCATATCCAAAAAAATTAATACATTTGTTATTATTAATAACAAACATGCGTTTCTAATTATAACAAATGGAAACTAAAAAACAAAAGATATTTTTTGCAGCGAACGTGAAATTCCTTCGTGAGCGGCGGCGGATAAGCCAGCAGGATCTGGCCGAAAAGCTCGGTATAACAAGGGCTAAGCTAGCCGCTATCGAGGCAGGAAATACGAAGTCTCCACAGCCGGAAGATTATTTAAATTTTTCAGGTTTTTTTGCGATCAGTATCGATACACTGCTCAAAATTGAGCTCTCGAAGCTGGGGGAACTGAAAATACGCGAGCTGGAAGCGGGCAATGATGTCTATATCAAGGGCGGCAACCTTCGGGTGCTGGCCATCAGTGTAGACCGGAACAACAACGAACATGTGGAGTATGTACCGATCAAAGCCAAAGCCGGTTATGCCGCCGGTTATGCCGACCCAGCTTATATCGCCGCCTTGCCCAAGTATTCCGTACCGAACCTCCCTACCGGGGATACATACCGCATTTTTACCATTTCGGGCGACTCTATGCTACCCATCTCGGAAGGCAGTGATATTACGGGTAAGTATGTCGCAGACTGGACGGCTATTAAACCAGACACACCCTGTATCGTCATCTTAAAAGGAGAACAGGACGTAGTATTCAAAATGGTGACGGTGCATGCGGATGGGACTTTGTTACTGAGATCGCTTAATCCGCTATACGATCCGTACACCGTGGAAGCCGACGAGGTGCTGGAAATCTGGAAATTCCATGCGTATACCAGCCGAGATTTCCCAGAAGGGCAGTCAGATATGGCAGCGATGCTATCGGCGATACGAAGTTTGGAAAGCAAAATGGACCGGATAGGTAAACGTAGTGCTTTTTAAATCATTATATTAACTGATGCGGACCGGTCGTGGTGATACCCGCAAGGCCGTGTACAATAGGAATGTGGAATTGCAACTTAAAATAGGAGACTTTTTTATGCTGCCATTTTCTCTTTTTCCAATAGCATCTCTTCGATCTGCTTAGGGGTTTTATATCCCAGGGTAGAATGTGTTCTTTTGGCATTTGGCGTTTTTGGTTTTTAGACCAAACGGTTTTAGGATGGACTTTTGGTTTGGTATGTCTTTTTTCTGGTTGATACAGAGATCACTCCGCAACCGACTCAATTGCTTTTGCCATTTTTTATCCGTATATTTGTATGCGTTTCAAAAAGGCCCCTATCTCTTATCTTCGAGCACATCGCTTCTATAAGATTTACACCTTATTATTTTATAACTTTAACCCCTTTTAATGTCAAGAAATCAACTTACATTCAAGAAAAAAGAACTTGCTAAAAAACAGCAACAGAAGAAGAAAGAAAAACAAGAAAGACGAGAATTAAACAAATCGGAAAACAACAAAGGCAAACCGTTGGAGGAGATGTTTGCGTATGTGGATGAATTTGGGAATCTCTCCGACACACCACCCTCCCAACCTTACAAATTCAAAGAAGAAGATTTAATCCGTCCGGCAGATAAAGAAGAAGAGTTTCTTTACGGTCGGGTTTCTTACTATAACGAAGCCGGGCACTATGGTTTTATCCGAGATAACCTAAGCAGGGAGACCGTTTATTTTAACGATTCCCTAGTTGGTATGGTTTTAGCCGTCGACCAAAAAGTAAAATATAAATATATCCGTACGAAACAAGGAAATCAAGTTTCAGAAATAGAACTACAGCCGTAATCTTTCAGGTTAAATAAAAAAAATGGCGAGTTTAAAAACTCGCCATTTTTAATATGAAAAGTAACCTGATACATTATCAGATTACCTCTTCATTATTGTGCTACGCGTACATTCACCGCGTTAAGCCCTTTTTTCCCTTGCTCTACATCAAATGTAACGGTGTCATTTTCACGAACCTCGTGTACTAGACCTGTTGAATGTACAAAGACGTCCTGACCACCATTGCTTGGTGTAATAAAACCGAAACCCTTGGTAACGTTAAAGAATTTTACTGTTCCTTCTTGCATTGTATTAATTGTTTATTGATAAATTATTATTTCTTTCTTTGGCAATTGGCAATTGAAAGCCAATTAATTTTTGAATTTTTAACAGAGTCGGCTTTTCTTCCTCACTACATAAGGAAAGTGCTTTCCCTTCTTTTCCAGCTCTCCCTGTCCGCCCGATACGATGTACGTATGTTTCAGAGTCTACCGGCAAATCGTAATTGATAACAAACGGAAGCTCTTGGATATCGATACCTCTCGCAGCAATATCCGTAGCGATCAATATATTGACCCCACCATTTTTAAAAGATGACAATGCGCGTTGTCGGGCTGTTTGCGATTTATTTCCGTGTATACTAGCTGCTACTATTCCGCCCTTACCCAATATTCTAACTAATCGATCCGCACCATGTTTTGTACGCGTAAAAATTAAGGTTTGTTTCACATCACTATTTCGCAACACATTGGCTAGGAAAGCCGCCTTATCTTTCTTTTCGACAAAAGAAACAGATTGCACAATCTTTTCTGCGGTCGAAGAGACGGGAGAAACATTAATTTCAGCAGGATGATGCAGGATGGTATTCGCAAACTTTCGGATCTCATTAGGCATAGTTGCCGAAAAGAATAGCGTTTGTCTTTTCTGCGGGATATACTTCAAAATACGCTTTATATCGTGTACAAATCCCATATCTAGCATACTATCCGCTTCATCCAACACCAACATTTTAACTTCGCTAAGGCTCACATGTCCTTGGTTGATCAGGTCCATCAGTCTGCCTGGTGTGGCGATAAGCATGTCTACCCCCTTGCGCACCCGATCCACTTGGGTAACTTGAGAAACACCGCCATAAATCGCCAATCGACTAACACGAATATGCTTACTGTATGCTGCTACACTTTGGTCAATCTGTATGGCCAACTCCCGAGTCGGGACAAGCACCAATGCACGGGGCATTTTGTATTTTTTAGTATCCGACTCCAGCAGCTGCAAAATAGGCAATGCAAAGGCTGCTGTTTTGCCGGTTCCGGTTTGTGCACAACCGATAATATCCTTCCCCTCCAATATAAGTGGTATTGCCTGCTTCTGTATCGGTGTTGCCAACGTATACCCTATGTCGTTGACGGCTTTTATAATAGGATCTATTATCCCAAAATTCTTAAAACTCATTTTTTGTAAATTATGATATCTCCACAAGACGTTGCTTGCTTCCAAAGAGAACCATGCATTTTATTTGTTAGCAGTAATATATCAAGATGTTCAGATCGGAGGGTTTCATCGCCAATCAGCACGAGCGCTGTTTATATTTATGATAACTTAAATGGCAACTGAAAAAACTAAAGTTGATCCCAAAAGTAATGAAAAGGAAATCAAAAAAAGCGTAGGCAGGGCCTTGTCCGGTCAAAGATAATGCTAATTATTTATAAATAAAACATTTTTCTTTATTTTCTGCACCATCTGCTACAATATACAATTATCTAGACATTGCCTGAATAACCTTGACATGCGACATAAAAGCCTGTCGAAAGGATCTAAACTCGATATATTGGATATTGTATTCTCTGCAGGTTTGCTGTACAATTTTATTGAGCGCGGGATAATGTACGTGGCTAATCCGCGGAAAAAGATGATGTTCTACTTGAAAGTTGAGCCCTCCTAACAACCAGGTCAGTACATTATTCTTCGTAGCAAAATTCGCCGTGGATTGGATCTGATGAATCATCCATTCTTCCTCGACCTTCGATTCATCCAACGTTTTGAACTCCGTTTCCGAAACAACATGTGCCAATTGGAAAACAGTAGCCAAACTGATACCGCATACGGCACCCGCGATGCCTAATCCGATTAATGTCGGTAACCATCCTACGTATAATATAGGAACCACGACAAACATGATGAAATGTAACACCTTACTTGTCCAAAAGATAATTCTCTCCCGCAATGGAAAGTGAAATTTAGCCGAATTTCCTCCCATCTTCTGCCTAAAATATTTTTCGTAATCTTGATAGAATATCCACGCTAGATAAGAAACCCCATATAGAAAAATAAAATAAAACGATTGGTACCGGTGATGTTTTTTCAATTGCTGATCATGATGAATCCGCATGAATTTAACTTCAATGTCGTGATCTTCTCCCTCAATATTGGTATAGGTATGATGTGCGATATTATGCTTAAGTTTCCAAAAGTAGATATTCCCTCCCAAAAGATTCAATGTATAGGAAAGCACGGTATTCAAATTTTTATTATCCGAAAATGAGTTATGCCCCGCATCGTGCATAATATTGAAACCGATTGCCGCAAGATTAATCCCGAACAAGGCACAAAGCACTATACTGATGGACCAATGCGGTTGTACAAAAACCAAAACGGTGTACAAAAGCGCAAAGGCAGCCAATAGCACTGCTGCCTTAATAAATATGCGTCTATTTCCAGTCTTCTTTTTATAGGTGCTCGTGAAATAATCGTTGATTTTAATTTTAAGGGATTTTGAAAACAATGTATTGACATTGTTAAACTTAACGGATGAGCTCATTAGATATTGTAAAGTGGTATTGATCTTCTGTTTTATTGTCTAGTCTAATATGGCTAGTATTTTTTTTGTAAAGATAAGCGATAAATTTGAATAATGTATGGAATCTACAGTTAAATGAATGTTAAATTAAAGTGTTAAAAGTTGTTAATGCCTGTTGAGCCATACAACATTTTACGCAGACCAACGTTATATAAGTAATTCATAATTTAGGTTAATAATTGGTTAGTTAATGAAAATCCCGAAGCTCCCCGCTTCGGGATTTCTTTTTATGAGCTATTCTGAATAATCTATAAAAGCAAAAGGGTTCAGATTAAATCTGAACCCTTTCTTACTTCTTTACTTCGTATCTTTTTTTCCGTTTCTATGTTTCTTCTTGTTTCTATGTTTCATTTTTCGAATAAACCCTTTGCTTATTCTTTGCCGATACATTTTTCCATAAAGAAGCGTTTATTTAAAAGTATCTCGTTTTAGCGATCCTGTATTTTTGCTTCTCTTTATATTAAAAACGCTGGTATGTGTAATATATTGTATAAAAATTATATTTTTTTATAGTTATGGTAAGCGTTTGATTGAATGATATTTATCGCATTAGCGTAACGCCGTAATCTCCTGCCAATTCAACACATTTTCATATACTGCTATTTCATGCAAGTCGTGATTTGGAGAAGAAATAACTACGCCAGCGCGGTCCAGCTTCCCGATAGCTACATGTTGATCGAGTAAACCATTGATATAGATGGAGCAAGTTCCTCTATCATAAACCAAAGTAAGTTCCAGATATATCAGCTTCTCCAGCGCATACCATCTTCCGTTCGTACCTCGATCAGCCCGCAGCCAACTATCCGCCGTTGCCAATTTATTTCCGCTGATATATTTCTTACCGACGTAGGACAGTTCCGGTTGCAGGGTTTCGGCATTGACCGCATAAATAAGTTCCCCGATTTTTAATACTGTTCCTTTATAGTTGGCTGTATCCAATTGAATTTTGGTATGGATAGTAAACTTGTTAGGCAACTTTCCACTAAATTGCGTACCCTCAGACAGCAATCGTCTTCTGGGTTGCTTGTCCTCTTTAAATCCGGAAAAATCAGCATGGATGGCGGTTGGATAACCCGGTCTGCTTTTGCTGACAATCCAATCATAATAATCGCCATGCATCCACATAAGGCGCAGAGGTGTTCTGTTACTCCCTTGAATCATGTATGGGCGAACGTTATTTTTCACTGAATTATGTGTAATGGTGTCAGTAGAGACAACCTGCCCGGCATCATCCAATGTATATTTTATTATCTCGTACACACGACCGTGTTTACCTTCTACCGGTACCGAACAATACACCTGATTCACATTATCTGGGTCGATTGCCATCCCTCCGCTATAGCACATCTCCAAATTCTCCGTCTGATGGAAATGTCCGCCACCATTTGCCAAAAATGTCTTCTGCCATGTGGCTCCCGTCCATTTGCCATAATAATAATCGTGCGATTTTTTATCCTCGCTTATCCGAACGAATGCGATTACTGGAGCACCGTCTTTATCCATAGCCACTTGCCAGACCCAATCCCGCAGTTGCGGATTGTCCACAACGGTCGCAGGGAATCGCTGGACATATTCTTTTGTCGTATTGACACGAAATACACCCTCCTCGATAGCCGAAAGTTCCCTACCTCCTACATCGTGTAAGGTCATCGTATTCACATCCACATAGTTGAAATAGAGAAAATTCGGGTTTTCGTTATCCGGATGCCCCGTTGTATAGACCATATAAATCTTATCTTTCCCATTAGACATATATTTAGCGTAGGGACGGGAACCTGTAGACTGGACAATTTGATACGGCTTATCAACAAAACGCACCTCATCCCGTTCGCCCGGTAAAGAAAGTTTCGCAATAGTGGGATGCCATTTCAGTCCACGCCAGCAGAGATAAATATGATCAGGATCATCGGCAAGTATAAAAGGTGACGGATACGTGGTATTATGATCCGTCTCCAAGCGTTTTTCTTCACCCAGCGTCGTAATATCGCCCGGCTTTTGGGAAATACGGTAATAAAAACAAGCTTCGTCGGTATGTCTCGAATAAAAGATCATCACCCGATCGTCCGGAAGTACCAAAAACGTTGGGTTGTTATGGTCATCCGGCTGAAACCAGGAACGTACCAGTACCTCCACTTGTTCGTTCTTTACAAAATCGTACTGCATCGCTTTGATATTACCATGCACATCAATATAACCGATGTATGTTTTTCGGATTTTCTTCTTCGAGTTTTCATGATGAATAGCTCGTGGATCCGCAAACCAACACCAAGCACCTTCTGGACTTACCTCATAGCCACTTGATATTTGTGCAAACAACGGAAAGACGAACGAACTTAAAAGCAATAATGGTAATAGTAAGATTCTTTTCATATATAATTTTGTCAGCATAAAATTTCAGTTAAGGTTTTTTATACCCTACACATATAACATGTCGACAATATAAAGTAAAGATTTCTCTTCTTCATGCGTACATCATAAAATTCCCATTATCCCCCCCTTTTTATACGAATCTGTCCTTAATACAGGCACGAGATAATATGTATCATTGCATAACGATTTCGCTGATAACAAATTATTTACACTTATGCACAAATTATGGGCTATATGCTTACTTTTACTTATACTATCATATAATACTATAAAAGCCTCCACGGCAAAAGTGGATTCAATAAATATTCAATCAGCTCCATATCCCGTCTCTTGGGTGGCAAACGATGGATGGAGCAATATCCATTTCCGGGATATCGAGCGAAACAACAATGTGTCTTTGGCCATTTCGGACAATCTATCTGAGAATATATGGTCGGTCCATGATATTTATCCCCGAAGTGTCGGCGAATGGGAACCCTCTTATGACACCGAACTCTGGAAACGGAAACAATGTCTGGATATTTATTTACAGGAAGTGGAGCAGGTCGACGGCGAAGGAAAAGCAAATCGTGCACCAACGAAAGTCGGGGTGCTACAATGGAAACCCAATAAAAAAGGAGACTAAAATTTGGCTTCTATTCGATTAAAATATGGAGATCGTAAACACGATCTGCAAAAACAGGAAGATATCCTGAAAAACCTTCGGGAGAGATTCGGCTGTACCCAACAGGAAGTTGCTGACGGGTTATATGTCAGCCGGCAAACTTACTCCTCTTGGGAATGCGGGCGTAGTGAAATTCCTTTGTCCAGTTTTCTACAACTGGCGGTGTTCTACGATATGGATATAGAAGAACTCATACAAGCGTTGTTCTGATACAAAATCATACAGATAAAGGTATTTTTCAGTTACCTAAACCAGCCCCTCTAACAGTACTTTGCTGTAGCGGGGCTATCTTTTTGATGTGAAAATTTGTAGCATGGAAGTACAGGGAAGCAAATTTTGAGGTCGCTTCCCGAGATCGGTTATATAAAGAGGAAGTCCTTACTCAACATCTGCTTCCTGCCATTTCTCGCCCGATTTCTTCCACAACAGCCGTGTTTTAAAGATATGCTCCGGCTGGTTGATTTTCGATGAGGCTTGAATCACGTGGCTGATGTTCGCTTCGGGATGTAAGCCAGCTGAAGTCACTACCTCTACTTTATCCCAACCCGCTAATGGTATCATGGCCAACTGATATATCCCATTATCCAATATCGTTACCTGATATCCAGCTATTGTTTCTTGACGTTGTTGAATCGATTTGCCATCCAATTCTGGTAAAGCATAGTGTCCGAAATTCACTGTTTTCCCACTTGCTCCGAATAGCGTATCAACACGCAATATACCATTCGCTTTTATATTGTCTGTCAGCTTCATCCGAACAGATGTATCTGATCCCCAGATCGCTTCCCTACGATAGACGTTATCATCATAAGATTGGAATGTGTACATGCGGAACGTTTCCCATTTTTTTCCATCATCAGATAATGCGTAGTTCATCGAAACCGTACCATCTTCCCCATCCGCTTGCCATGGAAAAGCACTACTATACGATAGCTTTGTGTAGTTTTCCGTTCCTTCGTAATACCCCACTTTCCACGTCCCGCTCCACGCTCGTATTTCAGCAGCCCCTATATCGGCATAATCGGTAATCAAGATATTTGACCCTTCTGAATACCGCTGCACAAGGCCGTGTTGCGCTATCCCATCTGCCCAATCACCTTCATTTTCTACTGCTGTCCAAAAAATATTGTCCTTGGGTATCAATAATCCGGTCAAAAAGACTTTACCCAACCAAAAGGCACTCCCTCTACAGCTGTACTGCTGTACGGCCGGCTCAAAGGCTCCGTAAAAACCTAAAGTGGGCAGACGATCTGATAGAAAATCCGGGTGCTCCAAAAATTGGAGTAAAGTGCCCGACGCTATACGGCGCATCCAGCCATAATTTACATCCTCCCGATCCTTCAACAAGCCCATCAGTGGAAATGGTGCTGCAGCGCCCATACGGTAAGCAATGCTGCGCCCCCACATGATCATCTTACCATCCCGGGCAAACATATACGGATAGGTATCCGTCAAATCACCCAAATTATCCATAAATTGCTTGGCATCCTCCGGATAGTGACGCTTTCCGAACATGTCAGCCCACAACACGCCATACATCTGAAACGCCCACATGCTATAGTAATCGTAATAAGGACTATCGTTGTACCAGCCTTGCCCCGCGTAATCATGTAGCACTTTTTTTACCAGTTCTTCTAATTTAGTTTCATTGACATCGTAACCTTGGTCTTTGAATAAACTGAGGATAAAAATATTGAAAAAGCGCCAATTCATATCGATAGTCGGGCCATCCCCGTAGCTCAACATTAAGTGGGACAGCTTTTCCTTTTGGTCGTCAGATAAAGGTTCCCAAAGGATTTCCGGTGCTGCCATTAGGGAAATAGCCAATCCACCAAATTCAACCAGTATTTGACTAGGCCCTCCATTTGGAGCACGTGGTGCAATATAGCTTGAGCTGCTTGTATCCGATAAGCGCATGATCTGATTCCGATAGTAGTCTGCTATCGGTATGCCCTGAATGGTCAATTCAGGTTCATCTTTTAAAAGCGGAGCGGCAATAAACAAAGTTCGGCACAGCCCTTCCAATATTTCTGTCGGTGTATGTTTTCCATCGCGCGGATAGCTTTTGCCGGGTTGCTTCGGAAATAGCAGTGGATCGTCCAGCGTCTTTACGTACGAAAAAGCGCCGTCCAACAAATACTTGCCCGCTTCTTTCCAATGTTCGCGGGTCATTCCAGTAAACGGACTTCCCTTTTTATCGGGGTTATCAACGTGAAACACCGTTTGCGCCCGCATGGGCAGACTATATAGCACTGTTGATAGCAACACCAAACAGATTCGAAGTATATTCTCTTGTTTCATATGTAAATAATTTGTCTTTTAAAGGCCATATGGAATGTCCAGATTATCTTCGATGAGCCCTTCGGGGTTATTTTTATTCGTATTTGTGTTTTTGCAATCATGGATATTTCATATTCATTCTTCGTTTACTTGCCCAAAAAACGATACATTTCCGATGCCGCCAATAAAAATGCCCCTACACCAAAGGGCGCAGTCGAATTTTGGTCGACAATCTGTCCCGGAATAGCCCGCTCCCCTATTGGTTGTACAAAACCAAGATGTCCGTTTGGTTGCAATGCTTCTTTAGACAGATATTCCCAAGCCTTTTTTACCGTGGGCAAATATGCCCTTTTTATCCAAATAACCGTTGTTTATTCCCCATAGCAAGCCATAGGTAAAAAAAGCTGTACCGCTTGTCTCCGGCCCGGGCGCATGATCTTTGTCCAACATACTTCGTGTCCAATATCCTTCCGGTTGTTGCGATTTACGCACAGCTTCTGCCATTGCCGTAAACTTTTCTACATACACATCGCGGTGCGGCGCATCTTTAGGTAAATCCGCCAATACCTTTGCCAATCCAGCCAGCACCCAACCATCGCCTCTCGCCCAAAAGTCCTTTTTCCCATTTGCAGATTTATGCTTTGGATACACGTATTTTGCATCTCGATAATACAAGTTTTCTTCATCATCAAACATAATGCTGTTGGCATATTCAAAATAAGTGTGTAGTTTCTCCAGATAGATATCTTCTTCCGTAAGATGATACATTTTAGTCATCACCGGCATCACCATATATAATCCATCCGACCACCACCAATAATCGTTGTTAGGCGTACTAACTTGGTAAGCCATCACTTCTTTTGCCCGTGCAACTTTCTTCGGATCGGGCTTCAAATTATACAGATCAATATAAGTTTGAAAGCAGATCTGCCAGTCGCCAAACAGCACATAATCATCTTTTTCACCATACGAATATTTCCATTCGGATTTATTGTCCGATTTCGCTCCTTTCCATTCGTTGTGCTCTGCCCAACGTTCTGAATAAGCCAAGTATTGTGGATTTTGGGTTATTTTATACGCTTCCATATTACCCGTATGATAGGCTGCGATATCCCAGAACGCCCATTTTTCAGCAAAATGATTTGCTTGCCAGTAATCGTTACTGGACTTCAAGGCTTTAAGTACATCTTTCTTTTTGGGTAGTTTTTGGGCATGAACTATCCCAGCGGTTAAACTGACCGCGAGCAACAACATTGTTATTCTCCTCATTATTATTTTGTTTTATTTTTTATATGCTTTTACTTCTATATCTTTTGCCTTAAACACAGCTTTTGCAGGGCCGCTGGCTCCCTCCATTTGTAAATTGACAATAACATGGAAAGGTTTCCCTACAAAATCTGCAGTATGGGACGCCTTTAGTTCATCATCAATGTAGTATTGGAGTTCTACATTTTTATCATCTATTTTTCGCATGATTAAGGTATACCGATGCCATGTATTGTCGGCTGTCGCTAACGTTGTTTTTTCGGTTTGCCAATCCGTGTTTAGCCAATCTTTGCCCTTTACGGTATTCTGCCAATTGATATTGTCCCCTTTAAACTCCAAGATATCACTTTCAGGCGGCCAAGTTTCTGATCCTGTAATCCAGAATGCCGGCCAAGTACCTTTTTGAGTCGGAGCTTTGAAATAGCCTGTCAATTCCCATACAGGGTAATTGTCATTAACCTCTATTGCAGTTTTAGCATGAATTGCACCAGAATGGTAAACAATAGGTAAATGGGGATCTTTTGTACTTTTTCCGTCCGGCATTGTGAGGCGGTCTGCCGTGATATGCAGTTCGCCATTTTCAATTTTCACCTGCTCTTGCTTCATTCTTGCCGTTCCGTTGTGGTCTTCGCCCCAAGGATATAGATAGTTCCAATGTTGGCTAAAAGCCGATTGATCATTAAGCGAGCTCACGGGAATCACTGTTTTTGGCTTTGTCGTATATAGCTGCTCCTGTGCTTGAAGGGATAGTCCTTGACATATCAATACGGTCAGTGCAAAGGCAAAAGAAATCTTCTTTTTTTCTAATTGTATTCTCATTTTTATAATTGTTGCTCATGTTACTCCGCTATCTCACTTTTATCGGCTAGAAGGGGGAGGTTTATAACCGCGAGGTCAATTACAAAAATGGGGAAATACCCCTGTAAGCATAAGGGGTAAATCTGTAAAAAACAGGGGTGAATTAGTGTATTTCGGTATTGTATCGAAAAAATCACAGCGGATTCCTCTCATTCCACCACCGGCTATCCATGTCAAAATTTGTAGCATTGATACATGAAGCATATTGGTTAGTTTTGCTTAGACAGTTATAAATGCGATCCCTTTATAAACACAGATCGTTATGAAAAAAATTATTTTATACATGCTATTTGGTCTCGCTGCCATCTCCGCTCGTGCACACGAAGGCATTGGGCTAACACAAGATTATGGAAATGTGCGCGTTCTCTCCTACAAGGATAATGAAGTAGAAGCCTTTCGAAAAGCCTTTATCATCGGACAGCTGGTTGAGAAATTAGCCCATGAATTGAAATATAGTCATACAATCTATTTGGATTTCCGCCATAATATGTTTCGACAGGATAGCCTGCCGTCCGTCTATCATGTAGCATTTGAAACATTCAGCTACAGCGACGAAGAAGGTGAAATCTCGGAAAAACTGGTTGTCCGGCAATATGCAAACGATTATGATGCAAGCGATATATTAAAGCTTGTCGAATATGCTGTCGAACATAAATCGATCATTAAACAGCAACAAGCAGAAAAAGAAAACGCCATCAAATACGGAACACGTAAATTCCCGTCCATCGACGATAAAAAAATCCGTACTATACAAGAAGCCCCCACAAGCCCTATCGTCGAGAAGATCATGCACACCCGGATCGATCGACCGTTGTTTTCCGACGAAAGGCCGTCCGACATTACATATTATTGGCAGGAAGATCAATACCACATATACCGTCACCGATGGGGGCGTAAAGACGATGATCAACCCGATGTCGTTCTGTTAACCGTGCCATCTATCCAGCAATTCGCGACCCTGGACTTGGTCTTTCTAATTTTCGATACGCCGTCGTCTTTCTATTATCTCAATATCAATCACTACGATAAGGATACCCGTCTTAACAAGGTCTCCTCTCATCATATCATAGAAGATGTCGGAGAAATTGATTTTGGTAAAGAAGCTGCTGCTATATCCGACGGTGATGTCAGCATCTATTTCACACACGGTGCGATGGGCTGGGGAAAGAAAAGAGTGCTGCTTTATTTTTATGCGACAGAGACATTAATACAAAATGTATATGCAGCAGCTGGAGTCGAGTCCAGCAATCCGGGAAAGCAGCTTCGGGAAGCATATAACAATGCACTACCTGCCCAATAGAGGCATTAACACACGAATAAGATGAAACAGTTATTTCTTTTTATACTTTGCTCTATTTTCTCCCATTTCGCGACGGCGCATACGGGCATTGGAGTGACACAGCACTACGGAAATGTGATGGTACTTTCCTTCAAAAACTTTGAATTGGAGGAATTTCGAAAGGCCTTTATCATCGGGCAACTGGCAAAGAAGCTGGTAGATAAATTAAATTACACCGACTCTATTTACTTAGACTTTTACCACAACCATTACCAGATCGACAGCCTACCGTGTATATATCACCGGTATCGACCGACTGTGTGCACCCGGTCAGATATATAAAATAGGAGACGAAAAAATTGTCGTCCGCCAATTCGCCAATGAATACAATGTAGAGGAAACCTTAAAGCTGCTAGAATATGGTATAACGTACCGTAAACAGATCAAACAGGATCAACATATTAAAAACAACGCTACGATCTACTCCTCTTTAGTCCGCAGTTTCCTATCTATCAGCGATGCGGAAATCCAACAAATTTTGCAAAAGCCAAGCAGTACCGTCGTCAAAGAGGTGATGCAAAATCGTATAGACCGCCCTCAGTTTGAATATGATCATCAGCCATCAATAAGTTATTATTGGCAAAACGACATCTATTATCTATTCCGTCATCGCACGTCCATACAAAAAAAATTAACGGAAGCCATCATCATGGAACTTCCCCGGATACATACCTTCTATCCGCTTTATCCGATGACGGTCGTTTTTGAAAATTCGGAATCGTTCTATGTCATTCATCCAAATAACCGTGATCCCAAAACAGGTGCCTATCTCCCGTCTAAAAAACAGACGATTGCTTATATGAGCAATACCGACCAAGGAAAGAAAGTATCCGCCATTTCATCGGATGATGTAGCTATTTTTTTTCGGTATGGATATGTGGGATTCGGCAATAGCCCTGCCCGATTATTACTTTATCTGTCCCAAGCCGACACACTCATACAAGATGCCTATACATTAAACGATTCACTTTCTTCTCGCCCATCATACGATAAGCTTAGAAAAGCGGAAATACTGCCAAAAATACATGAGTATACAACAACGTGGAGAAAACAGTTGGACTTTATTAAAGAGCAAGGAAAAAACGATAAAAATATAAGGCTGCTTGGGCACACCGAGCTTGACCGGAACGATAGCATCTCTATATCGGATTTCGATGAGGCAAGACTATATCAGACGATCCCTCGTATCTGGACAGGTATTCCGGAATACTTCAAACGCTACCGAAATCCGGCGAAAGGCAGACACGCCTACATCCAAGAACACACCGAGGTGCTACGTCGACACCAAGCAATGAAAGACGATTTAAAATTGATCAAACTCCAATGGAGTTATAACGATCAAGTCTTTTATACATATGCTGTGGCGTCAACCTATTTTGATACACTTATATACGACGACATTATCTTGTACAATGACGGTCCCGGAGAATCGTATGTTATTCGGGATATGATCCGCTTTAGCAGACGGGATCGTTAAGCGATTGGCAACATTCGATATAACACGTGATGTCAAAATTTGTAGCATGGAAATTTGAAAATGATCAGTTACCTTTATCAGTAGCAACCAAAAATATAAACGTATATGAAAATATTAAAATTATCTCTATTAGGCATTATTTTGTTCGTTTTAGCATCTTGCTCAAATGATTTTCTAAACATAAATGATACAACAACGGAAAAACTCGAAAATATTTCTTTTAACACCTATAATGAACATTTTGAAGCTACATTAGAAATTAATTCAATGACCAGTAAACAAACACTTGAATTATGGGAGAGCATGAATATTGGTTTGGAAATTTCTCCAAAGAGTTCGGGGGGAGATCCCAATACGTATTCAGATCTTCGTTATCAGATTGTTAGAAGGGGTGAGTCTTTTACAACAACACCGGATAGTGGTCCAGAGATTCATCCCTGTCACAACAATAAAAATTGCCTTCGAAAACCCATGCAACCGGGAGAATGGGATATTCGGGCTATAATTGTGTATCCCGATACAAGTGAATTTGGAGCGCAGACCGTTTATTCAAACATCGTTGAAGTTGACGTCTTATATCCGGATATAGACAACATTTTAAGCCATCATGATATTAAAACCGCTATGGATAGTATATGGGATGCTTCCATAGACAATGCGGATTCAACCGGTCATCGGGAATTTGGTTTTGCGGCTTACGCCGTGGTAGACCACACCGGAACAGTAGAGTACGTAGCAAAAATGGCTCCTCCCGGAACAAAGGTATCTTGTCCTTCAAGAGCCAAGGTCAATGTGCCTTTTGACCCTGATTATCCGACCTATAATGCGAATGGTGGCTGGTTTGTAATTGCATGGTTTCATACCCATCCTCCTCATACATGGTGTGAAGGTTGTAGAGATACTGAACCTTCAGATGAAGATGAAGCAATAAGCAATGACAGAAAGATGCCAGGAGTTCTTTTAGATTTCCCCCAAAATGAAGTTTGTACTGATCACAGCGTAGATGTTGGTTATAAAGAAATAAAAATTGGCTCCGCAACAAGAAGGACATATACTGATTTTGGCAACATACCTTAGTGGGAGCGGACACATATATTTATAATTATAAAATAAAACTCATGAAAAAACTATTCATTCTATTATTGATAAGCTGTAGTATACAGGTTATGGCACAGGAAACTCAGCGTAATGACAAAAACCAAAACAACGAAGATCATTACAATAACCCTGAATATGCCCCAATGGGCAGACTATACGCGGCCCACTTCGATGCCTATTTATATGTATTGACTCCCGAACGTAGAAAAGATTTTTTGAACTGGTACTATCAAGGCAACAAGAACTTGGTGGAAAGACGTGAACAGTTATTTGAAGATAGACTCCGAGAAGTAGAAGCGATGACACAAGCGCAACGAGACTCGATCATGAAGATCCCGCCAACTGAAGAAAGAAAGTCAATTACCAACGTGAAATTAATGAATATGGAGGAGCAGATTTTTAGTGAACACATGTTTGTTGCTCCAAAGGAAATCGTTCATTTATTCAGGGGATACCCGGTATACGTGGTATCTACAAAAGGAAAGCTTCCGAACAGTGAGGTAGAGACAAGCAGTATAGCAATATACTTCCAAAAGACAATGAATTGGCTCTATAGCAGCGTGATCATGACAACGCACTAATTGTTCAACACGAGGTCGTTCCAAGCTGATTAGTTCAAATAGCAGAGGAAGCTAAGCGATATATTTCTGCGAAAATAGCCTCCATAGCGTATTGCTGACTAACGCCAATGTCAAAATTTGTAGCATTGATACATGAAACCTAATGGTTAACTTTGGATAGACGATTATAAACTCCCTTAAAAAAAGATAGCTATGAAACAGTTACTCATCTTTATACTTTCATTTATTTCAATACTATCCTTTGCAGTTTCGAGAGGAGATATCCAAACACAAGATTACGGGAATATACGCGTATTATCTGCAAGCAACTATGATTTTGAAGAATTTAGAAAAGCGTTTATCATCGGACAGTTAGCGAAAAAACTGGTCGATGAACTGCAATACATCGATTCGGTCTATCTGGATTTCTATCATAATCATTATCAGTTAGACGACTTTACTCCTATCTATCACGTTGGTGTTCAGCAAATAGGAGAGAAAGGCAGAAACAGTATAACTGGTGAAGAAAAAATTGTTATCCGACAATATGCGTATCAATACGATTTTGAAGGAATGTTAAAGCTATTGGAGTATGCTATCGAAAATAAAACACAGATCAAGCAACAACAAAGCATCAAAAGAAACGCCAGTGCTCATGGCACACGCAGCTTTCTTTCTATTAACGACAAAGTTATTAAAGAAGTATTACAAAAACCGATTAGCGAAATCTTAAATATAACATTGCAAACCCGAGTTGACCGGCCTGTACTCACCAAAGAGCTTAAACCATCAGCAGGAACAATCGATTATTACTGGCAGAACAATATGTATTACGTCTTTCATAACACACCTCTCCGAGGGGAAAAAGAAAATAAAGATATAACGATTATGAAACTGACAAATATTTATACTTTCCATTCCTTATATCCAATGACGGTCGTGTTCGACAATTCCGAGTCGTTCTATTGTATCCATCCGAATCGTCGTGACAAAGAGACCTCGGCCTATATTCCATCCCGTAAACAAACCATTGAAGCGATGACACAGATTGACAGAGGAAAAAAAATAGAGGCCATCTCTCACAACGATATTTCTATTTTCTTTCAATATAATTACGGTGTCATTGGCACCTCTTTTCTCAGGCGATTATTGTTATACTTCTCGGAGGCAGACACGCTGATACAAGATGCCTACGCCTTCAACAACATTGTAGAAGATTCTATTTGGCGCAAAGCTTCCCATGCTGAGATCAGGGAAATGGAAAAGAAACCGGAAGTCTACGATCTAACTACTTGGAAGAAACAATTGAATTTTATCAAAGAGTACCAAACATCAGGAACAAATAACAGAATTAAAAAACCTGAACTTATTTCCTATACAGCAGTTGATGACAATGAGGTTATCGATATCAAAGATTTTCTAGGAGAAGGATGGGAACAAACTATTGAACGTATCCGGAAAAACATTCCTGAAAGCCTTATGCAGCGGATGCGTCCGAGAGCTAATGCAGAAGCCTATTATAAACGTAAAACAGAAATCCTACGTCAATACCAACGTCCAGAAAATGATTTAAAACTATTGAAATTAACCTGGACGGTAGATGATGAACCTTTTCATACCTATGCCGTGATATCGGAATTTCATGACAGTGTGATATACGATGATATTATTTCATATCTAAGTAATTTTCCAATCAATATAGTTCGGGGCTCGTTTCGGTATAATGAATGGCAATTGTATCCGTATTTGTGATTCACTCCAACACCGGGTATCCGCCATTCACACTATCCTCATCCATTCGCCAACGTCTGAAGGGAAAACCGAATTTGCCCGTCCAAGCATTGAGTCGATCGACAAAGCTTGCTGCTTTCATAATATCATCAGGCATCTGTTCGAAAACTTTCGGCGATCGAATGAGATACATATCTTTCTGCACCTCCGTTTCAAAATCACGCATGTTTCTGGGCAATCGCTGTGCTTCCAATTTTACGACCACCGTGGAGGAATCACTCCAATAACAACTATCTCCTCTCCTGTCCAATAGATACACGCTCCGTCGCCAATTCCATCCATAATGACCAATTAATCCATCCACATGCACAGGATACTGGCCCGAAAGTTTTCCCGCATTATAGCAATTGGCAAAGTAAGTACCCTTTCTCATCGAAATCCTAAAAAAACGCAACAAACTATCAATCGGTGTGTTTCTGTCGGTTATACCCTCTTCTGAATAATCCAGTTCCCCGCTTGACGTGCCGATTTCCGCTTCATCGATGGCAAAAGAGTCCCCTCCCGAACTTGCCGTATCGATTATGCTTTTACCGACATCCGCAAAAGATCCGGCGATTCCACCGATCATATCTTCGCCGGTTATCCCTCCCGTATTGTAATTGTTAGCAAAAGTATCCTGCGTACTGCGTAACCTATCCGCACGTTTTTCCACATCCCGCACAATTCCTCTATCCAATTCATAACCCTCTTCCAACCTCCTTAAATCATACAATGCACCGTCCAAAAGTGCTCCCACAATGCCGCCTACGCGTTCATGTCGGCCACGCACATCTCCCTGATTGGAGCAATTGTAAAACGATCCCCACATAAAACTCCCGGTGATGCCCCCTACCCGTCGTTGACCGTATATGTCGCCCAAGTTCGCACAATTGATAATTCGATTGTATTCCTCCGCCTTGCCTACAATACCCCCTATCATGTGCCCCGCACCTCTTATCGTTCCTCCAAAAGTACATCCACTGATCTCGCTCTTATAACCTATCATTCCAGCGATACCGCCTACATGATCGTGTGCTCGGAGGTAGGACGCCATCACCTGCACATTCCGTATGCGCCCGTTCAGCACTAGACCAAACAATCCTTGGTAGTAGCTTTCCATACCACGACTGATATATAGCCCATATACCGTATGTCCCTGTCCATCGAATGTTCCACAAAAAGGTCTATCTTCTTTTCCGATTGGCATCCACTGCGCATCACCAGACGGTGGATTCTGCTCCCAATCTTTCCATCCTGTTGTATCATTCAAAAAAATATCGTTTGCCAAGCGTACCTCCTGTTTATGGAAATCAATTCCCGAATTGACCAGTTCGGCAAAACCCCGTAATTGTGCTACTGAATGAAGCTCAAATACGGAGTCTCGTGTATTGTACCAGTGTACTTCCACAGGGTCTTGTTGCCTTCCGTACAACGTGTTTCCACTTGACAACGTAATATGCCCTAATAAGCAACTACACAACAGCAAAAGTCGTTTAAGTATACACATCATTCATTAATCTTTACATCTTCATCCTTAACTGCCATCTCCACAATCTCTCTGACCATTTCGCCTTTTTCCGAAATCCCTTCCACAATAATGGAATATGTTCCCGGTTCATCCGTCGTATAAAATGAAAACCGTGCTACGCCGTTTGCATCGGGTTTCAATGCTGGATTCCAATAAACGGTTTCCCGTTGGTCAGGTGCCGGATCTTCTTTCTTTTCCGGTGTGTCGTAGATGGGGTAATAGAATTCTACCGGGGGTTGATATCCCATCGGGAACACCGTGCTACGGGGAGCATAGCCGGAAAAGCGTGGAATAAATCGCTCTCCGAAATTGCGGGTATCAAATCCCTCGCGCGTCACGATGTGTAAAGCCGGCATACCATCCTCTTTTGAATACAGATCAAACAAACCTCGCAATCCGTCGCGTTTGCCCATCGGCAGACCAGCCAGGCGGTTAAGTGTCGTTGCCGTAACAAACGGCAAAAATACAATCTCTTCCAAATCGGAAAGCTTGAGCTCATAAAGTACATTCGAATGATATGGCATCGGTTCGCCGTTAACAAATAGCGCAACGCGGTCTTTGTTGCTGTAGATAAAATTGTCTGGCTCACTATCCACACGGCCTAAGGGCGCTCCCGCTGAAATCCGCAACCCCATGTGCTTTAAAAGCCCTGTCATATCGTGGTAGGGTAGGCGTCCTACCTCTCTGAGCGTGAATTGCATGTACTCCGTACTACCCCAATAAGGCGGATACACCTGCACCGGCTTGATCAGGAAATCCCGACCACGGCGGGTAACCAGCGGAACTGTATCCAATAGGTCTTCCGGTATCCCGATGTATTCAGACAAAGGGTCTTGCAGCACATCATTGTCTACCGAAACCTCCTCAATCTGGTTCAACTGGATATAACGATCGCCTTCTGGAAAGTACTCCCCTTTCTTTATCGCAGAGATATGGAACCCCGCACCATCCGCATATTCCAGACTATCAAAAACAAACGTCCGTTTATTATCCGTCCGGACATCGTTTCGGTACGCGTTGTTCGTGCCCCGGATACGCACCGCATAATCCTTGCTCCAGTCGAATACCGATACCGCCTTTACCTGACCGGTGATCTGCATAAACTGTTCGGGATTCCGTTTGGGCTTGGCAATATGGCCTTTCAGAACAGCCGGGAGGTCGTAGCGTCGCCAACCCTTCACCAATAGGAGCAAATCCAACGCCTCCTTCGAAAGGTGGTCATCCCGTAGGTAGAACGAGGGGTTCTCGATGGTGCCCCGAAGCTCGGAAGAAAGCAGAAGTGTCGCCAAGATAGAATGTGCCGTGTCGGTCATTCCCGTCGCCTTGTCCGTTACCGCTACCGAGAAATCTCCTGAAAGCGGATCGCCACTGCGGCTTTGTAGAGACACAACCGCTTCTACCTTATCCCTTTTTTCAAAAATATCTTTGTTCAAAGACAGCTGTGCCATACCTATCTCATCTTCTCGGCTACTGAATACCAAGCGTTCCGCCAGGGGGTTCGATTGCCCGTCCAACAATAGGAACTGTACCACACCGGAAGGGAACAACCGCTTATCGAAGATATAGCGCTTGCGGCTCTCTTGCCAAGGAGCGAAGTATAGTACCGCGCCCCGTACATGCGCGAGCAACGCGATATCTGATTGGTCGATCTGTGCTGCAGCCTGTAGGCTCACGATATAGGTGCTATCGGTCGTTTCCACCTGTATGCCGATCCCGTCGGTCAAAGCAGCAGGCAAAGCCGTTTCGTTCACCGTTCCAAATCTATCCTTACTGCGTACGCGATAAGCCCTGCCGGCTTCGGGTGTAAAGATAAATGAACCTAATCCAGCATAAACGGTATTCGCCTTAACCACTACATTGTCACTATCGTCCAGCACCTCTACAGTGACGTCCTTGTCGTGTCCGGTCTGGCTTTTCGCACGGAAGCCAACCCGGCAAGCGATCCCTTCCAGCAGGTATCCTCCTTCCGGATAGCATGTGACGGCAAAGTCTGCCCTGTCGGTTGCTAGCGGGATGTATTTCCGATAACGGTCGTTGTTGACGTCCGTCACCTCCAACAGCATACTTCGGTTATCGCTTCGCTCACGAGATCGAAAAGCTGGCTGTAGCCTGTTCTGTACGATCGGTACACCAGCTGTAGCTCCGTTGGACAAGGTGGCCGTTGCGCCACCGATTTGTATTGGGCTAGACGAGAAACTATCCCACAGATGTAATGAAAGTGTCGATTTAGACTGCCCTAGTGGCGTCTGTGCCTGTACATCAAAAGCCTCCCAGGCAGGTGGCACAATGGTAATAGAGCGGCTAAAGAAATGACGTAGGCTGTCCGATGCCATATAGGCCGTGTAGGCGCGCAACAGGTAGTTCCCTGCCGGAAGCTCGTCATTTAATACTAGGTATCCTGCCATCGTCGTCGTATCGGTATCCCGTATTTTCGTCGTGCTCACCACCTCGTCAAAGGGATTGACCAGTTCCGTGTAGATATACCGACTAAAATGAATAGGTGTATGGAATGTACTATGTACCATATAGGCACGGAAACGTATACTGTCGCCGGGGTAATAGGTCGAGCGATCCAGGTGCAAGTGTATTTTTTCCTGCGGATAGGTCGTTAGCTGCTTGGCCATGCCCTGTAGTGTTGATTCCAATAAGACAGGATCGCCCATTTGGGCATGGAGCTGCACATTGCAATAAACGAACAACGCTATAAGTAAAATCAGTGTCTTTCTCATGGCTACTCTCCTTCGGGTTCAAAAACAGGGTAACCCCCATTGATATTTTCATAATCTGGTCGCCAATGGTGAAAAGTCCGTCCCTGCTCTTCCACCCATGTATTGAGCTTAGCTACGAATTCTTCAGAACGCATCTTATCATCTTTCACCTCTCCAAAACCCTTCGGCGGGCGAACCGAATAGATTTCTTGCAAGTTATCAAAAGAACGTATATTACGGGGTAATTGTGCCGTTTCTACTTTGGCTACTACGACCGAGGAATCACTCCAATACGAATTGGCCTGGCGCTCATCCAACAAATGAACAGCTGTTTGCCAATCCCAGTCGTAATGTCCAATGAGGCCATCGGTATTTACTGCAAAACGGCTTTTGATCTGTCCCGTATTGTAACAATTGGAAAAATAACGCCCTTTTATTGTCGCGGCACGTATATTATTCGCCGCAAGCTGTCTAAATCCTAAGATGTCCCATACATCCGTCTTTTTTTCATCTTCTACAGGATCCCTATCTACAAATTTTAAAAATGATCCGGCAAGACCCCCGATTTTATACTCTCCTTCCACCGTTCCGGTATTGTAATTATTGGCAAAGGTATAACGTAGTTCTTTTGCCGTTACCTTACGTCGTTTTTCCACTACACGCACTACACCTTTTGCCCATTCCCAATTATTTGTATCCCTTTCTCCAAACTGCCCACCAAGCACCATACCTACCAAACCGCCGACATACTCATGCCGTGCTTTAATATACCCCCGGTTAAAGCAATTATATAATTCTCCATATTCAAAACTACCGGCAATACCGCCCACCCTACGCTGCCCCTGAATATCTCCCATATTACCACAGTCAATAATCCGGTTATACTCCTCTGCTTTACCCACGATACCGCCTACCATATGGCCACGCCCAATAATTTTGCCGTGAGAAGTACAACCTCTGATCTCACTGGTATAGCCGATCATCCCGGCGATACCGCCAATATGATCATGCGCACGGATATGGAAAGATTGGAGATGCACATGTTGTATATGACCATCCAATACTAATCCGAAGAAGCCCTGATAATAGCTTTCCATTCCTTTGTTGATATACAATCCAAATATCGTATATCCCTTCCCGTCAAATGTACCCGAAAAAGGGTTATCCTCTTTACCAATTGGTATCCACGGCTCCAAATGTCCCGAAGCATCGTGTTCCCAGTCTCTCCATCCGGTAGTATCGTTGAGGAAAATATCGTTTGCCAAACGCACCTCCTGTTGATAAAAATCAATGCCCAAATTGACCAGTTCGGCCAATCCTCGTAATTGTGCCGCGGTTCGCAGCTCGAAAACAGAATCTTGGGTGTTGTACCAGTGTACTTCTACAGGGTCTTGTTGTCTTTCGGGCAAAGTGGCTTTTGTTCCGCTCTCGCCGCAGACAGCGACGTGGCAGATTAAGCAACAGATTAGAAGTAGGAAAAACGGCTTGGGCATATATAGCTATTTATATTGTTCACGTACGAATAGCTCATCCCAGATATAATACCGCTGTTCCTCTCCCTCGAAATTGAAATATTTTACAATACGGTATTTTTTGCCCTCCTCATAAAACCATTTAAAAATCGGATCAAAAGAAAATGAGTGCTCCCCTTGAGAACCCGGTAGCCGATTGAGTCCGATCAAATCAAAAGCACGTATAACCGTCACCGAATCATTCGTCGCGCGAGGCACAGGCCCCTCCATCTTTTCCCACCTCTTTCCAGACACAAACTCTTCTTCCATAAACGGTGTTCCATATTCAATGGTCTCGTTACTGTTATTTATCATCTGGTATCGAATCGTACGTGTCGTATCTATCGGTAGATATAAAGTATCTATGATTTTGAATTGAATATCCCCGCGGGTATATTCGATCGGTTCGGGTCGCTCTTGCGCCCATAAGGAGAAGGAAAACACCGATAAAATGAGATAGATAAGTGTTTGCTTCATTTTGCAGTTCTTTTACAAAGTTTGACAATCATCCAATACAACCAAAAAGGCTATAGATACCAACACAATAAGTGATAGTAGTGTCCATAAAGTAAATCCTAAAGCTGGTTCCATAGTATGTGTATTTTATATTTATAATTTCTGTTAACTAAAAACAAACTTAAACACAATGTTTCAGGTTTCCATGCTACAAATTTTGACATCAGCGATTCCTTATTGCATAAATATTGAACGCGTTATTATAATTGGTCTTCACCGGCTTTTTCAAGACAAGTATAGCGGGAGGAACTAATAATAGTGTCGTTACGATATAAGTAACTACCAAATGAGGGCATGATTTTTTTCGGTATCATTTCTGAGGCAAGCCAGTAGGGTTTTTCAGCTTCCGAATAATTTCTCCAATTGAAATAATTATTTGCTAGCAACATTTAAATATCATAGTCGTTCAATCGTTTCATACGTCGTTTACTTACTTTCCGTCTCTATCCTAATTTTTCTTATCTCATAGATAATATCTCCTTTTTCGGTGATTCCTTCAATCACCGCTGTATAGGTAGCCGGTTTATCCGATGTGTAAAAAGAAAAAGAAGCCTTTCCTGTCGAATCGGTCTGTATATCGGGCTTCCAGTGGATCGTCGGGCGAAAAGCCGGTGCTTCTTCATCGTTTTCCGATTCCCTTTCGTATAGCGGAGAATAGAATTCGGCGGGCTGTTGGTACCCCAATGGAAAAATAGAAACCACACCTGCCTTCTCGTCATTCACGGTTGTGGATCCCGCCAAAAGGGTAGTTGGATTTGCCCATCTTATCTGCCGAAGGTCGTAGGAATCCTTGGTCACAATATCCAAAAATGGTGTCGTATAGCCAAATGTCATGTCACGGTTCATATTATCGATATCATTTAGATAGGTGAGTTCCGCAGCTGGCACGAACGTAAGCTGTTGAATACTTTCCACATGAATGTTGTCCAATAATAGACCGACGTTTAAGTTATATCGATAATCTATATAAACGGCCGCACGTTCTTGCTGGTAATTGAGCTGCAGAACATACCCCCGTTCATCCATGACTACATCCAGGCCCAGCGAGGTCAGCAGATCATACATATCCCGATATCTTCTCTTGGCCAGGTCCCGTCCGTCTAATTGGACATAATCGGCAGAGCCCAGGTAGGACGCCCTGACCTCTACGGAAGGAATATAAAAACGCTTCTCTCCGCCGGTATAGCCAGTCCAAAAATTATCCAAACCGTCACTATCCCCTTCTATCGGCCTTTCCGCAAAACGCGGCTGCGGAAAAGACGGGGCCGGAGCGGGATATACCTCTTCCTCCATGACGACCGGCAGGCGACGGGTTCCTTTTCTATCATTCTCCATCCCCACGATTTCAAGCCCTACTCCCTCGGGGAACTCCACGTCATCAAAACTGAAATGACCCTGTCCGTCCGTTACCATCTCTTTGCTGTATTCCATTCTCTGGTCAAAGACGGTGACCTTTCCTTGTTTGCCCCGGTTGAATATCCCACCGGATTGCACCTGTCCGGATATCCTGACCCCTCTTTCCGGCGTATCTGCCGGATGCTTCAGCTTTCCGGCCAGCACAGCAGACAGGTCATACCGCCGCCAGCCCTGCGTGAGCAGGAGTAGATCCAGTGCCCGTGCGGCTCGCGTACCGTCCGTGCGCAGATAGAAAGACGGATCGTCGATAGGTCCTTTAAGTTCCGAGGTCAACAACAGTGTTGCATTGATGTGAAATGCCGTGTCCGCTATCTGCATCGCCGAATCTGTGATAGCCACCGATAGGTTTGCTTTAAACGGATTCCCTAAACTATCCGAAACCCCCAGGTCTACAGTCACCTTTTCATGTGAACCATACACTTCCCTGTCCGTTACCCAGACAAAATCCAGGGCAGGCTCCTTGCTGGAAAAGCTAAGTCTTTCGCTCATTACCTGAAAGCTCTCATCTAACAACAGAAACTGGATAACTCCCGGTGGAAATAACGCTTTGTCGAACACCATCGGAAGATTTTCCGTTTCCACGGCGCCGGCATATACGGGAGCCCCGCGCACCTGGGCTATCAGGTACAGCGCAGCACGGGGCGCGTCCGATGCCCCGTTCACCCACACCGCTATGCTGTCCGTTCCGCTTTTTACCCGCAGCCCGTAGATATCTGCCCGCACTTCCGGCAGCTCGACCGTCTTCTCCAGTCCCTCCGCGCTGGTACACCTCGCCCTATAGCGTTGACCTACTTGTGGTGTCAAGTCAAAAGAGCCCATCCCGCGGCATAAAGTAGAATCCACCAGAAGCACCTTTCCATCCTCGTCCAGCAGTTCCACACGGACCGTAGCATCGCCACCGCTGATATCCTGAGCCTTAAAGGCTATACGGTTCGCCACACCCGAAACCAGGTATCCGCCTTCCGGATAGAATCCCACCCGAAAGTCTTCTTTCCCTGAAGTGAGGGCGTAATACCGGCGGTATCCATATCCTTCCCTATCCGTCATATCAAACAGTACCGACCGGTTACCGGCTATCTCTGCTGGTGTAAAAGCTACCTTCATGCGCTTGCCCGACAGGTCAGTGTTTTTTACCCGGCCGTCCTTCAGCTGCAAACGGCTCTCGACGGGAGTCGGGAGTTGCGATCCTAATCCCGTCATCTGCAGATCGTAGGTCGTCTGTCCGCTTCTCTCTATCGTGGCAGAACTTTCCACATCCAACTCGTTCCAGGCCGCAGTCTTGATATCAATTGCCCGACGGGAAAGATATCCCTCCCCCTGCGATAACATGTACCGGCTGTATGTGCGCAGACCATAACGGCCTTCCGCCACGTCATCCGGTACTGCCAGGTATCCGCTATATATCCCCACCGAATCCACTCGGATCCGTACGCGCGCCAGCAGCGAGTCCTGCGGGTTCCATAATTCGGCATATATATAACGGCTCTGGTAGCGGGGTGTGTGAAAGGTCGCATGTACAGGATAGGCCTTGAACCAGATGGTATCGCCCGGCGTATAGATAGATCTGTCGACATGCAGGTGTATCTTTTCCTGCGGATAGACCCTGAGCTGTTCAGCCATTTTATCCAGAAGCTGTTCTGTTCCCATATCTATTTCCTGTGCAGACAGGAGGGCTGTCTGGGTTATAAAAAGTACCAACAATAAAAATCTCTTCATCCCATATTCATTATGAATGATGTAACCGATTACTCTCTAAATACCGGATAGCCTCCATTGATACCCGTTTCATCGGGCATCCAGTCCTTATATTGTGGATGTTCCCGGGCAAACCCGTTCAGCAGCTCTACGAACTCGGCGGAAAGCATCTCCGCCTCTTCCAGATCCTTGATGTTTTCCGGAGAGCGTATTTCAGTACTACTGTACAACGCAACCGAGAGCTTTCTGCTTTTCGGCAACGGTATTTCAGCTTTTTTCACATAGCAAGGCCCGCTGTTCTCCTCGATAGTTTTCGCGAGGTTAGGTACTTCACCCCATATTCGCCCTGTTGCATATTGTCCGATCAAGTGATCAGTCGCCAGCGTGTAACGATCTACCACGGTGCCGGCGCTGTAGCAGTTTGAAAAGGTTAGCTTATCTAACGTGTTGCCATAACCAACTATTTTCCTTCTTGGGTGCCTGGAAAAATAACCGACCATTCCACCCGCGCCCAAACGGCTCACGATCGCTCCGGTATTGTAGCAGTTTGCCAGGGTATCCACCGTTTTCCGTACCGAGATAGTTTTAAACACGCCGATTATGCCGCCCACGTCCTGACTGCCGCTGACCGCACCACGGTTAAAGCAGTTGTAGATCGTGACTCCGTCATATTTCCCGTCAAAAAAGCCCATCGTGCTATAATGGCCTATAATCCCGCCCACATCACATTTACCCGTTACCGGCCCTGTATTGGAACAGCCGACCACCCGCGTCCCGCCCTGCGATACACCGGCTATCCCGCCTATATGGTTACGCTCACCGATAACGATCCCTGTGTTGTGGCAGTTGGAAAGCTCACTCTTTTCATATCCTATTGTCCCCACAAGGGCTCCGACATAGTGATAGGCCTTAATAAAGGAGGCGGCAATTGTTGTGTTCTTTATTGTTCCGTCCTCGACGATCCCGAAAAGCCCTTGATGAAAGCCTTCGGTGCCCACATGGATATAAAGCCCATAAATGGTATGGCCCTGCCCGTCAAATGATCCTTTAAACGAAGCCATCCGATTGCCAATGGGAATCCATTGCTCTAGCCCCGCCGCCGCATGATGCTCCCACTGATCCCATCCCGTCGTATCGTTCAGGAAGATATCATTTTCTAGGCGTACTTCACGCCCCGAAAAATCATCCCCCGCATTTACCTGGCAGGAAAAGTTCTTTAACTCTTCCGCACTCGAGATGTACAGGACACTGTCTACGACCGACCTACCGTAACCCAGGGGCATTGATCCTATAAAAAGTAGAATGAAAATGGATATAAAGGTTAAGTGTCTCATAATTCTAGTACTCCTGTTTCAGTATATTGTTTCATTTTATACTTGATCAAATGACTATTGGCGTTATGTATCTTCATAGGTTTGTCTATGATATGCAACGCCAACGTTTGTGCCTCTTCATATCGTGCTGTTTCATTGTAGATAATGACTAAATGATATAAAGGTAAAAAGGTGCTGGGGCGCATATAACGCGCATTTTGAGCATACTCTTCCGCCACCACATAATTTCCCAAGTTTAAGTAGTTATCAGCCATATACGTTTGTATCTGGCTATTATCGACATGTTGCGTACATTTTTCAAATATCTGAATGCTCTTTCTATAATCCCCGGATTGGTTCAACCTAGCTCCATAGTTAAACAAAAATGATTCCTTTTCAAAACCTCTTTTCAATAGATTTTCATACTTTGAAATAACGTCATCAACCTCGCTAAACTTCATCGATCCTTCCCTTATCTTACCCCACTCCCTATCATTTTTCATCAAACCGATGGTATTGTACAACAAAAACAAACCGGCAAATGCAAGCCCTATCGAAAGTATAGGTTTAGCCACCAATCGGGACAAAAAGATCCTCGGTTCGGGATTATATAACGACAGACAGATCCACAGGTTGATAGTCATTATAATGATGAGAGTGGTGTACTGGAAAGGATAAGAAAAAAAACCGAATATCAATACGCCCAATGTAGAAAAAAAAGCATATTTTTTCTGCTTAAAACCGACACGAACAGATTTCATAAGAAGAGCCAATAAGAAAAGAAAAGCAACAAAACCAATGATGCCATATTTAACGATAATGTCCAGATATTCATTAAAAGGGTGGGTTACATCATCAGCCAAATTTGCATAGGGAGATTCGGGTTTATCTTTTAAATATGCCGCTTGGTAAAACATGTATCTGGTTTTAAATCCACTTGTTCCATATCCTAATAACGGTTTTTCTAAAACCATGTTTATACTACATTTCCATATCAGTAATCTTCCATTAGCTGAATCCTTCTTTATTTGGTAGAGTATGAAAATAAACGTCAAGAGACCAATCAAGCAAGTAATTCCTACTGCTAATTTTTTAAAACTAGAAAATCGTAGGAGCTTATCCCTGCATCCGTAAATCAAATAAAGTACTACCAATGTAGATGCGGAAAATATACCTGACCTAGAGCCAGACAGATATATTGCCACAACGGCAATTAAGAGGCCAATTATACCCATGAATTTCATGACCTTTTTCTGTACCGTTAATAAATGAATGGAAAACGGTATTATCGCAACTTGTACAACGGCGAATCCTGCAGCATTATCAAAGTGCCCTATTGCTCCCGTTAAGTTGGTATGAAACGTAACAATCCCATATAAACCTTCAAAAATAGCATACAATACTAATCCTATAGATATGGGAATATGATTTTTTATTCCAATTCTTTTCAAGAACAGAAAAACACAAAACATCAATCCTACTAAATAGATATTTTGAATTGATTTGTTCTGGAAGAATACGAGCCCTACCCCTAGAAGAAAAAGAAAAAAAATTAGTTCATTTTTTGTAAACGAATTAGCATAGTTATTCACATACACACTAAACAATAAAGAACAAACAACTAATAACAGTGAAAGCTGTGTCGACACAGAATGCCCTAGATTATAACATAATGAAGAAAGAGATAGTATTATAACCGTAATTATTACTATAAGCCACACCACCTGCTTATTCGCTTGTATATTTAACATGGTTATAATACTATCAAGATTTTTTCCGCAAAAGATGTATTCCCACTTATAGAATATCTCTCATATTAATTCGTACTACCTTCTAAAAGCCAAACGACAGTTCCTACTTGTTGGTGCCCGAAAGTACAATACATATGTTCTTCATGTATATGCATACCGTTATCAAAACTATTTAACCAAGGAACTGACCCTGCGCCGGAGCTTTTAGAATTTAGTTCGTATGCTAGATCAACAGCAATATTATAAGACGCCTGAAAAGGTAATTCGTTTGCCACAAGCTCTCCCGTATAGCGTTGTAAGCCAACATCCCACGCGTCCAACAGGTTAGGTAATCTCCCTTTCGATAAGTAAACATCCATAATATTCAAACCGGTCAAAGATACCCCATTTAAACCATCGTAAGGAATAGTATATGGATACTCCGGATTAATGATTACTGATTTCAGTCCAACTTTATTTTTAGTATCTACGAACTGAATAACATTTTTTTTGACCTCTACAGGCATAAAACCCTCTTCGATCATTTGCGCAAGATACTCATTTCTTTCCTTCAATCTTTCCTGATAATAATCAAACAATTCCTGGTCCAGTCCTATTTCCGATCCCGATTTAATATCCAGAGTGAATTGTCCATCTTGAAAAGACAGTTTCTCGTCAACAACTTTATCAAACTTTTTTAATGTTTCAACCTGTGCTTTAGTAGGTTTATTTCGATTGCCTAATGATTGAACCTGTGGAGCATCTGGGAAATATTCATGTTCATTTTGGCAACTGTAAAATAAACCACCGAACATTAAACTTCCAACAAATAGAAATAAAATAATTTTTTTTGTTACTTTCATGATGTTAACTAATTTTAATATGTTAATAGAATTTTTTGTTGTCATTTTTTTAAAACCTCACCACATTCGTTTCCCGCTCCGCTTTTTCCTTTTCCTCCAGTTTCTTCAACAGCTCGGGACGGTTATCCAGGACATCCCGCTGTGCAAACTCGTTCTTTTTGCTCCGCTCAATGGCAACCCATTCATCGCGCACCTGCAGGCGCAGTCGATAGTCGAATAGTTCCTGATGAACGCCTGCACTATCTTGAGCCATTACCAACCCATATTCCCGTAGCTTTTCATAATCTCTCTGGGCATTCTCCTCCGCACTTTTCCGGTTCCGGATCTGGAGATAATTGTCAATCTGAAGGGTGTTCAACACCTTTACAAGTTCCGTCTTTTCGAACTGCCACCTGTCAAATCGTTCGTCGCTGTCGTCTGCTTTGAGGTATCTCGCCCTAAACTCTCCCTCCTGTACTTTTCGGTACATCGAAACAAGAGAATTGATCTGTGCGTTGGTAAGATCCAAACTCTTCCGGTGAAAAAGAATATTCAACGGCCAAGACCAAGGATGGAGATTCCGATGCCCGTCGTACAGGATGGTGATAGCCGGCTGGTGGCAGGCCATCGAATCCCGATATCGATCGTACAGTTTATTTTCTTTCTTGAAGCTGTAATATGCCAGTCCCCCTGCACGCTGATATTCGAATGGGTAAAGCAGTTGGTAAACTTTTGCACTATCATCCATGGTCATCAGTTCAGCATCCCGAAGTCTGTCCATAAGCTCGTCCACAGTCCGCTCTACGCCCGGAACAGAAGACAGATAGAAGTATTCCCGAAATTGCTCTTCCGAAAGGAAATGGGCTAAGCCTTCATTTTCCGCACTGTCCACGTTAAATTCCCCGCTCCTTGCCGATTCTTCGATCTCCGCCACATCTGCCAATAAGTCCAACACTTGATCCTTGCTCAGTTTCAGTTCTTCCGCATGCCGGTCGGCCATTCTCCTCAGTTTCAACGCGAGCGGATAATTCCGTAGCTCTTCATCTTCGTGAAGGGAAAGGATATACCGGTTAAAATCTTCGGGTTCCAACAGTTCCCTGATCTCGTCATAATCGACCGTATAGTATTTGGCAAAAACCACAGGGTCTTCGCCACGCTCTTTCGCTTGGTTCGCCATCCTGTCCTTCTCCTGAAAATACTCCGCCAGTTTACGTTGCCGTTCCACAGGCAATGCCACCCGTGAAGTTATGCTGTAGACCCGGGATATGACCGCGGCCGGATAGGCCTTCAGTACGCCGCTGTCCATTACCGACTCTGCCCTTCCTTTTGCGAAGTACGCCACTCCTATTATGATGCAGGCAGCCAATAAAACGATATAACCATATTTCTTTCTCATATATTCTGCTTTTGTATTTACCACCAATGCCTTGTCCCGTCATCCATGATCATAAACGGGCGCTCCTTACGTTCCGAGTACTCCGGCACCAGCAACATCAGTGCGTTGCGCGGTACATTGTCAAATTGCAATACCCTTTCATTTTCAGGAGCTATCTTCTCCGCCACAAGCCGCCACTGCGTATCCCAGTAGAACAGTTCATAGCGTTTGCCCGGACGGAAGATCAGATACCGGTCCTGTTCGTGTATCTCGATTGTCCTTGTATGCACGGTATCCGGCCGGAGCAACAGCTCGTTGTTAAAGCCGTTTACTGTCGGGTAGCCGACCGGCACCAGTTTCCCATCCCGGAAATGTGCCGGCATGACCACGGTTCCCCTTGGCATATCGGTAAACGTGACACGCCCACTGTCCGGTCTTCCCCACCACATAGGGTGCCAGTGACCACCGCTGAACATGCACGCGTACACCACGGATGTATCCTGCACGTTGCCAAACAGTTCAGTCTGTATATCTCGCACCGGCCAGTACTCCGCCGTAGCGTCCACATAGTTCTTCGTCCGCAGAAAGTTATAGGGAATAAGATCTTCATCCAGCGTGGATGCCAGTGCGCCCGGCTGCGCAGAGTAGGTCTGCCGGATAACCTTTGCAGGCTCTCTCGGTAGCTCGTGGTCTACCACGGTACCGGTCGTCACGTCTAAGTGCACGGGCTGCATATCCTTGTCAAAGACCGTGTTCATAAAATGTGCGCCCATAGACGTAGCCCATAGGGGCACGATGTCGTAGGCCACGGGGATGCCCTGCGAACGGAAAGCAAACACCTCCAATGCAGCCACATCCTCACAGGCGCCCTTCTCCCGGAAAAGTAGGTGGTTAGGTCCCAGTCGCGGAAGCGGTTCGTCACGGGTTTCTTTACCGAACGTGAAGGTAAACCAGTCGTTATAATCGATGCCTGCGTATGCCAACACTGTTTTTAGCGGTTTGTTCCGAAGGCTGTCGGTCATCCAGTGGTACCGCTCGTGATATGCCTCCTGCCAGTCCTGCAACGGTTCGATCGTCGCCCGGTAAGGTAGCACATATTCGCAGAAATCTTCAAAGGGGATGTCTTTTGCATAAGACGACCGCCAGCTCTTGAAAACGTGGTCGATGTGGTCGATCAGGTAGGTTCCACTGATGGTTTCCAGATCTCTATAGAGGGTATCCTGTTTAAGCAGTGTCCCTTTTTTCTCACGGAGCTTGTCCATCCCAGCTACTGCACTCGGAAAATCCGGGTAGGCAAACTCATCAAAATCTATCCGTCTGCCCTCCCTATCTTTCCAATAATAATCCGCCGAGTAATGGTTGTCCATATTTTCCAGTAGAAAATACAGTGCCTGCAACTTTAGGGTGTCATCCTGCGCCTGAAAATGCGTAACCGCCTTTTCCAGTTCCTGCCGATTGTCTCCTGCCTGCTCTATTGCCCGTTGGACGGAGAAAGGAACATCGTCGATAATAACCTGCCTGTGGCAAGATGTCGTCAAAAACAATAAAAAGACTAGAATACTGAATATGTATAACCTCAAAATCAAACGAAGGTAGTTAGCGGTATGATGTCAAAAACGTTTGACAAAAAACCGGTTTATAAAACTGTTCGTTGCAAAACTACTCCCTTCCACTTGAATTAATGAGGGGTATATTCGTATAAAAAGAGGGAGAAAAACATATTAGGCTGTAATACAGGACTCACAAGACCATCGTCAGCTTTTGCCTCATCAACGTCAGGGATATCAGAGCGTTCAAGGTTGAGGACTGGTCTGACTTCACCAGCTATTTCCTAGAAGAGGATTGATTTATACCTGTAAACTCAATTTCACCGCCAGCTCATCCCAGATATAATATTTCTGATCTTCTCCCTTGAACTTAAAGTATTTCACAACGCGATATCGCTTTTTACAAATCCTCCGGAGCACCATACTCATCTTGGAAAAACACCAAAGAACTGTCAATTACAGTATTCTTAAACAATTCTTCATATTCTTTGTCCATTTGCTTAACATCTACTATAATTCGATTATTTATGTCATCTCTTGCATAGAGATCAATGTTTTTCATAATAATGCCCTTTGGATTTTCTCGCATATAGGCGTTTATTTTATCCATAATCTCATTTAACGCATTCAGTGAATATTTTACGGTTCTTATGGATACATAATCACTGTTTGCATAATCACGATAGGAATCGATATTAGCCATACTATCCGTGATTAATATAACCAATCTCCCTTCATCATCTTTATAAGCACCTGCGTAAGATTCCGGATAGATTTTATCCGGGCGGGAGCGTTTACCTGTGCTAGGAGCATCATCGAAAGAGTCGAGCAACTGTTCGTAAATTTTTGAAGAATACTTTCGATTCCGTTTAAGCGTTTCAGAACGACCAAGGATCTCGTTGTCCCAAAACGCTTCTTTCACCAGCAGTTCGTCCGTGATATAATACCTTTGGTCTTCTCCTTCAAAATTAAAATATTTGACCATGCGGTATCGCTTTTCGGGTTGATAGGTCAGAAAATCCGACCCGATAAACTCAATCAATAACCTTCGTTTAGCTTCCTCTCCATTTTGAGCCGCCGGAAACGTAAACAAAGAAGTACTTTTTCTACGTTCAGCGTCCATTCGCTCCCAACCTTTTCCTGGCACAAATACCTCTCTTCCCATTTTCCGTCCATACCGAATCGTTTTCGGATTACGGCTAATCATTTCATAACCTATATAAGTCCGACCAGTATCCGAAGGGACGTACAGGGTATCCAATATATTGAAAAAAATATCACCTCGGGTATACGCTATAGTATCTGTTTTTTCCAGACAGAATCCAGAAACAGAAAACAGCAGTATAGCCAGATAAATCAATACATCTTTCATTTTGCAGTCCCTTTATAAAGTTTTACAATTACCCATACAATCAACATAACGATTGCCACCATGACAGTAAATGATAATATTGTCCATAAAGTCAATCCTAGAGCAGGTTCCGTAATACGCGTATTTTTTATTTATAATTCCTGTTAACTAAAAACAAACTTAAACACAATGTTTCAGGTTTCAATGCTACAAATTCTGACATGGACATTAAGCTATTCTGTCCCTCTTACACTAACTGCCCTGGTCTCATAGATAATATCTCCTTTTCCGGTTATTCCTTCGATGACAATGGTATAGGTCGCCGGTTCTTCTGCTGTATAGAAAGAGAAAGCAGCCTTGCCGGTAGAGTCTGTTTGTATATCCGTTTTCCAGAAAACTGTAGCACGAAAATCCTGTAAATCATTATCGACTGCTGACTTACTATCATATAACGGAACATACAATTCTGCAGGTTGCTGATGACCCAACGGAAAAATAGAGACTACTCCCGATTTCTCATCCTGTATCTTCTTTCCCCCGGCTATAAGTGTAATCGGATTTGCCCATCGTAACTGCCAGAGATCGTATGAATCTTTCATAACGATATCTAAAAATGGGATCGTATCGCCAAATGTGGTATCACGGCTCATAATGTTAATATCAAATATATCGTTTATATACATAAATTCCGCATCCGGCACGAACGTAAGCTGTTGGATCCTCTCTCTACACGTATATATTTAACAGTAGTCCGGGATCTACATAATTTCTATAATCTATATGGACATGCACATGCTCTTTGTCATAATTAAGCCACCGGGCATATCCTCGCTCATTCATAACCATATCTAGGCCCAGCGACGTCAGCAGGTCATACATATCCCGATATCTGCGCTTCGCCCGTTCTCGCTCACACAATCGGACATAATCGGTACACAATGGAAAAAAAAGAATGTACCTAGTAAGAGCTCAAAACGTGCAATTGCTAAAAGCGCTTAACTACACCCATGCGCATTTAATTCTGAAAAGACTTCAAAGCTACTCGTGACGTGAAAGCTAATCTAAAATCTCAAAAATTATTATCCGAAATCGTTCGCCCTAAAAGCTTAAATTCTTTCCGCCGCTGTTTCGCACCGATCAAAGTATAAGCAAGTGCCCCAAGAAGAGGTTGGACCAATACCAACAGAAACCAAAATACTCGATATCTACTTGACAAATTTCTATTTATGGCGATCTTGTAGAGACAATAAAGCGCAAATCCATGAACTAATACATTGACTAATAGTGCCAAACCGTCCATCTGCAAATTCGTAATATTATGTAATAAATTCATATATAAAAGTTTTATTCTAAGAAATTATAGGCCTAGCGCATTGCCATTCCAGATTAAAGTTATTACTTTATTTTAATAAAAACAACTTAAATATAATGTCTTGTACATGAATTATCATTTGTGTTTCAATTCCAAATAGACCTTAGGTGACTGTGGCATTTAGATATAGCTTTTGTCTGAAAAGGATAATCTAAAGCATCCCCTTTTCGATAACTGTTAGCTTCGCCTCCACAATAGATTTCATAATTTCTATTTCTCTGGACGGCACCTTAGGCTTCCGAGACAAAAAACGGTGAATAAGATCACTCATTTTTTCTTTTTGATTGGTCATTTCGTACAATTTGATCAATTGAAATGATGGCATGAATTTCTTCGGTATCATTTCTCCCGCAAGTTTGTAATGCTTCTCGGCTTCGGAATAATTCGTTAAATTAAAATAATTATTTGCCTGGAGCATTTGGACGTCATAATCGTTCAACTTATCCATACATTCGCTCAATATATATAAACTTTTTTCGTATTGTTCTAAATAGTTCAGTTCTGATGCATAGTTATACAGAAAATAAGGGTTGTTATTCCATCTTCGATAGATATTATCATACGTTAAAACAACCTCGTCATTATTTCCCTGTTTTGCGAACTCATAGCAACGACCCCATTTATATTCGTAAAACGCATCTTTGCCAACCATCAAAGAAACAAACAACAAAAGAACCGCAACAAACGAAGCACCCAGTAGGTTAGTCCGAAAGACGAGAAAACTCTTACTTTCTCTCGAAATTTTTGCTAGACAAAAAGCTAGTATAACTAAGATCGACCAATATTTTAAAGGATAAGAAAAAAAACCCGTAATAAGTACGGATAACACTGAAAGAAAATATGCAGGATTTTTTCTAGAGATCTTGCCTAAATAACATAAAATAACCAATGCTAGTAACAGTGACAAAAGTCCATGTTCATAAATCGCAAGCAAATATTCGTTAAGTGGATGATTAATATTATCTGCTAATTCACTGAAAAGGCTATCGGAGTTATCTTTAATATAGATTGCCTGACCAACCATATATTTCGACCTAAAGGCGCCATAACCTTCACCGAATGTAAATCGTCAGCAAAAAGTGGACATGATAATTTAGAATCTTAAGGAGTGTTTTCATCAAAAAAGATTAGATTTAATTATGGGAACACCGAAGAAAAAGAGTACGGAATCATTTGTCAAGGACATTCGCAGGCAGACGCGCAGGATGTTTACAGCCGAGCAGAAGATTTTGATCGTGATGGAGGGGCTTAGAGCAGAGATTTCCGTTGCAGAACTTTGCAGAAAGCACAGCATAGCCCAATCCCAGTTCTACGCTTGGAACAAAGAGTTTATGGAAGCAGGAAAGAAGCGTTTGAACGGCGATGTGGTTAGAGAAGCCACGAGTGATGAAGTATCGGAACTCAAGAAAGAGAACGCCCGCTTGAAAGAGATGGTAGCCGATCTGGTATTGCGTTACGATATCGTAAAAAAAAGTTTGGACATGCTGGATTAATCCATAAATACCGAAAATATATGAGATTATCAGCAGCAGAAAAATACGAGATCATACAAACGGTTACCACCAGTGCAATTGGTGTAAAGCGTACCCTTGAAAGCTTCGGCATCCAAAGGAGTACATTCTACAAATGGTATCAGAACTATCTCAAGAACGGTTATGACGGCTTGAAACAAGGTTGCAGAGCATCTAGAAGACAATGGAACAGCATTCCCGAAGAACAAAAAGACCTGGTGGTTGAAATTGCTCTGGAACACACCGAGTTATCTTCCCGGGAACTGGCGCACAAGATCACGGATGAACAGGGCGTTTTTATTTCAGAATCCAGTGTTTACAGGATTTTGAAGCAAAGGGATCTAATCCCAGCTCCGAATCATATTCTTATCTCGGCAGCTAATGAGTTCAAGGACAAAACCCAATTCGTGCACCAGATGTGGCAGACCGACTTTACCTATTTCAAGATTGTGGGTTGGGGATGGTATTATCTGAGCACGGTTCTGGATGATTACAGCCGCTATATCATCCACTGGGAGCTTTGCGATTCAATGAATGCAGAGGATGTGAAGAGAACGGTAAATACAGCCATTGAAAAAGCAAAATTAAAGTCGAAAGCAAAACCGAAATTGCTGTCCGATAACGGCCCTTGTTATATCTCCAGCGAGTTAAAAACATATCTAAAAGAGGATATGAAGATGAAACAGGTTCACGGCAGACCAATGCATCCCCAAACACAGGGGAAAATTGAACGATATCACAGAACGATGAAAAACGTAGTGAAATTAAACCATTTTTACCATCCCCAAGAGCTTGTCGAAGCCCTGGGAAACTTTGTGGACAACTATAACAACAGGCGTTATCACGAATCGCTGCAAAACTTAACACCTGCAGATGTCTATTGTGGACGTTCTGAAAGAATTTTGGAAAAAAGAAAACAGGTGAAAATCGATTCTTTGAACAAAAGAAGAAAATTGTATAATCAACAAAAATTAATAAATTTATAACTTGAAACTCTCCTTAAGGTTTGAACCTAATATGTCTAATTTAGTTTGAAGACGTACACTTAGCGATGACCAGACCTGTACAATACGTATACTTGTTCTTAAATGGTTCCTCCAGGGGTATATCATATATGTATACCGTATCTGCATTAAACCTTTCTTTAACATCTTTACCAATAATAGTGGTGACATACGTGTTGAAGTCGATTGAGGTTGTATCATATACCGGAGTAACAATCATTGGAACAGAATTTTTCGACTTTGTTGGGGGAGTTATATAATCTGGATAACCCAAAGCAGCCTTTATCTCCCGCACAATTTGACCAGTATAAGACAGATATTTAGCTTCCGCTTTTGGATTACCTTGTAAATCCCATGGCCATGCCCAGGCAGAAGAAGGATATTGAATGATACAATTCCCATCTGGAGTTTGGAAAACAGGGCCATACATCGCGCCGACACCTCTATCGTCCCGAATCGGTTGGACGACAAAATATTCCTGTAAATCAACCAGCTCCTTCGAAGGTTTACATTCTATTCCATCGTTCTCAAAGATATAGTTGCTGTACGCTTCAAACGTTTTTTCATATGGAATATTCTCCTGCGCCCATAAGGAGAAGGAAAACACCGATAAAATGAGATAGATAAGTGTTTGCTTCATTTTGCAGTTCTTTTATAAAGTTTGACGATCATCCATACAATCAAGACAACAATTGATAACAACACAAAAAGTGATAGTAATGTCCATAAAGTCAATCCTAAAGCTGGTTCCATCTTCCTATATTAGTTTATAATTTATTGTTAAGCTGAAAAACAAACTTAACGACTATATTTCAGGTTTCCATGCTACAAATTTTGACATATAAACTATCCGCCCCATTCCATCGCAATTTTTTTAATCCTATCGACTGTAGAAGACTGTACTTTCACCGGTTTTTCGATAATAAGGCTTGCTATCTCCGTTGCTTTTTTAACTTCTCCGGTACTTTCATAAGTCGTCAATAAACCGTATAACGGCACAAAGCGAGTTGGACACATTTCAGATGCCAACCGATAATGAAACTCTGCTTCTTTATATTTTTCCAATTGTTGATAATTGTGCGCCATGATAAGCTGTAAGTCATAATCTGCCCACATGTCACTCACGAGTTTTGCAATATCTAGACTTAGCATATATTCTTGCTGATGATTCATTTCTGCGGCATAATTGAAAAGAAACAGATGGTTTTCTTTTAACTTTGGGAAAAGCATCTCATACCGTTCTTTGATATTGTCGATACCTGCGTGCAAGGCAGCATTAATCGTCTGCGTCCACGCCTGTTTATATCGCATATCTCGATAAATGGTTGTACATATCATCAGCGTGGCAATACCACTCAATAGGGCACATACCCGTTGTTTGCGACGAGATAAATGAAACATATCCTTTAAACCGATCAAAAGAATACTAACACTTAACAACAACAGCCACCATATATAAGGGTATAATAATGGGTACGAGAATAGGGCAAGCACCGCGATTCCAATGAGCGTTTGCACCGCAAATAAGGTTAGCGGTGATTTATTTCTTCGGTACAGCCGAACAATTCCATAGATACAAACTATTAAAACTAAAAGCCCCAATAACCCGAAATTAACCAATAACAGGATATATTCGTTGAACGGTCTGCTGACATTGCCCGCCAGCATGGCGTATGGACTATCCGGAAATTGACGAAAATAAGCAGCTTGGTAGTACATATAATTCTCTCTAAATCCACCAAAACCGAAACCTGTCCACGGTTTGTCCATAATCATATTCCACGAGCAATTCCAAATAAGCAGTCTTCCATCAGCAGAGTCTTTTTTTAGCAAGTACAGAAAACAAATAAAACCGAGAAGAATTCCCGTCAGTATGAAAATCTGCTTGGTCTTAATTGATATGGAAAAATAGTGTAAAATATAGAGCATGCCCAAAACGACGAGGCAAAAAACTCCGGTTCTTGAACCGGATAAAATCACGGCAAGGATGATCAATAGTCCAACGACAATACTTAACCTGTTGCCCCACTTGTTAGGCTGTGACCAATGGTAATAACAAGTAGGGAAACCGGCAGACAAACAGATGGCGAAACCAGCCGGATTATCAAAACTACCCGTGACACGGAATATGCCATTGGCCGTTAAGATGCCAAAAAACTGCAATATCCCTTGAATAGCTAAAATGCCTGATGCTATTACCATCCACCACAGCGAAATCTTTATAATATTACTAAAAAAGATAGTCGTTGTTGTATAGCATATGCTTCTTATACAACAAACGACTATCAATATGGCAGTAGTAAAAACAGCCAGATACCATTTCGGCGTGACCGCATAATTCAAAAATGTCTTCGATTCCAGAAACAATGTCCCAAAACATAATATCCCCAAAAGGGTAAGCATCAGAAACTGTATCGAAAGGAACCTAAACATTACTTATTGTTTATCCTCCTTCACCACCAGTTTATCCCAGATATAATACCACTGTTCCTCTCCCTCGAAATTGAAGGCCTTAGTAATTCGATATTTCTTACCAGTTTTATAAATACTATGAAATGGCAATAAAAAAGAAATACTATGTTCTGATTGATGCTTAGGTCTAAGAGGTATCTGAATCAAATGAGTCACGCGTGGAAGAACAAGCGTATCTCCCTTAAAAAAATGACTCTTTTCATAAACTAGCTGTTCCCAACCCCTGTCTTCAATAAATTCTTCTTCATCGAAGTCTTCACCAAATTCAATCAACTTCGGACTATTATTGATCACTTCATACCGTATAATGGTTGGAGTAGTGTCCAAAGGCAAATATAAGGTATCCAAGATTTTTATGACGACATCATCGTGCTTATAGGCTATTGTGTCTATATTTTTTTGTCCCAAACCAATGATTGGGAGCATAAGGAGAGACATATATAATAATATTAATTTCATATTCTGCTGATTAGTAAAAGGAAAAAATGTTCTTTAAGAAAATTAAAATGATTCTAACAATTCTATTTGTACTGATATCAGTTTATCGTAACCCCCAAAGCATCTTGTATCTTAGAGGCTTTACTATAAATACAAAGATTAGTTTGACCTGGTTCTGAACCCTTTCCCTTGATTACCCCTAATACGCCACCAGCTCTCACAAACACTCCTCCTCCGCTATCTCCATTCGTTAACGTAGATCCACTATCAAATGCGAATGCAGACATATTCGTTAAACCATTCGACGATACATTTGTATACCAAATCTCTCCGTAAGCGGTATTGTTATAACCACGAGCAACGACTTTAACGCCGACAGCTTCTGTTCCAATTGAACCACCAGCGCTGGCGTTGACTTCAAAATCACTGTCCGTGATTTCACAAAACGCAGCGTCTACTGATCCAGAGTTCTGAAAATTCACTAATTTGGCAAAGACATCTCCATCATATTTTACAGATTCTCCTTCTTCCCAGGCTGCATGCCCGGTTGTGATAAATCCTTCTTCACTATCCAAACTTGCACGAATCCCTAACGAAAACCCTTGACCGCTGCTATTCGCCACAATCTCTGCCCCGCTCTGTAAACTGGTAGAAGCCAATTCGTCAAAACTGCCATGTTTATCCTGAAAAACAACACAAGAGGCATCTGCTATTAAATTCCGCAGCCGTACCTCATACCCTTTGTCCAACTGCTTCACATCCACGATGACGCGGTTAGCTTGCTCATCGATAGCAAAAAAATCGATATTTTTGGCGATTGCCCCGTCCGGGTGCTCTTTGATATGCGCATTCATTCTTTCCATAACATCTTTTAATGTATTCAGCGGATACTGAGTTGCTTTCAATCTGGTATTGCTATCGTTTACATAGTGACTGAACGAACGGGCGTTAGTACTACTATCGGTAACACAGATAACCAATTTACCATCCCCGTCAATATAAGCTCCTCCATAAGATTCCGGATAAATTTTATCCGTTTGTGCGCGTTTTCCTTTGCCACTTTTCGCTTTAAGCGGCACATCATCAAATGAATCAAGCAACTGCCTGTACTGGCTTAAAGCCTGCTCCTGGTTTTTCATAAATTGCTCGGAATAATGTGATTCCACATTATCAGCACCGGAAAAACCGTCCAAAAAATTATCTGAGCAGGAGAACTGCATCACGATAAATCCGATTCCTGTTAAAATAGTTGTTACTCTTCTTTTCATTTTAGTTTGTTTTTAAAAGTTAACATGTTATTCATTTTAAAAGGCCTAAAACCTCACCACATTCCTGTCCCGGTCTGCCTTGATCTTTTCCTCCAGATTCTTTAATAACTCCGGTCGGTTGTCGATTATATCCCGCTTGGCAAACTCGTTCTTTTTGCTCCTTTCGATACCGATCCATTCATCAGATAGCCGCAGGCGAAGCCTATAACCCAATAAGTCCTTCAGAACCGCGATACTATCGGCAGACTGAACCAAACCGTGTTCATTTAATTTTTCCCAATCCTTTTTACTGTCCTCTTCTGCACTTTTTCGGTTTCGGATCAAGAGATAATGATCAATCTGCAGGGGGGTCAACACCTTTACAAGTTCCGTCTTTTCGAACTCCCACCTATCAAATCTTTCCCTGCTGTCATCTGTTTTGAGGTATCTTGATCTAAACTCCCCCTCCTGTACTTTTCTGTACATTGAAACAAGGGAATTGATCTGTTCGCCGGAAAGATCAAGACTATCGCGATGGTGCAGAATGTTCAACGGCCAGGACCAAGGGTGCAGGTTCCGGTGCCCATCGTACAGGATCGTTATATCCGGCTGCAGGCAGGCAATCGAATCACGGAACCGGTCATGCAGGATGTTCTCCTTCATAGCACGGTAATAAGCCAGTCCGCCAGTCCGTTCATATTCGTAGGGATATAGCAGCCGGTATATCCTTGCACTATCCCCGTTCGCTATCAGATCCGCTTCCTGAAGTTTACCGATAATATCTGCCACCCTCTGTGCCGCATGTACCTCGGCAGACCGATAAAAGTGTCCGCGGTACTGCGTATCGGAGAGGACACGCCGCAGGCATTCGTTCTCGGCACTGTCGATATTGTAGCCACCCGCTCGCCTTGCCATCTCATTCTGTTTTACCTCGTCCAATATCGCCGTTACCTGACCCGTTGTTAACCCCAGGCTTTCCTTCTGTTCGCTGACCAGCTTCCTCAGTTTGAACGACAGCGGATAGTCCCGCAATCCCTTGTCCTCATAAAGCGAGAGAATATAACGGTTAAAGTCCTCTCCTCCGAGAATATCGCCGATCTCTTCATAGTCGATCTTATAGTAGGCCGAAAAAACGTCCGGTCCCTCTCCTTTGTCCTTTGCCTCATTTGCCAGCCGGTCTTTCTCCATAAAATAGATCGCCAGTTTCTCCTGCTCCCCGCGGATAAGTCCGGCGCGGGAGGCAATATCGTAGACCTGCGCGACAATGGCCGCCGGATAGGCTTCCATAACACCTCTATCCATCACCATTCCCGTGCGCCCCTTAGCCAAGTACCATGCACCGCTTATACCCACCAGCAGCAATAGAATTATATAGCTGTATTTTTTCTTCATATCCATTTTTTTCACCACCAATGTCGTGTCCCGTCGTCCGTTATCATAAACGGCCGCTCCTTGCGTTCCGAATACTCGGGCACCAATAATAGCAAAGCATTGCGCGGTACGTCCTTAAATTGCAGTACCCGCCCGTTTTCGGGAGCGGTCTTCTCGCCCAATGACCGCCACTCGATGTCCCAGTAAAATAGTTCATAGCGTTTCCCCGGGCGGAAAATAAGGTAGCTCTCCTGCTCATGTATCTCGATTGTACGCTTCCGAAGCGTATCGGGTTCCAAAAGCAGCTCATGATTGAAACCGTTCACTTTCGGATGCCCCACCGGGAGCAGCATACCGTTTTCGTAGCGCGCGGGCATTACCACTGTGCCTCTGGGCATATCGGTAAAAGTAGTCTTGCCGCCGTCCGCCCTGCCCCACCACATCGGGTGCCAGCGTCCGCCGCTGAACATACAGGCATAGACGATAGATGTATCCTGTTGTCCACTGAACAATTCCATCTGCATATCGCGGACAGGCCAGTATTCGCGGGTAACGTCAAGATGATTTTTTGTCCGTAGAAAATTCGGGGGGATACGTTCTTCCCGTTCCAGGATAGCTAGCGCATGAGGTTGTGCAGAATAGGTCTGCCGGATAACCTTTGCCGGCTCACGTGGCAGTTCGTGGTCGACTACCGCTCCGGTCGTCACATCAAGGTGTACCGGCTCCATATCCGCATCAAAGACCGTGTTCATAAAATGCGCACCGACGGAGGTTGCCCATAACGGTACGAAGTCGTACGCCACGGGGATTCCCTGCGAGCGGAAAGCAAAGACCTCCAAGGCCGCCACATCCTCACATGCTCCTTTCTCCCTGAACAACAGGTGCTTCGGTCCCAACCGGGGGAGAGGCTCATCCCGGGTTTCCTTGCCGAATGTAAAGGTGAACCAGTGACTATAGTCGATACCGGCATACGCCAATACCGTTTTCAGCGGTTTGTGCCTCAAGCTGTCACCCATCCAGCGGTACCGTTCATTATAAGCTTCCCGCCACTGCTGTAACGGTTCGATAGTTGCGCGGTAGGGCAGAACGTATTCACAGAAATCCTTAAAAGGGATGTCCTTCGCATAGGATGCGCGCCAGGTACGGAAAACATGGTCGATATGGTCTATTAAGTATTTTTCACTAATTTCGGCCAAATCCTTTCGGATTACCCCCTTTTTATATAAGTTCCCTTTTTTCTCTCGAAGTTGCTTCATGGCATCCACGGCACTCGGAAAATCCGGATAAGAAAACTCATCAAAGTCTACCCGTTCCCCATTCCTGTCTTTCCAGTAGTAGTCTGCCGAATAATGGTTGTCCATGTTTTCCAGCAGGAAATACAGAGCCTGTAACTTCAGCGAGTCATCACCGTTCTGGAAATGGACGATCGCTTTTTCAAGTTCCTGCAGGTTATCGCCTGCCTGCTCCAATGCTAATAAAACGGTCGCCGGCACTTCGTTTACCCGTATCTGCCTGTTACAGGCGGTTAGGACAAACGCCGGAAGAATAAAAATCAATATATGTCGTAAAAACCTCAAACGGAATTTTTTATAATGTAGTAAGTTATTTCCCTTCATAGTCTCCTTTAGGAAAAGGGGACGTTGCAAATGTGGTGCTTATTTTTACGGATTGTGAGGGGTATATCCGTATAAAAGGGGGGGGTACAAACACCTTTATTTATTCTGTTTCAATAAAAATAAATAGAATTCGTTGTTTTGGTTCGCCCATTATGTCGCAAGCTTGCAGCTCGTGACTTCAATAAAAATGGCAAGTTGCAAACGTGCGATATACCGAAAACTGACAGAAAAACAACCTTTAACGATGACGATGTTTTGATAATTTTCCAAAGAATGAATATGAGCAGGGAATAGATTAATTAAAAACAGAATATAGTATTAGCACAACAAGCAATACAGAATAAAAGTAGAAAAAGCGATTTAGGTATACATCAGCTTTTGTCTTCATGATTAACCACCCAATAATACCCGATAAAAGGAACCAAAGCTACAATCATCACGTGCGTCAGTCTTGTCCAATGGCTTATACTGTTTCGGGGCAAGATATTACCAACACAATATCTTATCGCCAAATAGGCGTGTATTATAAAGAGAATATTTATTATCATCATCTCTTTTCCACCTACATTAATAAAAGCAATATTCATAATAATAAAATTTGATACAATTGGTTTTCTATTGCACTGTAGAAGTGGATGGCAAAACATTTATACTCGACAATGTTCCCCACTTAGCACCGGATCCTTCCTGTCCATCCAGAATCGCGCTTCCGTATTTTACACCTAATTCATAAGCAAAATTGACATGCCCATCCTTTCCTTCTTTGAAAGAGACTATGTTTGATTTTCCTGTGGCTTCCCAAAAAGGCATACTATTAAATTTATTGTCGTAGGAGTAATCTTTAATAGATAGTTTATCACCATCTTTCTTTCGCCTTACTTTTATCGTGGTTGACGTCTGCGCGAGTGTCGAACCTATCGGTGATTTTATAGCCAGAGCCTCTCCAAATATATAGTCATCTCCAGGCATGACGTCTGACGGCTGAAGGGCAACATCGCCTCCCCTTGACTTTGTCACGATAAAAATATTGGAGAGAATATCATCATAGATAAAAGTATCCAACGTTTCGGATACGACACAGTAACTGTGAAAAGTACTATCCTGATATTTCCATTCCAATCGAACCAAATGTAGTCCAAGGTCAACTTCCAAGGAATCATAGTAGTTAACAATATCAGCCTTTATAGCTCTATAAAATTTTGCTCCGCGCCATTTTTCCCGTATTTTCTGAATGACGGGAACTCCGTTTTTGTCACTTCTGCCAATGATACTGACCGGCATCTCTTTGAATTCTTCCAAAGTAGGGTACTCCCCCGCTTCAACCGCTGTAAAAGAAACCAAACTTAAATCGCTCGAATCCAACACCCCTTTGTACCCGCCCTGCCGTATAAAATCCAGCTGAGCCTCCCACGACTCGAATCCGGCTTTTAGATTAGCAGCAAGTGAAAACGTCTCCTCGGTATCTTGTTTTCGGGTCATTTCGCCCTTTGACCCGTTATATCCCTTAGTGGAGTTTTGTGCCATTACCGAGAAACCTGCTAGAATTGCTAAACATATAACAGTGAAAGAAAAGAGTTTTTTATGTTGTATCATTTGGTCTTTGTAATTTATTTGGTGTTTATAATTTGTTGTTAAGCTAAAAACAAACTTAACGACTATATTTCAAGTTTCCATGCTACAAATTTTGACATCGAAATAAGTTTATGGGCCTTGAATTAGTGTTGTGTTTGTAATATTTTACAACTATTCTAACATTTGCTTAACCTGTTCTTCTATATTCTTGCGCAAAGCTTCCTCGTTCGGACGATCCGGTTCCTCCATTTTCGCAATGTCGGCATTTAAACGCACAAGATCTTTTTTGTAAAGCTGAAATATCTCTTCCGAGATTCCAATTTCTGATCCGGAGGGAACACTACAAACTAGTTTGCCTCCCTCGACCTTCACTTGATTATAAAATCGATATATCAGAACGCGAAAATCGACAATATGATTTTCGTCGACGGTTTTTTCACCTATTAAATATGCTTCTATTTCTGGGAGATCATCGACTTTTATATCCACAAACTGATTCTCCTTTATCTTTTTGCGTACTTTTTCACTGATGACCGAATCACCTAATCCGCTTCCAAATGTCGTCGGGAAAATTTTAGGCAGTTCGTTATATCCATCATTCACCTTTATAAGCTCACTGGTCTGCGTTTTACCAATCCTACTGTTCAGTGTAAAAATTTCGAATAAATAAATTAGGGCAATTATTACCAACAAACTCAATAATATTATTACTATCTTTCTCATAAATGTTCTTACTTTTAATGTTGGTGAAAGGTTAGCTGTCCGACCCTGCTTTGAAAATATATAGTCACTTTAGTACAACGACTATGCAAAGATGTCGTGTTCATTTGAATATTATAAGGGGTGTATTCGTAAAAAGACAGGGGTATAATAACATATCATTGTTTTAGTTTGGATATTAAAACACATATAAGCAATTTGGTAAATCAACGAGAATAATTCGAGAATCAAAACCAAAATAGAACACTAAAACAAAACAACGTGACAAATCTAAACGATCTCCATATCGAATCGGATATACTAGGCATCTTTGATAACACCCTAAACGCTTTTACCAAAAATCGGCTGATCGATATACTTTCTGCTCCACTCGAAAGCGTAGAAGAAATAAATAGACGCCAACAAATATTAAAAGCATTCCTAGCTAACAAAAAGTTATTAGAACGATACTATTATAATAGGCTGGATTTCCATGATATCCAAACGCTTTTGACATCGTCTGACGATACAAAGATTAACCTACGTTTTAAAGCAGCCCTTTTCTTTCATAACGACAGGCGAAATGCTACCAAAGGTATTTACATTCAGCTTATCATATTCCTGCAGCAACAGTATACGCTCCTATCAAATTTTGTCGACTTTTCCTTGTTTCCTTCTGCGTACAAACAAGAACTAGACACCTTAGAAAGGTATTTCCTAAACTTTGAACTGGATTTTTTCAGTAATCTCATACGGGAGAAGAAATTCAAAATTCATCATCTTATAATACTGAAAAAGAAAATAAATGCATTGCAACAAACCGGGGAAACCGAAGAATTCTTTGAACGCTTATTTACATTTGAGTCGTTACTATCAATAAGTCAATCTATCCATAAGCAGGATTTCATCTTTCCCAACGTAGGTGACTATGTATTTTCGATCAATGGCGTTTACCACCCATTATTAACCAACCCCATTCGTAATAACATCACCCTAGACAAGCAAGTTGCCTTGATTACGGGGTCTAACATGGCTGGAAAATCTACTTTCTTAAAATCGATCGGAATATGCGTCTATTTAGGACATTTAGGTGTCGCGATTCCAGCAGAAGAAGCCGAATTTCCGTTTTTCCAAGATATCTACGTGTATATCAATCATACAGACGATTTACAACGAGGTTACAGCCATTTTATAAATGAAATTAAAAGCCTTAAAGAAGCGGTTCAGGCTGCTTCGGAAGGCTCCCCCGTTTTTGCAATTTTTGACGAAATATTTAAAGGAACCAATATGAACGATGCGCTGGATATTACCCGAACCACTGTGCAAGGGCTTGCCCGGTTCAGCAAGTCGATGTTCTTCATATCGACACATATGGATGAGTTAAAGGACATGGAGCCGACCAGCTTTAGTTCTTATTTTTTAGACTGTAAAGTTGAGAATGGGATTCCTGCATTTAGCTATCGGCTAAACGAGGGGTGGTCCAGCGTTCAGATTGGTAAGTTGTTATTTAAAAATGAAGGACTTTACGATATGCTACAAAAAAATAAGGGCTGACACATCTGCCAGCCCTTACCATTTACCGCCTTCGACGACGGCGATCCAATAATCTACTCACCAAATAGCTCACCATCGCACCTACCGCAGCGAGTACAGCGGTATGCAACATATTGCCCCAATCGAAACTGTTCCATACCGAACAAATTGTACCACCAATCGTCGCAAATTGTACATTAGTCATCATGCGCATTGCTTCCCTCCTTTCCTTTTGTTTGAGGAGAATTTTCTTCTTCCTTTTCCAATACCGTCTCGATAATACCTAGGCCAACGGCGATATATTTCAATACGTTTAATGCCTTTCCCGGCAATTTTATCGGCGCCAGCAATACCACCTGTACCGCTTGGCTAATTTTTTTAATTATTTTTTTCATGTTTTTATACCTTGTAATTCATCACTTATAACTACATACACCTCTCTTTTTTCCATCATAGCTGCCAACCGCTGATACAACGACATATACGCTTTCTTTGACTTCCGGATTTCGTACTCATCCCAATCCTTAAAGTACTTCATCGTCTTGCCTACCAAAAGACATCCTGACGTATCGGAGAAATTGTTGCCCATGTGGATATAGATGTAGGAGAAATTCGGAACATCCATCAGCTGGATCATCCCCTTATGAAAATCGGGGAATAGACGTTTGTATTGCCCGTTCATCCCACCATAACGCCGGAATGCCAGTTTGTAACGACCTGCCGGAATCGCTGTACTTCCCGGTATTTTCTCATCACGTACAGAATCCTCCAGCACATAGCAGATAAATTCACCATCGATATAGAGTTCAGACAGGGTACTGTTTTTCCCCTGCCTGATACGTTTTACGTGTATTTCCAACAAACTGTAAACTTATCTAGCTATTAATGATACCGGTTCGCTCCAGTCACCGGTTCCTTTGCCGTTACGCGCACGTACGCGGGCATAGACCCGTTCGCCGGGCGTCAGGTCCCGGATATAGTTCAACCGTGAGTCTGTGGTCCGCACAATATCCCCCCACTCCGGCAATCCATCCTCGTTCAGACTAGTCGCATAGCAATACTCGTATTCCCACGCTGACCGCAGCGAGGCGAAAGTATAGCGCATCTCGCCACTCACGTTGCCGTCCAGCAAGCGGGCGTTTCCCGGAATCCCCGGAATCTTGGAAGATTTCGGTTCTGGAACGATCTCAAAGCCTGAGCTTGCCAGCATTTCCCGATCACCATCGGCAACCGTATTCACGTAGAAAGCCATTTCTTTCATCGCCCGGGCTACCGCCGCTTTCGCATTGTCCCGTGCTTCTTTCTCCAAACGGCTACCGCCGTTGCTGGCAACCTGGTGTTTCTGTCGGTAGTCGCTTACCAATGCATCGTAGTCTTCCATTGAAGGACGCGGATCCGGAAAATTAGTATTTCCTGTCATAGCCCCCAACGTGCGTCCTGCGAGCGTGGCCAAGGAGTCGTCTCCCCATTTTTCATAAGCGATATATACTGTTGCTTTTCTCATTTTTATTGTTTTTAGTGTTAATGATATTTATTTGTTCGCTGGGAGCCCTTGGCTCCATGTTCACCCTTTTTCGGCGGTCCTCTCGGACGGTTTTCTATCGTTTGCATGCCCAAAAATGGCATCAGAAACATGGCTGAACGAGTAAACAAACAACGCCTAACAACAAACTACAAGACCTCACAAAAAACAACAGAACCTAACACAGTTGTAGGAACCGCCAACGGATGTAAACGAACTCAAAACTGGAACCTGCTACCTAACATGGATGAACTCCCGAATAGAAACGATCAGCTTCTATACAGAAGAAAAATGTTTCTGGAAAATAATTGGATACTTCTGGCCAGCAATAACTAACGTCCACATGAAAGTAAAGCACATCCGACAGATCCTACGAACATCAGGAAAGAACGTAGGGGGAGCCACGCGGAAGCAACTTACCGCTATGTCATAGCTCGCAACTTTGACATAGCGTACAGGTATCTCCATATAGAAATAAACTATCCCCTTGCCGTATCTACCCACTTCGGACCAGTAATAAGCAAAAGCTGGTCACAAGTATGCCTATACCGGAAAACTATTTGGTACTTCCCCGTGGAACTATCCCCCGTCCGCGCGGAAGTGAGCGATAACGGTATGATACGATATAGCTTCCGCGTCGACGTATTTCACTATCAGATCGAAGAAGCACCTATCTGCACAAAACCAAATTACTTCTGGACAGCGCGCCCTTTCTTCTTACCGGACCCCATGGGATTGGGATGGAACCGACGTATAACTATATTGAAGGGGCAAAGATCTATATAGATATATTTTACTTCAAGTTAGCAGTAAAAAGCTTCCATACCAGAGTTGAGGGTTCTGATATAAAAGCTGTTGACTTCGAAGTATCCCGGCATCACAAAAAGGAGGAGTCCGGCCTTACACCTTGCCTTTTAGAACGCTGTAACGAAAACGCGCCTCTTCTACTTCCTTTCGCCAGAGGCGCACCTGTCCGTCCTTTTTTAAAGTCGTCAGTTCGCCTTTGTCGCGCAGGTCCTGTATTTTCCAACGGCTAACTTTCAAGATGCCTTCCGCTTCCTTCACCGTTACCAAATCCTGTTCCGAAAAAGCTTTGTCTTGATCGGCTTTTCCTTCTGTCGAAGCTCGCTTCTTGCGCTTGCCATCCCTCTTGCGAATGGACAGGCGCGCTATTTCCTCTTGGATCGCGATATACGCTTTGATCAGCTTTTCCGCGGTCAGCGGCTTCTGTATATAATAAACTGCACGGTGGTCAAAGCAATCCTGCGGATTGACTTCAAAACCCGAGCAGAGGACGACAAACAGACGCGGCACAGAGAGATTGCCCGGGTTGACCAGATGTTGTACCTGTTTCATTACATCAAACCCGTCCAGTAAGGGCATATCGACATCGAGCAGGAGGATATCGGCATGCTCCTTCAGCAGATATACCAAGGCCTCTTTGGGGTCGGTCGTGGCTTTTTTCAGCCGTAGGGCGGGTACCAGTTCAACGATCCGCACCGCATAGTCGATGAACGCACGGTCATCATCCAATATCACCAGTTTTAGCTTTTTATTCATGGTTATATCTTTTTAGGTTATCGATCTGTATCTCCAGCCAAAAGCGATCCCCGTTTATTCCCGTGCGAAGGACTGCCCGGTTTCCGTAAACTTCTTTTAACCGCTGCTGGATATGCCGCAGCCCATGGCCACTGTCCGTCCGCTTCCACCGTGGCACTGCTGCTATGCCGTTCTCACTGTAGATACGAAGTGTCGAATCTTCGATCCGAATGTCAAGCAACGCGTGCGGCTCGCCCGGTAGATGATTGCCATGTTTGACCATATTCTTCGTGATACTGACCAGCAGGACGGGAGGAATCTGTACACCCCGGACATCGCCGCTCACCTTCACATCGATATCGTGGTCGCCTTCCATCGACAGGAAATGACGGGCAGCCGTAATCTCGTCTTCCAGGGGAACCGTGTGTCGGGGCGGACCGACGAAGTTCTGCGTGCCGTAATCCAATAGGTTGACCAAGTGGTTCAGCCGTTCCGAACTTATCCGGGTATTGGACAAGAGCCAACTACACACGCGACTGATGAGATTGCTCGAAAAATGGATAACAAGCGGATTGCGTTCGATCGTTTCTTTCCAGTATGGATGGTGACTATAGAAACCGACCAACGCTATCATATCATCCGGCCGGTATCGTGATAGCAGCCAGTCGATGCTGTCGAACAAGTATTTTTCGAACGCGAAGAAGATCATCCCGTATTTCGCAAAATTGAAATACCAGCCGAGGTAAAATCGGATATAATCTTGCCAGGGGTGTCCTACGCTTGGGCCTACCACGCCAGCGGATATCGGATTTTCTAAACCGTGGAACAGCAGATAGCCCGATATACCAAAAAGGGAAAAATTGGTCAATAACAGTATCGCAGCACGGACCGCCTGCCGCCGTCTTATATTCAGCACCAGCACATATCGTGCAGTATAGGCGACGCCGATACCAGCAACACCCGTAAGCAATAGCGCTAGGGCCCGCATCGCGGTGATTCCACCAGCTTCGCTATTGAATATAAGTAGGATGACGAGGTAGGACATCGATAAAGTGATATGGACAAACGCCCTGCGCCTCTCCAGCATACAAATAAATAGTTTCATGGTCTATATGATCAAATAAAATTTAGTGATGTATTCATCCCGGTTTATAGCCTCCGCTAGGGGCATAGTTAGCCATCATGTTTCACAACATTCTGACCGTCAGACCTAATTTCAGGAAAATATCTGTTAATTCCTAATTCGTGATTCATAAAGCCGTACCTATTAATTAGCGTCCTGAGCCTTTCGCGATCGTAAATAATGACTTGTAATATCGGCTGGAATACGATATTTTGGAAATAAAAAATCCCACGCATACCTTAATAAGGCACACGTGGGATCGCCATATATAATCCCCGTCTATATGACTTCTTTTTGGGTTATTCGTCTCGACTACCGCCGTCCGCTATCGCTTTTATCGTATAGCTATAGCTGTACGTTTTATCCATTAAGCGATATGGCTCGTGTGGCAATGAACCCCAACTATCATCTCCGGCTACACCGCGTTGCTTCCAGTCGACATGCAGTTGGATATCTTTTGATTTCTTCAATTGATAAGGATGCATCTGCTTTTTTGTCATGCCTGGATCCAATTCCTCCACAGCATAACGAGTAGCTGAAAACGCTATCGCTTGAACACCGGAGATTTCCAAGCCAACACCTTTATTGTTCAGCAACCGAAGCCATCGCACATCCGTTTTATTTCCAGATTCCTGCGGACGCATGTACTCTAAGAAATACTGGTTATCGACATTATCCTTATATATACCTATTTCCGAAGAATAGTTTCGATCGATATAATTTTCCCAAGGGCCACGTCCGTAGTAAGACAAGTTTTCAAACTGACTGTCTAATATCATCCGCATTCCAAAACGAGGTAATTCCGGCAATTCGCGATTGCCCATATCCATACTTGCTGTCACCGTAACAGACGCATCGGCATGCACGATATATTTTACCTCATAAGGTACATGAATGCCTGTTAATTCATAGCGTGTGACAATTTCGTATTGGTGAGTGCCTAGTTCCCTCACATCTACCGAGTTTACTTTTCGGTTCACATGTGCATTCCGCCATATCCCTAATTTTTCCGGCATACCATTTCCAAAATCATTGTCCGTAGGTGCACGCCAGAAATAAGGAATCGGAAAATTTTGTATCACGCTTGTACCGTTGACTGTATACTGCGTCAGCTCTCCTTTTTTCAAATCAAACGTGCCGCTGATTTTTCCATTGCTAAACGTTAATTTATCTGCTGTTTTCTCGATATCCAGCCCGTCGCTCTCATCTTGTCCTTGCTGCGCAAAATAGTCTCCGCTAATTTTCAGCTGTTCATGTGCTACCACGTGGCCAGCCGATAACAACGGTCGGTCATCTTTTAATAGGGCTTTTACATTCAGGAAGTACTCTTTATCTGCATCCATTGCCGGAAGCGATAACGTAACATTCTCCTTTTCTCCTGCTGCCGGATTTACCTCAAATTCACCTGTTTCTATCACGGTTCCATTTTCAATGACCTCCCATGTAAATGTGTAATCGGATAAATCTTTAAAATGAAAGCCATTGGTAATCGTTATTTTTCCATTACTGAGGTCTTCGGCAACAAAATCAATATTCTGATATACTTTCTTTACCTCATACGCGCCCGGATGTGGCACTGTACGGTCCGGGTTCACCAGCCCATCTGCAACAAAATTATCATCATTCTGCAAATGGAAACCACCAAGATCACCACCATATGCCCAGAACTTATTTCCATAGCCATCATCAGTCGCCATGCCGTGATCCATCCATTCCCAAATAAACCCTCCCTGTAGATGCGGGTAGGTCTTGATGATATCCCACAGATCTTTAAAGTTCCCTGTACTGTTACCCATGGCATGGGCATACTCGCACATAATATAAGGCCGCGACTTGTCGGTCGCTTTCGCATAGTTCCAGATACTGTTCATATGGGGGTACATCGGAGCAACAATATCCGTATTGCTGTTTTCGCCCGCTTGCTCAAACTGCACAGGGCGAAATGGGTCTCGTTCTTTCAGCCAATCGTAAGCCTCGTAGAACACCGGGCCATTACCGCACTCATTGCCCAGACTCCATATAATGACGCTCGGATGGTTCTTGCTCCGCTCAAACATGCGCTCGATACGGTCAAGGTGTGCTGCCTTCCACTCTTCCCGGTAAGCCGGATGGCGGTCTTTGTTGAACCAAGCCTGCCACTCCGCGCCCATACCGTGCGTCTCGATATTAGCTTCGTCCACCAGATACATTCCATATTCGTCGCACAGCTCGTACCATAAAGCATCGTTTGGATAATGCGCGTTCCGGACTGCATTGATGTTCAGTTCCTTCATCAATTGGATATCGCGGATCATGTCTTCTCGGCTCACAGCTCTGCCTTTTGTCGGGTGCTGTTCATGCCGGTTCACACCTTTTACATAGATAGGCACACCGTTCACCAACAATTGCGCATTTTTTATCTCTACCCTTCGAAACCCGGCGTGCACCGCCGTACGGGTCAACACTTCGCCTCTGTCGTTGACCAGCGTGTAGACGGCACGATACAAATGGGGTATCTCTCCGTTCCATTTATGGACATTGGGTATTCTTCGTTTTGCCTCTACAACGATAATGGAGTCTGTCGAGCGAAAACTATCTTCCTTTTTCCAGACCGATCTGCCCTCAAAAAACAATTCTGTCTGTAACTTTCCCCGTTGCTCGGTCTTTTCAAAATTGCGGATGGAAACCTTCGACGCAAACAGTCCATCTTTATACTTCGTATCTAAATCTGCCTGCTGCTCCACATCCCATATGGTCGTCTTCGGTAGCAATAGTAGGGACACATCACGGTCCAGTCCACCCAGACGCCACATATCTTGATCTTCCGAATAACTGCCGTCATGATATTTGAATACCTGTACAGCAATCGTATTTTCTCCGTCTTTCAAAGCATCGGTTACATCAAACTCGGCCTGCATTTTGGAGGTTTTATTCATACCTACTTTCTTTCCATTCACATAGATAACTGCATACCCGGAGATAGAACCGAACTGCAAGATAGCCTGTTTCGAGGACCAGTCCGCGGGTAGCGTAACGATTTTCCGGTAGGTACCCACCGGCACGTCATTTCCCACATAGGGCGGATTGGCCGGAAACGGATAGATGATATTCGTATAGATTGGAATTCCATGCCCGTGCATCTCCCAATTTGATGGAACTGGAAGGATGGCCCAATCGCTGTCATCCAACTCCTGCGTGTAAAAATCGGTAGGTCTGTCGGCAATAGTTTCCGAGAAGTGAAATTTCCAATCCCCATTTAAGGATACGAGTTGATTGGACGAGCGGGCCTCGCCCGAAATAGCTTGCTCCTGCGTATCATAGTAGCGCAAGGAGGCGCGCTGTTTCTCTTTATTAAAATCGAGTACCTTCGGGTTTTCCCATTCGTTGGTTTGTCCAACGGCGTTAAAACTCATCGAAAAAACAGCAATCAGGGTTGATAACAACTTAAAAAAGATTTTATTATTCATAGTACAATGTCCAAAATAGGTTTATTACTTTTTTGACTTTACAAATATGCCCCCTCCAACTGTAAATAGTAGGGCACAAACTCATATAAAAAGGGGGGTAATCTTGCGAAATGCCCACACATCCTACCAATATATCGTATAGAGTGCTGTCAGCGCTGCGACGACCAGCAATGCACCAATGGTAAAACTCCGAGATGTGCGGAACATACTTGGATCAGTCTCGAAGCCCACCGGCACTACACCACGCCTATTATCCCATTTGCTGATGAGTACCATTCCTGCGATACAGCTCACGAAAACGATCGCAATCCGATCGATAAACGGAATTTCATATACGCCTGCTGTTGTAGGTACAGCAAACCCGATTCCGGCAAGAAACGAAAGATCAACCAGTAAGGGAAGAAATTTCAACAGCATGGACATCACAAAGCCGCCGATGGTCGCAAAAAGTGCCGCGTTAGACGTTGTTTTCTTCCAAAAGAATCCTAATAGGAACATCGCAAATATCCCCGGTGATACAAAACCCGTATATTCTTGGATATACTGAAACCCACCTTTTTTATCAATACCGAGATAGGGCGCAATCAAAACCGCTAAAATCATAGAAATTATAATGGTGATTTTCCCCGTATCAACCAATCGTTTTTCGTCCGCATCTTTGTTGATAATTTTTTTATATATATCCAACGTGAAAATAGTCGCTACACTATTGGCTTTACCGGCCAGCGACGCCACCACGGCTGCCGTCAAGGCTGCAAAGGATAATCCTTTCAAACCTGTAGGCAGCAGGTTCAGCAACACTGGATAGGCTCGATCGGGGTTGATATCATCGCCCAAACCCATTTCCTGCTGGAAAAGTCCATCTTTATAAAGCACATAGCAGGCGATTCCCGGTAATACCACGATAATCGGCATCACGAGCTTGATACCGGCCGCGAAGAGCAAACCGTTCCGCGCTGTGTTAAGATCGGCTCCTAACGCCCTCTGGGTAATGTATTGGTTACAGCCCCAATAGCTGAGATTCACCACCCATAGCCCACCTACTAATACGGACAGGCCCGGCAGATCAATATAATGTTCATCTTCCGGCCTAAAAATCATTTGGAAATGTTCGGGTGCCTTTTTTACGATCGTTCCATAGGCCTCCAAAATTCCATTGCTCCCGTAATGGTTAGCCACCAAATCCAAAGCCAGGTAGGTTGTGGCCAACCCGCCGAGGATAAGAAAGAATACTTGGATAACATCCGTATAGCCAATCACTTTCATTCCACCTAGTGTAATCAAAATCGCAAAAAATGCCAGTCCGTACATACAGAACGTCAGGCTTAACCCCGACACGCTGCTAACAGCGAGTGCACCAAGAAATAAGATGGAAGTGAGATTGACGACGACATAGAGCATTAGCCAAAATACCGCCATAATCATAGCTACCGTCCCGTTATATCTTTTCGAAAGGAATTCGGGCATCGTCGAAATCTTGTTTTTGAGATAAACAGGTAGAAAGAAGATGGCAACGACAAGCAATGCCGCCGCGCCCATCCACTCATAGGATGCAATGGCCAATCCCATCATGAAGCCCGACCCGCTCATACCGATAAATTGCTCGGCCGAAATATTAGAGGCAATAATAGATGCACCGATAGCCCACCAGGTCAGTGATCCTTCGGCAAGAAAATAATCTTTTGAAGAGGCCGTCTTTGCTTTCTTCTTGTAATAGATATACAGGCCATAGCCTGCCACTATAAGAAAGTAAAATAGAAATACAATATAATCTTTAATATCCATGCTCGTTAACTATTTCGGTACCATTCTTTAATTCCACCCGGTATTCGTCCAGCGCGAGGCCAAACTGCTCTTGATATTTAACGCGTAGTGCTGACAAAAGCTCCTCGACAAAATCCTGATGTACGATGTTTATCGTACAGCCTCCAAAGCCCCCTCCCATCATTCTGGCGCCTAATACTTCGGGAAATTGCCTTACATAATCGACTAGGAAGTCCAACTCCGCGCAGCTCACCTCATAATCCTTGCTCAATCCGGTGTGTGTCGCAAACATGTTTTGCCCCATCGCCTGCAGGTTTCCTTGTATTAAGTATGCACAGGATTCTTCTACCCGTTGAATTTCCTCTACCACGAATTTTGCTTTGACGAACGCTTCTTTATCCTTTTCCAACACCACCCTTTCCAACATATCGACATTGGCGTCCCGTAGGCTGCGCACATCCGGATACTCAGGCTGTAAATATGCCACGGCCTGCTCGCACTTTTCACGGCGCTGATTATAGGCCGAAGAAGCCAGCGAGTGCTTCACATTGGTATTTAACAGCAGCAACACATAATCTCCCATCTGCATAGGTACATACGTGTGGCTTAAATCCCGACAATCCAATTTAATGACGTGCCCGTCTTTTCCAAACAGAGAGGCAAATTGATCCATGATTCCACACTTGACACCGATATAGGTATGTTCACAACGCTGTCCCATGAGCGCTAGTTCCATTCGATCCATGCCCATATCAAAAAGTTCATTCAAGGCAAATCCTGTCGCAGATTCCAGCGCCGCAGATGAGGACATCCCCGCTCCTAACGGAACATCTCCATAAAAGGTCATATCGAATCCCGAGGGCAGCTTTTCTTTCAATTGGTCTGCCATACCTAATATGTAGTTTGCCCAATGTGTCGAAAGTGTATGCGATGTCTCTACAGCACTTATAACGGTTTCATTAAAATTAAGCGAATACAGGTATATCTTGCTGTCCGTTCTACGGGAAATGCCTACATAGATATATTTATCCACGGCTGCCGGAAGAACAAACCCTTCATTATAGTCGGTATGCTCGCCGATGATATTGATGCGGCCCGGGGAACGGACTACAAGCGGCTCTTCACCAAACTCCTTTACATGGTGCGTTTGTACCTGTTGTATGATCTTATTCATTTCTTTTTTGTTTATAGTGTACATCAGAAAGTTGTTGCAGCCGCTCGGCAGCCACCTCAGGCGTAATATCGCGTTGGGCGTCTGCCAACATTTCATAGCCAACCATAAATTTTTTGACCGTAGCCGAGCGTAGTAAAGGCGGATAGAAATGCATATGCCAATGCCATCCCTCTTGATTTCCGCTATTGACAGGTGCTTGATGCATACCCGCAGAATAAGGAAAGGATGTTTCGAAAAGATTGTCATACCGTACGGTGAGCTTTCCGATAATCGCAGCGAGATCTTGTTTTTCCTCTTTTGTAAAATCCAGAATCGTCTGCACTTCACGTTTGCTGATAAGCATAGTTTCGAACGGCCACTTTGCCCAAAAAGGCACGAGTGCGACAAAAGAGGTGTTTTCTAGGATAATTCGCTCTTTTTTCGCGCACTCTGCCACCAAGTAGGCATTCAACATCGTTTGCTTGTGTTGTTGATAATAATCCTGTTGGCGTTGCCCTTCCGTTAGGATATTACTGGGTATACCGCTCTGTGCCCATATCTGGCCATGCGGATGAGGATTGCTGCATCCCATCATAGCACCTTTGTTTTCGAAAATCTGTATATACTTGATCCATTCCTTTTTGGAGAGCTCCCGGAATTCGTCTTGCCATACATTGACAACCTCTGTCAATGCAGCCACATCCATTTCGGCCAAGGTCAGGTCGTGGCGTGGACTGAAACAAACGACCTTACAGATTCCTCTTTCGGGCGTCGCAAGGAAAAGATCATCGTTATTCGGCACCAATTTATGGTCTGCATCCAGCAGAGCTGCATAATCGTTCACAAATACAAAACTGTCTTTATATTGTGGATTATGATCACCCTCTGCGCGGCGATTTCCAGGACAGAGATAACAGCTTGGCTCGTAAGCTGGTCGGCTGTCCGCGACGTTTTTTTCAACTTGCCCTTGCCAAGGTCGCTTACTACGATGGGGAGAAACAAGAATGCGTTCGCCCGTTAAAATGTCGATCCGCGTATGAGGATCAGTGGTTATATCAAAATTCATATTATGTAACACGGTTTATGTTGTCGAAACAAAGATGGCGGCAAATGCAGAAATATATAGGGCGTAAACTCGTATAAAAAGGGGGACAATCCGGTGAAAATAGGATCCGAAACATCACGACAGCCACTTTCTTCTCCGATTCGCCCAAAATACCTTATATTTGTTTTTAGCAAAAAGCCAAACCAATCGTTAAAAAACTATGTACATGAGCATATATCCTGGTTATATATATATCATACGAAGATTCATCCTGATAGCCGTCTCACTGTCGGTATACCTCGGTCATGCCCAGGTCCAGCAGCTTGGCATGGACGACGGATTGTCTAACAATTCCGTCAAGAGTATTTTTCAAGACCACCAAGGGTATATGTGGTTTGGCACGTCAGACGGACTCAACCGTTATGACGGCTATGAAATACGTTCTTACCGTAATCAATTGCACAACCCCCGCTCGCTGCCACACAACTATATCTATTGTGTCACGGAAGATTTGCTTCAGCAGTTGTGGATTGGTACAGGGCAAGGAGTAGGAATATACAACCGGAATTTTGATACCTTCAGTAGATTACGCTTCCACCCCCATTGGGATGTAAACGACACGCAAGTGCTTGCCGCCGATGCCAAGACCATCGCCGTGGATACATTTAACAATGTATACGTCGGAACCAACGGATGGGGCTTGTTCGTTAAAAATGCGGAGCAGGATGTAGCAGACTGGATCCCTCTTCAGGCAGAACAACAAGGCAAGGACGAATATTATTATCATGTCTCGGTGTTACACGTCGATGAAGACAATACAATATGGGTTTTCATCAACGAGAAAGGCTTATTCCAATACGAACCAGCCAGCCAGAAATTTCAGTTGATGAACGATAGTGTGTCGACTGCGTCGGCACTACTGTCGGATAACGCCGGTGGCTTGCTTCTTGGCAACGGAGATGGTCTCTATGTCTATGACATCGACAGTCAACAGTATGTTGCCAGGGTTGATTCAGAACTCCGTTCTCCTAGCGTCGAACAACTTGCTTTGGACAAGGATAACAATGTTTGGTTGGCGACAAAAAATGGGGTTGAGCATTTGGACGTCCGAAAAAAACAGGTGCTAGGATCTTTCTGGAACAGCCATGACTACAACTCGCTTTCCAGTAATGCAATCTATACCGTCTATATCGATCAGGAACAACGCAAGTGGATCGGCACGTCGAAAGGCGGCGTAAATATACTCGATCCTTCCAAGCACAAGTTCAAAATGGATGACGCCCTTTGGGAGATCTCAAAACGTTTACCTAATCGCTTCGTCCGCAGTTTCCTGGAAACAAAATCTGGCGAGCTGTGGATCGGAACAGAAGGGGGCGGTCTCGGTATCTGGGATCAGCAGACAAATGCTTTTAAAACGATCAAAAAAGGACAAGAAGGGCTAACGGATAATGTCATCAACAGCATGGCTGTAGACCATAATGGCGACATATGGATGGCGACCTCAAACGGCATTCAGCGGTACAATGCTGGCACCGGCTTCAAACGGTATCCCTGCTATGCCGAAAATGGAAGAGAAAATAACCATATCCAGATTGTCCTGGCAGACGATCAGCAAACACTCTGGGCGGCCACATTTGGTTACGGACGGCTTTATCGATATAACCCCGAAAAAGATGCTTTCGAGATCTTTTCTTCGGAAGCCAATGATATCAACACGCTGATTTCGGCGGGGAGAGATTATCTATGGGGCGGAAATTATCACGAGCTTCTTAAAATAGATAAACGCACGGGTGCCTTTAAAAGATATGAAATAGGAAAACCTGTCCGGGCTATCTATCTAGACGGACCGGACCACATGTGGATAGGGACTGAAGGTCGAGGGCTTATTTTATTTAATCGATCGACGGATAGTATCGAGAACACGTTTGCAGACAAGGAAGGCTTACGTAATAACTCGGTGCTCAGTATTGAAAAAGATGATTCGGGACATCTTTGGTTAAGTACCTTCGACGGGCTTTCCCGATTTGATCCGGAAACAAACGAGTTCACCAATTTCGACCGCTCCGATGGTTTACAAAGTAATGAGTTCTCGTATGGTGCATCCCTGCATTTGCAAGACGGTAGGCTCGCTTTTGGTGGCGTCAATGGTTTCAACCTCTTTTACCCGGATAGCATTTCTTCCCGAAACTACACGCCCAAAATGGCGATTACAGCGATACGGATCAACAACAAATTGCTGCGGGATTCTACCTATCGTGTGCAGTTGGATAGCGAGTATCACATCCACAAAATCACATTGCCTTATGATGAGGCTATCTTATCCCTTAATTTTGTGGCTTTAGAATTTTCCTCACCGCACAAAATCAGATACCGATACATGCTTGAAGGGTTGGATAAGGAGTGGAATATGGCCGGAACGACCCGCGCCATTAACTACAATAACCTGCGGGAAGGCTCCTACACCTTACTGATTGAATCGACAAATGCAGAGGGAGAATGGAGCAACCAGCCAACGGAACTGCATATTAAGGTGCTTCCGCCATGGTACCGTTCCTGGTGGGCGTACATTATTTATGTGGGAGTTGCATTGGGTCTGTTACGGCTGTATATCCAGTATCGTCACCGCCAAACTGCACTCAAATATGAGGTGGAACTTGCTAATTTCACTGCGAAGAAAGAACGGGAACTCAATGAGAAGCGTCAATCTTTCTTCACGAACGTATCGCACGAATTCCGGACACCATTAACCCTGATTATCAACCCCATAAAGGACCTGTTACGAGAGAGTACAGATAGTCAGGAGAAAGCCAAGCTTAACATGGTGAAACGCAACACCAAACGGCTCCTGAGCCTTGTTGACCAACTGCTGTTGTTCCGGAAGGCAGAAAACGAAGTGGAGAACCTGAAGATGAGTCGTCTTGATATCGTCACTTTTACGCGTGAAATATTTCTCTGCTTCCAACACCAAGCACAGCAACTGCATATTCAGTATACCTTTGAAACAGATGTAGAACGTGCTGAAATTGTTTCCGATAATGAAAAGCTAGAAATCATCCTTTACAACTTACTTTCCAATGCTTTTAAGTTTACTCCAGAAAATGGGCATATAACCCTGCATATAAAATGCACATCTACGCAGGTAATCTTACAGGTATCTGATACAGGCGTGGGTATCCCTGCGGAAGTTGGGAACAGTATCTTTACGAAATTTTATTCCGACCATCGAAAAGGTGTAACACAAAAACCGGGGTTCGGCATTGGTATGTACCTTTCCAAAACATTTGTGGATATGTTGGATGGCGAGATATCTTATGAAAGTACTGTCGGCGTTGGCACGACCTTTACCATTGCATTGCCAAACAATGCCGATATGCTTCCCGCACATACGTATCTTCCCGAAACAGATACGCATTTATCCGTGATACAAGAACTTATAGCAGAAGACAATCCATTAGCCAATACTGATGAGACGGGGGAAGAGCAGGTTCCAACCCTGAAGGAAACAGAAATCGTGCAAACGGCAAGTCTGTTGGTTGTGGACGACGATAAACAGCTGCGAGAGTATCTTGCACAACTTTTCCGCGACAAATATATTCTCCATATCGCCAAGGATGGTGTAGAAGCGTTGGATATCGTCAAAAAACACCAGCCCGAAATTGTCATTAGCGACGTGATGATGGATCGCATGAACGGGATCGAATTATGTGCTGAAATCAAATCAAACCCTGCGTACGGTCATATTCAAGTAATCCTGCTCACGAGCAGTCCGTCCGACAGACACAAGTTAGAAGGTGTGGAAGAGGGTGCTGACGACTACATCAGCAAGCCATTCGATGCCGATTTATTAAAGGCACGAGTCTCTGCACTCATCAAAAATCGAAAAAACTTACAGCAGTTTTTCTATAATGCTATTACGCTGCAGTCCAACGATCTTAAGATATCTTCCAAAGACAAGGAATTTATTGAGCTTTGCATCCAACAAGTCGAAAAATATATCCGAAATGAAAACTTTAATGTTAAAATGCTGGCAGAAGAAATGAGCATGAGCTATTCGAGCCTTTATAAGCGCGTGAAAGCCATCTCGGGGAAAACGGCCAACGAGCTAATACGGGATATTCGCTTACGAAAAGCTGCTCAACTATTCATTGACACCGATATGAAAGTGAACGAAGTAGCGAACGAAACGGGTTTCTATGATGTGAAGTATTTCCGCGTTCAATTCAGCAAGCTCTTTGATATGAACCCTTCGGATTATATAAAGAAATATCGTAAAGCGTTTCAGAATGAATTTAGGGTAAAGCGTAATGATTGATGGTAAAAAAAGGAAATCCGCATAACGCGGATTTCCAACACTAAACTAATTGAATTAAAATAGATAATCTTATATCTCGGCGCACCGCCTCACTTCTCGTCGAATACACTCAAATCCCATTTGTTAAACCATTTTAACACCGGCATCCCATCCTCAAATAATACCGGCAACCATACATAGCGGCCATCAATTGGGTTCTCGGGACGCCAACGGTCTGCCATAAAGATGAACGCGTCTTTCTTGCCAGCGACAGGTAATATATAGGTGCTTTGGGAATGAAAAGTGAGCTCGGCACCTTTTCCGACAGCTGGGTTGGGATGTAATGTCCATTCGCCCAGCACATGATCTGCAGTGAGCAGCCGCGCTTCATTGGGATCCCAACCGGTACATCCCGACGTAATCATAAAGTACTTGCCGTCCTTCTTAAAGATAGCCGGGGCCTCATTATGTCCTGCCGGGGCGATCCGGATATATTTTCCTGTATAACTTAGGTAGTCTTCAGTTAGTTCTGCAATATGAAGGGTAAGGTTGTCTTCCGATGAATAAATATGATATCCTTTCTGATCATCGTCCACAAAGAGCGTCATGTCACGCGACATCTGTCCGCTTTCGAAGTCACGACGTACAAACAATCCGTTTTCAATAGCTTTCGTCCATTCCGGTGTCCACCATTCATAATCTTCCACCTTATCCGTCGCATTCCGTTGGGCTTCCGTCATGTTTAGCGGCCATTCTCCCGGATTCACGCGGTCATTTTTAACAAGCTCATACGGACCGGTCGGTTTATCGCTCACGGCAACCCCGACATGCGCAGCCTCATATCCCTGTCCTTTTAGCTCCAAATGGAAATACATCACAAACTTTCCAGTCGTTTCGTTATAAATGACTTTGGGCCGTTCGATGGTGCTCCCTGCCACTATCGGACTTGTATTGTCCTTACTTACGGCTAACGCCACCCCTTCGTCGCTCCAGTTGTATAGGTCAGACGACGAGTAACAGGTAACGCCCACCCAAGCGGCGTTCGATCTTTCGCCTTTGTGTTCGCCGAACCAATAATACTGACCTTCATGATATAAAACACCCCCACCGTGGGCATTGATAAGTCGTTGGTTATTGTCGAACCAAAGTTTCCCAGGATGGAATTCCGTTTCTTGCGCCCGAACGTGGACGAATGCAAAGAAAGCCGCAAGGGTGATGATTAGATATTTGTAGTTCAAAATTTTCATATTCATGATTGTAAATTTTTAGATGTTACTGTTAAATGGCATCTTTCGGGCAGATCAAGAAACTAAAGCCCGCGGCCCCGCCACCTCCATTTTCCAAACGCACCAACACTTTATTCCAACCTTGTCGGAAATTGAATGTTACGATGTGTTCATCAATATTGTACCAGCTTGTTCCCCTATCCTGCCATACATCCTGCCCATTGATCCAAACCCGTCCACTATCATCGGTACCCATCGCGACCAACATCGAGGCTGCCTCATCAAAGTAAAGCTCGGTATATGCGTAATAGGTCGCACTTCCAGTCGTGACGGGGGGCACGTTGTGCATGGATTCACTTTGCATAAAACGCCAACGTAATGTGCCATCCAGTTTCACACGTGGCCCTACCATCTTCAGCGGATGGGCATCCGTTTCGGCGATCCCCTCGCCTATTTTCCCATCGGTATACACGGCATCAAAATCTACGGCAATTTCTGGGGGGTGCACCACGGCAAAATCATCCCTTCCATAGCTTTCCCACGGGCCGATCATATACCAGGAATTAACGTATAGCCAACCTTTCCGTTCTGCATCTTTAGAAATCCGTCTCCCCGGCAAGGCTTGTGCTTTTACCATTTCAGGATCCAGCTTTGGCCCCGAATACGGCGCCATCGGTGCTTTTGGACCATCATCGTTACTAAATCCGATGGCCATACCGCCATCTCCTTCCCCGTTGCCCCCAGGTTGTCCACTGCTGTTCCCTCCCGGTCTATTCATCGAGCGACCGCCTCCGAATAGCCCTTCTAAACGTGCCCCTGCCAATCCTGCTTGGCGAGACGCCTGGTCTAATAGGCCGCGGTACTTATTCAAATCGCCTGTAGATCGCACAGCTATATCAGCGGCTTTCTCCAAACCGTCAAATTGTTGTGCCGCAAGATTATCAAAAGAAGGCATAGACGAGCTGCTCATCGTCAAGGAGGCGTAGACCTCCGGAAAAGAAAGCCCATCTGTAAGTGTTCTTTTTGCAGCATTGACCGCCACGTTCCGTTTTTGAATCTCCTGTTCATATTGTCGTAGTCGCTCATACATCGCAGCAGCACTAGCGTCAGCTGGCAAAGGTGGAGAACCCGCTTGTGGGATATTACGTGCGGCGGATACGTCGTTCGCATCTCGTGGTGCGCCCGTAGGCAGTTGACGTTGCTCCACTCGATCCAATGCGGCATTGCTATGCTCTCGCATCTTGTCCACCATCTGCTGGAAACGTTGTAATTGCGAACGCAATTGCATTTTTGTCATCTGTTCTGCTTTCGCAGCCATCTCATCGGCGTGCTCTTTGGGCAATGGACGCGTTTTTTGTTGCTCTTTTCGGGCGTTGGAAGGCTTTTTGACCGTCTGTGTCCGTGGTTTTATAGCTTTTCGCACATTTTCTTTTTCCGCTGGTTTAAACACTCCCTGTCCGGTACTCCGACCACTTTCCTGCATCAACAAATAGGCTATGCCACCACAGATCAATAGCGCTCCCAACCACGCGATGGTGATCACACCATAATGTCGTTTGCGCCTACCCTTTGTTGTAGTTTTCGTCATAAGTTCTAATCCCTATATTCGTCAGATTGTAAAACTGACAGGCATCCATAATTTCAACAAAGCGCCCAAAAGGGGCCTCCTTGTCCATATCAATCCGTATACGTCGATCAGGTTGCGTGATACTGACGTCCCGTAGTTGCTCCAATAGAAAGTTGGTGGAGCAATGTTCTCCTTCCCAAAAGATCTGTCCGCTATAATCAAGTCCGACTATCGCCTGCTTATCATCGGGTTTCATTTTGATGGCTGCGGTAGAAGCCGGTAAATCGACGTCGATATCCTTGTTTTTCACTTTCGTCATGCTCGACACCAAAAAGAATATCAACAACAGAAACACGCAATCGATCAAGGGCGACATCGAGATTTCCGGTTCGTCGTCGTTATTATCGTAATTCAATTTCATATCACTATCCGTTTCGTTCGTATTAATTACTGTAACTCGTCGCTCGGCGGTTTACTTCCCAAACGCACGCGCGTTTGATCAAATCCCGCTATTTGACAGGCATCAAACACATTGATAACGTCGTCGACGGCCACGGTGCGGTAGGCCGACACATCGATGGCAATTTCCGTCCCGTATTTTTGCTTCAACTGACCTAGGAAGCCGGATAAATCGGTTATAGGGACATAAGTGCCTTCACCGGAGTAAGCGTCGACATTTACGACCTGATAGATTCGATTACGCTCGTCCACGGACAACACGATAGGCTGATCGCCGGACTGCACTGTCGAAAGACTGGAGGTCGAAGATGGCAGTGAAAGTGGGATTTGCTTTTCCCACTTTTTCATCATCGTTGTCACCAGAAAGAATATAAGCAACAAAAACACGCAGTCAATCAAAGGTGACATCGGTACCTCTACCTTATCATCATCTTCATAGTTAATTTTCATTTGATTCAGGGTTCGTTTCTGGTGATTCGTGATTCGTTGCTTGTTCCTCTTGGTCTTCTTCGGCAGAAGCCTCCGTCAATAGCCTTTGCTCCTTTTCATCCGCTTGTTTGTACAGATATACCATGGTCAGGGCATGCTCTAGTTCTTCTTCCATAATCGTAGCTGTTCCTTTGATACTCCGTTTCAGGTAGAAATAAATAGTGATTGCTGGGATAGCGATCACCAAACCGGCTGCTGTAGTGATTAACGCTAGTGAGATGGAGTTAGAGAGCAAAGATGATCCACCTTCATCGCCGTATATGGCGACCAAGCCGAATGCTTCAATCATCCCCACAATCGTTCCCAGAAGACCTAAAAGCGGTCCTAACGATGCCACGACCGAAAGTGGATAAATTTTATCCAGTTGCTCCCGGATTTCACGCCCCGCCATGTCGCCGCTCACCTGACTAACTATATCTCTATCCGCATGTCGATGCTCAAGGATATACTTCAAGGATTCACTTAATGTCGATGGACGCTCTTCACAAGCTGCGATAGCCGCATCGATGTCATTCGTCGCCAATGCCAACCTAACTTCCTCCCGCATCTTCTTCGGAGCCAACCGTCCTCTTCTCGACAAAATTGCCCGTATGATGGTTATAACGATAGCAAAAAAGCCTAGCACGTATAATGGGTACATCCAGACACCTCCCGAGCGAATTTGCTCTACCCAATCTACTTTCAAAGCATCCTCGGGGTCTTCCCCGTTCTCATCTGCCATAATCCCCTCTTCATACGCTCCAGCTATCGTCGAATCGTTACCTTCTGCCAACGCTGTATCGTTTGTTGTCGATCCTCCTTTGGCAGGTGCATCTAAATCGTCTAAGGTAAGTTCCGCTTCTTTTACGGCAATAGGCTGCGCCACCTTCGTAGGTAACACCCCTGGCGAATTGTCAAAAACTTTGTCTGTTTGTCCTAAAAACACGTCGTCAAAGCCGGCATCCCTACGATCTGGACAAATAAATGATAGACCTGTAAGCGTAAAGTCCCCAAAATCCTTCCATAAATCCCGTGTTACGGTGATCCAGTTTCCGGGCGCCGTTTCGTCAATTTGCAATCCGGAGAGCAGGGAATCCATTTTTCCGGCTGCATACGTATAATTAAATTTTGAACCCTTTCCTTTGGAACTTGTCAAAAAGCGAAGGCCTAGACGATCTCCTCCCCAAGCTATCCACTTAAACGTTACATAACGGTATTCTCCCGGTCCCGGATTTTCGCGGATACGGAGAGACATGCCTGTCAGATTTGCTGGACTAAGATCTGGATTTAAGTAAATGTATTTTTTACTGTTCCCCGCGCCTCCGTCACGCTCTACGTTTTCTTCTGTTGACCATTTTGCACCCGCAGGAAGCTTATCCTCAAAAAGGGCATACTTTCCTTCCTTATTACTACGTTGCGCCATACTGTCTTGCGCCCATACGGTAGCGGCCGCGATACATGCAACCATGAATGCTTTCGATAATGCTCTCCATAGAGCAAAACCACGGTTTCTTTTTTTCATTTGTGTATAATTTGTTTTTTCAGTTGTCAAATGGAGCCTTTCTCTCTGTGCTTAATCGTTATTTTAATCATGCCAGCTTTATAATAACATAATTTTTTAATACAAAACCACTAAAAGTGTATACGATTCTCATAACAGATTTACAATAATAATAAAATCGATATTCAAAGATAGACCTTTGGCGGGACCATCGTGAGGGTATAAACTTCTAAAAAAGAGTGGTAAAATCGTAATTCCTGTAATATAGCTGTTATAAACCGTTGTCAAGGACCTGCTTCCCGTTGTTCCATCTTCGCGATTTCTGACTCATGATTATCAACGAAAGGGCACCCGCAAGGGAAGCCGCTATACATATTCGTGATTACCCGAAACGCTAAATTCCCCTATAATTTACGGATTACCCCCCCACAGGTCCACCGGAATATATCTTTATTTGTATCTCCGACGACGTATAAAAATATTGAACATATAATAATGATGACAAACAAAGAAAATCAACGAAAAACTATTTTCTTATCCATTTTTTTAACATGCTTTTTAATTATCCTTGAACAGGAGCGGATAGTGGGGCAAGCCTTTCCAAGGATGTCGGCAGTCGTAGGGCAATCGACAAACCGAGTCGCGAACACGAAACCAAAATCTGGCTATATATCTACTATTCCGCCGTCCGCCGTTGTTGCGCCACTAATATCTCTGCCTGACGGTGACTATTGGGAAAGTCAAACCCTTAAACTCACTCATCATCATCCAGCAGCAAAGATCTACTATACACTAAATGGTAGCGAGCCGGATAAAAACAGTATAAAATATAACACACCAATTCTGATTGACAAAAATACACATATAAAAGCTATCGCTTACATCGACGATGAGCCCAGCAAGCCCATCACACGCGAACTCGCCATCCGCACATGGGCAGCAACAGCTACTGAATTCAAACTCGCAGGTGAAAATGACGTGAAAAATGTCAAAATACATTGGGAGCAACGGCCGGATGTTGAACATTATAAAATATATCGGGACGGAAACCTCATTGGAGAATCGACAGGCGACGTCTTTGATGATTATAACCTCGACATAGGGAAAACATACACGTATTATGTCGAAGGTTATCAAGCCGGGCAAAAGATTGCAACCAGTCTTGATCATCAAGCGACGCCTTTCACGCCTAGCGAAGAAGTATCGGTTTACAAAAACAGCAACGGCAAGCAAGGGAGTAACCGCCGCAAGCAACCCGAAGGTATAAAAGTAGGCAATCAATATTATCGTTATTCTATCCGCCATCAGGTGAAAACAACGGAGGAGGGAACGGGTACGCAAACAGTTCGAGGTAGAGCCGTATATGAGCTGGTATCTCCGAATGGGCTGAATAATTGGACTTCGCGCGAATTGGCATTTTATCCACACCCGGCAAATTTTGAGGGCGTGTCTACCCAATACAACAAAAGGACCGGCAAAGTAGTTATCGTTGCGCATTATGAAGACGCAGGAGGTTATGTCGCCGCGAAACTGTATTTAGCACAAATTACACCGGGAGGTGATCTGGAAGTCACATTTGACGACCGACCTTTAGGGTTTGAATCGCGCGATCAATCTATCTTTATAGATGATGATAATACCGCCTACATCCTCTCTGCAACCAATATGAATGAGGACGTCAATATCTATCAGCTTGACGAAACCTGGAGCAAACCTATACGGTTAGTGAACACGGTTTTCAAAGGGCAGCATCGTGAAACCCCTTATATCACCAAAAAGGATAGCGTGTATTATTTTTTTAGTTCCAAAGCTTCGGGTTGGTATCCCAGCCAGGCGATGTATGCGTCAGGAACAGATCTAGCGGGCGTATGGACGCAAAAAAAAGAAGTAGGTAACAATTCGTCTTTTGGCTCACAGGTAAATTCCGTTTTCAGTACCGGTTCGGAACGTATTACCTACGGCATGTACAGTTACCGCTGGGGGGCACAGTATCATCATAGCGAAAAGACCGGTAATTTCCCTAGAATTTTGTTCGTAAACCTTAACAACGGATATGCTTCAATGGAGTATTACGACCGGTTGGAAAGACATGAAAAGTACGGGCTTATTCCGGTTCAAGCCGGTAGGAATTTGACTTTGGGCAAACCAGTAACAGCTACGAGCAGCGACGCGGGAACGGCACCGGCATCTGTTGTCACCGACGGAGCGGACTTGGATTCGTCGCCGTTTTTTAAAGGGGGGAAGTTGCCTTATTCACTAACGGTTGATATGGAACAGCATGCTAGCATTACTGAAATCAATCTTGCCACGCGATTGACCGGCGGTTCAGAAACGGCATACAAATATACAATAGAAGCCAGCGCTGACGGCAAGACCTACCATACCATTGTGGATAATTTGAATAATTGGAAAGTCGGTTTTCATATCTTAAAAATAGCAAATGAAAACCCATACCGCTATCTGCGACTGAACGTCCATAACGTTGTGAATGTGCACAACGAACAGGAAGCTGAATGGGCAGATGGTATATTTGAGCTAACAGCTTTTGGAGAATATAAATAGTGATGGGTGATAATATACTAGCGCGTTGAACCGCGCATCCAGGCCACCCGCCAAATGGTGGTCATGGTTTCTTTGAAAATCATTCTTATGGAACTGGTAAACAGCTCGCCGTCCTCCAGTTCTTTTTGATGTGTGACTACATACATCGGATATCCTCTAAAATGGTTTAGAATCTCCGTTAACCGCTTATTATTGGAATTCAATTGTTCATTAAGTTCAGCCACCGTAGTATCATTCAGCGTCACCAATTTGATATGTACCTGTTCATTCGAGTCTATCTCCCCGTTTCTCCTAATGACCGAATCCCGTTGCGCATCGGTCATCGTCGCTACCCAATTCAGGTTTTTACGGAGGCGATCTTCCTGTCTGGTAGCATCGTGCACATCTCCTTTACGGTGCAAATAAGCATAACGTATATCCTTGGGTAACGTATACAAATAAGTAGCGGAAGGAAAATATCTATTTATCCATACTCCTATCTGATGATACGGTATAGTGTCGATCGAAGCAGCATCATATCCGATTCTTGAGGGCAAATAAGCCCTTCCCCAGAGGAAATCCATTGTTTTTTGTAAAACAGCCTGTTCCGCGATCTTTATCACGCCCCCATCCGGTACTCTCCTATTCAAGGTGACTGCGTAAATCGGGAAGCCCTTAAAAACCGCTATCACATCCTTTTCTCGATCATCTTGCGGTTGCGCAATCAGCTGCTCGATAGTGGTCGACTTTATTTCGACGAAAGTATCTTTGGATTCGGGATCCTTGATGCGACTTATTAAGACAGAATCATGCTTTTCCGCAACCATATCCATTTGGCGTTGTATTTGTTTTTGATATCGTTCAAAATCTTGAAGGCTAAATTTTGGACGACGATAGCGCTCTAAAGCATATTGTACTTCCGGAGACAGGGTGCTGAGGTAAGCATATCTTCCATATCGTTGATATCGGCGACGAGCCGTTTCATACGTTAGGGTATCTTCTGCAGGTATCTGGTATTGACTTCCGGGCTGATAGATCGCGCCCCATATAAAATCCATTGTTTTCTGCAAAAAAGCTTGCTCGGTAATTTTAATCTCATGTCCATCCGGTAGTTTCTTTTTTAAGGTAACGACATACACTGGATTATCCTTAAATGCTTTTACCACATCTTTATCTTCGGGGGTTGATGGAGAAATAAGGAACTCTTCCATCGTGGTCGACTGAATTTCCACATTTACCTCTTCGGTCGCTTCAGGATTTTTTAGATGGCTTATCAGTACCGAATCGCGTTCTGTATCTGACAGCTGGCTAGCGAGCAAAACGCTTACTTGATAACGGGATTCTGCTATAGAATCAATTTGCTCATTAGACCTCCTGAGTACTACCTCGCGCATCTCATCCGGGAGTATAGCCAGGTATGCATCCCGATATTTACCGTAGTTCCTACTCATCTGATAGATTGTTCTTCTGTTGATGTAGTCTCCGTCATCAGCCCAACTATCCACCGCTTTAGAGTTTATTCGGGTTGGGCGTATTCCCAAATGTATCAGCGCGGCCTCTACCTTCTCTATTGCCCTCATATCCATACGGAATGCTTCCCGATCGACTGGCCTAACTCGTAATCTCTCATATGTCTTATCCCGCAGCGACTTAATATAATGGTTTAGCATGTCATGTACGGTGGAATCGCGCCTTGCTGCCAAAATTCTTTTCGAAATATCTTCTCTAGGCTCCTCGTTTCGTGCTCTTTCTTCCATTTCGGCATATAATTTTTTGATTTCATGCGCAATAGAATCGGTTTTATGGGCAATGGGTTTCAAAACAGCTTGAATCGACTCGGCTCTGGTAATTTCCATCGTGTATTGTGTGTACAGTGTATCTCTTTTTTCTGCCAGCGCTTTCATGATGTATGTTTCCACCGAATCACGCTTTTTTCGTAATAGCCCCAGCTCATCTTCCAACGTTTTGCGTTTGTCTTCTATACCCACAACATCGATTGAATCGGATTCCTGCTGACGCAGACTCCTTAACTCTTTAGCTATTTCATTAAACCGCATACGCCACGGTGCCAGATCCTTTATTGCTTTCATTCTTTGTAATTGTACAGTTTCCAGTTCTTTTTCCAATTGCAAAGCTTTTGGGGTATTGACAATTTCGGCAATTCGAACGGTCTCTTGCGCATATACGGTATGTACCGTTGATAACAGCATGAAAGATGCTAGTATATGTTTAAGGTGCTTTTTCATAAAAAAAATCATTTAAAGGTTAACCTCAACGGTCCACTATAATATCCACTACCTGAAAGGTTGGGATCCCTAAATACCCCAGCGCGGTGTTTATTTTGTCTGTCGCTCTTGTTTCTACACGTGAAATATCCAAGTCAATTTGATAAAGCTGTCGTCTGGCTGATGTCTCGTCACGTAATGATTTGATGTAATCCCGTATGATATCATGGGCTATGGGGTCACGTTTGGCTTCTGCAATTTTTCGTTGGATTTCTTGTGTTTGTTTGCCCTGGAGTGCATTTTCCTCATACTCATTGTACAGCGTCGCAATGACGTCAGCTATAGAATCCGTCTTATGGATAACCTGTTTTAAAACAGCTTGAGCCGACTTCCCTCTCGTGATTTCTTTCGCGTATTGGCGGTACAGTGTATCTCTTTTTTTTGCCAATGGGTCAGTTAGGTGGGCTCTTAAAGAGTCCCTTTGCTTTTTCAGCATCTTCCACTCCATTTGTAGTTTCTTACGTGTATCCGCTAATGTTCCCGCATCATGGGATTCTATTATTGTTCGATGTAACGCTCTTAATTCCTCTCCGGTCTCCCTAAATCGTTTGGATATAGACGCAATTTTCCAGTCTGCCCACCTTCTTTCCATCGCCAATCTGTTAAGGTCTTCCTCTAGTACCAGTGCCTTTGGGGAGTTCACTAAAGCGGAAAGATAGCCTAACATCCCCAACGCCTTATCTATTTTGTCAATGGATTCCATTTCGGTATCATAAATCTGGGCATCTATGCGTTTGGCATTTAGTTTCTCGAGTGTGGTTGTTTTAAGTAATTGTATATAATCTTCTTTCACGATAACGGCGCTGTCTCTGTTGTCTGCTTCCATCGCTTGTCTCATCTTATCCAAAACAGCTTGAGAATCTTCGTTTCGCAATATTTCGTTAGCGTAGAAAAGATTTAGCATAGCACTCCTTTTCGAGAGAGAATCCCTTTTTGCGTATGCCCTCTCCTTGATGGAACCTCGCTCTACAATGTAGGGTTTCGGTATCTTCTCCTGCTCTGAAGAATCGGTTGATCGGAGTCTTTGAGCATACAGTTCGTTTGCTTCTTTCCGCAATTTTGACAACTCTTCATTTTTGATCTTCATTTCATTATTTGTATGCTCTATTTCCTCCAGCAAGCGTAATGCCTTCGATGAATTGACTGCTTTATTTATTTCTTGGGCGTATGCTGTTTGTCCTCCTGCAAATACCAGGATAATAATAATAATAATAATCCATATTGTGTTGAGTGGTTTCATAAGTTAATAAAATTTAAACGATGCCTGTCCCGCATTATCTATACTGTACCGTAATAATATTGAGGTAGTCACGCGTATCAAACCATTCTTCCGTACGGTGAATCGTCACTGTCTTCTTAATGTCATTATAGTTGTCGTATTCGTACTGATAATTTTTACAGCGTCTGCTTATGTTTTCACCTTGTCTAAAAATTTCGACTTCACCCGCCAATCTGCCGTCTGCCAGGTATTGATACACTGTATGACGACTGAAACCATTATTCTCCGCGTGATTTTTAAACAATTTCTCGACCAACCGATGATGCTGATATAGCTCATATCCGCTTTCGATTGTGTCGTTATTTTTATCCTGGATATACCACGACTCTTTAGATTTCCCATTGTCGTCATAGGTAGTTTTTGTTTCCTTATATAGGTTTTTCAGATATTGATAGTCATTGCCCAGTACATAGCGTCCTTGACGATCATATTTATAAACGGTCTGTTGTACGGGCTGGTCATCTTCTGTATACGTTAGTGCAGTTACCTTTCTCCGGCCAAAAGAATAGACGCGTTTTGCCAATATACTGTCTCGATCATTTTTTATCAAAACCGCTTTGATCTGACCATATTTGGTATAATCAATCTTATAGCGATAGAGCGTCGTGTCTTTTGAAGGATAGTGATACGTCCATTCATCTACACCTACCAATCGATCTTTTTCATCAAAGGAGTAGTCATAACGCTCGCAGTACAACGTATCTCCCACTGTTTTGTTATAACGAGATTTCGTTAATACATAGCCTTTATCGTTAAGTTCGGCATCCCAATTCCCACCAGTATGTAACGCCAATTTTTCTGCTACCACGATACTATCATTTTCAAAGATACCGTCATAAGATCGGGAGTGCAGCTGACGATAAATGGTGTCTTTATGAAGTTGGTCGGGTTTTATATCTAACCGAAAAAGGTTGGATACGAATCTATCGTAATTGGCTGAGATTCCGTTCTCGTATAAATCACTTCTCCCAACATCAACAAGTAACCTCTGTGATGTACAGCTCGATATTAACGCTAGAGCCAACAATATGCACAGGTATTTCATAAGCTAACGAGTTTATAGCAAAGCTGGTTTATAATAGTAAACTTAAACAAAGATAACCAATAAGGCTAGATGTTTCAATGCTACAAATTTTGACATGGAGGCAGAGGACGGCTAAAAAAAAGGGACACATTCTACTTGATGCGTCCCTAAACCAAATGCTTACTATGCTAAAATTTAAACGGTTCCATTTTTAAATAAATGCGATAATCTTTGATCATGCCGGTTTTATTTGCTTCTGCACGTGGCAGATACGAGAAGCCGCTAACGACTTTTTCCTCGCCTAGGTCAATGACCAAATGGTGCGGATGTTTCGCTTTGGTTTTGGAATAGTTCGTATGCCAGAAAGTAGACTCCTGCAAATCAAATACGTTTGTCGCCAAATTATTGGCTTCGTCCACTTCTTCGCTGTCGGCATAGGCTACTTTCCAATGCTGGCGGGATACCGGTTTACCGTCTTCGCCCAAAATTTCCAACTCTGCGATAGCTGCATAATCATCACCGCCGTGTGCATCCAGGGTTTCGATCGTGAAATACCGTATTTTCTCTTTTTTACCGAAATCGACATGCTGCCAGCCGTGGCCGGGCTTAAAGCTTCCGGTATAGGATGGTGTCTCACCCGTCAGATCAAGTTCTTGATCGAACTTGCGATGCGTATAGGCACCATTGCCGGTCAACTGATCTAAAATCGGCTTTTCCAGTCCAGCCAAACGTAGTTCCTTCGGCTTGTCCATATCCAAAATGATGATTTCGTTTTCACCTTCTTTCAACCAACAACCCGGCATGTAGAGTGTCTGTTGTGGCCCTATCTCCCAAAAGCGACCGATATGGTGTCCATTGATCCATACCATTCCTTTTCCCCAAGTGCTCATATCAATAAAGGTATCCCCCACCTTATCCAAATCAAAAGAACCTTTATAGTATGCGGCAGCAGACGGTATTGTCGTCAATTCTTCGTAATTCTTCTTAGAAGCAAATGCGTAGTCCGATGGCAAAGTATAGACCTTCCAGTTTTTCAGTTCGCGACTATTGCCCTCCGATTGGATTTCGACTTTTTCGGTGATGCCCTTCCAGTCGTATATCCCTTTTCCAAAATTCATCCGCCCCATCGGCTCAACCAGGATATCCAGTACAGCGCCAACCTTTATCGCAGGTAGGGCGACCGCCCCCTCTCCCTTCATACGGCTCAATGTTGCAAGGTGCTTGCCGTCCACGAATACCTGCGCCCAATCGTTCGCCTCGGTAATCAAAAGGGTTTCCCCTTCTTCGACTTCTGGCAAGGTAGTGCGGTAGAGGATACTGCCGTAACCTTGGTCAAAAAACTCCATGGACTGTATATGCTCGCTCTCTATGGCTTCGGGCAGGTTATCGAAGATGGGAGCTACTTCCGAAATGTTAATGGATGGAATCGCCACGGTGGGAATTGCTTCTGGAATTTCACCCAAGGTCTCCCCTTCACCCAGGTACTGCTCGAGCAATTCGCGCACTTTAAAAAATTTGGGTGTGGTGTTTCCCGCTTCTCCGATTGGTGCATCGTAATCGTAGGATGTTGCTGTCGGCGAGAAGTTCGGGAAATTGGCCCCTGCCCAATGGCCGAACGAGGTACCGCCATGTGCCATGTATAAGCTAAAGGAGATGTTCTTGTCGAGCATTTCTTTCATGCCGCTGACCAACTCATCGGCGCTACGTGTCTCATGCGGTGCACCCCAATGATCAAACCAACCGGACCAAAATTCGCCGCACATCAGTGGGCTTTCGGGACGCAATTCTTTGACACGGCGAAACTGTTCGTCAATATTGGCTCCCGTACCAAAGTTAATCGTCCAAAACAAGTCTTCTTGGGCGTTGTTCTCAAAATTGGAGTTCCAATCGCACTGAAAGAGTGGCACATCGGTGAAGCCAGCACCTTCTACAATATCTTTAATTGCGGCGATGTAGGGTTTATCTACGCCATAGGCACCGTATTCATTTTCGACCTGCACCATGATGATGTTGCCGCCTCGGTTAACCTGTAGGTCTGCAATCTGCTCGCCTACCTTGTCCATAAAAATTTTGACGCGCTCCATGTAATAGGGATCCTGCTCGCGCAGGCGGATGTCCTTTTTCTTGAGCAACCACCAGGGCAATCCGCCCATTTCCCATTCGGCACAGACGTAGGGTCCAGGACGCACGATAACATACAGACCGTGTTTCTGCGCAAGACGACAAAATTCCGCCAGATCCTTATCGCCCGTAAAATCAAATTTCCCTTCTTCCGGTTCGTGGTAATTCCAGAATACATATAGGCAGAGCGTGTTCATGCCCAAGGCTTTTGCCATCTTAATCCGGTGTTCCCAATAGGGTTTGGGAATACGCGGGTAATGCATTTCGGCGGCTTTGACCACAAAGGGTTTATCGTTCAGCAAAAAGGTATTCTTGCCCACTTCAAAAGTCTCTTGGGCATTGGTGGTCTTGCATCCTGCCAAAAAGGCAAGTAAACATACATATAAAATAAATCGTATCATCATTATATTTTCATTATATTTTTTTGATTACTAAACTCTTACAGGGGACACAGGTTGAGCGCTGCAACACCAATTACTCTATCTCTCTCCACTCTTCTTCACGATTGAAATTGTCAATAAAACTAAAGCCATCCATTGTCGAAATTTGACCAACATTTAGCCAATACAATACCTGTGGAACAATCATCGCATTTTCTATAATAAGATTTCCAGATTGTCGTTGTGATGGAAGTGTATTGGCAAATTCAACGATATGGGGCGTGGTATTAAAAACTAGGTCGGGCATGCCTTCTACCTGGTTTTTGAATGTATTACCATTCATAAGCTGATCGGGCGTAAATTTCCAGTACCCCACGAGGTGTTTGTACTCTGAATGTGTAGATGGGATATTTAGTTCGCTATACAGATCTTCAAATGTTTTATCATCCAACATTTTATCCCAAATTCGCAATTCGGTAATATAGTAATTCGTCGGAATCGATGTCCCACCAATCTGTAAATCATTTTTGTCTTCCAGGTATCCTGCTGTATTCGAAGTCTCCCGCACTTTAATTTCTCCATCATACATCATCAGGTAACCTTTAGTCGAATCCGTCAGTGCATGTATCCCCAGCTGGTAGGAATGCCAAAGTGAATTGGTAAGCGTGGTAAAATTTTTCTGAATCGCATTCTTTCCCTTCTCTCCCTGCTCCATCCTGAAGACGACTTCCGTTCGCTCCCGATGGAAAGACCAACTGCGTTTTCTAATCATTCCTTGCCAGCCGCTTCCGCCAAATCCTCCCGTAGGGCCCTGTTCAAAACGCATCAATGCTTCAACAGAGAGCGAGCGACCCTGACCGGCACTGTAAATTTGATCTGGATCAGCTAGCCTTGCACTGTTATTTTGATCGAATAACACACCATAAAGGGTTGTCCCCTTCATTTCTACAGAAGCATAGCCCTGATAGTAAAATATGCACATCGTATTGCGCTCTTCTTGCGAAGCCCCTAACCAAGAACCGTCCGCCTTACCCCCATGGCCAGAGGTAATCACCACCAGCCAATCTTCATTTTCGACTCCTTCTCTGCCATTTATCGCCTCTAGACATTCGCCTATATAACCATCTAGGGTATTTAGCGCATCGATATATGCAGTATTATTTGCAGAAAATCCACCCGATTTTCCTTGTTCAGCCAACCCCGTAAAACTAACTAAGGTGAAATTCATGTCCTCATTTTTTATGGAAGCAATGACCAAATCGCGGGATTCTTCATCCGACGTGGATGTCACCGTGCGATAGGCATTATTCAGCATATTACCATTTAAATTGCGATAAGGCGTTACACATAACGTCTTTGCGCTCGGATAGCTGTCAGTAATATGCGTGATGACATTTGGGTAATAGTTCACTTTTTGCTCAGGATTGCTTGGATCGACATCTAAATTCGGGATATATGAATCATCCATCACCCTATGTGTTGCCGCGTTCATTCCAGTGAGTAATGTGGTCCAATTCGTCGCATCTTCCGCATCGGGATCTTCCTGTATACGGTTATCGGACAGTGACTCGAATGTATATTTACTATGCGGCAACATGGCATTTATATGCGTAGGAATATGATTTTTTACGATTTGTCCCACCGCGCCTTCCATATTGATCCAAAGCACTCGCCGTTTCACATTGGAGTCGCCATTCTCCAGAATGTCTCTTTCGATAGCCGCAGGTGTATCATATTTTGTACAGGAAAGGAGATTCAAAACGCCCACACCAATAAACAGGTATGTGTATATAGTATGATTAACTTTTTTCATTTTCTTAATTTTTTCATTAAAAGGTGCCGAACTCCGCAATGGTATGATCCGTGGTGCTACGATTCAGATCTGGGTTATCACTAAAATAGCTCGCCGCGCTTATCTCCGGCAATACGATACGTATATATCGAATATTTTTCTTATTGATAAACTCGAAAAAACGTTCATTTCTATATTGACCCGAAAGTCCCTCATAAGGTTTTACGTTATCTGCCGCACTGTAATTCTGCATGTCGTCAATAGGTCGTAATTCTGCAATTTTATACCAACTTACATTGTTATCGGCAAGTCTAATATTTTCTTCATCTGTCGTTTCAATAATCATGCGCATTGGTCGATATTGCCGGTCGCCATTCGCATAAAAAAACCCATTGCGCTCCTGTTTATTCTTCATATCGATAACCACGTAATGGGGAAGCGGAAGTGTACCACCTCTCCATACGGTATGCCAGTAAGACGCTTTGTTGCCGTCTATTATATGTTCTACCGATTGATCGTCACTAGGCTGATCGTTGTCAACATAATAGGCATCAAAAGCCTGAACATCCCAAGTTGAACGGTTGTGCCGATAACGATATTGACTACCGTCAAAAGAGCCAACCTGTGCATTCGGATCAGTGGATAACGGATCGTACTTCCAGATGGTTTTGTCTAGTAAGGGATAATTTCTTCCGAGCGTCCTTTGGGCATCCGTTAGGTCTATCCCCCAATGGTCAAAGAAGGGTGAAAAATCTTTGCCAAAATAGGTACAGAGTTCAGTAAAAAAGAAATTGAGTCCCGAGGAGAGAGGGTTTTGTTTTACTTTCCTATTTAGATGCTCATAAAATGCCCAATCGTTGTTATTGTAATTTGCTAATTGAATGATGGGTAATAAGGCATAAGCATCATGATTCGTGCCAGCATCCGAACGAAACCACTTCGACGAATCGGCGGACACGTATGACAGCGCCAAAGGGAATAATTCATTAATTCCTTCATTTTCCGCGGCAAAAACATCACTCATCCGCTGCGTGATTCCTGCTTTGAAACCCTGTTCTACCAAGCGGTAAAAAGGAATCATGTTTGCAGCCGCGGCCATCTGCGACCACCAGGGTGATTGGGTCATCGCATAATTATTGCCGAAGACCGTGAAAAAATTGATCGAATTACCTGACAATAAAGTATTTAAGTCGGTTAGGTCGTTCATCATAAAATTAGTATTTAGCGAAAAGACGGGTTGCCCAGTCCAGCGCATATACACGTTGTTTTCTAGTTGCACATCCAGCACAACACGTTCTGGAAATTCCGGCATCCGGAATTTGGGATCGTTGTCTCCTTTCTGAAAACCGTAATACGCATAATAATAGGTTTCCATGATATTATCCCAGGTCTTCAACAGTTCCTCCATTTGATTCGCATACTGAGGGTCTTCTAGTATTTTACTTTCAATACGTGCCCTAGACACCGAAAAGGCTACATGCTCTCCACGCAGTTCGAGCCAAGGCACTGTCGTATTGCGAATCTGATCTGCCCAAGCTAAGGGATCCATACCCGCGTTTATCACATAATCGGGGGCTTTATACACATTGCTGATCTTTAGCTTGAAATCAGATTTTCCAATCACCCCCTCCTTTTTTGTGATCCAGATATATCCTCCAAAACTATTACGGACGTAATTCTTCCCCGGGAAGAGTGCCTTAGTCGTGTAGATGATGGGTTCTCTAGAAGATGCTCCCGTGGCAGTGAGATCGTCTGTATGGGAGCCGATATGTACACTCAAGCCCATCGTATTGTCTTCTATATCGACAATGACCAATTCCCCTGCACCGGCATATAAGCCTGTGCTGTATATAGGTTGGGGCGAAGCCGTGATTCCCATCAGCTGTGGCGATGTATATTTCTTGCCTAAATCAACGTTTATCGTTGTATCGGCGATTCTCCTTTCTGTTAACGTGTCCACCAGACCTGGAAAAATACGCGCCCGATTGTACATCGTCACATCAATAGCCAAGGTGGTGTCTATCGTAACATTCGATGATTCGCCTTTATACTCGTCCGTTCCGCTCTCGATATCGTATTCGTAGCCGACTTCACAACTCTGTACGACCAAGCCTATCCATAATAAGCAGACCATTATTTTCGTTAAACTCCTTCCTTTCATATCTTATATATGCTAAAATGTAAGTGTAAGATTTGGATACCTAAAAATTCATTAATTCGTTAACACCCTGTATCGTAAAGGCCAACCCAAACCTTCTAGTTGCCATTGCCTATCCACCGATATACCCAGCCATGCCATGATCTGAACGGGGAGATCTACCGTGTTGAATACTTCCCGAAAAAATGCGTCGTCTGGGTTTGGACATACATTAGGATCCAACATACTGCCTGTTTCCCATATAGGGTTCGTAAGAACCATATCCGAACGGCCTGCATTCTCCCCCCCATAGACCGATCCATACTTGGAGTAATCTGGCAGGATGGTTCCGCCGTGATCGATCTCCCGGTCGTTAGGCCAATAGCCCAACAAATTATCCCAATATTCGAAACCATCAATTTTATCTAGACCAGTCTTGCAGTAGTTTGCTGCTAAGTAATCTGCTGGCAATGCAACATCATAGAATTGCACATTATTTACAAAGAAATGTCCATTTAAGCCGTAATTAGATCCCTCGATCTTTCCAATGGTTAGCGGCTCGTCATTTCGCATCTCATCATTCCATAATCTTTCTCTTCTAAACTCAACTCCATCTAAATAACAAAACAGCGAATCGATCTCCCCGCATTCTTTATAGACATATGTATAGACTCGCCAGGGATTATTCTTCCGGATCTGATACCAATTTTCGCCGCCCCAAGCTGAATTTCCTTCAAAATTAACAGCCACATTTCCCCCACTGGAATTCATGCGGATATTCCACCCTGGACCGTTATTCACTCGTGGCCTTTTGGATAAGATTGTATGTCCGTCACCAGCATTTGGCCAAGTATCGTATATCATAAATTGAATGGTGTAAGAAGTTGTGTCACTTGATCTTGACCCCATATTAAACAGCGTCGCATCCTTCACTATGGCATTGTCTGTGCCCCCCGTACCGGAATACCAGGGGCTGAAATAATTATACCGAATTTCCGCTGCCTGCGGTTGAAGTAAGCTTGATGTCAACCGTGGACTATAAAGCAACGTAAAAGTATTTCGCTCTGGATCATCGTAAAAGTCTCCTTCTTCTTTGTCACCCGTATAAACGCCGCCGTAATTGGAGGTGACAATGACCAGCCAATTTTCCTTAGCAAAGTTCGGACGCTCCCGCAAGGCGTCTACCATCGCTCCAATCTGACCATCGACGATATGAATAGCCTCTATAACATTGGCTTTCGGTATACCAGCATCATCGTAAAAGCCTTCGGCACTCCCACTTTTCTGAACCCCTTCCAGTTGTGCAATCGAAATATCCGGAATTTCCTCCGACGTATTCGAAATCTGATCTATAAGCGCATCGGTAACGGCTGCATCATTTGTCAAGCGATCACCCCTATCCACATCTCCTTCCAAAGCGGAAACAATATGTTGATTCGCAGAAAACAAATTACTTGATATTTGTTTCGGGGATGTCTTTAGTAAGGATAAAAAAGTAGGCGTGGCGAGATCTTCAAGATCCTCTTTTGTTTCGCCTACCTCATGGGTGGTGACCCCCGTCAGTAAATTTGCCCAGCCTCGTTCGTTGGATATATTCGACAAGTTTGTCCGCGAATCGGCTAATCCTTCAAACGTATACATGGAATTATCGATCAAGCCCCGTATCCGCGGTGCCTGAGCGGTGTTAACCGCTTGCTGGACGGCTTTTCCCGCCGCCCCATCGACCAAGATCAACAAGACCTTCCCTTGTTGATAATTTGTACCGGATTCACCATAATCTTCTGTAAGCACACGTTCAAAGTTTTTATTACACGAGGAAAAGCAACATACAGTTAGCATGGCTAAACTGGTTATTTTCCCTATCGTCTTTAGCCCATTCATTAGTCTACAACTTTTCATTTTCATCATTCTTTAGGGTTATTTTTTAATCAAAATCTACTTCGATCATCACGACATTGTTCGCAGGTTCGCCATTGAAGCGGGAGAAGTTCCCCATTAAAAGCAAACCATTGCTTCCCGTGGTGGTTTGCGTTTCTACAGCCTGATACAGCTGTCCGATAAAGGTGCCCGGTACATTAAAACGCTGTGTCGAGGTCCCATCTTCATCAAGGATCAGAAATCCTGGACGTGCTACGCCGTCGTAACGTTGAAAGCTTCCCGAAATCACCACCTTACCCGAATTCAGTATCGTGGCAAAGTTGATACTTCCACCTGTAATTTCACGAGAAACAAAGGTTTCATCCAAAGAACCATCCGTATTCAATACCGCTATGCCTTGCCTAGGTTTGCCATCGAAGGTTGTGAATTTGCCGACGACGACGGCTTTATCCAAATTTTTATTATAACGCACCATGTTGATGGAACCATTCGCACCTGTCCCAATATTATTCATAAAAGATTCATCCACAGCACCGTCGGTTTTCAACCGCACAATATGGTTTGCGGGTACACCATCGAATTCGGTAAATTCACCAACGACTACCAGCCTATCATCTTGATCTAGGTAGGCATCGGTTATACCTGCACCACCGATGGGATTACCAGAACGATATCCGGGATCCAGGTTTCCGTTGCGTTCCATCCGGATGGCCGTTGCCACAGTATAATAGTTGTATATATTCTCTAGGATAGTCGATCTGCTGTAGTCTGCCTGTGCATACGTGTTGATATTCCCCACCGCAATTACTTTTCCATCCTGCGTGACGAAGGAACGGATAATGGGCTGAAGGGTACCACCATTAAAACGAGGTACCGGCCTCGTCGTTTCGGTCGAGCCTCCCCAGGGAACCACCTGCACCACCATGGTGTCTAAAGTTAAATTATTGTTCAAAATAGTGATATTATTCACCTCGGCATAGGTGGATGAGTTATCGGTACTCGTTACCTCATAACCATTAAAGGTTCCAGATAACAATATCTGCCCATCACTGAAATAAGACATGGCGGATAAGGTCTCTTGGTTCCTATCAAAGATGCCTCCTGTTCCGACAGCTAGCCGTAAGGGTCTTCTTACATTGTAGTATGTAGAAACCTGATTGGCAAGAACACCACGATTCGACACGTAAGCCAATTGTGTTCTAGGCTGTTCTTCCACGGTCGAAAAACCACCCAATAAATAATAGCTCCTTGCTTGTGTATTATGCTCTAAAAAATTCAATATTGCACCATTGACTCCCGATTTCAGTCCCCATTCCCGATCTTTTCGGACATTGCCTAAAACACTGAAGTTTGGCCCGTAGAATACTTGACCTTGGAGTAAAATATGAGTAATTCCAGAACTTACATTTTGGGGTATAATAATAGTAATCGTTGAATCTGTCGCCGTTTTGATTTCTACTTTTTCATCAGCAATAAAAAACTCAAAATCGTATTGATTCTGTTCGGGCTCCGCCCACGCCAATAATCCCTTCGCATGAAAAGTCACTTCATCTCCAGGGTAGGCTGCTTCTGGCGATGGCGTTCTATTAGATAAAGCGATGCCCAGGGGCTCGCGCCCTCCCTGATACGGATCTTCTCCTATCGTTTCTATCTCTGCATCACACGCGACCAAACAACAAGCCGAGAAACAGATCAGCCCTAAAAGTAATTTGTGTATGTTATGTGTTTTCATCTCTCTATTGGTTTTAAAAGTTTATTAACGCCCTTGTTCACTTTTGGGATCTATCCCCGCTGCAACAGCTTTACTGATAAACAGAGATTCATTAAAACCAAAGTAGTGGTCGATAAAGCGCAATACATGCACTACTCCATTGATGGGTTGAACATCAGATGTGGCGACATATGCATTAGTCAAATCGTTATTCACAAAATCGTTTACATAGGAATACAATAATTGTCGATAACCGGCATACTTAATTCCGTTAGCATCGTGATACACAATACCCATGTTCATAGGACGGCCGTTCAGTGAAACGTACGCTTGTCCCGGATAGGCATCCATGGCCACTGTATCCAACTGTGGGATATCCTTTGCCACGTAGCGATCTTTTACGATATAAAGCGAAAGGAATTCCTTCCACACTTCGGGTTTTACCTGCGTAATCTGCGAAACACTGTCTTTTCCTTCCATATTGTACCAATAATTATTCAGTTCCTCCATACTTCGTTGGATAGACCAATCAGTAGGGGCGAAAAATGTAATTTCATCACGATCAAAAACGTCCTCCATCTCTGCATAGTGAATCACTTCGACCAGATCTTTAAACAAATCAGGACGAGATTCCAAAAAATGCATTATCGTACCATTGTAGTATGGGTCGGCCGTACCACCATCATCGAGATAGCTCTTATCCTGACAGGATATAACACATACCTGGCAGATAAGCGCCAGCAATATGACCTTTAGACTATTAAATTGCTTTTTCATGCTACTACGTATGTTATTTCCAAAATAGATTATCTGTCATCTTTGTATTATTAATAAAGGCGTCCGGATGTATGGGCCAGGTCCAACCTCCCGCATTGAAATCAACACGAGACATGGGGTGATAGCTATAGTTGGGATCATGTATTTTACTTGTTCTGATCAAGTCGTAGAAGTAATGTCCTTCGCCAATAAGCTCCCGCACCCGTTCCCAATAAATATCATCTTTAAGGTCATCACCGGACGATGATCTTGAGGGAGCCCCAGCTCTTTCCCTCACTGTATTCAATATTTCAAGGGCCTTTCCATCATCTGTACCTAACTCAGCTAGCGCTTCCGCATACAATAAAAGGGCATCGGCATAACGAAACACAATCTGATTTCCGGAATTCGACGTGGGTGTTGTACCCGATACATCTGCGTTGAGGAACTTCACCATTTCTTTTGATGTACCATCAATTTGATAGATGTTCTCATCGAACCAGGCTTCCCGTCTATTATCCACCTCTTCGGGTGAATAAAGTTGTAGCAGAAATCTGGATTGGTAATAAAGTAAAGGCGTACTAATACCTAATCCTCTATATCGGTACGTGAATAAGTTAGAATAATTAGCATTCTGCGGAAAGGTTTCATTCGTATTGATATTTTGTACGATCTCAAAAAGAGTTTCCGCGGTACCGCCCCGAAAAATATCATTAGATCGGGCTAAATCCAACAGATAGTAGGTTCCTCCGTTATCTTCAATCAATGTACGACCTAAATTGGCAGTATTTTGGTAATAAGTTGTCGCTCTGGTTGCATCAAATCGCACCAACCACATGTTGATATGCATCATCAGCAAGAGCACAGCGCCCCGATTCGGGCGGATACCTGCTTTCGCCCCGGGTTGTGTCCAGGGGATATATTGATAATTCGGATCGGCATCTATAATGGTCTGCAAATCTGCCAAACAGCCCTGCAATACCTCTACCATATTTGACCGAGGAAGTGCTTCATAATTTTGGGCATTGGTGTAATAGGGTATGTCACCAAACACACGTGCCATGAAAAAATAGGTAAGGTTACGCATAAAGATGGCCTCCGAACGGTATGCTCGCTTATTTTGTTCGGAGAGTCCGGGTACATTATCAATGTTTTCAAGCAGTATATTTGCGGATTGTACCACTTTATAAAAGGTTTTCCAACGAGTGATATTGCTTCCCAAATAATTGTTCTGCTGACTAATCAATTGATTGAGGTTGTTGGCTACCAGATGCCGCACATAGTAATTGGCGTCAGTCCCATAAGGTACCACGGGCGCCGCACGTAACTCTCCTGTATTCACTATAAAGGCAGCTTCTCTCATCGTGGCATCACGAAAAAAACTATATAGACTTAAGGTAAAGGATTCAACACTCGCGTCATTTCCTTCAGTCCAGAATTCATCTCCCGAAAGCCTTTCGTCGCTTTTTACCCTCATGAGATCCTTACAGCCTGTAAAGTAACAGAGGGACAGTAGCAAAATCAAGTAGGATATATATTGTTTTATAACTTTCATCGTTCATTTAAATTAAGCAGATTAAAAATTGATGTTTATACCAACCGTGTACGTCCGGCTATTGGGATAACCACTAGAAAAGTCGTGACCTAATGAGTTTACACTTTCCGGGCTAATGCCGGAATACTTGGAAAAAGTATAGATATTATTGGCACTGGCCGTAATATTCACGCGCTCAATACCGCCCAGGAAACGCAAAACGTTACTGTTAAGTGCATACGCAAAGGAAATACCATTAATCTTAAAATACGAACCATCTTCCATAAATAGAGTCTGGTTTGCCCGGAACGGATCCATAATACTTACGCGGGTATAATCGTAAGGATTGGGATACTCGGCAATACGGTTATCAGGTGTCCAGAAATTGTAAGCTCGGATAGGAACAAGTACACCGTTTGCCGTTGCGTTAGTACCCTGTGGGTTATTAAAATATCCAAAACGCTGTGCGACCGACGCATTAATAATATCCCTCCGCAACGTGAAGGAGGTATTGATGTTCATAGACAGGGCTTTATACCGTAGGTTCATATTGATACCACCTGTCATGCGTGGTTGCGAATTTCCGACAATAGTCAAATCTTTTTCATCAATTATATAATCGCCGTTTATATCTACAAATATGGGATCGCCTGCCCTAAAATAAGCCAGTTCAGATTCAGCATCCACGCCCCCGACCCTTAATCGCCTGCCCGTTGCAGGATCAACGGGTACATCTTCATCATACGCATAAACTCCTTTATTGACGTAGAGGTAATGTGATAGTGCGTTTCCACCAAGTTTATTGACCACCTGCGCATTGTTGCTAATAATCTGTCTAACATCCCCCGGCAAGCTCGTAATGACATCCTGATTGAGTGCGAAAACAAAATTGGCGCTCAAGCTAAAGTCTCTTGATTGTTTAAATGGTGTGACCCCCACAGCCATTTCCAGACCATAATTTACAAGACTAACATCTGTACTTTTGATTCGATCAAAACTATTATGGTCTACCAAATCAATGTCACTTAGTTGATTATCAACCTGTCTGTAGTAAACCTCACCGGTAACAGTAACCATACGATCGAACATCGTCAAATCCAAGCCAAGATTCCAGGTGGTGGAGGTGACGGGGTCCAAATCGGGATTTGGCATCGTACTGAAATCGATGGGCGTAAAAGCTTCTCCGTTATAGGTATTCCCACTTGCATTAAGTAGATAAGACCCCCATACATCGTAAATACTTGCGTTATATCGCACGACTCGCCCCCAGGTAGTCCGAATAGCTCCGTAATTCAGAAAATCCATATTCTCCATAAAATTCTCCGCATAGAAGTTCCATTTGAAACCAAAGCTGGGGTTGATCGTTACCTTCATTTTAGAACCATACGCCGAATTTAATTCAGGACGAATAGAGGGATTAAATATATACTTATCGGCCCCCATCTGGCTGGCAATACCAAAAGAAGGGGCAAAGATAATAGCCACTGTATTGTTACTGCGTGATAATGTGGAGTAGCCACTCGATATGGAAGCGTCTTGCCCGATGGGACCCAAAACACCATTTGGCAAACCGCCCAACGTAATGCTGTTTCCTGTGCTATTCCGCATATCAATTTCTCCTCCAACCGTCAAACCTAGGTTAAGCATACTTACACGTGTGGCATAACTAGCACTGGATTTCAAATAGATATGAGACGAGGTAAAGTTCCGGGATTCCATGCGGGAACCACTCCGCGCTCGATTTTCAATCAAAATACCGGGGGTGAACACTTCTACGTCATCCGTTGAATAGTTAAAAGAAAATGTACTGTTCCAAGAAATGTTATATGGCAGTATGTAAGTCGTTTGCACATTGGCGTTATAGCCTATAGAAGTAGATTGATTATCAGTGGACAACGCTCCTAACACATCATTGGAAGCCGTGTATAAAGAGGGTGGCGGCAATAGAGATGATGCGTTTGCTCCGCCGGCGACCCCGGACTGACCGAGGGCATTACCGCTGCCCTTATTGCTCAATCCCAACGTGGAACCAGCTTGTGCCATAATCCTAAATTTCTCGAAAGGCTGGTATTCCATCAACATCGAGATGCCGTACCGTTCAAATCCTGTTTTCCGGATAATCCCTCGTTCCTGAAAATAATTTCCGTTCACATTGTAGTTAAAGGATCCGTCCCCTCCAGAAAAACGAACATTATGATCGTGGTCATACGTTGTTCGCATAAAGACATTTTGCCAATCCGTGTTATTGTTGTAATAGGGGTTTAAGCTATCCGATAGAATGGGGTTAGCATGAATGTCGTAGTAGCCGTGAAACCGCGATGTATCGTGACTAAGTAATTGGTAAATACGGGAGTCCCGTTCGGTCATTCCTACCATCACATCACGTAGGCGCGGCGGTGTGCTCATTTTGTATCGCCCGTTGTAATCTATCTTGGGTGTTGGCGAGTTTCCACGTTTCGTAGTGATGACAATTACGCCATAAGCACCTCGCGAACCATACTGTGCCGTTGCCTGCGCATCTTTTAACACCTGAATCGTCTCGATATTCTCAACGGGTATCATGGAAATCGGAGAGATACCGGAACCGTCCAATAATCCGGCCGCATTAAACTCTCCCACATCTTCTTGCGGTATGCCATCCACCACAAATAAGGGATTGGAGGAATTGAGAAATACATCGCCTCCACTGCTGGTCACACCAATATCAGAAATACCACGAATGGTGTATGTACCGGACATTCCCGGTGTACCGTTATTTAACTGGACGTTCATTCCCGCTACTCGCCCCTGCAGCAAGTCCATTACATTAGCAGCCGGTGTAGCCACCAGATCTTCTGCTTTGATGACCACTACGGAGGCTGTATTATCCGCAATCGTTTTTGTTGTATACCCCACCACTACCGTTTCCTCGATCTCGTTTTGTGCGGCCGTCAGTAATATTCTTCTATTCGGATTTTCCGATGTCGCAGTAAACGTATGTGAATCGTAACCAACCAACGAAACACGTATCCTTGACCCAGTAGGTGCCGATAGAGCAAAACGTCCCTGCGCATTGGTGGTTGTCGTACGCCCCCTCATGCGCTTTCCAGCTGCATCTTGATAAACATCGACGGTCACACCGACCAAAGAATCCTGTGAGTCTTTATCGATCACTACACCACGGATCGTGATATCCTGTGCTTCTGCCTGCATAAAACCCAGAAAAAATAACAAGGGTAGAAGATAGATTTTATTTTTTTTCATAAAACAAAACGTCCGTTTATAATATCGTATAGCTTTATTCATTTTCCCCAAATTTTAATTATCAGTCCGTACGCCATCGGTAAAGAGCGGTCCGTTGCCGTCGAATACAAAAATGATTTCCCAATTTCCTTCCTTGAAAATGGAAAAATCCAGTTCCATATAGGATTCTTCCCGAAATCCGGATAAACCCACCCGGTTATAGGCGAAGCGCACCCGTGCTCTATCGCCAGTAATATTAGTATACCTAGAGACTGCATTCAGCAACGGAATGGGGTAAGCGACGGTATATCGCACATATTCGGCGGTGCGCTCGATGTTGAAACCATGTACAAGGTTGCCCCAGTCCGTCAGGTTGAATTTGCTGGGGTCAATCGGTGTGTAATCCTCTTTAAAAAAACGAAAGGTGAGGGCTTTGGCTCCAGCCTCGGTGTCTTCGTTTTCTCGAAAATACACTTTTACATTCTCCGGCGTCAACAAAAATCCCTCGTTGGATGAACGAACGCCCTGCATCAGCGAAGGATGCACATATTCCTGGGTTTCTAATCCGGTTCTCAGATCTACATTATTCGGTTCATAAGCAACCTCCCGCGTCGGAATTAGACGCATCCGAGTCGTATAGGCGTACCCACCCGAATTAGTGGCAAGCACATCGAAGGTGTAACTCGAATCGGGCGAGCATAACACAAAAGAAGAGTTGGCATTCTCCCACACTATGAATTCACCGGAATGCTTCCGTACCTGAAAGAGCGGGCGGTACTCTGTGGTACGCTTCGATTCAATCTCCTGCAAAGAAGTTTCGGTGCCCAAATAAGGTGTTTTCCAAACCTTTACCGGAAAGTACTGCGTCAATTCGGGTGCATCGGAACCATCAAAACGCTTAACGTTCAAAATTTCAAAGGTAAAAGGGAGTGTTGAATTTCCTGCATTGAAATTATTACTCATCAGCGTCGTACGTCCAAGTTGAGGTCTGTATACCGTTTCGGTAAAAACAGACTCGGGGTCAAAAGCGTCCAAGCTTTCGGGTAAAAAGTGGTCTACACATGATCCAGAAAAGACCAGTATCGCGAGCGCCCCTATACCTTTATTTATCTTAATCATAAATGTATTCATTTCCGTAATTTTGAAAATTTGCAATTAATTTACTGAAGCCAAACTCATGTCCATTTGAAAGTACATGTATATACCCGTTGCTCGTCTGAATATTGATGACTTGGGTTTCACTCCTATCCCATCCTTCATCTAACAATGTGTAGTTTTTATCACTCAGTATCAAACGTCTTTTCCCCATATCCTCCAATCCGGACGCATACTGGCGTTCGAAGAGGATATGCATGAGATATCCAAATTTAAAATCTTGGGTATGCAGTCCGTTCGTATATTCGGACAAGGTCTTCATATCGAAGCTGCCCTCAAAAATATATCGACTCATTAAACTGTCCAATTGTAGACGATAGTCGTAGGGATGCTCGATAATAATAACGCTATCGGGGGTCGGACCTTCTTGTTCCTCGATTACTACAAAAGGTTCTATCAACAAATCCCGCAAGTACAAGTTCCTTCCTTTTTCCTTTGTTTCCCGATAATTGTTTAGCCGTAACATAGCTTCCTGAAAGCAAATATTGGGCACGGCGAAGATCGTTCTTTCTCCAGTTTCTTTCGCCAAAGAATCCCGTAACCCGGGGATACCATTGATTACAACTAACATGGAGTCGAAGTCTAGTCCACGATTCGGATTTCCTTGTTCCAGATAGTCCAAGACAGAACCATCGAAAACGGTTATTTCGTCGGCTTGGGGTACATCTGTAAAGTCGCTATCATAGTCTTTACAAGCGATGAGCAGGGATAACATACAACATATAGCCCCTATATATTTTAATACATTCATAATTATTTTTATTTCCAATAGCTGTTTTGTTCAATCAGTGTATTGGCTTGTAGCACTTCATTTGCAACAGGCCAATAGATCCCTCCTTTTTCGATCAAATCCAATAAGGCTGGATCGTCTTTCAATAATTTTTGCCGGCGTATCAAATCATACCAGCGCCATCCCTCTCCAATAAGCTCTTTTCGCCTCTCTTCGAATATGGCACGAAGAAGTTCCGTATCATTTTGTTCAAAATCCTTCAGATAGGATTTGTCTCTCAAACCTCTTGTACGCCGCACTGCATTATAGGGGGCGATTGCTTCTACCCCTCGGTTTAATGCAACCAACGCTTCGGCACGTAATAAGCTGATTTCTTCTAGACGCGTAAACACGAGTGCGGAACCAAAAACAGCATAGTCGCCGTCGGCGGTTACACCGTTCTTTACGACTTTTATTTTACTGAAAACAGGAATATCGGCATTCAAATTATACACATAATTCGTGTGATAGAGAAATGTTATCGTATCCACACCAAAACGTAGATCGTCCATGTCATCGAAGATAGAATATAAACTATCTTTCGTCACGTAAATATCCGGGTAGGCTTTTCGCACAAAGGGATATGACAATGTAAGCTGCTCGATATGACCTGTCTGTGTATTCTCTACCAGACGGTCACTCACTGCTGGAAAATTGAAAGCAATAATCTTTGAACCCCTCAAAGAGGCATTGGTTTCTGAGCTGAACAACCCTTCTGATGATGACAAAACCAGATTTTCGATCGGCGTAAAGTTGGCAGAAATATGCGTATTGTTATCCAATATAAATTTGGTATAGGTCTCTACATCGGCGTAATTCCCTTCCCAGGCTGAAATATGCGCGAGGCAGGCGTATACCCACAGTTTGTTGAAGACCATACCTCGCCATTCCTCTGGATTCCGGCCATAGTATTGATTGGAAGAAGTGCCAAATTCAAACGGTAAGGTAGGTAGCACCTCCAACAGTTCATTCTTCGCGTAATTCAGGACGGTTTGCGCATCTGTTTTCGGAAACTCGCGAAATGACCCATTGTCAAAGGACTTGGTGATCAAGGGTACATCGCCCCAGATGCGAACCATGTAAAAATAGTTGAAAGCCCGCAAAGCTCTTGCCTGTGCAATATCCAACTCCAAATTACTCTCTGAATAGGATCTGTCTTTGTCTACGATCTGTGGGGCGCGCTCTATATACACGGCAGCAGCATTGATGGCCGCATAAAAGCGCCGCCAATTGGCCAATTGTTCAAACACAGGATATGACCTGGACAGCTTGTTTTCCACTACGGCACGTAGCTGCGATTCGTTATATGCTCCCTTCGTAACGGTAAAGTCACCCGCCCGCAGGTCACCATTGATCCAATGTGCATTGTTTTCAACAAGTGCTGCCCGTGTCAATCCATAAATGCCCATCAGCGCCGCGCGAGCATCTTCTAACTTATTCCACTGCTGTTCTTCTGACGCTGCGTGGTACACATCAATATCTACTATTTTATTACAGGAAGCCGAAACCAACGCAAGCATACACAACCAAAACCTGCTCCTGTATTTATTTGACTTAAGACTGTTGCTCATTTTTTTCATTGTTTCAGATCTTTTAAAATTTATACCGAAGTCCCACACTCATCGAGAAAGGAATTTGAAAATGATAGCCCGTGTAATAACCGTTAAAATCTACCAATTCGGGATCGCCAGCGCTGAAATTGCTTAATGTCCATAGATTGTTGGCAACGAGGTAAACATATAGATCGCTCTTTTTCTCTTTAATTCTGTTACTATCGAAAGTGTATCCCACCGATACACTCCTTAATTTTAGATACGTTCCGTTTTCTAGAAAAAGATCCTGATCTTCTCGGTAGGAATTTATCTCGCTTTCGGGATGATAAATAGGATAATCGTCCTTTTGCTGGGTATTTTGCCAAAAGAAAATCTCCCTTAGCGATGAAACCGTATTTTGCTCGTCCATGTCGGAAAATCCATATCGACGTGCATCGTAGGTATTTAACGCATGATGCCCCAACGCAAAGAATAAGTGGAAATTGAAATCAAATTGTTTATATGTAAAATGATTGTTCGTTCCACCGGTCCACCTGGGCAACGCGTGTCCTTTCATCACTTTATCGTCATCGTTAATTTGGTTATCTTGGTTGATGTCGTTCCATTTGGCATCACCTTCCTGAAATATCAATCCCTCCATGGCCATTCCTGCTGGTATATCATTCTGGTAAATACCTTGATTTTCAAGCACCCAAAACTGATCTATGCCATAACCGACTTTTAGCTTCCGGTTGCCTATTACTAATTCGTCTCTGCTCTCAGGCAGGGCTTTTAAGGTATTCTTATTGTAGTTCAAGTTCCAAGATGTTGTCCATTTGAATCTGTCGGGATTATTCAAGATCACACCTTGTAGTGTAACATCTACCCCTTTGTTATTGACGTGCATGCCGGATAGATACTGAACGCTATATCCATATTCCTGCGGAACGGGCATTGCCATTAACATATCCTTATCGTCATTATTGTACAGGTCTACATGAACATGTAATCTATTTTGAAACAAAGAAGTCGCAACACCTAGATTGAGTTTATCTGCATAAGGCCAACCGATACCGTAAGAAGACCAACCCGATGCATAGGGTCTCGATAGTGTAGCAAAAGAATTATAAGATGGCATTGCCCACTGGTTTTCCCAGCTCATGTTATTGGCGGTGTAATTAGGTCCTAAGGCAAATCGGTCGCTTCCCAGTAACCGGCCTATTCTCGCCCAAGATAATGATAACGATAAATCCGACACCTGATTGTCGTCTATATCAAACTGGTTTTTCAAATTCCATCTCGCCGAAAAAGCGGGTGTAAACAGCCAACGCTGATCGGGTTGAATACCGGAATAGCCGTCATATTTCATTACCGCCAGTAGAGATAGATAGTCTTTATATTGATAATCAATATTGAAGCCTGACGATACCAACCTGCTCTGCTCTTTGTCTACGAAGTTATACGTTCTATATCCGCCGGAGCCTGTTGTTTTATACTTGTCGTTCGTTCCATCGTAGGCTCTGGTATAATTGTATCGATGCAGATCTGCGTTGTAGTTGGTCTCTAGTTGTAAACCTAAGGTATGATCGGTATTAAATGTAAAATGATAACCTGCATAGCCGCGAACAACAATCCGCCTATTGATACCCCAGAAATCGGAAATGTAACTGACCGACTCCATCAAGGTAGATGGCCAGAAAATATGACGTGTATCGACATTGTGATCATACAGCAACTCCGCTCCGACTTTCCACTGATCTTTATCATATCGCAGTTTTAGGTAGCCATTGATATAATTTATGGTATTCATATCGTCAGACTCGTCGTATAGCGTCAAAAAATTACTGTGCGCAGCCGGAGCGAGAGGATAAGTAAAGTCGGTATAATATTCTGTTTCGGCATAACGATCACGTTGGTTCTTGTTTCGTTTACGGGAGGTTAGCGTTCCGGCAATCATCGCATCCATCCAAAAGTTTTTCACCGGTTGCATGGTGACAAAGAAATTCAGATTGTGCTTCGTAAATTGCGTACTATCGGCAATACCTGAATTTTTGTTACTGGCCACGGTAAACAACAAACTTGCGTTTTCTCCTCCTCCTCGTAAACTGGCGTAGGCATCGTATTGCTGCGCTAATTTGTAATAGGTGGTTGGCCAATTCGCATTTCCGTAATAGTTCACATCGGATGGATCTTGAAGATAGGGCGGTTGCTGATCGACCCCAAAAGGAAGATTATAAGCATCATAGAACTGTTTACGGAAGCCATGTTCGTAAGTGGCGTTGGTAGGCCGAATGGTGGTCGGAGGGGTAACGACCCCATAGGAGGTCTGCAACGTGACTTTCTCTGGATTATTCCGCGTATTTACGGCATCGTTTGTTTGTATCCAGATAGCACCATTCGCAGCCAGTGGGCCAAGTTGTGCCAGTCTGGCGGGATCCTTTATGATTTCGACAGACAATATATTATTCATATCCACCCCCGACAACATGTTGTTGGCAGAACCAATGGGGTTCACGTCATGCTGCTTAATATCGTATACATACGGATGGCGTTGTGTTAACGGCATCCCATTGACATATACAGTGGGCTGCGTTGCGGCAAGATCGCGATTGGAAAAAATAGGGGAAGAAATACCTCTTAACAACATATGTTGTATGGTACCTGGCTCTCCATTATTCTCTTGTACATAAAGTCCTGCAATATTTCCTTTTAAATATTGTTGCACAGATACGTAAGGTGATTTTTGCAAATCTACCACATATAGCGTATCTCGTGAAGGACTGGTATCGTGCCACGGCGTCTTAGATTTACGGATGAGACCACTAATGGTGTCTAACGGACTGATACTGTCTGTAAGAATTGTATCCTGTACAGAAAACGGTTTAAACAGCCCATTAGATGCAAGATTTTCGGCACTGAAAACTTGATTGCCCAAACCGAGAAAACCAATAACCATTAGTGCTTTGCCTATCTTCTTCCGATGGTAGCAAGGAAATGTATACTTCATTCTCCTCATTTTAATAATAGGTTTATTTATATTAATTCTATTGTTTCACATCACTTATCCTTCTTACACATTTGTTAACCATAAAATATATTTTGCTTTATGGTTTATTGACTAGTTTTTTCCCCTCAGCAAATCTCCATCATTACGATCCCTCATGCTTCTGAAAATCCGAGCTATTTTTTTATGAGTACTTTAAAAATAGGACTACACCGTTACTTATAAATTCCTCAGATAAAATGTCAGATGATTTAATATTGGTTAAAACAAAATCAACAATTCAAAGATACAACGACCATGTGTTTGTCGTGAGGCATAAATCAATATTAAATGGGGGGTATTTTTATTTTTCTCTTCCTAGGGGCTCAAAAATAGACTTTTTGTCATCGCCGGCAAAAATAATTTCGACGTAAAAGATATCATTACCGGGGTTTTCGGATCATTTCATGTATATATGGGTTTGTTACCTTTTACTATATTCCCCCTTATAAATTATGGATTTGCCCCCCTCATAGTCAAAAAAACAATGCGTTTATCCCACTACCCTCCGCTTCGCCAAAAATTGATCATACGTGTAGGCGTTATAAGGCAATATCTTCTGTGCCGCGTACTTTGCTACAAAACTGACAATCAAAATAGGGATAAACAGTTCAAACCCATTAGACACCAATCCGCACACTAAAAAAAGAGCGGTAAATGGCGCATAAATAGAAGCCGACAATGTGGCCGCAGCTCCCGCGAGTGCGAAATTGAAAAGAACGAGATCAGTACCGAAGTACGTATTGCAACCTATGGCGAATCCCAACCCTAATAAGGCGCCTGCGACGATACTGGGTGCAAAAACACCTCCATCTCCTCCAGCACCTAAGGTTAGGGAAGCTGCAAGAGGCTTCAACAGAGCGATAACAAGAAGTATTCCGAAAGATAGCTCTCCGCCTGTCATTGCGGTATGGATCAACTCCTTCAGTCCGTGATAGCTATCACCGTAAAGCAACGGAAAACAAAAAATCAGGCTCCCGACAATTAGTGCACCGAGATTAACGCGTATAAAATTGTTATTGATTCGCGAAAAAAAAGTTTTAATACGCGTTACCAACAACGTAAAATAGATAGACAACAGTCCGCACAACACGCTTAGTACAATAAAAAAAGGTAAAGCAGCCGTATACCAATCTTGAATGACATAGGTGAAAAACGGACGATTATCAAAAAAGTAAACAAATGTGCCCGCGACGACCGCAGCTGTTGTGCATGCTAAAACGAGGGTTTTACTGACTTTTCTGGCGATCACTTCCATGGCAAAAAGCCAACCTGCAAACGGGCTTCCGAACAATACGGCTACACCGGCCGTTACCCCCGCACAGATCAATTCCCGTTTGTACATCTTAGCGGCAAATTCCTTTTCATAAACGGCATTGCCGATGGATGCCGTAGCCACCACCGTAGATACCTCCACACCAGTCGATCCCCCAAAAACGACCGTTAAAAAACCATTGATATAATGGGAAGGTATCTTAAATAATGGGAGATGATCCTTTCTGTCGTCCAGCGTTTTGAAAATTTCGGTGAGGCCTTTATTCTTGCGGTTGTGGAACAACCATTTGCGTAAAAAATAAATCGCGGTAATGCCTATACTCGGGAACAAAAGGAAAAGCCAGATATTTGTATTGAAAATCCATTCCAACGCTGTTATTTCCAGCCATTCTGTAGCATGCTTTAGTGTGTAGGCCAATAAACAACACACCAAAGCTATCCCCATGGAAACGATTGCAAGTTTCCAATAATGCTGTTTGATAATCTTATTTCTGTCCATTTTGCGACAAAGGAAGCAATAAATGTAGACTATACCACATCTATTTGAAAAAAGCTTTCCGGTATGTTGGAAAGCTTTTCAGATTATTAATTGAATTGTAATGATGCCGGACCAAATTCTTCAAAATGTATGGCTTCCGTCGCCACTCCCTTTTCTCGCAGATAGGTGTAGTGTTTGGTAATAAAAGGAGACGGGCCACAGATATAGTAAGCTGCGTTGTCTAGTAAGACGTCTTTTTCGATCTCTCCTAAATCGACCATGCCAGCATGTGCATTATCCAACCCATGCTGTACATTCTCGTAAAAGATATGCCGCTTCACTTGGTTATGAACGGCTCCCAATTCTGCTATACGGTCTTTGAAGGCATGTACGGCCTCATTCCGGCAACCATGGACCCAAGTGATTGGAAATCCAGCTACATCTTTCGAAACTAGACTTTCCAACATAGCCATTAAAGGAGTCTGCCCAACGCCACCGCTAATAAATACTTTTGGTCTTGCCTGTTCTTCCTCTTTTAATACAAATGTCCCCGCCGGCGCGGTGAGCTCTACCGTATCTCCCTCGTTCACATGATCATGTAATCGATTACTGATCATTCCATCTGCATGCTGTGGCTTCCGTTCGCGTTTTACCGAAATACGGTAGTAGCCGTGATTTGGTGCACAAGAAATACTGTACTGGCGCGGTTGTAGCAAGTTAAGCTCGGGAAGAAACAAGCGTAAACTGATATATTGCCCGGCTAGGTATTTCGATACCTCGCCCCCATCCGTCGGATAAAGGTAGAAAGATGTTATTTCTTCGCTTTCTTTTACTTTCCGCTTCACGGTGAAAGGTCGCCATCCGCTCCATCCACCACGTTGGTTGGTTTGCACATCGTATAGCTTCTGCTCATGGCCACTCATAAGGCTCGCTAGCTGCTGGTATGCCTGTGTCCACGCCTCCAACAATTCGGGTGTGGCAGCGTCTCCCAATACTTCTGCAATAGAAGCGATGAGATGCCGGCCTACAATTGCATAATGTTCGGGACGAATATCCAAACTGGTGTGCTTATGCCCTATACTATCTACGACCGGTAGCAATACAGAAGGATTTTCGATATGCTCCGCATAAGCCAATACCGCCATCGCCAATGCTTGCTGTTGTTTGTTGTTCTTCTGGTTTCCCATATTGAAGATATGCTTCAACTCAGGATTATGGGTAAACATGCGTTGGTAGAAGTGAGAGGTTAACGCAACGCCGTGTTCACGCAAGATAGGAACGGTGCCTGAAATCAACTGCTTTTGTTCTGTTGTCATTATATGATGATATTAATAAAAGACAAAAATGTCTTTTATAGGGTTAAAAAAAATCACTTGTTTAAAGTCAATACACCTTGGATCAATTTCTCATTAAACTGTCCGATAGTTGTCTTGTGTAGCATGATATTGAGCCGAGCACGAATCTCTTTGAAATCATCGTGCAATGGACAAGGATTTTCCTGGGAGCAATAGCTCAATCCCATGCCGCATCCATTTAGAAACCGTGTGCCTTCGATAGCGATTACGATATCGGCCAGAGGTCTTTTTAATCCATCAGGCTCAATATAAAATCCGCCCTGTGGCCCCTTTGTAGACTGAATAAGGCCTTCTTTGCTTAGATTTTGTAAGATTTTCCCTAAAAAGTGCGCTGGGGAATTGATTCTATCTGCTACCTCTTTAATCCCTACCTTTCTCCCATCGCTGGATTGTGCCGCAATATACATCACAGCCCGCAAGGCGTATTCGCATGTCTTAGAAAAAAAACCCATCAATGATATCCAAAACAGTTTCCACAGGCAAAACTACAAAACAAATAATAAAAGACAAAAATACCTTTTATTTACTTTTAAAAACCAATAGTTGCTCCGTTCGGAATAATTGCATCGCGCTTGACAACCACGATGCCATCACGTATAGCATAGTTTTGAAAATCACCATCAGGTAAATTCGATCCACCTTTTATGCGCACATCATTCCCAATTCGGCAATTTTTATCGAGGATAGCATTCTCAATATAACATCGTTCGCCTACACCTATCGGAGGAGGCTGCTGGGTGTTACCCAACGTGAGCACTTCTTCCAGTTGTTCGTAATGATCGCCCCCCATCATATACGTTGCTTTAATGACAGTGCCTTTACCGATTCTGGAGCGTACACCGATCACCGAGCGTTCCAACTTATCACCATTCAGGATACAGCCGTCGGCAACGATAGTATGGTTTAGTGTCGTTCCGGAGATTTTGGAAGGCGGCAACATCCGTGCACGGGTGAAAACAGGTTCGTCGAATAAGTTGAAGTCCGGCACATCATCCGTCAATCCGATATTGGCATCAAAGAAGGAACGAATGGTACCGATATCTGTCCAATATCCGTCAAATTGGTAGCTAAGCACTTTTAGACTTTCGATGGCATCTGGAATAATCTCCTTTCCGAAATCCATTCCGGGATTCTCGGTGAGCATCTTACGCAATACATTTTTGGAGAACACGTAAATTCCCATCGATGCCAGATAAAGCCTTCCACGTCGTTGCATATCTTCTGAGACCTCCGACGACCACTTTAACACTTCTTCGCTATCTGGCTTTTCGGTAAATGACGTAATCTCATTCTCTTCGTTTGCTTTTAAAATCCCGAAGGCTGTGGCATCTTTCGAATTGACCGGAATGGTCGCGATGGTAACATCGCCCCCGTTTTCCACATGGAAATCGATAATCGACGAATAATCCATTTGATAAAGTTGATCGCCTGATAATATCAAGACATAATCATAGTCAACGTTGTATAAATAACGTTGCGTGCGGCGGACAGCATCTGCTGTGCCTTCATACCAGCGATCCCCTTCGATAGTCTGTTCAGCGGCCAGGATATCCACAAAACCTTTACTAAAAATGCTAAAATTGTAGGAGTTTTTGATGTGCTGATTTAACGACGCCGAATTAAACTGTGTTAAGACGAAGATCTTGTTATAGCCGGAATTCAGACAATTGGAGATGGGAATATCGACTAAACGATATTTTCCGGCAATAGGAACTGCTGGCTTAGAGCGCTGTTCTGTCAATGGAAAAAGGCGTGTTCCGCGTCCTCCTCCCAATACAATCGATACTACTTTGTGTGCCATATCATTACATTTATAACCGGTTATACAAATCGATATACTGTTGAGCGGATTTATCCCAAGAAAAATCCAACTTCATTTCCTTTCTTCGAACCCTTTGCATTTTTCCACGTTGTCCGATATAATCTAAGGCTCGCTCGATGGCCGAAACCGCATCTTCCAGAACAGCGTTCTGGAAGACGAAGCCATAACCGTTCTTCTCGCTTACATCCCGCACCGTGTCTTTTAGTCCACCTATGCCACGAACCACCGGAATAGTGCCGTATTTCATCGCATACAATTGATTTAATCCACAGGGCTCGACTCGCGATGGCATCAAAATCATATCTGCTGCGGCATATACTTCGTGTGCCAACCCTTCATTATAACCAAAGAATGTCGCTAAACGACCGGGATATGCGGCTAGTAAAGCTTGTAAATTAGCTTGAATCTGGACATCGCCTGAACCTAGTATAAATATACTTATTTTATTTTCTGTATTCGAAAAAATAGTTGCCACAATTTCCGGAAGCAAATCTGCCCCTTTCTCTACTGCAAAACGCCCGATATATGTCAACAAAGGCAACCTATCATCTAAACCGTACTTTTCACAGAATGCTTTCTTATTTTTCATTTTCCCTTCTTTGCTCGAATCGACATCGTAATTTACCGCGATCAATTTATCTTCTGCGGGATTCCAGTAGACGTCGTCGATACCGTTGACTATACCATAGCCTTTCGCTGCTTCCGAAGAGAATAAGCTTTCCAATCCATTCGCCTGCGTGTATAATTCTTGCAGATAGCCGGTACTAACGGTGGTAAAAGCATCGCAGCACTTAATTGCTGTCGCTAAAGGATTAATAAGACCATCCCAATCCAACAACCCCCATTTCCAGGTGTCAAAGGGAGGTAGTAGGATACCCTTATTCCAGCTCATCCAGCCTTGATATTGACCATTATGTACGGTGAACACCGTTTTTACAGATGCAAACATCTCAAAACCATCCGCATACTTCGTTAAGAACGGGATCAAACCTACATGGTGGTCATGACAGTTAATGACATCGGGCATAATCCGACTGCTCTTTAACCAGTGTAAAAAAGCATGTTGGAAAGCAATCCATTGCTCGGCTTCATCGGGATAACAATATACGTCTTCCCGATCTAATTTACCCGGAATATGGATCAAATATAAGGGGAAGCCTAAGCTATCCGCGGTTTCCTTCCTTATTTCATATTGCAATTCTTCTGAACCCTGAAAAAAGGAACCTTTTGCAACGGTCGAAAAGTCGTGTTCCTGTGTAAACGGCTTATCGTAGTACGGACATACCACCCAGGCATCCATGCCGAGCTTACGTTGGTATCGGGGCAGTGCCCCTACCACATCGGCCAACCCACCCACTTTTGCCAGCGGAAAACATTCCACACTTAAATGTATTACATGCATATTAAACTTGTTTAAGGACTAACCCGCCTAGTGGCGGCAATTTAAGTGTGATGGAAGCTGCATAGCCCATCCAGTCTATTTCTTGGGAATGCGCTGTTTGTTGCGACACCCCGCTTCCGTAATAGGATGTATCGTCTGAATTAAGGATCACCTCCCAAGAACCGGCGGCCGGAACGCCGAGACGATAGTCCCGAACAAGCGGTGTAAGATTAAGTACAACCAATAGCAGATCGGAAACGGTATTCCCGCGACGTAAATAAGCAAACACACTATTTTCCTTGTCGCCGAATTCGATCCACTGAAAACCCTCGGGACTAAAGCCGCGCTCATATAACGCGGGCTCTGCCCGATACAACAGGTTAAGGTCTTTCACAAATTGTTGTATACCTCGGTGTGGTTCGAATTGTGTGAGATGCCAATCGAGCGACTGGTTGACGTTCCATTCGGCTGTTTGCCCAAACTCTCCGCCCATAAATAACAGCTTCGTTCCTACGAAGGTATACATATAAAGATAGAGCGCGCGTAGGTTTGCAAACTTCTGCCATTCATCCCCTGGCATTTTATAAATAAGCGATTGCTTACCATGTACCACTTCATCGTGTGATAAAGGGAGCATAAAGTTCTCATGGAAACCATACACGGTTCCAAACGTCATCTTATCGTGATGATAACGGCGGTTGATGGGATCTTCCTTAAAATAGTTCAACGTATCGTGCATCCAGCCCATCATCCATTTCATCCCAAAACCCAATCCATTCTCAAATGTTGGCCTGCTTACCCCTGGCCAAGAGGTTGACTCCTCCGCTATCGTCTGCACATCCGGAAAATGGGCATATACCGCCTCATTCAATTCCTTCAGAAAATGAACGGCCTCTAAATTTTCCCTTCCGCCGTATTCGTTCGGTATCCATTGCCCTTCCTCGCGGGAATAGTCCAGATAAAGCATAGAGGCTACAGCATCTACGCGTAAACCGTCGATATGATACCGATCTAACCAAAAAAAAGCATTCGAAATCAAGAAAGAACGCACTTCATTTCGTCCATAATTAAAAATATACGATTTCCAATCGGGATGAAATCCTTTGCGCGGGTCTTCGTGTTCAAAAAGATGGGAGCCATCAAACTTATATAAGCCGTGGGCATCTCCCGGAAAATGGGATGGCACCCAATCTAAAATAACACCAATATTATTTTTATGTAGGCTTTCGATAAGGCACATCAAATCTTGGGGACTTCCATAACGGGAGGATGCGGCAAAATAACCCGTAATCTGGTATCCCCAGGAAGGATAAAAAGGATGCTCCATGATGGGCATAAACTCCACATGTGTAAATGCCATTTCTGTAAGGTAAGGAACCAATTTATCGGCAACCTCCCGATAGTTCAGAAAACGTTCGGGATTGGAGGGGTCGCGCGACCAAGACCCAATGTGCATCTCGTATACTGAAAAAGGTCTATCGAGCGCGTTGTGCTGTTGTCTTTCGCGCATCCACGCCTCGTCCGACCATTGGAACCACGTAGTACCGACTATCGAGGCGGTGTGCGGTGGTTGTTCGTTCACCAACGCAAATGGATCTGCCTTTTCGAGATGTTCACCGGTATTCGAATGGATATGGTACTTGTATACCTCTCCTAATTCCAATCCTTCAATAAATCCCTCCCAAATACCACTACTGTCCCAGCGAACATATAACGAGTGGCTATACGGATTCCATCCGTTGAAGTTACCAACGACGGAAACCGATGCTGCATTGGGTGCCCAGACAGCAAAGTGAACGCCTTCCTTACCCTGGTACGTCACGGTGTGCGAACCGAATTTCTCGTACAATTTAAAGTGCCTCCCGGCACGAAATAAGCTGATATCGAAATCCGTAAATAACGAGTGTACCTCTACTGCCTGCCGCATAACCTAAGTTGTTTTTATTTTGAAATGGTTAACCGTCTAAACTCTTTCTCGACTTCTACATAGTGCTTTCCATCTTCTTCCACAAACATCTCTAACAAATCACCATCTACCTCCACATGATACACATCAAACGGGAGTCCAATAACGTATATTTTATAATTGTCAAAACGTTCATGATACATCCCTTCCGTATGTTGGACGATTGTCAAGCTATTTTGTTCTCCCTCGACGATAAAATATTTCTCGTTGTATACACTTTGTTCGTAAGCGAAGGTCTCTCCGTGGTCTATATAAACGTGAGATTCATGTCGTCCTTGGGCCCAAAATACATTTAATTTCAACGCGTCGATATTCTTTTCCATCGTGTATTGCATTACCGGAAATTCAGGAATAATACTTCCGCCGCGAATAAAAATAGGCATTTCGTTTAATGGGGTTTCTACGGTATGTTCTTGTCCGCCCTCCAATACGGCATGATCAAAATAATAATACCAATTCCCCTCGGGCAAATATACAATCTTGGATTGCTGCCCCGGTTGAATAACCGGCGAAACAAGAATATGATGTCCGAAAGCAAATTCTTCTTCCCGTTGCAGATTTTCAGGCTTATGTTGTTCTAACAAAGAAACAGGACGTAAAATTGGCTCCTTATACTTATACTGTCTCCAAAAGACCGTATAAAAATAAGGCAACAGCTGATAACGAAGTTCAATAAATTTCTTACAGATAGCTTCCCATTCAGGACCAAAACTCCAAGGTTCTCTATCACGCGTATCGCCGGCAGAATGGACGCGCATAAATGGAGAGAATACGCCAAATTGCATCCAGCGGGTATAAAGTTCGCCGTCCGGCTCGCCGGTAAACCCGCCGATGTCCGTACCACAAAATGACAAGCCTGAAACGGACAGGCGCTGTAGTTGGAGTATACCGATCTTTAAATGTTCCCATGTTGCAATGTTGTCGCCCGTCCACACGGACGAATAACGTTGTACACCTGCATAAGCTGCTCGGGTAATTGTAAATGGGCGTCTGTTTTTCTGAAGTTTCTTTAAGCCGTCAAATGTAGCTCGCACCATCTGCATGCCATATATATTATGTGCTTTACGGTGAGACCCCCGCAAACCTTCAAAATAATGTCGCACATCATCCGGGAAAGTCCCGCGACCAAATACAGCTGGTTCGTTCATATCATTCCATACACCCGCCACACCATCGGCTACCAAACCACGGTATAGGGTTCCCCACCATTCGCGCACTTTGGGATTGGTATAATCCGGAAATTGACAACGACCGGGCCATACGTAACCCTCCATATAGTAATCGTCTCCCCTGCGACAGAAATATTTGTTTTCTTTACCTTCGTTGAACACCCAATAATCCTCATCCACTTTAATACCTGGATCGATCATGACAACCGTTCTAAAACCATCGGCCGCTAAATCGGAGATCATCTTTCGCGGATCGGGGAAATAGCGCTTATTCCAAGTAAAGCACCGATAACCATCCATATAGTCGATGTCGAGATAAATAGCATCGCAGGGTATCTGACGTTTACGGAATTCATAAGCAACCTCCCGTACATTCGCTTCTGGATAATAACTCCAACGACATTGATGATAGCCAATGGCCCATAAAGGAGGCATATCGTGGGTGCCTGTCAGTTCGTGATATCGCTTTACAACGTCCATCATCTGCGGCCCGTGGAGGTAATAGTATTGCAATTCTCCTCCCTCCGACCAATAGCTTGTCTGATCCGGTCGTTCGGCCGCAAAGTCAAAATAAGTCTTAAAAGTGTTATCGAAAAAAATACCATAGGCATCGCCGCCTGTTACACCAACATAAAACGGAATGGTTTTATATAAGGGATCTTGGTTAAATCCGAAACCGTAGGTATCTGAATTCCAATTCTGAAATCGCTTTCCGCGTAAGTTTAGATTTGTAGATTTGTCGCCCAATCCAAAAAATGCCTCATCCGCCGGTGTATCTTTTGTACAATACACATAATACCCGCCAAACTCAGGATTTTCCTCCCAGTGCATCGGCTGTTGGTCAGCATTCATCACTTTTCCCTCCGGCGTCTCGAAGGATACTAGAAAATCTTTTTTTTGTAATTGACAAATCACGGCGTTGGTTTTAATTTGAAACGCATCGTCTGTCTCTACAAGCGTAAAAGACGTAGGGTGTAGATCGAGATCTTTTTTTATGGCATAAGAAAAGTCTTCTAGAAACAGGTTTCTCGGAGCCAAACGTACCCGAATAATGTCGTCTGAAAAAATCTTAATTTCTACGCTGGCTTTCCCGTCAGTAAATACAAATACATTACCCTGCTTACTGTAGGAAAGTATCGCATTCAAGTACTTTTTCTCCACCGCAGGCACATCAAGCACAGGATTATTGACGTGATGGATATTATCCAAGGTTTCTTCCTGCAATATATCCGTAGCGATCTCTCCTTTTTTTTGGGATTCTGCCATATTCTTTTCTATTTAGTTTTGTGTCGGGGTTACATCGGTATTAAAGTACGATAAAATTCGACAAAAAGAAAACAAAAAACCGGAATTATCTAACTACGGATGGCTTCTACGGGATCAAGTTTGGCGGCTTGGATAGCGGGTACGATTCCCGAAATCAGTCCAATAAGGGTAGATAACACGGTCGTCAGTATAACCATCTTCAGACTGACGATGATCACCATGCCCGTCAATATAGTTGCCAAAGCAGCAAGCCCATAAACCATTAGCAGACCGATCCCTCCTCCGATAAGGCACAGTAGAATACTTTCGATTAAAAATTGGGATAGAATGAAAAATTGCTTTGCCCCCAATGCTTTCTGTATACCGATCAGATTCGTGCGCTCTTTTACACTAACAAACATGATATTGGCAATACCGAAGCCGCCGACAAGAATAGAAAATATACCGATGAAAAATCCAGCTAGGTTAATAATCGCAAACATCTGATCCAGTTGGGCAGTGATCAGCGTAGTTTGGTTGATCGAAAAATTATCTTCCCGCTGCGGAGGTAAACGACGAGCCGAGCGCAACAGTCCTATTAATTCACTTTCGGCTTCTTCTAACGCGTAATCTCGTTTGACTTCTACCGCTATACTAGGACCATAGTTTTCGTAATTCACAAGATTTCTGGCTAAGAGGAAAGGTATATAGGCCACCTCGTCATTAGAAACATTCAGTAACACGCCCGAACCCTCTCTCTTCAATACGCCCACAACCTGCAATTTTCTCCCTAAAAGTGTTACGTACTTCCCAATCGGTGTCGTATTAGGAAAGAGCCCTTCGGCAATCGTAGCTCCTAGAATAACGCGATGGCTTCCCGATCGTGATTCCTGTTCAGTAAAATAGCGACCATCTACTATATCTAGATTCCTGATGGAATACATTTCGTGCGTCACCGCTGTTATATTGATATTGGATGCCGAATTGTTCAAGTATTTCGCAGTAGCATTAGGAATATTTATAGAATAAGCAACTTGTTCTGCTGTAGTCATCCGACTTTTCACGACTTCAAAATCGGCATATTTTGGCTCAGGCCGATTGATATATCTCCACCAGGGATAATCCCCACCGCCGCCCCACGGCCATTTTTCTACATAGAGTGTGCGGCTTCCTATTTTACGAACAGATTCTTCTAAGTTATTTCTTAACGTATCGACTGCAGAAAAAACACTGATAATCGTCATGATACCGATCGTTACTCCTAACAAAGACAGCAATGTACGCGTACGGTTATCCCGCAATGCCGATATTGCAAATAGAAAACTTTCCTTAATAAGCGTAAAAACCGAAAACATATAGGGATAAAAGTAAATATTTTTTTTCGCTTTATTATGCTTAACTTTGTAAGCATTTTTGGAACCCAAACTGAGCTTATTTGTTAGGTTTCAACAAAAAGCATATCGAAACAAATGAATCGTGAGGTACATCCTATTTTATTAATGTGCATCACGTGCTCTCAACAGATAAAAAAGTAATTAGATGAAATTATCACAATTTAAATTCAATTTACCGGAATCATTGTTGGCAAGCGAACCATCAGAACATCGTGATGAATCGCGTTTAATGGTTTTGCATCGTGATTCGGGAAAAATAGAACACAAAATTTTTAAAGATGTACTGGATTACTTTGATGACAAGGATGTCATGATTTTGAATAACACCAAAGTGTTTCCAGCTCGCATGTATGGCAACAAAGAAAAAACTGGGGCCACAATTGAAGTGTTTTTATTAAGAGAGTTGAACAAAGAGTTACGTCTGTGGGATGTTTTAGTTGACCCAGCACGTAAAATCCGAGTTGGTAACAAACTATATTTTGGTGAAGAAGATTTGTTGGTGGCCGAAGTTGTGGACAATACGACTTCGCGGGGACGTACTATTCGATTTCTTTTTGACGGTACGGACGAAGAATTCCGACGTAATATTGAAATCTTAGGAGAAACGCCGCTCCCTAAATACATAAAGCGTAAGGCAACTCCGGAAGATAAGTTTCGCTATCAAACGATATATGCGAAAAATGAGGGCGCCGTGGCAGCTCCCACCGCTGGACTTCACTTCTCACGGGAGTTGATGAAGCGATTAGAATTAAAGGGTGTCGAATTTGCTGAGGTGACCTTGCACGTAGGTTTAGGAACTTTCCGAACGGTAGAAGTAGAAGATCTTACTAAACATAAGATGGACTCTGAACAATTTATTATTAGTGAGGAAGCTGCACGCACTGTAAACAGGGGTCTCGATGAGAAACGCCGTATCTGTTCGGTGGGCACGACTTCCATGCGCGCTATTGAATCCTCCGTTTCGGCAGATAAACACCTTAAAGCTGCAAATGATTGGACTAGCAAATTTATCTATCCTCCGTACGATTTCAGCATTGCCAATTCCATGATCACAAATTTTCATACACCGGAATCTACCCTTTTGGTAATGATCGCGGCGTTCGGTGGATATGAAAATGTAATGAATGCATACGAGGTAGCGGTAAAAGAGAAATATAGATTTTATTCTTACGGTGATGCGATGTTAATCATTTAGTAAGGCATCATTCAGATACACTAAAAAGAAGAGCGGTAGGAAATTACCGCTCTTCTTTTTTTTGGAGAACTGTAAACAAAAAAAGAAGCCGCTTCGTAAATACGAAGCGGCTTCTTTTTTCTAATTTTTATACAATAAAACTTAGTTTACTTGCTCCGCAGGAACTACGGACACATAAGATTTATTGTCTGCTTTTTTACGGAAAACTACAGTACCATCAACCAAAGCATGCAATGTATGGTCTTTCCCCATACCTACATTTTTATCCGGGTTATGTTTTGTACCGCGCTGACGAACTATAATGTTACCAGCAATAGCTTGTTGACCGCCAAAAATTTTAACGCCCAATCTCTTACTGTGTGACTCACGGCCGTTCTTTGAACTACCCGCACCTTTTTTGTGTGCCATCTTTTATCTTAATTTATGACGTAACGTCAGATTAAAAATTCTTGTTTTGCTCCTTACAGCGTAATGCCTGTTATTTGGATTTTGGTAAATTGTTGACGGTGACCATTTTTCTTTTTATAGCCTTTACGACGTTTCTTTTTGAAAACGATAACCTTATCACCTTTTAAATGAGACAAAATCGTAGCCGAAACTTTCGCTCCTTCAATAGTAGGCGCACCTACCGTGAATTTACCAGCATCTTCTGCTAACAATACATTGTCAAATTCAATACTAGCGCCTTCATCTCCTTGTAAACGGTGCACAAAAAGATACTGGTCTTTTGCAACCTTAAATTGCTGTCCTGCTATATTTACTATTGCGTACATTGTTATTAATATAAATTGTTAATATTTCAATAAGCTGCAAAGATATGCAATTATGTAAAATTTTAAAAATAAAAAATGAAAAAGCAATTAACTACTAAAATACGCCCGTACATTTTTACCTTCTACCCAATTCATAAATGCTCTGTTGACCACTTTATTACCGCCTGGTGTAGGATAGTTCCCGGAAAAGTACCAATCTCCTAAGTGCTTCGGACAAGCTTTATGTAGGTTATCGAGCGTTTGATAAACAACCTCCAACTCTGCTTCTAAATGATGAGGACGGATAATCCGAGAGATTTCTGCCGAAATTTCATCGTCTGTAAAAGGCTCATAAATCGCTTTTACATAGTTCTCCACTTCATCTTTCGGCATCAAAAGAGAAGCCAGACATTTCTGATATACTTCATCGATCACATGTGCCATTCCACCACTTTTCAACAAATTAATGGCGGCCTCAAACGCAACAAATTCTCCCATCCTTGACATATCTATCCCATAACAATCCGGATAACGAATTTGTGGAGCGGAGGATACGATGACAATTTTCTTCGGATGCAACCGATCTAAGATCGTCAATATACTTTGTTTAAGCGTGGTTCCTCGTACGATAGAGTCATCAATTGCGACAATCGTATCGACATCGTTCTGAACAATACCATAAGTCGTATCATAAACGTGCTGTACCATATCCGTACGATCGGCATCTTGCGTGATAAATGTCCGTAACTTGGCATCTTTAACGTTCAGCTTTTCAAAACGAGGGGTAATGTTAATCATTTCCTCCAGTTCTGCATCAGAAATCTTATCCGCACGATTCAGCAGGACATCCTTTTGGAAGTCTCGTACGTATGCATTTATTCCTTCCATCATACCATAATACGACACTTCTGCCGTATTTGGAATAAAGGAAAACACCGTGTTTTTAATATCATTATCCACTGCTTTGAGCACTTGTGGACATAATAAACGGCCCAATTCTTTGCGTTCTTTATAGATATCAGCATCAGACCCTCTTGAAAAATAAATGCGCTCAAACGAACAGGATTTCTGTTCTACCGGTTGCCGGAACATTTCCTCGCTTATCGTACCATCCTTTTTCGCAATCAAGGCGTGTCCCGGCTTAATCTCTTTAACTGCTTCCAACGGAATATTGAGTGCTGTTTGGATAACGGGACGTTCAGAAGCAACAACTAGTACTTCATCATCTTGATAATAGAAAGCTGGCCGTATTCCCGCTGGATCGCGCATGACAAAAGCATCACCATGACCAAAGATTCCCGCAATAGTGTAGCCACCATCCCAAGTCTTCGCAGAACGTGTCAATATTTTCGCAACATCTAAATTTTTTGCAATTAATGCACTTATTTCAATATTAGAATATCCTTCCCTTTTGAACTTATCGAATAACTCTTGATTTTCATCATCTAAGAAGTGGCCAATTTTCTCCAATACGGTAACGGTATCCGCCTGTTCTTTCGGATGTTGTCCCAATTCATACAACTGCTGTAGAAGTTCGTCAACATTCGTCATGTTGAAGTTACCCGCCACAACAAGATTTCGACTCATCCAGTTATTTTGCCGCAGAAAAGGGTGACAACTCTCGATACTGTTTTTCCCATGGGTTCCGTATCGTAAATGCCCTAACAGGACCTCTCCGGTAAAACTAACATGCTGTTTGAGCCATTTCGTATCCTTAGACTCTACAGGATATGCCTTGTTTACCGCAGCGAATTTCTTTTGTATGTATTCGAAAATATCTGCTACTGCAGAGGAGCCCATGGCGCGGTATCGGGAGATATATCGATGACCGGGCTTTACATCAAATTTAATAGTGGCGATACCCGCTCCATCTTGGCCTCGATTATGTTGCTTCTCCATGAGAAGATACATTTTGTTGACACCATAATAGGGCGTACCATATTTTTCTTGATAATAAGACAGGGGTTTTAATAATCGAACAAGTGCTATTCCGCACTCATGTTTTATTGCGTCACTCATAGCTTGAATTGATGCTGCAAAGGTAAGCATTATTTAGAAAAAAACTATGCTCTCTTCTACTGCGCAATTATATGTCATCTAAACAAATGACAAAGGAAAGATATTTACAAATCCTCGCTTTGTTCTAAATCCTCATGGTTATCCCCTCCCAGACTATAGTAATTATTTTCCTCGTCTTCTGAACCAACATCTTCTTGCGTATCATCTAACTCGGAACCGGGCACATCCAGTCCTTCATCCAGCGATGGTTCCCGTTCGTCTTCTTCCTGGCCTACCTTGTCACTCAAGATACGCTCTTCCTGCTCGAATATATCTTCATCTTCTGGATAATGAGGATATCCGGGCAGGTCTTTCTCTTTTTCTTCTCCGGATTTATGTTTTCTTGAATCTTGCATAATGAATATGATTTTATTCGTGCGACCAATGATTTATCTACTATTCTACATTTTTTTCTTCATCAGTTAAAGGTGCTGGTGGAATCTCGTCCACCTCCCGTTCGATTTCTCTGACTTCTATATGTACCGCGAACTCGGACGGTTCTATTGGCACGCCTTTATGGGTTGCGTATTCACGGGTATAAATTGCCCCTAAGTATAAAATTGCCGCTGTATAGTAGACCCATAACAAAATCAACACAATCGAACTAGCGGTACCATAAGTCGATTCTGTATCGGAACTTTCAATATAAATGCCAATCAATAAGCGCCCGACTACAAAAAGCAATCCGGTGAAAAGGGCGCCCGATCGAACGGTGCGCCATTCGATATTAACATCCGGTAAAACCTTAAAAATCACCGCAAATAACACGAAGATGACGCCAAAAGAAAGAAAAAAGTTAATGGCGTTGAACAAAAACACGGTGACATCTGGAAAATATTGCTGTAATCGATCCGTGAAAGCTAGGATGGCACCATTAATTATTAAGGTTACCACCAACAAAAAGCCGAGCCCGATGACCAAGGACGAAGACAGTAGCCTATCTTTCAACATCTTTAACCAGCCCTTTTTTACCTTTGGGCGGACGTGCCAAATTTTATTGATCGAATTCTGAATATCTCCGAATACGGTCGTCGCTCCAATCAATAGTGTCACAGCACTTATTAGTAATGCTATATTCGATTTTCCGGAAAGAGACAGGTTTCGAATTACCTCTTGAATCTGGCTGGCTGCGCTCGCTCCTACGAAACCACGTAACTCTTCAAAAACCTTTCCCTGGATTGCATCCTCACCTAAAAAGATTCCAGCTAAGGAAATCATCAATACTAAAATAGGCCCTAAGGAAAAGACAGTATAGTAAGCCAATGAAGCACTGTACTTCAAACTATCTTCACTCGTAAATCCCAAAGCCGTATTCTTTAAAATAATAAAATGAGATCTAAAAAAACTTTCTTTGTCCTTTGTCATACGCTATACACTAAGTGACTACATTAATAAACGGCTTGCCATCGCAAATGTTTAAAAAAATATCCCGAATCCATATCCAGCGCAATCACCTACAACAATTTATGGGCTATGTTGTTCTAGATATAACATGAAACGACACCGACATCCTATAAAAAGAAATAAAAAACTGATCTTCGCGGGATTTGCTATTCTCATTGGTGGCATGTGTATGCGGTTAGCTTGGGCCTTTCTGCACCACCCCTTGGGGCCAGTTATTATTATTGCGGGGGCGGTTCTGTTTTTGGGAGGGGTTATCGTATTTATAAACACTATTTACAATCAGCGGCATAAATTTTAACTTCTCACACCACTCATCTATAATAACCGAACCAGAAATGTTACTTTTGGCTTAGCAGTTTTAGATAAACCCAATGCTATGTTCAGAAATCTTTTTTTTCTTACCATAAGCCTATTGCTTATATCATCGTGTACAAATATGTCCGAAGAGAACTTATCGAGGACCCAAAAGAGGGATCATATTTTACAAACGATAGTCCCTCCTCCTATATCCGACAGTGTATTAAACCTACAAGATTTTGGCGCGCTAGGGGACTCACTTACAGATAACAAGCCGGCCTTTGATAGTGTCATCGAAAAATGCAAAGCATTAGGTGGAGGAAGAATTGTAGTTTCGCCCGGCATCTATTTGGTAAATGGCCCTATCCATTTAATAAGCAATGTCACGCTCGACCTACAAAAAGGCGCTAAGTTGGTTTTTGGTTCAAACCCAGACGATTATTTACCTGCAGTACTAACTAGCTGGGAAGGAACATTTTTGTATAACTATAGTCCCTTTATTTACGCCTATCAAGCAAAGAACGTCGCGATTATTGGCGAAGGTATAATTGACGGAAATGCTAAAGACACCTTCAGCACGTGGCATGCAAAGCAAAAGCCGAGTCAAATGCTGAGCCGGAAAATGAACCATGAGGACACACCGGTAGAAGAACGCATATTTGGATCAGGGCACTATCTAAGGCCTCACCTCGTTCAGTTTTTTGAATGTAAAAACATCTTGATAGAGGACGTTACGCTAGCTAATTCACCGTTTTGGTGTGTCCACCTACTAAAGTCGGAAAATATTACAGCCAGAAGGGTAAAGTTTGATGCCTTTAATAAAAACAACGACGGATTCGACCCAGAGTATTCCAAGAATATTTTAATCGAAGATATTGATTTTAATAATGCGGACGACAATGTTGCTATTAAAGCCGGCCGAGATCATGAAGGTAGAAAAACTGGAATTACTTCTGAAAACATTATCATCCGTAATTGTCGATTTAAAGGTTTACACGGTGTCGTCATTGGAAGTGAAATGTCGGCGGGGGTACAAAATGTTTTTGTGGAGGATTGCACGTTTGGCGGATATTGCAAACGTGGCATCTATTTGAAATCGAATCCTGATCGAGGTGGTTTTATCCGCGACATTTATGTAAATAACGTAGAATTTGGTGAAGTAGAGGATTGTTTCTTCATCACATCCTATTATCATGGCGAAGGATCTGGGCATGAAACAGATATACGAGATATTTTTGTCGACAACCTACGTTGTCATAAAGTGCACAACGCGGCTTTAGTCATTCAGGGCTATCCAACAAAAAAAGTGAGCGACATACATTTTTCAAATATCCAGATAGATACCGCTAAAACCGCTATCAGTTTCACCAACACAGAAAACATCGTATTTAATAATATTATCATTGGAGATGAAGTCAAGGTGCCATCACATGCTAATAGCCACACTGTTTTAAAATAAGAAGTTATTTCTTCTCCACCAGATACTTCCAGTATCTTCTAGGAACATGCTGGAGATGCAACTTCATATTTTTTCGCGCTTCAATATTGGTACTGGTATAATAGTGCTTCCACAGGTGCTGAAAAAGTTCGTCCCGTTCGTCCAGGGCAATCGCAATTGAAGGTGCCGCTGCTCCTTGTACTTCTTTTAGGCTAAGGTGCACCTCTCCCACCTGTCGCATATCGGACAGCAGACCATACTTGCGCTTCATATCATAAATAAGCCAAGGCATATCGGCGTATCTTTTTCTAAAAAAGTCCGAAATTAATGGCAATACGTTAAAATCCGGTTCCACCAATGCAAAATACAGGCCATCCGAGCTTTTACTAAAACGGATAAACGCTTTCATACGATGACGTTCGCGACTTACCTTTTTTAATATCTGTGAAAAGTATAATACCTGGTCGTTACCATAATGTTGCCGTATATCTGCCCGACCGTTAAATATTTGATGCAAAATAAAAAAAGAAGCTAGCCAAGCTTTCCGGTCTTCGGAAAGGAATGCTCGATAGAAATCCATCGCTTCCACATTACCGACACGTTTCTGTAATCCTTTCTGAACGCGTAATGCTTTTCGGTTATCGGTCACGATTGTCCTCGTTTCCGCAAATAGCGCTATTTGATAATCCGTGTGCACCAGGGGAGTGATAGGAAACTCCTTTCTTTCAAAGCTTTCAAATACGCAGCATAAAAAGCCTAAATAGGTGCCATCAAATAAATAGTACATATTAAAATAACGTTAATTGTCCAGCAACGACCTTTCGTTGATTATGGCGGGTACCTGCACTCAAAATAGCATGTCGAACGTGCTCCATACTCGGGCTCCCCAATATAAAAGGAGTATCGACGCATTGCAAAAAATATTTCGCACGGTTGTAGGCTATACCCATCTTTTGAAGTTGATAAATATGTAATCTTCCAAATTTTCGCGCCTGTACAATCTTTAGTGCAGACTGCCTGCCTATTCCGGGTATCCGAATGATAGCGTTAAAGTCGGCGGTATTCACATCCACCGGAAAAAAATGAGGATTACGTAATGCCCAACTTAATTTAGGATCGATATCCAGATCCAGATGTATATGTTGCGGATTTAAAATTTCGTCGAGTTGAAAACCGTAGAAACGCAACAACCAATCCGTTTGATATAGCCGGTTTTCACGAACCAAGGGCGGTGCTGAACCAATTTGTGGTAACAAAGAATTGCTGTTGTTTATGGGAATATAACCACTATAATAAACCCGCTTCAGTTTATAGTTCTTATAGAAATCATGGGCTACCTGCATGATTTCAAAATCATTTTCGGGCGTTGCGCCGATCACCATTTGCGTACTTTGACCAGCGGGAACAAAAATCGGCGTGTGTTTTATGAGTTTCTTTTCTTCTTTAAAAGATGCTATCTGATCTTTCACAAACGCCAATGGTTTCTTTACGGATTCATGGTCTTTCTCTGGAGCTACCAACTTAAGCCCTGCTTCTGTCGGTAATTCCAAATTGATACTCATCCGATCAACATATAGTCCAGCTTCCTTTATCAACTCCTCACTCGCACCGGGAATCGTTTTGAGATGGATATACCCATTATATCGTTCTTCTTGGCGCAACTTTTTCACGATCCGCAACATGCGTTCCATCGTAAAATCTGCATCTTTGAAGATGCCGGAACTCAGAAAAAGTCCTTCAATATAGTTGCGTCGGTAAAAGTTCATCGTAAGATCGACTACCTCTTCTACGGTAAAGGCAGCTCTTTTCACATCATTGCTTTTACGGCTTACACAAAACGCGCAATCATAGATACAATGATTGGTTAGTAGAATCTTTAGTAAGGACACACAGCGTCCATCTTCCGTATAGGTATGGCAGATGCCGGATGCCGAAGCATCGCCGACCCCTCCTTTATTCTTTCTCGTACTTCCACTGGAACTACAACTCACATCATATTTGGCGGCATCCGCCAATATCTTCAATTTTTCTTCAATTCGCAGCATATTACAACAAAAATACTAATTTTTTTAGCGAAAAACATAAAGTCAGAAAGTTGGTTATTTATTAATATATGCTACAGTTCCGACAAGAAGGTATTTATTGTATACCGGGCAATTTTTTTATTGACCCGTGGCAACCTGTAGATTTCGCTGTGGTGACACATGGGCATGCCGACCACGCACGCTGGGGTATGAAAAATTACCTGTGCCATCATTTTACGGTACCTATATTGAAAAGCCGTATCGGCATCGACATTTCCGTGCAGGGTCTTTCCTACCATGAATCCATTCACATTAATGGCGTCAAGGTATCGTTGCATCCGGCAGGACATATCATCGGATCTGCGCAGATCCGAATGGAATATAAAGGAAAAGTATGCGTAGTTTCTGGAGATTACAAAACTCAAAATGATGGTTTATCAGCCCCTTTCGAGTCTATTAAGTGCCATGAATTTGTCTCCGAAAGTACTTTCGGACTCCCTATCTATCATTGGTTATCGGTGGAGCAGCAAAATCAACACATGCAAAATTGGGTTTTACAGAATCAGACAAACGGTAAAACATCCGTTTTTATTGGCTATTCGCTAGGCAAAGCGCAACGCATTATGAAGGCTCTTGTAGGTATCGCCCCTTTGCATGTACACTATTCTATAGCGAAACTCAATCAAGCCTACGAAAGTGTTGGTGTCAAGCTACCTCCTTACAATATTATCAATCTTCAAGAAGACATCAAACAGGTAGATACGCATATTGTTATCGTTCCACCCGCCTTAGCCGATTCTAAAGTAATCCATAAAATACCGCATATGGCAAATGCTATTTGTTCGGGATGGATGCAGGTACGCGGATCCCGCCGTTGGCGGAGTGCTGACGCGGGTTTTGCCATAAGTGATCACGCCGATTGGCAAGGACTCTTGGATGTGATAAAAGCTACCGAAGCCGAAAAGGTTTATATAACACACGGACAAACAGCCGTGTTCACCAAATATCTGAACGAGATCGGCATATTGGCGGAAGAAGTTAGGACAGTATTTGGAAATGAGGAAGAAGAACTTGAAAAAACATAAGTGAGAAAATTATGAGAGCCTTCGCCACCTTAATTAATGCCTTGGATAGCACCAACAAAACCAATTTAAAATTGGAGGCTATCGACCGTTTTCTCCTAGAAGCCGACAATGACGACAAATTATGGTTTCTTGCTCTCTTTACCGGTAAGCGTCCTAAACGCAATATCAATACCACATTGATGAAGCAATGGGCGATCGAAGTGACCGGTATTCCCGAGTGGTTATTCCAAGAGTCTTATGCTGCTGTAGGCGATTTGGGTGAAACTATTGCTTTGATTTTACCACAAGCTCACCACTATGTGGATCGGACGCTCACAGCTTGGATGAATAGGATTATAGCGTTGAAAGACAGTACGGAGGCTGAAAAAAAAGAATTTGTCTTGCAAGCGTGGAACAATCTCCCTACTACCGAACGTTTTATCTTCAATAAACTATTAGGCGGCAGTTTCCGTTTAGGTGTCTCTTCCAAGACACTTATCAATGCTTTAGCAAGACATTATCAGATGGACGCCAGCACGGTAACCCATAGTGTCATGGGCGATTGGAAAATGGGTGAGGTGACATTTGAAAATCTTATAAAAGGTCATTATACCGATACGCAACTTTCCAAGCCCTACCCTTTTTGTCTAGCTTACCCGTTGGAAAAGGATTTGAATGAACTGGGAGACGTGAAGGATTGGCAAATAGAATACAAATGGGATGGTATCCGCGGACAGTTCATCAAACGCGACAATGAAGTATTTATCTGGTCACGTGGCGAGGAACTAGTTACCGATCAGTTCCCGGAGATACGAGATATACTGCGGCAATGGCAGGGAAACTTTGTTATCGATGGCGAAATTCTAGTCGTGAAAGAACAGGAGGTCATGAATTTTTCGGCGCTACAAAAACGTCTAAACCGGAAAACGATCAGCAAAAAATTATTGGAAGAATTTCCTGTTCAAGTATATGCTTATGACCTCATGGAATGGGAAGGCGACGATTGGCGACAAAAAAGCATGTTGGAAAGACGACAACAATTGGAAGCATTATTCTTTCTTAATCCATCTCCTCATTTGCACTTATCCAAAGTTATTACTATTGATCACTGGGAAGCGTTAAAGTCGATTCGGGAAAACGCGCGTTCCATCAACAGCGAGGGCATCATGCTAAAACACAAAGTATCTCTTTATCATACAGGACGTAAGAAAGGCGATTGGTGGAAATGGAAAATCGATCCATTAACAATTGACGCTGTTTTAATTTATGCCCAAAAGGGAAGCGGGCGGAGAAGTGCCTATTACACCGATTATACCTTTGCTGTGCGACATGGCGAGCATTTAGTGACGATCGCAAAAGCCTACTCCGGACTAACAGATAAGGAAATAAAAGAGGTTAGTCGTTTTGTCAACAAAAACGCCTTGGAAAAGTTTGGCCCGGTGCGAACCGTCAAACCCGAATTAGTATTCGAAATAGCTTTCGAGGGCATTGCTTTTAGTAACCGGCATAAGTCGGGTGTAGCTTTACGGTTCCCGCGAATAGCACGTTGGCGAACGGACAAAACGGTTGCGGACATCGATGATATTGAAGAAATCAAAAAAATGATTCATTGATTTGAAAAATAACAAGCGACATACCGAAGGCTACGTCATTATCACAGACTGGATGCAGCAAAAAGGCCATACACCTTTTAGCTTTCAGAAAAAAGCATGGAAGAAATACGGCAATGGGTACAGTGGCATGGTGGTCGCTCCTACCGGATTTGGGAAAACCTTCTCCATTTTTCTTGCGGTATTGATTGATTTCATGAATAATCCTTCCGGTTATGAAAAAGGATTAAAACTATTATGGATTACCCCTTTGCGTTCGTTAGCAAAAGATTTGGCCCGGGCGATGCAGGAAGCCATTGATGAGATTGGTTTAGATTGGGAAGTGGAGGTACGGAATGGTGATACGGATATCAAGATCAAGCAACGGCAAAGTCGACAGATGCCTGATGTATTATTAGTAACGCCCGAGAGTCTTCACCTCTTGCTCGGGCAAAAAGGTCGCCAGCGATACTTCAACGCTTTACAATGTGTAGCGGTCGACGAGTGGCACGAACTACTGGGAACGAAACGGGGCGTCATGGTGGAATTAGCAGTAGGATTTTTAAAACATCAATCTCCCAAACTACGCATCTGGGGTATCACAGCTACCATCGGCAATCTGGACGAAGCGATGGAAGTGTTAGTTCCGGACGTGAATAAACGAATAAAAATCGTTTCCCGTGAAAAAAAGAAAATTGCCATTATCCCTGTATTCCCCTCGGAAGTGAAGGTATTGCCCTGGGCCGGACATCTGGGTGGCAAGCTAGCAGACAAAGTCGTACCGATTATTTTGGAAAGTAAATCCACATTAGTTTTCACTAATACAAGAAGCCAAAGTGAAATGTGGTATCAATTGTTATTGGAAGCGTACCCTGATTTTGCGGGTCAGATTGCGCTACATCACGGATCCATTGATAGCCATATCCGACAATGGATCGAGGAAGCGTTAAGTGAAGGGAGGTTAAAAGCTGTTGTTGCCACTTCTTCTCTCGACTTAGGCGTAGATTTTAAACCCGTAGATACAGTTATTCAAGTCGGATCCAGCAAAGGGGTAGCGCGTTTCATGCAACGAGCGGGACGTAGTGGACATTCGCCGCACGAACTTTCCAAAATTTACTTTGTTCCGACTCATTCACTGGAATTAATTGAAGTCGCGGCTTTAAAGGAGGCTGTCAAAACACAAACTATAGAAAATCGGGATCCCATGGTGCTCACGTTTGACGTATTAGTTCAATTTCTGGTTACCATAGCTTTAGGCGGAGGATTTAAAACGGAGGTTATGTATCCCATGGTCAAAAGCACTTTTGCGTTTCGGGAATTAACCCGCGACGAATGGGATTGGTGCATGTTATTCATCACACAAGGAGGCGCCATAGGGAAGAATTATGAGGAGTTTCATAAAGTCGTCCAAAAAGATGATGACTTAATGGTTGTCGAGAAAAGACGCATCGCTATGTTACATCGCATGAACATGGGTGTTATTGTGAGCGATGCGATGATGCGCGTTAAGTTTCTTTCCGGAGGTTATATTGGTATGGTGGAGGAATATTTTATTTCGAGATTGCATAGCGGTGATAAATTTGTTTTGGCTGGACGTGTTTTGGAGCTTGTCCGCGTTAAAGAGATGACTGCCTATGTCCGCAGCTCTTCAGGTAAAGCCTTTACACCAAGTTGGTTGGGCGGCCGCTTACCCTTAAGCTCCAACTTAAGTCAATTCCTACGAGAAAAGTTAGCGCTCGCTACGCATCCCCATAGTGGAGAAAAAGAACTGCAATTCTTACACCCCTTGGTTGCACGTCAAAATGAGCATTCGCATATTCCAGCAGAAGATGAATTTTTGGTGGAATCTATCCAAACGAAAGAAGGATATCATCTTTTTATGTATCCTTTTGAGGGGAGGTTAGTACACGAAGTGATGGCTGCGCTAATTGCTTACCGCATCAGCCGTTTTATTCCAATAAGTTTTTCCATGGCCATGAACGACTACGGGTTTGAATTGTTCTCGGATGCAGAAATTGTACTAACGGAAACACAACTCCAGCAAGTCTTGAGTCGAGAGCACTTGATGGAAGATGTAACTAGCAGCATAAATGCCACAGAAATGGCAAAACGGAAATTTCGGGATATCGCGATCATTTCAGGCATGGTTATACAAAATCTACATGGAAAGCAACAAAACAACAAGTCTTTGCAGGCTTCTTCGGGTATTATCTTCCAAGTTTTGGAAGAGCATGATCCGCATAATTTATTGCTACGCCAAGCTTACACAGAGGTATTCAACCAACAATTGGAAGAACCACGATTGGTTGCGGCATTCCAACGGATACATCATAGTAAAATCATTTATAAATTTGCAACAGGGTTTACACCATTGAGTTTTCCGATCAAAGTAGACAGTCTGCGGCAATCCTTATCAAGCGAAGATCTGACAAGCCGCATCCAACGACTGCAGCAATACAATCGGAAACCTCGGAGATAAAAGCGATGAATATTATTACACATGACATATCTTTTGCTGGCACATCATTGACCTTGACAAATCAGCGCGTGTTGTTCTGGAAAAAACACAACATCCTTATCCTTTCTGATTTACATTTAGGTAAAGCGGCACATTTTAGAAAAAATGGTATTGCCCTTCCTACACAGGTCACGTTGCATGATTTGCAACGTCTAGAAAACTTGATACGTTATTTCCCTGTTAAACAAGTGGTGATCGTAGGTGATATAATTCATGCGGGTGCAAATACGGAGGTGAGTTTACTACAGCACTTCATTGGCAAGTTTCCTGATATCCATTTTGTTTTAATCAAAGGCAACCACGACCGTTTTACCAATACGCAGTGGACAACGATGGGTATTCATCAAATCTATCAAGATTGGTATCTGGACAACATTTATTTCACACATCAAACTAACATTATCCCTCATTCAGCCACGATTATTGGACACGCTCATCCTGGGGTTCGGGTCAGAATGCCCACCAAACAGTTCATCACCTTCCCATGTTTTGTTGTTTCCAGCCAACAAATTACACTGCCTGCATTTAGTCGATTTACCGGTCTCAACACAAGCCCCGTTTCACGTGATAGTGCGCGGTATGCCTTTCATGAGCAGGATATCTTTTGTGTACCCCATTCAAATTTATAGAACATTTTAACTATATTTCTGGATAGTAACTTAAAAAATATCAATATTTTAAAAAAAATTTGGAAGCATGTAAAAATCACACTATCTTTGTCCTATCATAATTTAGGTTTATAATTGGTTAGCTAAAGGTTTTCATTCTCCCCGTTTGAAAACCTTTTTTTATTTCAACCTATTATGTTCTTTCCATTTTTTATATGCAGGATACCGGTCGGATGTAGAAATTTTTAGTGGGTGATCCTCATAAAACCGCATATAAATTTTCCCCCCGCTTTCTCTAGCGATGTAAGGTAATGCAACCGCCCAACTCTCATGTATGCGGACAAATCGATCTTTGGGTAGACGTTCGCAAAATCGGGATAATGGAATTTTGACTTGCAAAGGAGAACCATCTACTTGGTATATGGTGGTAATCTCATCCTGTACTTCCAGATATACGATATTACTAATATCCAACATGTGTGTGATGGAACCTACTTTTACCGGCAGTTTATCAGCATGATCTGGAAAGTCTTTTGGGCTTTCGAATCCCATCGATATGGTAGCTCCTTGCGGACGCACAGCGTCTGTCAAAATAGGTTCCATCGTTATAAGTAACGGATTAGCACCGCGGTTTTTCGCGCCACGTAATCTTATCAAGAGCAACACCTGTTTCAATAAAAACAGAATTAAAGCATATTTAAAGAATGTCCAATAGAAGCGACTAAAACTTTTTAGAAACGCGCTCCATGAAGCTTCAAACTGACGATTCCACAACACGTCAGACACGATATTTTCTTTCACATGAATGATATAATACCCAAGAATGGCTAGTACGATATAACTACTTCCCAAAACCATCAACGCCTTGGTGTAATGTCTTCTCCGAAATAAAAGGTGAAGCATATATTGGCAGAGTTCTATTATTCCTATCGCGCTTAAGAAAATCAGTATATTGACTAAAAAACGAACGACAGACGACTCCGCATAATTGCTGATCTGGAAAAACAAAAAATACGAGCAATAAAAGCCGATTTTTAACCAAGGCCACCAATGTAATGAAAACGTCGAAAGGTAATTTAAAAATACGGATCTCATAAATGGTTAGTTTTATAAAAATTATGTCGATGAACAAATGTACTTAACCTACCTAATTTTTGCAATACCATAACCGTTTTCATAAAAAAAGGAATGCAGTTCCCTACATTCCTTTTTCGCTATCTTAAAAGTATACTGAGCTAAATTACTCGCTTAATGATGAGCGTGCGCATCTTCTTGACCGCCCGCCAGCGTAAATAATTCCGTTACTTTTTGTAAATTTTCCTCTGCAAAAGCACGTATATCTTTATCCGTATTACGCGTCATCCGCTTCAGCTGGTCTTTCACAACCGCCGCCTCATGTTGTACATGTTGAATATACGCTCCGTCTGAATAGGTAGCAGATGCCTGTTGAGCGACCGCTGCGTCTTCAACCTCCGCGGTATCTATATCTTCCTGCTCAGTTTCTACAGTCGTTACAGCGCTTGGCGCCGCAAATTTCGCAGATCCTTTAACTGGAAAATCAATGTGTTTGATAATTGCTAAGCTATCTAAAGCTGGGATCAATGAACTATATACTTCTTGACTTTTTGCGGCGACTTGTTTTGCTTGCGAAGAATTTGCTACTCCCGCCGCATAAGAAGCGTAATCGTTTTCATAAACAGTTTTGGCTCCCACAAGCTGAAAAAACTGGTAGGCGTCACCATCAACCAACGATGTATGTGTTAAATTTAATTGCCTTTCTTCCGCAGTCTTTGGGCTACAAGATCCCAAGAACGTAGCAGCACATACCCCTACTACAAATAAAGTATTTAATTTCATCTCTCTTCTATTTATCCTACAAAAATAAAAAAATAATCGACGTTACCGACTAAAATAACAATGTAGTGCGGTTACGCGACATTTCGCCCAGCGTTAACCACGCCATAAATGGTCCGAGCGATAAGTTTTCTGTATATCGCTTCCTGTTCTGCCGATAGCTTCTTGTTCAACATAGTGCGAATAGCATAATGTTGAATTGTTAAAAGTGGCAACACAATCTTCTCTCTCGCTAAGACGGATGCCCGCTCTATCGGATAATTTTCCATCAATTCCGATGCGTTACTCAGTTTCAGAAGATATTTTTTCGTCAATTCATATTCGTCACGCAGCATACACCAAAATGCACCAAAAGTTTCGTCGTACTGCATATAGGCCGTGACCTCGAAATTGGACTTTGTCATCGACATCATACAGTTATCCATAATCGTTTTGAACATGCCCGAACTTTCATAAAGATTTCTGACGTAAGACCAAAGGTTGTTTTCTTCTGCCCATTGTAATGCACTACCTACACCGTAAAATCCTGGAATATTCTGCTTCAGTTGGCTCCAAGAAGTCACAAAACTAATTGCCCGCAAATCCTCTAAACGTAATTCTCTATCGGAATTTCTCTTCACCGGCCGACTGCTGATATTTACTTCTGCAAGCTGCTTCAACGGACTAAGTGTCTCGAGGTATTTCAAAAACAAAGGATCCTTCCGTAACGACATGAATTTCCCATGACTGACCTGTGCCATCTGATCGATCACCTCCTTTTGCTTCTTAGTCAAGGTGTCGCCGTCGTTTTGCTGAAGCTCTGATATAATTCCGGCCTGTAGAAGTTGTTCAATGTTATACTTTGCCGTTTCCAACGAGCCGTACTGGCTACTGATAGTTTGCCCTTGAATCGTTAGTTGAATATGTTCGTTGGCAATCTCTTTGCCCATCGACGCATAAAAACGCTGGGTTTTTCCCCCTCCGCGCGCAGGTGGCCCTCCTCTTCCATCAAAAAACACTAAATCTACGTCATATTCACGTGCAATAGCTGTTAACTCGATTTTCGCCCGATAAATAGACCAATTAGCCATCAGGTATCCACCGTCTTTCGTACTATCGGAAAACCCGAGCATGATGGTTTGTTTGTTTCCTCGATGTTTTATATGTTCGGCATAGGCGTGATTCGCATATAAACTACGCATGACATCTGCGGCTCGGGAAAGGTCATCAACTGTCTCAAATAAAGGTACAAAGTCAATCGTCAAGTTATCCTTTTTCCATCCGGACCACAAGAATAACTGCATAAGACCTAGAATGTCAGATGGTTGTTGACAATTACTAATGATAAATCGTTGTGCCGCCCGCTCGCTTCCTGATTTCTGAATATCCTTGATTAACTTAATAACTTTTAACGTATCCACAACCAATGCATCTGCGTCTTGCTCTACATCAAAATTTGATTCTGTAAATTTAATTTCTTTCTCTTTTTCAACTTCCGAATCAGTAACTTTTTTCAAGTCAAGCCCCGTCTCAGGATGACGTTCGACCAAATAATTAAATGCGTTTCTTAACACACTACTATCCTGTCGAATATCCAACGTTGTAAAATAGCAGCCAAATGTGGACACTTTTCGTATTAAGTCTTCTACCAACTCTACAAACAATCCCTCATGCATGGTATCTAAAACCTCTTTTACTTTGTTGAGGTTCTCTAATATCTTAGCTGTATCGTCCGTTGGATTTTCTTTCGGATTAAAGCTGTTTTCATAGAATAAATTTTGAAGGACGTCCAAATATTGTTGCGTACCACGGAAGGTTATTCGACGTCGTAATACACGGAAATCGCGATAGTAACATCGGAATAATATAGTTCTTAACATGTTTGCAACTTTCTTCGTACCCTCCACCGTGACATTTGGGTTTCCATCTCTGTCACCTCCTGGCCAGAATCCTAATTCGATAAGTTGATTCACATCCTCCAACGGTACTTCCAACTCATTGTCGATACTTGACTGGATTTCAGAAGCGACCTTATAAAATACATTTTCTAAAAACCACGCTAAACTAGCGGCTTCGTCAACCGGTGTAGGCTTTTCTTTGTTGATAAAAGGCGTTTTACCAAGTTGCTGCAACAATAACTGGATATTGTGCACATCATTTCGTTTCAATGCATCAATTAAGTCTGTGATGATCGCTAGCACAGGACCTGGATAAAACTGTGTAGGATGCGCCGTCAACACGAGCCTAACAGAAAAATTATGTAATTTTTTTAATATCTTTTTTTTCAGATCAACGTTATCTTGTGCGCTACGAAATAACGACTGCAAAAGTCCAGAGTCGTCTGCTTTTCCTACGGACTGAAAGGCAGAATCTTCTACAGCATCAAAAAGCACTACCTGACGTTCAATATACTGTACAATTCGAAAGAGAAAATCAATGCGATCGTCTTCTTGGACGTATTGTTCATACTGTCCAAAGAAACTTTCGATAATATCCTCTGGTGTCAGTCTTTCTTCTACTCCTTTCTCGCAATGCGTGGAGAAAAAAGGGAGAATCGTACCTGTATGCTTTACACTTTGAAATGGTAACGTTAAAAAAAGGCTTTTATACAAATCAAAGCGCGTTAAGACCTCATTGTGAAAAACAGATTTTTTTTGACTTACTTTCATGTTAAAAATTAAGGAGTACTATAGATTTCGAATACCTTAAATTCGAATCGGACTAAATTATACACTTTTCACAACAAAAACAACTTTCTGGTATGATTAAAATATTAAACTACATTTTTCATTATCAAAAATACAAAGCCTAATGGGTGATTTTTTTGTATCTTTGTTTAGCACATTTTTTCATGAGAAGAACCCGAGAGATTAGTCATTTTTTCTACAGCCAATATTTTGCGGAAGGACTAATGATCACCCTAGGATGCATCATCCCGCTGCTCGTATGCGTTTATTTGGGATATGCTAACGAAGGAACTTTAATTTCTTTTGGAGCACTCCTAATCGGTCTTTCTGATACACCTGGAGCACCTTCTCATCGGCGATTAGGTATGTTATCTACGATCGGCTTAGGTATCCTAACCTATTCGCTGATCGTTTCCATCAACTTTTCTATTAGCTTAACGACCATCGCTATAGCCCTACTGGGTTTCTTTTTTGCGATGTTTGCGGTTTTCAATGCTCGTGCCTCAACCGTGGGAACAATGTGTACCCTTTTGATGCTCTTCAATGTGCAACATTCCGTAAACGCTGGAAATGTCTGGCTTAACCTTATATTCGTCATTGCTGGTGGTATGTGGTACATGCTAATCAGTATGTGGTCCCTCCAGATTCGCCCTTATCGTATTGCCCAACAGGAGCTTGCGGAGTCTATTCGCTATGTAGCGGACTATATCAGGCTAAAAGCAGATTTCTATGATCCTAATATCGACATCGACAAAAATTATCTCAAACTAATTGAAAAACAAGTAGAGGTCAATAAACATCAGGAATCCGTAAGAGACACCCTTTTTCAGAGCAAGCGGTCGATTAAAGATACCACCAAAATTGGACGTTATCTAACCCTTATCTTCTCTGATATTGTCGATCTTTTCGAGCAGAGTTTGACTACTCAATACGACTACAACGCCATTAAAGTTGCTTATAGTCAGTACGGCGTGCTCGTACCCTTCAAACATGCTATATTAAAGGTAACCAATGAATTAGATAATATCGCTTATGCGATCAATGCAAACCGGTTACCCAAACCGACTTATGCATTTGAAAATGATATGAACCATTTACGTGAATCGGTAGAAAAACTCGATAAACAGGGCGTTAATACCATCCCACTCAAAAAGGTCATTATCAATATCAGAACCATCATTAAGTATCTGGAAAACATATATAGTTATAACTCGACGAACGTCGGGCCAAATATCCCAAAAGAAGAAATAGACTCGGCGTCTCAATTTATTACACGTGACCAGATAGATTGGAAAAAGTTCAAGAGCAACCTTAGCTTGCAGTCGTCCGCCTTTCGCCACGCGATACGCGTGGGCGTTGTTCTCTCGGGAACCTACCTCACCTTGAATCTCATAAATTTTAATCCAAACGGGATTTATTGGACATTGTTAACGATTTTGGTTATTCTTAAACCAGGTTTCGGTTCTACACAAGAGCGGAATGCTCAGCGACTAATAGGCACCTTGATCGGCGGTATCCTCGGAGCGGTGGTTATTTTCACCATCGACGATGTCACCATACGGTTTATTTTCCTTATTTTCTTTTTCCTCAGCGGTTATAGTTTATTCCGTATTAATTATATTGTGGCCGTGATGTTCATTACCCCCTACATACTGATTATGCTCAGTTTTCATGGGACAGACACCTTAGAAATGGTGACTGAACGAATAATTGATACTTTTTTAGGGGGAGTGATTGCATTTGTATCCAGCTATGTTATTCTCCCAAATTGGGAAAGCTTTCAGTTTAGGGACAACATGCGCAGTTTATTAATAGCTAATTACAATTATTTGGCACAAGCAATACGGATACTCGCAGGAGAACAGCCGACTATTACTGCATATAAACTTTCTCGTAAAGAAGTTTATATCGCCTCGGCGAATATGGGATCAACGTTTCAACGTATGCTGACTGAGCCTAAATGGAGACAAAAATACACACAGGAGGTCAACCGTTTTGTTATCCTTGACCACATCTTATCATCCCACGCTGCGAACTTACTCACTCAAGTACAAGACGCAGATATGGATTGTTATAGTCGCGAACACGTTCGCCTGCTAAAAAAAACGCTTACTCATTTACGCAAGTCTATAGCGCTGCTCCCTTCACCTGATGATGAAAGAAAGTTTGACCCAGATGAAGACTTCCCCGATCTCAACGTAGCGACTAGCGAAGACGAGAACAGTAAACTAATTACGGAGCAATTACAGTTTTTGAGTAAAATCTCGGCAGATTTACACAAAGTTGTACAGCAGTTGGTCAGTCGCACCGTGGAAAATGAGCACAAAGAATCAATAAATTTAACAAATGGATAATCAAGTTTTTGATGTTTTAATTATAGGCGCTGGACCGATTGGGTTAGCGTGCGGCATTTCAGCACAAAAAGCAAATTTATCGCACATCATTTTAGAGAAGGGCTGTCTGGTAAACTCGCTATACAATTATCCGCTAAATATGACGTTTTTTTCCTCATCAGAACGACTTGAAATTGGAGACACCCCATTTGTGACAACACTGCCCAAACCTAAAAGAGCAGAAGCATTAGAATATTATCGTCGTATTAGTAACAAATTTGATTTAAACATCCGTCTCTTCGAGGAAGTTATTGAAGTAAAAAAGAACGAAAGATATTTTATCGTTACCACATCAAAGGAACAATATATGGCACGGTCTGTTATAGTGGCTACAGGTTTTTACGATATACCGATGTTATTGAATATCCCTGGAGAAGATCTTCCGAAAGTTTCGCATTATTATAAAGACCCACATTATTATACGAATCAGCGTGTCGTTGTCGTGGGCGCTAGTAATTCCTCCGTGGATGCAGCACTGGAAACCTATCGAAAAGGTGCGAAAGTAACATTGGTTGTCCGTGGACCAGAGATTGGCTCTAGAGTCAAGTATTGGGTACGACCGGATATAGAAAACAGAATTTCGGCAGGTGAAATAGATGTATATTTCCAAAGTCAACTTGTGGACATTCGCGAAGATTACGTCACTATTTCTACACCTACAGGGAAAGTCGAACTACCAAACGACTTTGTACTAGCACTGACGGGCTATCGCCCTAATTTTGATTTCTTAAAAAGAATAGGAATAGCTATACCAAATGAATCACCCATGATTCCCGAACATGATCCGCGAACGATGGAAACAAACATTCCTGGGTTATATTTAGCGGGAGTAGTTTGTGGGGGTCTCAATACGCATCTTTGGTTCATTGAAAATTCCCGAATTCATGCAGATATTATTATGCAACATATTTTAGCACGTACAGCTAACTGTGACGCAGGCCTCGAAGGAAGATCTTAACCATCTTTTGCTGCTTCGTCAAGATTAGGTCAAACTCATCTGGTGTAGGAAATAAGCAATCATTTAAATCTTTGCTTAATATTCCAACACGCATACCCATCAATGAAAAAAGCAGCAACTCTGCGGTTTCATTGAAATCGTCAACCTTGATCTCCTTATTGTCTACCCCCTTTTTTAAAATCCGGCTATATTGGTCACGGATGCGTTCAAAGTAGGGGCCGATATTCTTCCCCATCTCACCTGGATTTTGAATAAATTGGGAAGAAGAGTATTCAAACAAATTATAGTTATCCCGCATAATCGACATCCGGCTTTCCACGGCATACAAAAGTATCTCTTCAACGCCCGAAGCGCTCGGTATGTATGCTTCCACTTTATTAATCATCTCGTTTACCACATGTTCCAGCACAGCGGTATATAGACTATGTTTATCTGGGAAATAGTAATATAATAGCGCTTTTGAAAAAGATAAATCTTTGGCGATCTCTGCCATGGTTGTCTTTGTCATTCCAAAATGAGCAAAACGTCGTTTTGCCACATCAAGTATCTTTGCTCTCTTTACATCAACATTCTTCGACATGCTATTTTATTATTTATAACCTAAATGTATTCAATTTTATACGCTATAAAGTTACGCATTATATAAAATGAATATTCATGATCCTATGCCTTCAAAGGAATTTATGAACACAAGAGGGTGTATTTCATACTCCTCTTCTTTTGAAGGCTTATTTATAGCGGAAATACTGTGCTTTGTACTATCTTTACAGTCATATTATAAAGTTAATTCTTTTTTTGATTTTTTAAAAGGATTAGTCAAATTAAAACAAGTACAAAAAATGTCAAATACCATCCAGCATCAGATCTCTTTAAAAAATTATAATACATTTGGCGTCGAAGTTTCTTGTGAAAAATTCATCAATATACGCGACGAAAGTCAGCTCGTCACTCTTTTTAACGACGGCGCATTCCTTAAAGAGTTTTTCGTATTAGGAGCTGGAAGTAATGTATTATTTACCAGAGATTTCGATGGATTGATCGTTCGAATGGACACAAAAGGAATTACCTATTCTATAGAAGACGATTTCAATTACGTAACGGCAAGTGCCGGTGAGATCTGGAATGATCTAGTTTGGTATTGCGTGGATCATAATTTCGGAGGGGTGGAAAATTTAGCGCTTATTCCCGGTACTGTGGGCGCGTCACCTGTACAGAATATCGGTGCTTACGGGACAGAACTCATGGACGTCTTTCATTCCTGTCGGGCGTTTGATACAACTACCGGACAGTTCACGAATTTTCAGAGAGCGGACTGTAAATTCACGTATCGAGATAGTATATTCAAATCCACCTATAAGGGACGTTTTGTGATAACTTCGGTCACTTTTAAACTGCAAAAACATCATAAAATTAACACTACATACGGCGCCATCAATATGGAATTAGCGAAAAGAGGGATTTCCTCGCCTACCATAAGGGAAATCGCCGAGGTCGTATCCGCTATCCGGGTTGAGAAACTTCCAGACCCTTCGACTATCGGCAACGCGGGAAGCTTCTTTAAAAACCCGCTAGTATCTTCAGAAGTCTTTGAGAGTTTACAGGCACAATATCCTACTATTATTTCCTATTTCGTCGACGAAAACTATATAAAGCTTGCTGCTGGTTGGCTGATTGAAAGCTGTGGATGGAAAGGAAAAGTTGATGGTAATGTGGCTATATGGAAAAACCAAGCGTTGGTAATCACCAATTTAGGGTCAGCCAGCGGCGCTGATATCTACACGACATCGTCTAAAATAGTGAACGATGTGTATAAAAAATTTGGAATAACACTAGAAAGAGAAGTAAATATTCTTTAAAAGTTTTCCACATTTGTGAATTCACAATGTGATCAATGACACAAACACCTTACTTCATTGGCTATTAAGCCATTATTTATTGCAAATAATATAATTATAAAAGAATTTCATAAAATATTCATTTAGACTTAACACATATAAAAAAGTTTAGCACGCCATTTGCATAATTCACCGTGTAACCGTAGTTCATGAGAATGAATACTACTTTAGATAGCTAATTGAACAGGAATGTTCATTTTATAGTGTAAACTTTTAATCCAGTCTAATATGAACAAACTAGAATTTAACACTTTGGTAATTCAGCAATCGGAATCACTCAAAGCGTACGCAAGAAATTTCACGAGAGACCAGGATGACGCCAACGATTTGGTACAAGACACGCTTTTAAAAGCCGTTACTTACTTTAAAAACTTTAAAGAAGGCACAAACTTAAAAGGCTGGTTATACACTATCATGAAAAATACGTTTATCAATAACTATCGTCGTATTGTAAAAACAAACTCTTTCATTACCAAAGAGGAAGAAATCACTAGTGCTAACCTTGTTGTTTCTGCTACAAAAAACGGGGGAGAAAATAAATTTGTTATGGAAGATATCAATGACGCATTATCGAGTTTGTCGGATGATTACTACGTTCCTTTCACCATGTACTTCGAAGGATATAAATATCATGAAATATCAGACCATTTAAATATTCCCATCGGAACCGTAAAGACACGCATCCATGTAGCGCGCAAGGTGATGAAAAAAACATTGAGCACGTATAAATTCAATTGATAGCCCATTGTCGGAGCGAGTGATGGAGAATACCATCACTCGCTTTCAAAAAACGTCTATCATATAGAAAAACATCTTTCGGCTAGTTAGGTCAGTTCAAATCTAGACAAGCTTATAAACTGTTGGATTCGATTACGGATATCATCTACAGATAAATGCTGCAAGCGCTCCGTACCAAATCTTTCTACACAAAACGAAGCCAATGCAGATCCATAAATCACCGCATTTTTCATATTGGCAAAATTAATTGATTTAACTTTTGCCAAGTAACCAATAAAGCCACCAGCGAAGGTGTCCCCGGCTCCGGTAGGGTCAAAAACATCCGCCAAGGGTAATGCGGGCGCCGAAAACACTTGTCCTTCACCAAATAACAATGCTCCGTGTTCTCCTTTTTTGATAATCAGATATTTTGGCCCCATGGCTAATATAACCTGGGCTGCTTTCACCAAGGAATATTCACCCGATAGCTGACGCGCTTCGGCATCATTAATCGTTAACACATCTACTTGTTTCAGTACGGCTTTCAAATCGTCTAAAGCGACGTCCATCCAAAAATTCATAGTATCCAAAACGACCAACTTCGGCTTATGGTCTAAACGAGCCAATGTGGTTAGCTGCACTTGTGGGGTCAGATTCCCTAACAATAGGTACTCACAATCTTGATAGGAGCTGGGCAGTTTTGGGTCAAAATCAGCCAAGACATTCAATTCTGTTATTAAGGTATCGCGGCTATTCATATCGTTATGATATTTCCCTGACCAGAAGAACGACTTACCTCCTGACACCACTTCTACACCCTCAATATCAACCCCTTTTGACCTCAGAATATGCAGATTATCATCTCCAAAATCATCTCCGATAACGGAAACTAACTTTACTTTATTGTATAAATAGGATGCTGCTAGGCCTGCGAAGGTTGCCGCACCCCCTACAATTTTATCGGTTTTTCCGAAAGGGGTCTCAATAGCGTCAAACGCGACTGTCCCTACGATTACTAAACTCATAAGTTGCTCTGTTTTCAATAATAAACGACTAAAGCCGGTTGACAATATTAATGATTATTTCTGAAAACGTAAAAGCAAGAGAGATCTTAGTATCCCCAAGAATTCGGCTTGATCCGACAACAGCTTTCTAACTTCGTGCAGAAAACAAAAAAAGCGACCTCTCTTATAGAGAAACCGCTTTTAATTTTGCTCCTGAAGCTGGGCTCGAACCAGCGACCCTCTGATTAACAGTTATAGGGCCTATCCTTTATAAAGGAGTCAAAAATATGCCTTTCCGACTTACAGAAGCAATATATGAAGATTTTTTGGAACTGTAAAATTTTGGGCTGTTACATATTTGTAGCATTTTCTTGTTTTGTATCAATAAAGAAAAAGGGAGTTGCGACCTTTTTCCTACCACTGAACTACCAATCCCCATCGGGGTGTGGTTGTTCAATGGCAAGTGAGGTTTTTGTGGGCAGCACGAGGTACGAGGGTTGTACGTACAAAAACACAACTTGCAGATTGCGAAACAACAGAGAGGGGTTATACGGAAATATGCCTTAACGACACAAAAAACAGGCATTCTATTTTGAAGCATCTGAACACCCAGACATCTATATCTCCATACACCTAGATATCTACACATCTAGATATACGCATATTTATACACCTATATGCCTAGGCATCTATGCACCCAGATACCTCCCAAAAAATAGATAAAGGCAAGTGGGTAGATTTATTTCTATAATGCTGTGTTCAGCTATCAAAGAACGGTCTGGTTTAATCAAAATTACAACCATAAGATTAGCAACTAATCTTAAATTCAAGATAATAAAAAAATCGAAATAAAAAACTATTTAGCTAAATAATAAATCTAACCATCCTAAAGGGTATTTTCCGTGTTGCATTTATATATTTATATTAAGCACATAAATTATTTCTCCTTGCTTTTCTAATGACCTAGGTACCTGATTCGATCAGTAAATTACTGGATGCGCTCCTTAGTTTTTAGCTATTTTATAATAGCTAATATTTATACTGTGTTTGATTTTTTTACCCTACCTTTACTTATGATCTTATAAAGGTGGTTTCACAAATTATTATTGTATTTTTAGCATACGGAAACAATCACCCAAACGTTCTATTTCATTTAAATACTTTAAAAAGGCAGCAATTCACACCCGAAACCAAGATTGAATAAAAGAGAAGCAATCTCATCTTCCTTATAATTATCCCCTTCGATTATCAGCATATTATCAACATCTTCGAGGTCAAATTCGATATTGATTTTAGGATACATACATTCTAAATGATTGATAACAAGTCTCGATTCTTGATTATTAGTCACGTTGGTCTTAAATACTGATACCATAATATTATTTTAAAATATAAGTCTGTATATTAATCTATTTGTTGTCCTCTATTAACGAAAAAATTAATTTTTATCGCCATTAATTACTTCGTAATACTCCTCTTTCAAATCTTCGATTTTGTCTTTTAGCTCTTTTCTTAATTTGCCGGGAAGTGTTTTCAGTTTTTTCAATTGGAAAGCCAATACAATAGCAGATATTCCAGCAAAAATAAACGATAAAGCTGTTAATACGACCAATGACATTCCTGTAAAAATCGGATTAGCGATTAGTAGAAACGAGAATATTATCCCCAATACGCTCAAAATTGCCAGATTACCCCATTTGATGACACCGTAATTTTTCAGTTCAAAGGCAAATCCTAATCCTTGGAAAGAACGGAACAGCAAACTAAATCCTACGAAAAACGGCAGTGTAGTTGCAGCAACTTCGGGTTTTGCAACTAAAACAAGACCAATCAGTAAACCAAAAATTCCACTCGTCAGGTACCAGCCCCAACCTTCGAGTTCGTCTTTGTTCTGAACAGAAAACACGATTTCTAAAATCCCAGAAAACAAGAAAGTCAAACTGAAAAATATAGTCAGTGTTAAATAAGTCGCTGCTGGAACTGTGAATAAATAGCCTCCAAGGAGAATGAATAACGCACCAATGATTGCCGGAATATACCAGTGTTTTACGGTGTTGCGAATGGTTTTGAGAAATGTTGCCATAATAATCTATTTTGAATTAAAAATTTTGTTAAAAATAACTATAAAATTTGGTACTAAATCGAAATCAGTTACTGTTATAAATCAGTAAAGCGGTGTTTGAATATTGTAGCAAACGCTTGCTGTAATTGGCTCTGAACAGCCGTTGCATAAAACTCTTGTGCCGATGAATCACACACAACACATCAGTTGGGTTGCTGTTCATAAAATCGTTTAATCCGTCGATTACATCGGGATTTATGACGATTTCCAACGAAAATTCAGGGTTACTGATATTCGATTTCCATTGTTCTATCTTCGTCTCGACTTTCTCTATTTCCTGTTCACTTCCTGCCACATACACACATTTTAGCTGATTTCCTCCAAAAGTCTGCAAACTTTCGTTCAAACGATTTACGATTTTATATTCGTCGTCGTTCAGCATTACAGCGAGGGTAAAATTCCGTACTTCGGAAAAAGCTATATCCGCTGGAATGGCAAGCAAAGGGATTTCCAAATGATTCATCAATTTTTCGGTATTAGAACCAAACAGTTTTTTATCGACCGTATTCGCTCCGGAAGTCCCCATCACGACGACATCAATACCCAATTCATCAATATAATCATCTACAACCTCTTGAAAATAGCCTTTCTCAAAATGAAATTCTACAGGAATTCCCAGTTTGTTATTGTCCTCTGCAATCTTTTCCAATTTCTCAGCCTCGACTTTGAAATCAGACCGTTCGTCGGATTCCAGTTGTTCGTTATAGAAGGCAGCAAAAGGATGTATGCGACTCTGTTCCTCTTCATCTTTCGTCTCTATAATGTGTGTAACGTGAAGAATGTGAACTTCTGCCTTTATTTTCTCCGCAGCGGACAATGCATAGATAAAAGCATTTTCGGCTACTTTAGAAAAATCCGTTAAAAACAATATTTTTTTCATTTTATTAGTTTTCAAAATTTCTAAAACCTATATCCTTTAATGGAGTCTCCTCTAATCTTTTTACGTAATAACACCACTCGTTTGTAATGGAAACTACCGTAAGAATGTGTTGCTATGAAAATCAATATCGGCACAACCAACCAAGTCAATGTTCCCAATACGATTTTTCCTGAAGCCATTAACGCGTTCAGACTAATGTTTTGGTAAATTGCCATACCGTTCGGAATAGCTCCTGCATCGAGATACATCGAAATATCGTTCAAGCTTTGCCATTGTGATTGATAACTTGCCCACCCGATAATGGCACCACCAAGAGCTGTAGCCAGAAAAGACCTAACGACAATCAATACAGCAATCATTCCCATCATCTCATTCATTCCCAGGTTGAGCGAGGCATAAAACCATATCCCAATAAACAGAATACCCATTCCCAGACCTTTTAATATGGACGCATATTCAAGGTAACGTATGTCCATTTGAGGTTGAATAATCAGATAAAGACAAAGCGTATGCAGTGCAAAAAATACAAATCCTAAAGCAATGTAATACTTGAGATACCATTTATTTTTGAAGCCGTAAAACGCCAGTATTCCTGCGATGACGATACCAGGTATCATCCAAAGATTGGTGTGTGCATTAACTAGATTGTTGTATCCCAAGACACCAATCGCATACTGTGTATAAACCGAGGAACTTGCCAGATATAAGCCCAAAAACAGCAACAATATTAACGAATGACTGACATTTCTCTTTTTGAAAACCGAAAAATCAAGCATCTTCCGCTTGAGGGAATTTTGTCTGTATATTAAGGCAATAAATAGTCCCACGCCAATCATCAGCGAACCAACAATATTGGGTGAATGAAACCAGTTTTGCTGTTTCATAAACACAAAGAAATAATTCAGCGACATCATCGAAGCTGCGAATACAACCAGTGAAAACCAGTCAATTTGATACAGTGGCATCTTAAAACCAAAACGTTGATTGTGCTGAAAAATAAGTGATAGTGCTGCAATCACCAACATTATTGCGGACATAAACAAATACGGTGTCTGCCAACTGCCGTCGAATACCATCTGAGCAAAATAATACGCCGAAAGTTGTGCAAACCCAATAGACAACGGATAGAATATCGCATAGAATTTCCCTCGGTCACCTGTTGGAGAAAGAATGAACATCACTGGCAAAACCATTTCAATCAACGGAAACATCTTGAAAAAGCCTATAAGTAAGCTACATACTATCAACACAACAGGGCTGTCCGTTGTTCCGCACATATAGGATAATATGGCGAGGATAATTGCTGAACCGGCAATGATTTCTTTGGTACGGAAACGCATCTTGATGCGCATCAGTATCATAATGGCACAGCCCATCCCGATGGCTCCAGCGTTATTAGCCATCGAGATATATTCTGTATAAGTTGCTAAAGCTCCCGAAATATCCGTGATGTTGCTCGTATATACGCCCGAAACGGTCATCACTGGGAATAATATTCCCAAAATCAATAACAACATCACAGGTTTAGGAACCCAACTTGCAAAAGGTGCTTTATTGTACATAAATTTTGTTTTTCCTCACCCCAACCCTCTCCAAAGGAGAGGGAGGAGTGATGAGTTAACTATTTCAATGTTACTTCCACGTTCATACCGGTGCGAAGTTGCTTGATTTCTTCGGGTTTATTGTTTTCAGTAAATTCGATACGAACAGGAATACGTTGCTGTACTTTCACGAAATTACCCGTTGAATTATCTACCGGAACAGCTGCATATCTTGCTCCAGTAGCTCCCGAAACTGCGGTAATTTTTCCTTCAAAGGCTTTTCCGCCCAAGGCATCTACTTTGATAGTAGCCAAACCGCCGATTTCTACATTACCCATTTGTTTTTCACGGTAATTTGCCGTAATCCAAATGTTTTCTGTATCTACAATCGTAGCGACCTGTTGACTTGGATTCAACAATTGTCCGACATTAACAGTTCTCCTACCCATTATTCCGTCGTGTGGAGCGGTAATCACGGTGTACGAAAGATTTAGCTTTGCCATTTCCAACGCATTTTCGGCACGTTTGATTTCGGCATCGTTCATACTTAATCTTGCCTGCACTTCGTTTACCGACAATTCGCTCGTCGTTTTGGAGTTAATCACAGATTGATATTGTGAAATCTGAGCTTCCAGTTGTGCTTTTTGTGCCTCGAAATCCGATTTTATCTGGTCGAATTGTTGGCGAGTTACAGCTTCGTCTTCCAATAAGTTTTGGTAACGGTTGAAGTTTTGCTCGGCATTCCACAACCGTGCTTTGGTCGCTTCGATATTTGCTTTAGCTGCTTCCACATTTGCACCGACCGTATTGACATTGTTGGCTGCTGTCTTGACCGAAGTTGACGTCGCATTTTTAGATGCTACAGCCGCCATATAAGCTGCCTCTGCTTGTCCTAATTGTGTGATGATTTCACGGTCATCCAAAATCATTAAGGTATCGCCTTTTTTCACGTATTGATGTTCTACAAAATGAATTTCTTTGATATACGCTGAAACCCGTGTGTTAATCGGGTTGATGAACGACTCTACCTGTGCAGCATTGGTATATTTATCATTCCCAACATTGAAATAAGTTTTTACTACAAAATAAAGCCCACCCAAAACCAAAATAAGTATAAAAATATTGAGGATTTTGGTCTTTTTCTGCTTAGACTTTTGCTTGTTTTCCTTTCTCGTTTCCGCAGATTGTTGAACATCTTGCGGTGTGTTTTCTTGGTTGTTATTTGTATTTTCTGACATTTTAGTATTTATTTAAATCCCCAAATGGGAAATATTATCCTTGTTATTTTATCTTAATTCCTTACTCTTTGTTTCTTTTTACAAATTCCCGCTTTCTTTCAACAATTTGTAGTATGCATATACAATACTGATTTCCGAATTGGCAAACTGCAATTCCGCATCTAATTTCTGATTACTTGCATCAATCAAATCCAGCAAAATCGCTAACTGATTGTTGTATTTACTGTTCATAATCCTGTAATTTTCATCTGCCAAATTTTTGTTTGTACCCAATGTGTTGTTTTGCGTCAATGCCTCGTTGTATTTGACATAAGCGGCATTCACAGCAACATCAATCATTTGTTCAGTTTCAATTGCCTGAGCAACAGCTTTGTCTTTTTCAAAACGTGCCTGCTTCATTTTCTTCGGTGCTTTGTATAGGGCATCGATGTTGAAATTCAGCGAAAGTCCGGCACTCCAACCGTGGTTGTACATATCTAACACAGGCGAAGATGTCGTAATCGGGCGAGCCAATTGATTCCCTGCAAATGCCGAAAGTGAAGGCATCATATCTGCACGTGCAATTTTTTCGGAAGTTTCGTAAATATCCACCGCCTTTTTGGTCATCAATACCGTTGGATGATTCTGAGCAAACGTTCTGTAATCGTCCATCAACAATGCTTTTGGAACGTCGTTCAGCAAGGTTTCGTCAGGCACAATTTGTGTACTTTCTGGCAATCCCAACGCCGTGGTAAGCTGTTTATTGAGTATTTGACGGTTATTTTCTACTACTTGCAATGCCAAGTTGAGGTTAGACAATTGCAATTCGCCACGGATAACATCATTCCGAGTGACCATTCCTTCGTTAAAAAACTTATTGATGTTGTCGATACGTTGCTCTGCCAACTGGATATTCTGTTGATAGACATCTTTTTGATTGAGCAACTTGTACAAATCCAAGTAATAACCCAAGACCAAAAGTTTGATATTCTGCTCGTTCGATTGATAATTGAGCTCCATCAATTCCTCTTGCAAAGTTTGCGCTTTGATACCATTTTTGACCAAACCACCTTTCCAAATCAATTGGCTTGCCTCCACGGAAAACGTATTCCCGAAGTGCGGCATATCTACTCGTGTAGAGTTGGAAAAATCTTTGTCGATGATATGTGCATCGCCCAAATAATATGCTTGCAATCCGGCACTGAATGAAGGAAGTTGTGCGTTTTTAGCAACTTCAACACCTTGCCTTGCAATATCAATATCTGCTTTTGACACTGCCAGATTTGGGTGGTTTTCTTTAGCAAGCTCAAACAATTCATCCACAGAAATCTTGCGTTCCTGTCCGTACATTGTGCTTATCGACAATATACCTGCTATCAGCATCGGACCTAATTTTCTAATCTTCATTAATTTTATATTAAACTGTTTCAATTCAAACTATTTATTCAAAAAAATAGACTTAGTCATTAATTCTATTACGCATCTTATTGAGTATATCAACTGTATTACTCATTTCTTCAGCAGAAATATCCACTTGAAAAGATTGATATACTTCATCGAGAATCGGAATTAATTTTTCTTGATAGCTTCTACCTTGTTCGGTCAATACAATCAAATTATTACGTCTATCGGTCGGGTCAGGTTTTCTTTCAACCAAACCACGATTTGTCAAATTATCAATCAACGAAGTAAGACTTGCCTTATTTCGGTTTGTCTTATCAACGATTTCCTGTTGATTGACATTGTCTTTATTCCACAGAACATACAGTACCTCAAGCATTTCCATAGTAACATCGAGTTTGTATTCCTTCACTTTCTGTGAAAAATGTAAATACAAAGCTTTCCGGATATCCCGCATAACTTCCATCAATTCTGCTATTTTAGCTATTTCTGTAGCTTCTTTAATTTTCATTGTGCAAATGTAAAACAAATAATTTGAATTCAAACTATTTTCTAAAAAAAAGTTTTATATCGAACTGTTTTCTATCAGTCGTAGTAATTGTAAACTTGATTTAGTGAACAGAAGACAAAGATTAGAAAACCATTATTTGGGATAAACTCTATCTGCAAAATAATCCTATTTTAACACATTTATCATTGACCTCTAGTATTTTTAGTTCCTTAATCGTAACGTTTTACACAATTTTTACAACAAAAAAAGGATTCCCATCAGCTTTGCTTCAGCTTTTCTTAGCCGTGCAATGACTTTCCCTTGCACATCATCCACAATCTTCCAATCCTTGGCGATATAAATATCAGTTGTACGGTTGCCCTCATCAACGTGGTTCAGTGCAAGGGCTACATCATCTTTGGACATACGGCAATCATTCCTTGCGGTATTGGCAAAGGTGTGCCTTGCCCAATAGAATGTTACGCCCGCCAGCCCCGTCATACGGCATACCTGCTCCATTCCTTTGCTCAAAGCTTTGTTCAGGCATCCGATAGTGGAATAACGTGCTGCCAGCTTGCCGATATACTTTTCCAATAAGGGTTTCGCTTCATCCGTGATTTTGATACTGATAAAGGCATTGTCCTTTCTCCGTTCCGTAGTTTTTGAACGGTTGTATTCAAGCCGTCCGTTTCTGATGTTCTGTTGGCCTATCTGATAAAAATCTACAGCATTTGTACCACAGAGATAAAACGAAAGCATATACAGTTCTTTGGCAAGTTCTGCACGGCTACCGGATTTTGTAACACAATTCTTGATAGCCACAACTTCTGCAAGGGTGTTGTGCTTCTCTTTCGTCCGTGGCGGTGGCGAACCGACCTTGTATTTTTTGAACGGATAATGCTTGATGCGGAATATACCAATATCCTCTTCGTTGTAACGGTTTCTTGCACCGTTGAACAAGGTGCGGAGGTCTCGCATATAGTTATGTACCGCCGAACTGCTCACACCTTTTACCGTTGTCGTGACAGGATTGCCAAATTGATTTATTCGGGTCATGGTACGTTCGGATTTCAAGTAGCGTTCATACGACAGGAGCATCGTGTAATGAATTTGATTTATAGAAAAGGAGTCCGTCTTGAAGTAGTCCACGAGACTGTTACGCACAACATTGAAATTTTCTGCGCTCTTGATTCTTCCAACCTCTTTTAGTCCCTTGATATGCTCGTCACAGAATTTAACGAAATCAACATCTTCATCCATATCCCTTAGAAAATCCCGCAGGGTTTCCGCAGAGAAATGGTCGAGCTTTGTCTCCAGATCGCTGATCGTTTTTCGGCAGTCCCGCAACTGTCGCTCGACGACATCCGCAACAAACGGATCTTTGATCTTGAAATCTTTGGTCAGTTGCTTTCTGACCACGTAATGGGTCGTGTCAATGTACTTTCTTTTACCTTTGTGATAGACACAGATTTTCACATTGTAAGTGCCATCAGCTTTCTTGTGATGTTCATAAATTTTTGCGCTTACGGTTGCCATAATTTTTTCCTTAAGCACGCCAGAATTTCTGTTACATATTTGTAACAAAATGACGTGAAGTTCAACAAAAAACTATGTAAATCACACCGAACCGGAGAACCCGATCGGCCAAGCGAAGATGTCTCTAATCCTCGTTTAAAAAGCAAAAAAGCTGTTTTTCTTATCGAAAAACAGCTTTTTTTGTTTGCTCCTGAAGCTGGGCTCGAACCAGCGACCCTCTGATTAACAGTCAGATGCTCTAACCTGCTGAGCTATTCAGGAATACTTTACTTAAACAAACATTATGCGTTTTTGAAGTGCTACAAAGATACAGTTTCGTTTTCAATATTCAAAAAAAAATAAAAAACCTTCCACAAATACTTCATCAGTTCACTGTGTCCAACACACATTCAAAATGTCAAAAAAAGCCACGAGATCAATCCGTGGCTTTGCTCCTCAGGCTGGGCTCGAACCAGCGACCCTCTGATTAACAGTCAGATGCTCTAACCTGCTGAGCTACTGAGGAATTTTGTCTACCCCGAAATCCTGGGGTTATTATCCCTTTTCGGTGGTGCAATTATCGGAAGTTTTGATGAACTCTGCAAATCTTTTTGAGAACAAAAACACAACTCTCTCACACCCAACACGATTTTTTTAAAAGATTACACCCCCCAGTATAATCGTCGCGATCGTGAAATAGATAATGAGCCCTGTTACGTCAACCAACGTTGATACAAAAGGGGCAGAAGAACTCGCCGGATCAGCCCCCAACCGCCTCAAGACAAATGGTAACATTGCTCCGATAAGCGAACCCCACATAACTACCCCCACAAGAGAAAATGCTATTGCTAACGCGTATAATATCCATACGTCCCCATATGCACCGCTAAAAGCTTGATCAACGGAAATACGGGCAAATCCCAAAATACCTAAAATAAGCCCCAAAAATAATCCGGAAAGAATCTCTCTCCGCATAACACGCCACCAATCTCGCAAAGCTACCTCTCCCATCGCCATCGCCTGTATAATCAGTGTCGAGGCCTGTGAGCCGCTATTACCTCCACTCGACATAATCACGGGCATCAGCAACACTAAAATAGTGGACAGCCGATCCTCATAATGTTTCAACACATTAAAAGTAAGTAGCTGACCTAGGAAAAGTACGATTAACCATCCTCCCCGCTTTTTAACAAGATGGAATACCGAGACATCTAGATAAGGCTCATCTAAAGCCTCTGTTCCCCCGATACGTTGTATATCTTCGGTATACTCCTCATTCGCAACCCATAGGATATCATCTATCGTTACAATCCCTAACATAATCCCCTGTTCATCAACCACAGGAAGAGCGACTCTATTATTCATCCTAAAGACGTTGACCGCCTCCTCTTGCGGATCATTCGCATTCAACGAAATCAAGCGACTATCAATTAAGCTTTCGACTTTTGTTTCCGGATCCGCGATTAGGATATCCCGAATACGCAGGTCATCCATCAAACGTCCCTCCGCATCGATCACATACAATACATCGATAGTTTCAGAAGCGTTTCCATAACGCCTTACGTGATCTAGCACGCGCGTAATATCCCAGTGAGGCTTCACCGTAATGTAATCGGGCGTCATCAACCGTCCCACACTATCTTCCGGATAACCTAAAAGAGATAAGGCCTCTTTACGCTCATCCGGCGAAAGCATGATAATGAGGTGCTTTACGACGTCCCCTTTCAGCTCACTGAAAAATGAAGTCCGGTCATCCGGTGGCATTTCGTTAACTAATTCGCGCGCTTTGTTCGCTGATAACTTTTTAAATATCCGTTCCTGCGTCGGGAAGTCTAGAATACCAAAGACGCGGACCGCTCGGTTTATATTCAGTATTTCGATAAATAGGGCGGCATGTTCTGGAAGCACATCGATCAACTCTTCAACGTCCGAGATGTTTTGCTCGTTTAGAAAATCCTGCAGCTGGCCGGTGTCGCCTGATTCGATCCAACTTTCCACAAGCTCTATCTGCATTTCTAATTCTTCCATAAACCCTCCTATTTTATATGTCCTACATTGGTATTCTGTTGTTTTTTGTCGGAGCAAAAGTCGCCTTTTTAATTGGAAATAACTAATACTTTTTTCGAGTACAAAATGATCTATCCGGACCTCATCCCGCAATGGACCATCAAACCACCTTCATGACAAAGCGACAATATGTCATTAATAAAAAACCTACTTTCACCCGCTCTATTAGCGGCACACTGCACCTCCCTTGCTGCCAAACAACACGCACAACCCATGCAAATGTTCACGTTCGTCACTAAGGTTTCTGTCACGAGCTAACGATATATATTTAACACGCGCAGCTTTTCCACGTCAGCTTTTTTATTTCTAGGATAAGCCTATTTTTTACCACCAAGGGAAACGACAGACGAGAGACAGAAATCTAATATTTTTATTCTATATTGCAAATGGATTTGATATCCACACCCAACACGTAAACTACTTTATCCAACATCATGAACACTCTTTCAACAGCACATACACCCTTAAATTTAGTCATCTCTAGACATAATTTAAAAAACACAAAACTCTATATATCATACACATTACAACATAAATGTAAACATACACATAAAATAAAACAAACAAAATAAACTAAATATTTTAGCAAGCATAGATATAGTCACATAATAAAATGAACAAAAAACTGTTTATCAGCTTAATAACATTAATCATATCATCTATAACATCACACGAATCTTTAGGCCAGATTATTGAGAATGAACAAGCTCATTCATCAACAAAATGGCGGCAGATTGACACGCAAAACTTCCGTCTAATCTTCCCTCAACCGTTTGAAAAAGCAGCGAAAAAATTGGCAGAAAAACTTCCTCTCCTACAGCAGCAAAGTCATCGGGATTTAAAAAATTCTCCTCCGAAAATAACCCTAGTTTTACAGGGAAACCATCTTACACAAAACGGCTTTGTACAACTCGCCCCTCGAAAATCAGAACTATTCCCCGTCCCTTCTTCGACTGCAGACAATCAAGAATGGCTACCAAATCTTGCACTGCATGAACTTCGACACGTAGCGCAGTTTGACAAATTGACAGGAAAACTACAAGCACCTTTTTTCGAACAGCTCGCTTTCGCACTCTACGGTTTAAACCTGCCCGCCTGGTATTTTGAAGGCGATGCCGTACAAGTTGAAACCCTCTATAGTGATGGAGGCCGAGGAAGGTTGCCATCCTGGGAAATGCCCCTACGTGCAAACATTCTCTCCGGAAAATCGTATGATTTCAACAAATATGTACTCGGCTCGTTCAAAGACAATATCCCGTCTTACTATACCATCGGCTTCTTCATGAGTAGCTACGTGACCAACCATCATGGCATTGATGTTCACGAAAAAATAATGACGGATATGCGCGGCAAACTGTTTCGGCCTTTTAATTTTCGCCGCGCAGTAGAAAAGATTTCGGGCGAGTACCCGAGCGAAATTTTCAATAACACCATCCACGAACTGGCCAGCAAATGGAAACAGGAATCTCCCGCTGCACCCGATCCTTCAAATCTACCAATCAAAGAAAGCCGCTTCCCTAGCGATTATTTACTTCCGCAGATGAATGCGGACCAGGAGCTTTACGTTCTTAAGTCCTCCCCCGTTGCTGTCCCTGAAATCAAACGCCTAGATAGCCTAGGAAATGAAACCGGTATCGTAAAAACCGGCCTACAGATAACGCCCTATTTTCACCTTCGAAAACGAGAAATCGTTTGGGACGAGTATCGCAAACACCCTCGTTTTGGTAAACAAACGTACAACGTTATCAATGTATATGATATGACAACGGGCCGAACCAAGACCCTGACAAAAGCATCGCGCTATTACTCACCCGCATTTCATCCTATGCTTGACGAGATTGTCGTCGTCGAAGTCACACCATCCAATACGAGCAGACTGGTTGTTCTACACGCTAAAACAGGCCAGGTATTGGATAGCCTCCCTGCCCCTCATGACATGCACGTACAACAGCCAAAATATCATGCTTCAGGAGAAAAGGTCGTGGCGATTGTCGTTGCTGAGCAGGGCACAAACCTCGTAGAATTCAACCTCGCAACGCGAGCACATCGTTTTCTTCTTCCTTGGGGCCACCAACAACTAGAACGACCATTATATCATAACAATGATGTCATCTTCAAAGCTCACGACGATGGCATCGATAATATTTACCTATGGAGCGATAGAATGGGGCCTCGTAAACTCACAAACGCGGCGTTCGGTGCGTTCAACCCATCTATTGGCACGAATGGACAGCTACTCTATAATAATTATGCGTTTAACGGGCATAAACTTGCGCAAAAAGAAATTCCGCTTGCTACCAGCGAGCAAATAAACTCCTCCCCCCCTCCATATGTTTCCCCTACATTGGAAAACCTACACCCCGAGAGCTTATCGGATTCGTCGGCTTCCCCCATGACGATTAGCGACTACAATCCTAGCGCACATATCATCAATTTTCACAGCTTATCTATTAGCAGCACTAATTTTGAAAGTTTTGACGACTACATCCCAGGAATTTTCTGGTTATCTAATGATATATTGAACACTACCCAAATCAAGCTTGGTTATGAATATGACCCCAATATATCAAAAAGCCGCTATTCTGCTGAAATTTCCTATAAGCGTTATTTACCCATGTTTACCGCGCGTTACGCGAACCGCGGAATGGTGGGAAACGCGGTTTCGGGCAGTGCTCCGGAAAGCATCGTAATGTTTGACTATCGCGATCATCATGCGGTTTTCGAAATGTCTATCCCACTCTCTATATATCGGCAAAACACCGTATATAGTTATGGCTTTAGTTTCGGCACGTCTTATACCAAACGCTATAACACCAGTCTAAAACTGAAAAATTTCACTGATGTGATCGCTTTCCCGCTAAACTACCAAGTGTATATCAATAGAAATAGCATGCGAAGCAAAATGGACCTGGCTCCCCGCTGGGGACAAAACATCAGCTTCACGTATAGACACCTCCCTTTAGAAAAGGACTTAGCAGGAGAAATACTATCGCTACGCACGAATTTCTATTTTCCCGGCCTTGGGTCGAATCACAGCTTACAACTCCGATTTGCTGCACAGCACCACAACGGAATCTACTTAGGAACGTATGATATCCCGATGGTATCGGGATGGGGACATTTTAATTCACCTATAGTAAATAACACCGCGATGGCAAATTACAGGCTTCCTCTTTTCTATCCGGATTGGAGCATTGGCTCCCTTGCCTACATCAAACGTTTCCAAGGCCTGTTATTCTCAGACTTTCAAAATATCCATAGCAGCTTAACCCCAAAAAGTTTCGGTATAGGCGTCTCGGCAGACTGCAATGTATTCCGATATGTACTGCCTGACGTCAACGTGTCTGCAAAGGTCACTTACATCAATGACAAGACAGCGCCAACTAAAATTGTACCTACTTTTGGACTGAGTTACAGTTACTAAAACAACAGGGCAGACTAATTAGCCTGCCCTGTTTTTCAACTATAATATATGTTGTTGTTAGTCTTCCAATGCTTTCACACCCGGCAATACTTTGCCTTCCATGTATTCCAACAATGCGCCACCGCCAGTACTGACGTAGCTGACATGCTCAGTCATGCCGAATTTAGAAACCGCAGCCGCAGAATCACCCCCACCAATAAGTGAAAACGCACCACGTTCTGTAGCTTTTACAACCGCATCCGCAACAGCTTTTGTACCCTTAGCAAAGGTATCAAATTCGAAGACCCCCATCGGCCCGTTCCATAGCAAGGTGTTCGACGCACTAATAACTTCTGCAAAGTGTTCTGAAGAATCCAAACCGATATCTAACCCTTCTCTATCAGCGGGAATTTGATCGTTCGCTCCATTATAGGTATCCGCGTCATTAGCGAATCTATCTGCTATTTGCGCATCCGTTGGGAGCACGAGATTAACACCCTTTTCATCAGCCTTTTTAACTAATTCATTGGCTAGATCTAGCTTATCTAACTCTACCAACGATTTACCGATCTCTCCCCCACGCGCTTTCACGAAGGTATAAGCCATTCCTCCCCCGATAATTAAATTATCCACTTTATCCAAGAGTGCTTCGATCAACTGAATTTTATCCGAAACTTTCGCCCCTCCCATAATTGCCGTAAACGGACGTTCAGGTTTGTTAAGTACTTTTTCCGCATTGTTTATTTCGGCTGCCATCAAGTAACCCGCATATTTATCATTCGGAAAGAACTGCGCAATAATAGCCGTAGAAGCGTGTGCACGGTGTGCGGTACCAAAAGCGTCATTGACGTATACATCACCCAATTTCGCCAATTTTTCCGCAAAACTTACATCCCCTTTTTCTTCTTCTTTATAAAAACGTAGGTTTTCTAACAGCAATACTTCTCCACCCTTCAATGAGGCACTTTTCTGCGTAGCCTCTTCTCCAATACAGTCCGAAGCGAACTGCACGTCCACACCCAATACCTTTGAAAGATGTTGAACAATATGCTTTAATGAATATTTGTCTGTCGGACCTTCCTTGGGACGTCCAAGATGAGACATAAGTATGACAGCCCCCCCATCTCCTAAAATTTTTTTAATCGTGGGTGTTGCTCCTTGTATACGGTTATCATCTGTAATATTAAAATTCTCATCCAGAGGAACATTAAAGTCTACACGAATCAACGCCTTCTTTCCAGAGAAATTTAAATCATCAATAGTCTTCATATATTTTTTTATTTACGTATAATGTTTTATCGTTAAACCTTGCGTTAAATATAGAAAAAAGTAAGAATACTTTCAGCTATTTATCTTATTTCTACCTTATAAGGCACTCGTGCCTGTACCCCGGAGGAACGCAATACGTCACGTAGCTGCTTAACATATTGTCGATATTCGCCTAACTCGTCGTCCAACATCCACATCTTTATTCGCTCTCTCGATGTGCTAAACAATGACGCAAAAGGATCCTTCAATGTCGGATAATACCTGACGTTATAGCTTTTCAGTTTCGCTTTTGTGGCGGCGGCCGCTATTGCTCGATCGAGGTTTCCGATTTCATCCACGAGCCCAATTTCCAATGCCTGGCTTCCAGTCCATACTCGCCCCTGCCCGATGCTGTCCACCGTCGACACAAGTAGCCTCCTACCCGTAGCTACTTTATTCGTAAAGGTATTATAAATCCGATTGACTTCCGCTTGTATAATAGCCTGCTCTTCACCTGTTAACGGACGGTCCACTGAGGTCATCAAATCTGCGAATTTCCCCGTTTTAACTTCATCCATACGTATTCCCAATTTATTATTGAGCAATCCCTGCAAGTTAGGGATCAGACCAAATACACCGATCGAACCTGTAAGTGTCTCCTTTTCTGCAAAAATAGAGTCTGCCATTGCCGAAATATAATAACCTCCCGAAGCGGCGTAGTCACCCATGGACACCATGATAGGTTTTACTTCCTTCGTTAACTCAACTTCACGCGCAATAATGTCCGATGCTAATGCAGAACCACCTGGTGAGTTCACCCGCAATACCACCGCCTTAACCCGATCATCCCGACGTAGTTTTCGAAGTTCTCTGGAGAATTTATCTCCTCCAATAACCCCGTCTCCTCCTTCACCGTCAACGATGTCGCCATAGGCGTATAACACGGCGATGCGATCGCCTTGTGTGCTTGTCTTTTCTTCGTTGCTATAATCTAACAAGGAGATAGCGGGAAGGTCTTTCTTTTCTTCTATCTTCAAGCGTTCTCTCAATTTTGTAAACACCTCGTCTTTATAGCACTTATCATCGATAAATTTATAATGTACCGCATCATCGGCGTTTCTTATCAAGAAACGATTAGCTATATCTTTCAACGTATCGACAGGAATTTGTCTGCCATCGGATACATTTTCGAGAAATGCGGCATACATACTTCCCAGATAGGCTGACAATTGTTCTCTATTAGCTGCACTCATCTCGTTCAGGATAAAGGGTTCCACAGCCGACTTGTACGTTCCTACCTTGACTACCTGCATCTCGACCCCCATTTTATCTAGCGCCTCTTTCATAAATACCACGGAAGCCGAAAGCCCTTTAAACTCTAAAGACCCCTCCGGATTCATATAAATTTCATCTGCAGCAGACGCGAGATAATACGCTTTTTGCGTATAAAGATCACTATAAGCAATAATAAATTTACCAGACGATTTAAAATCGACGAGCGCCTCTCGTATCGCACGGAGACTAGCCATGCCTGTGTTGACATAAGTAGGGTTAAGATATATTCCTTTTATCCGGTTGTCCGTCTTTGCTTCCGCGATACGGGCGAGGATATCGTTTAGACCCAACGATTTCATCTCTCCATAACCCGGCAAGTTCATACTTTCCCAAGGGTTTGATGTCGTGCGCTCGGGGATGTCATGGGCTAACGAAACATGCAATACAGCACTAGACGGGATATAAACCTCATCTTTTGAGCCTACATTACTAACTGTAGCGGTGATAACTCCAATAAGCACAATCAATAAAACGACAAGCACAAGGAGCGTCCCTGTAACAGTCGCAAGGACATATTTAAAAAAAGACTTCATAGCTGTTTTCCATTTCTTCGCCTCTAATTTAAAGGTTTCTTTTTAAGAATTCGCAATTTTAAATATAAGCTTTATCTTTAAAGGATGAATAAAGTGTTTTTGTTATTGGGTGCGAATATAGGCGATCCCCCTTCGCAATTAGCACAGGCTCTACAAGAAATCCAAGACCAGGTAGGAAAGGTAGAAGCTTGTTCATCAATCTATAAATCGGAAGCTTGGGGGGTCACCGAACAGCCGACATTTCTTAATCAAGTCGTTTTAGTGTCCACACCCCTTCCGCCCATAAGTGTCTTAGACTGTATACAGTCTATTGAGAATAGATTGGGTCGTTTGCGACTAACCAAATGGGGGGCTCGAGTAATCGATATTGACATCCTATATTTTAACAATACAAACATCCATCATGAACGCCTAATTGTACCTCATCCCCATTTACCTGAACGGAGGTTCGTGTTAGTACCTCTTGTTGAAATTGCACCTGCATTTGTCCACCCCGAGTTGGGAATGACGACGACAGACTTATTAGCGCAATGCAAAGACCCCCTTATTGTCCAACCTTATACTCAACAAAGCGACGATGCTATACAAATTGATTAAACCTTCTATTATCCAGGAGAATCTGATGCACAACGCGGAACTCGTTTTGCAGTTTTTAGACCTTTACCGAGACCAGATACCCAAAGATATCCAAGTTTTAAAGGATGCTGTATTAGCAGGCACCTACAGCGCAATAGCGAATCAAGCACACCACATAAAGCCGACTATGGAATATATAGGAGCACACGCTTTACGCGAAAAACTACAACAGTTAGAAAATGGCGCTAAGACGGAGGTCAAAACAGCCGAGATCCTCGCCATCTGGACAGATATCGAAAAGGAGATCCATATACTATTATTGGAAATTTCCGATTATCGCAACAAATTGTAAACTAAAGAGCATCCTACTCTTTACGCAGAAAACGGAAATGTAAGTGGGAGAATACAAAATAAGCCAGTAGAATAGCCGGCAAGGCTAAAACACCTAAGCCAAGCAAAAGAATAACACTAACCGCTAAGAAAAGGTATCGGAACTTATTTTCGCTCCATGCGAGGGAAGATAATTTCATGCTGAACAGACGAATATTACACACTAACAGAAAACTGACCAATCCAACGACAGCAAGTAATATATAAGGTTGATATATCCAAGCTGGATACAGCTGACCAATAAAAGGTAGGGATATAATGAAAAAGGTGTTCATCGGTGTATTAAGCCCTATAAACTCTGACGTCTGTTCCTCATCAACATTAAATTTCGCCAATCTCAATGCTGAAAATGCGGTAATAATAAAACCTAAATAGGGAAGATAATCATGATCTGTAGATTCGGCCAAGAGCATATATAAAACTGCTCCCGGCAAAAAACCAAAACTTATCACATCCGCTAATGAGTCTAATTCTTTCCCAATATTTGATCTTACACGCAAAAGGCGCGCGACCATGCCGTCAAAAAAATCAAATATCCCCGAGACAAGCACACAGTAAAATGCCGACATAAAATCACCTTCTAAAACGAATAAAACGCCGAGACAACCACTAAACAGGTTGAGACAAGTCAAAATATTGGGTATATGTTTCTTCACAGTTATAAAAAATTTAAGCCATCCTTTGTGAGCAAGGGATGGCTTAAAAATAGAAAATATTGAAGGAATTAGCTATTCATACTAATTAAAAACTCTTCATTTGATTTCGTACCACGCATTTGCGTTAACAAAAACTCCATTGCTTCCGTCGAATTCATATCCGCTAAGTGATTCCGCAATACCCACATCCGTTGTAAAGTATCCCGATCTACCAGCAAATCATCGCGACGTGTACTCGAAGCAGTCAGGTCGATCGCTGGGAAAATACGCTTGTTAGCCAATTTACGATCAAGCTGAAGTTCCATGTTACCTGTTCCTTTAAACTCTTCAAAAATCACATCGTCCATCTTAGAACCCGTATCCGTCAAAGCTGTTGCTAGAATGGTTAAGGATCCACCTTTTTCGATATTACGAGCTGCTCCGAAGAAGCGTTTCGGTCTATGCAACGCATTCGCATCTACCCCTCCGGATAGAATTTTTCCTGACGCAGGAGCTACGGTATTATACGCACGAGCCAAACGCGTGATGGAATCCAACAAAATCACCACATCATGCCCGCATTCAACCATACGTTTTGCTTTTTCCAACACAATATTAGCAATCTTCACGTGGCGATCTGCCGGTTCGTCAAAAGTAGACGAAATCACTTCAGCACGTACGTTTCTAGCCATATCGGTAACCTCTTCCGGACGCTCGTCAATTAATAAGATAATTAAGTAAACCTCCGGGTGGTTCTTTGCAATAGCATTCGCTACCTCTTTTAAAAGGTTTGTTTTACCCGTTTTAGGTTGTGCTACGATTAATCCACGTTGACCTTTACCAATAGGCGTAAATAAGTCCATAATACGTGTTGAGTGATTTCCCGCTCCTAAATCTAAATTTAGTTTTTCGTCCGGGAACAACGGTGTCAAGTAATCAAATGGTACCCGATCCCGAATTTCGGCCGGGTTCTGACCGTTAATAGATTCTACACGAACTAATGGAAAATATTTTTCACCTTCTTTAGGGGGACGAATGGATCCTCGAACATTATCACCTGTTTTCAATCCAAATAATTTAATTTGAGATTGTGACACATAAATATCATCCGGGGAGGTCAAATAATTATAATCAGACGAACGTAAAAAACCATAACCGTCTGGCATAATTTCCAAAACACCTTCATTAACAATAACGTTATCAAAATCTGTCGGAAGTACCGAAGACGGGACCTCTGTTTTACCGGCTGCGGAACTTTCTTTATCGCTCGCAACAGTAAAGTCCGATGAGTTCTCTGCTGGCAAACTACCCTCTACTTTTGACGATACGTCCGCCACCGCCGCACGTGTAGTTACCGCCACTGGCTCAGTCTTTAACGTTCTAACACGTTTTCTTGTTCGTTCTGCTGCTGGAGTGTCGACTTCAGTGCTTTCGGAGCTACCTTCTTCGATGGATTGCTTTGCTATTACAGTGATACGGTCTATTAACTCCTGCTTACGCAATTTATCAGCATCAGTGATGCCCAGTACTTTTGCAATCTCGCGTAACTCTGACACGAGTTTGGTATTTAGTGCATTAATATCCATTAACTTTTTACTATGAGATATAGGATTTTATTTTGTTGAATTCATCCAATTACATTTTTCAGCAAATGCTATTCTATTTTTAGATGTGCTAACAATATAACAGCGGCACATAATCATTCTACCGCCATAACGCAAGCTATTTGCCTCTCTCTAGGATAAATCTGAGAATTGGCACAAAAATAACATAAGATTTGTATATTCAAATAATATTTGTAAAATATTTTCGTGAAGCGGTCTGTTCTTTCCGAAAGGAGCTTCCAATATTCTTAAGAACATCCTCTATTATAACGATCAAAATCTGTAATTGTTTTATTTGTAACTGCACAAATAAAACCGTGACGAATAACAACATCCATATTGTACAAAATACACTATGTTTTTTTAAAAGAACAAATACTCCAAAAACCGCTTTTAAAACTTGTTACAGAAGGTTTTTAAAGCAAAAAATTGAATAAATATCCTAACGACACTTATCTTTTTAGCATTTAAAATTCTTGTTTTTAAACATAAACACGTATTTTCGAAAAAGCATAAAGTAAAAATTAATTTAGCAACAAAACATAACACAATAAACCAAATCTATAATGATAATCATCGCGGACGGAGGCTCGACAAAAACAAATTGGTGTTTGTTAGATGACTCAAACAAAAAGATATATTTCAACACAGAGGGCTATAATCCCTATTTTGTCGACAGTGAATACATTGTTAATTCGTTAAAAAAAGGACTACCTAACGAGTTACCTTTTGAAAAGATTACCGAGGTAAATTATTACGGAGCCGGAGTACATAACGAAGAAAAAACTAAAATTGTAGAGTTGGCTATGCAGAAAGTTTTTCCAAATGCCAAGGTAGAAGCAGGTCATGATCTGCTTGCCGCTGCTCGTGCTTTACTCGCACATGAAGCTGGCTTTGCTGCCATTCTGGGAACCGGAACTAATACGTGTATTTATGATGGAGAGAAAATTACTCATAACATTGACTCTGCTGCCTACATATTGGGAGACGAAGGTAGTGGAGGGTATATGGGAAAGAAATTGCTAACCGATTTTATCCGGGGACTCATGCCTAAAGCTGTAGAAAAACTATTTTTTGAAACGTATCAACTCACTCCAGACGAAATAATGGACAATGTCTACACAAAGCCGTTGGCCAACCGCTTCTGTGCTAGTTTCAGCAAATTTGTATACGACAACAATGTTAACACGGAATACACAAAAGGGATCGTAGAAGAAGCATTTGATACATTCTTTAAAAATCTAGTCAGTAAATATCCAAATTATCAAGCATATTCTTTTAATTGCATCGGGTCAGTAGCTTATAATTTCCGAGACATATTAAAAGAAACGGCTACACGTTATGGTATGAAGGTGGGAAAGATTATACGCTCTCCTATAGATGATTTAGTGGAATACCACATCAACCGAGCAAAGAAGAGTCAATAATATAATAAGCAACGGTCGCCAACTAGCGACCGTTGCTTATTATATTATAGTTTAACCGATTCACCGATCTTTGGCAGATATAACCGTAGTCCGCTTGCCTCAAATTTTTGCTTCGCCCCTTCCGTATCGATACGAATAGGTGGGAACGTATCATAATGGATACCGATTATATTGGTGCAATTGATAAATCCAGCCGCTTTGATCGCGTCCTCCGTATCCATCGTGTAATGTCCACCGATAGGTAAAAAGGCCCAATCCAACTGTAAGCCTTCCAAAAGTTTCATCTCCAATGTCAAAGCGGTATCACCCGCAAAGTAAATTTTCTTATCGCCCACGAAAAAAACGTAGCCTACCGGCATTCCAGCATATTCCCCTTCCGGCGTACTGTTAGTATGCAGTGCATACACCATTTTAGCCCTTCCAAACGGTAAAGAAAGTGTTCCTCCAAAATTGTATTCAATAACCTTATCATCGGGAACACCTTGCTTTCTCACCCACGCTGCAGTCTCTACAATAGCGGCTACATTAGCCCCACTTTTAGATTGAATATATTTCATATCTGCGACATGGTCTTGATGGCAATGCGTCAAAAAAATATAAGCAGGTTGTAAAATATCCACATCGACATCTTTTGCTAACGGGTTATGCGTTATAAAAGGGTCTATTAAAACTTTGTGCCCATCAAAGTCAAATTCTACACAGGATTGTCCGTAATAAGTAGCTTTCATCATATCTTATTTTATCTTCCTTGGAATGTTATTTTTTACCGGCGAATAAATTCCCTAAACCTCCGACCCCACCTAGTAAATCCTGGGATACTGCCTGCATTTCGGATTGGCTAACATTTTCTGCTTGTTGTAGAGCTTTATTTATAGCCACGGCCAACAGCTCCTCTAACTCCTCTTTATCTTGAAGCTGATCAAGAAATGCATTATCGATCTTGACCTCTTTTATTTCTTTGTTAGCTGAAGCCACAACTCTTACCTTTCCGCCTTCTGCTTCGCCTAGTACCGAGATACTATCTAAACGCTTCTTCACTTCTTCTGCTTTTTGCTGGGCTTGAAACAATTTGTCAAACATAATTTATTTTATTTTTAAGTGGCAATTTACAAAATCCTTGCCACAGCGTCAAAAGTGAAAACAAAGAATTAACTTTGCACCAATACAAAGAGCGTACAATACATGCAACATCTTAATTTTTACACGACCTTATTCGAAAACATGCTACAGTCAGCCCCCGATCAGGCCGAACATCTACAGGAAGAGGTTAATATTCTTATCCATAAACTAAAGTTTATCTCCCAAGACCAACGACCAACGGTGCTTATACTAGCCCAACAAACGGGCTTCGAGCCGCTCATTAATGAACAAATAGTAGAAAGCGTCGCTATTGCGGGAGGAAAATTGCTAACAGAGAAGTATGAAAACCCCTCTATATTGATTCTCGTTCAAGAAAACAACAAACTTTATACGGCGGTCCCCGAACTCATTCAAGACGAAATTTTAAGCAGAACAACTGCTGTGGAATCCAATCATATTTTCATTATTCAAAAAACAGATTTCGGCAAAAATCCGCATAATTTCCTACACGATACGGAGATATGTGCTGAAATTATACAACCAAAATATTTCATTTACGGACACAAAGGAACCGATTGGGTCCAATTTGATATTGCATAAAAAACGGGCATCCTGCCCGTTTTTTTATAACATAAATTTCTTCCTCAAAATCGCGTATAACTTCTCGACAGTTTGCGGTTTATCCGCCCAATTATTTTTTAGCGCATAGTTTGTCTGCAGAAAAGCATCCGCTTCAGCAAACGTAACGTATCTATTCAAAAGTTCTATCGCTTCACTATACGCTAAGGAATACCCGTTAAATAAATCTTTAATAAACAACAGTTTGTCGTTTAAACTGATCGAAGACTTAAGATCAACTACTCTATCCTTATCTCCTCCTGCCGATGGGCTGGTGGCAGGGCTAGAAACAGGTGACGCCGCTGTCTGTCGTTGTTTCTGCAGGATTTCATTTAGTGTCAGCGGTCGTGCAGGCCGCTCTTCTTCCGTCTGAGATATTGTTTGCGTTTTTTCTAATTCGATTTCTTTAGGTTCTTCGACGACCTCATTCACAACAGTCTCTATCGGCGATTGCTCCTCCTCTACTGCGTCCGCCTGCGTTTCCGAGCTTTCAGATACAGAGGACACTACAGGTTCCTCTTCCGCTTCATAAACAGACTGCTGCTCATCCTGCTTTACCTCTTGAATCTCGTCGTAAACAGGCTGTATATCCTCCTCACCATCCAAGGATACAGGAGGTGTAAATCCCTTCTCTTCAACAGCTAAGCTTTCTTTTTCCGTTGCTACTGATAATCTCCGTAACACCTGTATGTGAGCGCTCAGATAGCTAACTTTCGCATCCATTAACAGCAAATCTTCATCCGATTTCACGATATTATCATCTGATAACACTGTGTATGCATCATTAATCTCAACCAATAACTCGCCAATTTTTGAAAATATGGATTCCTTTGTATATGCCATTAGATACCTCGTTTAATATAGAATACTCAAACTTACGTAAAAAGCGCTGTATTCGCGAAACTGAAATATAAAAATCGTCGCATCTTTTTTCATGGCGATTTCTATATCAAAAACTCACAATAACATTCATAGAAACTTCTTAAACCGAAGTTTTCAATTCGCATTGGACACTTTATAAATTACCGATAATCACCTTATCTAGAGGACTAATGCGGGATCGGTATCGATGTACGAGAGCTCCTTCTTTATCAATTAAGAACTTTTCAAAGTTCCATTCAATATCTCCTATAAAATCTGGATTTTTTTGAGTTGTCAAAAACTTGAACAGCGGGTGAATCTCCTTTCCTTTCACATCAATTTTTTCAGATAGCAAAAAAGTGACACCATAATTCCGTTCGCAGAATTCTTGGATATCTTCGTTATTATCCAGCTCCTGTCCACCAAAGTTATCTGAAGGAAAACCAATAACAACCAAATTTTCTCCATATTGTTCATGTAAAGCTTGCAAATCACTATACTGCTTGGTAAACCCACATTTGGAGGCCGTATTAACTATCAAAATATTTTTCCCACGAAAAGCGGACATATCCACTGGTTCACCATCAATGGAGGTGAAGCTAAAATCGTAAATCGAAACTGCAGGTGACAGGATGGAAGCCCACAGCACTATACTTGCTATTATCTGCATTTGTAAAAATATTATCGTTTATATATATCGATTACTTAAGAATCAATTTCGTCTCTCTTTCAACAACAAAGTGAAATAATTGTTCTATCGGATTGCTTAAAATTGATCCGACCCGTACCCCCAACACCTCGCATACTTCACGCAGCTGCAAGTCGAAATGGTAGGCGATGCCTCCAACAAAATTTACTTTATACTCCCAAAAATCAGGATAAGTGATGACATGTGTTCGAATAAATTCGTCAAATCCATTTTTTAATAAGGTATCAATATAAGGATGTAATCTATTTTCCGCCATAAATTCGGCAAACGATGCTAAATATGCATTGGGGCGATCTTTTTGATACACATTCTTAATTACGATATCTTTATTAACCCGATATTTTTCGGAAAATTTTTTCTGAAGGTCTTTCGGCATCTTCTCATATAGAAAATCGATAATTAGCCGTCTTCCAAACCAGGCGCCTGAGGCTTCATCTCCGAGAACATAACCGACACCATGTAAACTCGGGTGTAGTTCTTCCCCATCGTAATATCCTATATCCGATCCCGTACCAATGGTACATACATAACCTTTGTTTTGCCCACAAGTAGCATAAGCGCAGCCCAATATATCACTTTCTACAGCAATAAAAGCGGTGGGGAAAATTTCTGTAAGCGCATTGGAAACAATTTCTCGCCTATCTGGCGTAACGCATCCGGCTCCAAAAAAATACACTTCATGGATCTCGCTAGCATACGGCAATATTTCGGGCACTTCCTGCATGACCCGGGCGATTTCTTTCTCATTTACAAAAAATGGATTCAGTCCCTTCGTATTGAAGGATAGCGGAGCACTATCCGGTAGATTAAGCATCCAATCCGAACTGGAAGAGCCACTGTCTGCAACTAAAATCATATATGATGTTTAAATTTATATCGTGCATCCCAAAGATAATAATTTTTCATGTATAAATACTTTTGAAGCTTTGATTCAATCTGTGTAGCTTTGCAACAAATAAGCAGATCATGCCAGAACCTCGTGTACAATTTACCATTTCTTTTACCGAACCTCATGCGCACTACGTGGATGTTGAAATGGACGTTACTGATTTCGACGAAAAGATGTTAGACATCAGTATGCCCGTTTGGACGCCTGGATCTTATTTAATTCGTGAATATGAACGACACGTGGAGCTAGTCGAAGCTTTTTCAGAGACTGATCGCATCGCCTGTGAAAAAATTTCAAAAAACACATGGCGCATACAAGCCCCTGCTAACAAGACCAAAATAAGTTATCGAGTTTATGGCTTTGAAGTATCTGTACGGACCAATATGATCCTTGCAGATCGTGCGTTTATTAACCCCGCAGCCACTTTCATGTATATTAAAGGTCGTATTGATATCGACTGCACCGTTAAAATAAACCTTCCGGAAAAGTGGTCGCATATTTCCACTGGCCTGCCTAGAATAGCGCAAAATAGACACGTCTTCTACGCGAAAAATTTTGATATACTATATGATAGCCCTCTCGAACTAGGAAACCAAGATATATGGCACTTCCATGCCGCCGGTGTAGCACACGAGTTCGCTATGGTCGGCGGTGGAAATTACGACAAGCAACAACTATCGTCCGATATAACCAAGATTGTTGAGGAGGAAACCAAAATTTGGGGAGAAAACCCGAATACACAGTATGTTTTCATTACCCATAACTACCAAACGGGCGGCGGGGGTCTGGAACACCTAAACTCTACTGTACTAGGTGCCAGCAGGAATGCGTACCAAATACCAAGTGCCTATAAAAATTTCTTATGTCTTGTAGCACACGAATATTTTCATCTTTGGAACGTTAAGAGACTCCGTCCAAAGGAGCTAGGCCCGTTCGACTACGACAAGGAAAATTATACAACGGGACTGTGGATCATGGAAGGCTTTACGTCCTATTATGACAACCTTATCATTCGGCGTTGTGGTTTCTTTTCCATACCCGAGTACCTGGATATGCTCGTCAACGATTTCAACCAAGTCTACAATCGACCGGGGTACCGCATCCAATCTGCGGCATTAGCTAGTTATGACGCATGGATAAAGCATTATCGACCCGATGAAAATTCCGCGAACACCAGTATCTCGTATTATAATAAGGGTGCTATGCTCGCTGTCGCATTAGACGTCCACATACTCAGCGAGACACAAGGAACAAAACGACTGGATAATGTGCTTCGCAGCGCTTATCAGACCTTCTATAAAAAAGAAAACAGAGGTTTTGAAGAAAAAGAATTCCAAACATTGGCGGAAGCTGTAACCGGCACAAATCTTTCGGAAATTTTTGACGCGGCACATCGTACCGAAGAATTGGATTATAATAAATACTTCAACCGTGTGGGGTACCAACTAGTTGATTTAAATCATAACAAACAGGAGCTTTCGTTGGGAATAAAAATAGCGATACAAGAAGGCCGAATCATTCTTAAAAATGTCGAACGTGGTTCGGGCGCTTGGGATGCGGGATTGAATGTTGACGATGAACTCATTGCTATTAATGGGAATAGACTCGATGCTGCGGGCAAGGAACTGGAGTTTATACTGCAACATGGACAGGTAGACGAAATCATAGATATATTAGTCTCAAGGGATGGCTTAATCCGAACCATCCACGCACCGCTTCGCCGATCGACGAAACAACAATGGGTTATTCAACAAAAGCCAGACGCAACGCCTTTCCAAAAAAGAATGGGCGAAATCTGGCTTTCGGCAGAAATATAATAAGATCTTCTGTTAAAATTTGTATCGAATAGTCAATCCAAATGGATCTATTAATCTAATCGAACTTTCCTGTAAGAAATCAAAATACGGTTTAACATCCAACGAGACGGAAAGAGGCGTGGTTGGAATAGCATATTCTATACCGACAATTCCCTCGATACTCAAAGCTAGTTCTGAGTTATTATGTGTAACCGTTCTTGTTACTGATCCATTTGTCGGATCCTGTACTTCTGTAACGACATCCTTATATCGAAAACTTCCGATACTCCCCCCAAATCCATAGAACCACGTAAAATTCTCTGCCAGAGGTTTGTGGTATTGGTATAGTCCAATAAGCCGGAAACGTCTCGACTTCGAGTTACTTTGTATACTAAGAATCCCCTCCGCCGCTCTGTCATCTGCTAGTGTATAACGATAACTAAAACCGGTGGCACTCCCGAAACGTCCGCCTACAGCGTGCTGACTATTCAACTGCGCCCACGATGTATCGAATGAAAATAAAATAATCCCTAAGGTCAATAACACCCAATTTGCTTTCTTCATGAATATGATAATATTTTTTACGTTCGTCAAAAGTAATACTTTATTTAAACGTTCAAAAGTTAAATTCTGTTATCGTTTATCTAGAAATTTGTAACGTGGTTGACTTATTGAACGATAAAATCTTATCTTAGTCTATATATCATAAAATGGAGATCTCCCATTTTGAAAACGGTATGGGTAAGTACGAAATATTATTTTAATAAAAGATAGGAGTAACTTACCAAACAGTATATTAGAAAACAATATTTCAGGTATGGAAAAAGAAACACCTTGGTCCAAACTAAAAGGATTTGGACAATTACTACTCGATACGATCAATAGTTTTCTGACGGACAAATGTCTCAAAAAAAGTGCATCCTTAGCCTATTATACGGTGTTTTCTATCGGTCCTTTGATTTTAATTTTAATCTGGGCACTCGGCTTTTTTTATGGCAGCCAGATGGAATCCCCAACGGGCGCCCGGGATGAAATTATGACAGAGCTTCATCAACTATTCGGCCCCGATATTACGAGTATGCTAGACAACGCAATAAAAAAGATATCGGTAGAAAGCAAGAACAGCATAGGTCTTTATATAGGTATTGGTGTCTTAGTTTTTTCTTCTACCACTATATTTGTAGATATACAAAATTCCATTAATGAAATCTGGCATATTAAAGTGAAACCTAAAAAAGGTTGGGTAAAGATTATTATAGACCGTTTACTTTCTTTCTCCATGATTTTAGGTTTGGGATTTCTGCTGATGGTCTCCCTTATTCTCAGTAGCGTAATCGGTTTACTGATGGGAAAAGTAGGCGAGTTTTTGAGCGAATATATCCCCAACATTAACCTGCAGATGATTAACCTCATCAATACCGGCATGTCATTCTTCATTATCACAACCTTATTTGCCTGTGTTTTTGCGGTTCTTCCAGATGCTAGAACGCGTTTTCGAGATGTGTTAGGCGGCGCAATTTTTACCGCTTTACTCTTTCTATTAGGCAAATCTCTTATATCTTGGTATTTATCATCCAATGTTACGGCGAGTTCCTTCGGGGCGGCCGGATCCATTATCATCTTACTAAGCTTTGTTTACTATTCGGCCGCTATTTTATATTTTGGAGCCGAATTCACTAAGCATTATGCGATTAGGTACGGACGGGGCGTACGACCGAGGTCGTACGCTGTTAGGGTGGAAGTGACAGAAATAAAATAATTTTCTGTTATTGTACGTTATAATAGTACACTGTTCTTCCGGCAGTGCCGGCTTCGTTTTGGCCTTCTACCACTACTTTATATTTACCATTGCCATCTCCATTATAAAATTCTAAAGTAGCCATGCCCTCCTCATTCAATACCACATCTGGGTTCCAGTAGATCGTCGTCCGGTAGTCGTTCGTATTTTTACTATCTGGCGTATCATACTTTGGTGAATAAAACTCCCTTTCTTTCACATATCCAAGCGGCACCATATCAATGACATTCGTTTTCGGTAACATACTTTCTATTTCTGCAAGTGACATGCGAGGCTGTTTACTTTGATCTTTCTTTTTCGTCATAATAGATACCACACCATCATTCTGGTAAAGACGGCTTACCGTACCGAGTTCGTCGCGTAAGAAAATCTCTATCGCTTCAATCTCCGATGGGATAATGGAATTTAATCCAGGTTCATCGATCGGCATACCGTCTAAAAAAAACTGTACGGGTACCCGGCTCCCTTGGTTGTAATTGCGTGTGATATAGTATTTCAACGTCTGATTATCGTAGGTTATACCCGTCAACATAGTCGTTAAGCACATCGTTAGCACATTACAACCCGATAGTCGCTCACCTTCTAGACGATGTTCCGGCATAGATAACCCCGCTAACGAGGAGAATTCTTTACTGGTGACCATTTTTCGTTGCACACCGGTAACCTGAACCTCATCGATCAAAATAGATGTACGATATTCATTCTTACTATTATTCAAGTAAGCTTTCATTTCTTGATCAATATTTTGGACGTTATTACTCGCATAAGGATTGCCTTTATCAATCCCCGGAAAATAGGTCTGATCCATATTAATAACCAAATTCCTGAAGTTATCGTTGCCTCGTGCATTTATAGTCACTTTAGAAGAATCGGGAAACACTAAATTTTCGAATGCAAATCGTCCTTGGTTGTCGGTATAAGTATCCTTGCGTATGTTTCTCGCAGGAATAGATAATAAAAGCCCTCCGTTAGGTTGTGGGCGCCCAGTGTTCAGTCGTAATATTCCCGAGAGTGTAATCCCCTGTTCGGGCATAAATTGTACCTGAGGGAGTTTTTCGGCTACCAAATCTTCATATGAGAAACGTCTAAATCCTTGGGTCATAAGTAGCACATTTAAAGCTTCCTTTCTATTTTCATTTTTTTCATTAAAATAGAAATTCGGTTGTTCTACGTATCCCTTAAGGTCAGACGTTAACAAATAATTACTCACAATCCCTAGCTCTTGATCATCGTTATACGGTGTCTTAATGTCATCAATAACCGACACCGAGTAATTGCTTCTTAATGAATCTATTTGAGGTACTTGTAGCGTCAGCTTTACACTTTCTTTTTTTGTATAGCCTGTTTTATCGGTTTTCACACTAATATCCAACAAAGGTTGTGATTGATTAAATACCAAACGTTCGCTCAACAACTTCCCATCAGGCTGCATGATCGTCAACTGAACAATACCGTTAGGAAGTTTATCCTTAGGAAGACTGATGAGTACAGACGAGTTTTTTAACGTAGCTTGCGCAGCGTATACCAAATGCCCATTCGATTGTCCTAAAATGTAGAACGGCTGATTTACCATTTTTTCAAAATAAGCCTCGTTAGCAATCAGCGCCATCTGGAAAGCAGCGTCATCTTCATTATGTAGAATGATGTTAATTCCTTCTGCTTTTGTTTCAGGAAGGTCATAAGTCCGCTGCTCGCCATTTTCAAAGGATACCACCGCCCGATAACTTTCTCCCGCAACTGGCATAAACTCAATAGCCCCCATGCCAAACGCCATATCATTAAATGCCACGATTTCGTTCTTTTTACTATCGATGATCTTACCCTGTATCTTTAACCCCTTTCCGGTCGAGCTTACGGCTTTGAAAGCCAGCTTTTTGGCCACACCCGCTAGAAGATCACCTCCCTCAGGGAAAAACTGTACGTCTGCATCCCATAATGCGTATTGTAGCGGATAGCTCCCCAGCAAATCTGGTTCTAGCTTATCGCCCTCAACTCTTATATTCAGCCTTCCTTTTTTCAGGTATTCTCGTTCTTTTATAGTGAGGTTAATGGTCACGCGGCCCATGTCATCTGTTTCCGCTTTCCCTTTACTAAACGGATCCCAACCATCGATAGCTTCCCAGGTGAGTTTTCGTCTTCCTAGCAAATTGCCTTCTCTATTTCTAAACTGTATAGTAGCTTTTGTTTTATTATTACCATCGGGTGTATAGGTAATATCCGCTGCCAATTTTTTATTAATCGCGTCACCAATCGGTATAACCTTATTGTAAAAATAAGCATTATCAAAGTTTGCCATCCATTTCGTATAAGCCCTAAATCGATAATTATCCTGCTCGATAAACTGGGGGTCTAAAACCAATTGACCTTTTCCAGTATTATTTGTAAGTGGGACTCGCAAGGTTTGTATCAAGGAATCTTTGCTTGTTAATACTTCTACATAAACAATTTTACTAGGACTGTATTCAAATAAGTTATGTTGTAGATAGGTCTTGAACCATAAGGTGTCTCCCACTGCATAATAGGGTTTGTCAAAATGTAAATGGACTTTCTCCACTGGGTAAATACCAAAGTAATTTTGGACGCGATCCACTACCGTATTAATAGGTATAGCAGGCACTTGTTGAGCGAATCCGTTTCTTGATTGGAGCACAGAAAGAACGAAAAATACGAAAACAAAAAGCTTCTTCATGTAAATACAGTTTTTTTCTCAAAGTTAAACCTAAATAAAATGTTTTACATTCACGAAACGAATCATAAAAATTATCAATAGTAATCTCCTATGCATACCAACTAAACACATCTTTATACAAGTATCATACTTGTTGGCCTCAGCCGACTTTTATGATTTACAACAACGGTGCAAGTAATCTACATACCGAATCAAGTCCCCGTTTCCATATGTTTCTCTTTTTCCATTCGGCGAGTGTCATCAGTGTGCAATCCGCTTTATCAATTTCAAACTGCTCTTCCAATTGCCCACACAGTGTCGGATCTGAAACAACAGCAGCTATCTCGTAATTAATATAAAAACTCCGTGTATCTAGATTAACGGTTCCGATATAAGAAAGCTTCCCGTCAATATTGATTGTTTTCGCGTGAATAAAACCCTTCTTGTAGAAATAGACCTTTACCCCCCGTTCCAATAAGGGCTTGATGAACGAAAGACTAGCATGCTGTACGATAAAAGAATCGGATTTTTCGGGCAACATCAGCTCAACTTCTAATCCCGCGGCTGCCGCTATTTTTAGCGCGGTTGATAACTCGTCACTAGGCACATAATAAGGAGTAACCAGCTGAATTTTTTTGTCGGCCTCCCCTAAGCCTACCAGAATAGCTTCCATATTGAAAGGCCCCCTCGATCCAGGATCACTCTCCACAAAAGAAACTGCAGCACTTCCCTTTTTTTCAACAGCCGGTAAGCGATGGAGCAAATATCCCTCATTTAATTGAAAAGGTGTTCCTTCAGCTATATTCCAAGAATTCCAAAATCCAATTTGAAGCATAGTAACTGCCGGCCCCTCTATCTTTAAAGACGTATCACGCCAAAAGACAGCAGCACTATCCCCCCGTTGATTAATATATCGATCAGAAATATTAATTCCACCGATATAGCCTATTTCTCCGTCAATGATCCCAATCTTCCGATGGTTTCGAAAATTACTATTACCCATGGATGTGAAGGTGACGGGAAAAAACGGTCGGAACTCAAAATTCAAATCCTTTCTACGTGACAGATGCCGCACCAATGCCGGTGAACCGATACCATCTATCAATAAGCGTACAAAAACGCCTTCCCGTGCTTTTGCTTCTAAAATACCTAGGATTTCTTTCCCGATCGTATCCACTTCGAAAATATAGTATTCCAAATGGATGGAATGTTTGGCCCCATGTAAGGATTTTATAAAGTCTGGAAACTTCTCTTCCCCATTGATGAGCAATTTCACACAGTTTCCAGTGGTTGGAGACGATACACGTTCATTTTTTAAAAAAGTAAATACACGGGCAAGCGTACCTATCCGGCTACTAATACGAATAATATTTTGATCCATGTAGCCCTCCAGACGATCCCATTCCTTTTGTAGACGCATCATCTGCATATCATTTACCCGTTTCAAACGTTGTACCTTGTTAAATTTCTGCCCAAAAAAATAATAGAACAATAAACCAATAACAGGTAAAAAAATAATAACTAAAATCCAGGATAGCGTTTTTGTCGGGTTTCGATTTTCGATTAAAATCGTACTAATAGTTCCTATATATAAAAAGACAATAGGCATCCAATACCACTGCTTCAAAAAACTAAAGATTTCCTGCGCAAATTCCATATAGTAAATAACCTAAGATAAAAATAGGTCTTTTAACCGAATTAAACGAACCCAAAACGTACGTTAAGAATTGTTAAACGAACAACTATTCTCACCGAGAAATGTTATAATTGCATGTCAGCTGTAACTAAACCGTTACATTAAAACAGAAATTGACAAGATATAATTAAAAAAATGAGTACGAATAATTCGAAGCAAAAACAACTTCTATATGCATGCTTATTTACAGTGGCTACGGCTACCGTTCTAAGTTGTAGCACCAGTAAATCGGAGGATACCGCAAATAAGCCCCTGGCCTTACCTGTCCATACCGTGGATACAAGTAGTGCCGTTACCGTGAAGGACTATCTGGGAACAATAGAAGGAAAAGTAAATGTTGAAATTAGACCTCAGGTGGAAGGAATACTACAAGAAATATATGTAGATGAGGGACAATATGTAGAAAAAGGGCAAAAATTATTTAAAATAGACGCTTCGGTCTACCAAGAAGGTCTCAATAATGCAGTTGCTAATCAAAATGTCGCTAAAGCCAAGTTAGAAAATGCAAAGTTAGAAGTGGAACGTCTGAGACCTTTGGTAGAAAACGATGTAATATCCGAGGTCCGGCTCAGAAAGGTAATGTCAGATTACGATGTGGCTAAGGCTTCCCTTGACCAAGCAGCGGCCGAGGTTAGAAATGCAGAAATCAGCAAGGAGTTTACCGTTCTTACCGCTCCCGTCAGCGGATACATTGGAAGAATTCCAAAAAGAATAGGAAATTTGGTAACAAAGGGGGATAAAGAGCCCATGACGGTATTATCCGATGTACAAGAGGTGTACGTTTATTTTTCGATGAACGAGTCCGATTTCCTATATTTTTCGAAAATTAAAGCACGGGAAGATAGCTTACGTGGCGTCAAAAATTCCAAAAACAGACTTGTTTTTCCAGAAGCGACTTTAATTCTTGCGGATGGCGAAGAATACAGAGAAAAAGGTATTGTAGACGCGATTGATGGTCAGGTGGATCGCACAACTGGAGCAATATCTTTACGGGCTTCCTTTCCAAACGAGAACAATATTTTAAGAAATGGTAGTACAGGTACATTAAAAATATCGGAGACCAAAAAGGGAGTTATTCAAATTCCGCAAGTGGCTACCAGTTCACTACAAGATAGAACCTTTGTGTACACCTTGAATGATAATAATCAGGTAGAACGTCGTTCTATTAAAATAGAAGGTACAAGTAAAGATAATTATATTGTCTCGGGCCTTAACATCGGGGATAGAGTCCTGCTTTCGGGAATTGATAAAATTACGGATGGCTCCACCGTGACGCCAATCCAGCAATAATTCTGGTGGTCTTCATTATCCGCATTTCCCCTTTTTATCAGGTAAGTTTAAACGTATCGTTACATGTTAAAAACATTTATAAATAGGCCGGTCCTAGCCACGGTTGTATCCTTAATTTTAGTTATTCTTGGCTTGGTAGGTATGATGATACTCCCCGTGAGTAGGTTTCCCGAAATCGCTCCCCCTAGTGTGGTAGTATCATTAAGCTACCCCGGGGCAAACTCCGAAACAGTTGCCGAAAGTGTGTTACTACCCGTGGAAGAAGCCATTAATGGGGTCGAAGATATGACCTATATAAGGTCAACCGCTACAAATTCAGGCTCCGGCAGTATACAGGTGTTTTTCAAGACCGGCACCAATCCAGATATTGCTTCGGTTAACGTACAAACCCGTATTTCTCGAGCCATATCTACTATCCCTTCCGAGGTAAATGAAAATGGTATCATTGTGCAACCAAGACAGAGTGGTGCTATTATGACGATCAACCTTTACTCGGACCATAAGGATTCCATTTACGACGAAACGTTTTTACAAGCATATGCCCAAATCAACATGATTCGGCCGCTCTTGCGGGTAGACGGCGTTGCACAGGTAGCAAGGGTCGGTGCGCGGGACTACTCGATGCGGGTATGGTTAAACCCCGAAAAATTAGCACTATACAATCTAGTTCCACAGGATATTACGAAAGCATTAAGTGACCAGAACTTTGAAATGGCACCCGGTAAATTTGGGGAAGCTACAGACGAAGTCTTCGAGACGGTAATCCGCCACAAGGGGCGCTTTTCCCAACCCGAAGAATTTGAGAATATGGTCATCAAAACGAATGTTGACGGTTCCGTTTTATACTTAAAAGATATTGCTCGTATAGAATTTGGCGCCACAAACTTGAATAGTGATAATAAAGTTAACGGGTACCCCGGGTTGACGCTTAATATTACACAAACTAGTGGTTCCAATGCACATGCGATAGACCAAGAAGTTCGAAAAGTATTGGCGGAAATTTCAACGGCATTTCCAAAAGGTATGCACTACGAAATATCCTACAGTGTAAGGGACCAGATTGACGAATCTATAAATCAAGTAAAGCATACTCTTTTTGAAGCTTTTATTTTGGTATTTATTATTGTCTTCATCTTCCTACAAGACTTTCGTTCTACCTTAATTCCGGCTATCGCCATACCCGTATCGCTTATCGGAACTTTTTTCTTTCTAAATTTATTTGGTTTCTCGCTGAATGTGCTGACGATGTTCGCGCTTGTGTTAGCTATCGGTATTGTAGTGGATGACGCTATCGTCGTCGTGGAGGCAATCCATCAAAAAATGCATGAGACGGGTTTGAAAGCAAAAGAAGCTACGATACAGACCATGTCGGAGATCACAACGGCTATTCTTTCAATTACGATGGTGATGGCTGCTGTATTTCTTCCCGTAGGCTTTATGACGGGCCCTGCCGGTATCTTCTATCAGCAGTTTGCATATACCTTAGCCACGGCAATATTAATATCAGCAGTAAACGCGTTAACGCTCTCTCCTGCGCTGTGTGCTTTATTACTCAAACCGGTACACCCACAACAGATTGAAGAGGAAAAAAAACTCAACACCTTCCAAAAATATAAAACACGATTCTTCAGGGCGTTTAATAATTCCTTCGACAGATTCACCGATCGTTATATTGTAGGTGTAAAATACTTGCTTAATCACCAGAAGATTGCTTTCCTAGGTTTAGCTATTATCACACTAATCGGCGCAGTATTTTTAATGAATACTCCGAAGAGTTTTATTCCTACTGAGGATGATAGCTTCGTCACCTATTCATTAGCCATGCCTCCTGGTGCATCCCTAGCTAGAACGACTGCTGTTTTACGCAAAGCAGATAGTATTTTAAAGAAGCGAGAAGATATTGCAGGTATGACGACTGTTTCCGGTTTCAACGCCTTAGATGGCGGCGTCAGTCCGGCGTTCGCGGCGGGTTATATTAACCTCAAGCCTCATAAACAACGTTCTCACATCAAATCTATTCAAGCATTTATGGATACAGTTCGAGCCGACCTCTCGCGAATAGACGAGGCCACATTTACAGTGTTTCCTCGCCCTACTGTGCAGGGTTTCGGTGAGTTTGCAGGGTTGGAGCTGGTATTACAAGATCGTTTGGGCGGTGATATCCGTGATTTTGACCTTGTCGCTGACACTTTCATTCGCCAGATTAATAGCCTCCCTGAAGTCGGCAATGCATACACTACGTTTAAATCTAATTTTCCGCAGTTTGAAGCGGATATTGACGTGGTCAAAGCCAAAAGCTTAGGTGTTGACATTCGCGAGATGATGAGTACCATTCGCTTGTACTTCGCGCGTGTGAAAGGCGGAGACTTCAATCGCTTCGGCAGAACCTACCGAGTGTATTTACAAGCCGATTTCGATTACCGATCAGATCCCGAGTCCCTTAACTCCATTTTTGTCCGCAATAAAGAAGGAAAAATGGTTCCCGTAGGAACATTGATGACCTTAAATAAGGTGATCGGACCGGAATCAGTTTCTAGATATAATTTATATAATTCAATTACCGTGAACGCCACACCGGCCTCCGGATACAGTACGGGCGATGCGATGACGGCCATTGAACAGCTAGCTACCACTGAACTTCCTGCCAACTATGGTTATGAGTGGACCGGAATGGCCTATGAAGAAAGCAAGGCTGGTACACAGACGATCCTAATTTTTGGGCTCTCTTTTATCTTTATTTATTTTTTATTGGCCGCACAATATGAAAGCTATATCCTTCCATGGGCCGTTTTACTATCGGTTCCCGTGGGCCTAATTGGGGTATTCTCGACCATCTGGATAGTAGGGTTACAAAACAACATTTATGTGCAGGTAGGGCTCATTATGCTCATTGGGTTATTAGCCAAAAACGCGATTCTTATTGTAGAGTTTGCGGTGCAACAGCGCAACAAAGGGATGAGTATTTATGATGCAGCCATTATGGGCGCTAAATTGCGTCTCCGCCCTATTCTCATGACCTCTCTTGCATTCGTTGCAGGGTTAGTACCCCTTATGTGGAGTGTTGGCCCCTCTGCTATTGGTAATCATTCTATTAGCTTTAGCGCCGCTGGAGGTATGCTCTCGGGAGTAATACTCGGTATATTTATCATCCCTGTTTTATTTATGGTCTTTAAGACTTTAGATGAAAAAGTAAGAGAGAAGCTTAAATCATCAGACGAATAACGCATGAACATTATGAAAGTGAAATATCTCCTATATATTACGACAATATTGATCAGCTTATCGGGGTGTAAAGTCGGTAAGCGATATGTTCAACCAAAATTAAATCTCCCTGAAAGTTTTCGAGGAGATACATTGACCTATCAGCCGGACACCATCACATTCCCCCAGGTTTCCTGGCGTGATTTTTTTAATGATCCGCAGCTCATAAAACTGATTGACACAGCACTTGTGAATAATTATGATATGCGAACGGCGCTAAAGAATATTGAAATCGCTAATCGTAACTTAAGACAGAACAAGCTAGAATACCTTCCGTCTATAGATGGTAATATCGCTACGGTGAATAAACAATACCGCTCGAGGGATTTTTACAGCAACCCTTCTTCCAATTGGTATAGTAAAAATGGTAAGGAGGCGCCTGAGAACTTGTATGCTCATCAATCACAATTTTCGGCCGGATTGGAGTTTAGTTGGGAACTCGATATATGGGGCAGAATTGCGCATCAGCAAGATGCGTTAAAATCAGATTTTCTCGACTCTTTTGAAGCTAAAAATGCCATCCAAACTAAATTAGTGGCAGATGTTGCCAAAGGCTATTTCAATCTTATTATGCTTGACGCACAGATTGAAGTTGCTAAACGAAATTTACGACTGAATGATAGCACATTACGTATGATCCAATTGCAGTATGACGCCGGAGAGATCACGGCATTGGCCATCCAGCAAACGGAATCACAGCGATTAGTTGCTGCGTCCCTTATCCCAGAGTTGGAGAAAGAGATCGCTCTGCAAGAAAACGCGCTCAATATTTTAATTGGCGAAATGCCGAATGTCATTACCAGAGGTTTTCAAATCGACAGTCTAATGAACATTAAAAAGAGCATCACTTTGGGATCGCCGGTAGCAATTGTCAGAAATCGGCCAGATATCAAACGCGCGGAATATGCGCTTATTGCAGCGAACGCCGAAATGAACATCCGACAAATAATGCGCTATCCGCAACTTTCTCTTAGTGGCGTCCTAGGTACTAACGCGATGCTGCCAAAAAATTGGTACAATATCCCTGGAGCTTTACTCGGAGGATTTGTGGGTGGAATAACGACTCCGGTCTTCAGAAACGGACGTTTAAAGAATGCTTGGGAAGTTTCAAAAATCGAACGAGAAAAAACAGAACTGCAGTTACAACAAACGGTTATGGAAGCTGTACACGAGGTGTCAAACGCTGTCATTACGGTAGAAAAGCAGAAAGAGCAAATCGCCTTAGCTAGGAAACGGGTGGAAAACTCCGAATTAGCGGTTAAAAATGCTTCACTACTATTTATGAGTGACTATGCAACTTATCTCGAGGTGATCACTGCCCAAAGCAATGCGTTATCCAGTGAACTTGCGTTGGTCGACCTGCGCCAGAAACAATTAGAAGCGTATGTAGATTTATATAGAGCACTTGGCGGTGGATGGCAGGAAACGGATTAATAGCTTTTCTAATGGTTTTTTTAAACGCAATCAATTGCGCCATCTATATGTAATAACGGACTTAGGTAAGGAATATCTAAGTTCGCTCCCCTCAAGATAAACCAGATACCCATCATTAAATAAAGAAAGGGCAATATCCGGTTGAATCCGCGTTTAAAAATGGATTTGGACAAGTTCCCCGCCAAAGAAACCACAAAAAGTAAAGGCAGCGTTCCTAAACCAAAAAGAACCATAAAAAGAAAGCTACCCGAAAGCGAATCTGCATTCATCGCGGAGGCCAATGCCATATACACCATTCCACAGGGTAAGATACCGTTTAAAATCCCCGCTACGAGAGATCCACCCGGTCGATAGAGCCATCGCCCCATGTATTTAGCAAACGGTTGTACGGCTTTTGTTTGAAAGCGAGTTAGCGCATTTGTATTTTTTCCAAGCAAATAAAACAAGCCCATCACGACCAATATAACACCCACCATCATACTCAATCCTTGCTGCCATCCTTGTACACTGGCTACACTTCCTATTATTCCCAAAAAAAGCCCCATTATCCCGTAAGTAAAAACACGCCCCATCTGATAAAATATGCGGTTAAATACGACCTTCCACGATAATTCCATTTGGCCATTTATAGCGATCAATAATGGACCACACATAACTGCACAATGTATGCTCCCAAACAGCCCCATAAAAAATGCTAAATAGTGGTACGTCATAATTAAAAATACAAATTATGATCAGATCTATAGGGAGTCCCATCGTGCTGCCAAGATATTTCTAGCTGCCAACTACCCTTAGTAAAACTACTTACCGGTAATGTATAGTGCCGCCCTTGCGTTACAAAGGGTAAGGTCTTATCCAATTTACTATCCGAAGCCCGCTTCAAAGTAAGATCGCCCCGATTATCCAATGTACTAAATATAATATGTAGGGTATCATTTTTGACACTTACCGTCGGACGTGCATTATCGTCAATTAGGTTTTGTTTACGTTGATAAACCTCATTATAAGCAAGGCTTTTTTCATAATAATCCTCATGTTCCAACGTATCGGTGTCTTGTGTTACCATATATATCCCCGCGCTGAGGATAAATAGCATAAAAGCTCCTAATCCTATTATAATCTTTAGTCCCCAGTTCATCTCTATCCTTATTTTTTATTTGGAGGGGCAATAAAGGTCGTCTTTAAAGTCTCCATTATTTTCCCGTCAGAAACAATATTCACCTTTACATCTTGCTTGTATTCGCTAATATTACTCTTATCCATAATCAGGAAAAAACTTAATGTCGCATTCCCTTCTTTTTTCAAACCCTGAATATGATTCACCATTTGGACATCTATTTCGTTATCGACACTTTGAATCTCAAAAGAGATATCCTTTCCCGACTTATTCAATAACTCCAACGTATATAAATTGCTTACCGTTCCATCTTCCCTAAATTGATAAGAGCTTCCTTTAGCACGCAACAGACGTCCATCTATTTCCGCGCGATTAAACAACAAGGCACCAAATATAAAAGTCAGCACAACCAATATAGCCGAGTATGCGATGGCCCGTGTATTATTTTTCTTTCCTGCTTTTCTCTCTTCAGACAGATCGTCCATGGAATAAAAGCCAATAAGACGTTTTGGTCTCCCGATTTTATCCATGACCGTATCGCATGCATCAATACAAGCGGTACAATTCACGCATTCTAGTTGGGTACCCTCACGAATATCAATACCAGTGGGACATACATGTACACACAACCGACAATCAATGCAGTCCCCTTGGGTCGTATCATCGTTTTTTAGCTTTCCTCTGGGTTCTCCACGATTTATGTCATAAGCTACGGTTAAACTTTTTTCATCCAACAGCACCCCTTGAAGTCTACCATAAGGACATAAGGTAGTACAGACTATTTCCCGCACATGAGCGAATACCGCATAGAAGGCAAGTGTAAATAAAATAATTGATGCGAATCCAATAATATGTTGATCTACCGGATCTGTCATTATTTTAAATAAGGCGTCAACCCCGATAATATATGCTAAAAAGATGTTTGATATGAAAAAAGATATAATTAAGAAGATAGCGTGCTTCAATACTTTCTTCCAAGCTCTTGCATCGGAATCCGGGCCTTCGTTTAATCTCCTCTGCTGGATCCAATCTCCCTCAATAAAGTATTCTATCCTGCGGAATACCAATTCCATAAATATAGTCTGTGGACAAGTCCAACCACACCAAACTCGGCCATAGACTGCTGTAAAAAGTACGATGCCAACCATCATGATCAACATACCGAAAACGAAAATATGCAAATCTTGCGGATAGAAAACCGAACCGAAAATGGAAAATTTCCGTTCAATAATATTGAACATCACAAAAGGATTACCATTTATTTTAATAAACGGGGCTATAAATAGGAACAGTAATAGCGAATATCCAACCCACTGCCTGTAATTAAACAACTTACCTCCGGGCTTTTTCGCATAAATCCATTGACGTTTTTCTTTCTTTGGATTTGTACCGACATCCTTTCCCCCTACTACCGTTCCCATGATCGCTCCTTTATAAATTTACAATATTAATTACTTTTATTCTTCACTCTCTACTCCCTCTTCTACACCTGCCCCCAACTCATTTATCTTCGCCGTCACTTTTTCTCCCTGAGGGTCTTTTGGATTCGGCGGGTTTGTGCCGACTAATGTCATGATATAATTACTCACTTCAGCGATCTGGCCAGGTGTCAGCGTTTGTTCCCAAGGAACCATCCCCTTATCTGGCACACCATACTTGACCACCGCAAAGACATCTTTTATATCTCCTCCGTGTAACCAGTACTCGTCTGCTAAGTTGGGACCAATTCCGCCTTCACCAGCATTCCCGTGACAAACAGCACAATTCGCCATATAAATTCCTTGTCCCGCAGCTGCCAAAGCCCCCGTAGCATCTAACTCTATCGTACTTTCGTCAATTAAATTGGCGGCCTGCGCCAAAAACTCCTGCTTCGCCTTTTCTGCTAAAGCCATTTCCCGTTGATACTCTTGATCTTGATTAGGCCCCCAACCAAATACATGATACACCAGCAGGTAAACTACTCCGAAAGCAATTGTAGAGTAAAAGAGTGCATTAAACCAAGCGGGAACCGGATTATCTAATTCTTTGATACCATCGTATTCATGCTCGATTTCCAGATCCTTTTCTTCTTCTAGCGGACGCAAACTCAACAATTTTGCACCAATCGCTTGCCAATTTATCTTTTTAGCTTTTTTAGACTGGGATTCAGTCGCCAATTCTGGCATTATCAACTTCACAATTGCTTTCATGGCCTTGTTTACAACCAGAGCTGACGCCAAAAGGGCAATCATAACGATGATAAGCGCAACAATAAGAATATCGTTGTATATATTTCCAGATCCGAAGACCCATTCAGACGCTTGTGCAGGAGCATCGGCTACTAATAATAATGTATTCATAAATCTCTATTTCTGCAATGATTGGTCATTCTCCTTTTCCGACTCCCCATCATGAAAAGGAATATCTTTCATGTGATCGATATGATCTTTCTTCATCCAAAATAGCATAAATCCTACGAGAATAAAGAACACAAGAAAGACCCATAGTGATGCGATCAAATAAATCTCATCTCCGTTTAAATTTGTTATCTGCTTAAACATACATCCTCCTTTAATTATCTGATATGACTACTGAGCCAGCTGTTTCCGCCGCTTCCGCCTTAATATCTCTTCCTAAACGTTGCAAATAAGCAATCATCGCGATGATTTCGCTATCAGAACGAACTTCAACTTGATTTGCCGCCAAATCTGCCGTTATTTCATCGGCTTGCTTCTGCAAATCTTCAAATGCATTTCGGATCTCATCTTCGGAATAAGGAACACCTAAAACACGCATAGCATTCATTTTCTTGTCTAAAAGACTATTATCGATGGTTTGTTCAATCAACCAAGGATAAGCAGGCATAATACTGCCCGGCGACGTGATAGTTGGATCCAACAAATGGTCAAAATGCCATTTATTCGGATACTTACCGCCGAGGCGATGTAAGTCAGGGCCGGTACGTTTAGACCCCCACAAAAACGGCATATCATACACAAACTCTCCCGCCTTACTATATTCTCCATAACGGGCCGTCTCTGAACGGAATGGTCGTACTGTTTGTGTATGACAGTTCACACACCCCTCACGAATATATAAATCACGTCCTTGGAGTTCAAGCGCTGTATAAGGTTGCACAGATGCAATTTTAGGTATATTACTGCTAATCGTAAATGTAGGAATCATTTCTACAATGCCACCAATAAGAATCGCGACCAAAGCTAATACCATGAATAAAACAGGCTTACGCTCTAAACGACGGTGTGCGGCCGGTTCTCTAACAACCACCGGATCTAAGGCTGGAGCTTCCGCAGCCTCATTCGCAACCAGCTTTCCGGCCTTCATCGTTTTAATTAAGTTATACGTCATCACGATAACACCCGTTAGGTATAACGCTCCACCAGCTGCCCGCATCATGTGCATAGGAAGAATCTCCAATGTTGTCGCCAAGAAATTCGGATATTTCAATACACCTTCTGGTGTAAACTCTTTCCACATCAAACCTTGGACAACGGCAGCCCAATACATTGGAATCGCATAAAATAAAATCCCTAATGTGCCAATCCAAAAGTGTGCATTCGCCAGTTTTTTTGAATACAGTGGCGTTTTATAAATTTTAGGAATAATATAATACAAGACAGCAAAGGTCAAGAAACCATTCCATCCCAACGCACCGACGTGAACGTGTGCAACGATCCAATCTGTAAAATGCGCAATGGCATTTACCTGTTTCAGTGATAGTAAAGGTCCCTCAAAAGTAGCCATACCATATGCCGTTAACGCTACCACCATAAATTTCAATGTCGGTTCCGTGCGTACTTTATCCCAGGCTCCTCGCAAGGTCAACAATCCATTGATCATTCCCCCCCAACTTGGAGCTATCAACATAATAGAGAATACAACGCCTAGCGATTGGACCCAAGACGGTAGCGAAGTATAAAGTAGATGGTGAGGTCCTGCCCAGATATAAATAAATATTAACGACCAAAAGTGAAGAATACTCAATTTATAAGAGTACACCGGGCGGTTAGCCATTTTAGGCAAAAAATAATACATCATACCCAAATAAGGGGTAGTCAAGAAAAAGGCGACCGCATTATGTCCATACCACCACTGCACCAATGCATCCTGCACTCCGGCATATACATAGTAACTTTTCCAGAAACTCACCGGCAACTGAATGGAATTTACAATATGCAGGACCGCGACAGTTACAAAAGTTGCTATATAAAACCAGACGGCCACATACATATGCCTTTCCCGACGTCTCAAGATAGTACCAAACATATTGATTCCGAAAACCACCCAAACCAAGGTAATAGCCACATCGATTGGCCATTCCATCTCAGCATATTCGTGCGAAGAGGTATAACCTAACAACAACGTCACGGCCGACGCAACAATAACAAGCTGCCAGCCCCAAAAATGGATGTTGCTCAACAAATCGCTGAACATCCTAGCCTTTAATACGCGCTGCATGGAGTAATAAACACCCATGAAAATTGCATTCCCTACGAAAGCGAAGATGACCGCATTAGTATGTACGGGGCGCACCCTACCAAAAGTAGTGTACTGGTTTAGAAAGTTCATCTCGGGCCAAATCAATTGGGTAGCCACGAGTAGGCCGATGGACATCCCCACCAAGCCCCAAATGACCGTCGCGATACCGAAGTTCCGGACAATCTTGTTGTCATAATTAAATTGCTCTACCTGCATACTCTAATAGTTGATTTTGCTGTAAAGATAGGGTTTTTTTTTATGACACTCTAATGATATATCTTTTATAAAAAAGTGACTTTTATCACTTAAATATTCACGATGCAGTTCCGTAGGTTATAAAACAAAAAAGGCCCCCCTAAAGAAAGCCTTTTCTACTGCGTAAGCGAATTTATAATAAATTTCGCTCGTTCATATGTTGATATTTATCTTCTGTTTGAGCATAACGTTTATAGCCGTGTTTATGCGGGTTCTCTATAACCTGTTTCATCGAGACAAGTTTATATACATACGATCCTGTTTCCCTATTTAATTTAAGATTATAGTAATTATCTATCCCTTGGCGGCGTATAGCACTTTTTAAACTCCCCCCACCCACATTATAGGCTGCTGCTACCAATGTCCAATTGTCGAACTGCTTATGCAAACTTTTTAAATATCTCGCTGCTGCGTGGGTGGACTTGATTAAATCCTTACGCTCATCCACCTCGCCGTTTACTTTCAGTCCATACAACCTCGCGGTTGCTGGCATAAACTGCCAATAACCACCAGCTCCTTTATGAGAAGTAATCTGAGGGTTCATATCACTTTCCACCAATGGAACGTATTTAAAATCTTCGGGTATCCCATAAGACTTCAATATCGATGCTATCTTGGGTAAATGCTTTGCTGCCTTCTTATGCAGATCGTATGATTGTTGTTTACGGAAGGAAAAATTTGCAAGATATCTTTCAAACTTTTGCCCGACTAAAGGTTCATGTAGTGGAACCTGTTCATTAGCAAACATTACGGAGCGATAATACGCTTCCTTTTGTTTTTCTGGCGATAAGGCTATCGCTTCTTTTTGTTTCTCCACCTGCTCCAATAAAGCCTTTTTTATAGGATCCTTTTTGGACGGTGAGTTAGGTGTGGAGTAGAGTTTTGACAAAATCATTACCGACAAAACCATACTGCAACACAGTACTCTTTTTTTTATCATTCAATCCCTTACTGCTACCCTTCCACGAAATCAGGAACAAGTCCTAAATCGATCAGAAATAGCTTGATTTAATTTTAGCCTGCAAAACTACAAAGAAATCTGCGGTATTGCAAATACCCCTAACTTCACCACTCATCCGATTCCGATAAAATTAGGCTCCTAGGAAGTGCAAAGGGGTTTATAGAAGCATTTATATTTTTTCGTCTAACCAAATAAAAACGTTACCTTTGTATCTTAATTCTATAAATATGCCATTCAATAACAAGAGGAACAGTCGCGACGACAACTCCAAAAAAAGCAGAAGCAACTCCGAAAACTTCCGCTCACAAAATGGTCGATCACAACGGTCGTCTTCATCAAATGATTTTCGAAAACCCAGATTTGAAGACGAAGATAACAAGAAGACACATCCGTTTAGTAAATTCGAGAAAAAAAACAAATTTGACAAATTGGTGAAGAAGGGTACTGAGCGTTCTTTTCAGAAAGACGATAAGGAACCACGTAATTTCAATAAATTTGACAAGTCTGAGAACCGACCATTTAATCGGTTTAACGACTCAAAAAAAGATAAATATAAAAATAAAGAGTCCTTTAAACCATCATATCCAAGAAAAAAATCGGCTGTTACCCAACCTAAAGATGACGGCTTAATCCGTTTAAATCGTTATATATCGAATGCTGGCGTATGCTCTCGCCGTAAAGCAGACGAACTGATCGAGTCGGGCGTAGTTACAGTGAATGGCGAAGTTGTAACAGCGCTGGGAACCAAAGTCGATCCGGCAACAGACGAAATACGGTACAATGGAGAACGGTTGAAACGTGAAAAAATGGTCTATGTACTTTTAAATAAGCCCAAAGACTTTATAACAACTACCGATGATCCACAAGAACGTAAAACGGTTATGCATCTGGTGGCAAAAGCCACACAAGAACGAATCTATCCGGTAGGACGTTTGGATAGAAATACGACTGGTTTGCTATTACTTACAAACGACGGTTCTCTGGCTGAGAAACTATCCCATCCACGAAACAACATCAGTAAAATATACCACGTAGAATTAGATAAAAACTTAACACAAGGCGACTTCAATAAAATCCAGTTCGGCATAGAGCTCGAAGATGGGTTTATCAAGCCGGACGATATTAGTTACGTACAAGGGGGCAGCAAAAACGAAATCGGAATCCAAATCCACTCGGGGAAAAACCGGGTCGTCAGACGTATTTTCGAATCTTTAGGCTATGAAGTCTTTAAATTAGACCGCGTTGTATATGCCAACTTAACAAAAAAAGACTTGCCACGTGGAAGATGGAGATACCTCGAAGAGAGAGAACTTGTCCAGTTAAAGCATTTTATTAAATAAGTACATACCTATAGAGGATTTTTTTGTTTTTAAATTTTGAGTTTAAAGATATGACAGACCCAAAGACCTTAACTGCAGTAGCGGAATTTCACAAAACTTTCCAACACCCGATTTTGGACGAACCTACTATTCCTTCTGAAATACGTTGCAATCTTCGAATCGCGTTAATTGCTGAGGAATTAAAGGAATTGCAGGAAGCTATTGAGAATAAAGATATTGTCGAAATTGCTGATGCGTTATGCGATATTCAATATGTACTTTCAGGTGCCATATTAGAATTTGGATTAAAAGATAAATTCAATGCACTCTTTGAAGAAGTACAGCGATCCAACATGAGTAAAGCCTGTAAAACAGAAGAAGAAGCAAAAGAAACCCAAGCACATTACCTGTTAAAGGGCGTCCCTTCCTATTACAAAGAAGTTGACGGACTGTTTTTGGTATTCAGAAAGGAAGACAACAAAACGCTAAAATCTATAAACTATTCCCCCGCTGATCTAAAAGGAATTTTAAACAAATAAAGAAAATGTAGCGGTTAAATAATAACCGCTACATTTTTTTATATTGACTTCCTTGTATTACCCCTCTACTTTCTAGCCCCTTATCAATCTGCGTTTGGATCTTTGATTTAGGAAACCCCCAATTAGGAGCAATCAACAATTCTCTATCCGCAATACCAAAGATTCGCTGTAAAATAATATCCGGACGCAGAAGCGGAATAAACTTCGCTAAAAAGTCGGTATACTCTTCGATAGAAAATAACTTAAATGGTTCTCGCTTGTATTTTGTCCCCATAATGGATCCTTCTACGATGTGAAGGTGATGTAGCTTCACAAACTTAATCTGAGGGTGTCTATTGATCTCGTCTGCGTAGCGAAGCATCATTTCTTCGGTTTCCCAAGGAAAACCGAAGATCGTATGTACACATAACGCTAAGTTCGTGTTCCCTAACATATTCATTGTGCGCAGAAATTCATCATGAGAACAGCCTCGGTTAATACGCTCTAATGTGTCATTATAAATCGACTCCATACCCATTTCTAAATCGACGTCAAAACGATCCGTATAAGACTCTAATAGCGCGATCTTATCCATGTCCAGACAATCCGGACGTGTTCCTACAGATAGACCTAACGTATTTTCCGGATCGATACTTAATGCTTCGTCGTACAACATCTTTAATAGATGTGTAGGAGCATAGGTATTCGTGTTAGGTTGAAAATAAATAATAAACTTTTCTGCCCCATAGGAGTTTCGTGCTCGAGCTATACCGTTTTCTACTTGCTCTCTAATAGAAGGTATTTTACGTGCAGTATCGGGTGTAAACGAGTCTACATTACAATACGTACAACCACCATAGCCCTTCGTACCATCTCGGTTCGGACAAGTAAAATTCCCATCGACAATAACTTTAAATACCTTTTGCCCGGCATACTTTTCTTTCAAGTATGCTCCATAATGATTGTACGGTTTGATACCGCTATCTAGTAAACTACCCATTTCTCTGCAAAGGTAATGATTAGTATCGAGTAGATGAAAGGGTTCGCAGACAAAAAAAAGCCCCTGCAGCTAACTGCAGGGGCTTGTATAAAATTTGGCGCCGACCTACTCTCCCACCTGTTACGGCAGTACCATCGGCTCTGGCGGGCTTGACTGCTCTGTTCGGAATGGGAAGAGGTAGACACCGCCGATATAGGCACCTGAATATCGTGACCGGATTTATATTATATATACAACCTACCTATTGGCAGCATACATCCGGCTTAAATGACATATAAAGGTATAGAAAAGAAATACATAAAAGAGGACAGCGGATCTTCCGGCGCGGAAAGCTTCGGGCTATTAGTACCACTCGGCTATGGTATCTCTACCTGTACACCTGTGGCCTATCAACGTAGTA
>NZ_JAJEWJ010000006.1 GCF_020687765.1 Sphingobacterium sp. FBM7-1 | reverse complement strand
TTAAATCTACAGCAATCCCCCTTCAATGGGGTAACTGCTGCGCTACATGATCATCTATCTTTAAAGAACTTCTATCGCCGCCGCATCGCGCTTGAGCTATTATACAGAACCGGAAAAAAACGGTCGTGTTATCTTGTTGTAATGTCCCTTTCGGGTTGGCAAAGGTAAGGAAGTTTTGGAAAAATCAAAAATTATTTTTTTTTATTTCCCGCCCGGATATCCCGGGACCCAATGCGCTCCCTCGCGGAGTGGGGCAAAGGTAAAAACTTTAACAATACACTCCAATAGTTTCCCCCTTTTTTAATCCCTGAAAAATACAACTATCTGGAAAACTGATGGATATTTTAAGTTGATCATCTATAGTAATCTCCGTTCACTACTTATTAAATACCCAGTATTTCTGCATCAAAAAATTAAATCCAAGTGATACAAGAATCTCTACGATGATTTTTGAGTAATAAGCGTTTGCAGAAAGATGATCCACTAGAAAAAATATACCTGTTGATTTCAGAAATATACTTCCTATGACGACTACTACAAATTTCGCCAATTGCTGACTAATAGGAGCATCAGTCTTATCGAAAGTCCAATAACGATTAATGGTAAAATTGAGCACCGCTCCCAAGGAGCCACTCATAATATTGGATAAATACGGGGTAATGTTTAGAATTTGTATACCAAAGGTGTAAACTCCAAAGTCGAACAAGCCACCAAGAAAAGCAGACACCTGTGCTTTCCCAAAGGAAAGAAAAAAGTCTCGTATTTTTGCTCTAGGCTTCTTTTTCATTTAAGGGTGCCTCCTTGCTCTTTTTTTCTGCCCAGTCTCGCTCATCCCCCATACCTAACAATTTTTTAGTATCTACGCAATTAATAATAAACAATGCGATACAAATGATTATCACCAAATAATTGATACTTCCCAAAAAGAGAATTTCACTCAGCAGCACGGCGCATATGATAATCCGAATCTCCGTCGGTCCTAATAAACCGGCATCAATAGTATACTTATCCGTTATACGGTAGCGCAGTTGCGAAATAATCATGGCCCAGCCGTACAAAGCTACAAGCGCAAAACCCGAATATTTAAAATCATCCGGCGCATAAAACACATATCCCAATCCGATCAAGACTGTGCTGATCCAGTCCATGACAATATCCAAAGCGAAGCCATACCACTTACGCGATTTATTCCGGTAATATGCAATACGCCCATCTAAGGAGTCTCCGAACCATTGTACAAAAAAGCCCACAATCCCCAGCAATAACCAAGGACGTGCAACATATTCTGCCAACAAAAAGCTCCCTAATATCATAAAAGACCCCAAGAGCCCTATTGCAGTTAAGCCATCTGAAGAAATCCAACTCGGAACACGTGGAACGAAATAAGAAATTAATTTCTGCTCTGATGAGCTTAAAACATTTGTTCTTTTCCGGTCTTGGAAAAGCTTTTTATTTATTTTTTGACTCATGCTCTACTCTTTAAAACCAATTATTTTGTTTATACCACCGCAAACTATCCGTCAGCCCCTTTTTTAAATCATATTTTGGTCGATAGCCTAACACCGTCTCTGCGTGATTTATATCACAAGCCCAATTTTCTGCTGTCAATTCTCCCAAACGCTCTGGATAAATAACCGGTGTTTTGGCCGAGTTGCTATATAACCATTGGGAAAGATGTGCCACACTTTTGACTATCGCATAAGGAACATGAATACGGAGAAGTCTTTTCCGAAATGTTTGTTTAAATATTTCAGCCATTTTGTACCGTGAATAAACATTTCCATCCGAAATATTAAATATATCTAATACAGCTTGGGAAGAATTACAGGCCTGCAAGAGAACCTCTGCTAGATCTTTTACGTACACAAAAGAGAGTTTTTGTGGCGCTCTTCCCACATAGGCATCAATACCTTTATTCATGGTATTGAATAGAATAAACAGATCTTTCTCTCTTGGGCCGTACACCGCTGTGGGACGGATAATAGAAATCGGCTTATCCGCAAACTTTGCCCGGATCAGTTTTTCTGCCTCCTGCTTACTGCGACCATACATCGTCACAGGACGATAAGGTGTCGATTCGTTTATCGGATCCTCGCGATAGGCTGATGGTCCAATAGCAGCCAAACTACTCACATATACCAATCGTGTAGGTGGATTCGGGGATTGAAACGCTGCTTGCAGTAACCGTTCCGTTACTCCTACATTAGCCTCAATCATTTCAGTTTCCGACTTCGCCTTCGTCATTGCCGCCGCATGAATAACATAATCATACTTTTCAGAAGCAAATAATGCGGCCCATGATTCGAGTTGATTGAAATTTGGATAAACAAATTTTTCAACGAATGGCGTGATATCTTTGATCTGACTAGATCTTCGCACCGCAGCATGAACCTGACAACCGGATTCATATGCTGTTGACACTAAATGAAACCCAACAAACCCACTTGCTCCGGTTACTAAAATCTTCTTCATTCCTTTACCTTATTCTATCAGCTAATGCGCGTCCAGTTTGTTGGACCAGCATCTTTATATAGATTTTTCGAACAGGCGATAGCGTTTATAGAATTCAGCATTAATTTGTTCGATGGCATGGTTCATCATATAATTATCATCTAACATCCACGAACATTCTGCTGCTTCAATCCCAGATGGAGTTGCGTTTTTTATAATACGGCCATATAAACAGGCTTCTATACCTAATTTCCTATACCCTTCTAATACTCCTAACATCAAGACACGAATCATTTTGGTCCGCTTAAGACCAAATAGCAATTTAAATATACCAAATGGTAATAGCCTGCCCTTTTTTATACGTATCAAAATCTCATTAATATTTGGAATCCCCAAAGCAAAACCAACGATCTCTTCTCCACGTTCTGCCACTATACAATACTTGGGATCCACAATCATTTTCAACTCTTTAGCAGTATAATCAAACTCTTCATTCGTCATAGGTACAAAACCTAAATTTTTGTCCCAAGCCTTATTATATACCTCTTTTATTTTTTTTGCTTCGTTCGCAAAATCTTTTAAATTAATCTGGCGCAAGACAATGTTAGATCTACTTAATCTTTCCTCTAACCGGTCTAACAGCAATACGGAACGTCGATTAGCTGTTTCTGTTTTGACAAGGTACGCGCGCAAATCTACTTTCTTACTGTAGCCGGCGCGCTCAATGAGTTCTATATAATAGGGAGGATTATAAGGCATCATTACCATAGGTGGTTTATCAAATCCATCCACCAGAAGTCCACACGTGTCATTCGTGGTAAGATTAATAGGACCGACAAGACAAGTTCCTCCTTTAGATTTCACCCAATGGGCCGCTGTATCCAATAAACTATTGGCTACATCTTGGTCGTTAACAGATTCAAAAAAACCGAATTGCCCCTCAGATACGTGATTGAATTTATTATGATTGGTATTCCATATTGCCAAAATACGCCCTACCAGCCTTCCATCCTTATAGGCAAGAAAGGGTTGAGCCGAAGAATGCTTATAAAAAGGGTGCTTATCCGATGACAACATATCCCTTTGTCCTAAAAACAATTCTGGCACGTAATTCGGATCCCTCGCATACAAATCATGCGGTAAATCTATAAACTGCGTAATTTGTTTTTTTGATTGGACAGGGACTACCTCTACCATTTCCTTTAATTTATAAAAGACTCGACTTCTAGCGTTTTGAATACTTTAGACATCTTATCCACGGCCTCGTCAATTTGATCAAAAGTATGCGTAGCCATTAATGAAAAGCGTATAAGTGATTCCTCAGCAGGTACCGCTGGTGCAACAACTGGATTAACAAAGACACCATTATCCTGAAGTAATTTAGTCACATAGTACGTTTTATCATTATTACGGATAAAGATAGGCAGAATAGGACTTTCTGTGTCTCCAAGATCGAAACCCTCGTCAAGTAAAAGTTGTTTTGCATACTCGGTATTTGCCCACAATCTTTCGATATGTTCCGGTTCGGTTTCAATAATCTCCAAGGCCTTTAATGTTGATGCTACCGAAGCAGGTGTCATACTGGCACTAAACATCAACGAACGCGCACGGTGTTTTAAATACTCAATAGTATCCGCATCAGCCGCTACAAAACCACCCAATGAAGCCAACGATTTACTGAATGTCCCCATAATAAGATCGACTTTATCTGTCAAACCGAAATGAGACGCTGTACCAGCACCTCGTTCTCCAATCACCCCCAAACTATGCGCATCATCACATAAAATAGCAGCGTCAAACTCATCCGCTACGGCAACTAATTCAGGCAGCTTTACGATATCGCCCTCCATACTGAAAATACCATCCGTCGCAATCAATTTGAAACTATCTTCCGGAAGCCGTGCGATCTTACTACGCAAATCTTGCATGTCGTTATGGGCATATTTAATAACTTTGGAAAACGACAACCGACTACCATCAATAATGGACGCATGATTTCGATCATCCAGCAAAATATAGTCGTTCCGTCCGGTCAGGCACGATAATGGCCCTAAATTAGATTGAAATCCCGTGCTAAATAATATAGCCGCTTCTTTTCCCACATAGGCCGCCAGCTTCTCCTCTAATTCGACATGTATATCCAGCGTTCCGTTTAAAAAGCGAGAGCCAGCACAACCGGTACCATATTTTTCCAAAGCATCCTGCGCTGCTTTTATGATCCTTGTATCTGTTGTCAACCCTAAATAAGAGTTTGAACCGAACATCAATACACGTTTCCCATCAATCACCACCTCTGTATCTTGTTTTGACTGAATTGGTCTAAAATAAGCATAGAGATTATTAGACTTAATGGGCTCTAGTTCACTTTGCAGAAACTTAGATGTTCTTTCACTTAACTTTCCCTTACTCATCTTGCAGGCGTTTGTATTTTATGTGACATAATTTCTTAATTCAACTTAATTTACCTTTTGACCAACTACACTTAATCGTCAAAAATAAATCAAAAAAACGAAATTGTACAATTTACCTTCTAATCAAACTGTTAACCATCTTGTTACTAATTGATAACTCTTTCAGAATGTTTTTTGTATTTTTTTCGTCTAAAAAAATCGGAGCAAACATACAAAATTCTCCCGACTCCCTTCCTTTGAAAAACCATATAAATATCATAAAATTAAATTATTGTTAAGATATTAGCAACAGTTTGTCGTGAAAAGTTCTATAAACCTATAAATTCATTATTTTCGCATTTAATTCAATTTTGGAATGGCGATATCGACAAATATAAATATCAAAAATAAACGTGCATCTTTCGAGTATCACTTGTTAGATAAATATGTGGCAGGGATATGCTTATTGGGTACGGAGATTAAATCTATTCGGGAAGGGAAAGCGAATATTAATGACAGCTTTTGTGCATTTTTTGAAGACGGTCTATACATTCGAAATATGCATATTGCCGAATATTCATTTGGTTCTTTCTACAACCACGAAGCTAAAAGGGACCGTAAACTCCTCCTTACAAAAAAAGAATTGAAAAAGCTAAAGGAAAAAGGCGAAGAAAAAGGTTTCACCATTGTACCGTTACGTATATTTATCAACGAACGTGGATATGCTAAGGTAGAAATTGCGCTCGCTCAGGGTAAAAAAGATTTTGATAAACGGGAAACCATTAAAGACCGAGAAAGCAAAAGAGAACTTGATCGTGCAATGAAAAGATAGTCTTCCTATATACTCACATATTCTCCAGGAGTCATCCCTTCCCGTTGTTTAAAAAGACGCGTAAAATAGTTCACATCAGAAAAACCGGACGAAAAGCACGCATCTTTAATACTACCGGATTGCTTTAGGATGTTTTTAGCATACGTCAGTCTTTCCTGTATAACAAATTCCATCAGACTAATACCGAACGCAGCTTTAAAATTCCGGGAAAGAGTACTTTTACTCATTCCGACGTGAGTACAGAGCTCCTCGACGGATAGCTTCTCTCCGATATTTTCCCTTATATAATATTTCAAATAAGTAAAAACAGAACTATTACTAGTCGTAGACTCTTCCAGCGCCAATAACCCTTGTGTTTGCATTATACGAATCATTAATTCTTTTAATACCAAATCGGCTAAAGCCTCCTTATGAAGATCGTTACCTAATGTCACTTGAAAAAGACGATTCGTTAGACGCGCCAACTCCTCACTATTGCTGAAATGAAATTGATTCAACTGGAAGCTCCAATTTAAACCATGCTCCTTTTTTGGATAGAATTCATTCAGATAATTAATAACTTCTGTAATCTTGTCGGAAGCTATGGTAATGGCCGTGCATTGAGTCGGTGCTTCTGTAGAAGCGTCGGGAAAGTCAATCAACATCTGTGTTTGTTCGGGCAACAAAAGCGTCTCGCCCGGGTAATAATCGAATGAAACTTTATCTTGAAGATGCATCACCTTCTTACCTTTAACCATATTAATAATAACCAGGTCATTAAAATGCAACGGAACTAACGCACTTTCTTCATAGGTTTCAAAAATATTAAGCTCAAAACTAGGCAATGTATATGCTCTCCGGCTTTCCACTAAACTATGAAGTTCTTTTGCACTTGTAAAAGGTAATGTCCTAAGATGATGTCTCTGTCGCATATTGCCTCCTATTGATAAAGGATCATATTCAAATATAAGTAATTCGGGATGATAGTCCAAGCTTTCCGATCAGCATACGTCCAAACAAAACAAGCACAAACAATATCCGAAACAACGAGTTATCTGTATCAATTGAAGCCACATTATCCAACGCACAACTTACACAATAATGCTACTATTTGACACAATAATGCTATAAAAAAGAGAAGCATGTACGTATATTTGTTCAGCTAACAACCACGTTAAAAAGGAGATAACATGAGTGCAATTAAAAGACCAGCGTTCAAAGAACGTTATGACAATTACATTGGCGGCGAATTCGTCGCTCCCGTTTTAGGAAAATATTTTGATAATATTTCGCCTGTAGACGGCAAAGTTTTTACACAAGCGGCACATTCCACGAAAGAAGATCTAGATCTGGCTGTTGACGCTGCAGCAAAGGCTTTTGAAACATGGAGCAAAACTTCCGCAACCGAACGGAGCAACATTCTCAACAAAATCGCCAATCGCATCGAAGAAAACCTCGAGTATATTGCAGCTGTAGAAACCATAGATAACGGCAAAGCGGTTCGAGAAACCTTAAATGCAGACATTCCTTTAGCCATCGATCACTTCCGTTATTTCGCAGGCGTAATTCGTGCCGAAGAGGGATCGTTAAACGAACTCGACGCGCAGACCGTATCTTTGATCGTTAATGAACCGATAGGTGTCGTCGCTCAAATCATCCCGTGGAACTTCCCTATTTTGATGGCGGTTTGGAAACTCGCACCGGCGCTAGCCGCTGGCTGTACCGTCGTCCTCAAACCCGCAGAAAGTACTCCGACATCCATTTTGGTACTGATGGAGTTGATCGGTGATTTAATTCCCCCAGGCGTAATCAATGTAGTAAATGGATTCGGTTCCGAATTAGGTAGAGCTCTCGTCACGAATCCGAAGGTAGCGAAAGCCGCATTTACCGGCTCAACGGCTACGGGCCGCATGGTGATGCAATATGCTACAGAAAATATTATTCCCGTAACGTTGGAATTAGGTGGAAAATCGCCCAATATCTTCTTCAATTCGGTAATGGATGACGATGATGCTTATTTGGATAAAGCGATAGAAGGCGCTGTACTATTTGCTTTAAATCAAGGAGAAATTTGTACCTGTCCATCCCGTTTATTAATCCAAGAAGATATTTACGATCGATTTATTGCTAAAGTGGTCGATCGCGTGAACCAAATCAAGGTGGGCGATCCACTAGATCCAACCACCATGATGGGCGCCCAAGCTTCTAAAATACAAAAAGACAAGATCATGTCCTACCTTCAATTAGGTAAAGAAGAGGGAGCGGAAGTCTTGACTGGAGGTGATGTTAATCACGTAGGAGGTGGATTCGAAGACGGTTATTACATTCAACCGACGCTCTTCAAAGGCCATAACAAAATGCGTATTTTCCAAGAAGAAATATTTGGCCCCGTGCTTGCCGTCACAACATTCAAAGATGAACAAGAGGCGATTGAAATCGCTAACGACACCTTATACGGATTAGGCGCGGGCGTGTGGACAAGAGATGCCCATCAGCTTTATCAAGTCCCTCGCGCGATTAAGGCTGGGCGAGTATGGGTAAACCAATATCACTCTTATCCCGCTGGCGCACCATTCGGCGGATATAAACAGTCAGGTATCGGTCGTGAAAATCACAAGATGATGCTCGCGTATTATCCTCAGACCAAGAACATGCTAATTTCTTATAGCAAGGAAAAATTAGGCTTCTTTTAATATTAAACAACAAATATCTATCGTTAGGGGCGTATCTACGTCCCTAACGTATCTTTTAACTTAACGCACTCATCATGATCAAACGGATAGATACAACCGATAAGGCAAAAGAACTCATACACGAATTAGTTCAAAAACATGGCGACCTCATGTTTTATCAAGCCGGCGGATGCTGCGAAGGTACGCAGCCACAATGTTTTGAAAAAGGCGGGTTTTTTCCGCGTATGAACGATGCGATGATTGGGTTAGTCGAAGGATATGAGTTTTGGATTGACCGGGATTTGTTCGAATATTGGAAATATTCACATTTTACATTGGACGTACTGGATGGATTTGGCCCCGGCGGGTTCTCCTTAGAAACCCCAATGGGTAAAACATTTAAAGTACATTATCGGTTGTTCACAGAAGAAGAACTAAAAGATTTGGCACCAGTTATTCGCAGTGAATAACGACCATAGTTACAATACCGGAATAGGATTTTTATCTTCTCCTAAAGCAACGAATGTAAACATCCCCTGAATAGCTAATTCTCTTCCCTCTTCATACATTTTTTCTAAATATACCTCGACTTTTACCTTAACACTAGTACGACCAACATTATGTACACGTGCTACAGCTTCGATGATACTGCCCGACGGAATAGCTTTCTCAAAGTCAATCCGATCCGTTGAAACTGTCACCAGACGCTTGCGACAAAACCGCGTTGCCGCCATAAACGACACTTCATCCATAATCGCCATGGCCTTACCGCCAAATAACGTATCGTGGTGATTTGTCAAAAAAGGAAACACAGTCGTACATAACCGTGTTTCTGATTCTTCTATTCTTTCTTCTAATGTCATTTTTAGCGTGATTCGTACCTAGGATTCCACGTCAATTCCAATACCTTTCAGCAATAACGATGCATTGAAAATGGTACAGCGTCCATGTTTTAATTTATAATCAAAAAGCATTTCGCCTTCTTCTACACGAATATCAAAATGGTAGTTTTGTACCTTACCTACATTTTCCTCTTCCAATGACGCCAATTGTAAATCGTGCGTCGCCACCATTCCTTTACCTTCCATTGCAATCAATTTACGGATAATGGCTCGGGATCCAAGGTATTTATCCACCGAGTTAGTTCCACGCAACATCTCATCGATAAGAAAAAAGCTATTTTTATCCTCCTTCACCGTCTCCAAAATAAACTTCATTCTATCCAATTCTGCTTTAAAGGTAGAAGTACTCTCATTTAAAGAATCTCTTATCCGCATATAGGAAATAAGGTTATATATAGGCAATTTAAATCTCGCGGCACATGTTACTGCTCCGGCGTAAGCCAAAACCGCGTTAATGCCGATGGTTCGAAGAAACGTACTTTTGCCTGCCATATTTGACCCCGTAATCAAAGCAATACGATGGTGCGCGTTATCATAGTCATTCGCTATAGATTGGCCTGTGGGAATCAGAGGGTGTGAAATTTCCACTGCTAAAATCTTATCTGCTGCTGTGTCGCTTAGCAATTCGGGGTTAGCCCAAGAAGGATGATTACGCTTTAATATAGCCAATGAATTTAGCGCTTCAAATCCTGCAATAACATCAAAGGCTTCCAAAATATCTGCTTCGTATCTCGATTTCCATTGTACAATCTTCATGACATATTTAAAATCCCACAGCAAGATTATATTGAGGATCGCGCCCATGAGCATATTATTTCGCGCATCTAGATTATTGATGAGTGTTGATAGTTCCCGAAAGGCAGCAGAAAGTGGCTTGCCTCCAACACCTAATTGTTGTTGCAAACGTTGGTTTTCTGCCGCTTCAAATGTTTTTTCTTCAATCAATGTCAATCCTTCCGCATAGGCTGCCAAAATTTGTCCGACTTTATCTATCCTGCTAGAAAACAACCCGACTTTGCCAGCCAATCCCAGCGTCCAGAACAAATGCATTAATCCCAATAACGACAATCCCGTCCATATAGGCGTCACTAGCAGCGAAAATAATACGCCCGAAAGTAAGACATAAGGAGCGGCAGGCACGTACAAACGCATAAATACATTACCAAATGCTAAACTAGACCCTTTAAAATAACGTAACAAAAAAGATTTGACTTCTATCTTCTGATGGATATTAAATAGGAGTTTCGACTGGAAGTTCTGGCTCCAATCTAGATCCTCGGCTATTTCGGCTACCGCTTTTTGTCTACCTTCTATCTCCTGTTTCGTGGCCGCACCTTGCAGCCAACCCGCTAATTTAGCAATGCCCAGAGCTGTCGCACATCGATTGATCAACGAAAACAAAGAGAATTGGCCAAAAATATCTAAATCAGATGTATAAGGATGGCGATCGTCTTCAAAATTTGCCCCCTCACTATAGAGTGTTCGACGGGTATCTCGCAGTGTAATTTCGTTTTCATTGACCTTTAAAAAAGCCTCCGCCTCAGCACGCTGTTTTTCCAATTTACTCTGCCTTCTTATTAGAAACGCAAATACGAATACAATGACTAAAACAGCTAATAATAACAACAACAGGTTTTCCTGTTGAATCAGATAAAATAATAAACCACCGCCTCCAATTATGACAAATAAACGGGCAAAACTATTTTGATTTATCGATTTATGCAGACGTTGGATTTGGTCCTTCGTCCGTTGAATGCGTTCTTGATATTTGTTATAGATCATTCTTATTAATACTTCTTACCACTTACCAAGCCTGGTCTCCTACGAGTGGAACAAAACGGAATGTATCCAGTTCTATACGCTCAAAATCATTTTCTCCTACTCGCAAGATCGTTACCATTTTTTGGAATTTCTCATCGCCTACCGGAATAACCAATAGCCCTCCGTATTTCAATTGTTTCAGCATCACTTCGGGTACAAAAGGCGCCCCAGCAGTTACAATAATTTTATCGTAGAGTGCGTGCTCAGCAATACCTCGTGAGCCATCCCCCAAGAAAAAATGTGGTTTATATCCCATGTAAGGCAACACCTGAATGGTTCGACCGTATAAACTTTCCTGGCGCTCAATAGTGTATACGTTTGCCCCTAATTCCATCAAAATACAAGTTTGATAACCCGATCCTGTTCCGATCTCTAATATTTTGTCTCCTTTTTTAACGTGGAGCAACTCGGATTGATAAGCAACGGTATACGGTTGAGAGATAGTTTGACCATCACCAATTGGAAACGCAATATCTCGATAGGCCTGATTCCAGAAGGTCTCATCAAAGAAAAAGTGACGAGGCACTTTTCCAATAGCCTGCAATACCCGCTTATCCTCTATTCCCCGTTTTTCCAGATGTTTTACGAGTTGTTTCCTCGCGCCTCTTTCCCGATAGTTGTCTACAAACTTATAAGCCATTATACCCCAAAAATACCATTGTTAATAGACATTTCATCTATTTATTTTTCTTTTTAATGGCTGATAAGAGCTCGAGTAAATAATCATTCCCTTATGTGTTAATGCTATTTACAGCTCGGTTTCGTGTATTAAAATGCAAAATGTTTTAGTTCAATACGATAAAAACATGTAGTTTCGCTATATTGCATTTTATGTTAAGGATGGGCCGGTGTCCTTAACACTTAAATACTGTAAAAACACAAAAAAATGAAAAAACTGTGTTTCTTTATTCTTTTATCCATCAGTGCGGTATCTATTACTTTTGCGCAAAGCGTAAAAGGCGACCGCAACGGCGACGGTATTGTCAAAATTTTAGCGATAGGCAATAGTTTCTCCGAAGATGCCATCGAAAATTACCTATACGATCTGGCAACCAGTACTGATAAAAAAACAATCATTGCCAATCTGTATATCGGCGGAGCTCCGTTGTCGTTACATCTAAAGAATGTCAACGAGGATGCGAATAAATATCGTTACCGTAAAACTGGGCTCGATGGCAAGAAAAACACCACACAGGCCGTCAGTATATCCCACACACTAAGCGATGAAAACTGGGATTATATAAGTTTCCAACAGGCCAGCCCACTTTCAGGAAAATACGATGTGATCATGGAAAGCCTACCCCAGCTTGTAAACTATGTGCGTGAAAAGGTAGATGCCGAAACACAATTTGTTTATCACCAGACATGGGCTTATCAACATGATTCCGATCATAAAGGTTTCGCAAACTATAATCGTGACCAGCTCACCATGTACAAAGCAATTGTGGATGTCTCTAAAAAAGTATCCAAACTCGGCGATTTTAAATACATAATTCCTGCGGGTACAGCTATCCAAAATGCGCGTACCAGTTCCATGGGGGATACTTTCACCCGTGACGGCTATCACCTCCATTTAGATTACGGCCGTTTTACAGCTGCTTGTACTTGGTATGAGAAGATCTTTGGAAAAGATGTACGTAAAAACTCCTATAAGCCGGAGAAGGTGACGGAATTACAAGCGAAAATAGCAAAAGAAGCCGCTCATAAGGCCGTCAAGAAGCCGTATAAAGTATCTAAAGTGAAGTTGTAAAAGGAAACCGAAGAGAAAAATTAAAACTAAGTCATCTGATATCCGAACGCTTTCGGTCTGACCATCGTTTCCCGATACAACCTACCGAAGCGATCGGTGACTTTTATCTCCAACGTACTCGTAGGCGATGATGCCTTTACCTTAAACATGTGTGCCGTGTTGGCTGTCACAAAATCGGCTGTTGGTACAGCATTCACGTTGAGCCGCTGTGCGGAATAAGAGACAATATGCAACGGATCCCGGACGGATACACGGGTGACCGTTAAAGGTGTTCCACCTTCCGTCACTTCTATTTGCCAGTTCTTGTCATAGTTCCATACATTAATCAACACTTCATTGTTTGAATTTGCATTGGCATATTCTACGGCATACGTATTCCATGCAGAGCCGGTATAACTTGGCGCAAATTCCTCTTTGGTGAGATGTACCTTGTTTAAGTCATACGCTCTGAATTGGTAATCCGTATCGTGACCAATGCCCTTATATGTCCATTTTAAATCATTTCCATCTATCTCCCATATAGCATATCCTCCCGGTGCACCGTCTTTGCAGATGTGATTTTGGGCTGCATAACTAGGATGTCCTGTCCACCACCATGTCGCACAGACAGCAGCCGTATTATGTTCCATAATAGCAGGTGTAACATCGCGTTCGACGTTATAATTGATATGAGTATGCCCGGTCAGCAAGTGTACTTTTGTAAATCCGTTCAGTGCATCAATAAATTCCTGCGCATTGCTAAGGCGGTAATTGGTTGTTTCGTTTCCACCGGACAATCCTGGGTTTGTATGGAGCTGAATATGCATAGAAATAACTATTGGCGTACTCATATCCGTTATCATTGCTAAATCTTTTTTCAACCATGAAATTTGATTAGCAACGAGTTTTGCATTGTAATTTCTGTCGTTGGTATTGAGATATTCTATATTGTCTAACACGATATAATGTACTTTGCCGATATTGAACGAGTAATACGTAGGACCAAGCACATCCCGGAATTTATCTTCGGCACCCCAGTCGGTGAAAAATTTAGGGTCATTGTCGTGATTGCCCATCGTGTTGAATACCATCGTATTGATTTTATTCATTTCTGTAAGATACTGCGGAAGGCCAAAACCGAAACCGTCCCAGTAGGTTTCCCAAGTCATATCACCTAGCGTCAAGGCATACACTTTCGTACCCGTATTCTTATATGCATCAATAGTTTGATTGATATCTTTTAAGAAGCCCTGTTGAAACTGATCCACATCTCTTGTATTACTTCTATTGGCCAAATGCATATCGCCTAACACCATAAGGACGTGCTTGTTGTTGTTAACAGCTGTCAATTCAAAATCTCTAGTTTCTACCACATTGGCCGCTTGGGTAAGCCGTTGAAAAAACTGCGGCGCTTTTCCAGTTGTAGCTACCTCATAGTTACCGGGGATAGATACAAATACATATTTCCCCCTCTTGGTAGAAGGCAGATAATAAATACCATTTTCGTCTGTTTTTGTTACGTCAACACCATCGGACACGACCACGTTGGCAAGACCAACACCGGCAGCATAGACGGATCCTTTTATGGTCATACCCTCTTTGTCGGGAATATGGGCATTAAAGTATATATTGATCACCGTCGAGCCTAACATGGACGATTGTGCACCACGCTTTACAGTCACCCTATACGTGTTTCCCGAGATTAAAGCTTCGGGCAAAGCAATGGTCATATTATTATCCGTGACCGCCTTTGCATCCACCGTATATCTGTTAGTCAAATATTCGAATATAATATGATCTCCTTCCGCAAATCCCCGACCTTGAATAACCAAATCCGCTCCCTTATTGGTATCTATGCGGGCAGGTATAACCACACCCATAATAGCCAGTTTGCCATCATCATTTCTATCTGGATCGGGAGTTGGTTGGGGATCGGGTTGCGGTGAAGATTTTGAGCAACTATATAAACTAAATGTTAATCCAAGACCGGTAATAAAGGAGTTCTGGATAAAAGTACGACGGGTATAATGGCCGCTTTTTTTCATTTTTAAGGGAAAAATTGAGTCGTTAAATAATCTAACTGCTCGAGATTTAAACCCCGAGCAGTTAGATTATGTAATATTCAGATTGATTATCTTTTTTTAACGGTGACGATAATGTCATCCAAGAATATACGGTTTTTATTAATTGGTGCACCGGTCGCTTCACGCAAATCTAAAGCTCCACCCAAGAAGCGGATTTGTGTCTCAGCGGTAGCACCCGTGATCACAAAAGATCGCTCTGTTTCCTTTGCTTTCCAGATCTCTGTACAGTTTGGATCTGCGGAATAATCTGGCCAGTTGTCGATGTTAAATTCATCCACGCTGACTGCTCCTGGACCAATCACGCTCACATACAGACGTGTATCATCTTTTGTACCGCCTGCAGTCATATAAGGTACAGCTTTAAATCTGACTTCTAAATTTTTCGCACCTTCTACTTCATTTAACTTGGGCGAAATAAAATCAGATCCATAATTCGTCTTGCCAAGCTTCACAAACCCCTGACGTGCATACGTTGATGTAATGCCATCTGCGGACGGTGAAGTTGTCCAACCTCGTGCTTTTTGTTCGATAGTCCAGTTGTCTATTCTTGTCTCACCACCTGTAGTATAGAAAATAGGACTTCCATAACTTAACCAATCAAAATACTCCTCTAAAATCACTATCACATTTTCTTGCGTGATAAGCAATGACTCTGTCTGTAACACATCGTCAAGATAAAAGTTTAAGTTAACAGTCCGAACATCCCCGGGGTTTATATCCGCACTCAGTTGAATAGGCGTATCTCCCGTTCCTTGCATGGGTTCAATTTGAATCCAATCGGCGTCTTCATCTGACAGTTCCGCTCTCCATGCCCCTGTAGCACGTATTACACGACGTTCTGTAAGACCAGTTTCCGAGATTTGCAGCCCCGTCTCAGCACCTTCAATATAAATAAACGTTTGGCCTTCCTCAGTCTCTCCACCAGTAGCCGCTGCCTGCTGAATTTTGAGTACATCATTTTGTAACTGTCCTTCGACAGCAAAAAACAAGGTTGTAGTACGTACTTCTGAAGTAGTGTTCTTAGACACGTTCACCGTGAAAGTACCATCTCCATTTCCTTCTGCCGGATCGATTTTTAACCATCTTTCTTTGCGTAAAGGTTCGATCTTCCAATTTCCATTAGCCTGAAAAGTAAATGTTTCGGAAGATCCTTGCTCAGGAATTGTAAGCGTTTCAGGGTTATCTTTCAGTTCAAATGCTCCCCTCTGGTCATCCTCTTTCGTGCAGGACACGGACAATATAATAAAAAGTACACAAAAGGTATAGATTACCTTAGATAGGTTCCCTACATTGTAATAGTTAGTTGCGCTCATGAATTCAATATATTTTTATCTTATCTGCATTTCTACCCGTTCTTTTATCACCTGTGTGATACCGTCCAAGGTATACTCGTACGATAGCAGGAATACGTTTGTTTTTCTTCCAAAAGCTTCTTCGACCAGAAAAACATTCGGATACTTCGGGTCATTATCTAATTGGACAATCTCTATATCCTTATACGGTTTGATTGTCACCTTGTTAAACTCGTCCACTTCCAATATGACGGATTTTTTATTGATTTCCGCTACCTTGGACTCATACAGTTCGTTGCCTGCAACCATCCGTACACTATTATAAGTCAGCGGAAAAAGTTGTTTGTTTGCCGCAACGGGTATCTCGCCGTCTTTTATCCCCGTCATCGTATACCTAGAATTCGTCACCTGCGAGGCATACTCGTTCTCAAAAGACACCTGATAAAGCATGGTATTTTTATTGGGATTGATTTCCACACCCGAAATATCGGAGACTTTTAAACCGATAAAATACGTCGAATCGGGTGACAACCCCTCCGGACGTAGCTTTATCATGGTTCGTCCCGTACGCTCGCCTGCTTTAATCACTATCTTATCGTCAAGAAGCTCATATTTGTCGGCCGGTACCAGTTTGGCATACAAATCCTCTGCGGCGTCAAAATTAGACCAATTGTATTCTTCCAAAGGCTCAGGATCTTCCTGCAATCCGATTACCATATCCTGTTCAGGAGCATGCGTACCACCGACAGACGCGACGACATAACCGATAATTTCGTCTCCGGTCAACTTTACGACTTCCTGAAAAACGTTGTAACTGTCACTGCTGATCAAAGAGACTTCATTTTTATACATCTCCTTCTCGAAAACTTCATTGTCCTTACAGGCCGTAAACATCGCCATGAGTGCAAGAATTGCTATATATCTTCTTTTCATTTCTTTCTTTTTTCGTCTTATTCTAATTATAGCCCGGATTTTGGTCGACCGAAGGTAGGTTTCTCAATTCGTCTTGCGGTAAGGGTACCCAATTCGCTCGTTTGTTGACTTCTCTGGTCAGGAAAGAGGAAGTTCCTGGAATGACACGTCTGTAATACGCCTCTTTGGTAGCACCGTCGGGGTTCATTCCCATAATGGGCTCGCGTTCAGTCTCCTCATATATACCCCACCGACGCACATCATAAAAACGTCGATTTTCCCATAAAAACTCCACCATGCGCTCTCGTTCGATTTGCTTTTGCACTTCCGTTTGATTGGCTAGCTGGCTAGCTGATAAGCCCGGTAGCCCTGCACGATAACGAATCAGATTAAATGCATTTTTAATCTCGTCTGTATTTCGGCTCAAAGTATACGATTTTTCATCCAGCTGCACGGTATGGGAACCTGTTAGGTTATTGAGTGCTTCCGCATACGACAATAGGATTTCAGCATACCGGATCATCGCGTAGAATTTAGGTAGTTGTCGCGCTCCGGTACCATTTTTTGCGTCGTAGGGGTGAACCCATTTCTTAATCACATATCCTGTTATCGGGTAATTCGGGGAACTCGCACTTACGCCACCACGTCCGTCCAGATCCTGAAAATAGTACTTGGCCGTGTGATTGTATAGTGTCGTGGAGGACAGCGCCTGCCATACGGCCTCGTTGAATCCTACAGAGGCGTAAAAACGCATCTCCCGGTTGGCATACATCTTAAACACACCCGCATTGAGGGGATAACCAGAGAAGCTTCTCGATTGTTCGGTAAACAGGTCATTAAACGTACTGCCGGAAGGAAGATCGGCAACAGTTTCAAAATAGGTATCTCCACGTGCTTCCTGTATAGTCCTACCGTCATCCATCAAGTAAGCGTCTACCACTTTTTGCGTAACACAGAAGCGTCCCCAGCCACCAAGCGTTGGCGGGAGCGCGCCCTGATTTAGATCCGAATTGATATACGGAGCACTTTTTCCCCAGATAATCTCTGGATTAATCGCCGCAACAGATTCACCGGTAAAAATATCCGAATAGGACTTAAATGCGTCAATACCGGACGCACCATTAGGATAAGGCTTATAAAAGTCGAGATCCGAGGTGATATTTGCTGGCAGAACAGGTGTTTTTTCATCTGCCGGAACCGTATAAAGCTTATATTGCCCCATATCCATCACCCGTTTAGCGGCGGCTGCCGCTACTGCCCAACGGGTTTCGTCATATTGTTGAGAAACATAGTGAACCCCGTCGGTCTTACGCGTCCAATTACTGAAGTACGAACGGGCAGCAGCGCCACCATTATACAACGGACTAGCGTGTATCAGACGCAAACGGGCGACCAAAGCCAGTGCCGCGCCTTTGGTCGGACGTCCAAAGTTCAAAAGCCCCACATCCGCCGGCATCAATTGTGCCGCTTTTTCCAATTCTCCACAAGTATAATCCATCGCTTCGTCGTAGGTCGCCCGCGGACGGTCATAATATTCCATGGTCTCGTTTGTGTTAAGCACTTCATCTCCTACCAATATCGGAGGACCATAATCCACTAAAATATTGTAGTAAGCATAAGCGCGTATGAAGCGCGTGTACCCTTCGATTCGTTGGCGATCTATAGTCGTCATATCGGCCGGCCGTTCAAGGTTCTGCAAAATGAGGTTACATTTTCGGATAATTATATAATATTTGCCCCATTGGTTGAGTCCTCCAAATTTAGTCGGGGAGATGTTCCCGGTAGCGAAATCCATCCCATAATATATATTGGTCGTTCCTGCACCGGTCAGCCCGTTGAAGGCCTCATCCGTTGCCATAGGACCAGGTGTATAATTGCTCCGGATCGTTCTCGCTTCGTCATTGAACTCCGCAGCAGCCCCCCACATATAGGCTTCCATATTTCGGATATTGTTGAATGCCTCATCGATATTAAATTCATCGTCAAAGTATTCGTCGATATTCAGATAATCCTTGCAGGATGTCGCCATAACGATCAATTGGACGACGATAACTGCTTTCACTATTTTATTTATGATTGATGTTCTCATATCCTTCATTCTATCTGTATTAAAAATTGATATACGCTTGTAATGAATATGTGGACGGTATCGGATACTTACGTCCGTTCCACGCGGCTTGTTCGGGATCAAATATTTTCACGTTGTCCCATATATAGAGATTATTTCCTACAAATTGCAAATCCATAGATGTAACCCCGATACGTTTCAACAATGCCGGACTGACACGGTAACTCAGGGTGATCTCCTGCAATCGTATATAGCGAGCGTCGTCTTGCCAAAATGAGGACAGCTGCGTATTGTTATTATTTTTACCATATTGCAATCGTGGGAAACGGGCGTCCGGATTTTCTGCCAACGAAAGATCTATGCCCTGTTGCAACGCGTATTCACGCGGAATCCACCGATTTGCAGGGTCGTTTGCCAACGTGATTACATTACCTTCAGTACCGTTATAAAACGGCATATACCCCATACCGTTAATCTCTGTCACACCTTTATAAGTTTTAGGCATGCCTACATAATAGAATGGCGTTCGTCCGGTTCCTTTGAACAGCACACCTAACGACAGATTCTTGTAACGAAACTCGCCACCAAAACCGTACATTAGCAAGGGATAGTCACTATGGGTCAAAGGCACTTTATCCAGCGTATTGATTACACCATCACCGTTAACATCTTTGTATTTGATATCGCCTGGCATAACCGTACCGAAAGTCTGTTGGGGACTGTATTTAACGTCGTCTTCGTCCTTAAACAGCCCTAAGGCTTGATAGCCACGGATGGAGCCATACGGAAAGCCATTGTATTCCAGGTAAGGATATTCCATATAAGACTGTTCCCAATTTTGCACGATGTTTTTAGAATAAGTGAAATTACCCCGTACCGTAAAACCGAAGTCAGGCGTTACCTGCATATTGTAGCTGATATTTCCATCCGCACCCGTGCTTTTCATCCGACCGACATTGGCATAGGGATTGGTCACAACTCCCACATATTTGGGAACCTGTACACGCTGCTGGAAGATACCATTACGTTGATCCTGAAAGAAATCAACGACAAAATCTATTTTATTATTGAAGAGTTTCCCCTCAATCCCCAGATTAGACTTGATCGCTCTTTCCCAAGCTAGATTATCCGCTCCAATACGAGTTTCCGTAATGGTTTCTATACCGCTGCCCCCCCATACAGAACTGAACCCTTGATCGGCTTTTGTCAAATATGGAAAACGAACATCGTTAATGATACGGTCGTTACCCACTGTACCATAGGATGCCCGGATCTTGAAGTAATTTAGCCAAGGCGCCTTTTCTTGCATAAATTCATAGCTTGTAGGCACCCAACCCAATGCAACCGAAGGGAAAAAGCCGTACTGCCTGCCCGGCTGAAAGTTTTCGGAACCGGTGTATCCAAAGTTCACATCCAATAAGTAGGTATCGCGGAAACCATAGGTTAACCTACTGGACACCCCTTGATAACGCAAAGGAATAGCAGTTAAATTGTTGACCGCATCTTGGGTGTTTTTGGCATCACTAACATAATAATAAATTAATGCAGACGTGCGGTGGTCGTCACCGAATTTCTGGTCATAATTGATCATGGATTCGAAGTGGTACTTGCGGTACTGTCGTGTGTCCTTACCATAAATAGCCGCACGTTCCTGCACGGTTTCTTTCATGATGAGCGACCCGTCATAATCCCGACCCATTGCCTGATAGAGAGCTGGCTGCACCCATCTACGCTCAAAAAATCTACTGTGGATATCATAGGCTCCTTGTACACGGAATTTGAGTCCATCAAGAATAGAAGAAAGATCCTGGTCTAAAGAAAGGGTCGTTTTCCCTTTATACCATTGCTCAGAGGCTTTTCCGGTACGGTTGATCAAAACATAGGGAGACGATCCTGCTCCACTTCCCATGGCGGGCAACATCCCATTAGTATATTGTGTGGGGATAGCAAGGGGCGTGAGCCCTGATTGTGCAGCCCATATATAATCCGTATTGGATACCCCGGGTTGATTCAATTGGGATAGATAGCCATCTGATCCTAGGTATACTTTTGTAGTCGGGGTAAGGTTAATATCCAAGTTGATCCGATAGTTATAAGTATTGAAACCTACATTTGAGCTGTACGGACTGCCTTTATCCACTTTGTAAGCAGCCGTTTCACTGTTACCACCCAAGCTCAGAAAATAACGGGCAACCTCAGATCCTCCGCGTCCGCTGACATAATAGCTTTGGCGCCAAAAGCTATTGTTAAGAATTTCATCTTGCCAGCTGACATCCGGATACATATCAGGATCTAGGCCGTGCTGGATGATACCTAACTCCGTGTCAGTATAAACGGGTGACTCGTTCCGAGCAAAAGCTGCTTCATTAGCCAATTGCGCATAATCATAAGCACGTAGGTACTGTGGCAGTCGATTAAGACGGGAAAGCGTCGTGTTGGCACGTCCGGTAATCTGTATACGGTCAACAGTACCTCTCTTGGTTGTGACTAATACCACGCCGTTTGCCCCCCGAACACCATATACAGCAGTCGCCGACGCATCTTTCAGTATAGAGAAGCTTTCAACATCAGCCGGGTCGATCGTATTCAGGTCACCTTCCAGTCCGTCGATCAAAACCAACGCACTGCTATTGGCACCAAAGGTACCGATACCCCGTACCCAAAAGTCTGCAATATTCTGTCCCGGTTCCCCGCTGGTCTGCATGGAAATCACGCCGGCTGCCCGTCCACCAAGCAAGTTGGCAATAGAAGGTGCAGGAGATTGCAGATCCTTGACGTCCACTGTCGTAATTGCTCCAACAGAACTGATTTTCCGTTGTTGCGCTCCCAGACCGACCACAACGACTTCCTCGATAGCATCGCCCTTTTCGGAGAGCGAGATGGTCAAATTGGTATTCGATTCTGTCGCTAAGTGTTCTACAGGATTATATCCTACATAGCTGAATACAACCCTATCACCATACACGGCTTGAATACTAAATTTTCCATTGTCATCGGTGGATGTCCCTGCCGCAGATTTATCTTTGAGATAAACGGACACATTAGATAGTGGTTCACCATTTTCGTTGATGACGGTACCACCAATCGTTAATTCTTTTGGTTGCTGTGCAAAGGTTGCCGTGAGCCATAGGAACGGCAGCATGCACAAAACATACATGATTCTCATTATTATAGTAGGCTTTATTATTCGATAACTAGTTTACGAATCCGTGAATTGCCGAAGTCAGCAATATATATATCTCCTTGTTCATTGACAGCAACACCCCATGGGTTGTTGAACATAGACTCAATGGGACCTCCGTCTCGGTAGCCGGCTACCCCCGGCTGTCCGGCTACTGTGGTGACAATACCATCTGCCGATACCATCCGGATACAGTGATTACCATAGTCTGCCACGAACATGTTTCCGTCGTTATCAAACTTGATATCTTTTGGGTAGTTAAATACCGCGTCTTCGAGCGGTCCATCGCGATGGCCGCTACCACCCGTCGCATTGACTCGTCTAAAACCTTTATCAATATGTTCGGGGCGCAAGTCCAACACCATAAGTCCCTGTCTGAATTCATTCGGACTGGCATTCGAATGGAGTGTCATCCAAAGTTCCCAGGGTTTCTTAGGGTTAATGCCCTGTCCGTATTGCGATCCATACGGCCACTTTGATCCTGCCGTATTCGATCCCTTGTGTACAACGGTCGCTTCATAAGTATCTGGATGTATCCGAACCACACTGCCATCTCGGGATCGCGTATAGAGATAACCATCATAAGGAGAGAACGAAACAAAGTTCATATACTGGTCGCCCGTTGGAATTCCGTGATTACCGGCAAATGAGGCATTGCGTTGGCGGGGATACCAGCCCTCTCTCGGATCAAAGGAGAAAAATACTTCGACAACCGATTCGTGGGAGACGGTCATCATACCGGTGGCACGATCCACCGTGATACCGTTGGCATACGGATATGGACTACTCGCAGCCAGATACATGGAAGTCACTAGATTTTCTGCCTCACTCACTCGACCCACACCAAATTTCGCATCACCAACCCCGTCCCGCCAGGTCATAAATAAATTACCTTCAGCATCCAATTCCAAGTATTTCGCACACACATGAGCCCGGTCTAGGGTTCCGGGAACAAACTCTCTATCACCAGAACCTGTCACGGTAGTAACCTGTGCTTGAGGTGCATAATTAAAACGTTGATCATAGACGACCGAATCGTCGCCAATCACAACGGATATGCTAGGGTTTTCTCCCGGAAGCCTTGGTACAATAGCGTAGATACGATCGCCACTGGAAGACACAATCGCCGCCTTTTTTTTGTTGAAATAAACCTTAATCTGATTGTGATCAGTTCCAAAATTCTCTCCGTCCAAAAGAATCTTATCCCGCGCTCCACCTTCTAGGGGATAAAAGGACGTCAACGTAATTGGTCTGGAAGGATCGTAGTCCTTCCCTACCGAAGCCGCCTCTTCGTCTTTACATGATGTGGAGCATAAAATTAGCGCAGTAAAAAAAGCTAAAGTACGCACTTGTCGCAATGCGTTTCCCTTCATAATTTTCATAACATCTACTTAATTTGTCAGTGTATAAACACTATCGTTTTTCTTTCGGACAAAAGTAGAGCTACTCTATTAACTCAAGATTAATTTAACATCAACGATTAGTTAGCTTTTATTACTTCCGGGAAATTAGATAAAGACAGAAATCTTATCAAAAAAAAGAGACCCAATACAGGTCTCTTTACAAAAGTTAGCGAACCAAAGATAAAGAATCGACTATCTTCTTTACCGATCTTTCAAAATCCAGAAGACCACTCCGTTCCTTATTGATAAAATCGTTATCCTCTAGACGTCCTACAACTTCTTCCATCTCTTTATAAGAATCATAGACCATTTGTTTATAAGGATTTTGATAATCCTTAGCACGCGAATTCTCGATTTCCGAAAAAATCCAACGTCGAGTTTCTACCGCTTCCGCTAACAAATCTTTCAAAAATTGCACATCCCAAGTAGAAGGATGTCTGTTGGTAACCTCCGCGAGGGCAGCGACGGCATGTTTCAGCTTATCCTCCATATATAAATTGCTCCAGGCATGGTAACGTGCATGCGCATCTTTCCAAGAAATAACAACCCGACTGCGGATATCTGCCAATAATACATCCAGTTTCTCTTGCGGTACCAATTGCCCGCCAATATTTTCAAACTGACTACGTGGTGTAGTAAAAGAATTGACAACTGCATATAATTCATCAAATGTATGCTGTTCTAGAAACGCAGTAAGCTGCATCACCCCATAATAACGAATCATGCGTTGATACGTGACATATGCTTCCTTTGGCTTAGCCAGCACCACTTTACGCTTAGAAAACTCGACATTATCAAGAAGAACTTCTTTGCTGGACAACTGTTCATCAGACGATAGTATGTGCCGACCGAACGACTGTTCATCGAGCCCAGCATTCTCATCATGATACGCTTTCCCTACAGCTTTCTCAATCTCGGCTAATGCATCGAACATCTCATTCACGGTGTCAGGAGCCAATACATCGTATTCAATATATTGGTTCTTGAATTTACGCTTATCGCGCGACTCAAATTTTGACGTATTCCGCATCATGGCATACATGTTATATAAAAACCAGTATGCAGGCAATATAATCAGTTGATTGGTTTCTACTGCATTGCTGACCAAACAAAAAGGGAACCGTATATTAAGCTCATGTAAAAAATCACCCTTTACGATCAGCGTATAAGAAGCGAAACGAGAATTATGTTTAAGGCTAACGCATAAGCCCGGCCAAAATCCACGACCGGCTATGATTTCCCCATCCGCTGCCCGGGAGTTATGATTTGATCCAACAGTAGCACCCGCAGCCATATTACTTTGCCCCTTGACCAGTGCTGCGCATAGGAAAGAATTATTATGGTGTTGCTCATGAGCCGGAAAAATCAAAGAATTCAGCACCTCACAACATGAAATCGTAGAATTATCCCCTAAAAAGGAATTAATCAACCGCGCCCCGTATTTTAGTTGGGAATTGGACGACAGGATAAAACGAACGGCTTTAACGCCATAGAAAATACGACAGCCATAACCTATAATTCCGTTGACTAGTTCACACCCCTCACCAATTTGCGTAAAAGATTCCGCCGACGAATTGATCGTCAGGTTCTTCAATTTATTAACGCCTTTCACATAAGCATATGAACCCATTTTTATATCTTTAATAATATGGGTATTCTTGATTACTGAGTGAGCACCAATTTCACTATAAAACCCATGATGAGGAGAGAATTGCACCTCCATCATTTCCTGAAAACGAGCTTGCAGTTCGTAATCATCCCGATGACGAGACCAAAGAAAAACATCACCGGCCTGCATCCCATCAAAGGGCAACACCGAACGCCCTCCATTTTCATTACAAAGTTCTAATCGAATCCGACGTTCTTCTACATCGTCCGTTTTCAAAATTCCATTCCCAAATTTAGCTGTACTGCTGGTCACCATTTCATTTATATTAGCCAACATGACTTCATCCCCAATAATAAAATGAGCCATGTAACGTACATTATGAACAGCTACGGTACTACCAAAATCGCTACTAATAATTGTCGAATGGTAAATCCCACAGGGTAAACGAAGATCTCGAAAATCGAGGTACACATCTTCCATGTCTCCGATACGCACCAATCCGTAAAATTTGGAATGCTGGACCTGTTCGGGAATAAACTTGTCCGTGACTAAAACATTGTCCCAATTATTGGAATAGTTATCATTTTTGATCAGAATCCGAATCTCTTCGGATGTCAGGTTCCGAAATTTGCCAGCGTCGCCAAACTGTTGGTTGCGAAAATAATATTCGTCATCGTTTTGCAGGTAGGCTTTGGGAATAAAATTATACCCTAAGTCTTCCAGCTTTTCTTTTATAATTTTAGACATACCTTCTCTTATTCTACAGTTACAGACTTAGCTAGGTTTCTAGGCTTATCTACGTCCAAACCTCTATTTACACCGATATAATAAGATAGCAATTGCAAAGGAATTACGGATAAGATCGGAGCAATTATTTCATGGACTTGCGGAACAAACATTACGTCATCCGCTAAGTCTGCCGCCACCTCATCACCTTGAGACACGACCGCAATAACTTTTCCTTTCCGTGCTTTGATTTCCTGAATATTACTTACGATCTTCTCGTGGTAACTATCTTTCGTCGCGACAAAAACAACAGGTAACTGCTCATCGACTAATGCAATGGGACCATGTTTCATCTCTGCTGCCGGATATCCCTCCGCATGGATGTAAGATATTTCTTTCAATTTCAATGCACCCTCTAGAGCAATCGGAAAATTATATCCCCTACCGAGATAAAGGAAATCTCGCGCGTCACTATATTTTTTCGCAATCTCCTGGATAACCGCATCCTGATCATCTAAAATTTCTTTCACATACTCTGGAACTCTCGCCAAATCGGCCAACAATCTATTGAATAAGGTTCCCTCAATTGTGCCTTTTAACCGTGCAACTTTCAAAGCAATCAAATAAAGTACGGCCAACTGTGCGGTGAACGCTTTTGTACTTGCCACGCCGATCTCCGGTCCTGCATGGGTATACGCTCCAGCATCCGATATACGGGCAATGGAAGAACCCACAACATTCACCAATCCAAAAATAGTAGCGCCTTGTTTTTTTGCATTTTCCAGCGCGACCAAAGTATCAGCTGTTTCACCACTTTGCGAGATAGCAATAATAATATCCTGATCCGTTATAATGGGATTTCTGTATCTGAACTCCGAAGCATATTCTACTTCTACATTAATACGGCATAACTCTTCAATTACATACTCGGCTAGTAAGCCAGCATGCCAACTTGTTCCACAAGCGACAATAATAATACGGTTCGCTTTCAAAAGCTTATCAGCAACTTTATCTATACCACTTAAGGTAATAGCTTGGTGTTCGGCATCCATACGGCCCCGTAACGAATCAAAAATCGTTTGCGGTTGCTCGAATATTTCCTTCAACATAAAATGGTCGAAACCACCTTTCTCAATTGCCGCTAACTCAATATCTAACTTCTGCACAAAGGGTGTAATACGTTCGTTCCCCAGATTTTTTAAAATTAACTCATCCGGACGGACAATTGCCAATTCGTAATCATTAATATAAACGACCTCTTTTGTATAAGCCAACATGGGCGAAGCGTCCGATCCTAAATAATGTGCGTTTTCTCCTATACCGATCACCAACGGACTACCTTTTCTTGCGGCAATAATAGTATCCGGCAAATCTTTATCTAACAATAGAATCACATACGCACCAACTACTCTTTTCAAAGCGATTCTTACCGCTTCTTCCAAGGAACAGTCGTTGTTGATTTTAATATCTTCAATAAAATTCACCAATACCTCGGAGTCCGTATCACTTTTAAACGTATAGCCTTTTTGAAGAAGCTCGTTCTTTAATTGTGCATAATTCTCAATGATACCATTGTGTATCATCGCAATATCGCCAGAATTGGAAGCGTGTGGATGTGCATTTCTGTCAGAAGGTTCGCCGTGGGTTGCCCATCGCGTATGTCCAATACCAATAGTAGCTTGGATATTTTTACCGTAAACAGACGCTTCCAGCGCCGCCACTTTACCTTCCTTTTTATAAACTTCAAGAGAGTTTCCAGTATGTAAAGCCACGCCTGCGCTATCGTAGCCTCTGTATTCCAATTTTTTTAATCCGTCAATAAGTACCGGATATGCTAAGTTATTACCTACGTAACCAACGATTCCACACATAGTTTTTCAATAGTTTGTTTTATATTAAATAGGGCGTAAATATAAAAAAAGTTACAAACGCGTACGACTGATTAACTATTTTTTAACGAAAAAAATAACGCATATTAACGCATTATGCTACTCGTTGAGCTTAGAATGCCTAAACCCATAAGCAAAATAAACCGTTAACCCTATCCCCAACCATATTAAAAATATAATCCAGTTGCTAGCGCCTAGTTGACTCATCAAATACAAGTTAATCAATATACCGGCCACGGGCAGCAGAGAAAATTGATATCTGAAACTCATTATGGCTAAAACAAACCAAACCAGCCAAAAAACCACTAGCAACGATCTATGCTCTACAATATCACGCCATGACATCTCTTTCCATTCCTGTAATGCGTCCTGCCGATATTGATAAACCAGTATCCAAGCAACCACAACACCCAGTCCAACTAAATATTTACCGTTGATATAAGGTACCCGGAATTTTGATTTTTCCGATAAACCCGTGTAATCCATATACAAAACACCTGCGCAAACCAAAATAAACGCAAAAAATGTCCCGACACTAGTCAAATCAATAAAAAAGTCCATTTTAAAGAATAACGAAGGCACCGCCACCACAATACCCGTAACAATCGTTGCAAAGGAAGGCGTTTTATACTTCGGGTGGACACGCGCAAATTTTTTCCATAACAGACCATCCCGACTCATTGTCATCCATATTCGAGGCTGAGCCAATTGATAAACAACCAGCGCGCTCGTAATCGCTACCACCGAAGTAACCGATATCACACCTGCCATATGATCGAAGCCTACATATTTAAAAACAAATGTCAGCGGGTCTTTTACATTTAGTTCCGTATAGTTAACCATTCCCGTTAAAACTAAGGTAATGGCGACATACAATAGCGTACATATCACCAGACATATAATCATTGCCCTCGGCAGATCACGTTGTGGATTCTTACATTCTTCCGCCGTTGTCGATATAGAATCAAAACCTATAAAAGCAAAGAATACAGCAGCAACAGACCCCATCACGCCCGAAATACCATTTGGCATAAAAGGCGTCCAGTTCTCCGGTTTAACAAAGAAAACTCCGCCCGCAATGACCACTAAAATAACGCCAACTTTTATAGCAACCATAATATTACTTGCCTGTTGCGATTCCTTGATACCTACGTATACCAACCAAGTCACCAATACCGTCACTAAACCAGCTGGTAGATCAAGAATGACCGGAACATCCCCTATCCTCGGAGCCGACAAGTAGGCCTGGAGTTCGACTTTATCCGAAATACTTAAAGCATTCATCCCTACAGAAAGAAACTTTTCGTGCGCATCGGCCGCATATCCCGGAGCCATTGTCAACCATTTGGGAATATGTATACCGAATCCTTCCAGCATCGACACGAAATACTGCGACCATGAAATTGCCACAACGGCGTTAGAAACAGCATACTCTAAAACCAAAGCCCAACCAATAATCCAGGCAAAAAGCTCCCCAAAGGTGACATACGCGTAGGTATAAGCACTACCAGATACCGGAACCGTACTCGCAAATTGGGCATAAGCAAGGGCCGTGAACACACAGGCGAAGGCTACAAACACAAAGAGTAAGGCAATCGCAGGTCCGCCCTCATAACTAGCCAGTCCAATTGTACTAAATATTCCCGCTCCTACAATAGCCGCAATCCCAAGCGAAACTAAATCACGAACCCCCAATACTTTGGCAAGCCCTGTTCCCTGTTGAGCATCTGCGACGATCCGGTCGACACTCTTCTTTCGGAAAAGTTTATTCATCATGAATGCAAAAGTAAACCAAACTAGATTATTTTATCCTGTATCTCCTGAAATATATCCATATAGTGCAAAAGCGACTGCTCCTTATAGGATTGTAGACATTCGGTTAACCGTTCACAATCCTCGACGGTATTTTCAAAAGTCCAAACACGTCTACAAATATTAAAAAGCGCGTGAGAAAGATTATGGATGTCTGCATAATCTAAAATATAACGCGAACTTACAAAACGGTCATAAAAAGTGTAGAAACGCTCCACATCGCTTACCCCTATCGTTCGGAGGTATTTTTCCATTGTTGATTTCTGAATACACGCTAAATGTTCATACAATCTATGGGGATTGACTAAGGTATGGTCTATCAAAAGATGGTCTAATAAAAGCTCCAACGAAATATGTGCTAAAAAAGAGGCACGTACAGGTAGATGCGCCACAATAGGGTCGAGTCGGCGCCGCAACAAATGCGTATGGTTGAGAAAAAAGCCGGACGCATGGAAAAGTTTATCAACCGCTACATGTCTGTACCAGCCTTCCGATACCCAGGCCGTCTTAGGATGCGCAAGAAGCTGTTCTTCGAAACGCTGTGGATGAAAATTATACCCTTTATCCACATTCTTGAGCAAATCCGGAAGTAATGCCCCAAATATCCTTTCAGAATGCGGACTATAGCGTTCGAAATAATAATGTGACAAAAAATTCACGGCCCCAAACTTCTTTTAGTTATCGTAAGATACGGCTTAATCTCTTATCTTTGCAATCTTAATTGAAAATTTAACCACAAAAAGATGAGCTTTGTAGAAGAACTACGTTGGAGAGGGATGTTACAAGATATCATGCCCGGAACAGAAGAATTACTGAATAAAGAAAAAGTTTCTGGTTATATCGGCTTTGATCCAACAGGAGATTCATTGCACGTCGGTCATTTAACACAAATCATGACACTCATCCACTTTCAAAATGCCGGACATCAGCCCGTGGCATTAGTGGGCGGTGCCACAGGAATGATTGGTGATCCTTCTTTTAAGTCTGCCGAACGAAATTTATTAGATGAAGCCACCTTACAACATAATGTGGCCAGCTTAAAAGCACAACTCGCTAAGTTTCTTCATTTTGGAGATGGTGAAACCGACGCGAAGATGGTTAACAACTACGATTGGTTTAAGGATTTTAAATTTTTAGACTTTATTCGCGATATAGGCAAGTTGATCACGGTCAACTATATGATGGCTAAAGAATCTGTCAAAAAACGATTGGAAGGCGACAATGGTCTTTCCTTTACGGAGTTCACTTACCAATTGATACAAGGTTATGATTTTTATTACCTCTGGAAAAATCACAATTGTAAGGTGCAAATGGGCGGCTCCGACCAATGGGGAAATATCGTAACCGGTAGTGAAATCATTCGCCGTCAAGATCAGGGAACAGCATATGCAATTACCACACAGTTAATCAAAAAAGCCGACGGACAAAAATTTGGCAAAACGGAATCCGGCGCAGTTTGGCTAGATCCTAAAAAAACATCCCCCTATAAATTTTATCAATTTTGGCTAAACGCCACTGATGATGATGCTAAAAATTGGATTAACATCTTTACCTTAAAATCAAAAGAAGAGATTGCATCCATCATTGCAGAACACGATGCTGCTCCACACACGCGTGCCGTACAAAAAGCCTTGGCTAAGGATATTACTATACGTACGCATTCCGTGAAAGATTACGAAACCGCTATCAAAACCTCTGAGTTTTTATTCGGTAACGGTTCGCTAGAATTCCTAATGGAATTAGAGCACGATAGCGTATTGGAAGTTTTCGATGGTGTCCCACAATTTGAGATCAGCAGAGACCAGCTTACCTCGGGTATCAATGTACTAGACTTTCTGGCCGTCAACACACAAGTTTTTCCATCAAAAGGTGAAGCCCGAAAAATGTTACAGGGCGGTGGTGTCGCCATCAACAAAGAGAAAATCAACGACATTGAATTATTGATTGATACCTCCCACCTAATTAAGGACAAGTACTTAGTCGCGCAGCGGGGCAAGAAAAACTATTTTTTGATTATTGTAGCGTAACGGGCAGATCGCATTTCCTTTATTTTTCCTAAGTTTGTACTTAGGAAAAGTATCTGATTTTCATGTCAAACAAAGGAAATACATTTAAAAATCTCAGCAGTACGAGCAGCAAACGTGCTCCGCGTACCACAGGGAATGTTTCATATAATAAGAAAAAACGATTTAACTCGTTTGAGCATATCAACTTTTCAGAAGGACAGCGAAAAGCACTGAAAATACTGGGTATCTTTTTACTATTTGCCTCTTTTGTCATGGCAGTTTCGTTTGTTTCTTATCTTTTCACCTGGAAACAAGACCAAAGTTATATCACGGAAACAAATGGCGGATGGTCTACCCTATTCCGCAGTATGGATGAAATGACAGATGAAACTTCAGAACTCCCTGTCATAGAAAACAAGTTAGGAAAACTAGGAGCTTTACTCGCCAACCAATTTATTTACGAATGGTTCGGTATAGCTTCTTTCCTTTTTACTTTCCTGCTTTTTGTCGTGGGTTATAAATTCCTATACCGAAAATCCCTGTTGCCCGTATGGAAAACCATCATCTATTCAGCAACGGCGATCATCTATATATCCGTAACACTTGGTTTTCTACAGGATTTTCTCACAGATTCTCCTCATATACTGGAAGGGAAGTTCGGCTATTGGACAAATCAGCTATTAAAAATACAGATAGGTAGTACTGGTATCGCTGCTCTCTTAGTGTTTGCTTATCTAGCCATACTTATCCTTATTTACAACTTGGATTTAAAATGGACTTGGTCATCAAAAAAGACCGAGGACGATAAAGAAGAGGAAAACGAAGATAATTTTGAAGCATTTACAAACAACTTAAATCCTGTTTCTAATGTCTCCCGGAATGTTGTTTCCTCCCCGCCCGTAGTGGACGAAGAGCAAGAACCACTAACTGATGACTTCGTCTCACAAACATCTACTACACTTCATGTATCTGGCGAAAACAGCCAAGATAATCAGCGGGAAATTACTTTTACAGTAGATACACCCGTTGTAATGGATGAATCGATACCAAAGGAAAACCCATCTTCTCTCGATAGTCCTGTTTTAAGCGTAGAGAAAGTCGTGGAAGAAAAAGCGATTACAGCCAATGATCTGGTTGCCGAGTTTGGCGAATATGATCCCAAATTGGACTTGTCGGGATACCAATACCCGACACTTGATCTGCTCAAAGAATACGGTAATGGCAAAATTACAATCAATCAGCAGGAATTAGAAGCAAATAAAAACCGTATCGTCGAAACGTTGCGCAACTACAATATCGAAATCGAACATATTAAAGCGACAATCGGCCCCACGGTAACCTTATATGAAATTATTCCAAAACCGGGTGTACGTATCTCCAAAATAAAGAACCTGGAAGATGATATTGCTTTGAGTCTGGCCGCATTAGGGATTCGTATCATCGCGCCGATGCCCGGCAAAGGCACTATTGGTATAGAAGTCCCCAACAGTTCGCCGGAAATGGTGTCTATGCGTTCGGTGTTGGCGACCGAAAAATTCCAAAAAACAGATATGGATTTGCCTATCGCACTCGGAAAGACGATATCAAACGAGGTATACATCGCGGATTTGGCAAAAATGCCTCACTTATTAGTTGCAGGCGCCACAGGACAGGGTAAATCAGTAGGTATCAATGCAATATTAACCTCTCTACTATACAAAAAACACCCAGCCGAGCTGAAATTTGTCATGGTTGACCCTAAAAAAGTAGAGCTTTCTCTTTTTAAGACGATAGAACGGCACTTCTTGGCGAAACTACCGAATGAAGACGAAGCTATCATCACCGACACAAAAAAGGTAATAAACACACTCAATTCGCTCTGCATCGAAATGGACCAGCGATACGATCTCTTAAAGAACGCCGCGGTACGGAACTTAAAAGAGTATAATGTAAAATTTGTTAATCGTCGATTAAACCCTGAGGAGGGTCATCGATTCTTACCTTATATCGTTCTGGTAGTTGATGAGTTTGCAGATTTGATGATGACGGCAGGTAAAGAAGTAGAAACTCCGATTGCACGTCTCGCACAGCTGGCTCGGGCAGTAGGCATACATTTAGTTATTGCTACCCAACGCCCGTCGGTAAATATTATTACAGGTACCATTAAAGCCAACTTCCCTGCTCGTTTAGCTTTCCGGGTATTATCCAAAGTTGATTCACGAACTATTCTGGATGCCGGGGGAGCGGATCAGTTGATCGGTCGCGGGGATATGTTATTGGCCACAGGAAGTGATTTAACGCGTATCCAATGTGCGTTTGTAGACACGCCGGAAGTGGAGAAAATATCCGAGTTCATCGGAAGTCAACGCGGTTACCCGTCTGCTTTTATGCTGCCCGAATACGTCGATGAAAATGGAGAGGGAAGCGGTGGAATGGAGTTTGATTCGAGCGATCGCGATCAGCTTTTTGAGGACGCTGCGCGCCTCATCGTCATGCATCAACAAGGCTCAACATCATTAATTCAACGTAAATTAAAACTTGGCTACAACAGAGCGGGACGGATAATCGATCAATTGGAGGCTGCCGGTATTGTCGGTCCTTTTGAGGGGAGTAAAGCACGAGAGGTCCTTTACCCCGACGAGTATTCATTAGAACAGTATTTAGAAACGTTAAGAAACAACGACTAAGATGGAGAAGAAAATATTGGTTATCCTAGCCTTCATTTGCGCGTCGCTACTGGCATCCGCACAAACAGATACCAAAGCAAAAAAATTGCTAGACGAAGTGTCTTCAAAATACGACGCTTATCGGAACATACAATCTGACTTTAGCTTTTCGATGCAACAAGCACAAGGAGGAAATCATACAGATAAAGGAACCTTGTTCTTGAACAAACCTAAGAACCAGTTTCGTATCGAATTGAGCCAACAAAATATCATAAGTGATGGCAAAAGTACCTGGTCTATTCTAAAAGAGGACCAAGAAGTACAGGTCAGCGACGCAGACAATACTACTGAAAGCATCGGTCCCAACAATCTTTTTACGTTTTATAAAAAAGGATTTGTCTATAAAAAGACGAAGGACGAAATGCTAGACAAAGAAGTATTAAACGTTATCGAATTAACGCCTACTGACACAAAAACAAATTATGCCAAAATTAAACTGCGAATAAATAAAAACAAACATATACATGATGTTGCCGTAATGGATAAATCAGGAACCCGATATACCTATACGATCAACACCCTCTATGTAAATCATCATATCCCAGCAACGACATTTACCTACAACAAAGCAGATTATCCCGGTTATGAGATAGTTGACCTTAGATAAGATCCCCATGGCGAAGACGACACTTAAAAGTTTAGCCCAGGCATTAAATATGTCTGTTTCGACGGTATCGAAAGCCTTAAATGATAGTTACGAAATCAGTGAGGTGACGAAGAAAACCGTACAAGAGTTTGCGAAAAAGCACAACTATCAACCCAACGTACATGCTAAATTCCTAAAAACAGGAAAAACAAATACCATTGGTGTAGTGCTTCCAAAAATGACGGGATCATTCGAAGCACAGATCCTTGCGGGGATGCAAAAAGCGGCTAGTGCTCATCATTACCGGACAATCATCATGAATACCATGGAAAATGAAGAACTGGAGAAGTTAGCTCTTCAATCCATGTTAGACAAGTCCGTAGATGGCATTCTCTTTTGCCCAATTCATGAAGAGTCTAATATCGATTTGGCTAAACAAATCCTCAAAACCACCCCCATTGTCGTTTTCGACCGAACACGCTACCCGATAGAAACGCATAAAGTAGGCGTATTAAATACGGACGGAATGTATAATGCATGCAAGCACCTCTGGGATATAGGTCGACGGAAGATAGCCATATTCTGTGGTGCACGTCAAGGCATCACTACCGAGCGCCTATCCGGTTATATGGAAGCTCATCGCGATTTTCAAATACCCGTTACCCCAGCCTATATCGTACATTGCAATGTGAAAAGTTTGGTAGATCTACAAGATGATCTCGAAACACATGTTAAAAATCTATTGCAACTGCCCGTCCCTCCAAATGCCATCGTGGGCGTAGCAGACAGCATTACGACTCATTTATTAGGAATTCTAGCAAAATTAGAAATTAAAGTACCGGAGACACTTGCCGTGATAGGCTTTGCAAACACTGATCTAGGTCTATCACTAAATCCCTCCTTAAGTACTATCCGACAACCGACGAGCGAAATAGGTGAAATTTCCGTAAATAAATTGGTAGAAATCATGCAAAAAAAGAATCGAAGCCAAATCGAATGGGAAGACATTAAACTACCCACGTCCATTCAGCTTCGACGCTCTACGATTGGTTAAACTATCCTAGATTTCTTACAACGCCCAATTCAAGTCCACGCAACTCTGCGAGTCCTCTTAATCGACCAATTGCTGAATATCCCGGGTTGGTAACCTTATTTAAATCATCTAGCATTTGATGACCATGATCTGGTCTCAACGGAATCGGAATCTCTCGATTTTGGTTCTCCGCGACGAGCTCCTTCATAACCGCATACATATCCACGTCCCCGTCTAAATGGTCCGCTTCATAAAAACTTCCTATGGCATCTCTTTTCACGTTACGTAAATGAACGAAATTCACTCGGTGTTTCACCTTATTGAAGATCTCTACGAGATTGTTATCGGGTCCCGCTCCCAATGAGCCCGTACAAAAACAAACACCATTGAAGGGCTTATCTACCGTATTAACGATATACTCAAAATCCGCCACATTCCCTGCAATTCTAGGAAGCCCTAAAATAGGATACGGGGGATCGTCCGGGTGAATCGTCATTTTAATACCGTGCGTTTCACAAACATCAGCGATTTCCGACAAGAAATAGGTTAAATTGTCACGTAGCCCGTCGAAACCAATTGCCGCATAAATATCAATACTACGCTGCAAATCTTCCAAAGACGGATCCTTCTCCCCAGGAATCCCCATTAAGACATTGGAAAGCAAGAATTTTTTCGCCTCTTCGTCGAACGTACGATAACGGCTTTCCGCTTGCTCCACGATTGCCGTCGCATACGAAGATCTAGCGTTAGGCCGCTCTAAAATAAAGATATCAAAAACAGCCAAATCGATCCAATCGAAATAGAGTGCTTTAGAACCATCATGCATCACTTTGTCTAACTGCGTACGTGTCCAGTCCAACACCGGCATAAAGTTATAACATACCGTTTTGATACCGCACTCTGCTAAATTAGTCAACGTTTGACGATAATTATCTAGATAGAAATCTACTTTTTCCGAACGTGTTTTTATAGCCTCGTGTACGGTCACACTTTCTACCACAGACCACACGAGTCCAGCTTCCTCGATGATACGCTTACGTTCCAAAATTTCTGCTTTAGGCCATACGTCGCCGTGCGGAATATGGTGTAAGGCAGATACAACACCCGTTGCTCCCGCCTGCTTTACATCCTGTAAGGATACCGGGTCATTGGGACCGTACCAACGCCAGGTTTGTTCTAAAAACATTCTTTTCATATTATAAAAACTTAAACACCAGACCAACTATTAAAACCGCCGTCTACAAAAATCGTCTCTCCCGAAACAAATGCGGAGGCATCACTCAATAAATAAACGAGCGTACCTTCCAATTCCGACGGGTCGCCAAGTCTGGAAAACGGTGTTCCTTGTACAAATTTGTTCGCACGATCCGTATAACTTCCGTCAGGATTCGTCAACAAGTTACGATTTTGTTCGGTAAGAAAAACACCTGGAGCAATGGCGTTTACACGAATTTTATCGCTATATCGTAAAGCTAATTCCGTCGCCATCCACTTGGTAAAGCCATCCACACCATGTTTTGCGACCGTATACCCTAACACGCGCGTTATTGGCAAACTAGCGGCTAAGGAAGATATATTAACGATGGAGCCTTTCCCCTGCTTAGCGATAACCTCTCCAAAAATCAAAGTGGGAATAATAGTTCCGTATAAGTTCAGTTCAATAGCTTTGATCGTATCCCCTATTTTATTATCAAATAGGTTGTCATCTGGACCGATAGTCGCTCCGGGGATATTCCCCCCCGCTGCGTTCACGAGCCCATCGATTGTACCCCATTCGTCCAAAATTTGATCCTTAGCTTGTCGCACGGACACCTCATCCATCACATCTGCAACGATAGCCAAGCCTTCGGCGCCTAAGGTTTCCACCATCTTCACGCGTTCGTCTGCTTTTTCCCGGCTCCGGCCGATAATACAAACTTTAGCCCCTGCTTCTGCTAACGCTTTGACAAATGCTTTTCCCAAAATACCTGTCCCGCCAGTTACCACGATAACTTTTCCTTTCAACGAGAACTTTTCTAAAATACTCATGTTATTATAGTCCTAAGTTTATAATATTCAATTTTAGCTATTTTTTAGTCATTCTCAAGTATTTACCGCAGGTTTATTCACGATAACGATTTCGTATACGCTTACTCGCAACATAAATATTTATTATTTTTTTGTTTATATCATATTTATTCCTAAATTGGTCAACCAATAACTGGTTTACCAATTTAGACAGATGTTATATGAACAACAGTATTATTGAAAGTATCTCTGCCATACAAAGGCAATCTCCGGTGGACATTATCATCCACCAAATGAGGAATCTCATTGTTTCAGGGCAATTGAAACCTGGTGATAAACTGCCTTCTGAACGCATATTGAGTGAGAGATTTCAAACGAGCAGAAGTTATGTGAGAGAGGCCATCCTAAAATTACAATTCTACGGACTACTAAAAACAAACCCGCAAAGTGGAACGTATGTAGCAGGTTTGGGTATCAACATCATCGATAGTATGATAGGTGATCTCATTAACTTTAATCAGGATGATTTCTATGCCTTAATTGAAGCACGTTTTCATCTAGAAATTACCGCGGTACAATTGGCAGCTATTCGACGCACCGAAGAAGATCTAAAAGTCTTAAAGGAAACGATGCTAAGTTTCGAGATAAAAACGAAAAACAATCAATCGAGCGTCGAAGAAGACATGCTTTTTCATACCAAAATTGCACAAGCGACACAAAACAATGTTATATCGTCCATGATTCTTCATCTCATACCCGATTTGGTAAAGAACATCACGGAGAAAAAAGTATGTGGAGAAAATCAAGTATATAAAGCAATCGACGAGCATCGTGCCATATATGAAGCTATCGAACAACAAAATGCAAGCCTTGCAGAAGAAGCAATGCGAACGCATTTGAACGATATCTGGGAATTAAGCCAACGAGAAATAAAAAACAGATAGTAATTTAATTTCATAACCCAAATAAACCATGAAAAACTACATAAAACATGTGGTCAGTATATTTTTTGCTCTATTTTTTCCGCTGATTATTTCTGCACAGGAGCACCCTAGCTTGTTAATGACAAAAGCGAATCTACCTGCATTAAGAGAAGGTGTGAAAGAATTTCCGTTGCTGAAAAATAGCTTTTTGGATATCCAGCAATCTGTAGATGATGAATTAATTAACGAGTTACTTGTTCCAACACCCCGAGATGCGGGTGGAGGTTATACACACGAATTACACAAAAAAAATTACCAACTACTCCTGAATAGCGCAATTTGTTTTCAGGTGACGCAGGACGTCAAATACCTTAATCTGAGCAAAAATATATTGACAGCCTACGCCAAAAAGTATCAGGACTGGCCGGAACACCCTAAAAGAAAAGAGAATCATCCCAGTGGACGTATCTTTTGGCAGAATCTAAATGATTGTGTATGGCTCGTAAATGCCATTCAAGCGTACGATCTAATTGTTTCAGAACTCTCCTCACAAGAACGGGAGATTATTGAAAAAGATCTTTTTATTCCTATGGCAGAATACCTGATGATTTCGCACAAAGCGGTATTTGATAAAATCCATAATCACGGTACGTGGAGCATTGCCGCCGTGGGCATCACAGGTCTAATATTAAATAAGCCGGAATGGGTTAACAAGTCCCTATACGGTAGTGCACTGGACAAACAGACAGGTTTTCTGAAACAGCTTGACGAATTATTCTCACCCGACGGATACTATGCGGAAGGCCCCTATTATCAACGGTATGCGCTATCGCCCTTCGTTTTATTTGCTCAAGCATTGCATAACTATAAACCAGAAATCAAGATATTCGAATACCGAGACCGTCTTCTTGCTAAAGCCATAGAAACTGTATTCCAAACAAGCTATACCGATGGTCTTCTCTTTCCGTTAAATGATGCTATCAAAGATAAATCTATAAAGAGTAACGAGTTAATATTGGCCAACAACGTTGCTTATAGCGATATTGACACGAATCCTACATTGTTAGGGATGGCTAAAAGGCAAAACAAAGTAATTATCTCCGATGCAGGATTAAAGGTAGCACGGGATATATTTTTGGGTAAATCAAAGAACTTCGATTACAAAACTACGCTTATAAGAGACGGTAAGGATGGAAAAAAGGGGGGGATCGGTATTCTCCGTCATGGAGACGAAGATACACAACAGACACTGGTTCTTAAAAACACGACACACGGAATGGGGCATGGGCATTTTGATCGCCTGAACTTCCTTCTCTATGATAATGGCTTCGAAGTATTTCCTGATTATGGCGCAGCGCGCTTCTTAAATATCGAAAGCAAATCTGGTGGTCATTATTTAAAAGAAAACAATACGTGGGCAAAACAAAGCATCGCACACAATACGATTGTCATCAATGAGACGTCGCAGTTTGATGGAAATGTAGATCGAGCGGAACACTTTGCTCCTATGCATATAACGTTATACGATCACGATACATTGAAATACGTTATTGCTTCTGAAAGCCATTCTTACCCACAGACAAAAATTTCGCGCGCTCTTATAACGATCCAAATAAATGAATTAAAGAAACCACTTATTGTCGATGTCAGCTATATACACAGTGACAATGCACTAAAAACGGTTGATCTTCCCTATTATTATATCGGACAAGTTGTCGATCAACGTAAAAAAGATGTAGAAGCGAAGGCTTCGTTACACGCTTTTGGTGAGAAAAACGGTTACCAACATTTATGGCTTAATAGCTCGTATGCTCTTCAATCCCACGGTGATTATATTACATTACTGAGCAATTATAAATTTTATAAAGTCCATTTTGCCAGCCAAAGTCCACATAACATACTAAATCACGTGCATCTAGGTGCCGATGATCCACAGCTCAACCTCATACCGACACGGGGGATCGTATTAAGACAAGAAAATTTACATGAGGCTGTATTTGCGCAATTAATAGAAACATACGGCGATATTAACCCAACAGACGAAACGATCAGTGATGCAGATCCTGCTGTAAAAAACTTCAAAACCACGCCGGCAGAAAAAAACAACTTCAATATAAGTTTTGAAGTTGGTGCGCGCGTATTTCAACTTGAAGCAGATTTAACCGATAATATAATTTCCAACATACAAATAAAACAATTATGATACAGAGCGAAAACTTTCAATTCAACGACAACATCCAATGGGAAGACCTTGGAAATGGAATAAAACGTCAGGTGTACGGTTACGATGACACCATTATGCTTGTAAAAGCACAATTTGAGGCGGGAGCCATAGGCGAACTGCATAGTCACTTTCACGCACAAGTTACTTATGTAGAAAGTGGTCTCTTCAAAATGACCATAGACGATGAAGAAAAAATCATAAGTAAGGGAGATGGTTATTACGTACCACCACATGCCACACACGGATGTGTTTGTATCGAACCAGGAATGCTAATCGACGTATTCTCGCCATTGCGGGAGGACTTTTTACTCAAAAAAGTAACAAGATGAAAAAGATTGCTTTTATACTATTATTCATAATTTCTTGGTCATATAGTAACGCCCAGATTGATACGGTCACTCATCCTGCAAATTTTTCCAAGAAACTTAATGTAGAATATGCTAAAGTCAATGATTGGGTTGGATTAGTCGACATCTATTTTAATGCGACAAATCCCTCGCCGACACCTATCGTTATCAATATCCACGGTGGCGGTTGGAACAAAGGCTCTAAAGAGACACAACGTGGGTTTGGTTCTTGGTTCAAAAACGATATTGCCGTCGCCAATATGGGTTATCGTTTATCCCAAATTGCACCAGCACCTGCGGCCATTGAGGATGTCCGCGCCGTCATCGCCTATGTAAAGTACCACGCCAAAGAACTGAACATCGACCCTAACAAGGTTATCATTATGGGCGGATCGGCTGGTGGGCATCTGGCGCTTATGGGCGGCTTATTGGGCAATGACAAGAGGTTTGACAAAAACTGTCTTCCTGTTGAAGACATGCGCGTAGCCGCCGTCATCGATAAGTATGGTATTACCGAGGTGAAGGCATGGAAAAGTAAATCCGCACAACAATGGTTGGGCGAAAATCACCAAAGCAACAAGTTTATCGCATCCGTCTCTCCCATCAGTTATGTCAACGAAAACACCCCACCTATCTTTATTGTACACGGGGATGCAGATCCCATTGTACCGATCGAAATGTCTTACGATCTACAAAAGAAGTTGGACGGTGCGAAAGTATACCATGAACTATATGTCGTTAAAGACGGCCTTCATGGTAAATTTCCGAAAGAGGAGAATCAAGAAATCAGTAAACGGATAATGCTATTTATAAAGAAGCTCAACATTATTTAAATCTATACGAATGAAACAGCTCATCTTTTTTATTTTCTTAACAGGCGTTTCCTGCGGAGCAACGTCACTCGTTCAACTGCCGACAGACGAAAGTCAACCTCAAAATTCCCACGCTTATACACTCATTAAGGTAGAAAGTACTACGCAGTTAAAAAAAGCTTTGGCGGAGGCACAGCCAGGTGATTCCATTGTAGTTGCTCCAGGTACGTATGAGGGCAGATTTATACTCGCAAAAAGTGGCACGGAAACGCACCCGATCATTGTAGAGGGCGCCGGACCCGCAACTATTTTAGATGCAGGTGATACCAATACAGGATATGTATTCCATTTACAAGGTAACTATTGTAAAATTAAAAAGATGACGTTACAAAATGGGTTAAAAGGTTTCATGGCTGATAATGCCTCTTTCAATACCTTAACCCACCTTACTGTAAAAAATACTGGCGAAGAAGCTATACATCTACGGAAATTCAGCAGCCATAATGTCGTACAACATTGCGATATCTCCACTACTGGCCTAAAAAGACCAGGTTATGGCGAAGGCATTTATATCGGAACAGCTAACAGCAATTGGGCAAGATACACGAATGGAGAACCGGACAAATGTGATTACAACGCCGTTATAAACAATAAAATCGGATCGGGTATCACAGCGGAATGTATCGATATAAAAGAAGGCACGTCCTATGGTTTGATTGCTTATAATACGTTTTACGCTGATGGAATTTCCGGTGAAAATAGTGCAGATAGCTGGTTGGATGTTAAAGGAAACAGCTACCAGATAGAGAACAACCAAGGGTATCACGACGGTTCTAACACAAACTTCCTGGACGGTGTACAGGTTAATTGCGCTTATGAGGGTTGGGGCAGTTATAATATATTCAGCAACAACAGCTTTCAAGTTAATGCAGCAGGTTATGCCATCAACGTACGGCTGAAAAGCAGTAAGGGCGAAGCAGTGGGTAATATTATTGACGATACAAACGAACAGGAAGGTGCCCAAAAAGGCTTAACCAACATTACCATAACGAATAAATAAACAATATTCAAATGAAAATAAAAGGTTTAAGATGGTATATCATCACGTTAATCGCGATTGCGACGGTTATCAACTACATCGATAGGAGTGCTATTAATATCCTTTGGCCCTATATACATGAAGATTTTGGAATTGATGCCGCTGATTCGAAAAATGCGCTAGCGGCTATCACGACATTCTTTATGATTGCCTACGCGATCGGTCAAACGGCTACTGGCAAAATGATGGACGCGATCGGTACACGTTTGGGAATGACCATTTCCATACTGGGATGGAGCTTATCCATAGCATTACATGCGTTCGCCAGATCTATCATGAGTTTTAGCATTTTCCGACTTTTTCTGGGATTTTTTGAGGCCGGTAATTGGCCGGGCGCAACAAAAAGCAATGCGGAATGGTTTCCTCCTAAAGAACGGGCAATTGCCCAAGGGATCTTTGGTGCAGGTGCGAGCTTAGGTTCCGTGATTTCGGCCCCAATTATCGTTTTATTATACCTTGCTTTTGGTTGGAAAGCTACGTTTGTCCTTATTGGCTTTTTAGGTATAATTTGGCTCATACCATGGCTATATTTCAATCGAAACGTACCCGAAAAACACGCTTTTATCACAGAGGAAGAAAAACAATATATTGTACAGGTTCAAGATAATGTAGTATTACCAACAGTGGAGAAACTCCATTGGAAAGCATTATTGAAAATCAAAAACACCTGGGGAATTATACTCTCGCGTTTTTTTATTGATCCCGTATGGTGGCTGTTCGTCACATGGCTTCCCACATTTTTAAAGGAACAATTCCATTTTGACATCAAGCAAATTGGAGCTTTTGCATGGGTTCCCTATTTATTTGCGGCTTTGGGTTCCCTGAGCGGAGGCTACTATTCTTCTTACCGCATCCGGCAAAATTTACCAGCAGTAGAAGCACGAAAAGAAGCCGTAACCATTGGTGCAGTCATTATGATTATATCATTAATTATCATATTAATACGTTTGGATAATCTACGGGAGTCTCCTGTCTTCGCTATGTGCCTCATCGGAATGACGTTGTTTGGCTTCCAGTTTTTAATCAACAATATCCAAACACTACCAAGTGATTATTTCAACGGAAAAAACGTAGGTACCGTATCGGGAATGGGGGGAACTGCAGCTGTATTAGGAACGCTTATTACAACATGGGCTGTACCCATTATCACACAGACCAGCTACATATCGTTTTTCGCATTAGCTGCCGCTCTGGTACCACTATCATGGATTAGTATAAAATATATTTACTCAAAAAAATAAAAAAACAGATATGAAATTAAAAAACAAAGTCGCTATTGTAACAGGAGGAGGAAGAGACATCGGCAGAGAAGTATCTATCAAATTAGCAAAAGAAGGTGCTAAAGTCGTTATAAACTATTTCGGCAATGAAGAAAAAGCAAAAAAAACCCTGGAACTAATTCAAGCGTTTGGTGGAGAAGCAACGTTGGTCTACGCTGATGTGACGAAATCCGAAGATATCGAAAGGATCGTGCAGACTGCTGCTGACAAGTATGGCAATGAAATCAACATTTTGGTGAATGTAGCTGGCGGACTGGTCGCCAGAAAAACAACAGAAGAAATGGATGAGGAATTTTGGGACTATGTACTCAACCTAAACTTAAAGAGTGTTTTCCTTGCTGTAAAAAACACGCTCCCCTATATGCCTCAAGGAGGTGCAATAGTCAACTTTACCTCGCTAGCCGGACGAGATGGCGGTGGTCCAGGAGCAAGTGCGTATGCTACTTCAAAGGGGGCATTGATGACCTATACCCGTTCCTTGGCAAAAGAATTAGGTCCCAAAGGTATTCGCGTAAATGGCGTCGCTCCGGGCATGATTGCTACGACTTTTCATGATACGTTTACAAAACCGGAAGCACGTCAAAATACAGCTAATGCTACTCCGCTTAGACGGGAAGGGCAAGCATCGGAAGTAGCCGATCTAGTTGCATATTTGGTATCAGAAGAATCGAGCTTTGTGAGCGGAACGAACGTGGATATCAACGGAGGATTAAGTTTCTCATAAATAGACAAGCAAATGGACATCTAACCCATGTGTGTCCATTTGCTATTCAATTACATTATAAACCATATGATCATGAAAACATCGATTTACATCATGTTATTCACCTTCTTATTTTCCATATCATCTGGAAACCTTTATGGACAAACGAGGGTAAAAGTCACTGGAGAAGTAATAGATGCGCTAGGCTCTCCTATATCGGGAGCAAGCATTTCTGTACAGAACAGCAAGCAAGCAACAAAAACAGATGAACAGGGTAAATTTGAAATAAGGGTAGAAAAAGGGGAAATATTACTCATATCTGCAATAGGGTATCAGCGTTATGCAAAACAGATTAACGACACAGAAAATCTAAAAATATCTTTGGATCCTGAAGAAAAAGAAATTGAAGAAGTCGTCGTAATCGGCTATGGTATACAAAAGAAATCCTCCGTAACAGGCTCCGTTAGCAAACTGGTCAATACCAATCTCGACGAAATGCCCTCCTCTCGCCTAGATAACGCGCTAATCGGGAAAATAGCGGGTGTTTCTATCCAAAACGTTTCTTCGGAGGTCGGCGCGGAACCTGTCGTACGTGTACGAGGATTTAATTCCATCAGTTCAAACACATCGCCTTTGGTCGTCGTAGATGGCTACCCTGTACCCGACGGTCTATCCTTTGTGAATCCACAAGATGTAGAGTCCATAGAGGTATTGAAAGATGCTGCATCTGCTGCCATTTATGGTTCGCGGGCAGCGAACGGGGTTATTTTAATTACCACAAAAGAAGGTGTAGCAGATCGCCCGCAATACTCCGTAAAAGCATACACAGGTGTACGAAATACCTTGGAACTACATCCCATAATGACCATGTCTGAATATGTAACCAAACTATACGGCGAAGCCGCATTACGCGAAAACGATCCCTCCGTACCGGAAAATAGAAGAAATTTAATCAATAATAATGAGCGAGCACAGTACGTTATCGAAAATCAAATTATTGGTCAGTCGACAAACTGGCAGCAACTTGCCTTGCAACCAGCGACCATCAGCAATCTTCAGATTGGTCTTTCGGGAGGTAAAAAAGAAATAAAATATTTTTTGACAGCGAATGCACAAACAGATGAAGGCGCAATGCGTTACAATGAAAACGACCGCATGTCAATACGTGCCAAGATTAATGCGACACTTAGCCCAAAACTGAAACTAAACTTTAACATCAATCCATCTTACAATAAAACACAAAGACCAGGTGTAAATTACACAGACTATTACCGCTGGTATTCTTCCGTTCCAGCTTATCACACTGAATTTTCAGCGGCATATGTAAACCAGAATTCGCAATGGGCAAATATAAAAGCCGGAGACTATGCGCAAGCACGACATTTTAATAGTCTACGATATTCGGGGTATATGCCTGATGGCACTTTATGGACGAGTTCAGGCACTTTAGATCCTTGGAATACGGCCAACAACACGCCACTTTCGATTGCCGATCGCGTAAATAATTCCCGTATCCGGTATCGTTTGCTTGGAAGCATGGATCTCAATTATGAAATCATTAAAAATCTAATCTTCAAAACCTCCGTAGGCGGATATTACAATATTAACCAAAATCAAGTATTTACACAGAGTGATGCTAGACAAGACGGCGCAGTGAACCAAGCGACACTTTTCACCCGTCACTACAAAGATTTTCTGTGGGAAAACACCCTAAATTATACGAAAAACATTCAAAAACACAACTTCACAGGGTTATTGGGCTTCACGACGCAACAAACCTGGATCGATGATGCCAATATGGTCGGCAGAGATTTTCCAACAGAAGATTTTAAAACATTAAATCAAGCCGGACAGATAGATCAAAGTTTGACAAATACATTGAAAGACCAAATCGGATTGATATCCTATCTCGGTCGGATTACATACGATTTTGATAATAAATACATGTTAGCTGCGTCTTATCGTATTGACGGCAGCTCGTATTTTGCTAAAGGGAACAAGTATGGTAGCTTTCCGTCGATCTCCGCAGGCTGGATGATTTCGGAAGAAAACGTTATGAAAGACATATCATGGCTGAGTTCCTTGAAAGTCCGCTCAAGCTACGGCGCCACAGGAAACAACAGAATTAATAGCTTCGCCTTTCAGGATCTGATGTATCCCGCGAACTATGCTTTTGGTTCGGGTACGGGCAATATAAATTTAGGCCTCTCTCCCAATGGAGCATTGTTGGCAAATCCGAATATCACCTGGGAAAGAACATTTGAATCCAACACCGGTCTTGACGTCGCTTTTTTAAAGAACCGTATCGCGCTAACGGTTGAATATTACAATTCAAAAACGGATCGGCTACTTTACAATCAAGCCACTATGGCATTTAGTGGTTCCGATGAATATATTAATAATGCCGGAAAAGTTCAAAATAAAGGTATAGAGATCGAATTGACGACCAAAAATATGACAAAACCTCATTTTGAATGGACAACTAATTTAAACATCAGTCACAATAAAAATACGCTGATTGATTTAGGCGGTGAGCCTTTCCAATATAGTTTTGGGGAAAGAAATGAGGTTTATGCGGCCACTATAGGTCAACCTTCTATTCAGTTCTTCGGTTACAAAACAGATGGTGTTTGGCTTTCACAATCTCAAATAGACGAAGCGGTGGCTAATGGATTGACAACCAACATCAGTAATTATCTCATGGCCGGCGGACTTAAAATCGTGGATGTGAATAACGATAACATGATCGATCAAAATGACCGTACCGTTATCGGCTCTCCTTTCCCTGATTTCACTTGGGGCATCACAAACACGTTTAAATACAAAGATTTAGATCTGAGTTTTTTGGTACAAGGGGTACAAGGTGGCCAGCTAGTCAATGGCGATCATAACTATAATGAGTCTAAACGTTTTAACCGCAACGTAGTCGAAAACAGATGGATAAGTGAAATGTATCCCGGCGATGGCGAAACGCCTTATCTTACCAACGGCGTCAATTGGATGTTAACGGACTATGTTGTGGAAAGTGCCTCTTATGCTTCCCTACGATCCGTTATATTCGGTTACACATTCAAACAAAAAACACTAAACAAGCTCGGGGTCAAAGCGCTACGACTGTACGCCTCCGGAGAAAACCTACTTTATTTTATGGGTAACAACTACAGGGGTATTAATCCAGAAGCCCGTACCACCTCGGGTAACTATAATAATCCATTAGTAAATGGCTATCAACGTGGTGCCTTCCCCCTAATGCGTACATACACGTTTGGTCTAGATTTCAATTTTTAAACTGACAAAATCATGAAAAGAATATTGTTATACAGCATGTTAGTCGTTGCGCTAAGTTCTTGCGAACGAATAATTGATATAGACCCTATATCCAATGTCGGCGTTGGTGCATTCTATCGTGACTACAAAGAAGCTAATACGGCACTTACGGGTTGCTACAATGGGATGCATGCACCACTATATAATGAGTGGATGATGACGGAGTTACGTTCTGATCTCTCCTTACAAGGCGTGGCAAATAGCAGTGCTGCACCTAGAATAGAACAAAACGAATTGGATATGTTCACCCTAAATGCCGATCATCTCCAAGTGTATGATTACTGGATAAATACATACCGAAACATCCGTGCAGTAAACTACCTATTAAACAATATGGGTGTTCGGTATATAGACGGCGATCACCAAATCCAACGAAATGCCAATATGACGGAAACGGAATGGCAACATATTGTGGGAGAGGCATTGTTCATTCGGGCTTATCACTATTTTAATATGGTCAGGTTATTTGGGAATATCTTTATGGTAACAGAACCCGTAAACCCCAACACATCAAAATCAAAAAATTACGATACCAAAGAAGATGTCTATAATTTAATCATCGCTGACTTACAAAGGTCCATCGAAGTTCTTCCCGCAATACAATATCAGAACATTCCGTCGGACGATTTAGGGCGCGTCACCCACTGGGCTTCTCGAGCAATGTTAGCTAAGGTATTCCTGACACTCGACAGAAAAAACGATGCTTTATTGGAACTGAATGAAGTAATCAGTAAAAGCGGACATGAATTAGCAACGAGTTATAGCGATGTTTTCTCGATTGGAAATGAAATGAATGCAGAAATCCTATTCGCTGTTCGATACAAGGCCGGCGGTTTTGGTTTGGGCTCTCCATTTGCTAATCTTTTTGCTCCCACTGGCTCAGGATCGGCTGTTGTAAACAATGATGGTGATGGTCTAAATTTCCCGACCTATGAAGCCATGTCCATGTATTATACTTCACATGCAACCAACAAGGATACCCGATATGCTGCCAATCTCGCCATTTATAGTCCTACGAAGCCTTATGTAAAGAAGTACGTTTCGCCTATAATGACACGTTATGACGCGGAAAACGATTTTCCTGTTCTACGATATGCAGATATATTGCTTATGAAAGCCGAAGCACTTGGGTATGACGGGCCAAATGGAGAGTCTGTACAGCTCATCAACACCGTTCGAGAAAGAGCGGGCGCCGTAGAATACGATGGTTCTTCTGCTTTTTCCGCCCAATTCTTCACCTACCCGACCACAGGTACAAACAGTATCGATAGCGAGTCGCGATTTATCGACGCTTTGCTGAACGAACGCAAGTTAGAATTGGCATTTGAAAACCAACGTTTCTTCGATCTCGTACGATTTGGCAAAGCGATAGAAACTTTGAAACAACATTTCGAGAACGAATATCCCGAGCATTACAGCCGAATTGTTCCAGCAATTTCCCTGGAAGATTTAAAAGCAAAAGTGACGGAGCAGCGATTGCTTTTGCCTATTCCGCTTCGGGAGATTACCACAAACAATGAATTAGAACTTGAACAAAATCCTGGATATTAAACCATAAACGTGATGAAAACTATAGTTCATATCATAGCCATAACCGTATGTATTTTCGGCATACTGGCTTGTTCTAAAAAAAGTGAGGACGTGATTCTCAACGATAAGGGAGCAAAAGATGTTGTCGAAGCACAAGATTATACTTTTAACACCGCAACGAAAACATTTACGCCCCAGAATAATATTGAAGCACAAATTACTTCCCAAAAAGATATCAACTTTATATATACTTATCTTATCAGAGAAGGCGTGAGTGATTCATTAGTAGATATCACCTATACACAAGACCTCGATAGCAAACGAAACATCCAATATGTCATGGAGGCTAGTTTATTTGAGCATATACCCATGCAGGATGTTTCCGGATTAAAACTGATGATTAAACGAACAGATAATAGCTCCGACGAAGCTTTTATCAACATCCAAAGCTTTACGCCCCCATTACCTTTTTGGGAGGACATCCCCGCGTCATTGGTTCCCGATGAAGCGAACATCATCCAAATCGCCGCCACTGCGAAATCGGAAAATGGTATCACAAAAATCGAACTGCACGATGATTACCAAGGGACTTTTGTAAAAGTGCACGAAATAGATTTAAACGGTGAAACAACACACACATTTGATTACGCTTACACATATAGACCAAATGCAGCAAATCTAAAACTCATTATGCACGACGCCTATGGGTTGTCATCAGAAGCTGTAATAGCTATTCCGATCCTTCCTTACGAGATATACACCAATGTAATCATGAGCGCACAAGGTACCAACGCCGTAACCTTCAATAATAACGCCATGCTATTGCCGAGTTTTGAATTGATAGGGCCTTGTAATTTCGCTAATAAAGAGGAAGCGATATCTTTCTTTACCTATGCTACCAGTAGTGGTGTATCATTTTATGCACCTACCAACACCACAAATATTATTGGAAATTACCGATGCAACGGCTCACCTTACACACCTATCACATCTCCGTCGAACTGGGTCGCGACACGCTTTCGGGTATTGCTACCATCAAATTCAAGGCAACAACAGGTATATGATGCCTATAATACCAACAATATCCCCGATTTATCAGATGATTTCTTTGACGGAATCTCAGCTCCTTCCAGCTCCGCTCCGCGGTATTCCTCTACAGCGGGAGCATCGGCAAGTATATTCACCCAAGAGGCTTATTTGATCTGGGCAACCATACCAAATCCTCAAGGTACGATCAATGTTTTGCTACGTATCCGTGAAGTGATAGAAAATGGCAACGAATCTTCGATACGGTTTGATCTTTTGGTGCCAAAAAATTAAGTATAGACATATTAAACAATAAATATTATGAAAACATTCATGAATAGCTTACTGATTACATTGCCTCTATTGTCATTCCACGGAGGCGCGTTTACTTCCATATTCGATGTATTTAATACAAAAGAGATAGTAGAAGAGGTGGTGGATGCTAAAAGTTGTGAAATCCACCAAGATATTACGATGAATACACAGGGCAACAGTAAAACTACTTTTGACAATAGCGCACTTATATTGCCGGAGTTCCAATTAATCGGCCCGTGTGCTCTGAACAATAATGAAAAGAAAATAGCATTGCTCGCTTACTACACAAGCAAGGGCGTGTCTATTTATTCGCCCAACAATGCAACGAATATCATCAAAAATTACAGGTGTAATGGAGCTCCATACGAAGCACTAGTGGTGCCTGCTGAGTGGACAGCGACCCGTTTTCGGGTACTGCTCCCATCGAACAAAAGACAGCGCGCCATTTATGAAGCATTTAATTCCGGAGATATCACCCAGCTTTCCGACGACCTCTTCAAGGGAATCCCAGAACCGTCGAGTTCGGCAATACGATATTCAACAACCGAAACACCTGCATCTAATGTATTCAATACGATAGACACCTATCTAATTTGGGCAAAAATTCCTACGGAGCAGGGAAATATGAATGTATTAATGCGTATGAAAAAAGTAACAGAAAACGAGAATTTATCGACTTTAAAGTTTGATTTGGCTATACCAAAAGATTAATTTATTAGGGAGCAATAAGAGAAAAACATGAAAAAAATAATTGGAAGCATCTTACTCCTGCTACCGTTAATTATCTTTGGTAACGATATATCCGTATCAACACCGCAGGAGCTTGAGCAGGCAGTAAAAAAAGCAAATCCTGGAGACCGAATCATCATTACGAATGCTGGTATATGGAAAGACGTCAGCTTGAAGATACGTGGACATGGAACAGTACAGCAACCCATCGTTATCACCACTAGCGATGACGCCCCTTTATTCATAGAGGGTGTATCGTCCCTATCCATAGCCGGTGAACATCTCCACTTCAAAAACTTCTACTTCCGGAACGGGCATGCGACTAAAAATTCCGTGATTACATTTCGAATAAGTGATGATCTGGCTAACCACTGTACGATTGAAAATTTTGTTATTGACCATTACAATAAGCGGAATCGCTTTGACAGCGATAATTGGGTTATACTTTGGGGGCAGCACAATCGTATTATCCACTGTACTTTTGACGGAAAAATCAATGCAGGCCCGGTACTTATTGTCGAGTTAAATGATGAAAGAAGCCAAAAGAATTTTCATCTTATCGAGAAAAACCATTTTAAAAACCGGTATCGTTTAGGCTCCAATGGAGGAGAAACGATACGGATAGGCGTTTCCCGCTACTCCATGCACGATTCCAACACGCGATTGATCAATAATTTTTTTGAGCACTGCTCAGGAGAAACGGAAATCGTTTCGATAAAATCTGGCACCAATTACATAGCAGGAAATTATTTTTTCGAATGCGAAGGTTCTTTGGTATTGCGTCATGGCGATAACAATGTTGTAGATGGTAATATATTTGACGGTAACTTCCAAAAGGAAACCGGGGGCGTCCGAATGGTTAATTCCGGCCATGTCATCAAAAACAACATATTCAAAAACCTTCGTGGTAAAGGATTCAGATCACCATTAACGATTATGAACGGTGTTCCTAATTCGCTAATAAACCGCTACATGCCTGTGAAAGATGTCAAGATCCATCATAATACTTTCGTCCAGTCCGGAAGTTTGGTATTTGGCGGCGGGAAAGATAACGAACGTACCGTCGCACCAGAAAATATTGCGTTTGAAAACAATGCTTTTGTACTGTACAGCAAAGAATGGTATATCGATAACAATGGAAAAGGAATAACCTTCGCCAACAACAACACGTCAGATGTTTTCCAGGATGTAAAGGTAAACAGCGATAGCTTTGGTTCTACTTTAGTATCCAAAGATGTACAAACAGATGCCTATTTTCCTACGAAGCATATCATCCGAAACGCGGAAGAATTGCACAACGTCCTCCAACATGCACAGGCACAGGATACGCTTTTCCTGCAATCCGACCAATTGATCTTCGGTTTGGAGCAGCCCCTCATTATTGACAAACCGTTGGTCATCACCAGTAATCAAAAACAGACCTTAGTAAGTAACACATACAAGACGCTGCCAGCATTTATTATTATCGCCAACAACGGCTCACTCCATATAGAAAACATTCATTTTCTAGGCACGCATGAAAGCTACGGAAATGTTCGCGCGGGAATCAATACGGATATCGACGGTGTATTACAGCGCTACACCTTAAAAGTCAAAAACTGCACATTTACCGATTTTAACGAAAGTACCTTTGCGGGAATAAAAGCCGAGAAAGCCTCTTTTGCCGATTCACTCCACATAGAAAACTGTGTGTTCTATAACATATCGGGCACCGGTATAGCCTATAACGCCGAACGCGAAGATAAAGGCATCTACAATGTTGAAAATGTATGGATTAAAGATTGTATATTTTCCAATATATTAAATAGTGCTGTTGATATCTATAGAGGTGGAAATGATGAGAGTACGACCGGCCCTTTTGTGGAGATATACCATTGTACATTCAATGAAGTCGATAACAAAGAACAAGGTGCTGCCGTAAGATTAATAGGGCCACAATACATTCGTTTCACGAACAACAATGTATACAAGTCTGGCCAAGGGGGACGAAGTATTGAATGCCGTGAATTTCGATATCATGATATCCTTATCGAAAATTCCAATTTTTTCGAATCTGGAAAAATCGAAACTTTTTACCCGCAAAATAGTGGGCAAAACAGTGCTGAAAAACCGATTCTCATGGACTACAAAGAATTAAACAAACAGCTCCCAAAATCTTTTAAAAACAATCAAATAATAGGAAGCCATGAACTTATATAAAAACACCATCGTATTGTTATCCATCATCTTGTTCTATAGCAACTGTTCGGCCACCATCAATACACCCTACGCTGATCCCCGACCTGATCAGGCCGTAAGAATTGAAGTTAAAAACGTCGATGAACTACATGCCTTAAATCCCAACCCTGGAGACACCATTTATCTTGTGGACAGCCTATGGGAAAACAGTCAAATAACGCTGAAAGGCATAGGGACAGCTGATAAGCCAATCGTCTTTCGGGTAGCCGACCCCCAAAAAACAAGCTTTTCCAAAAACTCTAATCTAACGATAGACGGTGAGTGGATCATTGCGGATGGGTTTGTGTTTAAGGATGGATTTTCAACAGGGAAAGATGTGATTATATTCTCCAAAAAATCATCCCACTGTACGTTGAAGAATACGGCCATATTGGATTACAATCCCGATAACAAGGAAGTAGATTACAAATGGGTCTCTCTGTACGGCACGCATAATGCCGTGGTAAACTGTGAGTTTACAGGTAAAACTCATTCAGGAACCACTCTTGTGGTATGGCTAGATGAAAATCCCAATCATCATATCATTACCCGGAATTACTTCGGCCATCGTCCTGAACTGGGAACAAATGGGGGCGAGACCATCCGGATAGGAACAAGCCATTGGTCTATGCATTCATCCAACACACTCGTCATCAATAATATCTTCGACAATTGTGATGGTGAAATTGAGATCATTTCTGTCAAGTCATGCCATAATACCATCGAGGATAACCTTTTCTACGAATGCTCGGGAACATTGACACTCCGTCATGGAAATGATAATATCATCCGAAATAACTTCTTTATTGGCAATGAAAAAGCCAACTCGGGTGGAATACGTGTCATCGGGGAACGTCATCTTGTGGAAGGTAATTATCTCTATAAACTAAAAGGAAAATCTTTACGAGCTTCCTTATCGATTATGAATGCCGTAGAAAACCCGGAGCTTAATGCATATTTTCAAGTCCAGGACGCACAAGTCAAAAACAACATTGTTGTTGGATGCGCAGAAGGTATCATTATCGGTGCCGGTGCCAATACTACCCGTACCGTCGTTCCCAAAAACCTTACCATACAAGGCAATATATTACAAAATGTTTCTACCGTCATTAAATATGAAGCACAGCCAATTGGGTTAAGCATTGATAATAATCAAACAAATGCTTCTATATCGGAAAATGGGTTTTTGAAACTAAATGAGTTACTGGAGGCCAACGAATATGGCATATATACCGATATGCCTGCTTTTTGGCTAGACAAGAGCAACAAGATAGGTCCTGACGGGACAAATCTAGATCAAACAAAACTAGTAGGTAAATAATCGCCCAAAGTGACAACATCCTACCGGAAACTACCATGTATATTAGGTGGATTGGCAACGATTTCGTAGACAACACTATAAAGTTTAAAAAAATAACGCTAATTTAACCTCCAAAATAAATATTCATGAACCTTATATTATCTTTCGGCGAAATATTAATCCGACAACAAAGTTTAGGCAAGACATTTTTTGATAAAGAAAATAATCGTCTAGAAATTTTTCCTGGAGGTTCGGAAGCCAATGTAGCAGCCGGACTTGCCCAGATGGGAAACAACGCGGCCTATGGCAGCGCGTTTCCACAAAATGCTTTATCGGAGGAAATTTTAAAAATTCTGAATACCGTCGGGGTGAAAACCGATAAATCGCTTCATATTGGAGACCGAATAGGAACCTATATACTCATGTCTGCCAATGGGCTATCAAAAGGAGAAGTTATCTATGACCGGAAATATTCGAGTTTCAGTCAGTTAACGATCGCAGATATTGATGTAAACAAATTATTAGATGGTGTGACGTGGCTCCACTGGACAGCACTTACGCCGGCACTTAACCAAAACATGGCCGATCTGATGGATACGCTCCTCCAAGAAGCTGCCAGCCGTAACATTACCATTTCGGTCGACTTAAACTACCGAAACCGTTTGTGGCAATATGGAAAACAGCCGATCGATGTAATGCCTCAACTTGTCGCGCACTGCGATGTGGTGATGGGTAATATTTGGGCAGCGAACAAGATGCTTGGCACAGATGTAAACGACACCTTGGATAGAAACACCCCACAAGACACTTATCTAACAGCTGCTAGAGAATCTGCGGAACAAGTTTTCGAAAAATATCCTAAATGCAAACACGTGGCCTACACCTTCCGTTTCATGGACGGTCCGAATCACAACCTATTTTACGGCACATACCATACCCCCACAGAACACGTCTCTTCGGAGATCATGGAAACGTTTGAAGTAATCGACCGTATCGGCAGTGGCGATGCATTTATGGCCGGATATATCCATGCCTTGGTTAACAACATGACGGCTCAAGAGGTTATTGATACCGCTACAGGAGCAGGATTTCAAAAGCTTTTTGTAAAGGGCGATTTTGGTAACGGTAAGATCAAATAACAGCATAACAGATAAACAAAAAAGGCAGCAAAATTTGCTGCCTTTTTTGTTTTATTAGAACGATTAATCCTCTTCCTTGGAAGCCAGTAATTGATCGTATTCTTCTCGCGAACCAACAATGATGTTGCTGTATTCCCGCAAACCTGTTCCAGAAGGAATCAAGTGACCTACAATTACGTTTTCTTTCAAACCTAACAAGTCGTCACGTTTACCTGCAATCGCAGCTTCGTTCAAGACTTTGGTAGTTTCTTGGAACGACGCAGCCGAGATAAACGACTTGGTTCCTAGTGAAGCACGGGTAATACCCTGTAGCAACGGACTTGAAGTCGCTGGGATAGCGTCGCGAACTTCTACTGTTTTTAAATCTTGACGACGCAAGCTGGAATTTTCTTCCCGAAGCTTACGCATCGTTACAATTTGACCAGCTTTCAGTTCATTCGAATCCCCTGCGTCCACGACAACCTTCTTATCAAATAAGGAATCGTTTTCTTCCATGAAATCCCACTTGTTCACAGCTTCTTTTTCTAAGAAACGTGTATCGCCCGGATCCTCAATATTCACTTTCTGCATCATTTGGTGAACAATCGTTTCAAAGTGCTTATCGTTGATTTTCACCCCTTGCAAGCGATAAACTTCCTGTATACCATTTACGATATACTCTTGAACCGCTGCTGGACCTTTAATAGAAAGGATATCAGATGGAGAAATAGAACCATCAGACAATGGCATACCCGCTTTTACAAAGTCATTATCTTGCACCAAGATATGCTTAGACAATGGTACCAAGTATTTTTTGATCTGTCCATCTCTGGATTCGATCGAAATCTCGCGGTTACCACGTTTCACACCACCCAAGGTAACAACTCCATCGATTTCCGTAACAACAGCCGGATTCGACGGGTTACGTGCTTCGAACAATTCCGTTACACGAGGAAGACCCCCGGTGATATCACGTGTTTTACCTGTTGCGCGAGGAATCTTAGCGAGGATTGTACCCTCTTTGATTTTTTGCTTATCCTGAACAGAAACGTGTGCCCCTACCGGAATATTGTACGAGCGTAAGGTATCTCCCGCTAAGTCCGCAATCTTAATGGTTGGGTTTTTAGTTTTATCACGCGTCTCAATAATAACTTTCTCTTTGTGACCAGTTTGTTCATCCGATTCGTCACGGAAGGTAACGCCCTCAATAATCGATTCGAACTCAATTTTACCCGGAAACTCGGAGATGATTACCGCGTTATACGGATCCCAATCAGCCAGCACTTTACCCTTTTCTACTTTATCCCCATCATTAACGTATACACTTGCACCGTAAGGAATAATTTGATTATAGAGTACCTTTCTGTCCTCCCCAACGATACGCACCTCTCCCGAACGTCCGATAGCTATCTGATATGGTCCTTCTTCGCCTTCTTTAGCTACAAATCGACCATTTTCAAACTCTATCTTACCGTCATATTTCGCCACGATACTAGATTCCGCAGCAATATTAGATGCCGTACCACCGACGTGGAACGTCCGTAACGTCAGCTGTGTACCCGGTTCACCGACGGACTGCGCCGCGATAACCCCCACAGCTTCACCCATCTGCACACGCTTACCAGACGCTAGATTTCGTCCATAACACGTTGTACACACACCACGTTTAGCTTCACAGGTCAATACCGAACGAATCTCAACCCCTTCGATACCAGCCTCTTCGATTGCCAATGCGATATCTTCGTCAATATCTTCGTTTGCAGCAACAATTAGCGCCCCTGTCTCCGGATGATAGACATCATTCAATGGTGTACGTCCTAAGATACGGTCGTATAGTGGTTCAACAATATCGTCATTTTCTTTAAGCGCAGTTTTATATAAACCCCGTAGCGTGTTACAATCTTCTTCCACCACGATCATATCTTGCGCAACATCATGTAGACGACGGGTCAAGTAACCAGCATCCGCTGTCTTCAATGCCGTATCCGCAAGACCTTTACGCGCACCGTGAGTAGAGATAAAGTACTCCAAAACCGATAAACCTTCTTTGAAGTTCGATAAAATCGGGTTCTCGATAATCTCACCGCCTGAGGTACCAGATTTCTGAGGCTTAGCCATCAGACCCCGCATACCACATAACTGGCGAATCTGTTCTTTCGATCCACGTGCACCAGAATCCAACATCATATAAACCGAGTTGAACCCTTGGTTATCATTCGAAAGAATATCCATCACGTATGCCGTCAATCTATTGTTGATACGTGTCCAGATATCGATAATTTGATTGTAGCGTTCGTTGTTCGTAATGAAACCCATGTTATAGTTATTCATTACCTCTTCCACTTCATTTGTCGCTTGCTCAATCAAATCCGCTTTAGCAGCCGGAATATTCAAATCTTGCAGGTTGAAAGACAAACCGCCTTTGAAAGCCGTTTGGAAACCTAGCTCTTTCATATCATCCAAGAACTGTGCCGCACGAGCCATACCCGTACTTTTCACAATATCCCCAATAATATTACGCAAAGATTTCTTAGTCAGGAGTTCGTTGACATACCCCATCTCCTCAGGCACAATCTGATTAAAGATTACCCGACCAACGGTAGTTTCAATAATACCCTCCGTGATTTGACCGTCTTTACTTCTGTTCTTCGTTTTTACTTTGATGAATGCGTGCAAATCAACTTGATCCTCGTTCAAAGCAATAATAACTTCTTCCGGAGAATAAAATGTCATGCCCTCGCCCCTTACTTTATGATCCGCTGCAGACTTCCGGCCTTTCGTAATATAATAAAGCCCCAACACCATATCCTGAGACGGAACCGTTACTGGAGAACCGTTCGCAGGGTTAAGAATGTTGTGCGAAGCCAACATTAAGATTTGAGCTTCCAATATAGCCGCATTACCTAAAGGTAAGTGAACAGCCATTTGGTCACCGTCGAAATCGGCGTTGAATGCGGTACACACCAATGGGTGTAACTGGATCGCCTTACCTTCAACTAGCGTCGGTTGGAAAGCCTGGATACCTAAACGGTGAAGTGTCGGTGCACGGTTAAGTAATACCGGGTGCCCCTTCAATACATTCTCCAAAATATCCCAAACAACCGGATCTTTACGATCCACGATCTTTTTCGCTGATTTTACGGTTTTTACAATACCTCTTTCAATCATCTTACGGATGATAAACGGTTTGTACAACTCCGCAGCCATGTCCTTCGGAAGACCACACTCATGAAGTTTCAAGTGCGGACCAACGACAATAACAGAACGCGCCGAGTAATCCACACGCTTACCCAATAAGTTTTGACGGAAACGACCCTGCTTACCTTTCAAAATATCGGACAACGATTTCAACGCACGGTTACCCTCGGTTTTCACCGCATTCACTTTACGCGAGTTATCAAATAACGAATCCACCGCTTCCTGAAGCATACGTTTCTCGTTACGCAAGATAACTTCCGGCGCTTTAATTTCGATCAAACGTTTCAGACGATTATTACGGATAATAACACGACGGTATAAATCGTTCAAATCAGAAGTCGCGAAACGACCACCATCCAATGGAACCAATGGTCTCAACTCCGGCGGAATAATCGGAACAATTTTCACGATCATCCACTCCGGACGATTTTCGATACGCGTATTAGCCCCACGGAAAGCTTCCACAACGTGAAGACGTTTTAACGCTTCGTTTTTACGCTGTTGTGAAGTCTCATTCGCTGCTTGGTGACGTAAATCATAAGATAATTGATCTAAGTCGATACGTTTCAAAAGTTCCTCCATCGCCTCAGCCCCCATCTTCGCGATGAATTTCTGCGGGTCTGTATCATCCAGATATTGATTTTCTTTTGGCAAAGTATCCAAAATATCCAGATACTCTTCTTCTGTTAAGAAATCCATATAGGAAATACCATCTTCTTCCTTAATACCTGATTGGATAACCACGTATCTTTCGTAGTAGATGATCATATCCAACTTTTTGGTCGGAAGACCCAACAAATAACCTATCTTATTAGGAAGAGAACGGAAATACCAAATATGTGCCACAGGAACAACCAAGTTGATATGTCCCATGCGCTCACGACGTACTTTTTTCTCCGTAACTTCCACACCACAACGGTCACACACGATACCTTTATAACGAATACGTTTGTATTTACCACAGTGGCATTCATAGTCTTTTACCGGACCAAAGATACGCTCACAGAATAAACCATCACGCTCAGGTTTGTAGGTACGATAGTTGATCGTCTCTGGTTTTGTAACCTCACCACTAGAACGCTCCAAGATTGTTTCCGGAGAAGCCAAACTGATCGTAATCGACGTGAAGTTGCTTTTAATTTTATTATCTTTTTTGTAAGACATACTTATAAAAAGTTAAAGCTGTATGCTTGATTAATCTAATGTGATATCTAATCCTAAACCGCGTAGCTCATGTACCAATACATTAAACGACTCCGGTACCGATGGAGTTGGAAGGTTATTACCTTTCACGATAGCCTCATACGTTTTGGCACGGCCAACAACATCGTCTGATTTCACGGTTAAGATCTCCTGAAGGATATTCGACGCACCAAATGCTTCCAATGCCCATACCTCCATCTCACCAAAACGCTGGCCACCAAATTGTGCCTTACCACCTAACGGTTGTTGCGTAATTAGCGAGTATGGTCCTATAGAACGTGCGTGCATTTTATCATCCACCATGTGACCAAGTTTCAACATGTAAATTACACCCACCGTAGTCGGTTGATCAAAACGCTCACCTGTCAAACCATTATATAAATAGGTTCTTCCAGACTTCGGCAATTCAGCTTTCGCAATCCAATCTTCCACTTCATCCATTTCCGCACCATCAAAAATCGGTGTGGCAAACTTAGTTCCGAGTTTCTGACCGGCCCATCCCAAAACAGTTTCGTAAATCTGTCCAAGGTTCATCCGCGAAGGTACCCCCAATGGGTTTAGTACGATATCAACCGGCGTACCATCTTCCAAGAACGGCATATCTTCATCGCGAACGATACGCGCAACAATACCTTTGTTACCGTGACGTCCCGCCATCTTATCACCCACTTTCAACTTACGCTTTTTCGCAACATAAACTTTCGCCATCTGAACGATACCCGATGGAAGTTCATCTCCTACAGAGATAGCAAACTTATCCCGCTTAAAGGCACCTAATTCTTCGTTAACTTTGATGTTGTAGAAGTGAAGAGCCAACTTAATCAGTTCGTTTTTATCTTCGTCTGTCGTCCAACCGGTTGGGTTAATATGTGCATAATCCAAATCTATCAGGATTTTCTGCGTGAATTTCGCCCCCTTCGGCACCAATAATTCTCTATATACATTGAATACCCCTTGGCTAGTTTTACCGTTTACGATCGTAAACAATTTTTCCACCAAACGATCTTTCAATATTTTCACCGCCTTATTGTGCGCAACCTCTAATTTGTCTAATGCTTTTCTTTCTGCATCTTTCGACATTTTTTTAGCACGTGAGAACAGTTTCGTATCAATAACAACACCCTTCAACGATGGCGAAGCTTTCAGAGACGCATCTTTTACATCTCCAGCTTTGTCACCAAAGATAGCACGTAGTAATTTCTCTTCCGGTGATGGATCCGACTCCCCTTTAGGAGTGATCTTACCAATCAAGATATCTCCACCGTTTACCTCCGCACCTACACGGATGATGCCATTCTCGTCTAGATCTTTAGTAGCTTCCTCCGACACGTTCGGAATATCCGAAGTTAACTCCTCTTCACCACGTTTTGTATCCCGCACTTCCAATTCAAACTCTTCAATATGCAAAGAGGTGAACAAGTCTTGCGATACCACACGTTCAGAGATTACAATCGCATCCTCAAAGTTATATCCCTGCCAAGGCATGAACGCCACTTTCAAGTTACGACCTAACGCCAACTCACCATTCTCCGTTGCATACCCCTCACACAATACCTGACCTTTGCTTACTTTCTGCCCTTTTATCACAATAGGCTTCAAGTTGATACAGGTATTTTGGTTGGTTTTCTTAAACTTGGTAAGTCTATATGTTTTCACATCGTTATCAAACGACACTAAACGATCATCATCTGTGCGCACGTAACGAATTTTGATCTCGTTAGCGTCCACATATTCTACCACACCTTCACCCTCTGCATTGATCAAGGTACGCGAATCCGATGCTACGCGAGCTTCCAATCCAGTACCTACAATAGGCGCTTGCGGCTTCAATAAAGGAACTGCTTGACGCTGCATGTTCGATCCCATCAACGCACGGTTGGCATCATCATGTTCCAAGAATGGAATCAACGAAGCAGCAATCGAAGTGATCTGGTTAGGCGCAACGTCCATATAATCCAATTTCTCCGGCTCAATAATCGGGAAGTCACCCTCATATCTCGCTTTTACTTTTGGATCTTCAAAGTTACCTTTATCATCGTATTGCGCATTTGCTTGCGCAATAGTTTTATCATCCTCATCCTCCGCAGACAAGTAAACTACGGGTTCATCAACGACGACTTTACCATCTCTTACTTGACGGTAAGGCGTTTCAATAAAACCTAAGTTGTTAATTTTCGCGTGTACAGCCAACGAAGAAATCAAACCGATATTCGGACCCTCTGGTGTTTCAATTGTACACAGACGACCGTAGTGCGTATAGTGAACGTCACGCACTTCGAAGCCCGCACGCTCACGCGAAAGACCACCGGGACCTAAGGCTGATAGACGACGCTTGTGCGTAATCTCTGCCAATGGGTTCGTTTGATCCATAAATTGTGACAACTGGTTTGTTCCAAAGAAAGAGTTGATCACGGACGATAACGTACGTGCATTAATCAAATCAGTCGGTGTAAACACCTCATTGTCACGAATATTCATACGTTCCCGAATGGTACGCGCCATACGAGAAAGACCCACACCAAATTGTGCGTACAACTGCTCACCTACCGTACGTACACGACGGTTGGATAAGTGGTCAATATCATCCACTTCCGCTTTAGAGTTAATCAAGTTGATTAAATACTTCACGATAGCAATAATGTCCTCGCGTGTCAATACTTTCGTATCATCTGCCGTATCTAATTTCAACTTACGGTTAATCCGGTAACGACCGACATCACCTAAATCATAACGTTTATCCGAGAAGAACAAACGATCAATGATACCACGTGCAGTTTCCTCATCTGGTGGTTCCGCGTTACGCAATTGCCTATAGATGTGTTCCACAGCCTCCTTTTCAGAGTTCGAGGTATCCTTTTGTAAAGTATTATATATAATGGAGTAGTCCGCATTGTTTGCACCATCTTCTTTTGCCAGGATAATAGATTTTACCCCTGCATCGATAATCATTTCAATGTGGTCTTCCTCTAAAACAGTTTCACGTTCTAAGATAATTTCATTTCTGTCGATAGACACCACTTCTCCCGTGTCCTCATCCACGAAATCCTCTATCCATTTTTTCAACACCCTAGCCGCTAAACGACGACCAACGTATTTCTTCAGACCGGATTTACTAACTTTAACTTCATCTGCGAGATCGAACAATTCTAAGATGTCTTTATCTGAGTCGTAACCGATCGCACGTAACAAAGTAGTAACCGGGAATTTTTTCTTCCGATCGATATACGCATACATCACGTTGTTAACGTCTGTAGCGAACTCGATCCAAGATCCTTTAAAAGGAATTACCCTTGCAGAATAAAGTTTCGTACCATTTGTGTGTCTACTCTGACCAAAGAATACGCCTGGGGAACGGTGTAACTGAGAAACGATAACACGCTCAGCACCATTGATCACAAAGGTACCTTTTGGCGTCATATAAGGAATCGTTCCCAAATATACGTCCTGTACAATGGTTTCGAAATCCTCGTGTTCTTCGTCATTACAAGATAACTTCAACTTCGCTTTGAGCGGAACGCTATACGTCAACCCCCGCTCGATACATTCCTGTATATCATAGCGTGGCGGATCGATAAAATAATCCAAAAACTCTAGTACGAAGATGTTTCTTGAATCAGAAATAGGGAAGTTTTCCGAGAAAACCTTGAACAGCCCTTCCTGATGGCGGTTGTCAGAAGTAGTTTCTAATTGAAAAAACTCCTTGAAAGATTGCAATTGCACATTTAAGAAATCCGGATAATCGATAACCTTCTTACTTATTGCAAAATTCACTCTTTCTTGTTGCATATTATTGTTTGCCAAGGGAATAAGTATTTTAGTTTAAAAAAACTGAGCCAACTATGCTGTAATCATGTCTTTATCAGATGCCAGCAACCATCTGATACACGTAATAATATAAACAGGAATAGACTCTGACAATATATTGACAGAGTCTAAACCTTTAAGGTGCTTTTCTAAGCTGAGATTACTTAACCTCAACTACTGCTCCAGCTTCTTCTAATTGTTTTTTCAACGCTTCAGCTTCGTCTTTAGAAACACCAGCTTTCAATTCCTTAGGTGCAGCGTCCACTAAATCTTTAGCTTCTTTCAAACCTAAACCAGCTAGGTCTTTCACCAATTTAACTACTGCCAATTTCTGACCACCAGCTTCTTTCAAGATAACGTCGAATGAAGTTTTCTCTTCAGCAGCAGCAGCACCGTCGCCACCAGCAGCAGGTCCTGCAACAGCTACAGCTGCAGCAGCAGGCTCGATACCGTACTCGTCTTTAAGGATATCAGCTAATTCTTTAACTTCTTTTACTGTTAAGTTAACCAACTGTTCAGCAAGTTGTTTTAAATCTGCCATTTTATTTTGAATTTTTGAATGTACTTAATAAAGATTGTTAATTATAAACACGAACTTTTATAAGAGGTGTTCGTTAGCCTCTTTCTTCTAAAGCTTTTACTAAACCTGAAATTGTATTTCCACCTGATTGAAGTGCAGAAATAACATTCTTCGCAGGAGATTGAAGCAATGCAATAACGTCAGCAACAAGTTCTTCCTTAGATTTAAGGGAAACTAGCGCATTCAATTGATCGTCACCAACAAAAGCAGTCTCTTGGATGTAAGCCGCTTTTAAAAGGGGCTTATCACCTTCTTTACGCAATTGTTTGATCAATTTCGCTGGTGCATTTCCTGTTTCAGAGAACATCAACGTAGAAGCGCCTTTAAGCACACCACGCAACTCTTCTGAATCAATTCCGGCTTCCTCAAGGGCTTTCTCGATCAAGGAATTTTTAGCAACTTGAATCGCTATACCTTGCTCGTAACCCTTACGGCGAATATTATTTACTTTTTCAACAGTTAAATCAGCAGTATCCGTAATGTAAAAATTACCGTAAGATTTAATCTGCTCGGCCAAAGCTTGAACAATTGCTTGTTTTTCTTCTTTTCTCATGATTAAATTCCTGCTACTGATTTAGTCTCCACGTGAATACTAGGACTCATCGTTGAAGAGATGTGAATACTCCTAAAGTATGTTCCTTTAGCAGCAGACGGTTTAAGACGTGCAATAGTTTGTAATACCTCTAATGCGTTGTCATAAATCTTATCTGCTTCGAACGACGCTTTACCCACTGAAGTATGGATGATACCTGTCTTGTCGACTTTGAAATCAATTTTACCACCTTTAACTTCCGTTACAGCTTTACCTACTTCCGTAGTCACTGTACCAGTTTTAGGGTTAGGCATTAAGTTTCGAGGACCTAAAATACGTCCTAATTTACCCACTTTTGCCATAACGCTAGGCATAGTAATAATGATATCAACGTCAGTCCAACCACCTTCGATTTTGCTGATATAGTCATCAAGACCCACGTAATCCGCACCTGCTGCTTTAGCTTCTTCTTCCTTGTCAGGAGTACACAATACTAAAACACGCACAGCTTTACCGGTTCCGTGAGGTAATGTCGCGATACCGCGAACCATTTGGTTTGCTTTACGAGGATCCACGCCTAAACGAACGTCGATATCCACAGAAGCATCAAATTTCGTCGCTGTAATCTCTTTAACTAAAGCTGCTGCTTCTTTTAAAGAGTACGCCTTACCAGCTTCAATTTTGGATAGTGCCGCTTTTTGATTTTTTGTTAATCTAGCCACTTTCTTAAACTGATTTCGTTAATTAATTGTTCCAAGGAGCGCTACCAGAAACGGTAATGCCCATACTACGTGCTGTCCCAGCGACCATTTTCATGGCTGCCTCTACAGTAAATGCATTCAAATCAGGCATTTTATCTGTGGCAATAGCCTCAACCTGCTCCCATGTAATAGAAGCAACTTTTTTACGGTTAGGCTCACCAGATCCGCTTTTCAATTTAGCTGCATCTTTTAACTGAACAGCTACTGGCGGAGTTTTAATGATAAAATCGAACGACTTGTCACTATAAACTGTAATGACAACAGGCAATACTTGCCCTGGTTTGTCTTGCGTACGAGCGTTGAATTGCTTACAGAAATCCATAATGTTCACCCCTTTAGCACCTAATGCAGGTCCTACTGGAGGAGATGGATTCGCAGCACCGCCCTTTACTTGTAATTTTACTAACGCACTGACTTCTTTTGCCATTTTGTTTTGAATTTAATTGTTAAATGTTTGTTAGTAAGGTGGAAGCATTATAACGTAACATTTATTCTTGCGCAGGCTACCCATCAACTAGATAACCAAACGAGGTGCAAAGATAATAAGAAGTTTCGAAATAAAAAATGTAAAATTAAAAACAAATAAAAAAGGGCGATCTATGTGGATCGCCCTTTTTCTATAAAGATTTCAATTACTCTTTCTCAACTTGCATATAATTGAGTTCTAGTGGCGTTTTCCGACCAAAGACTTTTACCATAACGGTTAATTTCTTTTTATCTTCATGAACCTCTTCGATCTCACCCGTAAACCCATTGAATGGCCCGTCGTTCACTTTCACGGTTTCTCCCACATAATAAGGAACATTCATACTTTCACCCTGTTCCGCCATCTCGTCTACCTTACCTAGTATCCGATTTACTTCAGCAGGACGCAACGGAATCGCATTCCCGGCCTTGTCACCCAAGAAACCGATAACACTATTCAAGTTTTTAATTGCGTGCTCAATCTCACCGTCCAATGCCGCTTCGATTAAAACATAACCGGGATAATAGTTACGCTCTTTTGCAACTTTCTTCCCATCGCGCATTTGGTAATATTTTTCCATTGGGATCAATACCTGAGGCACTAAGTGCTGAATGCCCAAACGGCTCACCTCCGCCTCGACGTATTGCTTCACCTTCTTCTCTTTTCCACTAACGGCACGAACTACATACCATTTTAACGATTGATCTGCCATAAAATTATAACGATAAATTTAGGAAGTAATTCCATACAACAACTCCAATAAGTTACTTGAAGCCTTATCCATCACAAATATCAACAACGCAATAATGACAGACGCTACAAGTACCACCACTGCGGAGTTTTGCAATTGCGCCCAAGTAGGCCAAGTTACTTTCTCTGTAACCTCTACATAGGAGCTTTTTATAAAATCAAGTACTTTAGCCATTTTAGTTTACCTAAATCTTTTTAGCAGGGGTACCAGGATTCGAACCCAGACCAACGGTTTTGGAGACCGCTATACTAACCATTATACTATACCCCTTGGTTTTTTTTGATGACGCAAATATAGCGTTTCAACACTATTAGCGCAAATATTATTTACTTTTTTTCTACGCTAATTAATCAATTCTTAGGTAGAAAAAAACAAGCTAACTAGCCTTTAGCTAATTAGCTTGTTTTATTGTATTAGAATAATCTAAAAGATTACGCTACAATTTCAGTTACCTGACCAGCACCTACTGTTCTACCACCTTCACGGATAGCGAAACGTAGACCTTTTTCCATCGCGATAGCGTTGATCAATTTCACACTGATTGTAACGTTATCACCAGGCATAACCATTTCAGTACCTTCTGGCAACGAGATTTCTCCTGTTACGTCAGTTGTACGGAAATAGAACTGCGGACGATATTTGTTAAAGAATGGTGTGTGACGACCACCCTCTGCTTTTGACAATACGTAAACCTCAGCTTTGAAGTCAGTGTGAGGAGTTACAGAACCTGGTTTACAGATAACCATACCACGTTTGATATCAGTTTTCTCAATACCACGTAACAATAGACCTACGTTATCTCCAGCTTCACCGTAATCCAAAATCTTACGGAACATCTCAACCCCTGTTACAGTAGATTTCAAGTTCTCAGCACCCATACCTAAGATGTCAACTGGATCACCAGAGTTAATTACACCTCTTTCGATACGACCTGTAGCAACTGTACCACGACCTGTGATAGAGAATACGTCCTCGATTGGCATCAAGAAAGGAAGATCTGTCAAACGTGGAGGAATCGGAATGTAGTTATCTACTGCTTCCATCAATTCCATGATTTTATCAACCCACTGCTCTTCGCCGTTCAATGCACCAAGTGCAGAACCTTTTACTACTGGAATATCATCACCTGGGAATTCGTAGAAAGATAAAAGTTCGCGAACTTCCATTTCAACTAGTTCCAACAACTCTTCGTCGTCAACCAAGTCAACTTTGTTCAAAAATACTACTAACGCAGGAACACCTACCTGGCGAGCCAACAAGATGTGCTCACGAGTTTGAGGCATCGGACCATCGGTCGCAGCAACTACGATGATAGCACCATCCATTTGGGCAGCACCAGTAACCATGTTTTTCACATAGTCAGCGTGACCTGGACAATCAACGTGCGCATAGTGACGGTTCGCTGTTTGGTATTCTACGTGTGACGTGTTAATTGTGATACCACGCTCTTTTTCTTCAGGAGCAGAGTCAATTGAATCAAATGAACGTGCTTCTGAAAAACCTTTATCAGCTAATACCTTAGTGATAGCCGCTGTAGTAGTTGTTTTACCGTGGTCAACGTGACCGATTGTACCGATGTTTAAGTGCGGTTTACTCCGGTCAAATTTCTCTTTTGCCATGTTTATGCGAATTAGTAATTATAAAAATGTTTCTTTATTAAATTCTTTACAAAAGTAATAAACTTTCATATTTCTTGAGCCAAAGATGGGATTTGAACCCACGACCTCTTCCTTACCAAGGAAGTGCTCTACCCCTGAGCTACTTCGGCTTTCTCAAAAAGCCTATCTACAGATAATAGCCTCTACCTATTTGGACAATTAATCAAAAAGACAGAGACTTAAAATCAAACTTTAAAAATGAGCGGAAGACGGGCCTCGAACCCGCAACCTATAGCTTGGAAGGCTATCGCTCTACCAATTGAGCTACTTCCGCTGGTTGATTTCAGCGGTCTTGATAACCCACAAAGGAGCCAAACAAAACCAACTAAAATCGGATGGTGGAGGGAGAAGGATTCGAACCTTCGAAGCCGAAGCAACGGATTTACAGTCCGTCCCATTTGACCGCTCTGGAACCCCTCCATACCTGCAAAATAATTTGCATTTAGAGCCTCTTATCGGGATCGAACCAATGACCTACTGATTACAAGTCAGTTGCTCTACCAGCTGAGCTAAAGAGGCAATATTTTATTTTAAAAAACTCTCTAAAGAACTACTATCTCCTCAGATAGCGAGTGCAAAAATCCAACTTAATTTTGATATTTGCAAGTTTTTTATTTTTTTTTAATGTGTTAAAGAACTCTTCCAATCAGCCTCAAACAACCTTAACGGGTTTGATTTTGATGAGGCAAAGATAGCGACTACATCCAAACTACAAAAATATTTCACAAAAAAAAACCGTTGCTTTTATCATATACTTGATATGCAAGGAAATAATTTACATCTTGCACCGCCTTTTTAGGGCAGTGCTTATCTTTATATGTTCATGAAATTAAAATCATCGTTAAAAAACGGTATACTTTTGACGCTGTTGTTCACCGCAACGACCATCTCCAAAATAGCTGCACAAGAGCAAACATTCGTCCAGCGGATGATAAAAAAATTCCTTTCTTCCGAGAATGATTCCACCAGAGGAGGTAGTCTGATTGTCCTACCCGCCCTAGGATATGCACAGGAAACCGGTGTAGAATATGGCATCGGGAGCACCTACAACTTCTATTTAGACAAAGCAGACCCCAACAACCGGACATCGAACATTACCCTAATCGGTACATTGACGACGAAAAGCCAAAAAAACATCAAATTGCTCACTGATCTCTGGACGACCGATAACGCCTATCATATCGTTTCCGAATTACGTTACCGAGATTGGCCTTTTAATTTCTACGGGATAGGAACGGATACTTGGTTGGCTGATGAAGACTTTCTGGAACAGCAGCTGGTACGGACGAGAATAGAAGTCGAAAAAAGAATAGCCGCTAACTGGTATGCCGGCGTAAACGCCAATTACGAGTATTTTAAGTTTGCAGACCGTGATCCGGGCGGAATATTTGAAAGGCCAGATATATTAGGAAAGAGCGGCGGACAATACTTAGCGCTGGGCGTTTCTTCCCTATATGATACGCGAAATAATACCACCTATACAACCGACGGCTTCTATTCCAGACTAAAATTTGCGTACGCGCCGAATTTTTGGGGTGGCGATAATTTCACAGGGAGTCAGCTCGAAGCTGATTTTAGAGGGTTTCGATCCCTTTCCTCAAAAGTGACATTGGCCAGTCAGCTACTTTACCGTGGTACCTTTGGCGATCACATCCCATTCTACAACTATCGGGATCTAGGCGGTGATATGACGATGCGCGGCTATTATTTAGGTCGGTATAAAGATAAAAACTACGCTACCGCACAACTGGAGCTACGTTACCGGTTCATACCACGGCTGGGTGTCGTCGGCTTCGGCGGGACAGGAAGCACCTTTTCGCCGCAACATAATTTGCGCCTAGTCCCCAGTTTTGGAGGCGGCATCCGTTATTTCTTTAGTTTAGAACACAACAGTACGGTCCGATTGGATTATGCATTCGGTGAAAAAAGACCGGGCGAAAAGAGGCAGACCGGATTCTATCTAAGCATCAGCGAAGCCTTTTAATTTTCATTCACCTCCAAAACGGATAACGTAGGAGAAAGTTCTCTTTACGCTGCCCTTCCCGGTACATCAACAATCCGAAATGGAATAGATTGATCGAGACCACCACATCCGGACTTTGGATCAGTTCCCGCCATAACTGTTTTGTTTGGCGGGTGTGAAAAGGTTCATGTACCACGATAATCTTTCCTCGACGAATAGCTTCGAGGAGCTGATCAGCCGGAGCGCTCTTTAAATCGGCAAATAACGCATCAGCAGAAGTATCCTCCCGAAAACAAGCCAGCTTTTGAACCCCCATATCGGTTAATATAGCTAAAAGTAGGTCACTATATTTGGGGTTAAAATCGGAAGGAACAGCCACCGTATAAGGCCGCACACGTGAAATATGATAAATAACACGGGAAGCCAGACCATATACGAAAGGAGAATGCGTACCGTGACGGCTATTGGAGACAAAAAAATGTTGGATCAGATCCCAGTAGTAGCGCATGCTACAAATTTAGTGTTTAAATAATAGCATTATATTAGACTACGACACAAACTGCAACGAAAATGTACTCCCCTTCCCTTTTCCCTCATATCACCCATGCCGTAATCAAATCACTGTAGTTCAACGTGACATCACTACCAATATAGGATACCCGAAATTCATACTCCTCAAGCATGTCCAGATTGCTCATTTCTAAAGAAGATTTGGTATGCATCACGCTGCTCCACTGTTCTTTTCCCTTTTTACGATATTCATACTGATAAAGCCTCGCCGGTCGCCAAGAGTTAACACGCAAGCGTATAATCCCGGAACCAACCTGTATATGTTCTACACGGAGGTTTTCCGGCTTCGGTGTACGCCCTAAAGAAACGTGACTGGACCTTGAAGGACGAAATCCCGCTGCTACGATAATCGCTTCGTCACCCGCCGCGACCCCTTCGACATAGTGCGCTAACCGGCGAATAACATCTTGAAGTTTTTCGCCATGTTGTGCCTTTAAGATGACAGCCCGCTTGTCCCGAAAACTAGCTTCAGCATACGCCTCCCGATAAGCACTCAAATTTGTCTCCAAGGTCGTTAAATCCGGAACCGGATCGGTGAATAGATCAGCGTTCTCCGTCAGCTTTAAAAAAATCTGTTCTGCATAGACCAACAATTGCGTTGCATCTTTGCTTGTAAATACTGGTTTTGCCATGTTGTTATTTGTTTAATATTCGTTTCGTAGATAGTAGACTTCATCCATACTACTACCTTATTCCATTACAAAGATGTGCTACAAAAATGAACAAAAGGTGTAGATTCTGGCCAATTTCGGGGGTACCCCAAAAAAGTTTTTGGCCAAAAAACGAACCTTTTCCATGCAAACTCTCAAAGTATTTATCTTCAAAATCCGCTTTTTCGACGTCATGAAGGCAGTTTTTAGTTAAAATAATCGTGAAAACAGCAAAATAGACTTGCATGCAAGATTAGCGTACTAGCATACCCCGCGCTACAACTTACCGGCACGGCGGTCGCCCTAGCTTCGCACCCGGAACATCCTATTGGCGTATTAAAAAAAACAATATGCGTATATCCAATACCTGCCTGAGCTTACCGCTGGCTAACCGATATCCTGAAAATCCTTAAGCACGATCCTGTTGGGTTGGGAAACCTCGCTATTCCATTTGCGAGCCCATCTAAAATAAAGGCCTACTTGTTATCCATATGCGCGATTACCACCTTCCTATCAGCAAGTGAATATTACACAATCGTGGTTATCGTCGCTCCACGTGCTGCACGTTGATGTCCAGTCCCATAGAAACGCACTATATTAGCGAGTAATCCGGCCCCGTTTACGCGTAAGATGATGAAAAAGACCATTCAAGCGGAACAATGCCAGCCTTGAGTTTTTTTGCTTCGTTTTTTCAGCAAGGAAAAAATGAAGAAGAGTAATTTCTTAAGTTTGTATAACACGATAAGAAAAAAGAAATATGCCATATAACTTTGATGAAATCATCGATCGAACAGATACTGGAAGTGTAAAATGGTCCAAACCGAATGTACTCCCCATGTGGATAGCCGACATGGATTTCAAAACGGCCCCGGAAATAACAGAAGCCTTAATAGCTCGAGCATCACACGGCGTATTTGGTTACTCCGAAACCCCGCCCACTTTTTATGACGCCATCACGAATTGGTGGAAAAAAAGACATGCACTGCAGGTTGAAAAGGATTGGATCGTGGCTACGCCAGGTGTTATGCCGGCCCTTGCTGCGGCGGTCGAAGCATTAACGTCCCCTGGTGACAAAATCCTAGTACAACCTCCGGTATACAATCACTTTTTTGTCACCGTCAACCAAAGTCATTGTGAGCTCGTAGCGAACAATCTGCTGTATGAAAACGGAGATTATCAGATCGATTTTGACGACCTAGAAAACAAAGCTGCCGATCCTGCTGTAAAGTTACTGCTATTTAGTAACCCCCATAATCCTGCCGGTCGGGTCTGGACACGTGACGAGTTACAACAACTTGGGGATATATGTATTCGTCACCATGTTGTCGTGCTATCCGACGAAATCCATTCCGATTTGGTGTACGACGATTTTACACATGTCCCTTTTGCGTCTTTAGGAGAAGCTCATGCGAAAACGTCCATTACTTTTTCTTCCCCCTCCAAAACATTTAATTTAGCAGGTTTACAAGTTGCCTATTTCTTCACTGAAAACGCATCATTCCGTAGCAGGACAAGGGCGGTATTAACAAAATGGGAAATGACGATGTTAAATGTATTTGCCATCGACAGCTTGATCGTTGCTTATGAAAAAGGGGAGCCCTGGCTGGAAGAACTCAAAAAATACCTTCATGACAATTATGTATACCTAACGGATTTTTGCCAGAAACATCTCCCGCTGCTTACCGTTATTCCGCTACAGTCTACTTATTTAGTTTGGCTGGACTGTAGCGCATTAGGTATGCCCTCCTCCTCCCTCGCAGAAAGTTTATTGGAAAAGGAACAATTATGGCTACAGGCAGGGGGCAAATATGGTCAAGCCGGAGATGATTTCCTTCGCATCAATATCGCTTGCTCCCGTTTACTACTCGAAGAAGGCCTGCAGCGATTACACCGAGCATATAAACGGATACGAAGTCATCATTCTTGATCGCACTTCCCATTGTTATGCATCTATGGAAGTATTTGAAGCGACGATTTTTATGAATTCTTGTCTATTAGTATCCATGAGCTCGCTTCGCTCGGCTTTGGTTCTTTTTTGAGCGAAAACCACGAAGCGCTCATCCATACTATTATAAATAAACACGCATGGATAAAAGAACTTAAAAACCCGTATATTAGTACGGATGACTGAGCAGGAGTTAAAAGCACTGATTTCGTTACTGGATGATCCGGATGTGGAAATCTACCAAGTGTTGGAAGACAAGCTAATCACGTGCGGACCAGAAGTGATTCCTTTATTGGAAGCATCATGGGAGGAGTCTTTCGATGTACTTTTACAGGAACGGGTAGAACAGATTATACACAAAATCCAGTTCAATCAGGTTAAAAATGATCTCCAGCTATGGAAATTAAGCAACCAAGAAGACCTGTTGGACGGCCTACTGATCATTAACCGATACCAATATCCCAACTTAGGCGAGGAGGAAGTATACGGTAAACTGGCAGAACTGCGGCGTAATGCCTGGTATCATTTGATGTATGACATGAGTCCGATTGAAAAGGTCAAGCTTCTGAATAACATCCTCTTCCGTGAGTTTGGATTATCCGGTAACACCTCCGATTTTCATGCCCCACAAAACTCTTTTATTAATAAGGTGCTCGAATCCAAGAAAGGCAATCCTATTTCATTAGCTTGTATATACAGTATCGTTGCCCAACGCTTAGACATACCTATTTATGGTGTTAATCTGCCGAAACATTTTGTGCTGGCCTATATGAATGAAGAAAATCCCGATGAGGTTCTTTTTTACATTAATGTGTTCAACCGCGGACAGATTATGCGGGAAGTGGATATTACGGCATTTCTCCAACAACTAAACCTGCCACCTACCGATGACTATGTAAAACCATGCACGAATATAGCGATTATCCAACGCATTCTACGCAATCTTATTGCTGCCTATGAATATGTGGACAATAACGAAAAACGGGAGGAAGTACAATCATTACTGAATCTTATCGACCCAACGTAGAATCGTCTCGAGCATCCAGCGCCAACCCTACCGGCGTTACTCCATAGCCCAATTCGGAAGTGTCGAGCACATCTTCGGGTTCTACGTCGCCATTGTCCGTCGATTTAAACCGGGATATTTTTTTAGCGGCACGGTCTGCCACATATAAATACACCCCACCGGCCCTTGTATCCATCGCCACATCTACAGGAGCGACTAGCCCCGTACGAGGCCCCGTAATCACGCGCGTAGGTTTAATGATATCCGAACTGCCATTTACGATATTGGAAAAGTTTTCGAAAATAAGAATTCGTCCATTCCCTAGAGTTCCATCACCCATTTCGGCAATGGCCAGCACATTCTTGATCGTATCATAAGACAATCCACGAAGATCAGTAGTAGCATCTTCAATCTGGAAGGTACGAGCCGGCTGCAAGGTAGCCACCGAATCGCTGGCGTTGACCGGCATCGTCGTTAGATTCTGGAACATGTAAATGCCCGCTGGTGCGCTAAGCTTAGCTGTAAAAAGCCGATCATTTTGATAAGCAGCCCCCCACATATTAAGGTCCGGGTTAACTAATTTTTTATAAGGCTGTTTCTGGATGCCGGTATTCGTGGGATTATCAATTACATATACTCCTGCACCTTCCCCGGCCCCATTTACAGCTAAAAGAGATCGTGTCGCGGCATGATACACAAAACCTCTCACCTGATTATAGTATCTACTACGAATACCATTGCCGGCGTTATTCAGCAATCCGGTTCTTTGGACGCTAACCGCCGCGATAACCGTATCCTGCCCCCCGTCGTTCGCACTTGCTTGAAAAATAGTTTTCACATAGGGGTTGAAATAAATCGCACCACCACCTTGTACTTGGGAGAGATGGCTTTCCCGAAAGGCAAAAACAGACGAATCTGCCGGCTGAATAACCCGAATGGTCGTATCGGGCCTTTCATCGGTCGTTCCGTATTCTTCAAAAGAAACATAAAGACGGGAGATCTGGGCAATTTCTAATCCCGGCCCTACATCTTCCTCTTCTTCGCAGGCAACAAAACCAACGACAGGCGCGAAAAAAAGACATATACCATATAGAAGCCGGCTTTTTGACATATCAAACGTATTTACAAAATATAAATTAATTATTACAGCTCATGTTCACGAGTGTCCAACGTAATACTGACCGGTGTTCGGCCATCTTTCAACTCCGAAGTATCGATTACCTTATCGGGCGCGATGTTCCCATCATCCGTATACTTAAACCGTGATATTTTTCGGGCTTCGCGATCTGCTACATATAAGTATACACCGGTCTCCCGCGTATCAATAACCACATCTACCGGCGAAATCAATCCTGTATTCGCTCCCGTAATCACGCGCGTGGGCGTAATCGTCTCCTCTTCCACCTGCTCAGAAAAGTTCTCAAAAATAAGAATGCGCCCACTCCCAGGTGTTGTTCCATCGCCCAATTGGCTCACCGCCAACACGTTTTTAACCGTATCGTAAAACAGTCCACGTAGATTATTTGCTGCGCCCTCAATTAATAATATACGAGTCGGATCTAACGGACCGACAGAGTCCCGATCGTTCACCACTACATTCGCTATATCCTCAAAAACATAAATCCCGCCCGGGGCGCTTGTTTTCGACGTAAAAAGCCGCTCGTTTTGATAAGCTGCTCCCCACATCGCCAAGCTACTATTCCTTAATTTCTTAACGGGCTGTGTTTCCCGGTTTGCATATCGGGGGCGCTCCATCACATATACGCCTGCGTCCGGTCCCGCACCATTCACAATATAGAGAACATTCGCACGCCGATGGAACACCATACCCCTTACACTATTATAATAACGACTCTTGGGTAGACCCGAGTTGTTTAATGACCCTGTTGATCCCATACTCAGTACAGCGATGGACGTATCATTGGAACCTGCTCGATTAACACTAGCTTGAAATAATACGTTTAATTGAGGCTCAAAATAAATCGGCCCACCACCTTGAATTTCCGATCGATGTCGACCATTGAAAACAAAAACAGAGGAGTCTGCCGGATATATAATCCTAACGTTGGTATCCGGCGGTTGCTTATTTAAGCGATGCTCCTCAAAAGAAACATATAAGCGCGTAAACTTTCGCATCTCCAAATTGGGTTCTGCGTCGTCCCGTTCGCAGGCGTAAAACCCAAGAATAAGCGCCAGCATCGCGAAGACATAATATATAGGGGATATTTTAGCCATAAATTTATTGAGTCATACGTTACAAAAGTAAAAAATAAACGGGTATATCGGCAAACCTGCGACAACCCGCAACGAACTTTTGTATAATCTAGCAGTTTTCCGTAAAATTGCATCATATTTTAAATGCACTGCGATCATGGACAATAAGGAGTTTAAACGAGAGAAGCTTAATTTGCCGAACGAGGGGAAGAAGTTGCTGCTGCATTCTTGCTGTGCACCCTGCTCCGGAGAAGTGATGGAAGCTTTAATTACTTCGGACATTGACTTTACCATTTATTTCTACAATCCGAATATACACCCGCGTAAAGAATATGATTTGCGCAAGGAGGAAAACATCCGGTTTGCAGAAAAACATGGTATTCCTTTTATCGATGCAGACTATGATGTGGACCATTGGTTTGAGTTAGCCAAAGGAATGGAAGATGAACCCGAACGCGGTATCCGCTGCACCATGTGTTTTGACATGCGTTTTGAAAAAACGGCAGAATATGCGGCTGCCCACGGATTCGACGTGATATCCAGTTCGCTAGGCATCTCGCGTTGGAAAAACATGGAACAGATCAACGATTGTGGCCTAAGGGCTGCCGGGCGGCATGATAATATGGAGTATTGGACATTAAACTGGCGGAAGAAAGGCGGCTCAGCGCGTATGCTGGAAATCAGCAAACGCGAAAAATTCTACATGCAGGAATATTGTGGCTGCGCTTATTCTTTACGTGACACCAACCGTTGGCGTATGGCGAACGGTAGAGAAAAAATAGAGCTCGGTAAATACTACTACGGAGAAGACGAACAATAATTTCGTAAAAAGTTTCCTTTTTACTGAAATAATATATAATTTTGCACGCTCGAATACAGATTGTGAAACAGCTAAAATACTATAGAATCCCTTTTTCAGGATTAACTACTGGAAAGCACAATTTCGAGTTTGAGGTAGGTGATAAGTTCTTTGATTGTTTTGAACATTCATTAGTAAAGCAGGGAAAGCTCCAGGCTGATGTAGAACTGCAAAAGCGGGAAAACATGCTGATTGTGAACTTTCATGTATACGGCACGGTTCGTTTAACCTGTGATGTATGCTTAACCGCCTTTGATGCGCCGCAAGATTTTGAAGAGCGTATCTTGGTTAAATTTACAGAAGATGAGTGGGGACAAGACACCGAGGAAGTATTAACGTTATCCAAAACGGATTACGAGTTAGACATTGCCGATCTGCTCTACGAGTACATTAATGTTCGCGTTCCTTATTATAAGAAATGTTCGGAACAGGGAACAAATGCGAGCTGCGATCCGGAAATGTTAGCGAAATTAGGCAGCTCTGCAGATTTAGAGAGCGACACAGACGAAGAAGACACAGACCCACGTTGGGATATATTAAAGAAAATTAAAAATAACTAAAACAGAGATACGAGATGGCACATCCAAAGCGTAAGACTTCTAAATCAAGAAGAGACAAAAGAAGAACACATTATAAGGCAGAAAGACCTACGTTAACGGTATGCACAGAGACAGGTGCTGTACACACACCGCATCGTGCATATACAGTAGATGGTAATTTATATTACAACGGAAAATTGATTATTGAAAACACCGCTGCTGTCTAACGAGATCATTCAACGAAATTAAACATCCCAAATAGGTGTAAAATTTAATTTTTATACTTTAATTTGGGATGTTTTTGCGTATTATTGATGATAAATAATAACGAATGAAGATTGGTTTAGACGTTTTAGGCGGGGATTACGCCCCCGACTCCACCATAAATGGAGCTATAGCAGCTCAAAAAGTACTACAGGAGGGACAACGTCTTGTCCTTATCGGTGATCAACAAGACACCATCGAGCGGTTAAAGCACGCTGGAGCGGATCCCGAAAAATTTGATTTCATACATGCGCCTGAAAACATAAGCATGCATGAACATCCGACCAAAGCGATTACCCAAAAACCCAATTCTAGTATCGCAAAAGGATTTGACCTGTTAAAACAGGGCGAAATCGACTCTTTTGCTTCAGCTGGTAACACAGGGGCGATGTTGGTTGGTGCTGTATTCAGTGTAAAAACAATTCCCGGTGTTCTTCGTCCTGCAATTGCAACGAATGTACCTAAGGTTAAAAGCGGGTACGGTATTTTATTGGATGTCGGCGCAAATGCGGACTGCAAGCCAGAAATGCTCTCCCAGTTTGCCACCTTAGGAAGCTTATACATGCAGTATATTTATGGCGTTGAGACTCCCAAAGTCGGCTTGTTAAATATCGGAGAAGAAGAAGAAAAAGGCAACAATTTAACCATATCAACCTACCCCCTACTCCAACAGAACAAAAAGATAAATTTTATCGGCAATACCGAAGGTCGCGATTTGTTCACAGACGCTGCAGATGTGTATGTATGCGATGGATTTACGGGTAATGTGGTATTGAAACTTGCCGAATCTTTTTATGTAGTTACGCTAAAAAAGGGAATGAAGGATGATTTTTTTGATAGATTCAATTACGAACGGTATGGCGGTAGCCCTATTTTAGGCGTAAATGCCCCTGTTATTATCGGACATGGCATCTCGACTCCCGAAGCTATCAAAAACATGGTTTTATTATCAAAAGACATGATTGAATCACAAATCATCGATAAAATCAGGTCTGCTTTCAATTAATTATATATGTCAAAAATACATGCTGCAATCACGGCAGTAAACGGGTATGTTCCCGACTACGTCCTCACGAACCAGGAGTTGGAAACCATGGTCGATACAAACGATGAATGGATCGTAACCAGGACTGGGATAAAGGAGCGTAGAATACTTAAAGGTGAAGGCAAAGCAACATCAGACTTGGCTGTTCCGGCTGTTAAAGGCTTATTGGAAAAGCGCGGTATCTCTGCGGAAGAAATTGAACTGATTATCTTTTGTACGAGTACGCCGGATATGCTATTCCCGGCAACGGCAAACATTCTGGCAAATAAAATCGGAGCAAAGAATGCATGGGGATACGATCTGCAAGCGGCCTGCTCTGGATTTCTTTTCGGTTTGACGACGGGTGCGCAATTTATTGAATCCGGTAAGCATAAAAAAGTATTGGTTGTGGGCGCCGACAAAATGTCATCGGTCGTGAATTACGAAGATCGTAACACCTGTATTTTATTTGGCGACGGTTGTGGGTGTGTATTACTAGAGCCGAATGAAGAAAATAACGGCGTCATGGATGCTGTTCTGAAAACGGATGGTTCTGGCGGCCCTTATTTAAACATCAAAGGTGGTGGGTCGCTCAACCCAGCATCTCATCAGACCGTAGAAGCGGGTTTACATTATGCTTATCAAGAAGGGCGTACCGTATTCAAGTTTGCGGTTACGAACATGGCTGAAGTAGCTGTTGAGGTCATGGAAAGAAACCATTTGACATCGGAAAATGTGGATTGGCTCGTACCGCACCAAGCGAATAAGCGTATCATAGATGCTACTGCCGAACGTGCAGGCCTGTCAGAAGACAAAGTTATGGTCAATATCCATAAATACGGAAATACCACCAGCGGTACAATCCCCCTATGCTTATGGGAGTGGGAAAACCAACTAAAAAAAGGAGACAACTTAATATTAGCGGCTTTCGGCGGCGGTTTTACTTGGGGAGCAGTTTATCTCAAGTGGGCTTATACAAAAGCATAAAAATATTATTTAACTTTACCCCGGTTATCTATTAACCTTAAATCTGGGGTTAAAATTTATCATAAGAAGTTTATACAAATGAAACCTACTAGAAATATGAGTATGGATATTAAACAGATTCAAGACCTGATCAAATTTGTTGCGAAGTCAGGTGTGAACGAAGTCGCTATTGAAGAAAAAGACTTTAAAATCACCATCAAAACGAATCAGGAACCAACCTATGTTACCGCAACGGTTCCAGCTCCTGTAGCATTACCACAACAACAACCGGCTGCTGCACCAGCAGCAACGGCAGCGCCAATAGTACAAGCGCCGAGTGCTCCTGCTGCGGAAGCATCAAACCTTATCACCGTGAAATCACCCATGATCGGAACTTTTTACCGCGCTTCGGGTCCGGATAAGCCTTTGTTTGTGAACGTAGGTGACGAGATCACGCCCGGAAAAGTGCTATGCATCGTCGAGGCCATGAAACTTTTTAATGAAATTGAATCGGAAGTTTCGGGTAAAATCGTAAAAATATTAGTTAATGATGCAGAGCCTGTAGAATTCGATCAACCGTTATTCTTAGTTGATCCTTCTTAGTTTGGATGTGAGATAAAAAAAGATGTTCAAAAAAATATTAATAGCAAATAGAGGAGAGATTGCACTTCGCATCATTCGTACTTGTCGCGAAATGGGCATTAAGAGTGTTGCCGTCTACTCTACAGCGGATCGTGACAGCTTGCATGTACGTTTCGCCGACGAAGCGGTCTGTATAGGACCTCCTCCGAGTAAAGATTCTTATTTAAGTATACCAAATATCATTTCTGCTGCCGAATTAACAAATGCAGACGCGATCCACCCTGGATACGGATTTCTTTCTGAGAACGCTAAATTTTCAGCTATATGTGCCGAATACGGCATCAAATTTATTGGTGCTACAGCCGATCAGATCGAAAAAATGGGTGATAAAGCTTCTGCAAAGGAGACCATGAAACAGGCAGGTGTACCTACCGTTCCGGGTTCGGACGGTTTGGTTCCTGATGTAAAAACAGGTATTAAACTGGCCCAGGAGATTGGTTATCCGGTCATTTTAAAAGCGACTGCCGGCGGCGGCGGACGTGGAATGCGTATCGTGTGGAATGATGACGAGTTTGAGCCCGCGTGGGACTCTGCCCGTCAAGAAGCTGGAGCGGCATTTGGTAACGATGGAATCTATTTGGAGAAATTCGTAGAAGATCCCCGTCATATTGAAATACAAGTGATCGGTGACCAGTATGGCAAGGTTTGTCACCTCTCTGAACGTGACTGTTCCATACAACGTCGCCATCAGAAACTGGTAGAAGAAGCACCTTCTCCATTTATCACACCGGAATTGCGTGCGAAAATGGGCGAGGCGGCCATCAAAGGGGCACAAGCTGTAAATTACGAAGGAGCGGGTACGATTGAATTTTTAGTCGATAAGCATCGTGATTTCTATTTTATGGAAATGAATACCCGTATCCAGGTCGAGCACCCGGTTACAGAGGAAGTCATCAATTTCGATCTTATCAAAGAACAGATCAAAGTGGCTGCCGGTATTCCGATTTCGGGAAAGAGTTATGAGCCGACGATGCACGCGATTGAGTGCCGTATTAATGCGGAAGATCCTTTTAATAACTTCCGTCCGTCTCCAGGTAAGATCACCAACTTTCATTCACCTGGTGGACATGGTGTACGGGTGGATACCCATGTATATGCAGGTTATAGCATCCCACCGAATTACGACTCGATGATTGCTAAACTCATCTGTGTCGCACAAACGCGCGAGGAGGCTATCAATACCATGGAACGGGCACTACGTGAATTCGTCATTGAAGGGGTAAAAACAACGATACCACTTCATATACGGCTAATGCGCGATCCAAATTTTAGAGCAGGTAATTTTACAACAAAGTTCATGGAAACATTTGACCTTACGGAATATCCGGACGAAGAGGTCGAATAAAATTTCGTTTACATACCGTTAAAATACCATTCTTCAAAATAAGAATGGTATTTTTGTTTTGTTTCAGACACAACATTTTTAGCATGTCAACATCAAAAGAGTTAATCGACGCTATTAAACAAAAAGGAAAGAATCTCGAAGGGGAAATGTCATTTTTTGAGCATCTTGAAGTGCTGCGGTGGCATATTATCCGTTCGGTAATCGCCATTGCTGTTTTCGCTATTCTATCTTTTACATTTTACGATTTCGTATTCAATTCCATTATCATGGGGCCTAAAAACCTCGACTTCTGGACGTATCGAATGATGTGTAAAGTAGGTGACTTACTGAGTTTGGATGGCTTCTGTGTGAATCGCATTCCGTTTAACATCATCAATACGGAAATGGCGGGGCAATTTATGTTGCAGATTAACTCTTGTCTACTCATGGCGGTTGCATTGGGTTTCCCTTATCTGTTATTCGAAGTATGGCTTTTTGTAAAGCCTGCCCTAACAGAAGTGGAAAAGAGTTCTGCCCGTGGTTTTGTATTCTATGCCACGGTGTTATTTGTTATCGGTGCCTTATTCGGTTATTATATTGTTGTGCCGCTTTCAGTTAATTTCTTGAGTAATGTATCTTTAAGTGATGAAATTACCAATCAGATTACCATTGACTCGTATTTATCGCTTATTGCGACATTAACATTGGGGTGTGGCGTTGTGTTCTTGCTACCCATCGTCATATTTATATTGTCTAAATTGGGTCTGATGACGCCGGCCTTTATGCGTGCCAGCAGAAGATATGCTGTAGTGATTATTTTAATCATCGCCGCCATCATTACACCAACCGCGGACGTCATCACACTTTTAACCGTAAGCGCCCCTATGTTCTTACTCTACGAATTAAGTATCATGGTGTCTGCAAGCGTTTATAAACGCAATCTTGAAAAAGAAAAAGAATTTTATAAACAGAAATAAACATAACGATCATGTCTAAAAAAATTGCACTAGGAAGCGATCACGCTGGATTTGACTATAAAACGGCGGTGTTAGATTTTTTACAAGAAGAGGGATACACTGTAGAAGACTTCGGTCCGGCCACTGCAGATTCTGTTGATTATCCAGATTTCGCTCACCCTGTAGCAAGTAGCGTCGAACAAGGTAAAAACGAACTGGGGATTTTGATCTGCGGAAGTGCCAACGGTGTCGCTATAACAGCCAACAAACACCAAGGCGTCCGGGCGGCTATTGCATGGCAAAATGAGATTTCGGCATTAGCGAGACAACATAATAATGCGAATATCGTCTGTATCCCCGCTCGGTTTATTGACATCGAACTCACTAAGAAAATTATTAAAACATTTTTAACGACGGAGTTTGAAGGTGGCCGACATGGCACACGTGTTAATAAAATAGCTTGTATGTAAACGAATTTCTCCTACATATTCTTAATAATGGTAAAAAATTGGATAACAACTTTCCTACTTATACCTGTACTCCATAGCTGTGCTGTTGCACAACAACCCGATCCGGTACAGACGAAATATGCAGATCTCCTAACAGAGGAAAAAGCAAGGAAACATTTAACACTGCTGGCGTCGCCAGAATTTGAAGGACGTGGCACGGGACAAAAAGGCGGCGAAAAAACGGCCCATTACCTTGCCGAACAGTTCCATGCGTATGGTTTGGAAGCCCCTGTTAATGGCCGTTATTTTCAGCCAGTCGATTTAGTCAGAATTGCTTATCAGGTACAAGATTTCGTTTTAGACGGAAAGGCTTATGAAAACGGTACCGATTTTTTTGTGCAGGGCGATAATGTACACAGCAGCTACCAAGCCGATGATATCGTGTTTGTGGGTTATGGTATTCAAGATAAGAAACACAACGATTTAGCGGGTATCGACATCGAAGGCAAGATTGTTCTGGTTATAAACGAGGGCGAACCCACCGATGCAAACGGTAATTCGCGTATTACCGGCAGTACAAAAATGTCAGAATGGGCAAGTAGCCGGTTTAAGCGTGTACAGGAACTGCTAAAGAAAAATCCAAAAATGATTTTGGCTACGGGAGACTATGTAGACCAAAACATGGCGCGGTTTGGAAAGCGTTTAGTAGGCGGTCGTTTCGCTTTAAATGATGGAGACACGGTTGTTAAAGGAACAACAAAAGCACCTGTAGTCAATATTTCTACCGAATTAGCCAATCAATTACTGGCTAAGCGGAATACCTCCCTTGAACAACAAAAAAATAAGACGACCACCTTTACTATTCCCGCAGCCGTGCAGGCTGAAATGGGCATCACCAAAGAACAATTAGCCGATCCAAATGTCTTGGGCCTTTTAGAAGGTACCGATTTAAAAGATGAACTTGTCGTCCTCGTGGGGCATTATGATCATGACGGTATATTGCCAGATGGAACATTCTTCCCGGGGGCAGACGATAATGGTTCGGGTACAGTCGGTATTTTGGAGCTAGCCCGTGCATTTGCAGCAGCTAAAAAAGATGGGAAAGGTCCCCGCAGAAGCATATTATTTATTGGTTTGGCAGCTGAAGAAAAAGGACTACTCGGCTCCAAGTTTTATGTAGAAAACCCTATTTTCCCACTGGAAAACACCGTGGCTTGTATCAATATGGACATGATCGGCCGTATAGACGACAAACATTTGAACGGAAATCACAATTACATCCACGCCATAGGACTCGACAAATTAAGTACGGAACTCAAGGTGATTACAGAAACTGCAAACGACACCTATACCCAAATGGAGTTGGATTATATGTATGATGATCCAAATGATCCAATGCGTCTGTATTATCGCTCTGATCATTACAATTTCGCTGAGAAAGGTATTCCGTCGGCTTTCTTTTTCTCGGGGCTCCACCCCCATTATCATACACCGGAAGACACGGTAGATAAAATCGACTTCCCGATGATGGTAAAGAGAGAGAAACTAGTTTTCCATATCACCTGGGAAATCGCGAATCGTGATAAACGCTTGCCGGTAGATGCTAATAAAAAATAGTTTCTAACTAGGACTTGACTCCTGTTAAAACAAAAAAAAAGCCATCTTGTTATGATAATACAAATCATAACATATGGCTTTTGTAGATTATTATAAGATCCTTGGGCTAGATAAAGATGCTACCCAAGACGATATTAAGAAAGCGTATAGGAAGCTTGCGCGGAAATACCATCCAGATCTAAATCCGGATGACGAGGAGGCGAAAAAGAAATTTCAGGAAATCAACGAGGCCAATGAGGTATTGACGGATCCGGAAAAGCGACAAAAATACGATCAGTATGGCGAACACTGGAAACACGGAGAAGCTTATGAACAGGCGCAACAACAACAGAGTCGCAGCGCTAGCGGAGGTGCTTCAGGAAATCCGTTTGAAGGTTTTGATTTCGATTACTCGGGAAATTATGATACAGGTGAGTTCTCTGATTTCTTCGAACAAATGTTTGGTAGCCGACACGGTGGTGGGAGACAGACAAAATTCCGGGGAAATGACTATCATTCTACCCTGGAACTGACTTTACAACAAGCCTATACCACCCATCAACAAACATTTACCGTAAACGGTAAGAACATACGGATTACGATCCCGGCGGGGGTAGAAAACGGTCAAAAAATTAAGCTTAGTGGGCAAGGTGGAGAAGGGATTAATGGTGGTCCAAACGGCGATCTTTATATAACATTCAGCATTAAACCAGATGCTCATTTCCAACGCAAAGGGCATGACCTCTACGCCGTACAAGATATCGATCTCTATACCGCATTATTAGGTGGGGAAACCGTAATAGATACATTTGCCGGGAAAATCAAAGTCAAAATTAAGCGGGAAACACAAAATGAAACTAAAATACGTCTAAAAGGGAAAGGCTTTCCGATATATAAAAAAGAGGGGCAGTTCGGGGACTTGTATGTAACATTGCATGTGAAACTTCCTACTGATCTCAGCGATAAAGAGAAAGAATTATTTCAGCAATTAGCCAATTTAAAGAAATAAGCTATGGAAAGGACATTAATCAGGATAATAGACATCTGCCAATCACACCAAATAGAGCTGCAATTTATTCGAAATCTCTCTAGCAACGGTTTGATTGAAGTGGTGACACAGGACGAAGAGGAATTCGTTAAAGAAGAAGAATTGAAAGCATTGGAACAATTTGCTACTTGGCATTATGATCTGGAAATAAACCTTCAGGGTATAGAGGTGGCACAACACCTTTTACATAAAATTGAACGGCTTCAAGAAGAAATTAGATTTTTACGTACGGAAATAAATCGGTAGGTCTCGAGCAATTAGCGGAATTTTCGTATTTTGCGAGCCATAAAAATCAAAACAATGCAACTTATTTATAAAGGCAAAACAAAGGATGTTTATGAGCTGGAAAACAGCCAGATCCTTCTGAAATTTAAAGACGATGTGACCGGAGAAAACGGCGTTTTCGATCCGGGAGCTAACACCGTAGGCCTTACGATTGACGGTGCGGGAAAATCGGGACTGAAAATGACGAAATACTTTTTCGAACGGTTGAATAGCCTTGATATTCCCACACACTATATTTCAGCAGATATCGAAGATGTATCTATGGTCGTGAAGAATGCACAAGTATTGGGAAAAGGCCTGGAAGTAATTTGTCGTTATAAAGCTGTTGGAAGTTTCTACAGACGTTACGCAGCGTACTGCCAAGAAGGACAAGATCTGGACCGCTTCGTAGAAGTAACTATTAAAGATGACGAACGTGGTGATCCGGTTATTTCTCAAGATGCTTTAGCTATGTTAAACATCTTAAGCAAAGAACGATACGATGAACTTGTCGATCTAACCCGCAAAATATGCGATATCGTGAAAGCGGAACTGGCGAAAAAAGGACTAGATCTTTATGATATTAAATTGGAGTTTGGCTATGATGCCTCCAACAATCAGCTTATTTTGATCGACGAAATTTCAGGTGGGAACATGCGCGTTTATAAAGACGGCGTCTATATCGCTCCTTTAGACCTAGAACAAGCTTTTTTAAGTTAACCTCAAGATGGGGTACCCCATCTTGATCCTATCCTACTGTAAGACTTTTTAGACACTTTTAAGCGGGGGGCGGGGTAATGCTTTAGTCAAAGTTGATATTTTTTCTACGGTTCTGTTTCTTTTGGGATTGCTTTTTCTTCCGGTCTAGCCGATCCAGGATTTGGGACTTCGGAACTTTAGTCGCCACCCGTTTCTTTTCTATTTTTAATGCCTGACGAAGGAGGTTCAAAAACCGCTCCGTAACGATTTCCTTATTCTTCACCTGGCTTCTTTCAGAGGAAGCCTCCATCTGTAATACGCCTTCTCCATTTAATCGGTTTGCTAATTTATGAGAAACACGAGTCCTCTCGTCTTCGGTCAGGACTTGAGATGTCTGGATATCCCATATTAACGTTACTTTTGACTCTACTTTATTGACATGTTGTCCTCCGGCTCCTCCTGAACGGGAAGTTCTATATGTTAACTCCTTTTTTAAGGATTCGTTGTCCATAATTTAAATTTAAGCATTTCTACTAATTATTGCAAAGCAATTATAAAAGCATCCTTATCTTTGCCAGAATAAATACTTGTGGCATTAGACACGAATGAATTAACAATTATTGGAATGAAAATAGGCATTGTATGTTACCCCACCTTTGGCGGGAGCGGTGTAGTAGCGACAGAACTCGGCAAAGCGCTTGCCTCCAACGGACATGAAATCCACTTCATTACGTACTCTCAACCTGCTCGGCTAGATTTTTTTTCGGAAAACCTTTATTATCACGAAGTGGCCGTAGCGCAATATCCATTATTTGATTTTTCCCCATACGAATCTGCATTAGCCAGTAAATTGGTAGATGTCGTGCGATTCGAAAAATTAGATTTATTGCATGTACATTATGCTATTCCGCATGCGTCAGTAGCGTATTTGGCAAAGCAGATATTAGCATCGTATGGCATCCACATTCCGGTAGTTACCACCCTACACGGAACGGATATTACGTTAGTAGGAAAAGATAAAAGCTTTAGCCCGGTGGTGACATTCTCGATCAACCAGTCCGATGGTGTAACGACAGTTTCGGAAAATCTACGTCAACAAACGCTGGATTCTTTTGAAATCACACGAGATGTGCGCGTAATACCTAACTTCATCGACTTCTCTCGTTTTCATAATAAAAGCAGAGAACATTTCAAACGTGCTATCGCTCCGGAGAATGAACGCATTATTATTCACACTTCCAATTTCCGAAAAGTTAAAAATACGCAAGATGTTATCCGCATCTTTGAAAAGGTAAATCAAGTAATTCCCAGCAAACTATTGATGGTAGGCGACGGCCCAGAGCGTAGAAATGCAGAAGAGCTAGCGCGGCAATTGGGCGTAAGCCAAGATGTACGTTTTCTCGGCAAACAAGATGCGATAGAGGAAATATTATCGGTATCCGATTTGTTTTTGATGCCTTCTTCTTCGGAAAGTTTTGGATTAGCTGCACTCGAAGCGATGGCTTGCCAAGTACCCGTGGTTTCCTCCAATGCCGACGGATTACCCGAACTGAACATACACGGTGTTAGCGGATTTCTCAGTAACGTAGGCGATGTGGATGACATGGCTAAACATGCCATCCATGTGTTAGAAGACTGTAACCGCCTGAAAGCTTTTAAAGACGCCGCCTTTGCCCGTGCAAAAGAGTTTGATATCACCCGGATACTGCCTTTATATGAGTCCTACTATGAGGAGGTCATCGAGAAGGTTAAAAAAGGATAACATAATCGTGGCAGGCTACGAAAAAAGTTTTATCTTTGGCTTTTGGAAATACTCCAAAAAAAGACATGAAATATAAACGTATCCTACTCAAACTCAGCGGAGAAGCCTTAATGGGCGAACAAAGTTATGGTATTGACATCAATCGCGTGATGCAATATGCAAACGATATCAAAGAAATTCACAGTCAAGGTTTAGAAATTGCAATAGTGATCGGTGGAGGAAATATCTACCGGGGTTTAAGTGCCGAAAAAGCTGGGATGGACCGCGTACAAGCGGACTATATGGGAATGTTAGCAACTGTAATTAACAGTATGGCCTTACAGGATGCGCTAGAAAAAGTAGGGTTAAAAACGCGTTTACTAACTGCTATTAAAATGGAGCAGATATGTGAACCCTTTATCCGTAGACGGGCTGTCCGGCATCTTGAAAAAGGAAGAATCGTAATTTTTGGCGCAGGAACAGGAAATCCGTATTTTACGACGGACACCGCTGCTTCCTTACGGGCGATAGAAATCAATGCCGACGCCGTGCTAAAAGGCACACGTGTAGATGGTATTTACACCGCGGATCCGGAAAAAGATCCTTCTGCTCAACGTTACGAGAAGATTTCTTTCCACGAAGTTTACGAAAAAGGTCTAAACGTGATGGACATGACCGCATTTACATTGTGTCAGGAAAACAATCTTCCTATCATTGTCTTTGACATGAACAAACCGGGCAATCTGAAGAAGCTGGCCGACGGAGACCATATCGGTACGGTTGTTAGTTAATATTACAAAATGAAATATATAAAGATATGAATGAACTGATATCCTTAGAATTAGACGATTGTAAAGAAAACATGGCTAAGGCCGTGACACATACCGAATCTGAGCTGACTAAAATCAGAGCAGGCAAAGCCTCTCCTGCTATGTTAGATGGAGTTTCTATAGATTATTATGGAAGCATGACCCCTCTTTCGCAGGTCAGTAATATCAATACGACGGATGCGCGGACGATTGTTATTCAACCTTGGGAGAAAAATTTAATCAGTACCATCGAGAAAGCTATCGTAGACTCCAACATCGGACTGAACCCACAGAATGACGGGGCTATTATTCGTTTAGCGGTTCCGCCTCTAACGGAAGAACGTCGTCGGGATTTAGTAAAGAAAGTGAAGGAAGAAACGGAGAAAGGCCGTGTAGCTATACGAAATATCCGTAAAGATGCTAATGAATCTATTAAGAAATTAAAAGGTGACGGGGTTTCAGAAGATGAAATTAAAGTGGGCGAAGGAGAAGTCCAAAAGCTTACCGATTCCTTTATTGCTAAAGTTGATCAGCTTGCTGAATTGAAAGAAAAAGATATCATGACGGTTTAATAATTCCAATTTCGGAAGGATAACTTCGAGAAGTTAAAATCATAAAAGATAAGAAAGGATTCTATAAAAAAATAGAATCCTTTTTTCGTCCGTATTTTTTGTCTAACTTCCGTCTTGGAATACCAATTTTAAAGAAATTAAAAGTATGCAACATACGAGAAGAAAATTCTTAAAGCAGGCGGGACTAAGTTTATCTGCCGCTTTTCTAAGCCCATACCTGTTCTCCTGCCAGAATGATCTATCGGGACGTGGCCCTTTGCACAATCTTGGACTTCAGCTATACTCTATTCGCGACTTAATCCATGAAGACCCCATCGCAACCATAAATACAGTCGCAAAAATCGGCTACAAGCATGTAGAGACATTTGGTCTTGATACGGCAGCAGGCACGTATTGGCAACTTCCTATTACCGAACTTAAACGCGTACTGGAGGATAATAACCTTAAAACGCACAGTGGTCATTATGATTTATCGAAATATCTTGATAGAAAGGCGACAGAACACGAGAACATCGAAAAATATATTGAAGTAGCGCACCAGCTTGGTCAATCCTATATCATAGCGCCTGTCACCCCAATGTATGACTTAAACAACTTGCAACCCGAGGATTACCAATATGCTGCAGAGCAGCTTAACAAGTTGGGTGAAATGACCAAAAAAGCCGGCATTAAAGTAGGCTATCATAACCATTTTTGGGAATTTCGACGCTTTGGGAACGGCACCCGGGGCTTGGATATCCTTATTGCTTTTACGGAGCCTGACCTAGTAGATTTTGAGCTCGATCTATTTTGGATCGAAAAGGCAGGCCTCCATGCGCAATCCTATTTTGATAAATATCCGGGCCGATTTCCGATGTGGCATATAAAGGATATGGACAGAGCATACAGCAATCCTGTTGTGGGCGAAGGCTTCGACGATGCAGATTTTGAAGAAATCATGAAAGAAATAAAGTATACGGAGGTTGGTACGGGCACGATCGACTTTAAAAGGATTGTTGACTATGCCGATAAATCCGGATTAAAATATGCATTCGTTGAACAGGACGATATTTACATGCCTAACAAATTTGAAAGCATACAAAAAAGTTACGATTATATAAAAAAACATTTAGCGAAATAAGAAAAAGCAAATATGGAACGGAAGTCGCTTTATATCATTAGACATGCAAAGGCAGAGATACCTACCTTCGACAAAAACGATTTTGACAGAGATTTACTTCCTAAAGGTATCAACCGCGCTACCCTTATTGCGCAAAAACTACGCGATCACCTGCCGACCAATCTGGAGAAAACACTCGTCATCTCTTCGACAGCCAATCGGGCTATGCAAACCACCAAAATTTTCTGCGAGATTCTCGGTTATCCTGTCAACAGTATCGTTTGGGAACCCAAAGTATACGAAGCGCATTATCTTTTCTTAATGAAACGCCTCAATGATATCAGAGACAAGTTTGATCACGTGCTGTTATTCGGTCATAATCCTGGCCTTTCCGAGCTGGTTGCCTATACTACCGATCAGTATATCGATCTTAAAACGGCTCACGCCGCCTGCTTAGAACTGGAGGAAACAATCGACTATTCGCTGCTATCTGCCAATACCGCGACGCTAAAACAGGTTATCACGGAATACGAGTAATGGGGGAAAATGATGCACATTACGTTCCAAACAAAATCACCTTAGGTGGAACAAAAGTGAACTCCCGTTGTTAAAAGATAAAGACGGAATGAAATCAAAATCCTACCTTTGCAAGAATCGTTCATGTAGTTTGTCTCAAAAATTTGTGGCAGGACTATTGAAATTAATACATAATAACAGGGATTCGTCCCAATAAATTAAACAAAATGGCAATAGAAAACAACAATGTCGTTGCATTGAATTACAAGCTTCACACCGTAGAAGCAAACGGAGAAAAAGCTTTTGTAGAAGAAACCAACACGGAAAATCCTTTAACCTTTCTATATGGCGTAGGCATGATGCTTCCCAAATTTGAAGAAAACATTGCAGGGTTAAATGAAGGCGACAAAACTTCGTTTACTTTAGAGCCAAACGATGCATATGGAGAAAAAGATGACCGTGCAGTAGCACAACTGCCTGCAGATATGTTTCAGGAAACTGGATTGCCACCGGTAGGTGAAGTGTTACCGCTACAAGACAACGAGGGCAACCAATTCCGTGCAGTGGTCGTTGAAGTAACACCAGAAGCGGTTGTAGCTGATTTAAACCATCCTATGGCTGGTAAAACATTGAATTTTGATGTCGAGATTTTAGCTGTTCGACCGGCTACGGAAGACGAGCTTGCCCACGGACATGCTCATGGCATTGACGGACAATCGGGACATGAATAAATAGGAATGCTGGATGTGTCGGCCCGTTTTGTGACGGCCGACATACTCCTATCCTATTCTCACCTATCCTATTTTTATTTTTTTCGCTCGACAATCAAATTTATTTTTCTTACAATTTAGTCGCTCGTAACATTTCGCGTTTACCGGGCGCTCCTGGTATTTTTTCGATAGTAAAACCTAAAGCCTTCATCGTGCGTTTCAAATTACCGGTTATAGCATAGGTAACAAATACACCACCTGGTTTCAAAAACGAACTTACATGTGCTAACGTTTCTTCTGTCCACATTTCGGGCTGGTGTATGGCGGCGAAAGCATCGAAATAAATTACATCAAACTGCTGTGCCGAGCTAAACTCCAGAACTTTTTGGACAGCTATCTCTAGCTGTACTGTGGCCGTAAAATCAGTCGGGGCGATTTGAGCTTTCCGGTAACACTGCTGAAAACTTTCCCATATATGCGGCTTTACAAAGTTATCGTAGCCTGTTTTGAAAATGATATCTTCTGACAAAGGGTAGGCTTCAACGCCTGTATATTCCAAGGTTATTCCATGGGTATCCGTATAATCAGCGGTCAATAGGAAATTCAATCCGGTACCGAATCCCACTTCTAGCACCGCTATGGTCTCCCCTTCACGATTTTGTAAGCTACATTCCAATCCTGAACGAAGAAAAACATGTTGGCTTTCTTGAAATGCCCCGTGTTTAGAATGATAATGTTCTCCTACTTGAGCGTGATATAGGGTAGACGACCCATCACCTGTTATGACAAATTGCATTTTGAAGTATGTTTCTGCAAATTTACAACTAAAAACCAAACAGCTATGTAGAACTATTCTAAATAGTTTACAAAGTTTTGCAAATTCCTATCTTGTGAAAGCATTTCGTAATTTTGTATTTCATTTAATGATAACGTAGTATGAAGAAAAGCTCAATTATCTTGATTGTCATCATCGCTATAGCGATTGCGATGATTGTTGTCATTTACACAGACTCGAGTACATATTCTACTTTTTCAGAAGCAAAAGAGAAAAACACCGAGTTATATGTGGTGGGTGTATTGAATAAAGAGAAAGATCTCCATTACGATCCCATTACGGATGCCAATCATTTTTCATTCTATATGTATGATAATGATAGCACCGAATGTGAGGTTGTTTTTCGAGGATCTAAACCACAAGACATCGAACGGTCGGAACAAATTGTATTGACAGGCAGGATGGAGGGCGAGGTATTTCATGCGAGTAAGATATTGATGAAATGTCCATCTAAATATAACGAAGACGAGGTTGAAGTCATCGAAACAAGCGTGGCGCCGACGACGGCATTTTTGGATGGAGAATTGTCGGTTCGTTAACCTCCGGATCGTCTTTATATAATTTTTACTTTTATTTTGAACAATGGACGTTAATTACGTTGGGGAACATCTTTTACCCGGAAAAATCGGTCAGTTTTTTGTGATCCTTTCTTTTGGGGCGGCCCTTTTTTCGCTTATCAGCTATTTCTTCGCCACACGTGAACCAGAGGTCAAATCTTGGAAAACACTCGGTCGGATTGGCTTTTGGACCAATCTCGTATCGGTTATAGCTATCGGAAGCATTCTGTTTTACTTGATCTATAACCATTATTTCGAATACCATTACGTCTGGGCGCACTCTTCAACGTCGCTCCCGACCCACTTTATCATTTCTTCGTTTTGGGAAGGACAAGAAGGAAGTTTTTGGCTGTGGATGTTCTGGCAAGTCGTATTGGGTGTTGTGTTAGTATGCAAAGCAAAGAGCTGGGAGGCACCGGTCATGACTTTCGTGATGCTCTGTCAAGTCTTCTTAGGATCGATGTTGATCGGTGTAGAAATATTTGGAACGCGCATCGGAAGCTCCCCTTTTATCTTGCTACGGGACGCCCTACAAGCCCCTATTTTTAGCCGTCCGGATTATTTAAGTATGATCGCTGACGGAAACGGGCTCAATCCTTTACTGCAGAATTATTGGATGGTGATTCACCCTCCTACCCTATTTCTCGGCTTTGCTTCCATGATTGTTCCGTTTGCCTATGCGGCATCTGGGCTTTGGCTTAAACGCTACAAAGACTGGATGAAACCCGGATTACCTTGGGCTCTTTTCGCGGTGATGATCTTAGGAGCAGGTATTATTATGGGGTCATTCTGGGCGTATGAAGCGCTGAATTTCGGCGGATTCTGGGCGTGGGATCCGGTGGAAAACGTGTCAATTATCCCTTGGTTAACCTTAATTGCTGCAGTTCATGTCATGCTCGCTTATCGTAACTCCGGACATGGTTTCTTTACGGCTACGTTGTTAACCATGATCAGCTTTGTACTGGTCATCTATGCTTCCTACCTGACAAGAAGTGGTATTTTGGGCGAAACATCCGTGCATTCCTTCACTAGCTTAGGTATGTCGGGACAGCTTATCATCTTTAATCTGGTTTACCTGATCTTGATGATCGTTTTGCTTGTATGGCGCACCAAAGAAATGCCTACTTCTAAACACGAAGAAGACATTTATTCGCGAGAATTCTGGTTGTTTATCGGCGGTCTTGTATTAGCGGTAGCTTGTATACAAATGATTGCAACGACCTCTATCCCGGTATTTAACGCCTTATTTGGAACAAAAGTCGCTCCTCCGGTAGATCCGATTCCACACTATAATAAATGGCAGGGTGCTTTTGCTGTAGTCATCATGCTCGTGACAGCATTCACACAATTTTTGAAATATAAAAGAACAGAACCTAAAAAATTCTGGGTATCTACGCTAGCTTCATTCTTATTTGCTATTCTCTTAAGTGCGCTGATTATCTATATCACTAAGACATACACGAACGTCATGTATATCTTATTGACGCTGACTTGTACGTTTTGTTTGCTGGCAAATATGCGGGTGTTGGGCGATGCGTTAAAAGGAAAATGGCGCTTAGCGGGTTCGGCTGTTGCACATATTGGTTTTGCATTGTTGCTCTTGGGGGCGCTTATTGCAGCGGCGACCAACGAAGTCATTTCCATCAACGAGAGTCGTTATATACAAGTACAGAACTTTGGCCAAGAAGGCGATAAATTTTCTGATCCGGGTGAAAACTTATTTTTGACAGAAGGAGAACCCAAACAGATGGGTGACTACCGGATCACATACGTAGGGGATAGCGTAGCGCCTCCAAATGTATATTATAAAATTTTATATGAGCGCATCGACGAGGAAACGGGCGCAGCAACTGAATCTTTTGTATTACGTCCATTTGCGCAACATAACCCGGAGATGGGAGGCCTTATTGGAACCCCAGACACCCGTCATTATCTTACGCATGATATCTATACCTTGATAACTGCTGCCGCAGCAGAATCACAGGCCCAAGCTGAAAACATCCCAAGTGAAGAGCAAACGGGGTATGAAGATTACGACGAACCGGCAACTTATCAAGTTAATATAGGTGATACGCTTCGCTATAGAAATGGGTTCTACATCATTGAAGATATTAATAAGGACGCTACGTTGAATAATATTCCGAAAGGCGAAGATGATATTATTATCGGGCTAAAAATCAAAGTCGTTTCAGCGGATCAAAAAGAATATAACGTGGAACCTATCTTCTTAATCAAGGACGGACACAGCTATGATTTCAATAAAGATGTAGCCGAACAAGGTCTTCGTTTTAGGTTTACGAACATTCTGCCCAAAGAGGATAAATTGGAAATCATGTTATACCAAAAACCGCTTCCAGAGAAAAAATGGATTGTTTTTAAAGCTATTAAGTTTCCTTACATTAATTTTTTCTGGGCCGGGACGATTATCATGACCATCGGTTTCATTATGGCGATTTATCGCCGTATAAAAGATGCTAAGATTACTAAACAAAATCGGGCATAATGACGATCACGATATTAGGGAGTGGAAATGTTGCTACACATTTAGGAGAGGCTTTTCACAAAGCGGGGCATCAGATTTTACAGGTTTACAGCAGAAATAAGGCCAACGCGAATGCGTTGGCCTCTGTTTTAAGTGCAGTAGCGATAGATTCCCTTGGGGAAGTAACCAACCAAGCAGATTTATATCTTATTGCAGTACCTGATCAAGCTATACAGGGGGTAGCTGAACGTCTTCCTTCAGCTATAAAAGGGGTGGTAGTGCATTGCTCTGGCGCGACTCATAGTGCTATTTTAGGGCATTTTCCACACTATGGCGTTCTTTATCCGGTACAAAGTCTTCGAAAAAACATCCCTACTTCACTGGATAAAGTTCCTTTTGGGATTGAAGGTAACGACCTTGTTTCTACCGATCTCCTTACCCAATTAATGCAGCCTCTCACTCTCCAATCTTTTTTATGTAGTAGCGAACAACGTTTAGCGTTACATATAGCTGCCGTATTTGCGAACAACTTCAGTAATGTACTTTTTCAGATTGCTTTCGACGTCCTACAAGAACAAAACTTGTCGTTCGATTTATTGAAACCTATCGTCTTAGAAACTGCACAAAATGTACAAAAAAAGTCACCCAAGGAAGTGCAAACAGGCCCAGCAATACGCGGCGATATAGAAACGATAAAAAAGCATTTACAGTTTCTTACAAAAAACCCAAACTGGCTCAAAATATATCAACAACTAACGCAAGAAATCACCAGAAATAAGTCCTAATTACCAAAATATTAACAAACCGGTAAATCTTCTGCGAAGCGGGTTATTTCTTCACTTTGAAGAAATAACTTCATAATTTTGTACAGCAACTGCCTGACGGGAGTATAATGGCGCGCAGTTTGCTGTTCATAAGGCGGTTACACACCGTAAATATACGATACAAATTATGGCAGTTAGAAAACTTATTCTGTTAACGATAGTTGTCATCAACCTCATCATCTTCTCATTCGGTGTTATCTTTACACCTCGTTGGTTTTGGTTACTTACTATCCCGTTTCCGTTGATGATACTTGCTTTTTACAACAGCTATCAAAGTCGGCATGCCATACTACGCAACTACCCTATTCTAGGTTATTTTCGATTTTTCTTTGAAAGCATTCGTCCGGAGATGCGTCAGTATTTTTGGGAATCCGATACGGATGGACGGCCTTTTAACCGCCGCCAACGCTCCATTGTATACCAACGTTCAAAAAATGAACGAGAAACGGTAGCATTCGGTATGCAGTCCGATCCGCAAGCAATCGGTAATGAGTGGGTTGCCCATTCTATTTTCCCCTGTCATATTGAAAATCACGATTTACGGACGACCGTTGGCAACGCTTTTTGTAAGCAGCCTTATAGTCTCAGTGTTTTCAATGTCTCGGCGATGAGTTATGGTGCACTCAGTAAAACGGCCATTACGGCACTGAATAAGGGAGCCGCTTTACAACATTTTACGCATAATACCGGAGAAGGGGGAATAAGTCCCTACCACATCAATGGCGGGGATTTAATTTGGCAAATTGGTACGGGATATTTCGGTTGCCGTGATGAAATGGGCATGTTTGATGCGGAATTATTTACGGAAAAGGCGACACGTCCTTATGTAAAAATGATTGAGCTAAAATTATCACAAGGAGCAAAACCGGGGCACGGCGGTATATTACCGGCTGCAAAAAACACACCCGAAGTAGCTGCAATTCGTCATGTTGTTCCGGGAACGGATGTAATGTCACCGCCCGCACATAGTGCTTTCAGCACGCCTGAGGGCATGATAAATTTCATCCAACAATTACGGGAACTATCCGGGTACAAACCGGTGGGCTTTAAATTGTGTATAGGCGATAAACAGGAGTTTATCGATATTTGTAATGCCATGCTTACCACCCAGATATTTCCAGACTTTATAGCCGTAGACGGCGCAGAAGGTGGAACCGGCGCAGCACCACTAGAGTTTACAGACCATCTTGGCATGCCTTTATATGAGGCACTATCCTTCGTAACAACAACACTCATCAAATTCGGACTAAAAAAACATATAAAGCTAATTGTTTCCGGGCGTATTGTAACGGGTTTTGACTTATTAAAAGTGATGGCTTTGGGTGCGGACGCCTGTTATAGCGCACGCGGAATGATGTTTGCCCTCGGCTGTATCCAGGCTTTAAAATGCAATGAGGATGTTTGTCCGGTTGGTGTAGCTACGCAACGGCCTCATCTATACAAAGCGCTTGATGTGGAAGATAAATACATACGTGTGGCACAGTTTCATCGTAATACACTGCGCGCTACTGTAGAAATAATGGAAGCGTGTGGTTTTAAAACAATGGCTGACGTGTCGGCAGACAAATTTTTCCGAAAAGTAGACAGCGTAACTACCCTAAGTTTTCAGGAAATTTACTTTAAGGACACCGGTAAGTTAGTCGATAGCCGGAGTGCATTTGAACCTCAAGAGATTTGACGCTCATGACAAATTACTGTACAAGACATCTAGCGTGTTGCGTGCCTTTATCATATCTTCGCGGGTTACACCGTCCAGGGCTTGATCAATGGTTTTCTTTGCTTGACGCAGACAGGCGTCTTTCATTTGCCGCCCTTGTTTGGTCAAAAAGATGAGGTTTGTACGCTTATCTTCCTTATCCGTGACGCGAATTACCAGTTTAAGCTTTTCCAAGTTATTAATTAGACGAGATACGCTCGGTTTATCGCGGAAGGTTAAACAGGCCAGTTCTTGTTGGGTCCGTCCCTCTTCCATCCACAAATAATATAAGAGTGACCATTGCTCCGAAGTGATGTTTACCCCTTCGTCTTTGAGGTTTCTTTGTAAGCGCCTGCCCAATGCAGCGTAGGCTTTTCCGGTTAAGAAAGAAAAAAATTCTTCGGTGTCGTCAATATTGTCATTCATGTCGGATAATATGGGTTAGAATAATTGTATATACAAACAAACCAAAAAACTCAGTAGAATGCAAATAAAATCGAATATTTCAGTTTCTTTTCTTAATTTTAATTAAATTAGTATTATGGATAACTTTTTACCTGCATTATTAATTATAGGAGGAGTGATTTATAAAATCTACTCGGAATTCCAGAAAGAGCAAGAGAAAGCCCGTCGGCGTATACCTCAAATGCAAGCCCCTCTCCCTCCTACAGCAAGAGAACAACCTCCCGTACACACAACCACTACGGAACCGGTAATAGCTACGCCCATTCCTAAGGTTACTTCACCAAGAGACACCACATCTTTCTTCGAACGAGTGGATAAACCCCAAAAAAAATCAGATAAAAAACGACCTGCAGTAAATCAAGAAAAATTAACGATTACTAAAACCAACGAAGAAGAAGAAGAAAAGAAAGAAGTGGTGTCTTTCGATCTACGCGAAGCTGTTATCCAATCAGCAATCTTAAATAGACCGTATTAAGACTACCTCGATTTTTCCTTTTTAAAATGTATACCGTTATATAGAAAAATTATCTGCATCCGCCAAAAACGGGAATCGTTCCCGGGATTTGATTAACTCTGCTGGATTCAAAGTAAACGTATACAAATCCTCGTCTTCCGGTTTATAATAGACCACGTCCCCATTGGGAGAAATACACATTGATCCACCAGAATAATAAATTTCATTCCCATCATAGCCTACGCGGTTCACGCCGATTACATAAGCCTGATTTTCAATAGCACGGGCCGGAACAAGTGCCCGCCAATGTGCGGAACGTTTATCAGGCCATGATGCCGTGTAAACGAGCAGGTCATAGGAGTTGCCTAAATTCCGGGACCACACCGGAAAACGCAAGTCGTAGCATACCATAGGACACACCCGCCATCCTTTGAGATTTAAAACAATACGCGAATTCCCGGGCGTAAAGACCTTATTTTCGCCTGCCATCCCAAATAAATGGCGTTTGTCGTAATGTACAAAGCTTCCATCAGGGGACATCCATACAAAACGGTTGTAATAATGGCCGTTTTCTACAATGATCAATGTGCCTGCCACTACACAATTATACGCTTTGGCATGTTCATACATCCAATGCATCGTGGGGCCATCCATCTTCTCGGCACATTTTTCAACGTTGACGGTGAAGCCGGTATTGAACATTTCGGGCAATAAAATTAAGTCTGTTTTTTCTTTCAGGCCGGATAAACGGAGAGATAAATTATTCAAATTCTTCTCTACATTTTCCCAAAATAAGTATGCTTGAAATATCGTTATTTTTACCGGTTCCATATCTGCCATGCGCCACTTAACTTTTTTTTATATGTTGATATCTCGACAAATTACTAAAAATTCTAAAGTTTTATCAATTTTAAAACGAAAACCCTATTGCACCCGATGCATTAAAGCGTCTGCTAACGAAAAAAGTGCGTTTTTCTCCGATTCTTTTACCGTGATATCCTTCAGCTTTTCGTAAGCAATAGTCGTAAATTTTTCTTTCTGATATATAGCTAACGCTTTTATATCGTATTTAGCATACAACGCCATCATTTTGTCTACCTTTTTTGGTTCCACATCCACCGTACATGCCATTAAATACGCTAACGTATCCTGATCTGATGGAGAAATAAGCTCCTGTAGCTTTACAAAGAGAATCGTTTTTTTATTGGATAGAATGTCCCCTCCAATCTGTTTACCAAAACTCTGAGGGTTTCCGTACACGTCCAATATGTCGTCTTGCAACTGGAAAGCGACTCCCAGATTCACCCCAAAATCATAAAGCAACATCTGCGATCGCTCATCTGCTCCGGCTATAATAGCACCCATTTGGAGCGCGCAGCCCAATAATACCGATGTTTTGAGTCTTATCATATCGATATACTCCGCCTCGGTTACCTTTATACGCTTTTCGAAATCCATATCATATTGCTGCCCTTCACAAACCGCCAAAGAAGTGGTATTAAATAATTGTAACAGATCAGGGATTGTATCCGTCGGACATTTCGCCAATTCTTGATAGGCCTTAATGAGCAAAGCATCGCCAGATAATATAGCGATGTTATTGTTCCATTTTTTGTGTACAGTAGGTTTTCCTCGGCGTAATGGTGCAACATCCATAATATCATCATGGATAAGTGAGAAATTATGGAAATACTCGATGGCGGCACTTGCAGGCAAGGCTGCTTCCACCACATTTTTATCGAAAAGCTCTGCACCCATTAATACCAGCAAGGGACGAATCCGCTTACCAGAAAGCGACAATATGTAACGAATTGGGTCATACAAATGTTCAGGATATGAGGGGAAATCAGCTTTTTCTACATAATTCTGAAAAGCTTTTGCGTGTAATAACTCTTGGAACATAGCTAAATAATGATAGGCGAAGATAAGGATAAATTGGGAAATACTATCTTTGCATAAACCCGATGCAACATGCGTATCCTTATTATTCACAATTTCTATCAACATGCTGGCGGCGAAGACATCGTGTTTCGACAGGAAGTGGAAGAATTAAAAAAAGACCATACTGTTAGCACCATAACCTTTCGTAATAGAAAAGGATGGCGGGGGGCTTTACAATTTTTAGCATACCCGTGGAACATCTATGCTATTTACAAAATAAAAAAACGTATCCAGGATTTTGTTCCAGATGTGGTTCATATCCATAATATGCATTATGCCTCCGGCCCTGCGGTAATTCGGACAATAAAAAAACAAGGCATTCCGGTCGTCATGACTTTACATAATTTTCGACTACTCTGTCCGTCTGCCACACTGTTTTTTCAGGGGAAACTCTACCTCGACAGCTTAACCAAAAACTTTCCTTGGAAAGGCATAAGACTGGGCATATTGGACCATTCCCGTATCAAAACCTTTGCGACGGCCTGTACGCACTTTTTACACTGGAAAATAGACACATGGCAATCCGTAAATCGTTTCATCGTACTGACAGATTTTTCTAAACAACTTTTCTTGTCATCCGGGAAGCAATTCACCCCCAAACAATTTACCGTAAAGCCCAACTTTGTTGACATCCGAACCGCAGATTCACCTCGGGACAATTATTATGTATTTGTTGGTAGACTATCTGCGGAAAAAGGTATTGTAGAGCTGGTTGCCGCGTTAAAAGGCAGTGACAAGCAATTAAAAGTTGTCGGAGAGGGTCCGCTTACGAAAACGGTTAGCGATATGATTAAGGGCTGTGATAACATCTCACTAGTAGGGCAAAAAAGCAAAAAGGAAACCATGCAAATAGTCGCAAGTAGCCAAGCATTGATCGTTCCCTCTGTCTGTTATGAAGGTGCAGTTCCCTTAACCATCCTGGAGGGCATGGCAACCCGGACTCCCATTATAGCCAGCCAATTGGGCGCGATCCCAGACATTATTATACCCAACGAAACCGGCTGGCTGTTTGACCCCTACCAACCGAGCAGTTTATTATCGGCTATAGAAAAATTTGAAAATTCGAATAAAAAAGACGACATTGTTGAGAACGCCTATTTGCGTTATAAAGATAAATTTACAAAAACTGCTGTCATGACGCAATTGACAGATCTTTACCATCAAATAATAAAAGAATGAGCAATATTATCGTTATAGACAAACTGAACTTAGCACCCGCCATTCGGGAGCAACTCGAAACGGTGTATGATCCCGAGCTTAAACCGGCAAACATTGTTGATTTAGGATTAGTATATGAGATTATCACCAAGGAAGAAGGTATTGCGAAGGTTGTTATGACCCTGACCGCTCCCGGATGTCCTGTTGCGGGCGAAATAATGGAAGAGGTGCAGCGCAAAGTTGCTGCCATACCCGGAGTCAAAGAAGCGCTTGTAGAACTTACTTTCGATCCACCGTGGAATCGGGATATGATGAGCGAAGAAGCAAAGTTGGAGTTAGGATTTATGTAAGATCCCTATCCTCTATTCCTCTATTTCCAACCGATTGTTCCAATTGCTCCAGCGTCTTTTTCTGTTTTAAAGACGCTTCGTCTTTCCCGAACAATGCCGCCCATAGCGTACGAGACTCTTTGGTCAATAAGGGCGATACGATAGACAAGATAAGCACATAGACAACCACGAACGATTGGAGAACAGGCAGCAGGCCGCCTGCTTTGCCTATATTAGCCATAATAATCGAAAACTCACCCCTTGCAGAAAGCGTGAAACCGATATCAAACGATGCTTTCGGCTTTCTGCCTGCAAACCGCGCGGCAAAATACCCCGAGGCTACGTTACCAATGATAGTAACCACCGCGGCCAGTGTAGCCCAGCCCACAGCACCTCCCAACGTATACATATCAATGGACAACCCAAAACTAAAAAAGAACATTGCGCCGAAAAAATCACGATATGGAGCAATAACACCTTCTATCTTCCTCAGGTAACGCGAATCTGCAAAAACCAGCCCCGCCATCAGCGCACCGATTGCCTCGGCAACATGTATTGTTTCGGAAAAACCAGCAATCAGAAACAACAGACTAAATATGATCAGAATAAATAATTCAGGAGACTTATCCTGTAAAAGCCGATCGATGGCCGGAACAAGCTTTCTACCTAATACCAAAAAGGCCAAAATAAACACTAGTGCGAGGAGGGATGTCCCGAGTACGGACCAAAAAGAGGTTCCCCCGGTTAGAATCAAACCAGAGAGAAATGAGATATGCATGGCGATAAAAAGATCATCAAACATGATCATTCCCATAATAATCTCGGTCTCGGGATTTGCCGTACGTTTCAAATCCGTAAGGACTTTGGCGACAATTGCTGTCGAAGAGCTAGTCATGACACCACAAAGCACCATCATTTCCTTAAAGGGCAAATCCATCAGCCAGCCGATTAGAACACCCGATATAAAATTGAGGAAAACATACACCAATCCACCCGTCACGATGGATTTCCCTGATCGCATTAATCGGCCGACCGAGAACTCCAACCCTAGGTAAAAGAGTAAAAAAAGCACCCCTAGACGCCCCATAAAGTCAATAAACGGCTTGCTTTCGGTAAATGTGAGATCAATGTACCCGATTTGTGGCGCATGTTGTCCAACTACCATACCGATGATGATAAAAAATGGTATCACTGAAAATCGCAACTTGTTGGCTAACAAACCGACTATAGCGACTAGTAATACAGCAATACCAACTTCTAATACTAGGGTATGGGATAACATAGGGAACTAAATTAGGATGTTAAGATTTCTTTCAACAGTTTAATATTTGCTTTCTTTCCGGCAACGACTAACGTTGCCTCTGGTGTAATCACATAATCTGGGCCGGGATTGATGACGGTGTCGTCTTCCTTAATCGCTGCAATAATGGATGCTCCGGTACGTTGGCGAACGCCCAACTCTCCAATGCTTTTATGCACACCATCCCGGGGAGCCCCCACTTTATACCACTCGATACGCAAATCATCCAACGCCAGCTCCATAGTATCCAAGGCCTTGGGTTTATAAGACAACCCTCCGATTATACCGGCTACTTGGCGGGATTCCTCATCAGAAAGTGTCATCACACAGTGCGTCTCTTGATCGGCTCCTTCTGAACGATAAAGTTCACGTTTGCCATCATCGTGGATCACAACAACCATGTGGTCACCAGCTTCCGTCTCGATTTGGTACTTCTTACCTATACCAATCAAGTCGCTTTCTCTAACTATTGACATAGCAAAAAAATTAAATAAAACGTTTATATCCTTCTTGGGATACTTGTCTCAAACAAAACTAACAAAAATATTTAGAGCCACCCGAAAAGCTTTTAACAAAAAACATGATGCGCCATTTTTTATTTTACGATAACCCCATATGTCACAACCCCTTCTATCTATCGTGGGCCAGCTCATTAGGTAAACCGGTTTACAAAATGTATATTTACACGTTAATACAACGGCAACGATATGCAAAAAAGATGGGTGATTAAGCCAAAAAACAATGTTAAAAAAACCAACAAACTATGTAGCGAGTTGGGTGTAAACGCTGTAATCGCCGAACTACTTCTTCATCGCGGTATCGAAACCTATCAACAAGCCAAACATTTTTTTCGTCCTAGTTTAGATCTATTACACGACCCATTTTTGATGAAAGATATGGATAAGGCCATATCCCGCATCGAAAAAGCAATAGGCAACAAGGAGAAGATATTAATATATGGAGATTACGATGTCGATGGCACCACAGCTGTTTCGGTTGTGTATAGCTTTTTCCGTGACTTCCACTCGGGTTTAGCCTTCTATATTCCCGATCGCTACCTCGAAGGGTACGGTATTTCGTTCCAGGGTATTGATTATGCTGCAGAAAATGGCTTTTCCTTAATTATTGCGCTTGACTGCGGCATTAAGGCTATTGAAAAAGTCAAGTATGCGAAAACGAAGGGCATTGATTTCATCATTGGAGATCACCACCTACCGGGCGAGACAATCCCAGATGCGGTAGCCGTGTTGGATCCCAAACGTAGCGATTGCCCCTACCCTTACAAAGAACTTTCAGGATGTGGCATAGGTTTTAAGTTAATCCAAGCGTTTGTTCAAAAGAACAGTATGGATATGCAACTGGCCTATCAATATCTTGACCTTGTCGCCGTAAGTATAGCCTCTGACATTGTACCCATCACTGGTGAAAATCGTATTCTCACCCATTTTGGACTCAAGAAATTAAACACAAACCCAAATTGCGGTCTTCAAGCGCTTATTAACCTATCTTCCAATAAAAGTGGACATTTCTCCGTCAGCGAGATCGTCTTTCAGATCGGCCCACGTATCAACGCCGCAGGGCGTATTGAACATGCCAAAGACGCGGTTAAACTATTAATTTCCAAATCGCTGGCAGAAGCCGAAGCTTATTCGACCACGGTTGATGACCAAAACACCTTACGTAAAGGTTTTGATTTGAAAATTACGGAAGAAGCTTTGGACATTCTCGATAACGACGAGGTACTGAAACAACGTAAATCTACCGTACTTTTTAAAGCCGACTGGCATAAAGGGGTTATTGGGATTGTAGCTTCCCGTTTAACGGAAAAATATTATCGTCCTACCGTTATCCTTACCCAAACCAATGGGCACATAGCCGGTTCTGCACGATCCGTTTTGGGATTTGACCTGTATGAAGCACTGAGTGAGTGTGCCGATTTGTTGGAACAATATGGCGGACATAAATATGCGGCGGGGCTCACCATGCGCCCGGAGAATGTACCTGCATTTCAGGAAAAATTCGAAACCGTAGTACAGAATAGTATCAAACCAGAAATGCTTCAGCAAGAGGTACTGATCGAAGCCGCGCTAAACCTGGCGGACATCGACAGCAAGTTTTGCCGCGTATTAAAGCAATTCGAACCGTCTGGACCACAGAATGAGGCACCCCTTCTGCTAACCCGAAATGTACAAGGGTCAGGCTATATTGTAGGGAATAACCATATCAAAATAACGATAAGACAAGATGGTTCCGCACCGTTTGAATGTATAGGCTTTGGATTAGCAGCATATATTGATACGATCAATGCTGGACATAAGTTTGACATCTGTTATACCATTGAAGAGAATAATTGGCGTGGGAAAAAGAATTTACAATTAAATATCAAAGCGATACGATATTAAAATATATTTGTAATGAAATGATTTTAAAGGCAGAACATCTGGTCAAAAAATATAAACAACGAACCGTTGTTAACGATGTATCTTTTCATGTTGAACAGGGAGAAATTGTGGGGTTATTAGGGCCCAATGGCGCCGGAAAAACGACCTCCTTTTACATGATTGTGGGATTGATTAAACCAAACGATGGACATGTTTTTCTGGACGATCAGGAAATTACCCAGGACGCAATGTTTCAGCGCGCCCAAAAAGGAATCGGTTACCTCGCACAAGAAGCCTCGGTATTTCGAAAGTTGTCGGTAGAAAACAATATCCTCGCTGTCTTAGAGATACATTATAAAAATAAAGAAGAGCGTCTAGAAAAATTAGAAGAATTATTAACGGAGTTCAGCTTACACCGTGTTCGAAAAAACCGAGGAGATCTTTTATCGGGAGGAGAAAGGCGCCGTACAGAGATTGCACGGGCATTGGCAGCAAATCCTAACTTTATTCTATTAGACGAACCATTTGCGGGCGTAGACCCTATCGCCGTGGAAGAAATACAGACGATCGTATCCAAGCTTAAACGAAAAAACATAGGCGTACTAATCACCGACCACAACGTACAGGAGACGTTGTCTATCACCGATCGTGCCTATTTACTGACAGAGGGTAAAATTATGCTGACCGGAACGCCGGAAGAAATTGCGGACAATGAATTAGCCCGCAAATTCTATCTAGGGCGCCATTTTGAGCTGAGAAGAAAAAAACTATAAAACCAACCAGCAGTACCTTTATACATGGCATTACTAAATTCTCTTTTCACATGGATAATGAAAAAGCGCATTCATCAGATTGAGCTTTTCATGAAATATCCCCATGATGTACAGGAAGAATGGTTTCAAAGCTTAATTTCTACTGCGGAAGCAACCGAATGGGGGAAAAAATACGGCTATAACAGTATCCTTACTCCAGAGGAATATAAAGAACGCGTCCCTATTCAGGATTACGACGACATAAAAGGATATGTCGACCGGATGATAAAAGGCGAACAAAACCTAATATGGCCTTCTGATATTAAATGGTTTGCTAAATCATCAGGTACCACATCCGATCGTTCTAAGTTTATCCCGGTCAGTATGGAAGCATTAGAGGATTGCCATTATCAAGGCGGAAAAGACATGCTTTCCATTTACTGCCACAATCGGCCGGAAAACAAAGTCTTCACAGGGAAGTCTGTTGTGATCGGGGGATCTTCTCAAATCAATAACTTTAGTCCCGACTCCTACTACGGAGACTTATCCTCTATTCTGATCCGCAACCTTCCTTTTTGGGCCGAATTTAAACGCACACCCAATTTAGAAGTGACGCTAAATCCGAATTTTGAAGAGAAAATCGAACAAATTGCCCAGATTACGATTAAAGAGAATGTAACCAGTTTAGCCGGTGTACCGACCTGGAATATTGTTATGGCAAAACGGGTTCTGGATATTACAGGAAAAAGTAACCTCCTCGAAGTATGGCCCAACTTATCTTTTTATGGACATGGTGGCGTAAGTTTTAAACCGTACCGAGACTTATTCAAACAATTAATTCCGTCGGAGGACATGTATTATCTTGAAAACTATAATGCTTCGGAAGGCTATTTTGGTTTACAGGATCAATCCAATTCGGAGGACCTCTTACTCATGTTGGATTACGGTATCTATTATGAGTTTCTTCCCATGGAGCATGCCTTGGAGGAGCATCCTAAAACCTTGCGTTTAGACGAAGTCGAGATTGGCAAAAACTATGCGCTGATCATATCGACAAATGCGGGCTTATGGCGGTATAAAATCGGAGATACCATCAAATTCACCTCTTTATCGCCCTACCGTTTTCAAATATCAGGCCGTACAAAACACTACATCAACACCTTTGGAGAAGAGTTGATTGTGGACAATGCCGAACACGCGCTGCAGATCGCTTGTCGCGCAACAGATGCTATTATCCGCGATTATACTGCTGGCCCCGTTTATTTTAAGGACGGTAAAGCCGGGGCGCACGAATGGATTGTTGAATTCGAAAAAGAACCTGGAGATTTTCAGGCGTTTTGCAACACCTTAGATAAAACGTTACGAGAAATAAATTCCGATTACGACGCCAAACGTTTCAGAGACTTGGCCTTAACCTTTCCGATTATCCACCAAGCAGAAAAGGACACCTTTTATAAATGGATGAAAAGCCGAGGAAAACTTGGCGGGCAGAATAAGGTTCCGCGCCTAGCAAATGAAAGGACCTATCTCGACGCGCTGTTGAAAATAATGAATACCTAATTATATTCGTACTTTTTTCCTAAATTGCACACATTAAAATTTTTAATGTGATGAGCGATACGAATACCTATTCCATTCGCGTAGAGCCAACGAAAGAATCAAGACTCTCGCAAGTAGATTTCAACAATTTAAAGTTTGGTGCTATCATGTCCGACCACATGTTAGTCGCCACATACGATGACGGCGCGTGGCAAGATGTGGCAGTCGTCCCTTATGGAAACTTTACCGTCAATCCATCGACATCTGCTTTGCATTATGGTCAAGCTATTTTTGAAGGGATTAAAGGCTATAAATTTGCAGACGATACAATCAGCATTTTCCGTCCTGAAAAAAACTGGGAACGTTTTAACACATCAGCAAAGCGTCTCCAAATGCCCGAAGTTCCCGAAGAAATCTTTTTGGACGGACTAAAAACCTTATTGGATGTAGACCGCAACTGGGTTCCCTCTCAGGAAGGTACGTCTTTGTATATCCGTCCATTTATGTTTGCCACTGAAGCCGCGTTAGGCGTTCATCCATCCAAATCCTACACCTTTGCAATCATTACCTGTCCGGTAGGTGCTTATTATAGCAAACCGATCAGTCTAAAAGTAGAGACACATTATACACGAGCAGCAGAGGGCGGAGTAGGGTTCTCCAAAAATGCTGGAAATTATGCTTTATCGCTATACCCTACGCAGCTTGCAAACGACGAAGGCTATGATCAAATTATGTGGACCGATGCTAAAGAGCATAAATATATCGAAGAAGCGGGTACCGCCAATTTGATTTTCCGCATCGGTGACTCCATCATAACGCCGCATGGCGATACCATTTTACACGGAGTTACCCGCCGTACCATCATGGAACTTGCCGAAAAATGGGGGTACAAAGCCGAACAGCGTAAAGTCTCCGTGGAAGAATTGATCGACGGAATTAAGCATGGCCGCGTATCAGAGGCTTTTGCTGCCGGTACTGCAGCGACCGTTACGCACATCTCGAGAATCGGCTACGACGGACAGGATTACGAGTTACCTCCGGTAGAAGGACGTGATTTTTCCAACAAAGTATTAGCTTATCTAAACCAGCTACGATACGGCAAAATAGCCGATCCGTTCGGGTGGAACTTTATTATATAGTGTTAAAGTTTTTTTAACGTAGGACGAAGGTCCTACGTTAAAAAATTTATTATTCGCTCGCGCTCTTCCGGTTCAAACCATACCGTATTTCCATATTTCTTAAACCAGGTAATTTGTCTCTTGGCATAGCGTCGGGAGTTCTGTTTGACACGAGAAATGGCTTCCTCCAGGGTCACTTTCCCATCAATAAAATCAAATATTTCAGCATAACCCACCGTTAGCAAGGCGGGTTTATTCCGGTAGGACAACAACGAACGTACTTCATCTACCAACCCCTCTTCAACCATCATGTCGACACGCAAGTTGATGCGCTCATACAGCTTTGATCGTTCAGTATGCAATCCGATCGTAACAATTTCAAAGGGCCGAGCAATAGTTTCCCGCACGCGGTAGGAAGAAAAAGGTTTACCAGTGGCTTCATACACTTCCAAAGCGCGTATGACCCGCTGCGGATTATGTATATCGGCATCGTTATAATAATGAGGATCGACTTCCTGAAGTTGTCGCTGCAGGGGAGCTAATCCCTCCCGCTCAAAGATACTATTTAGACGGTCGCGCACCGCAACGGGCGCCTTCGGGAGATTATCCAACCCTTCACAGACCGCCCGTACAAATAAACCCGAGCCGCCCACCATAATCACAACATCGTGCTTTTCAAATAGTGTCTGCAATAATAACAAAACATCTCTTTCGAAATCCCCGGCAGAATATTCTTCCTCAATGCTGTGTGTATCAATAAAATGATGCTTTACTTCCGCAAGTTCGTCGGCATTAGGTTTAGCGGTTCCGATAGACATTTCTCTATAAAACTGTCTAGAATCTGCCGAGATGATCTCCGTATTAAAATGTTTAGCTAAAGCGATACCCATAGCTGTCTTTCCCACGGCGGTAGGTCCGACCACCACGATTAACCGCTTTCTCTTAGTAGCCATTAATACTCGTCTTCCACCCCACTTGCTCCCTCGCTTTCTTCGCCGCCCTCTTCCTCGTCATCATCAAATAAATCAAAATCTTCATCTTCATCTACGCCATATTCTGTTTCGTCTGTAGGTAGATCATCTTCATCGTCATCTTCGTCATCTATTGTAGACAAAGGAAAATCTGCAGCAGCAACAAGCTTAGGCACTGTACCAATAGCTCTAAAGATCGAAGGATACGCTTTACCTTCCTCCTCTTTTAAAATTTTGATCAGCTCTACATGAAAATCATAAGGACGATCAAAATTATAGATATAATAAAATTTTTGATGGGGGTCATCAATAAATTTACTCAAACGAATGCCATCCACTTCCAATACTCCGTTGCTCTTCTTTCGTTCCGTAGGGAGATAAGCAATCTCTGTTCCCTTCTTCCATTGGTCATTACTTACATAAAAAGAAGATGACACATCCGCAACATATCCCGTGGCATGATGGATAGCCTGATGCAACTCTAAAAATGTCGCTTTTGAAGGCATATCTATTTCGCGATATATATCCTCATAGTCTTCAAAAGTCACTCGAAACCTGTAAATAGCCATGCTTAATCGTATCGTTTAATTTCTCGTTTATACAAAAGTTAAAATTACAATAATTTTTAAAAAATTAAAGTGCCACATCCGTTTTGGCCGACAGACCTAACGCTTTACCGTAATTCAAAATGAATGCCAACGCTTCCTTTCGTGAGTTAGGAATCTCTCCTTCCAAAATAGCCTCACGTACCGCGCTTTTGATAGAACCAACAACGCGGCCAGGCCCTATTTCGAAAAGTGCCATGATATCCTCCCCAGTTACCGGAGGCTGCCAATTACGGATTTTATCGCGCTCTTCTACGTCTTTTAGCTTTTGTTTGACGAGTTCAAAATTATTACGGTATTTCTTCTTCTTAAATTCGTTCTTCGTCGTCACATCCGCATGGCAAAGTAGCATGAGGGCATCGATATCATCACCCGCTTCATACAACAACCGACGCACAGCGGAGTCTGTAACGATGTCTTGCGCTAAAACAATAGGGCGAAGATGCAATTGCACCAATTTTTGGACGAACTTCATTTTGTCATGAAGAGGGAGCTTTAATTCCGCAAATAGCTTGGGCACCATGCGCGCACCTCGATCTTCATGCCCGTGAAAAGTCCAGCCCACCCGCTTATCAAAACGTTTCGTAGCTGGTTTTGCGATATCGTGCATGATCGCTGCCCATCGTAGCCATAAATCGTCTGACAAAGAGGCTACATTGTCGAGCACCTCCAGCGTATGGTAAAAATTGTCCTTATGCGCCCGCCCGTCGATTACATCAACCCCCTGTAGATTATACATAGCCGGAAAAATAATTTTCAGCAGCCCCGTATCGAATAGATAACGAAAACCCACAGACGGCTTGGTCGCCAAGATGATTTTATTGAGTTCATCTGTAATGCGCTCCCGGGAAATAATTTTTATGCGTTCCGCATTCTCTACAATTGCCTGAATTGCTTTTACGTCAATCTTAAAGTTTAGTTGGGTGGCAAAGCGAATGGCACGCATCATACGAAGCGGATCGTCCGAAAAAGTGATATTCGGATCCAAAGGGGTACGGATAACGCGGTTCTGCATATCTTCCAGCCCGCCGAAAGGGTCAACGAGTTCGCCGAAACGATCAGCATTTAAGCAATACGCCATGGCATTTACCGTAAAATCACGGCGGTTTTGATCATCTTCCAGCGTACCGTCTTCCACAATAGGCTTTCGGGAATCGGAACGATAAGACTCTTTTCGCGCTCCCACAAATTCAAGGTGGATACCATCGTGCACCAACATGGCTGTTCCAAAGCTCTTGTAAACCGTCACATTGGCGCCTATCGTATCGCCTAGCTTAGCCGCAAAATCAATCCCACTCCCAATAACCACCAAATCCACGTCATTATTAAAGGGTCGCTGCATGACACGATCACGAACGTATCCGCCCACGACGTAACATTCGACCTTTTCTTTATCCGCTAAATCTCCGATGATTTGAAAAATAGGATGTTGTAAGTTTTCTCGCATAGCTTCTTCTCTAGGCTCCAGGCCTACAGGCGGCAAAAATACAGATTATTTCGTAGAAAAACTGGTATTTCTACAGTTGCATGATCCCTTCCTTCGCCTTCAAGGTCGCCTCCTGATGTTTTACAACTGTACACATTCATTCCGCGTACTATCCCTCATGCAAAACATCCGAAGCGGCGCCTTTTTGCGCAACTTATTTCTAAAAAAGTTGCATACAGAAAAACTTTTTACAAAGGCTAATCCCTATCTTTTGAGAGCCTGCGGAACGGCAACGGATTAGCTACAAGCTCTCCCTGCTCCCGGCGACGTTTCACGATATGCACCGCAGAAAAAACAGCTTCTAGGAACGACTCGTGGGAAGCCAAGTTTTTCCCCGCAATGTCATAGCCTGTTCCATGATCCGGCGAAGTACGAACAATCGGTAGTCCTGCCGTATAATTTACGCCCTTACGTGATGCAATATGCTTGAACGGGATGAGGCCCTGATCGTGATACATGGCCAATACACCATCAAATTTGGTATAGGTATCGCTGGCAAAAAATCCATCAGCAGGATACGGTCCGAAACAGAAAATCCCTTCTTCTTTTGCTTTTTGAATAGCTGGAGCGATAATCTTTTCATCTTCGGTACCAATTAATCCATTATCGCCCGCATGGGGATTTAATCCGAGAACAGCAATCTTCGGCTTCTCTATCCAAAAATCTTTCTTCAGGCTTTCATTCATCATCCGTAATTTCTGCAAAATAGCCTCAGCGGTTATTGATCCGGCAATATCTTTTACAGGAATATGTCCCGTTACGACACCTATACGAAGTTCATCCGCGATCATAAACATCAAAACATCGGATGCTTCCATTTTAGACTGCAGGTATTCGGTATGCCCCGGAAAATGGAAACCATCTTGTTGTATATTGTGTTTATTAATAGGTGCTGTCACTAATGCGTCGAGTTTGCCATTACGGAGGTCTTCCGCCGCTCGCTCCAAGGATAGAAAGGCATATTTCCCCCCGATTTCGTTTTGTTCACCTAAGGTAATCTTCACGTCTTCCTGCCAACAATTAACCATATTGGCACGTTTAGGATTGGCCTGATCGGGATGCTGGATAACATTAAAACTGAAATCCTGTACCCCAATCGCTTTTCGGTGGAATGAAGCCACTTTGGTATTACCATACACAATGGGTGTAAAATACTCCAACACCCGATTATCCATCAACGATTTAATAATCACTTCTAATCCGATGCCATTTACATCCCCTACGGTAATACCTATCTTTAGTTTTTCACTCATTGTCCGAAAGCTTTGAATCAAAATTACGAATTTTAGGGTAAATAAAAAGCTTTCTTGTTGTTCGTCAAAAAAGATAGGCCTTTCCATTTACGGGGATTCCTAAATCACACCGAAAATTGTATAATAATGTTTAGTTTTGTGTTCCAACACCCAACAACGAATGAGTACCGTACGCGCAAAAAAACACTTAGGGCAACACTTTCTAAACGACAAGAACGCTGCACAGAAAATTGTAGACGCTCTGGATCCCAATTTGGGTTTTAAACAAGTATTAGAAGTCGGTCCTGGTATGGGGGTCTTATCCGATTTTTTGCTTCAAAAAGACGCATACGAAACTTGGCTAATTGACGTGGACGAGGAATCCATCGCCTTTTTGGCAGAGAAATATACGCAGCTCGATCACCGATTGATTCATGGCGATTTTCTTACCCTAGATTTCGGACAGTTTTTTGGAGATAGCATGGCCGTCATCGGCAATTTCCCGTATAATATATCGTCACAGATTCTTTTTAAAATATTAGCGGAAAGACAACGTGTTGTACAGATGGTCGGGATGTTCCAAAAAGAGGTAGCCGAGCGCTGTGTAGCTAAAAAAGGCAGTAAAGAGTATGGCATTCTCAGCGTATTCTTGCAAGCCTATTATGATGTACAGTATCTCTTTACGGTTAAAGCTGGTGCTTTTAACCCCCCTCCAAAAGTGCTATCGGGCGTCATCAAAATGACCAGAAACGACCGGGAAACACTCGATTGTGACGAAAAACTATTTTGGCGTGTGGTAAAGGCGGCTTTTAACCAACGTCGCAAAACATTACGAAATGCCCTGTCTTCCGTCGTCCCCAAAGATAGAATGAGCGACAATCCCTTGTATGAGCTCCGGGCTGAACGGCTCGCTGTAGAAGATTTTGTTGCCTTAACCAATGAAATTTCCCATGCCCTACGCCCAAACGATAGATAGCGAATTTGCCATAGTGGGTGGTGGTGTAGCCGGGCTTGCCATGGCCATCGCCTTTCAGCAACCTAACCGCGATTTTATACTTTTTGAGCAAGCGACCGAACTAAAGGGAATAGGAGCAGGATTTGGTCTGGCCGCGAATGCTATGCGTGCTTTAGACCTATTAGGACTCAGAAGCGAGGTAGAGCAGATTGGCTACTACCTAAACAGCTACCATATTTTAGATGCTCATGGACAGCTCTTAGTAGCACCAGACACGCAGGCTATCAGTGAAAAGTATCAACAACAAAACTTTGCCATTCACCGGGCAGACTTACATCTTTTTCTGCTGTCAAAAATCGAAAATCAAAAACTACAATTAGGCAAGAAAGCTATTCGATTAGTGCAGCATACAGATGCCGTCACCTTATTTTTCGAAGACGGCACGCAGCACACCTCCCGATTTTTAATCATCGCGGATGGGGTAAAATCACCCCTTCGCCAACAGCTTATCCCCGCCTCGGCGCCACGCTATTCAGGATATACCTGTTGGCGAGCCACGATTGACAATGCCCAGATTTCCCTGGATAAAGGAACGGAAACCTGGGGGAAATTAGGGAGGTTTGGAATGACGCCCTTAATCCATAACCGCATTTATTGGTATGCATGCGTAAACAGCACCCCTAATAATCTCCTATATAGAGATTATACCATCAACGATCTTTGGAGACATTTCGGTTCGTACCATGCCCCTATCCCTGCCATCCTCAGGCAGACTAAAGATAATGACTTGATCTGGAATGACATTATTGACATCCAACCCCTCAAGCATTTGGCTTATGACAATATCCTCTTGATTGGCGATGCGGGACACGCCACCACGCCAAATATGGGACAAGGAGCTTGCCAAGCTCTGGAGGACGTCGCTGTGCTACGAGATGCGTTAACATTGGAAAAGAATGTGCGGAGAGCATTCCTTTCCTTTGAAAAAAGAAGATTGTCCCGAACAAAATATATTACCGATACCTCTAAGCGCATTGGAGAAATTGCGCAGTGGGACAAATCCTTTCCTATAGCGTTCCGTAATCGGCTGATGAGGCTGATGCCGGCCCGTTTAGCCCAAAAGAACCTCAACAAACTACTATCGGTAGACTTTATGAAAACAACTTAACGAAAAATGAATATTCTCATTGTAGACGACATACACCACCTATTATTAGAGCGGCTAGATCAAGCCGGAATAACATACAATTATCAGCCTAATTTCAGCAGAACAGATTCGGAAGACGTTATCGGGCAGTACAGCGGATTGATCATACGTTCTAAATTTCAGGTAGACCAGGCCTTTCTAAATAAGGCAACTAACCTCCAGTTTATAGCCCGTCCGGGAGCCGGAATGGACAATATCGATGAAGCATATGCCGCTAAAAAGGGAATTCGTCTCTTTTCTGCGAATGACGGCAATAAAGACGCTGTTGGGGAGCATATGATCGGAATGTTGCTCACCTTAATGAACAACCTGAATCGGGCTCACCGCGAAGTGTGTAACGGGCAATGGCGCAGGGAAGAAAACCGCGGGTATGAATTAAAAGGGCGTACAGTCGCCCTCATTGGGTATGGTCACAACGGGCAAGCGATGGCAAAAAAGCTAGCGGGTTTCGAAGTTAACGTAATTGCCTATGACAAATACAAAACGGGGTTTTCTGACGCGTACGCCAAAGAAGTTTCTATGGAGGAAGTGGTTCGTCAGGCCGATATCTTGAGCTTTCATATCCCCTTGACACGTGAAACCAAAGGCATGGTGGACGACGAATACCTTTTCCATTTTCGCAAACCGATCTTTTTCTTAATGGGAGCTCGGGGCGCTATCACAAACGTCCCTTCAGTTTTGAAAGCGATAGATCAAGGTAAAATATTGGGTGCCGCATTTGATGTGTTGCCCATCGAAAAATTTCCCGCGCTCAGCCAAGCCGATTGGTACACCGACCTCATCTCAAGAGACAATGTGCTTTTGAGCCCACATGTCGCCGGATGGACATTTGATAGTTATCAAAAATTATCGGATATAATCGCAGAGAAGGTTGTTGAATTTTACGAAAAGAGATAAACAATAAAAAATTGTGCAATCAAGGCAAAATCCAGTAAGAAAGCATAATGATACCGGCTCGCATTTCGGAAAACGACACGCCGAAGCACGACTGCTATCAACAAGTTTGTTGCCAGTATACCCAGCTGTACCTCCATTCGGATACTGGCGAAGAGAACGACGACACTATGGACACCAATAAGCATATAACATAGTCCAATCGCTCGCTTTGCCCCAATGATGTTTGGTATCGTTTTTAAATGATAATAGGAATCTTGCTCGATATCCCGAATATCAAACGGCAAGGTGCATATAAGTAGAAAAATAAATTTCAAGACAAAAAGTGTCTGGAATAGGTGTAAATCAACCGCAAATCCATCCAAATACATTTCGAGAACCGGCAAACAGACAGAACTTAACGTCCAGACTAAGGCGATATGAAAAATCTTCACGCCTGGTAACTGACGCAATCCGACCCATTTTTCTTTTAGTGGTATGATAGGAATCGAATACGCGAGACTCAAGGCACCAATCCCGATCAAAAAAAACAAGGTATAAAGATGAATATGAAAAACTGAATAGACCAAAAACACCATCCCCAACCCGCTTTTTAACCATAACAACCATTCCCGCTTAAATATCCAGCGCGTGCGCCGATATGCTGATTTTCCCGGATGCTTCGGCTTTGAAAGCAACATACTAAAGTTATACAGAATCAATGTTGCGGCTCCCTCTATGAGTATAATCGGGTAATCAAAGGGCGCACGAAAGAAGAGATATGTAAGCGCAGCCTGTGCCATAGCGGCGCCCGCTATAAGCAGGTTGGTATAAATTAAGAAATAGTATACTTGCTTTAACAGCTTCATCCATGATAAAAATAAGAATTCGTAAAGTTAAAAATTGCCATTAATGGCAAAAAAAAACTAAATTAGTGCTTGCAGATCCTAATACGGACAACTTTCAATAAAAAAATGTCTGGATTGGATAAAAGTTAATCATTTAAACTTTGTATTTAAAAGAATGAACCTACAAATTAAAAATTTTGAGGAGTATCAAGAGGCCTATAAAAACAGCGTGGAAAACCCGGAAGCATTTTGGGGAGAAATTGCCGAAAACTTCTTTTGGAAACGGAAATGGACCAACGTTCTGAATTGGAACTTCGCTGAGCCTAATATCAAGTGGTTCGAAGGAGGTAAACTTAATATTACAGAGAACTGTTTAGATCGCCATATTTATCAGCTTGGAGATAAGCCTGCTATTATTTGGGAGCCAAATGATCCCAACGAAGCACACCGCATCCTTACGTACAAGCAATTGTTAGAGAAAGTCGAGATATTTGCGAATGTATTAAAAAACAACAATGTGGTCAAAGGGGACCGCGTATGTATATACCTACCGATGGTACCCGAACTCGTTATTGCCGTGTTAGCATGTGCACGTATCGGGGCTATACACTCCGTTGTTTTCGGTGGTTTCTCAGCGCGTTCTATTGCCGACCGCATCAACGATGCCGGATGTAAACTCGTCGTGACGGCAGATGGCGGATTCCGCGCTGGAAAAGTTCTAGAGCTGAAATCGATTGTAGACGATGCCCTATTGCAATGCGAATCTGTAGACCGCGTGATCGTGTTAACCCGTACCCGCACGCCGATATCGATGATCAAAGGTCGTGATGTGTGGTGGGAAGACGAGATTAGGAAAGTGGAGACCCAGGGTAACCCGCCATGCCCTGCCGAAGAAATGGATGCCGAAGATCCTTTATTCGTACTCTATACCTCCGGCTCTACGGGCAAACCGAAAGGCGTCGTGCATACAACCGGCGGTTACATGGTTTACACAGGGTATACGTTTTCCAATGTATTCCAATACCAGCCCGACGAAGTCTATTTCTGTACAGCCGATATAGGCTGGATCACTGGGCACAGTTACATCGTATATGGGCCGTTGTCACAAGGCGCAACCTCCCTCATGTTTGAAGGAACGCCTACTTACCCCGATGCGGGCCGCCTTTGGGATATTGTCGATAAATATAAAGTGAATATCCTCTACACCGCCCCTACGGCACTTCGATCCTTGATGGCTTTTGGAGACAGCTATTTAGAAGGAAAAGATCTCAGCAGCATCCGCAAACTAGGATCTGTAGGTGAACCCATCAATGAGGAAGCTTGGCATTGGTTCCACGAAAAAATAGGAAAAGGCAAGGCTCCCATCGTCGATACCTGGTGGCAAACCGAAAATGGCGGTATCTTAATTGCCCCCATGGCGGGCATCTCCCCCACCATCCCCGGATATGCGATGCTGCCCCTGCCGGGTGTACAACCGTGCTTGATGGATGAAGACGGGAAAGAACTCGAAGGTAATGATGTGACCGGTAACCTCTGCATTAAATTCCCATGGCCCGGCATGTTGCGCACCACGTGGGGAGATCATGAGCGTTGTCGCCAAACCTATTTCTCCACCTATCCCGATAAATATTTCACAGGCGATGGCTGTTACCGCAGTCCGGAAGGTTATTATAAAATTACCGGACGGGTTGACGACGTGCTCAACGTCTCTGGCCACCGCATTGGCACGGCAGAGGTCGAAAATGCGATCAATATGCATTCCGATGTCGTAGAGTCTGCGATTGTCGGTTACCCACATCCCGTCAAAGGACAAGGCATTTACGCCTATGTCATTGTGGCCAATCACCATATAGACGCAGAAAGTACGCGCAAAGACATCTTACAAACAATCACTCGTCTGATCGGGGCAATCGCCAAACCAGATATTATTCAGTTTGTTTCCGACCTACCTAAAACACGTTCGGGGAAAATCATGCGCCGTATTTTACGGAAGATTGCAGAAGGGGAAATCGATAATTTAGGAGATACCTCAACGCTACAAGATCCAACCGTGGTGGAATCCATCATTCAGGGTGCAGCAGCCATGAAAGAATAACGGCGTTCAAATAATAAAGTAAAGCCCCTCGCAAAATACGAGGGGCTTTACTTTAATTTCACAAAACCGCCTGAAAAATTGCAGAAATTTTGTAATTTTATAACGTTTCCAACATTATTTAAACATTAAGACTGCATGCTATTTACTGTTTTAACAGGTTTAATAACATCAAGCCTTCTCGTTCCTTTCGGCAAGATTATTAAAACGAAATGGAGTATTTTACTCCCGTTTATACCTGTAATCCTCTTTTTATTCTATTTATGGCATGTGCCCGTCGTAGCAAACGGAACCACTATTACCCAGCACCTGTCTTGGGTTCCCAGCTTGGGCGTAAATTTTGACTTTCGGCTAGACGGTCTATCCCTACTCTTCGCCCTGTTAATCACCGGCATCGGGACCGCCATTTTCTTCTACGGTCGTAGCTATTTAAAAGGACATATTTATTTTGACCGCTTTTTCGGTTATCTGCTCCTTTTTATGAGCGCGATGTTAGGCGTTGTCTTAGCCAACAACATTTTGACGCTCTTTGTTTTTTGGGAATTAACCAGCATCAGTTCCTTTTTTCTGATCGGATTCAATAACGACAGTAAAGCATCGCGCAATAGTGCATTAACGGCACTTAGCATTACTGGGATCGGAGGCTTTTTCCTCTTAGCAGGATTGGTATTAGCCGGAAATATCGCAGATACGTTTATCATCAGCGAAATGTTTGCCCAACATGACAAAATCACCAACCATTCGCTGTATCCACTCGTCATCGGACTTATTTTCATTGGCGCATTTACGAAGTCCGCCCAGTTTCCATTTCATTTCTGGCTTCCAGGCGCGATGAAAGCCCCTACGCCTGTATCCGCATACCTGCATTCGGCCACGATGGTCAAAGCGGGCATCTACCTTTTGGCTCGTCTAACACCCGCGTTAGGCAATACGGAACTATGGAACACGACCTTGATGGTCGTCGGTGGATTCACGATGATTTTTGCCGCCATTCACTCCCTTTTCCGCACGGACTTAAAAGGCATTTTGGCCTACTCTACGGTGTCTGCACTCGGTATCTTGACCTTTCTACTCGGCTTAGGCACGACCGATGCCCTAATTGCGATGAGTGTTTTTATATTGGTACACGCCTTATACAAAGCGACTCTATTCATGGTGACGGGGATCATCGATCACCAGACACATACGCGCGATGTAACCAAATTACAGGGGCTACGCAAGGTCATGATGCCGGTTTTCATAGCCGCCCTATTGGCAGCCCTATCTAGTGCCGGTCTACCTTTAACCTACGGCTTCATCGGGAAGGATCTCATCTATGAAGCAACACTGAACTTAAAAGAAAATTGGGCGATATGGCTAACGGCCCTCGCGGTTCTCACCAACATCGGATTAGTGACAGCAGGTTTTAGAGCAGGGATCACACCTTTTACCGGGAAACTCCCCGAAGGCTATCAAGATGTGAAGATGCCTTACCGAGCGATGTGGGTCCCCCCTATGATCTTGGCTGTACTCGGAATAGTATTCGGCTTATTTCCCGGTGTGGTGGGCGATTATTTCAATTATCAGACCGCAAATGCAATTGCCGGAACAGACACGGATATGCATCTCAAGCTATGGCATGGCTTCAACACCGTCCTGACGCTAAGCGTCGCCACCTTAGCCGCCGGAGCAGCATTATATTTCGCTCATAACCCTACCGAAGAGAAACTATTATCACTCGCACGCTTCGATGTGGTATCTTCTCAGCATATCTTTCGTCAAATAGGTAGAAGCATAGAAAAAGGAGCCGGTTGGTATACCAACACCATCCACAATGGATATTTACGCTCTTACCATCTCAAAATCATTCTCTTTGCCGAGCTGCTTTTGGGATATAAGCTTTGGTTAAGCGGCCCTATCCAGATCGATTATGCGAACCTTACCCCGCTATCCTGGTATGAAGTCGGCATCGTCGCCATTTTAATAGGCGCATTATATATCATCGTAACCACAAAGTCTCGACTAACTTCAGTCGTTTCAACGAGCGTTATCGGGTATTGTATCTGTTTGCTTTTCGTTTTCTACAGCGCCCCCGATCTCGCCATGACCCAGTTCACCATCGACACCCTAACCACGGTCTTATTTGTATTGGTTTTATATAAACTTCCACCGTTCATAAATTTTGTACGGCAGGGCATATTAATCCGGGATGCGATCGTAGCCTTGGGATTCGGGATCATCATCTCCCTTATCGCATTACGGGTGCTTTATGAACCCAATACCACCGCCATCAGCGATTTTTACGGCGAAAACGCCTATTTATTAGCGAAGGGCAAAAACGTGGTAAACGTGATCTTAGTAGATTTTCGTGGGATGGATACCATGTTTGAAACCGTCGTGCTCTCGATTGCAGCATTAGGCGTATATAGTTTGATTAAATTACGATTAAAATCATCCGAGAAGGAATGATTAAAAGAAGAAAAATATGAAGAGTGCTATTTTACAGACAGCCACGCGGTATTTACTACCGATTTTACTGCTGTTTTCCGTTTTCTTGCTCTTACGAGGTCATTATCACCCGGGCGGCGGCTTTGTCGGCGGATTGGTTGCGTCGATTGCATTTGTGCTCCATAGTTTTGCGAACGGCACAGAAAACACGATGAAAATCCTGCGCTATAAGCCCTTATCATTGCTCCCGATCGGACTGGCGATATCCACAGCGGCCGTTACCTTGCCATTGCTGTTGGACCTTCCTCCCATGACCGGCTTATGGTTGGAAGAGCCTATTCCGGTGATCGGTATGATCGGTTCCTCCCTATTTTTTGACCTAGGCGTGTATCTCGTAGTAATTGGCGTCGTCTTAACCATCTTGTTTACCATAGCCCTGAACGATTAATATGGAATTACTATTAGTTTTGATATTAGGTCTATTATACGCAGCTGGCGTCTATCTCATTCTGCGACGCAGCATGGTCAAGCTGCTTCTAGGTATCATTCTATGGGGTAACGGTGCCAATATTTTAATTTTCGTTTTAGGGAAGATTACGAAAGGTAGCCCACCCGTTATTGATGACGCTTACCGGGTTTTCCAGGACGTATATGCCGACCCTATACCGCAAGCATTAATTTTAACGGCCATCGTTATCAGCTTTGGCTTAACATCCTTTGCGATTGTATTGCTAAAACGTGTGTATGCATTGGTGGATTCAGATGATTTGGACGATTTAAACACACCTGAAGAAGAAGATATATGATAGACAACCATATTTTAGCACCGATCTTTGTGCAACTATTTACGGCAATCCTCCAACTCATGTTTTGGAGAAAGACGCTTACCCAGCGCTATTTAAGTGTGGGAGGTAGTTTGATCGGCCTAATGGTCGCTTTTCGACTGTTCGGGCGTGTGCAGGAAAGCGGTATTCTGACGTTAAACTCAGCAAACTGGGACGCTCCCTTTGGAATCGTGTTTGTCGCCGATACCCTCAGTGTGACGTTAGTATTGCTGACCTCCATTGCCTGTTTTGCCGTATCTATTTTTTCTTCCGTCGGCCTCAGCAGACAACGGATGCTCTACGGCTATTTCCCTATTTTTCACTTCCTCATCATGGGCTTACATGGCGCATTCCTGACGGGTGATATTTTCAACCTGTACGTCTACTTTGAGGTAATTATCATTTCCTCTTTTGTACTGATGACCCTCGGAGGGAGAAAAGCACAGCTCGAAGGCGCCGTCAAATATATGGCGATGAATATTCTGGCCTCGATGTTCTTTTTGACCGGGATCGGCATTTTGTATGGCATCACCGGCTCACTGAATATGGCCGACCTAGCGCTTAAAATCCAAGAAGTGCAAAATAAAACCCTCGTCGGTATTACGTCTTGCTTTTTCATTATTGGATTTGGCATTAAATCAGCCGTATTCCCCTTGTATTACTGGCTTCCTTCTTCCTATCATACCCCACCTTCGGCGGTTGCCGCAACCTTCGGTGGTCTATTGACGAAAGTCGGGATCTATGCCATGCTCCGTGTTTTTAGTTTGATCTTTATTCCAGACGATTTTATCCGTACGCTTTTGATGGTCATTGCCGTCCTGACGATCGTAACCGGTGCCTTGGGTGCGCTTATCAAAACCAATATACGACGTCTTTTCTCTTACCTCATTGTTTGTCATATCGGTTTTATGGTCGGCGGTATCGCGATGTTCAGTAAAGTCGCACTCATGGGAGCGGTCTTTTACCTCATCCATGATATTATGGTAAAAACAAACATGTTCCTGATCGCTGGGCTCATCCGCCAATTGGGCGGAACAATGGATATGAATAAACTGGGTGGTTTGTATCGAGATTATCCGAAAATATCGCTGCTTATCGCACTGGTCTTATTTTCGTTAGTCGGCATCCCACCACTTTCCGGATTTTGGCCGAAAATTTTCCTTTTCCAAGAAGCATTTACGCAGGAGCAATATTTCTACGCTGCCGCACTAATTCTGGGCAGCTTTGTTACCTTATATGTTATTGCGAACATGTGGGCACAGGTATTTTGGAAAAACCCACCCGAGGGGACCACAACAGAAAACCTCTTCGCTCCCATGCCACCCTACCGAAAGATACTAATGGTACTCCCGATAGGACTTATGGCGGTTGCTACACTCTATATCGGATTGAATGCCGAAGCTATTGTTAAAATAGCCGATGTTATATCGACACAGTTAATAGATCCTACGGCCTACATTGAGGCTGTTTTAGGAAATAAAACGGATTAAAATGATAAAGAATTTTTTAATGAACCTGCTACTCTCCGCAATATGGGTAGCGCTTACCGGCTCACTTTATTACACGAACTTTCTATTTGGGTTCCTGCTTGGTTTTTTTATCCTCTGGATCATGAACCGCACCGAAGCAGATCAACGCTATTTTTACCGTGTTCCCAAAATTATAGGCTTTGCATTTTATTTTCTCTATGAAATTGTAAAAGCGAACATACAGGTAGCCTTTGATGTAATTACTCCAAAATATTTTTTCAAACCCGGGATTGTGAAATACCCGATGCGTGCGCGGACAGACTTCGAGATAAATCTGCTATCCACTATGATCTCGCTGACACCCGGCACGCTCATCGTCGACATTAGTGACGACAAAAAAACCATATATATTCACGTGATGTACTTAACCGATCCGGAAACATTTGTCAGACAAACACAAACTGGTCTGGAAAGAAGACTATTAGCGATTTTACGATGATTACACTAGAAGCCTATTTCGACTACGTTATCCTTCCGATACTATCCATCTCGGTGATGTTGATATTCATCCGGTTATTAAAAGGGCCGGCCGTAGTAGACCGGGTCGTAGCACTGGATTTGATCATCACCACGGGAATCGGTATTATAACGGTATACGCCATTCGGTCCAACCAAGCCGTATTTTTGGACGTGGCCATTATTTTGGCCTTGATTGCCTTTTTAGGCACAGTGGCTTTTGCTTACTATATAGAAAAACAAAAAGATGATTGATATTGTACTCGCTCTCTTGAGCACCGTAGGCGCACTTTCTATTCTATTTGCATCGATCGGCATCCTGCGCATGCCCGATTTTTATTTACGCTTATCCGTAACCGTGAAAGCCTCGACCTTAGGCGTAGGCTTACTGCTCATTTGTGCCGCCATTATGTTCCCTGACGTCTCGGTAACCACCAAAGCGATTGCTATTATTTTCTTTTTGATTATTACGGCCCCCATCGGGGCGCACATGATCGGTAGAGCGGCTTATTTTACGGGCACTCCCCTTTGGAAAGGGACCATCGCCGATCAGCTAGCCGGCATGTACGATGAAGAAACACACAAATTAGAAAGTGAAGAAAACGAAGGAGACGATAAAGAAAACCCGAATATTGCAAAAACAGATGAAGAAACCGAATAACCGCAGGTCTGCCTATCGCTCAGCCTAAAAAACGATACACACCGGTGTAGAGACCTCAATTTGTTTCCCCGTATCTCGCAGTTCTCCGGTTTCCGCATTACGTTCAAAAACCGTAATATTATTCGTGTACTGGTGGGCTACAAGCAGAAAGTTCCCATTCGGCGATAGATTAAAATTCCGTGGCCCCTCCCCTCCCGTAGCATACACCTTTTTCCGTTCCAGCTTACCCGATTCCTCCACAGCAAATAACGTAATGGTCTGCGCATCGCCTCGGTTAGTTGCATAGATAAACTTACCGTCTGCCGAACGTTTTATTTCTGCCGCACCGTTGGCCCCCTCAAAACCATCTTCATTGACTGAAATCGTGTCCGCTAATATCCAGTTATCCCCCTCCCGTTGGTAATGGGCAATCACCGCTGTCATCTCGAGCAGCACATACATATTGTCGCCCTGCTCATCAAACACCAAGTGTCGCGGGCCACCGCCCGGTGGTGTAGCTATACGATCTTCCTCTACCAAATGGTAATTATCGAGCTCTTTTTCTATCCGATAAATGGTCACCTGGTCCGTGCCGAGATTTTGCACATACACGTGTCTTTCGTCCGGACTAAAAAAAGCCGAATGCACATGGGAGGCTTCTTGCCTATCCTTATCGGGTCCGCTCCCTTCCTGTTGAATAAGCTGTATCCGCTCCGCTAAGCCGCCGCTTTCCGCTAACCGATACACCGACAAAGAACCGCCTCCGTAGTTGGAAACCACCGCAAGCGGATAACGTTTACTGACGGCAACATGGCAAGGCGAACTTCCAGCCGTTGGAATGGCGTCCACGAACGACAAGACATCGCCGTCAAACGTAAAAGCGGATAAGCTGGCCGTACTGTCCCCCGTTTGATTGACGGCATACAGCATATCCCCATTTTCAGAGCGTGCCAAAAAAGACGGGTGTTCGCTAACGGTGGAAGAGTACATCGTCGCCGCTCCGCTTTGCTGATCAAACTGATATACATAAATCCCCTGACTTCCCGCGTGGGTATAGGTTCCGACAAACATCGGGATCTCCTGTCCGACCGTGTATTGGACAAAAAAACATAATACAAATAACATGCGTATTTTCATAGGGCGCTGTATTTACGGATAACCGACACTAAATTACATATTTTTCCAGTACCATAAAATATCCCCGACCCAACAAGATCAGATAAACTTTTATCCATCTGGCATTTGCTAAACAGAAATTTCGAACCACTTTTTAACATTTTTAACAATTTTGACAGCAAACTACAAGTGGAAATCCCGTTAATTATGGTAATTTTGTGGGGTATAGAGGCAAGATTTATGATGAAAAAATATATAGGTTTATTGGGGGTGGCGCTGATGTCCATCATTTGTTTGCAGTCCGTGTACAGTCAGTCGCGGCTGGTGGACCGTATCGTGGCTACCGTGGGCTCCAGCATTATCTTGCAATCCGATGTCGAAATGCAATATGCGCAGTACTTGGCGCAAGGTGAAAAACCCAATGAGGAAATGAAATGTTTCGTCTTGCAGCAGCTGCTTACACAGAAATTACTCTCCCAACAGGCGGCGATCGACTCTATAGAGGTATCCGAAGCCGAGGTGGACGACAACCTGAACAGACGTATGCAAATGATGGTCAGACAGGCTGGAGGTAAAGAGCGCTTAGAAGAATTTTTAAACCGCTCCCTTTTACAATACAAAGAAGAGATGCGTTCCAACGTCGCTGAACAACTAAAAGCGGAAAGAATGCGGCACACGATCGTATCCACGATAAACGTAACTCCGGCCGAAGTAAAACATTATTTTCAAAGCCTGAATCAGGATAGTTTGCCTTATTTTGATACCGAAGTAGAAATTGGGGAAGTCATGATCAAACCCGAACTGACCAAAGAGGAAAAAGAACAATTTAAAAATAAAGCAGAGGGCTACCGACAACAAGTATTGAACGGATCTGATTTTGGTACTGTGGCACGCCTTTATTCCGAAGACGGTTCCGCGCCTTACGGCGGAGAACTTGGTTTTGCCACCCGGGATCATTACGTAAAAGAGTTTTCGGCCATGGCCTTTAAACTCAAAGAAGGCGAAATTTCTCCGGTATTTGAAACCCAGTTTGGCTTCCATTTCCTACAAGTTTTACAACGTCGGGGGGAAGAGGTCAACGTACGGCACATCTTGATAAAAAAGAAAGCCACGTCCGCCAGTTTGCAGCGCGCGAAAGCCAAGATTGATAGTATCTACGACAAAGTATCCGCTGGTAAACTGGCTTTCCATACAGCAGCCTCCCTATACTCGGATGCCAATGAAACAAAATATGCCGGCGGAATGATAACCAACCCGGAAGATAACTCGCCGTTAATCCCTATCAATAGACTGGATAAAGAAACCTTTACCGCGATTGACCCCCTAGAAGTAGGTCAATATTCGAAGTCGTTCATTTCTGCAGATCAAACGGGCGAACAGGTCTATAAATTCATCTACCTAAAATCTCGCATTGCACCGCACAAAGCCAATCTAGAACAAGATTTTGCGAAGATACAGGAGGCTGCCAGCCAGGACAAGGTGAACCGGGAACTAAGCGAATGGTTCGAACAGCGTAAGAAGAACACCTTTATTGATATTAACGAAGACTTCCTGAGGTGTGACGTCCTCAAACCTTGGATGGATGAAAACCAAGAGGTTTTAGCAAACAATTAAAAAAAGAGAGGCACATTTTGTAATGTGCCTCTCTTTTTTATCTTTCAAACATCATCTCGATAATAACGCGCCACTGGTAATCATCTTTCAGTTGCCAAATGCGGATATAATTAAACTTAACCACTTTCTCCTTTGATCGAACCGTTGCCGTGCCCGACGTATAGGCGTACTCTCCACTATATGCTCGACCAACATCAGCAGGATCCGTAATTATCTCAATGCGCTTCTTCTTCAAGAAATCAAGCACATTTTGCTTCCCTTCTATTTCTGCCTCCCAAGGATAATAATACCGGACATCCTCCGCTAAAAATTCCTGGAACGCAGCCACATTATCAGCTTTCAATACCGTAGAAAACAGCTCATCACTCTGCGTGACGACCTCTTCCCGCTGTTGGAGGCGCACATGCGACCGATGTTTCAAGTACCAAGAATCGTCCGGCTCATAAAATACCAAATCCGACTTTGGACCCTTACCAAAATTTTCTACCTCTGCGCGAACATGTACTTTCCAGTTTCCTTTTCTATCCCGACGCCAGACCGTCAGGTATTGTCCGAACCGCTTTATTGCCCCTACCTTCTGAAATTCCATTGGTCCAGACGTTACGCCCCAGTCCAAGCTTTTCGAGACCAACGCAAAATTGGGAGTCCAGGACATCACATCCGGTATATTCGGGCGGTTGTTTAGATAATTCAAAGCATCCACCGCGGAGGGAACATACAGCGTTGACTCTTTATCCACGATAGACAGGAAGGCCTTATGCGGACCCTCTCGTTTTGCCAAGCCGGCCGCCGTGCGGTCCGCGCTGATTAAACTCCCTACTTTTTCCGGCAACTGCGCCTGTACACCCGAAAAGGTCATACTGCAAACAAAGACGGTAATTAGGGAATACTTGCTTATGCGTTTCATTACGTTTTTCGACATTTGTCCTTTACAATCAAATCTTATTCCAAAGCGTGCCTTCTTTGCTATCTTTTAATTGGACACCTATAGTTTGTAGATCTTCCCGTATACGATCCGAGGTCGTAAAATCCTTATTTTTCTTGGCTTCATTACGCAACGTGATAATAATTTGCATCAAGGCGTCCGTATCATCTGTATCACCCACCAGCGCATCGTTCCGTAAACCCAATATTTCCACCACAAACGACTGCATAAACTGCTTTAAGGCATCTAGCATCGTTTGGTCCATCGTCATCTTTCCGTCGTATGTGGCGTTGATAAAGCGAACCGCCTCAAACAATTCCGCAATAAGCACCGGCGTATTGAAATCATCATCCATCGCGTTATAGCAACGCTTCTTCAAATCCGCTAAATCGAAATCAGCACTACTTTTCTTTGTGGAAGGCTTAATTTTATCTAAGAGTGTTATCGCATTCATCAAGCGTTTATACCCCTTATCTGCAGCCTCTAAAGCATCGTTCGAGAAGTCCAACGTACTGCGGTAATGCGCCTGCATCATGAAAAACCGAACAGACATCGGCGAATAACCTTTGGCCAGTAAAGGATGATTTCCCGTAAACAACTCATGGGGCAAAAAGCCGTTTCCTGCCGATTTAGACATCCGCGCGCCGTTCACCGTCAGCATGTTCGTATGCATCCAATACTTAGCCGGCTGCACGTGATGGCAAGCTTCTGATTGCGCGATTTCGTTAGTATGGTGCGTGGCTGCAAGGTCCATTCCGCCACCGTGAATATCAAATTGCGCACCGAGATATTTACTGCTCATGGCCGAACATTCGATATGCCAGCCCGGAAAACCTACGCTCCAGGGAGCTGGCCAACGCATAATATGCTCCGGCTTTGCTTTGATCCACAAAGCGAAATCCAAACGGCCTCGTTTTTCATCCTGTCCGCCTAACTCACGCGTATTGTTCAACAAATCTTCCAATTTACGGTTGGTCAAAATGGTATAATCATGCGCTTTGACATATTTATCTACATCAAAATATACCGTACCATTTACCTCATACGCATAACCATTGTCGATAATCCGCTGTACCATCTCGATCTGCTCAAGGATATGCCCCGTTGCGGTAGGCTCTATACTCGGCGGCAAGGTGTTAAACAACCGTAACACCTCATGGAAACCCAGTGTATATTTCTGCACGATCTCCATCGGTTCCAATTGTTCCAATTTTGCCTTCTTGGAAAATTTGTCATCACCTTCATCCCTATCCCCTTCCAAATGCCCCGCATCTGTAATATTCCGCACATATCTAACCTTATAGCCCAAATGCAGCAAATACCGGAAAATCATATCAAAAGATACGAACGTACGGCAATTTCCTAAATGCACATCACTATATACCGTCGGGCCACACACATACATGCCGACAAACGGTGGATTTAAAGGGGTAAACTTTTCTTTTTTTCGAGTAAGGGTATTGTAAAGAACAAGATTAGGTTCCATAAAAATCTACGATCAGCTTATTTTTGTCTAAAAAATATTTGAATAGGTACTCCGTTAAAATCAAAATGCTCGCGCAATTTATTCTCAATGAAACGTTTGTACGGATCCTTGATATACTGCGGAAGGTTACAGAAAAACGCAAACATCGGAGACCGTCCGGCTAGTTGCGTTACGTATTTAACTTTAATATACTTTCCTTTAGTCGCCGGCGGCGGATAATTCTGAATAATCTCCAACATCACGTCATTCAGCTTGGAGGTCGGTATCTTCTTCGTTTTGTTGGTATACACCTCCATGGCTTTTTCCACCACCCTGAAGATACGTTGCTTTTCCGTAACCGACGTAAAGATAATCGGCACATCCACAAACGGTGCGATCTTCTCCCGGATACGAGTTTCAAACTCCTTGGTCGTTTTATGATCCTTTTCGATGGTATCCCATTTATTCACGACGATAACGACTCCTTTTTTATTCTTCTCGGCCAAGTGAAAAATATTGATATCCTGCGACTCGATACCATCGTTCGCATCCAGCATCAAAATAACCACATCCGAATCCTCGAGCGCTTTGATCGTCCGCATCACCGAATAAAACTCGATATCCTCATTCACTTTTGTCTTACGTCGAAGCCCGGCCGTATCAATCAACAAGAATTCATTACCAAATTGATTATAGTGAATACGGATGGAGTCACGCGTTGTACCGGCGATGTCCGTCACAATATTTCTATCCTTTCCCAATAAGGCATTGGTCAGTGATGATTTCCCTACGTTCGGCCTGCCAACTATCGCTAGCTTCGGTAAGGTGCTCTCCTCTTCCTCTTTCTCCTCCGGAAAATGGGACACCACTTCATCCAGCAATTCGCCCGTACCGGATCCTGTGATGGACGACACATTGTACACTTCGCCCAAACCAAAGGCATAGAACTCCGCGGAGTCATGCGTCCGCATGGCATTATCGACTTTATTTGCGACAACATATACGGGCTTTGCCGTCCGACGAAGCAAATCCGCTATTTCATCGTCCAGATCGGTAATACCGGTCGTTACATCTACCATAAAAAGAATAACAGACGCCTCATCGATGGCAATATGAACCTGATCCCGAATAGCTTCTTCAAAAATATCGTCCGATCCGTGCACGAATCCCCCGGTATCAATAACCGTAAATTTCTTGCCGATCCATTCCGCCATCTCGTAATGACGATCACGGGTAACCCCGCTAAAATCGTCTACGATAGCCTTTCTACTTTCTGTTAAACGGTTAAATAACGTCGACTTCCCTACGTTCGGGCGACCAACAATTGCCACTATATTTGCCATATTATATTTTATACATCAACGGGCGTGTAATAACACCCTCCTGCTGATCCTGTCCATTTATGAGGTCACAAAGTTACGTAAAATAGATGGTATATAAGCTAATACTAAAAAAGGGAATCTTTGCAGATCCCCTTTTTAAATGATAATAACAATTATGGTCTTAACCGTTGGATAAGGCTGCCGCACCAGAAACGATTTCCGTTAATTCTGTTGTAATAGCTGCCTGTCTTGCCTGGTTATAAGATAATTTCAACTGTTTCAATAGCTCACCAGCGTTTTCAGTCGCTTTATCCATTGCGGTCATACGCGCCCCATGCTCCGAAGCATTAGAATCTAAAACTGCCTTATACAATTGTGTTTTGATCGCTTTAGGGATAAGCTCTTCAATAATTTTCTCTTTGGATGGCTCAATGATATACTCCGTTTCGCTGTTTGCTCCTGCTTCAGGCTTTTCCTGCGGTACTAAGGGCAATAACTGCTCTGTAGTCAAAAGCTGCACCGCCGCATTACGGAACTCATTATACACAATTTCCACGCGATCAACTTCTCCAGCTTTAAACGCATTCATCGCGTATTCCGCTACCTGAGATACATTCAAGAAATTAAGATCACTATACAGCTCATTATAGTTACCTATAACATTAAAACCGCGCTTTTGAAAGAAATCATGACCACGTTTCCCAATAGCGATAATGCTCAGGTTTCCGCGCGCATGCTGCTCCGGGTATTTCCCAAAAATAAGGTGATTAGCCGCTTTAATAGCATTGGCATTAAAAGCACCGGCAAGCCCCCTATTGGAAGTCAACACGATGACAAGCACCTTCGTCGGGACGCGATCTTGTGTATAGGGCGAATCATTCCCCTCGACAGAAGCAGAAACTTGTGCCAGAATATCCCGTAGCTTGTTGGCATAAGGGCGTAACTGAACGATAGCGTTTGTGGCACGCTTCAATTTTGCCGCAGCCACCATTTTCATAGCCTTGGTAATCTGTTGCGTCGATGATACCGAACTAATCCGGCTTCTTACTTCTTTTAAATTTGCCATTTTTATTTAGTAGTGCATATGGTGTACCTGTACGCTACATGGGCACGATACACCATACACATATCTCACACTAATATTTTGCTGCTAATTCGCGAGCAACTTTTTCCAACACATCTGTTAACTCGTCCGTAAATTTACCAGCTTTAAACGCTGTTAAAACCTCTGGATGACGTTGCTCCAATTGTGTCAAATATTCTTCTTCAAACTGACGTACTTTATCTACTGGAACCGAGCGAAGCAATCCTTTTGTACCTGCATAGATAATCGCTACCTGTTTTTCAACAGAAACCGGCGAGTACTGCCCTTGTTTCAAGATTTCCACGTTACGGATACCTTTATCTAACACCGCTTTCGTAGCCGCATCTAGATCCGAACCGAATTTAGCAAAGGCTTCCAATTCACGGAATTGTGCTTGATCCAGTTTCAACGTACCCGATACTTTCTTCATCGGTTTGATCTGCGCATTACCCCCTACACGAGATACAGAAATACCTACGTTAATAGCCGGACGGATACCCGCGTTGAACAAGTTAGATTCCAAGAAAATCTGTCCGTCTGTAATGGAAATTACGTTTGTAGGAATATACGCTGATACGTCACCCGCTTGCGTTTCAATAATCGGAAGTGCCGTCAATGACCCACCACCTTTTACCAAATGCTTGATAGACTCCGGTAAATCGTTCATGTTGCGTGCGATCTCATCGGAAGAGTTGATTTTCGCAGCACGCTCCAATAGACGAGAGTGTAGGTAGAATACGTCACCCGGATAAGCCTCACGCCCCGGTGGACGACGTAATAACAAAGATACCTCACGATAAGCTACCGCTTGTTTCGACAAGTCATCATATACAATTAATGCCGGACGGCCCGTGTCACGGAAAAACTCTCCGATCGCCGCACCTGCCATCGGCGCGTAGAACTGCATTGGAGCCGGATCTGCAGCCGATGCCGCCACAACGACCGTATAAGCCATTGCACCGTTTTCCTCCAGTACACGTACGATGTTTGCTACCGTTGAGTTTTTCTGTCCAACCGCAACATATATACAAAATACAGGCTCACCTGCATCGTAAAATGATTTTTGATTCAAAATGGTATCGATACATACCGCAGTTTTACCTGTCTGGCGGTCACCGATAACCAATTCCCGCTGACCACGGCCAACTGGAATCATCGCGTCAATCGCCTTGATACCGGTTTGCAAAGGTTCCGTAACGGGCTGACGGTAGATAACCCCGGGCGCTTTACGCTCGATAGGCATCTCGTATGTCTCACCTGCAATAGGACCTTTACCATCGATAGGCTGACCCAATGTATTGACCACACGACCCAACATACCCTCGCCTACCTTAATAGATGCAATACGGTTGGTACGTTTAGCGGTATCACCTTCTTTAATTTCATCGGAAGCACCCAAAAGAACGACACCCACGTTGTCTTCTTCCAAGTTTAATACAATACCTTCTAATCCATTATCAAATTCAACCAACTCACCGGACTGAACTTTAGTTAAGCCGTATATACGAGCAATACCGTCACCAATGGTAAGTACGGTACCCACTTCCTCTAGTTCGGCTTCTGATTTAAAGCCCGACAATTGCTCTCTAAGGATTGCCGAAACTTCATCTGGTCTTACCTCTATCATTGTTATTATTATAAGGGGTTTTTGATTCTATTTTCAATTCAATACCAAGGACTATACGCCTTGTACCGCAAAATGCTTTTCTAATTTATTCAATCTGCCAGCAATACTTGCATCTATCTGTCGGTCGCCTACGCGTACAACGAAACCGCCGATCAAGGACGGATCCACGATATTTTTCAGCACAACAGTTGCTTTGATTTCTTCTGCAATAATCTGCTTAAGCTCCGCAAGATTGCTCTCCGAAAGCGCCGTAGCAGACGTTACCGATGCCTTGACGATACCTTTCGCTTCGTTATAAGTGCGGATAAACTCTTGTGCTATGTCTAATAAGATCGCCGCACGGCCTTTGTTCACCAACAAATAAAAGAAAGAAAGGATAATCGGATTAACTTTCCCGTCGAAAAGCGCCGCTAAGATATTACGTTTCTTATCGCCGCTAATAATAGGGTTTTTAAGAACCGCCAAAAGCTCCGCATTAGATTTTAACACCGAAATTACCGATTCGATATCCGCTTTCACGGCATCTAATTGTCCTTGTTCCTGTGCTAGATCCAATAAAGATTTAGCGTATCTCGATGCAACTGTAAAAATTGACATATTTTTAATTTAAAATCTGAACAAGCCGTTAGTTTAACTTCACATCTTTCAACAAGTCACCAACGAAAGCGTCTTGTTTTGCTTGATCTTCAAATTCTTTTGTTAAAACTTTACGGGCAATATCCAAAGATAAAGAAGAAACTTGGTTTTTAACTTCCGCTAATGCTTTGTTTTTCTGCTCTTCGATTTCTCTTTTCGCCTGATCCAAAATCTTTTTACCAGCCTCCTGTGCTTCTGTTCTCGCATCCGCAACAATCTTATCTTTCAGCTCTTTTGCTTCTTTTAAGATATTATCGCGCTCTACACGAGCTTCTTTCAATAGCTGCTCATTCTCATTCGTCAAACGAGCCATCTCTAATTTGGCTTTCTCTGCGGAGGCCAACGCTTCAGAAATACCTCTTTCACGTTCTTCTAGGGCATCGATAATTGGTCTCCACGCGTATTTTCCGAGTATAATCACCACGATCGCTAATACGATCAGCAACCAAAAGAATAAACCGAAAGAAAAATCATGAATTAATGCATCCATTTGTAAAATGTATAAATATTAAAATTTAGTTTTTTTGTTAATAACATCGTCTGTAGCCAACCGCTACAAACGATGTTAAGTACTTCTGGATCTCGATCGGCTTATTTACCTAAGATTAGGGCAGCAAGTGCCAAACCTTCTACCAATGCACCGATGATGATCATAGCAGTTTGAATTTTAGAAGCAGCTTCTGGCTGACGTGCGATAGCTTCCATTGCAGAACCACCGATTTTACCTAGGCCTAAACCACCACCGATTACAATTAAACCAGCTCCAATTAAGTTGTACATAGTAATTAATTTATAAAATTTAACAAAAATTCAAGATTAATGATCCGCGTGTTCTTCGATGGCCATGCCGATAAATAGCGAAGACAACATCGTAAAAATAAACGCCTGCAAGAAAGCAACCAACAGCTTCAATGCAAAAATAATCAAAGTCAACAACATCGAGACGCCTATACTTCCGCCTAATGTCAGTTGATTTTGAAACAAATAAATAACGGCAATAAAGCCCATCAATACAAAGTGTCCCGCCGTCATGTTCGCGAACAAACGCAACATCAAGGAGAAAGGCTTCGTAAACATACCGATCACTTCGATCGGCGCTAAGATGATCTTAAAAGGAACCGGCACACCTGGCATCCAGAATATATGCTTCCAATAAGCTTTATTCGCTTTCAAATTCGTAATCAAAAAAGTAATAATGGCCAAACCGAAGGTAATGGTAATATTACCCGTCACGTTAAAACCTATTGGTGTAAGCCCCATTAAGTTCAAGAGAAAAATAAGGAAAAACACGGCCAATAGATAAGGCGTAAATTCTTTATAACGATGACCGATGTTAGGCTGCGCCATTTCATCCCGTACGAAAAGCACAAGCGGCTCCAAAAACCTACCCAATCCCACCGGGAGATTATTCGGGCTCTTTTTATACGTTTTTGCCAAGCTCAAAAACGCCCACACCAAGATAATAGTCGCTATAAATAAGCCAGTAACATTTTTCGTAATGGAAAAATCCCATGGCTTCTCATTGGTTGGGTAATGCTTTTCATTATACGTAATCGTACCAGCAGCATCTGTTTTATAGATCTTACCATGGTACAAACGATAATGCTGCCCGTCCTTTTCCACAACCGTTTCACCATGATGGAACTCCGCTGAAGAAAAGATTTTCAAACCATTATCAATTAAAATAACCGGAAGTGGAAAACCATAATGTTTCCCAGTTTGTTTATTACTAAACAAAGAAAAATAATAATCATCCTTAACATGATGCGCTGAGTACTCCTGGATCTCTTCCGGAGTGGACAATTCAGCCTGCTGACCCTGAACAGCAAACAAATTCGTTGTAAAGAAGACTACTGTAAAAAGTAAAAGCGCTCTCTTAAGATTCACCATGTTAGAAAAAAAATTTTTTGCAAAAATACAACTTTATTCATCATATACCCCCTTTTATACAAACTTTTATACAAAAAATCATGAGTCGATGTTTTCTACCTGATTTAGAGAACGATACGCCATGTACACATCAAAAAACAGAAAAGCAAAAAAGGCGGCCAGAAAATTCAACTCGATAAATTTATCCTCGCTGATCCCCAGACCATCTTGGATATAAATATAACTGGCAATTCCCTTGATCAACGTCAAGCCTAGAAATATGAAACCCATATTTTTAGGCATAGACCAATTCGCCAGCAAAATCACCACAACAATAACCAATGTACCTATGGCCATGAATGTATAAAGCCCTTCCAAGGTATACTCCGTAGCTGCCCACGAAGCATAAACACCCAGCCCTTTTGATAGCAAGTAATGCGCGCCAAATGCCGTTCCGGAAAACAATAAAGTTAAAATGATTGATTTGATATAATTATTCACTTCGATTAATATAGTTAACCTGTTTAATAAAATGATAAAGTGATACCAGCACCCCTGTTATCGTCATCCCTTTGCTCCACCAGCCCTCGGCTACCATGTATTTTGTATCGAGCAGTTGGCCTACCCAATAAAATATATAAATAATGATCGCCATCTGGAACGGCATCGTAGCAAATACAAGCCATTTGTTCGGATTTTTACGGGGCGACTCCTTTTTCATATGCGGGTACTAAAAGAATACGCAAAGATAGGCAATCTACTCCTATAAATTGCACTTACTTTTCAAGCGCTACTTCCAGCACTTTTTGCCCCAATTTGATATCCGGATACGAATAATCGTCGCCCAAGATCATCTTAATTTCCGAGGCCGACTTACCTTCGTTCTTACGCAGCACGTCGAGCAACACTTCCAGCTTTGTCCGTTCGATGAGATCTTCGGCCTCTACCTCATTGCCGACAAAATGGATGAGATGCCCGTATATGGTACCCACCACCATACCGCGCTTCTGCGCAATATCTTCAACGCCCAACCCGTCCAAGAACAAATCTAAAGAAATCGCTTTGGTATCCTTTTCCACGCCCTCATCCTCTATTTCTTTCACCGCACTATCCTTCGTCTTTTCCTGCTGGCTGATGGCCTGTACCTGCGTAGACAGGTCACCCTCCTGCATCAAGACATCCGCAATCGTGAGGCAATGGGATAGTTGTTCCTTCTTACGCCGGAAGTCCAACAGAATCGTGCGCAGCTCCTGCACATATTTCTTCGTGCGCTTTTTGATGGCCCAGGCCTCAATATGCTCCTGCATCGTCAGCAGGACCTCTTCTTCGAGCCGAGGCAAAAACCAAGCTACCGCCGCTTTCGTGCGCTCGCACACTTTACCATAGTCCAGCGCTTCCTTATCGCGCAACATCGTATATAATAAGGTGATGAACTTATTCGCCACCTTCTCCTGCTCCTTTAGTAAGCTAGAAAGCGTACCCAAATAGGTCAAAGCCGCCTCTTTGCTGTCAATATTACGACTACCAAGCGATGCAACAAGTTCATCCACACTTTCCGTCAGCGTGCTCCAGCGAAAACTCTGTAATACGATCTGCCCCAAGTAATTCCGCTGGCAGGTCTCTAATATTTTTACGACCTCCGTGTTGGGCACCATCCGCCGCATAAAATCGACCACCTGCCCATCCGTGCGAATCGAATGCATTGGAATTTTAGATTTCAGCACCAGCCCTTCCAATCCCGTCAGCCTACTTAAGGCTACATATACCTGGCCGGCTGCGAAAGACGTCCCGGCATCGATCACGGCCTTATCGAAGGTCAAGCCCTGGCTTTTATGGATCGTGATCGCCCAGGCCAGCCGGAGGGGAAACTGCGAGAACGTCCCCATCACCTCCTCTTCGATCTTATCCTCGCCTTTATTATATTTATACCGAATATTCTCCCAAGTCTCCCGCCGCACCACCACATCGTCCGAACCATCGTTAAAGCCCACCACGACCTGATGGCGCTCCAAGTTCAGCTCCTTGACGGTTCCGATCTTTCCATTATAGAACTTTCGATCCTCCCCCGTATCATTTTTGATAAACATAACTTGCGCACCTATCTTTAAAGGCAGCATTTCGTCGGCCGGAAAGGATCCTTGCTGAAATTCGTCCTTCACGACCGCCCGCACATTATGCATCGTCCCTTTGAGCTGCGCCAACTGCTCCTGATTGATCGCATCGGCCAGTTTATTGTGCGAGGTCAAGGTGATATATTGCTCCTCCTCCCCCGGCGAAAATGCGGGGTCATAATGGGCGTTCAGCTGTGCTAGATCATCCGCCGAACAGGTATTGTTTCGAATATTGTTTAACAGGCTGATAAAGTCGTTGTCGTTCTGCCGATAAATCTTGCTCAGTTCCAGAATAACCGGGGGATGCTCGCGCAACACTTTGGCATCAAAAAAGAACGGACTGCTATAATGATCGCGCAACACCTGCCATTCGTGGTCGCGCACAACGGGCGGCAATTGGTAAAGATCCCCGATAAAAAGCATCTGCACACCACCAAAAGGGCGCATGTCTCGACGTACCGATTTCAAGATTACATCAATCGCATCCAACGTATCGGCCCGCACCATGGACACCTCATCTATTACCAGAAGTTCCAGTTCCTGCAAAATCGCGCGCCGCTGGCGGGTAAGTTTGATGGTCGAAAACAACCGGCTTTTATTATAGATATGGCTATCCTGTTCGTTCCATTGCAGGGGATAATCTTCTATAAATGTACCGAACGGCAACCAGAAGAGCGCATGCAGCGTCGTTCCGCCCGCATTCATCGCCGCTACACCGGTGGGTGCCGTAACCGCCATTTTTTTATGCGAGTTTTCGCGGATATATTTTAAAAAAGTGGTTTTCCCGGTACCTGCTTTACCCGTTAGGAACAAATGTTGATTGGTTTGATTGACAAAAGAAACTGCCTGCAAAAACGCCTCGTTTTGTTTATCAACTATTAACGTTGTCATCGATTTTCTATTTTTGGATTATTAAGCATGTTACAGAGATTCAAACCTAAATAAAATGCTTCGCATTCACGAACCAAATATTAAATGCGTTCATGCATGTGCACGACGCAGTTGCGTTCACGCTCCGTTACCATGGATCATATACGATAGCGGAAATGTAAGAAAAGTTAAGGAGCTTATAAAGTTGTATTGTTTAATTTCCCGAAAACTCCTAACTTCACCAAAACTAACAAACAATACAGATATGTCAGACGAGTACGTTAATAAAGGTGAGCTATTTAGCCAGATTGAGGCACAATTAAAAACACAGGGGTTTATCATCGACCATATCGATCAGACCCGGCCTTGGGGTGGTTTTTTTGTGATTGCAGAAGAACAGGCACAGCAATTTGCCGACACTTATTTTGATGGTTTGGACGTACAAAATCTTAAAATTTCCGGCAAATTGAGCCCGAAGGTCTTGGTTGTCGCACCCGAGAAACGTTTATCTTGGCAATATCACCACCGCCGGGCGGAGATCTGGCGGGTTACCCAAGGCGAAGTGGGGGTTATTACCAGCAGTACGGATGAACAAAACGAACTAAAAAAATTAACCGAAGGCGAGCTTATTCGCCTGCCTCAGGGAGAACGCCATCGCTTAATCGGTTTAAAAAGCTACGGCGTGGTGGCCGAAATATGGCAGCATACCGACGTAGACAATCCTTCTGACGAGAGCGACATCGTTCGGGTGGAAGATGATTTTGGGAGATAAAGACACCACGCACCTACCGGCCAGCAAATGCTGGCCGGTAGGTGCGTGGTGTCTTTCAGAGAAACATGATGACAAATTATGAAAAGCCCAATTCTATTAACCGCAGAAATAGGCAAAAATAAGCATACAACCTACACAGCCAACGATATTATCCGCCTATCTCCTTTCCAAACGGAGGAGGCAAATGACAAGGTACCGCCTATGCGTTACCTTAATTTCCTTCAGCAAGAAGACCGGCCTTTTTTGGACGGAAAACGCTATATCGCCGCTCGGCAACTGGCCGATGTGCAGGTGATCGAAATTAAAGGCACATTCGAGGCCGACTGGAGTTTTGAGACGTTAAGACCGGGCTGTTTCTGGCTACACTTTCAATTCACCGGCCATTCAGAACGGGATGCACTGCCGCATACAGCCCTGTCTGCCAGCCAGTATAACGGATTTTACAGCATACGCGATACCCACAACATACAGGTAAAGGCCGGAAGAACCTGGATCGTGCTGCTGGGCATAAAAATAGACGACACCGCAACCTTTGTATCGGAATGGCCACAGCTCGTAAAACCTACAACCATCGATCAACCTTATTTTTACAGTATAAACATCGGTTACCGTATCCGGCAGATCTTCGAAAAAATCCAACAATGCACGGATGCGCCCTATTCCCTAAGCAGCCATATCCGCTACCACCTTTGCCAGCTCTTGGATGTCTACCACCAAGATCTGAAAGACAAAGCCCGGTCGGCGCATAAAGAAGATATTGTGATCTATCACGAGGCTATTGACTACATCAGTAAACATTTTATGGATCAGCATATCAATATCGACACCATTGCCAACCACCTACATGTTAGTACGCGTAAGTTATACCGTTTGTTTAAGGATAAGCATCTCACCGTCCACAGTGCGATACAAACCATTCGACTATATAAAGCCCGGGAATTACTTCGTAAAACAGACGAAGCTACGGATAGTATAGGCTATCGGGTGGGCTTTTCTTATGCAAAGTATTTTTACAAGCAATATACGCAACGGTTTGGATATTCTCCCGCTAAAGAGAGGGAACTGTACCAGAAGCCGAAGAAGAAAAAACATTGAAACGTCTTTTTTCGTCACCTCACGGATCAAAAAAAATCAACGAGAAATTTATTTTACCGACAAGCTAGCCCAAAATAACAACTTGCAATTCCGTAGTGTCCTTTTATCCTCCAATTTCGTTATCAAACGAAAAGGAAAAATCGACTAACAGGAAGGAATTGTTCGTTGGACAAAAAGAATGCTCGTCAAATGATGAAAAAAAATACGAGCGTAAAATATAAATAACAGTTGGTACTCCTAAAATCGCAATAGCTTGTTTTATTCTGTCGGTGGTCTTTTCATTTTGGTTCACCGTCTTTTTGTTTTCGACGCCTGTTTTTTCATTTCTATTCGACACTTTTTTGTTTTTGTTAGATGACTTTTTGTTTTCGTTAGATGGTTATCTATTTTGGATGCTTTTGTCTAAAAAACAGAAAAATATTGCTTTAAACGATTTAAACGCGGTTTTATCACTTAAAAAAGGGACGAAAAATGTTTTTCAGGGAGTAAAATCCTGCCAAAAGATTTTTGGGGTACCCCTATTTTTGGCAGGATTTTACCCCCATTCCCTCAAATCAATGTCCTATGTTTGTACCGTTGCAACAAGATAATTAAATAAATGTTTAACAAAAAAATGTAAAGCTATGACACAGGTCGTATTAAAAACACAAAAATTGAAAGATGATAATTTGATGCAGTATGCAACACATATTATCACCGAAATGAGGAAAGCAGTTGAGATATTTCCGGAACCCACACCAGGATTGAACGGAATTGAGACTGCACTGGCAGCGTTTCGCCTATCGGCTACCGAAGCAGCTTACCGGGACACCCGAGCGATTAGGATCCGAGACGAAAAGCGAAAAGAACTGGAATATCTGCTCCGCGAGCTATCGAAGTATGTGGACACCGTGGCCAACCAAAACGAAACCATCATTCTGGCATCTGGTTTCAACCTTAAAAGCAACGCCACATCTTACGCTGGAGCCGTACCGAAAGCGACTAGATTACAGCTCGAACCTCAGGAGGTAGGGTCGCGCCAGATCAAAGTAAAGGTGAACCGCTGGAAAGGTGCCCGCATGTACCGGTTTGAGTGGCGTAAAAAGGGTGAAATCGATTGGGCGGTACAATTCAGCACAAGATCTACCTGCATACTCGAAGGCTTGGAAATGTTTCAGGAGTATGAGTTCCGCGCCAGCTATCTGGGTATTAACCCTGAACCAAACTATAGCGACATTGTAGCGAGCTACGTAGTTTAAGACGTTCTTCGGAACACTATTTCTGAGATTAATAAACGAACTTCTAAGCGATAGAAGTAACTAAAAAAACATGCAGAAGCATCAAAAAAGAGAAAGAGGCAACGTTATTTCCATATTCCTTAACGGGATTGAAATAACGGATGCCTTTTTCTATAAAATAGCGTATACTTGTATTGCTCTTGTGTTAATTTTCACACCATATGAAACAGATAGTATGCTTCGCTTCTATGCTATGTTATCTATTGGGGTAAAAAATATTTGAAGCCAAACATCATGAAAGAGATTGTAAAAGAACACCCTTTACGCCCTATTATACTCCAATTTGACCTAAAAAAGAAAGCACCGGATTTTGAAACAAAGGCGCTGGATGCGTATTACCGCATGCACGACAAGTCGTGGGAAACCAAACAGAACCTCTTACAGCATAAAAATACGCTGATGGAGATCGATGCGGACACGACGGAACTCGAAGACCGCTTGTCGGTGATCAAACAGCAACTGGTTTTTCTGGAAGCGGCCTTTAAGCTGGTCGAAAACGTGGAACTCCCCGATATGGGAGAACGATTTTCGATCGATATAGTCGATTTCTACACCGCGGTAGACAGCCATAACGAAGATCTGCGCGCGTTACACCGATTGGTGGTGGAGGAAATGCAGTGGTTCGAAAACTGGGCAGACTATATTTATGAAAACGAGTCATGGTTTGATAAGCAGGACGAAAAGGCTGATGAATTGCTCTACCAGATTTTCCGCCAGTACGATGATGTTTCCGTTGATATCATCTCCTTAGACCGTGACCAGCAGGAGTTTTTCGGTGTCCTTGATCATATACGTAAACTTCAACAAGAATATTTTGATTATGGTGAAGAGGTCTCTGAACAATACAACCGGGTGCATCACGCATCTGAAGAAGTGTATCAACGAGCGCTACGCGTAAAGGCATACGTCGATAAGCATTTTCCGCTGGATAAGGAGTCGTGATAACAACGGGCGTCCATTCGCCAAGCAGCTTTTCGGTTTTGTTCCATTAGGGCCAGCATCATGATACCGGTAATTGTCCATTTTTCAAATACCCACTCCTAGGTATTTTTAGCCGCGCAAATTTGGAAAGGCCGTAAATACTATTTAATTTCACCTAACTAACGCACCATCATGACAATTACCGATTATGGAAACACTCGAGACACAGCTATACGGTATAGCCAAGGGTATTAAACAAGGAAGCTTTGAAGTGCCTGACGTAGGTGATATTGTCCCGGCCTCTTTAATGCTCCAAGAGCTGGACGGACTCCTACCTATTGGCTGTAGCTACATGAACAAGTGGGGTTGCGAACATCTGGGCACCTGTGTGGAAGAGATCAACGAACTGGGTAGCCTTTACTATGACCGGTATTTCGTAGAAGAGGAGATGCACCTTGCCTTCGAGGGAATAGGCAACTATCTCGCCGAGGGTGACTTTAATAAACAATATAATTTTTTTCAACGTGTCAAACTATACGGGGCCAAGGACTATACGTGGTTCTACACCGTATGTAAGCTGCTAAGCGGTAAGACCGACACGACATCTACGAACAAGCTGGTAGTACTTTCTTCCCCCGTGATGGGTATGGACAAGCTCATTACCCGGGTAAACAAAACCTTGCAGCAAGACACCTATATCCGTTCGCATTACCGAAAGTTCGCCCTGCTGACCAACCGCGAAAAAGAAATCATTTCCCTGCTGGCCAACGGACGATCCACCAAAGAAATCGCTGAGCAGCTCTTTCTATCGCCTCACACCGTTTCTACGCATCGAAAAAACCTCATCGGCAAGATCGAATGTCATTCTTTTGCCGAATTATTACGATTCGCGATGGCTTTTGATCTGGTTTAGCGGCTCATCAAAAAAGATAGACTCATTCTAAATACCAAATGTAATTTCCGCAATAAAAACACATTAAATTGAAAATACCACAACATTAAATCATTTTTATTAAAAAAAAATCAACAAAAACAATTTTTCCTTCATATATTTGTAACCTAATATTTGAGGAGAGAAATGATAAACGAAAGATTACCGGAACAAGGGCTGTACAATCCTGATTTTGAACACGATGCGTGTGGTGTGGGCTTCGTAGCGCACATCAAAGGCAAAAAGTCTCATCAGCAAGTTAAAGATGCCCTCACCATGTTAGAAAACATGGAGCACCGGGGTGCATGTGGCTGTGACCCCGAAAGTGGTGATGGAGCGGGGATTATGATCCAGCTGCCGCATGAATTTTTGTGGGAAGAGTGCATCAACCTCGGTATCCAGCTAGAAGAACCTGGGTATTACGGCACAGGAATGGTTTTCCTTCCGAAGGAGGAAGAATTGAACCAACTATGTCGTTCGGTCATTATCGAAGCGACGCAAGAAAGGGGCATGAAATTCCTAGGCTTCCGCGCCGTACCGGTAAACCGCGAAGGCATCGGCCCGACGGCTTTGGGCGCTGAACCGGAAATTGTTCAGTTTTTTGTTTCCCGTCCGGATGGTGTTTCATCCACAACAGATTTCGAACGAAAACTGTTCGTATTGAGACGCCTGATTATTCAAAAAATAAAAACACATCAATCCTATCCCCTACCTTTATATATTGCATCATTATCCTGCAAGACCATCATTTATAAAGGTCAGTTGACGACTTATCAAGTCGGTTCGTATTTCGAAGATTTGAGAGACCCACGCGTTGTATCCGCATTCGGATTAGTACACTCGCGTTTTTCTACAAACACTTTCCCTTCATGGTCGTTGGCACAGCCGTTCCGTAATATTGCTCACAATGGTGAGATCAATACCTTGACCGGAAACCTAAACTGGTTCTATGCGGGAGCGAGATCCCTTTCTTCACCTTATTTTACAGAAGAAGAGATGGAGATATTGCTTCCGGTTGTAGACCGTGGACAATCGGATTCGGCTTGTTTAGACAACGTCGTGGAATTGCTTTTACATAGCGGAAGAAGCTTGCCACATGTCATGCTGATGCTCGTACCGGAAGCGTGGGATGGCAATACCCAAATGGATCCACTGAAGAGAGCATTCTATGAATACCACGCGACGTTAATGGAACCATGGGATGGCCCTGCTGCCTTGTGTTTTACCGACGGCAATACGATTGGTGCCACGCTAGACCGAAACGGTTTAAGACCACTACGCTTCGCCGTCACATCTGATGACCGCGTGGTTGTAGCTTCTGAAGCGGGGGCATTACCTGTACCGGAAAGCTTGATCATTAAGAAAGGTCGTCAACAGCCCGGTAAAATCTTCGTCGTGGACATGGAAAAAGGCTGTATTCGTTCTGACGAGGAAGTCAAAGGCGAACTTATCCGCCAACAACCTTATGGCGAATGGTTAGATAATTACAAAATCCGCATGGCGGAATTGGAAGCACCTCGTGTTACCTATACGTACCTTAAAAAAGAATCGGTATTCAAATACCAACAAGCATTCGGTTATTCGCGCGAAGATTTAGAAAGCATCATCACGCCGATGGCAGTGACGGGTTATGAGCCAATTGGCTCGATGGGCACGGACGTTCCGTTGGCGATTCTATCAGACCAACCACAGCACCTGTCCAGCTATTTCAAGCAATTCTTTGCGCAGGTGACCAACCCACCAATTGACCCGATCCGGGAACGTATGGTCATGAGCTTAGCGACATTCATCGGGAATGCGGGCAACATTCTGGTAGAAGATAAAAAATTCTGCCACAGTGTAAAATTGGAGCATCCGATATTGACATCGAGCGAACTGGAAAAATTACGTTCGATTGATACGGGTATATTTCAGGCAAAAACGCTACAGACTTATTTCAAAGCAGACGGCAAACCCGGCTCTTTGGAAGCTGGTCTCGAAAGGCTATGCCGATACGCCGATGATGCGGTACGTGATGGCTTTGAGGTTATCATTCTTTCGGATCGCGCTATTGATTCGCAACATTGTGCCATGCCATCCATATTAGCGGTATCCGCGGTACATCACCACCTTATTAAAACAGGGAACAGAGGTGCGGTAGGCTTAGTGGTAGAAGCGGGTGATGTTTGGGAAGTACACCACGTTGCTTGTCTATTGGCATTCGGCGCGACAGCCATCAATCCTTATATGGCATTGGCTTCGATCCGAACCATGAAAGAATTAGGCCAGATCGAAACAGAACTGACTTGGGAGGAATTGCGTAAAAATTACGTAAAAGCTATTTGTGCAGGTCTGCTAAAGATATTCTCGAAAATGGGTATCTCTACCCTTCAATCATACCACGGAGCACAGATTTTCGAAGTATTGGGTATCGACAAATCCGTTGTCGACAAATATTTCTGCGGCTCGGTTTCCCGGATTGGCGGACTGACCTTAGATGATATTGCGACAGAAGCTTTATCCAAACATTGGCGCGCTTTCGGTCAATCACGCGTAGAACAGAAACTATTGCCAGAAGGTGGTATTTATCAATGGAAACGTCGTGGAGAGCGCCACTTGTGGAACCCGGAAACGGTACACCTTTTGCAAAAGGCTTGTCGCACAGGTGATTTTGAATCCTACAAACAATACGCAGCGTTTATCAACAATCAAAAAGAACGCATGTATACGCTACGCGGATTACTTGATTTTGCGAAGCATAGAACACCTGTTCCATTGGAAGAGGTCGAACCTGCGGAAAACATCATGAAACGTTTTGCTACAGGTGCTATGTCCATGGGTTCCATTTCCACGGAAGCACACAGTACCCTAGCCATCGCCATGAACCGTATCGGCGCGAAAAGCAACACCGGTGAGGGTGGTGAAGATGCGGCCCGCTTTAACCGATTACCTAATGGCGATTCGATGCGCTCGGCCATCAAACAGGTAGCATCTGCACGTTTTGGCGTGACATCACACTACTTAACCGAAGCGGATGAAATCCAAATCAAGATGGCTCAAGGTGCAAAACCAGGTGAAGGTGGTCAGCTACCGGGACATAAAGTAGATGAGTTTATTGCTCGCTTGCGCCACGCAACACCGGGCGTAGGATTGATTTCTCCTCCACCGCATCACGATATTTACTCTATCGAAGACTTGGCGCAATTGATTTTCGACTTAAAAAATGCCAATCGCCAAGCTAGAATCAACGTTAAACTGGTTTCTAAGGCGGGCGTGGGCACGATCGCCGCTGGGGTAGCCAAAGCGCATGCGGATGTGATCCTGATCGCCGGATTCGACGGCGGTACAGGTGCTTCACCGTTAAGTTCGGTAAAACACGCTGGCTTACCTTGGGAATTAGGATTAGCTGAGGCACACCAAACACTTGTGCAAAACAAATTGCGAAGCCGGGTGGTATTGCAGGCAGACGGACAGATGAAAACCGGACGTGACATTGTCATCGCTACCTTATTGGGAGCAGAAGAATGGGGTGTAGCTACCGCGGCTTTGATTGCCGGTGGCTGTATTATGATGCGCAAATGCCATTTGAATACCTGTCCGGTAGGTGTGGCTACCCAAGATCCGGAATTGCGGAAACTATTCTCCGGAAAACCGGAAGATATCGTTAACCTATTCCGTTTTCTTGCCGAAGAAATACGGGAGACCATGGCACAGCTCGGTTTCCGTACCATTAATGAAATGGTGGGCCGCGCCCAGTTCTTGAAGAAGCGTGAAAACATCGACCACTGGAAAGCGGCAAAAATCGATTTCTCGCAAATATTACACGTTGCGCGAAACGAACCCTCTGAAAGCTTATACAATACACAGGAGCAGGATCACGGAATGAGCATGATTTTGGACTGGGGATTATTGAACCAAGCAAAATCTGCTATCGATACGAAGACACCGGTATTTGGCACTTTCAAAGTAAAAAACACCGACCGAACCATAGGGACCTTATTATCAAACGAGGTATCCAAAACACACGGAGCAGACGGGTTGCCGGATAATACCGTCAACTTTAAGTTTGAGGGCTCCGCAGGCCAGTCGTTCGGCGCTTTCGCAGCTAAAGGACTTTCCTTTGAATTGGAAGGTGAAGCGAACGACTATGTAGGCAAAGGACTTTCCGGGGCACAACTCGCTATTTACCCTACAGCAGATAGTCCGCTAGTCGCCCATGAGAACATTATCATCGGTAACGTCGCTCTGTATGGTGCAACTTCCGGACATCTCTTCATCAACGGTATGGCGGGCGAGCGTTTTGCCGTGCGGAATTCGGGAGCTACAGCCGTCGTGGAAGGAATCGGCGATCACGGCTGTGAATACATGACCGGAGGACGTGCGCTGATCCTGGGCGAAACAGGCCGTAACTTTGCTGCTGGTATGAGCGGTGGTATCGCCTGGATTTATGACATAGCGGGCAACTTCCGTGCTAACTGTAACCAGGAGATGGTAGACCTTGATCCTCTGGATACCGAAGATGAAAACAGCATCATCGCTTTATTGAAACGCCACATAAATCTCACCAACAGTGAGCGGGCCAATTTCATCTTGCAGAACTGGGCAAGCGAAAAAAGTAAGTTTATCAAAGTATTCCCACGTGAATACAAAAACGTGTTACTTAAAAAATTAATGGAAGCTTAATTAGCGGAGGAACAATCATGGGAAAACCAACAGGATTTTTAGAATTTGAAAGAGTGCTTCCGCAGAAAGAATCGGTAGCGAGCAGAAAACAAAATTATCAGGAGTTTGTACACAGCTACTCCGACGAACAACTCAATCATCAAGCAGCACGCTGTATGAATTGTGGCATCCCTTTTTGTCATTCGGGATGTCCTCTAGGGAATGTCATCCCGGAGTTTAACGACGCTGTTTATGACGCTCGTTGGGAGGAAGCTTATAATATATTGGTTTCAACCAATAACTTTCCGGAATTTACGGGACGAATTTGTCCGGCGCCATGTGAATCGGCCTGCGTACTAGGGATCAACAAACCTCCGGTCGCGATCGAAGAGATTGAAAAACACATCATCGAAATTGCGTACAAGAAAAACTATGTACAACCGAATAAAAGCTATATCAAGACGGGTAAGCGCGTAGCGGTAGTAGGTTCTGGCCCTGCTGGATTGGCTGCAGCTGCACAATTGAACAAAGCGGGACATGATGTCGTGGTATACGAACGTGATGATAAAGTCGGCGGTTTGTTACGTTATGGCATTCCAGATTTCAAGCTGGATAAATCGGTCATCGACCGCCGGGTGGAAGTCATGGAACAATCGGGTGTCGTGTTTAAGACAAACGCGGAGGTAGGGGTGAATGTTCCGGCTAACGAATTGCAGGATTACGACGCGGTAGTATTGGCAGGCGGCTCGACCATTCCGCGCAACTTGCCAATTCCGGGACGTGAACTGAAAGGAGTTCACTACGCGATGGAGTTCTTAAAACAGCAGAACAAACGAGTGGGCAACTCTCCTATTGAGGTAGAGGAAATCTTAGCGACGGATAAAAATGTATTGGTAATAGGTGGTGGCGATACGGGCTCCGACTGCGTTGGAACATCCAACCGTCACGGGGCGAAAAGTGTCACGCAATTCGAGCTGATGCCGCAACCACCACAGGAGCGTACCGAAGCGATGCCTTGGCCTACTTATCCGATGTTGTTAAAAACGACGACCTCGCACGAAGAGGGCTGCGAACGTAACTGGGCCGTAAGCACTAAGGCTTTCCTAGGTGATGAGAAAGGGCATGTACGGGCGGCCTTGGTCGTGGATTTGAAATGGGAGACCGATGCTTTGGGTAGACCGACTAAGTTTACGGAAGTAGAAGGATCGGAACGGGAGATTCCATGTGAGCTCGTTACCTTAGCCATGGGATTCTTGCATCCACAGCATGAAGGATTATTACAACAGCTTGGCGTAAAACTGGACGCCCGCGGCAACGTAGAAGCACGAGAGGGCGAATACAAAGCGTCGGCAGATAAGGTTTTCGTAGCGGGGGATATGCGCCGCGGACAGTCGCTTGTGGTTTGGGCGATCTCCGAAGGTCGTGAATGCGCTAGAAAAGTAGATGAGTTCCTAATGGGATACTCGGAACTGGAATGCAAGGATAAAGCAGTTTCGTACGCCTAGTTATAGAATTACTTATTTAAAACAACGAAGCCGGACAGTGTCCGGCTTCGTTGTTTATTAATGCAATTTTCGGTTGATTATTCTTTTCTCCCGGTTTTCGATCTTGATTTTCACGTAAGGATACACGAAGACCGCTCCTAAAATAATCAATGCTCCGATATAGAATCCGAGACTCATCGTTTCTTGTTGGCCAAATATAAGTACGGCCAAGATAATACCGTAGATGGGTTCCATATTCGTGGTCAGCGCGACGGTGAAAGCGCTGAGCTCTTTCATCACCGCAACGCCCAACACGTAGGCAACGGCAGTACAGACTACACCAAGTAGCAAAATATACGCCCAGTCGGCGTCCTGTAGCCACATTTTTTCATTGAAATCGCCCATGAAAACCATGATCAGGGAGACCCAGAAAAATGCGCCCAGCATCTCGTAAAATGTAATCACGGTAGGGCTGGTCGATTTCACCATGCGGGCATTGAGGATGGAAAAGATGCTAGCGCACAAGGCCGCAGCTAGCCCAAATACGATTCCCCATACATACTGAAACTCAAATTTAAAGATCAGGTAGATCCCCAAGATGATAATCAGCCCGATCGCCACATCGGCTTTCGATATTTTCTTCCGGTTGATCAGCGGTTCCAGGATGGAGGTAAAGAGGGTCAACGAGGATAGGGTTACAAGCGTAACCGAGACGGTGGAAATCTTGATAGAATGAAAAAACAAGACCCAGTGTACGCCCACAACACCTCCTACCATCAGAAACTGTAGCAGTTTTTCCTTCGTAACGTGTATCGATTTCTGTGTGAAGATAAAATACACAAAAAGGGAAAGCGCTGCAATCAGTACACGGTACCAAACCAAATGTACGGCGGATATAGACAAAAGACCGCCCAATACGCCGGTGAATCCCCAAATCAACACGGTGAAATGTAGGATCAGAACATTTTTATTTTTCACTATTTCGGTGCTTTATATTTAAGCCAAAGGGCCAGGATCAAAAACAAGATGTTCGGGATCAAGATGGCAATCAAGGGCGGTAAGCCGCCTTTGAGGGAGAACATCGTCGAAAACTGAACCAGTACCAGGAAAGTAAAACTCAAGGCAATACCTATCCCCAGACTCAACCCTATACCGCCGCGGACCTTTTTGGAGGACAGCGACACGCCCATCAGTGTTAATATATAGGCGGAAAAGGGGCCGATGTAACGCTTGTATTTTTCCAGCAGCAAATCGGTCATCATGCCGGTTCCGCGGGTTTCTTCTTTGGCGATCCGCTGATTGAGTTCGTGGGTGTCCATCGCTGTGAAAACATTGTCGTAGGTTTCGAAATCACGCGGGAGCATATCTAACGTGGTATCCCGGTCTGCCCCCTGCTCCATCCTTTCGTTCAAACCATCGATAATCCGCACGGTATAGTCTTTTATTTTCCACTTAGTGGCTACAGAATCCCAAGTGATACTTTGTGCCATCAACTTCTCCGTCAGGCGGTCGCCATCAAATTTCTCCAGCGAAAAATTATAGCCTATATTGCGTTTGGTATCAAAGTTATCGATGTACACATAGGTATTGGAATCAATCTGCATATGCGTAGACATCGTGGAGGTACTGATCTTATGTGGTTTTACGTACACATTTTCAAAATTCACCTTAACCTTATTGGTATAGGGGATAATCCATATATTGGATACTAAGGTGAATAAAAAGATAATACTGGCGGCAATCATATAGGGCCGCAGAAAGCGGTTAAAACTCATGCCACCACTCAAAATAGGCACTACTTCCGTTTGATCTGCCATTTTGGAGGTAAAGAAAATAACCGCAATGAAGTTGATCAGCGGCGTGAGCATGTTCAGAAAAAAGGGAATGCTACCTAATGCATAATATTCCAGAAATACCTTCGACATGGGAGCCTTATATTTAAGGAAGTCATCCAGCTTCTCCGATACGTCAAAAACGACGATCACAATAATAAAAATACCGACCGTGAACACAAAGGTGCTCAGGTATTTCTTAATGATATAACGGTCGATAATGTTCATTACTTACAATCGCTGTCCTAAAACTTTCACCATTTTTTCTTTCCATGTATAAAACGTGCCTTCGATAATTTTTTCGCGGGCTTGTTTCACTAGCCACAAGTAAAAATGGAGATTATGTAATGACGCAATTTGCGCACCTAAAATCTCCTGTGAGCGAATTAAATGCCGTAGATAGGCTTTTGTATGGATTTGGTCGACCAATAGGTCGCTTTCTGCTTCGATCGGCGAAAAGTCGTCCTTCCATTTTTCGTTCTTAATATTAATGATACCGTTTTGGGTAAACAGCATCCCGTTGCGGGCGTTACGCGTCGGCATCACGCAATCAAACATATCGATACCCAACGCTATATTCTCCAATATATTAATTGGTGTACCTACCCCCATCAGGTAACGGGGTTTTTCTTGCGGCAGGATGTTGGTAACGACTTCGGTCATCGCATACATCTCTTCGGCAGGTTCGCCCACCGACAATCCGCCGATGGCATTTCCGTCCCGATTGAAAGAGGCGATTACTTCTGCCGATTTCTCCCGTAAATCTTTATATACTGAACCTTGGACAATCGGGAACAAGGTCTGCTCATAGCCATACAGTGGCGCGGTACTATCAAACTGATCGACACAGCGCTTTAACCAGCGGTGAGTCATATCTAAGGACTTTCGGGCGTAACTGTACTCGCAGGGATAAGGGGTACACTCATCAAATGCCATGATGATATCCGCGCCGATAATACGCTGTGTATCCATCACATTTTCGGGTGTAAATAAGTGTTTCGAACCGTCGATATGGGAACGGAACGTAACGCCTTCCTCCCGGATTTTACGCACTTCCGTCAAGGAATAGACCTGATACCCGCCTGAATCAGTTAATATGGGTCCGTCCCAATGGTTGAACTTATGCAGACCGCCTGCTTTATGTAAAACATCCAAACCAGGACGTAAGTATAAGTGGTAGGTATTCCCCAAAATAATCTGCGCCTGGATATCCTGCACCAGCTCGTGCTGATGTACCGCTTTGACCGTCCCTGCTGTACCAACAGGCATGAAAATAGGTGTTTGGATATTCCCGTGTGCAGTTTCTAAGACGCCGGCGCGCGCCCTAGATGCTTTGTCCTCTGCCTGAAGTGTAAATTTCATATATTCATGCAAATTTAGAATAAAATTGTCAGTAAAAGAACGAGACAATGTATCTTTGGCGTTTTATATGACGATATTAGAACCACTCTTACCCTATCTTCCATATACACCACTAGGCGTACTGGGTATTCTACTGCTCTTCCAGCTGTATTATATTTATTTTGTATATGGGAAATTAGCTTTCTATACGACCAAATCTTTTCGGGAGGCACCGCAACAACATCCGGTTAGTGTGATTGTATGCGCGCACAATGAGGAAAAAAACTTACAGGTATACTTACCGCAGTTATTGGAACAGGATTATCCGCTTTTTGAAGTGGTATTGGTCGACGACTGCTCAGACGACGAGAGCAAATGGCTGCTCAAAGAGTTTGCATCCCGATATCCGGAACGGCTTAAGATCGTGGAAATCAAGGAGCATATTCGCCTGAAACACACTAAAAAATTCGCAGTTACCATGGGGATCAAGGCTGCAAAATATGAACATCTTGTTTTCACCGATGCCGATTGCCAACCGGCAGGTCCCTTTTGGTTGGCAGAGATGGCTGGGGCATTCGCGCAGGAGAAAGAAATCGTCTTGGGTTACTCGCCTTACTTCAGGTATCCGGGATTATTAAACAGGTTGATCCGATTTGAAACTACCCATACAGCGATGAGCTACTTATCTTACGCATTACGCGGAAATGCCTACATGGGCGTGGGTCGGAATCTAGCCTATACGAAGTCTCTTTTTTATAAAGGAAAGGGCTTTAACAAACATATGCATATCAAATCGGGAGATGACGATCTTTTTGTCAACCATAATGCGACGCGTACGAACACCGTTATTTCCCTACACCCCGATGCACACATGTTATCGGTACCGAAAGAGACCTGGAAAAGCTATTACAAACAGAAAGCTCGCCATTCGGGCGCCTCGACACTTTATAAAAGCAGACATAAACGTATGCTGGCTACCCAGTTGCTGTCTGCGCTGTTGTTCTACCTGTTACTTACGGTGTGCCTTGTAGCATATCCGGCATGGTGGTACATCCCCCTCGGCATGTACGGCCTACGCCTGCTGAGTCAGTTTTTAATTTTCAACCGGGTATACCGTAAGCTACAGGTGCGGGATCTACTTATTTGGTTGCCTCTATTGGACGTATGCTATTATTTCTATATTTGCATCAACGGTCTGTTTAACCGGGGTAAGAAACAAACATCATGGTGATGAATACGCATATGAATCCTAACGTCGATATCATTTTCAAATACTTTCCGAACTTAACGGAAAAACAAAAACAGCAGTTTGCACAGTTGGCGGAGATATATCCTTTCTGGAATGATCAAATCAATGTAATCTCTAGAAAAGATATTGATAGCCTATATTTAAAACATGTGCTGCATTCGCTCGGTATTGCCAAGTTTATCCAGAAGTTTACACCGGGTACGCGCGTGCTCGATGTAGGCACGGGGGGCGGATTTCCGGGCATACCACTAGCCATTATGTTCCCGGACGTGCATTTTCATTTGGTCGACGCTATCGGCAAGAAAATTAAGGTGGTACGGGAAGTGGCAGCGGCTATCGGACTGGAAAATGTAGAAGCAGATCATATGCGGGCGGAGCAACTGGATGGCAAATATGATTTTGTGGTATCCCGTGCGGTAACGCGTTTGGGAGAATTTACTTCCTGGATCCGGAACCGTTTTGAGAAGCAGGACCGGAATGGTATTCCCAATGGTATTATCTACCTAAAAGGGGGTGATCTGCGGGAAGAGATTAAAGAATCGCGGCTCAAAGCAGAGCTGCACCCGTTATCGTCTTATTTTAAAGAAGACTTCTTTGATACGAAATATGTGGTCTATGTGACCATGTAACTATGCTGGCCGGCAGCCAGCCATCACTGGTTTGCTTGATCAATGTGCTGCCCCAGCAAATTCACCTCTTCATCCATTCCAAATAAGGGCAACTCGGTTTCAGGATTCAACTTTAACCAGGAGGTCTCGGTATCCCGTATAATCTTCACGTATTCTTTGCCTTCTTTGAAAACAAGGTACACATCTTTCTCTTCGGGAAAAACGGAATATACGATGTTTCCAATCTCGATATCAAAGGGTTCTTGAGCACCTTGTAATTCCATGGCTTTTTTCTGTCTATTTGTGTGTTAAGTAAATCTTGAACCTTACCATGCCACTGCGCGTGCAGCAGGAGGGTTCGAGAACGTTTTAATTTTAACCAAAGTTAGGGTTTTTATATAAAATTCCTTAGTTTTAGGTTTCTGAATTATGAACATGCTCAAACAAATAGCCCTTACTAAGATTAAAGGGGTAGGCGCCAAGACGGCGCGTACCTTACTGGAACATTGTGGTTCGGTGGACAATATTTTCGAAGCGAAAAAAAAAGAACTACTTGCTATTCCCTATATCCGGAACGCAACCGTAGACGCCATTCTTTCTAAAAATTCACTAGCTGAGGCCGAACGCGAGCTGGCTTTCATCGAAAAACACCATATCCAAGCCCTATGGATAGAAGACAACAATTACCCCAGACGACTCCGGGAGTGCGAAGATGCTCCGCTTTTGTTGTATTACAAAGGGTCCGCTGATTTAAACCCAGAACGATGCGTCAGTATTGTGGGTACGCGAAATGCGACCGCCTATGGAAAACGGATTTGCGAAGAGTTGCTTTCGGCGTTGCAGGATTATGGGGTACAGGTGGTAAGTGGACTGGCGTATGGAATAGATATACAGGCGCATCGGCTGGCACTCCGACATCATATACCGACGATCGGCGTACTGGGGCATGGACTCGATCGAATATATCCGGCTGTTCATCGGGATGCAGCCTCTCGCATGCTGGAAAACGGCGGCCTACTTACCGAGTACGCGTCGGAGACGATCCCGGACCGCAACAATTTCCCAGCTAGAAACCGCATCATCGCTGGCCTAGCCGACGTTACCGTGGTCGTCGAGGCAGCAAAAAAAGGCGGCGCACTGATTACGGCAGAAATTGCTAACAGCTATAACCGAGATGTATGTGCTTTTCCTGGGGGGATAGATCAGGAGTATTCTGCCGGCTGCAATTATCTCATTAAAACACATCGGGCACATCTCATCCGGCATGCGGAGGATCTGGCCTACCTCATGGGTTGGGAAAAATCCGTTCCGGTTAACAAGGAAGGAATACAGTTGCCGCTGTTGACAAACCCACTAAGCAAAGATGAACAACAGGTTTATCATTTTCTGAGCGAACGGGAGCAGGCTTCTGTAGATGAGATCGCGCGTCATTTGGATTGGCCCCTGAGTAAATTAGCCTTTCTATTACTAGGAATGGAAATGAATAACATCGTCCTTTCTTTACCCGGGAAAATATACCGGATACTATAAAACAGGCACGTCGAGATTATTTATAACTGAAAGTCAAGCCCGTAGGTAATGGTTCATAAAAAGTTTTCCCGGAAACGATTTTTTTACTACTTTTGTGGCAGGCAAGTCTCCTACGACCAGCTCCCTTTGACTCCCCCAGGTTGGGAACAAAGCAAGGGTATTAGGTTGAGCGGTGCGATAGGAGTAGCTTGCCTATTTTTTTTTCTTTCTTCTTCTTTTTACTTCCCTAATTTCATCATTCCTTTATTTTTTAAATTAAATATTGATTGTAGGTTGCTACTATCGGTAATTTTTTCCCCTTGGCATTCGTGAATGCTAGGCATTTTATCTAAGTTTGTAATCCGAATTATCGTGATCTTATGAGTTGGTTTAAAAGAAACAAGGCAGGAATCAGTACTGCGACCGAAAATAAAAAGGAAGCGCCTGACGGCATGTGGAATAAATGTCCAAACTGCAAAAAGCCGCTATTGAACAGCGAACAAATTGAAAATCAATATGTCTGTCAATATTGTGATTACCATATCCGTATTGGCTCTGCAGCCTATTTTTCTATCCTTTTCGACAACAACAATTACACCGAGCTATTTGAAAATTTGACATCGGGAGATCCGCTTCAATTTGCTGACACGAAACCCTACCCGGTCCGCTTAGCGGATAGCCAGGCGAAAACGGGTTTAAAAGATGCTATCCGTTGTGCGCAGGGCAAGATGAATGGAGCAGATATCGTGATTGCCTGTATGGATTTCACGTTTATCGGCGGGTCGATGGGATCGGTGGTTGGCGAAAAAATCGCGCGCGCTATTGATTATTGTATTGCCCATAAAATCCCGTTCATGTTGATATCGAAATCTGGCGGGGCACGCATGATGGAAGCAGCGTTTTCTTTGATGCAAATGGCGAAAACATCAGCAAAATTAGCCTTGCTAGCGCAGGCCAAAATACCTTATGTATGTTTATTGACTGATCCGACGACGGGGGGAGTAACGGCTTCCTATGCGATGCTGGGTGATATTAATATTGCTGAACCCGGCGCGTTGATTGGATTTGCTGGTCCGCGTGTAATTAAGGAAACAATCAAAAAAGATTTGCCCAAAGGCTTTCAAACATCAGAATTTGTATTGGAACATGGTTTCCTAGATTTTATTGTAGACCGACGGAATCTTAAAGATAAAGTATCGAGTTATTTACGATTGGTTAAATAGGGAAAAACCTTATGACGGCATATAACGAAGACAGTATACGTTCCTTAGATTGGAAAGAACATATCCGTCTACGTCCGGGTATGTATATCGGTAAGTTGGGTGATGGCTCTGCTTATGATGATGGCATCTACGTCTTGCTGAAGGAGATTGTCGACAACTCGATTGACGAGTTTGTCATGGGAGCTGGAAAAACCATAGAAATCACCGTACACGATAATAAAGTGGCTGTACGGGATTATGGCCGCGGTATTCCGATCGGCTCGGTGGTGGACGTGGTTTCGAAAATCAATACCGGCGGTAAGTATGATAGTAAAGCTTTCCAAAAATCTGTGGGACTAAATGGTGTGGGTACAAAAGCCGTTAATGCGCTTTCCGATCAGTTTACCGTGCAATCATACCGACAGGGGATTACGCGTATCGCGCAATTTCAGCGTGGCGAATTGGTAAACGACGAGCAGAAAGAAACAACGCAACGAAACGGCACCGCAACAAGTTTCTATCCGGATGAGACTATTTTCCGAAATTATAAGTTCCGCACGGAGTTTGTTGAAAACATGATATGGAATTATGTATTCCTTAATTCGGGGCTGACTATCAGTTTCAACGGACAAAAGTTTGTTTCGGAAAACGGTTTAAAGGACTTGCTGGAGCGCAATATTGATGCGGAGTCTATGCGTTATGGTATTATCCACTTGAAGGGAGAGGATATTGAAATAGCGCTGACCCATGGACAACAGTATGGCGAGGAATACTATTCGTTTGTCAATGGACAACATACCACACAAGGTGGTACACACCAAGCGGCTTTCCGTGAAGCGATCGTTAAGACCATACGCGAATTTTATAAAAAAGAATTTGATGCATCCGATATACGCTCCTCCATTATTGGCGCCATTGCCATTAAAGTGCAGGAGCCGGTATTCGAGTCGCAGACGAAAACAAAACTCGGTTCGCAAAACATCGGACCGGACGGTCCAACCGTACGTACGTTCATCAACGATTTCGTAAAGAAGGCGCTGGATGACTATCTGCATAAAAACGCGGCTACGGCAGAGGCCCTGTTAAAACGTATTTTGCAATCGGAGCGGGAGCGAAAAGATATTGCTGGCATTAAGAAGTTGGCTAATGAGCGTGCTAAAAAAGCTTCTTTACATAATCGAAAACTCCGCGACTGCAAGATTCACTTTAATGACAAAAATGAACGCAACCAAGAAACAACCTTGTTTATTACCGAGGGAGATTCTGCGAGTGGCTCCATTACAAAATCACGGGATGTACAGACCCAGGCGGTGTTCAGTTTGAAAGGTAAACCGCTCAATTCCTACGGCATGTCGAAGAAGATTGTCTATGAGAATGAGGAATTTAATTTATTGCAACACGCGCTGAATATCGAGGACGGACTGGATGGCTTACGGTATAATAATATCGTCATCGCGACGGATGCGGATGTCGATGGTATGCATATCCGTTTGCTGCTGCTCACCTTCTTTTTGCAATTTTTCCCAGATCTGGTGAAGGCGGGGCATGTATCTATTTTGCAAACACCCCTATTCCGGGTGCGCAATAAAAAGGAAACAATCTACTGCTACTCGGACGAGGAACGCCAACGAGCAATTGCTAAATTAGGAGGTAAACCAGAAATCACCCGCTTTAAAGGCTTGGGTGAAATATCTCCGTCTGAATTCGGACTTTTCATTGGTAAAGATATGCGGTTAGACCCCGTTATTCTATCGAAAGAGAATAAACTACCGCAATTACTGGAGTATTATATGGGTAAAAACACGCCCGACCGACAAAAACATATTGTTGAAAACCTCCGTATCGAAATCGATCTAGAAGAAGAACTTGCGAAAGCTGCTGTTGCGTCTTAAAAAACGCGACAGTTTTTATGATAACATAAATAATGAACAACCAAACCTTAATATTAATCCAGTGCCAAGATGCAGTGGGCTTGGTCGCCAGTGTGGCTCAAGTAATCGCTAAGCATCACTTGAATATTGTCACAATGCGTGAGTTTGTGGATGAAGAAAACCGAAAATTCTTTGTCCGTGTGGTATGCAGTGGCGTACCCGCTGAAGCCTCCTTACTACAACAGGATCTGGAGATCAACTTGCCTGCCGGTGCTCAGGTTTCCATCAACCCGGCCCGCGAAAAGAAGATTGTTATTTTGGTTACTAAAGAGCATCATTGCCTGGCGGATATCTTAGTTCGCCATTTTTTCATGACACTGAATGCGTCTGTACAAGCCGTTATCGGAAACTATGAAGTGCTGAAGGAGTTTACAGAAAAATTCGATATTCCCTATCATTATGTTTCGCACGAAGACAAAAGCCGAGAAGCGTTTGAACAAGAGCTGGCAGAAACGATTATGCCCTATCAAACGGATTATATCGTCCTAGCGAAGTTTATGCGGATCCTCTCTCCTACTTTCGTGGCGAAATTTGAGAATAAGTTGATCAATATTCACCATTCTTTCCTTCCGGCATTTATCGGTGCTAATCCCTACCGGCAGGCGTATAAACGGGGGGTGAAGATTATCGGGGCAACGGCGCATTATGTCACGAACGACCTCGATGAAGGTCCTATCATTGTGCAACGTACGAAATCGATCAACCACAGCTACGATGTGCCTGACCTGGTTACCGCCGGGAAGGAAATCGAAAAAGCGGTGCTCAGCCAAGCGATTCAGTTACTGACGGAAGACCGAGTGATGCTACAGGGTAATAAGACCATTGTTTTCGAGTAAATAGCTGGCTTTTGGCATTCGTTTTGCAATCTATATCATATACAAAATCTAGTTTTGATATGAAAACAATATTATTTACTGGCTTAGCCGCTTTGGCATTTTTAAGCTCCTGTGAAAGTGATGACTCTAAAACAAATAGAACTCCGGTATCGGTAAAGATAACGGACGCACCCGGGCGATATGATGCCGTATTGCTCAATATCGATAAGATTGAGATATTGACGAGTAACGGGCGTACAACTCTTGATGTTGACGACAATGAACCTTTCGACATTTTAGAATTCTCGATGGGTAAAGACACGTTGTTAGCCAATGAAACGGTAGCTTCGGGCCGCTTGCAAGAAGTCAGATTGATATTGGATGATGAAGGCAATGAAATTATCGTCGACGGTGAACATCACCCGTTGTTCACCCCAAGCGGGCAAAGTTCTGGTGTTAAAATTAAAGTACATGACGAATTAATTCCTAACGTAGCGTACACCCTTTTGTTGGATTTTGACGTCGCGAATTCCATTGTACAACAAGGTAATGGCGAATATAGCCTAAAACCCGTCGTTCGGGCAATACCGGAGGCTGTTTCGGGGGCTATACACGGTGTGGTCATGCCTTTGGACGCTGCGCCCAAAACATATATTGTAGTTGATGGTGAGCGTATTGGTGCCGTTACAAATGCAGATGGCAAGTTTTACTTTCCGGGTGTAGAAGACGGGACATACACCATTATTATCGAACCTGAAAATGATGCATATGAGAATAGTACCATGGAAGGGGTTATCGTCGAAACAGGTATTGCGAAGGATGTAGGCACGATTACGCTCGATCTAACTTCTTGATAATATTTTGAAATAGCATTCGGGTTCTATTCATGCCATCGAATAGTGGCCCGGATGCCGTCTTTATCCTCGTCCATCGCAATATTCGACTTTTTGTCAAAAAATGACCTAAATCATTTTTATATAGTGCGAACGTTATTTTATCATCCTCTCGGATTCCCTTATTTTGTAGGGATACACAGTAGATATGAAACACACGTTCCACATTCCCGTTTTAGGGTTAGCTTTTTCCATAGATTCGCCTTTAAAAGTGGCGAAATTCGGAATATCTTCGGTTATGTCTATTGTAGACGACGAACTTATCGAGCGTATTCGGGCATTCTATGCAAAGGAGAATCAGTTCTATTATAGTCCGATCAAAAAGACGGAAGAGGATTACCGAGCAAAACGAATTACCGCATACCTCAATCTCGTACAACAAATTATCGACAACCAAATCTTTCATATTAAGCAGGAGGATTTTTCGCCAAATTCGGACTTAACCAAATATTTTGAGCTCTTGCCGGAGCACGACTGGAGTAAACAGCGCTATAAAAAAATGCTCGGCACGCAAGATGTTCTCGAACAAAAAGCCTTACAGGAAGAACTTAAAGCGTCGATTGTCCCGGGAGATATCGATGTCAATATCATGGCAAAGGTTGATAAGCTGAATGTGGATGCTAAAGGAAATATGTTAGACGAAAAATATTCGGACGCGTTAGCGGCATTACGTGGTTTCGCCAATTCCAATTTACGTTCTTCCGTAGTCCTCTCGGCAGGGATGAATCCGCGTCTTTATAATTACCTAACGGAACTTCCTTCATTTTTTCCCAATCGACACGGGGTGTTGGAAAAGAAAATTATCTTAAAAGTATCGGACTACCGTTCGGCTTACATTCAGGCAAAATACCTGGCAAAAAAAGGACTTTGGATTTCGGAATTCCGTATTGAATCGGGTTTAAACTGCGGAGGACATGCCTTTGCAACGGAAGGTTACTTATTAGGACCTATCCTAGAAGAGTTTAAACAAAAGAAAGACGAGCTTATTCAAGAGCTTGCTGCTATTTATAAAACAGCGCTTCTGGAAAAAGGTATATCGGACTACCATACGCTACCCATCAAATTTGCGGTACAGGGAGGGATAGGAACGGCAGAAGAACAGGCCTTTCTTTTAGCGCATTACGGCCTTGATAGTGCCGGCTGGGGTTCGCCTTTCTTATTGGTTCCCGAGGCAACGACGGTGGATGAGGACACCTTAACTAAATTAATCGCGTCGGATCAATCAGATTTCTATTTAAGTGATTCTTCTCCACTGGGGGTTCCTTTCAATAATTTCAAAGGCAGCACAGCGGAACAGAAAAGGATGGAACGTATCGCTAAAGGCGTTCCGGGAAGTCCATGTACAAAAAAATACCTCGTGTCTAATACGGAGTTTACCGACGAACCGATATGTACTGCTTCCCGTGTCTATCAACACGCTAAAATCAAAGAATTACACCGTCTAGAACTTCCGGAAGCTGTGTTTCAGGAACGCTTCGATAAGATCACGGCAAAAACTTGTTTATGTGAAGGGCTCGCCGTGTCTGCTTACCTAAAATACGACATACAGAAGCCCAGAGAAAATACCGCAGTATCGATCTGCCCAGGCCCCAACACCGCATATTTTAAGGGGGCATATACCTTAAAAGAAATGGTCGACCATATCTATGGTCGCCGGCCATTGGCGCTCAAGGAAAGATCCCATATTTTTCTGAACGAATTACAGCTTTATGCAGATTATCTAAAAAATTTAATGAAAGATAGCGCAGACGATGTAAAAAAGCAAAAGGTTGTTCAAAAATTCCGAGATCAAATGATGAAGGGCTTGGCATACTATCAAACCCTTACAAGCGACATGGAAAAGTTCGGCTTTAAAGAAACGGCTAGCTTCTTATCGAGTCTAGGTGCTTATGAAACAGACTTACAAATACAGACGACATAGCGAATTAACCTACTATTTTCCGAAATTTCCCAAATACGCCTAACGGAAGCTTCTTTCCTGCCGTGGCCTGTAAATAGAGTTCTCCTATTTCCAGGTTTTCTACCTGTGGGAAAGCAGTCCGTATAAGGTTCTCCACAATAACCGATGAGAATCCTAAAGAATAGGTATTTAAAATAAGAAAATGTTCCTTCGGATCCAATAGTTGTACCACCTCCCGCATCATCTCCATAATATGGTCTTCGAGCTTCCACTTTTCTCCTTTAGGTCCATGTCCGTAAGCTGGAGGGTCTAATATGACACCTTGGTATTTATTACCGCGCTTCAGTTCTCTTTTCACGAATTTCAGGGCGTCCTCTACGACCCAACGGATATTATCCAATTGCGATAGTTCCTGATTCTCGTTGGCCCAGGTAACTACTTGCTTGATAGAATCGACATGCGTGGTGTCCGCTCCAGCCGCTTTAGCGATCAGGGACGCTCCGCCGGTATAGGCAAATAGGTTAAGTACTTTGGGATTGGGCGTATGAAATGATTTAACAGATTCGGAAATATAATCCCAGTTTACAGCCTGTTCGGGAAATATCCCTACGTGCTTGAAAGACGTTAATCCCAATCTGAACTTAATAACGACGTCGTTATTGCGGTATTCGATGTGCCATCGGTCTCGCATGTTGGGGCGCTTCTTAAGCCACTCTCCTGAAGTTGCTGAACGACCTCTAAAACGGATATGATGTTTATTTGTCCACTCCGCTTCGGTTAATGTTTTTGGCCACACGGCTTGGGGTTCCGGACGAATGAGTATCACATCGCCAAAGCGTTCGAGCTTTTCAAAATCGCCACAGTCGATGAGTTCATAATCCTCCCAATGTTGGGGCGTAAGAAGTTGTATGTTTGTTGTAGAAGTCAATTTCCGCAGTTAAAGTCAAAGATTTAAAAAAACGTCACAAAGATAATAAGGAAATGTGGCATTATTTAATGGAATCTCGTGCAGCTTTCATGAGTGGACTAGCAAAAACAAAATCATTTAACTCCTGAATATCCGAACGCAACATTTCCTCGTTCGATCCCTCCCAAAATTTTTGTCCTTGGTACAAAAACAGGATGTAATCGCCTATGCCCATGACGGAGTTCATGTCGTGCGTTACCACCACGGTCGTACATTGATATTCTTCCGTTAGTTCCTGAATCAACTCATCAATCAATATCGCAGTAGCCGGGTCGAGCCCGGAGTTGGGTTCATCGCAAAATAAATACTTCGGACTCATACTGATGGCCCGTGCGATACCTACCCTTTTTTTCATACCTCCAGAGAGTTCCGATGGATACAGCTTATTGACATTTTTCAGATTCACCCGGTCCAAGCAGAAGTTGGCCCGTTCTATTTTCTCTGCGCGGCTCATATCGGTAAACATATTCAAGGCGAACATAATGTTTTGTTCGACAGTCATGGAGTCAAACAGCGCAGAATTCTGGAACAACATACCAATGTTTCGGCGAATCGGCACACGTTCTTCAAAGTCCATTTCGGTAAATGCTTGCTGATCGAAAAACACCTTTCCTTGATCGGGCTCATGAAGCCCGACAATACATTTTAACAGCGTACTTTTGCCCGATCCGGATCCGCCGATAATCAAGTTCACTTTACCCGGCTCGAAAATGGCATCAATTCCTTTTAAAACGTCGTTATCTCCAAATGATTTGTATATATTTTGAATCTCAATCATAAAATAAATGCTACAACATTAACGCGGTTATAATATAATCACATGCTAAAATCGCAATACAGCCTATTACTACTGCTTTTGTACCAGCTTGCCCCACTTCCAATGCTCCACCTCGAACGTAGAAGCCTTTGTATGCTGGAACCGACGTGATGATAAACCCGTAAATAATGGCTTTCACGATGGCAACGGCTACGGTAAAACCATTAAACCCTTCTTGTATGCCTAGAATATAATCTGACGGGGCAACTGCACCCGACAGCCCCCCTCCTATCAATCCCCCGGTGATCGCACAGAAAATAGCAATAATCACTAAAACGGGAACCATGATAACGCCAGCAATGATTTTTGGTAAAATCAAAAAACCGGGTGCATTGATACCCATAATTTCTAAGGCATCGATCTGCTCGGACACACGCATGGAGCCAATCTGAGAGGAGATGGCTGATCCAACTTTCCCCATTAGTACCAAACCCGAAATGGTTGGGCCTAATTCTAAGATATTAGAATCTCGGTTAATTTGCCCAATAACCGTTGTAGGAATAAGATCCGACACCAACTGAAAAGCGATTTGCAGCGTCATCACAGCTCCGATGAATGTGGAAATAATCAAAATTAAACTGAGGGAACCTAGCCCAATTTCATTCATCTCATGAAAAATCTCTTTTAAATATATCCGCCAATTTTCCGGTCTTTTGAAGACTTTTCTCAATAACAAAATGTAAGAGCCAAAGTGATGAAATATCATAGAATAATCGAACTTTCGTTAAATAATATTGCAATATACGCATTTGCATGGAAGATATTTCACCGACGTAATGTATTATTTCACCGAAATTTTTCGTCTTATGACCTAAAATAGATGGCATAAAAAATGGATAACTTGTAGTTTTGTGGAGCATTTTAGTTAGGTTTACGAGGAAATAGCGAGTATGGAGAATAAGATAACATCGGGCATTTGGTTTGTCTTTATAGGCTTGGTGCTTTTATTGCATAACCTGGATATCATACATTTTAATTTTTGGGCTATTATTAAATACTGGCCTTTGCTAGTTGTTATTGCGGGTATTAACCTTATTGTCCAGCATAAAACGTACGGCAATTATATCAAAATTGGCTCCAATGTTTTGTTTCTGGCTTGGATGCTGTATGTGGGCATGACTGCACCAAACACAAATTGGTCTGAACAACTTTTTAATAGCAAACATATACACGTGGGTGATATCGAAGGCGATGGGCCCATGATCAACGCCGTACACAGTCCTTTCGATCCGGCAATAGAAGAAGCCACATTGGAGTTTAACGGCGGAGCCGGAAAATTTGAAATGCAGACGCAAGAAAGTACAAACTTGGTTTCAGCTCGAGCAAAGACGGACGATATGGGTATGAATATCCGTACGACACGCGAGGGAGCCCATCAAAAAGTAGTGATTAATGCGCAGCCGACTGCTAAAACCAAAAAATCAAACACGGTACTCGTCGATCTTCATCCGGAGGTGCTCTGGAACATCCAACTGAATTATGGTGCAGCTACCATTAATAACGACATAGCCGCACTCCGATTTAAGCATCTGGAAGTGAACACTGGTGCCAGTAAAATGACGCTCACCTTGGGCGTTCCCCAGGTAGGTAGCTCAAAAATCGATATTGCTACGGGGGCATCAACTATCCTTCTCCATATACCGAAAGCGGCGGCTGTAAAAGTGGAATATACGTCGATCCTGTCAAAAAATTCCTTTGAAGGTTTTGAAAGCAATGAAAATGGGGTAGCAAAAACTGCAGGTTACGATCAAGCGGTCAACAAGTTTGATATTGAACTGGAAGGCGCCGCTAATAATTTCACCATAACTCGATATTGATGACGGACGGTACACCGCACTATCCATCATTAACCTTAGAGGTCGCCTCCGGATGTTTGAGACATGTAGAAGCTTCCCCTTTGCACTACAATCCTACTCAAATATCCGAAGCGACGATTTTTTGAAGTACTTTTTTCTAAAAAAAGTACTCCTAAAAAAACACTAACTTTGTACCTAGGTATGGATACAAAAGACACAAGCATTTTATCTGGAGAATATTGTAATTCCAAAACATCTTATAGTCGGTTTTTGACTCGGGAGGTTACGGTAGGTAACATTCCTATGGGAGCAAACCATCCTATACGGATTCAAAGTATGACGACCGTTGACACGATGGATACATTGGGCTCCGTGGAACAGACCATACGCATGGTGGATGCAGGATGTGAATATGTGCGGATTACTGCACCAAGCATCAAAGAGGCGGAGAATTTAGCGAATATCAAGAAAGAGCTGAAATCACGAGGTTACGATGTCCCGCTTGTGGCAGATATCCATTTTACACCTAATGCCGCAGAGGTAGCGGCCCGTATCGTCGAAAAAGTCCGGGTCAATCCGGGTAATTATGCGGATAAGAAAAAGTTTGACGAGATTGTGTATACCGACGCTGCTTACCAGCAGGAGTTGGATCGTATCTATAAAAAGTTTGCACCTCTAGTCAAAATTTGTCAAACGTACGGCACCGCGATGCGTATCGGCACGAATCATGGGTCGCTCTCCGACCGCATCATGAGCCGTTATGGCGACACGCCTGAGGGGATGGTCGAATCTGCCTTGGAATTCATTCGTATCTGTGAAGATTTACGGTACTATAATCTGGTGGTGTCCATGAAGTCTTCCAATCCACAGGTCATGGTGCGGGCTTACCGTTTATTGGTTGAAAAAATGCAGGCGGAAAACATGAATTATCCGTTACATTTAGGCGTAACCGAGGCGGGAGATGGCGAAGACGGACGTGTTAAATCTGCGGTAGGGATCGGTACCTTGTTAGAAGATGGGTTAGGCGATACGATCCGGGTATCGCTAACTGAAGAACCCGAATTTGAAGTTCCCGTTGCAAAAGCTTTAGCCAATCGTTATGTAGACCGACAGGCAAAACTGGCGCAGGTACCTGCTCCCGACATCATTAATTTGTCGGGACATACCAAGACTACTCCTTATCAAGCGCTAGAAGTTAATGCTTTTATAGGCGGGGCTATGGTTCCACGGATAGTCGTTGATATTTCACGCGAAAATCTGAAAGATCCCTTTGTATTAAACGCCGTGGGGTATCGCTACGACGCCTTATTGGATAAATATCATATGGGTGAGCAATCGGTGGATTTTGTGTATCTCGGTTCGCAATTGCCCTCTTTCGCACTGCCGGGAAATCTCAAAGTGTTATATGATTATGATACCTGGCAAACTTTAGCAAATAAAGCGAACAAGCATCCTGTTTATTCGTTGAAACGCTTTCAGGAAGCTACGGTGCATGATCCGGTCTTGAATTTAATACTCCTATCAAACGACGATTTAAAAAGTGAATATTTTGCTAATCTAGCTATAGATAACACGGTTGTCTTTATCTCGGAAACGAACAGGTTACATGGTATGGCCGATCAACGGCAGTTTTTCAACAATTTGCAGGCTATCGGTATACATAATCCAGTTATTATCAAACGGCATTATTCACCATCGGATTTTTCAGGTCCGGTAGGTGACGTTATGGATCCGGAAGAACCAATTTCAAAGATACAATTGTATGCGTCTACGGATATGGGAGCTTTATTAGTAGATGGATTGGGTTCGGGTATATGGATTGACTCACCAGCGACGCCGTTAGCGAAGCTGGCATCCTTATCATTTGGTATACTGCAGGCAACACGTTCCCGCATTTCTAAAACGGAATATATTTCTTGCCCTAGTTGTGGAAGGACGCTTTTTGATCTACAAGAAACCACACAGATGATTAGAAGCCGCACCAATCATCTAAAAGGATTAAAGATCGGTATTATGGGTTGTATTGTTAACGGACCAGGAGAAATGGCGGATGCAGACTATGGTTATGTGGGGGCTGGCCCGGACAAAATCACCTTGTATCGAGGCAAAGAAGTGGTCAAAAGAAATGTAAGCTCGGCCGATGCCCTGGATGAACTGATAGAAATTATTAAAAATGATGGATTATGGGTAGAGGCCGAGGAGTGATCGCCGCAGTTATCGTACAGAAATACGTTTTACGACGGTTTCTGTACCGGAAGAGACTCTAACAAAATAAAACCCTGCCGTAAGCTTGCCATCCGTATCAAAGGAGAGACTTTGCAAACCTTCTTCCAAACGACCATTCAGCAGGTTCAAGACCTCATTTCCTAATGCATCCATCACTTTAATGACGACGGTATGCTGTTGGCTCAGTGTAAAGTTTAACGTAATTTGCTCGGCAACCGGATTATAAAACACCTTAACGTTATTGATCAACTTTTCGCTTTCTTGCTCTGCCGTTATTCCGTATAACGCATGAGTGGCAGCAGCTGCATTTTCCGAAATAGGATGAATAGTCATAGCTTTCCCCACACTAAGCACAGCGATGCTTGCGAGAGTAAATAATGCTATTTTTTTTCTTAATCCTATCATGCTGGAATGTTCCTTAAATATAGATTGGTGTAATTGATATAAACAAAGTTACTTTTTTTGTGGTATGGTTGGATATTTTTTTTCTTTTTTTTCACCCCTTTAACAATTTTTAACAAGAATATACGTTGTGTGCATTTGACGGTATAAAAATAATCGTGTTTTAGCGTATGTTTGTATTATAATTTTTGAAGCATGAAACTCCAGAAGCGTCCCGATGCGAATAAGCTCAGTTTAGCTGGTTTATTAATTAGTTTAGGCATCATTTTCGGAGACATCGGCACTTCTCCCCTGTACGTTGTGAAAGCTATTTTCAGTCAGGGAACTATCGAAAAAAACCTTATTTTAGGTAGTCTTTCCTGCGTTTTCTGGACGTTAACTTTACAGACGACCATAAAATATGTATGGATTACTTTGCAGGCGGATAATAAAGGAGAGGGTGGTATCCTTTCCCTATATTCCCTCGTGCGCAAAAAGGCGAAATGGCTAATTATACCGGCAATTATTGGCGCTAGCGCCCTACTTGCGGATGGTATGATCACGCCGGCAATCACGATTTCATCGGCCATCGAAGGACTAGCTATCCGAAATCCAGACATACCCACGGTTCCTATCGTGGTAGTCATTATAAGTTTATTGTTTCTCATCCAGCGGTTTGGGACCTCGGTGGTTGGACGTGTTTTCGGTCCGCTGATGCTCGTGTGGTTCAGCATGATCGGTATCTTGGGCTTGTTATACATTGTGCGTGCACCAGAAGTCTTTCAAGCGTTAAATCCGTATTACGCTATCAAAACAATTGTGGATCATCCGCAAGCTCTTTTCCTCGTCGGCGCTATATTTTTGTGTACAACCGGGGCAGAAGCACTTTATTCTGATATGGGACACTGTGGGAAAGCCAATATCCGCGTCAGCTGGCTATTTGTTAAACTGATGCTTGTGTTTAATTATTTTGGTCAGGGCGGGTGGTTAATGGAACATGTAGGAACACAAATGGGGGATGTAAATCCCTTCTACGCCATTATGCCGAATGCCTTTGTAGGCTATGGTATTATTATCGCAACCGTAGCAGCAATAATCGCGAGCCAGGCCATGATATCAGGTTCTTTTACCCTTATTTCGGAAGCTGTACGATTAAATATTTGGCCTAAAGTAGCGATCCGCTACCCGAGCGACCATAAGGGGCAGCTATATGTCCCCTCGATAAATCTTATTTTATATATCGGTTGTATGTTGATCGTCGCTGTTTTTCAGCATTCCTCGCGCATGGAAGCTGCTTATGGATTGGCGATCAACTTAACGTTTATTACCACGACCATTTTAATGTGTGTATTTTTGTTGCGCGTACATATATCCAAGATATGGATCGTGATTTTTGGCGTATTTTATTTCACGATAGAAGTCGTATTTCTCGCCGGAAATTTAATAAAATTGACGCATGGCGGATGGTTAACCTTATTACTTGCAAGTACTCTATTTACGGTAATGTTTGCCTGGTATGGCGCACGTAAGATAAAAAATAGTTTTGTACGTTTCGTCGATATCCGGCCGTATTTCCCGATTATTGCTGAACTGAGCGAAGACCAATCCGTCCCGGTTTTCGCTTCCCATCTGGTATATTTAACAAGCGCTAATAATAAAAATGAGATTGAGTCCAAAATCATGTACTCCATTCTGAATAAAAAACCTAAAAGGGCCGATGTATACTGGCTAGTACATGTAGACGTTATGGATAATCCGCACACCCGCGAATATGCGGTTGAACAACTGATACCGCAAAAGCTGATTCGCATTGATTTCAAACTAGGTTTTAGAGAGGAACAACGTATTAGCTTATTGTTTCGAAAGGTAGTGGAAGATATGGTCGAGAAAGGGGAAATTGACATCACCAGTAACTATAACACTTTACGGAAACATGGCTTCTCTGGAGATTTCAACTTTGTCGTGCTGGAAAAAATAATTGCTAAAACACATGCTTTGAAATGGCATGAAAAAATTATTCTAGAGATATACAAAACGCTGAAGCGATTTAGTTTATCGGAAGAAAAGGGATTCGGATTAGACAGTAGCTTTGTAACGCTCGAGCGTGTTCCCTTGAATATCCCTACTACAAAGGATGTTGCGATAAAAAGACTGCAATAGATCGTATTTCTAAATTTCGTACCTTTACGACAAAATAAATTAACAATTCATGTCGCATAAAGCAGGATTCGTCAGTATAATCGGAAAACCAAATGCAGGGAAATCGACCTTAATGAACGCATTGGTCGGGGAAAAAATGTCCATTATCACCCCTAAAGCACAAACTACTCGACATCGAATCATGGGGATTGTGAACGATGACGATCATCAAATTATATTTTCGGATACACCCGGGGTGATTACACCCAACTATTCATTACAAGAATCGATGATGAATTTTGTACAGGGTTCTTTGATTGACGCAGATGTAATTCTATTTGTGACCGATATCCACGAGAAATTTGACGAGAGTGATGTCGTAGAGAAATTGCGTAAAACATCTTCTCCGATTGCCGTTCTTATCAATAAAATTGATAAATCCTCGGAGGAAGAAGTAAGAAGCAAAATTGCATTCTGGCAGGAGAAGCTAAACCCAGATGCTATTTTTGCTATTTCCGCACTGCTCAATCACGGTGTGACGGGCATCATGGAATATATCAAGGAGAAGCTTCCGATCCATCCGCCTTATTATGAAAAAGATGAGCTAACGGACAAAAGCATGCGTTTCTTTGTATCAGAAATGATTCGTGAAAAGATCTTTAAGCTCTACGATAAAGAAATTCCGTATAGCACCGAAATAGTTGTAACGTCCTATAAAGAAGAAGACACCATCACAAGGATTGCTGCAGAAATTATTGTAGAACGTGATTCACAAAAAAATATTTTGATCGGAAAAAGTGGATCAATGATAAAAAAAGTAGGCACTTATGCCCGACAGGATATCGAAGCGTTTATCGATGGAAAGGTATTTTTAGAACTTTTCGTGAAGGTCATCCCCGACTGGCGACGCAAAAAGAACTATCTTAAAAAGTTTGGGTATGAAGATTAATTTGTTCTTTTTCCCGTAAAAAGAACCAAAACCTCGTCGCTTAAAAACTTTGAATGGAGGGGATAGTACTAAGGATGAATTTCTACATATTTCAAAATTTTTGATGCGACATTAAATGTTAAAGTGGGATGGTGCAATTGTTTAGCGTTCTAGACGAAATATTCGCGGAGTGCTGTGACCTGTTTCCGGGTAAGCACTTTGCTTAGTTCCTCGTCCGATGCTTCTTTCACTTTCTTAGTCGATTTAAAGGTCTTTAGAAGTTTTTCCACCGAGGTCTTCCCTATCCCAGGTATATTTTCCAATTCAGAGACAAAGGTTTTCCGGCTACGTTGGTTACGGTGAAAAGTAATTCCAAAACGGTGGGCTTCGTCACGTAGATGCTGGATAACTTTTAACGTCTCAGACTTTTTATCAAGGTACAAGGGGTATTGATCGCCTGGGTAATACAATTCTTCCAAACGCTTGGCGATGCCAATAACCGTCATTTCTTTTTCGATCCCTAATAATTTCAGACTTTTCATTGCTGCTCCCAACTGTCCTTTCCCGCCGTCAATCACAATTAATTGAGGAAGTGGCTCGTTTTCGTCCAACATTCTTTTATAACGTCGAAAAACGGCTTCCTCCATCGTCGCAAAATCATTCGGACCGACGACCGTCTTGACATTAAAATGCCTATAGTCTTTTTTGGAAGGTTTTGCATCCTTGAAAACGACAATAGCCGAAACAGGATAACTTCCCTGAATATTCGAATTATCAAAACACTCGATATGCTTGGGAAGTACATTCAAGCGTAAGTCTTTCTGCATTTGCTTTAAAATACGCTCTGTTTTTACCTCGGGATTCAACTTCTCGTATTGCAACATTCGCTCCTTTTTGAAATACGCAACGTTCTTTCGGGACAATTCCAACAGATTCTTCTTTTCACCCGCTTTGGGTATGGTAAACTTTATAGCAGTATTCCCTTCGATATGGATGTCGAAAGGAACAATGATCTCTTTGGACGTGCTTTTGAAACGCTCCCTAAATTCAGGAATGGCAAGCGCCAGCAACTCCTCTTCAGACTCATCTAAACGCTTCTTCATCTCTAACGTCTGCGTCTGGATAACCACGCCATGTACAACTTTCAAATAGTTTACAAAGGCGTAATTGTCCTCTGATGCAATGTTAAATACATCCACATTAGTAATAGAAGAACTAACAACGGTAGATTTACTTTGATAATTCGCAAGCTTTTCCAATTTCGTTTTTAGCTTATGTGCGCCTTCGAAATCCAATGCTTTCACTGCCTCGTTCATTTGAGCTTTAAGACGACTGGTAACCATCGCTATCTTACCATTTAATATATTTTTTATATCGGAGAGGTTTTGGTCGTAGTCCTCCTCCGACTGATATCCTTCGCAAGGTCCTTTACAATTACCAATTTGATATTCTAAACAGATTCTATATTTGCCCTTGGCTATATTTTCGGGAGAAAGGTTAAGGTTACAGGTACGTAAGGGAAAAAGCTCCCGGATCATATCTAAAATGATGTGCATCATGCCTACCGAGGCGTAGGGTCCATAATAGCGTGAGCCGTCTCGGATATACTTGCGGGTCCAGAAAACACGTGGAAAATGTTCCTGCTTAATAACAATCCATGGGTAGGTTTTGTCGTCCTTCAATAGGACATTGTAACGTGGCTTATGTTTTTTAATCAGATTATTCTCCAAAAGCCAAGCGTCTATTTCCGTATCGACAATGGTAAAAGCGATACGGTTTATTTTCCTTACAAGTACTCGGGTTTTACTGTTTAGCTGTGTCTCATTAACGAAATATGAACCGACCCGATTACGCAGATTCTTAGCTTTCCCTACGTAAATAAGCTCATTATTTTTATCAAAGTATTGATAAACACCTGGCTTATGAGGGATTTTCTTTAATTCTTCTCTGTAATCGAATACGCTCATATCAAAAAAGTGCCGAACAACAAATTTCGTTAAAACTTGCTGTTCGGCGTTTATAAATTCAATTATAATTAACCCAAAAAATTAGAACCCCAATCGGTCGTCGTCTAGGGAACCTTCATTAGCAGGTGAACCTAAAAACTCCCGATACTGATTACAATCGAGTTCACGCGTCAACCCGTCCGGAGGAAGCGGGAAATCGTCCTGGGTATAATTTAAATTTTTGTCCGCATATACCTTTTTCATGTACAAGCCAAAGATAGGCAGAGCAGCTTGGGCACCCTGACCATAAGCCATACTATGGAAACGAATCCCACGGTCTTCCGCTCCCGTCCATACTCCCGTCACCAATTCTGGCGTAATTCCGATATACCAGGCATCAGAGTTATCGTTTGTCGTTCCGGTTTTTCCACCCATCGGATTTTTGAACCCACCATATTCGGCACGCCGCAAACGAGATCCTGTGCCGCCGTCTACGACACCTTTTAACATATCCACCATGATATAGGCAGATTCGCTATTCAATGCTTTCACCACAGTAGGCGTTTTTTCATAGATGGGTGTGCCATTTTTATCTTCGACACGTAAAATCATCGTAGGCTCAATCCACGTACCGTGGTTGACAAATGCCGAATAGGCACCCACCATATCATATACAGAGGCTTCATATGCCCCCAGCGCAATAGAAGGGTAACTAGGAACGTTAGATGTAATTCCCATACGCTTCGTCAGGGAAGCGACTGTCGCCGGGGTCACCTCATTTATCACATAAGCTGACGCAAAGTTTTGCGAGTACTTCAAGGCATTTTTCAACGTGATAGGATCACCTCCTTGCGCCGTTCCCCGAGGTGTCCAATTACCATAGGTACGCGAGTGATTGGGCACCGGAAAACAAGGTGAGTATCCATTATCTATCGCAGCAGCATAAGTAAAGGGTTTCGCTGTAGAGCCCACTTGTCTTTCAGCCAGCTTCACATGATCAAACTTAAAATGTTCGAAACTAATACCGCCCACCCATGCCTTGATATGGCCTGTTTTGGGTTCCATGGACATCACCGCATTCTGGAGAAAAAGCTTATTATAACGAATCGAATCCATAGGCGTCATGACCGTATCTACATTCCCTTTATAGGTAAATAGGGTCATCGGTACTTTTTTATTAAATTCTTGCTTAATTTCCTCTGCCGACATGCCTGCTTCTTTCAGAACCCGGTACCGATCAGAGCGCCTCATTCCCGTCGTTAACAAGTTAGCATTTGCGCCTTTAAATGGGTCGGTATTCCGATATTGTCTATCAAAATCCCGCTGTAGTTTTTCCATCCATTCTTGCTGAGCTTCCTCGGCGTATTGCTGCATCGCATAATTAATCGGTGTAAAAACCCTCAATCCGTCGCGGTCTAAATCATAAGGGGTCCCGTCGGCTTTCGTAATGGCCAAGCGTTTAAATTCCTTCTTTAATTCCTCTTTCAGCACCGCACGAAAATAGGGTGCCATACCTTCCCCGTAATTCGCTATCCGTAGCTTCAGGTTTAACTCCTGTTCTTTCGCGGTTTGTCCTTCTTCCTTGGTCATAAAATTTTGGTCAACCATGTTATTGAGGACCGTGTTACGACGTCTTATAGAGTTTTCCGGAAATCGTACCGGCGAATAGATATATGTACCTTTCAACATACCCACAAGTGTGGCAGCCTGCGCAGGGGTCAATTGATCTGGAGTAGTATCGAAATATGTACGTGCAGCTGATTTTATCCCGAATGTGTTATAGGCCCCAAAATCAACCGTATTGAAATACATTGTGATAATCTCTTCTTTTGTATAACTTCTTTCTAGACGAACTGCGGTAATCCATTCTTGAAACTTTTGCATGATCCGCTTAAAGGTGTTACGCTCCCGCCGTTCGGAGAAAAGATTCAATGCCAATTGTTGCGTAATTGTACTTCCTCCTTGTTTTTTATTGAGTAAAGTGGTGTATAGCGCTGATGTAATGGTACGCGAATAATCGATACCAGCGTGATCATAAAACCGCTTATCTTCGGTGGATACCAAGGCATGTACCAAATGAGGGGATAATTCGCTATATTTTACATTAGAGCGGTTATGTTTGTAATATCGACCTAACACCTGTAAGTCGTCGGTCAATATTTCTGAGGCTAAATTACTCTTCGGATTTTCTAATTCTTCAAAAGAGGGCAATACACCAAAAACTCCCAAGCGTACACTGGTGAGGAAAAGTATCCCTAGCACAACAATACTCACTAATATTGTCCAGAAATTTCGGGTATACCGCTTGATATCAATGTCTGTCAACTTCTGCTTTGATTCTCTCTTCATAGCATCTATGATACGATTTTAGTACAAAGTTAACATTATCGTCTTAATAGTTTTAAAAAAGTTTAGAACGATCCCGTATTAAAATTTTACATTAGCCGAATTATTCAATCCGTCTGAATTATAAGTTATGCATAAGAAAAACAATGCGGGATTATTCTTTATTTTTCTAACGGTCGTGATTGATACCATCGGTCTAGGTATTATTATTCCGGTACTCCCGTCTCTCATCAAGGAACTCATACAAGGGGATCTTAGCGAAGCTTCTTATTACGGAGGCTGGCTTATGTTTGCTTATGCCTTTACACAATTTATATTTGCCTCCGTACTCGGAAACTTAAGTGACACCTACGGCAGGCGCCCGGTGTTGCTCATCTCTCTGTTAGGGTTTTGCATCAACTATATTTTAATGGGACTTGCCCCCAGCATCTTATGGCTGTTTGTCGGACGTCTCATTGCAGGGGTGACGGGAGCTAGTCATACCGTGGCAGCAGCCTATATTGCCGACATCAGCTCTCCAGAAAAGAAAGCACAAAATTTCGGGTTGCTCGGCGCTGCTTTTGGACTAGGCTTTATTATCGGACCTGTTATCGGCGGATTATTAGGCCATTACGGTGCTCGTATTCCATTTTTCGCGGCAGGCGCACTAAGCCTCTTTAATTTTATATACGGCTACTTCGTGGTACCCGAGTCACTTACAAAAGAAAATAGGCGCTCTTTTTCTTGGCGAAATGCGAACCCCATCGGAGCGTTTAAACATATGAAACGCTATCCTCAAATATATGCATTACTTAGTTGTATTATTCTAATTAACCTCGCCGCGCACGCGGTTCAGAGTACATGGTCTTACTATACGATGGAAAAATTTGCGTGGGATGAAAAGATGGTGGGTATCTCACTCGGGTTCATTGGCATTTTACTTACTATTGTCCAAGCCGGCCTGTTACGGATTATCATTCCAAAACTGGGTTTATCCAAATCCATTCTAATCGGGTTATTTTTGTTAACAGTAGCCTTGCCCTTAATCGGATTGGTTTCTTCGAGTGGGATGCTATTTGCAGCCAGCGTCCTCTATGTTTGCGGAGGTATCGGCGGTCCTGCCCTTCAAAGTCTAATTTCTAACCTTACTCCCCACAATGAGCAGGGACAAATCCAAGGCGGAATTGCTTCCGTAATCAGCTTGACCGCCATATTCGGCCCATTAATGATGAGTAATCTATTTGCCTTTTTCACCAAGGATAACACTAGTATTTATCTCCCAGGAGCGCCTTTTATTATGGGAGGTATACTAACACTCGCAGCTTTTTTTATTGCTTATATTTATTTTCGACAGAAATCTATACCTTCTCAATAAGGCATACGGCATATGCTACAACCCCCTCTTCCCTACCAATAAACCCCATCGTTTCATTCGTCGTTGCTTTGATCGAGATATCGTCCATATCAATGCCTGCTGCTTTCGCGATATTTTCTTTCATGGCGGAGATATATGGTTTTATTTTCGGTGCTTCCAAACATAGCATACTATCAATATTACCCAATCTAAACCCCCGCTCTTTTAAAAGCTTCACACACTCTTCAAGTAAAAGAAGACTGCTAATACCTTTCCATTTAGGATCGGTATTCGGAAAATGATAACCAATATCCTCCAAATTGGCGGCACCCAAAATTGCATCACAAATGGCATGTGCAAGCACATCTGCATCCGAATGCCCAAATGCTCCCGCGTGGTGGTCTAACTGTACCCCACCCATCACAAACGGATGCCCTTCTTTTATTTGATGAACATCAAAACCAAAACCTACTTTTATCTTCATAACAACGCGAACATACAAAAATTTATTTGCTACTTTTGATTTGTCATCAACTTGATGAAAAATTAAAATTAATCCAGCGTAATAGGTTACTATTTGATTAAAGAGGTATTAATAAGTGAGTAAGGAAAAAAGCGATATACAGATTGATGCTAGCATCATCGAAGGCATTAGAGACGGGGACAACCTTGCTATCCAGCAATTATATCAAATACATTTCCCTCCTATTGCTCAGATGATCATCACCAATCGTGGTAGCAGAGAGGAAGCTCAGGATATTTTTCAGGAAACCGTGATGGTGCTGTATACTAAAATCAATAAAGGTGATTTCGTACTGAGCAGCAAATTACAAACATTCTTGTATGCCATCTCTAAACGTTTGTGGCTTAAACACCTTACTCGTGGCGAAGCGAAATACCGTAAAGACTCGATAGATGATTATGGCGACACGCTAGCAGTTGAAGAAGCTATAGAGAACCATGAGATTATAGAAGAACGGCTTCTGCATATGGAAGGCTCATTAAACGGTTTAGGAGAACCTTGTAGAACCATCTTATATGATTTCTATATACGGGGAAATTCTATGGCGGAAATTTGTGAGAAATTTGGTTATACAAATACAGACAATGCCAAGACTCAAAAATATAAATGTCTCCAACGCTTGAAAAAGATTTTTTTTAAAAAGTATAGTTAAAATAGTCATGAAAGGCATAAATGAACAGGATTTCTTAGCGTGGGCAGACGCCTATCTTCGGGAAGAACTTTCAGAAGAAGAAAAACGACAATTTGAAGCGTATTGTGAAGCAACTCCTGTACATGCGGTATTATTCAAGCAACACCAGGCTTTAGTAAATGACATGAAAGTTGCGGATGCTCGTTCGAATTTTAAACGGGATCTGCAACGCATGGGACAAGCCTACCATCAAACCCGTCAGCCCAAATCATCAACCAAAGTTTTTGGCTTATGGGATAGATTTAAATTTAGCGCTGCGGTAGCCGCCGCCATTGCTATCGTATCCGTATTTTCGACTTTATGGTTAACAGGATATTATAAAAATCTGAAAAAGACTACCTCGGATTATAGTGCATTACGGCGGGATATGAATACCGTAAAACGTAATGTAAATGCGCAGAACGTTGCTATCCAAAACATGCATAATTCAAAAGATAATGCAAGAGAAACCATGCATTATGGTGCAACGGGATTTATGATTACAAAGAATGGATACGTCGTCACGAATTACCACGTCATCACGGGTGCTGATTCGGTATATTTACAGAATCATAAAGGAGAATCTTTTAAAGCAGATATTGTCTTTACGAATCCGGAGAAAGATTTAGCGATTCTACATATCAGCGATTCTACTTTTAAATCGGCTAAAAACATCCCTTATACATTTAAAAAACAAGATTCTGACATGGGAGAAGATGTTTATACAATCGGTTTTCCGAGAGATGAAGCGGTCTATGGGCAAGGTTACCTGAGTTCTTCTACAGGATATGCCGGTGATACACTTGCCTATCAGATATCCATTCCCGTAAACCCGGGTAATAGTGGTGGCCCGCTATTGGATAAAGATGGGAATGTGATCGGGATTATCAGCGGAAAACAAAAAGGGATAGACGGAGCTGCTTTCGCGATCAAAACGAAGGCGTTAATCGAAACCCTGAACAATATTCCCGCCGACTCACTAAACGGCAAGAATGTCGTTTTAAATAATAAAAATGTATTGCACAGCCTGTCACGGACAGATCAAATCAAAAGACTACAAGATCATATTTATATCGTGAAAGTATATTAACAAAAAACGGGCAAAATTTTATTTTGCCCGTTTTTTGTTATTTATTTGGCTGAGGTGTAACCCTTAAATACGGCTTTATCTCGGTATACCCTTTCGGAAATTTCGCCGGAATATCCGCTGTTTTTATAGCGGGAACTACAATTACATCTTCGCCGTCTTTCCAATCAGCAGGTGTGGCAACAGAATATTCGTCCGTCAGTTGAAGCGAATCTATAACCCGCAAAATTTCAAAGAAATTTCGGCCCGTAGAAGCAGGATAAGTTAGGGTCAATTTGATTTTCTTATCGGGTCCGATAACGAATACAGAGCGTACAGTTGCCGTAGCAGACGCATTGGGATGAATCATGTCATATAATTCCGAAACCCGACGATCTTTATCGGCAATGATCGGGAAGTCCACATCACAATTTTGCGTTTCGTTAATGTCTTTAATCCAACCTAAATGATCCTCTACGGAATCCACACTTAACGCCAAAACTTTGGTATTTCTTTTTTCAAACTCCGATTTCAATTGAGCGGTACGCCCCAGTTCAGTTGTACATACGGGTGTGTAATCGGAAGGGTGCGAATACAAAACTGCCCAACCGTCACCAATATATTCGTAAAAATCAATTTTTCCTACGGAAGTCTCTGCCTGAAAGTTAGGAGCGACATCACCTAATTTTAAACTCATATCTTAAAAATTTAAAGGTTTTAATTAAACAACTACATTGTCTACAAATTTAGTAGATTATCATTGCTTTATCAAAATAATCCGCTCTTATTTCTGCAATTATCCGACCATAAATGTCAGATTACGGTAATCTTCCACAAAACCGGATATTACTGACAGTAAAACAATTACCGGATTTGACCATCTCCGGTAATGTACCATTTCTCCGTAACTAATTTCTCCAACGCGAACGGTCCTCTGGCATGAAGCTTTTGCGTGGAAATCCCTATTTCTGCTCCTAATCCAAAAGCGCCGCCATCTGTAAAACGCGTCGAGGCATTGGTATAAACCGCAGCAGCGTCGACTGTTTCCATATAGGTATGGATGCGTTCTGCATCGGTAGAAACAATACACTCCGAATGTTTCGAAGAATGCGTTGCGATATGATCTAAAGCTTCTTCAAAAGAATCTACCACTTTAATGGAACACTGTAACGAGAGAAACTCCCGCCCAAAATCTTCTTCTGTTGCTAATTCCAAAAAAGGGTAACCAATTTCCTGCAGAATCGTATAGGCAGCTTGGTCAGCATAGATTTTCACACTACTATCTTTAAAATAGGGAGCCACCTGTTCAAGCAGACTGGGGGCTACCTCGCGATCTATCAAAACAGTATCCAATGCATTACATACAGATGGACGCTGTATCTTGGCATTTGCAATAATTTTTGCTGCCTTTTCGAGATCCCCAGAGCGCTCCACATAGGTATGACACACACCAGCCCCCGTTTCGATAACAGGTACTTTTGCTTGTTCGCGCACTAAATCGATCAGCGCCTGTGACCCTCTTGGAATAATAATATCTACATATTCCGTAGCAGATAGAAGTTCGCTCACGAAAGCCCTGTCGGTCGGCAGCAACTGAACAATGTTGGTATCTAAATTATTGTTCCGTAATTCATCCTGTATAATTTCAACCAAAATACGATTGGTATACCACGCGTCTGACCCCCCGCGTAATACACAAACATTTCCCGAACGGATGCATAACGCAGCTACGTCTACGGTAACGTTGGGTCTAGATTCATAGATTACACCGACCACTCCTAGCGGAACCGTTTTCTTCTCCACGAGCAGTCCATTCTCCAACTTCTTACTAGAAATTAACAATCCTGTAGGATCTGGTAAATTGGCAACATCCTTTAAACTCGTCGATAAAGCTAAAATCCGATCTTTATTTAGCAATAGCCTATCGTATCGTGGATCTTCTTGATCCATACGCTCCAAATCTTTCTTATTCTCTTGGATAACTTCGTCTATACGTTTCTCCAGCGAATCTGCGATTCCTGTTAGCAATTGTTGTTTTTCTGCGTCTTGCAAGCGCTTTACGGCTATTGTTGCTTCATGTGCCGCTTTTAATTCTTCTTGTATATTCTCCTTCATCATCAAAAATCCCTTTCTTTTTTATTATGTTACCATCTGTACAGACTTCTTTTCCGTCTATACAACTATTCATTCTCTATCTGTTCGTTATGTATATTCTCCAATAATTTACAGGAGTACTATATCGTCAGCATGTGCAATAGCTACGTTTTTTTTGCGACTAAACGACTCCACGTCCGCAACATCAATTTTTGATTTCGCCACCGCAAAAACCTCCCCTTTTTCATTAGCAATCTGGAACACCTCACCTGTTTCTAAGGCTTGATTTATGGACATAACACCGACAGCTAGTAGGCTTTTACGGTTCTGAATGGCCTGGGCTGCTCCTTCGTCCACCTGCACTAAGGCTTTGATGAGACTGCCTGTCGCCAACCACTTGTTTCTCGAAGATACCTTTTTTTTCTGGGGTAAACAAATCGTTCCTGTTTGGCCCCCTACAGCTTTTAAAATTCCGTCGGGAGTCTGCATGCTGAAAATAACGGTCTGAATACCCATTTGATTGGCAAGCCGTGCAAAATTAAGTTTAGACGTCATCCCGCCTAGACCGACAGCCGACTTTTCTTTTTTCACCACCGAAAAAACCTCTTTATTAATCACCGAAATCTGTGGAATAACTTTCCCCTCACTGTCCAAAACACCCGGTACAGAAGTACTGAAGAGCAATTGCTCTGCCCCAAACCCCACTGCTATTAAAGTTGCCAACTCATCGTTGTCGGAAAATTTAAGTTCTTTATTACTCACCACATCATTTTCGTTGGCGATAGGAATAATATTATTTTTCCAAAGTTCATGATACGTATCTTTGAGCTGAAGAAATTGCGCGCGATTCGCAAAATGCTGCCGTTCACATAAGCTTTGCGCTAAGGCAATATGGAAAGGTTTAAAATACGTGCTATAAGTACGCACGAGCAAGGGGTTACCTATAGCGGCTGCCGCCTTTCTGGCAGATAAACTACCGTCATAATTCTTTAGGTATTTTTTTCCCGCTGCAACGGCACCTGACGATACCAAAACAATATTATATTTCGACTGCAACTGCGCTACCTGCCGTGCAATCTCCAACACGATACGCTCGTCCACATCTCCCTCTTTGGTCGTAATCGCAGCGGAACCAAATTTTATAACCAATACTGGCTTTTTCATTTATTTTAGCAATTGAAAACAAAAAATGTATAAAATGTATAAAAGAAATGTAAATGTAGTAAATATCCATTTATTTAAATCAGACTTGGTATGGTTTATGAACATCAATTCGTAAAAGATTAAAATAATGAAGTACATCATACTGACGTTGATTTCAACTGCACTTTGGTCCTGTCAAAGTTCCGGAAAAAAAGAGACCGCTAACGACACCGCTTCTTCGCTGGCGCCCATCGGCGGCGCGAAGGACAATCATGGATGTTTAATCTCTGCTGGGTATATTTGGTCGAAAATCAAAGAAGACTGTATCCGCCCGTGGGAAGGCACCATTACGATGAACATTACAGACACGTCGACGAATTTTGAAACCGCAGCGTTCGTCTTGTTAGACGCTACCAAGCAGCAAGCTGAACTTTTCATAAAAGAAGAGCGTGAAAGCGTATTATTAAATGGTGTAAACGCACACCTATATGCGAATAAGCAGTACCAGTTAATTGAAGAAAACCATTGTTGGTCGTTAATTCACCAAGAACAGGTCCTGTATGAGGAGAAAAAATAATGCTACCGTTATTTTACTTTATTTCTTTCCCAAAGCGTTCTTTGTAATGCTTTTCCATGGCGAACATCTCATCACGCAACTTTGCCGCTTCCAAAAAATCTAAACCTTTGGCCGCTTTTTCCATCTTTTTCCGCACATTATCAATCGCCTTTTTCATCTCCTTTTCCCCTAAGTATTCCATTACCGGATCAGCGGCTATCAGAGACGCAACGTCAGGTTCCACGTAAGCCTTGGCTTCACCAGGTTTAAAGTCAGCCACCGAAGTCTGTTCTAAAATTTCCTCTCGTGTTTTACCCACTGTCCGCGGCACGATTCCATGCGCTGCGTTATACGCCATCTGTTTTTCTCTTCGGCGGTTGGTTTCTTCGATCGTTACCCGCATACTTTCCGTCATTTGATCGGCATACATGATAACCCTACCCCTGTCGTTACGAGCCGCTCTTCCTATAGTTTGGATCAGTGAACGCTCTGAACGCAAGAATCCCTCTTTATCTGCGTCCAAAATAGCGACCAAGGTCACCTCGGGCAAATCTAGCCCCTCCCGAAGTAGGTTAACACCAACTAATACGTCAAACTCCCCTAATCGCAGGCCGCGTAATATTTCCACACGCTCGAGGGTTTTTATCTCCGAATGGATATAACGAACTTTAATGTGCAATCGGCTCATGTATTTGGTTAATTCTTCCGCCATACGCTTCGTTAATGTGGTCGCTAACACCCGTCCGCCATCTTTAATAGTTTTATCCACTTCTTCCAGGAAATCATCAACTTGGTTAATCGCGGGGTGCACTTCGATTATAGGATCCAGCAAACCTGTAGGACGAATTACCTGCTCTACAACGACACCCTCCGTCTGTTGCAATTCATAATCTCCTGGTGTTGCAGAAACATAGATCGTCTGATTCGTTAGCGACTCAAACTCCGGAAAGTTAAGCGGTCTATTATCTAGCGCTGCTGGCAGCCGGAATCCGTGTTCGACCAACGAAATCTTCCGAGAGCGGTCCCCCCCATACATGGCCCGCAATTGTGGTAGCGTAACGTGACTTTCGTCAATCACTAAAAGATAATCGTCTGGAAAATAATCCAATAAACAGAATGGGCGCATGCCCGCTTGCCGGCCATCAAAAAAGCGTGAATAATTTTCAATACCTGAACAATATCCCAACTCACGCATCATTTCCAAGTCGTAATTCACCCGCTCTTCCAAGCGTTTTGCTTCTAACAATTTACCGTCCCCCTCTAATTGTGCTTTACGCTGCTCAAGTTCTTCCTGTATAGCCCAAATGGATTGTGTAAACTTTTCTTTTGGGGTTACAAACAAATTAGCCGGAAACAGAGCGATATCATTCATGCGTGATATGGTTTGTCCAGAAATCGGGTCAATTTCACTTAACTCATCAATTTCATCACCAAAAAATGAGATTCGGAAAGCGTAATCTAAATAAGCCGGATACACGTCCACGATATCCCCCTTTACACGAAAAGTGCCGCGTTTGAAATCTCCGGTTGTTCGTGCGTAAAGTATCTCTACCAAACGATGTAAAAACGCGTTTCGACTGATCGTAATTCCTACCGAAAAACGAAAAATAGAACGTGAAAAATCATCGGGATTTCCCATACCATATATACAGGACACGGAAGATACAACAATGATATCTCGGCGACCCGACATCAACGCGGACGTGGTTGCCAGCCGTAGCTTTTCAATCTCCTCGTTAATAGCTAAATCTTTTTCGATATAGGTGTTCGAAGAGGCGATAAAAGCTTCTGGTTGATAGTAATCGTAATAGGACACGAAATAATTGACCGAGTTTTCTGGAAAGAACTGTTTGAATTCTCCATACAACTGTGCGGCTAGTGTTTTGTTGTGACTTAAAATCAATGCGGGACGCTGAGTCTCCTGTATGACATTTGCAACGGTAAAAGTTTTACCCGAGCCGGTCACACCTAATAGTGTCTGGTACTGATCGCCTTCCTGCACACCTGTTACCAATTCTTTGATGGCCTGAGGTTGATCTCCCGTAGGCTTATATTCCGACGTTAAATTGAATTTCATGTAGAATCTTCCGTTTATGGAAATATAAAGTTAGGAAAAAGGCGCTTAAATCACTAAATTGCTGATATCAAATATAAAGCTATGGTAACGATCCTTACAAAAGAAAACAGTATTGCCAACCATTATTTGGTAGAATTGCGTGACATCAATATACAAAAAGATAGAATGCGCTTTAGACGAAACCTCGAACGTCTAGGAGAAATTATCGCTTACGAGATCAGCAAAACGCTCGATTACCAACCTCTTACTGTTCAAACGCCATTAGGTACTGCTTCCCATAGTGTCTTACTGGAGCAACCTGTTTTGGCAACAATCATTAGGGCGGGACTACCTTTCCACCAGGGCATGCTGAACGTATTTGATCATGCCGACAGTGCCTTTTTAGCCGCGTATCGGCATACCAAAAAAAGTGGAGAGATGGAAGTCCACAAAAAATACGTCAACACCCCTAATCTGGATGACAGAACCCTGATCATGATCGACCCCATGCTCGCTACGGGTCAGAGCTTGGTGCTGTGTTGCAAGGATTTACTCGCTGAGTATTCAATCAAAGAGCTACATATTGCAGTGGCTATCGCTTCTGAAGAAGGCATACAACACGTCCGTGCTTTTCTACCAGAGGCACACCTTTGGGTAGGCGATGTGGACAATGAACTGACCTCCAAATCCTACATTGTTCCTGGGCTAGGCGACGCTGGAGATTTGGCTTATGGAAATAAAGAATAAACTAAACGGATAACAAAAACATAAAACGTAATTAACACATAATGAACAGTGTAACTTTATATTTATTCAAAAATATCATCAACTATGGTTTGGCAAAAGTACAATGGCGAAAAAATCCGTATGTCTATCATCGATGCCGTTGAAGACATCATTCAAAGGGAAAGCGCTCTCGGCAATCGACTTAAAGTGTATATCGGCACGGATTCGCAGGTAAAACGCGGCATCGTCGAGTTTGCCACAGTTATCGTTTTCCTTCGCGAACATAAAGGGGGCTTTATGTTCATCAACCGCGACAAAATTACCCGTCGGCTAGGTATTAAAGAACGTATGCTTACCGAAGTCCAAAAATCGATCGACATCGCTTACCAATTATGTCCCATACTAGACTTATACCATATCGACCTTGAAGTACACGCCGACATCAATACTAATCCCAGTTTCGAATCCAATATTGCCTTAAAAGAGGCCATGGGATATATTCTGGGCATGGGGTTCCAGTTTCGTGCGAAGCCTGAATCCTTCGCCAGTACAAATTGCGCCAATAAGATCGTGCAATAATCGATTGCATTCTTTAGACAGGTTTTGTATAATTGTAAAAACAGTTATACATTGAGTGATATTAAAAAAATCGCGATTGTCGGTCCGGAATCAACGGGAAAATCGACAATGGCGCAGCATCTTGCACAGGTTCTCGGAACGGTATGCGTTCCAGAGTTCGCACGCTATTACTGCAAGAATCTGAACAGAAAATATACGCTACAAGATGAAGTGAATATGTTCTACGGGCAAGTTGCCTTAGAAGAATCATTGATTCCGTTAGCCCAAAATAATATATTAGTCTGCGACACGACCATCCTTACCGTGAAAATCTGGTGTGATCACCTTTTCGGGAATACGCCTACAGAAGTAACTGAAGAAATCAAATCAAGAAAATACGACTTGTATTTACTCATGGATATCGATTTACCGTGGGAAGATGATCCGTTAAGGGATTTCCCGCTGCAACGGGAACACTTTATGACGGTTTGGAAAAAAGAACTAGCGGCACTAAATGCTCCGTATAAAATTGTTTCGGGGGTGGGCGAAGCTAGACTCGAACACGGCGAAGCAATGATTATTTTATAAAAAAACCTGTCGAACGATCGACAGGTTTTTTTAAAGGATATATTTGTTATTTTAATAACGGTACGCTTCTGGCTTATACGGTCCATCCACGGTCACGCCAATATAAGTGGCTTGGTCTTCCGTTAAAGTATCCAACTCCACCCCGATATGCGCCAAGTGTAAACGAGCTACTTTCTCGTCCAAATGCTTGGGTAAAGTGTACACTTTCTTTTCATACTGATCGCTATTAACCCATAGCTCAATCTGAGCCAACGTTTGGTTCGTAAATGAATTTGACATAACGAAAGATGGATGCCCCGTAGCACACCCCAAATTCACTAAACGCCCTTCTGCCAGTAAAATAATATCGCTACCATCGATGGTGTATTTATCTACTTGCGGTTTGATCTCTACTTTCGTAGTGCCGTAATTGCTATTTAACCACGCGACATCAATTTCATTATCGAAATGCCCAATATTACAGACAACAGCTTTGTCTTTCATCACTTTAAAATGCTCCGCACGAATAATATCTTTATTACCCGTAGTTGTCACAATGATATTTGCTTCTTTCACCGCATCTGCCATTTTTTTCACTTCGTATCCCTCCATGGCCGCCTGCAATGCACAAATAGGATCAATTTCTGTCACGATCACACGCACACCTGCCGAACGCAAAGATTCCGCAGATCCTTTACCCACATCGCCGTAACCCGCAACGACTGCCACCTTTCCAGCCAACATTAAATCGGTCGCCCGACGTATAGCATCTACTAATGATTCGCGACAACCATATTTATTATCGAACTTCGATTTTGTAACAGAGTCATTTACATTAATAGCCGGCAAATGCAACGTGCCTTTTTTATATCGCTCATAAAGACGATGGACACCGGTAGTTGTTTCCTCCGACAATCCTTTGATTTCGTCGATTAACTCCGGAAATTTATCAAAAACCATATTCGTCAAATCTCCACCATCGTCCAAGATCATATTTAATGGCTTACGGTCTTCTCCGAAAAACAAGGTTTGTTCAATACACCAGTTAAACTCTTCCTCTGTTAATCCCTTCCATGCGTATACAGGAATACCAGCGGCAGCTATAGCAGCAGCAGCATGGTCCTGTGTTGAAAAAATATTACAAGACGACCAGCTCACCTCTGCGCCCAGCTCCACTAAAGTCTCTATCAAAACAGCAGTTTGAATAGTCATATGTAAACAGCCTGCAATTCGAGCGCCTTTCAGCGGCTTGGAAGTTCCGTACTCTTCGCGCAGACTCATTAATCCGGGCATTTCCGCTTCGGCCAATTCTATTTCTTTTCTTCCCCACTCCGCCAAAGAAATATCTTTTACTTTGTAAGGAACATACGTTGTTTCAACTGTTGACATAGTTATTATAATTTTAGAGAAACACAAAAATAGCTGATACCCAAGTCAAATCAAAAAGAATACACATTATTCCCTTAAATCTGACATTATCTTGAGGATAACATCTTGATTAGCGAACGATAATCCGCTATCTTTGTTTAACGGTAGCACGAAATAAAGAGTTGCCTGTATTTTTTAACATATACTTTAAGAGAGATGTATCCAGAATATTTAGTAGCTCCTATGCGCCAAGAGTTGGTAGACGCGGGATTTCAAGAGTTAAAAAGCAGAGAAGAAGTTGATACCGTCATTCCATCCGAAGGAACGGTCTTTGTAGTTGTCAACTCCGTTTGCGGATGTGCGGCAGCGAATGCGCGTCCTGCGGCACGGTTTGCAGTAGAAAACGGTAAAAAACCTGCTAAACTAGTAACTGTTTTTGCAGGCATGGAAAAAGAGGCCGTAGATAAAGCACGGGAGTATATGCTTCCCTACCCACCTTCTTCGCCAGCGATGGCCTTATTCAAAGATGGAAAATTAGTACACATGATTGAAAGACATATGATCGAAGGACGGCCTGCGCAGATGATTGCAGATAACTTGATCGCAGCTTTCGACGAGCACTGCTAGTCATATATTTTGATTTTTTGAATGAAAGGCTCTCCTGTATTGTATTGGAGAGCTTTTTATTTGATGATTAATATCAAAGATTCCATACGCCATCCCATGAAGTTGATTCAAACTATATTGCTCATTTCTTCAGCCTTTCTTTTGGTGCAGTGTACAACCAATAAAGAGGTTGACCTTATTGTCTATAATGCAAAAGTTTATACCGTAGACTCCGTATTTTCCCTAAAAGAGGCATTTGCTATAAAAGGAGGCATATTTGTAGATATGGGCACCTCCAGAGAAATCCAAAGTAAATATGTAGCGAAGGAAGTCATTGATGCAGAAGGAAAGGCTATATATCCTGGATTTTATGATGCTCACGGACATTTTTTAATGTTAGCAGAAGCGCTCGAACGTATCGATTTGCATGGAGCCAAATCTTTTGATGAAATACTCGAAAAGCTTACTGCTTATCAACGCAATAATCCGGATCAGCGGTGGATTATTGGATCGGGATGGGATCAGAACCTGTGGGAAAATAAGCGTTTTCCGACAAAAGATAGTCTGGACAAATATTTTCCAGAAACCCCCGTTTTTCTATCACGCGTTGACCACCATACAGCTTTAGTAAATAGCCAAGCGCTGCATATCGCTCAATTAGACACCATACGTTCCGTCCCGGGAGGGCGGATGGCGGTCGATAGCATGGGGAACTTGACCGGCCTTTTGATGGACAACGCTGTAAAATTGGTTTCGCGGCACATACCAGTGCCGGAAGAATCCCATTTACTATCAGCCCTACGCAAAGCGCAGGATTCTTTATTCTCTGTTGGACTAACGTCAATTGTAGATGCCGGCATGTCTCTAGAAGCATTAGAGCATCTAAAGAAATTTTATCAGCAAGATTCTTTAAAGATAAGAAACTACGCGATGATTGGTGGAAGTATCCGTGATATTGAAAGGTATATTAAAGAAGGTATATACGAATCTGAACGCCTAACAATCCGTTCTGTTAAGCTGATGGCTGATGGAGCGTTGGGTTCTCGTAGCGCCTATTTACTAGAACCTTATAGTGACGATTCCCTTAGTCGTGGCTTTCTTTTGCAAGAGCCTGAAATCTTAGATAATATTATTAAAAAAATAGCCAAAACGCCCTTTCAGGTTAGCACCCATGCCATCGGAGATGCGGCAAACAGATTGGTATTAGATATTTACGGTAAATATTTGGAAGGCGACGGGAAAAGACGATGGCGAATCGAACATGCGCAAGTAGTCTCTCCTACTGATTTTGAAAAATTTGCACGATTCAACATTATTCCCTCTGTTCAGCCAACACATGCTACTTCCGATATGTACTGGGCAGCGAGCCGTTTAGGGCCTGACCGGATAAAGAATGCTTACGCTTATAATATATTATTGCATCACTACGGTAAGTTAGCCTTAGGAAGTGATTTTCCTATAGAACATTTTAATCCCCTGTACGGATTCCACGCTGCTGTAACCCGCGTAGATCAAAACGGATTCCCGACGGGAGGTTTTCAAATGGAAAATGCCGTTACAAGAGAACAAGCTCTCCGCGGAATGACGATATGGGCGGCGTTTGCATGTTTCCAAGAGAAGAAAAGGGGTAGCATTGAACGGGGGAAAGATGCAGATTTCGTTATATTAAGCGACGATATTATGACAGCTCCCGACAATCAACTACGCGGTATAAAAACAATACGTACCGTAATCGCGGGAGAAACCGTTTTTCTACAAGAATAAATACAATGTATCTTTCTTACTTACTGCATATCAAACAAATGCTTTTCTGCGTGATACGAAGAGCGCACTAAGGGTCCTGATTCAACATATTTAAATCCCATCTCCAAACCTATCTGCTGGTACTTTGCAAATTGTGCTGGTGTAATCCATTCCACTACGGGATGGTGAGCTTTTGTCGGCTGCAGGTATTGTCCTATCGTAAGGATATCTACACCTACATTATATAAGTCTTGCATGGCTTCGATAACATCCTCCTCCGTTTCGCCAAATCCTAACATAATACCCGATTTGGTACGCAAGCCCGCCTCGGCAATGCGACGCAAACATTCCAACGAACGATCATATTTTGCTTGAATACGTACCTCACGTGTCAACCGCCGTACAGTTTCTAAATTATGCGAAACGACTTCCGGACGTACTTCCAAAACGCGTGCTAAGTTTTCCCATTGCCCTTTAAAATCAGGAATCAACGTTTCCAAGGTTGTTTCCGGACTCTCTCTACGGATAGCCTTTACCGTCTCTGCCCATATGATTGATCCACCATCTTTCAAATCATCCCGATCTACCGATGTGATGACACAATGCTTCACCTGCATTAACTTGACTGACTGTGCTACCCGATTAGGCTCATCCAAATCTACAGCTAGTGGGCGACCCGTTGCTACGGCGCAAAAAGAGCATGAACGGGTACAAATATTCCCTAATATCATAAATGTAGCCGTCCCAGCACCCCAACATTCTCCCATATTTGGACAATTTCCACTCTCACATATAGTATGCAGTTTATGCTCATCTACGAGACTACGAACATGGCGATATTCTTTACCAACGGGAAGCTTCACACGCAACCAATCGGGTTTACGCTGCGTTTCGGTTGCTGGAATTACAGGTAGTTCAATCATGTCACAAAGTTACACATTATTCTCCTAAAAAATAGTCCTATCATATGTCACGGTTATTCCATGTTTCCTTGGAAGAATTCCCATAGCGGATAAAATGTCAGCCTATACCCTACAAAAAATATTAGTTTTCAAAATAAAGCATATTTATATCAAAAAAGATGTAACTTTGCACTCCGACAAAGCAGTCGGAATACTTCCCTCTAAAAGGCATTTTTTCGTTTGCTTTTGTCTACAACAAATTGATAATTAATTTTTTGAACAAGAGAAATAATGCCTAGAAACACCTCCATTAACTCCGTTTTAATTATTGGTTCAGGTCCTATCGTTATCGGTCAAGCCTGTGAATTTGATTATTCTGGATCACAAGCTGCTCTTTCTTTAAAGGAAGAAGGTATTAAAGTGTCCATCATCAATTCCAATCCTGCAACAATTATGACCGACAAGGTTATTGCAGACCATGTTTATTTATTACCCCTTACTTGTGAGAGCATCGAACAGATTCTCCAAGAACAACAAATTGATGCGGTACTCCCCACTATGGGTGGGCAAACAGCCTTAAACCTCTGTATAGAGGCTTCCAATATCGGCTTGTGGGATAAATATAACGTAAAAGTTATCGGAGTTGATGTAGCCGCTATTGAAAAAACAGAGAACCGAGAAGAGTTTCGTCAACTCATGGTGGATATCGGTGTAGGCGTTGCAAACTCAAAAATTGCAAATTCTTTCTTGGAAGGTAAAGAAGCTGCACAGGAAATAGGTTACCCGTTAGTTATCCGCCCATCCTATACATTAGCAGGTACAGGAGGTGGGTTTGTTCACAAAAAAGAAGATTTTGACGCCGCGCTAAATAGAGGTTTACATGCCTCTCCTACCCACGAAGTACTCGTAGAGCAAGCTGTATTAGGATGGAAGGAATTTGAATTAGAGTTACTGCGTGATACAAACGATAATGTAATTATTATTTGTACGATTGAAAACTTTGACCCTATGGGTATCCACACAGGAGATTCGATCACAGTGGCTCCTGGTATGACCATTAGTGATAAATGTTATCAAGAAATGCGTAATCAAGCTATTCGCATGATGCGCTCTATCGGCAACTTTGCTGGTGGATGTAACGTACAGTTTTCGGTAAACCCTGAAAACGAAGACATCATCGCGATCGAAATCAACCCTCGCGTATCGCGATCTTCTGCGTTAGCTTCGAAAGCGACAGGTTATCCTATTGCAAAAATCGCCGCGAAACTCGCTATTGGATACAATTTGGATGAGCTACAGAATCAAATCACAAAGACGACATCCGCTTACTTTGAGCCTACTTTAGACTACGTCATTGTTAAGATTCCACGTTTTAACTTCGACAAGTTTAAAGGCGCGAATAAAGAGCTAGGTTTACAGATGAAAGCGGTCGGTGAAGTTATGGCAATTGGTCGTACTTTTATAGAAGCACTACAAAAAGCATGTCAATCGTTAGAAACTAATCGCGGAGGATTGGGGGCTGACGGCCGTCAACTACGCAACTTAGAGGAAATCATGGATAGCTTGGAGCATCCAAGCTCCGATAGGGTATTCCACATCAAAGATGCATTTGAGCTTGGAGTTCCTTTGGAATCTATTCGTAAAGCAACCCGTATAGACAAATGGTTTTTAATTCAGATTCAAGAACTGGTCCAGCTGGAAACCGAACTACGTAGGTATCAGTTAAACAACATCCCACGTGACTTCTTCCTCACACTAAAACAAAAAGGTTATTCCGATTTACAAATCTCTTGGTTACTAGGTAATGTAAGCGAAGATGATGTATATGCACGTCGAAAAGAACTAGGTATCAATCGGGTATACAAAATGGTGGATACTTGTGCAGCAGAATTCCCTGCACACACACCTTACTACTATTCGACTTTCGAGGACGAGAACGAATCCGTGGCTTCCGACAAAAAGAAAATCATTGTATTAGGTTCTGGCCCTAACCGTATAGGTCAGGGAATTGAATTCGACTATTCTTGTGTACACGGACTAATTGCCGCTAAAGAGGCTGGTTATGAATCCATCATGGTAAACTGTAACCCAGAAACGGTATCTACAGACTTTAACATGGCCGATAAGCTATATTTTGAACCGGTATTCTGGGAACACGTACGTGAAATCATTGAGTTAGAAAAGCCCGAAGGAGTTATTGTACAACTAGGTGGACAAACTGCTTTGAAAATGGCGGAACGTTTACAGGCACTCGGCGTTAAAATTATCGGCACCTCCTTTAACGACATGGACTTAGCCGAAGATCGTGGTCGTTTTTCCGATCTGTTAAAAGAGTTAGATATTCCGTATCCGAAATATGGTGTTGCGACCTCCGCTGAAGAAGCATTGAAAGTGGCTGAACAAGTCGGATATCCGGTATTGGTTCGTCCTTCGTATGTTTTGGGTGGACAAGGAATGAGTATCGTTATCAACGATGAGGATTTAGAAAAAGCGGTCGTTAATTTATTGAAAAACTTACCGGGTAATCAAATTCTAATTGACCATTTCTTAGATCGCGCCGAAGAGGCAGAGTCAGACTCTATCTGTGATGGCGAAGATGTCCATATCATTGGTATGATGGAACATATAGAACCCGCAGGTATCCATTCCGGCGACTCTTCTGCAGTACTTCCTCCGTTTAGCTTGTCCGAAAACGTGCAACAGAAGATGGAAGAATATTCTATTCGGTTAGCAAAAGCACTTAACGTAAGAGGATTGTTGAATATCCAATTTGCCGTAAAGGGTGAAGATGTATATGTGATCGAAGCTAATCCACGCGCTTCCCGTACTGTTCCGTTTATCGCAAAAGCCTATGACGTTCCTTATATAAACATTGCTACCAAAGTAATGTTAGGCGTTAATAAGCTGAAAGACTTTAAAATTGAACGGAAGTTACAGGGATATGCTATTAAAGAGCCGGTATTCTCCTTTAGCAAATTCCCTGAAGTCGATAAACAGCTAGGCCCCGAAATGAAGTCGACAGGTGAGGCGATTCGATTCATCAAAGATTTACATGATCCTTATTTTAGAGAACTATACAATAAAAAGTCGATGTTCTTGAACGCACAATAAAACAATAAAACCCGTCTTCAAGACGGGTTTTATTGTTTTATTGTACTTTCCACAGTGTCCACGGTTAATAAGACTCTCCTAGGCGGTTTTAAAAATCTATCTGCCCCACAAGTTCTTTCAATTGTATTTCGGACAACTTCGCTTGGAGCTGAGCTGCATTAAATCTAGCAATCGCATTTATAAAATTTTCTTGAGCATCCCTGAACTCCACCGCGCTAATCGAGCCGATTGTGTATTTCGCCAACGTAATTTCTAGATTTTCACGTGCGATATTTTCATTCTTCTCCTCCAATTTAACGAGTTCTATATTGGTGAGGTATGTCTCATAAGCTGTCTTTAAACCGGTTTGCACCGCTAAACGTTGTTGCTCAACCTGTAATGCCGCGTTATCGATTTGAATTTTAGCAATACGTTCGTTACGGCGTTGGTTCAAGCCATCAAAAATATTGACCGACGCCGTCAATCCATAGGTCAGCCCTCGCGAATTAGAACGCGCGACGAACCCTAAGCTAGATTCTGACCGGCCAAAGTTATAGCCGCTATTTAGACGTACCGTAGGGTAACGTGTCGATTTCACTTCTTTCAAATCCAATTCAGCAAGCTTTTTATTGAGGACAATCATCTGTAAATCGGGATTAAACTGATCCGCCCTTTCCAACAAATCTCCATATATCAGTTCTTCGTCGATACCCACTTCGGTATCAACAAGGAAGTCTATATCTAAATCTCTAGCGAGTATACTATTCAGCATAGTCTTTAAATTCGTTACCGTTTCTACCTGTCTCAACCGGGCGGAAATATCCTCATTTAAATTAACCTGCACATTCAAAACTTCCAATTTCGCAGCTTTACCGATAGAAAACCTGTTTTCCGCTGTGCGGAGTCGCTCTTTCGAAATAAGAATACTAGAATCCAACGCCGACAAGAGATTTTGTTGTTCCACAATCGTATAATATACCGTAATAACATCCCCTACCGTGGTCAATACCGTTTTCTTCAAATTTAAATCGCCTTGCTTTTCTAATTCTTGAAGTTTTTCATAGCGAGCGAACATTCCCAAACCATCAAAAATTGTCCAGCCTAAGTTTATCCCATAGTTTAAGTTATTATTTCGGGCATTATCCAACGAACGTTCTAGGCCGCTACTCTGCAGTTGCGTAGTATTTTGCACACTATTATTCTGCACCAAGTCTGCGGTTACCTGGGGGAGCATTCCGGCGTTACCATAGGTTTTGTTTTCCTGCGCGACAAGTAAAGCATTTTGAGACAACTTTATGTCATAATTATTTTCCAATGCAAGTTCCACAGCCTGCCGAACACGCAATAACTCTTGTCCCCTAGCCGAACACAAAAAGCCTAAACCAAAAGACAATAAAATCAATATCCTCTTCATAAACCTATTTCTCGATATTATCAAACTCCGGTCGTTTTTTTCGAGACCTGGACATCATTAAATAAAAAGCAGGAATAACATATAGCGTCAAAATTAACGAAAACATCGTTCCCCCAACAATAACGACCCCCATACCAACGCGACTGGTGGAGGCAGCTCCCAATGAAAGTGCGATTGGGAGCGCACCCAATGCTATAGCTAAAGACGTCATTAATATCGGCCGTAAACGTGCTTCCGAGGCTTGAACAACAGCTTGATATTTCTCATAGCCCTGATCCCGTAGTTGGTTAGCAAACTCCACAATCAAAATCCCATTTTTCGTCACCAGACCAATTAACATGATCGTCCCTATTTGACTAAAAATATTCCAACTTTGCCCAAATAACCATAAAGAAAACAAGGCTCCTCCTACAGCCATAGGCACGGTAAGCAAAATAATAATTGGGTCAATAAAGCTCTCAAATTGTGCAGCAAGTATAAGAAAAATAAGAAGTACCGCGAGGCCGAAGGCAAACATCGTATTGGAACTACTTTCAACAAAATCCCGTGCTTCTCCCCCTAAGTCTGTCGTAAAGGTAGCATCCAACACCCTCTCGCTGATAGCGTCCATAGCAGCGATACCGTCTCCCATGCTATATCCAGCCGCCAAGCCGGCTGATACAGTCGCTGACATATAACGATTATTATGATACAACTGAGGCGGGCTACTGCGTTCCTCTATTTCGACCAAGTTATCTAATTGAATGAGAAGACCATCTTTATTTTTCACATAAATGGCGGCTAGATCCATGGGAGTTGCTCTATCCTTTCTATCAAACTGTCCCATAACTTGATACTGCTTTCCGTTCATCATAAAATAACCAAATCGTTGTCCCGACAGAGACATTTGTAGGGTCTGCGCGATATCCAATACCGAAACTCCCATGGAATGTGCCCGATCCCGATCAATCGTTACATAAACTTCTGGCTTATTAAATTTTAAGTTAACATCCACCACCGAAAATGTTCTGTCTTTCGACAGCTCTTCCATAAACTCCGGAATTTTTTCTTCCAACTTCTCAAAATTAGGCGCCTGAATAATGTATTGCAAAGGCAACCCGCCGCGCCTATTAACAGATATCGTGGGTTGCTGTGACACCGAGACCCTTGCTTCGGAATAAGACTTGGTCAATCGCGAAAGATCCGCTGCAATTTCCTGCTGTGTACGCGAACGTTCATCAGGCTGTACCAACCCCAACCTCACAAAACCACTATTGGCAGATGCTGTACCAAATCCGGGAGAAGTTACCACGAGACTGACGTTTTTTTCAGGAACAGAATCATTAATAAGCGTTGTTAGCTCGGTCATAAAGCGATCCATATAATCGTAAGAAACACCTTCTGGCGCAGTAGCATTTAAACGAATATAACTTCTATCATCATAAGGCGCCGTCTCTTTTGGAAGTACTAAATAAAAGAAATAGATCAGTGCAAAACATCCTAAAATCACGCCAAAACTTAACCATTTTATTTTCAAGAATCCACGCAAAGAATTTTCATATTCTTTATTCATCATCTGAAAATAGCGTTCTGTTTTGTTGTAAAATTTAGATTTTTGCTGCTCCCCGCCTTTCATTAAGTAAGCGTTGAGCATCGGTGTTAGGGATAAGGATACAAATGCAGAAATCAAAACAGCAGCCCCAATAACGACGCCAAACTCCCTAAATAGACGTCCGACGAAACCCTCCAAAAATATGACAGGCAAAAACACAGCAGCTAAGGTTATAGAAATTGAAATAACCGCAAAAAAAATCTCATTGGAGCCTTTTATAGCTGCTTCAATAGGCGGCATACCCCCCTCTACCTTCTTAAAGATATTCTCCGTAACCACAATACCGTCATCCACCACTAGCCCCGTAGCCAACACAATAGCTAACAATGTCAGCACATTGATCGAAAAGCCACAAAGGTACATAATGAAAAAAGTAGCAATTAAAGACACCGGGATGTCGACCAATGGCCGGAAAGCAATCGACCAGTTACGGAAGAATACGTAGATAATCAACACCACCAAAACGATCGCAATAATTAAAGTTTCCACAACTTCAAAAACGGAATTTCGGACGAATTGCGTGTTATCCATCGCAATATTCAATTCAAAACCCGGTGGCAAATCCTCTTGCAACTTATCATATTCTTCGTAAAACTGCTCTGCGATCTCAATATAATTGGTGCCTGGTTGCGGAATAATCGCTAGCGCAACCATCGGGTATCCCGAGTCAGACATCTTTGTCTCGAAATTCTCCGCTTCCATTGCCGCTTGCCCGACGTCTGCCAGGCGCACCACTCTATTTTTCTCTGCTCGAATAACGATATTATTAAACTCCTCCTCGGTAGACATATTCCCTAGCGTTTTAACAGCTAGCTCTGTATTTGCGCCCGTCAATACTCCCGACGGTAGTTCCACGTTTTGATTATTCAAAGCAGTGCGCACATCCAATACAGTAAGCCCGTAAGACGCCAGACGAACAGGGTCAATCCAAAGACGCATAGCATATTTACGTTGTCCCCAGATACGCACCGAACTCACACCCGGAATAGTTTGTAAGCGCTGTGCTATTACATTGTCAGCATAGTCCGATAACTCCAATACATTTCTTGTCGTGCTTTGAACGGTCATGGTGATGATCGGCTCCGAGTCGGCATCCGCTTTAGACACCACGGGAGGAGCGTCAATGTCCTGGGGTAAATTCCGCAGCGCTTGAGAGACCTTATCACGCACATCGTTAGCTGCTGCCTCAAGATCCTTATCTAAGTTAAATTCGATAGTGATATTACTCGCTCCCTGACTACTCGAGGACGATATATTACGAATTCCATCGATTGAATTAATAGATTTTTCAAGAGGTTCCGTTATTTGAGATTCAATAATATCCGCATTTGCACCAGCATAATTTGTGCGTACAGAAATTTGAGCAGGATCAATGGAGGGGTATTCCCTTACTCCTAGAAATGTATACCCGATAATCCCGAAAAGGATTAACAGTAAATTCATAACAATCGCTAGAACCGGACGCTTTATACTTAATGTAGATAAACTCATGACAACCCTTTATTTACCGCAAAGTTACATGCACTGGACTTCCGTCACGTAATGACATAACACCCGATGTCAACACAGTATCTCCTTCATTTAAACCTTTAGACACTAAGACATCCGCATCTGTACGCGCGCCTGTTTCGACCAAAATCTCCTTTGCCACTCCATCTTTCTTAATAAAAATCTTTTTACCATTTTGGATAGGAATTAACGCCTCTGCCGGAACCAACAAACCATTTTCTATCGTCCCTAATGGGAAAATAACATTTGCAAACGTACCCGGAATAAGGCGACTATCTCTATTGTCCGCCAATGCCCGAACACGTAAGGTCCGTGTTGCTGTTTCTACTAATGGCTCCACCGCGTATATCTTTGCTGTAAATGCAGCATTTGTACCTTGTACGGTAAAACGTACGGAAATACCATTTTTTACTTCGGCCGCGTAACGTTCTGGAATAGCAAACTCTAACTTTACTTTACTGACATCCACGAGTTGTGCAATATCGGTAGTAGGTGTAATATAACTTCCTTGCGATATATTCCGCAAACCGATCGTTCCCGAAAAGGGGGCACGAATAGCGGTTTTAGTTAATTGTGCCGCAATAAGCTGAATTTGTGATTCCGTCGTGCGGTAGTCGGCGCTGGCAATGTCATATTCCTCCTGACTAATGGCTTCCTTCTCTAAAAGAAGCTTCGCTCTCCGCTCATTCTCTTCCGCCAAACTATTGGCTGTTTTAGCCTGCGCTAGTTGCGCCTTTAATTCAGCATCATTGATTTTAATCAATAATTGGCCTTTAGAAACGTTACCACCCTCTGAAAAGTTCAACTCTTCTACAATTCCCGAAATTTCTGAACGCAAACCAATAACTTCATTAGGCTCTATAGAACCCGATAAAGACAAAAAGTCAGAAAACGGCTTCCCCGTCACCACCATACCATATATTTTGGAATCTACGCGTCTCTGACTTAACGCATTTTCGGCATCTTTTTCACTATTTTCTATCAAGCGATAGGTCACCAACCCAGCTATTATCAATACGATAACAATAAAAACCGTTGCAAATCTCTTCGTCATAATTATCTTGAAACTTCATCTATAAGGAGACAGCCTACAAGATACCGTAATTTGCTGGGATTAATTTGTAAAAATTTCATTATAAAAAAAGCCCCTGCAGCTAACTGCAGGGGCTTGTATAAAATTTGGCGCCGACCTACTCTCCCACCTGTTACGGCAGTACCATCGGCTCTGGCGGGCTTGACTGCTCTGTTCGGAATGGGAAGAGGTAGACACCGCCGATATAGGCACCTGAA
>NZ_JAJEWJ010000005.1 GCF_020687765.1 Sphingobacterium sp. FBM7-1 | reverse complement strand
AAATAGACAGCATCACTGCACACTGTACACATTTACCGTTTTTCATACCGTTAATTTATTTAAGTTATTATAATATGTTACTATCCACAAAAGCAAAGAAATCGGGAAACGCCTGCCGGCTGCCCTTCGGCAAGGTCAGGTTCTCCTGCCCCCCTTCCTTCAGGGCCGTCAGCACGACTGCGCCCTCTACCACACCTTTGTAAAAATTGATATTGAATACCACACTCTTCGCACATTCCATAAACCACTTACTGGGGAGCAGCTCCATGATCCGGCCGAAAGTCGAGTTCGTCTCCAAACTTGTCCCGTCCTGCAAATGCAGATACAATTTACCGTTTTGCATATCCGCATACACCAGATCTTTAAACCACACCATCTGCCGCTGGAAACGCACCGGACCCTTGACCTGAAAAAAATCATAATATAGCTCCAGCGGATAGTCCGTCACGGGTAGTAAGGCCTTTAGGTCCTTGTCCAGCCGCCTGAGTGCACCCAATAGCCGGCTCCTACTCACCGGCTTTAACAACACATCCACAAAAGCACGGTCATAGCCTTCGTCTTCATACTTATCGTAGGCCGTGTACAGGATGGTCGGAATCTTTGGGTTCGATAGACTGGCCAGAAAACGGAACGCATTGGTATTCTCCAATTCCACGTCCAGGATCATGAAATCCACCGGGTTAATGTGTAAAAACTGTGCTCCGGCTTTAGGGTTTGTGAAGGTTCCGATGATTTCCACAAAAGGCAGGTCTTTGACTTCCTCCATAATGTGATCAATAGCCGACTGCTGGTCGTCTATGATAACGCCTCTCCATTTGTTCATAAGCTGATTGTTTAAAAGATTAGAAATTAATATTGATGGTTACTTTAAATACGGTTTCCTTTTCCTCGATCGCTAGGGCAGCCCGATCGCCGTACACGATTTCCAGACGCCGCCGCAAGTTTCGCAGCCCATACCCGTGCGATGCCAGGGCTGCCTCGCTGCGTTTCTGATTTTTTACCGTCACCGATAACTGGTTGTTCGTTACCTCCACGCATATTTCCAGGGGATATCGCTGATCCTGCAGATCACCATGTTTAAAGGCATTTTTAACCAGCGATAGCAAGCTGGTCGGCGGAATAGCGTACCCGAATAAATTACCCGCTTTGGTGATATTAATATAGACCGGTTGCGTCCGCGTTTCGCGCTGTATTTCGATGAAGCGCTCTACCGCCGTTATTTCATCCTGCAGCAGCACCGTCATGGGCCCGTCCGGCTCCTGTGCTTTTATATAGAATGTCATCAGTTGATAGGTCTCGGCCACCTGCCGGGCCATTTCAGGCATTTTCGCGCGCAACTTATGGCTCCAGCTATGGAAGATGTTGGCCAAAAGGTGCGGTGACACCTGGCTCGCCAAGGCACTGTACTCGTATTGCCGCCGTTCTTGCTCCACCTGGAGGCGGCGTTCCGCTTCCGCTAGCTTCTCCTCCACCGCCCGTACCTTGCCCACGTGCAGATAATACAACACCGCGCCGATCGTAAACAGCAAGTGTATTTCGCGCATCGAATTCAGAAATCCACTCCACTGAAAGGAACCCGTCAGCAGATAGCGTTCATACACACCATAGGGATCGAAACCGCCATGCAACACCACATACACCAAGGTTCCCGAAACCGTATAAAAGAGCAATAAAAGCAGGGTACCCAGCAGGTATCTTCCACGCCCGAAATACCTTTCCAGCAGATAATAGACGCTGTAAAAAACGAAAGCAAAGTAAGGGACTGTGAGCAAGACGAGCCAGAGACTCATCGCTACGTTCTGCCACCAATTGATTACGACATAATATACCGCGTAAAAAAGCCAATACAGGCTGTGCCGTTTCCACTTTTTATTCATCATGTTATTTATAATTAGGTTTATAATATTACCTACGCCATGTGCCGATGGTAGTATCGGACCGCTGTTAAACAAAGATTCAGGAAATTACGAACAAATCCAAATAGTCAGGGCTATCTTGGGGTTTAATTGGGCGAAGTTGGGGGATTGCGCCCAGAAAGGGAAGCAAAACGCATTTGAGCGGAGGCAAAGCAAGATCAGAAGAGAGGGTTCGAGAGATGCGAGAAAGGTTTTAAAACAATAAGGTATACATGAAACTTCGCAACAAAAACAATTATTTATACGGTATACATGAAACTTTGTGTATTTTTGAGCTAAATATACGGTACAAATGAAGTTAATAGAACGCCCTAGATATACCAACCGCATCATTCCCTTTATAGATAAACCAGTCATCAAAGTACTGACTGGACAACGGCGAGTCGGAAAAAGTTACGTTATGTTGCAGCTGATGGACCACATCCGAAACACGGTCACCGGAGCCAATATTATTTATATTAACATGGAGTTGGAGGATTTTATCCACATTAAAAGCAATATCGAACTAAACGCCTATTTAGAAGACAAGTGGATAAACGGACAGCCCAACTATCTTTTTATTGATGAGGTACAAGAAGTTTCCTCATTCGAACGCACACTCCGTAGCTTGTTGGCAAAGCGTACTTGCGATATATATTGTACCGGTAGCAATGCAAACATGTTATCCGGAGAACTGGCGACACATCTTTCAGGCCGATACCTCTCCTTTCATATCCATAGTTTAAACTATCAAGAATTCCTACAATTTCACCAGCTCAAAAATTCGACCGAAAGCATCCTAAAATATATGAAATATGGAGGGATGCCGTTCTTAGCTAATATCGGGTTACAAGATGATATTCCCTTCGAATACCTACGAAATGTATATTCAACCATTCTACTAAAAGATGTTGTTGCACGAGAAAACATCCGCAATGTTTCTTTTTTGGAAAACTTAGTTGCTTATCTATCCGATAATATAGGATCACTTTTTTCAGCCAGTAACATCAGTAGGTATCTCAAATCGCAGCGTGTAGATATTTCAACGCAATTAACCATCAATTATCTAAAAGCATTATCTAGTGCTTATTTCGTTCACAAAGTAGTCCGCTCCGAAGTAGGGGGACTCAAAATATTCGAGATTGGGGAAAAATACTATTTTGAAGATGTAGGTCTACGAAATGCCATTATTGGGTTCAATCAACGAGCCGATCTGCATAAATTATTAGAAAATGTCGTATATCTGCACCTCCTCCATCAAGGCTATAACGTATATGTAGGAAAATTAGGCCATAAAGAAATTGATTTCATGGGGGAGCGAAATGGAGCCAAAATCTATGTGCAGGTCTGTTTAACGCTATTGCAAGAAGACACTATAGCTCGTGAGTTCGGAGACCTCGAGCAGATCGACGATAATTATCCTAAATATGTAGTCACATTTAACGACCCGTTCGTAGGCGATAACTACAAGGGCATACTACAAAAAAACTTAATCGACTTTTTAACGCTGGATCTATAAATAAACGTTTAAGAAATATGCACTACTTGGCTGCACTGCTCCGTCAATAACGAGTCATGGGTTACAAAAACCAATATCCTATCTTTCCCGGCCGTCAGTAAACGATCGGTTAATTCCACCGCGGTTGAAGGATCAAGGGCAGAGGTCACTTCGTCAAACAGCCAAATGGCACAGTCCCGCAAGAGTGCCCTCGCCACGGCTATCCGTTGCGCCTGTCCTTCAGAAAGTCCATAACCGGATTCGCCCACCAAGGTATCCAAGCCGTCGGGCAGATCATGCACAAACGTAGCACAAGCTGTTACCAACACCTCCCGAATACGTTCGTCGGAAACCGGCTGATTATTCACTTGTAAATTTTCACGTATTGTCCCGCTAAAAAGTTTATCGCCCTGCGGCACGTAGGCAAAGTTTGTACGATGTGCGCTGCTTAATGGTATCTCGAGCCCATCTGTATGGAGGTGTAGAACACCACTATTGGGCTGGAGCAGGCAGAGCAACAAACGAATAAGGGTTGTCTTTCCCTTTCCACTTGCACCGACTACCGCTGTCGGTTTGCCGCGAACAAAATCTGCATCAAACTGGTGGAATACTCCCTTATCTTCGTAACGGAACCCCACACCGCGTAAGCGTACCTGTTGTATGTTGGGCAGATATTCTGCTTTCACTTCTTCCTCTTTCTCCGATTGCAGCATTTCATCCACGCGTTCCAATGCCGCGCGGAACCGGATAAACGTAGGAACAAATCCCATTAATGTCAGAACAGGCCCTTGGATACGCCCCACCAATTGTAAAAAGGCCGACATCGTACCAAACGTTATCTCTCCAACATGCAATCGCAAAATTCCCCAGATAAACGTGAGCAGAAAACCGGCATTGACGGTAAAGCGCAAAATGCCTTTTGAAACTGTAGAGAAATTCAAGACGCGCATTTTCATGGCATAAATCGTTTCCTGACTTCCCGTTACCTTATCCCAACGGATCCGTTGCAATCCTAAAGCACGAATTACCAAGCGAAACCGCATGTTTTCCTGGACGACATTTCCCAGGTTACTTTCTGCACGTTTCAGTTCCTGATTCATTTTTTTAAGCCGTTTAAAGTATAACTTGGAAAACACAACCAAAGGAGATATACAAAGTATCACTACCGCTAACATTGGATCCATGATCCACAAGAAACCAAAGGCCGAGAGTAATCGGAAGATCGTGACAATCGCGTCCACTGCTGTTGTGCCGATCATCTGTACTACCTCTTGGCAATCCGTATTGACACGCACCATAACATCTCCTGTATGCCAATTTTTCACCAATGCCCATGTTGTTCGCATTTGCGCATCCACCACATCCTGTTGCAAACCTACCAACATCCGGGAACGCATACGGTCGTTTACCCATGAAGCATATAAACTGGCTCCTTGACCGCCTACTACACTCCATACCGCCAACCACAACGATTGTTTCATGCTGGCTGTATCGCCGGCAATCGCATAATCAATCGCATGCTTCGAATAATAAACAAATAACAGGGATAAACTTAGGGCAATCAGCTCCGCCAAAAAATAAAGGAGCAAAGCACCCCGATAAGGCTTCGAAAAAGCCCATGCCCATTTTATTTGATACGTTAGTTTATGCTCCAATTTTCTACTTCCAAATCCTCCGTCTAATCGCCGCGACTACACGTCGAGGCCAACGCAAATAATACCATACTATAGCTAAGTTTTTGTTAAAGGTATTGCAAACCGCCACTGGCCGTTCCGCTCGACGCACTTCCACAACCGCCGCTATCAAATCTGCGGTAGGAATTTTTTCTATCTGTACGAGGTTATTGTCGCCCACAAGCCATAACTCATTTGCTTCCTTTCGTACTACACGGTGTAGCAAATGTCGTTGCGCCCATCTTGCCAACACCATATCGCCTATAGCGATATCCGCTATTTCTACCCTTTTTAAAAGCACCCGATCTCCTTCCCGCAGGAAAGGCTCCATACTTTTCCCCCGCACGGGAATCCATACTTGATCACCTTGTTCGAGCTGTTGCTCTACCCAGGTAAAAAATGTTTCGTTTTCTACCCTGACAGCCCGCGTATAATTCGTCTCCATTTTTTAACCGTTAATGCGAAACCACATTCACCAAATAACGTAAGGTCACATCCAGCGGTGCATCTTTCAATAACACTACGTTCGATTCATCTAATAAAAAGATGGTCGGATAGGCCCGTATATTATACAGACCATCGTTGATAACACGACCTTTTTCATCCCAGCCGTTGACCCAATTATCGGGTATACGTTTTTGATACGACGTCCAACGCGCTTTATCCGGATGCAAACTTACCGATACGATTTCTAAAAATCCATTTTCTATGCAATTGTATACGGCAGGTGTGTATCCGAGATCCTTCATTATCGCTTCACATTGCGCACAGGTTGGATCGTAAAACACGAGCATTTTATACGGTTTAGCCCCTTCGTGCATCCTTCGGTATTTCCCGTCTTTCGCTAAAAATTCAAAATCAGTCGCCAATGTTCCGACCTGATTCTTTCTTACAAGCTCCAACAGTAGGGCATGTTTAGTCCTTTCATCCTGCGGCAATTTTTCATCCGCGGCAAGATAAGTTAAAACCGGCTCATAATATTCATCATTTCGCATCGGCGAATTGGGATCGTACAAGTAATGGTTATATTTATCTAAAAAAAAAGTTAGGTTCTGCGGTTCTACGGATGCTTTTTTCAGCATGTCATGCACAGCGATCTGCATAACGGTATCCGGGACAGTGGGGAACAGCCCCATAAAATCCACCAATTTCTGCTCTACCGCATCGGGATTGCCTGCCTGTATCTTTGCCTTAAAGTTAAACCCATCCCAATACTTAAGCAGGCGCTTAGCAGGAAGCGAGTCGCTTTGCACAGATTGCCCTTCTCGCGGGCTGCCACAGGAAATAAAGATCAAGAAGATAGCTATTGCCCAATACAGCTTTCCCTTATGTAGCGATACAAAATCCATAATGTGGTAATTTTTCGATCAATTTAGGTTTTTCCGCGTAATTACGCAAGTTACGGTTGACATTGATAAGCAGTGAAAAAGGCTGTCCCTACGAACAGCCTTTCTATTATAAAATTATCGCTATAAATAAGTACTATTATTGTGATTTAGTTTGCACGTACACAACGTACGTTCTTCAGTGAAATGTCGGCTACATCAATGCCTAATAAATCCACATTACCCAAAAGCTCTGCAGTAGTTGTTGCTCTAGCAAACCGTCCACCCACCAACGCTGTACCTGTGTAAGCAAGGTAGCCTTGTGAACCTACACTTGTACCTAAATCAGTAAGTAAAGAACCTTCAAGAAGACGTGTATTTGTCCATAGACCTGCAGATAAACCAAAGCTATTCCCTAGAATTGGAATATTAGTCTCCAAAACCTGTAAATTAGCAAGTTCCAAAGATAGATCTGAAAGCCCCACACCTACCAAACCATCTTCGCCTAAAGCGGTAAGAACCGCAGCGTTAGTGATTTGTCCGTTATAATAGAAACGTATTTAATTAAACTAAGGTGAGTATTAATCATTTTCTTACTTGCTAACCAAACAGATATAAATGTAAACTAACGGCCGGAGTGTCTTCATAATCATAAAAATAGCCCGCTACTTCATGAAAAAGCATCGCCTTCGAGGCGGGTATTTTGGTATAGTTTTTCATACATCTGGTAGTTAATTAAAAATAAATTTTGTAGGTTTTAGGCTACAAAGTCCGTAGAATTACACAATAACACTTGTACAAACAAACAATTAAAGCGTTTTCTTTTCATCTCCAATTAAGTTTATGTACCTATCACTAGATTTATAGAAATACAACAAACAATATGTTTATATTGTTTTAAAAAAAATTCTTCTTCGTCACTAGATGTTACGATAGTCGAATAATAAGAAGTAAGAAGAGATAAAGGAAGGTGCGCCTGTTACCGGCGGGAGAAAAGAGCCGTCAAACGCGCGAAGGCACGTCGTATTGGGAAAAATATAACTTCTTGGGGAGCATATCTAAAATATAAACGCACATTTATCCATAATCGGCGAGCGCCATCCGGATGGACAGAGACAAACGAGACCTTCCCATCTAGGTAACGTTCATCATAAAAACCAAAATTACCTGAATTCCAAACTTCTTCCATCATCCAATCCGACGCTAGGTTGTCCGGATAAGGAAAAGGCAGATCTTCCTTGGGCAAACCTATGTATTTAACGAGTACCGCATGCAACACATGCACCCATTTCAAAATACCGGCATTTTTATACATCAGCCGAAGCTGCTCGGAATCGATTACCTTGCTATAAGCATGGTACAATATGGCGGCATCACAGATCTGGCGTAAACCAATACCAAAAGAGAGTAGATGCTTTAAAATATGGATATTCACTTGCAATATCTGCAATTCCGGAGCCAGCAAAGAAACGGCTTGACCTTCTATTAAAACCGACTGCTTTTTGTCACGATAAGTGTCCTCTAGTTTTTTCAGGTATGCCACCTTGAAAAGACTTCGGATGTCAAATAGACGCCGATGGTGCTCTATATGTATCCCTTGCCAATTATAACCCAGACTATGACCAAGCGGGGAATCAGCAAGAATATTCCGTTTTCGAAGGTATTCACGAGCCTTATCGTATCCATCGTCTTCGAAATACCAATCGATATCCCCGGATATGCGATGCAAGGGATTTGGATAACAACTAGCCACCCCCTGCCCCTTCAACAGAATAGGCTTGGTGCCTAGTTGCACAAAACCCTTAAATTGTTCTGCGGTAACTCTCCCCATCTGCATACTGTAGCGCTCAATCTGATCGACACGTACCGTCCATTTCATGCGCAATGCTCGAGGGGGTAACTGCTCTTCTGACAATAAAGAAAAACTATCGAAAATAATCCCTTCCACCGTATGGTTTAAAGCATATTGATAAAGGACAGCCCAGTCTTCGTCAGACAATGGTTCGGCAACAGAAAGTTTGCCCTTGCCCCAAAGCCCCATGCGCAGTAGCTCGAAAAAAGTCTCTTTTAGTTTATCCTTCATTGTGTTTTAAACATAGCTAAAAATACTATGTTTTTTATTACAATTATTCAAAAAAAGTGGATTGGTTACCAAAAACAGCGGCAGACGATAAATAGGCAGCTTCTGCATCAGGAAGACATTCCAACTTTCCGACCATCACGTTGTCAACGATACGCGAAAGCGTATCGGTCATTGCCTGGAACAATACCTTATTCCAACGGATAGCTGTGCAGCTAGGAAGCACCGCGATCAAGCTATGTATATTCTCTTGCTTCGTAAATTTATTGTATGGGGCCTGTTCCAGTCGCACAAATGCCTTCAATTCGACCTTCTTGTTTTTATAACAGGGCGTTTTTCCGCTCCATGGCGTACCGTATATAAACACTCTCCCATTATCTTCTATACGAATAGCCGGGTTATCATCATTGAGTAACTCCGTTTCAGGGACGTGTTGTAGCCAAAGTCGACTATGCGTACTTTTTCCAGTACCGCTTTTTCCCAAAAAAGCCACACCCTCCTTTTCACGGTGTGCAATGACCGAAGCATGGATCAATATGCGTTGATATTGTAACCCTACCTGCCCGAAGACCACCATTAATAGCCAACTGAGCAACTCCCCTGTGCGCGGATCGCTAGCATTACCATAAATAACAGATTCCTTAAAATCACGTGTACTCACCATCAACCATTCCCGCTCCCTGACATGATGTTTAATTTGGGTGGCAAAAGTATTTTCACGTTCGTAGAAGCGAAAATTATCGCCCCAAACAAGGGAAATGTCGCTCCTGAGGATACCCATTTCACCATCCTCACGAATTTCTCCTTCTGTTAAAGTCACGACCGCAACTGAGATCTCGCTGTCGGCATTCCTTTTACGAAAACCCGTGAATGAGGGTAAGAGCATATCCGTATCCAATTCTGGATCGCATCGCAATTCGAACTGCAATCCAGCGACTTCGTAAAAATGGCTCTTTACCGTACCCATATGCTAGGTTGCAAATAGGCCGGCAGCTTCAAATTCCTGAATCAGGGCAATCGCATCGGAAGTTGCCTTTTCCGGCATAACTTCATAATGTTCACACAAGAGGTCGGCGACCCGTTCCACAGTAACATCCTTTCCGGCCAGATTCTCCCAGAGCCACGCGGCAGTCTCGTTCAGCGTGTGAACTTTAGAAAGATCTACCATCCCTTGCCCAGGATCCACCATGATATAATCATCTCCGACCTTTCGAAGTACTAAATCTTGTCTTAACGTCCTCATAGCGTAAAAATAAAAAAGTTACGGATGCTTTCCATATATCAGGATTCTTAATTAGCCCCTAATCTTCGGCTTATTGCTTTTGCCTTTGATGGCGTTCCAAATGCGTTTGCGCAAAGAAACCTCCTGCATGTCGCCATAGCCGTAACCATAACCGTAGCCATAACCGTAACCGCGTTTAAAGTCCACATCGTTGACCACAACTGCCATATTCTTCAATTTGCCCTCTTCATAGAGTTCCTTCGGAATATTCAATAGACGTCTGTCTAGGTAATTTGCGCGTGTCACGTAGATCGTCATATCGGCATGCTCGGCAATTAGCAAGGTGTCCGTTACCATACTGACCGGTGCCGTATCCACGATCACATAATCGTACTGCATCCGTCCGTAAGCAATCAAATCCGCGAAGTGACCGTTCATCAGCAATTCCGCCGGGTTAGGCGCAATATACCCCGAATAGATAATATCGAAGTTATACGGTGCTGGCTTCTCAATAACAATATTCGATACCGACATCTCTGGATTTACCAGATACTGAGTGATACCAATACTGGTGTGCTGCAAATGAGAAAGCCCCAAATAATCCAATACCTTAGGCGAACGAATATCCGCACCCAATAATAATACCTTCTTACCCGACATGGATAAAATCCTCGCCAAGTTGGTGGCAATAAAAGACTTTCCTTCACCCGAGGTGGTAGACGTTACATACAGTACCGCAGATTCGTTCTTTTTCCCGGCCCCTAACATAAAGGTAATGTTTGTACGCAAGATCCGGATAGCCTCCGCCAAGGATGAACGATCGTTCTCCTCGATAATCGGATGCTCGGAGGCAGGAACTTCTCCTAAGATCGGCGCGCCGAGCGCTTCCTCGATGTCTTTCCGGGAATGTACTTTGTTGTCGAGTAAGAATCTAATATACAGGATACCAAATGGAATCAAGAAGCCCAAGATCAAGGCACCAAGCATAATGATCGCTTTTCGTGGTGCGACTGGCGCCCATGAACCGTAAGCTGCGTCCACCACTTTTAAATTTGCCGGCGTAGCGGCAGCCTTAATCTCTGTCTCTTCTCGCTTCTGCAACAAGAACAGATATAAGGTTTCCACAATCTGCTGTTGGCGGGAAATATCCTTAAAACCACGTTCTTGGTTTGGCAACTGATTCAACTTGCCTTCAAACTTACCCTTCTGGCCCTGTAACGCGTCTACATTCCCTTGCAATACTTTCCTGTAGTTGTCCAAGGAAATCTGCAAGTTCTTATTGATCTGCGCGATATTATTATTCAGCTGTTGTACCACGGGGTTATCCGGCGTAGCCGATTTCAATAAATCATCCCGCTCTAGCACCAACTCATTGTAACTGTTAATATTCGCTTGAATCGAAGGATCTGTGAGACCAATGTTGGACGGCAGTAGATTATATTCTGTCGTTGTGGTAGCTTCCCGCATCATGTCTGCCAAGCTCAATTGTGTCTGGTATTCCACCAGTTTTTGTTCATTGGCTGTTGCATTCTGCATATACAAACGTGCTTCCTCCTGCATATCCATTAAGCTATTCCGATCCTTAAAGTCGGCAACTTTAGAGTCCGCTTCTGCCAGATCCTGGGAGATCAATTCCAAACGGGAAGTAATAAACTTGGACGTTGCTCTTGTCACCTGCGCTTTATCATAAGTTACATCCTCATTGTATTGCTCAATAAGCGAGTTCAAAATCAATTCGGACTTCGCAATCAACGGATAGTCCATCGAGAAATTAACCAAGAATGATTGTGCTTCTTTATTCGGTGTAATCTGTACCGCATTTCGTAATATATCGACGGTGATATCCGACGGAATATAGCTAATCTGCAAATCCCCTTCCCAAAGCTTATTGTTTTCCTGCGGCACTAAACTGATCGGGCCGATGGGTGTCTCTAGTTTGCTTCCTAGTACATACTCCCTTGTTCCTTCCAGTTCATCCTTTATTTTATAACTGTTGCCTTTCTTGCTTACGGTGAAAGCATACCCTACGGAATCCAGACGTGCATGGTCTGGTTCGAGCAACATCATTTTCAGCGGCGATTGACTTTCCAACACCTCGGCAGACTTAATATTCCCCTTCATATGATAGGAAATATACAGCCGATTCGTATCGACCACTTTCCGCATGAGACGACGGGAGCGCAGAACCTCCATCTGATCGTTCACAAAGGCTGCAGACGAACTTCCCATGCCCGTCATCGTCGCTAACTCGGCCAGTCCGGCCATATCGCCCGATGCCTGTTTTTCATCCTGCAGGAGAATTTTGGCACTGGTGTTATAGATTTTTTGCGCGTACCGTAAATAGACGAACGCAGCAAAAAGGCAGACGGTCACAGAAACAACAAACCATTTCCAATAAAAGGCATATTGTTCAAAAATCTGCTTGAGATTTAGCTCCTGGTCGTCCGATTCTTTTATCTGGGGATAAGCGTTATTCTTCATAAATGCTCTCGATTCTTCTCTTCGATTAATATAGTTAGCGGGTCACAACAGATATTACAGTAACGATCAAACCTACAACAGAAACAAAAATAGATGTCGTGGCAGTATATTTTGAATTCTGAATACGTGCACCATTCGGCTCGACGTATACCACATCGTTCTGCGTTAAATAATAAGCCGGCGAATTCATTGCTTCCCGTTTTCTTAAATCCAACCTAAACTCTTCCTTCTTACCATCCTGTTCTCGGATAACCAATACATTATTACGTTCCCCATATATTGTCATATCACCCGCCAAACCCAACGCCTCCAATATCGTCAACCGGTCATTTTCGATCGTAAAAGTTCCTGGACGGGCCACTTCGCCCAATACGGTCACCCGGAAATTCCGAACCACCATCGAGATTCCTGGATCGACGATAAATTTTGCCACTTCTCCTCGTAAGAAATCCATAGCCTGCGTACGCGTTTTTCCAGCTAGTTTAATCTTGCCGACTTTGGGGAAATCAATCTCGCCATTCGCATCAATGGCATACGTTGGTAAAAATGGATTATTAGGTTGCAACATCCCCCCTTGACCCTGATATTGCGACACTTGGTTAAACGGAATAGTAGCTCTCGGATCATCTGCCGTCACCGATATGGCAAGGATATCTCCTGGTTGTAATCTTGGGGCATTTAATTCATACATGGTATTCAATTCCACAGAATCGGGTTGGAAATACACCATATTCTTTTTGGTCGCACAGGAAGTACAAAACAATACGATTATGGTGAACAATGAAAGGAGTACACCGAAGATACGTTTAGACATAGATTTTTTATTTCGTTGAACTTGCATAAGCAAAAATCTTTCCACAATATGTTCAAATTTGCACAAAAGTAGTATTTTTTTCGCTAACTCCTATGCTTAAAATAATCTATTGGCCATGTATAATCATCCTTTCTAGCATTCTCGATGCCGTAATCCGCGAATACCAATAATTCGCTTTCCGGTTCCAATGCCTGAAATGCCGTACCATATCCTACCGGTACATGTAGCACCTGTTGTTCTTCCGCAGTTAATATACGCTTTTCGACAGGCAATTCTGGTGACGCGTTTGCCCAATCATCTATCTGTATCAAGTCGACTGCAAACGAGCCAGATAGCACATAAAACCAACGTTGCTCTATACGGTGCGCCCTCCAGCCGCGAACTAACTCCGTATCTGTATTCTTGATAATATAAAAGCGTTTGACCTGTGCCATATCAAAATCGTTGACAAATCGAATCTGCCCCCGGTGGTCTTTGGCAATTCCTCCTATGATGGATTTGATGCTCGTTTCTTCCATGCTTATACTTTTGACACTTGTTTTTCGATTTGCAAATATTTACGGATCACCCACGTTTTGATAACCAGATACAATATACTCAACCCACCTAATAGCACCAGCGCAAATATCCATTGCGCGCTGATGTCCTGATCAGCGAAGTGTATCACCGCTAAACCAATCAGAAACTGGATAGCTCCATATAAAAACGAGATCAGTAGTTTATTGACTCCCGCTTCGTTACCCAAGAATTGATACAGGTGGGAGCGGTGTGCTTCAAAGATATTTTCTCGTAGGTATAAGCGACGGATGATAGTCCATACTGCATCGATACCGTATACGGTTAGGAAAAGAAAATAAAGTAGATTCCCGGTTTTGATAATGAGTGCCCCTAAAGCGAAAAGCAAGATGTAGGCGATGGCGACCGAGCCCACATCGCCGGCAAAGCATTTCGCTTTGGTTCGGAAATTGAAAAAGGTGAATACCAACACGCCCAACATTGTATAGGCCAATAAATCCTGCGCGACAAAGCCTACTTCGCTGTTCACCAGCATCAATAAACCTCCGACCGCCAGACTGTAGGAGGCCGTAATGCCGTTAATGCCATCCATAAAATTATAGGCATTGATTACACCCACGACGACGACAAAGGTGATCAACAGAAAATACCAAGGCATTTCAAAAACATCTAACTGATAAGCCATCAGTAATACGGAAGAGAAGTGTATCAACAAACGTATCTTGTTGGAGAGCGTGAAGATATCGTCCATAAAAGAAACAACGGTCATCAGCGTCAGACCAAGGAAGAACCAGGGATATTGAAACCCCGATAGAAAAAAGTAAACTAGGGCTCCCAAATAAAAAATTATACCGCCCCCACGCAAGGTGATCGTTGTATGGGATGAACGTTCGTTGGGTTTATCAATGATATTAAAGCGATCGGCCACTTTAAAATACAGCAGTTCCAGAATAAACAAGGCAAGGAGTACAAGTATATAGATCATGATTCGTTACTAACTTCTATCTTTTCGTTATCTAATGCTGCAAAAATAGAGTTTTGTGATTTAAATTCGGGTACAATTTCCTTCATTAAAGAGACCAATTGTTGTTTTTGTTCCTGTGGATGCACCTGTTTTACCAATACACAAAGCATTTCGATCTTTTTCCTCTTATCGATCACATCTGCGGTATTCACTTTTGCAATCATGATTTTCTCATGATGGGTTTTCGCTGTATTCTCATCGTTCGCCAGCAGTTCCTCAAATATTTTCTCTCCCGGCCGTAATCCCACAATCTTGATGTCTATATCGGTAGGGTATTCCAAACCCTTCAATCGGATCATCTGCTTAGCCAGATCCATAATCTTAACCGGTTTGCCCATATCGAATACGAATACCTCTCCGCCCGTACCCATAGCACCCGCCTCCTGCACCAATTGGCAAGCCTCCGGAATGGTCATAAAATAGCGTGTAATATCGGGGTGTGTCAACGTCAAGGGGCCTCCCGCCTTAATCTGTCTTTCAAACAACGGGATCACCGAACCATTCGAGCCCAACACATTTCCAAAACGGGTCACAATATAATTCGTTTTGGAAATCTTATTAAGCGCACTCACCGAAACCTCTGCTATACGTTTCGTAGCTCCCATCACATTGGTGGGATTGACAGCCTTATCAGTCGAAACCATCACAAACTTCTCTACGTTGTGTTTACTCGCCAACGACGCCACATTATAGGATCCCCACACGTTCGTAAGAATAGCCTCGTAGGGATTCGCCTCCATCAACGGAACGTGCTTGTAGGCCGCGGCATGAAAGACCAACTGTGGCTTATATTGTTGGAAAACGGATTCCATAAACGTCTCGTCACGCACATTGCCAACAATAAACTCGAAGCGCTCGAAGCCACCATAAGGCTTCAGCTCCTGTTGCACATCGTATAGTGCCGATTCGGCCTGGTCTAGTACCACCAACTGCTTACAAGCCGAACGGCCGATCTGACGGACCAACTCGGATCCTATCGATCCTGCACCACCGGTAACGAGGATAACCTTATTTTTCAATTCCTGTGCAACCGTAGCGTTATTTAATTCGATTGGTTTACGCCCCAGTAAATCTTCTACTTTTAGCGTCCGTATCTGCCGCGTAGCTACCTCGCCGGCAAGCATACGTGCGGAGTTTGGAATGATCTTCACCTTTAGGGGTAAAGATTCCGCTTGTTTAAAAACAGTTTGTAGACGCTCGGGACGATGGTCATCAATGGCGATGATCAGCTCACGCGGCATACCATGCTTCTCCATAAAGTCTACATCCAACGCGCTTATGTGCTGTACTTTGAGCCCTTGTATACGTTTGCCTATACGCGAAGGATCATCATCCATTAAAGCCACTACCCGGTATTTGTTACGCGTACTAGCACGCAGAAAATGAAACGTCGTATTCCCCATATTACCCGCTCCGAAAAGAATAACCGGAATAGCATTCCCCTTATTATTCCAAAAAAGCGCATGGTAAAGTGACCGGTAGATAATCCGCATAAAGCAGAGAAAAAAGCCGGTCATGAAAGCGTGTAGCAGCAATTGTGTATGGGAGAACGTTCCAAAAATGGGAGAAAGGGAATTACGTAACGGCGCTAGCTCAAACAACCAACCTATCATGGCCAAGATGACAAACGCACACGACACTGTACTGGCGATACGCTGCAGATCACGCAGCCCGGTACGGTGTATAACACTCTTGTAAGGTTGAAAAACTAAGAAGAAAACGAAATAGACAATGGTCGCGGTTATTAGTTGGGCCGACAATGGTTCCCAAACAATATCGCCTCGTTGCTTGAACACCAGATAGTAGCAAAATACGTAGGTACTCCACACCACCCACATATCAATCAATAGAATGAGCCATCGTGGCTTATCGGCTCTCAGTTTCTCTTTAAGCATTTATTTTTTTCAAAGGGTAGACAACTTTTGAAAGCTCCGAATTGTTTTTACCAAACCTTCTTTTGCTGTCAGTGGTAATTTATCAATTCCTAAAGCTTGTTTGATCTTAGCGTTGGAAACCACATACGATTCCGTTAACTTTTTTAGTCGTTCGGAATTTAAGGGTAAGGGTAACACATCCCCTACTTTCACCACACCTTTGATCAATCCTTCGGATATGAACCAGAGTTTGGCTTTCTTACCCAACGTTTCGGAAATCAACGCCACTAACTCATTCGTAGACAAGGCGTCGTCATCGGCAAAGTTGTACACCCCGGATTGTACTTCGGCCTGCACCAGCATTTGTTCCACAAGGTAGCTCAGGTTATCAATGCTCAAAAATGACCGACGATTTTCAAATGAGGCTAAAGGCCAAGGGACTCCTTTTTCTACGACCTTATACAGTAAGTTTAAGTTCCCCTTATTACCTGGACCGTGGATCATACATGGCCGAATAATAAAAAGACGTTTACCTTCCGGCAATGCTTGTGCAAGTAGATACTGCTCCGCTTCGAGTTTGGATTTACCGTAGGGGGTGTACGGTTTACCTTCAACATTTTCTGCCAAAACGCCTTTTACGGTATCGGCGACAGCCTTGACCGAGCTGAAATAAAAAAAATCTCGAATGTTGGACTTCAAAAACAGGTCAAACAATTCGATCGTTAGATCACGGTTAATTTTAAAATATTCCGCATCGGCAGATGTATTGGCAGTATCGTGTGCTTTGCCAGCGAGGTGGATAATAGCAGTTGAACCTGTATCAACGTGGTTTGGCCAATTTTCGTTACGAAGGGAGAGCTTTTTAATTTCAAATCGCTTCTCCTTTAGATATTGCTCCAAGTTTTGTCCTACAAAGCCAGAGGCACCGGTGATGGTAATTTTCATTCAATATTCGTTTATTGCGTAACCAGTATCCCCGCTTTAGTTCTTCCGCCTTTAATATCAATATTAAGAGCTTCTTTACCATGTCCTTTCGATACAAAATTCTTAATTTCAACATTCTGGAAAGTTGCATTTTCGACAGCACTTAATCCATAATCCATTCTCGATTGACGTCCGTTATTGATCGCTTCGCAATCGATAAATGTTGAGTTCCCTAAAACTTTCTTTTTTCTTTTATCGAAATTAGAAATCCGAAATGCTGCATACTGTCCTAGGCGATCTGTAGTCGTTTTTCCTACGTGACTGTTAGTTGCAATACATCGAATATATTCTTTAGCAGCGCCAGATGCTGCACAGGAGCCTTCCCAAAACCCCGCTTCTTCCGAGTTTTCGGATATACAGTCAATAAATCTAACAATCCCTTTTGATTCTTCACTAAAATATCGATTGGAAAAACCGACATTATTATCAATCGCTCTACAGTTTTCAAATGTAATGTCTACTGGATCGGTACTAGCATCATTTTTTATTAAAATTACGGAAAAACCTCTTCCTTTGTTGCCCTTCGCAACACAATCTTTAAATCGTATTTTACTCAATACAGCGGTCGGCAACCCTGGCTCTACGTCTACTCCAGCTTCTGGCAGGGTACCGCTAGTATATGAAAACTCACAATTTTCCGCATAAAAATTCACTGCCGAAGTAATACTTAACCCTTGCCGCCTGTTATATCGAGAAACACAATTTAATATTCTGATATCTTTAGAGAACAGTTGTTTAGTCCGCACCGCCCCTATATAAAAACCGTCCCCTCCGGAGTTTTCCGCTACAATATTTTTGAGAACTATATTGGTAGCCCCATTCACCATAAATAAATGATTAAATTCCTTATTATAAAATTTTTTGTTCATATAGAATTTTGCACCATTTCCATCAAAAGAAACATTACGAGAACCTTCAAACCTAAAAAGGACCTCGAACCGTCTAAAATCTTGATTTAAATCGTCAGTTGCTTTAAACACAACTCCCTTATCGCATATGATATTAATATTGCTTGGTACAATCAATTGACGAGAAAGATAATAGGAACCCGTTTGTTTGGGTATATATAATGTTTTACCTACAGCAGCATTTAACGCCCGTTGAATCTGTGTTGTTTCATCTTTTCCTGAACCAATCGCCCCGAAATCATTAATATTTACCCTATCTTTAGTCAGGCCAATTGAGACTCGGTTTTCTTGATTAACTTCAGGTTTATCATTTGAGGCCCTCAATTCTGCCTGCGTTGTTTTTTGTGTACCATCAAGTAAATCGTCATCATATTTTTCCGGTACTGTTACAATATTATTATTCGGAGACTTTATATATGAATTGCTCCTTTCATATGCTGATCTTCCCTGACATGACATATGTATACTCATACATGTACATAATAAAGCTAAATAACACAACCTTCTCATACGCAAATATTTTTATTTTTTCAATAAACTATTATATAGGCTTAGCTGAGCCTCCCATATTATATCATTTCTAAAAAACTCATTTGCATAAACAATTCCATTTTGACCATGCTCACGAGCCTCCTCAGGGTTATTTATGTAGAATTCAAATGCGTCTGCAAGTTCATCATCGTCAATAGGCGCAATTAGTTTGCCAGTTTTTCCGTCAATTACTGCGTCCTGACAACCCGCACCTTTCGTAACGATAATCGGAATTCCGCAAGCAGAAGCTTCCATAGCCACATTACCGAATCCCTCTCGAAAATTATGGGACGGGAGTGTAAATACATTCATTACATGATAACAATATTCTACATCGCTCCGCTTTCCTGCCATTATTATATCCTCGTCTGTATTCATTTTTTCTAACACACGTTCATCAACCGAATCACTCGTTAGCTCGACCGGTCCGACAAATAATAATTTGATTCTCTTATATTTTTTCTTAATTGTTTGGAAAGCACGAAAGATCTCCTCAACGCCTTTCGATTTCACAACTCTTCCAACATAACCTATTACAAAATCTTCTCTTCCAATACCTAATTCCTGCCTTAATAGCTGAACTTCAGGAGCATTTGACTTTGACGGAGTGAAACGAGACACATTAATACCATTACTACTCGCCTTAGCTAAAACAACTACTTTTTCTTTCGACAAAATTCTATTTTCTACCGCATATTTAGCCATGGATGGTGTGATACTAATAACTTTTGTCGCAAAATGGTGCGTTAATCTTTCCATGAATTCAACAACGCGTTTTTGTGTCCCTTCTGGTTCCGCTGTCGATCGTAGGCCGCGAAGGGTGAAAATGCGTACATTAACTCCAGCAAACCAACCTGCAGCTACCCCTAGAAGACCTGCTTTAGGTGTACCGACATTAATGATGTCTGGCTTTATCTTTCTAAAAGTCTTATATGTTAGCCATAAGTTCTTTATGTCGCTGAACAATGAAATTTCTCTTTTATAGGGCAATTTTATAATAGTGCATCCTTCATTCCGTCCGTAGTCATCCAATCCCGGACCGTCTGGACAGATTAAAAAAACGTCAAATCCGCTGTCTTTCATATATTTCGCTTGACCACGCAGAAAACCTAAGCAAAATGCATCCGTTATAGATAAAACTAGTTTTGGTCTATTGTTTCCCATTATTTAACAAATCTATCTTATTATATATACTTGCTTTTCCTTCTTCTACTTCCTTTATAAATTTTGCAGGCACGCCACCTACGATGGACCTATCTTCCACATCACGTACAACAGAAGCGTTTGCAGCGACCAAACAACTTTTGCCAATAGTTACTCCACATTTTACGGAACAATGGGAGGCTAGCCAACTGCCTTTTCCTATCACCACTTTCGCCGCCGTACTACCCCCAAACCGAAAAGAATCATTTTTATAAACATGTTGCATTGTACTGATGACCACGTAAGGCGCACATAATATTTCGTCTTCAAATACCAGCCCTCCCAAGGCATTGTACCATCCGCCTTTCGCCAAATAAACATTGTCGCCTATTTCTAAATTAAACGGATTAAGCAAAGTCACATCCTTTCCTAATTGTAAGTTTTTACCGCACTTTTTCATAAAAAAACCCGCTAGCCAACCTCTAAGTTTAAAAATCAATTTATTATCTGGCAACCATGATGTAATAAGCAATACAAACCACATTGGTAAATTATACCGCAATTGTAATTTCAATTCAAGCATTCGACACTCTTTTTAAATAGTTTACCCTTTTTTCTTGTAACACGTGTTCTAGGTACTCAGTAGAACGTTGTAAGTTAGTATCAGATATTCTCTCCCAATCTTCCTGTTTATCATAGATACCCTTAATGTCTTTTGCCAGTTTCTTCCAGTCACCGGGCTCGTGTAAAAACTCATCGTCAACCAATTCAGGTATTCCCGCCGCCGTAGAGCCAAGAGCTAATCGACCCCGACTCAGCGCCTCGATGACTACACGAGGTAATCCCTCTTGTTTTGACGGATGCACATACAGGTGCATCATATCTATAAAAGGTAGAACTCCTTCTTTGCCTGCCTTAAGTGTACCAACAATTTCTACAAATTCCGTAATCCCAAGGGTTTTTGCTATGTCGGTGACCCAAGTCGGATCCCCCGTACCTACAAAATATACCTTGAAGTGATTAAGATTATATGTTACCTTTAAATAATGAAGCGCCTTTAACACCTCTAAATGACCCTTATATTTGACATGAAACGACCCTATTAAAGCAATCTTAAACTCTTCCCCTTTAATGTATTGGGCATAAAAACCGTCTTTATCTACCTTAGATATAGTACCATCGATATTTACATTGGATATAGATTCAGATTCACAGTTCGTTGGGTATCGAGATTGTAGAAATGCTTTGGTCACATAAATACATCCATTTGCTTTGGCAACAGTGGATTTGAGCTTATAAAACTCCAGGGGAGCCATTAATTTACCCGAAATATTACCGTAATTCCAATACGCATCCCAAGAACAGGCGACGACTTCCAATGTATATTTTATATTATTTTCAATACAAATTTCTTGAGCAATATAACCCAATACACTTGGCACTCGTATAATTGCAAAATCTACTTTGGATAGAGTTACGGATAATGCTTTCTTTACCTGCTTCTTTTTTGTAAATCGACTTATTCCTGATTTTAATTCATCACGCAATTCAAATGTTACGTTCTCACAAGACGAATCAACTAATTTATTCGGCAGATTTTCTTTCTGCCTCCCAATTACAATTAAAGATTCAAAAACTGCTAAATAGCGGCGCCAAAGCTTCTCATCAAAAACACCTCCCGAGCCATCATAGTACTTCCGAGTATGAGGATCGTATACGAAATAGTGATCATGTACAAATGCTGCTTGCATTACAAATATAAATTTATCTGAGACTTGGTTAACTTGTTATGATATGGACGCATTATATTTAGAACTCTTTAACCAAAATAGGGAATAATAAGCAATTAACATTATGGAAAGAGACTGTCTCGCCAACAAATACATTACCTTTGCATCAATCGTCAATATAGTCAATAAAACCGCAGTAATTGCCATCCCCATAACCAAATCTTTTCGGGTCTGGAGAACTGAACTCAAAACCATAAAAATACAGTACGAATAAACAATTATTACAAATACTATTCCTAAATTATGAAGATTTAATGTTATTCCAGGATCTCCATCTATAATATAGTCACTACTGCGACCGCTCCCCCCTCTTCCAAATAATAATTTTTTATCACCCTCCGGAAGAAAATACATTTTAGAACCTATTTTGTCTATTGTTTCGTTTGCGGTTGGATTTCTTCTAGCCATGCTGTAATACTGTTCTTCTCCAGTAACCATATAAATAGTTCTGCCAATAGAGGTATTCGTGACCCAGCTTTTTTGAGCCCAGTTCACGTCGTTAAAGAAAGTCAATAAAATCCCACTAACGACGACGACAAATAAAAATAAAAAGGTTAGCGTACGAAATACATACTTTTTTAGTCTTTTAAAGTTTAAGATAACAATTAGTGTACCAACAACGAATAAATTTACTATACCGGTTACGCCGGACAAAAGTATTGCAAACAGACATAGTGGAATACTTAAATAAATCCAAATTTTTCTAATTTGGTAAGCGCCTCGATAATTAAAAATATACGGCAACAATAAAATTCCCAATGAAAGAACACCGGAAGCAGCATCCCAAGTACTCGTCAACCCTCCAATACGTGTTCCCTCTATCCTTCGTTCAAACGTCCGGTTTGCTTCATCCATCTGCACTAATTGCGTAATGACAAATTGGTTAACCGCCGGAACAAAAAACATCACCGCAATAAGTGCAGCATGGGCTACGACAGACAACCAGAGACTATAAAGTAACTCTCTCCCGTAATTGGAGCCGTAATAATGTATATACAACCTTACTAGACTAAAAATACCGACCACATTCACTACAACCCTTCCAAATCGCATAATCTGATAATTGTCTGCAAGCCCATACACCGCTTTTAATATTGTAACATAGCCGACCATGAATAGTCCAAAAAAGATATAGAGAAGAGTAGGTCTAATCGCCTCTCTCGAAAACACTAGCTTATTATCAATAGTAAAAGAAAGAACAAAAGTAAGTAAACAAAACATTGACATAGAGTCAATAGTTCCCCCTATTTTCGGAGAAAATATTAACAAAAACATAAGTATTGGCAAGAATTTTTTCATCCTTAATTACCTATATGACCATCAACAATGGAAACCAATTGTTTCGCGCGTGCATGATATGAATAAAGATTACATACATCCTCATATGCCTGTTTTTTTAATCGATTATATAACTCTCTATCAGTATTAAGTCGATGAATGGCCTCTATCCATGCGTCAGGGTTATCGTGCGGTACCAATAACGCATTATGTTCATGATCCAGTATCTCCCGAATAACAGGAAGGTCAGAGGCAATAATCACTTTACCTGATGCCATGTATTCAAACAATTTCATTGGCGAAGTATATTTGCCAATCTCAGATTGATTGGCGACCACCACGCTAGGTTGATTCGGAAGCAGCCCAATATCAAACGAATCTAAAGCGTCTGGCACCTTCGAAAATGGAACTTTACCGTAAAAAGTTATATTCGGATTGGGGTTACCGTCATTAGAAAAACCATAGATATGAAATTTCGTTTCCGTTTTTTGCGGCAACTTTTCGATTATTTCCCATCCTTTGCCGGCAAAATTACTCCCAATGTAACCTGCCATAAGACTCTCATTTTCGGGACTAGCCACATTATAATGAAATCGGTCAACATCAGCCGCATCTGGCAATACATGAATTGCATTACTATATTCTGTACCTACCACTTGAACAATATCTTTTTTCAAAGCCTCTGTAATAACAATCAACCCAACGAATCTAGGATTGACAAAGGTATCTTTCAGGAATTCAAAATCTTCTTCTGTCGGAAGAGAATGTACCTCTAACAAAACCGAAAAATTTCTCTTCAAGAAGAAATCAGCTACGACAACTTGTCTACAATAAATAACTCTATTTTTACTTCCCCCAATAGTTCTCAAGAAAAAGGTATCATTGGGATACAATTGTAACAATTTACGATGCCGTATGGCCGTTCCATCTACGTCATAAGTCGACAAATTCTTAGAAAAGGTTTGTTTACGCCATATTTTCGCCGGAGAAACCAGTTCAAAATCACAAATTTTTGCTAATTCCATAGCGGTCATAACCATATGTATGCTTTCCGCAGAATGATGTGGAATTGCTGTAAAAGTGACCAACGAAATCTTTGTCATTATCTTTTAAATTACTTTAATTATTAAATATGTTCGAACTGCGCTCTACAAAAATAGTTTATTGATCTTGCTACAGAAAACTTCTTGTCTACGCCCCTAACATTAGCTGGCTTTTCTCATCCCACCTCGGATTTTTAATAAAATCGATTTGATAAGTGGTTTATTCATAAAAACAAAAACAAGCGACGAACTAATCGAAAACATAATCAGCCCCCATAAGTTATCTAGAACAAACACCAAATACAAAGCAAAAGCGGTCAAAATCGTAATCCATATCATTTTCGACTTGTCAAAGGTAATTTTAAAAAACTTTTGCGTTTGCCATACCCTGAGAGACCACGTAACAACAAAACCAATTGCCAAGCCTATCGACGCACCCTGCAACCCAATTTTTGGAACAAGCAGCCAAGCAGCTACAATGTTAACAATCGCACCAATTATAGTCGTGGAAAATGCCCCCATTGTTTTTTTTGCACTCATATAACCCGTTGCAAAAAAAGTGGAGAATGTTGCAAACGCTACGCCTATAAACAAAATTGGAATATATTTCCAACTATCGATATAAGCTTCAGCTACGAAGTTTAACACATATATTTTAGAAAGGGGAATTAATAAAATTATTAATGTCATTTCCAATATAAAATATCGATTAAACGTCTCGGAATATAACTTATCGCGATGTTCTTTGTTAAATTCAGTAATAGCACTTTCTTGCCAGGCTAAATTGAAAATAGAATTTACAGCATAAAGCGCCATTGCCAATCTGCTGGATAAAGCATATATACCATTGCTACTTTGTCCCAAAAAGAAAAGAATAATATATCGGTTCGCAGAGTTAATAAACCACCAGCTAACAGCATTAGGTATAAGTGGAAGAGAATAGGAAATAAATTCTGAAAGCAACGGTTTGGAAAAATCTAACGCCGAAATATATCTCCACAAGCGAGTACCATATATTATCATAAGAATAGATACTATATTTGCTAGTATATTCGCAATGAATAAACTCTCAACACCAAAAGAATATACAGCCAATAGAACCCAATTGACTATTACAAGAACAGCAGAGTTGACTATACCCGATAAAGCGTAAAGCTTATTCTTCTTCATTCCTCTGGCAATCGCCAGACAAAATGGATATAGACACATGACAATAAAATAAAACCCAATAATACCACGATATTCTAAAGGAAAAAAATATGTTCCAATTAGATACAGAACAAGCACAACGAAAATAGCACAAGATAAACTAAGGAGAGAGGTTGATACGATTACTTTTAACTTTTCATCTTCAACATCTAACAGCCATCGATATATACTCTCCGCCAATTGTAAACTTGCAACAGGTACAATTAATCCCACAGTTACCACGACCATATCATAAAATCCCATTTCGGGTGTTGATAAGTAGAAGGAAAATAGTGGAACTAATAGAAATACCAAAAAACGAGAGCCAAAATTTCCAATGGAAAAAATCAATACGTTTTTCAGTAATCTATCTTTTGCACTCATATTTTTCTATTCTAAATTTATACTTAATCAAATTTTATTTCCTGCACATCTGATAGCCACGCATCATAAAAACCTTTATTCTTTCCATAAGAGTTATCAAAAAATGTAAACGGCTTATGTAAGAGAAACGACAAAATTGCACCATGCAAACGGGTCGTATAAATATATTCGTAATCTGACAAGAATTTGACTCCCTCTTTTATGAGGTACTTGCGGTAAACATGATAGGCATAAAAGTCTGCAAACCCTTTAAATGGACTTTTGGGATGGATTGGTCGATTAATTATTTTATGAATCCAATTCCCGCGATCTTTAGTTGGCCAATCTTTAATATCTAGAGCGATATTTTCATGATCAGAAAGTTTATAGTTATTGTGCTGGGAGGACAGTTCTTTATCATTCCTCTTCAAGAACAATACAGGTTTGGTGGGTGTATCGGCATATTTATTGAGCTTATTGAGATCTATGCAGAACGCCATATCAGGTAACAGCAATATTGTATTATCAAAATGCTTTTTTAATAAATCGTAAGATCTACGGTCACGTGTACAGATTGTAAGGTTCTTATGCTTTGAAAACGCATTTGCATCTTTTGCGATCTGGGATTCGTCCGAATAATAGACACTTACAGGAAAAATAACAATTGGGTGAGATAAATACTTTTTTATAATATCTTTTCGAAAGTTCTGATGCTTCGGGTATATATCTCCAAAATTGCCTCCTCCCTGCATCAAAATAGTAGTCCTAGCGGGTATAGGTTTAAACCTATAAGTATCTGCAGACGCACGATGTAGACATTTGTGAGGCAAGGTGCTTAGAAAAGCTTCTTCTCCTTCCCATATCAAGCTGTCACCAATATTAGAATAATAAGGCAAATCTAGGAGGAAATAATCACTGGTGATTAAAGGCGTTAATGTTTTTATAATTTTACCTTTTAAATCATCAATTTTTTGTTGAAATGTCATATAGTTTTCCTGAGTTTTGATAGATTAAATTGCAACAAAAGTCTTATACCATTCCACAAACCTTTTCACGCCCTCTTGAATCGGTGTTGTACTCTGATAGTTTAAAGCATTCAAATGGGCCGTATCCGCCCACGTTCGTGGTACATCGCCCGGTTGCATAGGTAGCATATTTTTTTCGGCTACCTTCCCTAAATTTTCCTCTAAGGTAGTAATAAACTCCATTAAGGAAACCGGAGAGCCGTTTCCGATATTAAATACCTGATACAACGGCTGTTCCTTTTCTTTAACCGGAGGATTGTTCAATGTAATGATAATGCCCTGCACAATATCGTCGATATACGTAAAATCACGGCTCATATCACCGTTATTGAACACCTTGATCGGACGGTCTTCGGTAATAGCAGAAGCAAATAAGATAGGTGCCATATCCGGCCGACCCCAGGGACCGTACACCGTGAAGAAACGCAATCCAGACGTTGGAATCTTGTACAGATGGCTGTACGTATGTGCCATCAGTTCATTCGCTTTCTTGGTCGCAGCATACAGGCTAACAGGATAATCTACACGGTCGTCTTCCGAGAAAGGCACTTTGCCATTCTCCCCATATACCGACGAACTTGAAGCATACACCAAATGCCCTATCTGATAATGGCGGCAACATTCCAGCATATTCACAAAGCCCACCACGTTGCTGTCCACATAGGCCATCGGGTTCTCTAAGCTGTATCGAACCCCTGCCTGTGCGGCAAGGTTGACAACCGCATCGAATTTCTCTTGTTCAAAAAGCGCGGGCAGGGCTTCGCGGTCTGCCAGATCCATACGGACAAAACGGAAACCGGGATGGGTAGCGGAACCCGCTGCCTGCTTCCAATTTTCGGCTTCTTCACGTTTCACCCCTAATTCCGCTAAACGGGCGTACTTGAGATTAACATCGTAGTAGTCGTTGATATTGTCTAAACCGACCACCTCGGCGCCCTGCTCCAACAGGACTTTGCTTAAATAGAAGCCGATAAAGCCGGCGGCTCCGGTGACGAGTATCTTTTTATATTGCATAGCTTTTAGCGTATCTTTTAATGATTAATCCTTTTTGAACACTCCCTGAGCATGCTCGTAAGCCGCCATATCGCCAATATCGTAGCGTTCGCCATTGATCGGCCAGGCGTATACTTCGGTCTTTTTGCACAGCCAGGCAGCGAGGTTGCCCGGTGCATCGTAGCCACAACCCTGATCCAGCGCGGTCTTAATAAGCGGAAGATCCGTGCGTTTATAATAATAGAACGGTGGAACGGCCCAGCTGGAAGGCGGATTCTCCGGCTTTTCGTGCATCGCGATGGCACGCATATTTTCATCGGCCTCCAAGACACCGGTTTTTTGCAAAGCAGCCAGCGATGACTCTTCATGGCAACTGATACAGCTGGTATGCTTCTCCTGCGCATAGCGCACAAAGTCTTCGAAAGAGAAGGTCACGACGTTGTCGCCCGCTAGTACTAACAGATCTTCGTTGATTTCGAGCTGCTCAATCGCAAAAAGGATATCTTTCACGGCACCTAGTCGGTTATCATTACTCGTAGTACCATCGTTGAGGATGATGATATCTTTCTGATAATTCGACTTTGCCTTCCAGTCTTCAAAATGCTGATAGAAGGTCGCATTAGTCACCACGATATGCTGATCCACGCTTTCTATACCATCTACGGCTTCTACGAGCCGGTCCAAGATCGTTTTCCCGCCGACTTCTAACAGGGGCTTTGGAAAATTTTTGGTTAGGGGATATAAACGAGTGGCATAACCTGCCGCTAATATTAATGTTTTCATGCTTGCTTCTTTTTTAACTTACTCTGCGTACGCCATCGGCTGTTTTACACACACGTACTTCATACTGCCCTTCCATTTCGGGATATTTCGACAGGTAGTTTTTGGTCACATAATCGATGGCCTCCTGCCGGTAAGCTGGATCGGACAAAGCCACACAGCAGCCTTTGAAACCGGCTCCGCTGAAACGGCCACCGTATACGCCCGGTGCTTCTTTGATCGCCTCGAACAGGCTGATCATCTCCGGACAACCGGATTCCCAAAAGCGGATCGAACTATCGCCTGATTCAAACATAATGGCGCCCAGCATCGTGATATCGCCTTTTTCAAAGGCGTCTACGGCCCGCTCTACCCGTTCGTATTCGGTCATGAAGTGGGTGGCCCGTTTGGCCAGTGGATCGGGCAGACGGTGTTTCCATTTGTTAAAGACACGGGTATCCACGTCTCGCAGGCGGGTGTCGGCAAAGGCGGTGTAAGGCACCCCTTCATAAGCCAGCAGCGAATAGGCGGCCACCTTGCATTCGTCGGTACGGGTATTGTAGCCGGTATTGACCAGTGTACGGGTCAATCCGCTGAAAAATATCAGGATATCAAAATCGGGCATTTCTGCCGGCTTAGGAACCAAACGGTAAGAATCATCTTTGGTATCCAAGTACAATAGGTGGTCTTTTTTGCTCAGCACCTCGCAGCTTTGGTCGAGTTTCCCGAGGCTCAGCCCGATGTACTCTTTCTCTGCACGGAAGGCCAGTTCAATCAGGTCATGCTCGTTGATCTCAATATGGTTGACATCGGCCAGCGCCATAATATAACAGAGCAGCACGGCCGAAGAGGAGGACAGCCCGCCCACCGGCAGTGAACCGCAGATCAGGCCCTGCACGCCAACCGTTACTTCGTGCTGCTTGGACAGCGTGTAGATAGCGGCCTGTATATAGCGCCCCCAGGTATTGTAACGCCCGGGCATGGTTTCGATAGCAAAGAGCACCTGCCCTTCAAAATCGGTACTGAACAGGTTGATAACGCCCGTTTCCGTTGGAACATAATAAAAGTCTACACCGTGATCTAAGGCAAAGCCGGTTACATGGCCATGCTGGTGGTCGATATGTGCACCCACCGGACAGACCCGGTAGGGGCTGTATACATGTCTGACCTCTGTTTCGGGTGTATCGGGGAAAAGGGTCTTGAAATCTTTATGCATGTCTGCTTTGCTGTATAGTATATTATTCGCCGATTGCGTAATACGCAAATCCGAGTCTGTTCAATTCTTTTTTGTCCAATAGCTTTCTGCCATCGAAAACAAACGATGGTCTTTTCATGCCTTCCTTGATCTTTGCCCAGTCGTAAGCCTTGAATTCATCCCACTCGGTCAGTACGGCTGCGGCATGTGCGCCGGCGAGCGCTTCGTAGGGATTATCCACGACTTTGAGCAGTCTCCGGTTGTCTTCCGGAGAACGGGAGCCCAGGTAATCCAGGTCCTTGTAGATCTGCTCGGCCGATACTTTCGGGTCGTAGACCACGATCTCGGCTTCTTCGTCCAGCAGGTGGTCGGCCACGTAGATCGCTGCGGATTCCCGAGTATCGTTCGTGTCTTTCTTGAATGCCCAGCCCAAAAAAGCAATGTGTTTGCCGTTTACCGTGTTATACATGGTCTGGATGATCTTTTCGGCAAAGCGTGTTTTCTGGTGGTCGTTCATGATGATCACCTGCTCCCAGTAGTCGGCTACGGCGGTCAGATTATACGAACGGGCGATGTACACCAGGTTCAGGATGTCCTTTTGGAAACAGGAACCGCCAAAACCTACCGATGCTTTCAAGAATTTCGGGCCGATACGCGAGTCCTGCCCGATGGCACGGGAAACCTCGTCCACGTTTGCCCCGGTCACCTCGCACAGTTCCGAAATCGCGTTGATAGACGATACCCGCTGGGCAAGGAAAGCATTGGCAACCAATTTCGACAATTCCGATGACCATAGGTTCGTCGTCAGGATGCGCTCCCGCGGAACCCAGGCAGCGTAGACATTCACCAGCGCTTCGATCGCCTCTTCGTCCTCGCCGCCGATCAGTACCCGGTCGGGATTATGCAGGTCGGTAACGGCCGTTCCTTCGGCCAAAAATTCGGGGTTGGAGAGGATGCGGAAGTTGACCCCGTTGCCGGTGTTCTCCAGTATATTTTTTAGGGCTTCGGCCGTGCGGACCGGAAGGGTGGATTTCTCGACCACAATTTTATCGTCTGTGGCCACCGCGGCGATCTGACGGGCACAAAGTTCCACGAATTTCAGGTCGGCTGCCTGCCCTTTGCCTTTGCCATACGTTTTGGTAGGGGTATTCACCGAGATGAATATCATGTCGGCTTCCCGGATGGCTTTATCTACATCGGTATCGAAGAACAGGTTGCGACCCCGCGCTTCGCCCACGACCGCATCTAGGCCGGGTTCGTAAACCGGCAGGTTGTTAAGATCCGCGTCATTCCAGGCGGCGATACGCGCTTGGTTAAGGTCGACGACGGTAACAGCGATATCTGGGTTCTTCTGCGCGATAACAGACATCGTCGGCCCTCCGACGTAGCCTGCTCCAATACAGGTGATTTTTTTTATTGCTTTCATTTTATTATACGGTTATGATTATAGTCTCGTGTCTACCCACTCTCGTGGCCATATGCCTTTCGTATCAAATACGACACTATTTTCTTTCTTTATCGCCCGAATATCGATATTCGAAAATTCGCGATGGGCGGTGGCTAGAATAATAGCATCATATTGTTCTTCGTTAAATGGAGCCTCTCCGACTATTTCTTCTTCTTTCATGAGGATGCCGTACTCGGCGTATACTTCTTCCCGACTGGCCCAGGGATCATACACATCGATGTCCATCCCATATTCTTTTAGCTCCCGATAGATTTCGACGACCTTCGTATTCCGGATATCGGGACAGTTTTCTTTAAAGGTGATGCCTAAAATCAGGACACTTGCTCTACGGACGGCGATATCTTTTGACAACATGAGCTTCACGACTTTAGATGCGATGAAGGCTGGAATGGAATTGTTTACCCGCCTCCCGGATGATATCACTTCGGGATGGTAGCCTAATTGCGTGGCTTTATGGGTAAGGTAATAGGGATCGATAGAGATGCAGTGTCCGCCTACCAATCCGGGTTTATATTTTAAAAAATTGAATTTCGTGCCGGCGGCTTCGAGTACGTCATGGGTATCGATACCCATCCGGTCGAAAATAAGGGCTAGCTCGTTCACAAAAGATATATTCACGTCGCGCTGGGCGTTCTCGATCGCTTTAGAAGCTTCTGCCACCTTGATACTCGGTGCTTTATGGGTACCGGCTGTAACAATGGTTTTATAGAGCTGATCCACTTCGTCGGCTACTTCGGGGGTTGATCCGGAAGTAACCTTAATGATGGTGGTTAAGGTATGTACCTTATCTCCAGGGTTGATTCTTTCGGGCGAATAGCCGACAAAAAAATCGCGGTTAAAGACCAAACCGGAAGCTTTTTCTAAAACGGGTACGCATTCTTCTTCGGTGCAACCGGGATAAACAGTGGATTCGTAGATCACGATATCCCCGGGCTTGATAATATGACCCAACATTTCCGATGCCTTTTTTAGGGGACTAAGATCAGGCGCGTTCAGCCGATCGATGGGAGTAGGAACCGTTACAATATAAATTTGTGCATCCTGAATAGCTTTTACGTTGCTGGAAAAAGATAGACCGGGTGCGTTCTGCAAAGGATTGAAAGATAGCTCGCCTTCGGTTCCATTTACCGTAGCCAATCGTAATCTTTGCGGCTCCTTATTGACACCTGCAGTTTCTAACAGCACGTTACGAAGTCTGTCGGTATCGGCCTCGTGAGTCCGGTCGATGCCCTGCGCTAACTCGCGCACGCGCTCTTCATTGATATCAAAACCCACAACTGGGAAATGACGGGCAAACTCGATTGCTAAGGGCAATCCAACATAACCTTGACCAATGACGGCGATTTTCTTCATTCTTTACTTCTTCCCGTTTCCGTTCTTTTCTGCTTCTTTCTCGGCTACAATCCGGCGCAGACCGGAGCTGGAAAACCGATGATCGCGGCTATTAAAATATAGGTCGATGCCTTTTTCTTCACAGTACTTGCGACCTGTGAAGTTCTTATCTTTATATTCATCACCCACGATGCGCACGTCCAATTTAAAAGACCGGAGGATGTCCTCCAGGTCTTGTTCGGTAGAGTAGGGCACTATCTCGTCAACATATTGGCAGCCGCGCAATTGGATGTAGCGCTCCACCACGGTTTGGGTGGGTTTGTTTTTTTCAGGTCGGTCTAATGTAGGGTCCATCTGCAGGCCACATATAAGGTAGTCGCATTGGCGTTTTGCCTCTGCAAGCATCATAATGTGGCCGGCATGTAATAAATCAAAAGTAGAGAAGGTAATTCCGACACGTGGTCCCGGATTATAATCGTCCTTCTTTTTCACTATTTTATTTTCCATAATGTTCTTCCATAATATTAAACAGCTCCAGTTGACTTCGCTCCGCTATATGCAATAAAAGTGCCAAGCGTTGTCTAATACAGCGGATCTTCACGCCATATTTCGATAAACGACAATATAAGCGCCACTGCTGGGCTTTTCGAAGTTTATTTTAATTTCTTTGTTGATCAATTTTCCGGTTTTTTCGGAAAGGTTCGCCAGATAGTCTTTGTCGAGGTTTTCGCCCGATATGACGACTTCTAGCTGATCGGACTCCTGCCCTTTGGCATAGGCACCGATTAGCATCACTTCCTGCACATCTCCGGCGCGCTCCATTACCTGATCGACGACCTTATCGACGCCCAGAAAAGAATGTACTAATCGCTGAACGGGGTTAAATAAGGGATGGGCTATATTCGCCTGATACAGCACTTTCTTCTGATCCTGCTTCCGCTCTAAAAATCCTGCTTCTGTTAACTGGTTTAGTTCTTTACGGATCGCATTGGTAGATTCATCAAATTCTTCGGCAATGCCACGCAGATAACCGGTGTTGCCGGCCGATACAAAAAATTTGATCAGTAGCTTTAATCTGGTTTTGGAAGTAATCAATGCACCTAACATGTACAACTTGCCTTTATTGAGCAACAAAGGTACTCGATGCTTTTTAAAAATGCAAGTTAATAAAATATTAAATGCGAAACCAATAAAGTTAGGCGTCGTTGAAAAAGATGAATACCGGAGCATTTTATGTAGCTTTGTAGAAACAAGTTACGCTCATGAAAAAGTATATCACCTTACTGTTATTTACGTTACCGGCTTTTCTTTTCGCTCAGCTAAAGGAAAGCAAAGAGGAGTTGATTGCGCAAGTTAAGGCCAACCCTTCGCGTGTAGAAACCTTGAAAACCATACAACGGGTGGGTGGCTATGACCCGGATTATAAAGAATTACGGGACTTATTCAAGGGATTGGACAAATCGGTACGCCGATCGCCGGAGGGAAAGCAATTTGGCTTTTACCTAAAGCGTTTGGAAAATTCGTCGGTAGGTAAAAAGGCTCCGGCCATTACGCAGCTGACGCCGGAGGGCGAGCCGTTTTCGCTGTCGGATCTGCGGGGCAAATATGTGCTGATTGAGTTTTGGGCGTCTTGGTGCCCGGATTGCCGTAAAGCAAACCCGAACTTGGTGAAGACGTATAACACCTTTAAGGATAAGAACTTTGAGATTTTAGGGGTTTCTTTTGATCGCAAATTTGAGGATTGGGTAGCGGCGATTGAAAAAGACAACCTGGATTGGAAACATATTTCTGACCTGCAATCTTGGCAAAACGCAGCGGGTACGCTATATGGGGTACGCGCCATTCCGCAGAATATCTTGGTGGATCCTGAAGGGGTGATCGTGGCGCGTAATCTACATGATGAAGCTTTGAATACAAAGCTACGGGAATTGCTTTAGGGGTGCAATGATTGCACCCCTTGATTTTTACCTCCGCACTTCTTGGATATGTATAGCATAACCTCCTCCCGGCGCACTTCTCAATTTCAGCTTCGACTTACGTGTGATCGATTTTTTTGAAATCGTATACGCTTGGGGGTTATCCTTATAATGCGCGTCTTTCGCATCGGCATATATTGTTGCGATGTATTTTTTTCCCGGATCTAAGAATTCCAATTTCAACTCGGAAGTATGTCCATTTTCTCCAGCTACATTTCCAACAAACCAAGTAGTTGTTCCTTTTGCCTTGCGTGCTACGGTCACGTACTCCCCTGGTTCAGCCTCTAAGTACTTGCTCTCATCCCAATCCAAGGCGACATCTTTGATGAATTGGAAAGCATCGATAAACCGCTCGTAGTTTTCAGGAAGGTCAGCTGCCATCTGCAAGGGGCTATACATGGTTACATAAAGTGCTAACTGGTTAGCCAATGTACTATTGACCCAAGAATCATTATTCGGATTTACCTTAGATATATCCATTTCAAAAATACCCGGCGTGTAGTCCATAGGGCCTCCTATCTGTCGGGTGAACGGCAAGATCGTGACATGGTTCGGGTGGTTTCTGTCTCCTCCAAACGCTTGATACTCGGTGCCACGGGCAGATTCATTTCCTATGAGGTTCGGCCAAGTCCGGCTTAATCCGGTTGGGCGTACCGCTTCGTGTGCATTGATCATAATCTGATATTCCGCTGCTTTTTCCAATGCATACTGATAATGGTTGTTGATCCATTGACTATAATGGTATTCCCCACGGGGGATGATATTGCCAACATAACCTGTTTTCGCCGCATCGTAACCATTATCCTTCATAAATTGATAGGCTTGATCTAAGTGACGCTCGTAATTTCGTATCGAGCCAGAAGTTTCATGGTGCATAATCATCTTCACCCCCTTGCTCTTCGCGTATGTTCGTATTTCATCCAGATCAAAATCCGGATAAGGCGTTACAAAATCAAAGACATAGTCTTTCGCATTTCCAAACCAATCTTCCCAACCAATATTCCATCCTTCTACGAGTACTCCATCAAAGCCATGTGCCGCCGCAAAGTCGATGTAGCGCTTTACGTTTGCCGTAGTCGCGCCATGCTTGCCGTGTGGTTTCACCTTGCTATAGTCGGTTTTTCCGATATGTACACTCGGCAAATCGTAAGTATATGACCATTCGCTTTTTCCGGTAATCATTTCCCACCACACCCCGACATACTTCGTTGGTTTAATCCAGGAAGTATCCTCGATTTTTGACGGTTCGTTCAGGTTCAACGTTAGGTTAGCAGTCAAGATATCACGGGCATCATCACTCACCATAATGGTTCTCCACGGGCTACGTGCCGGCGTCTGCAAATTACCTTTCGTACCGTTTGCATCTGGTGTCAGCCAAGATTTAAAGACGAAATTCTTATCGTCCAAGTTCAAGTGCATACAGGCAAAATCAATTAACGCCGCCTCGTGTATATTGATATACAAGCCGTCATCTGTTTTCATCATCAGGGCTGTTTGTACGCCTGTTGGCGAAAACGGGGTCTGCGAAGCATTAGGTGTAATGGCTTCCTGCATCAGGCCACGTATTTCGGACAATCGGGAAGTAGTATAATTATACTCTTGCGTGTCATAATCGCCGGGAATCCAAAAAGCCATATGATCGCCCGTCATGGCGAATTCGGTTTCTTCTTCTTTCACGACTAGGTATGCTAAATCCTGTTGTTCAGGAAATTCATAGCGGAAACCCACCCCCTCATCGTATAACCGAAACCGAATCAGCATTTTTCGTTCCGACTCCTCCTGTTGCAATGTTACCGCCAGCTCGTTGTAATGGTTGCGGATATCCTTAGATTCGCCCCACACCGGCTGCCAAGTTTCGTCGAAAGTTAACTCCTCCCAATCCACGACCTCAAATCCTGTCGCCAGTGAGTTTTCCACCTGCGTTTTACCTGCATCCGTTTCTCCGCCAAACTCCGATTTCCGTGTATTCCCTGTCAACGTAAAACCCAATCTACTGGGTTTAACAATCGCCTTATTTTTATAGTGCAGGGCATAGGTGGGCACACCTCCATCTTCCACAACAAACGACAACGACAGGTTACCGTTTGGCGATTTCAATTCCTGTGCCGCACTCCAAAAGCCCAGGCAACAAAATCCGACTACCCAAAACCATTTCTTCATCATGTTATATTCCATTTATCTGTATTGTTACTTTCTTTCTATTGTCTGGGAAACGCACCATGCATTCGCCTGTTTCTTCATTCCAAGACCAAACGGTTTCCGGACTATTTCCGTCCAGTGCTTCCGCGGTAGACAAATCCGGGTTATTGGAAATAGACTTACCATCTAATTTTACCGCTGCCGGTGTCTGCTCGATATGGAAGCGCAAGACGATATTCCGACCTTTTGCCGGCATATATCCGTTGTCCCGCGGCGTAACTTCCATCGTATATCCTGTATCTGTGGTGGTGCAGACAAAACCTGTTTGCGAAGAAACATCTTTTTGATAATCCAAGCTCTCCCCATCGTCTTCATAGACGGTAAAAGAAGCCTGTTCTCCCTCGTAATTTGGAAAAATGTGCACATGCAGTGGATAATCTAGTCTTTCGTGGATATATTGCATCACTGGCATCATCGGTACGATAGATCCCTTTTTCACAAACATCGGGATGACGTTTAGCGGCGCCCGGTAGGCAATTCTTTCGCCACCGAAATATACAGACTTCTTATCGTTGAAATCGATCCATTCGCCTTCGGGAAGATACAACCGTTTTACGCGCTCCCCTTTTTTTAGCACCGGCGCTACGAGCAATTCCTGTCCGAATATAAACTGGTCTTCCACTTTAATCGCCTGTTCGTCGTCCGGATATTCCATAAACAATCCTCGAAGAATCGGAAGACCGGTATCATAAGCTTGCCGACCGTAGGTATACAAATACGGGAAAAGCTGATACTTCAGTTCGATGGCCGCTTTGGCATTTTTTTCGGCTACTTCACCAAAGAGCCAAGGCTCTACCGCATTGTCGCCTTCGTGATGTGCACGGCTCAGCGGATTAAAGATTCCGAATTGCATCCAGCGGGTATACAGTTCTGCCATAGCTGGATAATCTGTAATGTCTCCACAATAGCCCGAAATATCGGTCGTCCAGAACGGTATTCCTCCAAGTCCGGCGGAAATGCCTACCGCAACCTGGTTGGCAAACTGCCCCCAACCCTGCAAGACATCCGCGCCGTTTCCGCTATCGCCCGACCAGCCAAATGTATAACGTTGCAACCCGGCATAAGCTGCCCTGGTCATCTGAAACACCCGCTTGTTGGGATTATGTTTCTCAAACTGTTCTTTCACCACCTTATCCCAAGTGAGGCCGTATACATTGTGGATCTCATCGTGCATACCGATATGGTGCTGCATATAAAGACGGTCGGCATCCTCTTCGTTACTCCAAGCCGGTTCACCCATATCCGTCCAAAACCCATGCGCTCCGTCGGCTAATGGTTTTTGCTGCTGCTCGCCCCACCAGTCGGCTACCTCCGGTATCGTAAAGTCTACGACACCGCAATTACCGCCCCATGGCCAGGGCATATCATACGATTTGCCTGTACGGCTGTCCTTAACAAGGAATCCCTTGGCATCGGCTTCCTGCCACTGCTTCTTGTTCGCCTGCGAAATAACAGGATCCTGCGACAGGATCATTTTAAAACCATTCCGCTTCAGTTCTTTTAACATAGCTTTGGGGTTTTCATAATTTCCTTTCCGCCATTCAAAATCCTGTAGCCATTGTGTCCAACCAATGTCCTGGTATATAATATCGATGGGTATCTGCCGCTTTCTAAATTCTGTAGCGATTTCTAGCGCCTGATCTTGCCGGGTATACAGCCCACGGCTCTGTGCAAAGCCAAAAGCCCACTTCGGCGGCATGATCGGCTTACCCGTTAGCGCAATATATTGGCTCTGAATATCCTTATAATCTTTACCATATATAAAATAGTAAATAAAAGCGCCGTCAGGGGCTTCAAAAGAATAGAACTCATCCGATTCGGTACCGAATTTAAACTCCGTTTTGTAAGTATTATCCAGAAAAACCCCGTAATTATAACTGCTCATAAAGAAAGGGATACTCTTATAGAGCGGATCCTCCTGAGCACTATAGCAAGGTCGGTCGCTATTCCACATTTTGTAGGCACGCCCGCGTCTGTTGAGCGGCCCTGTTTTCTCGCCAAGACCGAAAATGTTCTCATCGTTCCGCAAAACCTTATGCGCCACTATACGCGTACCCTCGGTCTCATGTCCACGATCCTTATAATCGCTGAAAATCAATTTTTGCCATTTGTCGTAGATGAGCAATTGCATATCTTTTTTATGCAGCCTCACCCGCAACTTAGCGGTGTAAATCTCATAACTCGACGGTTCGTCATTCACCGAAATCTTCCCCACATCTTCCAACTCTTCTTTTATCACGGCAAAGGAAGGGTTGCTTCGCTTTAGTTCACCCGTTGGATCAAACCAGATCCGTACCATCGAACTACTGTTGAATTTCAATTGCAGCTTCGCGCCGGCATCTCCATGAAAAGTAACGACATTTCCATCTATTGTATAACTTGAACAGCCTTGTGGTCTTGCTTCCTGCTGTGCCGTTGCTTCGAAAGCCGACAGAAACACCGTACACCAGACTACTATATATCTTATTAACTTCATATTATTAATATTCTATAACCAACATATCCCAATATTGAAGGCTTGGCAAGCTAACCGTCAACGTATTCCCTTGCTGTTCTACAAGCAACTCAATAGGTGCACCGGCAGCGATATCCGGCGACGCCATCCATACCTTACGCACCGTTTTGCTTACCGGAATCCGCAAGGACACATCGGTCACGGTATTCGGTTCGCGTTGCGTACCGTTGCTGTCCCGCCATTCCATGGTACTGGCATTGTTGAAGTTGACAAGATGAACAACATCAAGGTTACTGAACCGACGCCCGTAACTCGTTATATTTCCTTGGACAGCCGTACCATTCGTGACCGCTACACCCTCACCTTGCCCTTCGACAGCGGGTTCAAATACCTCTCCACCATCGCGCAGCAGGTTCTGGTAGCCCACCATAAAATCGTAGTAGGTAATCAGCTTATCTTTGGTCGTTCCGCGCAGCTGTAAGTTATTATTGGGGAAATATTCGTTCGTGAGATAATGTTCGCCGATTTCCAGATGTGCACCACCATTGGCAAAAATAACTGCATTGGTGAGCAGGATTCCCGGCTCGTTGACAAATCCGGGTTGATTAGAACGCCCGTAGTTCATGTATGCTGCCAAGACACTATTTTTCTCATAGCCACTATACCGATAGTTGTCGTGGATAATGCCCACGAGATCATTAAATGAATTGAACGGATCCCAAACTTCGGTGTACAGGAAGTCTACATCCGATGTTGCAATCGGACTCTCCTGCCCATATTGGGTGACGGAGTTCATCACATGGTATTTATCCGGAAATTTAGCAACAGTGGATTTGATAAACGGACCGTATGCTTGAGCGAGATCCACTTCCTGACCATCATAATCATAAACGGTTCCGCGACTGCCCAATTGGTCAATATGAAAGCCGTCAAAATCAAACACCTCATACACTTCCTGATGGCGCTTATTTAGGTAGTCCTGCCAGCCCGTATTCGCAGGGTTCGTCAGATAGATACTACTTCGAAACGGCGGATCAAGCGGATGTACGTCTTTTTCGATCCTTTCCGCATCCTTAAACAAATACCACTCTTCCCGCACGCCGTCACCCGCGGCATTCGATAATGCGCCGAACAACAGGTTATAAAACATCGCTTTCATTCCCTTGTCGTGCGCGGCTTGGATATAGCCATCTATTGTAGCCTTATAGTTAGTTCGTCCGATCAAATCCGGCCAACTTTCTGCGGGGTTTTCCGGGCTTCCGGCAAGGGGTTTCTGATGATCGTATTTCCAGTCGTAGAATTGTACACCATTGATATGAAAACGACTCAGGTTCTCGATATTGCGTTGGATCGTCTCTTGCGAGAAATGCCCGAAATTGGAAACAAAACCATATCTCGGAAATTTCGTCCATTCCGACGACACATCGACGGCCATACTATACAGCGCATTTTTCTGTGGATCATCACTTTTGTAGATATATACCAAATAACCTTTAAAGTCATCCGGTGGCGCTGTCCAAGTCCAAGAAGAGCCTGTAAGCTTCTCTTCTTTTAATACCTCTCCGAGGTGTGTATAACACACTGTTAATTCCTGTGGATCGATTTTGCCATCCAAAGAGAGTTTTACCTGATCGCCAGGACTATATACGGCCCGATCTTTATGCAGAGCTGCCTTAAAATAGGTTTCGCCATATGTAACTGGATCTACGTTGACATCATAATAATCTTTGCAGCTTCCCCATAACAGGGTGGTACAAATCAGTAAAGACCAAGGTATTTTCTTCATTTTCTTTCTCCTATTGTTTTTCAATGACTACGGTATGTTTTAATTGATCCAGGGTAATCGTATATGTTCCCGCAGACGCGATCTTCCACTTATTATCCGGATTAGAGCCGGGATTACTGAACAGTATCTGTTCCACATCACCGGTAGGCTCTATCCCATTGGCCAGAGCCAGGAACCAAGCTCCATTCCAGTCTGCCTGCTTATCACAGCTAAATTTTAACTCCCCGGCTTTTAACGCCCCCGTCCATGTAAATTGGTAAGCTGTACTCCCTTTTGCCATGGCTGTTGCATTTTCCACATCCCATCCATTGGGTGTCGCATCCCCCACCAGATACATATTAGTATAGGGGGTGAAGGGTACAATATCGATTTTATTTTCACGCAGATCCAACCTGACTTTGTACGTTCCATCCGATATTTTCCACTTATAGTCCGCTGCGTTTTCACCTTCCGACCAGCTCACCACCGGCAAATCCGCACCTACTCCTTGTCCGTTGGTTTCGGGACGTAGGAATACGACGCTCTGATCAAAATCCGGCCGAGTAGCGATCTTGAATTCATCCGATCCGGCATCTGAGCTCAGTGCAGCGTGGTAGTAAAAGATAAATGGATCATTGGCATCCTGCACCATCGGCTCAAACTGCCATCCCGTAAAGCCCCCGACAAACCAAAGTTCGCCATACGGTGGCCCTGCTGCTTCTACAATATCAATCGTCCGGGCAATCAAGTTAACCCTAATCTGATACGTTCCTGCTTCCGTGATATGGAACGGCTCATCATACGGATCGTCTTCTGACTCCCTAAAATACAGGGTATTGTCGTTGTCGCCACGGTTGTAGGAAGGCGCAAACTGACCTTCTGTCGTGATAAATTTAAACTCGCCCGGAACTAAATTGCCTTGCCACATAAAGACTCCCGGCGTACCCTGCGTGGCATTCATCGGTGTCGGGTCATCTGCACTCCATCCATTCGGTGTCGCACTGCCGATCAGGAATAACGTGGAACTAACCGGCTTATAGGTCTGCACGGTTATCACGACAACGTCAGAAACTTGAGGCGCTATACCTTCCGCCTGCACATGCGCCGTTACACGGGCCTCCAGTTCTACCGAACTCCCGGGTTCCACGCCAAAATCATCAAGCAATAAGCTGTTGAGGGCGGCTGTCCGATAGGCCAGTATCGTATTCCCCTGGTCGTGCGTACTACTGACCGCTTCGTCAAAATTTGTCCCCCTTACCGCCAGCTCAAAGGTATACTTTATCGCAGCATTGGATCCAAAATTCGATCCTGGAGTCCACTGAAAGGTAATTGCATCGCTTTCCGGTACGGCCACGTCCAAAACGACATCCGATTCATCTACGGATAAGGCCAACGGCCCATCGGGATAATCTATACCGCCAAAATCTTCTTTACAAGAGCTCCATAGCATGGGGATTACTAAACATAGGCTCAGGATATGATATATCTTCTTCATCGTAAACATATTAATAACCGGGATTCTGTTTCAATTTCGGGTTGGCATCTCTTTCCAGTTGTGGAATAGGAAGCAATAGATGCTTTCTGGCTGCGTTCAGCTTACCGATGCTGTGCAGAAAGTCTAACGCATACTGGCCGTTATCCCAACGGATCATATCAAACCAACGGTGCCCTTCAAAAGCCAGCTCTATACGCCGCTCTTGACGGATCTTTTCGCGCATCTCACTTTGCGACAAATTTTCGAGCTCCTGCTTATTGGTTAACCCAGCACGTTCGCGAACCCCATACAAGGGCTCTACAGCTTCTCCTGTTCGGCCAAGCTCGTTTAGTGCTTCGGCTTTCATCAGCAATACATCAGCATAACGTAGCACCACGATATTTGCCGCATTCGTGTTGTAATCCGGCGATACAGACAGGGGTACCAGAAATTTCCGGACGTTATATCCCGTGGAAGACATATTGGATTTGTATTGCTTGCCGTCAAACAAAGGCCCACCTTCATAGAGTACGGTTTTATCTTTGCGCAAATCGCCTTCTTCATATTGGCTGACGAATTCTTCCGTTGGTTGGTTCCAGCCGTAGCCACCACCTACCCAGCCGGAGTTACGCGGCCCCATGTAGGTGCTCAGCCAATTTGCCTGGTTTTCATCATCCCAAAAACCTGCATTTGTAAGTCCATAATATTGTACTTCAAAGAGTGATTCGGGTGTGTTTTTATGCCTTTTTTCCCCGCCGAAGCAATCACTATAATCCGGATTGAGTACATAGCCGTAATCAGCTACGAGGTTACACATCTCGACTGCCTGCTCATATTGTTTCAGCGTTAGGTATACCTTCGCCAACATCCCTGCGGCCGCTCCTTTTGTTGCACGCCCTTTATCTTCGTCTCCATATTCTTCCCGTCGGGGCAACAGATTGATGGCATCATTCAGATCGGGTATAATGACTTCATTGTAAATGCGGTTTTTGTCTATCCGTTCCTGGTTCAAATCATCACTTGGTTTCGGAGGGACCAAACTCATCGGCACATCGCCAAAAAGTTGTACCAACAGGAAATAATAATGCGCCCGTAGGAACTTTGCCTCACCGATAATCCGGTTTTTAAGGTTCTCGTCAATATCCATATCGGGCACATTCTCCAACACCGTGTTGCAATATAATATTCCCGGGTTCGGCCCCCGCCAGAGGTCAACTGCTGCAAAATTGTCTGGCCCGGTAGAAAAATTGGCCAACTGTATTGTTTCGATACCATCATCGCCACCACCAGCACCCACGGCACTGTTTCCCGCCATGATATCCAATGACCAGATACGCATATTGTATAATTTAGGACGCTGCAAAGGCTGATAGGCGGCATTTACCATCGCCACGGCTGAAGCAGCATCTTTTACCGACTCGGCACTCGGGTCTTCAAAGGGTTCTTTATCCAAGAAACCCGAGCAGGCACTGAATAGTAAAGGAAAAATTAAAAAAGCCGTATAAAATATCTTGTTCATAATCGTTATGCTGAATGCTTTAGAATCTAAAATCTACACCTAAACTCAGGTTTCGGGTGATCGGATAATTACTGTTGTCTACTCCACCGATTACTTCCGGATCAAAACCCGAGTAATTCGTCCAGGTCAGCAAATTCTGACCCGACAGATAAAAACGTAAACTGCTGATTTTCGCGCGCTCCGATATGGTATTCGGTAACGTATAACCGATTGTCACATTTTTCAGGCGCAAATATTTTCCTTCTTCGATAAAACGATCCGAATTACGGGTGTTTCGGTTGGGATCACTATAAATCGCACGGGGCATTTCGTTGCTCGTTCCTTCACCCGTCCAACGCTCTTGTACTTTCGTCGTCTGGTTACGAATCGTATACATACCTTCCAATGTCACCCGGTTGGCATTGTATATCTGATTGCCTGCTACACCTTGTAAAAACAATTCCATATCAAAATTTTTATAAGACAACCTGTTGCCTATGGCAAAACTCCAGCTTGGCGTTGGATTCCCCAGATAGGTACGATCGTAATCATTAACCACACCATCTTTATTTAAATCCAAAAATTTGATGTCCCCGGGCGCGGTACTATTCGCCGGGTCTGGACCCTGATATTGATGTGCGTAGTTATTCACCTCATCCCAATTTTGGAAAAGACCATTGGTACGCCAACCATAAAATGCCGATACTGGCTGTCCAACGGTATGGGACTGGTATCCGAAATAGATCGGCACATCACCATGCAGGTTTACAATCTTATTTCTGTTGTACGAAATATTAAAATCAGAATGCCATTTGAAATCTCCACGTAGGTTATCACTTCCGATGGTCAACTCCCACCCTTTATTTTCTACTTCACCCGCATTGATCATCGGCGTATAGATATCGGAATATCCCGTGGTGATCGGTACAACCATACTGACCAACATATCGGAGGTTTTCTTGATATAGGCATCAAATGTGACATTGATCCTGTTTTCAAAAAATGCGGCATCGACCCCGACATTCGTCTGTTTGATCGTTTCCCAGCGAATATTTGGGTTTGGCATGACCAATGGATACAACGTTGAGACCGGCGTGTCATTAAACACGTATCTAGAGGTATTGAGGCGTGCGGATGCTGCATAGATATCCAAAACGGCCTGATTACCGGTGACACCATATCCGGCGCGTACTTTTACATCTCCGAAAATATGGTTCTTGTTAAAGAAATCTTCTTCGGAGATCCGCCAAGCAGCCGCAAAAGAAGGAAACGTTCCCCAACGATTGCCTGGTGCAATACGGGAGGTTCCGTCATGACGTACCGTGGCTGTAAGTAAATACTTATTGTCGAAGGTATAATTGGCACGACCGAAAAAAGAAAGAAGTGCCCACTCATTCCGACTGCCGCCAACCGTCGGGTCGAGCAAGCCGTTGTTGAGCTGGTTGTTGTTATCGGATAGAAACTCTTTAATACTGCCCGTCATGTAGTTATACTCATTGTTCTGGGCACTGGAACCGACCATAATGTTAACGTCGTGAATGCCATCGAAGGTATTGGTATACGTCAATGTATTATCCCACAGATACGTCAGACTCTTGTTGGAACTCTCGCTCCGGAATGAATTCGGTACGGGAATGGGTTTCCAATCATATTTGGGAGCAAAGTTCACATTGTCCCATGCTTTATAGTCCAGGCCAACGATGGTTTTGAACGTAAAATGGTCTAAAAACTTTGCCTCCGCATACAAGTTGCCCAACAGATTATATCCATTGGTGGTATTTTGATCCAATAAAGCGGTACCGATGGGGTTCCTCAAATCTCCATAGAAAATCGCTTCATTTCCCGGTCCGGAGAAGCTACCGTCTTCATTGTATATGGGTTGCGTGGGCAATGAGGCCAATGTATTCAAAACGCTGTAAGAGCCATTCTTTTTAATATCATGGCTCAAGCTCAGGTTATTCCCCATTTTCAGCCAAGAAGTCTGTTGGGCCTCATTATTAAACTGAAAGGTATAACGCTTGTAGGATGTATTCAATACAATACCATCTTGGCTCAAGATACCCCCTGAAACGTAATAAGTATTTTTCTCTCCTCCCCCCGAATAGGATAGGGAATAGTTAGACAGGTGGTCCCTACGCAATAGCGCATCAGTCCAGTCAGTGCCTTCTCCCAAAAGCGTAGGATCGGCAAAGTCGGGCCGTTGCCGTTCATTGTTATTGGCCGTCATTTCATTGTGCAACGAGGCAAACTGTGCGGCATTCAACATTTTAGGAAGACTGGTTGCCTCCTGCGTTGCAAAATTGGCACTGGCAGCGAAGGTTCCCTTATTTTTATGTCCCTTTTTGGTAGTAATCAGCACCACACCATTTGCACCACGCGAACCGTAAATAGCCGTTGCTGACGCATCTTTGAGGATATCAATGGTTTCTACATCATTGGGATTCAAGGCGTTCAATGCAAGATCGGTAGGAACCCCGTCGATGACCAGCAGCGGAGCACTGTTATTGATTGACCCCAATCCACGTATCTGAATAGATACATTGCTTCCCGGCGATCCACTATTCACAATCTGTACACCGGATGCCCGCCCTTGCAGTGCTTCTCCAATATTAGCTACAGGCCGATCTTTCATTGCCTCTGAACCGACCGAGGCCATTGACCCCGTTAGATCCCGCTTACGGACCGTACCATAACCCACTACCACAATCTCCTCCAACTCTTCCTGGCTTTCAAGTAGCGTGATCCGATAAACAGATGAAGCATCTACAGCTTGCTCAATCAATGAATAGCCAATCGAGGTGACGTGTAATACATCTCCCGTTTCTGCTTGCAGCGAAAACTGTCCATTGGCGTCGGTACGCGTTGCCGCACTTTTCCCCAAAATAGCAACCGAGGCTCCTATAACAGGATTACCACCGTCATCTGATACAGTACCGGAGATGCTACGCTGCTGCGCATACACATTGACGTGTATTAGTACACTCACTACAACGAGTAGGAAATGCACTGCAGCGAAACGCATGTGACGATAAAAAATCTTCATAAATGACACTTACTTTAATGAATAACACAATTTATAATTGACCGCCAGCCTCTATCAGGTTTACTCTTGGAAGTCTTATACAAAGCTAGGAGAGAATTAGGTCTAAAAAAGGGCGTCAAGATAAAATATAGACCTGAAAACAAATCAACTTTCTGACAAACAGATGATTATACAAAAAACAGGATATGAAAAATATAGAAAGTATAATGCTAAATCTTGCTAATTCTTCCTATTTTCATGACCATATCGTCAAACTCTTCTCTAGGGACGCGTGCTTTATTTCTTATCCGAGTGCGATAACTATAAATCGTGTTGGTGGAATAATGGAGAAATCCTGCAATTTTTGAACTATCTGTAATACCCAGTCGGATTAAAGCAAATATGCGGAGTTCTGTATTTAAAAGCTCATTGTTTTTCAGCACAAAGCGCTCGTCTTCCATTAACAGCGCATTAAAATCATCGACAAAATTCGGATAGATATGAAGAAAAATATGGTCAAACGTAGAAAACAGCTCTTTTACTTCCCGTTCAATCATATCTCTTGATTTTAAACGCTTCAGGAGCTCATCCATTTTGCCACCCATGACCATCTTTTTCAGCATGGTCTGAAAGTGCTCCAGTTTATCGATATAAGTCGAGCACAGATCCAGGAATTGACCGATATAGGCTTCTTTAATGTGATTGGCCTCTGCCAAGTCTTTATTAATAGAGGATACTTCAAGGTTCGTCTTATGCAGGGCGTCGTTGGTCGTGTTCAACCGGGCATTCAACTCCTGCAAACGTTGATTCGCTTCAAACAGCTCGTCCCGTACTCGATTTATCCTTTTCATCTGTCGATACACATAAATAATCGCTAAAGCCAGAAAAATAGAAAGTACGGACACCAACAACAAAAAACCTGTTAGCATATCCTTTTTCTGCGCTTCCTTTTCTTGATATGCGGAATCGATGATCGGAAAAATCTGCGAGGCTTCATAGGCACGGAAACGAGCATTGCAAAAGATAGCATCCTCCATGGAGGACTGTATACATTTATAGGCTTCTTCAATATGTTCCGTTTCGTAGAGCAAAGATGCCAACGCTTTCATGGCTGCATTTTCCTTAATGGCGTTCTTGATGTCGTATATAGCAGACTGTATCAAATACCGACGCTGTAGGGAAATATTTCCTTCTTGCCTAAAGACCGTTGCCAGCGCATAACAAAGGATAGCGCGCTCGTGGTTCTCTTCGTCGGATTGACTCAAAAGTCGCATTAATATCATTTTGGCTTTCTCCAACTGCTGATGATCCAGTAGTTTCTCCGCATAAACAATCTGGTATTGTGTACTTTCAGGATCTAATTCATCGAGCAATGAATCCCGATAAAGATCACTGCGAGCTTCATATTTATCATCGTAGTGACTGGCGGAAGAGTAGAACTTATATAACCTTTTCCTCGCGTCATAATATTTCACACGAAAGGATGGAGGTAGCCGTTCAACCGATATATCTTGTAAGATATTATAAGAGTCGATATACATACCGGCCGTGAAATGTAAGGCTGCCAGATCAAGGTTGCTCGCTGTTATCCATTCGGTATTGCCGTAACGCCGGGCCAGTTGCAAACTATATTCTGCATATACAATGGCCGAATCCAATTTGTAGGGTGTATACTCCTGATAAAGCTGTTTGGCAATTAAATATCGGGTACTATCGTAGTCGGCAAGTTGGTTAAACGCTTGTACTAGACCTTGGATCTTCATTTCTTTCACGTCCATAAATTCCTGCTTTCGGTCAATGAAGCGCAACAAATTAGCTAAGGTATGATCATTTCCGACAACTTCACAGCGTATGGACAACCTAGGTAGTATCAAAGCACATAGTAAGAGAAGCAACAGCCTATCCATAGTCAATACTTATTTCTCCCGCTTAAAAACTCTTTTCATCAAGTTGACGACCACAACCACCAATACACCCACAACCAATCCTACCAAAAATTCCTGAACAATAGCCGGCAATGCCGGGAGAAGATTATGGACATAGTCAATATTATGGACGAAAATACCGCCAGATACCAGCAATAAAGCAATCGTTCCGATAACAGCCAACGACTTTATAACCACCGGCAAGGACTTCACCAATAATTTCCCTACGCCCGATAGAAAGCCTTTGCTATTGCTATATTTAATCATACGATAACCCGTATCATCCATCCGAACGATGAGCGCCACGACACCATATACACCTACCGTTGCCAAAAGCGCCACAACAGAGACCGTCAGAATTTGTATTGTCAGACTTCTATCCAGCACAGTTCCTAACGCGATGATCACAATCTCCACAGAAAGAATAAAATCTGTCGTTATCGCTGATCTGATTTTCGCTTTCTCGGCCTGTATACTTTCCTCTTCTTTTTTCTCTACAATGGGCACCTGATTCTTCGGACGATGAAAGAAATATTCGACAATCTTTTCCGCGCCTTCATAAGCTAGGTAAAAGCCCCCCAAAATCAAAGCAATCTTTATGGCAATCGGAAAAAAAGCGTTTAGCAATAACGCCACCGGGACAATAATAAGCTTATTGATAAAGGAGCCTTTCGTAATCGCCCAGAGAACCGGAATTTCCCGAGAGGATAAAAAACCGGTAGCTTTTTCTGCATTGACCGCCAAATCGTCGCCTAATATACCTGCCGTTTTACGTGTAGCAACTTTAGCCGTCACGGCTACGTCGTCCATTAAAGCTGCGATATCGTCCAAAATCGCAAAAACACCTGATGCCATAAGCTTCTGTTATAAGAAATAAAAATAGAAAAATTCCTTTTTACTACCCAAACAAAGCACGGAATAAATCTTCTAAGGTCGCCATGGGACGGATAGCAATGTCATACTTTTTGGCATCCAACCCTTTCGTGTTGTATTTCGAAATAAAGATGCCCTCGAAGCCCAGCTTCTGGGCTTCTGTGATACGCTGCTCAATGCGGTTGACGGCGCGAATTTCGCCGGATAAGCCTACTTCGCCGGCGAAGGTGACTTGCGAAGGTAAAGGAATGTCTTGCTGGGAGGAAATCAACGCGGCGATAACGGCTAAATCGATCGCAGGGTCTTCAACGCGTAATCCGCCGGCTATATTCAAAAACACATCCTGGGCACTCAGCCGAAATCCGAAGCGCTTTTCTAAGACGGCGAGCAACATGCTCAAACGCTTGGTGTCGAAACCGGTGGAGGTACGCTGTGGGGTACCAAAAGCGGAGTTACTCACCAGAGCTTGTACTTCAATCATCAGCGGACGCATCCCTTCCAACATGGCGGCAATGGCCACTCCACTCACGGGTTCGTCTCGCTGGGAGATCATAATCTCCGAGGGGTTGGAAACTTCCCGAAGTCCGGAACCTTGCATTTCGTAGATACCCAGTTCGGAAGCGGATCCGAAGCGGTTTTTAACCGCCCGCAGAATGCGGTACACGTGGTTCCGGTCGCCCTCAAACTGCAAAACGGTATCAACCATATGCTCGAGTACTTTGGGGCCGGCGATGGAGCCGTCTTTCGTGATATGCCCCACGATAAACACGGGCGTACTGGTCTCTTTAGCGAAACGCAACAGCTCGGCGGTACATTCGCGCACCTGCGATACGGAGCCGGGAGCCGACTCGATATGGGAGGAATGCAAGGTTTGGATCGAATCGATCACTACGATATCGGGCTGTACGGTTTCGATCTGCTTAAAGATCTGCTGCGTAGAGGTTTCTGTTAAGATATAGCAGTTTGCTGTGGCGTTCTGCGATAGGCGCTCGGCTCGCATCTTGATCTGCTGCTCGCTTTCCTCCCCGGAGATATAAAGTGTTTTTACTTTCGGCACGCCCAAGGCTAACTGCAGCATCAAGGTAGATTTTCCGATACCCGGTTCGCCGCCGATCAGCACCAACGATCCGGGTACAATGCCGCCTCCCAAAACCCGATTAAACTCCCTGTCGGGCGTGCTTAAACGCTGCTCGTCCTGATAGACGATCTCGTTGATCACCGCTGCTTTGTTGGCGCGGCGGGACGTCGCCGGCAAGGTGGTACTCCGCCATTCGGGCACCTTGGAACTGGTTTTCTCGACGACTTCCTCGACGAAGCTGTTCCACTGTTTGCACGAAGGGCATTGTCCTAACCACTTGGCCGACTGATAGCCGCATTGTTGACAGAAATAGGTTGATTTCGCTTTAGCCATTGAGCGAAAATACTAAAAAACAAAAGATTTCAGCCTATATAACTGCTTGATACGTTACTTTCCCTTCGTGATCGATACACTGCACGCGCAATTCGGTTTGATTGATTGCGAAATACATAAAACCGTATGCACTGGCTTGATAACGGCTATAGGCGACATCGTCGCGCACGGGCGTAATTTATACCGGTGTACTGAATTTTCCCGATATGTCCGTCTTCGATATGGATCGGGGTTTGGTAAGCTTGCTCGAGCGTCGCGAAAACATCGGGCAAGGGTATATTTTCTAAATGCAGACGGCTAGTGATCGATGCCGGAACGGCGGCCTTCGTTTCGGCTGCCTTGACGCGGCGCGCGGGCTCTATCCGCACGATACGCATATGTGCATCCAATACCAGACTGGCTCCCCGGCGGTCTAAGAAGACGTTTTCAAAGGCCGGAACGGCTGTGGTGGAAGCGACGACGATTTTACCGCCGTGCAGCTCGACGGCGGTACGCTGTTCGGCTACACGGGTATCGATCGTAAAGGAGGTACCCAATGCGGTCGTTTTCGTCCCACCGGCATACACGCTAAAGGGCCTGCTGGTATCGCGTACAACGTCAAAAAATCCTTTTCCTTCGAGGTAGATATCCCGTGCGGTTACCGAAAAATTGTCGCGGTATTGCAGGCTACTGTTAGCAAACAGGTGCACGGTAGATTGATCGGGAAGCTGAACGGTATCGGTTTGGTCGCTGTCATTAACAATGGACACCCACCGTGGGCTAAGGGCTAGGACGCTGTCTTGCGCGCTGTATTGCGTCGACCCGCGCGGCGCTACCGGTGCCTGCCAAAATTGAAAGGCGATAAAGATAACTTTTATGAAATATTCATGTGTACAAAATACAATTTATTTACATATAAACGAATAAATAATGTCTTGGATGCGGCTTCTAATGTTAAGCTCGTTGAGCTTTGCGGAAACCTGCGGATGAACCCGGTTGGATAAAAAAATATAAATCAGCTGGTTTTTGGGATCTATCCAGAGGCAGGTGCCGGTATAACCGGTATGACCGTATACGGACTCATTGGCGCGCTCGGAGGGATATGCTTTTCGGGGATCGGGATCTGCCCGATCGAATCCTAAACCGCGCCGGCTGGTCTGCGACTGCTTGGAGGTAAATAAATCGATGGTGGCGGGTTTAAAATACTGTATGCCACCATAGTCGCCTCTGTTTAATAGCAGCTGTCCATAGATGGCTAGGTCATTGGCGGTTGCAAATAGACCAGCGTGGCCGGCAACTCCACCTGCCATGGCTGCGCCTTCGTCGTGTACATAGCCTTGCAACAGTTCTTTACGGAATACGCGGTCGTCTGTGGTGGGCACGATCCTTTCCTTCGCAAAACGCTGCCGCGGATTATAACCCGCCGTCTTCATACCAATGGGGCGGTAAAGGAGTTCCTGCACATAGGCGTCCATCGGCTTGGCTGTCATGCGTTCGGCGATTTCTTTCATCACGTACATACTGATGTCGCTATAGACGTAATTGCCGGGAGATGCGACGGGCGAGCGCAGCATCTGCGGCCACATGACCTCCTGATAATAGTTATTACGCAGATAGGCGTTTTCCGCCACACGTACTTGGTGGGCGGTGTCTGGCTGATGCACTAGATCGCCGGCTTTTAGCTGTTGATAAAAAGGTATAAAGGGGGTGAAGCCTGCTTCGTGCAGCAATATGCTCCGCAGGGTAAGGTCTTTTTTACGGGGGTCTTTTACTTGCCCGAGGTAGCTGTTTAGCGAGCTACTGAGCTGGATGATATCGCGTTCTTGCAGGTGCATGATGACCGGCGTGGTACCCGCAATTTTGCTGATGGAAGCTACATCGAATAGATCGCTGGTTTTCGTTTTTGCGGCTCCGGTATAGGTATGGGTGCCATATCCTTTTTCCAGAATGACCTGTCCGTTTTTTACGGCCATCACGACCATGCCGGGGGTAGCACGTTCGCGGATGGCTTCGGCAGCGATGGCATCAACCTTCTTCACCATGCCCACCAAGTCAAAACCGCAGGAGCTTGCCGTGCCGTACTGCAGGCGCGTTTGCTCGGTTTTATTTGGCCCTTGCGTGATGGCCAGCCCGCCAAATACCGACATGGCTGCATAATGCTGCGCTTCTTTGCTAAACGCGGGATAGATCAGTTCGGCATAATTTCCGCTGAGTCGTCGAGGAGACCAGCTGGCGGTGGTTGGCCGCTTTTCAAAACGCACGAGGATGACCTGCTTTTTTTGAACGAGCGACTGTTTGACGAGCAATAGCAGGTCGTTCCGCAGATCTTCTGATGTGCCGGCGACGATGATCGTATTGGAATACTTGGTGTTTTCTTCGTATTGGTTAAAATCCGTACTGTTTATATCGGCATAGCGTTGAAGCATCTGCACAAAAGGGGCGTACTTCGCTGGAAAAGGGGTTACGACGGTAAGGCGGTGTTTATCCAGCCGTTTTAGGGGCAAAAGCGCGCCGGCATTCTGCACCAGGACGGCTTTATTGACCACGTTCTGTTTATATTGGGCAAAGCTGCTGGAGGTATATAGGAGTAGGGACAGACAAAAGTAGACGATCGTACTTCTCATTTTATTCGCGGTTTAAGCTATAAATGTATTAAAAATATCTGCAACATTATGCCCCCGACGAAGATGGATAGCGGGTTTATTTTTGTTTTTTTAGCGGAAAAAGAGAATATCGGCTATATTTGGTCTATGCCCGAAATGATCCATAATAAAACGATCTTCTCCTTATTGGAGGTGTCCCGCAGCATTCAAAAAACAATTGCGGATCGCTACAGAAGTTTGTATTGGATCAAGGCGGAGATGAACAAGCTCAACCACTATAGCCATTCGGGGCACTGCTATCCGGAGCTGGTCGAAAAGAAGGATGGCAAAGTGGTGGCAGAGATGCGGTCGATTTTGTGGAAAGCGGATTACCAACGCATTAATGCGCAGTTTCGCAAATTGCTAAATGAACCTTTGCGAGATGGTATCACCATTTTATTTCAGGCGGGGATTTCGTACGATCCGTTATATGGTTTCAGCTTAAAGATTGTGGACATCGACCCGACCTTCGTGCTGGGCGAACTGGAAAAGGAGAAACGGGAAAGTATACGAAAGCTGCAAGGGGAAGGGATATTTGATGCGAATAAAAGGTTGCCTTTCCCACTGCTGCCTAAACGCCTGGCCATTATTTCGGTAGAGACGAGCAAGGGCCTGTCTGATTTTTTTAAAATTATTCAGCGAAACCCCTGGAAGTATCGCTTTGAATACACCTTATTTCCTGCCCTATTGCAGGGTGACAAGTCGGTGCCTTCGATTATCCGGCAATTAGCGAATATTGCGGAAAAGACGGAGGAGTTTGATGCGGTAGCGATTATCCGCGGTGGTGGCGGTGAGGTTGGACTTTCTTCTTACAACAACTATCAGCTGGCGAAAGCCATCGCTATTTTTCCTATCCCGGTGATTACGGGGATCGGACACTCGACGAATGAAACTGTCAGTGAGATGGTGGCCTATCAGAACGCAATAACGCCCAGTGAACTGGCTGATTTCTTGATACAGAAATTTCATCAATTCGCCCTGCCGGTAGATGAGGCTATGAACCGCATCATACGGGCATCAACGGCGCTGTTCGAAAAAGAAGCGCGCCGTCTAGTGGAAAGCAGCCAGGTGATATCCTGGAACAGCAAAGCCTTACTGGCGACGCAACGTCATCAACTCAGCAGTACGATAGGCCACTTGCAGCTGGCTAGCATGCAATTATTAAAAGATAAAACCACGGAGCTTCATAATATACAGCGCTTATTGCAACTGGCAGACCCAAAACAGTTGTTGAAAAGGGGGTTCAGTATTACGAAGGTTAATGGTCGTGCGCTTACCGAGAATAGCGCGGTGGAAGTGGGCGATGAAATAGAAACGGTTTTGTATGAAGGCACCCTATATAGTAAAATAACCCGAAAAAACCCTGAACCATGACGCAGAAGACATACTCCTATAAGGATGCGCTCGAAGAGCTTCAATTGATTGTTTCGGAAATCGAATCCGGTCAAACCAATGTGGACGAGCTAAGCGAAAAGATCCGCCGGGCGGCTCAACTGATTGCCCTGTGTAGGGCAAAATTAACGGCGTCTGAAGAGGAAGTGGAAAACTTACTCGCACAGCTGGCCGAGAGTACCGCGCCCGCTACGGACGAACAGCCGGAGGATCAGGAAGAATAACAATAAATAAGCCCCGCACATGTGCTTTTGTACGGGGCTATTATTCGGTATGGCTGTAGGAATTAAGCGGTAACTTTTGTTCCTACCGACTTACCTTCGATGATATCCAAGATCACCCGGTCTCGTTTACCATTGGCAATATAGGTCGGGATATTTTTCGCAGCCGTTTGTTTGGCGACTTTGAGTTTGGATTCCATCCCACCGCGACCGGAGGTTTCGCCCTTGTTTGTTTTCGTTACGTATTGTTCTACCTGCTGATCGACTTTGATCTCGCTGATCAGTTCAGAAGCTGCATCATCGGGATGCCCGGTGTAAAAACCGTCAATATCGGTCAGGATAATCAGCATATCCGCGTGGATCAGCTCGGCGATTAAACTCGCTAGCTCGTCGTTGTCCGAAAACATCGAGTGTGATACGGAAACGGCATCATCCTCGTTCGCAATCGGAATAACGCCTTCGGACATTAATCCTTCGTAACAGTTAATCATATTGGTACGGTGCTCGCCGGGGTTAAAGTCCCGCTTGGTGGCCAGTACCTGCGCGCACCGCATACCGTAATTCTGAAACAGGGTATAGTAATGGCGCATCAAACGGGGCTGTCCGATAGCGGAATATACTTGCCGACGTTGTGATTTGTCGGGTATGGCGCTATCGCCCAAAATCTCGCGACCGGCATTTACGGATCCCGAAGAAACCAATACCGTCATGATATTTTCTTCATATAATTGGGCGATCTGATCGACCAATTTATTTAAAGAAGCGAGCATAATACGGTTGTCCCGGTTGGCCATTACACTGGTGCCCACTTTTATGACTACTCTTTTCTTATACATACCTACTTATTGTTTTCTTTTCCCAGCTGTACGGCTCTTTCGAACGCAGCGTAAGCTGCATCTTTAATCAATTCGTTTACATTATTTTCTTCCATAGAATCTAACGCAGCACGCGTTGTTCCGCCTTTGGAGGCGACCCGATCCATCCACGCAGAGGGATTGAGATCGGAACTGTTAAACAGCTCTACCGCTCCCTGGAAAGTTTGCGCGACCATGAGGCGAGCGTCTGCTTCGCGGAAACCCATCTTTATAGCGGCCTCCATCATCGACTCCATAAAATAAAAGACGTAAGCGGGGCCAGACCCGGATATTCCGGTGGATTTGTCGATTTCCATTTCGTTGGCCAGCTTAATGGAGCGGCCGGTCGTATCAATTAACTTTTCTACCGTCAGTAATTCTAGACGGGATACTTCTTTGGACCCGATAAAGGATGTAAACCCGTGGCCCACCTGCGCAGCTAGATTAGGCATCGCGCGCACCACTTTTTTAATGTCCATGGCTTCTTGCATGGTTTTTATCGTGACACCGGCCATGATGGATACAAAAATCTGATCTGGCTTTTTGTGTTGTTTGATTCCTTCGAATACTTCATCACTGTGATAAGGTTTCACCGCAATAAATACGATATCTGCTTGGGGCAGACAATCTTCTAGTTTTTCGTAGACCTCGAACGTACCCTCCGCCCGTAATTCGGCAAGCTTTTCTGCCGAGTTGTCTAAAATCATTAAATCTTTCTCTCTCAATAAATCTGATTGGGCCATTCCATGGGCATACGTCAGTCCCATGTTGCCGGCACCAATTACTAGAATTTTCATCTTTTTTTGTTTTTTAATGGATAATACATTGCCTTAATGTGCTTTTTTCTGAAAAACCATATGGACAAGTTTATCGGGTTAAATTCGTGTTTTAATAACATTAGTTATCACATAACCCCACAAGGAACGTGCTGAAAATTAATGTGATGCAAAATAAGCACTGCGATTTAAAAAGAATTTGTCTCACAACTTACTGTTAGGTAGCCGGTTATCCTAACCATTAACTTTTTTCATATTTTAGTAAACGGCGGTTTTTAGTCACTGCCAAAATGACTACAAAAGGGGACAGCCGTTTATGCTCGTGCAAAATCAGCATTTGGCTTTTCTGCTGATAGGGGGTCTCTATCTATTGTTATTATTGTAAAAAATGTGCTTGATTTATTCGTCGGCTTTGGGAGGGCTTTTAGTAACTCCGGCTTTAAAGCGAGGTTTGAAACCTGCAGGCTTGCTAGAAGCTGCTGGTGCAGGTGATGCTGACGGGGTTTCCGAAGAAGGCTTGTCTGGCTGCGGAGCCTGAGGCGTAGTGGCTTCTTTCGGGGATTTCGTAGTTGGGGCTTTGGTAATGTTCGCTTCGGGATTCGTGGTTTTCGTATCAGACGTCGGCGTTTCTGTCGCTTTAGTCACTCCAGCCTTGAAGCGAGGTTTGAAACCTGCAGGCTTGCTTGAAACTGCTGGTGCGGGTGCTGCTGGGGTTTCCGAAGTAGGTTTCGCCGGCTCCGCGGCCTGAGGAGTATCGGCTTCTTTAGGGGATTCCGTAGCCGTCGCTTTAGTAACTCCAGCCTTAAAGCGAGGCTTGAAACCTGCCGGTTTGCTCGAAGCTGCTGGTGCAGGTGATGCTGGCGTTTCCGAGGCAGGTTGAGCTGGCTCTGCGGCAGGAGTAGCAGCTTCTTTCGGGGCATCTGCTACCGGTGCTTTGGTCGCCCCCGCTCTAAAACGAGGTTTGAAACCTGCAGGCTTACTAGAAGCAGCTGCTGTTGCGTCCGCTGGGGCTGGCTTGGAAACGGCTTCCTTGATAATTTCCGCGGAAACTGCTTCGTCTTTGGCTGCCGTTTCCTCCTCTTCTAACACCCCATACTGCTTCCGCAATTTATTAAACCAAAACTTCTTGGTATGGTCGAAGCTTTTTTCGCCCATTTGAACAAAATGTTGCTTAAACTCATCATACAGCAGTGGGTTACCACCTTGCAACTGTGATAAGTCTATTTTCTTTTTAGCAAAAAACTCTTCAAATGTCATGGCAAATGCTTCTTATTCCATATTGTGGTATACGGCCTGTACGTCATCATCTTCTTCAATCTTGTCGATCAACTTGAGTACATCGGCTGCTTGTTCTTCATCCAACGCGGTATGCGACAAGGCGATACGCTCTAGTTTGGCAGATTTTACTTCGATTCCTTTTTCTTCCAAAAGGCTCTGCATATTCCCAAAATCCTCAAAGGAAGTTTGGACGACAACAATATCGTTTCCTTCTTCGTCTGCTTCTACATACAATTCTTCCAATCCGCCGTCGATAAGTTCCAATTCCAACTCTTCGACGTCTAATTCTTCTGTGGCTGCAAATCGAAAGATTGATTTGCGTTGAAAAATAAAATCAAGTGAGCCTGTCTTACCCAATGAGCCACCTGACTTCGTAAAATAACTGCGGATATTCGCAACGGTACGGTTCGTATTATCCGTTGCGGTTTCGATCAACACCGGTACCCCATGTGGACCATAGCCCTCGTAAACATACTCTTCGTAACCTTTCGCATCTTTTTCAGAAGCTCTTTTAATCGCTGCTTCGACACGATCCTTCGGCATGTTAACAGCTTTCGCGTTCTGGACAGCCGTACGCAAACGGGAGTTGTTTTCTGGATGTGGGCCACCCTCTTTTACCGCAATTGCTATTTCCTTGCCTAAACGAGTAAACTGCACGGCCATTTTGGCCCAACGTTTAAATTTTCTTTCTTTCCTAAATTCAAAGGCTCTGCCCATTTTTATACGTCTGTTTTGAGGTTTGCAAATCATGTCTCCTGCCATCAGCCACCAATATACTTGGTGCGATCACCCCTGTTCCGTTATGCGTAAAAATCAGTGCTACTTGTCGACCAACGCTTAGCAATAGTTTGGCGGGGTGTAATCCACATAAGACCTCTCAAAATTAGGAAGAATATTTTTATTTTCCGCATCTCCCCTTTACCAAGCAGGCGGGGCGCTACCAAAAAGAAGCAAGGCTCCTGTTCGGTCATTTTTTGGTTAAAAAATTGCGATTTTTTAAACGTTCCTAGAAAAACATTGAAACCAGCGTAATATATTATAAAATATATTTTTATTTTCATACTTTTGCGCAGTAAATTCACGGTAATTTATTTAAACATCATAAACATTAAACAAATTTCAGTATGAAAGTTGCAGTAGTAGGCGCAACGGGCCTTGTAGGGTCAGAGATTTTGACCGTTTTAGCGGAACGTAATTTCCCAGTAACAGAGTTGATTCCAGTAGCATCGGAACGGAGCAAGGGTAAGGAAATCGAGTTTAAGGGGAAGAAGTACAAGATCGTTACTCCAGCCGAAGCTATTACACTGCAACCTGACGTGGCTTTGTTTTCGGCAGGTGGTGGCACTTCTACAGAGTATGCTCCCCAATATGCAGAGGCAGGTATCACGGTAGTAGATAACTCGTCAGCATGGCGTATGGATCCTACCAAGAAATTGGTGGTTCCAGAAGTAAATGGTGATGTCTTGTCTAAAGACGATAAAATCATTGCAAATCCAAATTGTTCGACCACACAGATGGTGGTTGTGCTTCAGCCGCTACATGCGAAATATAAAATCAAACGTGTTGTCGTATCCACCTACCAATCGGTTACGGGAACGGGCGTTAAGGCGGTAAATCAATTAATGGATGAACGCGCTGGAAAAGACGGAGAGAAAGCATATCCTTATCCGATTGACCTGAACGTTATCCCACATATCGACGTGTTCCAAGATAATGGGTATACGAAGGAAGAGATGAAAATGATTCAGGAGACGAATAAAATCTTAGGAGACGATTCGATCCGCGTAACCGCAACGACGGTGCGTATCCCCGTTATGGGCGGGCACTCCGAGTCGGTGAACATTGAATTCGAAAACGATTTTGACCTAGCAGAGGTTCGTCAACTTTTGACGGAGCAGGAAGGTGTTATCGTGGTCGATGATCCAGCAAACCTAAAATACCCGATGCCAAAAGACGCGCATGGTAAAGACGAGGTGTTAGTTGGACGGATCCGTCGGGACGAGTCGCAAGATAAAACATTGAACCTTTGGGTAGTGGCCGACAACTTGAGAAAAGGAGCCGCAACGAATGCCGTTCAAATCGCAGAATTGCTTGCTAAAAAAGGGCTTATTTAGCAACTTTAAAATTTTGAATGAAGGGATAGTGTGTGGCATTAGCCTGTTAAGAAAGGGGATCATGTAATTGCATGATCCCCTTTCTTTAACTTTATTGTCGCATCCAGCTATTTGAGGTATATCGGTTTTGCTTCTTTTTCACGAAAAAAAGAAGGTAAGACGTAACATTATGCTAAAAAAAGAAAGACAAGCTTATATTATTCAACAGATTAACGTACATAAAAAGGTGTTATCGGCTGACTTATGTATACAGTTAAATGTTTCAGAAGATACCGTACGACGCGATCTTAACGAACTGGCAAATAACGGACAGGTCTTGAAAGTACATGGTGGTGCCTTGGCGAAATCTTTTCCCTTTCCTTCACAGGATGGGAGTGTCCATAGCCAAGAGTCCAAAAAGGTGATTGCCCAAAAAGCGATGGAACTTCTGCAGCCTGGCATGACGGTACTGGTCGGTGGCGGGCCCCTCTTGATCGAATGGGCAAGGTCTGTTCCGGCTGATCTCTCCTGCACGTTCTTTACAGTGAGCCCACTGGTGGCCTTAGAATTAGCAGAGAAAGAAAATAGTGAGGTTATTCTTATTGGTGGAAAACTATCCAGAAACACCCAAATGGTATCCGGCGCGCAGGTAACCCAGGATCTTTCCGATTTACGGGTAGACCTCTGTTTATTGGGAACTGATGGGGTTTCGCTCAATGAGGGCATTACCGATACCGATTGGGAAGCTGTACAAATTAAACGGGCGATGATTAAGTGTGCTCGAAAAATCGCTATCCTGAGTATAGCAGAGGCGCTGAACGTAGACCTACAAATCCGTGTGGCACCCCTACGGGACCTGACTTATCTTCTTACTGATTTAGAACCCGAACATCCCAAATTAAGTTTATTTACGCAACAAATTGTATTGCGTTAAACGCGGTTCTCCACCTATTTTTTCCCAAGTAGTCTTTGCATCGCGCGCTGGACGATCCAGAGGTTACTTTCGATCTTGAGGTTGTGCCACAGTAGATTATAATCCGTTTTTCGATGGAAAACCAATCGCTTTAAATGTTTGAGTAGTGCGCGCAGGGAATAGTCCGGAAATCCGTTAAATGCCTTGGCGTAGTATTTAGCGTGGTATTTATGCCATTGGTCTACAGCGATCTGATCGACATAAGCCAGATAGTCCGCTTCCGGGGTCAATCGCTGGCTGAGGCGATCCAATAGTTGCTGAGAGGCTGCCGGTGTGTGCAAATGCAGATCATTCCCGGTTTTCTCTACGATGTGAAGGTGGCATCCGGCCAGTTGTCCATTTTCGACCTCAAGTTCCAACATCGCTCCCGTATTCCAGCTTTTCGTATCGGCAATACCGTCAAAATAAAAGTTGCCTAGGCTGTAAAAAATAGGTTTGTTATGGTGATATTCCATCCCCTGCACCATATGCGGATGATGCCCGATGACGACATCTGCACCGCTATCAATCAGTTCCCGATATCGATTGCGCCATTCGGGAATCGGAACATCGATCATCTCTACACCGGCGTGGACTTGTACGATCAACAGATCTACCTGCGTCTTATAATCGGCAATATCTGCACGTACCCTGGGGTGGTTTATCCAAGCATATCCCACCTCCTTCTCGCCTTCCAGCGCGCCATAACCGTTTTCGCCATAGGCCACAAAACCATAACGTACACCGTCTATTGTTTTTATCAGCAAGCCATAGGCTTGCGCCTGATTGCCTACGCCAATGGTGCTGTCCTTAGCCAATGCCGCCAGCGTGTGGTTCAGACCCTCCTCACCATAATCATAGATGTGATTATTTGCCATGGCGAACAAGCTAAAACCTAGTGTTTGGAGCAAATGTACCGCGTCGTTCCGCTGGTTCAACACCGGACCGGTTTTCGCGATAGGGTATCCTTTTCCACGCAAAGGAGCCTCCAGGTTGCAACAGCGGATCGTCTGTTCGTCGAATATCCGTCGAAGCGCCGGGGATAACACAGGCTCCGTTTCCAGCACAATATCGCCTACAAAAAGTAACTTATGACGCATTTCTTTTCGATAACATAATTTCAATGGGCTTGATGGTAATATACGCAAAATACGCCTGCATCAGCTTGTTCTTAAAGCCCATGAGCTTTAATCCTTCTTTAACCTTGGGCATGTGCATGAGGGTCTGGAAAACACGTTCCTGCCAATTTATTCGTGCCAAGGTGGTGTTAATCCACTCCAGGTATGCCGGATCAATGACTTCTCTCAGCAGCCCAACATTTAGCGGCTCCAGCGGATGATGAAGCAGCGCGTAGTAATTGAGGGAGTTTTGGTAGGTATAGTGATGCTTTTCTTCTTCAAAAAGCACGTTATGTTTTTTGAAAAAATCACGCTGCCACTGCCTATTGGCGCGTCGCTCGGCCGGAAGATTGAGCATATCCAATGCGATATCCTGTTCGAGAAAAGGCGAATACGTTTCGAATCCATAATACGGCGGAAGATTGACGAGAAACTGCAGCATCGTCATTTTTGTACGCATCGTGGTCAACAAACGGTATTCAGGCAGCTTTAACAGCGCTCGCTGCTTCTCGAAAAAAGGCGTTACCAACGCTTCTTGATAGTTTGCTTTTAACGCCCGGCTCGCATCTGCGCTCATGCCATGCGTATGGCCTAAGGTGCGATAGGACGCTGGGGTATCGACTTCAGCAACGGTAAAGGCACCGGCCCAAGCATCGCCGATAATACCGCTGAGTAATTGTAGTTTTCTATGGTTTTCACGCTCGGCAATCTGCTTATAGAACTCCATATGGTAGGTGCCCGAAGCCGCAACGGAAACCCCGTACAAGGCATACCAATCGGCGATATAATGATTAAAACCGCCAAGATCAACGCGGTGCCAATCGGTGTTCAGCCTTTCCGAAAGCGCTTGTGCGTATACGGCTTCGCGCGATTGCTGCTGGTCATAGGAGGTGCCATAGGTGTAGGCCCGGATCCGGTTCCTATCCTTCACGAGGATGTTCAGTAAACGCGAGTCGAAGCCCCCGCTGGTCGGGATCAGGATGTCTTCCTGAAACGAATTTGCCCAACGGTTTATCCGATCTTCCATTTTATCCAGAACGTCCGCTTCTTTTGACGGTTTCCCGAATCCTTCTAACACCTGATCCGAGTGTTCGGTAACCACCAGCTTACCGTCTATAACCGTTAAAGATTCAGTCGGTAATAGATACTTGACATGCTTCACTGGCGTGCGCCCGAAGACGACGTATCCGTAATCGAGGTAAGCGGCAAGTCCATGCAGATCGATCTCTAAATTGGCGTAGTCGATCACCTCATTGATAGACTTACTGACGGCTCCTGTTCTTTCATTATAAAAAACTGTGCCGCATCCTACCCAATTTCCGTGTATTGTTTCCATTATTTCCGCTTCGATAATTTACGTTTTCCTATTTCCAACAGCTCCAACCACACCGGATTGCGCGACAGATGAATGACCGTGAGATACAGCCCGACAAATAACATTCCTTGAATAAGGAGCAACAACAGCAACGGTAAATCCGCGAGTAGATGGCTTACTCCCCAAACGGCTAAAAAAGCCCCCAGGCTCGCCAAAAAGGGTGGCAGTATATCTTGGAGCTGTTTCCATAAGCCATAGCCATATACCCGCCCACTTACGAGCGTATTGACACCATAAAACAACAGGCGCACCGCGAGCTGCCCATATATGATTGCCAGGATACCAAAAGCGTAGGTCTGCCACAGCACGAGCGCTGCAAGGGCAAATTTGCCAAGCTCCAGTCGCAGGGTATAATTGGACTTCCCTTTAATATTCAAAAAGTTAACATTCAGATCCGTCAACGAAATAAATATCCCCGCAAAACACAACCATTGGAAATAAGGAACAGAGGGAATCCATTTGTCTGTCAGCACAACGATAAACGCGGGCTCCGCAACGGTGATCGCACAGAAGCTTACCGGAAAAAGCACGAAGGCCAAAGTCTGTATCGTCTTTCTACAGGCATTCAGAAACCTAGGGTAGTCATTTTGTATGGGGGCTAAGGTCGACAAAGTGGTGCCTTGAATGATGGATGAAATGAGCAAGTTTGGCGTCTCTCCCCAGCGATTTGCCTGATAATAGTATCCTGTCTGCTCTTCGGTAAAATGCTTCCCGATAAAGCTATAGTATATCTGGGAGAAAGACCGGCCGAGGACATTCCCTACCATAAAAGAAAGGGAAAAACGCAGGTGATGCCGCAACGACGGAGCAGAAAAGAGGAAACTGATGCGCCAATTGCCCCAAAACCACAACAGGGAGCTCCGAAACAGGGCATATAAGAGCGGTTGCAGTAAGATCGCCCAGATTTCCAGCCCCATCACAGCCAAGGAAACAGCGACCGTTCCCATACATATCACCGAAATGACGTTGATCCGGGCGGTTCTCTTGAAATCGAAGTTCCGGAGCAGTTTGACGTATTGCACAATGCCGAACGAATGCACCACCACTTGTAAAAACATGATCCGCGCGTAAAAAGCCAGGTTATCGATATTATTAAAGCGCTCAATAGCGGGCGCAAAGAAAAACAGCAGCAGGTATACCAATGTACTCACGAGCAGATTAAAGACAAACATGGTGGAGTAGTCTTTTTCATCCACCGCTGGGGAACGCACCAGTGAGGTGGCCAGACCACTATCCACCAGGGCGGTGGAAATGGTGGTAAAAATCATCAAGACCGCTACCAGCCCAAAATCTTCTACCGGCGACATACGAGCGATGATGATACCGACCAAGGTAATGACCAATTGATAGCCAAATCGATCGATAGCATTCCAAAAAAGTCCTTTGAGTGTATTTTGCTTGGTATTTTCGCTCATGCAAAGACATTAAAGCCACAAAGTTAGCAAAAAACGTAGCATATCTGTTCTCTGAAGCTTTCTGTAGGGTAATTCATGAAACTTCATAAAAGAACAGCGTCCGTTTCGTTTTCGCGATCAGGCGATAGCCTTGTTCTTTTAAGAAGTCAATAATGGGCGTCGACGAATAGCCATCCATATCATAGCTGTCTTCTACCAAGATATAATACGGTCGGTATTTTGACCAGTTGTTGGTTTTCAGCACGGCCAAATCAAATCCTTCGGCATCCACGGAAAGAAAATCAATTTTCGTATCGCTTTGCAGGTATTGATCTAATATCGTATCCAGCCTGCGGACGGGAACATCAATCGTTTTCACGATGGAATAGTGTGTCGTATCGTCTCGTTGTGCTGATATTTTAGACGAAAATCCATTTAACGCCGGCTCGTTGAAACAATAATAAGTCAGGGTGCCGTCATTTTCCGCTACGCCTAAATTAAGGTTGACATCACGCTTCCGAAACCAGCGGAACCATTTCATCGCTTCTGGATTCGGCTCGATATTGATCCCTTTCCACCCTTTTTTATAAAAGGCCATGGTATTCGAAAAGCGGTAGGGATGATGAGCGCCTACGTCTACGTAAAATCCCTTATATTTTTTCCGCCCCTCATAAAACCCCAACAGCACAACATCTTCACCTTCCTGGGAGTAGGACGCTTGGGATATAAACTTGTGAATAGGTAGATATTTTAACAAAAACCGTTTGATTTTCTTCATTTTGGAATACGTTGTTAAGCTATAGGCGTCCGATGACAAAATATAGGTTTAAACTTACAAAATATTGTAGGTATGGAAAAGGAGAATAAAGGAATCTGGGTAAAATATATAGGAGGAGCAAAAAGGCATGAATACATAAATAAATATTAGCATGGTTTTTGAATCATTCTTTGTTCCTTTGTATAGCATGCAGAAACTTGCTCCTATTATATTATTTGTATACAACCGACCGAAGCATACGCGGCGGGTACTGGAGGCCTTGGAGAAAAACCTGTTGGCCCAGGATTCCGTAATATACATTATCTCGGACGCGGCGAAAAACGCGGATGCGGTTGAAAACGTAAATCAGGTACGGGCACTTATCCGCGAACCCTGGGACTTCCAGCACATTACGATTGTGGAACGTCAGAAAAACTGGGGGCTGGCGGAGAATGTGATCGACGGGGTCACCCGGATCATTCAGGAGCATGGTAAAGTCATCGTTTTGGAAGACGACCTGTTGACCTCTCCCTATGCGCTAACCTATTTCAATGATGCACTCCACCGATATGAGAAGGAGGAGCGGGTGATGGAAATCAGCGGCTATATGTACCCGGTCGAACATCCTCGTCGTTTGCCGAAAACGTTTTTTTTCCGGGTGGCAAACAGCTGGGGCTGGGCAACCTGGAAACGGGCATGGGATCATTTCGATCCCGATATCGAGGCTTTGACCAAAGACCTAAAGCGCAAAGATATTCGGCGGTTCAGCATTGATGGGAAGGAGAATTTCTGGAAACAGGTAAAGCAATTTAAAGCGGGAAAAATCAATTCGTGGGCTATCCGCTGGTATCTTTCTGTTTTTAATCAGGATGGCTTAGTGCTTTACCCGCGTCATTCCATGACACAAAATATCGGGACCGATGGCTCGGGCACGCATTCGGATATAGACGATGTGTACCGCGTGAAGCTGGCGACCCAAAAAGTAAAATATTTTCCCAACGAAATAACCGAACATCCGAAGGCTTACGCGGCTATCAAACATTTCTACGCGCACCGAAAGGGGAATATTGTGGAGCGACTGATCCGGTACGCGATTAAAAAGTGGGGTAAAAAATGAGACAGCATATGCATAAACTTCAACCGAAAGTTTCCATTATCACGGTGGTTTATAATGATGTCCGGGGCATCGAATATACAATTCGCTCGGTCATGAAACAGACTTATGCCGAATTGGAATATATCATTATAGACGGTGCCTCGACCGACGGTACGCTAGCGGTTATTGACCGCTATCGGGAGGAAGTATCCGTACTGATTTCGGAAAAAGACGCGGGTATTTACGATGCAATGAACAAAGGGCTGGCCGCCGCGACCGGCGACTACGTGCTGTTTCTCAATTCGGGCGACGAACTTTATGAGGACATGACCTTGGAAAAGGTGTTTTCTGCTGCAGATAATGCAGACATTTATTATGGCGAAACGAAATTGATCGATGAAGAGCGTAACATTGTCGGTGACCGGCGTCATAAAAACCCGAAACAGTTTGACTGGAAGTCGTTTCGTTATGGCATGAATATCTGTCATCAGGCTATTTATGTAAAACGGACTATTGCCGAACCGTATGATTTGCAGTACGCCCTTAGTGCCGATATTGACTGGGTTATCCGGGCAGCTAAAAAGGCTCGGAAAATTGTTAATGTAAATCAGTACGTCGCAAAATACCTGGTAGGTGGCTTGTCGCAAAAACGACATCTGCAAAGCTTGAAAGAACGCTACGCCATCTTCCAGAAACATTACGGTACATTCGCCAACGTGGTTAACCACGGCGTTATTGCCGCACGCCTTATCTTACACCGATTAAAACATGGCCGAACAAGAGCATAATTGGGCTGAAAATATGTTGCAGCCGGAGTTGTTGGTCGAACTGGCAAATACTAAAATGCCTTTCGGTAAATACCAGGGGTGGCTATTATGCCACCTGCCCGAACCGTATTTAACTTGGTTTCATCGCAAAGGATTCCCGAAAGGCAAACTGGGGATGCAGTTAGCGACACTCTACGAAATAAAGTTGAATGGTTTGGAGTATTTGCTCAAACCTCTTATCAAGAAATAGTCTTTATCCTTTTTTCTTGATAAAAAAGGATGCAAAAACCGAACGAAGTGAGCTCATGGATGCTAAAACAAACACGAATCCATAAATCAAGACTTGCACGTTTCATCCTTCTCAAATATCAGATCTTCATTAAAAAAATACAATTGCACAATCCCTCATTAACATCTAAAGGTCGCATACGGATGTTTGAGGTATGTAGAAATTCATCCTTAGCACGAACCATTCCTCTCAAATATCCGAAGCGACGAGTTTTTTGTTTCTTTTTTGCGGAAAAAAAGAAAATAAAAAACAGTATTTTTGTAAAAAATTTTAACATTAAACGCCGTTTGCAGCGGTATCAATGAATATGGAAAAATATCAAACGCTACTGTACTACTGTTACAGTACTATCGAAAATGCAGAACAGTTCGCTGCTGATCATCTTGAATTTTGTAAATCACTGGGTCTTGTTGGTCGTATTATCGTTGCCGATGAAGGTTTGAACGGGACGGTTTCGGGAACTCGGGAAGCTTGTCAGGCCTATATGGACGCGGTGCATGCCGATGAGCGGTTTGCGAAGACGGATTTTAAGGTGGATGAGGTGGACGAGCCTTCTTTTATCAAAATGCACTGCCGGTACAAACCGGAGATTGTTCATTCGGGTTTGCGCGATCCGCGGGTTATCGATCCCAATAAGGAAACGGGTAAACACCTAGAGCCGAAAGATTTCTTGGAGATGAAAGACCGGGAGGATGTGGTTATTCTGGACGTACGTTCTAATTACGAGCATACGGTCGGTCGTTTTAAGAATGCGGTGACATTGGATATCGAGAACTTCCGGGAATTTCCGGAAAAGATCAAGGAACTGGAACAGTATAAAGACAAAAAGATACTAACGTACTGCACGGGTGGAATTAAATGTGAAAAAGCTTCCGCTTTATTGCTAAAAGAAGGTTTCAACGATGTTTACCAACTGCATGGTGGGATCATCAAGTATGGTAAGGAAGTAAACGGTAAGGATTTTGAAGGACAGTGTTATGTGTTTGACAACCGCCTTACTGTTGATGTGAATACCGTTAATCCATCTGTCGTATCGACCTGCAGAAACTGCGGCGCCGTTACGGCAAAGATGATTAACTGTGCAAACCCCGAATGTAACGAGCATTTCACCCAGTGTGATGATTGCGGCTGGGAAATGGAGGGGTGTTGTTCGTCGAGCTGTATGGAGCATCCTCGCAAACGCACCTATGATGGAACGGGCTATTACGTGAAAGTTCCACAGCCCGTGAATGTAGACAAGATCAGCAAAAGAAAACATAAAAACCGACCCGCGGCAGCCCGCGAGAGCTAAAAACAAGGGGCCTTCGATATCGTATCGAAGGCCCCTATAAATTTTTGCTGAGGTTGCTGGGTTTTGCTTACCGAAGCGTTAACAATACCGGACAGTGATCGGAATGCACTGCCGAAGGTATAATCTCTGCCCCGGCGATCCGATCTGCTAAGGATTTAGATACCATATTATAATCAATCCGCCAACCTAAGTTTCTCGACCGCGCTCCAGCACGGTAGCTCCACCAAGTATAGTGATGTGGGTCGGGATTCAGGTGTCTAAAAGAGTCTACATACCCGGAGTTGATAAAATTTTCCATCCACTCCCGCTCCGCCGGCAAAAAGCCCGAGCTATTCGCATTCGATTTGGGATTATGGATATCAATTGCGCGATGACAGATGTTATAATCGCCTGAAATCACCAGATTTGGCTTTTCTTGCAGCAGTTTATCGCTGTACTCCTGAAAATCTGCCAGAAAACGATATTTGAAATCCTGCCGCACATCGCCAGTCGTTCCCGAAGGGAAATATACGCTCATCACCGAGAGATCATCGAAATCTACACGGATGGTACGTCCTTCAAAATCATAATCCTCATGTCCGCAACCGTATTCGACATGCTTGGGGGTGATCTTGGTGAAAATAGCCGTGCCGCTATATCCTTTCTTTTGAGCCGGATACCAATAATGCTCGTAACCCATCTGTTCCAGCATAAGAATTTCAGGAACTTGGTCTTGGGTAGCTTTAATTTCCTGCAAACACACGACGTCCGCATCCATGCTCTTCATCCAGCCCAGCCAATCTTTTTTTAGTGCTGCCCGAATACCGTTTACGTTATAGGTGATAATCTTCATTAATAGTATCTCGAATAGAAAATGTCTAAAATCTTGGTAAAGAAACCCGTTTTAGGTTGAAGTCCGGCCTGTTCCCGTTCCAGATTTAAGGCTTCTCGCCGGGTCAGTAGCTGCATCGACATACGCACGTCCTCCAAAGGACGATCGCGCTCATCAGTCTCTACCACCGCTATCTGATCTATGGTTGCCACACCGCTTAACAGTTCGCCGAACACCGTATAGTTACCATCCAGATGAGGCACGCCTCCAACCGTTGTATAGGCCTCCCGCTGCTGTGCCGTCAGCTTCTTCCCGTTTAAGCGGAACGTCTCTAAGGAGTCTAATGCAGCCGGACTGAATACGCGGCCCTGCACCAGATAAAACTGCGATGCGGATGACTGCTTTGCGGGATTATTATCCCTTGCCGCACCAATCGTTCCTTTTTTGTGAATGAGGCTGTCCTGAATCTCTGCCGGAATCTTATAGTCGGGTCCGCCTGTGCCAAGTGCCTGTTTCTGTGCTGCGTAACGGGAATCGGGATCTCCGCCTTGAACCATAAAGTTTTCAATAACGCGATGGAACAGCAATTCGTCGTAGTACCCTTCCTTAACCAGTTTAACGAAGTTGTCGCGGTGCTTAGGCGTTTCGTTATACAGCATTAATAAGCATTCGCCTTTATTTGTCTGTATAGCTACATAATGATGTTTCGGTGTTTTCGCCCAAGCCATCGTGGCCAATAGCATGCCCATAACGAGCAGCCCTATTTGTTTGTAGTTTCTTCTCATGAATGCGTATTACGATAAGGTATAGGTATCCTCAAAATAATCAATAATCAAGGATTTCAGAATCATTTCTTGTTCTAACAATGTATAGTTGGGAATGGGCTTCACCAAATCCCAATGCGGCCAACCCTCTTCATCTAACCCCTTCAGCTCATAAAAGCCCATCGCACTGAAAAGGCGGCAGGTAGCGATGTGCATAAGCTCTTCTTTTTGTCGTTTAGAAAACTGTTGTGGACCTTTTCCGAGTTCCTGCACGCCGATAAGAAAGAGCATCACTTTAAGATCAGGGAGTTCCATGTCGAAATCCTTTGCAATAATGCTTTGCAGTTCCTTCCACTTTTTATTAATCTCCGATGCTTTCATACCTAACAAAAATAGGGAATTATTTACGCAGTTCCTGCAAGAGTTCCTTACAGCGTTTTTCGATCATGTTGTACACGGGTTCAAACTGTGTTTCGTCGTAGTAGGGATCTGGAACAATCCCTTCGGATAAAAATAGCTGCACCTTAACGCGATCTTCGTCGTTCCGCCCTAGCGCCAGCACATCCCGCAAGTTGTTGTCATCCATCACCAAAATCCGATCATAACGATCAAAAAGCTCCGGTTGAAACCATTGCGCCCGCTGCGTGGTGATGTCTACGCCGTATTTCTTGGCTACCGCGATGGAGCGTTTGTCGGGTTGGTTGCCCACGTGCCAATCGCCCGTGCCCGCAGAATCAATTTCCCAGTCTAAACCCTCCTGCTCCACCAAGTGTTGCATGATGCCATGTGCCAGTGGTGACCGGCAGATATTACCTAAACAAACCATCAAAATTTTCATGCCCCGAAAATACCGCTATTCCTTTGAATATAGAAGCCGAGGGCACAAAGTGATACATTTATGATAAAAAAACGCGCCACCCACTTTACGGTAGATGACGCGTTTCTTTGATTTTTATTTCCTTTAGTATTGGATCGGGAAGTTGAACTCTACCGTTCCGTTTTCGGACACACCCGTAATCCGTACGATGTTTCGTTTGGTACTGCCTAATGCAGATTCTACATCATCGACGCTGTTTACAGGTTTTCCGTTTACATGTGTTACCACCAGGCCTTTTTCCACGCCGAAGTATTCAAACATACCCCCACGGTGTACCTGCGTGATCACCACACCAGAGTTAACCCCGAACTTCTTCTTCTGCGCAGCATTTGCCGGCGTGAAGCTCGCACCTAATTTATTAAATATTTCGGTCGCACTGGCACTTACTTCTTCTGAAGCCGCTGACTTTTTCGATTCCTGTGCCTTCAACGTAACCGCCACTTCTCGCTCTTTACCGTCACGCTTATAGGTCATTTTAAGTTTGTCACCCGGATTCAAGCGCGCGACACGTTCTTGCAGATCAGACGAAGAATAGATCGTTTTGCCTTCTACTTTCGTAATAATATCTCCGGTTTTAATACCGGCTTCTTCAGCAGCACCGCCTTTTACGACATCAAAAACATACAATCCTTGGATGTCATCAATCTTATATTCTTTACGGATGCTTTCGTCAACCTCGCGGAAACTCACCCCTACATAACCTCGCTGCACGGTACCGAATTCTTTAAAGTCGTCTACAATCTTTTTCACCAAGTTAACCGGGATAGCAAATCCGTATCCAGCATAAACACCAGTTGGAGAAGCAATAGCGGCATTGATACCAATCAACTCACCTCTAGTATTCACCAAGGCACCACCACTATTTCCTTTATTGATCACCGCATCTGTTTGGATAAAGGACTCTACCGCGGTACGCACGATCGGCTCCTGCGGCTGCCCATATCCATAAGGGGATCCTTGTCCTTGCTCCCCGAGAATACCGATCTGACGGCCTTTCGCACTTACAATACCCGCCGTAACCGTAGATTGTAGGCTTAACGGATAACCAACGGCCAATACCCACTCGCCGATACGCACATTGTCGGAGTCACCAAACTTCACAAAGGGTAAGTTGGTTCCAGAAACTTTAATCAAGGCAAGGTCGAAATCCGCATCGCGACCAATTACTTTCGCTTCGTAGGTCCGCTGATCGGTCAATTTAACTTCGATTTTATCGGCATCTTCCACCACGTGGTTATTGGTCACGATATAACCATCTGGCGAGATCAACACACCTGATCCCGAAGCGGTTGCTTGTCGAGGCTGTGCTTGCCGGCGCTGGGGCATGCCAAAAAACTCTTCAAACATATCGAAAGGCGAACTGCCGCCACCGCGTTGTGAACCGCGCGCCGTCATCGTCACTTTGATGTGCACAACACCGGGCGATACGGCTGCAGCGGCTTGGGTAAAGTCTGGATTACCCGTTGAAGACGTAATTTCGGCTCCGGGGTTATTCGCAAAATAGACTTTCTGCTTTTCTTCGAAGGTCATCTGTTCGTTTTGCTTATTTTCGAAGAGCTTGTACCCTCCAATAGCCACCGCGCCTCCAACTGCGGCTATTAATAAACTCATTCCTATTTTCTTCATTGTCATAATTACTGTAATGATCTATTATCTATAAAAATTTTCTTTTTACTTTTGTTATGGTTTATTCAAATGTAGTACCATTAGAAATTGCATGGGAAGTTTTGACAGTTAAAAAATGTTAATCGACCAGCCTAATCGCGACTTTTAACATGATTTAACAAACAAAAGCTGCATTGTAACAAGAATATTGATTTCCTACCATATAATCAAGCAAATGCATAGAAAAATAAAATTTTCAAAATACCAAGGGGCCGGCAATGATTTTGTATTAATCGACAATAGAAGCGGTGTTTTTGACCGAAAGGACGAGCATCTGGTTCGAGCGCTCTGTGATCGAAGATTTGGAATCGGTGCAGACGGTCTAATGCTTCTTCAAAATAACAAAAATTTTGATTTCGAGATGATTTACTACAACGCAAACGGTACAGAAGGGAGCATGTGCGGCAACGGGGGGCGTTGTATCGTAGCTTTTGCACGTGATTTGGGAATCATAGAAGAAAAGACTGTCTTTTTGGCAGTCGACGGCGAGCATGAAGCTGCTATCCATGGCGATCAAGTGGATCTAGGGATGATCGATGTTTCGGATATCCAGCGAGATGGTGCAGCATATGTACTGAACACCGGATCGCCGCATTATGTCGCTTGGGTAGAAGACCTCTCCCACAGCAATGTGTATGAGATGGGATCCGCCATCCGTAATAATGACCGTTATAAACAGGAAGGAATCAACGTCAATTTTGTAGAGAAGGAAGAAACAAGCTATTTCGTACGGACTTTCGAACGGGGCGTGGAAGATGAAACGCTCGCCTGCGGTACCGGTGCCACCGCATCTGCCATGGCCATCGCACTCGAAAACGGCTTGGAAGGTGAACAAGAAATCCCCATCCGGGTTATGGGCGGACAGTTGTACATCCGATTTCACAAAACCGGTGACAAATTTACGGACGTACGGTTGATCGGGCCGGCAAAGTTTGTTTTCAACGGTACTATTCCTTCTTTTTCCCCGTGAAAAAGAAGCAAAAACCTCCTCGCTTCGGATTTTTGAGGGATTGGATAGTACCAAGAAGGGGGTTCTACCTCCTCAAAATCCGGATGCGAGAATAAATATCCACGAGGGTTAGTGCATAAAACCAAACGTGCTATTCTCTCGCACTATTTTTATTCGACTATTCCTGAACAGAATAAAACTCACTTCGTTCAGACATTATTCTGTTCTATACGGAATAGCCTTCATAAAAATGGCCGCAGAACAATATAAGGTCGTCTATACCCGCCTCCGCACGATCAATCATGAATCGCGTCCGTTGACGTTATTGCACTCCCCCTCCTTAACACACAAAGGTCGCGTCCGGATGTTTGAGGTATGTAGAAACTCATCCTTAGTACTATTCCTTCATTTTTTCCTTGATGAAAAAACGAAGCAAAAAAATCAAGACTTAATATTGTTCTGCTATTTTTATTCGACTATTCCTGAACAGAATAAAACTCACTTCGTTCAGACATTATTCTGTTCTATACGGAATAGCCTTCATAAAAATGGTCGCAGAACAATATAAGGTCGTCTATACCCGCTTCATCACGATCAATCATTCATCGCTTCCGTTGACGCTATTGCACTATCCCCTCCTTAACACACAAAGGTCGTATCCGGATGTTTGAGGTATGTAGCCCCCCCCTTCTTAGTACTATTCCTTATCTCAAATATCCGAAGCCACGATTTTTTTTGCTTCTTTTTTGAGGAAAAAAAGAAGAATAACACTATAGCACTCCCCCTCCTTACCCTATAAAGGTCGCATCCAGATGTTTTACGACTGCACAAATTCATCCTTAGTACAATCCAATATGTAAAACATCTGAAGCGACGATTTTTTTGCTTCTTTTTTGAGGGAAAAAAGAAGAATAAAGCTATATTAGAAGCTTTTTTGAGGGACTTCCGAAATTCGATGCAGCAAGTTAAAAGTAAATTACCGTTTAAATTAATCTATTCGCTAGGAATACATCCGTATTTAGGTTATTTGATGGAGCCACATATTGTGCAGTTAAACGCAAATGGCTCGTATTCCTTGAGTTATAGGCGGATTTTTACCAATACGATTGGTGATTTTGCACCGGCATTGGACGAAACCGACTACCAGCTTATAAAGCTGCTCGACGAGATTGAACAAACCCATATCATCAAGGCATTTAATAAGAAGGCGATGCGTCCGGCGGACTTCTTCGGGAAAGTTTTCGACGAGAAAATTTACGAACGGATACGTCCCAAGATCGAACAGAAAATGCTCACCGTCTTAAAGCAGCTGAAAAACAAACCGCTCTTTTTGATGAGTAAAGACGGCTATCCGGCCGAGGAGGAAATACGTATTGCGGACGAGCCTACTTCGATTTTGTTCCATTTTCGACGCAACGAGACGGAGACCCGTTATTTCCCGACGTTGAAATACCAAGGGCATCGGCTGGATTTTATGTATAAGGATGCGCGCGTTATTGTCAACAAGGAAGCTTGGTTGCTCGTAGAAAACACCCTCTATTATTTTGATCAGGATATAGATGGCAAGAAACTTAGCCCTTTTCTTAGCAAACGATACATCAGCGTACCGCGGAATACGGAACGCCGATACTTTGAAACTTTTGTGAGCGGACTGATCGAAAAACACCATGTGTATGCGGAGGGTTTCGATATCAAGACGCACAAGGAAAATGCGATACCTACCTTAAGACTATCCTACGTTTCCGCGGGGCAGTCCTTTTTACAGCTGTCGTTTAGATACGGTCCGTATGAATTTTCGGCGGGCACCGAGCATCCGGTAACCGTTCGACTAACACATGATGAAGAAAATGACACCTATGTTTTTCATCGGATAAAACGCTCACTGGTTTGGGAAAAAAAGCAGGCGGATCTGCTGGAAGAATTGGGGCTGCGCCGGAAAGACGCATTATTTGCCAACTTTGTTACGGCAGACGAATCAGGGTCTATTGTGGATTGGCTAAATACGAAGCAAGAGCAGCTTTTGGAAAAAGGCTTTACTATTACCCAGACCAAAAGTGATCGGCGTATTTTCATCGGAAAGATGTCTCTCGAGATGGCGATTGAGGAAGGAAACGACTGGTTTGATGTGCAGGCGGTTGCTCATTTTGGCCCTTACAAAATTCCATTTATCTCCCTGCGCGACCATATTTTAAATAAGAATAAAGAATTTACGTTGCCGAACGGCGAAATTGCGCTGATCCCGGAAGAATGGTTTTCGCAATATGAACATTTGTTTCTCTTTGCAACGAACAAACATAGTTTACAGCTCAGTAAAACCCATATCGGCCTGTTGCACGAAATTTCGGAGCACACGGCGCTTTCTTTCCATCGTAAGCTGGAGCAATTGCTAAACTTTGACAGCATTACCGAGGCGCCCCTGCCGGAAGGATTCCGGGGTGAACTACGCCCCTACCAGAGAGCAGGCTACAACTGGTTTCATTTTCTGCAGGAATATAAGTTCGGTGGCTGCCTAGCGGACGATATGGGATTGGGAAAAACTGTACAGACGCTTGCTTTGCTCCAGCAGCAAAGGGAACAGCTTAAAGGAACGGACTATGCCAAGACCTCACTGCTGATCTTGCCCACGTCGCTCCTTTATAACTGGCAGAAGGAAGCAGAGAAGTTTGCGCCCCAGCTACGTATTCATCTCCATACGGGTTCCAACCGGCTAAAAGACACGTTTGGCTTTTCGCATTTTGATCTGGTGATAACGACCTACGGGATCGTCCGCAGCGATTCGGAAATGCTGACGAAGTTCTTTTTCAACTACATCATCCTGGATGAAAGCCAGCATATCAAAAACCCGACGTCCAAGTCGTTCAAGGCTATTAAAGTCCTCAAAAGCAAACATCGACTGGTACTGAGCGGCACACCGATCGAGAACTCTGTGGGCGACATCTGGTCCCAGATGCATTTTGCCAACCCCGGTCTGCTGGGTTCGTACAGCTATTTTCAAAAAGAGTTTGTAGCACCTATTGAGAAAAAGAAAGATGAAGAAAAAGCCGCTCGTTTACAAGCTATTATCAAGCCTTTCATCCTCCGTCGTACCAAGGATCAGGTAGCCAAAGAGCTGCCGCCGAAAACCGAACACACGGTGTATTGTGAAATGACGGAGGAACAGGCCAGTTGGTACGAACGCATAAAATCGGAATACCGAAATGCTTTACTGGACAACCAACTACAGCAGAAAAAACAGGGCAACCAGATCATGCTTTTGCAAGGATTGACGAAGCTCCGGCAGATGGCCAATCATCCTGCGATGCTGGATCCGGAGACGGCTTTCCCTTCCGGTAAATTTGATACCGTTATCGAGATGCTACAGTCTATCATCGCAGAAAATCATAAAGTATTAATATTCTCGCAATTTGTAACTCACCTACAGCTATTTCGGGCGCATTTCGACCGAGAAAAAATAGCCTATGCGTATTTGGATGGGAACACCAAGCATCGCGCAGACGCGGTGGAAGCGTTTAAAGAAAAGGAACAGACGCAGATCTTTCTCATTTCCATTAAAGCAGGGGGTGTGGGGCTCAACCTGACGGAAGCGGACTACGTTTTTATCTTAGACCCTTGGTGGAATCCTGCCGTGGAGCAACAGGCGATTGACCGCTCGCACCGTATCGGACAGACGAAAAATGTGTTTATCTATAAATTTATCAGCAAGGATACGGTGGAGGAAAAAATACTGGCGCTACAAGGTCAAAAGAAAAGTCTATCCACTTCGCTCATCACGACGGAAGAGAGTTTTATGAAATCCCTGTCCACGGCGGACATACAGGAACTGTTAAGGTAATTTGTTAATTAAAAAAGAATAAACAATTCTTATCAATAAACGAAATCAGCTTCTATGTTTTTTTCTGCCTAGAGAAAGCCGGTCCGACCCTCCGGCTTACCCCCTATTCTTCATATTTGTTGTTAATATTCCTAACAGTTGATTTTAAATCATCAATCAAGCTCTGTGGCTCTAATATTTTAAGGTTGTCTCCAAATGATAAAAGCTCCATAAAGAAATCATGCGTAATGAATAGTTTGAGCTGTATTCTTAATTCATCAGCATTATCTACTAGAATCCGTTGGGAATCGTGCAATGGCAAAGACTTGATATACTTTCCTTGAAATGCATTGAAAGAAAGTATTACATCTTCTGGCTGATGACCGTTCGGACTAATGATACCGAAGCAATATCTATAATATTCATTTACATCAAAATCTTTCGGAACGGTGAATTTTCTCTTCGAAATATCTAAATCTGTTATACGGTCGAGCGCAAAACTCTTTATCGCGTTATCGCTCAGATCCTTGGATAAGATATACCATCTATTTTTGAATTCTTTTAGAGCATACGGCTCTACCGTGCGCTCGGTTAATTCATCCTCCCAATATTTTTGATAGACAAAGGTTATCTGAACTTGATTTTTCATGGCATGAAGTAAACCATAAAGATGTTCCGTACCTTGAGGTTTCCGCTTTTCAAAATGAATATGTTTAGACAACCTATCGGCTACGTTCAAAGCATTGAAGGTATCGAAAGCTTCCAATATCCGCTCGCTTGCTTCTGGTTGACCGTCAAAGTCGATGTAATAGACCTTTTTAGAAAAGTCAAATAAAATATCAATATTGTACAAAGAACGGATGTCGTCTCTATCTCGTTGAAATGTACGCTTCGAAACATTAAAATTATAGCCTTGAACTTCTGATTCCAACGCTAAATAATCCTCGATTTCAGCAAATGTGGCTGAACGCTTTCTTAACTTTTTAATAATGAGACTATACCTAGCAAGTGACTCTCTTTTTGACATAACTTATGATAAATTGATGCGTTAATATATTGAATGTTTTTGTATTTTGTTTTTCCATAGTCGGAATGATTGTGACCAAATACGTGGTACTTTGGTGCCAACTGAAATATAAAATCGCTGATTTCTTCACTGCCAAATCCATTGTCTAAAATACCATAAGGAGGATAATGTGATGCAATGATGTCAATTTTATTTTTCGTTTCAAGACTATTATAAAAAGGGAAAGCACTAATTCCCATTATGTTTATTTCACGTATTACTATCGTTGCGTCATTTAACCAGATAATGTCTTTACGAATCAATTTTTTACCCCATTCTGGTTCTAACTCGAAAGGCAAATCATGATTTCCGTGAATAAATATTTTATGTGGTATTTCTAATTGAGCGTACCATTTAAAAAAATCCAAAACTTCATCCATATCTCCTGCATTACAAATGTCTCCACAATGAATTACAATCTGAATGTTTTTAGGAATATCGATTAAACGATGTTTGCCATGTGTATCTGATAACAATAAAATGTTTTGGCTTTTAATTTTAATCGTGTGCATAGCCAAATCCAATTTTAGTTGTTTTTGTTATTATGGATTCCTCGCTACAAAATGACTGTATTTCTTCAAAGTTGGTCATTGTGCCGTGAACGATTTCCTGTATTTCACTTTTGCGAATAATATTATCTATCTGCCCACCTGAAAAATCAAATTTATCTGCGAGTATTTGACATGCTTCTTCATTCAAATGAGGCATTTTTGATTTCCATATTTTAGCTCTTACCTTTTTTGTGGGTTTATTGAACTGTACTTTGAATAAAAATCTTCGCTCAAAAGCGATATCCAAATTATTCGCTAAGTTGGTAGTTGCCATTAAAATGCCATCAAAGTTTTCAAGCTCTTCCAGTATGATATTTTGGATAGCATTTTCAGTTTGAGCTACATTGGAATTACTGTTTTCTTTCCTTTTGGAAATAATGGCATCAGCTTCATTGAAAAGTAAAATAGGTGTTAGTTTAGATTCTTTTGCATAAGCTCTGTAATCTGTGAAAATACGTTTAATGATTTTTTCACTTTCGCCAAACCACATGGATTTTGACTGACTGATTTCCACTTTCATTATTTCTCGGTTTGTCGCTTTTGCCAATTGTTTTACAATTTCGGTTTTTCCTGTTCCAGGTGCGCCATGTAACAAAACTGCAATTCCTTTGGGTAAACCTTTATTTGTTAATCTTGTCTGTGTTTCATTAAACTTGTCTTCTTGAAGTAAATTTTGAAGTGTTTCTAATTGATTCATCTCCTCATTATCAAAAACCAATTCACGATAAATAACTTCCGAGGGAATAATGATATTGTCTTTTTTCTTTTTGTTTAGAAAAAGTTTAATATCACAATCATTCAGAAGTTGGAACGAGGTATCCGTCAATTTCATTTCTGTATCATTGAAAAATTGGGCTTCTATAATTTCAATCAGATTATTGTTGATTAGGATATGATTGCCCGACAACAATTTTTGTACTTCATTTACTCTCTCTGAAGGACTATCATAAATACCATCCAAAGCTCTTCCAATATCTGTAGATTCATTTCCTGATACTGTTTTCCATATTAGGTATAAAAACATATAAGCATCCTCTGTGCTAAAGTTGAATTGCTTTACTTTTTCTATTAACGGAAAATGTGTGTTGTCTGCAATCAATTTTTCAACTTCTCGAAATAGTTCAAAGGTTGAAATTTTATCATCGTCTCGTTGGTCGCCCAATTTGTATAACTGTTCTAACAAATCTATAATACCCTTTATTTTATTCTCATTGATTTTGAGCAAAGGTTTGTTTTGTAAAATGGCTTCTGTGATTTTTTCGTGAATAACAAATTGGTCATTAGCTCCTGCTAACTTCACACGGTGTCTCGATTTCTTTTTTTCAAAAATCCCAACTTTGTGCAAGTACTCAAAATCATCGCTGTATTCCAAGATTTTCATTGGATTACAATCAAAATATTCTATCAAATCGTTCAAATCGACAGTATCTCCTTTGTAGTTTAAAGCAAAAACCATTGCAATAAAAAAGGTTTGATTATCCGACGTTTTGAAATATTGGGAAAGTGTATCTAGTTCGGATTTGATGCTTTCAAAAAATGAATTTTCAAGCTTACAATTTTTTGATTGTTCGTACACTTTCCCAATGCTTTCCAGAATTTGTTTCTTTGTGATACTTTCCATAAACCTATCTTTTTTGACAAAGGTATACCCAGAGTAAGACAAAGTGTGTCGTGGTTTATATTAGCCTTTTATATTCTTTTTAAAATTCTGTAGTAATGATAATATATTTTCTTTACCAACAGGATTCTGACTATGTACATCAAATTTGGGCAATCGAAAATTATTATCTAAACAATAATTTACTAACCATTTAGCACAATCATACCCACTCTCTTCGAGCCCTAAATCGTGGTCAAAAGAAATGAAATCAGGCAGTCCACTATCAGTAATGTAAGTTACAAACTCCGTATAAGAACGAACTCCTATGTGTCCTTCTGGGATTGGTCTCAAATCATCAAGATAAAGTTTTTTCATTGAGTTTGTCTTCGGTGTTTAGCTCTATAATATAGTCAAATACAGAATTTCTATTTTCAAATTCTTGTTTATTATACCAATCGTTGTTTTGTGTACAAACATATTTACTGGAGTTACAATCAAATGCGATTTGTCTTCCGTTAAATTCAAAATATTTCCAATCATTCACAGAGCTTTGCTTGCAATACGAAATATCAGGTTGCTCGATCATTAACTCTACAAATAAAGAATACGAATAATATTCCCTGTGCTTTCCATTTGTTGCAGTTTTTTCGAGTAATAGAATATCAAATTCATTATTCCGCCTAATTAATTTTTGATCCCCACAAGCGGAAACCATCTCAAACTGTTTAACGAAGTAATATCGCCAATCATTTTGATCCGAAAATTCATCAACAATGGTTTGCAAATCTTTGGATAGATTTGAAACAGATACTTTATCAACAAGCTGTTTTAAATATGCTCGTTTTTCGTTATTATCTCTTAGGAGCCTCTTCCAACTAATATCACGTTCATTTCTTCCTTTGCTGATTAAAAAACTATAATTTCTACCAATACTCAACAAATAATCACCTGTTGCTAACAAAGCTCTTTCAAAAAGATAATTGTCAAAGTTTTTCACTCCGTCATTACTAAATACGGCTCTTGCTTTTTCTGCGTATTCTTTGAATTTATCAATATTGTGTATTTCGTTTTCATCTTTACACCAATCTAAAATAAAGCCGATTTGTCCGTTGAAATATCCGTGATTTTCAATTTCAATAATTGTATTTTTCCAAACCTCATTTTGTGTAATAAGTTTCGCTTTTAGTTTTTCTTCTATAACTTGCTCACTAATGAAACCCGAAAGCGAATTAATTTGTATTTCTGCGAAGTGATCAACGATTGAATTTCTATATTGCAACAATTCGTTTATAGAACGTAGAGCATTTGCAAAGTCATTAGCATTATTGAATAAATAGGGTCTGCTACCTTCTACCAGATTACGAACAACACGCAACCAACTTTTCAATTTTTCAATTTCAATATTTTTTTCCGATGCCAAATATTGATAATAAGCAAAAGCAATAACCAAATCAGGATATGATAAGTCATTTTTAATTGTACCATTAAAAATTTCTTGCTCATTCACATAAGTGGTTTCTGAAATAAATGTATTCAATCCATCTTTATCAGACAATTTATTTAAAGTAGCTTTCAATGTTGTAAAATACTCCTCATCAAAACAACCTAACTCCAAATATTGATTGAATGGAATTGTATCGCTTCCTCTCAATAAATCAACGTTGGCTCTGAAATTATCACTTTTGATATCTGCTTTAAGCGTATAATTAATTACTGCCTTTGTTCTGAAAAAATTCAGAAGCTGTTCGTCAAAAATGTTTTCGGTTTCATTACGATATTTCCAAAACAAATCTGTCCAAACTGTGTCAATTTTATGAGCAAAGGTTTCTGTTGGGTCTGAATAGTCTTCCCATTTATCGATGTGTTGCTCAAACTTTGCTTTGAAATTTTCAAAATCGGTAAGAGGCTTACCTCTTGCATTCATTTTGATATACAAATCATCAGAAAGTCCAAAGTCTTGCAGTTCTATGTAATGAAAGCTAATGTTGTTTAACTTGTTCCAAACTTCGGTGTTATCTTTAAAATTTTGATGAATCGCATCCAACATAGTCAGCATCGATTTTATTGTTGGGTCTCTTTTCCAAGAAAGGAAAAACCAGGAGCTATTAATGATTGTCTTGGACAACTCATTATTCTTTGGTTTTATTTTTTCTTTATCATGATAATCTGTTTCTAACAAATTATCAAAATCAATTCCTATATTGATTAAATCATTGCAAAATTCACGTGAGCTGGTACGTGTTTCGTAAGTGAATTTTGTCAAGAGTTTTATCAATCCATTGTCTAACTTATTTTCTTTGGTAGCAACGAACCAATGCAACAAAAACAAAGTTGTTAATCGCTGTTGCCCGTCGAGAGGTTGCAAAGTTGTATTATCTTCTTTATCCTTTTTAACACTTCCGTAAACAAAATCTAACTCTAGTTTTTTACCATCAACAACTTCTAGCAAAGCATTCAAAAAATTAGTTCTTATATCTGCTTTTCCCTCTCTGCCTTGAGCGTAATCACGCTGTATAATAGGAATTTCAATTTTATGCTTACTAATTAACTCACGAAAAGTTAATTTTTCAGATGTTGGATTATTGTTCATTTTCTGTTAATTCGGTTTGAGGTAAATATTCAGTAATTACTTCTTGTATCTTTTCAAAATATGACGTTTTGTCATTTTCATTCCATACTTCAATATCTTGTACATTGCTGGAATAATATTTCATAAAAACATTCTTAGTACAAATGGGAATAAAAGTTCCTTCAATTTCTCTTTCGATTATCTTTTTCCTCTTTTCTTTAAATGAATCGTTTTTATAAGAACGATTTGTTCCTCTGTCTAACAGACAAAGATTTTGCAGTCTGTTATCTTCTTCCCCTAAAACATAATCAATTATATAATCAAACTCATTTTCGTCAATAGTGTTGCCTGATTGTATGGTTTGTTCAATTTGATTATTTCTGTCTTTATCTTGATGATTTTCTGTTTCGACAAAGTTGTTTCTCAGCCAATCAGCTTGATTTTCCTTGTTTACTTTCACTTCTGTTGCAATAGCGTGAATATGTTCAACGTCCCAAAACTCTTTTTTATACCGGTCAAAAGGAAAACGATTAGTTTCGTTTTCATTATTGAGCATTGTTTGAATGTTTTGCAGTAATAAAATTTCACGTATATATCCTCCGTTATATTCTACTTCTTCAAAATTCACTTTTCTAAATTTGGATTGTATTTCGTGGTTTAGCCAATTTGCAAATACTGTTTTTGACTTTTCTTTTTTTTCGTTAAGAATATTTTTGATGTTTGTTCCAGTTGCAATCAAATAGCCAATTTTATGGTACAATTCTCTGTCGTTGAACCACTCTTCAAGCGTTTGAAAATATTTTTTAATTTCCTGCCAATTATCGATTATCTCGTTTTCTAGTTTGGTTTTGAATTTCTCATTAAAGAAATAAAAAGTTGAATATTTATCATCGCTTTGTTTGTCAGCCATTAAATTGAAAATAAACTCTATTCTCGTTGCCAAATTGTTTTCACTTTTATTGATGAAATACCAAAACGAATCATCTTGTAAAGCATATTCGATTCTATCCCACTCTGAGGCAATTTCTAATTGTTTCAAACGCAGTTTTTCCGCGTCGACGTTTTCAAAATTCGAACTGTTCAAAAACAAAGCTTTTATCAATTCAGCATTTGTTAGCGGAATTTTTCCGCTATTGATTCTCGTGAAAATATCAATAGAAATTTCGTTCTTTGAAGTTTCGTACCAAATAACTTTAGTAGAATCATTAAATTTCAACTCAAATGATTTTTCTACTTTTTTTTCTTTGAACCAGTCTTTAATAGTTTGATAAGCAATTGATATGTGGAAATAGTCAATATTTGAATCGTCCTTTTCTATTTTTCCCAATTCATTTTTTAAATAATTCGCAGAACCTTCTCGTGTTTCATATTCCACTTCAAAAAGTTCCGTTCTACCTTCTTCTGTATATCGTTGATTCAAATAATATAAAATCAAATAAGTCGTAGTTAACCGTTGCTGTCCATCGATTACTTCCCACTCGTTTCTGTCTCTGTCTGTTTCCTTTACAACAATAGGCTGTAAGCAATACCAAGTTTTTTCACCGGAATTGGCAATTTCTTTTGGTGAAAATTCATTGATATCATTCAACAAGTCTTTTACCTGTTGTTCTGTCCAACGATAACCTCTTTGATACGATGGAATAAAAAAATTCATCCCCAATAATTCGGAGATTGGTTTAATTGATATGTTGTTCATTTATAAAAATTTTTATACAAATCCTTATTCGTGATGGTTATTAATTGTTTATACTCACAATGCCGGCGCATGTTTTCCTTTATTCGCTCCGTCCGGATGTCTAAAACAATAACCGTTGGTCAGGTTTTGGATACTACTTTGGCCTGTCCCACAATACTTGCAGGTATACTTTGTTTTTTCGCTACCTTCGTACAATTTGTGTCTTCCCTTGTTTGCTCCGTTGGGATGCCTAAAGCAATAACCGTTGGTCAGCCCCATGACACTGGAATGTTTAGTTCCACAATATTCGCAATAATAGTTTGCCATAATTTAGATATTTAAAACCGTGCCTACTCTATCAAGTTTTCGGCTTCCCTTTTATTCCACCACAATGTTGGGATGAGCTTCAGCTAACCCGTGTCCCGGTGGAATTTGCATAGTGAATTTTATTTTAGTTAATATATTTCTCTTCTCGGTTACGGAAGAAGCTAAACGCTGATCAATAATAAGGTCTCAATTGCACAACGTTATACAATAATAGGAAATAAACTTACACAATCAAGCAAATAATTCCCATACTTTTTCTATTTTAAAGTATCGCATATAATATTCCACAATTTCCTCTTTTCCGAATCCCGCTTCTATAAAATCCACCAATTTCCTGTCACCTTCACCCTTTGCCAAGAGTCCAACAATAGCATTTAAAAACACGTCATCTCGTTTTGCTTTACTATCGGTCAGCCATAAATAATAGTATGCCGCTAGGCATTCATCCCCAACTTCTCTGCATATAAAATCGTAAAGAGCGCGATCTCCCTTATCTATTCTAATCATAGCAACGATACCATCCCGAATATCAAAATCGTTGATATCCATAATTTTTCGGAAGTAACCTTCCTGCATATACTCGTCGAAAATCCAATTGGGTAAAAGCTGGGTATCGGAAGCATAAATCTTGGGACCATAAGGCCAGTAGAAACGAGGGCGCAAAGTGTTGAAGGAAGACTCTCCCCCGGAGCCATTGGTAAGCGTAGTCATCTTTGTCCTCCATGAGCTTTGATAATAGGGATACCGTAGTGCATAGACAACGTCTTCTCCAAAGAACATATGAAATACCTCAGCATTGCATAGATTCCTTGCATGCAACAAGCTCTCTTCGTCGATCACAAAGTTTTCGTCAATGTTTTTGCTATAAGCGTCATAATGGTGAGTACTTTTATACACCGTGTACACCATTACTTCACGCAGAAATCCGGCTAAATTGAAACTGCTTTTCTCCCATTGATATAACATAACGGAAATCGTATCGAAAAGATCAAACCTAATCCCTTCCATACATAAGAAAGGAGTATTGAATTCCGTCTCGATCAGCTTATCAAAATTGTTATCTTTTTTAAACGCTAAATATTCATCGGGGCGGAGCATAATAGCATCACGCAGTGCGTCTGCTACAACGGTATGATGAAGATGTATATCCATCTTATTTTTAGCCTTTCTCAAAAAATGGAGATTGTTGCAGTAAACCACTTTTGGCTTAGGCTTGCCTAATACATAGGAATATAGCCACTCCAATCCCGCTTCAAAGAGCGTGTCATAAACTTTTCTCTCCGCCTCCGATCCGAAATACTCTCCTCTTCCAATAAGAAATTTGAAGCGGGTATTTCTAATTATCTCGCGTACAATATTTTCGTTTATCATAGCATCAAAATATCAGCTCGCATCATGTGACCATCGATACGGTAGATACTCAGGGACAAAACTTGGCCTTAAAAACTTAGCAGCTTCAATGGCATTTTTAAAATCTGCCGAATTATCGATGAGATACGTAGCGCCCGTACTGGGGCAGGTAAATTCGCTCCAGCAGTACGGCTGCCCGGATTTCCCCTTCCGATCCTGCAAATAATCAAATTTTTCTTTGCTTTTGTACAGCCGTAAAACTTCTGTATATCCCGAATGATGCACAACCTCTTTCTCGTCCACTAACTCTGCCTTTAAAAAATCCAGCAACCCTTTGTCGCCTATCCGTTCGTTGACAAGGGTGATGATACCCGACCGGATATCTTCGTTGTCTTCTGCTAAAAACCGGCGATAGAGCATATCCGTTCCATAACACCTAAATATCCATTCCGGCATTTCTCTGCCGTGTATGTAGTAAGCTTTCCCCCCTTGAGGCCATTCTATAGCCGGGTATACCGTAGAATGCAGCAGGCCGTGTTCATCCTGCCGTATGACGGGGTTGGAGAGCGCTAGCACAAAATCGTCCCAGAAAAAAACATAATAGACACCGGAGCAGTACATTTTTTTTAAATAAGAAAAATCTAAGGCCATAAAATCGCCCAAACGTATATGAAAATCCAAATAAGCTATCCGCGCCAAATGCTCTTTTAAGTTTATACCATTTTTACCATACCCATTTATAATATCTTGTACAGTGTGTTGATGACTGAGGTGAAGGTGTTCCGATAACACTCTTTTCAAAAGGAGATCGTCAATCCACTTGTTCTTTCCCCTGATACAGCTATCAATACATCGATTTAAAGCATTCTCAACGGTCAACCTGTTTATCTTTTTTGATTTCACATCACGGATCACATCTACATCCAGACCATTGCAATAACGGATTTGCGGTTTGGGACGGTGCAATAGATTTTTGTAAAGCCACTGCACACCCTGCTCAAAATCTTCTTTACGAATCTGGCTATCAATCAACACTTCTTTGTACTCGCTACGTATATTATTAAGTGTCGCGCTGTTATAAAGGTATTTTTCGTCGTTGTTTTCTTTCATCATAACAGATAATGAATTTATTAGGTGTCTAATCAGTTATTCGTCGCCTATGGTTTTCTCTCGGATTGAATCTTTGTTGAATGCCAACCCTATAAATCCCCTTGGGGATAACGGTGTGTCTATGATCCTTTTTGGCCAAAATCTGCGCTTCGTCAAGCGTTAGTTTGTTGTCTCTTAAATGCTCCGCCAACGAATGGTTTAAAATACAGTCTTCTTTAGTCTCAATGATAAAGCTACCAGCCAGCTCATACATATCGTAATCACCAAACAGAGCGTGAAACGAGCCTGAACGTTCCGAAGCAGCGATAAATTTTTTATCCACTTTTTCTGTTCCAAAAGGAATTTGATCAATCTTAAACCACTGTGTGTCGCCTTGGTGTGCAAATTGTTCTAGAATATTCATATTAAAAAGTTTTTTGTTTCCTACAAAATTGATCACGACCTCTGCCAAAAGGTGTCGTTGTCTTATGCGCTATCTTGCCCAAGGTTAAATCCTACGCGCGCCATGCCTTTCATCTGCATGAACTCCTGCTCCTCTTGGTTGTAGATAGCAGCCAATGCCATGGGAGCAGTAATATGCGACGTAAAACCTAGTTTATCGGAAAGTGCTTGCGCTTTTGGCACTTGTAGCTCCGTAAATTCGTATTTGGCAATGAGCCGACCCTTTCGTAATAGTGCTTTGTCCACATTCGACAGATCGGTATTGAACGAGCAAATTACCTGAATGTGGAGACAATCTGCCAACAAGCCATCGGCGAGGTTCAACAGTGTCGATACGGGCGAATGATCGTTGACATTACGATCTACAATAATCTTCTCGGCATCTTCGATGACCAATACGGAGTTGCGGTTGTCCATGAGCAAGGAAATCAGATCGGGCTTGGTCATAACAGGTGCCATATCAGTCGGCAAGAAAATAACCTTTTTCTTTAAGCTACCGGCCAAAAAACGGAGGTAAGAGGTCTTCCCCGTCCCCGGTTTGCCGTGCAGCAATACCAAGCCCTTGTCGTTGTACCGACTAAGCCGTCAATAAATGGTCTCGTGTATAGGCATAAAGTCATCGTTATAGTTGGACGCAATATCCATCTGGGGCATGGTAAGACTCATCTTTCTAGTTTCGATTCCTTCTCTGGTCTTGACCAACAAGTGGATGTCTGGTTGATCTCTTTTCTTATGGAAAAATTGGGACAACCTGTCTATAATCTCTTCCACTTTTGCCACGTCTGTTTTATAAAAAAGATATGTGATCCGTCTAACCCCCTCAAAACGCACGATAAGATCCTCGTACAAAAAGCAATAAAAGTCTCGTGGCCGCAGTTTTCCCTCATCGAAATCTTCCGAATCGACACCCACCTCGAAAACATGGTTTTTCAACTCTTTTTGATAGTGCGTTTTAAAAAAATCATAGGCTTTCATCAAGGCTATTTCTTCTTGGTGGACAATATTAGGAAGATGTCCAAAATAGCAAACAAACAAGCGCTCGGGTCTAATATCTCCAAAGTCATCAAACGCATTGGTCAAATCCGATTTAGAAAGAAGTCCATCCGGACTGTTTTCCATAATATGCGCTTGGATTTGCTGTATATTGTCTTTCCATCTCCCTAGTTTTGTCATATCGCTTTATTTTAGTTGTCGACAACAAAACTACAACGGGAGTCAGCCAAGATATGTCTCGGTCAGTATTTTTATAAATTTACACTTTACAGCGAAGACTGCTTCGCTTCTAACGCGAGATCTATGGTTATAGGATACTTTTTATGCGTTATCGCTATGCTTGTCGGAACGTCTTTTACATTCCATGTCTGATACACAATCTCTAAATACTCCTGCGCTCCTTTCACCTGCCGAATACGTTCTACTTTTCGCTCTTTCACGACATAGTAGCAATCGTCCTGCACGTACACCGGATAGTATTGTTGCTGACCCGCGAACATTACGGCAGAAGTGGCAAAACGTTGTGCCGTCAGCGTACGGAAAATATTAACCATTTCCTTCGCTACTGCGCGCTTGCCCAAGCTAGGGGTCGCTCCCTCCAATTCGTATCCGTTGGGTAAGAGATGAACGTCAAAAAGTACCTGATCAAAGTCGCTGACGAAGGTAATGCGGTGTTCATTTCGCCCCAATGCCTTGATCGTGACACTTCCCTGCATGTGCTGATCAAAAGCTTGCAGTTTCGTACGATACACCCACTGCTGTGTGGTATCCGTATAATAGCTATTCAACTCCTGTGCTGCGGATTCACGAATTCCTGAAGCATTGGGGTACCGATAGGTGCCACAAGATGAAAAAAGAAGCAACAGGATGAAACTAAAGGTTAAAAATCGATTCATCGACAGATATATTTGCTAAATGTTGGTTGTTTCCCAAACAGTATACACAGTTTATGATACATACTGCTGCAAATTTAGCAAATCATTTAGAGAAACCGATAAACCGCTCAGTTTAATCGGTTTCTCCTACATGCGTTACTCCTTTCCATTAATCATTAGGCTTACGGAGCGAAAGTAGTGGCAAACAGGAAAAGAGACAGGATAATTTCGACAAATCATGGGAATCCTTTCTTCATGTAGGAAAGAAACCGGGGCGGCCAGACCCCCAAACCCGGATAAGTTCAAAGCATTATCAGAAGAAAAATCATTACTTTTACAATAAAGAACAACGATCAATTCGTAAACTTCATAAACAAATTAACCAAATGAAAAATAACATCCTTCTATTACTGCAATTATGTGCAGGAACATTGTTCGCACAAGAAAAAAACGGAATATAAACTGACCATGCCCAATAAAAACCTTCTCAACGTATGGAAAGAAACCCTGTCGGCCAGACCCGCGAGCCGGGATACGTTCCGGGGCATGCATTTGGCTGTGCTGCATCAGGCGACGCAACAAAAATGGAATGAACGCCTTCTGCATATCCAGTTTGAAACCCACGATTTTATACTTTGTGAGTTAAAAGGGCATCCCAAGGAACTTACTGGCTACGAATTGCCCCAAAAAGAAGAGGAAATTCTCTGGCTCTGCCTGCAGTTTCTGGGCTCCCTCTCTTTCCCTAGTGGAAAAACCAGTACGGCAGACACGTTTTTCTCTTTTACCTCAGCCAATGAGCAACACCTCCTAACGGTCCCTGCTGGCAAACAATGGGCACTCTTGTTAGGCCTGACGGGCGCATCTCGGCAGCAGCTGCTAGCCGAACAACCCCAGTTGCGGAAACACTATGCGGATCAGGACAGCAACGTCCTGCCTGCGGTAAGCCTTGCTTATAACGAACGGAAATTGCTGGAGCAGTTTTCCAAAAATCTATTCGGTCCCTTTACCACCGTACATCATATCGGCCTGTTATTTGGTAAATGCTATACCGCCTACGCCCAGCAGTTGGATAAGCAAGGAGGACAAGACAAAGACGAAAGTTTAATTCAACTGTATCACCGAGCGATCCAATACATTACGGAGAATTATATGGATGAACAGTTAAATCTTGAAAAAGTGGCTGCCGCATGCCATTGCTCGATAAGAAATATAACACGCGCCTTTCAGGGGCGTCCCACATCCATCACCCGGAGTATTCTACTAATACGTTTGTATAAAGGTCGTGAGCTACTGCACACTCACCCAGAGTGGACCCTTGAGCAGATTGCGGGAATGCTTCATTTTTCGGATGCAAAGCACTTTGCAAACCATTATAAGAAACACTTTCATCGTACACCTAGGGAAGAACGAAAAGTGTGGATCAAAACCAAATGAAAGGTTTATTTTTATAATTCGGCTCTTTTTTTCACAGAAAAACATCATGCTATCCAACAGATAAATAAGTCTTTCGCTTCCTGAAGTAACAACCCTGGCAAATAAGCTATCGTTGCCCGCTTGCAAATGAGCTTCCAAGAAGAAACAGCTCATTCCTTTGACGAACTACCCAGTTGTTTTTGTCCACAAACTGCCGCTTTTGCTGGAAAAGCTTCCTTTTCTATAAAAATGACTACCTCCACCACCCTCCAACATAGTTATTTCGTATGACTACCTATCGTTGCTTCCTCAACAATGAGCTGCTTTTCCGGACAAATTATCTCACCGGACAAAACACCTACTCTTTTTTGTCAACGAACTAAGTCTTCTGCAAAAACAGCTAGTTGTTTTGATAAAACAGCTCATTAATTTCTGTGTCTCATTTCCCCCTGACATTAATCAGAAAACCCGATTAAACACACAATAAAGCACGTTTTTGGGCGATAAATCGTCTAAAAAACTCCTCTCTAAAGGTGTAGAAACAAGCCAAAAAGTTTTTCGGGGTCCACCCAAAGTTGGCCTGAATCTACACCTTTTGCCTGTTTTTGTACCCCATCTTTGTACTGTACGTACAACAGAAGTAATTAATAATTTTTTAAACATCAAAAAACATTACAAAATGTCAAAACCAAATTTTAGATGTAAAAACGCAACGGAATTATTGCGTTATGCAGACCAAATCTTTCAAAAATTGATCGAGAATGAGGATATATTTGTTGATCCCGTTCCAAGCTTAGAAGCATTCGAAACCAGCTTAAGGAAGTATCGCAAAGCATTTGTGGAAGCTTCTTTCCGCGATCAGCGCGCCGTCATCCTCAAAGGACAAGCGGGCAAGGAACTACAGGAGGTTATTTACCGGCTTTCCCACTACGTAGATGCCATAGCCCTAGGCGACCCTGCTATTATTGTAGCCGCAGGATTCCGACCCTCGGAAAGCAACACTGCACGCTATGACCGTACCCCTAAAGCAGAAAACCTGCGTGTATCCCATATACAGGTGGGCTCGGGTATTGTGCGCATACAGGTAAAACCTTGGACACCTGCACGCCTCTACCGGTATGAGTACCGTAAAAAGGGAACGGATGCCTGGGCAAGTATCCTGCATAGCAAATCGACCATTGAGATGCGCGATCTGGATAAATTGCAGGAATATGAATTCCGTGCATCCTACATCGGCCGGGACATCGAACCGAATTACAGCGACGTAATTGCGGCACTGGTTGTCTAGCGCCCTCCCAGTAGAGACGCCCATGCTGGCGTCTCTACTTTAATTTTTATCTTTACAAGAGCTTATAAACATGGAAATAACAACACAATCTCATCCTTTACGTACCATCACGCTCCGGTACGACCGCACGAAACCCGCCACGGACTTCGAAACACTTGCGCTACAGTATTTTCAGGAGATGCACGACCGCACCTGGGAAATGAAACAGCGCATAAACGGCGCCCGTCTTCAGATAACGGGTTTCCAGATTGAAGTCGAAGAGCTGGAAGCCCTGTTCGAGAATGCTAAGGCAAAATTTAACCATTTACAAAAAGCCTACGATACCAATCCCTATAAACCTACGCTTCGGGTGCAACTGAAACGCATACTGGCGGAGCTCCATACTTTTATGGATCGCTTTGTACCCCAACTGGTCAAACTAACCGAGGCGTATTACGCTTATGACGAGTATACCTTTGCACAAGACAAATGGTTGGAGGAGATCGCGCATCCGGCTTTCAACAAGATTTTCGAAAATTATACCGACTGCTCGGTAGATATGGGCTTCTTTGACACGGATCTGGACGACTTCCGAGGGGTACGGAGCTTGGTGAAAAAACAGGAAGGGAAATATTATACGGAAATGGATTCCCTCATCGATAACTATTCAGACTTGAATGAGCTGATAGCGGATTTTTTTAACGCGGTGGAGGAATTCGATAAGGAGTTGATCTAAAAGCCCCACCACTATTAAGCAAGCATAATTTTCTTATCTTTACCCCAAAAAACGATGGCATTAGTAAACATCCCCCGACTGGATTTGCTGCAGTATACACAGGGCAGCGCAGCCCAGCGGGCACAATTTGTACAAGACATAGGACGGGCCTTTAATGAAACGGGTTTTGTGACCGTTGCCAACCATGGGCTGAGCGAAGAACTGATCGACGAACTCTATGCTGTTGTCAAAGCTTTTTTTGAGCTACCCGAAGCGGCTAAACGGAAGTACGAGTTTCCAGAATTGGCCGGACAACGAGGCTATACCGCTAAAGGAAAAGAAAAAGCAAAGGATGCACATACGCCGGATTTAAAAGAATTCTGGCAACGTGGTCAAACCATCGTGGGAGCGGATTACGACAAGCGCGATTTCCCGGATAACATTGTGGTGGAGGAGCTACCGAGGTTCAACGAGGTAACGGGAGAAATCTATAAAAAACTCGAACAAGCCGGACGCGAGCTGCTAAAAGCGATCGCGACGTATTTAACGCTGGAGGAAGATTATTTTGAGCAATACGTCGTCAATGGTAACTCGATTTTGCGGGCAATACACTATTTCCCGATCGAAAACCCGGAAGTGCTGCCAGCAGATGCGGTTCGCGCAGGGGCTCATGAAGACATCAATCTGATCACCTTGCTCATCGGCGCCAGTGCCGACGGCCTGGAGGTATGGACGAAAGACGGGGAATGGTTTCCTATCAGAGCAAAGGGAGAGGATATCGTGGTCAATGTCGGCGATATGCTGCAGCGCTTAACGAATAACAAACTCAAATCCACGACCCACCGCGTGGTGAACCCGCCCCAGGAATTGATGAAGACCTCGCGCTATTCCGTCCCTTTTTTCCTGCACCCCAAAGCTTCCATGAGTCTAGCCTGTCTGGATTCCTGTATTTCGGAGGCGTATCCAAAGGCTTATCCGGATTATACGGCCGGACAATATCTGGACGAGCGCTTACGCGAGATCGGATTGAAAATGTAATAGAAGAAAAACCATGATATTATCAGATAAAAGAATTTTAGAGGAAATAGATAAGGGAAGCATTGTGATCGAGCCTTTCGACCGAAAGTGTTTAGGGACAAACTCCTACGATGTGCATTTGGGCAAATATCTAGCCACCTATAAAGATGCCGTGCTCGACGCGAAAAAGCATAACGAAATCGAACATTTCGAGATATCGGAAGAAGGTTTTGTTTTACAACCGGGCAAGCTGTACCTCGGCGTTACGCTTGAATACACCGAAACACACGGGCATGTTCCGTTTTTAGAGGGAAAATCAAGTACGGGCCGATTGGGAATAGACATCCACGCTACGGCGGGTAAGGGAGATGTTGGTTTTTGCAATACCTGGACGCTGGAGATCTCGGTCGCGCAACCCGTCCGTGTATACGCGGGCATGCCTGTGGGGCAGCTCATTTATTTTGCGGTAGATGGAGAGATCGAAACCTTTTATAACACCAAAGGTAATGCGAAATACAATAACAAAACCATCCGCCCCGTAGAGAGTATGATGTGGAAAAATGCATTTTAAAAAAGAGCTGCGTGTGCAGCTCTTTTTTTTAGAACTCCATCAAATAAGCCTTCAAAAATTCATCAAGATCACCATCTAATACCGCTTGGGTATTGGATGTTTCCACGTTGGTGCGGAGATCTTTAATCAATTTATACGGATGCAGTACGTAGTTACGAATCTGTGATCCCCATTCTATCTTCTTCTTAGAGCCCTCAATCGCTGCGGTAGCTTCCTGCCGCTTGCGCATCTCGATTTCATAAAGCTGGGATTTTAACAAACGCATCGCATTTTCTTTGTTCTGGAGCTGCGAGCGGGATTCTTGGTTCTTGATAATGATACCAGTCGGCTTATGGTGTAAGCGGACGGCCGTTTCAACTTTGTTCACGTTCTGCCCGCCGGCACCTCCCGAACGGAAGGTATCCCACTCCACCTCGGCATCCTTCACCTCGATCTCAATATTATCGTCTACCAACGGATAAACGTATACGGAGGCAAAGGAGGTATGTCGTTTGGCATTAGAATCGAAAGGCGAAATTCGTACTAAGCGGTGCACGCCATTTTCTCCTTTCAGGTAACCGTAGGCAAAATTGCCCGAAAACTGCAGGGTAACGGTTTTAATGCCGGCCACATCGCCTTCTTGGTGATCTTGCTCCACGACTTTACAGCCGTGCTTCTCGCCCCACATGATATACATACGCATCAACATGGAAGCCCAGTCGCAGGATTCGGTACCGCCGGCACCTGCGGTTATCTGTAAAATGGCATCTAACTGATCTTCCTCGGAACTGAGCATGTTCTTGAATTCGAGTTCCTCGACCTGCTCGAGAGTGAGTGCATATTGATCGTTTACATCTTGTTCACTCGCATCGCCAGACTGGAAGAATTCGTACATCACCCCGACATCATCCACCGCGGCGGATACTTCATCGAAATGCTCCGTCCAGAGCTTGATGTTCTTGATTTCCTGCATCACCTTTTCAGCCGCTTTCGTATCGTCCCAAAAGTCGGGCTGCAAGCTGATGGCTGTTTTCGTTGCTATTTCGGATTTCTTCGCATCGATGTCAAAGATGCCTCCTCAGGGACTCTACTCTATCCCTTAAATCTTGTATTTGTTCTTTGGTCATGTTCAAAAGTAAAAAAATTATTTCTATATTCTTATGCCGCTCTAGCCGCGGCACGGCTCATACTTTTTTTCCCGCAAAAAAAGTATGCAAAAAATCTCGCCACTTTAAAATTTTGAATAGAGGGGTAATGCAATTATAATATTCCTACATATTCAAAATTTTATATGTGGCATAAGAGGTCAAGAGTGGGACAATACAATTGTATTTAGTGTTCATGAACTCATTTCGTTCGGTTTGCGCAACTTTTTTCTAAAAAAAGTTGCACAAGAAAAAGCTATATTTGATCTCTTAACAAACAACTTATATTTTTATGTTTCCAAAGATAGATTTCACCAAAACTCAAGCTTACAAATATTTAACAGACCATTATATTTCTATTAACGAGAAATCCTTAAAACAGTTGTTTGCGGAAGATCCGCAGCGCTTTGAGAAATTTTCTGTACAGATAGCAGATATTCTGGTTGATTTTTCAAAAAATAGAATAACCGACGAAACTTTGGCGTTGCTGGTGCAACTGGCGAAAGAATGCCAATTGGGTGAGGCGATTGACGCGATGTTCGCAGGCGAGAAAATTAACCAAACGGAAGGCCGGCAGGTGCTACACACGGCGCTGCGCAACCGCTCTGCCGATGCGGTCATGGTGGATGGAGAAGATGTTATGCCGAAGATAAAGGCGGTACAGGCACAGATGAAAGCTTTCACCAACAGTATCCTTTCCGGCGAATGGAAAGGCTATACCGGCAAAGAGATAACGGACGTGGTGAATATCGGAATCGGCGGCTCGGATTTGGGGCCAGTAATGGTGACCGAAGCGCTAAAAGCTTATAAAACGCGGCTGGATATGCATTTCGTATCGAACGTGGACGGAACGCATATTGCGGAAACCTTAAAAGGCTTGAACCCAGAAACGACTTTATTTTTAATCGCATCCAAAACGTTTACCACACAAGAAACGATGGCCAATGCGCAATCGGCGAAAGACTGGTTTTTAAAATCAGGCGCGGCAGAAGCCGATGTTGCCAAACACTTTGCGGCCCTCAGCACGAATGAAAAAGGAGTAGCGGCTTTCGGTATCGACACGCAGAACATGTTTGAGTTTTGGGATTGGGTAGGCGGACGCTATTCGCTTTGGTCTGCGATTGGTTTATCTATTGCCCTAGGTATCGGATATGATAATTTCGAGCAACTGTTGGAGGGGGCTTACGCTGCGGATGTACACTTCCGGGATACAGAGTTTGAGCAGAATGTACCGGTGATACTCGCATTGTTGGGGGTTTGGTACAACAATTTCTTCGATGCAGAAAGCCACGCGATTTTACCCTACGATCAATATATGCACCGCTTTGCAGCCTATTTCCAGCAGGGTGATATGGAAAGTAACGGAAAATACATTGATAGAAACGGTGAACGTGTTGAATACCAGACGGGGCCGATTATTTGGGGAGAACCCGGCACCAACGGACAGCACGCGTTTTATCAACTTATCCACCAGGGAACGAAATTAATCCCTTGTGATTTTATCGCTCCGGCTGTTTCCCATAACCCCATCGGCAACCACCACCAGCTCTTATTGTCTAACTTTTTTGCACAGACCGAAGCGCTGATGAATGGTAAGCCGGCTGAAGAGGTGATCCGTGAGCTGCAACAGGCGGGTAAAAGCGAAGCAGAGATTACTGCTTTGAAAAATTTCAAGGTATTCGAAGGAAACCGCCCGACCAACTCTATTCTACTGAAAAAGATCACACCATATACATTAGGCAATTTGATCGCGCTGTATGAACATAAGATTTTTGTACAGGGCGTTATCTGGAATATCTTCAGCTTTGACCAATGGGGTGTGGAGCTGGGCAAACAACTGGCCAATAAGATTCTTCCGGAACTGGAAACGGACGAACCGATACATGCACACGATGCTTCGACAAATGGCCTCATCAACCAGTACAAGGCCTGGAGATAACTCATAAAACAACAACGAGGGGCGAAAATAATTCGCTCCTCGTCTATTCTACATATTGCAAGTCGCTATTATTGCAACACTTCACTTAATTTTTCTTCCAACGCTGGTCCGCGCAGGTTAGATGCAACAATCCGACCCTCTGGATCCAACAGGTAGTTTTGTGGAATACCACGGATGGCATACAATGCAACAACAGGGGAATTCCAGCCTTGCAGATCCGATACCTGCGGCCACTGTTCCAGCCCGTCAACCTCGATTGCTCTCATCCAATCCTCTTTTTTCCCGGGACGATCTAGGGATACCCCTAAAACCGTGAAGTTTTTGTCTTTAAATTTCTCGTATGCGGCCACGACTGTTGGGTTCTCCCGACGGCAGGGTCCGCACCAGCTTGCCCAGAAATCCACCAACACATATTTACCTCTTAAGGAAGAAAGTGCCAAATCATTCCCGGCGGTGTCCGGCAAGATGAAATCCGGCGCTAAGGTTCCGATGGCGAGTTTTTCCAGATTGGTTATTTTCTCGCTCAGGTCTTTGCCTAAATCGGTAGCTTTCAAACTGCTGGATAAGCTCTCAAACGCGGGCTTCAAGGCAGTAACATTTTCCGGATTTAGCTCTTCGTTCACAATAACTAGGGAAACATAACTGTCGGGATTATCCTGAATGAAAGCCAAACTGATATCTTTCTGCTTTTTGAAAAGTGCATCTGCCTGCTCCTGCAACCCGCCCATAAAGGCTTCATCTTGTTGCTTTTCTTCCGGAGCAGCGTGATATGTTTCGTTCAAAGCCTCGAAACCTTCGTTTATCACAGACAGCTGGTTATGGTATTTAGCGTAATCGTCGTTGATTGCATTTCCGCGTGCCGTAGCGCCGCTAAAACTTTCTCCTTCTAAATGGATAACCCCTTTCGAAAAGTAAAGGGCGTTCGTCTCCACCTGTTGTCCGCTAGTAGCTATGGCTTGAAGATCCGAGAGGGTTTCTCCGTTTTCGGCCAGTATCAACACGGCCTGCGCCGGCTGTGCTACCGTTCCTTGGTATTTAAACGTCCCACCTGTTACCGAGGTGGAATCGATCAACATCCGTCCGTTGTCCTGATATTGAAAAAATACTTTTGCGCCGTCCGGAATACTATTTATTTTCCCGTTTAACGTAAAGTCTTCCTGGGCAAATAACATCGCTGGAATTGCCCCTAAAATTGTTAATATTCCTTTTCTCATACTCATTTTCTTCTATAAATCTCTTTGGGATAGGAAAACACAATGGGTGTTATCCTCCTTCTCCATTATAACTAACGTATATCTCGGGTGGTTTGTTACAGCAACGGAACAATTACCAGCGGCCACTGGCACCACCTCCACCGAAGCCGCCTCCGCCAAACCCGCCAAATCCACCACCGTCGCCAAAGCCGCCGCTTCCTCCTCCGAAACCGCCGCCTCCGCCGCCGTGTCTTCCCATTCCGCTTAGCAAGGTCCACCAGAAAATATCTGAAGCGCCCTTCCCGGTCATCACCCGACCACCGCGGCCGCCACGGCCTCCTCCTCCGCCTTTGGAAATCACGGAGATAACGATAACGGCGATAATAACGATCAAAATAACCGGAATGCCGCCCCCGCCTTCTCCGCGCTCGCGCGGATCCGCTTTATATTCTCCTTGGGTATAAGCGATAATGGCATTGGTTGCCGCATCCAGGCCCTGGTAATAATCTTGCCGACCAAAATAAGGTCGTATTTCCTGCTGGATAATCCGATGGGCTATAATATCCGGTAAGGCTCCTTCCATACCATAGCCGGTTTGAATGGTGACGGTACGATCTTCCAGCGCGGCTAGCAACAAAACACCATTGTTGTATTTTTTTCCACCCACACCCCACTTTTGTGCCAGCCGTACGGCATAGTCAGCTACGTCATAGCCTTCGGTTGACGAGACTAATACGACGGCGATCTGGTTGGAAGTGGTGTCTTCGAATGCGAGCAGTTTGCGTTCCAGCGCTTGTATTTCTCCAGCGGTCAAGGTACCTGTATAGTCGGTGACTAAGTGATCGGGTGCGGCTGGTAGATTTTGTGCACCAAGCGAAAGAATCGACCCCCACAACACAAAAAACAGCACAACCGCTTCTTTAACCCTTGGTTTAAATATCGTAAATAGTCGCATTGGATTTTTAATTTTTTCATTAGAACAACTTGCTTGCACAAGGCAATGAAGCTTGCAAAAGCTACTTCTATTCATGCCTCTTTTTAATGGGTTGCTCATGCAGGTTTCCAAAATAGATATCATCCGGAAGTTCATTCACATCATCTTCGCTACGTGGAAAATAGGCCTGTAACTGTTCGCCTATATCGTGTATCCCTGCAATCAGTCCCTGCACCAAATCACCCTGACGGAAAAATGAAACCATCAGTTCCTTGGTGTCATCCCAAAAATTAGCAACTACTTTGGTATTGATGCCCCGGTCGCCAATGATCGCAAATTCGTGGTCGTCGAGCGCCATATAGATAAGCACCCCGTTGGCTTGAGCCGTTTTTTGCATTTCCAGTTTCTGGAAATACGTTACGGCAGCATCGATCGCGGAAGCGGCTTTCAGTTTCTTATCGATAACTAAGCGAATTTCTCCAGAGGTCTTGGCCTCCGCTACACTGATTGCCTGAACAATACGATCTTGCTCTTCCGTTGAAAATAGCTCCATATTATTTACTAAAATGCAACGGTAGGTGCCTTATCGGATCCTTCAGCTGCTTGAAACGTACCTTTTGCTTTGAAACCGAAGATACCTGCCATAATGTTATTCGGGAAGCTTCTGACCGTGGTATTATAATCCTGCACGGCTTCGTTATACGCGCGGCGTTCTGTGGAAATTCGGTTTTCCGTTCCTTCTAGTTGAACCTGCAACTCTTGAAAATTCGAGTTGGCTTTCAAATCCGGATAGGCTTCCACACTGACGAGCAATCTGCCGATAGACTGCGATAGCGCGTCCTGTGTCTGTTGATAGTTTGCAATAGCTTCTTCGGATAGATTGGACGGATCGACGGTCACCGATGTAGCCTTCGCCCGGGCTTCTACAACCGCAGTCAATGTACCTTCCTCGTGTTCAGCAGCGCCTTTTACGGTGGCAACTAGATTTGGAATCAAATCCGCACGACGTTGATAGGCATTCTCTACCTGTGCCCATTTACCTTTTACATTTTCATCTTTAGAAACCATGGTGTTGTAACCACAAGAGCTAAACGACAGTGCCGTAAACAAACCAACGATTGCAATAAGTAGTCTTTTCATCTGTGAAGTTTTATTCAAATTTTTATAAAAATACTAATTATCGTTCTTTTTTTTAGAAAAAAAGTAACCAAACCGACCGGAGGGAGCTCAGGGACACTAAAAATATACATTTGTCCCTAAATCTCGTCGCTGCGACATTAAGTGTTAATTGGGGGGGTGCAAAAGCGTAAATAAAGCGATTAATTATACCTCGTAGAAATGCGGAATTAAAGCGGCCTTATATTGTTTTGCGGCCATTTTTGTGCAGGCTATTCCGCTAAAAACAAAATAATGTTTGAGCGAAGCGAGTTTCATTTTGTTTAGGAATAGACAAAGAAAAATAGCAAAACCATATTCAGCCTTGACTTTTTTGTTTCTTTTTTCGTCAAGGAAAAAAGAAAAGAACCTACCTTTGTATTGTTTTCGGAATAAAAACCCGACTCACAGTTATGCAAAAAGAAATTGAAATTGCGGTCGTACCGGAGAAAATCCAGGACACCGAGCACCTGCTCGAGCTTGGTGCCAAACAGTTGAACTTAGAACGCTCCCGTATACAGGGGCACCATATCCGTAAACGCTCCATCGATGCCCGAGGCAGAAAGGTACTGTATCGCATGCGGGTTATTTTCTATATCGACGAACTACCTATTCCCGAAATCTTCACCGCTGCTATCAAACCGGTGCACGATGCTCTGCCGGTAATTATCATAGGTGCGGGCCCCGCGGGTTTGTTTGCTGCTTACCGCTGCTTGGAACGGGGGCTAAAGCCCATCGTCATTGAACGTGGAAAGCAGGTAAAGGAAAGACGGCGTGATCTGGCTCGAATAAACCGGGAAGGTTTTGTCAATCCGGAGTCGAACTATTGTTTTGGCGAAGGTGGCGCGGGTACGTATTCCGACGGTAAACTTTACACGCGGTCGAACAAACGTGGTGATGTGGACAAAGTGTTGCGTATTTTTGTGCAGCATGGTGCTCCTGAAGACATTCTTGTAGATGCGCGACCGCATATCGGCACGAATAAACTGCCGCATATTATAGAAGATATGCGGAATACCATTTTAGAATTCGGCGGTGAGATCCGATTCGATTGCCGCGTGAATGATATCGTAGCCGAATTCGGGCAGGTAAAGGCCGTCCGCACATCGGCTGGAGAGACGATAAAAGCGGATCATGTCATCGTCGCTACCGGGCATTCTGCTCGGGATATCTTCTATCTTTTCCAGCAGAAAGGTTGGCTGATCGAGGCAAAACCTTTTGCATTAGGCGTAAGGATAGAACATCCTCAAGAAATTATTGATCAGGCACAGTATCACTGTTCCACACGGCCCGAAGCTCTTCCTCCAGCGTATTATAGCTTAGTCGAACAGGTTAATGGCCGGGGGGTATTTTCTTTCTGCATGTGTCCTGGCGGAATTATTGCGCCCTGCTCTACGGAAGATAACGAGATTGTGGTGAATGGATGGTCGCCTTCCAAACGGAATAATCCGCATGCCAATTCGGGAACGGTAATCCAAATCAATATGGAAGATGTACCGAACGCTTTCTCTGATCCGTTTGCGCTATTGCGATTTCAGCAGGATATTGAACAGCAGGCTTTCCGTTTAGGTGGTGGTAACCTGGTAGCGCCGGCACAACGCATGGTAGACTTCGTGCAACAAAAAGTTTCCGTTACGCTCCCGGAAAACTCCTATAAGCCCGGTACAAATAGTGTTGATCTGAACCAGGTGTTACCTTCTTTTGTACACGAGGCCTTGCGAGGGGCTTTACCTCTTTTTGGTCAAAAAATGAAGGGATATTATACCAATGAGGCTATTCTGGTGGGTGTAGAGTCGCGTACATCCTCCCCTATCCGCATTCCTCGTGATAAAGAAACCCTGCAACATCCTGAAATAACGGGCCTTTACCCCTGTGGAGAGGGCGCGGGCTACGCGGGTGGAATTGTATCGGCTGCCATTGACGGCATCAATTGCGTGGATGCCATACAATAGCTCCTCTTAAAAATTAGATAAAAGCTATTGACAGATATATTACGAATCACTATCTTTGTACCACCATCAGCGAAAGTAGCTCAGTTGGTAGAGCACAACCTTGCCAAGGTTGGGGTCGCGAGTTCGAATCTCGTCTTTCGCTCAAAAGAGGTTGTTTCCAAAAAAGGGAGCAACCTCTTTTATTTCCGGCTCATTTCATGTGTTGTTTTTCAACAAGTTTATGATTAAACAGACCTTAGAATAACGCGCCTTTTCCTTATAGATTGAGGTGTATGGGTAGAGAATATTTCACGCGGACCGGTATACCTCGCATATATGCCGGACTCCACCGTTTAGCTCCTTTGAACGCCGCTATACCGGCCTGGCCGGTTCCATATCCTAAATCTTTTGCGATAACAAAATTCGACATTCTTCCATCCTTTTCTACGACAAATTCGATTTGAACAACTCCTGAAATTTTGTTTTGTATAGCACTTTTTGGGAATCGATAGTTTTGGGCGACGAACTTCCGCAAGGCGATAATTCCTCCCGGATAGTCTGGATTTACCCTAAATTTGCTGGTATCATAAGGTGTTTCAACGCCTGTTGAATCTTTTGTTACACCAGAAAGTAATTCTCCGTCACGATACGTTTCCGTAAAAGTGTACTTATCATTCAGAAAAGTACCGCTCCATTCGCCTACCTTTTTATGGGATTTATAATGCCCTTGCTCTAGATTATTACGTTCATCCAAAACAGCAAAGCCATTCCCGTTTTCGAGATGTTTTACTCCGGATGAATCTTGATAAAGCAGAACCAAAGGGTCTTGTATTTCTATTTTCTCTTGGCTATCCATTGATGATGGGTAGAAATAGACGATTTTGAGTCTTCCGTTTTCATGAAAATAAAATGCGGAATCAATGAGCGTACTGTTGTTCGTATAATTCTCTTTCGACTTTAGCAAGCCGTTTTCAAAAAACTCACATTTCTCGCCCACGAATTGATAACTACCTTTGCGCTGATAGGTACCTCTCAACTTAGGTTTATTGGTGCTGAGATAGATTTCTTCTACGATAGGCTTTCCCCCTTCTTCCGCAGGGACGGCAACCGTTCTGCTATAATAGGCTTCCGCTTTGCTTTTCGTCTCTCTCCCTTCCTTGGTATGAAAAGTTTGGGCCTGCGCAAAGACCCATGGGGTCCAGCAGAAAAAGATGGTGAAAAAATAAAAGAATTTTATCATAAGGACATATCTTGAAGACCCTAAAATAGGACCTTTTTTTAAGACGGCAAAAAATGCTAAAAACTGTTTGCAGGAGAACACAAAAAAGGCGTTTGATGTATAACCAAACGCCTTTCAAATTATAATATATGGGAAACTACTTATTTCTTTCTAATCCGATTTCTATGAGGTGCTCAATGTATTGGCGAACTTGATCGTTTGAAAAACGAGAGGTTACATCAAACGCAAATGCATGTACTAATAGTACGCGTGCCGCTTCTTCACCAATTCCCCGAGCACGAAGATAAAACAGGGCATCTTCATCAAACTGTCCCATCGTACAGCCGTGGGAACATTTTACGTCATCCGCGAAAATTTCAAGCTGCGGTTTTGTATATACAGCAGATTTATCACCGATAAGCATGTTATTGTTCTGCTGGAAGGCGTTTGTCTTTTGCGCATCCTCCCGAACAAAAATCTTCCCATTGAATACAGCCGTGGACTCGTCTTGCGGAATGTTCTTATACCACTCGTACGATTCACAGTGCGGCTTCATGTGATCAACAATCGTATGGTTGTCGACCAACTGTTGGTCTGCCGTTAGGTTGATACCATATAGATGTGACTCTACTTGCTCGGCATCCAAGCGTACGTTGATATTGTGACGTACAAACGAAGCCCCAGGCAAATTACAGTTGTAGTTGTTATACAGACTGTGTTGCTCCTGATAAACCTCGGTATGCATGATGTAGTGGCTCGCAGGATCGGCTACCTGCAGGTAGTAATGCTGTATTTTCGCCTCTTCCTCTACCACAATTTCAGTCACTTTATTATGCACATTTTTTGCCGCACCGTCCGTCGTCACAAAAGATTCGATAATTTCTATCTCTGCGTGAGGTTCTGCCACAATCAGATTACGTGTCTGGGCAAAAAAAGCGTCTTCTCCTGCCGCGACATGTACCAGATGAATAGGCTTAGAAATCACCGCACCTTTCGCAACCGATATGTACAAGCCTGCGGTATGTAATGCCGTGTTCAACTGCACCATGATATTATCCGACTGGTCGGCGTGCTTTGCGTAATGCTTTTCAAAATTAGGCTCTGCGTAGGCCTCGCTGATAGGTTTGACAACCAAACCTGCTTCACCCTCCAAGGAAGACAAACCCGATATGTACTGTCCGTTTACTAGGACAATTCTATAGGCATCTAAACCCGGAATATCGGCTTTCCTTGTATCCACCTTGTCCGCATCTAGGGGACTGTGTAATACATACGATGAATTGACGAGGGGGTGTATGTTCGTATATTTCCACTCTTCGTTTTTGACCGTGGGAAAACCTTCCTGTTGAAATCGCTCAAAAGCATGCTGGCGCAAGGTTGTCAAATGTGACGGTTCTTGCGTATTCTGCTCTTGAAAAGCCGAAATCAACTGTTCATATAATGATTCTGCAACTAGTGTACTCATGTTCTTTTTTATCAATCCGCTGTCTACATTATCCATGGATAAGTGTTGTTATACGGTTTGCGTGTCGTATTCTTTTAGCCAATCGTAACCTTTTTCCTCCAGCTCCAATGCTAACTCTTTTGGACCTGTCTTTACAATGCGTCCGTTATGCAATACGTGAACAAAATCCGGCACGATATAATCTAGCAAACGTTGGTAGTGTGTAATCACCACGAATGCATTGTTTTCGGAACGCAGCTGGTTGACACCATTCGCCACTACACGTAGCGCATCAATATCAAGTCCAGAATCGGTTTCATCGAGAATCGCGAGCTTCGGGTTTAACATGGCTAACTGAAATATTTCATTACGTTTCTTTTCACCACCGGAGAACCCCTCATTTAATGAGCGATTAGCCAAGCTGGCTGAAAAATCAACGAGCTTTTGCTTATCCTTCACCAACTGTAAAAATTCTTTCGCTTCCATAGGCGGCAAGCCTTTGTATTCCCGAATATCATTTACAGCTGTCTTCAAGAAATTGATGTTAGATACTCCCGGGATTTCTACCGGATATTGGAAAGCTAGGAAAAGGCCTTCGCGAGCACGATCTTCCGGAGCTAACTCCAATAAATCAATATTTTCCAACAATGCTGTACCTTCTGTAACTTCGTAAGCGTCACGTCCGGCCAATACATTACCTAATGTACTTTTACCGGCACCGTTCGGCCCCATGATCGCATGCACTTCGCCTGCTTTAACTTCCAGGTTTAATCCTTTTAATATTTGCTTGCCGTCAACTGACGCGTGTAAATTCTTAACTGATAACATCTTTTATTTTAGTTTGGAAATTTAAAATGACTACCCTACCGATCCTTCCAAAGAAATCGCTAATAATTTCTGTGCTTCTACCGCGAATTCCATCGGTAGCTGGTTCAATACCTCTTTTGCATAGCCGTTAACAATTAAACCGACAGCTTTTTCCGAATCAATACCGCGCTGGTTTAAATAGAAAACCTGATCTTCGCCAATCTTCGATGTGGTGGCCTCATGCTCTAACATCGCTGTCCGGTTTCTGCTTTCTATATAGGGAAACGTATGTGCTCCACAACGGTCTCCGATCAACAGAGAGTCACACTGTGTAAAGTTCCTTGCTTTATCGGCATTCGGTCCGATTTTCACCAATCCGCGGTAGCTGTTATGGCTTTGTCCGGCTGAAATACCTTTAGATACAATCTTAGAACGGGTGTTTTTCCCTAAATGTATCATTTTTGTTCCGGTATCGGCGAGCTGCTTATTGCGCGTCATGGCGACGGAATAAAATTCTCCCACAGAATTATCACCTTTCAGGATAACGCCAGGATATTTCCAAGTAATGGCCGAACCAGTCTCTACCTGTGTCCAGGAAATTTTCGAGTTATCTCCTTTACAAATACCGCGCTTGGTCACGAAGTTATAGATGCCTCCCTTTCCGTCTTTATCACCGGGGTACCAGTTTTGCACCGTCGAATATTTAATTTCCGCGTCCCGCTCGGCGATTAACTCTACCACAGCGGCATGCAATTGATTTTCGTCACGCATCGGCGCCGTACAACCTTCCAGATAAGACACGTATGACCCTTCTTCGGCAACAATCAAGGTGCGTTCAAATTGCCCGGTATTCTCGGCATTTATCCGGAAATAGGTAGAAAGTTCCATCGGACAACGAACTCCCTTAGGAATATACACAAAGGAGCCATCGGAAAATACTGCAGAGTTTAATGCCGCATAAATATTATCGGTTTGTGGCACGACAGTACCTAGGTATTTTCTAACGAGATCAGGATATTCCTGAACGGCTTCACCAAAGGAGCAGAAAATAACGCCTTGTTCTTTTAATTTCTCTCTAAATGTCGTTTTGACAGAGACGGAGTCAAATACCGCGTCCACCGCTACTACTCCTGCCAACACTTTCTGCTCATCCAATGGAATCCCCAATTTGGCAAATGTGGAAAGTAATTCTGGATCTACTTCATCCAAACTCTCTAATTGCTTTTTGGGCTTAGGTGCGGCGTAGTAGGAAATATCTTGAAAATCCACTTCTGGACTATCAAAATTTTGCCATGTTGGCATTTTCATGGTTAGAAAATGACGGAACGCTTTCAGCCTCCATTCCAACATCCATTCGGGTTCATTCTTCTTGGCAGAAATGAAACGGACAGTCTCTTCACTTAGCCCCTTCGCGGCTATTTCCATTTCAATATCCGTCGTGAACCCGTATTTATATTCTTCGAGCTCCAGCTCTTTTAACAATTCGTCGTCTTTGGTACTCATTTTATCTCCCCTCTTTTAATTCGGCGATCTTCTTTGTTTCGGACTACAAAGATACGATTAAATGACGACATACCCTAAGCTAACGACCACGCTAACCGACTTTTTCGCAAAAAAAATGACAAACATCACTTCTACGCAATTAAACGCAGATCACCTTTTGTCTTTTTGACATTAGCATGATTTGAAATAATCATTAACAATTAAAATTGATCTGTGTAATAAATTTTATCTATAGCAAATATGCCTTGCCGAAGTTTTTTGCCTGCCAAATAATATTCCGTATATTTACATTCTGTAAAATATAATATTCACATTAGCTGATTAGAGAAATGCCATATCAACCGGATAAGACAGACTTAAAAATTCTGAAGCTTTTGCAGGAAAACGGACGCATTACCAACTTGCAGCTAGCTTCCAACATCGGACTTTCCCCCGCTCCTACGCTGGAACGAGTGCGGAAGTTGGAAAATTCGGGATTTATTAAAAGTTATCATGCGTTTGTAGATGAAGAAAAACTCGGGCTAGGCATCAAATCATTCATCCAGATATCCTTAGACTTTCATACGCACAATGCCATTCCGGAATTTGTAGCCGCCGTCAAGACTATCCCCGAAGTAACCGAATGTCACCATGTGACGGGTAATTGCGATTTCATGCTCAAGGTATATGTAAAAGACATCAAGGCTTATGAAGCGGTGATCATGGAAAAAATTGCGAAAATCCCTTTCGTGAAGACTTTCCAAACGATGATGATTATGTCTACCAGCAAAAAAGAACCAATCATCCCTTTAGAATATTAAAAAGAAAGGACCTCTATGCAGTCAAGTACAACGTATAATGATGTAGCCCTTATCTTAACATGGCCTGATGCCACGATACGCGGAGACGAAAAGTGGATGATGTTTTTTAAGAAAATCGGTATCGTAAAAAACTTGAATTTCAAAGTAGGCCATACGGGTATTGTGATTATTAAACAGGAAACCGGCGAAATGCTCTTTTACGATTTCGGACGGTATATCGCGCCCCGGGGATATGGTCGGGCGCGCTCGAAGTTTTCGGATCCCCGTTTAGAGATAAAACTCAAAGCGAAGTTCGAAAAAGGCTGTATTGCCAATCTGGAAGAGATTGTGGAACATTTTGAAGCATTGAAGCATGCAATGTATGGGGAGGGTATTCTATATTTCTCTGTCGCGAGAGACATCAACTTCGAGCAAGCAAAAGCGTATGGGGACGATTGTGTTCACCAAGGCACCTATCCATACGGAGCCGTAGCGCGCAATAATAATAATTGCTCACGGTTTATTGCACGGATGCTTATACGCTCGTCAAAACGGTACAGTTGGCGCCACAGCATCAACTTTCCGGAAACAATTAAAGCCAGCCCGATCAGCAACGTGGTCAATGCGGTTCCAGACCGTATGGTGTACTCCTTCACTCCGCAACAGGGACTTAAATATTTCCGGATGAATCGTTGGCAGTCTTTTGGTTTTCTGATAAAAAAACTGGGCGATAATGTTGCCAGAAAGAAAGCTGACTTGCTGCCGGACGATATGGTCATTGGGTATATGAGTTTTTCTTCCAAGCCGATTTCGGTACCTAAAGATGCGCAGTATCTCGGCGGGGTGGGAGATGGTGCTTGGTTTTGCATACAGCCGGCTCCAGAGGAAAAGGTGGTCATCAAACGGTTCACATCTAAAGGGGAACTGGAATACGTTATTTTAGGCGAAACGATGGAACCACTCCATCTTTCCCAACCGTTTGAGATCACGTATGACAGCCATCTCCTCTTTACGCACGTTAAACAGCATGGCAGGAAGATACGAATCAATCATATACAACGGCTTCCCAACACCGACTACCAGTACCAACATCTAAAGGCACTGCTCGCGTAACGTCAGGTATTACCCGAGCTAATCGGTTATCACTTAGATTTGCCAATCAATCGGACTCCGGCCTTTTGTTTCTAGATAAGCATTGGTTTGAGAGAAATGTTTACATCCGAAAAAGCCGCGGTGGGCAGATAGTGGCGAGGGATGAACAGCTTGAAGTATGAGGTGTTTCTGGGTATCAATCAACATTCCTTTCTTTTGCGCGTAAGTCCCCCACAATATAAAAACGACATTATTCTGTTTCTGGGAGACCAGATGAATAATTTGGTCGGTAAATTCTTCCCAACCTCTTTTCTGATGGGAAGCTGCTTGGTGCGCTCTTACCGTAAGGGTAGCATTTAACAACAGTACACCTTGCTTAGCCCATTTCGTTAAATCTCCGGAAACGGGATACTGAAAACCGGGAATATCGGCCTCCAGCTCTTTATAGATGTTACGAAGCGAAGGCGGTAATGGTATCCCGGCCGGCACGGAAAAAGACAACCCATGGGCTTGCCCATCGTTGTGATACGGATCTTGGCCCAAGATAACCACTTTTATATCTTCAAGGGGCGTTAGCTTGAAAGCATTTAAAACAAGGTCTTCGGGAGGAAAAACGAGTCCTTGTTTGCGTTCTTGCTGCACAAACGCGGAAAGATTTTGCATGAAATCTTGGCGGAACAAGGGTTTTAAAACAGGTTCCCAGCTGGAATCATAACGTGCTGCCATAGTACAAACATACAATTTTACAATTTTATCGCGCAAACGAGTTGGATAAGCTCCAAAATAACCGGATATTTGCAGACAGTTCATTTACGCTTAAATATATGTCAAATATAGTTCGTATTATCCTTAGCAGCCTTCTTTTAATCGGAACGGTAGCGTTATTCTGGTTCGGTCATTGGGGATGGGGTATTTTGGGAATTTTTATTACCATTTTGGCCTGGGTTACCGTATTCTTCAACGAGAATATGCTCATCGCACAATGGTACCTCAGAAAAGAGAACATGGTTAAAGCGGAGCAGTGGTTAAAAAACATTAAGCACTACGAAAAGCAGCTAATCAGTGCTCAGCATGGTTATTATCATATGTTGTTGGGTATTATGGAATCTCAACGGGCACCATTGCAGTCCGAAAAATACTTCAAGAAAGCTTTATCGCTGGGCCTTCACATGAGTCATAATATTGCTTTGGCAAAGCTAAGCCTAGCAGGTGTAGCCATGGCAAAACGCAATAAACGGGAGGCAGAAAAGCTGCTGGCAGAAGCTAAAAAGGCGGACAAAAACAAATTGCTTGCCGATCAGATAAAAATGATGAAAAACCAGATGGGCTTAATGGATAAGCAACAGTTTCGGTATTCCAGATAAGAAAGAAAAAAGAGGTTGGCTATAAGCCAACCTCTTGTGTTATAAACTTTCCCTCCTCCGCACTGTCTTCAAAAACCAATCGTACTGCGGATGCTTTCTTACCTTTCCAGTTACCGATCTCTATAGTGAGCGGGACAGGCACATCTTCTTCTAACAAGTAGTGTAGATAGTTTTGTTGATCCGTCAACCTCACTTGTACGCGTCCCATCTGTATGTTAGCGAACAGATGATTATTGCCGGCACTGTCTATCACCTGTGTGGCATAGGTATTCAGCTTGAATTCCCGCGGGTCCATTTGGTAAGAGATGAGAAATAGCTCGACGGATAGGGTGTCGCTGTGGCTTTTTGTCGATACGTTCTTGACATCAACCTGTATGTTATCCTTTATGTTTATTAGGGTATGTTCGTTTTGTTCCTGTGCAACAAGACAGCCGGACAGCAGGATACAAAAAGTTAAAGACAGCAAAGACCTCCAGTTTCTCATCGCAAACGATCGGCTGATTTAATCAATTTCTCATCTTTACGGATCCCTCCTACAGCCATTCCTAGAAAGATTATCGCGATAGGCAAAAGGAAAAATCCCACTCCGATATTCCCGGCCCTGACGCTTTGGCTGATAACGCCTAGCGTAGCGTTTGCAGTACTCCACATCCATACGCCCAATAGCACAATAAGCGCGATCTCGATCAAAACATAAAGAACCTGACGTTTACGATTCTTGTACTGGAAAACGATTAATAAGGGAATTATCGTCACAATACCTGCGTAAATCGCCAGCACAATTGAGCTAGACTCGCGAACAGTATCATTGTTGTTTGACGAATATATACCGGTAACGTAAATTTGCTTGCCCAGCCCAACGAGGTCAATAAAACTTACAAATGGAAAAACAAAAAGCCCCAGTAAAATAACAGCGGCAGCTAACAGCCATAATGTTTGAATACGTTGAATCATAACTAAACTTTATTCTAGTTTAACAAAGATAATTCTTTTATGTTCTTTTCCCCGTGAAAAGAACCAAAAACTCGTCGCCTCAGATATTTGAGATAATGGATAGTACTAAGGACGGGTTTCTACATACCTCAAATACCTGGATGCGACATTTAGTGTTAATAAAGGATAGTGCAATTGTATAATGCCTAAATAACAGCGATCAGATAATGGGTAATGCTGGAACAAGTTTTTACATTCCTCAAATATTTGAAACAACGATTTATGAACCCGTGTTTACGTTGATGTTCATGAGCTCCCGTTGGTCGGTTTTTTTATTACTTTTTTTGAGGGAAAAAAAGTAAAGAAAAGAAGTAACTTTGTCATGTGGAAGATACTTTACAACGTTTTTTTCTGGAAATTGCATATGACGGGACGGCTTATCACGGCTGGCAGGTCCAAGATAATGCGGTTTCGGTACAACAGAAACTGAACGAAGCGCTGGGTAAGATGCTGGGCGGGACTATAGAGACTATCGGCGCAGGCAGAACAGATACGGGGGTGCACGCGAAGCAGCTATTCGTCCATCTGGATATACCGTTGGATCGCACGCGGAATGAAAGCCGTTTTCTCCACTCCTTGAATTCACTGCTTCCTCCAGATATTGCTGTACATCGTATTTTTGCGGTGGCAAATGATGCGCACGCCCGGTTCGACGCGACGGAAAGAGCGTACGAATATCATCTTCACTTTAAGAAAGATCCATTTCTCGTATTCCGTTCCTGGCAACTTCGGGAGATGCCCGACATAGCTCTCATGAACCGTGCGGCAACTTTTTTGATCGGCACACAAGATTTTAGTTGTTTCTCTAAAAGTCACACGCAGGTATTTACGAATATCTGCACGGTGAAGGAAGCTTACTGGGGGGAGACAGAAAACGGCCTCGTTTTCCATATCCGCGCAAATCGTTTTCTGCGAAATATGGTGCGGGCAATTGTGGGGACCTTATTGGACATTGGGCTGAAGAAAAAAACACCGGAAGCTATACTGGAGATTATTAGCAGCAAGGATCGTTCACATGCGGGTACTTCGGTACCAGCGCACGGTCTTTATTTAACAAAAGTTGTTTATCCTTATATTGACAATATATTTTGAGCGAACAAAAAGTAACAGGCAAAACCTACAACACAAAACTTCTGGAGCGCATGGCTCGCTACATGAGTCCATATAAAGGTATTTTCTGGACTTCGGTTATATTGACCGTCCTCTTAGCGGCTGTCGCTCCCGCACTGCCTATGCTCGTGGAATATACAATAGATAAGTATATTTTGAGGACAGATGCGTCGGGTCTTACTTGGATGCTCATTGCGATGATCGCCCTGTTGGTTGTCCAGACGGTGATCCGCTACTACCACACCTTGGCGACGAATGTGCTAGGCCAGAACGTGATCCGCGATATCCGCATTCAGGTCTTCAACCACATCATTAATCTCCGACTAAAGTATTTTGATAATACGCCTATTGGTAGGTTGATTACGCGCACTATCTCTGATCTGGAAACTATCTCCAATATTTTTTCGCAGGGATTGATACAGATTATCGGCGACCTGCTACAGCTGATCGTAATTTTTGGTGTGATGTTTTACACGGATTGGAAATTGACACTCATCGTGCTCATTCCGATGCCCATCCTCATTTGGGCAACTTACATTTTTAAGGAGTCGATGAAATCGGCGTTTGTGGATGTACGCACTTGGGTGTCCAACCTCAATACTTTTTTGCAGGAACATATCAGCGGCATGGCAATTATCCAGTATTTCGCGCGCGAAGAGCAGGAAATGGGGAAATTTAAAGCTGCCAACCGGATGCACCGCGACGCACATATTCGCGCGAACTGGTATTTCTCTATTTTTTTTCCGGTGTTGGAGATTATCCTTGCTATTGCGATCGGGCTATTGGTTTGGTATGGGTCGAAGCAGATTCTGGCCAACACGATCTCGCCGGGTGTCGTGGTCGCTTTTCTGATGTACATCAATATGATTTTCCGTCCGATACGTGAACTGATTGATAAATTCAATACCCTACAAATGGGTATGGTCTCTGCAGAGCGGGTATTTGATGTGCTGGACACGAAAGAGTTTACTCCGGATAACGGTGTTTTGGCACCGGAAAGTATCCGTGGTGAAATCGAATTTGAGGGGGTCTGGTTTACGTATAATCAAGATTCGGACGGAGCGACAACAGGGAGCTCACCTGCTTCAGAAAATGACAGTGTTTCCTCGGCGAAATGGGTATTGAAAGACGTTAGTTTTCGAGTTCAATCGGGAGAGACTTTGGCTCTAGTAGGTGCGACTGGCGCGGGAAAGTCTTCTACAATCAATATACTAAGTCGTTTCTATGAAATACAACGGGGACGCATTTTACTGGACGGAACCGATATCCGCGATTACAAGCTCCACGCCATCCGTCAGCATATTGCGACAGTTTTACAAGACGTATTCCTCTTCTCGGATACTATTTTCAATAACATCGCCTTGTATAACCCGGCTATCACCGCGGAAGAGGTAATGGAAGCCGCCAAAAAAGTCGGGGCTTATGACTTTATTATGCGGTTGCCGGGAGGATTTGACTATCAGGTGCAGGAGCGCGGAGCAACACTCTCCGCGGGGCAGGCACAGTTAATTTCTTTTATCCGGGCATTAGTACACGATCCGGCGATATTGATCCTTGATGAAGCGACCTCATCGATCGATACGGAGACGGAATTACTTATACAAAGCGCCATTGAAAAGATGATGATAGGCCGGACGGCGATTGTTATCGCACACCGACTGTCTACTATTCAAAAGGCCGATAAAATTATTGTGTTTGACAGAGGAGAGATTAAGGAAGTCGGAACGCACAAGGAGCTGTTAGCTATTGAAGATGGCTATTATAAAAAGCTGTACGATTTACAGTTTAACTCATTAGGGATATAAAACAAACGAAAAAGCAGCCTTTAAGGCTGCTTTTTCGTTTGTTTAATTTAATCCGCGTTTTTTCATAAGATGCACCGGATCGGGATCTTTGCCCCTAAACTGTCGGTACATTTCAGCCGGGTTGCCGGTTCCCCCTTTTTCTAGGATATGTTTGCGGAAAGAAGTGGCCGTAGCCGGATCGAAAAGACCTTTCTCTTTGAAGGCTGCAAAAGCATCGGAATCCAGCACTTCTGCCCAAATATATGCGTAATAGCCTGCGGAATATCCTCCTGCAAAAATGTGTTGGAAGTAGGTGCTTCTGTAGCGTGGGATAATCGCATCGATCAATCCGATTTTCTGCATTCCCGCTGATTCAAAAGCATTCACATCGTCTTCGATCGGTTTTGTGGTAGCATGATAATCCAAATCTAATAAAGACGCTGCCACATACTCCACGGTTGCAAATCCTTGATCAAAGGTGCCCGCTTGTTCCATCTTTGCGATCAATGTATCTGGAATAGCTTCTCCTGTTTGATAATGTTTAGCATAGGTCTTCAATACTTCAGGGGCTGCAGCCCAATTTTCCATCACCTGTGATGGTAATTCTACGAAATCGCGGGACACAGATGTACCTGCTAAGCTCCGGTATTTTACGTCTGACAACAGACCGTGCAATGCGTGCCCGAATTCGTGGAATAGCGTACTAGCCTCGTCAAAGGTCAATAAGGCCGGCGCATCACCTACGGGTTTCGTGAAATTACATACGATAGAGATTACCGGTGCTACGCGTTCGCCGGCTTTTGTATGCTGTGAACGATAGGAGGTCATCCAGGCACCTCCTCTTTTAGACTCTCTTGGGAAGAAATCCGCGTAGAGCAGGCCTAAATGCTTTCCATCGCCGTCTTTCACTTCATAGACTTCTACTTCTTCATGATAAGTAGGCACATTACTCAAAGCAACGAAGCTTAAACCAAATAATTTAGTCGCCGTTTCAAAAGCACCTTGACGTACCGCTGCTAAACTAAAATAGGGTTTAATCTCTTCTTCATTTAGCGCGTATTTCGCTTTACGGATTTTCTCCTGATAGTATCTCCAATCATAAGGAGCAACTTGGAAATCTCCACCCTGCGCTTCAATCTCCTTTTGGATGTCGGCCGCTTCTGCCTGCGCTTTTGCTAATGCGGGGGTCCAGATTTTGTTTAATAAAGCGTATACATTGGTTGGATTTTCGGCCATGGATTCTTCCAGCACATATGCCGCGTGCGAACTGTATCCTAATAATTTTGCTTTCTCCAACCGTAGATTAGCTGTTTTACGAAGCAACTTTTTATTGTCGTTAACGTTGTCGTTATTTCCGCGCAGCTGATAAGCATCCCAGATATCTTTACGCAGGGCACGGTTATCGGCATATTGTAAAAATGGCATCACGGAAGGGTTTTGAAGTGTGAATACCCACTTCCCTTTTTTACCTTTTTCAGCTGCAACATCCGCAGCAGCCTGTTTTAATGCGTCGGGAAGTCCGGCAAGGTCTTCTTCGTTCTCTACAACGAGCTCATAAGCGTTGGTCTCGGCCAATAAGTTTTGTCCAAAATCATTAGTGAGCACAGATAACTCTGCATTTATTTTCTTGAGCGTTTCTTTGTCGCTTTCCGAAAGATTCGCACCGGAACGGACAAAACTTTTATAGGTTTCTTCCAATAATTTAGTGTCTTCTCCATCCAACGCTAAATCGGTGCGACCGTCATATACTTTTTTTACGCGGGCAAACAATTTTTCGTTCAGCGAAATTTCATCTCCATGGGCAGACAATACCGGAGCCATATCTTTAGCAATGGCCTGAATCGAATCATTGGTATGGGCTGAATTGAGATTGAAGAACACGCGGGAGACATTCCCCAGCACGCTTCCGGCATTTTCCAATGCGACGATGGTGTTCTCGAAAGTTGGGTCTTGTGGATCGTTTACGATAGCATCAATCTCCTGATTGTGTTGTTCTAAAGCCACCTTAAATGCTGGCCGGAAATGCTCATTCTTAATTTTGTTGAATGGCGGTACTTGAAATGGCGTTTCGTAAGTCGATAGCAACGGGTTATTGGTATCCTGCGCGTTATCTGCCTGTTGGCATCCCACAACTACCGTAGCCACGATACAAAATGGTAATAATTTTAATTTAATCATTCCTCGTTGTTTAGTTTGTGGCAAAGATAGGGATTCCAAATTAGAGTCAGACAAAATCCTTACCTTTGTGGGTTATGTCAAAAAAATCGGAACAAAACGCGAAATCGTTTATCCAAATCAAGGGTGCACGGGTCAACAATCTGAAAAACATCGATGTTGATATTCCTAAAAATAAACTGATCGTCGTTACGGGCATGTCTGGTTCTGGGAAATCCTCCCTTGCCTTTGATACCTTATATGCGGAAGGACAGCGGCGCTACGTGGAAAGTTTATCTTCGTATGCCCGGCAGTTTATGGGACGTATGCACAAGCCCGAAGTAGATTATATTAAGGGCATTGCTCCGGCAATTGCTATTGAACAGAAAGTGATTACGTCCAATCCTCGTTCTACGGTTGGCACCTCGACAGAGATATACGATTATCTTAAACTGCTATATGCGCGGATCGGCAAGACCTTCTCGCCCATCTCGGGTAAGGAGGTTACTAAAGACACCATTTCTTCCATTATCGATGAGCTGATGACTTATCCGGAGGACACCACGGTTACGATTTTTGCAACGCTTATCCCTATCAATAAACGAAAGTTAAAAGAGGAGTTGTCACTTCTCCTCCAAAAGGGATTTGTACGGGTACTTTTTGAAGACAAAATTCAGAAGATTGAAACCATTATTGAAGACACCAACATTTCCAATAAAGATTTCAAGGAAGGAGATGTAAAGATTGTCGTGGACCGCATTCGGTTGGATAAAGAAGACGAAACGAGCAGTCGTATTGCCGATTCGTTACAAACGGCTTTTTTCGAAGGTAAAGGGGAATGCTACGTTGAAACCGATGGTGAACATAAACATTATTCTGACAAATTTGAACTGGACGGCATCCTGTTCGAAGAACCTACCCCCAATTTTTTCAGTTTCAATAATCCTTATGGCGCTTGTAAACGTTGTGAGGGATATGGCAAGGTTATTGGTATAGACGCTGACCTGGTTGTTCCGGATAAAAGCCGTTCGGTATACGATGGTGCTATAGCTCCTTGGCGGGGAGAAAAAATGGGTGAGTGGCTGAACCGCTTAGTACAGAATGCGCTGAAATTTGATTTCCCTATCCATCGTTCTTATAGCGATCTCACACCTGCCCAGCAGGAGCTGTTATGGACAGGTAACGCATATTTTGGCGGGTTGAATCAGTTCTTTGAAGAACTGGAACAACAAACTTATAAGATACAATACCGTGTGATGTTATCGCGTTATCGGGGAAAAACAGATTGTCCGGATTGTAAGGGGTCGCGTCTGCGTAAGGATGCAACCTATGTCAAGGTGGGAAATAAATCAATTACGGATATTGTCTTGTTACCGCTGCGAGACGCGCTGCGGTTCTTTAAAGATCTGCAACTCTCCAAACACGAACAGCGGATTGCGAAGCGCCTGCTGGCCGAGATCATAAGCCGACTTCAGTTTTTATGCGATGTAGGTCTAAGCTACCTCACGCTGAATCGCTTAAGTAATACACTCTCGGGCGGAGAATCACAACGCATCAATTTAGCTACATCGTTGGGAAGTTCCCTCGTCGGCTCCATCTATGTGTTGGACGAACCGAGTATTGGTCTGCATCCGCGCGACACACAACAACTGATCGGCGTGTTGAAATCACTACGTGACGTAGGTAATACGGTTATCGTCGTAGAGCATGAGCAGGAGATGATGGAAGCTGCGGATTATCTGGTCGACATTGGGCCAGAGGCGGGAATAAATGGAGGGCAACTCGTTTTCGCAGGAACTTATGCTGAAATCATCCAGGACAAAAATAGTTTAACAGGGCAGTACCTAAACGGTGAACGGAACATTCCTACACCCAAAACACGGCGCAAATGGCGCGATGCTATTACCGTGAAAGGTGCCCGGGAAAACAACCTTAACGGAATCGACGCAACGTTTCCGTTAAATGTATTCACCGTGGTGACTGGGGTGTCTGGTTCGGGTAAGACATCGCTTATCAAACGCGTGCTTTATCCAGCTTTACAAAAAGCAATCGGTAATTATAGCGGAGAACAAACCGGCGCTTTCGATAGTTTGGAAGGAGACATCACGCGTATTGAGCAAATTGAAATGATCGACCAAAACCCGATCGGCCGATCTTCACGCTCTAACCCGGTGACTTATGTGAAAGGTTGGGATGAGATTCGGGCGGTGTATGCGAATCTGCCCGCGGCAAAGGCAGCGGGACTAAAACCGGCTGCGTTTTCTTTTAATGTCGAAGGTGGTCGCTGCGATGTGTGTCAAGGGGATGGTGAGGTCAAAATCGAGATGCAATTTATGGCCGATATTGTCCTGCCTTGTGAAGCTTGCGGTGGTAAGCGATTTAAACAACATGTGCTGGATGTGCAATATAAAGGTAAATCGGTAGCCGATGTTTTGGACCTTAGTGTGGATGAGGCAATGGTGTTTTTTGATGATGCTCCCAAAATCATCGCAAAAATTAAACCGTTGCAGGACGTTGGTCTGGGCTACGTCAAACTGGGGCAACCGTCAAGTACTTTGTCTGGAGGGGAAGCACAGCGTATCAAACTTGCCTCTTTTTTAATAAAAGGTAATAACAATAAAAAAACACTTTTCATTTTTGACGAGCCGACAACTGGACTGCATTTTCACGACATCCATAAGTTGCTAAAGGCTTTTGATGCGTTGATTGCCTTGGGCAACAGCATTCTGGTCATTGAGCACAATATGGAGATGATAAAAACGGCTGATTGGGTTATTGACATTGGCCCAGAGGGAGGAAATAACGGTGGAAAGATTGTTTTCGAAGGCACACCAGAAGATTTGGTGAACTGTGAGGAATCTTATACCGGGAAGTATCTAAAAAATCATCTCATTTTCAAAGAAGCATAGGGCGCAGAAGTTTATGTAAGTTATGCGATTCATAAAAATTTTTTATTAACTTTAAGCTATTGAGCCAATATCCAGGTATATGCTAATATGCCATATTTAGCGTGTATAATTAAGGAGGCATCAATATAAAAGTATCCGTATAAATTTTTATTATGAAAGCAAATTACAAGCCTATTTCATTTGATGAATCGAATTTATTGAATGTGGACTTTCAAGAAAATCAAAAGGAATTCGACTATCCTTGGCATTATCATCAAGAATATGAATTAACTTATATCCCTTCGGGCCAAGGGTTACGATATGTCGGGAATAGTGTGGAAAATTATATTGAAGATGACCTCGTACTATTGGGTTCTAACCTTCCACATTGTTGGATTGACGAAACAAATTCGTCAAAACAGTCTCCAAATGCGGTGGTTATTTATCTAAAAGAAGAGTTTTTAGATAAGATTTGGATGCAAAGCCATGAATTTGGTGCCATTAAAAATCTGCTGCAATCCTCTAATAGAGGCATTAAATTTCATCAGGATGTCGCTAAGAAATTAAAAGATAAATGTCTTACTTTACACAATTTACGGCCATTGGAGAAATTTACCCACGTTCTACAGATCTTGGATGAATTAAGTCAATCTGTCGATTATCGCTTTTTATCAGAACATGATTTCTCGTCTGCGCTAAATAGCCATAGTAGTAATCGAATTAATACAATCTACCGATATATTGATGTCCATTACCGTGAAAAAATATCACTTGACGACATTGCTGCCGAAGTATACATAAGCCCGAAATACTTTTCCCGATTTTTCAGCAAAGTGATGAAGAAACCATTTTTTGAATTCCTAAATGAATATCGAATTAGCAAGGCCTGTAAATTACTTATTGAAACCGATAAACAAATTAGCGATATTTGTTATGATTCGGGGTTCGAAAGCATTCCATTTTTCTACAGACAATTTAAGAAATTCAAGCAATGTCAGCCAAAACAATATCGATCGTATCATTTAAAAGCGCTTTCCGGCAATGCTATTACTCCTATAGATATACTCAAACGTTAATTGCGCCTTCCATTTTACTTACTTATTCTCGCCATTCCAATTTATATTGTCAATTTTAACCGTATACTTGCCTGATCCTAATTTCACTTTATACTGTTTCCCCTCTTCTTCCACAGACGTAGCCCATTCACTTTGCCCGATTACCTTACCGTTAATATATATGCACTCCAGAGAAGGAGCTTCGGTATAGAAATAAGCAGTGGTATTTACCGGTATTTCCAGCACGTACACTAGGGTCTGCCCCTCATACCGCCATTCCGACCGGATTAGACCGGCTACTGAGCGGTATGAGCCTTTTACATGCTTAAGCGCTGTATCGCCTGGAGGTAGCTCAGGTCTGATTATAAAAGAACGATAACCGCGATCGATCGGCTTGATACCTATCATATATTCAAACATCCATTCATTGACCGCACCAAAAGCATAATGGCTGAACGAGTTCATAGCCGCATTATGCACAAACCCCTTGTCCTTTGTATAGCTGTCCCAACGTTCCCAGATAGAAGTAGCGCCGTTAACGACTTCATATCCCAAGGAAGGGTATTCCGTACTCAGTAGGAGCCGATAAGCTTTATCCGATGAACCGGTATTCGACAATGCAGGTAGTAGAGGTTTGAAGCCTAGAAACCCTGTGGTCAGCTTATTATCGTTTTCTTCCATCAACTGTCGCAAAAGCCTGCCTGCGTTCTCCCGGTCTTCTCCTTCTAAGATATCCATATAAATGGCATTAGCATAGGCCGTCTGTGTGTGTCCAGAAAATCCGTTTCTTCCTTCGACATACCCAGCTCCGTCACCGTAACGGAAAATGTCCGTTTTAAATTTACCGGATGCTGTATAGTGGTCCCGAAAACCCTGCCTAATCCGCTCCGCAGTTTTGCGGTAACGTGCTGCAAGTTCCATGTCACCGATAGCACCGCACATTTCTTCCATCAACTTGGCACAGTAGAAATAATACAGTGTTGCCAAAAGATCCGGACTTGTTTTTTTGCCCACTGAAAGCCAGTCACCAAACCCACCCTTTGGCTCAACCTCTTCGAAACTTCCTTCGGTCAGGACACCCCGGCTATCTGCCTTGCTCTCCAAAAAATCCATAAACTTCACCATATAAGGAAGCGAGCGTTCCACAATCCGTATATCGTTATATGTCCGGAAAATCTCGTATGTACAGATAACCCCCGCTTCGGACCAGCCCGGTGAATAGGTGTCGAAAGCACGTATGGCCGACACACCCCCCGCATTCAGCGGCATCGGGGCATAGATCGGATAAGCTCCATTATCCCACTGTGCATCGTTCAGGTCTTGTATCCATTTGGTGTGGAAAGCAGCAATGTTGTTATTGTAAACAGCTGAGCGTATGTATACCTGTGCATCTCCTGTCCAGCCCAAACGCTCATCCCGCTGTGGACAGTCGGTAGGAATATCTAAATAATTGGCTCGCTGGGTCCAGACGATATTGCTATAGAGCTTATTCAGTAGATCGTTGTCCGATTCAAAATACCCTGCTATTTCTAAATCTGAACTCAGCGCTAAGCCTACCAGGAAATCTTTTGTCGGTTCTTCTTTTAATCCTGTAACCTCCACATACTGGAACCCGTGGTAGGTAAACCGCGGACTCCAGGTTTCGCCTTCCGGATTCCCTTTTAAAACATACGTATCCGTCGCCCGCGCACTTCGCAGGTTCTCGGTTACCAAAGTACCGTCTGGATGGAGCATTTCACCATAACGGAATACCAGAGAGTCATTGGTGCGGCCCCGAGTATTTACGCGTATGATGCCTGCAAAGTTCTGACCGAAATCCACTATATATTTTCCATTGTCTAGGCGCTTGATCGATTTTATGGGCAACTCTTCGACTACCCGCACCGGCTCTCCCGGATAAAGCTGCAGTTCTCTTCCCTCACGGTCTTCCACAACCTGGACCGCTTTCCAGTCCCTATCATCAAAACCCGGATAATCCCATCCACTTTTCTCCTCAGTCGCATTATAAGTCTCCCCTTGCAGAAAATCAGATTCCATTAATGCACCTGTAGATGCTTTCCATCGATTATCGGTCGAAATAACTTCCCTACTCCCATCGGAATATTGGATCTCCACCTGCACCTTCAGTAGCGGGAAATCTCCGTAAAACCCACGGACCTGTTGGCTTCCTACTAATAAAGCGTACCCTAAATAGCCCGAATACCAGCCATCGGAGAGCACGGCACCGAAAGCATTTGCCCCCTGCCGGAGATGATCTGTCACATCGTACGCTTGGTAATACACTCGCATGTTATAGTCTGTCCAACCTGGCACAAAATAATCCCTACCGACCCGCTCGCCGTTTATGTAGAACTCGTGGAGTCCCAGAGAACTGATATACAAGCGTGCAGCCTGTACTTTCTTATTGACTAGAACTTCTCTTCTCAGATAGGGAGACGGCGGCAAATGGTACTTACCGCCTTTTGCCAAGTGGTTCAGATCATAACCGATCCACTTTGCTTGCCAGTCGGACTTATTCAGTAGAGTTATCTCCCAGTATCCAGGCTCGCTCCATTTGCTCTCCTGGTTATCTGTATCCCATACTTTTACTTTCCACCATACCTTCTGTCCCGAAGTCAGTGGTTGTGCTCCGTATGCGATCTGGTTGGTCTCTCCGGAAGTCTGTTTACCGGTATCCCATAGATCTCCTTCATTGTTATCCAGCTTATCCGGCGATGATGCTACGAGAATCTGAAAAGCAGACTGGTATTGATTATATTTTTCGGAGGATAATTCCCAGCTTAAACGCGGCATCCGTTCGTCCAAAAATGGGTTGTTTTTATACTCTGCTCGCAGGTTAACGGGTTTTAAATCGATGCCGAGTCCCATAAATGCTACATGCAGCAAACAAAACGTAACCATGTATCTCATTTTTATCTCCTTATATATTTTTTCAGATACAATACCGTATTCATTCCCTAATTATTTTGACTTCCTTCGGTGCGTTGATAATTGATTTAATCTTTCCGTCCTTCCCCTTGGTATGTTTTACATATAGAATACCATAAGGAGTAGGATAAGAACCTTCTGCAAAATCAAGGTCTCCCAAATTTGGCTTGACCAAGATGCTTTTGCTACCTGGCTCTATCACCTTGATGCCAAGCACGTGCTCCGTTAGCCAGGCTGTAGGACCCGATGCCCAACCATGGCACAGGCTATGGCGATACCCTACATAGCAGTAATCACCATAATCGGCATGTACATCTATCTTACCTGTCGGGATAAGCTCGTCAATACGTCCAGCATTATGTATCCAATTTATATTAAAATCTTCCCAAAACGTGGTTGCGCCTAAATCCAGCATAGCTCCCCAGTACGTCTTGATAATATCCATTGCTCCTTTATAATTACCTGCTTTTGCCATCGCCTGCAACATATAATATCCATAGAACGTAGAAAAGTTTGCCGGTCCGCCGACAGATAATACCTCTTTGTCAGCTTGCACAGCAGGTAGCATGTCTGTCATTGCCATCAGGGCCGCCGCTTGCTTAGTCGAGCCGGGGGCGGGAATATAGCCCTTCATTCTTGATAAGGCGTCCACAGCGATTGCCTTCGTTTGCCGATCACCCAAGATTTCCGTCAGTTCCACGGCTATGGACAATGACCATTGTGTCATTGCCTGTAAACCGGCATGGATAGCTACGGGGTCTTCGCTTGACGGCCAGTCAAGGAAACGGTTTCCATCCATATTCTCCTTGCCTTTCTTGTCTATCTTTGCTGCTATCTGCCGAACCAGACCTGCAAGATAGGGTTGTTGCTCCCGTAAATAATTTAAATCCCCATGGTGTCTGTACCAGTCATGATGCAAGATGATCCACCACATAGAGTAAGTACTGATTCCGCTCATCCAACCGGGCAGTGGCGTTACATCACGTGCCAAGTCTAAACTCTTTGGAACAACTTCGTTATGACCGAACACCGCATTCACGGTAGCTACTTCTGGATGGAGGTCTCCAACCCAGACTAACCGGTCTCTCTTGATACCATCCCAAAGATATTCCTGCATATTGAGGTGTACTGTATAAGCTCCGGTTTGCCAAATTTGGTTTAAACGCTCATCACTACTGTTGAAAGATCCCAAATAGGGAATATCCCGATAGGCAAATATAGCCCGCACCTCTTTGAGGTGGAGTTCAGCGTTGGCATCCAAAAGGTCAATGCGGACAAAGCGAAATCCTGTTTGTCCAACTTGTATTTTGCCTAGCCAAGGTACAAGAATCTCCATATCCCTGATAGCATGGTCGTTGGTTGCACCTTTCTCACCTAGTTCCGCCATCGCTTCGCTCGCTGATTCTCCAAAGCGAACACGGATCCGTCTGGGAACATTCCCCGGATTCCACATGCCTGTGACAATTTCTAGTCCACCATGTAATTCTTTTCCAAAATCGAGTAAGATACTGCTTGTATGTTTTCTTTCATTTTTTAATATAGTCATGCTTGCATTAGTCAAATCGGCTTGACCATTTCCTTCTTGAAGAAGCTGATTTTCATTACGAATTTTTCCGGTTTTCCACAGGATACGGGTAGGCGAGATATAGCGGTGTGCAATCTTGTCAGTTGAATCCCCTTGCTGCCAATGAGATTGTTTGCCAGAAGCATGCGCATGGAGACCTATCCATTGTAGAACAATGAAAGCGACTATATTTATTTTAATCATTATCTATTGTGTTTCTCTTTTGGTTTATTTATGGAGACTAACAATACAATCTATCTCCACCTTGATTCCCTTCCCAAGTACCGACTGTACCGTCGTCCTAGCAGGCTTTACACCTGGAAAATACTTTTCATACACTTCATTATACCTATCAAACTCATTCCAATCACTTAAATGAGCAGTGCATTTAACTACATCGGCCATTGTTGCTCCGGCTGCTTCCACTATAGCTTTTATATTTTCCAGTGTACGCTCGGTTTCCTCTTCTATAGTCCCCAGCACAAATTGAGATGTTTTAAAGTCTACAGAAGCCTGCCCACTAACAAATAAAAAACCACCAGCCACAATACCGTCCGAAAAAACGCCGGTTACAAAATTCTTATCCCTCTGGGGATTGTCAATTTTAATTTTTCCCATAAATATATGTGTTTACGATTTCTTTTCTTCTTATTATCAAAAAAACTTGTTTACGTAAGCAAAGCCGCGACAGTTTAATGGCCATCCTAGTCGACTCCTCGTACCCAAAAGTTAAATCTGCCTCCCGGTGCTACATCACCGTTGACATACCAGTCCAATGGTTCTTCTTCCTGCATATTGTCTATCCACTTAAACTCAAAATCCTTCCCTTTCATTTGCAATATCTTTCTGGGGATTGTAAGCATGAGTCTCGATTCGTCCAATTTATTGGTAAGAGATTTTATATCCTGCCAACAACCATCTGTATATCGTTGTAACTTGTTGCCAGATACGACACGAAAATCGTATCCTTGCCAACCCGTTGCATGTGAGCGGTCGATATCGATATAAAGAGCCATCCAGTTATTGGCGGTGCGATTGCCCGAGATCGTGTTTGCACATTGGACGTAGAAGTAGATATTCTTGCGATCTCGTGCTACTTTCATCAGTTCAAAATCATTTCTGCCCGTGGTATTCGCATATTGCGTTATGGGGTCAGACTGTGCCCCACGATGGCTTCGATGTATAATGTCTCCCACATAGTCGTGGTATTCGGGATAGACTTCATCCCAATCCGTCCATGTGCGTATTGTTTTACTTGCTCCTAACACCTGTTGTGCTTCCACACCTTTATATCGTCGTATATTAGCGACCATTTGCATATAATAGTGGTCTTTTAGCCCTGCCGTTCGCGTAGGTTCTATGTCCCGACTATATTCAGGGCTAGCCTGATCGACAAAAAGAGCCTGCGTGGTATCTCCGATTGTCCTCCTCCATTTGCCTGCAATCCATTCATTCCATCCGGTAACAAATACGAATGGTACATCTTGTTTTAGTGCAAAATCCCATTGCTCTTGGATATTATAACCGTACAGCATGTCTTTTTCTGGATTACCAGAATGACCGTTACGGAAACTACGTCCCCAATTACCGGATTGACCATAAAATGCTGAGCCTCCCATGCAGGCGTCCAAGTTAGGGTGCTGCGCTGCGGAAACATTCACAATTTCTCGTTGTCCCAAATGGTTTTCATAAACATATTGCGGCCGTTGGAACTCAATCCATGGCCATCCATTGATTTTCTGTGATTCATTGGGCCATTGTGATTCGCGAATCGTAAAATAATTTTCATAATCTCTTCCTTGAGCGTCTTTACTCAACCCAATAATTAACGGTTTGCCTTCCAGATAAAACCAACTTTCAGGGTATCGGTAGAGTGCCCCCGGTTTATAATAGTTATCGTAAATCTCCTGCATAGCGTCTCCGGAGGCTGTATTGGTATAATAGACGATCTTGGGTGGGTTTTTACCTTGTTTTCGTACTGCTTCCATGGCCCGCATTAAGGCATCTGATTCCAACGGATAGGTAATGCGGTTGGTTGCATCTATAATCAATATATCTACTGCTGCATCGGTAAGCAATTGGATATTTTTGAGATGTACCCAATAATCATCCCCTTTGTAATAACCGTAAACCGGCTCTCCCCAATAATAATATCGACCTGGATTTGTTGCTCCTCCTCCCCAGCCGGGATGATTAAAATCGCGAAACACTTCTGATGTATGCGTATAAAGCTTGTCCAGATCCCAGTGTGTCTCTGAAGTTACGGATGCCCCATGTCCCTGCCACAGGAAATAGAAAACGGCAACATGTCGGTTATCCTTCGGCAAACCGACATGTTCGGTCGCAGGTAGCACACGACCTAATCCATCGGTACCTATCAACGTTTGACTTTTCACAAAAGTTGTTAAAGAAAACGTACCTATCCCCACTATTACAACGAAATAGTTCCTTATCGCCAGAAAACACCTCATTTACTAATCCTTAAAAGTTCCGTTCCGATACCTTGAAATCCATAATCTACCTCTTGTGTTTTTACGGTATAACAGCTACTAAAGTTGTTAATCAAATCCTCTAGAATCGCTGGCTTATTTCCTGTAAGATTTACTAACGGATAAATCCTAATTTCGTCACAGATTCTGAGCATCTCGGTAATTGCTTTAATATGAAACGCTAAGCCGTAATTATCATATAATAACAAAAAATGAGCACACAACCCTAACTCAAAGCTATTATCAGAAAAGGGAAAAGGACCGGGAAAAGACCCCGCGATATAACGTTGCTCCTTTTTCCCAAGCTCGAAATCAGCAAGAAAAGTTCTGGTTGCTGCTGCTCTTGAATCAGCAATGGCCGCAGCATTCTGTTTTTCGTGAGATGGCAATTCTTGCTGATACATTTTTGCGCGTGAAATCACTTCGTTCAATCGATAATCCAGGTCGTTTCGGGTAAATTGATAAACAGGATCAACGGATATTATTTTGTGTCCCATATTTGTTAACTCGCTATTGGCACTTGAGGTGCCATCTGCAAAACTAATGATAGATTTGTGCAAATCTTCATCATCCAAATTAAAGATCGACCTATATTCTGTCAAATTATGTCCCCAGGGATGCACCTCATTTAATCTCATATAATAAGCCTAACTTTTCAATTTAACTTTAAGCAATACTCCCTGGCCTGGGGCAAGGCTATACCAAATCTTTGGCCATTCGCCTAGTTTTCCATTTGCATGAGACAAAAATTCTATACTTTCTGTATCAACGTTATCCGCAAATTTAGGTCGTATGAACGTGGAGCCTTGCAAATTCTTATTAACCACCATAATCCATTTAGATCCATCGTCCTGATGCGTAAATTCACCAACAATAAAGGATTGACCGCTGTCAAAACCTTGTATTAAGCTCTTTTCTGTCACGCCATGATTACGGTCTGGTATGTCCTCACCAATATGATAGACATCATCGCTCCGCAATTTTAACAGGGTTGGTGCCCATGATTGGATACGCTTGTTCAGATTTTTGATATTATAATAACTTGGGGTTATATCGCCAAATTCATCCAACGGCGCGAACCGCCAATTTCCTAATTCGGGGGCACCCAATACGCTCAGGGTTTCCCCTACAAATTTGTAGTAGGCCAGACCCTGCGCACCATACGCCAAAGCACCATAAATCTGCAAAGCCAAATCATCGTAGGACGGAATACGGTAAGCGAAATGGGCGCCTGTCAATAAGATGGTATGAAAAGGAATATTATTTCTCAGCGATGCCGACCGAATATCTGCAATATTTGCCCAATATCCCCATGAGAAACCATATTTATCGCTTTCTCCGATGGGGTAATTATCATAGGAAATAAATTTTGGTTGGCATTGATCTACAAATAACTGCAGATAGGTTGTATCATACCAATCTCCCATACCCGGAGGTAGATTAATGTACGCCCACTTACCTGGCGCAAGTTCATTCACTAATCTCGCAGACTTTCCTAATTCATAAAGCTGGTTTCCGTCCGGTTCATCTTTTAAGTGATATCCATATACAGCGGGATGGTCATTGTATTTGTCTATTAATTCCCTCAAAATAACATTTCCCTTTTCTGAATCAAACTGCTCATCCCACTTAGGTGTAACACGTGGATCAAATACAATCGCTTTGACATTATGACGCTCACAAGCATCTAAAAATTCCGGCGGAGTGAATGCTATAGCGTTGATACCACATTCAGCCATTTTACGGATAGTCTCCTCGTTTCGAACATCGTCCCAAGCCATAATCGGAAAAAATACTTCTTCCGGATTACCTCCCTCGTTAGTGTCTTTTTCCCTATTGGTTTGATTTTGAAAAGCGCTCAGCAACAAAACACAGGTCACTAAAGCCATAAGATAATATATAATCTTTTTCATGCTTACATCTAAATTTAATACCGTTCCAATATTGCTCTCCGAACCTTGTTAAACCACTCCGCTGATTTTGGGAAATTTGCATAATCTTTAATCTCATCAAACATAGGGTCATCCTGTTTGATTCCCGCTGATTGCAATAACGCAAAATCCTGCAAGCTTTCTGCAAAGACCTCATATCGGATGGAATCTAGCGGGCCTTCTGGACCGGGGTAAACAACGAATGCGTCACCATAAGGCAGTCCAGGCCAAGCTTTGACATCAGCTTGTGTAAATGGGTCTCCAATGTCTGGTGTACAGAATATAAACCAGTAATTATGTCCCCAATGGAGAAAACCTTTAGCATCAAGTTTGTAAAACAACAGCCCGGACATTCTAATTTTCGACAATGGTGTATCAAGCAGCCTTTGTAAGTATTGGTCGCGAGGTCCGCAACAATAATATACCCAGGCGGGGCAACCTGCCGCTGCGAAAGCCGGTGCCGTAGTGATGCTCGGAACGGGCATATCCGATAAGCGCTCAACTGCAAAATGGGGATCACTCATAGCATCCATCACTTTCATCCAAGGGGCTAACTCTTTTAAAAGTCCTCTGGCTTTTCTATAATCTGCTATCTGAGCTTCTCCGTCCGGTTCGTCGGCACAGTGAAACAAAGACATTTCCAATACATTTTCATCGATTAAGAATTGCTTAAACTGTGGTAGAAATTGCTCTAAAAATTTCCGGTAGGTATCTGACATGGCGCTGATTTCCGGTGCCCATAACATTTCACCTATTTTATCATCGTTACGTTCGAAAATACGTTGCGGATGCTTGCCACTAGTGGGTGCCGGTGTAAAAAAATGCGTCCATTCTACGTACTCTGCGCCATGTTTAACCGCCAACCGTACCCATTTGCGCACATCACTGAAATCAAAAACATATTTATCTTTTCCTGTCTTTTTGATTTTCAGTAATTGAGCTGGCGTACGTAATATTTCATGTCTGGCATTAAATATTGGCGTATAGACTACGTTAACATTATGCGCAACGATATTGGCAATATATTGCTCAGCTAATTCCCAAAAACGCTCTCCTACAGGTTTTATCTTATACCATTCCCAAATGGAATCCGCCGAAATCCAATGCGTTACCGGAAAATCTTTTCGTGGCTGAATAACCAAGGAGCGAACATCTATTTCAACCGGTAATTCTATTGTAAAAGGTGGTGGGTTAGTCTCTCCAACATAACCATATCGATTAATCAGACTTACTTTTGCAGTAAGTTTGTGTACGCCTATCGACATATCCTTTGGCACTTTCAACGTAATCCAGAAAACGCCGTTTGACTCCGGACCTACCTGCACGCTGTCTTCCGGATAAAGCGGATCTGGGCATAACCCCGGAATAAAGCCAATCCCTTCAATCTCGTCTTTAGGAACATAGGTATTTAGATGTTGCATGGGAACAAAACCGACCCGTCTTACTTTGGGATTAAATGCATTTCCATCGGCTATTTCACACTTCACTTGAGCGGAATCTGTAGCCAAATTGCGGAAACAAACCTGAAAAGATAGTTGCTCGTTTTTCGCAGCGATGAACATCAGGCTCTTTCTACCTTCAGGAAGAGAATTGGGGTACACCCGCTTTAAAGATGTTTCTAACCAAAATTTTAACTGGTTTTTTTCAATATATTCATTATTACCCTTCTTCAAATCTGCTTCCAATTTTTCATCTGCTCTTGCAGATATTCCCGAGAGTCCTAACACACTAGCAGCTAATCCACTTTTTAATAATGTTCTTCTGTCCATTTTAATTTATTTTAATTTATTTTACTTTCTTATTTATTACGCTATCTTCTGACATTCCAAATTCCTCTCAAATCGAACTTGTAACGCCATAATATGCCGGAAGAGGTCTCCAAAGCCAACAGATCATTACCATCTACCATTAACCTGCTATATATATTCCAACCACTTCCGACCAATTGGGGTTCTGAAAGTTCTCCACTTTCAGAAATGGCGACAAACCATAATCCTCCATCTTGCGTGACAGCCAAAACTCCATTCTGATAAGCCACCATGTTGGTATATATCTGGAAACCTTCACCTATCTTGAGTTTATTTGACCATTGCGTACCTTCTTTCCGAATTATATACAAATCCCCTGTTGCCGTTTTCGCAAAAATTGCATTATAATGGGCAGAGTGGCTCATTATATTGTAGGCATTGAAACCAATACCTGTAACGCCTAGTCCGGCCAATGTTCTATTGGCCACGTTAACCGGATATTCAAATATAGAGCCCGGTACTCCGCTGTAAACGCCATTGACATCTCTCGCAATCAATGTAGTTGGCGTCGGGATAGTAACATCGAAAACTCCCCATCCTCCACTTCCAAGTCCTGTAACAGGGTCATTATTAAAGACACCAGTTAAATTATTGTATTCCCAAAATTGTAAAAGATCTACTTCTAACCCCGATAAAGCTCCTTGAACAATGAAAAGATCTTTGAAGGTTCTGCCTCTTAGTTCCCAGACTTTGACCGGAGGTTCTTCGCCTAATGGATACGATCCGGTTATGCGTAGATATGCTATTTTTAGCTTTTCATTAACGGGAATATCCGAATCTACTTGCGCTATACCAACAGGTAAAAGATAAGACACGCCGGGTTCAATAAAGTCCCGGGTTCTTAATCTAACGTTCAATGCGTTTGAATAGCGTGCATTACTTGCTATGGTGACGTATCCGCTTTCCAGCTCATAACTACCTTGCGGCATAGGAAGATAGTTGGTTCTGTTTTCATCATTATATTCTGCTATCAAATCGGGGTAAGCCTCCATCTGGACCTGCACCTCCCGATCTATCCTTTTCGCTCCCCCCACACCTACACTGAATTTAATGATCTGAATCTCATCGTTTATATCCAGTACATGGTCCCCATACCCTTCGTTGGCTTGTACTAAATATATTGACCTAAAGCGACTTAAATCCTCTATATCTATTGGGTTATTGCCACACGACGATAGTGTAACAATACACCATAAAGCTGATAAAATGTTGACTAATTTCATGGCTATTTTTCTAATTGTTAATTCCCTTAGTTTTACCAACCCGGATTCTGATTAAGTCCAAAATCTGGAATAATGGATGCGTCCTGGGTTGGTATAGGAAACAACAGATATTTGGTCTGCCAAACACTGGTGCTTCTTACGACAAACCGTTCAAAACTGAACGTATTATTCGGGTTCTGGATAGGTTCCATTCCGGTAACGACCCTATCGGTCTGATCCAAAATCCTCCACCTTCTTACATCCCAAAAACGGTGTTCTTCAAAAGCAAATTCTACTCTGCGTTCGTTGCGGATACGTTGACGCATTTGCTCTTGGGTAAGTCCTTGTGGTAAGCGCGGCATGTTTACACGTGCTCTCACGGTATAAACTGCATCATATACTTCTGCACTCGGGCCATTTGCTTCATTTTCTGCTTCTGCAAAATTCAGATAAAGCTCTGCTAATCTGAATTTCTTCCAGTTACAAGAGTTCTGACCAATATTATCGGGGATAGAAGGGTTCAAATATTTCCTTAAATAGTAACCTGTATGTGTATTTCTTCTGCTAGGTGGTGCTTTTAATATCTGATCTTGACCTCCGGCATATGTCTGAATAGTATGCGTAATGCCACTGCCCATATTATATTGGGCTCCATTATACCATACTGTTGCATAGAACCGGGGGTCACGTCCAACAAACGGATTTGCCGGATCATAGCCCGATCCCGGATTAGGAATCGGATCTAAATGGTTGATGTCACGATAACCTAGAATAGCGGGCTCTCCTGTGGCCTGCATGTCGTAGCTATCGACCAATTCCTGGGAAGGACAAGTCCCTGCTTTCATCATTCCCACTTTGCTGGGGATACTGTTTATGGCACCTGTAAAACATCCACTTGGTCTCTCAAAAATGGTTTCCCGGTCGTTTGGTGATTCGGAGATGTCGGATACATTGAGGAAATATTCACCGTAATTATGGAACAAACGATATTCACCATTTTGTGTCAAGGCGGTTATTGCAGCTTTGGTTGCATTAGCTGCAGCCGTCCATTTAGCTTTGTCATTTGAAGGATTCCATAAAGGACTCGCATTAAATAATAACATCTGTGATTTAATGGCGTGTGCAATCGCTTTTGTAAAACGTCCGCGCTCTCCAACAGACGTAATTCGCATCGGCAACGCAGAACTGCTCAATGCTTCATCACAATCCTGGACGACAAAATCCGTGACCTGCTGAAAGGTAGGGCGGGTTAAAGAAGTATAATCAAAGTCGCTCTCAAAAGGCGTTTCTACAATCGGTAATGGTCCGTATTTCTTCGACATTTCCAAATAATAGAATGCACGAAGCAAGTGGGCTTCTGCTTTAAATCGTTGTTTGTTATTCCCTGTTGGAACATAAGCCTCGTCGATATTTGCTATAAAGACGTTCGCATGGCGAATACCTGCCCAAAATCCATCATACGAGCCTCCTCCTACTGTAGGATCTGCCCCAGCTGCCGGTGTTAATGCACCACTTATCCATCTATTGGCCATACTATTGGTCTCATTTCCTACATCACTATCATGCCCCTCATCCGTAATACCACCCAGTAAAGCCATAAAATGGTAATTGATATAATATCCCGGTATTCGGCTATAGACAGTATTTAAGTACGCTTCTGTCCGTATCTCCTGACCAAATATATCATCAAGTGTCATTCGCCCGTCTGGCGTAATGTCTAAGGGATCATTCTTACAACTACTTAGCAGTAATGACACTAATCCTGTTATAAATATTATCTTTTTCATGATGAAAATAGTTTTTTACTGTATACCAACCTGTTAAAATCTAACATTGACACCTAAGTTATATATCCGGACATTTGGATAAGATAGATCACCTACAAGTTCCGGGTCAAAGTTCTTTGTCGGCAAGCGATCCCAGGTTATCAAATTCAATCCGTTCACGTAAAATCTGGCTCCTTTAATCCTCAATTTATCAGCTATGCCTTCCGATAGATTATAACCTAATTCCATGTTCTTGAGACGTATATAACTCGCATCGTTGATAAAAAAATCATTCATCGTTTCGTTGGGGTTAGCCTGCGTAGTTAATCGGGGGTAACGGATTGGCAAGCCTGCAGCATGCCGTTCTTCTGTCCAGCTTTCCAAGTGGCGGTCTACATAATTTGCAACAGAATTGGTTCCTCTAAACATATAATAGCTGGACACATTCGTTACACCTTGCAGTAATACACTGAGATCAAATCGTTTGTACATCACGTTAAAGGCTGCCCCAAAGGTATATTCCGGAACAGGGGAATATAATATAGGCGCCATATCCCTTTCATCGACTACCCCATCTCCATTTAGATCCTTATATCGAAAATCTCCGGGTTTAGAGGGTCTACCGCCCACACTTTGGATAGGTGCAAGTGCTACATCTTCTTCGCTCTCAAAATAGCCATCCACTAACCATCCGAACTGTTGACCTATGCGATATCCGGTTTGTCTGTAACGATAAGCATAATCCTCCGGCCGCATTGCCTCATCGGCAAAAACTTGTCTGTTGCGCGCGTAGTTCACATTAATCTTAGAAAGCACAGAAAGGTCATTATTGAAGCGCTTATTATAATTAAGTTCTATCTCATACCCTTTATTCTCAATAACGCCTATATTTACAGGGGCTAGCACCTCTGTAGGCAATCCATTCAAAATGGGTATTGTTCCACGGTAGCGCAAGATATTATCTCTTTTTTCCTTATATAGGTCTACCACCAGATTAACAGAGTTGAACAGCCCTACCTCTATTCCAAGATTAGTCTTTCTCGCTACTTCCCATTTTAATTTGTCATTTTTAAAGAGAATCGTATTGACAACCTGTCCCAATCCTAAACTACCACTATAGCCTCCCCCTCCCAATTGAACATTGTCCAAATATAAGAACCGACCTCCTCCAATACGGTCATTTCCGACAAGCCCATACGAACTCCTTAATTTAAGCAGATTCATGAAACTAACATCAAAAAACTCTTCGTCAGAAACTATCCAAGCGGCAGATATGGCGGGAAAGAAACCATATCGGTTTCCCTTTGCAAACTGTTCTGATCCATTATACCCTGCATTAAATTCTGCGGTATAGCGATTTTTATAGGTATAAGTAAATCGAGAAGAAAGTCCGCGAAGGTTGTAGGGTAAGTCTGTATTAATAATTGTTTTTTGCTGTTGGAAAAGCAGCATTCCAGCCAAACTGTGGTCATTAAATGTCCTATTATAGTTTAGGAAAGCCTGAAAATTAGATAGTGAGGTAAAAGTACGGCTACCACCTATAGACAAAGGTGTATTCACGCCAGCATTGGATGGAACATAATACACGCTATCTCTACCGTCTTGTCCGGTAAGATTAGGGTCTATCACTTGCATCCAGCTCTCATAACCTCTTGATGCACTTAAAGTATTCGTCGGATTGATATCAAAAGATACGACTGCTCTGGTGGTCAATCCTTCTGTTATAAAATCCAACGACTGCTCCATGCCATACGTTGCCATAATGTTTCCACGTGTGGTCTTGAGATAGCCAGAGCGATTTATCAAGGCAAACTGCGACCATTGTCCGGCGCTTCCTACCAATATCTCCCCATCCTCTGTAAGTGGGCCGGGTACATTTGCCGGCATATCATTCCCATAGGCTATGATGTACAAGGAAGGATCGGCTCCGGTGGCACCCCAGGGAGAGTTTACGTTTTCTACATATCCGGCAACATTGAGAAAAGCCGTCAATCTTTTGTTCAGATTTAGATCTATGTTCGAACGGAAATTATACCTATCCAATTTAAAACTCGGATCATATCCCATCGGTTGGCCATGCTCTGTCTTAAATTGGCCGCCTTGTCTTAAATAACCTGCATTTACAAAATATCTCGACATTTTTCCTGCCCCTGAAACATTTAGATTATGCCGTTGCATTAAGGCATATTTTCGTAGGTTTATCTCATTCCAATTGTTATCGGGATAACGTTTAGGATCGTCTTGTAATAGATATCGCTCTAAAGCGTAGTCTGAATAAGCGGGTGGCAAGCCATCATTGGCATGCGCCTGATTGCGTAATGTAGCAAATTGATAGGCATTAACAGGCTTGATTAACCGTGGAAAATCCTGTGCGCTATTCTCTAGGGAATATACAATTTCCGGAATTTCGGAAACACCCCGTCTAGTTGTGACCAAAATCACGCCGTTGGCTCCCCGTACACCGAAAATCGCTGTTGATGAAGCATCTTTCAAAATAGTAACCGATTCGACCTCATTCGGATCAATGGAAGTCAGTGGCCTTTCAATACCATCGACAAGAACAATCGGGCTTTGTGCGTTTACTGTACCTTGACCACGAATAAAGAGCTCTGTAAGGTCTCTTCCCGGCTCACCACTTCGTTGTATGGCGGTAAGACCCGGCAAACGTCCAGCCAGTGACACAGCTAAGTTGGCAGCAGGGCTTTGCTTAATCTCTCGTGTTTGGATGGATGCTATTGCTCCTGTAACACTAGCCTTCTTCTGTGTTCCAAAACCAACCACAACGACTTCCTCTAAGTCGGATTCTGCTGCCTGCAATATAACTTCTATATTTTGTTGCGCACCAACAGCAATCATACTTGGTCTATAGCCCACATTATTAAATATCAACACCTCGCCAACAGCCGCTTCAATCTCGAACCTACCGTCGCGATCACTGGATGTTCCACGCGAAGTGCCCTGAACGGTGATAGAAACCCCTTCAAGACCATTTCCCAATGAATCCCGTACAGTACCCGATACCAACTTCTGGATAACCTTATCTTGAAGAGAGCCAACATGCACTTCATACGTATTCGAACGGAACAATTTGTCAAAATCATCAGTAGATGCGTGGATTATGGATGGTATACATAATACCAAACATAACGACAGTATTTGCGACAGCACTAGCAAATAGGATCCAGCATCCTGTATTTTTCTTATTCTAGTTTTCATAATTTAATGCTCGTAGTGAATATTCTATTCATAATCGAAAGGGAGTTCTATAATTTATATCTCCTATTTTTTGTGGTTTATGTCTACTTTTTTTCATAAAATGATTTTTTATTTTTAGGTTATACATATTTGATGTTTAGTCTCCCTCTCCATTATTTGAATCCACTAGGTACCAATTCATAGACCGTATTCACAATGATATCTTCGACTTCCTCTGAAAAAGGAGAAGGCATGTTATACCAATACATACTGGCATCTGCTTCATATCCACCTTCCCTCAATATCCGTTTTGAAGGGATATAGCAAGAGACATCATTTGAATAGGCATTTATCCAAACACGATCAGCACCGAAAGCATTCTTCAGTTTGATAGCATAATCAACGACTACCTCTCCCCCCATATTGATCATCATCATCTTATCATCGAATGTCCACGTTTGGATAGGATAGTCTAGCGCAGTCGGCAACATTTCACCTCGCTGAACACGATACAACGCTAGTCTGGCATAGTATCCTTGAATAGTGGAATCCCTTGTCATATCGATCAATTCTCTTACACTGGCTACTTTTTGAAAAGGAAGACGCGTCCATTTCATACGACCAATGGGTGCGGTATGAAGAGGCTGCAGGTCCGTTTTTAACAACTTATCGGTGTTATCCGCTATTTCTTTTGCGTAAGCTCTTAAATAGGCTATCTTTCCTTGTTGTATCGGATGTGCGTCACCGGCACACCCTATAGCAATCAACGCAATAGCCCCGGGGTATCGCTTTTCGATAGCAAGCTGTGCTTCCCCCATCCAGTCGCCGTGTATTTCATTCACCTCCGGTCCGAGTGCAATGCCATGACAGGCATAATTTACTAGGACTGCCCGAAGTGTACCATCTGCATCCGTTACACGGAGTAAAGGCATCGAGCGATCTACAGGACCGCCTTCGGTTCTTCGGTTCTCTGCAAATGACGCAGTTCCTTGTCCCCAAGCCACCAAAGCAGGTTTGCGATCTTCCAGTGCTGCCAAAGCTACTTTCTCGAGTTTCTCCAATACCTGTTCGTTAAATTCCGCAAGGTGTATTAATTGGTCTAACGCTAAAAGGGAATCACTAAAATGATAGTCTGTTGGATAGTCACCACGGCATTGCAGATGGTTAATCAGATTACCTATTTCGGGACCGCCATGTGTATGCGAAGCGGAGACGACAATTTGCTCCGGTTTAACACCGGTCGAAGCGCCAAGCTTCCTAACCAACTGTTCTGTAATACGCCATTGTATCCCTAAGAGGTCAACTGTAATAAAAAGTGACGGATTTTCGGCATCAGCGCCGAATGCGAGCGCTTTTGCCGAAAGATTGTGCAGTATCCGGTCAGTTTCCAACTTTTCTCTCGCTCCGAAACCAGACAGACGAACCGGGGTATTTGGTGTAATATCAATTCTGGCCACGCCGACTTCCATCATATTATCTTTCTCGGTATGGTGAGATTGATTACATGCCGCAACGGACTTTATATTTGTAGTGTTACACATAAAAAACAGTTTATTTGCTGGTATAATGATCTTTAAAACTTTGTAGCAATAAAATCATTAATTCAAATTTAGGGTGCTAAACGCAGGTCTTCATATCCTATATTTGTCATGATATACCCTATTTTGTCTTTTTATTTTATGGGTCCAATCAAAAACATTGCTAATGATTATCAATTAGCAGTGTATCACTTTTCAACAATCGCTAAACTGTTTGCCACCGCTCGAGGGTTCGCATCGGAATAACGATTCATAATCTCAAAGACACCATTTCTTTTAGCCACCATCGTACTCGACCCACCGCCATCGAGGTTGATAGCGCCATGAACCTGAAGGCTGTTCATGATAGCAGAAAGTCCATCAATGGTAATACCTACTGAATGCGTTGCACGTCTGCCATCAACAACAATAAGATAGATGGTGTTATTACTCGTATATCCTACCATAGTACGTGGCTCCGGAGTGACATCTCCATAAACCATTCGGGTTCCTTCAACCATCAAACGATGTACGCCACCACCAACCGCGTCCCTTAGATTGGTATGCTCTGTTGCGGGCAGTTGCGAAAAAATACCAATCTGTGGTTGACCATCTTTTCGTATGGCAAAATAGGATAGGTTGTTTTCCAAAGATTCGTTTTTAACCATTACACCATCAATATATACCAGACCCCAGGGGATTCCTGTCCATTGAAAAAAATCAGCATTGACCGCGGCAAATACTTTTTCACCGGACCCGTCGCGATATTCTGCCATCTCTTTCACCGGTTGTAAGGCAAAATTTGTCTGATTATTCGGCATCAACGTACGCAATGTCAGTTTGCCGTTACCCAGATCCGCTTTCAAAATATAGACGCTTAACGGCTTTTGCTCATGGCTCTGAAACTTCATGGCAGAATATTCAATATCTTCATGGATTTTCTCCGCGTGTTGTTCCGTAAGAGAAGCCACTAACCCCGAGTAATCTACAATCCGTTGAATAGCTGAACTGAAATAATAAAAAGGAGGAGGAATACTCTGTATCGCTGAATAGAATGTATCGATAGCTGTATTGGAAGGCAGATACAGTGACCGATGTTCGATTGGTGTACCAAATTTGTATCCGGGTAGTGGCGTAGTTAACTGATTTCTGAATATTTTTGTCATTTTACGCTCATCGCTTTCGCTTGTGTAAAAAACCTCTAAAGCAACTTCTTCCAGAGCGGGTGCAAACCATGTGATATGGGGTTCTTCGTGTTTAACAAAATAAAAATTTGTCGCATTTCTATTTTTTAGCGATGTGATGTATCGATTGCCATATACTCTTGCTTTTGCCGTCGTTGAAACACCTTTTGAAGCATGTTGACCATAATAAGCTACTACTTCAAACTGATGTTCACCTTCAGAAAGTTCTTCTATTACCGTTGTTATAGTATCGTTTTTGGCTTCACTTCTGTTTATTTTGCGTGATTTCTGTTTTTCCTCCCAATAAATTTCACAATGGCTAATTCCTTCGTTTCCCAGTGCAATAGCTAGTTTTACACGATTGTTCCCGGAAAAGATCTCAAGTTTTTTGACGGCGGCAGATGGTGGTGTAACATCGTCTGGTTTAGGTGAATCGCCTTTACCACATCCTTGTATTTGCAAACTGGTAATCAGTATAATCACCAAAAATTGGAAACAGTTTCTCATGATACAAAATTTAAGTTGTCTTCTCAGTTCCTCAGATTTATAGATTCAAGGTTGACCATATATATCTTATAGAAATGTATATATACCCTATTTCTACTTTATATAATGATGTATGGGTGCACAACGAATGACATGAGGGAAATCCTGTGATGCACCCAATTGAAAAAGCTGATTACCAGAACAGCCAATAGACAAAACACCAAGTCAATGCATATAACGCTGCCCAAAACTTCATCTGCTTATACCAAGGTCTTTGCACACCATCATTAAGCGTTAGGAGCCAAGATGGATTCCAAATAAACGATCTCACCTGATCAACTGGCGGCGGTGTTGTATACAATGAGACAAAAACAACTAATAACATCGTTAATACTTGCGAAATACCGCCAGCGTATAACCAATGAAGCTTGATTTCCAACAAGTTCAAAACAGATGCAATAACGAGCTGAATAACGACGCCACCCAAAAGTCCAACAACAGCCCCTGTATAACTTGTCCTTTTCCAAAGGATTCCCAATATGATAACTGAAATAAAAGGTGTTGCAATATAGGTAACGCCCATCTGGAAATATTTGAAAAGCCCAACTGTTCCAACAAACGGAGCAACTACTGAAGCAACGATCAATGCGAGCCCACCGGAGACTTGGCCAGAAATAATCATTTCCTTATCTCCTGCATTTTTTCGAAAAAAATTACGATAAACATCCAATGAAAAGATGGTAGAAATCGAATTGGAAAGTGCACTTACCGAAGACATTACAGCAGCGAAAAAACCAGCCAGCACAATACCTTTAACACCCGAAGGTGCAAATGTCTGTAATGCAAGTGGAAATGCTTTATCGTAATTATTGGGCAATAAGCTTGGGCCTTGATGCATTACATCTAACCAATGATACATCACTAATCCCATCAAACAGGTTACAATCGGCAATACGATACCGATAAAACCAGCAAATACGATTCCCATCATACCATCCCAGGTGCTTTTCGCAGACAAGATACGTTGTATCATTACCTGGTTGGACGACTGATAAAACAGAAATACGCCAAAGGACGCCACTACAAGTCCTAGAAAAGGAGCTTCGGGATCTGAGGGCGGATGATATAAATGAAAGCGCTCAGGAGCCGCCTCCACCATAGCGTTCCAACCTCCTGGAATGTGATCAAGCGCCAGCCAGAAAAAGAGAACACCACCTACCATGAAAAGTATACATTGTATAGCGTCTGTCCACATCACGGAGTTTAACCCTCCAAGCAACGTATAACTCCCTGTAGCTACTACAATACCGGCCATCACATAATACTGGTTCCATCCGGTCAATTCACTAACGGTAATGCTTCCACCGTAAAGTACAGGAGGAAGAAAAACAAACACATAACCAATCAGCATAACCACGCTATAAATACTGGCACACACCGGACCGAAGCGGCGTTGCAAAAATTCCGGCACTGTCATGATCTTATTACGTAAATACATCGGAATGAAAAAAATCATCGTTAGCAAATACGTAGGCAAAGCCCACCAAGTCCAGTTCGCAATACCCATCCCATCTTTATATGTAGCCCCCATGGTGCCGACAATCTGTTCGCTGGAAACGGTGGTTGCTACAAATGCAGCCCCCACAAGATACCAGGGCATTTTGCCCGAAGCCAAAAAGTACCCTGTTACAGTTCGATCTGCCCGTTTTGCCGCCATCAGTCCGATAACAATAACAACCAAGGTGATGCCACCGATGATCACAAGATCGAGAAAGGAAAGACTAAAATTATCCATTTAATACTAATTTATAAGTTGGCTGTTAAGGCAGAACCCGTCGGGTCAATCCACGTTGTGATGCATCTAGTCGCGTAAAACCTTCTGCATACCGACATCCTGCTGCTAAGCCCCTAAATCCCGCCTGCATCTGAATCATCCAGTTCATATCAATACTGGCTAAATCTTCCATAGCGACAAATTGACTTTTATGACACGCGAGCATGGCTTTCTTCGTGTCAAATACGTCGGTTATATCCACATACTCGGTTGGGAGAAAACCTATCCCACCTATGTTGTCCATGTAATACAGCTGTGCTCCTGCGAATCGGCAAGCTGGTAAAGATTGCCCGGGCATGTGCGGAAGGCCTTTCTGGAAATAAGAATCGAAAACGAGCTGACTTACATAGCGATGGTCAGGATGATAGTCATTCGGGGAGTGCGTAAAAATAACATCGGGATCTGCTTGTCTTAATACGTCAATCATAAGATGTCGTTGCTCTTTGTCGGGGAAAACCAATTCATCGGTTACGCCTGCCCATATAAAATCCGCACCAAGTATTCCAGCCGCCGCACGGGCTTCTTTTTCCCGAGTAGCGCTAAGAACATCAGGTTTCACGACGGCATCTCCTATGCTGCCATCTGTAAAAATAGCGATAGTGACGTTATGCCCTTCTTTCGCGTATCGGGCAAGTGTTCCGGCACAAAGTAATTCCGTATCGTCGGGGTGTGCAGCTACACAAAGTATATTCATGATTTCAGGTTTTTTTAATTTAAAAAATTTGTGTCGATTATAACACGCCGTACCGGTCGTAAACCGTTCGTAAGGAGTCTCCATTCAATAAATCTGCTCGAGATTGGTTTTCCTTGCAAACTTTTTGATAAGCTAATTCCAACATTTTATCCTCAACCTCGCGGGGCACTACCACAACACCATCAAAATCTCCAAAGATAAGATCGCCGGGATGTACAATGACATCTCCGCATCTTACAGGGACATCATAAGCCATCACGCGTCCTCGTCCGAGGCTATCAACAGGGCGAATACCCACATAAAATAGCGGATAACCCATATCGATGATTTTGCGACAGTCTCTGATCATGCTATCACAAATAGATCCCACGGATCCGTTGCGTTTGGCAATAGTACTCATTAATTCGCCCCATGGCGCGTTGGTACAGGCATAATCGGTGGAATGAACCACCACATCGCCATGCGTAAGGGAATCCACGGCTTCAATTTCCAAGTCGTAAGCATCTGCTTCAACGTAGTCTGTTTCCATCCAACGAAACGTACGTGCCCGACCTACAATAGTACAGTTTTCAGCATCTAAGGGTCTTAAACGTTGGTGCATAGCACAATTGCGATAACCTAGTATGTCCAACACATCGCAAACAATAGGGACATAAAGATTTTTCCGTATCCACTGAAACTTTTCGGCGTCATCCATTAAATGAATTGATTCTGTATTCATATTTTTTGTTTTTAGTTGTCTAATTAGTTTTTAGCTAAGCTTTCTATAATCTTGATCATTCCATATAAAAGGTCGCATACGGACCGGAGTTATACATCGATCGGCCAAATCATACTGCCCGCAATACCATTGAAAAATTTCGGGATTTTCAGCATTCAACGCCATCAAATCATAGTGATTGGGTTGCACAAATCGAGGTTCAACAGTCTTCGCAAACAATACAGCCTGTTCAGGGTTTGGGTTACCCCATTTCCCGTTAATCGGTACAAGCATCACTTCCGGTTTTTTTGGTGCAGCAGCCAATACAAGCGGATGGTATTCCGTATCACTCGTATGATATACACTCCTTCCATTCGAAAACTGTATTTTATAACCGGTTGTATCCAATACATCTATGCTTGTAGGAATGGCGAAAACACCGCTTATTTCGATCGAACCAAATTCTCTATTTTCATTGGCGTGCAATACAACAACTTGTTTTTCCGGCACACCAAGTTCAATTAATTTCTTCGCTGCTTGCCTAGGTGCAACAAACCATGTGGTGTCTTTGTATCTATAGGGAATGATTGTTTCTGGATCAAGATGGTCCAGATGGTCATGGGTCACCACATATAGATCGGCACGCAACGCTGCAGGTTCGATAGGAACCGGATAGAGACGCGAGAATTCAGGGGCACCTTGAGCCGCAGAATCCGAAAGATAGGGGTCGATAACGATTGTCATATCGGCTGAACGAATAATATAGCCTGCTTGACCCAACCACCATAAGGCGGCCTCAGACGGTGATAGTTGAAAATCAAGAATCTTTTCCATGAGACACATTATAGGTTTACACAAAATTTTCGCACCGCGTCTTCATTCACCTCAATACCTAATCCGGGACCATCCGACACAGTAATATAACCGTCTCCCTCAAGCTGTACAGGGTTGCCGATCACTTCCCGCAACATCGGATTATCACTAACATTGTATTCCAGAAAGAGCGAGCGTGGCAATACCGCATTCACATGTAAAGCAGCAGCTGTATTTAAATCCGTGAGCCAGGCATGTGGACATACATCCACGCCCGCATACTCCGCTTCCCACATAATTTTACGGATCTGAGTAAATCCTCCGCAACGCGTAATATCCGGCTGTACTACATCAATACCACCCTGTTGTATCAATTGTCTAAATCCCCACCCCGTGGCCTCTTGTTCACCGGCCGCTAAACGGGTTTTAACCCCTGCGGCCTTTGTTTTGCCATAACCTTCATAGTTTTCGGGATGCATAAAATCTTCCAACCAGTATATGTTATATGGCTCTAAAGCCCGACAGAGTGCAATAGCATCGTATGCACTGCGATCTACCATCCATCCGGGGTCTACCATTAAATCAATATCGGGTCCTACCGCCTCTCTAGCGGCTTCCACCAACTTAATATCCAATTTGGGATCTTGACCAAACACCCCCCATCCAAATTTGATAGCCGTGAATCCTCGCTCCAGATAAAAAGCGCAAGCGTCCTTGATGGCTTCGGGCGTCGGTCTGAAAAGTGTAGACGCGTATGCCCTTACCCGGTTACGTCGGGCACCGCCTAATATTTTGTAAATCGGTTTATTAATTGCTTTACCAATAATATCGTGACAGGCTATGTCAAATCCAGACAACAGCTGCATTGCAACACCCCTCCGCCCATAATAGATAGAGTGCCTGTAGACCTTATCCCACAAACGTTCGACATCAAATGGATCTTCGTTAAGCACAATTGCACGTAATCCTTCAAAAAAGGGCTCGTTCGGAGCGTTCACCGCAGCTACACCGACATGCGAAGAAGTTTCAATATCCGACCAACCTATTATACCCTCGTCGGTGCTTACTTTTAACAGTAAGCAGTGTTTGACACCTCTCGCTTCTTCGCTGCCTTCGGGAGCGGTGTTCTCGTAAGGAGACTCCAAAATAAAAGCTTCTACGTTTGTTATTTTCATCTGATTTTAGTTGTTTTTCGTCTTCTCGTATTTCATTATATTTCGCTAAATGTTATCGCTACTTTAAGCGCCAGATCATGTCGGTCTTTTGCTAAATGAAAAGCTTCTGCCCATTGCACAAAAGGCACCTCATGCGTAACAAGATCCGAAAGACGCAATGCTGGATCGGACAGACACGCTAATGCTTCGTCCATTTTATCTTCGTCGTTACAACATCCCACAATTTCCTGTTCAGAGACGTGCAAAGTAAAAAGATCAATTGGTACTGGATCCTGAAGCAAACTGAAAATCACCACCCGACCGCGTTTTCGAAGAGCAGACAGACAAGTCTGCAATGCCGAAGGAGAACTTACTGCCAATATCGCAACATCTACAGATTCCGGCGCGGGATTATCCACAATTTCTACCCCGGGAATCATCCCCAAACGAAAAGGCTCCTTACCCGTCACCATTACGCGTGATGCTCCTGCCCGTATAGCTAAACGTGCAATGATATTTCCAAACGGTCCATCACCCACCACCAATACATCTTTTCCTGCGATATCCCCTGCCCGCGAGATCGCTTGCAAACAATTGGCTACCGGTTCCATAAGCGCCCCCAAAGAAAAGGAAACTTCCTCGGGCAACTCCCGAACCCGATCAGCACGTTGCACATAATATTCAGCAAAGGTTCCGGAGCGGTCAATGCCGAGATGTCCCATGCGTAAACACAGATGACCGAAGCCTCGAAGGCATTCCGCACATTCTCCACATGGTACAACAGGATGTGTAGCCACGGGCATGCCCGGAAAAAGGTCGTTTACGTCAGCTCCGCATTGTACTACAATTCCTGCTCCTTCATGTCCCAATACCTGCGGCAAGACAGTTCCAAACGGGTTTTGTGCTATATCATGTAAATCTGATGTACAAATCGTCGTCGCCATTGTCCGAATCAATACTTCATCGGCTTTCAACACGGGCAATGGAAGTCTGACTTGAACCAGTTGGTTTAATCCTTGTAGCTGCAATGCACACATTGTTGCCGGAAGTTGAGTTATCATCGCTGTATGGATTTAGGGTTAGGTAGACCTAAGCATTTTAATGTATCTCGGTGTATAATTCCTTCAATTACCTCGCTCGGAACGATAGGCAAACCACTTCCAGCGATAATATTGTTCAATTCTCGCACACCTTTCAGCGAATCCCCGGTGGTAGTGAAGGGAAAATCAGAACCAAAAAGTACTTTCTCATGCGTGCGATATTCTACTAATAAACGCATGGAATTATAAAATTGCCAAGGTCTGTAATATAAAGCGGAAAGGTCACAATAGACATGCCGATGCCGTCGGATAAGCGCTATCGCCTCTCCTTCCCAAGGATGTGCCAAATGAGCGAGAACCATTCGTAACTCGGGAAAATCCATTGCAACGGCATCAAAATGAATAGGGCGCGAATAATCTAAAGGTGTACCGCTTACAAACGATGTACCCGCATGAAAAAGAACAGGTAGGCCATGTTTCACACAGTAACGGTATATTTCATAACATCTCGGATCCGCAGGGTGGACATTTTGATACAAGGGAGACATCTTGACACCCACTGCACCCCATTGTTGATGACATTTCTCCAATTCTTCCATAAAGCCCGATCCGCCAGGATCGACAGAGGCAAAAAACAAGAGTCGATCTGCAGCTCTTGAAACATGAGCCGCAACATGCTCATTTGGAATATTCCAGTCTGTAGCGGCGGCTTGCAACCCGAAGACAACAGCTACATCTGCGGCTTTGGTAGTTTCCAAATGTCGCTCGGCTACATTTCCCCATACTTGCGGATCAACACCGCAACGATCCAAATCGGCTTTTAATTTAGGACCGAAGTCTGTTTCGGCTAGAAAAACATGAGTGTGAACATCTACTATCATAAAATATTCGTTAAGCTATTTTATTTGCCTAATGTGTATTAACTAATACAATGATAAGGTTTAATTTGTCAAGCTTTCTGCTCCATATAAACCAAAAACTATCCTATTTCTTCTTTTTATATAAAACTTGGCTATCTAGCAGTCCGTTATTTTACCAGATTTTTATCGTACAATTTTTGATGTATCTCCATTAACTCCTTCTCCGGAATCTTCATTACTTTTCGATCATACGTCATCAGTCCGTTAGTCTCTATTTCTACATCGGTTGTCTGCGTGTAAACGCCAGCAGACAGTCCTTTAGGAATTAACAAGCTTAAGTTGCGAACTAATTCCATATATCTTTTTCTCAACTCGTTCTTATCTTTGAAAGACTGATATCCCCAATTGTCTTTTCTTGCCAAGTATGCCCTTCTATAGGCAGTCCTAATCCACCATATCCTCCCAAGACTAATACATAATCTTTTCCAAAAAATTGTGGGTTAGGCATAGCTGCATCCGGATAATTATGAACATCCAGTATATGACCCGGGGCATTGAAGTTCCCACCACTTGCAACATTAACCAACCGAGATGGGTCGTATTGCATAGTCCAATCTACAATTTCTTGTGTTTTGAACTGTCCCCACGCCTCATTGAACGGTACCCAAATAACAATACTTGGAAAATTGTGGAGTGCATCCATGATATTTTTCCATTCTTTTCTAAAAATAGCCTCAGATTCAGGAGTACGATTTTTTTCCTGCTTTCCATGGCTTATTTTTCCTGGATCTTTATTCCAGATATTCCCTTCAAAGTCATCTCCACTAGGCATATCCTGCCAAACTAATATGCCTATGCTATCACAGTGTCTATACCATCGAGCAGGTTCTACCTTGATATGTTTACGAATCATATTAAAACCCATCTCCTTGGTTTTAAGAATGTCAAACTTCAACGCTTCGTCCGAGGGAGCAGTGTGCAACCCGTCTGGCCACCATCCTTGATCCAACGTACCATAATGAAAAACGAATTCATCATTGAGATACATGCGCTGTATACCTTGTGCATCTTGTTTCATCGTTATTTTACGCATAGCAAAATAGCTTTTTGCTTGATCGATGATTTTCCCTTTACGTAAAATTTTAACCCTAAGGTCGTATAATTTGGGATTGTCCGGTGTCCACAACTCTGCGTTAGGAACATGTAAGTTCAATTCTTCTTCGACCGTTCCCTTTTTTTCCACTATTTTTTTATTGCCGTCATACGCTTCTACTACCAACTCGTCCCCGGATTGTGCTGCTACTATCGTGGCCGAGAATTTCAATTCTGCGCGATCAACATCTGGCGTTTGCTTTGTGCTTACAATATATGTTTCGGGAACATTTTCCAACCATACGGTCTGCCAAATTCCGGAAACAGGGGTATACCAAATGCCATGGGGATTATTGACTTGTTTTCCTCTGGGCTGAGGTCCATCACTTGTAGGATCCCATACGCGAATGGCCATGTCTTGTTTATTGCCCTTTTTTAGATGGGAAGTAATATCCATACTGAACGGATCAAAACCACCTTCATGCCTACCAACGTGTTTTCCATTTACATAAACATCACACTGCCAGTCTACTGCACCAAAATGTAATTTGTGCATACCCAACTGTGACTACTGCAATCAATATACAAATAAACGCTGTAGTTGTTTTTACCATGATTTAGTATAATTTATAAAGTTACATATTCTTTGATTTCACTTCAGCGAAGCGTTTTTTCAAAACATCGTTGTCGAATACAATTATAAGAGCATTTGGATAAAACTTTTTGCTCCATATAAACCAAAAACTACCCTATTTCTTCTTTTTATATTTTGCAAGCGATTAAAACCATCTTTTTTTATGTAACGAATCTTATACTGGGAAGTATCTAAAAAATCATCTACCTTTATTTACTCTTTCTAAGTAAACTAAACTAATATGTGGAAATCTTTCTTTACGGGAGTATTGACCGTAGCTGTAGCTTTTCAAGTATATGCGCAACCTGCACGCCCAAAGTTGGTTGTGGGATTAATGATAGATCAAATGCGATGGGACTACCTCTACCGATTTGCAAACAGATATGGTGATAACGGTTTCAAGCGTATATTGAATGACGGTTTTTCTTGTGAAAACACCCTTCTTAATTATATTCCAACTTTCACAGCAATAGGACATAGTTCTGTTTATACAGGTTCGGTTCCTTCTATCCATGGTATCGCCGGAAATGATTGGATTATCCAGGCAACCGGACAACCGATGTATTTACACAAGATGACAACGTACAAGGAGTAGGCACACAGGAAAGGGACGGGCAACAATCTCCTCGCAACCTGTTGGCTTCTACTATTACCGACCAACTAAAGCTTGCGACCAACTTTCAGTCGAAAGTTATCGGTATCTCGATGAAAGACCGTGGCGGTATTTTGCCAGCGGGTCATTTTGCTGATGCAGCATATTGGTTTGAGGGAAAATCCGGAAATTGGATTTCAAGCACCTTTTATATGGAAAAGCTCCCCCATTGGGTGGAAACCTTTAACAAACAAAAACTAGCGGACAAATATTTAAAACAAGACTGGAATACACTATATCCTATCGAAACGTATACGAATAGTACGGCTGACGACACGCCATATGAAGGTAAGTGGCCCGGTGAAGAGACGCCCACATTTCCTCGAAAAACTTCCGAACTGATAAAAGATGTTGGCTATGAACTCATAAAAACAACACCACAGGGGAATACGTTGACACTGGATTTTGCCAAAGCGGCTATTGAACAAGAACAATTAGGCAACAATCCAACAGAAAACACTGACTTTTTGTGCGTGAGTTTATCCGCGACAGACTATGTTGGACACCGCTACTCGTTATCGGCTGTAGAGATAGAGGATACTTATCTTCGCCTGGACCAGGACATCGCAAATTTTTTGGCGTACCTCGATAAACATATAGGCAAAGGCAATTATACCTTTTTCCTCACTGCCGATCATGCAGCTTCCTATAACCCCATGTATTATACAGACCAACAAGGCAATGGTGGTTATTTGTTTACAAGGCAAATCCAACGTAGTCTAAATAGCGAACTTAAGGAAAAATTTGGCAACGACAAGATTGTTAGGAGTTTGATGAACTACCAAGTACATCTTAATTACACGCTCATAGATTCCCTTCAACTCGACACTAAAGATATCAAGGAAACGATTATCAATTCGCTTAACAAGGAAGAAGGTATTACATATGTCGTGGATATGGAAGGGAATCAAAATATGTTTATACCTGCTCCACTTCGGGAAAAAATTATCAATGGTTACAATCGTAGACATAGCGGTGCGATACAGATTATTGCCGACCCCCAATGGTATGCCGGCACACCACGCAGCCCCGGAACAACCCATGGTGTGTGGTCACCGTATGATTCACACATACCGCTGGTATTTATGGAATGGGGTATAAAGCAAGGTGTGAGCAATAAAGAAGTGCATGTGGTAGATATAGCTCCTACTCTTGCCTCATTACTGCATATTATGGAGCCAAATGGTAATATCGGAAAACCTATCGTAGAGGTATTAGGGCAATAAGTCAACGGCAAATTATTTTTTCTGTATCTTTGCACTACTATTGATTGATCCATAAAAAAAGGGAACACATGCTTTCTAAGAAAACAAAATACGCTATCAAAGCGCTTATGGTGCTGGGACGTAACTACGGAAAAGAACCTATGCAAATTGTGAGGATTGCAGAAGAGGAACGTATTCCGAAAAAATTCTTGGAGCAGATTCTTTTGGAAATGCGCAACGCAGGTATTTTGTACTCTAAAAAAGGTGCCGGTGGGGGATACAGTTTAAACAAAGCGCCAGAAGATATTTACCTTTCTCAAGTGATGCGGTTAATTGATGGTCCCATCGCTTTATTGCCTTGTGTGAGCCTCAATTTTTATCGCTCCTGTGAGGAATGTGTGGAAGAGCATGCTTGTGGTATTCGTGACACCTTTATTGAAGTACGAAACGCGATGCTGCAGATTCTTAATGATACGAGCATCGCACAACTTATCAATAAAGAGAAGCATTTGTCCTTGGATTAACGCAAAAAAGCAATACCTTTTTTTACAGTATCTCCATCAGTTTTTCAAAAGCCATTCCACGAGAAGCTTTCAGTAGGATAGTACTGTTAACAACAGGATGTTCTCTGAGAGCTTCTTTAGCATTGTCCGTCGTTTCGTAAAATTCAGCCTTCGTATTTTGATGGGCATAAAACGCCTCACCCACAAAGATGGTCCGATCGGCATCGATGGCTAGCGCTTTGTCGACCACATATCGGTGTTCTTTCGCAGCATCGTCACCCAATTCAAACATATCGCCTAGTACGATTACTTTATGTTCCGCTTCGATAACTTCCAAGTTCGCCAACGCGGCTTCCATACTACTCACATTTGCATTATAATAATCGGCAATGACGACATTTTGTCCCGTCTTTGTGATTTGCGAACGGTTATTGGTGGGCGTATAGGTCACAATCCCTTGATTGATATGGACATCATCTATACCGAAAAAATGTCCTACCGCAATTGCAGCTAATATGTTCTCCGTATTATACGAGCCTGTCAATTGCGTTTCTACTGTTTGATACACCTCCGCATCACGTATTTTCCAAGAGACACAAAGAAGAGGATTGGCATATTCCAATCGTCCTACGATGTCGTTTGCGGGCGAAAAACCATAGCGAACAATTTTTGAAATACCGCGCTGCATTTCCATCTCTCGCAGGTATTTATTATCCCCTTGAAGGAACAACACGCCGTCATGCATTTTGAGAAAATCATACAGCTCGCCCTTGGCTTTCTTCACCCCATCAAACGAACCAAAACCTTCCAAATGTGCTTTTCCGACATTGGTTATGAGGCCGTGTGTAGGCGCTGTGATACTACATAGAAAGGCAATCTCCTCCTGATGATTTGCTCCCATTTCAATAACAGCTACTTCGATACCATCATCTATCGCAAGCAATGATAGTGGAACACCAATGTGATTATTCAGATTTCCTGGGGTTGCGTACGTCCGGAAACGCTGCGAGAGTACAGCGTGTAACAGTTCTTTTGTGGTTGTCTTACCGTTGGTTCCCGTAATCCCGATAACAGGTATATCCAATTGCTGACGATGATAGCGGGCCAACGCTTGTAAGGTCGTTAGCACATCGTCCACCAGGATAAAGCGTTCGTCTGTCGCGTAGGCCTCATCGTCCACTACCGCCCACTTCGCTCCGCTTTCTAATGCTCGCGCGGCGAACGTGTTGGCATTGAAGCGATCTCCCTTTAACGCAAAAAATATACTAGAAGGGGGTATGTTTCGGGTATCGGTAGATATCGCGCTACACGCTTTATAGAGCTGATATAATTGTTCGGTCGTTATGCTGTTCATCGCCAGCAAATATAACTATCATTATAAAAAAAGAAGAGGGGTCTCCCCCTCCACTTTTATTTATTTTCTAGCGTAAAGGCTTTTACGCTGTTACTGTTAAATGTAGGGATATAAATCGTGTTGGTTTCGGGGTGTATACCTAAATCTGCAGTATTCATTTCACCCTGCACGTCCATTAATTTCTCAAAACTGCCGTCTGCTTTTACGTAATAGATCAGTCCGCCCCAACAAGTTACCAGAAAATCGCCATCGCTACCCACAGGCTCTAATCCGTCACCACCCAATTCAAACCCTTTGGCAATAACCGTACTTTGCTTATCCGAATCAATTTTCCACAGTTCGGGTCCTACTAAAGCATAAAGCGTCCCATCGACAATCTTCAGACCATTGGCATTCGGTGTATTATCCAAGAAAACCGCAGGTGTATTATTTTCCATTCGGTAAATCGTGCCCGTACGGGTATCGGATACATACACAATACCATCTTTATCGACTGTTACATCGTTCAGAAATACCGCGTCTGGAAATTCTACTTGATGAACCGTTTCACCTGTATTTAGATCGATAGCGAGGACAGCGGTAATATCAGCAACATACAGCAAACCGTCATGAATGGCCATACCTTTTGGGGCGTTCATTCCGGTCACCCACTCTTGGTTTTTAATACTTCCATCCCGATTCAATATAGCAATACCGCCTTTTCCATCTTTTGTGGCACCTTCACCATCTATCAAAGACACATACAACACATCGCTTTCGGCATGATAGAGTACAGACTCCGGCGTTGGTAAATCTTTTGTTTCCCAGACCTCTGTCAATTGCAGTTGTTGCTCTTGGCTTTGTTCCTGATTCTGTTCTTGCTGTTTTTGTGGCTGACCGCATGCGGCCGTCAATAACGTGGCTCCTGCAGCCGCTACAGCGAAAAGAAATAGTCGTTTCATAATAGTCTCGTTTATTTAAAATGCTGACAAGATAACAATTTTTCGGGAATTGTGTCTGCGCCACCTTTAGCGCGCGCGGCTTGCTTCTTCAGAATCCGTGTCACGCTTTCTGCTCTGTTGTTTTAAGTTACCGAATTTATACGTGTAGGTCAACCGAATGGTCTGATTGTCGTTATATTGCCGGATGATGGAATTGAATTGTCCGAAATTGGTGGAAACGTTATTCTGTTGTGTACGAAAAATATCTGTTCCTGCCAATTTCAAGGAGCTTCGCCCTTCTTGGAAATTATAATTTAGCCCTATGTCGGTACCCCAACGGGCATGAATTTTATAAACATTGTATAGAAACGCACTATTATAATGGACAGACACTTCTGCGGAAAATGCTTTGTTCAACTTAAAGTTATTTGTACTACGCCCTTGAAAGAAAGTAGAACCTAAGTCTGCATATTCTCCGGCAATCGGACCTTTAAAGTGCATGTAGACCGTCGTTAGATTATTGTTCATCGTCCAAAGTTTTCCAATACGCAGTGGCGCATTAATATTTAAATACGATGTAACCGTTTCCGCTAGATTTTCGCGGGTAACCCAGGCCTGACCCGTTACCGAGTCCTGTCCCAAACTCTCGACCATGGCGTCGGTGGTTATATCTGTACCGAGTGTAAAATTAAACATCTTATACAGGGTATAGTTTAGTGTTAAACCGTTCGTATACTGCGGACGGACATATGGATTTCCTTTCATATACGTAAACTTGTCAATATAGTACTCAAAGGGATTCAAGTATCTGTAGTTGGGACGAGCTACCTTTCGCGCATAGCTTAATGAAAGGATATTATTCTCATTCCAAGTATAAGACAGGTTTGCCGAAGGAAACCAATCTAGATAATCTCTTTTCACCCGCTTCTGCAGGGTCACTGAGTTTCCGTCGGAGATGGTGTATTCGCTTCGAAGACCGACTTTCATCGACCAGCGCCCGAATGCACGGCTATAGTCACCATAAGCTGCTGCAATCTGTTCGGTATAGACGAAGTGATTCGGACGTCCGGCATATTCTTGCCAATTGTTGTCCACAAAGTGCTCAAATTGGAGGTCATTATCAGAACGCACGTTACTGTATTTTACACCCGTCTCTAACTTTCCGCCTCGACTTAGTATTTTTTCAAAATCCAGCTTGCCCACGTAGATATCAATTTCAACGGGCATTCGACTTCTTTCTAATTCCGGATCGTATAGCAGATTCCCGAAAGTATCAGAAGTACGATATGCGTAATTAATATTTGTATTATTTCGAAAAGTGGTCCAATCGAGATCCAACACCAATTTGCTACCCAAGGTGTCCAGCCGCAATTCGTTGTTAAAATTGAGAGAATTACGCTTAAAGGGAGTGGTGGATTGCGATACGGCGTTCAACACAGAATCTATTGTACCAATGCGAGGACCAATATTCGTCAAACTGTTATTATTAGAAATTTCTTTGTCACTATCGCCTGAAAATTGCAATACGAGGGTGTTGCGTTCGGAAGTTTTTTGCTCAATCCCAAGTCTATAATTATGGCTCTTGTTCGTTTCAACAAGCGCAGCGTCTTGATCAAAGACTCGATCCGTGCCATTTGATGGAATAACGCGTTCCATATTCAAATCAAATTGCCGTTTATTACGGTTAAATCCATACATGCCGAATACGGTCGTATTATTTTTCTTATAGTTGATGTTCAAAGAAGAATTCCCTCGGAGATACTTACCTTGAGCGGCACTTGCCAAAAATGATCCGTTGAATCCTTCTAGCTTATTTTTCTTCAATACTATATTAATCGTGCCCACCGCTCCTTCCGCGTCGTCCTTCGCACTTCTTATGGTACTCACCTCTACGCGCTGAATCTGATCTCCACTCATAGCTTTAAGAAAGGCGGTAAGCTGCTCGCCACTCATGTAAGTCTGCCTGCCATCAATCGTGACATTTACCCCCTGCTGTCCCATCAATTGAACGTTCTCATCCTTATCAATACTGACACCAGGAGCACGCTGCACTACTTCGAGCGCATTATTACCCGCTGCCAGTGTAGAGTTTTCCACGTTCAAGATCAACTTACCATCCCGTTGCTGCACGAGCGGCACCTGCCCTTCTACCGTTACCGCGTCGATGATGTGTGCCTCAGGCTTCAAGATCATATCGTCTACCACGATCCGCTGATCTGCGATCTTCAATGTCGCAGATTTACTCATTTCGTACCCTACCGAAGACGCCTGGATGATAAATTCTCCGGGAGGTATATTTTGTATAATATAGTTGCCCGTTTCATCGGTTACCTCGGTCTTGATAAGGCCGCCCACCTTCGCCGTTAACAAGTAAATCGTTACATTTTCCAATGGTTCTTGCTTTTCATTAAAAACACGACCGCTTACCTCCCCCTGTTGTGCCTGTGCGGAAAACACAGTAAAAAGGAGAAAACATAAATTAAAAATAAGGCGCATATATTAGCTTTTTTCTTTCTTCGTGTTGATTTTAAGGCTATTGTCTTTCACTTCGATAGTCACATTCGAACCGTCGATATGGATAACCGAATCTTTCTTTATCTCTACGCCATCCAATAACGCTTTCTTTTCCGATTTTACTTCCTCTTCTTCTGACTGGGTGGGTTGGGCACACCGTAATCCGGCGTCAGACATCGTCCATTCCGTATACTTCTGTTGATCATTAGGATAGTTTTCGCGGCATTCCCAATAAGAAATATCTCGAATTTTATGCTCTATTTCTTTTTGGAGCACCACATTTGCACCTTGCGGTAAATACACCGTTACAGTTACTTGTTGATCTCTTTCCAAAGTGTTTTTCGTCAACAAAAAGTGGCTTGGGAATAAAATGGTCTTCTGTTCTTGAATAGCCTCATAGACAATATTGCGCGCACGTTCAGAAGCCAATTGATAGGTTTTTCCTTTCGCAGAATAACTGTACTGTATATAGGGCTGACTCAAAGAATCAATGCTCTCAAAATAGATGTTAATGTCACGATGCAGGTAATTTCGCAAATCCTGTCCGTCTAGTTGTATATTGAATTTTGATTTTAGCGAGTTCTGCTCACTAGCATCCAATACACGAATATCTTTCTCGGTGAAATAATAAACTTCCTGTGGTTGCAAGCTTTTTTGTACATTGACCGTGCTCTTTTCCCGAAAATCTTGTGAAACGGCTATACAATAATAAATAATACCGACAATGGACACAATCCATACAGCAAACATGGTCAACATCATATAATTATTTAACTTTTCGACGCTAAATAGAATCCGAATAAGCCAAAAAAACAATGCAAAAAATGGTATAGAAATAGCCAAAAAACCAAACGTCACCGCAATAAAGGCTTCTTGCGTAGCTAATCCTCTCAGTGGCGGAAAAAACATCGGATTCTCAAGTCCGAAAATGTTCATCACATTAAAAATGTAAAAGATGAAAAGCCCCAGTAAGGTTAACCCTGCGGACACCAACATAATCCAGGCAATCATTTTCCCGATCAGCCCCAAACAACCGCTCAGTAAATTACCTGCACTACGTACGCCCCGACCAATATGCTCTCCTGTGCTAGAAAAAGTTTCGGAAAAGCTCCGAGTCTCTTCATCGAATGATTTTTTAAAATTCTGCAGATTAGGCTCTTCCCCTCGCATAGCCATTTTATCGGCTCGCGTTTCGGCCATAGGCATCACCAACCAGAGCACAATGTAGATCAATACACCCGAACCACCGACTAAGCAGAAAACCACCAATATAACGCGCAGCCAGACAGCGTCTATACCAAAATAATGTCCTAGTCCGCTACATACACCGCCAATTATTTTGTCGTCCGGATCGCGCATTAATTTTTTGCTCATATAGTCTACCTGAGGGGATGGTCCGACACGTGCCTCTTGCTCGTAATGCTGCCCACCGACACTGTCAGCGCTTTCTTCAAAATCACGCACATGTCCCATTTGTCCAATAACTCGTTGTACGTCATCCAAATTGATAACTTCTTTACGCCCCGTTTGTATATGTTCGTTAAACATTTCCGCGATACGGTTTTCTATATCTTCCAGTATTTCCTTACTCTCCGCTGTATTCCCGAAATGCTTTTTAATATCAATCATATACGACCGTAAGGTATCGTAAGCATCCTCCTCGATATGGAACACGATGCTGTTGATATTTATGATAATTGTCTTGTTCATAACCTTGTTTAATTAATATGTAGATGCGTTCTATTAGTCATTCCGTCCTTCCAAAGAGATTTCCACTGCGAAAACAAGTTCCTTCCATGTAACGTCTAGCCGAGATAGCACGGCCTTCCCCTCTGCTGTAATTTCATAATATTTGCGAGGCGGCCCGGAAGTGGACTCTTTCCATGTATAGCTCAATAATCCATTATTTTTCAAACGGGTGAGTAACGGATACAGTGTGCCCTCCACCACGAGAAGCTGGGCTTTTTTTAGTTCCGCTATAATATCTGAAGCATAAATCTCCCCTCGGGAAATGATGGAAAGGATACAGTATTCTAATATGCCTTTCCGCATTTGGGTTTGTGTGTTTTCTGCTATCATAACAATACAAAGTTATATGTTTTCTACTGTACTATGCAATGCATAGTACTATAAAACTAAAACAAACCCATGTATAACCTTGATTATCAGGAAAATTATTTTTAATCTTCTGATTTAGAACAGTGGCTTTTCCTCGACAATTATAACGTAATAACGTTTTGTTAACGTAAAATGACTTTGAAAACTGCGTAATTTATACGACTTTTATCCCCCATGTTGAGAAACCTAGTGAATTACATTTGGGCTATCGTTTGGGGCATTTTTATGCTGTTACTAATGGGCTTACCTTCCGATGATATGCCGGGAGTGGGTTTTTTCGAGGGGTTTGACAAAATGGCGCATTGCGGTTTCTTTTTTGTCTTTACTGTCCTGTTGTTATTGGGCTCTTTGTCAAAACCTGCTGGCAATCCATCCAAAATAAAAGCCGTCTTAATCTCATTTTTCGTTGCCAGTATACTTGCTTTTGGTACAGAAGCCATCCAATATTACCTGTCAACAGGACGTCAGGCGGACTGGTGGGATATTTTTGCTGACTATGTGGGAATAGGAATGGCACTTTTTAGTTATATCTTGTTTTACCGGAGAGCGGTGTCTTAATAGCCAACCTATCGCGCCATTGCCAATACCGCAACAGAAACCTTACAGTTACACTGCTCAACGAGTGTTCGCGCTGCTGACGCAATCGTAGCGCCCGTCGTGCACACGTCATCTACGAGCAATACGTGTTTGTTTTCGAACACAGAAGAAGTTATACATGAAAAGGCATCTTCGAGATTGTCGTAACGCTCCATGCGGCTTTTCTTCGTCTGCGTTTCGGTATTTATCGTCCTTATAAAATCCTCCTGATTGACCGGCAACGACATTACTTCCGCAATACCCCTAGCAATATATTCACTTTGGTTATAGCCTCGAATACGCTTTTTCGTAGCGTGAAGCGGTAGCGGAACTACCACATCTAAGCTCCCATAGTATGGCGAAAGAAGGAGCTGCTTTCCTAAACATTTTCCAAGATACTTTCCAATACGATAATCGTCCCGGTATTTTAGTTTATGGACAATCGATTGCACGGAAGAAGATTTAGAAAAAGAGAGGTAAGCGGCAGCGGTATAAATCGGAGCTTTTCCGATTAAACGTTGGGTGAGCTCATTCATTAAGAAAACATGATGATCATTTATAGGCAGATGGTAGTGACACATCGTACAAATGAACGCTTCTTGATTCAACAACACATTCTCGCAGGACACACACAAGGGTGGAAATAATAAGGAAATAAAGCTTTTCCAGTATGATAGAATTTGCATATCGCTACAATTGGTATACACAAATTTAATATTATCTTCCATTTTCCCGCAAAAAAAAGCAAAACGGGACGAAGTGAGCTCATGGACACCAAAATGAGCCTTGTCCATAATCTCTTCACTTCGGATATTTGACATATTGGATAGTGCTAAAAGGCGATTTCTACCTACGTCAAACATCCAGATGTGACCATTAAGGTTAAGGATGGCTATTGCAATTGTGGGCAATATCACTGATACCAGTGAACTGTTATGCTCTCTAAACGGCAGCTTCTTCTTTGATAGCAAGTTGACCGCAGGCTGCATCGATATCTTTCCCACGGCTACGTCGTACATTGGTTACGATCTGCTGGCTACGTAAATATTCTGCAAATTGCTCAATTTTATCTGCTTCCGCATTGACGAAATCGGCTAATGCTATCGGATTATACTCGATAATATTTACTTTACAAGGTACGTGTTTACAAAACCGGGCTAGTTCTTTCGCATCCTGCAGTTCATCATTAAAATCATGGAACACGATGTACTCGAAGGTAACCGGATTTTTAGTTTTAGCGTAATAATATTTAAGAGCATCCGCTAAAGCTGCTAGGGAATTTTGTTCATTGATCGGCATAATCTGATTACGCTTCTCATCATTGGCTGCATGCAAAGATAACGCGAGATTAAAGCGAACTTCATCATCACCCAATTTTTTGATCATCTTAGCGATGCCAGCAGTGGACACCGTGATGCGTTTTGCGGCCATATTTAATCCGTCCGGAGCAGTTATACGCTCGACGGAATTCATCATATTACGGTAGTTAAGTAGTGGCTCACCCATACCCATATACACAATATTGGTAAGGGGCTGACGGTACTTTTCTGCTGCTTGATTGGCAAGTAGGACAACTTGATCGTAGATTTCATCTGCCTGAAGATTCCGCTTACGTTCCATATAGCCCGTAGCACAAAATTTACAGGTCAAACTACACCCTACCTGCGAACTTACACAAGCAGTCATACGATCTGGCGTTGGAATTAATACGCCCTCAATCACATTTCCGTCGTACAGGGTAAAGCTATTTTTTATCGTCTTATCCGAACTCACCTGGGAGGCACGAACTTGCACCGCGCGTATCTCAAAGTTATCTTTCAGCGTCTCGCGCAGCCCCTTGCTCAGATTGGTCATCTGGTCGAAATCTGTACATGATTTGACCCATAACCATTCATATATCTGTTTGCCCCGGAACCCTTGCTCGCCCATCGCCGTAAGCTTATCTTTCAATTCGGACAAACTTAAACTTCGGATATCTATTAATTTGCTCTGCTGTACCACAATGCAAAGATAGGTAAATAATTTTTTGGAAAAATAAAATGTATTTTAGCGCATGAAAAAAATCACTGGTAACTTGCTATTCAGAGTCGTCGTCGCTATCATACTGGGTACGATTTTCGGCTTTATCGTCCCGACTTGGATAGGTCGCATTTTCGCCACTTTTAACGGATTATTTGATGAGCTTTTAAAATTTTTAATCCCGTTCATTATCGTTGGCCTTATCGTTCCGGCTATCGCTAAGCTAGGCCAATCGGCTGGAAAGTTACTTTTATATACAGTGTTGATAGCATATGGCTCTACCCTAGCAGCTGGTTTTTCATCTTACCTGACCAGTTTGGCTATTTTTCCCAGCCTATTGGAAAATCAAATAGCGACGCCCATCACCGGAAATGAGACGAGTCTTTTGCCATTCTTTCGCGTGGAGTTTCCTCCATTTTTTGATGTTATGCCCGCACTGGTATTCGCTTTTTTAATCGGTATCGGCTTAACTAGGATACCCCGGTCCGCATTATTACGCGCGGCAGAGGATTTTGAAAAGATCGTTACCTTCCTCATTGAAAAATTGATTATCCCCCTTTTACCCTTATTCATATTCGGTATCTTCCTCGATATGACCTATTCCGGGAAAATAGAAACTATATTTCAGTTATTTTTAAAGGTAATCGGTGTTATATTTCTGATGCACATCGTTTGGTTACTGTTGCAATTTATCATCGCTGGGGTCGTTTCTGGTCAGAATCCTTTTCGTTTATTGAGGACAATGATGCCCGCCTATTTCACCGCTCTCGGAACGCAGTCTTCGGCCGCTACAATACCCGTTACACTTCAGCAGACCAAAAAGACCGGGATACAGGAAAGCATTGCTAGTTTTGTAATCCCATTATGTGCGACGATACACCTGGCAGGAAGCACGCTTAAAATAGTTTCCTGTGTTGTGGCGTTAATGTTACTACAAGGTATGCCAATTGACTTCTTCCAAATGGCTGGATTTATTTGTATGCTCGGTATTACAATGGTCGCAGCGCCTGGCGTACCCGGTGGCGCCATCATGGCCGCGATAGGCATTGTTTCTTCGATATTAGGCTTTAGCGTGGAAGATCAAGCGTTGATGATTTCCCTATATATCGCTATGGACAGCTTCGGCACGGCCTGCAACGTGACTGGTGATGGCGCGATCGCAGTTGTTCTCGACGCTATTTATAAGGCTCCGCCCGTATCTCCTGAAGAATAGCGTGTTTAATGTTTAAACAAACTTGGCGATGCATAGTCCGCGACCATACAACGCCAAGATGTGTCTGTTTATTTTTCTAAAGCGGCTTTTACCTTAGGGATGATCTGCGTACCATACAGCTCGATAGCCTTCATCATATCTTTATGATGTGGACTGCCCACGTCCATATGAGCAGAGAACCGTGTTAAACCAAACATTTCGATAACATGTAGTATCTTCTCTACAGTTTGGTTTACATCTCCGACAACCAGATGTCCATGAATCGAGCGGCCGAAATCGTATTGTGTACGTTGGTACGTCGGCCATCCTCTCGACGCACCGATCCGGTTCATCTGCGCTGCATAAAGAGGGTAATACTGATCAGCCACATCCTGTCCCTTTTCACCAAAAAATGCATGCATGTGCACCCCCACCTGAAAGTTTTCTTTCGCGTGCCCATTATCTTCCCAGACTTGTTGATAAACTTCGAAAAGCGGCTTAAAATTTTCGATGGCGCCACCGATGATCGCAAACATGACGGGAAGTCCGAGTTTCCCTGCTCGAATTACCGAGGAGGTCGTTCCTCCAACGGCAACCCAGATCGGCAAAGAGCCGTTTACTGGCCGTGGGAATACTTCCTGATTAACCAATGGTTTCCGAAACTTTCCCGACCACGTAATAGTATCCTGCTTGTTTAAACGTAATAAAAGTTCTAATTTTTCCTCGAAAAGCTCGGCATAGTCTTTCAGGTCGTAACCGAATAATGGGAACGACTCTATAAACGATCCGCGACCGGCCATAATCTCCGCACGACCGTCTGACAGCAAATCTACTGTTGAGAAGTCTTGGAATAGTTTTACAGGGTCTGCAGAACTGATCACCGATACCGCACTGCCCAATTTTATATTCTTGGTTACCGTGGCAGCAGCAGCCAATATAATTTCAGGAGAAGAAACTGCATAATCTGCCCGATGGTGTTCTCCCATTCCGAAGAAATCGACCCCCACCTCATCCATCAATTTAATTTCTTCGATTATTTCTTGCGTACGTTTTGCCGCGGATTGCATTTTACCAGTTACGGGGTCGATATGTACATCCCCAAACATGCCAATTCCTAATTCAATCATAGCTTTTTCCTTTCTATTACAAAAATAGGGATGATTTTTTTGGTCAGCATTGACCTATATCAAGAAGTGCTCCTGCCGGAGGGGCATTCCTTTTTTGTGTCAAGACAAAAAAGGAATCAAAAAAAGTCAAGACTTGCATCATTCCGCTACCTTTACTTGTCTATTCCTAAACTTTCTTTACTTTCTTTTTCCTTGACGAAAAAGAAACAAAAAGTCAAGACTTGCATCGTTCCGCTACCTTTACTTGTCTATTCCTAAACAGAATAAAACTCACTTCGTTCAAACATTATTCTGTTTTTAACGGAATATCCTGCGTAAAGCTGGCTACGGAACAATGCTAGGTCGTTTTATTTCCGCATAACCGCAAAGCAATGTTTATTGCTTTCTATTTACGCACCGCACTACCCCAACATTAATCCTAAAAGTCATCCGACTATTATAAGACGCGTATTAAATTTTTGAGACACGTAGAATGTTTACGTTTGAAAGATATTGCACTACCCCTCCTTAACTTTTATGGTCACATGCGGATGTTTGACCTTTGTAGAAACCTCCCTTAGCACTATCCAATAGGTCAAATATCCGAAGTGACGAGGTTTTTGCTTCTTTTTTACGGGAAAAAAGAAGAGGAAACACTATCCATGAATATATTCCTTCTTGCCGTAGCTCTGTATCAACTGTCCTTCAAAATCCAGCCATTCTTGCCATCTCTTATCGACATCAACATCGATCGTATATTTCCGCGCAAACTGGAGGAAAGTGGTATAATGATTTGCTTCAGAAACCATAAGGTCATGATAGAATTTCGCTAATTCCTGATCTTTGATGTTCTGCGTAAGGACCCGAAAACGCTCACAGCTTCTCGCCTCGATCATGGCTGCAAATAATAACCTGTCGATAAATGCTTGGTTGCGGGAACCATCCTTTTTCGAAAATTTCATCAACTGCCCTACGTAATCGTCTTTGCGTTCCCTGCCCAAGGTATATCCACGTTCCTTAATGATATCAATTACCATTTGGAAATGTTGCATTTCTTCGATAGCAATAGCTGTCAATTCATGAACAAGGTCCTCATGCTCGGGATTTTGCGTGATTAACGTGATCGCGTTAGAAGCTGCTTTTTGCTCACACCATGCATGATCCGACAAAATTTCGTCTAGATTGGATTCCGCGATATTAGCCCAGCGCGGATCTGTCAATAATTTTAAACCTAACATAATATTATCCTAAAAATTTATCGGGATCAAACCCGTGTTCTCTAAGTATATCTTCTGGAACACCGTTCCAGACACCAGGGCGATTTCCTACGTATCCGATATCCTTTACCCCCATCTCGGTCGTATAAAATCCGGATGCCGTCAGGTTGCGCATCAGCGAGAAAAATGCAGCGCCCTGTTGCATTTCCGGTTTTGCTTTATCAGGATAAGCAATTTCTTCGACAAATGCAAGCTGCTGTTTCTCGGTACATGTTATAAATGTATGTGCGTACCGCTTCTGGCACTGGATGTCCATCCACTTCAAACCGCCACGCATCGGAACTTGATTTGAGGGGATATCCTTGACGATAAACTCGATAAAGTCGGGCACACCGGCATCGGATGCACACCCTGATACCTCGTCTTCCGGAATGATGATATCCGCCAACACCGCGATGGTAGCCATCTCGTGTGCTGTAAAAAATCTTTCTTCCCGCAGCTTCTGCGTACGCTCGTGTTCCCAATCGGTCACACCCGATAGCTTATCAGAAGTCTCGGCAATGATCCTCGCTTCGTGGGCACTTTCGCCGTTACAAGCTGTTGTTAATACCCCCGCTCCCGCGGCGATTAGACCCAAGGCCCTAAGAGATTCTCTTCTATTCATGTGTATGAAACGTTTTCTCTTTTATTTAACCATTTAATTTTTTCTTTTCTTCCAATATGTATTCCGCCGTCCGCATCGACAAGGCGAGGATGGTCCATGTTAGATTCTTATCGCCCTGTTGTACGAACGGCCCCGCATCAACCACATACACATTTTTGCAATCGTGTGCCTGTCCCCATTTATTCAATACCGACTGCCTAGGGTCATTACCCATACGCGTGGTTCCTCCCTCGTGAATAATCACGCCGGGTGCTTCCAGTCCGTACTTTGTCTCCGGTCCCTGTTCGCCAGACAAAACAACAGCACCCATCTCATGCATGATTGACTTAAACGTATCTTGCATATGCTTCGCCTGTTCTATTTCTTCATTCGCCCATTTGTAATGAAAGCGCAATACGGGAATACCGTATTTGTCTAAGTGCGTTGGATCAATTTCGCAGTAATTGTCTTTTCTCGCCAGCGCAGTACCCCGGCCGGCCATCCCGATCGACGCCCCATAAAATCGGCGATAATCTTGCTTGAGCTGCGCCCCGTAGCCCCCAGCGTCACGAAGTTCTCCGCTTGTGCCAGCTATCTTTGCCACCGCAGCAGGAACCCAGTTTAAGAAGCCATATCCTGGCATCTTCATGCCGCTACCATACTCAATATGATAACCCCGCGGAAAATTCAGCTTTTTATTGTCTTCCCACCAGGGAGAATAAATATGCACACTACCTACACCGTCCTCATTATACCGTTTCCTATCCAATAATTGCGGCAAGAAGCCCCAAGCGCTCGCCCCAGTAGAGTCATGCAAATAGCGCCCCACCAAACCACTACTGTTCGCCAACCCACCCGGATGCGCGGCCGATTTCGAGTTCAGCAAAATACGAGCGCTTTCACAAGCACTAGCGCCCAGTATGACTGTTTTGCCTCGCACAGCATATTCCTGCAGGCTCTTAATATCTACGTAGGAAACCCCGATCGCTAGCCCTTCGTCATCTGTCAACACTTCGCGAACCATGGCATGGTCAATTACTTGGAGATTTCCCGTTTTCATAGCCGGCATAACGAGACAAGACGAGGAAGAAAAATCACCATAAACTTTACATGCTCGTCCACATTGACCACAATAAAAACAGGTTCCCCGACCTTTGATCTCCGGAGAAGATTCTGTCAAAACAGCTCCTCGCCCAGGGATAACCGGAACACCAGCTTTCTTTGCCCCTCGAGCAATATAAAGTTCTCCTAAACGAGGTTTTGGAGGTTTCATAAAGATGCCGTCGGGTTCATTCGGTATACCTTCTACTGTTCCGTAAATACCGATCATACGGTCGACACGGTCATAAAACGGCTTTACCTCCTCATAGGATATTGGCCACTCATCCGTCACGCCGTCCCTCGGTTTAAAATCGTCCGGCCCCATGCGCAGCGAAATACGTCCCCAATGGTTCGTTCGCCCGCCGAGCATACGAGCGCGAAACCATTCAAACTCGGTATCATTTACCGTAGTATAAGGCTCCCCCTCTAATTGCCAACCTCCATAGGCTGCATCAAAATCTCCGAACGGTCGTGTAGTGCCGGCGCCTCTGCGAGGAGATTCCCAGGGCCATCTCAATTGGAGAGCATCCTTCGCTGGATCGAAAAAAGGGCCTGCTTCTAACATCAGCACCTTCAGTCCTGCTTGGGCCAAAACATAACCTGCCATGCCGCCGCCAGCCCCGGAGCCTACCACGATAGCGTCATAAATTTCCGGACTTTCTTTTATTTGATAGTCAAGCATATAGTGTCTCTCTATTTAATTTAAGCAATTGGAGGGCTAGCTATTTTCCTTCTGTTTGCATAAAATCGTTAGTTTGTTTAGCTAGAACTAAAATAAACAAAAAACGGCGTTAGAAAGAATGACAATCTATTTATTATCCTAAATTACTGTTTTTTGCTTCAATCCAAAGTGACATGTATTTGCTAGCGTTATGCTGCTGGTTCTGCAGAATCTGCCCTACGAAGTTCTGTTGGCGATGCGTGGCTAACATCTCGATCAGTTCACTGATATATCCTAGAAACGGTGTTGCAAACAGTTGTTTATCACTTGTCGCACGCAGAATAGCGACACCTTTCTCCTGCGCTTGATACCAAATCTTCGAATGCTGATAAAGCTCTGCAGCCTTGTCCGCAAAGTTGTCCGGATCATCTTCTATAAATCCGTTCCACGTGCCATCTATAGACATCGCTTCGGCTCCCACGGTAGTGGTAACCGATGGCGTGCCGGCCTGCATAGCGTCAATAAACTTACCTTTGACACCAGCCCCAAACGGAATTGGGGCAATCAACACCCTATAAGCTTCGAGCGTTTTGCGCGCATCTTCTGCTCTTCCTTTTATAAAAAACTTCTCCTGCGGCCGATGTAATTGGTAAACCTTTTCTGTGGGATATGCACCATAAACATGTAATTCTGCATCGGGCACCTGCTTCCTCAGCTTGGGCCATATAGATGCCTTCAATACCCGCACCGAATGCCAATTGGGTTCGTGCAAAAAATTGCCAATAAACATAAAATGCTTACGCTGTTCAAAATCCCGCCAATTGTTCTGCTTTGTTTCATCAACGGTTGCTTCTAAAAACGGTAAGTAGTATAAGAGATCCGCCGGTATACGAAACTTGGTCAATAGGAGCTCCATTTCTTGCCGGGAAATGATCAGGGAAAGATCGCAACGTAGTATGGCGGCAATTTCCCGTATAGTGACGTCGTTATAGTAATTTATTGCAGCATCTTTCTTGAATGCTTCTTGGCGCGACCGGCGCAAGAAATGTAGATCTTCCGTATCCAACACCGTGCACGCAGCGGGACATTGTTCTCTTATCCGCCAACCGTACTGTTCTTCCGTAACAAATCGATCAAATACCACGATGTGAGGCTGTAGTGTCGCCACAAAAGTATCGAAGCGGCTATCGTTAAGCTGAATTTGTACTTCCTGTACACCCTCTTGGGATAAGGGGTAACTAAAGGAAGATTTGCTCGCTGCCGACGCGAAGCAAATCTCGTAACCTGCACACCGAAACAGCTGAACCAATTGTACAATACGTGTTCCGGCAGCAGACGATTGCGGCTCTGGCCAAACAAGCCCGATGAAAAGTACAGTTTTCATCGGGCTAAAATAAGTATTTGGAAATGTTATTTACATTTTCTCGCTTAAAACTTCAAGTCATATAGCTTTTCACCTATGTCGGCTATTTTCTGATCAACCGAGAGTGATGATCCTTTTCACCAATACATTTTAAACGGCGATCCGGAAAACCGACCTAACGAAACTTATTACATGAACACCCGAATATTAGTTATCTTACAAGATATTCTAGATAGCGGGCATATTCGTGAACACCGGTATCATTATCTCAAGATAAAATTTAAAGAACTCCTTTTTGCTATACATCAACATACACAGCTAACTGCTAGCCCTGTCCAAAAATCACTTTCCACCGGTTTGGATGTGCTGGAAAAAATTCGCGCGCACCTCATTTTTAATCTCGATAACCCAGCAAATATTACGGAGCTGTCTAAAACATTTATGTTGAATGAGAAAAAATTAAAAGAAGATTTCAAAAAAATATATGGCTGCACGGTGTATGCCTTTGTAATACGTGAGCGGATGAAAAGAGCCCAGACACTTCTCTATAAGAATTATAATGTCAGCGAGTTAGCCTCACTCTTGGGTTACCATAGTGTATCCCATTTCATCAAGGTATTTAAAGCCTTTCATGGGTGTACCCCAAAAGAGGCTCTTAACAAGTTCCAAGCACTTACTGCCCAAGCAAAAAAAGGCGGTGCTGCCTAAATAAACATTACTATAGACGTAACAACATTATTTAATCAACGTCAAACCAATTTCGTCGGCTAAGTTTTCAAAATCCTGTAACAGCTCCGCTAATGCTATTTCGGTTTGTTCACTGGGCAACACACTTCCGTTTCTACAGGTTAAGCCAATAGGAATACCTCGCTTTTGCAACGTATATTTAGCGCTGGCGGGATACGTATCGTGCATCACGTCCATATGTCGTGTAAAAAAGCCTTGGACTTTATCGATCTCTGTTTGCTTTGTGGAATCTGCATAATGATCACACAACCAAACGACTAATTCCGGAAAGTAGTTTCCTTGAATGCAAGACAGACCGGCCGAACCAGCAGCTAAAGAATCGGTTGCGTGTACCATATAAGCGTCGTATAGCCCAAATGCAGACTCCTGCGTAGTGGCCGCAATCTTCTGACGCACAGCTTTGATATCCAAACAGGTATCTTTATGATAAGTTACCCGCCCCGTGCTTACCAACTCGCCTAATAATTCGGGCGATAATATCCGTTTGTACGGTACGGGGCATTCGTAGAACCCGACCGGTATCTCGTCCGTTAATCGGAGTAGTTGATATACATTTTCCTTAAATACCTCCTCGGAGTCCGTTTCTTTTGCAAGCAATCCCGAAATAAGGATCACAGCAGCCACTCCCGTGCTATAGATCTTTTTTACGTTTTCTGCCTGTTCCTCCATAGTCTCACCAAACGACCCTGTAGCCACGACCGGAACGCGTCCATCAACCCTTTCTACGATATGGCGTACCGATGTTAACATCTCTGCTATCGACAATTGGTACATTTCGCTCGACAAACAGTTAGCGAAGAGCCCGCTCGCCCCACTTTCCAGATAAAAGTCGACCAAACGATCTAGCGCATTATAATCTATAGACTGATCTTCATTAAACGGCATCAGCATAACCGGAATATATTTTTTATCGTTATTCATTATTAGAATCTTTAATTATCTGTACCTTTTAAACGTTGACTGATATTACCAACCAACAGAATTGCAACTGTACCTACCACGATGATCATATTAGTATGCAACATATTACGCAGAAACGCGTATTCCTCTGGAAGGAGATGCGAAAACGTCATCCACAGTATAACGATTATACCAAAAATAGTCGCGAGCATCGCGTCGCTATTGCCTACCTTTTTATTGGTAATGCCCAGCAAAAACAATCCAAGCATTCCACCAGCAAAAATTCCCGACAGTGTCCACCATACATCCAAAATACTCTGAACACCAATCATGGCAATTCCGGCAAACATCCCAATAACGCCAAAAACGCCTGTCCCGATAAGCAGCATACGCAAATTACCTTTGTCTGATACGTTCGGGTTGATATACCGTTTGTAGATGTCTTCCGTAAACACCGTGGCCGAAGCATTCATCCCCGAACTGATCGTGCTCATCGCGGCGGCCAATATAGCCGAAACAATCAAACCCAAGATACCTGTGGGAATATTGCCCACCATGTAATGAGGAAGTACTTTGTCGCCATAATCTGCCGGTGTCAATCCTTCCATCACCCCAGCCAAGCTTGCGCTATCCGACCCTATCCGTTCCATAGCGGCTTGCTCTTTAACCGTCAGGAGTAGATCGGGATTAACATCATAATATGCATATAAACATGCACCGATAATAAAAAACAGCAGGGAAATAGGGATATATAACCAAGTACATAGCCAAACAGACTTCGCCGCCTCTTTTGCATTGGGCGCCGCATGATAGCGTTGCACGTAGTTTTGATCCATACCAAAATTAGTGAGGTTCATAAAAAAACCGTATAATAGGATTACCCAAAAAGTGGAAGAAGAAAAATCAGTAAGCGAGAACGAGCCCAAATCAAATTTGTCATCTCGCAAACCAATATCGACAACTGTACCAGCTCCGCCCGGGATCTGGTAAATCAATGTACCAATGATAACTAGCGCGCCGAAAGTTAATAGTATACCCTGAAAAACTTCCGTCCAAATGACCGCTTCAATCCCTCCCAACAACGTATAAATAATGATACAGACACCCGTCACCAGCATGATCAGGGACATATCTAGGCCCGTCAGCGCCTGTAGGGTAAGCGAGATACCAAAAAATATGGACCCCATCCGAGCAACCTGCGTCAGTAAAAAGCATATCACCGCATAACTTCTCGCCCATTTACCAAAACGATTTTCTAGGTTGCTATATGCCGATACCTGCGTGTGTTTCCGGTAAAAAGGCACGAAATATTTCGCAGCAATGAAGGCTGCCAAAGGCATAGATAGACCAAAGACAAAGGCATTCCAATTCGTACCATAAGCTTTACCCGGCACACCGAGAAAGGTATTGGAGCTGAGAAAGGTAGCATACAGCGAAATACCTACTGCCCAGGCTGGAATGCTGCCAGCAGCCTTTGTATAGGCCTCAGAAGTTGTATTCTTTCTGGAAAAGTAGACGCCGACCAACACCATCGCCAATAAATAAACGACGATGACGGCTAGATCTATGATAGGTAAACTATTCATAGCGCGCTAGATTCCGCATAAATTGACTTTGATCCCCAATGCCTGAAGCGCGGTAGCTTTGATCTCCGCAGCTCTTTTTACATCAAAATCATTATCTACATAAACCACCTGAATATGGTTGGCTTTATGTTTGGCCATCATTTGGTCTCTGCTCACCCCATCCAATACACCATGCATTATAGGCCATTGAGCATCTGTAAGCGCCCAACGTCTTTCTGTTTCATCTTTTGGCATCTCGACAGCTCGTCCCGTACCTATATCACACCACAATTCATCTTGCTCCATATATATTCTGCTCCATACGATTTTTCCCGGACGGCTAACACCACGAAGTGTTCCTCCTCCTTTTTTGAAGAACATAGGCGGTTGGCGCATGCTGCTCGCCTCAGCATATCCATTAGCAAAATGAGATGCGGGCACCGCACCCGAGATCAAAAACACCCAAACGAATTCCTCTTTTCCATCGATCATAAAATCCTCCCCATAACGGAGGTCATGCAAAGTATTGTCGCCGTTTAAACCGAGCTGTCGCCAGAGGTGATACGTGAGATATCCATCGATACCGGCGCATTCGTCCACTTCGTTGAAATGGGGTAAGGCCAGGCCGGCATACAACTCTTTTCCTTGCTCATCAAAAACTGGTGGTCTTTCCGTATTGTTCAACAGACCTTCGACCAAGTCGCTGGCAGCCACTAGATCCTTCAACCCCTGCTGATACTGAATCCCAATGGTGTCACAGCCAAATTCGTCGGCGAGTCGCAGCGCCGCGATATACATTTTACACTGCTCTAAGGTTTGCTCACGCGTCAGCTCTAGTGCCGAATCCGTCCCCCATTCGAACTGCATGCCTTTTTGCAGCATCCAGTTCAACACAGCTTCGGCGTCTTCGTCGGATACCGTCAGCATTTTTGCATATAAGGTAGACTGACTCAACCTTTCTTTGAAAATACCCAATTGATGGATAAGTGCATCCGGGACAATAGCGTTGAACATCCCCATACAGCCCTCATCAAACACGCCCATGACCACTTTATCACTTATCATTTTAGCAGCGAATTCTTCCGCTAGCAAACGATCCCTCTCCGCAAGCTCCTGCGGCATGAACTCCCGTACGTGTGTATAGTCATGCGTGACCTTTCCGGTATCTAACCACTCTTGTAGCTTACTTCTAAAAAAATCATCGCTAAAATCTTTACTCCACAGAAAGCTGTACGCCACGTTGGCTTTGGTCAATGATCCCGTGAGATTTAATGCACCGACCAAGCCGGGATACGTGCCATCCCAGTTCGCAACAACTAAAATTGGCCCTTCGTGCGAAATAAGCCCCGCCAATACATGATGGCTATATTGCCATACACTCTCCGCCACAATAAGAGGAGCTTTTTTATCAATCTCTCTGAAAATTTTTATGCCAATATGCTGGTAGTCTATAAAACCGTGTCCCTTCTCGGCATCGTATCCGTGTGCACGCTTGATGCCCCAGCCCAAATCAGCGAGCGCCTCCTGAAGTTTTTGCTCCATTTGCTGCTGCATGGGCCAGCATTTAATATTTGCCGAAGGTCTAAGGTCTCCGCTACACACTAAATATGTCTGTTTTTTGTCTATAGTTATCATCTGATCTATCTTGGATATTACAAATATGCAGGAGATATTGGGCTATTTCATGACGTAATTTTCCCAAAGTATCTAACATTTTATCACAATTGGACTAAAATTCCGTGAAAATAGTGTTAACTTGTTAGTATATGGACTACGTGTTTAGAAAAGCAGAACAGGCCGATGCGGGACCAATCTGGAAGATCCTCGCGGAAGCTATAAAACGTCGAAAAGCTGATGGCAGCGATCAATGGCAAGACGGATACCCAAACCCAGCCGTAATCCAAGCGGATATCGACAAGAGAAACGGTTATGTGTTGACGGACAAGGATAGGGTTGTGGGTTATTGTGCAATCCTGATAAACGATGAGCCAGAATATCTTAACATCAAGGGAAAATGGTTAACACAAGGAGACTTCGTCGTCTACCATCGGGTCGCTATTTCCGAAGACTATCTAGGCAAAGGTTTAGCACAAAAAATGCTGCTTCACATTGAGAATTTCGCACGTAAGCACGGCATACTGAGTATCAAAGCGGACACGAATTTTGACAATAAGGGCATGTTATATATTTTCAAAAAATTAGGATACACCTATTGCGGCGAGGTAACATTCCGGGGAACGCCACGCCAAGCTTTTGAGAAGGTTCTATCCGGCTAATATCGATGTGGATAATCGGTGGGCGCGTATCACCGGCGTTATTTACTTGGTGGGAAGTTCCAGCGACCGCGAGCGCCGTGATAACAACGGTATAACGCGTATCCAATTGCGTTTATAACAATGAATCCCGATATAACCAACTATATCGGGATTCATCTTTAATAGCTATTCGCTACCGACTATCTTCCAGTTGGCCGCGGAGCCCAACGATCATAAGGTGATAGATCGAAACTATTAACTTCGTCCATCGTAAGGCCTAAAGCCTTAGCTACCCCCTCTCCATATTCTGGATCTGCCTTATAACAATTGCGAATGTGGCGGATCTGGATGAACTTCTCAGCACCTCCCACTTGTGCTGCTGTATTCTGAAATAACACATCGGCTTTTCCATCTGCTTTAATGATACGGAAGAGGTCTCCGGGCTGCGTATAGTAGTCTTCGTCATCGTCTCTAAAATTATGTGCATAGGCTGTACCTTCAAGTTCTAACGGAGGTTCTTTACTTTCGGGCTGCTCCTGCCATTCTCCATAACTATTTGGATTGTAATGTATAGCGTCGCCATAGTTGCCATCTACACGCATAGCACCATCCCGATGGAACGCATGATAAGGACAACGTGGTTTGTTAACCGGAATCTGGAAATGGTTCACACCCAATCTATAGCGCTGTGCATCCCCGTAAGAGAAAAGTCTTCCCTGAAGCATTTTATCTGGAGAGAAACCTATTCCCGGAACGATATTGGTTGGATTGAATGCCGCTTGCTCAACATCTTGAAAGTAGTTTTCTGGATTTTTGTTGAGTTCAAACTCGCCGACAGGAATCAGCGGAAAATCTTTTTTTGACCACACCTTAGTCAGATCGAACGGATGGAAACGATATGTTTTCGCTTGTTCTTCGGTCATGATCTGCACAAACATTTTCCATTTCGGAAAGTCTTTTCTTTCAATCGCATCGAAAAGATCCCGTTGCGAGGACTCCCGGTCGTAGCCTACAGTGGCAGCAGCCTCTTCGTCGGATAAATTTTCTATGCCTTGTTGTGTTCTGAAATGAAATTTTACCCAGTGTCTTACATTATCCTTGTTAATGAAACTGTACGTGTGACTTCCAAACCCGTGCATATGTCGGTACCCCTTAGGAATACCCCGGTCACTCATCACGATGGTGACCTGATGCAGTGATTCCGGAAGTAATGTCCAAAAATCCCAGTTATTATTCGGGCTTCTTAAGTTCGTTTTTGGATCGCGTTTAACGGCGTGGTTCAAATCCGGAAATTTCATCGGATCACGGAAGAAAAAAACAGGCGTATTGTTTCCTACTAAATCCCAGATACCTTCGTCGGTATAAAACTTAAGTGCGAAACCGCGAATATCCCGCTCAGCATCCGCCGCTCCGCGTTCTCCCGCAACCGTAGAGAAGCGCGCAAACATTTCCGTTTGTTTGCCGATTTCGCCAAAAATGCTGGCGTTGGTATACGGCGTTATATCGTGTGTAACGGTGAAGGTTCCAAAAGCTCCTGATCCTTTCGCGTGCATCCGTCGCTCGGGTATGACCTCTCTATCAAAGTTCGCCATTTTCTCTAAAAACCAGAAGTCCTGCATCAATAGCGGACCCCTCGGCCCTGCCGTCTGAACATTCTGATTATCCGGAACAGGCGCACCGGTCTGTCTAGTCAGTTTTGATTTTTTTTCTTCCATAGCGTTATAATTTTACTTGTATTGAATAGGTAGAGTCTATATGATCACATTTAGTATACCCCTATAATTGTTTCTATCCGAGATATATGATATCCGCCGTCTCCGAGGAAATACATCTAGACCAAGATACAAAAAAGTATCTTAAAATAAGATAACCCCCCTTGTGCATTTTAGAAATGCTGATTTTTAAACCCTAGATATTTCTTCCACATATTTTGGTTTTGAACGCAACTTTATCGGCGCCAAGATAGGAAAGCGCGCTGACCAACTTGGGGTATGTGGGTGCAAATTTTTCCGCACAAGGACACTTTTTGTCTGCACTTTTAGTCACCTCGCCGCAAAATTTGCATAAAAAATGTATTTAGACGCAGGAAAAGCACTTTCGGAGGTGAGTAACTCCTTACCGTTACGTATACGTAATGTGAAAAAACTTATACGTGATGCGTCGTTTGTGATACGTTCCGTATCAAAAGGTATACACAGTAGGCGAAATCGTATACGCAGCCGGATAGACAACTAGAGTAATGTGGCAAAATGTATGCGAAATGCTTCATCTGTGATATGTTCCGTATCAAAAGGTATACACAGTGCGCGAAACCGTATACGCTGCCGGATAGACAACTGGAGTAATGTGGCAAAATGTATGCGAGATACGCCGTCTGTTATACGTGACGATGCGTCAGTTATATATTATGGGGCGGTAGTTATGCCTCCCCATACAATAGCTATACGTTATGAGGCGACAACGATGCCTGCGGAGCGCGTACGTCCACGCCATGCGCCGCCGCATAAAAGTTTGAAAAACTTTTGTGAACCAATTTGGCTAAATTTGTTCAAACAAAATGTAACACAAAACATTACATAGTAAAGTATCTCCATTTAATTACAAAATCATTAAAACAATAAAATAGTAAGAAATGAAGAAAAAAATAACAATTGGACAAACCGATTTACAGGTAGCTCCTTTTAATTTGGGAGGAAATGTTTTTGGATGGACGCTTGACGAAAACAAGTCTTTCGCGATATTGGATGCCTATGTGGAAGCTGGGTTTGATTTTATCGACACCGCCGATATGTATTCTTATTGGGTAGATGGTGGTGCTGGCGGTCAATCAGAGACTATCCTCGGGAAATGGATGAAGGCCCGCGGTAACCGAGATAAAGTAGTGATCGCTACAAAAGTTGGTGGGCCTACCGGCGTCAACGAAATAGACACTAGCCGCGCTCACATTTTAGAAACAGTGGACCAATCTTTAAAACGATTACAAACAGATTATATTGATCTCTATTATACGCATTATGATGATGAGAAAACGCCGGTAGAAGAAACCCTGAGTGCCTACGACGAATTAATTAAGGCCGGCAAAATCAGGCATATCGCCGTATCGAACATTACGCCCGAACGTCTCCGGACTTCTTTAGCGGTTTCCGAGAAAAACAATCTCCCCAAATACCAGGCCTTGCAACCGTTATATAACTTAGTAGAGCGTCAAGGCTACGAGAGGGATTACGCACCCATAGTAGCTGAACATGGCCTCACCGTATTCCCCTACTATGCATTGGCCTCCGGATTCCTCACGGGAAAATACCGCTCCGAGGCTGATTTCCAAAAAAGCCCACGTGGGCAAGGTGCGGCCAATTACCTGAACGAACGGGGATTAACGGTGTTAAACGCGCTAGATGAAGTAGCAAAAAGGCACCAGACAGTACCAGCGGCTGTTGCCTTGGCGTGGTTGTCCGCTCAGCCCCACATCGGTGGACCGGTGGCAAGTGCAACTTCGGAAGAGCAATTACACGAAATCTTATCGAGCGTGTCTTTAGATTTAGACGGCACGGATCTGGAATTGCTGGATATCGCGAGTAAATAATGCAACTCGCAGAAGAAAAATTAAAAAAATAGATGACATGAAGATAGAAATATGGAGCGATGTGATGTGCCCGTTTTGTTACATCGGAAAGCGAAATTTTGAAACGGCATTGGAACAATTTTCTGAAAAGAATCACATTGAAGTGATCTGGAAAAGCTTTCAATTAGACCCATCTTTGCCAGAAGTCGCGACCGACAGCCAAGAAGACTATTTGGTAAAACGCAAAGGCATGAGCCCAGAGCAGGTGCAGGAAATGTTAGCCCATGTGACGGAAACGGCTAAAGAAGCTAATTTAGATTACCATTTAGACAAATCCGTTATGGTTAACTCCCGCAAAGCCCATCAGCTTATACAGTTTGCCAAAACAAAGATGTTAGGTGACGAAGCCGAAGAACGTTTATTTAAAGCATTCTTTACCGAGGGTAAAAATATCGCAGACTTGGCAACCTTAACGCAATTGGGTAAGGATATCGGTTTGAATGAACAGGAGCTGCAACAAGCTTTTACGGATGATCAATACCAGTTAGCGGTGTCGCAGGATATTCAGGAAGCGCGCAACCTTGGCGTTAGCAGTGTGCCGTTTTTTGTATTTGATAGGAAATATGGGGTCTCAGGTGCACAGCCACCACAGGCTTTCCTCGAAACCTTAACCAAATCCTTTCAGGAATGGAGGGCTTCAAACCCCGCCGTAAATTTGCAAGTTACGCAAGGACAAAATTGTAGTACGGACGGTACCTGCGATTGATAAACCCTGTATTAAAGAAAAATCCTGCAAACATGCTGTTTGCAGGATTTTTTTAAGTGTTTTTTGATTCTACTATGTCTACGCAAAATCGGGGGATCTAAATAATAATACCTTGGCCGGTACTACATCTCCAATCGCTTTCTATAATTTGTTGGGTTCTCACCGGTGAGTTTTTTGAAAAGCCTATTGAAATAGGAAACGTTTTCAAATCCTAATTGAAAAGCCAATTCTTGTACACTATAATTCTGAAGTAGCATCATTAATTGTGCTTTTTCGATCTTTTTTTGATTTATGTATTTTCCCGGAGTACAGTTCAGCTGTTTTTTAAATAAGCGTATAAAATGATCTTTTGTAAGGAAAGACATGTCTGCCAACTGATCAATGCCGATCGGAGTATGGATGTTACTATGTATATATTCGAGAACTCTTTCCATTCGCTCGTCCACATTTGGCATTTTTTGGGTTGTGAAAGCAAAAAAGCGAGATATTAACTGCTGGATAATACCGTTGCTTTCCAATTCAAGTGCAAGCGGTGTATGCCCCTGCATGGCGATGTTTTTTATAAGTTCTGTGGAGTTGTCATAGGCATCTGGATCATAAAATGACAACTCCCTGCCTGGATTAATGGAATAAAGACGTTCTACTAAATCTAGCAGTAGCGAGTCTCCCTCGATCTCAATAGGGAAATTCAACTGGTCAAATACACTCGATTTCTTTTCCAAAGTTTCATAAATATGGATATAGTAAAGACAAAACTCATCGTCACATTCATAACTATGAGGTGTATATGAAGGCGTCAGGTAAAGATGTCGTTCTTTTAATTGATATTTGTTTCCATCCCGCTTAAGCCAAGCAGTTCCTTTCTTTACTACGTGAATACGGGTAAAGGGACTGTTTATGTTTTTCCAATTCCAATCGGCATGGTGTTCTGCATATCCAATATTCAGTAAAATGAAATCCAACGGATACTTTTCTTTTCGCAAGGCTCCTCCTTTTTTATCCTTGGTCTACTCCGATATAATTCGATGCCTACCGTACTTCTTATAACGAATTACAGTATAAATATAGCTCTTTTTTTTTCTTCTTATCAACATGTTGTCTGTGGAAAAGTCGATATCGTTCAACCTTAAGTCGATTCTTGTAAAGAAAATTCCTTCATGAGGACTTACTTTTGGTTTGTTGTAAACCTGATATAAATATAAACGGTAAGATATAGAATATAGTTGGTTATATCATAGATAAACTAAAGAAATGCTAATAGATATCTACTTAAGCTCTTAGATAAAAATGAACGTAACACAATATGGAAGTTAAAAAAACTAAAGTAGGGTATACTCAAAAAAAACACAATCAACCAATAAAGAGATATTGTCAAACCTTGGATTTAATAGATGATTCACAAATTATACAAGAATATATTGATGCCCATGCTAAAACGAACCATTGGAAAGAAATTCCGACGGGGCTCAGAGATATCGGAATTTTAGAAATGGAGATATATATACTAGGAAACCGGCTGTTTATGATTGTAGAAACCGGCTTAGAATTCGATTGGGACGTAGCTTTTTCAAAACTAGATACATTACCCAGACAGGCCGAATGGGAGAATAAAATGTCTTTTTTTCAACGTTCAAATGGAAAAACTTCAAGTGAAAAGTGGCAGTTAATGGAGAGAATATTCTGTCTTTATGATTCCGATGGTGAGTAATACACAATGATTCCAATCGAAATAGCGATAAATCGATAAAGTGTAATGTTTTGTCGATAACGTGATTGGAACAGCGATGGCAATTAATTTAACTTTGTTTATTAAATGATAAGCAACCTTTTGTAAGCCGGGTGATCACATTTATTTTTAGCTGATGATCGTTCGACAACGCAATGTTTAAACGTATAGTTATTATGAATAGAAGAACCGTAATTAAGATGTTAGGCGCCACCATACCTGCGCTGTATTTAAGTAAGAATAGCCTTGGAATGAGTACTTGGGGAAAGGTGCCGTTTAACCCCGATTGGTCATCTTTAGAAAACTATCGTGTACCAGACTGGTTTCGAGATGCAAAGTTCGGCATCTGGGCGCACTGGGGGCCTCAGTGTCAACCCGAAAGAGGAGATTGGTATGCTCGGGGCATGTATGAGGAAGGTTCTGATCAATACAAATACCATGTTGAAAAATATGGACATCCATCGACTTTTGGATTTAAAGATGTCATCAATGAGTGGAAAGCCGAAAAATGGGATCCAGAAGCGCTCATGGATTTATACAAAAGAACAGGGGCTCAATACTTTATGACTTTAGCCAATCACCATGATAACCTTGACCTGTACGAAAGTAGTCACCATAAGTGGAATAGTATCAATGTTGGACCAAAAAAAGATATCGTGCTTGGATGGGAGAAGGCCGCGAAAAAACGAAGACTCCGATTTGGCGTAAGTGTTCATGCGGCGCACGCCTGGACATGGTACGAAACAGCTCAACGCTCCGATAAGCAAGGACCGCTCAAAGGCGTTCCCTACGACGGAAAGCAGACCAAAGCTGACGGCAAAGGAAAGTGGTGGGAAGGATACGATCCACAAGAGTTATATGTTCAAAATCACCCATTGAGCAAAGGAAGTGAAGAGGGGCATACTATACACAGGCAATGGCATTGGGATATCGACACAGGTGTCAGTATTCCATCAGCGTCGTACTGTGAAAATTTCAAAGATCGAACGTTAGAACTTATCGATAAATACAATCCTGATGTTGTTTATTTTGACGATACAGCTCTGCCGCTATGGCCTATTAGCAATGTCGGATTGGAAATTGCCGCACACTACTACAATAAAAGTATGAAGCATAATAAAGGGAAAGTAGATGTAGTGATCAATGGCAAGATATTGGATGAACAACAACGTAAATGTATGGTGTGGGACATCGAAAGAGGACAAAGCAATAAAATTGAACCTGAACCTTGGCAAACATGTACCTGTATCGGAGCATGGCATTATGATCGACGTATTTATGACAATAACCACTATAAGTCTGCAAAGACTGTAGTGCATATGCTGGTAGATGTAGTGAGCAAAAATGGAAATCTTCTATTAAGCGTTCCGTTAAGAGGAGATGGATCCTTAGACGATAAGGCTAGAAACGTGGTTGAGGGAATAGCTTCTTGGATGAGTATAAATTCGGAATCTATCATCGGAACCAGACCGTGGCATACATTTGGAGAAGGGCCTGCGCAACAGGATGCGCCGGAGCTACACGCGCAAGGATTCAACGAGGGGCGAGGCAAGCCGTTCACCAGTGAAGACATAAGGTTTACAAAAAAAGGAAATGTTTTGTATGCCGTCATTATGGGAAAACTCGAGAAAGAAAGTGTGAAAATAGTTTCTTTGGCTAAAGGAGCAACTGACACGAAAACTGTAAAAAAAGTAAATATGTTAGGATACAAAGGGAATCTTTCCTTTGTGCAAGATCATAATGGTTTGGTAGTTAGAATACCAGAAGCAGCTCCGCAAGACGATATCGGTGTTGTTTTGAAAATTTCTTGATATAAACCGAGAGACTGACATGATGATTAGTATGCTGATTGTCAGTTTTAAATTCTTTCCATCGTTGATAATTTTTCTAGCTCTGGATTTATCCATATGGATCTGTAATACCAGCTGCTTTTCTTAACACAAAAAAGATTAAAAGATGATTGCCAATTTTAAACGATATAGCCATATCAAATGGCACCGTATTGTCGCTATTCTACTCCTAATATTCGTGCAAAACCTTTATGGCCAGCAATACAACTCAATTTCTGGTTTAGTGAAAAATGAAAAGGGAGAACCTATGATTGCTGCGACAGTATTGATAAAGGGGACAAATAAGTCTATATCAACTGACCAAAGAGGAGAGTTCACGCTTCAATACGAGCTTTCAGGTTCGTCGGATATCCTTTCTGTTACTTTCGCGGGCTACAAACCAGTTGAGTTGAGAATAGGAGACCAAACCTTTTTTAATATAGAAATGTTACCCGTAACGGAAGGTTTGGAAGAAGTGGTAGTTATCGGCTACGGGACGGAAAAGAAAGTGAATCTTACGGGAGCGGTTTCATCAGTTTCTGAAAAAGATATAGAAAACAGACCCATTACACAGGCATCTCAAGCACTTGCAGGTCTCGCAACAGGCGTGACTGTCTCACAGGGAGCCGGAAGACCAGGTAACGATGGAGCGTCCATAAGAATCAGGGGAATGGGAACGTTTTCCGGAGCCGGAAATGATCCGTTAGTACTCATAGATGGTTTGGCTGCTTCAATAAATGATATTGATCCCAATAATATAAAGAGTATATCGGTGTTAAAAGACGCCGCTTCGGCATCGATTTATGGAACTCGTGCTGCGAATGGTGTTATTTTAATTGAAACAAAGAAGGGGTCTAGCGGGAGATTGAAGGTGAACTATAATAATACATTAGGGGTGCAGAAAGTGACAGAGCTACCCGATTTCATGAGCTCTGTGAATTATGCGGAGCTGTTTAATGAGGCAAATGTCAATATGGGCCGCGCATTGACCTATACAGATGAGGAAATTGAGAAATTTCGATCGGGCGTCGATAGGGATAATTATCCAGATGTACCCCACCTTAAAAACCTGTTGACTTCGGGTTCTGGCTTTCAAACAAATCATAATCTGGGTTTTTCCGGAGGTTCCGATAAATCTACATATCTTTTCTCCCTTGGCTATTTAAATCAAGATGGGATTGTTGCCAAAAACAATTATCAGCGCTATAACTTTTTGTTAAATTTTACCGGCGAGATACTTGATAACCTAAAGCTGAATGTGAACATAAACGGAAATACATCAAAAACTAAGGAACCGAAACATTTTGATGGCGATATGATGCATATGATTGGTTTTGCAGTTCGGCAAGGGCCAATTTATGCTGGCAGGAAAAGTGATGGTACATACGGGTATCAAGATAATTACAGCCCCGAGGCGTGGATGTCGAGTGAATCCTTTATTAATCGAGCAAACAAATTTTTCCTTGGTGGAGCGGAACTAGCTTGGGAAATAGTCCCCGGACTTACCTGGAGTGGCAAAGCAGGATATAACTATTCAAGTTATACGGACAACAGCTTCACCTCAGATTTCGTTTTCGACGAAAACAAAAAAGTTGGACCCAATAATCTGAATGTTTCCTCCGGAGATAATTCGCTAATTACCCTACAGTCTTTATTAGCATTTGACAAACAGTTTGGCACCCATACACTAAATCTTTTAGGTGGGTATTCAGAGGAAAGGAATCGTTCAGATTTGATGTCCGCTTTTAGGGATAATTTCCCTAGTAATCTCCTTCATGAACTGAATGCGGGCGCTGCATCAAACATGCAATCCTCAGGATCGGCTGGAGAATGGGCTTTACGATCTTTCTTTGGACGGGCAAAATATAACATTGACGATCGTTATCTCTTTGAAGCTAATGCCAGATATGATGGTACTTCCAGATTTCCGGCAGCGGGTAGATGGGGAATATTCCCTTCTGTGTCCGGAGCTTGGCGTATTTCCGAAGAACAATTTTTCAAAGAAAATGTTCGGGGCATTGACAATCTGAAGATACGGGTATCATGGGGGAAGTTGGGAAATCAGAATATAGGTAATTATCCTTATCAGAATGTTCTAAGCTTGGGATACGGTTATCCTATTGGGGGTGTCCTCGCGCCGGGTGCACGCCTCGTCAATCTGGCTAACGAAGAAATCACTTGGGAAACTACCACCGTCACTGACGTAGGACTTGATATGTCGATATTAAATGGCAAGCTTGATTTCTTGATAGATTACTTTGACAAATATACAGATAATATCCTTTATAACTTGACTGTTTCCAGTGTGCTGGGCTTAACTCCATCAGAGGTCAACGCTGCAGCCGTCCGGAATCGAGGCTTTGAGATCATGGCTCGATATAACACACAGATAGGTAAGGTTGGTCTCTCGATTAGTCCCAATTTTTCTTACACTAATAATCGTATAGAAAAACTGGCGGGTGGTTTACAACAGGACATTGGAAAAGGATTGTTTGTTGGAAGTTCTATAGGTGCTATATACGGATATCGCGCAGATGGCCTATTTATAAATAACGACGATATAGCAAATTATCCAGGACAGCCATATTCAGCTGAACCCGGATTCGTACGCTATGCCGATATCAGCGGTCCTGACGGTGTTCCAGACGGAATTGTAGATCCTACGTATGACCGGGAAATAATAGGTAATACCGCTCCTAAATATAGTTACGGAGGAACTGTTAATCTTGATTACAAAAGGTTCGATTTTTCCATATTGCTACACGGCTTAGCTGGATTTTATCGTCAAATGGGAGCGTATCAGGCATTTGCATTCTACAACGGTGGACAAATTCAAAAATGGCAAGCAGACAACAGGTGGTCACCGGAAAATCCAGATCCTAATGCAGAGTATATAAAACTGACCAGTCTGAATATGGGCTCGGGAACAATCATGACTTCAACTTTCTGGAATAGAAATGCGTCGTTCATCAGACTGAAGAATCTTCAATTTGGCTACTCATTTCCCGAAGAGTTGACTAGAAAAATGAACGTATCAAAACTTAGAGTATTCTTCAGCGGACAAAATCTGTTTTCATTCAACAGCTTTTATAAGGGATGGGATCCGGAAATGAATCAAGGGACAGGCGATAATACTCCGTTCTATCCGATCACTGCAGTGTATACTTTTGGGTTAAATATCAATTTTTAAGGACATTTATCTAACGATCATGAAGCTAAAAAACATTTACATCATTGCCAAATCATCGATATTGTTGCTGGTAGCAGTGGTTACCAGCTGTAGTAAAGGATTCTTTGAAAAATATCCACTGGATGCAGTTTCTGATAACACATTTTGGAATACAGAAAATGATGCGCTGCTCGCGTTAATGGGATGTTATAATACAGGAGCCTTTTGGAAAGGTGAAGATTTCTGGACGCCAAGGAGTTTGTTATATCTCGACTTAATGGCTGGAAACGGCTCGGAAAAAGAATTAATTCCCGACCGCGTGACTGACGGTACGCTGAATTCTGCATACGGGTTGATTGCATCATACTGGGCCAATTCGTATCAAAAAATAGCAGCATGTAACAATTTTCTGGACCATATTGATCAAGTTTCTATGGATGAAACAGAAAAAGAGATTATGGTCGCCGAGGTCCGTACTCTTCGGGCGTACGAATATTTTAACCTTGCCCTATATTACGGAGGAGTACCTTTGATAACAAATGTCCTAACCATAGAACAGGCAAATAATGTCGAGAGAGCATCAAAGGAAGAAGTTTGGTCCTTTGCGGAAAAAGAACTTTTCGAAAGCTATCCTATATTACCCGTTACAAGACCTGCCGATCAAGAGGGACGAATTACTTCTGGAGCTTCTTTGGCGATATTGGGACGACTTCTTATGGCTGAGGAAAAATGGGATGCTGCAGCTAACACTTATAAAACAATTATCGATGCGAACGTCTATACGATAGATCCTGAATTTTTACCTCTTTTCCAACTAGGTAACGGTGGTGGTAAAGAAGTTATTTTGAGTTCTCAATACAAGGAAGATGTTTATGGACATGTTTTACCACAATATCTTTATCCGGAAACGTGGGGAGGTTGGCATCAGTTTTCTCCCTATAATGAACTCGTAAAAACTTTTGAATGTATAGATGGGAAAACGATCGAACAGTCTCCGTTATACGAAGTACATAATCCCTATGAAAACAGGGATCCTAGACTGGATTACACTGTATTAATTTCTGATAGATCAGTTTTTAAAGGACAGACATATATTTCCCGGCCGGGAACATCCTCTCCTGACCGTTTTAACCGGTATAACTGGAGCGGGTATGCTATCCGAAAATTTATGGATGATTCATTTGACGGAAACCTTATGAACTATGGAGCAAACTGGCCTCTTATTAGATATGCTGAAGTTCTACTTGGTTACCTTGAATCTAAACTTGAAGCAGGCGACGTAATTGACCGATCACTGTTGGATCAAACTATAAATAAGGTGCGGAGTAGATCAGATGTTAATATGCCCGCTGTTACCACAACCGAATCAGCCGAGCTGCGGAGCGCTATCAGAAGAGAGCGGAGAGTAGAGTTTGCATTCGAAGGTCTCCGGTATTTTGATATCCTACGCTGGGGTATAGCCGGCGAGGAACTGAACCGGCAATTTACGGGGATGAAATTGACCAACGAGCCTGCCAATTATACGGATTTTGATGTTGACGAAGAGGGGTATCTTATTTATCAAAAACGGGCATTTAAAATCGGTGTAAATGAACTGTGGCCTATTCCTTTATCGGAATTACAGATCAATAGCCGTCTGAGGCAGAACCAGAACCCCGGATATTAATCCGGGTGTTTTCCCAGTTTGTTAGTTCTAATCGTCAGAGCTTTTTACCCTCCAGCAATCAGCTCCAGTGGGAGAAAAAAATGACTCACCGAATGACTCACTTTTTTATTGGGAAAAATTGAAAAATTTGTAGATACCGATAAAACAAAAAAGCCTGCAAACATTTTATTTGCAAGCTTTTGGTATGTTTTGACTTTTAAGTCTGTAGCCCGTAGGGGAATCGAACCCCTGTTTCAAGAATGAAAATCTTGCGTCCTAACCCCTAGACGAACGGGCCTTTGCTTTTGGTGATGCAAATATAAGAGCATTATTCAAATCACCAAAACATTTTGACTATCTATTTTATAATCTATTGAATCTGAAAAGATTATTTTTCATAAAACAACATCTTAAATCGCACTTTTGTGTTAATTTCCCATTTGCGCCAGAAAACAACAAAAACCAGCCTATTTTATAAGAGATCAAACCCGATATCTTTTCTGAAATACATCCGCTCAAAAAATATCCTTCCCGCATCAGCAGTCGCTTGTTGCAATGCGTCAAACAAATTGTCTTGAAGCGTTGTTACCGCCAGAACACGTCCGCCCGCAGTGAGTACCTTGCCATCTACAAGTTTCGTTCCCGCATGAAAAACAATGGAGTCTTCCACGTTCTCGATATTTGCTATTTCTTTACCCGAATCATAGTCGCCCGGATAGCCTCCCGAAACAAGCACAACAGTTACCGCGGTTTTAGGACTAACTGTATAATTGCGCGAAGCGAGGTCGCCTTTGGCTACACCTTCCAATAAGTCGACTAGGTCTGATTCGATCCTCGGCAATACCGATTCGGTTTCGGGGTCACCCATCCGTACGTTGTATTCGATAACATAAGGCTCCCCTTCCACATTCATCAAACCGATAAAAATAAATCCTTTATACGAAATCCCGTCTTTCTTCAAGCCTTCTACGGTAGGCTTGATAATACGTTCTTCCACTTTGGAAAGAAAAGTTTCGTCTGCAAAAGGAACAGGGGATATCGAACCCATACCGCCGGTATTTAGTCCGGTATCGCCTTCCCCGATACGTTTGTAATCCTTCGCAGAAGGCAACACTTTGTACGAGTCCCCATCGGTAAGCACAAAAACAGAAAGTTCTATACCACTTAAAAACTCTTCGATGACTACTACCGAACTAGCATCGCCAAACTTTGCGTCGGCGATCATCGCCTTAAGCTCTGCTTTAGCATCTTCCAGCGTCTCACAAATCAAAACACCCTTCCCTGCCGCCAAGCCGTCAGCTTTGAGAACAATCGGTAGTTTCTGCGTCTCTAGGTAGGCTAATCCATCTTCCAGATTAGATTTATTGAACGATCGATAAGCCGCCGTCGGGATTTGATGGCGCACCATAAACTCTTTTGAAAAGTCTTTAGAACCTTCCAGCTGCGCGCCTTCCTGTTGAGGACCGATAACCGGTATATGCTTTACATCTTCCCGGTTCAAAAAATAATCATGAATACCTTTTACCAAGGGCTCTTCGGGGCCGACGAGTACCATATCTACGCGCTTTTCAAGGGCGAAGGACGCTATACCGTCAAAATCGGTTACCTTCAAGTTTACATTCTCACCGTACGCACTCGTTCCTGCATTGCCCGGCGCGATAAACAATTGATCCAATTTTGGACTTTTTGATAATTTGTATGCAAAAGCGGACTCTCTGCCGCCAGAACCAATAATTAAGATATTCATATGCACAAAGATACCGATGTTGATTAATATTCAACAAAAAATTAATTTGGTATCCTGTTTTTTCGTAATTTGAGTCCAAATTTCACCTAATATGATATGGAAATACCCACATCTGGCAACACACGAATACGAGTGTTGACATCTGGATATCCTATATGACCTTAAAAATATGAAATCATTCATGCAGCCAATCGAGAATAAACGATGAATAATTATATACATGTGAAGAAACTTCTCTTATTATGTTTTATAACGCTATCAGCGATCGGTATAAAAGCACAAGATCTACACGGCCTTCTCGCTAAACTCCAGACATATCATGACGCCCGACCTATTGAAAAGCTTTATCTCCATATCGATAAACGCTCCTATACCGCGGGAGAAACGGTATGGTTAAAAGCCTATACGACAGTAGGAATAAATAATCTTTTATCCAATATTAGCAATATTGCTTACGTAGAACTCATTAGCCCAAAGGAGGAAATTGTATCGAGTATACGGATTCCTATTCTAACCGGCCTCGGCATGGGGGATCTCGCATTGGCCGACACCTTAATTGAAGGAACATACCGCATTCGGGCTTATACTAATTGGATGCGCAATGATAGCTCGGCCTATTTTTTTAATGAGAACATTCAAGTTACGAACGGCAGATTAGACAACGTTCTCTCCCATTCTTACCTCGACAATAGCAACTATACCATCCAATTGCGGGATATCCAAGGCATTCCATTGGTAGAAGAGGCGGTCCGGTACGAAATTATCTCCCCTACGGGCAAAAGCCTAAGACGAGGACGTGTTAAAACAGATGGTCAAGGGCAGCTATCGATTCCTTTTAAAGATGAATACGCCGAGGGTAAACTTTCTATTCGTTTTACGAACGCGACAAAAGCACAAATAGAGAAAATCTTCAAACTACCGAACACGACGACTTTAGAAAATAGCATACAATTTTTCCCCGAAGGAGGAAATCTATTAACCGGGAGCATGAATAAGCTTGCAGTCAAAACATTAAAACCTGATGGCCTCGGCATCAAGAGCCGAACCATTATATCGACAGCTACCGGTGACACCACAGCAACCATCGAAACCAATATCTTGGGTATGGGCTCCGCTCCCATGTTTATTCATAATACAGAACCGATGGTCGCATATACTACATTCGATGATGGATCCACCATAAAATCTGAACTTCCTAAACCCGTTTCATCCGGCTATAATATTCAAATGAACAATGGAAATAGTGACAAACTATTCGCGCAAGTAGGCGTGAGCCCGGATATGCAAGACGGAAATGAAATCTATTTTGTAGCACAATATATGGGGAATGTATACTACGCATCAAAACAACCTGCATCTAAATCGGAGCTAGTCTTTTCTCTACCTAAAACCCATTTGCCCCACGGTATAATAACCATCTGTATTTTAAACCACGATCTAAAACCGCTCATAGAAAGGCCCGTTTTCATCTATAATGCGAAAGACGTGTTGCCTTTGGCAGCCAAGATTGACACGCCCACAAGCATGAAAAGAAAAAAGGTAACCGTATCGCTGGAAACAGGGAATCCATCGGATAGTATACGAAATACGGTCTTGTCTGCCTCGGTGGTCAACCTCTCTAAATTAAAAGACGACCCCAAAATAGTATCCAATATTCTATCATCATTGCTGTTGAGTTCCGATATAAAGGGATACATCGAGAACCCGGGCTATTATTTCGACGATAAAATAAAAGTTAATGACATAGACGATCTGCTATTGACACAGGGCTGGCGGAAAATAGACATCACATCGTCATTGGACGTGAGCGAACCCGTTTTCCCTCCTGAAAAAAGTATATCTATTAAAGGCCAAGCCAGAAAACTTGGCAGAAAAGCACCCGCTTCAAATGCTAATATGGTTCTTGTGCCTACGCACAATTTTATGGAATTTATCGATACAGTAGCCAACGAAGAAGGTTATTTCGAATTCAACAATTTATTTTTCCCAGATAGTATTAAATTCCTGATAACTGCGAAAGACGAAAAAGGAAGAAACAACATCGACATTATTGTTCCCGAAGAAACCTCGCCCACCATAGGTCCTAACAAAAATGCTCCCGGCGAACAAAATAATGTAAATACAACCTTCGTAGACGAGCTTCTGCATAGTAAGAAATACTTCTCTGGACTAGAAGCACAAGGTCTTATGGAAAAATCTATCGCTATCCAAGAGGTTGTCGTGACGGCTCGAAGCCCCAGACATAAAGCTTCAGAGCGTTCTGCGAACCTCAATGGGCCCGGAAACGCGGATCAGGTAATCGGGGCGGAAGACTTGGAAACGTGCACGACGCTGGAAATGTGTTTAAATGGGCGTTTGATGGGCGTCATGTTTCAAAATGGCATTCCACACACCACACGCGGCGGCGGAGAAATGCAAGTTATCCTAGACGGGATGTATGTCGAAAACGACATGCTATCGATGATCAACCCTATGGATGTGCAAAGTGTGGAGGTATTGCGTAATATCAATTATACCGCTATCTATGGTTCCTACGGTGGGAACGGACTCATCATCATTACATCAAAAACGGGAGCCGACGCCATGCGAAGCTATACGCCAAAGGGTATCGCGACGGTACAACCAAAAGGTCTGCATATCCAAAAAACATTTTACAAACCTATCTATGAACCTGGTTCTGAAACAACACTTAATCAAGATTTACGTATAACCATCCATTGGGAGCCCAACATCATAACGGATGAAAATGGCAAAGCGACTTTCGACTTTTATACTTCCGATGAGGCTGGTCAATATCTTTTAACAGTTGAAGGGTTAGATCTTAACGGACGGCTGGGAAGAAAAACGTTAACTCTTGACGTCAAATAAAAACGGGATCTAAATGTCCGGTTTGGTTATTTATTTATAATAATGATAGTTTTTTGCGTATTTTTCCATAAAATAGCGCAAAGAATGTTATGGGCGAATTCATCAAAGCACAGACAAACGAACATATCACTTACATAGGGCTTGACCGAGGGCGATCCAACGCATTGCATCTAGAGATGATGCAGGAACTAACGAGTGAGTTGGAACGTGCAAAAGACGATCCCGCGATCGAGGCCATTATCCTGCATGGTAAAGAGGGCTTCTTTTCTGCGGGGCTTGACCTCATTACTTTATACGAATATAATGATGGGCAGATAAAAAAGTTGTGGGAAACTTTTATCGATCTTATATACACCCTTGCTTCCTTTCCTAAACCAGCCATTGCTTCCATAACCGGTCATGCGCCTGCCGGAGGGTGTGCCCTGGCGATTTGTTGTGATTATCGCATTATAGCCGAAGGCGAGTTCGTCATTGGGCTAAACGAAGTTCCCGTCGGCCTCATTCTACCACCGGGCATCTTTGATCTCTATAGCCTATGGTTAGGGCAATCGCTCGCCTGCCGATCTTTGTTAGACGGGAAATTATTTTCCCCGGCGGAAGCACTAGAAAGTGGGCTCATCGACGAAGTTATACCAGCAGACCGCATTCATACCGCAGCCGCCCGTAAAGCAAAGTCATGGATGCAGTTCGAACGCCATGCATGGCGCACAACAAAATTAAATATACGTAAACATTTGCTAAAGCAAATCGAAGAAAACAAAGCAGAAGTCGTACAACAAATGGTGACACAATGGTGGAAACCCGCCACCCGCCAAATATTGAAAACGATTATGGAGAATCTTTCAAGCAGGAAGTAGCAACAAAGAAATACACTTATGCACAGAATTTTATTTTTTTTATGTTTCGGTATGCTGTTAATAGCAGCATGTACCTCCTCAAATAAAAAAACCGAAGAAACCAAAAGCACCACCGACACCGCGTCAACGACGCTAATTCCCGCGTACACCCAAGGTCTAGATGAAGTGATTACCGGCTTTACCAATGCGTATTTGCTCCGGAATCAAACAAAAATAAATACCTTTATCCACCCTGATTTAGGACTGTATGTTATTTATCGCCCCGGAGCGGCTGATACCTATCAAAAAATAGATCACCTGGATTTCGACAACCCTACTCCCGAGCATTTTCCCTATACCACGTTTGAGCACAATTACATACTTCGCTTCGAGAAACTACCTGTTTTTGATTGCGGAAAAGAAAAATGGGATAAGCGGGGTTTCTTTTGTGACACCACGACACAAGCAAACCAATTGACCTCGATCGCCACGTTTGACCGGGAATTTAATGGCGTAAGCGCGCGGGAAGTAGAGGAAGTCCGTCAGATAGAAAAAAATACCTATCGCGTCATCTTGACACAAAACGAAAACCTGATTTTCCATGTGAAGAAATACCGTGATAAATGGTATGTCATTGTACTCGATCGGGCGTATGGTTGGTGCGACGCCTAAGGAATATTTTTTTAAGCATAACCTTTATATTTTGAATATTTTTACCACATGAATAATATAGACATCGAAACGAAAAATCGTATTCAGCAATGGCTGGGTGCAGAATATGATGATGATACAGTTGCACAGGTGCAAAAACTTGTCGACCATAAGGAAGAAACGGAACTGCTGGACGCTTTTTACAAAGAGCTTGAGTTTGGAACAGGTGGCTTGCGCGGTATCATGGGGGTAGGATCGAACCGAATTAACAAATATACTATCGGGAAAGCCACTCAGGGACTCAGCAACTATTTGAAAAAACAATTTCCGGACCAGGCCATTCGTGTGGCGGTAAGTTACGACTGTCGAAATAACTCGCAGGAGTTGGGTCATCTGGTGGCGGATGTGTTCTCTGCAAACGGGATTCATGTCTACCTATTTAAAGAGCTCCGCCCTACGCCGATGCTATCTTTTGCTGTCCGGCACTTCAACTGCCAAGGTGGCGTTATGTTGACCGCTTCCCATAACCCGAAAGAATACAACGGCTATAAAGCCTATTGGAATGACGGCGGACAACTTGTAGCTCCCCACGATAAAAATGTTATCCAGGAAGTAAACGCCATACAATCGGTAACCGAAATTAAATTTAAACGGGACAATAACTATATCACCCTGGTAGGAGAAGAGTTCGACAACTTGTATATCGAAGCAAATAAAAAATTGCGTATACATCCCGAAGCAGTGGAAGCTCAAAAAGATCTTAAAATTGTCTTTTCTCCTATACATGGAACCGGTATCATCGTCCCTAAGATGCTTGCAGCTTGGGGCTTTACAAATGTTCAGGTTGTAGAAGAACAGATCCAATCAGACGGAAACTTCCCAACTGTAGTCTATCCCAACCCGGAGGAAGAAGAGGCGATGACCATGGCCAAACAAAAAGGACAGGCCATAGACGCTGATATTGTTATGGCGACCGATCCCGACGCAGATCGGGTAGGCTTAGCCGTGAAGAACCATAAGGGTGAAATGCAGCTCCTAAACGGCAACCAAATCGGCAGCTTACTTATTTATTATGTCTTATCTTCTAAAAAAGCCAAAGGTGAGCTGCGCGACAATGATTTTATCGTAAAAACCATAGTAACGTCCAACCTGATGACGGACATCGGTGAAGCGTTCGGTGTAAAACATTATGAAACGCTGACGGGCTTCAAATTCATTGGCGAAGTCATGACAAAGTTAGAAGGAAAGGAAAATTACCTCGTCGGTGGTGAAGAAAGTTATGGTTTTCTTGTCGGTGACCTGGTTCGTGATAAAGACGCCGTAAACGCTTGCGCCTTCATTGCTGAGATGGCGGCGTATTTCAAAACCTTAGGGAAAACAGTTTTTGATGTGCTGTTGGAGCTTTATCGCGAGCATGGGTTTTATCAAGAAAAACTTATTTCGCTTACCAAGAAAGGAAAAGCTGGTGCGGAAGAGATCAAACAGATGATGGCCGCACTAAGAGCTGATCCCCCACAATCCTTGGGCGGTGTAAAGGTTAAGGAAATTCGTGACTATGCTACTGGTGTAGCACATATATTGGCCGATGAGAAAAGCACAGCCATCGATTTACCCAAATCGGACGTGCTTCAGTTTATTACTGTAGATGGCGATGTCATCTCTGCAAGGCCATCGGGCACCGAACCGAAAATTAAGTTTTATTGTTCCGTAAAAGAGGAGCTGGCATCTAGCGATGGGTATGAACACGTTCTGGCAAAGCTGGAAGACAAGGTTAAAAATATCATGGCAGATATCGTAAAGGATTCATAATGGAGAAATGGACTTTATTAGATTCAAAATATATTATCCAACGCCCATGGGCTACGTTACGTGTAGATAAGCTACAATTGCCCAATGGCAATATAAAAGATGAATATTATGTTTTAGAGTATCCCACCTGGGTCAATATGGTTGCGTTTACCGAAGACAATGAGTTGCTTTTTGTACGCCAGTACCGACATGGATCCGGCGAAATTATGGTCGAGCTCCCGGCAGGGGTTGTTGAGGAAGGCGAAGATCCTGCGGAAGCCGCCAGGCGCGAATTACTTGAAGAAACCGGTTACTCTTTTACATCGATAGCGTATGTTTGTACGTTGTATGCTAATCCAGCAACAAGCGGAAATTTAACCTACACGTATGTTTTACGCGGGGGCAAAAAAGTTCAAGAACAACAACTGGATAGCTCGGAAGATATCGAAGTCGTCATTATGGGAATAGAGGAAGCTAAACAGTTTCTATTCGACAATAAGATAGGCCAAGCCTTACATGCCTCAGCGCTTTTTTATTCTTTTCAAAAATTGGGTTTGCTCTAGCAAAACCCAATTTTATATTGCGCTCGACCGCTACACCGAATAATCAACAAGAGTTTCGTACCTTTGCTATATGGCAAGAGAGATTTTTGAAACCAAGCGAAAAGCATTAAAAATTAACCTCAATCCCCATATTTATGGCACCTTTGCGGAGATCGGCGCCGGACAAGAGGTTGCCCGTAACTTTTTTGGTGCCGGAGCAGCATCCGGAACCATCGCAAAAACGATGTCGGCTTACGACATGGCGTTTAGCGATGCCATCTATGGCGTGGAAGAGTCCGGCCGTTACGTGAGTCGTACCCGAGTCAAGAAGATGCTCACCCATGAATTCAATTTATTAACCGAGCGTTTACACGGCGAAAAATATAAATCAAAGACTTTCTTTGCGTTTGCCAATACGGTAACTACGCTCAACTTCACCAAGACAAACGACCCTCATGGGTGGATCGGAATACGTTTTCAGCATGAGGTCGATGGCCCCGTCAACGATATCATTATTCATGTCCGCTTATTAGATAGTGATGCTCGCTTACAGAGCAAAGTGTTGGGTATTTTGGGTGTCAATCTTATTTTCGCAGCATATTATTACGCGGATGATCCTCAAACCATGATTGAATCTTTGGTAGATAATTTATCTATCGGATCGGTAGAAATTGATTTGGTAAAGGTCTCCGGCCCCATCTTCGAACAGGCCAATGAAAGGCTTCTTAATCTTTATCTTATTGCTAAAGGTTTCGCGCAGGCAGCTATTTTCAAGCCCGATGCACATCCTGCACAGATTAAGGATTATCTGTATAGAAAGAACATCATTATTTTACGTACTAAATACCGACAAAAATCCAACCCCAACTTTGACCTCTTCAACCTTGCTGTAGAACAGTTCAAAAAAAATACCGGAGCAACCGCAAAGGATACGGTCGTTTTAATTGAAGTATTGATGGGCAACGTCCTTGATGAAGAAAACCGGATTACGACGGAGGATCTCACCTATTTTGCAGAGCGAGCGGAATACCTTTGCTCCACCGGAAACAACATTATGGTTTCAAACTTCCGCCGCAACAATCATTTAGCCGAATTTATTCAGACGTTTAAGCCAAAACATGTAGGTATAGCTACCAATACATCCAATCTGAAGAATATTTTCAATACCGACAATTACAACAAGGATGTGTATACCAACGAATTATTAGCATACATTTCGGGAATGTTCAGCAAAGACGTGAAACTGTATGCATACCCTTATCTTGATAAGAAATCCAATCAAATCATTACATCGCGCAACATGCCCGTCGCAGAAGAGGCTAAGCCATTATTTGATTTCTTAGTAAAGAATAAATACATCGTCGATATCGAGAAATACGATGAGAAATACGTAAAAACGGTATAGCCCCGCAGACGACTCTACGTATTTTTTAAGTATAGCGTACAAAAAATAAAAAACTCCTGCCATTATAAAAAAGCAGGAGTTCAAAAAAATATTACATCTCTTTATGCTTCCGCATACGCTTCAATGGGCGGGCAAGAACATATCAACGTCCTATCTCCCTGCGATTCGTTTACCCGACCTATAGCTGGCCAGAATTTATGCGTTTTTACATACGGAAGCGGATAAGCGGCAGTTTGCCGACTGTAGGGCCTATCCCATACATCCGCAGAAACAACCTCGGCCGTGTGCGGCGCATGTTTCAACACATTTTCTTTCTGATCCACTTCACCGGCTTCTACCGCAGCGATTTCCGCGCGGATAGCGATCAAGGCTTCACAAAAACGATCCAGCTCTGCTTGAGATTCGGATTCCGTGGGTTCTACCATCAATGTACCCGCTACCGGGAAAGATACCGTAGGTGCATGGAAACCATAGTCCATTAAACGTTTCGCGATATCTCCCACTTCAATTCCTACACTTTTAAATGACCTGCAGTCCAATATCATTTCGTGCGCACAACGGCCATTCGCTCCTGCATACAATACTGGATAATGATTTTCCAAGCGTGCCTTAATATAATTCGCATTTAAGATAGCGGTCTTCGTGGCGTCTGTTAGTCCGTCACCCCCCATCATCGCAATGTATGCATACGAAATCGTTAAGATAGACGCTGAACCGAAAGGTGCCGCCGATACCGCGGAAATGCCTTGTTCGCCCGAGATCGCTACAATCTCATGATTGGGCAAGAAAGGAACTAAGTGCGTTGCCACACCAATGGGTCCCATACCTGGCCCACCACCCCCGTGCGGGATACAAAATGTCTTATGCAAGTTCAAGTGACAAACATCTGCGCCGATAAAACCCGGACTAGTCAGCCCGACCTGCGCATTCATATTCGCACCATCCATATATACCTGTCCACCGTGTTGGTGAATAATGTCGCATATTTCTATAATCGACTCCTCGAAAACCCCATGCGTTGACGGGTAGGTAACCATTAAAGAGTTCAGGCTTGCTGCATGTTCCGCCGCCTTTTCACGAAGATCGGCTACATCGATATTACCATATTCATCACATTTAACCACCACCACTTTTAAACCGGCCATAGATGCGGAGGCCGGGTTCGTTCCATGTGCCGAAGCAGGTATGAGGCACACATCCCGATGGCTATCGCCACGGCTTTCATGATATGCTCGAATCACCATCAAGCCCGCGTACTCACCCTGCGCGCCTGAATTCGGTTGAAAAGACATCTTTGCGAAGCCCGTAATTTCAGACAACCATTCGTTTAACTCATTGATGAGCTGCATGTAGCCGGAGGTTTGATCCGCGGGCGCAAACGGATGCAGGCCGCCGAAATGCGACCAAGTCAAGGGAAGCATCTCCGTCGTTGCATTGAGCTTCATCGTACAAGAGCCCAAAGGGATCATGGAATGGCACAATGAAAGATCTTTGGCTTCCAGAGATTTAATATAACGCAGCATTTCACTCTCCGAGTGATAACTGTTAAAAATCGGGTGAGTAAGATAAGTGGAAGCACGTACCGCTTCAGAAGGAATAGACTGTCCTAATTGATTTACGAAATCACGCAGCTCCACATCATTCGCCGATTTGCCTTTAATTTTCGCAAAAACTTTTACGATGCATTCCACATCTTCAAAAGTGGTCGTCTCATCCAGGGAAATACCGACAATACCGTCTTGGTAAAAGAAATTCAGCTCGTTGTTAAGCGCTTCCGCTTTCAATGCCCCGACCTGATCACCAACCACAATTCGTAGTGTATCAAAATACGTCCTGTTGGTTTGTTCGTAACCAAGCTCCTGCACGGCCCTGTCTAATAGCTTTGTTAAGTCATTAATACGGGTCGCTATATCCTTTATCCCTTGGGGACCATGATAAACCGCGTAGAAAGAAGCCATGATGGCCAATAAAGCTTGTGCGGTACAAATATTGGAAGATGCCTTATCCCGGCGGATATGTTGTTCACGTGTCTGCAAAGCCATACGCAAAGCATAATTACCGTTAGCATCGGAAGTAACACCAATAATGCGCCCCGGAATATTACGTTTATAAGTCTCTTTGGTCGCAAAAAAAGCAGCATGCGGTCCGCCGAAACCCATCGGTACACCAAAACGCTGCGAATTACCGACCACGACATCTGCTCCCCACTCTCCCGGAGGCGTTAGCAACGCTAGCGACATTAAGTCGGCTATAGCACATATCGTAATGTCTTTATCGTGAGCTGCAGCTGTAAAACCGGCATAATCGCTGATCGTACCATCAGCGGCAGGATATTGAACAAGTGCCGCAAATATATCTTCCGTCAGGTTTTTTTCTTCCAGATCAGCCACAAGAATTTCTACACCAAATGGAACTGCTCTCGTTTGGAGCACATCTAATGTCTGAGGATAAATATTAGGGGTTACCAGAAACACATTGGCTGATTTGTTTTTACGCGCACTGTAAAGCATAAACATTGCTTCCGCAGCCGCGGTAGCCTCGTCCAGTAACGAAGCATTCGCAATTTCTAATCCCGTTAAATCGGCTACCGCTGTCTGGAAATTTAACAGGGCTTGTAAACGTCCCTGCGCTATCTCGGCTTGATAAGGTGTATATTGCGTATACCATCCTGGATTTTCCAATACATTGCGTTGAATGACAGCCGGAACAGTCACATCATAATAACCTTGTCCGATGTAGGATTTAAAAACCTTATTTTTATCTGCAATACGCTGGATTTTGGCTAAATAAGCTTGTTCGCTTAAGGCCTTCGGCAAAGCTAACGGCTTTGTCAACCTGATCTGCCCAGGCACGGTCTGCTCAATAAGTTGGTCTAAGGATTCTACCCCTAGATAGTTTAACATCTCCTCCACCTCTCGCGGACTCGGGCCATTGTGGCGATCCTGAAATTTTTCTTGATAAAATACGTTACTCATGTGCGCTTGACTTTTGCGTAGTATCGTTCTATATCAGCTTATTAAGCCTTTTTTTAAAAGATACGTTCCTCTACTTTTGAGACTGCAAAGATACATATTTTATCAACGATTTAATAGGAGAGCAAGGCTATAAAACGCCCCATCATTTGATGGTTTTACACCATTGTTTTTATCTGCCTAAGATTATTTGAAGAACATTAAAATAAAACTCCTTTCCTTTTATAATCATTAAATTTTGGACAGGATTTTTGCAAATAATGTATTTCTAAGGAAGTGTCATTCTTTCTTTTTGTTCCCCGCCTCCATTAACAATTCGCGGCGCACCCGGCTCAGGCTTTCGGGTGTGATACCTAGATAAGAGGCGATCATCCATTGTGGTACACGTTGCAGCAGACTAGGGTACATCTCCATAAACATCAAATAACGCTCTTTCGCAGTCATGGCTAAAAGCGAATTTATACGCTGCTGCTGCATATAAATGTTTCGCTGCAGGGAGTTTTCCATAAAACAGGCAAACGCATTACTTTGCAGAGAAGCTTTCTCCATAAATTCCTGTTGGATAAAGACGATGAGTGACGGCTCTATTGCTTTGATATAAAAATCTGCAGGCTTATTAAAATATTGGCTAGCACGATCCGATACAATCCAGTTTTCGGGTGCAAATTGCAAAATATGCTCGCCCCCTTTTTCATCTAAAGAGAAAGACTGCAACAAACCCGATTCGACAAAAAACGTGTACCGGCTCACTTCTCCCTCCCGCAGCAAGTACTGATGATGGGCCACTTCCTTAAAGGAAAAATACGGCTCTAATTCTTCAAAGACTTCGTCCGAAAGCTCCGCCTTTTCCACATAATACCTATAAAAATTACTATCTCGCCAATTACGTTCCATAGCAACAATCAATATAAAATGGTAAATTTAAAATCCAGCGGATTGAAGTGTTTTTCCAAATCCCGAACAAGGTCGTCGCCATGCTTCAGATACAAAGCGGCAAAGTTTTCTGTCCGTTCCTGCAGCCCTCCATTGGGGAATAACCGATCCTTCACCCGTTCTATTTGTATCAGCGCATCTTCGTGATTATGCTTATCGGCTTTCAGCAATTTCTTTTCTAAATTATTAATGGCCTTCTTCAAGCGTGCTTTGACCGCATCCGTACTCGGGCCCAAACTCGGATCAATCTTATGTGCCCTCAACTTGATCTTGCCGAAGATAGCATTAAATTCCATCCATTCATCCCGTAAATTCAGACGATGCTTCGTCTGCCTACGCACATAATCATTCTTTAATACGTCCGTCGATTTAAATATGCTTTTGAAGGTCAGATCTAAGCGGAAAATTTTCCCGGCTATTTGATCATCGGTAATCATGGCGGAATTCCGCGGAACGAGAATAGGAAACGGAATTTGATAATGATCGAAATTGGCCTTCAGTTGCAGCCAATATACCATTTCGGCGCCACCGCCGATATAGGCCAGATTCGGCAAAATAAGTTCTTGATACAAAGGCCGCATGACTACGTTTGGGCTAAAACGTTCGGGGTGCTGCACGATCTCTGCCCGCAGTTCCTCTTCCGAAAAATAAAGGTTGCGGTGCAATACTTCGAAACGGCCGTCTTCTGTACGCACAATGCGCTCGCGAAATTCATCCGTCAGATAAAAAAAGTTGATCTCTCGCGCGTGCACTTGGGTCTCAAAACCCAATCGCTGCAGACTTTCAGACGTCGCTTCAATCGTCTTAAAACTATGTTGCTCAAAAATATCCTGCGTGATAATAGGTGCAAAAACGCTTTTCAAGTCTATGTTATCCGCATCCACGATCAGCAACCCATAGGATTTGAACAATTCGTTCACCATATAACGCGTAGCTGTCGCTAGTGATCGGTTTTGCAGATAAGCCTCTTCCACAATGGCTTTTAATTTTTCCGCATTAGCGGATATCCCGAACGTACCGCAATAATGTTTTACGGCATCGGCGATATCTTGTGTAGACATCCTGCCCGTAGCCGAGACAGCCGGCGTATCCCATATGATCTTCTTTCCAAAAACCTTTGTGTGATTAATTTCCGCAAAATCATGGTCCTCTGTAGCCATCCAATAGACCGGCACAAAGTTGTAGTCGGGATAGGCCTTCTTTAGATCCTGTGCCAAGCGTATGGCGGTGACTATCTTGAAAATAAAATAAAGTGGGCCGGTGAATATATTAAGTTGATGGCCAGTCGTAACCGTAAAAGTCTTATTGTCGGCTAACAACCTGAGGTTAGCATCGACTTGGGGTGCATCTGCTAAGAGGGAGCCATACTGTTCCTGGAGGGCGGCAACCAATAACTTTCTGTGCGGGAAATCTGCCTTGCCAGTGATTTGTTCTTCGAATCCCGCTAACGTCGGTCGTTGTCCGTAAAAAGGAGCCAACTGTTCATCGTTGGCCAGATAAGCTAACAGCGTCGGCGAAAAACTACCCGTATCACTATAATCAATATATGTTGCTTTCATCTAACTCTTTCGTATCGTATGGTATTTATACGGATTGAGCCGACAATTTACATATTTTCCCCTACAAATTGATGGCTATTTGATCACCTTTCCGTAAAGGTCAAAATCTTCTGCCCGCTCAACCTCTACTTGTACGAAGTCACCTATGCGCGCATAATCCGTTTTGGCATCTAGTACCACCTCGTTATCCACCTCCGGCGAATCGTATTCTGTACGCCCAATAAAATAATCACCATCTAAACGATCCACTAACACCTTAAAGGTCTGCCCGATTTTAGTTTGATTAATTTCATAGGAGATCCCCTGCTGTATCTCCATAATCTGTTCCACACGCGCTTCCTTCTCCCCCTGGGGTACATCATCCACCAAAGTGTGTGCATGCGTCTTTTCCTCGTGGGAGTATGTAAAACAACCCAAACGATCGAATCGTGTTTCTTCTACCCATTCCAACATTTCGTTGAAATCCTGCTCCGTTTCACCCGGATAGCCGCATATCAGCGTTGTGCGTAAAGCGATATCCGGCACTTTGTCCCGAATCTGCTTCACCAGATCAACTTGCTTTTGTTTAGTTGTTCCCCGTCGCATCGATTTGAGCATAGGGTCGGATATATGCTGTAAAGGCATATCCAAATAATTGCAGATATTGGAACGCTCATTCATCGCATCCAGAATATCCATGGGAAAGCCTGACGGATATGCATACTGTAAGCGGATCCATTCTATACCATCTACATCCGACAAATGACGTAACAAATCCGCCAAATTACGTTTACCGTAAATATCCAGTCCGTAGTACGTTAAATCCTGTGCAATAAGTATGAGTTCTTTTGTCCCATTGGATGCCAAAAACTTTGCCTCTTTTACTAAGTCTTCGACCGATTTAGAGACGTGCTTTCCGCGCATCAAGGGGATAGCACAAAATGAGCAAGGGCGGTTACAGCCCTCAGCGATTTTAAAATAAGAAAAATGGGAAGGTGTAGATAAGAGGCGTTCGCCCAGTAGTTCGTGTCGGTAATCTGCACCTATCGTCGTTAGTAATTCCGGAAGATCATTTGTTCCGAAATAAGCATCCACATTCGAAATTTCCGATTGAAGTTCGGGCTTATAACGTTCCGATAAACATCCGGTCACGATAACTTTATTAACCCTTCCTTCTTCCTTTAAAGCCGAATATTGTAAAATGGTATCGATCGATTCTTGCTTCGCGTTGTCAATAAATCCGCACGTATTAATCACCACGATATCATTTGCCTGTATATTGGAAGCCTCGTGTACTACTTCCATCTGGTTACCCTTCAGCTGCCCCATTAACACCTCTGAGTCGTGTATATTCTTAGAGCACCCCAACGTCACGACATTCACCCTCGGCTTGCTCACCGTCGGAGCAACCTTTCTATTTTTTGTTCTCATTTATCTTTTTTATGATTCCACGACCTCATGGCGTTTGTGGGCACCAAATCACTTAAACAACGAATCGACGAAATCCTTTTTATTAAAAAGCTGTAAATCGCCAATTTTCTCCCCTACCCCTATGTATTTGACTGGAATCTTAAACTGATCGGAAATACCGATAACCACCCCACCTTTCGCTGTGCCATCCAATTTCGTTAATGCCAAAGCATTCACATCGGTAGCCTGTGTAAACTGTGTAGCCTGTTCGATCGCATTTTGTCCAGTCGAAGCATCCAATACCAGCAATATTTCGTGGGGCGCTCCCGGAACGACCTTCTGCATCACATTTTTGATTTTGGTCAACTCATTCATCAGACCAACTTTATTGTGCAAACGCCCGGCCGTATCAATAATAGCGACATCATCCCCATTGGCGACCGCAGACTTAACGGTATCGAACGCTACCGAAGCTGGATCCGAACCCATAGGTTGCGCCACCACCCGAACATCAACCCGTTCGCCCCATAACTTGATCTGATCTACAGCCGCTGCCCGGAAAGTATCCGCCGCCCCCAAAACGACCTTATTACCCGCCTCTTTTAGTTGATGGGCCAACTTACCAATCGTCGTCGTCTTTCCTACCCCGTTGACACCCACCACCATAATCACATAGGGCTTATGTGTTCCATACTCAAATGTTTCGAAATCGTTGCTGTTATTCTCCGCTAACAGCGTCTGGATTTCTTCTTTAAGCAAGCGATTCAGGTCGTCCGTACCCACATATTTATCGCGGGCAACACGCTTTTGAATACGGTCAACAATCTTCAGGGTGGTTGTTACCCCCACGTCCGACATCACCAGCACCTCTTCGAGATTATCTAAAACTTCGTCATCGATCGTGGATTTACCGACAACAGCTTTGGTTATTTTGGATAAGAAACCTTCCTTCGTTTTTTCAAGTCCCTTATCTAAAGCTTCTTGTGCCTCTACCGTTTCCTGCTTCTTTTTAAAAAAATCAAATAATCCCATGGATAAAAAAGTAAAAGGTAAATATACTAAAAAAGCCCTTTCGGTAAATACCAAAACGGCTTATCTTGTCTTTTAAAGAAAACTTTAAAAAAGGTACAGCTGTTGCGCAACTTATTTTGTAGCTTCTGCTACAAACTCTTTCACCTTGTCATTGTGAACCATACCTTCTTTAAAGGTATAAGCTCCCGTTTTGGCAGACTTAGTAGTTACGACAACCTTAGTAAATTCCTTACCGCCTCCTTTTTGTAACGATGCAACCGATTTCTTTGCCATTGTCTTATATTTTTAAGAGAGCAAACGCTCTACAGTTAATTACTTAATTTCTTTGTGAACAGTTACTTTTCTAAGCACAGGATTGAATTTTTTCAATTCCAAACGCTCTGTCGTGTTTTTCTTGTTCTTTGTGGTGATATAGCGAGACATTCCCGGAAGACCACTTTGTTTGTGCTCAGTACACTCTAATATAACTTGTACTCTATTTCCCTTTTTTGCCATTGTTTTACTTTATTTGATCCGCCAGATGACGGACAGATTTCATGAATATTTTTGATAACAGGCGGTAACGACTAAATAGATCCTTTTTTGATAAATTGATCGATTACTGCTGTAATTCCTTTTTTGTTAATCGTTTTGATTGCTGAAGTAGAAACCTTTAGCGTAATCCAACGATCCTCTTCTGGGATATAAAAACGCTTAGTTTGTAAATTCGGATAAAATTTACGTTTCGTTTTAACGTTTGAGTGTGAAACGTTATTCCCTGTTAATGCCGCCTTGCCTGTTAAATCACAAATTCTTGACATGATATTGATTTTTAGTATTATTTCTCCAATCGCTCTTTTCACAAAGAGTTTGCAAATATCTATATTTCTTTTGGGAATTGCAAACAATGAAATAATAATTTTAAAAGTTTTCCACAATCCACAATTCCTTTTCAAGACGAGTCCCTTTTCCTTTTGTATATTTGTTTGCGAATATCTATGCTTTATAAGACACAAGGAATAGCCCTCAAAACGACAAACTATGCAGACAATAGCATAGTCGTCCATATTTTTACGGACATGTTTGGCATGCAAGCATATCTTATAAACGGAGCCCGGAAACCCAAAGCACGAATTCCCGGAAACCTCTTTCAGCCCTTACACCTACTCGATCTAGTCGTCTACCACAAAGAAAGTAACGGACTTCAACGCATCAAAGAAGCCCGCCCCCGTCCCGTCTTAAAAGAAATACCGATGGATATCACCCGGGGAGCGATAGCCTTATTTCTTAACGAAATATTATACAAAGTACTTCGTGGCCAATCGCCCGACAGTTTTCTGTTTAATTTTATCCAACAATCCGTCATATGGCTGGACGAGACCGATAAACCCTTGCCAAATTTTCATCTAGTTTTTTTAATTAAACTAAGCCGGTTTTTCGGCTTTTTACCTTTGTATCATCCACAGCAACAATATCCGTATTTTAATCTTATTGAGGGCGTATTCAGCAATAATCTTCCGGCACATAGCCATGTACTACAGGAGCCACACACGGCCATTTTCGTCCAGTTGCTACAAACAGATTTCGAAGCATCACACCGCATCAAGATGCATCGGAACGAACGGAAATACTTATTAGAAAAAATCTTGGAGTTTTATCGGCTACACACGGAAAACTTTGGTCAAGTAAATTCCCTGTATATCTTGGAAGAGCTATTTAATTAAATATACGACGAATGGTTTGGCTTGCTTTTTTCCCCTAAAAAAAGAAGCTGCTCCCTTTTAAGAAACAGCCCTTCACAATAAATATATTTGAAATCTAAATTAGATAAGCTTTACATTTACCGCATTAAGACCTTTACGGCCTTGTTCTACTTCGTAAGATACATGATCGTTCTCACGAACTTTGTCTACTAATCCTGACACGTGAACAAAAATTTCGCTCTCGCCAGAGTTAGGGATAATGAAACCGAAACCTTTGGTTTCATTAAAGAATTTTACTACGCCTTCTTGCATTATTGTAATGTATTATTATGTATTATTTCTAAAGGTATAAATTAATTTTTAATGTATCTTTATTTATTTTCAATTTTAAACGAAAAGCTCTCCGTTTTGTCAAACAATACGTCTGCTATTTTGTACTAGTAGCAGTTAAAAATAAAACCGGGTGCAAGGGACTCATTTACAACCTTGAACTCTTACACGTATTAAATAATTTATAACGATGAAAAAAATAATCGGTTTAATGTTGGTCATCTGTACCCTGTCTTTAGCGAAGGCACAAACGAATAATTTCGAGTCCAGCCGGAAAGTCTCCACCAGAGGGTACGCAGAAAGAGAAGTAACTCCTGATATCGTTTACATTTCTATTTCCTTAAGAGAGTATTTTGTAGATGGCAACACCAAAAAGAAAGTAGATATCGAAACATTGGAAAAACAACTTTATGATGCGGCGCTTTCTATTGGTGTTAAAAAAGAAGACTTTAACATCCAGAATATCTACAGTTATAATTATGATAGCTCCAAGAAAAAAGAAAACAAACAATTACTCCAAGCCAAACAATATCGAATAAAAGTATCCAATCTCAACGGATTGAACAACATGTTGGATCAGGTAGATCCTAAAGGCCTGCAAAGCACTTCCATAAATGGCTACGATCATTCCCAAAAGCGTCAGATTGAAAAAGAACTGAAAATCGCAGCCGTACAGGATGCTCGCACCAATGCAGAGATCATTGCTACTGCTACCGGAGATAAGATCGGGAAAGCCCTCGCCATCAATGATAACAGTTCATTTGGCTGGAATGATATAGTGCCCACTCCACGTATGTATGCCATGGCCGCAAAAACAGCCTCCAGTGAAGCCGATACAACCGGTACAGGGAGCCTCGACATCAATGTGCGCCCGATAAAGCTTACCTGCAATATCGATGGTATCTTCGAGTTATTATAAAGTTTTTTGTTGAATCCTTATTGGATAGTACAAAAAAGAAATTTCTACATACTCAAAAAAATAGGCGGCATTTAAGGTTAAGGAAGGGATCGTGCAATCGCGGACAAAACGCGATCATTGATTGATTGCAATTCAGCGAACTAAAACGGCCTAGCATCGTTCCGCAGCTAGCTTTACGCAGGATATTCCGAAAAAACAAAATACTGTTTGAGCGTTAGTGAGTTTATTTCGTTTAGGAATAGGCAAGGAAAAGTAGTGAAACTATGCGAGCCTTGACTTTTTTGTTTCTTTTTTTGTTAAGAAAAAAAGAAAAGAGAATTTTGTATCCAATATGAGCAAAACAAGAATATTCGCAATAAGCATGATTGTACTCATGCTTATCGCTTTCTTCAGTAACCCCAAACAGGAGCAACACGAAAAGATAGTCAGGGAAAAAGCCGTTGTACTTCTTAAACAGCAGGCAGGTAAGCAAAACGAACAAGTCGTCGATTTTGGTATTCAGCTTTTTGGTAATACGTTAATCGACCAATTCATGCAAAACCATGTAAAGGTTGAGAACTACTATCTTTTTTCCCTCACGAAAATCCGTATAGGACATGAAGAAAGCACAATCGGCGGCGGAGCTTTTCGCATTGTCTGGCTTAGCCCCAAGATCGACGAAAAAGCTGCTGAGATAGCCAGAATGATAAAAGAAGGCCTATAATGCTGGATATTCTATACGAAGATCAGGACTTGATCGCGATTAATAAACCACATGGTTTGTTGGTACATCGTTCCGCCATTGCTGCAGACGCTTCCGAATTCGCTTTACAACTCCTGCGCGATCAGTTACAACAAACGGTATACCCAGCCCATCGTCTAGATCGCAAGACCGGGGGCGTCCTACTTTTCTCGCGCAACAAAGAGATGGACTCGCTCAGCCAGCAATTGTTTGCGGATAAAAAAGTTACGAAAATATATTGGACGATCGTACGGGGCTACACCGACGACAGCGGCAGCATCGATTATCCACTTCGCAAAGAAAATGGCACATTGCAAGACGCCGTTACCCATTATCGCACCTTATCGCGCAGCGAAATTGCTATTCCCTCGGGAAAATATGCTACCTCTCGCTATTCCCTAGTAGAAGTAAAACCAGAAACCGGCAGAATGCATCAGATCCGTAAACATATGGCTCACATCTTTCACCCCATCCTCGCCGATCGGCCCTATGGTTGTAATAAACAAAACAAACTGTGGAAAGAACAGTTCGCTATGGATACCATGATGCTCCATGCAGCAACGCTGATTTTTGAACATCCGCGTTCGCAACAAACCGTCACCATCCAAGCACCCTTATTACCAGAATTTATCCGCGTACAAAAGATTTTGGGCTTATTTTGCATATAAAAATAATTTATTTAGGTTTGAAAAAAGTAAAATTATCATGATAAAAAACATCGCGTTAGTCGAGCAACATGTGGCTCTTGGGGCTAAAATGGTTCCATTCGCAGGATTCAACATGCCCGTCCAATATTCCGGGATCAACGATGAACACGAAACCGTACGCAAAGGAGTAGGCGTTTTCGATGTGAGCCATATGGGCGAATTTATCCTGAAAGGGGATAAAGCGATGGATCTCATCCAAAAGATATCTTCTAATGACGTTTCTAAATTATACGACGGAAAAATACAATACGCCTACATGCCCAACAAAACTGGGGGTATTGTAGACGATTTTTTAACATACCGCATTGACGAACAGACCTATTTATTAGTCGTTAATGCATCCAACATCGAAAAAGACTGGAACTGGATCAGCCAATACAACGATTACGGCGTAGACATGAAGGACATTTCCGACAAAACTTCGTTGTTTGCCGTGCAAGGCCCCAAAGCATCCGAGGCCCTACAATCGCTGACGGATATCGCATTAACTGAGATGCCGTATTACACGTTCAAAAAAGGTACATTTGCCGGTGTAGATAACGTATTGGTGTCGGCAACCGGATATACCGGAGCTGGTGGTTTCGAGATTTATGTAGCCAATGAGCATGCACAAGAAGTGTGGGATGCCATTTTTCAAGCCGGCGAACCTTATGGTATCAAACCTATCGGCCTCGGTGCCCGTGATACCTTGCGCTTAGAAATGGGATTCTGTTTATATGGGAACGACATCGACGAAAACACCTCTCCGTTTGCTGCCGGACTGGGCTGGGTTACCAAATTCACGAGCGATTTTGTAAACTGCAAGCAACTCCAAGCAGAGAAAGAACGCGGGGTTTTGGAGAAGTTAGTTGCTTTTGAGATGTTGGAACGTGGAATACCCCGTCAACATTATGAAATTATGGATGCGGAGGGTAAGAAAATTGGTCAGGTAACCTCCGGCACCCAATCCCCGACATTGAAAAAATCTATCGGGTTAGGCTATGTGAACAAAGATTTTGCTAAAGAGGGTACCGAAATTTATATTACTATCCGTAATCAGGCTGTAAAAGCCGTCATCGTGAAACCTCCTTTTGTAAAATAAATACCCTTAAAATTTAAAAATAGAGGCGCAGTATCGGCGCCTCTATTTTTTTTTCTTCGGTTGCTGCGTTCCTTCCCGGACACTCTTTTTCACAATCTTCAATAAGACCGTTTTCAGGTAGATGAGCACCACCAACAGGGCGATAGAGATAAATAAGAAAAGATGGTTTCCGGATTGGAAAGACATAATGCCACTGTATACTAAAAATGCAATAGCAAGATTCAATACAATATTTAAGATAAAATATTTTGTCATCAAACAACCTTTGTATTAATTATGGGAAAATTCCCAATTCTTCGTATGCTACACCGATTTTCTCGATAGCACATAGAAAAGCCGCAGTCCGTAAATTGGAAACACCTTCGCGATGTACATAAATATCCCGAATCTCGCGGTACGCGCCGATCATCGTATCTTCTAGTCCGGAATGCACCAAGTCGATTTCGTCCGGTCCACGTAAAATCGTTTTTCGTTCTAGATCCGAAACACGTTTTCCAGTGGTCGATTCGATAATATCGATGAGCTCCTTGTACATATTTTCACTAAAACGCTTTTCTAAACGTCCGTAACGTACGTGGCTCAGGTTCTTTAACCATTCGAAATACGAAACAGTTACCCCTCCGGCGTTAAGATAGATATCTGGGATAACCAACACCCCTTTTTGATTCAAAATCTCATCTGCATCCGCCGTCAAAGGACCATTTGCCGCCTCTCCAATAATTTTCGCTTGTATACGGTCTGCATTATCTTTATGGATAACACTTTCCAATGCTGCCGGAATAAGAATATCACAAGCTTGCTCCAATCCTTCCGCGGGATCCGAAAAATTGATTGCTCCCGGGAAATTAAGGATACCGCCTGTTGTTTTACGGTGCGCCTGTACTTGATCCACATCTAATCCATTCTCATTGTAGATCGCTCCGTCGAATTCAATAAGTCCGACCAATTTAGCACCAGCCTCCTGAAAATATTTTGCGGCGTGGTACCCCACGTTTCCGAGTCCCTGAACAATGATGCGTTTGCCCGCGAGCCCTTCGGTGAGACCGATTTTCTCCATATCCTCGCGAATAGAAACCGCTTCACGAACGCCGAAAAACACACCCATGCCTGTCGCCTCTGTACGTCCACGAACCCCACCTTGTGATACTGGCTTACCCGTTACACATGCTTCCGCGTCAATGTCATGCGGATTAAGCGACGTGTACGTATCCATGATCCAACTCATTTCGCGGGCGCTCGTTCCGTAGTCCGGCGCCGGTACATCGATACCCGGACCAATAAAATTTTTCTTTACTAGCTCTGATGTATACCGACGGGTAATATTTTCTAATTCGAAATCCGTGTATTTCTTAGAATTAATTTTAATTCCGCCTTTAGCTCCACCGAACGGAACATTTACGATCGCACATTTATACGTCATCAGCGACGCTAAAGCCATCACCTCTTCCTGGTTGACCTCCAAGCTAAACCGAATTCCGCCTTTACAAGGCAACTTGTGGTGCGAATGCTGCACCCTATATGCTTCGATAACCTCAATGTCATTTCCCACCTTAACCGGAAAACGCACCCGAAGAATAGAGTTGCAAGCCTTAATCTGTTCTAAAATTCCGTGATCAAAGCGCGTTAACTTTGCTGCTTTATCGAAGTTGCGCTGAACACTTTCAAAAAAAGTGTCATTTTCTGAATTGTCTACTCCCATTATTAATATATTTCAAAATTAAAATGGAACTTATTGTTCCAAAATCGCGCAATATAGCAAACATTTGTATGTATTCACTTTTAAATCACTATTTCATAGCAATTTTACAAACAACACGACTTTAGATTGTATTTTTCATAAACCTAGTAGACATCCATTTCTGGATCGATTTCATCTTTCCAAGCCAGTATCCCACCTGTTAAATTAGCCAAATTATCAAAACCTTGCTGCTCCAACAACAACACAGCTTGCGCACTGCGCTTGCCGCTACGGCAGTGAATAATAACCGGCTTGTCCTTCGATACTTTGTCCGCCTCGATTACGATCCCACCTAACGGAATATTCAGACCATCTAGATTAGAAACTTCATATTCAAACGGCTCACGAACATCAATAAGTTGGAAATCCTCATTGCGTTCAATCATACCTTGGAGTTCTTCTACTGTAACTTCTTTCATAACTCTAACTTTATTTTCCTATCAAACTTACATAAATTCAGTTTTATGTGCAATAAAAATAAATTGCTTGTAGAAACGGGGAGAAGGAGGAGAAGTTATCGGATGGGACGCTGCATGATATAGTCATCGAGGATATATCCGTAATACGGAATATCGACCTCCGCAATCACCTCAAACCCCTGCTTGCGATAAAAATGGTAGGCATTATTACCTCGATTTACATTCAGCTCCACTACGGAAAAGCCTTGCGCCTTTGCATGATCTACAGCAAAATCGATTAGTTTTTTCCCTAAACCCAACCCTTGACTTCCGGCCAAAAGGTAGAGTTTTTCAATGCGCAAAGTATCCTTGTTCTTTTTCTGAAGGGCAATAAATCCAAGCGGTTGCCTATCTGGCTTCGTAAGAATATAAAATTCCTGCCCATCGGCCATTACCTGTTGAATAGCTTCCGGTGTATAATTTTTTTGGAGCATGAAATCGATTTGTGCCCCACTTAAAATACTTTGGTAGGTGGTATGGTATACGGCAGTTCCCAATTGCTGAACCAATGGGGCCGCCTGCGGTCCTACTTTTTGAATGCTGTACGCGTTCATTCCACGCCCAACTGCCGTAGTGTGATATACGACATCAGGCCTATACTTAATTTCAAGGCATTTTCGTCTACATCAAAAGTTGGGGTATGCACCGCCGATGAAATTCCAGCTGCCACATTTCCTGTTCCCAGTCGATAAAAACAGGCATTCGTTTCCTGCGAATAGTACGAGAAATCTTCCGCGGCAGGCCATATATCCAATTCCAACACATTTTCTGCACCCAGATACTCTACCGCAAAAGCCTGCGAAGAATTGGTTAATTTTTCTTCGTTAATCAGAGAAGGATAGCCTTTTCGCACCTCAAAATCACAGGTTGCGCCCATGCTTTCCGCGATGCCCGTAGCCAATTTCACCATTCTTTCATGCGCATCGATCCGCCACTTTTCGTCAAATGTCCGGAAAGTACCCGCTAACTTTACCTCGTCTGGAATAACATTGGTCGCGCCGTGACCCTCAATTTTACCCCACGATAAAACCGTCGGTATACGGGGATCAGCATAGCGACTGACAATTTGTTGCAGCGCAGTAATAATCTGTGCGGTAATAGCAATAGGATCGATATTGAGGTGTGGATGGGCTCCATGCCCCCCTTTTCCGCGCACGGTCATATATAGTTCATCGCTAGAAGCCATATATTTTCCCGTACGGAAACCCACTTTACCGACCTCGATAAATGGCATCACATGTTGACCGATAATACCTGTAGGAGTAGGATTTTCCAACACGCCCTCTTTAATCATAATGGAAGCTCCACCCGGTAAGCGCTCTTCGCCCGGTTGAAATATCAGTTTGATGGTACCACCAAATTCACTTTTTAAAGATTGTAATATGGCCGCAACACCTAATAACGAAGACGTATGCACATCATGTCCGCAAGCATGCATAATACCCGGATTTTTAGACCCATAGCTACGACCTTCCACTTCCTGTATCGGTAAGGCGTCCATATCTGCCCGCAAGGCCAATACTTTCGTTGAAGGTTTCGCTCCTTGTATAAGCCCGACCACCCCGGTGTCGGCCATCGCTTCATAAGCAATGCCTAACCGATCGAGTTGCTTTTTAACAAAAGTAGCGGTTTGGTATTCTTCAAAAGAAAGTTCCGGATGTTGATGTAAATAGCGTCTAAACCCTACCGTTTCTTCAAAAAAATCTGCTGCCAGTTGTGTTATCTTTTCCTTTAACATGGATCTGGTTTTCCTCGTTATTCATACGCCCAAACATCTTCCGTAAAGATGAAGACATTGTTATATTGGGAGCGTAGTTCACGCATAAAATTAGTCGCTTCTGCCCGGCTTCGAAAATCCCCTACCTTTACCCGGTAATTAGGCTCCGCATAAGTCACGTAAGCGCCAATCCCCTTATAGGAGCGTTCGAAACTAGCCTGTGCGGCATAGGCTGCGCTTCGGCTGGATCCCGAAAATATCTGTACCCGGAACCCGCGCACCTTTACTCTCTTCCCAGTTTTTGTGTCCGCTACCTTCGAACCCAAACTAACCATACGGGCAGTCGAGGGATTGATACCGTTCTCTGCTCTGAATTCCTGCAGCAGGTTAATCAGCGAATCCATCTCGACTTCCACGATTCCGGATTGTGCTTTACTGATCTGTGCAGTTCCTAGGAGTAAAAAACCAAATATCAATCCTTTGTATAGCATTTTCTATAAAATTTTAACTGTTTTTTCCGTGACAGTTTTTATATTTTTTTCCTGACCCGCAGGGGCATTCGTCGTTTCTGCCTGCCGTTTGTGCTTTGCGTATCGGTTGTGTCACCTGCTGTTCGCGCGTATCCTGATCTTCCTGTGAAACGCCCGTTGGAGAGGACAGTTCCGCTTTAGTTGCTTTAACCTGTGCAGGCTGCTGTTGTACCGGACGTGCCTCGCGAACGTTTTGTGGTTCCTGTTGCTGTCCCGGTATTTCTCCTTTAAATAAGAAACTTACAATCTCCTTGTTCATCGAAGCCAACATGCTTTTGAAAAGATTATAGGCTTCCATTTTATAAATAATAATCGGGTCCTTTTGTTCGTATACCGCATTCTGTACCGATTGCTTTAGATCATCCATTTCCCGGAGATGCTCTTTCCAAGCCTCGTCGATCAACGCTAAAACAATGCCTTTTTCAAACGATCTAAAGACATCTTTCCCCTCGGACGCTACTGCTTTTTGCAGATTCGTCGCAACTTGTATGCCACGAATACCATCTGTGAACGGTATAACAACATTTTCTATCATCGCTCCACGTTCTGCCAGCACGTTCGTTAACACCGGAAGTGTTTGCTCTGCTATATGTTTTGACTTATGCTGATAGTGCGTAAGCACCTGCTCAAAGAGTTTATCCGTTAAGATAGCCAAGCCGCTTTGTGCAAACTCCTCTTCGGTAATTTCCGGATTAACGGCAAACAGACGAATCACCTCAATTTGGAACTCTTCGTACGTTCCACCCTCTTTCGCTTCCGATACAATATCTTCCACCACGTCGTAGATCGTATTATTCAGATCCACGTCCAAACGCTCCCCAAACAAGGCGTTTTTTCGCTTGGTATAAATCACGGTACGCTGGGAGTTCATCACATCATCGTATTCCAGCAAGCGTTTACGAATACCAAAGTTATTCTCCTCTACTTTGCGTTGTGCTCTTTCGATCGATTTTGTCAGCATACTATGCTGCATCACTTCCCCTTCTTCCACACCCATTTTCACCATGATGTTGGAAATCCTTTCGGAGGCAAACAAACGCATGAGGTTATCTTCCAAAGACACAAAGAACTGGGACGATCCTGGATCTCCCTGACGGCCCGCCCGTCCGCGTAACTGACGGTCAACCCGGCGCGACTCATGTCTCTCCGTACCGATAATTGCTAAACCTCCAGCCTGGATAACTTCTTCTGTCAGCTTAATATCCGTACCCCGTCCTGCCATGTTGGTAGCAATTGTTACCTGCCCCGGCCGGCCCGCTTCCGCAACGATATCCGCTTCTTTTTGGTGAAGTTTCGCATTCAATACATTATGCTTGATCCCGCGCAATTTCAACATCCGGCTAAGCAATTCTGAAATTTCTACCGAAGTAGTACCCACAAGTACCGGTCTTCCCGCCTCGGTCAGCACCTGAATTTCTTGCGCTACGGCATTATATTTCTCTCTCGCAGTGCGGTAAATCAAATCCTGGCGATCATCCCGTTGGATCGGCCTATTGGTGGGGATTTCCACCACGTCCAACTTATAAATCTGCCAAAGTTCTCCCGCTTCTGTAGAGGCCGTACCCGTCATTCCAGACAGCTTATGGTACATCCGGAAATAATTCTGTAAAGTAATGGTTGCATACGTTTGCGTGGCATCCTCTACCTTCACATTTTCCTTGGCTTCAATCGCCTGGTGTAGACCATCCGAATAACGGCGTCCCTCCATGATACGACCCGTTTGTTCGTCCACAATCTTCACCTTACCTTCATCAACAATATACTGATCGTCAATTTCAAATAAGGTATACGCTTTAAGCAATTGATTTATCGAATGGATACGCTCGGATTTGATGGCGTAATCCCGTAGTAACTCTTCTTTTTTCTGTGCTTTTTCTTCTAAGGATATCTCTAGATTCTCGATATCGGCGATTTCGGAGCCCACATCCGGCATAATAAAGAAATTAGGATCCTCGCCCGAAGCGGTAATTAATTCGATCCCTTTTTCGCTCAGTTCTACCTGGTTGTTTTTTTCATCGATCACAAAAAACAGTTCGGCATCCACCTTGGGCATGTTACGGCTCTGTTCCGCCATATAGTGGTTTTCCACTTTTTGCAACAGCTGCCGGTGGTTACCTTCAGATAAGAATTTTATCAAAGCCTTATTTTTCGGCAAACCCCGATACGCACGTAACAAAGCCATGCCTCCACCTTCTACGTCCGTATCGCCATTTGCAATGGCTTTTTTCGCTTCGTTAAAAACCGTATTTACATAGGCTTTTTGCGCACTCACCAAACGTTCGATACGTGGTTTGAGCTGGTAAAACTCATGTTGGTCACCACGTGGGATAGGTCCAGAGATAATTAGCGGCGTCCGCGCGTCATCAATCAAAACGGAGTCAACCTCATCGATCATGGCAAAATGCAATTTGCGCTGCACCATAGAATCGGGTGTCTGCGTCATATTATCCCGCAAATAATCAAAACCAAACTCGTTATTTGTACCGTATACAATATCCGAAAGATATGCTTTTTTACGTTGCGGCGAATTTGGCTGATGTTTGTCGATACAATCTACACTCAATCCGTGGAACTCAAACAAAGGACCATTCCATTCCGAGTCACGGCGTGCGAGGTAATCGTTGACCGTCACAATATGTACGCCTTGTCCCGATAGCGCATTTAAGTAGGTCGGCAGAGTACCCACTAAAGTCTTACCCTCACCCGTGGACATCTCGGCAATCTTACCTTCATGCAAAACAATACCTCCAATAAGCTGTACATCGTAATGCACCATATTCCAGGTAACTTCCGTGCCAGCTGCCATCCAAGAGTTTTTCCAAATCGCTTTGTCACCTTCCACCACCACATTTGGTTTACGTGCCGCCAATTCTCGGTCGAAATCGGTAGCCGTAACTTCAATCTCTTTATTTTCTGTTAAACGGCGTGCTGTATCTTTTACCACTGCGAAAGCTTCGGGTAGGATTTCCAATAGTACCTCTTCGAGTTTTTTATCCCGATCCTTCGCTAGTTTATCGACTTTTTCGTAAAGTTCGGTTTTAGTCCCCATCTCCACATCATCCTGATCGGCTTCTGCTTTTAAAGAGGCTATTTCTTCGTCTATATCCGCTAAATATGCTTTGATTCGGTTCTTAAAATCGGTTGTTTTCACCCGCAGCTCATCGTGGCTTAACGCGGATAATTTTTCGTACTCGACTTTTATCTTATCGACAAGATGCTGAATAGACTTTATATCTCGTTCGGACTTACTGCCAAATAACTTACTTAAAAATTTTAACATAATATTTTCTTATCTCCGTATACCGCGTGCAATAATGAATCCAATACTATTTTGCAGACATTTTGGCACTAACCGGGCAAATTTAATTATTACATGTGATAACTAACAGGATTCCAGTTTATTTTTTTGTAACCAAGGACAAACCGCACCTGTGTCCGAATCAAGCGGTTAGGAAAAGTCGCTTATCCGTCGGCGGAATAAGTTGCCGTGCCCGTGCCTGATCAAACATTTCCTGAATAGCGCGGCGTCCTTCGGTTCCCAGGTGCTCGGAATACCTATTCACGTAAAGATCGATGTGTTTGTACATGACCTCTTCTTCCATCTCCTGTGCATACGAACGGATATAATCCAGTCCCGATTTCGGATGGGCGAAGGCAAACTGTACACTTTCCCGTATTAAGCGGTTGACAGTTAGTTTAAGTTGCTCGTCCAATCCTCGTTTAATTACAATCCCTCCCAAGGGTATGGGACTGTTCGTCGTCTGCTCCCAGAAATCACCTAGATCGACCACCTTGTATAGCCCTTTCGCTTCGTAGGTAAACCTATTTTCGTGGATAATCAAGCCAAGATCAATAACACCGTCCAGTAATGCCTGTTCAATATCCGAGAAAACCAAGGCGACCTTATGCTGCAAGGCCGGAAAGGCCAGACCCAGTAAAAAATTAGCCGTCGTATACTTTCCCGGAATACCGATTTTCAAATTCTTTTCGCGATCCGTCGGTTTGCCCGCTGTCGCTAGCAGTTCCTGTAGCTCTCGGGCAAGTTCCGGGTCTTTCGCAATTAATAAAGGCCCTACTCCCCTCCCCAGCGCACTACCGGCATCCAATAATTCGTAATCGTTAACCGCATATGCAAATGCGTGATAGCTCAATTTGGTGATATCCAGCTCGCCTCGAAATGCTTTTTCGTTGAGCGTTTCCACATCGCGATATTGGACATCAAACGCTATTCCACCGGTGTCAATTTTACGATGGATCAAGGCGTCAAAAATAAAGGTATCGTTCGGACAAGGGGAAAAACCCAGCGTAAGTTTCATTATCTTAAATATTCATTTTATGGAAATACAAAAACACCAACATGCCGAGGAAAGTTACCAGCATCACGCCTTTCGCCGATTTTTCCAGCGAGGTCGTCTTCCGGTAAAACAGTCGTATGAGCACGAGGTTAATCGCCCCTGCCACAATATATAGCAGAAAGGGCTTAGTAGCGAACATCCTATCGGACATAGTGGTATACGTCGTCAGCAGGTAGGCAAGCAGTGGGAAAATAAGGCCGATAGCCATCCCTATCCAGATGTTGTTCTTCATTGCGCGTCAAAATTCCAAGAATTCAATTCTGTAATGGTATGGTGTGCGGTCATATCAAACTGCGTCGGCACAATGGAAACGTATCCGTTACTCAGTGCATACGCGTCGGTATCCTCTCCACGGTCCAGCAACTGAAATTTCCCCGTCATCCAAAAATATTCTCTACCATACGGATCCTCGCGCTCATCAAATTCTTCAAACCACTTGGCCGTTGCCTGTCTACATATCTTTATACCCTTTATCTCTTTGCTGATATGGGGAAAATTAACATTCAGCAACGTCGCTTTCTGCAAGCCATTATCCAACACTTGCTGCGCTATAGCCCGTAAATAGGGGCGGCAATGTGAAAAATCGGCGTGATGAGAAAAATCATCCAACGAGAATCCGATCGACGGAATATCTTCGATGGCCCCCTCTACCGCAGCAGACATTGTCCCGGAATACAGCACGTTGATCGAATAATTCAGTCCGTGGTTAATACCCGACACGCATAAGTCTGGCTTTTTACCTTTAAAAATTTTGTTTACGGCAAGCTTGACGCAGTCTACCGGCGTGCCTGAACATTTATACATTTCTACTCCCTCATACAAGTCGATTTTATCTAAGCGGAGCGGCTTGCCAATGGTAATAGCATGCCCCATCCCTGATTGCGGGCTATCTGGAGCGACCACGACCACCTCACCAAGCTGTTGCATTTCTTCGAGCAATACCTTGATACCCGGGGCGGTAATACCGTCATCGTTGACGACCAAAATCGTCGGTTTCTTTTTTGCCATATAGCGAATTTAGGGTTTATGTTCTTTTTTACCCAAAAAAGAACCAAAAATCGACCAACAGGAATTCATGAACCGAAGTACACGTTGTAGCGTATTATCTCGTCTATTTCTGTGGAGATGAACTTTAAACGTATGGATAAAAGAATATAAATTCGTAATTTTCCGAAAACTATAACTATGGAAAGAAGAAATTTTTTAAAATCCGTTACAGCAGCCGGTGTAACGGGAACCTTGTTGGCCTCCTGTACGCCTGTTGAAAACAAAGAAACGGCTAAATCTGGTGCTTTTGCTACCGGAACGATCCTACACAGTGTGCATTTCTGGTTAAAAGAAGATATTTCCGAAGAAGAAGAACAAGACTTTTTAAATTTTTTCGAAGAGCTCCGCAAAGTTCCGGGCGTGCAGACCTTGCAATACGGGAAGCCGGCACCCACTAATCCACGTCCTGTAGTAGATAATTCCTTCCAATACAATCTGCTCGTTACGTTCCAGAATATGGACGATATCAATACATACGAAACGCATCCTGCGCATATAGCCGCCGCGGAACAATACAGCAAATATTGGACAAAAGTACAGGTGCGAGACACGTTAATCTAATCTAGCCCTAGCACCCTAGCGTCCTAACGCGATACCTGTGCAAGAAATATACGGAAAGCATAATAGTCTTATTTGAACATGTAAACGTTTCCGAAGATACCGACTTTTACATGCGCTTTAAATGCTATCTTAGGACAATTATCAGTTTAATCAATATCAAATATTATGGCAAACCACACCATTTTCGAGAGTCGATATGCGATTGGGCCCAATGAAACGAAATCATTGGATACCAAAGGACTTCGTGAGAACTTTCTGATCGAAACCGTTTTCGCGCCAAATAAAATCCATTTTGTATATAGTCACTATGACCGTTACATGGCCGGTGGCGCAATGCCTGTGGACGGACCCTTACAGCTAGAAACGATAGATGAGCTTTTAAAGGAACCTTATTTTCTTTCACGCCGCGAACTTGGTGTAATCAACGTAGGCGGAGCGGGAAAGATTGAAGTGGACGGAACCGTCTATGAAATCGATCACAAGGAAGCCCTATACGTAGGAAAAGGAGCAAAAGAGATCTTTTTTAGCAGTAATGATGCTGGAAACCCAGCGAAGTTTTACTTGAACTCTACACCCGCACATCAGAGCTATCCAACCAAACGCGTGACGAAAGCGGAAGCAAATAAAATTGAATTAGGTTCGATGGAAACGGCAAACCACCGCGTTATCAACCAAATGTTGCTTCATAAAGTATTGGACACCTGTCAATTGCAGATGGGAATGACCGAATTGAAACCAGGATCGGTTTGGAATACCATGCCGTCCCACACGCATGATCGCCGTATGGAAGTGTATTTCTATTTTGATTTACCAGAAGACCAAGCAGTTTCCCATTTTATGGGCCCAACGGATGAAACACGTCATATTTGGATGAAAAACGAGCAAGCGGTAATCTCGCCACCTTGGTCAATCCACTCGGGTGCCGGAACGAGCAATTACACCTTTATTTGGGGTATGGCGGGTGAAAACTTGGATTACGACGACATGGACAAATGTGCGATAACGGATTTGAAATAGATTACAACCCTGAAAATAAAAGAATATGTCTGTTTTAAATACATTTGATTTATCCGGAAAAGTAGCCCTAGTTACGGGTTGCAAACGCGGAATCGGAAAAGCATTAGCAGAAGCACTAGCGGAAGCTGGCGCCGATATTATCGGCGTCTCCGCATCGCTGGAATTAGAAAATTCTAAAGTTGCTCAGTCCGTAGAAGCCCTCGGGCGCAAGTTCTATGCGTATCAATGTGACTTCGCAAACCGGGATTCACTTTACCAATTCATTGAGCAGGTAAAAAAAGATCATCCAGTTATTGATATCTTGTTTAATAATGCCGGCAACATCTTGCGTAAACCCGCTGCGGAACATCCAGATGAATATTGGGATCAGATCATTGAGATCAACCAAAACGCACAATTTGTACTGACCCGTGAACTTGGGAAAGAGATGATAGCTCGTGGATCGGGAAAAATTGTCTTTACCGCATCCTTGTTAACATTCCAGGGCGGTATCACCGTACCGGGTTATGCGGCATCCAAAGGGGCGATCGGTTCATTGACCAAAGCTTTTGCCAACGAATGGGCATCAAAAGGCGTAAACGTGAATGCCATTGCTCCGGGTTATATCGCTACGGATAATACGGAGGCGCTACGCGATGATCCAGAGCGTTCCGCGTCTATCTTGGGGCGCATCCCTGCCGGGCGCTGGGGAGAACCGGAAGACTTTAAAGGTCCTGCCGTATTCCTCGCTTCCAAAGCTTCTGATTACGTGCATGGTACTATCCTAACCGTCGACGGCGGTTGGATGGGGAGATAAGTTCTTTACCTAAGAAAAGGAGAAATGGTGCGACAAGGTAAAATATTCGCACCATTTCTTACTATCTTATTACCATGGCATACCTAGGCCATGCAACTACACGAAATGTTCGTGGCATCTTCTCCCATTTTATCACCGAATCCGCTCAAAGACGGACACGAACTAAAACTAACTACACGCTTTTTCCCTGCCTTAAGGCAACGTCATCGTAGCATGGTCTACTTATACAAAATGTTTGTCGTACTTTTTTCTATATAACGACAACAATATCTCCGCATCGACGACGATTGTTATACGCTTGCTGTATTTTCCGCTACAATCGTACGATAATGCTCCGGCATCTTTCCATCACATAAAATCCTTGCACGAATTTTTTAGGGTGTTACACGCTTTTTATAAAAACGCTTACCATAATTTTGCATTGTTGTACAAGTTTGCAAAAAACTTGTCCGTTTCTTATTTAGACTTTTATCCCCTCACGGGAGTAAAAAAACCACCTTCAAAGGCCTTTAAACATTGTTTTTATCTTAAAAAGAACGCGTTTCAAACACCTCTCATAGGGTAAAATCCTGCCAAAAGTTTTTCGGGGTACCCCTATTTTTGGCAGGATTTTTCCCCATCCGCGTCAAACCAATGTCTTATGTTTGTATCGTTGCAGCAATTAAAAAAACAACTGTTTACCATTTAAATTTTGAAAATCATGAAAAGACCAACAACACAATCACATCTATTAAGCGATGACGCAATGATGCAATATGTAGAACAGATCATCACCAAAATGGAAGCGAATGAAGCTTTGTTTCCTGATCCGGTACCGGCACTAGGCGTTGTTGAAACCGCACTGGCGGCATTCCGTCTGTCGGCCACCGAAGCGGCTTACCGAGACACGCGGGCGGTAAAAATCCGGAAAGCAAAGCGAAAAGCGCTCGTTTACCAACTTCGCGAACTATCGAAGTATGTCGATACCGTAGCACAAAAAGATGATACCATTATTCTGGCGGCAGGCTTCGTTCCTTCCAAAGATCCGGAATCGTATGCCGGGTTCATACCCAAAGCTACACGCCTTATCGCTAAAACGCAAGAGGTCGGATCGTCAAGAATTAAATTAAAGGTAGATCGTTGGCAAGGTGCCCGCATGTACCAGTTTGAGTTTCGTAAAAAAGGTGCCGAAACAGCTTGGTCGGTACAACTCTGCTCCAAATCGACTTGTTTGCTGGAGGAGTTAGATAGGTTTGAGGAATATGAATTCCGTGTTACCTATATCGGGATCAACCCGAAACCAAATTATAGTGATATTGTATCAAGTTATGTGGTATAAATTAACCCAAGGGGTTTTATCAACGCAGATAAAGCCCTTTTTTATCGATAAACTCAATAACCTTATCCGGTACATAAAATTGGATGTTTTTTCCAGCTTTTACTGCTTGACGAACAAAGGTAGAAGATAGCTCCATCACAGGGGTTTCTGTCAGGGTAACCGATGGATGGGTCTTAAGTTTGCCGCCGTCATAGCCAGGTCTAGGATAAACGATAATATGGTAATCCCGAAGGAGAATATCAGCATTTTTCCACTTATGGAAACCCGATAGATTATCTTCTCCCATGATTAAGGAAAAATCTCTTGTAGGATATTTTTCTGCCAAATGGATCAAGGTATCAATGGTGTAGGATGGCTGCGATAAGGAGAATTCGATATCCGAAGCACGTAATTTCTCTGCGCCTTCAATGGCCAAGTTGACCATTTCGAGTCGATCATACATATTACCGAGGCTCTTCTTGTCTTTAAATGGGTTTTGAGGTGAAACAACGAACCAAACCTCATCAAGATCGGTATAGTTGGCCATGTAGTTCGCAATAATCAGGTGCCCGATATGGATGGGATTGAACGAACCAAAGAATAAACCAACCTTTTTATTTGCCATTATTTAGTCAAAAAATCCAACACCAGTGCTTCTGCTTCTTTACAGGCGGTTTCCAGATCGAAGTTATTTAGTACGACATCAAACTTATCTGCATAGCTCAGTTCCAGTTCTGCCTTCGCAAAACGCTCTTGCAACTTCTCTTCGGCATCGGTCCCCCGGCCCCGCAGACGTTCTTTCAACACCTCCAGTGAAGGTGGATTAACGAATATGGCCAAGGCTTCGTCTGGAAATTTAGATTTTAGGCGCAGTCCGCCGACAACATCAATGTCGAAGATCACCGACTTACCCAGTGACCAGATACGCTCAACCTCTTTTCGTAGGGTGCCATAAAAGGTCCCGGCATATACTTCTTCAAATTCTATAAATTCGTGTTTAGCTATTTTATGTAGAAAATCCTCCTTGGAAATAAAATAGTAGTCTTTTCCATCAATCTCTCCCGCACGGGCTTCTCGCGTACTGGCCGAAATAGAGAAAGCAATCTTATCGCCATGATCTGCTAAAAGGCGTTTAACAATGGTGGTTTTACCGGCGCCCGATGGAGCGGAGAATATGATCAGTTTTCCACTCATTTTATAAGACATTAAGTAACTGTTCCTTTACCTTTTCCAATTCTTCTTTCATCCGCACGACAATCTGCTGGATATGCGCATCATTTGCTTTAGATCCTAAGGTATTAATTTCCCGACCCATCTCCTGCGAAATAAAGCCTAATTTTTTTCCGTTGGAATCACTGGCGTTTAACGCTTGTATAAAGTAGTTGCAGTGGCTTTTCAAACGGACTTTTTCTTCCGTAATATCCAATTTATCGATATAATAAATAATCTCCTGCTCAAAACGGTTCATATCCACATGCTCTTTACCGACAGCTTCATCCAAATAATGGCTCAAACGCTCTCGTATTAACGGAATGCGGCTTCCTTCTACTTCTTCCACTTGCGACAGGTAGGAGAGAATTAAATGCACACGGCTTTCCAGATCTTTTTTCAGAACTTCGCCTTCATCCTCCCGAAACTTGGTAAAATGTGTTATTGCAGTATAAAAAGCTTCCATCAACACTTTTCCCTCTTCTTCATCTACCGCATCTTCGTTTACGCTTACAACCTCCGGCATGCCGAGTGCCATTTCAAACAGGGAAGCATTGGTTTCCCCCACATCCTGTGCTATTTCTTGTAATTGTGCGTAATATTGCTTTAAGAGTGCAGCATTAATCGTCGAAGCTTTCGCCGTTTGGTCAGCATATTCAACGGACACCGAGATGTTTACCTTGCCCCGCTCAATCAATTTGCTGGCTTCCGTGCGCAATGTAAGTTCTCGGTCTGAGACAACCTTCGGTAAACGTAAACTGAGCTCAAGAAACTTGGAGTTGAGGGATTTCAATTCGACGGTATATTTGACTTTTCCATTTTCATGGCTGCCTATACCGTATCCTGTCATTGATTTTATCATATGTTTATACTGCTTTTCTACTCGCTATTTTTTCTTTAACCACCTCAAAAATAATAGGAAGGATGGATAGAAAAATGATCAGTAATACCACTGTCGAAAAGTTATCACGTATAAGCGGGATATTACCTAAAAAATAGCCGGCCAAGGTAATGCCCACCACCCATACAAAACCGCCGACAACATTGTAGGTTAAAAACGTGCCATAGTGCATTCTGCCGATGCCTCCCACAAAAGGGGCCAGCGTCCGTACGATAGGTACAAAGCGGGCAATAACAATCGTTTTGCTTCCGTATTTTTCATAAAAGGAATGCGTTTTTTCGATCTGCTCGTCTTTTACAACGCGTTTTCCAAATAGTTTGAACTTTGTTATCTGCATCCCAAAGCGTCTCCCGATCGAATAGTTCATGGAGTCTCCGGCGATCGCCGCAACCAAAAGAAGGGCGATCAAGATCCATACGTTAAGGTCGTTGGGTTGTGCAGCTAACATCCCTGCCGCAAACAAAAGGGAATCGCCCGGTAAAAAGGGCATAACCACCACGCCTGTTTCAATAAATATAATAAGGAACAGGATAAGGTACGTCCACATCTGGTAATCATTCACGATCTCCACAAGATGTTGATCAATATGGAGAATAAAGTCTATTAACGAATATACTACTTCCAAAACGGATGGTTTAGATATTATTCAACATAACGGGCATCACCAACATCAAAATATCTTCGCTGTCTTCTTTTACCGCTGGAATCAATAATCCGGCTCTATTCGGTGTACTCATTTCGATAACCACTTCACTGGAGCTTAGGTTGCTCAACATTTCTACTAAGAATTTGGCGTTAAAACCAATTTCCATGTCATCGCCTTCAAATTGACAATTCAAACGTTCATGTGCTTCATTGGAAAAATCTAAATCTTCTGCCGAAATGTGGAGCTCACTTCCAGAGATCTTTAACCTCACCTGATGTGTTGTCTTGTTAGCGAAGATGACTACCCGACGTAGTGTATTTAAAAATAACAACCGATCTACCGTCAATTTATTCGGGTTGACCTGCGGAATAACAGCTTCGTAATCGGGATAGCGCTCATCAATAAGGCGACATATTAAATGGATGTTTCCAAACTGAAAAAATGCATTGGTATTGTTGTATTCAATAGAAACGGTCGCGTCATCGGTCGGGAGCGAAGATTTTAAAAGCGTTAGCGCTTTTTTAGGCAAAATAAACGAGGTCGGTTTTTCCGACCGCACATCGGTGCGGCGATAGCGAACCAATTTATGAGCATCTGTAGAAACAAACGTAATATTCTGTTCTGCCAGCTGTACCAACACACCGGACATCGCCGGGCGTAATTCATCGTTGCTCACCGCAAAAAGCGTCTTGTTAATTGCCTCCGAAAGGATCGATGCTTCCAGCGCCACGGTAGAAACATTTTCCACTACCGGAATCTTTGGAAAATCGTCGGCATTCTCTCCACTTAACTTATATTTACCATCACCCGCACTAATCTCTATAGCCAAGGTATTGGTATCCACAGAAAATGCTACTGGCTGATCAGGAAGGGTTTTTAACGTCTCGATCAATATCTTGGAAGGCATGGCTACACGTCCTTCTTCCTTCGCTTCTATCTGCAAGGAAGTCACCATACTCGTTTGTAAATCGGTTGCCGAAATCGTCAACAAATTATCTTTAATTTCAAACAAGAAGTTTTCGAGAATAGGTAACACGGTACTGCTGCTCGAAGCGCCGCTAATTGATTGTAGTTGTTTTAATAAAATTGAAGTGGATACAATAAATCTCATTTCCTGAATTTTATAGATTTTTATATGCAATATTACACAAAAGAATCTATATTTTGTACCGGAAGATGGGTTAATTCTTATCGCAAATTAATTAATTAGTACCTTTGTCTGGTTATATAGACATGCAGTTTAAGGATATTATAGGTCATCACGCGATAAAAACGCATTTGGTACAAACCGTAAAAGACAACCGGGTAAGTCATGCCCAGTTGTTTCTCGGTAAGGAGGGTTCCGGCGGCTTGGCTGTGGCGGTTGCCTATGCGCAATATATCAATTGTACACAACCTTCGGATAACGATAGCTGCGGCAGCTGTAGCTCCTGCCGAAAATATGAAAAATTGATTCATCCGGATCTGCATTTTTCATATCCTTTTTTTGCGAGTGGAGAAAAAGATGTGGCTACCACGTATTTGGATATCTGGCGGACAGCTTTTCTGACTAACCCTTATATGGGTCTGGATTATTGGCGCCATCAGTTGGAAGCAGGTAACAAGCAGGCAAACATCAATATCGCTGAAGCCCACGATATTATCAAAAAACTAAGTTTGAAAGCCTTCGAGGCGGAATATAAGGTACTAATCATGTGGCTTCCGGAATACCTGCAGACGCAGGGAAATGCTCTCCTAAAACTGATCGAAGAGCCCCCTGAAAAAACCTTGTTTTTGCTCGTATCAGAAAATCAAGACAGGATATTGAACACCATCATATCCCGTACGCAACTGGTCAAAATACCGAAATTTTCTTCGGATGATGTCAGGCAGTTTCTAGTAAGTGAAAAGTCGGTACCGGAAGATCGGGCAAATGAAATTGCCTTTATAGCCGATGGAAATATGCAAACGGCGATCAATCTGCTCGAAGAGGAAACGCATCCTTACTTTGAGCTACTTATCAACTGGTTACGATTCGTCGTGACCGATTCTGGGCTAAATATTATCCGCTTCTGTGAGGAGGATTTTCCGAAGTTAGGACGGGAAAACCAAAAAAATTTTTTACTTTACACCATTAATGTATTCCGCCAGGTGTTATTGATACAGACGGGACTTTCCCAATTAGTGCTTTTAAAGGGAGATGAACTAGATTTTACTCAGAAATTCGGCGATAATTTTAAAAGTGAACAATTGGAAGCCGCGATCGGCTTACTGGAAAAAACACATTATAAGGTAGAGCGCAATGCTAACCCTAAAATTTTATTTTTAGATTTATCTTTGCAATTAGTTTTAATATTTAAATATCAAATGGAAATATCTAAAAACTCCATAGATCAAGGCCTTTAAAAAAGTTAGACCCGGAGTTTACTTTCGTAAATGAGGATTTTAACTTTTTTAAGTAACGCAGAGATATGGGTTTTAGGTGTTCCAGAAACGTTCCCGCGAGGGACTCAATATATAAAAGGAAAGAATATGGGATGTGGCAATTGCTCATCCGGTGGTGGTTGTGGTAGTGGTTCTACCGGAAAAACACCTGCAGGCTGTCAAAACAACGGCTCTTGCATGACCAGCGGATGTAATAAATTAGATGTATACGACTGGCTTTCCGACATGGATCTGCCAGCAAACTATAAACCATTCAATATTGTAGAAGTGCGATTTAAAGGGTCGCGTAAGGACTTCTACATCAACACGGACAACCTCTACTTAGAGATGGGCGAAATGGTCGTTGTGGAGCCTTCAACAGGTGGATATGATGTCGGACATGTATCCTTAACGGGGGAATTGGTGCGTTTACAGTTAAAAAAAAATAACGTAAAAGCAGAAACGGTTAGCAAGAAAATATACCGAAAACCGACGGAAGCCGATGTACAGAAGTTTAATGCGGCAAAGGATCTGGAATGGGAAACCATGCATAAAGCAAGAAAGCTTGCGCTCGATCTGGGCTTATCCATGAAAATTTCGGATGTGGACTATCAGGGCGACAAAACCAAAGCAACGTTCTATTATACGGCTGAAGGACGGGTTGATTTCCGGGAGCTGATCAAACGTATGGCAGAATCGTTCCGAATCCGTATCGAAATGCGGCAGATTGGTATGCGCCAGGAAGCTAGCAGACTGGGAGGTTTAGGCTCCTGTGGTCGGGAGCTCTGCTGCTCTACCTGGTTGACAGACTTTAAAACGGTTTCTACCGCAGCAGCGCGATACCAAAACCTTTCTTTGAATACCCTAAAACTGGCGGGGCAATGTGGCAAATTAAAATGCTGCCTCAATTACGAACTCGACAGTTATATGGATGCGCTTAAAGATATTCCGAATAACGTGGATCGGCTGGATACCGAGGCTGGGACGGCTTATCTGCAGAAGACCGACATCTTCAAAAAAATTATGTGGTATGCTTATCCAGGTGCGGAAAGTTGGATTCCGCTGGAGGTATCTCAGGTACGTGAATACGCGGACATGAATAAGTCTGGCCGCAAATCTCAAGACCTAAAAATTCACCAAGAACCTGTAGAAGAAATTGAGAAACCCGTGTCGTACGATTATGAGAATGTAGTAGGACAAGATTCGTTGACGCGACTAGATGAGAAGAATAAGAAGCGGAGAAAAAAGAAGCCTAAGCAAAAAAGAGAGCCGGGGGCAAGTACCGGTAAAATTGCGGAATTGAAAAAAATAGAACCGGAAGAGAAAAAGGTACGGTCCGTAGCGAGTGAAAATTCCGGCGAGCAAAAGCCTAAAAAAAGGTTCAATCGCAATAAAAATAGAAATAGAGGTAATAGAACACCAAATAACGACAAGCAATAGCTAAAAGCTTTTCTAATGGAGAATGCGCTATTTTATGAAACGATGCAAAAGGATTGCGATATTTAGTCTGCTATTTTTTCTGGTGGCCTGTGTCAATGAACCTTTTTACGATGTTTACAAATCCGTTGAAAACAGACAGTGGCATCGTACGGAGAAACAAATGTTTCATGTACATGTAACGGAAAATAGCAGGCCCTATGATGTCTGGATGTATATCCGACATACAGGCGAATACGATTTTGAAAATTTATTTTTTATTTTCAGTCAGCAAGGCCCGGGAATTCCAACAAGCTCTTATAAGCAGAAACTAAATCTTGCTACGCCGGATGGGCGCTGGACCGGCAAAACGGCGGGTAATCTGTATGAAAATAGGCTTCTGTTACAGAAGAATTATATTTTTCCCGATACGGGCGTTTATGTTTTTGAAATAGCGCAACATATGCACGAAAATCCCATACGGAATATCACCGATATCGGATTAAAAATTGTTGTCAAATAATGGTACGGTTCTTTCGGTGGTTACTTTTTCCGTTTTCCATCTTATATGCTTTGGTGGTACGGTTCCGAAACTGGGCTTATGATAGTGGTCTTTTCAAAAGCACTTCTTTTAATTTGCCAGTAGTGGTTATCGGTAACCTATCCGTAGGTGGCACAGGAAAAAGCCCGATGACAGAATATGTGCTGCAGCTCATGAAACCTTACTTAAAGGTAGCGGTACTGAGCAGAGGATACGGAAGGAAGACTGTAGGATTCCGCTATGTAGAAACGGACGATACGGCTAAACTTGTCGGAGATGAACCCCTCCAGATTAAGCGTAAGTTTCCGGATTCGATGGTAACGGTCTGTGAAGACCGCGTATGGGCTATTCATAACATCCAAGACGAAGTTGATGCCGTGCTTTTAGATGATGCTTATCAGCACCGCAAGCTTAAACCCCGCTTTTCTATTTTGCTGCTGGATTACGAATCTATGCAGCATCCGATCCTTCCCTTACCTACTGGAAATTTCAGAGAACCGCTGCGGGGAAGCAAACGCGCGGATGTCGTTGTGATAACCAAATGTCCAGATGAACTACCTGTATCGATAAAAAGCACACTATCGGAGCGTTTGCGTAAATATACCTCGGCACCTATTTTCTATACGAAAATACACTATCAGCAGCTACAACGAGTAGATGGATCGTTGCTGGAAAATAAAACTGGGATGGATCGTATAGCTTTGGTCGTAACTGGTATTGCTAAACCCCAGCCTCTGCTCGACTATTTGCAGCCGCAATTTAAAGAAATCATTCATTTAGCTTATCGGGACCATCATTCCTTTTCGCCTACAGATCTTCAGAAAATAAGTCAAACATTCGCAGATATCGATACGTCTGAAAAAATTATTATTACGACGGAAAAGGATATGCAAAGACTTCCTCCTTCCTTTGTAGAGAAACATCCGCTTTATTTTCTTCCTATTGAACAAGTTTTTTTATACGATCAAGCTCCTGCTTTTGATCGTATCGTTAAACGTGCATTCGCTTGTTAATATTTCATCGCTTCAGGGATTTTAACCATTCCTAAAACCTTAAAAAGTAGCATTTTTATACGTAACGCTGTGAGGGTTAGCACGGTATCCGGTTTGTATTTATACGGGAACGTAGTTAATAAATGTTAAATTGTAACACTTTCGATACATAACAAACAACAAATCACACTCTCAAGGAGTTATATAACCGTAAATAAATTAATAATGGTATAACAATTAAAATATTCAGTCATGAAAAAACTATTTTTAACGGGAATCAGCTTATTGTTTGCAGCCTCTTTAACGTTTGCGCAGAGTGGAAATCCAGAAGACAAAGCGAAAGAAAAAGTGGAAAAACTAACCGAAAAATTGACATTAACAGCGGAGCAGCAAACTGCTGTACATGATATTGTACTCGAACATGTAAAAGCTAAAGAAGCGCTAAAAGCGGACGCTTCACAGTCACCAGAAGCTTTGAAAGATGCAAAAACGAGATTACAAGAGACAACCGATGCGCAAATCAAAGATAAACTTTCTGACGAACAGAAGTCTTTGTATGACAGCTTAATCGCTGAACGTCCGAAAGAGGAAACGACGGCACCGGCTACACCGGTAATCACACCAACGCAATCGGATCAACAACCCACCCAACCAACTGGAACGACAGATCCTATTGATCCTGGACAAACGACAGATCCAGGACAGGGTACTCCACTTGGACAGCCAACTGATCCTATGGGTCAATAAGCTTTAAAAACAATCATAAAAAATGCGAAGCCGATGATGGCTTCGCATTTTTTATAAAATTAAACTTAAATGATAATGAACTATCTCTAGGAGGATTTCAGCTTTTTCTGGATATCCTGTACATATGTTTTAAATTTTTTATCTGTTTCAATAAGATCTTCCACGGTTTGGCAAGCATAGATTACGGTAGAGTGATCGCGACCTCCAAAAAAGTTTCCAATAGATTTTAAGGATGACTTCGTATGATTCTTTGCTAAATACATGGAAATTTGACGGGCTTGTACGATCTCTCGCTTTCTAACCTTTGATTTTACCATCTCTACCGGCACCTCAAAATACTCACATACGAGCTTTTGTATATACTCCATCGAAATCTCTTTGTGAGTATTTTTTACAAAATTTTTCAGCATGGATTTTGCCAAGTTTAGATCAATCTCCTTTTTGTTTAGGGTAGATTGAGCAAGAAGGGATACCATGGCTCCTTCCAATTCCCGAACGCTATTATCGATCTGGGTTGCCACAAATTCGACAACATTTTCGGGTAGTTCTATGCCGTCAGAATACATTTTCTTTTTCAAGATGGCCATGCGTGTTTCTAAATCAGGTATCTGGATATCTGCAGACAATCCCCATTTAAAACGACTTAATAAACGCTCTTCTAAACCAGAAAGATCTTTAGGTGCTTTGTCCGAGGTCAAGATAATCTGCTTACCAGACTGATGTAGGTGATTGAAAATATGAAAGAAAATATCTTGTGTCTTTTCTTTCCCGGCAAAATTATGGACGTCATCCATAATAATTACATCCATCGCCTGATAAAAATTTACAAAATCGTTTATGGTATTGTTCTTTAAGGAGTCTACGAATTGCTGACAAAATTTTTCGCAAGATACATAGATCACCAGCTTATCCGGCAGATTCTTTTTCACCTCATTGCCTATTGCTTGTGCCAAATGTGTTTTGCCTAAACCTACGTCACCGTATAGCATCAAGGGATTGAAAGAAGTTCCTCCCGGTTTATTCGCCACGGCAAAACCGGCCGAACGGGCTAAACGATTACATTCTCCTTCAATAAAATTTTCAAATGTATAATTCGCATTTAACTGCGGGTCAACTTGAAGTTTCTTTAGACCCGGAATAACAAACGGGTTTTTAATATTCTTATTCAATGCAACCGGCACCGGAATAGATTGCTTTTTACCCTCCGCCCCATTTCCATTCGAAGGAATATTGGTGGTATAGGGGGTATTCGCCGACGACTTATCGACGATAATATTATACTCTAAACGACCCTGCTCGCCCAAGAACTTTTTTATCGTTTTACGAAGGATACCTACGTAATGTTCTTCCAGCCATTCGTAAAAAAATACCGAGGGTACCTGAATAGTTAAAACGTTACCATTTAAACCCACTGCTTTAACAGGTTCAAACCAAGTCTTGAAACTTTGCGCAGGGATATTGTCTTTGATAATCTGAAGACAGCTATTCCAAACACTCGTACACGTTTTTTCCATTCCTAAATTGTTAATAACTTGAAAACCAATATTTGACAAAAAATTGTTTAAAACTTTCGCCTTAGACGAAGATGACAAAAAAAAACGATCAAAAAAACTAAAATCTTAAAAAAAAGATAACTCGTTTACAGTTAGGTTTTTAACATAAAATAATAGTGTTTTCTTATGTTAAAATGGTGTGCAAAATAATTTTTCAACATGAACTATTTAAAAGTACTTACGATAGCTTTTTTGCTTCAAAAATAACCCTAAATAATTTCAGTGTGGAAAACTATTCTTTTTTTTATTTTATAAATATAGTAAAAATTTGTGGTTTCCCCCTAGGATACCATGGTATCGGTTTTTATTCCCGCGGTCAGTTTTTTTACTCGGCTAACAATCGATAAGGCATCGTATTCACATATTTTCCACAGCTCTGTTTGTTCTCCATGTTCGACCACTTCATCGGGTATTCCTAAGCGGACGACGGTAGCCTCATAACCTTGATCTTTCATAAATTCTAAAACAGCAGACCCTACTCCACCGATTATACTGCCATCCTCCAGGGTTATCACTTTTTTAAATTTTTTAAACACTTCATGCAGGAGTTGCCCATCCAGTGGCTTCGCAAAACGTAAATCATAATGTGCGGGATGTATCCCTTCTTCATTCAATAGTTGTACCGCTTTCACCGCTTCGTTTCCGATAGCTCCAAAACTGAGAATGGCAACTTCTTCTCCATCCTGTAATCTTCGTCCTTTACCAATTTCTACTTTAGTAAACGGACGCCTCCAATCCACCATAACCCCGTTACCTCTTGGATAGCGAATCACGAATGGCCCGGCGTCTGGTAATTGTGCTGTATACATCAGGTTTCGAAGTTCCTCTTCGTTCATGGGCGCGGAGACGGTTAAGTTCGGAATGCAGCGCATGTAGGCGATATCGTAGGCACCATGATGTGTTGGCCCGTCCGCTCCTACCAAGCCTGCGCGATCCAAACAGAAAACTACATTTAAGTTCTGAAGTGCAACATCATGAATTACTTGATCATAAGCCCGCTGCATAAATGAAGAGTAAATATTACAGAAGGGGATTATCCCTTGGGTTGCTAACCCGGCACTAAAGGTAACCGCATGCTGTTCGGCTATCCCTACGTCAAATGCGCGATTGGGCATTGCTTTCATCATGATATTCATGGATGATCCCGAAGGCATAGCGGGGGTAATACCCATAATTTTATCATTGACTTCGGCCAACTCTACGAGGGTATGTCCGAAAACATCTTGATACTTCGGAGGCTTAGGCTGATCGCTGATCGATTTTTTTATCTCTCCGGTAATCTTATCAAACAAACCAGGTGCATGCCATTTGGTCTGGTCTTTTTCTGCTAAGGCGTATCCCTTTCCCTTAACGGTCACAACATGCAATAGTTTAGGCCCAGGAATACGTTTAAGATCTTCCATCGTTTTTACCAACTTCGTCACATCATGTCCGTCTACTGGTCCGAAATAACGAAAATTCAACGATTCAAATAAATTAGCATTCTTTAACAAGGTACCCTTAATTCCTTGCTCTAATTTTTTTGCCCATCCGTAAGCATCTGGTCCATTTTTCGAAATCTTAGCTAAAACAGCAATCAAATCGTCCCTAAATCTATTGTAACTTCGAGAGGTTGTTATATTGGTTAAGTATTCTTTCATCGCTCCCACGTTAGGATCGATCGACATACAATTGTCATTAAGTATAACCAAGAGGTTTGACTTTTCAATTCCCGCATGATTTAACGCTTCGAAAGCCATTCCACCCGTTAATGCGCCATCACCGATGACCGCAACATGCTGTCTATCCTTTTCTCCCTTATATTCTGAAGCGACAGCCATCCCCAAAGCAGCAGAAATCGAAGTAGAAGAATGCCCTACACCAAACGCATCGTATTCACTCTCGCTTCTTTTGGGAAAACCCGACAAACCGCCAATAATCCGGTTGGTGTGAAAAGTATCTTTTCTTCCTGTGAGAATCTTGTGTCCGTAGGCCTGATGACCTACGTCAAAAATAACTTGATCATACGGTGTATTTAATACATAATGCAACGCAACCGTAAGCTCTACTACTCCCAAACTCGCTGCAAAATGCCCACCATTCTCGGAAACAATATCGACAATATATTGCCTCAATTCCTTGCAAACTTCCTCCAATTCGCTAGGTTTCAGCTTTCTTAAATCAGATGGAAAATTTATTTGTTGTAATAGTGGACCTGCCTCTACTTGCATGTTCTAAATTATATAAATAAGTTACAAACTTAATAACTTATTCCCTAAACTACAGAACAATGAAAGCAAATAAATGTTTATTCCTGTTCTTTGTGATCGCAAAAAGAATCAAAAATTCCTCGCTTCGGATATTTGAAATAATGTATAGTGCAAAGAAAAAGAATTTCTACAAACTTCAAATGTCCGAAGGCGGCATTAAAAGTTAAGGGGGATAGTACAAATGAGTAAATAAAGGCGATCAATAACGCTTCGCGGTTATGCGGCGTATAACGGCCTTGCATTGTTCCTTTTTTTGTTAAGAAAAAAAGAAAAGAAAAAAACCGTTGATAGAAACCTAATTGTGGATAAAATAAGAAGCTGCTTTACCTCACATTTGTTATTTTTGAACTAGATATGGAGACGACAGGTTACGAAATCAAACTAGCGCAATTTGAAGGTCCTTTTGATCTATTGCTTTTCTTTATAGAACGGGATGAACTAAATATCCATGACATCCCTATCTCTAAAATAACGGATGACTTTCTAGATTATATACAGAAAATGCAATCCCTGAATATAGAGCTAGCCAGCGAGTTTATATTTGTAGCCTCAACCTTAATGCGTATTAAAGCTAAAATGCTTTTGCCTCGCCCCAATTTGGATGATTCGGAACACGAAATAGACCTTAAAAAAGAACTTACGCAAAAACTTATTCTTTACAAACAATTCAAGGAAATATGTGAAGAGTTGCGCCTATTAGAGGAAAAACGAGCGCAATTACATCCACGCGGAAATATAAATAACGATAATAAAAAAGCGAGGTATACCAATACAACGGAAGAAGAACTTTCTTCTTTCGATTTATACAAGCTTTTGATGGTTTACGAGAAGTTAATGTTCAATTTTACGCATCGTATCCAGAAAACTGTCCATACGGTTGTAAAATTTCCTTATACTATTGAGCAACAAAAAGTTGCTATTACACAGTTACTGGAAATGAATAAAAAGCTTGATTTCCAACAAATAATAAAAAATTCTGAAAATAAAGTCCAATTGGTCTTCAATTTCTTAGCTATTCTGGAGATGCTCCAACAACGCTTATTGGAAATAGAAATTGGTCTCGGATTCAATAACTTTTCTGTCGGAAAAAAAGTAGAAAACCGCTATGAAGCGGAATATGTCGCTTAATTCATTGAATTATTTTTTAAAGGCATTCCAACCCTGTGCTGTAATGGGATGAACATTTCCTGATTTGGAAATCATCTCACAACCAGCAGCTTCTTCCGTTATGTAGCCGATAATCGTAATATCCAACTGATTTTTTACTTTATCATACGCATCTTGTGGGACAGTAAATAACAATTCATAGTCTTCGCCTCCATTTAAGGCACATACAGTTGGATCTAAACCAAATTCCCTAGCGGTATCATAAGTCATGGGATCAATGGGAATTTTATCCTCATATAATTTACACCCTACCTGTGATGCTTTACAAATGTGCAATATTTCTGAGGCTAAGCCGTCTGAAACGTCAATCATAGCGTGAGGTTGTATACCATATGTTTCGAATAGTTGGATTAGATCTTTCCGGGCTTCGGGCTTCAATTGGCGTTCTACGATATAGTCTTTTCCTTCTAAATCTGGCTGAATCTGCGGGTTCTCTAGAAAAATTTGTTTCTCGCGTTCTAAAAGCTGTAGTCCTACATAAGCACCACCTAAATCGCCACTCACACAAAGTAGGTCACCTTCCTTTGCACCTGACCGATAGGCGATCGCGTCTGCTTCCCCATACCCGATACTGGTAACCGAGATAACTAGACCTTGTGCTGAAGCCGAGGTATCACCACCGATAAGATCTACCTCGTATTTTTTACAAGCTATGAGTGCTCCTTCATATATTTCTTCCACCGCCTCCAACGGAAACTTAGACGAGAGCCCAATGGAAAACGTAATCTGAGATGCCTTACCATTCATGGCATAAATGTCGCTTAAATTTACCTGCACAGCTTTATATCCCAAATGTTTTAAAGGTACATATCGCAGGTCGAAATGTATTCCTTCGAGCAAGAGATCGGTAGATATCAACGTTTTCTTGTTAGAAAAATCCAATACCGCCGCATCATCTCCGATTCCTTTTAGGGTAGTGGATTGAGTAAGTTCTACCGCCTTCGTAAGGTATTCGATTAAACCAAACTCCCCTAATTCATTTATTTCCGTTTTATCTTTGTTATCAAACATTATAAGCCGAGCCTTTCTGATATTTCCAACATTCTTTCAATAGGTTTTCTAGCACGTTCTACCACATCCAACGGCAAGTCCACTTCCGGCAGTTCATAATACAAACAATTATAGAGCTTTTCTAAGGTGTTAAGCTTCATATGTGGACAATCGTTACACGCGCATATATTATTTGGCGGCGCCGGAATAAAAGTCTTCTCCGGACTGGCCTTCTGCATCTGGTATAAAATTCCTGACTCTGTAGCCACGATATACTGCTGAGCACGATCTTCGATTGTGAACTTCAACATACCCGAAGTAGACCCGATATAGTCGGCTTCCGCTAGAATATGATCTTCACACTCAGGATGCGCTATAAATTTTGCTTCGGGAAACTGTGCTCTTAAATCAGCTATTTTATCTTGCGAAAATATCTCATGCACCATGCAGGCTCCGTTCCATAACACCAAGTCACGTCCGGTTTTCTTCTGTACATATTCTCCTAAATTTCGGTCAGGACCAAAAATAATTTTTTGATCTTTTGGTAAACTTTCTACAATCTGTACCGCATTGCTCGATGTACAGACTATATCAGATAAAGCTTTTAATTCTGCTGTACAATTGACATAGGTAATAACCAAATGATCGGGGTATTGCTCTTTAAATTTAGCAAACAAATGGGGCGGACAACTGTCAGACAATGAGCATCCAGCTTTCAAATCCGGTAATAAAACCTTTTTTGATGGTGATAAAATTTTGGCTGTTTCAGCCATGAAATGTACCCCTGCAAAAACAATCACGTCGGCATCTGTCTTAGCGGCTTGCTGGGACAGGCCTAAACTATCGCCAATATAATCCGCGATATCTTGAATCTCTGCGTCTTGATAATAATGCGCTAAAATAACAGCATTCTTTTCTTTTTTAAGCCTTTGAATTTCAGTTACAATATCTATGGTAGGGTCGATCGGTTCATCGATATAACCTTTCGCTTCCAAATCCCTTTCAAAAATCGCTTTCATTAGTTCTCTCTATTTAGCTTCTTTAGTTTGACTAAACAACAATACAAAGGTAAAGAAAGAAAATCAAACGAAATCCACATTCCCTTTTTTCAATAAATGATAATATTTTTTTAAAGAAAGAATCTTATTATTTATTAGCGTGTGGAGAATGGGGATAAAAGGGCTTAAATTTATTTGGAAAAATGTTTTTTGTTGTGTTTTCCACAGGTTGTCCACATTTAGTAGAATATTAGTACTTGATTTTCAAATAGGTGATTTTTATAGCGATTCTTTTTCCATAATTTTTTGTTGAATGTTTGTTGTTTATAATTTGTTAATATTAGCTTCATTTTTACTTAACTTATCCCCCGAATTTATGAACAGACGAGGTTAATTGTGGATAGTATTAAAGTTTTCATTTTTAGTTAACGCTTTTTATACAGCTTTTCCACATATTTTGTTAATTTGTTCTTTATAAAGATGAGCGGTATTTAGCTTGATACACATTTATGATACATAGACACGTTGATTTTTTGGTAGTAGGTTCAGGAATTGCTGGTTTGAGTTTCGCACTTAAAGCAGCGGAATTAGGTAAAGTATTAATAGTGACAAAGTCCAATGAAGATGAATCGAATACCAAATACGCGCAAGGCGGTGTTGCGGCTGTTGTGGATAAGTCGGATAGTTTCGAAAAGCATATAGCTGATACACAGGTAGCTGGTGACGGTTTATGTCAGCTAGATATTGTGGAAAACGTTGTTAGGGAAGCCCCGGAGAGAATTAAAGAGCTTATCGATTACGGAACGAATTTCGATAAAGTCGATGAGGAACATTATGATCTAGCGCGTGAAGGTGGTCATTCCAATCATCGGATTCTACATTATAAAGATATCACGGGGTATGAGATAGAGCGAGCGTTATTGGAAAAGGTGCATCAGCACCCTAATATCGAAATATTAACGCATTATTTCGCTGTGGATTTAATCACTCAGCATCATCAGGGTATCCATGTGGATAGAAGTACTGCGGACATACAGTGTTTTGGTATCTATGCCTTGAATACGCGTAATAACACCATTGAGACTTTTCTTAGTAAGGTTACCTTAATGGCCTCGGGTGGAGCAGGTCATGTATATGCGAGTACCACTAATCCTACAATCGCTACGGGTGATGGTATTGCGATGGTATATAGAGCAAAAGGAAAAGTTAGAAACATGGAGTTTATTCAATTTCACCCAACTTCTTTATATAACCCGAAGGAATCTCCCTCATTTCTTATTTCGGAAGCAGTCCGTGGTTTTGGTGGAGTGTTAAGACGTGTTACGGGAGAGTCTTTTATGGAGGAATATGATGAGCGTGCTTCTTTAGCGCCGCGTGATATAGTGGCTAGAGCGATCGATAATGAGATGAAGAAGTCAGGGATTGACTTTGTATATCTAGATATTACCCATCGTGCAAAAGCGGATATTATCGCACATTTTCCGAATATTTATGAGAAGTGTCTGTCGGTGGGATTGGATATGACTACGGATTATATCCCGGTTACTCCAGCAGCGCATTATTTATGTGGTGGGATTAAAGTCGATGAAGTGGGTAGGACATCCATCAAAAATTTATATGCTTGTGGCGAGTGTTCCTCCACGGGGCTTCACGGTGCAAATCGTTTAGCTTCGAATTCATTGTTGGAGGCGGTAGTATATGCACATAGAATTTTTGAGCATGCTTCTTCAGTACTCGATACGTTATCGTACGCTATTGATATTCCTGATTGGGACGAATCAAAAGTGCAATTAATGAATGAGGAAATTTTAGTCACACATAATTTACGTGAAGTGCAAAAGTTGATGAGTGATTATGTAGGGATCGTCCGATCAGATTTTCGTTTAGACCGAGCGATCAGAAGACTAGGATTTTTATATGAGGAAACCGAAGATTTTTATAAGAATACAAAGTTGTCTGTTAAATTGTGTGAACTGCGGAATGTAATACAAGTTTCTTATTTAATTGTAAAGTCCGCGATGCAACGCAAAGAAAGTAGAGGGTTACACTATACTACTGATTTTTCTTTCAAATCCAAAGTATTAAGCGATACCGTATTATAACATTATGCCGATTATTTTACCTGTAAGAGAAAACTATCCGCAGATCGACACATCTGTATTCGTAGCGGATAATGCTACTATCGTTGGAAATGTATCGATAGGTGAAAGTTGTTCAATTTGGTTTAACGCGGTCATCAGAGGTGACGTGAATTATATACGGATCGGAAATTATACCAATATTCAGGATGGCGTTGTAATACATTGTACCTACGAGAAAAATGGAACGGATATTGGAAATTTCGTGAATGTTGGGCATAACGCAATCGTCCATGGATGTGTTGTGCAGGATCATGTCCTTATTGGTATGGGCGCTATTGTTATGGACAGAGCGGTTGTGGAATCTAACGTGATTATAGCCGCGGGGGCTGTTGTTTTGGAAAACACTAGATGTGAATCTGGATACTTGTATGCAGGTATTCCAGCAAAAAAAATAAAGCCTCTTACAGATGAACAGGTGGGCATGCTACAGCAATTGCCGCATAATTATGTTTTATATAGCTCATGGTTTAATACGTAAACTTTCGTTGGATGTCATTTTACATTAATGACTTCGTTCTGATCCCAGTTCGCTCGAATAGTAAAGGTTTTGTTCAGATACCAGATATTTTCTGCTTGTTTTTTTGCATATACGTCGGCCGGATCCCATCGTCCATTTTTATTTTCATCGAAAATGATTCGTAAAGAATATTTACCGCCAGGATAGTTGGTATAATTTATTTTCGGGTTGATAGCTTCAAGCTTTCGCCTGTCGAATATCTTTTCTTTAGATTCATCAATAAGTTCGACAATATAGTTCATGGTAGAATCGAGTCCATTTACTGTAAAATGGATATTTCCATAATTTTCGGCTTCGTCTAGTGTAAATCTTGTTTTCGTTTCTATATTCACATCATCAAAAAATGTTTGCATAGCCCCTTCTTCGATAACTAATTCATAATCTTTTTTAGGACGCCAATTGTATCGGATGTGATAAAGGTTTTTGTTTGTAGAGTCTTGTTGTAGTTGAAAATTTCTTCGAGATACAGAGTCTTCATAGATAAATATTTTAGACTTATCTACATTTTGTAAAGGACTTTCACTGGTTAAAATTATATGACGTACACGATCTACTTTGTTTGAAATATTCAATATGGGTTTTACTTCGCGGTCGAATTTTGCATTTTTATTCGTTCGGATGAGAATGGTATCCAGTATTGTGTCAGCATCACGTAATTCTAGCTTTATTGAATCGAGTTCGGTACTTGGTAGATAGATTTTAACGGAGTCCTTATGGAAACTGTATCGCTCTATTTTAGTATCGTTTACTTCCAAAGGAAATAGAATATTTATTGTTGGTTGCTCGATTGGTTTAGTAAATGTCAACAAGATATGGCCTGTAGGCTCGAATTTTTTTTCCAATGTGCGAAAGTCTTTTGGATAAGCTTTGGTGATCTCAAGCTGTATGTTTGAGGTGTCTTTATTTAATTGGATGCTATCTTTCAAAAAGCCAATCCATTCGTCGTTTCCGTTAAAAATCCGGTCATTGTTTTGTTCCTTTAATGCATAGATTCGGTAGGTGTTTTCTCTTAAGTTATTAAATTTAAAATTTCCAGAGGTGTCTACATTAGCAAATATATTAGCTTTTCTTTTTCCAAATATAGAATCTTGTGCAGTTGGGATAAGTAGAATTTTGATATTCTCATCTTTCTTTTGATCAAATTCTTTCGTGAATCCGTTCCTAACAGAACCTGTGATAGAAAGAGAGTCTAATTCGTCTCCTGTAGAAAAAACATAGTTGTAATCAATAAAAGGATTACTTTCATTATAGTCGACCAGGCCTTTCCCAAAATTGATGGTATAAGTAGTATTCTCTTCTAATGAATCGGGCAATGTAATGATCAAGTCTTTTTTTCGTACACGATAATCTACAATGTCTTCCACATCTGGGCTTATACTGAATTCTTTATATTGATTGTTTAATTTAATGAATTCATCAAAACGAAGCATAATTCTCTTCTCCGTAAAATTTGTACTAAAATTAGGTACGGATTCCGCGAGAAGTTGGGGTGGAATAGAATCCTTAGGACCGCCGGTAGGTCGTTGCATATTGGCACACCGCATTAAGCTAAAGGATAACAAAAGGAAAATACTAAAAAATACGAATGGTCGTATATTTAGTGTTTTAACGCTGTTAGAGCGATTTTCTTTCGTTTTGAAGGTCCAACTCATAAATATTAAAATTATTGCTTGTGTGGCTTTAATTAATGTTTTGTTATTTTTTTAATTAAAATATTGATTTACAATAAGTTAACTCATATGTACCATTAATACGCTGATATCCGATGGAGATACGCCGGATATCCTCGATGCTTGACCTAGCGTGCGCGGTTTTACCTTTAATAACTTCTCTCGTGCTTCAATGGAAAGAGACACTAGTTGGCGATAATCAAAATCGGGATTTATTTCTTTATCTTCCATTTTCTTCATCTTCTCCACTATTTCCATTTCTTTAGCAAAATAGCTATCATATTTGACTTTTATTTCCGTTTGTTCTATCGTTTCTTCATCGTGCTCCTGGAGTAAGTTATTAAATTTGTCGCTCGCCTTAGCTAGATGTGAAATATTAATTTGAGGTCGGCTTAAGACATTGAACATTCTAGATTTTTGATTTAGAGGACTAGAACCCACTGCTTCTAAAACAGGATTCATTTCCTCTGGAGCTATACTATGTTGTTTCATATAGTTTACAAGATAATCGGAATCCGCTATTTTTTTATTGACTTTTTCCAGTCGTTCGTCGGATACTAAACCTAGTTTGTGAGCGATCGGTGTAAGACGTATATCTGCATTATCCTGTCTGAGAAGAAGTCGATGTTCTGCTCTGGAGGTAAACATACGATAAGGTTCTTCTGTACCTTTCGTGACGAGATCATCGATCAATACGCCTATATATGATTCCGATCGTTTCAATATCAGTTCATGGAGATCGTTAATTTGCTGGTGAGCATTGACGCCGGCCACGAACCCTTGTGCACCGGCTTCTTCATAGCCGGTGGTCCCGTTAATTTGTCCGGCGAAAAACAGACGTTTAATCTTCAATGTTTCTAAGGTCAAATCTAGTTGCATGGGTGGAAAGTAATCATATTCTATTGCATACCCTGGTCTGTACATTTTTGCCCTTTCAAATCCCGGAATTAAACGCAAAGCCTTTAATTGAACATCTTCCGGAAGAGAAGTCGAAAATCCGTTTACGTAGATCTCTACGGTTTGAAAACCTTCCGGCTCTACGAAAATTTGATGTCGATCGCGTTCTGCGAATCGATTGATTTTATCTTCTATTGAGGGGCAATAACGGGGGCCTAAACCTTTAATTCGGCCTGTAAACATAGGCGATTTTTCGAATCCTGTTTTTAGAACTTCGTGCACTTTATCGTTTGTGTAAGTAATCCAGCAGCAACGTTGTTCTTTTGGGATAGCTACATCGGTAAAGGAAAACCGGCCGGCTTTGTTATCCCCCCATTGTTCTTCCATCAACGTATAATTCAATGATCTTCCGTCAACACGAGGAGGTGTGCCCGTTTTCATCCTTCCCGATTCGAAACCCAAGCTGATCAGTTGTTCGGTAAGACCCGTAGCTGACTTTTCACCAGTGCGCCCTCCTCCTATTTTCTTTTCGCCAATATGAATGATGCCGTTTAGAAAAGTACCATTGGTTAGGATTACCGCGTCAGCTTCTATACGTAATCCGAGTGAAGTTACCACTCCTTTTGCGCTACCATGTTCGACGATTACTTCCTTGACCGTATCTTGCCACATATCAACATTAGGTAAGGATTCGAGTGTGAGGCGCCACTCTTCTGCAAATCGCATACGATCATTTTGAGAGCGCGGACTCCACATTGCGGGGCCCTTAGATAAATTGAGCATTCTAAATTGTAAAGTAGATTTATCTGCGATGATACCCGTATATCCACCCATTGCATCAATCTCTCTCACTATTTGTCCTTTTGCAACTCCCCCTATTGCTGGATTACAACTCATTTGGGCTATGACGCCCATATTCATCGTTATTAGTAAAACGGATGAACCTAGATTTGCAGCAGCAGCAGCAGCTTCACATCCTGCATGACCTGCTCCTACGACGATTACATTATATTTATTAAACATTCTTTAATTGTTAACGTTTCACGTGAAAAACCTAAATAGAGAAATGTTTCACGTGAAACAGAAATTATATATATTCTGCTAAGACTAACCAACGTTCCGATTTTTGGTCCAAGTCTTTTTGTAATTTTTCAATATCAGAAGCTATAGCCGTCAGTTGCTCGTGATCGTTAATTGTATTTAATATTTCGGTTTGTTGTCTGATTAAAGTTTCTATTTCTACAATTTCTTTTTCTAACGTTTCATATTCACGTTGTTCTTTGTACGATAGCTTTTTCTTCTCGGTTTTAGAAGCAGAGTCTTTAAGAAGCGGTAATGGAGATTTTGCTTTTTCGATACGACTGAGCTCCTCAACTTCCGATCGATAGTCTGCATAATTACCGTTATGTATTGTTAAGTTTCCCCCTTGCTCAAAAATAAAAAGTTGATCGGTTAATTTGTCTATAAGATAACGATCATGAGAAACTAATACCAACACCCCTCCATAGTTTTCTAAAAAATCCTCTAAAACATTTAAGGTGTCGATGTCCAGATCATTAGAAGGTTCGTCTAAAATCAGAAAATTAGGGTTTGACATCAATACACGCATTAACTGCAATCGTTTCTTTTCTCCTCCACTTAATTTTTCTACAAATGTATGTTGCTTCTCTGGAGGGAATAAAAATAAAGTTAATAATTGAGATGCGGTAATGACGTCACCATTTGCCATTTCGATGAAATCGGCTACATTTTTTACAATATCTAAAACCCGATCTGATGGGTTAAATGTCAGCCCTTCTTGTTTATAATAACCGAATTTCGTCGTTTCACCTACCGCGACATTTCCACTATCAGGAACAATACCTAGGCTGATTATATTTAAGAAGGTTGATTTTCCACTCCCATTTTTTCCTGCCAACCCAATTCGGTCCCCCTTTTTAAAAGTATAAGAAAACCTGTCTATAACGGTCTTTTCCTGAAATGATTTAGAAATATTTTCGAGTTCCAATATTTTAGATCCCTGTCTGCTCATTTTAACCGAAAGTTTAACATTTTCGGTTTTTGTTCCGCTTTTAGACTTTTTTTCGAGGTCATAAAAAGCTTCAATACGGGCTTTCGACTTCGTCCCGCGCGCTTGGGGTTGACGTCGCATCCATTCTAGCTCACGACGCAATAAATTTTGTGCTTTTTCAACTGCAACGGCGTCGATAGCTTCTCGTTCAGATTTTTTCTCTAAAAAGTAGGTGTAGTTCCCTTTATAGGAATGCAGTTGCCCTTTATCTAATTCTCTGATTTCCGTACATACATTATCGAGAAAGTATCTATCGTGGGTCACAAGCAGAACCGTTTTATTTCCGGTTACCAATAATTTTTCCAACCATTCGATTGTTTCTATATCCAAATGGTTCGTAGGTTCATCAAGGATATACACATCGGGCTCATCGATAAGTAATTTTGCAAGTGAAAGACGTTTCTTCTGGCCTCCTGATAGACTATCAATAGATTGTGTAAAATCTGAAATCTGTAGTCGATTTAAAATGGTCTTAATGTTGTGTTCATATTCCCAAGCCTCCATTGCCGATAGTTGGTCTGTGAGTTGGGCTAACTTGTGATGATCAATTTCATCACTATTCAATAATGTTTCGTACGCTTTTATTAATTGCTGTTGTTGGTTATCTGAACTATAAATGAAGTCGTTCACAGTTTCTAGCCCCTTAAAACTTGGTTCTTGAGAAAGAAAACCAACTTTGATACCCCTTTCTTTAACCACTTTACCTGTCGTGGGGACGATCTGCTCTGCAAGAATTTTTAACAACGTGGATTTACCGGTTCCGTTTATGCCGACTAAAGCTATCCTATCTCCTTTATTTAGGGCGAAGTGCAGATTCGTAAATAACCATTTGTCATGGAACGAATGACTAACTTGCTCTGTTGCAATAATACTCACTTAATATATTGATTATGAATTACTTAACACATATAATATATATATGTGTTCTAACTTATTTTTCCTGCTACACCCAACCCTATTTCAGATCAGATAAATTTCAGGTACAAAAATAAAGAAATAATGCTGTAAATGAGTAACTATCGTGGATAAGGACGATAATTTACAAAAGTATGGAATACCTAGTTTAGTTTGAAAGAAGCGATAAGATTAAATCTAGGAATTTCAGCGTGAAATATACTGCCATCTATTTCTTTAATCATCTCATAATAACCCTCCATATATCCTATTTCGCTTTTCAGATTACACCCAGAAACATATTGATATAAAGCACCTGGAATTAATACCGGCTGTTCTCCGATAACGCCTTCACCTTCTACCTGTTTTATTTCACCGATACTATCAAAAATATCCCAATGGCGATTAATAAGTTGTATGGTTGCATCACTTTGGTTTTCTATAGTGATTTGATAGGAAAACATAAAGTGCATCTTTGCCGGATTGGAATATTCGGGTTGGTAGACTACATCTACGGAAATTTTCACACCGGATGTTATTTGTGCATGCATATCATCTCCTGCTTTCTAGCGTATATCGGTACCGAACGATGTCTCTTACCATCGATAACGCCGTAATTGCGAGCAAATTATTAATTATCTTTTTAAACGTCAAATTTATTTTTATCTCGTATTTATGGCGATTTATAAGTATGCTGTGTTTTTAACATTCTTTTACGGATTCGTCCGTTGTATTTAGTAGTTTTGAACTATGTCTTTAGGAACATTATACCTTATTCCAGTACCCTTAGCTGAAAATGCGGAGAAGTATTCGTACACGCTATTTCATCGAGAATTGATTAACCAGATTGACGAATATATCGTTGAGAACGAAAAAACTGCCCGTCGCTTTCTAAAACAAGCCGGTCTGACCATTGCGCAGCGAGATTTAAAAATGCACGATTATGGAAAACATTCTCGCGAGACAATAGATTTTAATCTTATTTTTAGTTCGGTGAAAGAAGGAAAAGATATAGGCTTGATGTCAGAGGCGGGCTGTCCGGGCGTCGCCGATCCGGGGGCAGATGTCGTCGCGGAGGCACGTCGGCGAGGAATAAAAGTCATTCCTTTAGTTGGACCCAGTTCGATTTTATTAGCTTTAATGGCTTCGGGTTTTAGTGGACAAAAGTTTGCATTTCATGGATATATTCCTATTGATAAAAGCGAGCGAACGAAAAAGATTAAGGACATGGAATTTCAATCTCAGAAAGAGCAACAAACCCAAATATTTATTGAGACCCCATTCCGTAATAATAGTTTAATGGACGATTTGCTGAAGAATTGTAAAGAAAAAACGCAAATATGTGTCGCTTGTAACTTGACCGCTGCCGATGAACAAGTCCACACTTTATCTGTTTCAGAATGGAAGAAAAGAAAACCGGAGCTTCATAAAAAGCCCACAATATTTTTAATGTATGTACAAAATTAAACTTGCTTTTATATGATGGATATGCTGCCCGAGAATATAACGGATGATATGGCGATGTATGTGCTTATCGGCGGTATCATTCGGATTATAATATGGATATTTTTTGCGTTAACGCTTTATCGGACGTTGAAATTGGTTAAAAAAGATAATCAATGTATACTACCCAGTCAAGCTTGGTTTGTGGCGGTACCTATTTTTAATATCTATTGGAACTTCGAGATTGCTAGGCGTTTATCCGATTCGCTTAATAATGAATTTTTTGATCGGAAAATCGAAGTAGAAGAAAATCCCACATATAAATGGGGAATTATTTTTGCTTGGACCTTTTTATTAAGCAATATTCCGCTACCACTATTCGTATTGGTGATTATTGGCATTCTACATTTAGTATATTTTATCACTTATTGGATCAAAGTCAATGAATATAAAGTGCTGCTACGTATGCATATAGAGCATTACGGAGAAGATTTTGTAGCCAATAGCAATAAGGAAACGGAGGTATAAATCGCATGAAAATTAAGGAACTCGTACAATATTTAGAACAAGTAGCCCCCTTGGCTTATCAAGAATCGTATGATAATTCGGGGTTACTCGTCGGGAATCCAGAAGACGAAATACAGCAAGCATTAATAGCGTTGGACTGTACCGAGGAAGTTGTGGACGAAGCCATTGCAAAGGGTTGTGATATTATTATTGCTCACCATCCCATTGTATTTACAGGATTGAAAAAATTAAACGGAAAGAATTACGTTGAACGAGTTATCATTAAGGCCATACAGCATCGTATCGCACTGTATGCGATACACACCAATCTAGATAATGTTCTTCCTGGGGTAAGCGGAAAAATAGCGGAAAAATTAGGACTTGAATCCTTTGCTATCCTGCGGCCTAAGCGGAATTTACTCAAAAAACTTGCCGTCTTTGTACCACGTACACATGTTGAATTCGTGCGGACCGCATTATTCGACGCGGGAGCGGGCGCTATTGGTGACTATGATGAATGTAGTTATAATACTTCCGGATATGGAACATTTCGCCCTTTGGCTGGCGCGAACCCGACTATTGGAAATTTGAATCAGCAAGAACGTGTGGAGGAAACCAAAATAGAGGTAATTTATCCAGAAAGATTAGAGCGCGCCATTCTGGTCTCCATGTACGCAGCTCACCCCTACGAAGAAGTAGCGCATGATATTTTTGTACTTGAAAACACGCTGCATACCGTAGGAGCAGGTGCTATCGGTAATTTACCTCAGCCTATGGAAGAAGCCGAATTTTTGACTTATCTAAAAGACCGATTGAATGTGGAAGTCATTAGGCATACAAAATTACTGAATAAGCCAATTTCTAGAGTAGCTGTGTGTGGTGGCGCGGGAGGTTTTCTTTTAAATGATGCAAAGCGCTCAGGTGCTGATATCTTCATTTCAGCCGATTATAAATATCATGAGTTCTTCGATGCGGAAGGGGAAATCGTCATAGCAGACATTGGACATTTTGAAAGTGAACAATTTACACAGGAATTATTATTGGAAATAATTCAGAAAAAATTTGCTAACTTTGCTGTCCTATTGACAGGAATAGAGACAAATCCTATTAAATATTACGTTTGATAATGGAACAATCCGTAGAACAAAAGCTAAAAGCGTTATGGACGCTGCAGTCCATCCATACGAAAGTAGATAAAATTCGCCAGGTGCGGGGTGAGTTGCCTATCGAGGTTGCCGACTTGGAAGATGAGATCGCGGGTCTTGATACCCGAATTGAAAAAATCAGAACTGATTTAGATGATTTGGAAGATTCCATCGTAAATCGTAGAAATATGATCAAGGACGCACAAGCGGCGATCAAAAAGTACGAAGGACAGCTGAACGAAGTAAAAAATAATCGTGAATACGACGCTATTTCGAAAGAAATAGAAATTCAAGGGTTAGAAATTCAGGTTTGTGAAAAACGTATTCGTGAAGCAGAGTTCGATATAAAAAACAAAACCGAGCTTTATGAAAGCACACAACAAAGCTTGGGATATAGTAAGGATGAGTTAGAGTTAAAAAAGCAGGAACTCGAGACGATCACCGGCGAGACGCAGAAAGAGGAAGATGCTTTGTTGGAAAAGGCAGAAAAAGCAGAAAAGAATATAGAAGATCGCCTCTTGAAGGTATATAACAAGCTTCGTGGGACTTTTAGGAATGGTTTATCTGTTGTTTCTATCGAGCGCGACAGCTGTTCGGGATGTTATAATAAGATTCCACCACAGTTGCAATCTGAAATTCGTCAACGTAAGAAAATTATTATTTGCGAACATTGTGGAAGAATCATTGTAGACGAAGGAATCGTTTTCGATGAAGAAAATGCCTAGTCTGTCTAATAAATAAAAAAAATAGCCCCGCGAGCGTATCGCGGGGCTATTTTGTTAAAATATTCTTCTATTTTTAAATTATGAAGATGTCCGACACCTCGAAAAGGAGCCCTTGGGCTGACCTGCTGTCATTGCTTTTAATTACCTTTGTATGTCTTTTTATCGTTTCCTTATTCTTTAGTGTAATAGCACTGACGCTTTCGGAAGGTAAGGGATTTTTGCCGGAGATTTCCGGAGATCATACGTTAAAAACCTATTATGTATATCTCCAACTAGGAATAAGTTCCGCAGGTGCATTTCTAGTGCCCGCGTATATTTATCAACTTATCAACAAGCAAAATACGATATTTCCAAATCAAAACCTAACTGATTGGAAGCCGTATTTCCTCGGACTGTTGTTCCTATTTATTTTTGCTCCCTGTATGTCTCTTGTAGCCGAATGGAATATGCAGATGAAACTTCCCGAAATAGCGCAGCAGCTCGAACAGTGGATGCGCTCCAAAGAAGATGAGATGGCTTTATGGACGGAACACATCGTGATGACTACAGCTTGGAACAGGTTGTTCTTGAATATTGTAGTCGTCGGGATCTTACCTGGAATCGGGGAAGAGTTATTCTTTAGAGGGGCATTACAGCAAATTGGAACGCGAATTTTCAAAAATGAGTATGTAGCGGTATGGGTTATTGCTTTTATTTTCAGTGCTATACATATACAGTTTTATGGTTTTTTTCCACGGTTGCTTTTAGGAGTATTCTTTGGTTATATGGTCGTATGGACGAAGAATATTTGGACAGCCGTTGTAGCCCATTTTGTTAACAACAGCATGGTTGTTATATGGGCTTTTTACTATGCTACACAAGGTAAAAGTTATGCAGAGCTGATGAAAAGTGATTCTTATTCATTAATTGTGTATCTTGGTAGCTTAGTTTTCAGTGGCATTATTGCTTTCATATTTTACCGATACATCACGAGAATTAAGTTATATGGAAAAAGGGTGGATTAGAGTACAGACTTACACAGATGCGCTTCGCGGCGAAATAGATAAACAAACTTTAGAAGAAAATGGTATTCCGGCGGTCCTGCTAAACAAGCAAGATTCCTCCTTTATGTTTGGAAGGATAGACCTTTTTGTACATGAAAAAGACTTTTTATCCGCTCAGATGTTAATCCAAGAAAATGGGACGGGAACAAACACAGAAATAAATGAAAACTAGAGCAATAACCGGCTTGCTTTTTATCGCTGTTTTAATCGTAGCGGTGTTACTCGGTCCATATACATTTGTCCTCCTTTTCTCCCTTATTGCAGCATGTGCTGTTTACGAATTTTATCGTATGGTGCAATCGGAAAACACCAAACCCTTTCTATACCTAGCTACCGGAGTTGCGGCTGTTGGTTTAGGCTTAACGAGTTTGGTGCTTTTGGATCTACTTCCAGATACCATTCTACCCTTCGGTATTATCGGCATTTTGTTGTGTTACATCATGGCTCTTTTTCGAAAAACCGCATCCCCGATTCAGGATTTAGCCTATTCACTTTTCGGCCTGCTGTATGCCGTTATTCCTTTTATTTTCTTTATGAGTTTGGGCTTCTTCGGGGATACGTATAATGCTTTCATCCCTCTTGGATTTTTGATCTTGTTATGGACCAACGATACCGGAGCATATCTGGCGGGGAAAAGCCTGGGAAAGCATAAACTCTTCGTGCGAATTTCCCCAAATAAAACGTGGGAAGGGTTCGTTGGCGGGGTTTTATTGGCTATTATAGCCGGGTTTATCCTGTCAACCTATTTTGGCATTTTTCCCTCATGGATCTGGATACTTATGGCCGTGATTATTGGAGTTTTTGGAACGATGGGAGACCTTGTCGAATCCTTACTTAAAAGAAATGTGGGAGTTAAAGACTCTGGAAATGTATTACCCGGTCATGGCGGCTTACTTGATCGATTTGACGGATTGTTAATAGCCGCTCCGTTGGTATACTTGTTTTTAAAGAGTTTAGGTTAGAGCCGAAAGGAATGCACATAGACAAAGAGACATTAGATTTTTTAAGTAGCCTTCGGGATAATAATAACCGAGAGTGGTTTCAAGAGAATAAAGCCATGTATGAAACGGCTTTAGCGGACGTCAAAAACTATATCACACATCTTATCGCTGAACTGGCCGCTTTTGATATGCATATCAATACAGATATACAGGCCTCCCGTTGCTTATTTAGGATATATCGTGACACGCGCTTCTCGAAAGATAAAACACCCTATAAGACCTGGTTCGCCGCGGGAATTTCCGTCGACGGCCGGAAATTGGATGGCCCTGAATACTATTTGCATATCGAGCCCGGAAAGCATTTTTTTGCTGCCGGATATTGGCGTCCGCAGAAGCAGCATCTGCATGCGATACGCGAGGAAATCGATTACAATTATCAAGATATGGTCGAAGCACTGGCACAAGGAGGCTGGGTCATAAATGACTTATCTACAGAAGATAAAATGAAAAGAGCACCGGCAGGTTACAGCGAAGAAGACCCTCATATAGAAGTGTTGAAACTAAAGAGTTTTATTTTGTACCAATCATTTACCGACACAGATATAACAGGCGCTAAATCCTTACAAAAGCTTGTTGATACCGCCAAGCGAATCTTACCTTTCAAACGCTTTATTCATCAGGCTTTAGATCAATAGGGTAAACTAATTTTACCCATACATACCTCGGGTGCATCTTTAATGCGCTTTACATGACGAGGTGACCCTACCAACGTTTCATTGGCTAAAACGGCAAAGAGGCATGCTTCCTTGGCGTCGGGATCCAATCCTAGCATGCCAAAAGAGGATACCGGTAAGTCCACGAGAGATGCGCGAATATTTTTCATCAATAAAGGATTGTGGAGCCCTCCCCCACTGACGTAAATATGTACATCTTGAAGGTCTTTTGTAACGTTTCGAATAGCATTAGCAATAACCTGCGCAGTAAATCTATTTAACGTGGCTAAGACATCTTTCGGTGCAAGTGCCGATGTGCCAGAGATGGCTTGAGCGGTCTTCAAATAGGTTAAATTAAATAGCTCCGGTCCCGTCGTTTTAGGAAAACCTTCGGCAAAGAAAGGTGCGGATAATAAGACCTCCAAAAGTCGCCTATCGATAGCACCTTGTTTAGCAATTTGTGCATCTTTATCCATTTCGAGATCGAAATGCTCCAAAACGAATTGATTCATTAAAGTATTTCCTGGTCCGATATCGGAAGCAAAAGCTTTCGTATTGCTTGTTTTTTGAGGTAAGAAGGTGAAATTAGATATTCCTCCAATATTAAGCAAGATGCGGTTTTCCGCTTCTGCAGTAAAAAGAAGATAATCGCCGTAAGCTGCTAAAGGCGCCCCCTCACCACCTGCCGCGATATGCTTTTGCCTAAAGTCGGATACGGTAATGATCCCCGTGTCATAAGCGATATGATCGGCATCTCCGATCTGAAGCGTACTGTTGGGAAAACACCGATCTCCGGTTAACCGTTGCGGGGCATGATAAACTGTTTGTCCATGACTGGCAATGAGGTCCACGTCTGATGAAGCTATATCCCATTGTTGCAAAGTCTCTTTAACTAATTGAGCGTGCGTTTTCCCCACTAAAGCGTGCAACCCACACCATGTTTGTTGATCGATCTGACGTTTAGCGAATACCGCTCTAATTTGCATGCGGAAGGAGTCGTCGTAAGAGACGCTCGTGAATTTTTCCAGTGATAATCTCGTTCTACTTCCACTTTGATGTACGCGACATAATGCAATATCTAAGCCATCCAAGGAGGTGCCGGACATCAGCCCGAGGATACGGCGCTCCTTTTGGTTAGCGATATGGTACAGTTTTTCAATCTGGGAATTCATCGAGATGAAGATAAGAAGGATTTTTTGGTTATATCCGTAGATAGTTATATTTTTGGGTAAATAATATACGTATGAATTTTCCAGCTGAGTTAAAATACACCAAAGATCACGAATGGGTTCGTGTAGAGGGTGACGAAGCCGTTATCGGTATTACAGATTTCGCACAACGTGAATTGGGCGACATCGTTTTTGTTGATATCAATACGGTAGGTGAAGAAGTTACTGCGAATGAAGTGTTTGGCACGGTCGAAGCTGTTAAAACAGTATCCGATCTATTTATGCCAGCTACTGCTACGGTATTGGAAGTAAACGAAGCCATCGATGCTTCGCCGGAATTAGTTAATACTGATCCATATGGAGAAGGTTGGATTATCCGAGTAAAATTGAGCAATCCGGGCGATGTGGACGCTTTATTGTCAGCGGACGGTTATCAAGCTGAAATAAACGGATAACAAATAGGCCTGTAACATATAAAAAAGCCGATATTATCTTATAATATCGGCTTTTTTATGTTTTTTGTGATGCAGGCTTACTCTGCTACAACCTCTACCTCACTGATAATCGTAGATCCTTGAACCGTTACGGTCGTTTTTACACTGCTTGCTTTGGTAAAATGCGTTTGCTTATCCAGCGTATAGTGACCAACCATTGTTCCGATCTCTTCCCCCGAATCCTGCAACATTTTTCCGTCGATATGAATAACATACCCCTCTTGGTTTTCCTCTAAGAAAGTAGATGTCATTTTTATCGTAGAGAATAATGGATTTTCAGGTACTTGAGATGTACCTTCCCACGATTCTCCCGGTGTTACGGCATTTTCCGGAAAAGAAGGAGACATGTTTGAAAAAGAGCTGGCGTCGAAGCCCTGCGCAGCAAAGCTGGCAGGCAGATCTAGGTCGATGGTCTTGCCTTTTTCAGAAACAACAGATGAAATCTTTTGATCTATTATTTTGGAAAACTGTTCACCCAGCATTCTCGCTGTTTCATCCGTACTTTCTTCTTCGGAATTATAGCTTACCGTCATCATTCCGGCGTCAATATCCGCTTTAATAGCTTTGATGACATTTTCAAAGATGAAGTTTTCGTTTTCTTTCTTCGCGGGAAGTGTTTCCATCTTCATCTTCATATCCATGATAACACTTTGGGGGCCATCTATGTCTGTTTTCATGAGCATATTCATTTGGATCGGCTTCCCTATTTCCGGGTTTAATTTAAAATTGACTGCTTCTTGAGCCGAGACGGTAAAGCTGACAAAAAAAGTCAGGCAAGTAAATAAAAATGTTTTCATCGAAGTAATTTATATGTGAATATAAAAAAATTGGTTAAAGTAAAGAAATAAAAAGGTCTTCCATTTGCTATGGAAGACCTTTTTGATTATTTTTTCCTCAGAAAGAGGCTAAATTACTTCGTAATGTAAGACACTTCTTTTACCGCTTTTACCACTTTTGCGATGCTTGGTAAACTAGCTTCTACTAAAGTCGGCGCGTAACCCAATGGAACATCTGCAGAAGTCACCCGGATAACAGGAGCATCAAGATAGTCAAAAGCATCTTTTTGCACCTTAAAAGCAATTTCAGAAGAAATAGACGCTAATGGCCAAGCTTCCTCAACCACCACCAAGCGGTTTGTTTTCTTTACAGATTCGATAATTGCCGCATAATCGATTGGGCGTACAGAACGTAGGTCAATCAACTCGACATTAATGCCTTCTTTTGTCAATTCCTCTACTGCTGGAATAACAACACGTGGAACCATTTTACCAAAAGAAACAACAGTCACATCTGTACCTTCTTTCACCGTATGTGCTTTCCCGATAGGCAAATAATACTCTTCTTCCGGAACAGGACCTTTGTCACCATACATCACCTCAGACTCCATAAAGATAACCGGATCGGGATCTATAATAGACGACTTAAGCAGACCTTTTGCATCGTACGGATTCGAAGGAATCACCACTTTTAAGCCAGGGGTGTTTGCAAACCAGTTCTCAAAGTTTTGAGAGTGCTGCGCACCTAATTGACCAGCATTACCTGTAGGACCACGAAAAACAATCGGACAAGAGAACTGACCACCACTCATCTGACGGATTTTGGCCGCAGAGTTGATGACTTGGTCAATAGCTACTAGGGAGAAATTGAACGTCATGAATTCAATGATAGGTTTTAGACCATTCATCGCCGCACCCACACCAATTCCTGCAAAACCAAGCTCTGCGATAGGCGTATCGATGACACGTTTTGCACCGAATTCATCCAACATACCTTGGCTTACTTTGTAAGCACCGTTATATTCAGCGACTTCCTCGCCCATCAAGAATATTTTATCATCTTTACGCATTTCCTCGCTCAAGGCTTCGCGAAGCGCTTCTCTGAATTGTATTTCTCTCATCAGTTGTAAAATTGTATCTTATTTCAATAACGCAAAAATACTATAATTAATTGATATTTCGTAATGGATTGTAGGCAAAAAGTATACGTCGGAACGTGAGTACCAGAAGAACGATACCGGGACCGAAATAACCGTATGAGCGAGTGGCTCTCACGCCGTTAAACGGTCTACTGTTTTTTTCAGAAATGTATTCAAATTCTTGATGGCTAATGCAATCTCCCAAGTGTCGCGATTTCGAGGCTCTATATAGTTAGAAGTGGCTCGGAATTGTAAACAATAGATTTGCACCTGTTCCGCAACAAAAAAGACCGCGGCTCCCTCCATGGATTCGATCAGCAGATTTTGGTATTGCTGTTGGAGCTGGGCAATATTACCCACCGCGCCATGCACGTTGTTAACCGTGATTCCTTGCGCCCTTTCGGCGGGCGGAAACTGTATACCATCCGGCAGTCTCTCTTTAAATATCCGTTTGCCAAAGCCAAGTTCTTCGATCGGTATAAATAAACCATTGTCATCAGCTCCCAATCCAAATATTTCATCTGTGGATATTTGATATACTTCGCCCAAGCGCGCCGAACGATCCAATATCCCGCCAATTCCAACTTGCACGACCATGTCGACAGCATCTTCGAGTAAACGCTTTGTCAAGGAATAGGTCGTTGCCACCATCCCTATCCCCGTGATGAGATACGGAATGCCGCGCTCTTCCAAGAAAGGAAGAGAAGGTAATATTTCTGCACGCGTAGCCGCAACGACAAGAATCTTCATCCTAATAACAAATTTTGAGGCTCTTCCATCTGAGCCAAGTCATATAAAACGCTTTGGCGGGTCAAGATACTAAGAATATAGTTTTTATCCCCTATCTTTGTTTTATGATCTATATCACACGTAGAGAACGGTTCAGCGCTGCACATAAATTATATCGGGAAGACTGGTCTCAGGAGCAAAATGAGGCGGTATTTGGTAATTGTTCCAATCCTAACTGGCATGGTCATAACTACGAGCTTTTTGTTACGGTAAAAGGAGAAGTTAACCCCGAGACCGGATTCTTGATTGACCTTAAACGGATGAAAAGTATCATTTTAGAACATGTCATTCATAAGTTAGATCACAAAAACATTAACCTTGATGTAGATTTTATGAGCGGAAAAAAAGCCTCTACAGAGATCATTGCTATAGAGATATTCCGTGTGCTGAAACCCCATTTTGATCAGGAGAGTGTACAGTTGCATGCAGTGAAACTGTATGAAACAGAGAATAATTTTGTCGAATATTTTGGCGAATAATAACGCCAGTTTTAATTTAAACAAATGAGTAATCTAATATCCTTCGAAAGTGAAGAACAAGATGGTTATATTAAAATTGATCAGTATAATCAGAAACAAGTAGAAGAAATTGCTTCCTATTACCCTAATATCTTACGCGCTATTGGTGAAAATCCGGAAAGAGAAGGCTTAGTTAAGACACCTGAACGTGTAGCGAAAGCTTTGCAGTTCCTGACACACGGCTATGATGTCGATGGGGCAGAAGTATTACGGAGCGCTATGTTCGAAGAAGAATATAGCCAGATGGTAGTCGTCAAAGATATCGAGGTATATTCGATGTGTGAACACCATATGCTTCCTTTTTTTGGGAAAGCGCATATCGCTTACATTCCCAATGGACACATTGTAGGATTGAGTAAAATTCCGCGTGTAGTAGATGCCTTTGCACGGCGTTTGCAGGTTCAAGAGCGACTGACGAACGAGATCCGAGATTGTATACAGCAGACATTGAAACCTGCGGGCGTTGCTGTAGTAATGGAGTGTAAACATATGTGTATGGCCATGCGGGGGGTGCAGAAACAAAACTCCGTCACAACGACGTCCGCTTTTACTGGCGCCTTTCAAAACGATGTTACACGATCAGAATTTTTGAGGTTGATTACAGCCTCGTTGGATTAGGACGATATAACCAAAAAAAGCCTCTTTTTACGCTAAAAAGAGGCTTTTTTTATGTGTAACAACACCCGACAGCAGCCTTAATTTATGTTAAAATATTTTGTAATATCCGCTTACTTATTAGTTTTGCGACTATGCTTGAAGATGTAGATGCCCTGAACGCGTATTTAGAGAGTACATGCGATGCCGAAAGCGAGCTTTTACAGCGCATCAATAGGGAGACCTATTTGCGCGAAACGATGCCTCACATGCTTTCGGGTCATTTTCAAGGAAGAGTTCTTGCTATGCTGGCAAAGCTGGTTAGACCGAAAAGAATACTGGAGATAGGAACGTTTACAGGTTATGCGACTTTATGTTTAGCAGAAGGGCTCGATCATAAAGGAGAGTTACATACCATCGATGTCAATGAAGAGTTGGAAGAGCGCGTACAAGGATATTTTGATGCCTCTCCTTTTCGGGAACACATAACCTACCATATTGGGGATGCTGCCGAAATTATTCCGACTATCGACGGTGATTTTGACTTAGTGTTTATTGATGCCGACAAAAAGAGCAATTTGTATTATTTTGAAACGCTAATCAGCAGGGTGTCGAAAGGCGGTCTGCTTTTAATAGACAATGTACTTTGGAAAGGGAAAGTCTTAGCTAGCGCTCCTGATAACCAAACAAAGATGATTATAGAACTAAATGAAACCTTGGCAGCAGACAGCCGTGTAGAGAAACTGATCCTGCCTATTAGAGACGGACTATTTGCCTTACGCAAAAAGTAATGGTTGAACAAAATTAAAGGATATGCAACAAACAAGTATTGGTAAGTATATTATGGTACTACTAATGTTTGTGTTTACGGTCAGCGCGACCCATGCACAAAAGTTTTCACCAAGTAGTTATATCGCAACGCATAAAGAAATTGCTCAACAACTGATGATTGAAACGGGAGTGCCAGCTTCCGTTATTCTAGCGGTCGCTTTTCACGAAAGTGCATACGGTAATAGCCGAGTAGCCAAACATCTTAATAATCATTTTGGAATCAAAGGAAAAAATAAGAGTAAAACGATCCGTTCGGCCTATAAAGGCTATGGCTCAATTCAAGAATCCTATCGGGATTTTGTGGCCTTGCTACAGCGGCGCAAGGCCACCAATGGCCTATTCGAGAAATACGACGAGACGGATTATGAACGATGGATAAGCGGAATTGCCAGATCCGGTTATTCGACAACCCGTAGTTGGTCTTCGAAAGTCATCGCGACAATCCGTCGCTATAATCTGGATAAATACGATTACATACAGCAGCCCGTTACCAAAGGAATGCTAGCGAAAAGCGGCGCAGTAAAAATCCAACAGGATATCTTGTTGAGCGCTATGGAAGCACATGACACCTCGGTAGACTTTACTCCCTCCGAGAGCCATGTCGTTTCTAAAGGGGACACTCTTTCCGAAATAGCAACCCGCTATAAGACATCCGTAGAGGTGCTGAAACGACGGAACAATTTAACGTCTTCAAAGCTCTCTGTAGGACAGCGTTTGTTATTATAGAAACCCGAAACCAGTTAATAAACATGAAAAACAAGGGCTTATTTTTCGCATTCTTTCTCGCCATCCTCGTGCTAGGTTCCTGTGCTTCCCGGCGAACGGTATTGCAGCATCCCGAACATGGGAAAAGTCGCACAGAGCACACTCCGGCTCGGGGCGCGGTGCCTCGGTCTGGGCAAATGTATATTGCGCAATATAAAGATATTGCTATTGCTGAGATGAATCAGTATGGTATTCCCGCGAGTATAAAGCTAGCGCAGGCATTACTGGAATCCGGAAATGGAACCAGTTATTTGGCAAGAGAAGCGAATAACCATTTCGGAATAAAGTGTGGTGGCGTATGGGAGGGAAAGTCGGTTACCCGACCGGACGATCACGTGCGGGACTGTTTTCGCGTATACAATGATCCCGAACAGTCTTTTCGAGACCATAGCCAATTTCTTTTAAGAAAACGTTACGAAAAATTATTTACACTCGACAAAAACGATTATAAAAGTTGGGCAAAAGGGCTGAAAGCAGCGGGCTACGCTACTAATCCCCGTTATCCCGAGCTGCTTATTGATCTCATTGAGCGCTACCAGCTTTATCAATATGATCGGCCTGAAATGTCTTACGCGGGGAAAGAACAACGTGAAGAGAAGGTAGAGGAGATCATCCAAGAAAAAGAAAGCACAGAACCCCCCGCTAAAAAAGATACAGAGGAATTGAAAAGTGCCGTTGCGATGGTTATTTATGAGGTAAAAGCTACCGATACGCTCTTTGGTATCAGTCAGCAACAACAAGTAAGCGTCGACCAAATTAAACAATTGAACGGTTTAGCGTCTGATGAAATATTTGTTGGACAATTATTGGTTATCTCGAAATAACGACATCTTTTTTGTTAGTTTTATAGTGTGGAATCCCTAAAGTATATTGTCTTATTTTATCTCTTATATATCCCGATTATTACCGTAGGACAGGGTAAGAAGGTACAAGGTATTGTTTTTGATCAAGGAACCCAACAGCGTGTGGGGAAGGTGTTTTTAAAAAATGACAATACAAGAGAAAACACATTCAATAATGCTCGTGGAGAATTTGAAATAAGCGTTTCTCTAGGAGATCTGATTATTACATCCAAAGAAGGTTACCTAACCGATACTGTAAAATATACCGGTCAACAGGTGTTTATGATCTATTTAGAACGCACTTCCATATATATACCCGAGGTGCGGGTGGTAGCCCGCCGCTCGCCAGAAGAAATTTTGCAGCAACGTCGGGAAGAATTTAATAAAGCCTATAAACTCGCAGATCCCGGCTCAATATTTAGTGTAGGCCCTACCGGAGCGGGACTCAGCATTGGGTCAATCTATAATATGTTAAGCCGAGAAGGAAAAAATGCCCGGCGTCTGACACGTTTTATTCAACGGGAATATGAAGAAGATGTGATTGATTCCAAATTTACGCGCGATCTCGTCCGTAATATTACGGGTTTAACTGGCGAGCATCTTACTATTTTTATGGGGAATTATCGACCTACATATTATTTTGTCACCGTCGCCACACCTTATGAGCTAGCAACATATATCCGGAGCAAGTATGAAATATTTAAATTAAATCCTAACTTGCGCTTTTTACCGAAGTTACCAGAAATTGAATTAGAAGTAGAAAAATAAAACGCCATGTTTAAGAGCATAAACTTCCTGTTTGTTATTTTATTACTCGTTGTGAGCCAGCAGGGTATGGCCCAAATCGATCTAAAAGCATTAAGGGCAAAGCCGGATACAAATATTGTAGAAAAGCCGCAATCCCCCGTTACTCATCTCCAAGAATTACCGGTACCGATTCCACAATTAGATTTAGAAATTAATTATTGGAAACATTGGACCAAGTTTGGTATAAATATGAACCAAGCCTCCTTCAGTGAAAACTGGAATGCAGGAGGGGTCAATTCTATCGCGGTGGGGTTACTGGGATGGCATAAGTCAGAATACAACAAAAACAACTTTCAGTACACCACTGAAATCGATTTGCGCTACGGTAAAATTCGAACTTCCAACAAGGATGTGAGGCAACTTGCGAAAAAGAATAACGACCGGATTTTCTGGGATCATAAAATCGCGCATAAACTCTCGAAAAGTTGGGCCCTTTATTTTTCTGTGACATTTGAATCCCAGTTTGATGCCGGTTATAAATACGGCAGAGATCCGGAAACGAACGATGAGATTATTACAGATACTGTTTCCGCCTTTATGGCACCAGGATACTTTACGGAATCATTCGGTTTGGAGTACAAGCCCGACAATACCTTCTCGCTTCGGTTAGGTACTGGTACCGCACGGCAAACCTTATTGTTAGATAATCGTATTGCCGAGCCGGTAGACGGGAAAGAAGTATACGGCGTAGAACCCGGTAAAAAATTTAGAAACGATCTGGCTTTTCAGATCACGGCAAATTTAGATAGAAACCTTTCTAAAAACTTAAATATTAAAGCGCGGTACAATATGTTTGCCGACTATAAAGAAATCAGTGATCCCGACCACCGTTTGGACGCAACCCTGACCGCTAAAGTGACTAATCTGGTCAACGTCTCTTTAAGCGGTATCATGGTATATAACTCCGCAGAAGATACAAAAGTGCAATACAGCCAAGCTTTGGCATTAGGTTTGACTTATACCCTACCAAGATAGGTTTATCGTATTTGTTGCTAAAGGAGGTGGTGTTGCGATTGAGAAGTTTTTGTTATGTCTTTTTTGTTTTGGGGTTATTGGTCTCTTGTAGCACCAAGAAACCCCGGGTGTTATACCATAATAACGCCACCGTGGTACGTTTAGATACCGCTCAGGTTGCGCTAGACTCCCTGAAACAGCTTCCCTCGTTGGCAGTGGCTGTTGCCGAAACGCATACCATGGCTCTGCCCGTCACCCTCACGACGGAGGATAAGGTACGGATGCTGATGCGGGAGGGTATCCATAAAAATGCAGATTGGTCAGAAGCGGCACATTTTGATATCCGGAAGCCGAATTTCGTTATTATTCACCACACGGCGCAACATAGCCTAGCACAGACCGTAAGGACATTCCAATTGGCGCATACTAAAGTCTCTGCACATTACGTTATCGGTAAAGATGGGCAGGTCGTGCAGATGTTGAACGATTACCTACGCTCATGGCACGCCGGACGATCCAAATGGGGAAATGTAACCGATATGAATTCGGTATCCTTGGGCATAGAATTAGATAATAACGGACGCGAACCCTTCCCCGAAGTTCAAATTAATGCGCTACTAATCTTACTGGACTCCTTAAAAACCAAATATCAGATACCATTCACTAATTTTTTAGGACATGCGGACGTAGCGCCAGCGCGCAAGAACGATCCAAGTGTGTTTTTCCCCTGGAAGCTACTAGCTGAAAAGGGTTTCGGCGTATGGTATGATGAAAGCAACCTTGTCGCTCCTCCAGACAACTTCAACTATATCGATGCACTTCGGATAATAGGATATGACGTTAGTAATTTAAGTAAGGCAATTGTCGCTTTTAAACGCAAATTTATCGTGACTGATCTAGGTGATACGCTGACGGATTATGATAAACGCGTGTTATATAATCTATATCGACGATACTTTTGATTTAAGCAGCGATTGTAAGATCAGCCCAAAGACGATTACACAGACGCAGCCTACCAAGTTTAGCCATAGATACGCCATGATGTCGGCTTTCCAAATGCTGAAAACGACCACTTCCGAAAGCAAGGCCGCCCAGAAAACCGCCTTTCCACCGATACGTTTTACATAAAAAGCCACTAAAAATATCCCCAAAATAGTGCCATAAAAGAGAGACCCTAGAATGTTTACCGCTTCCAAAAGGTTCCCTAATTGACTGGCGTATAACGCGACGATGAGCGTAATAATTCCCCACAGCAGGGTGAATAGTCGGGAAGCATAGAGGTATCCCCTATCCGACCCCTTTTTGTTGATAAAGCGTTTATAAATATCCACTACGGTCGTTGATGATAACGAATTAATCGCACTGGCCGTAGCGCCCATTGATGCCAGGAATATAATCGCAATTAACAGGCCGATAAGCCCTTTAGGAAAAGTGCTGGTTACGAAAGAAAGGAAAATATAATTGTTGTCGTTGAGTTCGGTGGTCGGATCATTCTTTATTAACAAGGACTCCAGTTCTTTGCGAAGCGCCTGATCCTGTTGATTCGTATATTGCAGCGCCTGACGGGAAGCATCGATCACGGGCTTATCTTCCGTTTTTATCGCGCCGACAAGCTTTTCTACCCATTGCGTTTTTTCTTCACTAAGGGCTTCGTGCCGTTGCATGATGGCCGTGTATTCCTGGCTATAAATACTGTTTTCAATCTTTGCAACTTCCACATTATTGAAGAATAAAGGTGGCGTATGGAACTGATAGTAGGCAAAGACCAAGATACCAATCAATAGAATACAGAACTGCATCGGAACCTTCAACAGGCCGTTCATCAGGAGACCTAGCCGGGAATCGCGGATGGATGATCCGGTCAAATATCGACCTACTTGGCTTTGGTCGGTGCCGAAATAGGAAAGCTGCAGGAAGAATCCCCCTATCAGCCCTGTCCAGACCGTATATTGGTTATCCAAGTCGAAGCTCCAATCGATAGCGTTTGTCTTACCCGATTTTCCCGCTATGTGCAAGGCTTCTGTAAGACCAATCTCCGCAGGCAAAAAACGTACAACCATAACCCCCGCAGCTAACAATGCGGTAAAAATAATACCCATCTGTAGTAGTTGCGAATAAGATACAGCCTTTGTTCCTCCCCAAACCGTGTAAAAGATAACCATCGTCCCGATAATCAGGGTCGTATAGGTCACGTCGAGGTGCAATATGCTGGAGAGGATGATGGAAGGCGCAAATATGGTAATACCGGTAGATAAACCGCGTTGGATCAAAAAAAGCAAAGCAGTCAGCATCCGCGTATTCACGTCGAAACGCTTTTCTAGAAACTCATATGCGGTATATACCCGTAAACGGTGGAAGATAGGTACAAAGGTGATACAGAGAACGATCATAGCCAATGGCAAGCCGAAATAGAATTGCACGAAACTCATTCCGGAAGAGTAAGCCAGACCGGGAGCGGATAAAAAAGTGATGGCGCTAGCTTGGGTTGCCATCACGGACAAGCCTACATTGTACCACGGCAACTCACGGTCACCGACGATGTAACCATCGATATTTTTGATTCCCCTGCTTTTATAAGTGCCGTAAACAACGATAAGCAGGAGTGTAAAAAAGAGTACTATCCAATCAATAGTACTCATGAATAATGTTTAGTGAATCCATACATGAGCAAAATGCACAGAAGAAGCCATATACAAACGAGTATATAGAACTGTCGCCAGCTCTTTACAAATGGAGGAAGCCCCTTATCTGTCACTTGGTTTATGTGGAAGGAATACGCTAATGAAAAATATAGCGAAAATTAAGCCAATAACCAGTCCCGAGATAAAACCTAGAAATGTTCCACAAGTAACGATGGAGATTAAGCCGCCAAATACGGTGCCGAGCAATAAGATGATGCCTTTTACGTTTAGGTTTTCGTTGTTTTCTATTTGATTTTCCATTATACGATATTGTTTCTATTTTTCTTTTGCTAACAAATTTACAAATAATCTGTTAGCTCCGGGAACTCCAGCAGGCAATTGTCTGAAAAAAGATAAGGAAGTATACACTAATTTACCTTTTCCCATACTATAAATGAGCAAAGCGCCCTTATGTTGCTGTTCGTTTTCGTCTGCCATATACAAAGGAGTGCGATAGCCCGGATCGATCTCTTCGGCAAAGTAAAGGCCTCTTTCTTGCACCCAATGGTCAAAGTCATCAGCCGTAATCTTGTTCGGATAATTCAAAACTGGGTCTGTAGGGTCACTGAAAGTGACCTTTGCATCCTCCTCGGTTACCCGTGTTCGGCTAACGGAAAAAGGAGCGGGTTTGGGTGTAAAGTGTTCTTCTTGTAATCTCGAATGCACGTTGTATTGCATCAAAACCACCCCGCCTTCGCGTATGTAATCATATAGTAAGGGTAATTTTTCTCCAATCGAGGTCTGCATATTAAAGGCCCTAATGCCAAATATAATCGCATCATATTCCCCCAGTATTTCCGAAGTTATTCCGGCTACAGGAAGTATATCGACCGCTGTTCCTATATTTCGTAACGCTTCCGGTACGAGGTCCCCCGCCCCCATGATATAACCGACCCGTTTTACCGGATTGTCTAACACGATGGGGTTTAACGTTATTTCTGCCGGAGGAAACCATGCTTGTCGGGCGATGTGTTCATAATTGATTTCCCGAATCTGTTTCAGTTTTTTGCCGTCTACCGCAAAACTTAACGTTGCCGGTCCCAAAGCACCGTTATGTGTTATTTCGATCGTCCTGGACAACACATCCTGACCTTCCTCGAAAGATAAATTAATGATCTCCGGAGTTACTTTCCAACCTTGCGAAGAAACACGAAGAGCGACTGGTATTTCCCGGTCGGTTTCGCCATGTCTTCGAAAGGTTACACGGAGGCTTTTTTGTTCGGTTGGTTGAAGTAACAGGTTGTTTCCCGTTAAGGAAACCGTAAGAACCGGGCTTACTTGTAGATATTCATGTACCTCGCCTCTCACAGGATCGACATAGCGGTACTGAATCGGCGTATGTACATCCACGGGAACATCGGCAATCCTTAGTTGTATCCGAGCAGCCGGTAAATCGGGGTTTAATGGATGACCGACATGCTGCGGTTCGACCTCAAACTTGCCGGCTGTAGGCGGCTTAACTAACCAGTAAGGTTGCGTAACGGCGGTAGACGGGAGTATCTGCTCAAAGGTGTTTTTTAGGTTAAAGGGTAAGTTTTGGGCAATTTGATTGCCATTAATACTAGAAAGTTCCACGTGGACACCTGGATTTCGAACGATAATCTCCGTTTGAAAAGCAATCGGACTTTCCTCCGTTGTGCGTAATTGAGGCGTTATGCTTTCCACTTTTATACCCGCGCAAGCCAACAGAATATTCTCGATCTCTTGACCCTTTCTTTCCCTCCAGTAATTGTCTTCTATTTTTTGGACGTCCTGCCATAGCACCGCTAGTTGGGGAATAGATCGTTGCGGTTCTTCCGGGACGAAAGATGCCAAAAGTTGCTGAATACGCTCTTGAATGCCGGCACCTCCCGGAATGCGATTCCAAGAGAGATCAATATCATCAAAAAGATCTTCGTAGGCCTCCGGGCCCAACACATTTTCGAACGTCTCTAACGAAACACCATTACTGCTTGCAGAACCAAATCCTTGACTTTTATGTTGCGATCGGCTGATGGCCGATAGCTCACCATATGATTTGCCTAATAAAGGGTTGTATTGGCCTATATCGATACGTAGACGGTTTACATCGTCGCCCCGTAAGGGCATGAAGCTCGCCGTGTTCCAGAGGAGTCGTTTAGGTTGCCAAGGCGCTAATTCCGTCAATTGTTCGGGATACATTTTTGGATCACCGGCCGCTACGAAGGCCTCGTGTGCCAAGATGGCGGAAGCCTGATGATGACCGTGTCCACCCCGCTCATCAGGTGGAAAACGCGTGATGATGATATCTGGCCGTAGCTTTCGGATGAGCCATACCACCTCTTTTAGCAATTCTTGTTTCTGCCAAAATTTAAAGGTTTCTGCAGCGGTTTTTGAAAAGCCGAAATCAAATGCCGAGGAAAAATACTGCTCTCCCCCATCTACTTTTCTGGCTTGCAAGAGCTCCTGCGTACGAATCAACCCTAATTCAATACCTTGCTCCGTTCCGATTAAGTTTTGTCCCCCGTCGCCTCGTGTTAAGGAGAGGTAGGCCGTTCGAACTTTCCGTTCAGAAGCCAGATAGGCGATCAATTTCGTGTTCTCATCGTCCGGATGTGCGGCCAAATAAAGCGCGGAACCTAAAACGTTTAGCCGTTCCATTTGTAGTTGTATGCTTGCCGAATGGGTGGATTGAGCAAAAGACAGGTGAGTCGCGGCAAGAAGCGCGATAAGAATGCCGAAATAATATCGTCTCATGACCTCTAAAATAGGAAATATTTAAAGAACCTATAGGAAGAATACGAAATTATATAGAATTGAGGGTGCCTGCTTAAAATGGATGGGAAGTAAGTCTATAAAAAAATAAAAGGAATCAGATAATTTCTGATTCCTTTTACCAACAATTAAAACCTTTGTCTAAAACTTCCAATTCACCAAGCAAATTTCACAACAGACGGGAATAGGTGATAGTTTTAAATTAGTAACCTTATATAGTACAAGTAAAAGTAGGATTAATAAATAGGAAAGGACCCGTTTCGGGGCAAAAACTTTTCCACATCCCGGAAGTTATAAACAGCCGATGAAGCGTTTATTTATCGATGGAACCCAGAACACGCTGCATAAAGCCGTTCAATGCTTCTTTTTTCGGTGTGCCCTCTTTAATAAGCTTATCCACTTCTACGGCACCATACATATTGGAAATTAATTCGCCGATAACGTCGAGCTCTTCATCTTTGAGCGAGGGAACCTCGGTTAATGCTTCTAACGTTTCGATGGTCTCCAATACGAAGTCTGCATCATTTTGTTCGATAAACTCTATGAGATGTTTAATTACTGGTAACTTCATTTAATAAATCGATTAATCCGTCAATTTTGTTTGTCTGTACCTGGTTTACTAGCTTCCCTCCTTTATATGCAGCGAAAGTAGGTAAATTATTTACGTTTGCTAGTTTTCGAGATTCCGGAAATTTTTCCGCATCGACTACTATAAACGCCACGCTGTCGTTTTCAGAAGCTAATTTTTTGAATTTCGGTTTCATGATACGGCAGTTACCACACCAAGAAGCCGAGAATTGTACCATTACCGTATCATTATTCTCTACAAGTTCTTGTAGAGCATCTTTTTCTAATTCTTGTAACATAAATTTTTGATTTTTGAGAAAGGAGAGGGAATCCTCTCCTTTTGGTTTTTGGATAACGTGTTACTAGTTTGCAGATAGGTATGTAGCAACACCCTCGCGCGTAGCGTTCATAGCATCTTTGCCTTCTTCCCAGTTTGCAGGACACACTTCACCATGTTTTTGTACGTGTGTATATGCGTCGATCAAACGAATATACTCTTTTACGTTACGTCCTAATGGCATATCGTTTACAGACTCATGGAATACTTTGCCTGTCTCATCGATAAGGTATGTCGCACGATAGGAAACTGCAGAACCTTCTACGAGCGTACCGTATTCAGGATGTTCTACTTCCTTCATTTCTAAAATACCTAATACACTCGATAGGTTGCGGTTTGTATCAGCAATAAGCGGATACTCTACTCCTTCGATACCACCGTTATCTTTTGCTGTGTTTAACCAAGCAAAATGAACCTCTGCAGAATCACAAGAAGCACCGACTACAATTGTATTTCTTTTTGCAAACTCTTCCGCAAGTTCTTGGAAAGCGTGCAATTCAGTTGGACACACGAAAGTAAAATCCTTCGGATACCAAAACAACAATACTTTTTTGTTTTCTGCTTTTGCTTTTTCGAAAATGTTAAGCGTAAAGTTGTCCCCTAAATAATCAATCGCATCAACCGCAATACTTGGAAAATTTTTACCTGTAAAACTCATAATTAATATATATTTTTTCTTTTTTCTTGTGTTACAAAAGTACGTTTTTTATTGTCAAAAATGCATCACAAATCTTTATACGTTATCGCCAAAATCTATATTTAAATCGACTTATTTATAATAAATGGTTATATAATAAATAAATGAAAAAAAGTATTTTTGTAGGCATAAATGTAGGCCCCGTAGTTCAACGGATAGAATAGATGTTTCCTAAACATTTGATAGCAGTTCGATTCTGCTCGGGGCTACAATTTTTAACGAAAATCACCGAAATCTTAAAGATAAAGGCGATTTTGATTTTTTCTCATACAAGATCCCATACAATTTTGATTTTATAGTGTCTAAGAGATTTTAAAGAATAAGGATTTCGAGGTCTTTTTTCAGTAGGACAAGATTTCCGAAACTGTTTTCAATTAAAATCAAAGAACAAATTTAATTCCATCATTTTTTCTAATTTTTGTTCCTTTAAAAATTTATAAGTTTTTATCGCATCTTGGAGAGTCTTTTTATTTGAACATCCTATTAGTTTTGATGATCGATCAATTATCAATGCATTAAATATTGATGTATCTTCATAATAGAAACTTTTTTTTCTACTTACATCTCTTAGATAAAGTTTAGATTTTGATATTGGGAGAATCAATGGAGAGTTAAACAAATCATATGGCTGCCCGTGATTATTGAAGAAAATTAGAGGCATATCTCCTATACAAATTTGATCCATCTCAAAATTTATAAGTTGTATTTTAGTTATTTTGTTAGGATCCATTTTAAAGAATTCTTCTATATATGACGTAAAAAGCTTTGTTCTAAACAGCTGCTTAAATCCTGGCATTTCTTTTATTTCCTTTCTGTGCTCATTTAGGCTCTCGTTTACGAAGTTTATCTCGCTTTCATGGAAGATCTCGTCAAATAAATTGTCATTATTTTTGTTTCTTAAATAAAGGTCTAAAACAAAGATATTCATATATGCTATTATTTCGTTTGAAGTTTTTTCATCAATTTTTTCTACTCCAGACCGTAATAATTTAATCAGATGTTTTAAATTGTTGTCAAAAAAACAATATACTTCTTCAAATAAAGATATATAAACGTTATCTCCTAAATCTATGCTATTTCTATTCTCCTCAAAAAATATCCCACTGCTTCCTGATTTTTTATTTCTGATGATGTCTTTCTGTTTATCATAAATAAATAGTTCATTTTCAGAATCTGCAAATCCATTTATATAATATCTAGGAATAAAATGATGCTTTTTAGAACTCTTTTTTATTTCTTCCTGAATATCTATTTTTATTGTTTTAGATTCTTGATTTTTTATGTCATTCAGTTGCCGAATCATACGTTCACTGAATTTTTTGAAGTCCAAAAGTTCTTTCTCCATCTCGTAATTTAGAATATTTAATACACTAATATACAAAACTCAAGCAATGCAATGAGCCACCAAATTGTGACAAGACATCACAATTAACAGTTTCGACCTTAACCCCCCCTTGTTCATACTTCTCTTTGTTCACTTTATTATAAAAATCAGTCTCTTTTCTCGTTGGCAGTGTATATTGCGGAAGAATAACTGTATCGTTCAGAATGATGTTGTTGACATAGATCCCACTTGACACACTAAAACACCCACTTCTTTTTTTCTTTTTACATTCACATCTGATACTTTGGTCGACAGGTCTATCATAGACCCTAAATGTGTCCAGCCCTATCTGTGCAGCTTTTGTCGATATTGAATCGAGATACATATTGTCATCCTTTAAAAATGGCATATTTGGATAGATGCTTATTCCTAATTTGTTATTGGAGATGAAAGACGCATATCCGTCTATATGACCAATTACATCCTCTTTTTGTCTTTCGATAATTATCGGCTCTATACCTAAATTATCCTTAATCATCTGTTCTATATAGAATCTTGAAAACGAGGGGTTATCCTCGACAATCTTTGAAGTCATTAAGCCATACCTATCATTATTAATCAGATTCCCTCCATCCCAGATTAAAGGAATATCAATGATTTCTTTTTTGACCAATGCATTTATTACATCTTTGGACAGTTCATTTATTTTCTTAAAGTACTTCCATCGAAATCGATAATCACAGTACATTGGAAAATAAATAGGCTTTATCAATTTGTTGTCATTGATAAAGCCCATACAATCCCGTAGCCAAATTTCATCCCAATCTTTTAAGAGAAGAGGTTGAATAACCCTGTCATCACCTATCGTTTCAAAAAGACTATCCAAATCCTTTTCATTGGACATTATCAACTGTACATTGATGTCTTTTGGAATTTTGCTTATCAATTCTTCAATGACTGGAGTGGCTTTCTTAAAGTCATTTCTAAATGATTTGGGGTAAGCCAAAATGATATTTTCGACCTGTCTAAAATCACAATTCATACAAAAATAGTTTTATCCTAATTTTGCAAACGTAAACAGGAGATTTTCGAAGTCAAAATCTCCCTTATTCTATCTTTGCTACTTTTTTAGAATTAGAAGCAGCTATTGCTGCCCACATAATGCATATAAACCAATAGAATATAAAGAAGACTAATGTACCAGATGTTAGCAGTACCTTTAGTGCTGCGTTATCAGAATCATGCGACGACACAATTCCCATAATTAATAATACAGGCAATATTATCATTATCAGAGCACCATTTATAGTTGAATAGAACATCCCAAGTGGCCCGAAAAGAGCTGCCAAGATTATTGCCCCTCCAACACTCTTTGACCTATATATAAATGTTGTGTTCTGTGGCAGAGGATTTTCAGTCTGTTGTTGTAATTCAGTTTTTTTCTCTTTCCCATATATCGCTTTTAATAATAATCCTAGTACTATCAGGCTGATTATTAGTGCTATTATACCTGCGTAACTTCTTTTCTCATTATATTTAGCGTTGATTTCTTCAACTCCGTGACTGCTGATATATCCCTTAATCCTACCCTCCTCTATATATGACCAATCGTTGTCATATTTTCTTAGGTTTTTAATTTCATATCCTTTCGTCAAGTACCCTATTTCTTTCTGAAAATCAGGACCCGCATAAATTTTCACCTTTTCTTGGATTACTTTATAGTCCTGTCCTAAGAGTGTATTACCCAAAAGTATGATACTAATTACTGCCAAAATTGCTTTTTTCATTATCTAAGTCAATTATTTCTTCAAAAATAACGCATATATGCGTTTATACAAAATATAAATATCTCCCATTTTGCCTATGTGATAAACATCAAGAACATAGAACTTAACACAGCATTCGGTGAACACCTTAGACAACTCCGAACAGCTAGGAAATTATCACAGGAAGAACTCGCCAATTATGCCAACGTTCCCATCTCGCAAATAGGTAGAATAGAACGAGGAGAGGGGAACCCTACCCTTAGCACACTCTTTAGTCTTTCGCAAGCTCTAAATATAGGCCTCAAAGACCTTATCGACTTTAAACATCCCATATAAAGATTGTACCATACTTTCTTGTGCGCCGTATACCGAAGAATTTTTTGCGGACGCAAGATCTACCGAGCTGAAAGGAATTCTGCCGTATGTAGCTTCTATAAAAGTATAGGTTCTCATAGTTCGCTTATCATAATTATATAAAAATAAAGGCTGCCGAAGCAGCCTTGTAGCAATTAATTATTTTGATTTTTTAACATTTCTAAATAATCTCCAACTATTATTAGTAGGCGCACTCTATATTCCAAAAGCGTATTTAGGTTCAAGTCCAATTTTTGTTTTAACTTTTCAAGAAAATACAGCTTTAAACTCGTTTCATGGTTCTCCGGTGCTTTATCTATCACCTCGATAAATTCACTAAAATGGTTGCTCAATATCCAATCCAGAACTTCGAAAATATCTTCACTGAAGGACTGAAAATTATTTGAAGGTATTTCAACTACATTTTGTTTTCTTATTAAATTCTTCATTTTTTCTATTTTTAAATTATTATTTGTTTCTTCATTAAATACATCATTTGATTCTCGTTTCACCCATCCGTATGAACGGTGAAATCGGTATTCCTTACCTCGATAGTATATCCAATTTCTCATGTATCCTCCTTTCGATTATATTATGTAAGTCGTCCTCTGATTCACTGATTTCAGTGTATATACCTTTTGATTCCTTCATAAGTGCATTAAATTCCGATTTGCTGAGATGCCTAGCCAAATCTTGTTTTAATGTCTTATTGCCAAAGATGTGTATATTGAGTATTTGATGCACGTCTAGGGTATTATTTAGCAATAAAGGAGACTTTTTGATATTTCTGTACACTTCGATCATATAATCGCTTAATTTTTTCCAATTATAATCTTCTAACAGCGTCTCAAGTGTAACCTCTCTTTCACCCAAAACAGTTCTCAATTTTCGTATCTGCTTAAAAACAAGCTCATAACGGAGTATGTTCAATCCCGATAATTCACTAGCTTTGCCTTTGTCATAAAATTTTAGGTCATAGTCCGAAAGGTATGATTTGCGCATGATTGGCTTGCCTTTTCTAGGTTCACAAGTCGTGAATTCGTTGATAGAATTGTGAACTTGATAAGCCATGTATCTCTCAATGATAGAGAAAGGTGCGATAGGTGCTTTAACATTAAGCCCAAATTCAAATACTGCTGAAATCTTAAAGTCAGAAATATCCCGATCTATATAGACTACTGATAGGATTTCTGCAACGCATCTTGCGTCTGATAAAGTAAAATCACTCATATTATTGCAACTGCTATCTCCATCTATTGAGTTGAAATATTTATGTAGTGAATTCTTGATTCTGAGGATGTTGCTATTTGGGTAGTATATGAGCTTCAAGTTGTAGTGATAAAAAACAATAATTTCCCTATCGAGATTAATTGTTAAGCCTAAGCGTACAATCAGTTTCTCGAACTCCAAATTCGAGAAACCTTCAATATATGCGTTTGTATAGTCCATTATCCTAAGCTCCTTTCTTGATAGCATTCAGCACCTCGCTCTTTGAGAACAACAATCTCCTGCCACATTTGGAATACGGGATACTTTTGTCCTTAATCCTCTTTGTCAATGTAGTCTGCGATATTTTCAGGAGTTGGCACACTCCCAATCGGCATAGTATTTCATCATCTTCGGCTACATCCCTTGCTTCCTGTTTAGATTCCTGAAGCTTTTGATTAAACATTTGAAAGAAAACTTCAACCAAATTTTCAATTGATACGGTAATTTCTAATGTAACCTCCTGGGGTTTACGATTAGTGATGTTTGTTTTTGACATAATTTTTATTTGTTATTTCTATTATATTTATTTTAATAACTATTAATTAATATTATATTCAAATTTTTTTATATATCGAATTTTTCCAATAGCTGTGCCTTTTGGAAACTGGGTTCTATTTTATTGTATCTCGCAAATGACGATATGCTTTTGTGATTACTGAGCGACCTAATGAGTTCAGAGTCCATTCCTTGATTAAATAGATGAGAGATAAATGATTTACGTCCAATATGCGTCGTAAGAACTTCGTAAAGCTTGCGTGGGAATTCTCTACGTTCAGGCCCATAATATTTAACTTTAACGACGTCTCTATTGAGGTTCGCCAGTTTGCCTAGTTCTTTTAAATGTCCATTCATTTTCTGGTTAGATATAAAAGGAAGGAGTTTATCGCTATTGTTAGATTTATATTTTTCTATAATCTCCAATGCTGATGGATGAAGAGGGACACTAACAGGTGTTTTTGTTTTTACTGAAGTATAATTTAAAGAATCGTAACAAACATTATTCTTTTTTAGGTTAGCTGCATCCGAATACCTTAGAGCTGTAAAACATAGGAATAAAAAACAATCTCTTACTTGATCCAAATATTTGTTTTTGGATAAATCTAAATTCTTAATGGATAATATTTCGTCTTTCTTCAGAGCTACTATTTCCGGTTCTTTTGCTGAAAAACTAAAAGTTTTATAAACCATGTTTTTATTATACGCACGTTGACTACAATAGTTAAGAAATTGTTTCAATGTCTGTGTGTATTTAGCAATAGTCACATTAGAATGATTCATCTTAATCATCAAAAATTCGACGTATTTTTGATAGAACTCTGTATCAATGAAATCGAAATCAATTGCTATTCTATTAGTTGTTGAGAATCTTTTTAGGAGATCATAAGAGGTTCTATGCTTCTTAAGGGTGTTTTTAGCGCATTTTAACTTTACATTGTTGATGTACTCCTCGTAATACTCCCAAAAATTCTTTTTGTTACTTGTTTTGACTTGATTTAATACATTACGAATGTAAGCTGTAGTCACATCTACATTGTTTATTTTTGCATCCAAATAAACCTTTTCAATTTCTGATACCTTTTTTTGAATGACGGCGTTCAATTCCATGCTATTAATAACAGATGATTTAATTCTATGATTTTTTTGATCCCAGTTCTTTCTATCAATGGAGATCCCTGTTTGAATCCAAAGTCGCTTTCCACTGAAAGTAAAATCAATTAATATGGGAACATTGTTTTCTCTAACTAGACCCGTTTTGGAATCCTTTCTTTGCTCTAGTTTTGCGGTTGCTTTTGCCATTTTTTGTTATTAAAATTGTTTAAAAATTATATTATATTAATATATAAATATTTATATATCAGGTGTTTACAATTTTAATAACCTTGTATGGGATCTCCAAATTCTTTTTGAAAATTCTACTATATTTTTATATATAGAAAACAAAAAATAATGTATAAAATATAGGTTAAAATAGGTGTGACAAGAAAATGTGGAGGATTAATATTGTGTCGGACAACAATGTTGGGAATAATTTCAAAAATCAAAATGCAACTTATGTTTTAAGCTGATTTTTAAAGATTTTTGCCATAATTCACTTTTGATGATAGAAGTCATTATGTCAATGGCATAGCTTTCTGTAAAAAGATGATTTAAAATATTTGAGATAAAAATGTCAAAGCTTGAAACCTCTCTTAGGAAAGGGCCGTATGTCATTCCGCTATTCTTCAAATAGTTGCTTTCAATTTTATATCCTAAATTATATATTTCATCAAAAATAAATGCGGGATTGAATATATTTATTATAAAACATGAATGCAAATAAAGCTCTTTTAATAGCTTTTTGTCTAAAGGATACCAAAAAAATGGTGGTAATCCAGGCGAATTTTTTTCGTTGAAGTCTTTATCATACAATAGGTTTCCTATAATAATACCATTATTATTAGTGCTTTCTTTTATTATACCTGAAACTTCTTTAAGAATACCTTCACTTGCGTCTTTTATTGGATTTTTCTCACGATCAGTTCTTTCAAGAATTTTTTTTGCAAAAGACTTTTTAGAAATCCGAGTACAACATATCAATAGTCCAGAACTAATTTTTTTATAGGTTGTTTTGTTTATTTTAGTCTGAATAAATTGATCATTTAAATCTTTAATATAAGTGGTGTTTACTATATCCACGTTATCTTCAGGCAGTGACTCTTCTTTAGTAAGAAATTTTGCAATCTCCAAAACCTGTCTCTTTCGTTTGTCCTTCTCATAATGTGGCTTATCTTTATTAGGGAAATTGTCAGTGTTCTGATATGAGTTTCTTTCAAGGATTGTGAGCTGTAGTTCTAGACTTTTATCATCAGTTTTCTTTGTTTTAAGCTCTCCGATCCATTCGACTCTGAATTTCTTTAAATCAACAAAAGAGAAGTCCCCATATCTTAAACAGTTTGTTATTCCATGATATAATGTAAACTTTCCATCGACATGTTTAACATTTCTGATAAATTCTAACTCTCCCCTAATACCTATATCGGCATGTCGGCTTCCCGAAATTAAGACTGTGTAATTTTACAAAATTCTCTTCAAATTAACCTAAATCTAAATACCCTAACACGCCTGTTTATCGCCTTCAAAATTGGATAGAGCAGCATATTC
>NZ_JAJEWJ010000004.1 GCF_020687765.1 Sphingobacterium sp. FBM7-1 | reverse complement strand
TAGCTTAACTTAACTTTGCTTAGGTTATTGAATAATCAATATTCAGATATAATTTGTCCGAAATGTGTCCGAAAAAAGAAAAAGCCACTGATTATCAGTGGCTTTTGTCGGGGTGGCAGGATTCGAACCTACGACCTCCACATCCCAAATGTGGCGCGATACCGGGCTACGCTACACCCCGATTAGGTATCACCTTTTTTGTGTGGCACAAATATACAGCATATTTTGTTACTGTCAAGACTTTATTTTCGTTTATCAGCTAAGCTCCTCATTGATTGCAAAATAATATTTACAGTGCTACCCTGCGGCCCGTGTCTGGGGTCACAAAAAATTAATATCTATATAAAATAGATTCGTCTGCTTTTCTATAAAATCTTTTTCTTACTTTTGCATCCATTATAAAAAAGCACGAAAAGGTTTAAAAAAGTATTTTTTTATTCAAAATAAAAGCTGTAATATTGCATTCCGATTTTTGCAGGATAAAAAAATCGTTTAATAATTACTCGAAATCATGGATTTAGTAAAATTTGTAGAAGAACAAGCGGTAGTGAAAAATGAAGTCCCCGCTTTCAAAGCCGGAGATACCATCAGCGTTCATTATAAAATTCGCGAGGGAAATAAAGAGCGTGTTCAGGTGTACCAAGGCGTGGTTATTCAGTTAAACAGCGTAGGTTCTAACGCTACTTTTACTGTACGCAAAATCTCTAACGGTGTAGGTGTTGAACGTATTTTCCCTATAAATTCGCCAAACATCCAAAAAATTGATGTCAATAGCGTTGGTAAAGTTCGTCGCGCGAAATTATTCTATTTGCGTAGCCGTACTGGTAAAGCTGCACGTATCAAAGCAAAACGTGTGTAACACACTTCCGTTTAAAAACATACAAAAGCCTCACAACCATGAGGCTTTTTTTGTGCTTTAATTTCGGTTAGTATTAAAAAAAACTTACCTTTGTATCCCGTACATAAAGCAGATTTAACGCCAGATTTAGGTCTTAAAAACAGCTGAAATTTTTCATTATTGCTATGAGTAAATACATCTTCGTTACGGGCGGCGTAACTTCGTCGTTAGGAAAAGGCATTATTGCAGCATCCCTTGCTAAACTTCTACAAGCTCGGGGGTTTAAAGTGACCATCCAAAAATTCGATCCCTACATTAACATCGATCCGGGAACATTGAATCCTTACGAACATGGTGAATGTTATGTAACTGAAGATGGTGCAGAAACCGACCTGGATTTAGGCCACTACGAAAGATTCTTAAATGTGCCTACTTCCCAAGCCAACAACGTTACGACTGGAAGAATATACCAACACGTGATTGATCAGGAGCGTGCGGGTGCCTACCTGGGAAAAACCGTTCAGGTTGTACCGCATATTACGGATGAAATCAAACGGAGAATGCAACTCCTAGGGCAAACCGGAGAGTATGACATCGTGATTACCGAGCTGGGTGGTACTGTAGGTGACATCGAATCCCTTCCATTTATTGAGGCTGTACGGCAATTGCGCTGGGAACTGGGCAACCATGATTCCTTGGTGATACACCTTACCCTTGTACCTTATTTAGCGGCTGCGGGGGAGTTAAAAACTAAACCTACGCAACATTCGGTCAAAACGCTACTGGAGTATGGTATACAACCGGACATTCTGGTGTGCCGTACAGAACATAAACTTACTCAGGAGATCCGAAAAAAACTTGCTCAATTCTGTAATGTAAACATCAATGCGGTAGTGGAATCGATCGATGCGCCTACCATATATGATGTACCCTTGAATATGCTTAAGGAACAATTGGATAAAACGGCTTTAGCAAAACTGAAATTATCCAATAAGAATGAGCCGGATCTAGAAAGCTGGAAAACGTTCTTGGGTAAACTCAAAAACCCTACCCGTGAGGTATGTATAGGCTTAGTGGGCAAATACGTCGAGCTTCCGGATGCTTATAAATCAATTACGGAAGGTTTTATCCACGCTGGTGCGATAAATGAAACGAAAGTAAAAGTGAAATATATCGCAGCTGAAAGTCTTAACGATGAAAATGTAGAAGAAAAGCTGAAAGATCTGGAAGGTGTACTGGTAGCACCAGGCTTTGGCGAGCGAGGTCTAGATGGTAAATTGGCTGCTATTAAGTTTGTTCGGGAGAACAAGATACCCTTCTTTGGTATTTGCTTGGGCATGCAATGTTCGGTCATTGAGTTCGGCAGAAATGTACTTGGACTGAAAAATGCGAATAGCTTTGAAATGGATGAAAAAACACCTCATCCGGTAATCAACTTAATGGAGGAACAAAAATCCGTTACGAACATGGGCGGTACGATGCGTTTAGGAGCTTATAATTGTGAACTTAAGAAAGGTACAAAAGCATATTCCATTTATGGAAAAAGCAAAATATCCGAACGGCACAGACACCGCTACGAGTTCAACAATGCTTACTTAAAACAATACGAAGAAGCTGGTATGATCGCTTCTGGCAAAAACCCGGAAACAGGTCTAGTGGAGATTGTCGAGTTAAAAAATCACCCGTTCTTTGTTGCGGGGCAATTCCACCCGGAACTAAAATCAACCGTTGCTAATCCGCATCCGCTGTTTGTTAGCTTTGTAGCTGCTGCTATTGCCCACAAAAAAGGTTAAGGAAGAGATATAATAGAGCAATTGAAATAATAAAAAAATAAAAAATGGATAGAAATACCCTCATTGGATTAGTGCTGATTTTCGGAATCCTAGCAGGCTCTTTTTATGTAATGAAACCTACGGAACAGGAGCTTAAGCAGGAACAAATGCTCCAGGATTCATTAAAAAGAGTGCGAGAAGGCCTTCCTCCTTTAGCTGATTCGCTAAGCACTAATGCACAGGTGACTATAGACACCGCCGAAATCTCCAACAAGCCGTTTGGGCTTGCGCGCTTGGGCGATGAGCAGATCGTGACGTTAGAAAACGAATTGATTATCGCTAAAATTAGCTCGAAAGGTGGACAAATAAAATCTGTCCAGCTTAAGAACGAAACGAATTACGACGGTAGTCCGCTCATGATTATTGACGAAGGTCAAAACAAGTTGGGTTTCGTATTCAAAGCAAATGGAGAAAACATCAACACCAGTGATTTGAACTTCACAGCTGAAGGTGGTGATGTGTCGGTGACCGGCGAATCCGCTCAATCGGTTAGCTTTAGGTTATCTTACAGCGAGACGCAATATTTGGAATACACATACACGATCAAAGGCAACGACTATAATGTAGGTTTTGACGTGAAAGCCGTGGGCATTCAGAATCTTATGGACATCAAGACGAGTTCCATCGGCCTGAACTGGGAAACGACTTTGCTCAGAAAAGAACGGAATGCAAAATCAGAAAGAGAACGGTCTACGATATTCTATAAAGAGACTAGCGGCGATGTGGACAACTTATCCGAAACAAGCGATGAGCAAGAGAAAATCAAAGAGAAGCTTAGCTGGATTGCGTTTAAACAGCATTTCTTTTCTGCGGTTATAACATCAAGCCAACCACTTAGCAATGCTGAACTTGGGGTTTCTTTTGACACGAACGAAGGGGTAATTAAACATTATAAAGCGGTTGGTGATCTAGACTTCTCCGCGCAGAAAGATAATCACTACGCGTTTAATTTCTTTTTCGGTCCGAACCAGTATAAGGTATTAAAAGATCATGGTGATGATTTTGAGAAAATCATTAAAATGGGCTGGGGACCGATGGGCTGGATTAATAAATTTATCACGGTTCCTATTTTTGACGTACTTGATGGGCTTCATTTGGGCTACGGTATTATTATACTCATCCTCACCCTTTTCTTAAAAGGGGTATTGTTCCCATTGACCTACAAATCTTACCAATCCATGGCAAAAATGCGGGTATTGAAGCCGCAGATTGACGAGATCAAGGAAAAAGTGGGGGATGATAATCCGATGCTCCTTCAGCAGGAGACCATGAAATTATATAAGCAAGCTGGCGTAAATCCGCTCGGTGGGTGTCTACCGCTTTTATTACAAATGCCTTTTACGCTTGCGTTTTTCTTCTTCTTCCCGAATCTTTTTGAGTTACGGGGAGAGAGCTTCCTTTGGGTAACGGATTTATCGACATATGATGCGCCAATTACGTTTTCTCCGATTTTCGGAATCGGACACATTTCTTTTATGTGTGTACTCATGACGCTGACTACTTTATTGACGACCTGGTATAACAATGCGACTTCTGGAGCCGCTGCCAATAACCAAATGAAGTATATAGGTTATTTTATGCCGTTAATTTTCTTCTTCGTATTGAACAGCTTCCCTGCCGGATTGAACTATTATTATTTCTTATCGGCCGTGTTGACATTTCTTACGCAGTTCATCATTCGCCAGTTTATCGATGATGATAAAATATTAGCGAAAATAGAAGAACATAAGAAAAACCCGAAAGCGGCAAAGAAGTCTTCTTTCCAACAAAAGATGGAAGAGATGATGCGCCAACAGCAAGCTCAACAGCGAAATAAAAACAAATAAATACCTAAAGCCCGGACGATCATCCGGGCTTTTTGATTTTACTGAAAAAATATTTTTTTATTATTGTTTTTCAGTAAAACACTACTATATTTGCGCCTGCTTTTATACAGGACCGTGGATGGATAGGATTGCTTTTTTTATCTATTCCTGCTAAAAAATGGGTTACCTTTTATAAACGCAGGTATTAAGATGTAATAAACAACTTTGTTTCAATTAAAATAGAAAATTAAAAAATGAAAAATTTATTCAAATTCGGATTTTTAGGTCTAGCGTTAACTATCGCATTCGCTTCTTGTGGCGGTGAGCAAACTCAAAACGAAGAAGCTACTGAAACTTTAACTGAAGGAATCGAAAACGCAACTGAGCAAGTAGCTGATTCTTTAGAAAACGTAGCGGATTCAGTTAGAGCTGAAGGTGATTCTATCGTTGATTCTTTGGAAAACGTTCAGTAATCCGAACAGTATCAAAAAATAAGTTAAAACCCACACGATCGTGTGGGTTTTCTTGTTTATATGGGTACTTCTTTTCGAGTTTTTCTTATTTTTGTCGATACCCTGCCGCGCGTGGCAGGTATTTAATTTAATTTTATTTTTCATGACCATGAGCTTATCATCCTTAACTGCCGTATCACCTATTGACGGACGTTACCATAACAACACAAAAGAACTCGCTAATTATTTCTCGGAATTTGCGTTGATTAAATACCGGGTGTTGGTAGAAGTAGAATACTTTATCGCGTTGTGTGGGTCGGGGATTCCACAGTTAGCTCACTTTGACGGTTCGCTCAACGATCGTCTTCGCCAGATTTATGAAAACTTTTCTTTTGAAGACGCGCAATGGATTAAGGATACCGAAAAAGTAACGAATCATGATGTGAAGGCGGTAGAATACTTCCTCAAAAATGAATTCGAAAAATTAGGGCTGCACGATTCACTGGAATTTATCCATTTCGGGCTGACCTCACAGGATATAAACAATACCGCTATTCCTTATTCCTGGAAAGCGGCCTTAGAGACCTCATACCTCCCAAATGTGCAGGAGCTGCTCGCGGAGTTAAAATCACTTGCGGATGAATGGCAGGATATACCTTTGCTCGCCAGAACACACGGACAACCGGCCTCTCCTACCCGTTTAGGCAAAGAAATTAAGGTATTTATTGAACGTATCGAAAAGCAGCTTGAATTGTTGCAACAGATACCGTTATCTGCTAAATTTGGTGGTGCTACGGGTAACTTTAACGCGCATCATGTGGCGTATCCGGAGACCGACTGGGTTGCTTTTGGAAATGCATTTGTAAACGATAACCTGGGCCTCTCCCGTTCACAGACGACGACGCAGATTGAACACTATGATAATTTTGCAGCGAGTTGCGATGCGTTAAAACGTATTAATAATATTCTTATAGACTTATGCCGCGATATGTGGACGTATATTTCCATGGAGTATTTCAAGCAGAAAATAACAGCTGGACAAATTGGTTCCTCAGCCATGCCGCATAAGGTTAACCCGATTGACTTCGAAAACGCAGAGGGTAATTTAGGTCTTGCCAATGCGTTGTTTGAACACTTGGCGGCCAAGCTTCCGATATCGAGATTACAACGTGACTTAACCGATTCGACGGTACTCCGTAATATTGGGGTGCCGTTTGCTCATACGACTATTGCTATTAAATCTACCTTAAGGGGATTACGGAAACTTATTCTGAATGAGCCTGCGCTTCAAACTGATCTAGAAAATAACTGGGCGGTCGTTGCTGAAGCTATCCAAACGATATTGCGTAGAGAAGGTTATCCTAAACCCTACGAGGCTTTGAAAGATCTAACCCGAACCAACACCCATGTGACCCAAGAGACCATAGCGGCCTTCGTCGATGGATTAAATGTATCCGAAGAGATCAAGCAAGAAATCAAAACTATTTCTCCAAGTAATTACACCGGAATTGTACGCTAAGCTTTGACGTCTAGATGACTGGTCTTGGCACATTTTTGGCGTATATTTGTTTTTATTATAGTTTACACGAAACATGGCAACAATTAACGTATATACAGAAACGACGCCCAATCCTTCAACCATGAAGTTTTTGGTCAACAAGTTATTAATCAACGGTAGTTTGGACTACCCTACGCGGGAGAGAGCTCAGGAATCCGAATTTGCTCGAGAACTGTTTAAATTCAATTTTGTTGAGGGTGTCTTTTTTGCGAGTAATTTTGTGACCGTCACGAAAAGTGAGGGTGTCGAATGGCCCGATATTGAACCGTTATTAAAAGATTTCGTAAAAGGAGCTGTGGAGTCTGAATTGGTGGTAAAACCGATTGAACACACCGAGGATGTCGACTTCGAAGGAACGGAAGTGGAAATAAAAATCCAACAAGTGTTGCACGACTATGTTCGTCCGGCTGTGGAGCAGGATGGCGGCGCCATCGCATACCGCTCATTTGAGGACGGTGTGGTAACGGTAGAACTACGCGGATCATGTAGTGGCTGTCCGTCGTCGACCATTACTTTAAAAGCGGGTATCGAAGGCTTGTTGAAAAGAATGGTGCCGGAAGTAGAGGAAGTCGTTGCGGAAGCACTGTAGTACAAAAATAAAAAACAGAAAAGGGAAGATTGTATGATCTTCCCTTTTTTAGTTGGGCTTTTTTTAGCTACTCTGCTAAAAATCATTAACTTTATAGCCAAAATAACCGAAACATTATATTTCAAAAATGAGTGCAGATATCAACAAGTTAGAACAGATCGCTTCACAAGTAAGGCGTGACATCGTTCGTATGGTACATGCTTGCCAATCGGGTCACCCGGGCGGTTCGCTGGGTTGTACGGACTATTTTGTAGCGTTGTATTTTCATGCGATGAAACATGACCCTTCTTTTAATTTGGACGGCGTCGGCGAAGATTTATTTTTCTTATCAAACGGACACATTTCTCCCGTTTTCTACAGTACTTTAGCGCATGCGGGATACTTTCCTGTAAGTGAGCTGGCGACCTTTAGAAAAATCGATTCCCGCTTACAAGGCCACCCTACTACACACGAAGGCTTGCCAGGTATTCGTATTGCTTCGGGTTCTTTAGGACAGGGTTTATCGGTTGCTATCGGTGCCGCACAAGCGAAAAAGTTAAACAAAGACAATAGTTTGGTATACGTGTTAATGGGTGATGGGGAGTTGCAGGAAGGACAGGTATGGGAAGCGGCTATGTATGCGCCACATAACAAGATGGACAACATCATCGCGGCTATCGACTATAACGGTGCGCAGATTGATGGAGCTACGGAAGATGTTTTATCACTCGGAAACCTACGTGCGAAATGGGAAGCTTTTGGCTGGGATGTAATGGAAATAGAAAAAGGAAATGATATAGCCTCCATCATCCAAGGACTAGACGAAGCGAAATCACGTTCCGGAAAAGGAAAACCGGTCATGATCCTGCTCCATACCGAAATGGGTAACGGAGTTGATTTTATGATGGGCTCACATAAATGGCACGGTATCGCCCCTAACGACGAACAACTGGCAGCTGCGTTGGCACAAAATGCAGAAACTTTGGGAGATTATTAATAATCTTAGACAGGAGAGACACTAAAAATGAAGAAATACACTTATACAGAATCAAAAGATACGCGTTCTGGCTTCGGTGCTGGTTTACTAGAAGCAGGAAGACGGAATGAAAACGTGGTGGCACTTTGTGCCGATTTGATCGGATCGTTAAAGATGAACGATTTTATCAAAGAATTTCCCGAGCGCTTTTTCCAGATCGGAATTGCCGAAGCGAATATGATGGGGATTGCAGCGGGTTTGACTATTGGAGGCAAAATTCCTTTTACAGGAACGTTTGCTAACTTCTCGACAGGCCGGGTATACGATCAAATCAGACAATCTATCGCTTACTCGAACAAAAATGTAAAAATTTGTGCTTCACATGCGGGATTGACATTGGGTGAAGATGGTGCAACACACCAGATTCTAGAAGATATCGGACTGATGAAGATGCTTCCGGGTATGACCGTTATTAATCCTTGCGATTTTAATCAGACCAAAGCGGCTACCTTAGCCTTGGTGGATTACGAAGGTCCAGTCTATCTACGTTTTGGCCGTCCGGTTGTACCTAACTTTACACCGGCAGATCAAGTATTTGAGATTGGGAAAGCAGTGATGCTTAACGAAGGTACAGACGTAACCATTATTGCTACCGGACATTTGGTTTGGGAAGCGATCCAAGCAGGAGAGGAATTAGAAAAACTAGGCATCAACGCGGAGATCATTAATATCCATACGATTAAGCCGTTGGACGAGGAAGCTGTTTTGAAATCTATCAACAAAACAGGATGCGTGGTCACGGCGGAAGAGCATAACCGTTTGGGTGGTTTGGGTGATAGCGTCGCACAACTTTTGGCAACAAAGAAGCCGACACCACAGGAGTTTGTCGCTGTTAACGATAGCTTTGGCGAATCGGGCAAACCGGCAGAACTAATGGAAAAATATGGACTTAATGCGGCTTCCATTGTAGCAGCGGCAAGAAAAGTAATTACCAGAAAATAGGGAACGGGAACAAATGGAAGACGCCTTAATTATATCAAAATTTGCGGATGAACGCACACGCGAAGAGGCGTTTGGTGATTTGCTCAAAAAATACCAACAGAAAATATATTGGCACGTTCGGCGAATGGTTATCGACCATGACGATGCAGATGATGTCGTGCAGGATATATTCATCAAAGTATGGCGAAACCTCGAAAAATTCCGCGAGGATTCCCAGCTTTATACTTGGCTTTATCGCATAGCTACAAACGAATGCATCACTTTTCTGAACAGAAAAAAACAAAAGCAGAGCCTGTCGTTGGACGACGACAGCTCTGCTTATCTGGCAGAAACGTTGGCAGACGGAAGTTATTTTAATGGTGACCAGGCACAGATGAAATTGCAACAGGCGCTGTTGACGCTTCCCGATAAACAACGGTTGGTATTTAACATGAAATATTTCGAAGACCTTAAATACGATGAAATATCGGAGATTGTGGGTACAAGCGTAGGGGCATTAAAAGCCTCTTATCATCTCGCGGTTAAAAAAATAGAACACTTTTTTGCAACACACGATTAAACCCTACGGGGCTTTTCGACTCTAAACAAGTGACTATGAAGGAAGAAAACACATATTACGATGGAATGGATGGTTTAAACCTACCGGGATCATTACGTGTGAATCCTTTTGTGGTACCTGAAGATTACTTTTCTCATTTAACGGAACGCATTGCGTTTCACGTCAAAACTGAAAAATATAGAGATGCTGCACCGGCGGCATGGAGGGTTCCGCCGGGATACTTTGAGAAGCTTTCGGATAAAATTTTAGCGCAGACGAAAATAGATCAGGCGAAAAAAAGTGAAGCTTTCAACGTACCAGCAGCTTATTTTGACGGTTTATCCGAGCGTGTGCAACAACGGATATTTGAAGAAAAACTCAAAGCACGGGTCCCTGCTGACGGCTTTAATGTGCCAGAGGGCCATACGGAGGTATTGCGCGATAAGATACTTGCACAAACAGTGGGCAGCGAAAAACGGAGCACACCTGTACGCCGCATAAATTTCAAAAAATGGATGCCCTACGCGGCAGCAGCTTGTGTCGCTTTAGGAATCGGGATAGGTTCTTATTATACGCAAGACCATACAACTGAGGTGCATTTTGCAGAATCGCAATTGGCAACTATTCCGAATGAGGAAATTGTCAATTACCTAACGGCCTTGAACGATAGCGATGATATGCTATATGTCATCGATTGTATTGATCACGCGCATCATACAGATGGTATCTGTACACACGTTCAGGAAAATGATATTGAAGATTATTTAAATTACGCTTTATAATGTTAGGTTTAAAACATTTGTTCGTTATGATTAGTATGGTTATGCTCTGCATAGTATCTGCGAGTGCACAACCTCGGGACTCTAAACGATTTGCAGCAATTGAAAGCGAAAAGGTTGCTTATATTACGAAAGAGCTTAGTTTAACGCCTGCGGAAGCCCAGCGATTTTTCCCAATATATAATCTATACAGCAAAGAAATATGGACGATTCGGTCTAAGAAAAGAGAAAGTACAAGTGCCTCTCCAAGAGGTGTAAATACTTTCAACAGATCGAATAACGCGGAAAAAAAAGATATACTTTCTTACGATGCCAAAGAATTGGATATCAAAAAGGAATATCGAAAAAAGTTCGCGGAGGTAATCGGCTCCGCCAGGGCATCTCAGTTCTTCGAAGTTGAACAAAACTTTCGGGAATTGCTCTATAAAGAACTACAGCGAAGAAACCGCTAATAGTTGTGACGCGTAACGGCGTCACTTTTGTTTTATACATTTCCGACTTCTTATTACTAAAAAATGATCAGCAATAGAGCGCTTTTTCTGAAAAACACTGCCCAAACATCTTCTTCCCCTCGTTTATTTGAAATTGTTAAAGCGGAAGGGATTTATTTATATGGGCCAAAAGGTGAACGTTATTTAGACCTGGTTTCGGGATTTAATGTAAGCAACATTGGACACCGTCATCCGCAAGTAATAGCGGCTATTCAACAACAACTGGAGAAGTATCTCCACGTGACCGTATACGGCGAGTTTATACAAGCTCCGCAGGTAGCGTTTGCGACTGAATTACTAAAAACGCTTCCCTCCTCTTTTGGGTCTGTTTACCTGACCAACAGCGGAGCGGAAGCAGTGGAGGGTTCCATGAAAATCGCGAAGAAGTTTACCGGACGTAGACAGATTATTGCTGCCCGAAACGCCTATCATGGAAGTACCCAAGGGGCTTTAAGTTTAATTGGTAACCCGGCGTATCACGAAGCCTATGCCCCACTCCTTCCTGAAATAGATTTTATCGAGTTCAATAATATACCGAGTTTAGCGCTTATCTCGGAGCAAACCGCAGCGGTGATCGTTGAAACCATTCAAGGAGAGGCGGGCGTACAGGTTCCGACCGTAGAGTTTATGCAGGCACTTAGACGCAAATGTGACGAGACGGGCGCTATTTTGATTTTCGACGAGATACAGACCGGCTTCGGAAGGACGGGTAAAATGTTCGCTTTTGAGCATTTCGAAATCGTACCGGACGTATTGATGTTGGCAAAAGGTATCGGTGGGGGCATGCCGCTTGGTGCATTCGTCGCTCGGAAAGAGATTATGGACGTGATTAAAGATAATCCGATGCTTGGGCACATCACCACCTTTGGCGGGCACCCCGTAAGTTGTGCGGCTGCATTGGCATCGTTAAGGGTCATCCAAAACGAAAAATTGCTGGAAACGGTGGATGCTAAAGCTGCCTTATTCCGAAAAGAACTCGATCACCCCAAGATAAAAGAAATCAGAGGAAAAGGGTTGATGATGTGTTTGCAGCTCGAAACGTTTGATCAGGTATATCAGGTGAGTACTTTCTGTGCGGAAAAAGGGGTTATGATCGATTGGTACTTGCACTGCGAAACGGCTTTGCGCGTGGCTCCGCCGCTGACTATATCGGATGACGAAATAAAACATGCCTGTGGAATAATAAGAGAAGGTCTTGAAAAGTTCGCCTGAAAAAGTTAACTTGGTTTCTGTAAACCTTCATCATATGGAAACTAGAAGAAAATTCTTAACGAAAAGCCTCCTCACGCTAGGAGCAGCGACAATGGGTACTAAGTCGCTATTTGCTACGGAAGACAATCTGGCAAAAAGTGGCAAACTACGTATACAACAAAACGATGTTATTTTATTTCAGGGGGATTCGATTACCGATGCGGGACGCAATCGGGAAAATTTGAAACCAAACGACACAGGTGCTTTCGGACATGGTTATGCGATGATGGCGGCCGCCACCCTACTCAATAAATATGCAGACAAAAATATCCAGGTCTATAATCGGGGAATCAGTGGGAATAGAGTCCCAGATCTTATTAAGCGGTGGGATGTCGATGCGCTTCAGCTCCGACCCAACATATTAAGCATTCTTATCGGTGTAAACGATTTTTGGCGTACGGTAGACCGAGGAGCTCAAAATACACCGCAACAGTATAAACAACAATATCAGCAACTGCTGGATACCACGTTAAAGCAACTTCCAGAAGTTAAACTGATTATCGGCGAACCATTCGGCGTCAGAAATGTGAAACATGTTACGGATGCTTGGTATCCAACTTTTACGGACTATCAGGAGGCCGCTAAGGAAATAGCAAAAGAGTATAACGCCACATTTCTTCCTTTTCAATCGGTGTTCGACAAAGCGGCAAGCCGTGGTTCGGGTGGCTATTGGACAACGGATGGGGTGCACACCTCTATGGCCGGGGCGAATCTAATGGCGGAAGCCTGGCTAAATTTGATTAAATAATCTATTCAGGGCAGGCGGTATCGCCGCCCTAAAATTGGCTATTCCAACTATATTTACCATCGCGTAGGATAATTTGTTCTTTATCCAACAGCAACCGAATGACATGCAGTTTGGTTTCATCATCACCGAGGGTAAGTAGATCAACCAGCTCCTTCACATCTTTTTCACCGGCCAGCAAAGCGGTCTTTATCTCTTCTGTTAGTTTTCCGTGTAGATCGACACGATGCTGTCGTGTGAGGCATAAGTCACAGACGCCACAAGGAGTCTCCACTTTTTCGCCAAAATAGGTTTGTAAGGCAATGCTTCGGCAGTCTTTTGTATCCAAATAGGTGTACATCGCCTTGATCTGCTCTTCTTTTATACGCTTCCTTTCCGCTATAAAAGCCGTGTCAATAAAAAGATGTTTATAATCCACCCGTGCCTGCCGGAAAGTTAATTGAGGAGCATCTGTTTTGGGTAAATAGGACGCCAGTTCTAATTTCTGGAGCCCCTGCAACATATCTATCACCTTTTCGTAAGCGATTTTTAGTTTCTTCGCCAGTTCATATTCATTCACCGACGCATAAAAATCAAATACACCTCCCGTGGTACGTAAAATAAGCTTAATTAGGGGATCATATTTAGCGGACTGTACTTGAAATTTATAGAGTTCTTGATAATCTACCTCAAACTTAAATCGAGCAGGTATAAAAACAGCTTCGGATACGGAGATCCAACCATCGCGCTCCAGAAACTTTAACGCGCTTAACGTCGGCAAGATATCCACCTGATAGCGCTTACAGAAATCAACCACGTCAAAATCAAAAGATAACCCCTGCCCTGCGCCATACGCTAGTTGAAAATAATTCCCTAAATGGTGATAGACTTGTTGGATAAAGCTTATGGCCGGAAAGCTATTTTCAAAGTTCGCCCATAGTTTTTCCCGATCTGCTTGATGAAACATTAACACCGGAAACGCTTTCTTCCCGTCACGCCCCGCGCGTCCCGCTTCTTGGTAGTATGCCTCTAAGGAGTCGGGGAGATCGAGATGCAGCACAAATCGCACGTCCGGCTTGTCGATTCCCATGCCAAATGCGTTGGTGGCTACAATCACCCGTATGCGGTTTTCCATCCAGCTATCTTGCTTTTGTGAACGGGTCTGCGTATCGAGCCCGGCATGATAAAAATCGGTGGGTACACCGTGATTAATAAGGAATTGAGACACTTCCTGCGTTTCTCGTCGATTGCGAACATAGATCACGCCCGCTCCACCAATTCGATGAATCATGCGCAACATACGCCCCATTTTATCTTCTTCCGCTAGGACGATATAGGCTAAATTATCCCTCCGAAAACTTTGTTGAAAAACCTGTCGACCGACGAAGCCTAGTTTATCTTGGATATCGTCGACCACCCGCGGCGTGGCGGTGGCCGTTAAGGCCAGAAAGGGTGTGTTGGGGTGAATCCTTCTTAACTTCGCCAGTTCTAAATAGGCTGGACGGAAGTCATACCCCCATTGCGAAATACAGTGTGCTTCGTCTATCGCAAAGAGGCCAACTTTCATATAGCGTATACGCTCCAGCACCAAATCATTATAGAGACGCTCGGGAGCAATATATAGAAATTTAACCTTTCCATATACGCAGTTATCCAACGCGATATCGACCTCTCGATGGGACATACCGGAAATAATAGCCACTGCCTCTATCCCCTTTTTCCGCAGGTTCTGCACTTGATCTTTCATTAATGCAATGAGTGGGCTAACCACAATACAGATGCCCGCCAACTGAAGTGCCGGCACTTGAAAACAAATTGACTTTCCTCCGCCGGTAGGCATTAATGCTAAGGTATCCCGCCCCAATAATACGCTATTGATAATGTCTTCTTGCAGCGGACGAAAGCTTTCATACCCCCAATACTGTTTTAATATCTCCAGATTTTTGTTTTCCATCACTTCTTCTCCCAAACATAAGCAAAATTATTTTTCAAGACGTAATAGGCGATGTCCAACGAATCGGCCTTTTTTATCATCTCTGCTAGCCTATCGGCATGATTTGAACCGTCTATTAATAACATACCTGTCCCTGCAAATTGTTCACTATGAATTTGATCGTAAAAGGACATATTACGCCACAACAAGATATCTTGTGCAGGAGCGTCGTGCGCTATCCGCTTGCCTCCAATAATACCAAGCGTACCGACCGAAGTTCGAATATTTACCTGTACACCTCTTTTTAATTGCAAGGGATGAAAGTCAATAGCTGCCGTGCGTACATAATGATGTAGATCGGGCAACACCTGCCTGGCCAATTGCGGATGTTTGAGGCTATCCAGTGTAGAAAAAAGCGAAACTTTTCCGCGATCAATAGCAGCAATAGCTACCTCTCGCCCTACATTGTACACTTTTAATCCTTGATAGGACGCATAATGCATAGAGGTGATTACGACAGACAACAGCAGCATGCCGATCGAGAGAAGTGTGCCCCACAAAAAGCTTTTACGCAAACTACGCCATGTTAATAGGAAAAAGAAGATAACCAATAAGGAACAGCCGAGTTGCACGCCCGAAAAGTCGATGCCCTGGATCACAGCAAAGGGCAATGCTTCGATAGCTTGCAATCCACCTAAAAGCAAGCGGCAAACGAAGGACAATCCCATCGCCAAATACTCGTTTAACCAGGGAAACGGCGAAACGGCTAATGCTATACCGGTATACATGACGGCCATAGCTGGCAAGGAGACGAATAAATTGCCTAACAAAAAATAATTAGGAAACTGGTGGAAGTAAAATAACGCCAAAGGTGTGGTAAACAGCTGCGCACTGAGGGAAACCAATACGGCCTGCCAGACGCCCCGCAACCACCTGTTGTTTATTTCGAACAGCTTATTTAACATGGGATAAAGTGTAAATAAGCCTAGCACGGCCACATAGGCCAATTGGAAACCCATGTCAAAAATCATGAACGGATCGAGGAATAGCAGACAACAAGCCGACGCAAAAAGCGAATTGAGATTTTGGTTTGCCCGACGGCTCCACCCGGCGACCAGCAAGAAAGAAATCATGACACCCGCACGCAGAATAGAAGGAGCCATTCCCGTCAGTAAAACATAGGCCCATATAGCGCTCAGAATAAGCACGAATCGAAGAGATTTGCCATACCGGAATCGATCCAGAAAACCGAGTATAAAATTCAATAGCAAAAACACTAGCCCCACGTGCAATCCCGAAACGCTTAGCACGTGTACCGTACCGGTGTTAACAAAAGCCGTCAGCGTTTCTACCGGGAAATGTGCCCGGTAGCCTAAAATTAATGCCGCGACAATATCCCGCGCGTCGCTGTCCGCTATATAATAAACATATTTCTCTACGAAATAACGACGTATGGCCAATGCGTATGCCACAACGATATTCCCTTGATTATCATCCAGCAACCGAATAGCGTCAGGCTGTAGATAGGCTTGGTAATAGATGTTTTTATGGGCGAGGTACCGTTTATAATTAAACTGTTTGGGATTATACGGCTCGCCTAACTCCCGTAGTGTATTGGGAAACAACAGTTTGTCGCCATATGACAGGCTTAAGTCAGCAGTCGTATCTGACCGGGCGATATGCAGCATGATTTGGCCAGCGGCTACACGCTCTTTGTTTCCCTGAACCCGCTTACGGATCGTCACGGGAAAACGAATACGGAGGTCTCCATACACCGGCTCGTCGGCAATCACGCCGATCAGGTATTCCGCCTGAGCCGGTTGAATATAATTGGCTTGCTGTGCCGGAAGCTCCCGAGCTATCCATAGTATACCCAACAAGAATAACCAACTGTAAAAAATTAGGGGAAATACTACACGTCGCCAGCTTCGCCCTATAATTTCCATCCCCAATAACAACACTACCATCAGCATCGCACTATAGCCAAGCCCACGAAAAATCGATTGGGTAAGTGGCAGATAATAGCCCGTTACGATGCCTGTACCGAAAAATAAAAACACGCTCGCAAACGGCACTTTCCGTATGGCTAGATAGACCGCGGGCGTCACCATTTATATCGGAATTGGATTTTGATATCCGACCGTATCGCCCCTTCGCTTTGATCCAGTCCAGAGCCTACTGTCGCTACGTCCAAATAACGATTGTGGCTATAGCGAAGCCAAAAATCAATTTTCCGGCCTGCACGATAACGCAGGTTGATATAGGAACGTCCTCCCCGGCCATTATACATGGGAAACGCGCTTGCATAGAGCACATCGTTTTCGTACGCGTACAACCGGGCATCATAGGAGTCTGTCGCAAAAAATGCCAGGCGCATATTTAACTGCAAGGGCAATCGCATAGGCTTCCAGAATAAATCTTGATACATCAACCATCCATAATCGATCCTTCCATCCTTTCTATACCGTAGCCCCTCTGCCCGCGTTCGAATTTCCCAGCGCTTAGAAAGTTTGTATTGAAACGCGACACGTAGTTGATCTTTTAAGACATCAACCACCGTTCTATCGGGTAAGGGCACACTATTGTTTTCTTGCTTTAAGCGATGACGGTATCGCAGCGAGATGCGTCCGATTTTGTACCAATTGTAGGTAAACTGAGAAAGTACATCGAACCCTTCACTGGGCTGATCGACGCGATAGCGCAGCCACGGAAAACGGAATAAATCGACATAATTGATCCATTCGATTTTTCTGTTAGGATGATACATTCCACCCATATAGATTCCTTCCTCGTTCACCACGCTACTCCCCTCGCCCAATGCCTGCGCAAATACCGCGTAATAATCTGCTTGGTAATTCCGGTAATTTGCAAATACGGATACTTTTGGATGGAGGCTTGCGATCAAACCATTCAGGGTAGACCAGCCCCGGCCATATCCTTTCGCGCTTTCTCCATATAGAAATACATTCTTAAATGTGTATTGGTAGTTAATCCCCATATTCGTTAACCGATCGCCTTCAAAAGCATAGGCCTGCCGAGGAGTTCCGTCGTGCACAAGGGTGCCGTTATATTGTGTATAGACAGCTACTGCACCTAACTTTAGTCGCTTATAACGATAAGTTATATCCACCCCAACAGCACCTTGTCTTATGGTGTTACGGTTAGCGAGTTCGTTAGGCGTTCGGTGTAGCCCGGACGTGGAAATGGAACGAATAATGGGATATCCTTCTTCGGTCGTCTCGCGGTTTCCCGATAGTTTTCGCCACGAAACAAAGGGGGTAATTTCCCAATGAGGGCCAAATGCTAATCGGGCAGCAAAGCCCGAAAGATAGTTATGTTCGTTCATGGCACTGTAACTTCGCAAACCCGTCCCTTGCTTGGCGCTACTGGTCATCATAGCTCCTTTTCCAAAACTTAGTCCATTCCACATGACCAGCCCTTGACCGACCTGCAAAGCGTAGTCGCCCAACACTACTTCCTTAAAAACACCGAGGTCTTTCGCGTACAAGCTAATGCCGTAATGATCAAACCCACCACGTTGCTTCCCGTGAAAAAAGGGTTCTCCAGCATCTTTTTCCATGTTAATCGCCACGCGAAGTTTGTTATGTAAGTTGAAGCGGTAACGCAACATATATCGATTTGCATCTCCTAAATAACGCGAACGGCTACTGTCTGTAATCAGGTAGCCTTTTTGTTTTTGAAAGATAGTCCCGTAGCGGGCCATGACTTGCTGCTCACTATCTTGAAAGAAATTTCTCCAGGTTAAGCCCCTTAATGTGGAGGGCGGCGACACCCTAACAAAGGACGCTAAACGTTCTACAGTCTGCATATCAAAATGGGCTATGCTTTGCAGTTCAAGCACAGAAAGAAAATCCCCTGTTTGTTCGCGATGTGCTAACAAACTCGTGATCTGTAAGGGCGATAAAAATAATAATTTGGCTAATTCTTGCTCATTGGTCTTATTGAGATCTATAGGATGGGTCCGATAGTGTCGAAGAAGTTCGATAAAATCGTCTACATGGATCTCTTCATCCAATTCTGACGCAAGTTCTTCCACCAACTGTTCTACTAAGGAACTTTCATCCCCAATCTGACCCCTCGCTAACGTACTATACCCCAGCGATACCACAACGGTCAGGCTAAAGACAAAGACGAAACGCATACGTAGTGAGCATTTGAAATAAACAGTTGGGAAGATGAGCTTCCCTTGATTGAATAAGTGGTGTTGCCGCCAGACTATCCGGCAGTAAAACCCTCGTTTTACGCGTCAACGTACTACTTCCCCTCCGATATGAGAAGGACAAATAAACATGCTGAACGGATAAATCGAGCGTTACAACGGTTAGTAGTAATCTTCTTTTCATCACAATTCATTATAATTGATAAGATGAAAGTACAGAATATTAGAACATTATCCAATTTTTTTCGTTATTCTCTTTTAGAAAAGTATATTTCGTTTTGATTTACGCATAGAAAAACCTACCTTTGTATCACCAAAAACAATGCGGGGTGGAGCAGTTGGTAGCTCGTCGGGCTCATAACCCGAAGGTCATCAGTTCGAGTCTGGTCCCCGCTACTAAAAGAATAAAAGACAACGCGCGAGGCTGCGTCTAAAAAAAAGAAACATTGCGGGGTGGAGCAGTTGGTAGCTCGTCGGGCTCATAACCCGAAGGTCATCAGTTCGAGTCTGGTCCCCGCTACTACGTAAAGCACTAAGGAAACTTGGTGCTTTTTTTATGCCATAAAAAAAATGAAGTAACAAAAATAGCGACATTACTGTCGCCATTTTTTGTTTCAACCGATATGGTTATCGTTATTTAATCTCAAACAGATCGGAAATCGATCCGTGTTCATTTACATTTTTAATGGCACCGGCAAATAAATCAGCCGTAGATAACACTTTAATTTTACTACAGTTTTTCGCTCTTTCTTTATCCAGCTGTATGGTGTCGGTAACGATCATTTCTGTTAACACTGAGTTCTCGATCGTATCGTAAGCCTTGCCCGACAAAACAGCATGGGTACATACTGCCCGTACGGAACGCGCACCGTGTTCCATAATCAGCGCTGCTGCTTTTGATAGTGTTCCAGCTGTATCGCAGATATCATCGATCAATACCACATCTTGCTCTTTTACATCCCCAATAATAGACATCGATTCGATTTCGTTCGCCCGTTTACGACGTTTATCACAGATAATCACTTCTGCGTTGAAGAATTTAGCGAACGTCCGCGCACGATATGAACCACCCATATCTGGAGAAGCGATGGTCAGATTTGGCAAGTTCAACGATTTGATGTAAGGCACAAATATAATCGACCCGTCCAGATGATCTACAGGGATATCAAAAAAGGCCTGTATCTGTGCGGCATGCAAATCCATCGTCATAATCCGATGTGCCCCGGCAGCCATAATAAGATTTGCCATCAATTTTGCTCCGATCGCCACCCGTGGTTTATCTTTTCTGTCCTGACGAGCATAGCCGAAATAAGGAACAACTACCGTAATATAATGAGCCGAAGCACGCTTAGCGGCATCAATCATCAACAGAAGTTCGATAAGGTTATCCGTGGGTTGGTTTGTGGATTGAATTAAAAATACATCGCTCCCCCGTATGGATTCATTGTAAAAGGGCTGGATTTCCCCGTCGCTAAACTTGGATAAGGTCATATCGCCGAGCGGCTTTCCATAAGAGGAGGAGATTTTTTCCGCTAATTCCACTGTTCCTGAGCCTGCGAACAGCTTCACCGTGTTAAATTGCAAAGGCATTTCTTATGCGTTTTTTATGTTGGAGTTATTTAAATATTTCCAATTAGAAGAAGTCATCAAAAAAAGTTGTCCGACCTGGATTCGAACCAAGACTAAATGAACCAAAATCACTTGTACTACCCTTATACTATCGGACAATCTCTAAGATTAACTTAATTTTGCCACAAAGTTAGCCAAATGTTTTCTAAAACAAAAAGTTAAAGTAACTGATCGCATTATATACCCGTTAACGCGGACACACATCATGCCAACAAGTCTAGCTATCTTTTCAGAGGAGTGATTTGCAAGGTGATAAAGAACAGCAACAAGACGTTAAATTAATTTGCTTAATCAAAAAAATACCGTATTTTTGCCCGTCAATTTAGATAATTTAAAACAAATTAGATGAAATCAATTGCTATTAGCGGTTCTGTTAGACAGAACGTAGGGAAAAGAGATGCAAAAGAATTGCGTTACGAAGGAAAGATTCCTGCAGTTCTTTATGGTGGTAAAGAACAAACCCACCTTGCTGTATCCGCAGCTGATTTGAAATCTGTTCTTTATACTGCAGATGTAGTATTCGTAGAATTGGATATCGACGGCAAAAAAACACGTGCTATTGTTCAGGATGCACAATTCCACCCACTTACTGATTTAGTAACACACGTGGACTTTTTAGAATTGTTTGACGACAAACAAGTTTCTGTAAACATCCCTATCAAATTGACTGGAGATTCTCCGGGTGTTAAAATGGGGGGTAAACTCGTTCAGAAATTACGTAGCTTACGTGTAAAAGCGTTACCTAATGACCTTCCTCAAGAAATCCTTGTTCCTATGGAATCTTTGGAAGTTGGTAAATCTTACCGTGTTGAACAAGTGGAGTTGGCAAACGCTAAAATCCTTAACAACGCAGATGATACAATCGTATCTGTTATCATGTCTCGTGCATTGCGTCAAGCAGAGCAAGAAGCAGCGAAAGCAGCAAAAGGCGGCAAGAAATAATACCGAGGTATTTAGACAAATAAAAAAGCATCGCAACATGTTGCGATGCTTTTTTATTTGTCTAACATCTAATTCCTATCTTTGCATTCATGAATTACTTAATCGTCGGACTAGGCAACATTGGCAAAGAATATGCGGATACGCGCCATAACATCGGTTTTATGGTAGCAGACGAAGCTGCAAACCAAGCTGGGGCGACCTGGTCATTGATGAAGCTTGCCTACTACACGGAATTTAAACTTAAAGGCAGAAACGTATACATGATTAAGCCTACGACATTTATGAATTTAAGTGGCAAGGCCGTCAACTATTGGATGCAGGAGCTAAAAGTTCCGATACAAAATGTACTAGTTGTGGTAGACGATCTTGCTATTCCATTTGGTTCGCTGCGAATCAAACCGAAAGGTTCCGCTGCAGGCCATAACGGACTACGCTCTATAGAGGCTACTTGTGGCGGACAAAACTACCCTCGTTTACGTTTCGGCATAGGCGATAATTTCCCAAAAGGACGTCAAGTAGATTATGTATTGAGCCCTTTCGAGCGCGATGAGCAAAAGGAATTACCTGCACTCATAGATCGCGCCGTGAAGATGGTACAAAGCTTTGTCCATATCGGCATCGAATTAACGATGACGAATTTAAATACAAAGTAAACAACCATCCGATCTTCCGTAAGATACACACGAAACTATATCAACTAACAATTCTTTACTATTTAAACGCTATCACTGTTAGGAATTATCACCGATTTTTTTAACATTTGTAAAATAGAGATTATTTAGATTATTAACATATGTCGGATAAAGCAACAATAAATTTAGGCGGAAAATCATATGAATTGCCAGTTGTTATTGGTACTGAAAACGAAAAAGCGATTAACATCTCCAAATTAAGAGGTGAGTCGGGATATATTACACTCGATCCAGGATTTAAAAATACCGGCTCTACGGAGAGCGCCATTACTTTTCTCGATGGCGAAGAGGGAATTTTGCATTACAGAGGCTATCCTATTGAACAGTTAGCCGAAAAATCAACTTTTCTAGAGGTCGCTTATCTCCTAATATACGGTGAGCTTCCGACAAAAGAGGTGTTAGAGGAGTTCCGTTCTGCAATTAGAAAGCAAATGATGATCCACGAAGACATGAAGAATTTCTTCGTAGGTTTCCCTTCCAAATCGCACCCTATGGGGCAATTGTCTTGTTTGGTAGGCGCTTTATCTGCATTCTATCCGGAATCCTTAAATCCAAACGCATCTGAAGAGGAAGATAACAAAACAATTATCAACCTATTGGCAAAAATGCCGACGATCGTGTCTTGGATTCAAAAAAAATCATTAGGCCAACCGGTGGTCTATCCTAAAAATAACTTCGGTTATATTGAGAATTTCCTCAATATGATTTTTGGAGAAGTTACCGGCGAAACAACCTTTGATCCGGTTGTGATCAGCGCGATGCACAAATTATTGATTCTACATGCAGATCACGAACAAAACTGCTCGACATCTACTGTGCGTATTGTAGGATCATCTAACGCGAATTTATATGCTTCCATATCGGCAGGTATCAATGCTTTATGGGGTCCGTTACATGGCGGCGCTAACCAAGCGGTAATTGAAATGTTGGAAGCTATCAAAAATGACGGTGGCGACGCGGATAAGTACCTTGCAAAAGCAAAAGATAAAAATGATCCGTTCCGCCTGATGGGCTTCGGACATCGGGTATACAAAAACTTTGATCCGCGAGCGAAAATCATCAAAAAAGCATGTGATGACATTTTGGAAAAATTAGGGGTGGAAGATCCTGTATTAGACATCGCCAAAAAACTGGAAGAAGCAGCGTTAAACGATCAATATTTTGTAGATAGAAAATTATATCCAAATGTCGATTTCTATTCCGGTATCATTTACCGTGCATTAGGATTTGAATCGGATATGTTTACGGTATTGTTTGCTTTAGGCCGTTTACCGGGGTGGATTGCGCAGTGGAAAGAAATGCGCGACAATAAAGAGCCTATCGGACGTCCGCGTCAAGTATATGTGGGCGCGACAAAACGCGATTACGTAGATTTTGATAAGCGATAAGCTATTAACTATAAAAAACGCGATGAAAACTGAACTCATCGCGTTTTTTTTATAATCTATTTTTTCTGCCACCGCATCACAACGATATCATCCATGATCATCGTCAGCACGCTATCTTGCACATCAAAACTGGTAACGCGTTCTATGTTTTTGAAGAACACTTGCTCACCATTACCCGGACAGGCCATTTTGGTCGACATCAGCGGACCAAATGAAATCGCATGCCCATCGATCTTTACATTCCCGGAAAAGTTATTACAGCTACTGTTGCCATTCACCTTCTTTTCTGGCACATCAAAGGTAATCGTAGGCTTCCTATTTGCATACAATTCTTCAAAATCTATTGCGGGGTCCAAGATATAATCCAACTCCCAAGTACCCGCCAACTTATCCGATTGATTAAGCACCGAGACGAACTTCGCGAGTGCTGCTCCATTCTTTCCTTTTGATAAATGCAAGGTATCTCCGGTTATCGTATAGGTATCCACTTCATCAAACAACTTACGAAAACCATTTTCGATATGCATATCTTCACATGCCATCATCGTAGACATACCGCGAGCAAAGGAAATACGATTATTTTTCTGCAAGGTGTACTCCCCTCCCAGGCCATTACACCCGCCGCTAGCGCTGTAACGACCGCTCTTTTCATCGAACGTCAGAAACGGCATCTTACCGTTTATTTCCGCCGCAACGGCTTCGCCGTTAAGCTCCACTAAGCGCCATTGTTTTCCAGATAAAATGATTGCGCTATCACCGGCAGGCTTCCGCACGGCACATCCCACAAGCAACAGGACAACGACCGCTAAATAAATAAAGTTATGGTTCTTCATATGCTAATTAAATAGTTTTCCAATATTAGAATACCCTATTAAACGAAAGGTTTAAAGCCTAAGCTACAAGAATATTTTAAAGGATCTAAAATAAAATCTACTATTCTAGTATATTTTCTTTAAATATTATGGGGTTTTGCTGCGTTTTCCGTATGTTTGCATCAATTAAGAACTATTCTAAAAAGACGAATTGGCCGATCTTATTATCCATATCCTTGTACCACTAGCAATCTTTTCATTTATTGCTGGATTTACGCTGTTTGCCGTCTATGCTGAGCGTAAAATAGCAGGTTTTGTGCAAGATCGCCTGGGCCCGATGGAAACGGGGAAATATGGTCTGATCCAAACCTTGGCAGATATATTAAAGCTATTACAGAAGGAATTTATTACTCCATCCGCAGCCGATAGGATTTTGTTTGCGATAGCTCCTGTCGTTATTTTTGCAGCGGTCTTTATAGGGTTTAGCGTGGTACCTTGGGCGCCCGACTTTATCCCGGCCAACACCAACACCGGACTCTTTTTTATTATGGCCGTGGTATCTATTGATGCTATTGGCATTTTAATGGCTGGCTGGGGATCAAATAATAAGTATTCGTTATTAGGATCCATCCGAGCTATCTCGCAGATGGTCTCCTACGAATTACCGGTGGGACTATCGCTTATCGCTGCCGTGATGATTACGCAGACGCTGAATCTGAACGACATCGCTTACCTGCAAGGGATCGCTTCGCCGGAGCAGATTTATTTTATGGGATTTTGGGATGTGACTGACGTGGGTGGTATATTTGCTTGGCACATTTTCCAAGCCCCACACCTGCTGATCGTGTATGCCATTTTCTTCATCGCCTCATTGGCAGAATGTAATCGTGCACCCTTTGATATTCCCGAAGCTGAATCGGAGCTTATCGGAGGTTTCCATACCGAGTACGGCGGAATTAAATTTGCTTTTTTGTTTCTCGCTGAATATGCGATGATGTTTCTTGTTGCTATCTTGGGTGTTGTTATTTTCTTAGGCGGATGGAACAGCCCACTACCCAACATCGGAAGTTTACGCCTAGCAGACTGGACCACGGGATTGGGCTGGGGTATCGCTTGGACTTTGTTGAAATCGTTGGCTATTGTCGGTGTACAGATGTGGATCCGATGGACCCTACCTCGTTTTCGAGCCGACCAGCTATTGACGCTATGTTGGAAAGTCTTAATCCCACTAGCATTTGTTTGTATGGCTATATCGGGTTTATGGCGAATATTGGTTATATTATAGAGGAGAAAATTTGATACTAAAAACAACCATACAAGGATTTATGACTGCTGTTAAAGGTTTATACCTTACGGTCAGACACTTGTTTGGTGCCCGTAAGTCACGTGAAATACGCGATATCCGCAACGAAAATTATTTCAAACAACAAGAGGGCGTTGCTACCGTACAATATCCCAAGGAGAAGATGCCCATTCCAGAAGTCGGGCGCTATCAGCTGCAGGTCGATATCGACGATTGTATCGTCTGTGACTTATGTGCAAAAGCTTGTCCGGTAGATTGTATTGATATTCAATCCATCAAATCCGTAGGCGTCATCGGGAAAACATCGGACGGCAGTGTCAAACGCCTGTATCCGGAAAAGTTTGATATTGACATGGCCAAATGTATGTACTGCGGGCTGTGTACAGTAGTATGCCCTACGGAATGTATTACCATGACCGATCAATACGACCGAACCACTACGAAACTAACGGATTTGATTTACGGTTTCTCGGATATGACGGACGAAGAGATCGCGCAACGAAAAGAAGAGTGGACACGCTTTCAAGCCGACAAGGAGGCGGCGAAGAAAAAACAATGATGATAGAGTCTTTCCTATTCTATGCTTTTGCTGGTGTCGCGATCCTATCTGCTCTTTTATTGGTTCATATACGTAACACTGCTCGAGCGTTGTTTTTACTTTTCGTAGTTCTTTTCGCGATGGCCGGACTTTATCTGTTCGCGCTGGCAGACTTTATCGCTATCACCCAGATTTTAATATATGTGGGTGGGGTGCTTATCCTATTGATATTTGCCTTTATGCTATCTAATAAGGAATTATTGGCCGATCTGCAATCCACTTCCGGACGTTTCATATCCTTACCGAACTGGCAGGCACTGGTCTTGGTTATTGCCTTCCTAAGCTTGATGGTGTACAGCTATCTTAGCTGGTCACAACAGATGCCTCAATGGATCGCGCAATCTGAAGCCAAAGGCAAAATGATCTTACCGACAGACAACAACATCAAAGTCCTGGGTTTTAAATTTATGACTCAGTACGTGTTACCGTTTGAAATCATATCCGTTTTTCTGATGATGACCCTTATTGGAGCGGCGCACTTATCCCGAAAGGAGAGCAACAAATGATTACACTTACGCACTTCTTAGTCGTCAGCGCGTGCATTTTCTGCATAGGGCTATATGCTGTCTTAGCGAAGCGCAATGCAATTATGATCCTCGTAGGTATCGAACTGATGATTAATGCCGCAATATTGAATTTTGTGGCGTTCGGAAAATACGATAAATTAAATTATGGCGGCCAGGTCTTTGCGCTATTTGCCATCGTTTTAGCTGCAGCAGCCGTAGCGGTAGGGCTTGCGCTTATCCTCAATGTCTACCGACACTTTAAAACCATTAACCCGGAGCATATCCACGAATTAAAAGATTAAGCGTGAATACGGCACTCTCTATATCGCCCATTATTGCCAGCATCCTTGTTATGCTGTTACCGCTGTTGGCCTTCGTCCTACAAGCGGCATTAGGCAAAAAGTCTATCTCGGGCAATATCGCTTTAACAGCTATTATCGCGAGCACCATAATTAGCCTGTTCGGCGTATTTTTACCGATCTGGAACGAAACGACCTTGCTGCAAAAATGGACATGGTTCACCATTGGCGAACATAGCCTTCACATCGGCATTCTTCTCAATAACCTCACGGCTTTAATGCAACTGATCGTTTGTATCATCGCATTGCCAGTACATATTTATTCTCGGTCCTATATGAAAGGAGACCCTGGTATACACCGTTATTGGATGTACCTCAGTTTGTTCTGTTTCGCGATGTTAGGACTCACCGTGTCCCTCAATCTGCTGCAACTTTACATTTTTTGGGAATTAGTGGGTTTTGCATCCTACTTACTGATCGGCTTTTGGTTTACGAAAGAGTCTGCTGTACAAGCGAATAAAAAAGCATTCCTGATTAATAGAATCGGTGACATTGGTTTCCTCGTGGGGATAGGATTGGTTTATGCTAACTGTGGAACCTTAGACCTATCGGTATTGTTTAATCCGGCCGAAGCCCTGCTACCCAGTGACAAAAACACCGGTTGGTTAACCTTTGCTGGTTTGGCCTTTTTTTTGGGAGCTATGGCAAAATCGGCGCAGTTTCCATTACATGTATGGTTAGCTGACGCGATGGAAGGACCTACTTCCGTGTCTTCTCTTATCCATGCCGCTACGATGGTTGCTGCGGGTGTATTTCTACTTTGTACCGTTTTCCCTTTGTTCAATTCGACCGTTTTGCTCGTTATCACGCTTATCGGTACATTGACAGCCCTCTCTGCGGCAGTATTTGCTTTGGGGCAATATGATATTAAAAAAGTACTCGCCTTTTCGACCGTTTCTCAATTGGGATTTATGATGGTAGGTGTGGGTATCGGAGCGTGGGATGCCGCTATGTTCCATCTTGCCACACATGCTTTTTTTAAATGTCTGCTTTTTTTATGTGCAGGGGCAGTTATCCACGAGTTAGCTCATTTTAAAGCTAAGACACAACTCGATATCGATCCGCAGGATATGCGTAACATGGGTGGTCTACGCCAGATTATGCCGAAGACCTTTATATGTATGGTCATCGCATCCCTGTCGTTGGCCGGATTCCCCCTAACTTCAGGTTATCTTTCGAAGGACAGTATCGTCATCAGCGCCTATGAATGGGCAAGCCAACTGGGGGGCGTTTACCTCTTGATTCCTATACTGCTGATTGTCGTGAGCCTATTTACTGCTTTTTATATCGGACGACTTATTTTTAAAACATTTTTCGGTTCTTTCAAATATCATACCGTGTTCGAAGCAGGTACCCCTTTCCATGAGGCGCCTAAAGCGATGCTCATACCGATGTTTTTCCTTGCAGCCGGAAGCTTGTTTCCGCTCTTTGGAACATCCTTAACGGATTACCATAGCGCTTGGATTATACATGCTTTGGAAACAACTACAACCTACCCTGCCCTTGCATCAGCCCATATATTTATACCGGTTATTTTAACAGGAGGGGCCGTTTTAGCCTGGTTTATCGGCTGGCAGTGGTATGTAAAAGAAAAATATCCACTATCGGCGAACAATCCGCTCGTGCGGTTTGCCTATAAACAAGGCTATTTAGATGAGTTTAACGATCGTGTTTTTGTAAAAGGAACCGTAGGCCTTAGTCGCCATCTTTATGCATTCGATCGCCGTGTGGTAGACGGAATGACTACATTTTTTGCGTGGTTCGTGCGTCAACTGGCCGTGGTGGTCTATTGGATAGACAAATATATCGTGGACGGACTGGTCAACCTGGTCGCCGGCACCACGTATTACATCGGCCACCTCGTCCGACATGTTCAAAATGGCCAATTACAAAACTATCTGGGTTTTGCATTGACCATTGTTGTTTTGGGAATACTTTATCTGCTAATTAAATAGAAAATGGGCTTGTTATCCATACTGATATTTTTACCATTAGTCGCCACCTTGTTGATTTTGGCTTTACCAGCATCAGCCAAAGCGGCTTATAAATACATCGCTTTAGGTTTCACCTTCGTACAGCTTGGACTTTCCCTTTATCTTTACGGGAATTTCAACGCGTCACTAGGCGGTATCCAGCAGCTAGATGCTTATCAATTTGTAGAGCAGCTTGCATGGATACGCTTGGATCTCGGAACGATTGGAAAACTAGAGATAGATTATCTGGTCGGGGTAGACGGAATTTCGCTTCCGCTGATCGTACTGAGTACGCTGGTCATGCTGATGGGCGTTGGGGCGTCGTGGAACATAAATAAAAGTCCGAAAGGTTACTTCGCGCTACTGATGATCCTGAACACGGCCGTTATAGGTATTTTCTCTGCATTGGACTTTTTCCTATTCTACGTGTTTTACGAAGTGATGTTGCTTCCGCTTTATTTCCTTATTGGAATTTGGGGTGGCGAGCGCCGGGAATACGCTGCAATCAAGTTTTTTATCTATACTTTACTGGGTTCGGTACTCATGTTACTGGTTATTGTAGGCCTCTATTTCTCGGTCATCAACCCCGCTACGGGCGCGCATACATTCAATATGCTGCACATGATGAACCCTGCGAACTATGTAGACGGTTCCTTCTTTGCGCATATCGCAAACTACCATGATGTATTCGGTATACCCGCCCGTCTTGTGGGCTTTATCGTGCTATTTTTTGCTTTTGCTATTAAAGTGCCGATTGTCCCGTTGCATACTTGGCTACCCGATGCACACGTGGAAGCGCCCACTCCGGTATCCATCATATTGGCCGGTATCTTACTAAAAATTGGAGGATACGGGATTATACGCGTGTGTTATAGCATTTTTCCAGATATCGCAGCCGACACCAATTGGTGGATCGCTTTAATTGGGGTTTTATCCATCTTGTATGGAGCATTCAACGCTTTAGCACAAAAAGATCTAAAACGAATGATCGCCTACTCTTCCGTATCTCATATGGGTTTTGTGCTGCTCGGTATAGCATCGCTAACTGCCGAAGGCGTATCAGGCGCCATATTCCAAATGGTTTCACACGGTTTCCTCAGCGCGGCACTGTTCTTTTTAGTAGGTGTTATCTACGACCGCGTACACGACCGTTATATCTACCATTTCCGTGGGTTGGCGTCGCTTATGCCTAAATACACCGCTTATGTAGCAATTGCCTTTTTTGCCTCCTTAGGCTTACCGGGCTTCTCGGCTTTCATTGGTGAAGCTTTCGTGATCATTGGTGCATTTAACGCCGAAAGTATGTCGACTGGCGTACCACGTTGGATGGCTATAGGTGGATCTATTGGTATATTATTGAGCGCTATATATTTCTTATGGACATTGCAACGTATGTTTTTTGGACAAACGCGGCTTCAAGGTGGAGTAGCTTGGCAAGAAGCATTGACCGATCTGAACACACGTGAGCAGGTGATCTTGTTCCCGGTACTTGCGTTAGCGCTGCTGTTGGGTATCATGCCATCGCTTATATTTGGCAACCTTAACGCTTCGGTATTACAACTTATTGATTTAATAAAACCATATTTGTAAAATTAGGCATAACGTGAACGTATCCATCTCCAACATACTCGACCAAATTATTGCTTCAATTCCCCTTTTCAAGCCGGAGTTATCTTTAATTATTGGTTTTATCGTTTGTATTTTCACCGCATTGTTTCTGGAGAAACGTTGGAAAAACAGTACGTTCATAGCTTGTATGTTGACCCTAGGCGTCGCTTTATACCATCTCCTTGCGCAGTTATCAACTACCGGAACAGGCTTCTCGGGCATGTGGTTGATAGACCCCTGGAGTATCTACGCGCGCCTGGTGGTATTAGCTAGTACAGGTATTATTGCTATTTTCTTACAACAACGGCATCCAAAAAACAACGGAGATATATACGCTGTACTGCTCGCTACCACACTGGGTATCCATGTCTTGAGCGCTACGAGCAATTGGCTGATGGCTTTCATCGGCATCGAGATGGTTTCTATTGGTTCTTATGTCATGGTCGGCTATTTTTCCCGAAACAAAGCGCAATCGGAAGCCGCGATGAAGTATGTGCTTTTCGGTTCTGTATGTGCGGCGGTTATGCTCTACGGACTTTCGCTGGTCTATGGATTAACGGGCAATTTAGATTTCACCTCCGCAGCTCATTTAAAAGGACTTATCGATGCACCCCAAGCTATCATCACCCTCGGCTTGCTTTTTGTGTTCGCCGGAATCGGATTTAAACTGAGTTTCGTGCCTTTTCATGTATGGAGCCCAGATGTCTATCAAGGCGCTCCCACGGCAATCACCGCTTTTCTATCCACCATTCCCAAAGTAGGTGCGATCATTTTGTTCGCGCGTCTCTATCAATCGTGGTCGTCTACAGCATTTTATTTTTCGGAATTAAGCAGTTGGTTTATTATTATCGTGGCGCTGGTAACGATGTTAGTGGGCAACCTAGCCGCACTTCGTCAACAAGACGTTAAGCGGATGATGGCTTATTCCTCTATCGGGCATACAGGGTTACTGCTTATGGCCGTATTCGCCTATCAAGATATATTCAGCTACCTGCTTTTCTATATTGTAGCTTATGTTTTGATGAACCTAGCTACTTTTATCTTTATAGACGAAATTGAACAACAAACGGGCTCCACATCGCTTTCATCCTACGCAGGTTTAGGAAAAAAAATGCCGCTTTTGTTTACGGCATTTACGCTGGTCGCGGTCTCCCTAATTGGCATACCACCAACCATAGGTTTTGTCGCCAAGCTAATGGTGTTTACCTCTACATTTTCGATCTTTCAATCCTCGGGAGGAACCGGCTCCTTACTTTTACTGATTGTAGGGGCACTTACATCGGTTATCTCGCTATTTTTCTATTTCAAAATTCCGTTATATGCTTTTTTACGCGGTAATGATAATCCCATCCCGTCCGTCGTTAATAGAAAACAAGTGAGCGTAATGCTTTTTATCGCCTATCTCCTGACGATATTGGTTATTTTGTTTGGGATCTTCCCAAATTGGTTAATGGAGATGGTGTCTTAAAAAAGACGATTTTTGTCGCTCAAGCCGCGACGTGGCTCTTCCTTTTTTACCTTAAAAAAGGAAGCAAAAAAATCGTCGCTTCAGATATTTGAGAGAGTGGATAATGCTAAGATGAGTTTCTGCAAGTCTCAAACATCTGGATGCGACATTGAATATTAAGAGTTGGTTTGTGCAATGGTATTACCCCATCCGTAATGTCTAATATCACATTATATTTGTCGATTCCTAAACAAAATAAACTCGCTCTGCTGTTTTTAACGGAAAGTCTTCATAAAAATGTCCGCAAAAAAAGACGATGTCATTTTCATCCACCTCTCCGCTAGAAGTTTTTGGTTGCTTTGAATTACGACATGCACGATCCCTCCTTTAACTTTTCATGTCGCATCCGAATGTTTTACAACTGTACAAACACGTCCTTAGCACTACCCCTAATGTAAAACATTCGAAGCGACGATTTTTTTGGTTCTTTTTTGAGGAAAAAAAGAACAAAAGAAAACATTATCTTTGCAGTTATGATCAGCGCAATCGCCAACACGGTATTTCAACTTGCTATCGAGCATTATCATCGTTATGATGATATCGACCAACCTATCGAGAATCCTTACGACAACCAGTCTTTAGAACACCTACTCTATTTAAAGTGCTGGATAGATACGGCGCAATGGCATATGGAAGACGTCGTCCGTAATCCGGAAATAGCACCGCAGGAAGGGCTGTACTGGAAGCGTCGCATCGACAAACAAAACCAGGTACGTACGGATACGGTTGAATATATAGATAGTTATTATCTGCAGCAATTTGGCCATGTTCAAGCAAAAGAAGATGCTCGTATTAATACGGAAAGCCCCGCTTGGGCAATTGACAGGCTATCCATTTTAGCGCTAAAGATTTACCATATGGATCAGGAGACCAAACGCACTGACGTGGACCAGGCCCACATCACGGCTTGCCAGTCAAAGCTAGACATCCTGTTAGAACAGCGTAAAGATTTATCGCAGAGTATCGACGAGTTGCTTACTGATATCGCGGCTGGGAATAAATACATGAAAGTCTACAAGCAAATGAAAATGTACAACGACCCATCGTTGAATCCAGTACTTTACAATAAAACACCTTAGGGAAAATGAAGAAAGTCCGGGTATTGGTTATACGTTTCTCGGCAATGGGAGATGTGGCGATGGTGGCTTCTGTCCTACGGGAACTCAGCGCTCAACATAAGCAGATCGAACTCGTAATGGTAACTCGGCCCCAGTTTGCCGCTTTTTTTGAGGATATTCCCAACCTTATCTTCCACCCTATCTTTCCGGACCAGCAGCATAAAGGCCCGAAGGGATTATGGCGGCTGTATCATGAACTTAAGAAATACAACATTGATTACGTAGCCGATCTGCATAACAACATCCGTTCACGTGTGCTGACGCTATTTTTTAAGACTGCCGGTTATCATCTCGCGATCCTGGACAAAGCACGTCACCGAAAAAAAGAATTAACCCGCAAAAAACATAAGATTTTAAAGCCGTTACGGGCTACCGTAGAACGTTATGCCGATGTATTCCGGACATTGGGATTTCCGCTTAAGTTAAGCCATAGTCTTCAAAAAGAAGAGCGTCCTACTCCAGCGATTTATCATCGGCCATTAAGTAGTGAAACGATTAAAATCGGTATCGCGCCATTTGCACAGCATCCCTATAAAGTATGGGATCTTAGCCACTGGGACACGATATTTCAAACCTTCCCCGCTTCGGCTTACACCTTTTTTATATTTGGTGGCGGCAAGCAAGAACTGGAAACCGCAGCAGCTTGGAGCGCCCAATACCCACACGTCCATAATACGATTGGGCAGCTAGGTTTAACGGGCGAACTCGATCTCATCAGCCACCTCGACCTGATGGTCAGCATGGACTCGTCGGGTATGCACATGGCCTCCTTAGTCGGTACACGTTGCTTATCCATATGGGGAGCTACACATCCATATGCTGGCTTCCTGGGTTATGGACAATCGATGGAGGATTGTATACAGGTAGCACATAGCAACCGCCCCAGTTCGGTATATGGAAACAAGTCTTGTATTTGCAATGGTATAGAAGCTATTGAGTTGGTCACAACGCCTATGATCGTCGAGAAGATTTATAAGCTATTCCCTCCCACCGAGAAAGCATAAACTGTTTAAAAAAGGTGCGTGACCTTTATCAATCGCGGTTATATTGAAAGAAAGCTTTTTTATTACCGAAAAGATATGCTAGTCGAGATTGCCAAATTAAGGGGGTGCGTGCTACCTTTCTAGAAAAAGAGCGCCAGTAGTAAGCCATATTTTTCTTTTTGTTACCCCAGGAATCTTCCCACCAATGAATAGCCAATGTATTGGGGGTGAGACAACTTTCATGGAAAGGTTCCATCCACGAAAACGGATAAAAATAGTCTTTCGTCAGGACCATTACATCTGCCAATCGTTGGTTTTGATAGGTATCCACACCATATTTTTTCATCAGCACTTCTGTAGATACAACCGGTGCTGCCATCGGATGATACTTCATACGCTGTAGCTTTTCGGTTTCTTGCAGACATAACTCGATAAAGCTATTTTTGGGTTCGCAACCGATAACGGCGGTATTAAAAGGAAACTTTGATACGCCAATTTCGGTCTGAAATCCGATGAATGCTTTTTCGCCGAGCAGACCGTCAAAGCTCTTGATCACTTCCACATCCGTGTCGAAGTAAATTCCACCTTGCTTAAATAGGGCGTATAACCGCATGTAATCTGCGATAAACGCCCAGCGCTTTTGCCTATATAAGATCTTCAAAAATGGCATGCTATCGAAGGGCGTATTAGATTCATCCCACCGACGGATCTCGTAGTCAGGCAGATGTGCTTTCCATGATTGAATACACTTTTGGATCGTCTCACTATATGCCCCTCCCCCGTACCAACAAAAGTGAATTATTTTAGGAATCATCGTTTTGCTTTTTTATTTATTTATCTTTGCCCAAACTTAGATAAAATGCGCAGCATTAACGAAAGGCGAAAAGAAAAAAATAGCGTACCTAAACACATTTCAAAACTATTTAGGCCAAAATAATGGGGATAAGCGGACTGGTTATCACTTTTAACGAAGAAAAGTATATCAAACGGTGTATCGAAGGCCTAAAAAAGGTTTGTGACGAAGTCATCATTATCGATTCTAATAGTCAGGACAACACGGCGGAAATCGCTCGGTCACTGGGTGCCACCGTTATTAGTCAAGCTTTTTTGGGCGACGGTCCGCAACGGACGTTTGGGCTACAATTCTGTAACCACGACTGGATACTGAATGTAGATACAGACGAGTTTTTAGACGAGGACTGTTACGCTTTTTTCGCTCAAAAAGACTACCTCCAACTCCCCTATGATGCCTATAGCTTTAAGAGAAGGAACTTTTTAAAAGATAAAGAAATCAATTTTGCCGATTGGTACCCCGATTATGCTTGCCGTTTCTTCAATAAAACCACGGCTCATCCTTCGCCCCACCAAGTACATCAACGTGTAATTGCCTCCAATCTCTACAAAAGTGATATGCATTTGCTGCATTACGCGTGGGATAGTTTTCATCAGTTAATTGCGAAAAAGAACCAATACACGGATTGGCAAGTGGAGGAATTTATAAAAAAAGAAAAAAAGGTAAATGTCTTCTCACCTGTTATACATGGGATTACGGCATTCTTTAAAGCATATTTTTTAAAAAAAGGTATATTTCATGGTATCGACGGTGTAACGTTTTCGTTAATTCAATCGTTTTTCTCTTATATGAAGTATGCAAAAATGCTGGAAGTGCAGCGTACCCGCAAAATATAGATGGCATATGTTTTGCATAATGAAACTTCATTTTTGAGTATTCGATAAGATAGGGACTAAACATTACTAGATGACATATTCTTTACCCACGATTAAACAAAGTACGAAACCCGCAAAAAATAGAAAAGCTGTCGCCTTATGTGTCGATAACGCTTATCTCCCCTATGCTTCTTTTGTTGCGAGTCAAATACTAAAAAAAGAGCCGGAACGTGATTTCGACATCGTGATTTGTCTACCTGACACGGAGAACCTTCCGGCACCCATTCACGAAGACATCCGCTATTGTACGGTCGATTTTTCGGCTATCCTCGGACTCCCTGTAGGGCGGCTCTCTTCAGCCACGTATCATAAAATATTTTTACCGAGCGTTTTTAAAGACGAATACGAACACATCTTGTATTTGGATGCCGACGTATACATCAACACACCCTGTATTTCACAAATTCTGAATAACCATCAAGAAGAAAAAGGCTTAATGATGGCCATTGATATATCAGAAATTGAACGCAAATCAGGTTTCAATTTCCATAATGCTTATCTCAACCGCTATATCGCCTTGAAACATCAATACCGAAACGCCGGCGTTATTCTGTTCAACACGAAGCGTTTACTAGCAATAGACTATCTAACGCAAATGATGGACTATGCGAAAAAAAATAAGCATAAATTGGTACGGCACGATCAAACATTAATCAATACCGTACTACACGACGAAATTGGATCATTATCATTCTTATATAATTATCAGCTTATCGATACAACTATACCTTTATTAGAAGAATTTCAGCCTAAAATTCTACATTTTGTAGGGGAACTAAAACCATGGAATACCGAAGAAGGTTTCATCGGTTCATTTCATGCAGCATACGAGCTATTCATCGGACAAAATTTCCCCGCGTACCAGATGCATGCCAAAACAGAATTTGAATTGAAATATGAGAGCCGGAAGAAAAAGCGAAAATATAAAAACCCAGTTCGCGAACAGTTGTCTTTAGGGGTATTTGTTGGTAAGGAAAAGTGGAAACAAATACTTTCTTTTTTTGACGGGGACTCACCTGACCACGTGATGAATAACCCCAAAATCAGGCGGATTTTATCGCGCTTCAGAAACACAATCGATACGTCGATTTATGAATGTGAAATGGGTGGATCGAGGGTTTAGGTATTTATGAAAAAAACTATACTTCTTGCCGTCCCTGAACATGTCGGCTTTCCTGCAGTTTTAAAAAAGAACCTTGAATATGTTGGTTTCGAGGTCTCACTTATTACCGTCCCCGCCGCCGAAAAGTTTAAGTACAGAAGTCTCTTACAACGATTGCATAATTTGTTTAGGAAAGTATTTTTAAGAGACAAAGCTTTCAAAGCGAAACTTTTTCTGAAGAACAACGTCGAAAGATTATTGGAACAGCTACGTTCCTTTGAGTATGCTGAATATGCTTTGTTTATCCGGCCAGACTTGTTTCCAGTTGAGATTGTGCGTTTGGTAAAAGAAAAGTGCTCCATGCTTGTGGGATATCAATGGGATGGACTTGACCGTTATCCTGCCGTTCACCATTATATAGCCATGATGGATAGGTTTTTCGTTTTCGACGGCTCGGACTTAATTTCAGATAAGATTTTAGGAACCACCAATTTTTATTTTGATTTTGATTTTGCTTTGCCACGATCTCTCGATTCGGCAAACCAGACGCTATACTATATTGGAAGTTATGTAGACGGCCGAACAGATCTGATAAAGGACATCGACACAAAATTTAAGATCTTAAATAGGCATAGGAATATCAAGATAGTTACGAATAACGATAAAATAGGCCAGATAATTGCAACGAAAGGACTAACGTCTACGCCGGAGTTAATATCTTACGAGGAAAACATGCAGCACGCCTCTAAAGCTGATATCCTCCTTGATATTCAGAACCCAATACATAATGGGCTATCATTCCGCATTTTCGAAGGCCTCGGCTATATGAAAAAAGTAATCACAACGAATGAACAGGTTATACACTACGACTTTTATCGCTCCGAGAATATATTAATTTGGAAGGGACAGAGTGTCGAAGAACTCCGTCAATTCCTAGAGGTTCCCTATTCTCCGATCCCCAGTAAGATAAGAGAAAAATATAGCTTCACAAACTGGATTTCGTATGCTTTAGATCTGCCACACCATACACCCATCACATTACCTCGTTAGATGATTGGTTCGTATCTTTGTGACAAGGCATCAAATAAAGGTGGTTAAATGAAAGTATCTGTCGGATTATGTACATATAATGGAGAAACTCATCTTCGTAAACAGCTCGACTCTATCCTTGCGCAGACTAGAAAAGTTAATGAAATCGTAGTATATGATGACGGTTCGTCCGACAACACGTGGCTGATTTTAGAGACTTATCAACTCAATTACCCCGGTCTATTTCAGATCCGACAAAATCCCACAAACTTAGGAAGTATCAAAAATTTTGAACAGGTATTGTATGCCTGTCACGGCGACCTGATATTTCTAAGTGATCACGACGATATTTGGGTCCCGGAGAAGGTGGAAGAATATATTACTTGTTTCGAAAAGTCGCCAGACACCAATGTTATATGTTCCAATGGCTATATTATAAATGAGAACGACCATGTAATTGATGCTTTAACCGTATGGGATGTACCCGAAATTCTAGAAAATAGAGGTGAAATGGTTCATTATTTTGATAGCATATGTTATGGAGGAAATATTGCTACAGGAGCTTCAATGGCTATACGAAAAAATTATATTCGACGTATACTACCCATCCCACTCCTAGGTGTTCACCATGACGAATGGATAGCGCTGATCGCCAGCTTCGATAAGTGTTTCAAAAGCATAAATAAAAAGTTGTTTTATTATCGAATACACCCTCAGCAACAAGTTGGTATCATTCCATATCCTAATACAATGGCCTCCCGGGACGAGTTGTACAGAAACTTTTCGTCTATCGACGTTCCGAATTTCAAAACGATAAAAAGGAAAATGAAAAAGATATCGCAAAAACATAATTTCTTCTCTAAAGGCGGAGATCACCAATTAATGCAAGCGGTACTAAGCGCGCTAAGACACAAGCATTATCAACTCAAAAAGATGCTTATAGCGAACTACCCTTTCAAAGGTAGGTTAACAATCGTTATGGATAAAATAACCACAAAGCGTCAACTAGTAAAATAGGAAGCCATAAGATAATTGTCGTGAATGAAGACCTGTCGTGGATGTTTTACGATTTAAACCATTTATAAAAATACTTCCTATACCATATATTATAGTATTTTTTTCTAAGCTTTACAAGTTCATCCTCACAGCGGTAAAAATTATCCAAACCCATTGCGTTGGTTTCGTAAAACTCTTGATGTTTATGAAAAACATATAACTTCACTTTCTTCAACCTCTCCGTGTTTTCTTTATTTTTATCTAAAATAGAATCCTCAGAAAGTCGTTTTCGGTAAAAATATTGAGGTTCTTCTATGCGATAAACATTTCCTCCGTAAACCTTTAACAAATGAACCCAGCACTCCCAATCTTCACACAAGATCACCGATTCATCAAAGCCGCCGATACTTTTAATCTGATCTGTGCGCACCATCGCGAAGGCTGGAATACAATTGTGACGCAAAAATAAGCGGATTTCAAACGGTGCTAATGGAAACAACCCCGTTTCCCGCTCAAATAGCTCCATATTACTGTACACGATTGTCGTCTCACCGTCCTTTTGGTGATAAGTCAGGGCAAGTTCAATGTACGTTTCCTTGAGTTTGTCGTCCGCATCCAAAAAAACTATGTATTGGCCCTTAGCGTAAGAAAGTCCAGTATTTCGAGCTGCTGAAAGCCCTTTATTTTCCTGAGTATATAAAGATAATCGTGGTTCTGTGCTCATCAATTCGCGTACAATTGTACCTGAATTGTCCGTAGACCCGTCATCTACTATTATAATCTCCAGATTTTCATATGTCTGATCTAAAGCTGACTGAACTGCTTCAAGAATGGTCGCTCCCCCATTATAGCAGGGAATCACAATACTTATTAGTGGCTTTTCTACGTTAACCATATACAAAAATGCACAAAAAGAATGATGATTTTATACTTCGCAACTCATACTCCTGATTGGCTAATATATTTATACTTTTGCTGCCAGTAGATCCTCGCCACCTTTTGATGACACATCTATCTGCTGAGGAAAACCCGCCAGGCCACGTTCTGGACATTTTCTCAAAGACTTATGTAGCGTGCGACGGAAACGGCTCGTATATACTGAAAGTATCCAGTCAAGAATGAAAAAAACAAAAGTAGGTATCTTATACATCTGCACCGGCCGATATGCCGTCTTTTGGGAGAGATTTTATCGCTCTGCTGAGAAATTTTTACTGACGGAGCCGGATATTGAGAAGCACTACTTTATATTTACCGATGCGGATGTGCTAGAAAATGAATCTAATATACACAAGTATTTCAAAAAGCCAGAAGGGTTTCCCTCTGACTCTATCAAGCGCTTTCGAATGTTCCTTGCTATTAAAGAAGATTTAAAAAAAATGGACTTTGTGTTTTTTTTGAATGCAAATATGAATTTTGTGCAGTATGTAGGGAAGGAAATTTTGCCCTTCACTTCTCCATCCGGATTAATGGGCGTGTTGCACCCTGGCTATGCCCATTCACCCAAAGAGGAGCTCCCTTACGAAAGAAACCCAAACTCCACCGCATTTATTCCATACATAGAAGGACATACTTACCGATATTTCATGGGAGGCTTTAACGGTGGGAAAACGGAGCAATTCTTGGCCATGTGCGAAGTTTGTGACAGTAACATTCGGGAAGATACGGAGAAAAACATCGTCGCGTGCTTTCACGATGAATCACACATCAACGCGTATTTTCTCAAGCGCGAGATCCTTATTCTTTCTCCCGAGTACGGCTTCCCGGAAGACCTTGACACCCCTTATGCTCAGAAAGTCATCATACTTAATAAGGCTAAGCACTATGGTGATTATTTTGTAAAAGAGTATGCTAACCCGTTCGTGCTTCCCTCCCCGTTGGAAAGAAGGGGATCGCTTCGCAAAATGGGATCCAAATTGACAGCGTTCATGTCTAAGTTTAAAAAGCCCCTTCATCTATGATTGTGACGAAGTTACAAGGCGGCTTAGGGAACCAAATGTTTCAGTTCGCCGCAGCTTATGCAACATCTACAGATGTATACCTAGATCTGGATTTCCTGAATCACCATAGCGAATCAAACGAAACATTTACACCCCGGCCCTATGAGTTATCTATTTTCTCAAACATAAGATTTAAGGAAGCAGGAATATATCGAAAAAAACTCTTCACTTCGAGCAACATTTTCTATCGATCGGTGAGAAAGTTTATCCGTTCAGCCGTTGTCAAACAACAGGGGAACGAAATGATAAATTTTGAACCGAATAGGCACCTATACCTAGACGGGTATTTTCAATCCGAACGTTATTTTGTACACGCCCGGAATGCGATTTTACGCACCTTTCATTTCCCTCCCTTAGACGATAAAAACCAAGGGTTAGCGGCTAGCATAGCGAATGCAAAAAACAGCGTATCCTTACATATTCGACGTGGTGACTATCTTAAGCCCGAGGTTGCCAAATATCATGGTGTATTACCGCTTAGTTATTATTCGCAAGCCATCGAACTAATACAAAACAAGTTAGACGACATCGAATTATATATTTTTTCAGACGATCCGGTTTTTGCGCAGGAAAATTTCGGACACCTCTGCCACGTCACATTAGTGAATGGAAATGAACGCGAAGCCTGGAAAGATATGGCGCTTATGTCGATGTGCCAACACCATATCATCGCAAATAGTTCTTTCAGCTGGTGGGGCGCTTGGCTGGCTCAACAAAATGGGATCCATATCGCCCCGCGGGATTGGTTCAATCCGAAAGTCGTCACATTCGATATTAACAACATCATTCCCAAGAATTGGGTAATAATCTAATTAGACATACGGAAATGGCCAAAATCAGTATTATCATCGCCAATTATAACAACGGCATTTTTTTTAAGGATTGTTATAACAGTCTTGTTAACCAAACATCGAATGAATGGGAGGCTTTTGTTTTAGATGATTGTTCTACTGACAATTCTGCCCAACTTATCCTATCGCTGATAAAAAATGATTCTAGATTCCATTTCCATCGCAACGACAAGAATATCGGATATCAACGAACCCTCCAAAAGGGTATTCAATTGTCAGAAGCCCCCCTATTTGCTCGGTTAGATCCAGACGATGCGCTGACGTCCACAGCTATCGAAGTGTCGCTAAAGATACACACGGATTACCCACACGCTGGATTAGTATATTCCAATTTTGTATTTTGCAACGCGGCGTTGGAACCGATAGAAATACACCAAGGAAAACAGATCAACGAACTTGATAACGCCTACCTGAATTTTAGTGGGGAGATATCACATTTTGCTAGCTTCAAAAGGGAGATCTATACGCTCACAAGTGGTATCGATCCTTATATAAAGAGAGCAGAAGACAAAGATATCTACATGAAAATGTGTGAAATCGCTCCCGTGAAATACATAGACGAAAATCTGTACCTCTACCGAGTGCACGAGAAGGGAATATCCGCGGGTGAAAACAAAGAAAAAGCCCAATTCTGGCATTGGGTAGCGCTAATCAAAATGGCCGAAAGAAGAAACATTAACATAGAAGATTTATTTGTCGAGACCTATGTATCTAGGGAAGTCACTGAAAGTAAACTGGAACGTATAAAAAAATCGAAATGGGCCCGGCTCGGCGCAACACTCGGACTATTTAAAGCTTATCGCAATTTGTAAATTGAGAAACCTCAAGCTATGACAAATTACGTTATAAACGTAGTGCAATAGTCTTAACGAAACACTACTTTGCGTCCGGAAAGCAAAAAATACTTTCAGATACACATATATAAAATGCTAAAAACTAAACTTACAGTTCTAAGTGCGCTTGTCGTCGCTATCATGTCAGTCTCCTGTGAAAAATTCGCATTGGATAATCCGGTCGCAAAAGATCCACAACCAGAAGAAACCAACGAGCTCAAGTTTTCTGTAAAGAACCTTCATAATGGAGAGAATTATAGAAATAAGGAAGGGCACAAAGACTATAACTTTTTGGGTTACGGTTATGACATAATGGGTAAATATGCTCACATTACCTCAGTAAAAGAACCGGTAATCAATACCGCGAATTTTGTGAAAGATCACGCTGGCCGTTTTACGGCTATCCGTGTTTTGAGCTCCACTTTCGTATCCATATACGCTCCAGATGGAGAACAATTCACCAGAGATCTGACCTCTTTCTTTTTAAGTGACCATAAAACGCGTGATTTCGCCTATTTCAGGGGTAATATTAGCCAACCATTCCCGGAGACCCAGATCAACTCAAGTAAGTACTTATATGGCCTTTACGATCTGCAAGTTAAATACAGAAAGCTTTCTCTGAATGCGGTCAGTCCGCTATTGGAATTCTATATAACCGACGATTTCAAATCTGACTGTCAATCCCTGACTGCGGAGAAACTGATCGAAAAATACGGGACGCATACCTTACTTACGCTATTTACAGGTGCGAAGCTAAGTTTAGATTATCAGGCCGAATATACGGGGTCGGATAGGCGAAAAGCGGTGGAAAACAGCTTCCGGCTAGGATTAAGTGATTGCTTCGGACTAATTTCTGGCTTCGTCGATCCGCTCGATCGAAGCACTTTCGAGGATATAGCTCAGCCGAGAATAACATTTGAAGCAATCGGAGGCGACCCATCCGCGATTTCGGTAGATGAGCGTTCAGCTAATAATCCGGTGATAAATATGACTGAATGGATAGAAAGCATCAATGAAGAAACCGCCCGGTTCGTTTACTTACACGACATGAACGGATTACTTCCCATTTACAACCTTATATCTGATACGCAGAAAAAAGAGGAAGTGAAAGATTACATAGATGATTATCTAAAAAGAAACGTGGTGAAAATTAAGTAATTTGCTGCCCAACATAAACACCGAGTACCTTGCCGTTGTGTTGATGTACTCCGTCGAAAGATCGAAGTACGCCGCCGCCATGAGGTCAGATTTGTAGCGAACAACAAAACCTTCGGAACCCAGACGAAATGATACGGAAGTCCGTTAGAACCGTTTGGAATAAGATTAAAAAGGGCGAGATCAGCAATTATGACAGCCTATTATCAGTTTTCAACTTTTTCTCTGTCAAAATGAATGCTTTTTATTATCTTCAAGGCATCTAATGCAGACTGGAATAGGGTTTGTAATTGTGATAGCGAGAACAAGAGACAAAAAAAAAGAAATAAAGACTATGTATTGGATTATATTTATTGGGATTGCAGTTATCAGTTGGATCGTGCAATCGAGGTTTAAGAACAAGTTTAAGAAATATTCAGAGTTTCCACTAAGCTCAGGGCTTTCGGGGGCTGAAATTGCACAGAAAATGCTCCATGAAAATGGTATATACGACGTGAAAGTTTTAGTAGCGAACGAGGGTGGCCTTTCCGACCATTACAACCCTGCGAATAAAACAGTCAACTTAAGTAACGAGGTGTATTATGGCCGCAGCGTTGCAGCTGCCGCTGTAGCCGCACACGAATGTGGTCACGCTGTGCAACATGCTACTGCCTACTCGTGGTTGCAGTTCCGTTCAGCTATGGTACCAGTCGTGAGCGTGGCTTCGCGATTAACATCTTGGGTGTTATTGGCGGGTGTGCTGATGATGGCTTTTAGTGGTAACCCCTTGATACTAGCGGTAGGTGTAGGTGCACTTTTCTTGACAACGTTATTTTCTTTTATTACGTTGCCGGTAGAGTTTGACGCATCGGGCAGAGCACTGAAATGGTTAGAGTCAGCGAATGTAACGCATAGCCGAGATGAGCATGATGGCGCCAAAGATGCATTAAAATGGGCCGCAATGACTTATGTGGTAGCTGCATTATCAGCGTTAGTGACATTACTATATTATGCTTATATTCTTTTCGGAAGAAGAGATTAAATACGACAGGTGTTTTTCACCCTATCGAAAAACAGAAAGAGCGGTTGTATAGCCGCTTTTTCTGTTTGATAGCGGATTCCCCCGCTTTTAATTAAATAAAATTCGACACTATTTTGTAACTTTGGCACTTAGCACATTTTAGACGAGAGATAAACATGTTTCAGAATTTACAGGATAAACTGGATAGAGCCTTTAAGGTATTAAAAGGACAAGGAAATATTACTGAAATAAACGTCGCAGAGACGATGAAAGAAATTCGCAAGGCATTGTTAGATGCCGATGTGAATTATAAAACAGCGAAAACATTCACGGACGAAGTAAAGCAGAAAGCACTCGGCCAGAATGTACTGAGCAGTATCTCTCCGGGACAATTGCTGACTAAAATCATGAACGATGAACTGACCTCCCTTATGGGTGGAACAGTCACCGATCTCGATATAGCTGCTAATCCGACGGTTATTTTAATAGCTGGTTTAAACGGTGCGGGTAAAACCACGTTCTCCGGCAAGCTGGCAAATTACCTTCGCGATAAAAAAGGTAAAAAACCGCTATTGGTTGCAGGCGACGTTTACCGTCCGGCTGCAATAGATCAATTACAGGTACTGGGCGAACAAGTAAAAGTACCGGTTTACGTTAACCGCGAATCTACGGACCCTATTGCCATTGCAAAAGAGGGTGTAGCGGAAGCTAAACGTAACGGAAACAACATCGTCATCATTGATACCGCCGGACGATTGGCGATTGACGAGGCGTTGATGACGGAAATTACGGCTGTAAAAGAAGCAACGCAACCGCACGAAATTCTATTCGTCGTCGATTCGATGACGGGACAGGATGCCGTTAATACAGCGAAAGCCTTTAATGATCGTTTAGATTTTACGGGAGTTGTTCTTACTAAATTAGATGGTGATACCCGAGGGGGGGCAGCGTTGTCTATTAAATCCGTAGTAAATAAACCGATCAAGTTTATCGGGACCGGCGAGAAAATGGAAGCGCTTGATGTCTTCCACCCGGATCGTATGGCTTCGCGTATCTTGGGCATGGGTGACGTTGTTTCATTGGTAGAGCGTGCTCAGCAACAGTTTGACGAAAAGGAAGCAGCGGAATTACAAAAGAAAATTCGAAAAAATAAATTCGACTTCAATGACTTCAAATCCCAGATTCAACAAATCAAGAAAATGGGAAACATGAAGGACTTGATGGGGATGATTCCAGGTGTCGGAAAAGCCATAAAAGACGTTGAAATAGATGATGACGCTTTCAAACCAATTGAAGCGATTATCGATTCGATGACGCCATTTGAACGCGAAAATCCAGATGCAATTGACACGAAAAGACGTACGCGTATCGCCAAAGGTTCGGGAACGGATATCAATGAGGTTAACAAACTGATGAAACAATTTGCCGATATGCGCAAAGTGATGAAACAAATGTCTAATCCGGGTATGGCAGCGAAAATGATGCGTAATATGCCTAAGATGCCAGGCAAACCTTTTTAAATAATATTTCGTAATTTTGTATTATGGATGATCCCGCGCAACTATCAGAATATGGAAAAATACTATTGATCGCAATAGTAGGTATCCTGTTGGTGTGCGTAACCATTTTCTTGGCCAAAGTACTCTCCCCTAAGAACCCTAATCCACAAAAACTAAGTACATACGAATGTGGTGAAGAAACTACAGGTAGCGCGTGGGTGCAGATAAACCCGCGGTTTTACGTCATTGCTTTGGTTTTTTTGCTGTTTGATGTGGAATTGATTTTCGTATTTCCTTGGGCGACCGTTTTTGGCAACCGAGAATTTATTGCTGCAGATGGGCGTTGGGGGTGGTTTACGTTAATCGAGATGGCTATGTTTTTAGGCATCCTGATTGTCGGATTGGTGTATGTATGGAAGCGGGGAGATATCTCCTGGATTAAACCCACCCATGTACAGCCTCGTGTGGCCGTAGGTATTCCCGTTAAAGCCTACGAGCAATTGAACAGCAAAACATATCCCATCCGCGACTATAAAGAAACGATTTCTCCAGCAGCTTCTGACAGCAGCACAAAAGTGGCGCAAAGCACTGGTGTAGGGTTTCGTCCAAAGTTTAAGAAGCCAAATTGATAAAACATGGGTGCCATACAAAATCAAGAACAAAGTGGGGGTGTAATTATTGCAAAGATGGACGATTTGCTCAATTGGGCACGACTGTCATCTATGTGGCCGGTTAGTTTCGGTATCGCCTGCTGTGCGATAGAAATGATGGGCGCTATGGCTTCTACCTATGACTTGGATCGTTTGGGCGTATTCCCTCGCCCTTCTCCCAGACAGTCGGATGTGATGATTATTGCCGGCACGGTAACCTTTAAAATGGCCGACCGGATAAAGAAACTTTATGAGCAGATGCCCGATCCCAAATACGTTATATCGATGGGATCCTGTTCGAACTGTGGCGGCCCTTATTGGCAACACGGTTATCATGTGGTAAAAGGCGTAGACAAAATTATCCCGGTAGACGTCTATGTTCAAGGATGCCCACCTCGACCAGAAGCACTGATTGGGGCATTTTTAGAACTTCAAAAGAAAATAGAAACAGAACATATATTACAAGATCAATATTTTTCTGAACAAGCTTAATATATTTTATTAACACTATGGCAAAAGATTTTTATGGCGAGTTGCAATTAGGTATTCTTGGCGGTGGCCAGTTAGGCCGTATGCTTATTCAAGAAGCCATCAATTACAACGTAAACGTGCATATATTGGATCCCGATAAAAATGCACCATGCCGTAAATTATGCAACCGCTTTGAGTGCGGTTCATTAAGCGATTTCGAAACAGTCTATAACTTTGGTAAAGATTTGGACATGATCACGATCGAAATCGAAAAGGTAAATGTGGACGCCCTCGAGAAACTCGAAAACGAAGGGGTTTTGGTATATCCACAGTCCCGAATCATTCGTTTGATACAGGATAAAGGTCTGCAAAAGCAGTTTTTTAAACAAAATGATATCCCTACAGCTCCTTTCCAGCTTATCTCAACAAAGGAAAACTTATATGAAACGTCGATCCCGTTGCCTTACATACAGAAACTCCGTAAGGATGGCTATGATGGTAAAGGCGTAAAGAAAATCAATAGCACATCGGAAATAGAACAGGCTTTCGAAGAACCTTCTTTAGTGGAAGCGTTGGTCGATTTCGAAAAAGAAATTGCTGTCATCGTAGCACGAAATGATAAAGGAGAGATCGCGACCTTCCCATTGGTGGAAATGGAATTTAATCCAGAGGCTAATTTGGTAGAGTTCCTGATAGCTCCGTCCACCTTACCTTTTGAGGTACAAACGCAAGCCGATGAAATTGCGAAGAAGATCGCGGAAGATCTACAGATCGTCGGCCTTCTTGCCGTTGAAATGTTCCTTACGAAAGAAGGCGAGATTTTAGTCAATGAGCTTGCCCCACGCCCCCACAATAGCGGGCATCACACCATTGAAGGTAATATAACCTCCCAATTCGCCCAGCACCTGCGTGCTATTTTCAATTTGCCCTTAGGTGCGACGACAACAAGATCAAATGCGGTGATGATCAACCTTTTAGGCGAACCACGATATGAGGGTTTGGCTAAATATGAAGGGGTAGAAGAAGTTTTAGCAATCGAGGGTATTTTCGTCCACCTATACGGCAAAAAATACACCAAACCTTTCCGTAAAATGGGGCATGTTTGTATTGTTAACGATGATCGTGAGTTGGCTATAAAAAATGCCCGTTGGGTACAAGAAACATTAAAGGTAAAAGCGTAAGAATGAATCCAGAAAATAACACAAAAGTAGGCATTATCATGGGGAGCAAGTCTGACCTCCCCATTATGCAGGATGCCATCGAGGTATTAAAGAGTTTGGGCGTAACCTTCGAAGTCACTATTGTCTCGGCACACCGTACACCCGAACGTATGTATGAATATGCGAAATCAGCTGCTGCGCGTGGATTAAAAGTTATTATCGCGGGAGCTGGAGGAGCGGCTCATTTACCCGGTATGGTTGCTTCTATCACCCATTTGCCGGTAATTGGTGTTCCTGTGAAATCTTCCAACTCTATTGACGGGTGGGATTCGGTACTTTCTATATTACAAATGCCTAACGGGATTCCGGTAGCGACAGTTGCATTAAATGCAGCTAAAAACGCGGGCATATTAGCCGCACAGATTTTAGCAACGTCTTCCGATGAACTCACTAAATCGTTATTAGCTTTTAAAGCAGATCTGAAAGCTAAGGTGGAAGAAACAGCGCAAGAAGTTGAGAATATGGGTTTTTAACCCATATTCAATAACATATTGTGTTCTTCGATCATCTTTCGTAAATTATTAAGGGCATAACGCATCCTACCAAGCGCGGTATTAATACTCACATCGGTGATTTCTGCGATTTCCTTAAAGCTCATATCACAAAAGTGACGCATGATCAATACCTCTTTTTGATCATCTGGCAATTTCTGGATAATTTTTCTTAGATCCACATCGCGCTGATTAGTCATCAATTTAGATTCCACATTATCGTCTGAAAACTCCAATACCTCGAAGATATCATAACCTTCACTGCTTATGACCGTAGGGCTTCTTTTTTCTTTTCGGAAATGGTCGATAACCATGTTTTGTGCAATACGGACTACCCAAGGAAGAAACTTTCCCTCCTCATTATAACGTCCCGATTTCAATGTCTTGATTACCTTTATGAAGGTTTCCTGAAAAATATCTTCCGCTAGATATTCGTCTCTCACCTGTAGATAGATGGATGTATATATTTTTGATTTATATCTATTCAGTAATGCCTCTATCCCCGATTCATCCCCTGCCACGTAGGTTTGAATTAACTCAAGGTCACTCTTTTCTTTTAACGTTTTCATAGTAAATCCCCAGACTTATGTTTGAATTTATTTTAAAGAGTAAAGTGTTTTATAGGCGTCCTTCCGTTTGTAGATTATACTTCAAATCAAATGAAAAATAACGAATTATCAAATTCAACGATTATCTTTTAACATTTCTTCACACATTGGCGTATTTCTGAATATAACAAATCAAAGCTCGAAATGGTTTTCCTACTATAAGCGAGTGCATAAAAAAAGGTGAGCTACTGATGCTCACCTTTATATAAAATCAAAGAATATCGTGTTTACTTGTACAATGGAAACTGTGCCATTAACGCTTTCACTTTTTCGTGGATAGCATTTAAAGCGGCTTCGTTTGCACGGTTAGTCAATGCTTCATCGATTAACTCACCAACTTGTATAATTTCGTTCTCGCCCAGGCCACGTGTTGTAATCGCAGCTGTTCCGAAACGAACACCCGATGTAACGAATGGCGACCGTGTGTCAAAGGGAACCATGTTCTTGTTCGTCGTAATTCCAGCTTTGCCTAATACCGCTTCAGCTTCTTTACCCGAAATATCTTTATTACGTAGATCAACCAACATCAAATGGTTATCTGTACCTCCCGAAATAATCTTGTAATCCCGGTCCACAAAGAATTGTGCCAATGCTTGCGCGTTTTTGCGTACTTGTTGTGCATACGTCAAATATTCATCGCTTAATGCTTCACCGTAGGCAATAGCTTTAGCTGCAATCGTATGTTCCAAGGGACCGCCTTGTGTACCAGGGAATACAGCCAAATCCAATAACTGGGTAATTGTACGTGTTTCTCCCTTTGGCGTTTTAGCTCCCCAAGTATTCTCAAAATCTTGGCCTACCATAATCATCCCTCCTCTAGGTCCACGCAACGTTTTGTGTGTCGTAGTGGTTACGATGTGACAATGTGGAAGCGGATCATTCAATAATCCTTTTGCTATTAATCCTGCCGGATGTGATATGTCCGCCAATACAAGTGCACCAATTTCATCAGCAACCTTACGAATGCGGGCATAATCCCAATCACGAGAATAAGCGGAAGCACCACATATAATCATTTTAGGCTTTTCGCGTAATGCTGTTTCTTCTAATTGCTCATAGTCAATTAGTCCTGTATCTTCTTTTACTCCATAAAATAACGGTTGGTAGATTTTACCAGAAAGATTTGCCGGCGAACCGTGTGTCAAATGGCCTCCATGAGAGAGGTCAAGCCCTAAAATCTTATCTCCGGGTTGAATTGTTGCCAAAAAAACCGCCGCATTGGCCTGTGCTCCTGAGTGTGGCTGCACGTTTACCCACGTCGCACCAAACAATTTTTTTGCACGGTCGATAGCAATCGTTTCGATTTCGTCAACCACTTCACAACCTCCGTAGTAACGTTTTCCAGGCAAGCCTTCCGCGTATTTATTCGTTAGGACTGATCCAGCGGCTTCCATTACTTGTTTACTTACAAAGTTTTCTGAAGCGATCAATTCAATTCCTTCTTCTTGACGCTTTAGCTCATCGGCTATGAGGTTAAAAATGACCTGATCTCTTTCCATTCTGTTATTGATAAGGAGTATGATAAAAATTTGCTGCAAACCTAAATAAAATCGTGATTATATGCAATATAATTCTACAGCATATCATCATGAATTTTCATTTCGTACTCGCCTCCTTCCAACGGATAGATTAATGGAGCGAGTATACATTCTGTATCTGTAAAAATACGGAATGTTTTATTAGTGTCAAAAATAGTTCCCTTTCAAAAGCTTCTTTAAAAGAAAGATGTAAATTTGTAACAACGAAACAAATTAAACGACGCGTAATGAGTACAGAAACTATAACAAATGCTGCTCCCGTAACCCTAACTGAAGGAGCAGTTTCGGAACTGAAAAAGTTGATCGACCAACAGGAAATCGGCGCAGATTTCGGCTTACGCATTGGTGTTGAAGGCGGTGGTTGCTCCGGCATGAGTTACATTTTGGGCTTTGACCAGAAGAAAGACGGCGATAACGAGTACATGATCGCCGGCATCCGGGTTTTTATGAATAAAGCCCACGGGCTCTACTTAGCCGGCATGGAAGTAGATTACAAAAGCGGTTTGGATGCGCGCGGGTTCACTTTCAATAACCCAAATGCTTCGAGTACCTGCGGTTGCGGCAGTTCGTTTTCGGCATAATTTTTCTTATTCTCCAATATACGCACAAACTACTTTTTTCCATTTAAAATCACTAAATTAGCGACCTTTAAAAAACAATCGCAATTTCGGATGTACAAGGAATATAAGCAGTTAAACTTGCCTGAGATAGGTAGAGAAATACTAGAACGGTGGGAATCGAATAATATCTTTGAGAAAAGCATAACAAATCGTCCTGCCCATAAACCCTATACGTTTTATGAGGGTCCCCCATCCGCCAATGGTATGCCGGGTATCCATCACGTAATGGCGCGTTCGATAAAAGATATATTCTGCCGTTATAAAACATTAAAAGGCTTTCAGGTAAAACGTAAAGGCGGCTGGGATACGCACGGGTTACCGATTGAACTGGCCGTCGAAAAAACCTTAGGCATTACAAAGGAAGACATCGGAAAAAAGATCAGTGTTGAAGCTTATAACGATGCCTGTCGCAAAGAAGTGATGAAATATACGGATGTATGGAACGACCTTACCCAGAAAATGGGTTATTGGGTTGATCTGGAACATCCTTACATTACCTACCAGAACGATTACATCGAAACGTTATGGTATTTACTGAAAGAATTATACAAAAAGGGCCTGCTATATAAAGGCTATACCATCCAACCGTATTCACCGGCAGCGGGAACTGGTCTGAGTTCACATGAGCTGAATCAACCCGGCACATACAAAGACGTCAAAGACACCACTATTGTGGCGGAATTCCGTCTGGATAAAGCACAGGTACACCCCTTGATGACTACGCTACTAGAGTCGGAAGAGGAAGACGTTGCTTTTATAGCCTGGACCACTACTCCCTGGACCTTACCCGGCAACGCAGCCTTGGTTGTGGGAAAAAACATTGACTATGTCAAAATCAAGACCTTTAATCAATATACAGGACTTCCCGTATCTGTTATCCTAGCAAAAAACCTAATTGCAAAACATTTTAAAGCGGAGGGTCAGCAAGCTTCCTTTCAAGACTATAAATTGGGCGACAAAGTAATTCCTTGGGAAATCGTAGCGGAATGTAAGGGCGAAGCTTTGGTGGGATTACGCTATCATCAGCTGCTCCCCTATGTAACCAGCGAAGAACTGCTCGAAAAAGCTTTTCGTGTCATTCCTGGTGATTTTGTGACGACGGAAGATGGCACCGGTATCGTACACGCGGCTCCGACGTATGGCGCGGACGATTTTCGTGTATGCAAGGAGCATGGCGTTCCTGCTATTTTAGTCCGCGACGAAAATGGAAAGGATGCCCCTACCGTTGATCGTACCGGGCGTTTCGTAGAAGAGATAACAGACTTTGCAGGACGCTTCGTAAAAGAAGAATATTACAGCAATGAGGAGCGCGCAGCAAATGACTTTAAACCGACGGACGTCTTGATCGCTATCAAGCTAAAGGAGGAAAATAAAGCTTTTGATGTTAAGAAATACGAACACTCCTACCCGCATTGCTGGCGAACGGACAAACCCGTATTGTACTACCCCCTAGATAGTTGGTTTATTCGCACTACTGCGGTTAAAGATAAATTGGTTGCTTTAAACCAGACCATTAACTGGAAACCGGAAGCTACTGGTTCGGGTCGTTTTGGTAACTGGTTAGAGAACCTCGTTGACTGGAATCTTTCTCGTTCCCGTTATTGGGGAACCCCACTTCCGATATGGCGTTCCGCCGATGAAAATGAAGAAATCTGTATCGGTTCACTACCAGAATTAAAATCCTTACTACAGGCAGCGATACAATCAGATGCACTCTCTGCAGAAGAAAAAGCGATCAATCAATCCTACCTGGATAAGTTTGAAACGGATGCATTGGATCTCCATCGTCCCTATGTTGACGATATCGTTTTAGTTTCTGAAAACGGACAAAAAATGTTTCGCGAACCTGATCTTATCGATGTATGGTTTGACTCCGGCGCCATGCCTTATGCACAATGGGGGCTTGATCACGAGAAACTTGCCCGGGGAGAAGAAAACCCCTTTAAAGAGGGGTACGAAGATGCTTTCCCGGCAGATTTCATCGCAGAGGGGGTAGACCAAACTCGTGGCTGGTTCTTTACCTTACACGCCATCTCGACCATGATCCGGGGTTCAGTCGCTTTTAAAAACGTTGTATCAAACGGGTTGGTGCTTGACAAAAATGGCAACAAAATGTCTAAGCGCCTGGGTAATGGCGTTGATCCCTTTGCTACGATTGAAAAATACAGTGCTGATGCTACCAGATGGTACATGATCAGTAATGCTGCTCCGTGGGATAACCTAAAATTTAATGAAGAGGGATTGGATGAGGTACGTCGTAAATTTTTCGGCACCCTATACAATACCTACGCCTTCTTTGCTTTATATGCTAATATCGATAATTTCCGTTATAGTGAAGCGGATATAATGTTGGAAAAGCGTCCTGAAATTGACCGCTGGATTATCTCTTTGCTAAATAGCTTAATCAAAGAGGTAGACGAATATTATGCAGACTTTGAGCCGACCAAGGCAGCACGTGCGATCCAAAACTTTGTGGACGAGCATTTAAGCAATTGGTATGTACGTTTATGTCGTCGTCGTTTCTGGAAAGGGGATTATACAGAAGATAAAATTTCCGCTTATCAAACACTTTATACTTGTTTGGATAGTGTTGCCAAGCTGATGGCCCCTATCTCTCCATTTTTTGCAGATCATTTATACCTGGATTTAAACGCCGGGGCTCAAAAGGAAATGCACGAATCGGTACACTTGGCCGATTTCCCAAGCTATCGTGTAGAACTTGTCGATAAAGATTTAGAAGAGCGTATGGCATTGGCACAGGACATTTCCTCGTTGACCCTATCACTGCGAAAGAAAACGGGTATTAATGTGCGCCAACCTTTAAATAAAATCCTTATTCCAGTACTCGATCAAGCTTTTCAAGAAAAAGTCGAAAAAGTAAAAGAATTAATCTTATCAGAAACGAATATCAAGGAAGTTTCCTTTATTACGGATACGACCGGCATCATTAAAAAGAAAATTAAACCTAATTTTAAAGCGCTAGGTGCCAAAGTAGGGAAAGACATGAAAATGGTGGTGGCTGTCATCCAAACGCTCAGCAGTGAACAAATTAGCCTGCTGGAAAGAGAAGGATCCTTGCAATTGGAGGGAACACCCTACCGTATCACACCCGAGGATGTAGAGATTATTGCAGAAGATGTGGCCGGATGGCAAGTTGCAAACCTCGGAAAATTGACGGTAGCGTTAGACATTCAGATCACGCCGGAACTAAAAAAAGAGGGCTTGTCCAGAGAACTTATTAATCGTATCCAGAACCTACGTAAAGATAAGGGCTTTGAGGTTACGGATAGAATTAACGTTACGATAACACAAAATACTGAGATACAAGAAGCTGTAGAAAATAATTTATCGTATATTTGCACCGAAATTCTGGCAAACTCTATTGATTTTAAAACCGTATCATTGGAGTCGGGAGATACTATCGAGATCGATGGTAAGGAGTTAGGAATAATTGTTGAAAAAAATTAACTATTAGAATGAGTACAGAAAAAACACGCTACAATGATGCTGAACTTCAAGAATTCAAAGAAATTATTCTTGAAAAGCTTCGTATTGCCAAAGAAGAACTCGCCGCTTTGACTTCTTCACTGAGCAGTAGCAATGCAAACGGAACCGACGATACAGCAGGAACATATAAAACATTGGAAGATGGTTCAGCCACCTTGGAAAAGGAACAAACGAACCAGCTTGCAGCTCGTCAGAAAAAGTTTATTGACAATTTAGAAGCGGCTTTGGTCCGTATTGAAAACAAAACATACGGTATCTGTCGCGAAACGGGTAAGTTGATCCAGAAAGAGCGCTTAAAGGCTGTTCCACACACAACGCTGAGCATCGAAGCAAAAAACAAACAGTATTAACATTAATATAAGAGAAAATGGAGATGCGCAAAAGCAATTTGCCGTGTCTCCATTTTTATATGCTTATGAAAGGCTATAACCGACCCCTCTTACTGATTGCCGTTATCTTGTTCATCGATCAAGTATCTAAGTTTTGGGTAAAACTCAACATGACGATCGGCCAAGATTTTAATATTATAGGGAACAAGTTTCTCATCCATTTTATTGAAAACAATGGCATGGCCTACGGAATGGAATTTGGTGGAGAGTTCGGAAAACTCTTTCTCACATTGTTTCGGATCGTGGCAGTAATCGGTATAGGTTACGGATTACATTACATGGTTAAAAACAAATATCATCGGGGCTTTATCCTAAATGTGGCCCTGATATTTGCCGGCGCCATGGGAAATATAATCGATTCTACTTTCTATGGAGTGATCTTTAGCGAGAGTACTTTTTATGACAAAGCGGTCTTGTTTCCGGAGAGCGGAGGCTATTCGTCTTTATTTCACGGAAAAGTTGTAGATATGCTTTACTTTCCTTTAATCGAGGGTAATTTCCCCGATTGGTTACCTATTTGGGGAGGAGAACATTTTTTATTTTTCCGTCCCGTATTTAATATTGCTGACTCCGCCATTTCAGTCGGTGTTTTCCTTATCCTGATTTTTCAAAAACGTTATTTCAAAGAAGAACACATAGAAAAAGAGAGTATCCATAGCGAGGTATTGGAAGACTGAAACTCTAAACGGCGGCCATGAACAAAAAACTCCCAAAAGAATCCTATACGGAAATGAATGAACTCGTACTGCCTAACGATACGAATACTTTCGGTAATCTGATGGGTGGACGATTGTTATACTGGATGGATATTTGCTCCGCCATGGCTGCACAAAAACATTCCAACAGCCCGGTAGTGACGGTGTCGGTCGATAATGTTTCTTTCAAACGCTCGATTAAATTGGGTGAGGTAGTGACCATACAGGCAAAAGTAACGCGTGCATTTAATTCGTCGATGGAAGTCCGTATGGAGATTTTCGCACAAAATTTACCGAAGGGAACACGAGTAAAAACCAATGAAGCTTATTACACTTTTGTGGCGATCGACGAACAGACTAAGCCAAGAAAAGTAGCAGAATTACTTCCAGAAACAGAAGAAGAAATACGATTATTTGATGAGGCGTTACAGCGTCGTGAATTGCGACTAATCCTCGGAGGAAAGATGAAAATCAAAGATGCGACTAGCCTGAAGCAGTTGATTAATTCCGCCGCATCTTATTGATTTTTTTATCACCGGCTAGCGTGACAAATTACCCATTTCCAAGTTCTACGATACGATCAAATTCTTCCGCTTTTAAAGGCATAACCGACAAGCGTCCTTGGCGTACTAACGCAATATCTTGCAAAAGATGATCCGCTTTCACCTCTTCCAACGTGACCGGCTTTTTAAGCGTTTCGACCGGAGCTAAATCCACTACTACCCAGCGTTCGTCATCCGTAGTAGGGTCTTGATAAAATTCCTTAACCACCTTCGCTATCCCCACCACTTCTTTACCCTCATTACTATGGTAGAACAAGACGAGGTCACCTTTTTTCATGGCTTTCAGATTGTTCCGGGCTTGGTAATTGCGTACCCCGTCCCAAAACGTCTCTCCGTCTTCATTAAATTGTTCCCAGCTGTATTTAAACGGTTCGGATTTGACTAAGAAATAGTTCATTTTTGTTCCTCCAAAACTTCCATCTTTTCAGCAAAATGAGCGCAATAATCACGTAAATCACCAATGACTTTATCCGCCATCGGATCACCGCCAGCCGCCCGAAGGAAAGAATCGCCTAGCGTTTGCAATGTCTCGTAGAAAAAACGTTTCATTTCATCGTATGGCATATCTTTCGTCCACAAATCAATACGTAAAGAGTTCTTATATTGCGCATCCCAAAGCGCTAAAAACATCGCTTTCGAAGGCATCTCTTCGGAGCTCTCTCCATCGGTCGACGACCAATCAATACGTTCCGGAACATTCTGTTCGTCTAATATGACGTTAAGTTTTATTTCTGCTTGTTTCATTTTTGAATTTTATCTATCACCACTTCCTTATACCTTCTACACCACCCGTATCAACACCATCAACATCCCCACTACCAGTATAAATGCAATTTGTGTAAACCAGAGCTTTTTCAAATCTTTAAAAATCATACGAAAACCCAAATCTATAAGCGACAAAATTACGCATAGTGCAATTAACCAGCCCCATGAGAATGTCATTTCGGTGTCCAAATTTAGCTCGGAGATAACCCAGACCAGCACACAGGCTAAGGTGATATTTAAGGGAGTAAGTTTCATGCAAAATTATCGCTTTCTAAATTTAGCTGACTTACCTTTAGCCCCGACCTTCCCTCCTCCCGGTTTTTTCTGACGGGAATTCTCTTTCAATGTATGCTTCTTCTCGTGGAAGGCTCCTTTAAAATCCGGATCCTCCTTCCGTTTTTGACTGTCAATTTCACGTGCAATGTCCTGGGCTTCTCTAAAGTCTGTTTTTTCAAGAAAAACTTCGTCCGGAATAGGCGTTACAGGTATTTTCTGTCGGATCAGTTTTTCTATTTTATGGATATAATACTTTTCAGCCGGATTGCAAAAGGTTATGGCATCACCGTTATTGTACGCTCTTCCAGTACGTCCAATGCGATGTACATAATCTTCGATAACGATCGGCACATCAAAATTAAACACATGACTCACGTTGGAAACGTCCAAACCACGTGCAGCGACATCCGTGGCCACTAGGATCCGAATATTTCCCTCCTTAAAGGAGTTAATCGAGTTTATACGCGTATTCTGCCCCTTATTCGCGTGGATAACCCTTACTTGTTCTTGCCCGTATTTTCGTTCTAAATAATGGAAAACGTTATCTGCAACCGTCTTTGTTTTGCAGAAGACAATAATGCGATGAAATGATGTGTCATCTTTCAAAAGGTATTGCAGGAGATTGAGCTTGGTCTTCAGGTTAGGCACTTCATAAAGTGTCTGCGTTACCGTTTGCGCCGGCGTAGCTTGTTCAGTCACCTCGATCGTTGTCGGGAAGGCCAAAAAGTCACCCGCTATCTTGCGAACGAGCTCGCTCATCGTGGCAGAAAAAAGAAGATTTTGCCGCTTGCGTGGCACCACCTCCAATATCCTGTGGATCTTACCAATAAAACCCATATCCATCATTTTATCGGCTTCATCCATCACCAGAAACTTTAATGACTTGGTATGAATGTCTCCGTCCAGATAGAGGTCGAGGAAGCGCCCCGGGGTTGCTACAATAATATCACATCCCTTTGCTAATTGCTCCTTTTGCGTCTTCGGTCCCAAACCGCCGTATAGTACAACCGTGCGCAGATCAAGAGAGGTGGAGAACAAACGAATATGTTCTTCAATTTGCATGGCCAGCTCTCGTGTCGGGGACAATATCAACGCACGTGGATCTTCGCCTTGTGCGTATTTCAGTTTCATCAACATCGGCAGCACAAACGCAGCAGTTTTTCCGGTGCCCGTTTGCGCAATCCCCATAACATCCTGCCCCGCGAGAATAGGTGTTATTGCTTTTCGTTGAATTTCCGTGGGAACCGTATAACCCGCTTCAGCAATCGCGTTCTGCAATTGTTTGTTGAGCTTGAAATCTTCAAATGATGCCATTGAACAAAGATAGTAATTTCTGCGTCCACTTTTGATGGCAAAGGCGCTTTCTACAGCTGCCTACGTTCGGGATGTGGCTCTCTCCTCTACAAAAAAAGATTTAAGAATAAATTGCTGCTTGCTAGTTTACGATAAATACGCCAACTTTGCCTATCAAAAACTGGTTGGATATGAAGAAAATTTGGATTTTCATAGTACTCACGGCTGTGAGTATGACTACGTTCGCCGATGAGGGAATGTGGTTTTTAATGCATCTAAAACGCTTGAATGAAGCGGACATGCAAAAAAAAGGGCTGAAACTGACAGCCGAAGAAATATATAGCATCAATAATTCCTCCTTGAAGGATGCCATCGTGCAATTTAATGGAGGCTGTACAGCGGAAATCGTTTCGGGGAAAGGACTCGTATTTACGAATCACCATTGTGGCTACGGAGCAATTGCAGAACTCTCCTCACCGGAAAATGATTACCTAACAGATGGTTTTTGGGCGAAATCGCTAGCAGAAGAGTTGAAACCAAAATCCTTGTATGTACGGTTCTTTGTCCGGATGGACGATGTTACGCAGCGTATATTGAATCTGGTGAATGATCAGATGAGTGAAAAAGAGCGAGAAAAGATCGTCAATCAAGAAATCGCAAAAATCGAACAAGAAAATAGTGAAGACGGCAAATATATTGTTTCCGTAAAATCCTTCTACAACGGCAACGAATATTATTACTTCGTTTATCAAGATTATACCGATGTACGTTTAGTAGGAACCCCTCCTAACAGCATTGGGAAATTTGGTGGAGACACCGATAACTGGGAATGGCCTCGGCACACCGGCGATTTTTCGGTTTTTCGCGTGTATGCAGATAAAGAAGGCAACCCTGCTCCTTATTCCGAAGATAATGTCCCGCTAACACCTCGGCATTTCTTACCGATCAGCATTAAAGGCTTCCAAGAAGGCGACTTCTCGATGATTTTAGGTTACCCGGGGCGTACAAACCGTTGGATGCCTGCGGCAGGAATTGACCAAAATGTGCAATATGCGTACCCCGCCTGGGTAGAGGCCTCCAAAGTAGGGATGGATGCGATGAAAAAACACATGGACAATGACCAAGCGGTAAAATTAAATTATGCTTCGACCTACTCCAGTGTGGCAAACTATTGGAAAAACCGTCAGGGCATGATTGATGCGCTAACGAAACACCGTACTGCTGCGAGCAAACGAAAACAGGAAAGAAAATTCCAAAAATGGGCAAACAAAAAGGCCAATCGGACTAAGTATGGACATGTACTTGATGATATCAATGCGTATTATGCCGCGACCAATGAAAAAGCGAAACACGATAATTATCTGATCGGTATGCTTCGCTCCTCGACGTTTGCACCGCTCCCCTATAGTCTTGGAAACGCTTTAAAACAGTACGCCGCTGCCAACGAAAAAGAACGCGCCGATAGACGCCCGCGCCTAGAAAGTGCCATCACAGAAACATTTGAAAACCTATATCTCCCCCTAGAGGTTGATGTCCTGTCTGACGAACTGAACCTTTATGCAGCAAAAGCGGGTAATATTGCTCCATACATACAAGAATTAGCTACCAAAAATAACGGCAATTTCAAAACAGAAATTCAAACGGCTTTTGACCAAAGTATTTTTGCATCAGCGGACAAGCTACGTTCTTTTTTAGCTAATCCGGCTACAGAAGTGATAGACCAAGATCCGCTATACCAGCTTTCTAGTGCGTTACTGGACAAATACCGTGAGCGTACACCGGAAATCGAACTGTTAGACGACAAATTTCAGTCTGCTTATCGTAAGTATATTGCGGGTACATTGGAAGCAAATCCAAACGGCAAGTACTATCCGGATGCCAACTCTACCTTGCGATTAACTTATGGAACCATCCGGGCGCTTCCCAAAGATCCAAGTAATGATGCCAAAATCAATAACTACACGACATTAAAAGGTACAATTGCAAAATATCAGCCGGGCGACGAGGAGTTTGATCTTCCAAAACGTTTAATAGATTTATACGAAGCAAAAGACTACGGACGATATGCGGACAAAGCAGGATATATGCCGGTAAATTTCCTGAGTGATCAGGATATTACCGGTGGTAATTCGGGATCACCGGTATTAAACGGGAATGGAGAACTCATCGGTTTAGCTTTTGATGGGAACATCGAAGCCATGGCGGGCGACGTAATCTTTGATCCGGTGTTGCAGCGCACCATCTCTGTCGACATCCGTTATGTGTTGTTCGTCATTGATAAATTTGCCGATGCGCAGCACATCATGAACGAGCTGAAAATTGTGGAATAATTGTTAAACGAAATTTATTTTTCGATTTTAATACAAAAATTGTGCTTTAAAACGTTGTTTTTGTATATTTAGCTTGTATTTATAATAAGCTTAAAATATAATATTCATAAAAACTAATTTATTTTTAAAAAAATGGAAAACTACAACAAACTGAAAGATTTAGTAGCATCTATCGAAGCAGATGCAGATAAGTTCTTTAACAACGGTAATTCTGCTGCGGGAACACGTGTACGTAAAGGCCTTCAAGAAATCAAAACCCTAGCTCAAGAAATTCGTAACGAAGTTACGGCGAAGAAAAATTCCGAGAAATAGTCTTTTGGCTTTTCGCCGGCAAAAAGAGGCAGTCTATTTTAGACTGCCTCTTTTTTATATCGTAATTCACATTTATAAAAACATGCCCGCCAACAGTAGATTAAACTGTTGATCACTCATCCAACGCCCAAAAATATCCCTAAACCGACTACGCGCTTCTAGCCGCGTCATAGGTTGATCTCTTTTTCTAACCGCGACTGTTTTTATCTCTGGGGAGGCAAACTTAACATCGGTAGCGTAAATATTGAAATGCTGTTCCGGTACAACTAGACCCAGAATCATTCCAGGAAGACCATGTACAGTACCCGGTCCGGCAGACAATGGAATCTGATCTGTATAGAAAGCAACGACATATACAGAGTCCAGCGTTACCCCATTTGCTCTCCGACAATCATATCCCGCTATATTGCGGTACTCGTTCGTTATCTTCCACTTGACCTGAAGTAGCGAGTCTTGGATGAGCACAGATGATCCACCTAATTCAAAGGTCGATTTGGAAACGGATTTTGAAAAATCCTGATAGAGTGTCTGTTGATAATCCAGCAAGCCCGATTTTAGTAGATTGGTAAGAAAAGGATCATACGTTTCTTTTACACTCTCCAAACTCATTTCTGTCCCTCGAAAGGAAACTTTCTTTTTCAATACCGCGGTTTCAGAAACCCTATCGACCATTTCCTGATAATATTTCTTACTAAAATCATCATCTTTTAAACTGGAAATGTGCCTCTTCAACAGATTCTTGACATGTACCGTCTTATCGTAAAGAATAGTACCTTCTGTCGGGAAATATGCGTGCTGTGCGTTGGTTGTACCTGCGGCAAAAATGGACACAACCACCAGTATGAGATAAATTCCTATTTTCATTATTCTTTTCCTCCTTTCATGGACGTAAAATCCCAGCTGACTTTGAACATGAAATACCGCGATATCGTATTATATGTATTTTGTGAAATCATACTGCCAGATTGAAATCTTCTAAAACCCTTATTTTGGTTAAAAATATCGTTGACGTAGATATCCACGACAAGGCTTTCGTCTTTTAAAAACTTCTTGGACACCCCTGGTTTGAACAACAAAAGCTCAAACTTCTCATTAAGTGCTTTCGTTGGCGCCTCATAATTATACGACATATCGCCATATAAACTCAGTTTCCACGGCAACTTCCAGGAGTACCAAACATTAGTACGGTAAACAAACCCGGAACTATTTAATTCGGGTTGCAGCGAAGTTTCCATCAGCCGCCAACCTGGATGGAATCCGATGTTGAAATCGATCTTCTTGGTTGTATTCTTGGAAAGGTTCAAGCCCAAAGCGTAATTATAGTTCGTATTCTCATTTAATTGAGCATTTATATAATTGTAATAATTGTTGTAACTTCCATCTCCGGAAATACGTGCTTTCAACTGCATTTTCTTACTAACATCAAAACCGCCACCCAACCATATCCGCCCATTATTGGTTACGTATCCATCCAAATTTTCATAAAATAAAGTCCGCACGCCATTTTCGATCATTACATTCTGTTGGATCGCGTTCCTAGTTTGTCCCCACTCCATATCAACATATAAATTGGTGCCCTTCATCATATTATAGTTGCTGTAATACATATTATAACGGTCGTTGCGTGCGGGAGTCAAATCTTCATTCCCGACAACGATATTTAATGGATCTTGATTCTGCCGAAGTGGTTGGATCTGCGACAGCGAAGGAAGGCTGTTGGAATGGTTATAATGGAACCCGATTCTTCTATTTCCCTTAAGATTATAACGTAACCGCGCCGAAGGGTTGTAGGTAAAAAAGTCGCGGTTCGCCCGCAGGTCCTCATAGTTATTTTGTTGAAACATATCGTCGCTCCGAAAGTTGTTCGTAAAATTCGCTTCAAACTTTTCCAGTTTGTAATTCAACGCAAGGTTTACGGCATGTCTAACGGTATTGAAATTAAAATCGCTACTGAACTCGTTATCGAAATCCGTGTACGTCCCGTTACCATCATAGTTGAAAGAGTTGTTGATCGCATGCGCACGGGAGCTATTGTATTCATATCCAACAGAAGAGTTCAGTTTAGATGTAATCGGCTCGGTATAAGTCAATGAGCTAGATATACTATTTGATTGGCGATTCATTTCTTTTAGCTGATCGGTCGTATCCTTTAGCATATTTCCTTCTTCATCATACGTGTTAAGGGTTGAATTTAAAAAGCCAGTACCTTTATTATCACTCACGTTCCCACCAAACCGGAAAGAGATAGAACGCCCCGTTTTTTTGAAGCGCCTCGTAAGATAGCCACGGTAATTTAAGTCCGTATTGTCAGACACGGAACTTTCCGCTCTTTCATTTTGATTTATCATCTCTCCAACCTGGTTCCAAGATGAGGCGGTGGTATGGCTATTAGATTCTGATCTACCTTTTGATGCAGATAAATTTAGTGTAAGTGTCGTCAGGGAATCGATTTTCAGGTCGTATTTCGTGTTAAAACGATGCCTGCGGGCGTCCGTCTCCCGATTGGAGGTGCTGGACGTGTTCAATTCTTCATCATTCGGCAAACTATTTCTCGATAGGGTGCTCTCCCCTACCTCATTTTGAATCATGCCATATTTATAACTCCCGTTCAGCTTATGTTTATTTTCTTTCCAAGCATCCAAGAAACTTACACCCGTGCTCAATGCTTGAGGGCGGCCTTTACCATCCCACCGATCGAAACTATCACCCGAGGAGTAAAAATACATCTCACCACCATCTGTCACCCCAGTTTCCATCGTCGACATACCAAATTTCTCGGCTTCCTGCCAATTTAAGCTGATATTACCATCATTAGCTCCCATAAGATAAGCGCCAATTTTCTGACTACCGTTGAATTTATTGAGCGCAAGTTTCCCTAGATAAAAATCATCCGTTCCCCCTGCTCCCTCTACTTTCCCAAACATCCCTTTTTTGGCGTCCTCTTTTAGCTTTACATTGAGCGTTTGTATGCGTTCTCCATCGTCTACCCCCGTCCGTTCCGCTTCTTCTGATTTTTTTTCATATAACTGCACTTTATCCACCATATCCGAACGAATATTACGCGTCACAAGCGTCGGATCATCGCCAAAAAACTCCTCGCCATCCACCAATACTTTCTCAACAGTCTTTCCCTGGGCAGTTATTTTTCCGTCGGCGTCTACCGAAATACCGGGCAGCACCTTTAATAAATCTTCTACTTTCGCGTTTTTCTCCACCACGAAACTTGATGCATCATATTCCGTTGTATCCCCTTTGATGACCACCGGGATTCTACCCGTTACAATAACCTCTTCCAGGAGATGACTAACGCTAGTCAATTTGATATCGCCCAAATGCGCCTCGCCTCCACCCTCCAGTTGTTTATAATAATCACCGTACTTAGGATAACTTACAAGAAGTAAATAAGGTATGGTATCCGTCGTGGCGAGTTTGAACTGGCCATCTTCCCCTGCCCTAGTATGCCCAACTAGTATAGAATCTTTCGCCTGTAACAGCATAATCGTCGCATTCGTCAGCGCGGTTTGGTCTGCTTCGTCCAATACCCGACCCCTAATTTCCGTCTGCGCATATAAGTAATTAAAATGTAGAAACAGGGAGTATACAAAAAGTAGGACAGGTAGTATTTTCATCAAATTGGCAGCTAATTTTCACAAAATAAAGTTTGATCAAAGCTAAATAAAATCTGCAAAAATTCACATATAATAGAATTCTTTAGCATTTTTTTACGCGGTGTCATAGAGTTAAGATTGGTAAAAAATTAGGTAACTTTGCAAAAACACAACATTATGCTGACAGTAAATGAATATATCCAATCAAACAAGGATAGATTTTTAGAAGAATTATTCGCGTTATTGCGCTTCCCATCCATAAGCGCCGATTCTAAATATAAAGACGACATCCTGAAAACCGCCAACTTCGTTGCGGAAAAACTGAAAGAGGCCGGTGCAAATAACGTAGAAGTATGCCCGACAGCCGGAAATCCTATTGTTTACGGAGAAAAAATCGTGGATCCTTCTTTGCCGACCGTTTTAGTGTACGGACATTATGATGTGCAGCCGGCCGATCCGTTGGAATTATGGGATACCCCGCCTTTCGAACCTACTATCCGCAATGGAAAAATTTATGCAAGAGGAGCTGCCGACGATAAGGGACAATTCTATATGCATATCAAAGCTTTTGAATACATGACGAAAAACAACGCCTTATCGTGTAACGTCAAATTTATGATCGAAGGTGAGGAAGAAGTGGGTTCGTCTAATTTAGGTGCTTTTGTAAAAGCGAATAAGGAGCGCTTGAAAAATGATGTTATCGTGATATCAGATACGTCCATGATCAGTTTAGAACAACCTTCTTTGGAAACGGGATTACGTGGACTTTCTTATGTAGAAGTAGAAGTAACGGGACCGAATCGCGATTTACATTCGGGAGTTTATGGTGGCGCTATAGCGAATCCCGCAACGATTCTTGCCAAACTTATAGCATCCTTACATGATGAAAACAACCACATTGCTATCCCCGGCTTTTATGATGATGTGGTTGAATTGAGTCAAAAAGAGCGAGAGGCTTTGAATAAGGCTCCATTTGATATAGAAGCTTACAAAACAGATTTAGGTGTAGATGAGGTTTGGGGGGGAAAAGGTTATACAACGATTGAACGTACCGGCATCCGCCCAACCTTGGAAGTGAATGGTCTGTGGGGCGGTTATATCGGCGAAGGGGCAAAAACAGTATTACCTTCTAAAGCCTACGCTAAAATATCGATGCGTTTGGTTCCTAATCAAAATTCCGAAAAAATAACTCAACTCTTCAAAACTCATTTTGAGGGCATAGCTCCTCCCTACGTAAAAGTCAAGGTAACTCCGCATCACGGAGGCGAACCCGTCGTGACACCGACCGATAGTATTGCCTACCTGGCAGCTGAAAAAGCACTGGAAGAGGCCTTTAATAAGAAGCCTATACCGACGCGTGGTGGCGGCTCTATTCCCATCGTTGCTTTATTCGAAAAAGAGCTACACGTAAAAACGGTTTTGTTGGGCTTTGGATTAGATAGTGATAATTTACACTCACCTAATGAAAAATACGATATTGCGAATTACTTGAAAGGCATTGAGACGATTCCGTTATTCTTTAAATACTATGCTGAATTAAGCAAATAATAACTTATTATTGTAGAGACGCTTTTTCAAAGGCGTCTCTATTTATTAACTATGACCAGGTTATTGAGAAAAATACATCTGTACATATATTTTACCGCTGTCCTATTTTTCTTTTTTTTAGGCTATCCATGGCTACGCTATTACGCAAAAGATCCCACAAAACATTACAACAAATTAGTCGCATTTCGAAAATGGATTAGCCTTGCAAGTTTATATGTGGTGGGCATCCGGATCCAGGTCAATTACGAAACTCCGATTGACTGGTCTAAAAACTACGTGCTTTGCGCCAACCATACCTCTTTCCTGGACATTACTGTTTTAAATTACCTATGCAAATCTCCCTTTTCCTTCTTAGGAAAAATAGAGCTTCTTCAAAACCCCGTCACGCGCTTATTTTTCCAAACCATTGATATTCCGATCAAACGCGAGAGTAAGATTTCGGCGTTTAAAGCCTATCAACGCTCCTGCGAACTTCTAAAAGATGGTAAATCGTTAGCGGTTTTTCCCGAAGGGAAAATTGACGACAACTACCCTCCTGTATTGCATTCTTTTAAATCTGGCGCATTCCGAATGGCCTACGAAAATAACACGGCCATCCTTCCAGTCGTTATTCAAAATGCCTGGCAGTTGCTATGGGATGACGGAAAAACTTTTGGATCCAGACCCGGAGTTATCCAAGTTAAAATACTAGCGCCCATTTTTCCAATTACCAATAAACCAGACGCCTCCCTATCTCTGGAAACTGAGGTGTATCATAAAATGAAAGAAGCATGGACGATCTGTAACAAATAAATTGTAACTTATCCCCACGTTAAAACAATAGGAATGGAAGAGCATTACCTGATTCAGATAGAAGATATTGGAAGAGAATACATCATTGGAACGGAAAAAATACACGCACTCAAATCCGTTTCTCTAAACATAAAAAAAGGCGAATTTGTGGCGCTGATGGGGCCGTCTGGCTCGGGGAAATCAACGTTGATGAATATTTTAGGCTGTTTGGATACGCCGACCAAAGGACAATATGTACTTAACGACATAAACGTGTCTGAAATGAGTGAGAACGAACTTGCGGAAGTCCGCAACAAAGAGATCGGCTTTGTGTTCCAGACGTTCAACCTCTTGCCTAGAAATTCTGCACTAGAAAACGTCGCGCTTCCCCTAGTTTACGCAGGGTATGGTAAAAAGAAACGAGAAGAAAAGGCATTACAGGCTTTGGAAAACGTAGGACTTGGCAATCGGGTAGACCATAAGCCGAATGAGTTGTCTGGTGGACAGCGGCAACGGGTAGCGGTAGCACGCGCCTTGATTAACGACCCCGCTATCATTTTGGCGGACGAGCCAACCGGTAACCTAGATACAAAAACCTCTATTGAAATAATGGGATTGATGGAAGATATCCACGCCAAGGGAAACACGATCATCCTCGTCACACACGAAGAGGACATCGCGCAACATGCGCATCGTATCGTTCGTATGCGCGATGGTTTGATCGAGGACGATTATGCCAACCCCGACATCAAATCGGTACATCCTAGATTAAATGCGCTAAACGAAAAAGGCAAGGATTTTGAAAATATATAATTTTATTGACCTGCTATCCAATTATTTACATTATAAAATTTTAAATAACAATCGTCTGACTTGATTTAGTGGATAATAATGTTATTTTTGCGAAAAAAGGGATTCACTTAATTAGTAGATATGTATTGGACACTAGAACTTGCTTCACATTTGGAAGACGCACCATGGCCAGCAACCAAGGACGAGTTAATTGACTATGGTATTCGTTCAGGGGCTCCAGTTGAGGTCATTGAGAACCTGCAGGCGCTGGAGGATGACGGAGAACCCTACGAAAACATTGAAGAGATTTGGCCGGACTATCCAACAAAAGACGATTTCTTCTTTAACGAAGACGAGTATTAAAAAGAGAAGGTATTAATCCTTCTCTTTAAAAAGCTGTCTTACCTAAAAAGCAGGCTTTTTATGTTAAAAATAATATCGGGTTTTTTGCTGTTCTGTTTTGTTTCACAACATGTCAACGCGCAAACCCTTGAAAATACCACGCAAGAGGATATTGATCTAATCAAAGCATTTATCGCTGATATCGCTGATGCTACGCAACGTCCTGATATCATCCTCAGCAAACACGTATTGCTAGAACGAACCAGCACCGATGAAGAATACGATTATTTAGAAGCTAGTATTGAAGAGATACGCATTAATCTTCAGCCGAAGAACTTAAATGAGATTGCTTATATCCCTTTCCAAGCGTTGTCCCGGCGTGATACGCGTGACATTGACCCGGAGGGAAAACCAACAGAAAAAATGTATTTCTTACGTTACAAAAATCGTCAAATGCTAGCGGTTTATATAGCCAAAGATAAAATCGCATCGTTCACCCTTGTCTCGAAGGGAGATAAAGCGCATTTCGTGACGTATTAATCCTACGCCCAGCGTGCTTGTCGATAATTTTCACATTTTTTCTTGCATTTGATTAACAAATAGTAGACATTTGCTATTGTATAGTAATAAAAATGTAACCGAGAGCCGTGAGGTTCTCCTTAGCCTTTAAGGAAAGATAATTAGATGAATTTTGGTAATGTAAATAGCGCAGGGTGGTGGCACAGCAGTTAATGTTGTGGCAAAAACCTATTGCTTGAAATTTTACATCAAAAGATAGTGGGCTTGCCTAAAGATTAGGCAAGCCCTTTTTTATAGACTTTTGTTTTTTTGAATTGCATGAAAAATATACTCGCTCATTTATTTGAATATAAAACCTTTACAACGGAAGAAGCATATAACATCCTCACTAATATTGCTACCGGAAAATATGACTCGCATCAAATCGCCGCCTTTATGACGACCTACGGCATGCGAAGCATACGCGTGGAAGAACTTAGTGGCTTTCGTAACGCGATGTATGACCTTTGCCGCAAAGTCGAATTTCCGGGTTACGATCTGATTGATTTATGTGGTACCGGTGGAGACGGAAAAAACACCTTTAACATTTCTACCTTAGCGTCCTTTGTCGTGGCCGGAGCAGGGTACCACGTTGCTAAGCATGGTAATGTGGGCGTTTCCTCGGGATGTGGTTCCTCCAATGTGATGGAATATCTGGGCTACACGTTTACCAATGACTTTGATAAACTGCAACGGCAACTGGATGAAGCCGGCATCTGCTTTTTGCATGCCCCACTTTTCCACCCTGCGATGAAAACGGTAGCCCCGATACGTAAAGCACTCGGCGTCAAGACATTTTTTAACATGTTGGGTCCGCTCACGAATCCAGCCAACCCCAAATTCCAAGCAGTCGGCGTGTTTAGCTTGGAGCTTGCACGACTGTATAATTACCTCTATCAAAAAACCAACAAACAATATAGTGTCATCCATGCGTTAGATGGCTACGATGAAATATCCCTTACCGGTGATTTTAAAATCATCGATAATCAAGGAGAAAAATACATCAAAGTAGAAGATCTAGGTTTTTCGCCATTGGTTCCAGCAGACTTAGCCGGTGGCGATACCGTAGAAGAAGCTGCGGCTATTTTTCGTCGTATAATCGGGGGTGAGGGAAATGAAAAACAAAACAATGTGGTATTGACTAACGCCGCCTTTGCGATTAAGACCATACATCCGGAAAAAACTTTTGGCGATTGTTATTATGAAGCAGAATCTTCACTTTTTGGAAAAAAGGCGCTCCAAAGTTTGCATAAATTGATTTCGGCTTAACATGAAAAAGTTAAAAATAAAAGTATGTGGTATGCGCGAGCCCAAAAACATCCAGGCACTCGCGTTGCTACCCATCGATTACATGGGGTTCATCTTTTATGAAAAGTCTGCTCGCTACACGCCTAGCCTACCGCCTGTCACAATTCCCGATGCTATACAAAAAACCGGTGTATTCGTGAATGCGGAGAAAACAATTATTGAGGAGCGCATTGCACAAGGACTGCAAGCCGTACAATTACACGGACGGGAGACCCCTACATTTTGCGAAAAAGTAAAAACACCGCAGATTGAAGTCATCAAAGCGTTCGGAATCGATCCAGATACCGCATGGAAAACATTGGAGCCCTATGTAGGCGTTATCGATTACTTCCTCTTTGACACCAACAGTCCACAACATGGCGGAACCGGACGTGTTTTCGACTGGGATTTGTTAAAAGCCTATCCTTATGACATTCCCTATTTCCTAAGCGGCGGGCTGGATCTCGTAAATCTTCCCCAAGCACTAGCACTGGACGATGAACGCATGATTGGTCTAGACATCAACTCAAAATTCGAGGTGCAACCCGGATTAAAAGACATTGAAAAAATACAGCAAGCATTGAAAATAATCAGACATGAGTAAATATCAAGTTAACGAAAAAGGATATTATGGCCCGTTTGGTGGCGCTTACATCCCCGAGATGTTGTACCCCAATGTGGAGGAACTCCAAAAAAAATACCTGGAGATCATGCAAGAGGAGAGCTTTCAACAAGAATTTCAGGATCTGCTTAAAGATTATGTTGGGCGTCCTTCACCGCTATATCTGGCGAAACGTTTGTCGGCACGATACGGCGCAAATATCTTTCTTAAACGGGAAGATCTAAATCATACCGGAGCGCATAAGATCAATAATACGATCGGACAGATCTTATTAGCCGAACGATTAGGTAAAAAAAGGATTATCGCGGAAACGGGTGCAGGCCAACACGGCGTAGCTACAGCCACCGTTTGTGCGCTCAAAGGATTGGAATGTGTGGTATATATGGGGGAGATTGATATCCAGCGACAAGCTCCCAATGTGGCGCGCATGAAAATGATGGGAGCCACCGTAGTCGCTGCACAATCTGGGAGTAAAACACTGAAAGATGCCACAAATGAAGCCTTACGGGACTGGATAAACAACCCCGTCGACACCCATTATATTATCGGCTCGGTAGTAGGGCCACATCCTTACCCCGATTTAGTAGCCCGTTTCCAATCCATCATATCAGAAGAAGCAAAAAAACAATTAGCCGAGAAAACTGGCAATAGTTTACCCGACTATGTGCTCGCTTGTGTAGGAGGCGGTTCGAATGCGGCAGGAATGTTTTATCATTTTCTGGAGGATGAAAACGTCCAACTGATTGCGGTGGAGGCTGCCGGACAAGGAGTTAACAGCGGTGAATCTGCCGCGACAACAGCTTTGGGCCAAGAAGGTGTGCTACACGGTAGCCGCTCGATCCTGATGCAAACGGACGACGGACAAGTCGTGGAGCCTTATTCCATTTCTGCCGGGCTAGATTACCCAGGGATAGGACCGCAGCATGCATGGCTATATAAAAGCGGCCGCGGAAAATACGTCAGCATTACCGATGACGAAGCCATGCAGGCCGGCTTGTTACTCACCAAATTGGAAGGTATAATTCCGGCGATAGAAAGCTCACACGCCCTCGCCTATTTAGAAAAAATGAAGTTTCAAGGCCATGAGAATGTAGTGATCTGTTTATCGGGTCGTGGCGACAAGGACTTAGACAACTATATGAAATATTTTGGATTCTAAACATCATGCAAGTAGAAGATACTCTTAAAAACGACACATCAAAAGAACTGCTATCCATCTATTATACGGCAGGATATCCCCATTTAGACAGTACCCTAGCTATCGCAGAAAAACTAGAACAAGCCGGGGCGGACTTCCTTGAGATTGGCTTCCCTTATTCGGATCCGGTAGCCGACGGGCCGGTGATTCAGCATAGTTCAGAAGTAGCCCTGAAAAATGGAATGACACTCCAACTGCTTTTTCAACAACTACAAACCTTAAGATCAAAGGTGAGCATTCCCGTTTTTATGATGGGATATTTTAATACAGTCTTACAATACGGCGTCGAAAACTTTTGCAAATCTTGCCAGGAAGTTGGGGTAAACGGTGCTATAATACCCGACTTACCCATGTACGAATACGAAGAGCTCTATCAAGAAATATTCGAGCGCTACGGCATTAGCAACATTTTTCTAGTTACGCCACAAACTTCGCCAGAACGGATCAAGAAAATAGACCAGCTTTCCAACAGTTTTATCTATGTACTTTCCTCCAATGCTACCACCGGTAAAAACCTAGAGGTAGGTGAACAAGCAGAACAATATTTTCAACGCTTGAAAGATATGAATTTAACGAATCCATTAGTGATCGGTTTTGGTATTTCGGATAAGCATACCTTCCAGAAGGCGACAACTTACGCGAAAGGAGCTATTATTGGCAGTGCTTTTGTACGTTTACTGAAAGAGGAGAATGCTATGGAAAACATCATTCCGTTTATCCAAAGTATCAAAAATCCATAAGGCTTTTTTTATCGCTCTTATGCCTGTCCGACTTATGGCTCCAGACAGGCATAAGAGAAAATCTTACAGCTCTCGCAGTAGTCTGGAGTATATTTTAAAAATACCCACTGCAATAATCAATAACGATATTGCTAAAAAAAGAAGAACCCGAGGTTCGGTTAATAATTGTTCCATATCGATTAGCTTATGAGCTTATAAAATTAATATCTTCTTTACTTACATCCAATAGTTTAACCTCTTTTTTTTACAACACATTTACCGCAGCTAAAATATCTTTAGTATCTTTGTATGTCATGAGAGCGATCCTGTCCAGCATTATATTATTCTTTTACACCTTGACGTGTACAGGAATGACTGTATACATGCATCAGTGTCATGCCGGCTCATTTGTGATGTTAGCAGAAGATGTTGAAAACCACCATCAAAATTGTCCTGTTTGTGCACAACATGGAGATGAAAAAGTACAAGTTTCGCCCCATGCTTGTGACATAGAAGCCGATAATTGTTGCAAAGACATCAAAATCGATCTCACGAAAGGACAGGAAGAAGTGGAAAGCACAACTTCTTCTTTTAACCTCACCCTATTATCTCCTGCTACGCTTTCGATAATTTGGTTAGCGGTTCTCCAGCCGTATTTCGATGAGTTAAAAACACAACCGTCCAGGTCGGATCAATATTTACTTAGCACTCGGACGGCTCCAACTTATCTGCTCCATTGTAATTTCCGAATTTGATTTTTCTGTTAATGCATTAAAAAATGTGTTATCATTCCTTTGAAACGAAACAATAGGAATGTGAATATCCTTCATTTAACAGTAATCAAATAAAGATAAAACATGAAACGAATATATAAAGGGCTTATTACGTTATTTTTCATCAGCATGTACGCGGTCAGTTTCGCACAGCAAGAACGTACAATAACCTTTGAAGTGGCCGGAAACTGTGCCATGTGTAAACAGCGCATTGAAAAAGCGGCAAAAATAAATGGTGTTTCACAAGCCATATGGAATACGCGGGATGGTCTCGCAACCGTGGTTTTCAACCCCGATATCACTTCCGATAGAAATATTAAACAAGCTATTGCCGACGCAGGACACGATACCGATGAGGTGAGAGCGGAACAAGAAGTATACGAGACCCTACACGAATGCTGTTTATACGACCGGCTTGGCGAAGAAAAAGCCGATGATCAAGAAGCAACGCATCACGATCATGAACATATCATCCGCGGCGTAGTGGTTCAAGAAAATAACCGCGGAGATCTGACACCCATTGCTGGGGTAAACGTGCGCTGGCTAGAAAATCCTACTACACAAATCCAAAGTAACGGAGAGGGGGTGTTTGATATCAAACATCAAAGCGGTGCTAAACACCTCGTCGTGAGTTATTCGGGCATGCAGCCAGATACGATCGAAGTCAAAAATCTACACGAGATATTGGTTATCCGCGCGAAGGATAATATCTTAGGAGAAGTGGTGGTCTCCAGAAGGCAACGTACAGCCTATGTCGATAAGTTGAATGCTAACCGCGTGGAAACAATAACTGCACGCGAGTTATTTAAAGCCGCTTGTTGCGACCTGAGCGAAAGTTTCGAAACAAATGCCTCCGTCGACGTCGTAGCGAGCGATGCGGTAACGGGTGCAAAACAAGTGCAACTATTAGGTTTAAGCGGCATCTATACCCAATTAACGGTCGAGAACCTGCCCGGCCCTCGCGGATTCGCGTCTCCGCTGGGATTAAATAGTATGGCAGGCCCTTGGATTGAAGCTATACAAATCAGCAAAGGTATGGGTTCAGTCGCCAATGGCTTTGAGAGTATGTCCGGACAGATCAACGTAGAATTGAAAAAACCAAGCCAAACAGACCGCCTGTATTTCAATGCCTATGCCAACAACATGGGACGTACGGATGTTAATCTAAATCTAGCGCAAAAGCTAAACGATAAATGGTCGGTTGGCCTCTTGTTACATGACAATTTCATGTACAACAAAAACATGAATTTCAGCAACAATGGCTACAGAGATATGCCTGTTGGCAACACTTTTTCTGGCATAAACAGGTGGCATTATGAAGATGGAAAAGGATTAATCGCTCAGTTCGGCATTAAATATTTGAGTGATGACCGGACAGGTGGAGAAATCGACTTCGATAAAAAAACGGATAGATTAACGACCAATCATTATGGATTAGGATTCGACATTGACCGTGTAGAAGGTTTTGCTAAAATTGGTTATGTATTTCCAAGCAATAAACTGCGCAGCATCGGTTTACAACTATCGGGATCCCATTTTCGTCAAAATAGTTTCTTCGGCTTAACAACATACGACAATGAACAGAATAGCGGATACGCCAACTTACTCTACCAGGATGTTATCGGAAACGTTCAACACAAATATAGAGCGGGACTATCCGTATCTTATGATAAGTACAACGAAAACATCTTGCAACACGTTTTCGATAGAACGGAAACCGTTTCGGGGGCATTTTTAGAATACACCTATACACCGAACGAAAAGTTTGATGCTGTTTTAGGACTTCGACAAGATTACAACTCGATTTACGGCTGGTTTACAACTCCAAGAGCGGTGCTGCGTTATGCACCTGGAAGCACAACCACTTTCCGGTTGAGTACCGGGAGAGGACAGCGTACCGCAAATATTTTTGCCGAAAATCTCGGTATATTCGCTTCTAGCCGTGCGATCGATTACGGACAACTCGCTCATCAAAATGGTACAGCTTATGGACTAAAACCAGAAGTATCTTGGAATACGGGGTTTACGGTTGATCAGGATTTTCGATTATTCGGCAGAGAGTCCGGTATATCCCTCGAACTATTCCATAACAATTTCCAAAATCAAGTCATCATAGACTGGGAGAATCCCAGAGCAGTATCCTTCTATAACCTAGACGGTAAATCCTACTCCAATAGTTTGCAAGCCGAATTTAGAGTTATGCCGCTTCCGCATTTCGAAACCAGACTGGCGTATAGATTATTGGATGTAAAAACGGACTATCGCGAAGGCCGTTTACAAAAACCATTGACTGCAAAACATAGAGGATTCCTGAATATGGCCTACAACTTACACAGTGGGTGGAGTTTCGACTATACTTTAAATGTAGTGGGCGAGAAACGTCTTCCATCTACAGCAGACAACCCTACTGCCTATCAATTAGCTAGCTATTCGGATGCCTATGTTACCATGAATGCCCAAATTAGCAAAAGCTTTGGCGCAGAAAAAAACTTTACGATATATCTGGGGGGAGAAAATTTAACGAACTTCTATCAGAAAAACCCTATCCTGGCATTTGAAGAGCCGTTTGGCAATCACTTTGACACCAACTTACTTTGGGGTCCGATAACCGGAAGAATGTTCTACACCGGCGTTCGATATACCATTAAATAAAAATATAGGGAGCGATTTTGCTCCCTATATTCTTTTCATTTCCTGATACAATCTTGCGGTAGGGAGCCCCACTACATTTTCGTAACTCCCGGTAATGGATCTTATCCCTATAAACCCAATCCACTCTTGGATACCGTACGAACCTGCTTTATCAAAAGGCCGATGACGATCGATATAATAATGGATTTCTGCTGCAGATAGGGAATAAAATGTTACCGCAGTCTCTTCCACAAAAGCGCGTAATTCTCCCTGATATTGCAAAGCTACAGCCGTCAGCACCTTATGGCTGCCTCCTTGTAATCTATTTAACATCTCAAACGCCTCCGCTGCATCACGGGGTTTGCCTAAGATATCCGTTCCACACACGACAACCGTATCTGCCGTAATCACGAGTTTATCGCTAAACGCGACATTATCAAAAGCTTTAACCTTATTAACCGCTATATGTTCTACGATCTCCTGCGGTGATTGTTGCGCATCAAAATTTTCATCCGTTTCTTTAACCACAACTTCGAAATCAAACCCCAATTTCGCGAGCAGCTCTTTTCGCCGAGGCGATTGAGACCCTAAGATGATGGGGATATTTTTGAACCTTTCTATTAACATTTATACACTTTTTATATTATCGTCATCATACCATTTATGTTGTAGTTTCAACATCTTTTCGATGACATCTCTCACACACCCCTCTCCGCCCCTCTTCGGTGAGACATAATCGGACACCGCTTTTATCTCTTCCACTGCGTCTTGCGGACACAGCGGCAACCCAACTTGCTTTAAACAGGCTAAATCTGGGATATCGTCTCCCATAAACGCGGTCTCCGACCAAGTGACCTGATAACGACGAACCACCTCTTGCATCATTGTCAATTTATCGGCTACGTCTAAAAACACAGCCGTTACGCCAAGCCCATTAAGACGATGTAACACGCCATTTGATTTCCCACCACTAATAATAACAATATGAAGCCCTCGTTTTACAGCTAACTGTATAGCGTACCCATCTTTAATAGAAAAGCTCCGCAACTGCTCACCTTGTTCCGTAACCAGAACAGTCCCATCTGTAAGCACCCCATCAACATCCAAAAACAGCAATTTAATATTTGCAAATGCGCGTAGCACCATATTTATTAATTAATAACAGTCAAAAATTTATCTAAAAATGACACATCATCAAAAGTTTGTCACATATTGATTGCAAACACAACTATAAGCTGAATAAGCTTGACAAATCCTATTTTTCGATGTACTTTTGTATTGTAATCATTGAGCAAATCAAGACACTTAACGATTACAGCATTAAAATTGTCTTTTCATAATTTAGGTTTATAATTGGTTAGTAGCAAACCCTGGCGCCCATCGTCAGGGTTTTGTTTTAAGAACAACTTCTTTATCCTTTAGCTATGACTTTCCTTTTTCACCTGGATTAGGTTTAGAAATCGACGTACGCATATCGGTGTCCGCTTGCATATTCTGCATTCTATAGTAATCCATCAAACCCAAGTTTCCGCTTCGAAAAGCCTCTGCCATCGCCAATGGAACCTGCGATTCGGCTTCAATCACTTTGGCTTTAGCCTCTTGTGCTTTGGCGCGCATTTCCTGTTCGTTAGCTACCGCCATCGCACGACGCTCCTCCGCCCGGGCATTTGCCACCTTTAAATCCGCTTCCGCTTGATCAGTTTGTAATTTTGCGCCCACATTCTCCCCGATATCAATATCCGCAATATCGATAGATAGGATTTCAAAGGCTGTTCCCGAATCCAACCCTTTAGAAAGAACCGTCTTGGAAATGCGGTCAGGGTTTTCCAATACCTCTTTATGGTTCGTGGAAGAACCAATGGTCGTCACAATTCCCTCTCCTACCCGCGCCAATATCGTTTCCTCTCCTGCTCCACCAACCAGTTGGTTAATATTGGCCCGTACCGTCACTCTTGCCTTCGCAATCAGCTGTATACCATCCTTTGCGACAGCCGCAACAGGCGGAGTATTGATGACCTGTGGGTTCACCGAAAGTTGCACCGCATCAAAAACATCCCGGCCGGCAAGGTCGATAGCAGTAGCTAGTTTAAAATCAAGCGGAATATTTGCTTTATCTGCCGAAATAAGTGCCTTGATCACCTTATTGACGTTACCCCCGGCGAGATAATGTGTTTCAATTTCGTTTGTAGAGATGTGTAATCCAGCTTTCGTGGAGGTGATCATCGCATTGGTCACCAAGGAAGGCGGAACCTTCCGCAAACGCATTAACACCAAATTCAGAAGACTAATCCTTACATTGGAAAGTTGCGCTGTAAACCACAGATTAACGGGTAATAGATAGATCAATACGAAAAAGGCGACAACGCCTCCAACGATAATTAAAATTAAGCTAATTTCTGGTTCCATACGTTATATTCTTTTAGTAATTCATTAAAGATATTATTTATTTTTACATTTTCCGCAAGCTAAGTGATAATAGATTGCCACATTTAGCCTCGCACCCTGTTCACAAAAACAACCCACAAAATTTATTTTCTCCTTTTATATCTTTCTATCCGTCAATTATTACTTTTGTAAGTAGCAAACTTATCTGAAAAATAAGTAGATGCGGAATACAGTGTAATGAAAATCATATCGTATTTCAACGGCTAAAATAAATCAGTATGAAGCATGTTAATCTTCTTATTTTAGATGACAAGGAGGAAAACATCATCAGTTTGTCGGCATTGCTTTCGACGCTAGAAGACGTCCGGATCATCGGCTCCACCAATCCGACCGAAGCGCTGAAAATTTGCTGGCAAGATGATATTGCCATCGCATTAGTAGACGTGCACATGCCTGAAATAGACGGGTTTGAATTCATTTCGCTATTAAAATCAAATTCCCAAACGAGCCATATCACGGCGATTATGGTAACCGCGGATTCCAAAGACGACAAGGACCTACTTAAAGGGCTGAAAAGCGGAGCAGTGGATTACCTTTACAAACCGCTCGATCCGGAAATAACCCTTGCAAAAATCACCTCTATAGCCCGTCAGACCCAAATACAAGAGGAGATTAAAGAAAAGAACGTCGCACTGGAAGAATTGCAAAAACAGTTGCTTCTAGCAAAAAAAGAAACGGAAGAAGCTCGTAAAGTTAAGGAAAGCTTCTTGGCAAATGTGAGCCACGAAATCCGAACCCCTATCAACGGCATTGTAGGTATTCTACACGTTCTCCGAAAGACGCCCCTAAATCATCAGCAACGCGAATGGATAAATCGCTTAGACAGTGCTTCAAACTCATTATTACTCATTATTGACGACATTCTTGATATTTCAAAGATTGATTCGGGAATGATGAAAATAGAATATGAGACCTTTTCTATCCGCGAAAAATTGTTGGATATCGCGAAGCTATTTAAAATAAAGGCCTCCTCCAAAAACATTGCCTTTGAAACCATCATAGACCCCCAACTTCCTGCGTACATAAAAAGTTCCGCTATACGTGTCCAGCAAATCATAGACAACTTCACCTCCAACGCACTGAAATTCACCGAAACCGGAAAGATCACCTTAGCGGTAAGTGTCATCCAACAAATGGACTACCGTTGTACCATTCGATTTACCGTCACAGACACTGGGATCGGCATCAAACCGGAGGCGTTGGAAAAGATATTTCTCGCCTTCGAACAAGGTGACGATAGCATCACAAAAAAACATGGAGGGACTGGCCTCGGGCTAGCGATCGTAAAACGATTGGCGGATTTATTACATGGAAAAATAGGCGTGGAAAGTACCTATGGGGTGGGTTCGGCATTTTCGTTCCAAGCCACCTTTGAGAAAGTAGACAACTTTAAACAACAAGAAATGATGGATGAAGGAGCGACACCGTCCCCTCAAAAATTCGAAAATGTACGAATTCTTATAGCCGAAGATAATGAATTGAACAGCTTTATGCTCCAGCACATATTAAAGGGCTGGGGGTGTGAAGTCGATGTGGTAAAAAACGGGCGCGTGGCCCTAGAATACCTCGAGCAGCAAGACTACCAACTCATCATGATGGACACCCATATGCCCATCATGTCCGGATTTGAAGCCATACAAGCGATCAAAACGAATCTGAACCCTCGAAAAGCCGCGACACCTATTATTACAATTTCTGCATCTGTATTACCACATGAGCAAGCGGCTGCCTACGAAGCGGGCGCAGATAGCGTAATAGGCAAACCTTTTGATCCTAACGATCTATATCAGAAAATTGCCACGCTAATCTCAAAAAGGCCATAAAATCTTGATTATAAAAGAATATTGGTTAAATTTGTTTAAAAGCATACACATAATTTATATTTAACTTTCTTTACAATGAAAAAATTATTTGTTTTCCCAGCGATTGCCATGGCATTGTCGTTCGCGGCTTGTGGTGGTTCAGAAAATAATAACACATCGGCTACAACAGAAGAAACATCTACAGCTGCTGCCGGAGCTGCTTCTACCGAAACAGTACCTGGTATTGAAAATGTGGAGCTCTCCAACCAACCTGTTGTGGAAGGTAATGACCAAATGAAGTTTAGCACAGAACTATTGCGCGTAAAAGCGGGCGAAGAAATTCAGCTAACCCTCAAAAATGTAGGTGAATTACCCAAAGAGTCAATGGGGCATAATTTAGTAGTATTGGCGCCAGGCGTTGATGTAGCTACTTTTGGCGCGGAAGCTGTAGGCGCAGCGGACAACGATTATATCCCGAAAACTTCTCTAAGCTCCGTGGTTGCACACACAAAATTGCTTGGCCCGGGCGAAGAAGATCAAATTACCTTCACGCTGGAGAAGGGCGTATACACCTATATCTGTAGTTTCCCTGGACACTTTGGGGTAATGCAAGGTAAAATCGTAGCAGAATAAGCTAAACGAACGTAAACAGCATAGAAAGCACTTACCGGGGTAAGTGCTTTTTTCGTCACCCGCATGCGGCCACTTTATTTTACGTATTAAATACCTTGAAATTTATTTAAATCATTAACTTTGAGGTCGAAACTACAATACTATTTTTATGCAATACGACGTAATCGTTATAGGAAGTGGTCCTGGTGGATATGTAAGTGCTATTCGCTGCGCTCAGCTTGGACTAAAAACAGCTGTAATCGAGAAATATAGCACTTTTGGAGGCACATGTCTCAACGTGGGTTGTATCCCTTCTAAAGCCTTATTAGACAGTTCCGAGCATTATCACAATGCGGCTCATAATTTTGGAGCACATGGTATCAGTTTGAACGACCTCAAAATTGATATCAAAAAGATGATGGAGCGTAAGAATGAGGTAATTTCGCAAAATACGGCTGGTATTACGTTTCTTTTTAAGAAAAATAAAATAGACAGTTATGAAGGTTTAGGTTCTTTTGTCGACAAAAACACCATCAAAGTCACCAAAAACGATGGTAGTTCGACAGAGTTAAAAGCAAAAAACGTGATTATTGCGACCGGCTCTAAACCTACCGCACTCCCCTTTTTACCTATTGACAAAAAGCGCATTATCACCTCTACGGAAGCTCTTAATCTACAAGAAGTTCCTAAACATCTTATTGTTATCGGCGGTGGAGTTATCGGTCTGGAATTAGGATCCGTATACGCGAGGCTTGGCGCAAAGGTATCGGTTGTGGAGTTTGAGAAATCTATTATAGGCACCATGGACGGGGGCCTAGGAAAAGAACTACAGCGAGTATTAAAGAAAAACTTAGGTGTAGAATTCTTTTTGGGACATAAAGTAACCGGTGCTTCCACAAAAGGGAAAAAAGTTAACGTAACCGCAGAGAATCAAAAAGGAGAAGTCGTCAACATCGAGGGTGATTACTGCATTGTCGCTGTCGGAAGAACCGCTTATACAGCAGGCTTAGGTTTAGAGAATATCGGCATCAAAACCGAAGAGCGCGGAAATAAAATCCCTGTAAATCAACATTTAGAGACAGCAGTTGAGGGTGTTTACGCCATCGGAGACGTCATCAAAGGAGCTATGCTCGCTCACAAAGCAGAGGATGAAGGCGTGTATGTAGCCGAGCATATTGTCGGTCAAAAACCACATATCGACTATAACCTGATACCCGGCGTGGTATACACCTGGCCAGAAGTAGCCTCCGTAGGCAAAACAGAAGAGCAACTGAAAGAAGCAGGTGTAAAATATAAGAGCGGCTCATTTTCGTTTAAAGCATCCGGCCGTGCGAAAGCCTCTGGAGACACAGATGGTTTTATTAAGGTATTAGCAGATGCCCAGACCGATGAGGTGTTAGGTGTACATATGATCGGACCTCGCGCAGCAGATATGATTGCAGAAGCCGTTGTGGCGATGGAATATCGTGCGTCGGCAGAAGATATCGGCAGAATATGCCATGCCCATCCGACATTTACGGAAGCAATTAAAGAAGCAGCGCTAGCAGCTACGGCAAACCGAGCAATTCATGCTTAATATAGTATAGCATAAAAGGCAAGATGATTATCTTGCCTTTTTCAATTAATGATTAACATTATGAATTTTCACACTAGAAAATGGATAAAACCGGAAGATCTAAATCCCAATGGCTCCCTATTCGGTGGCAGGTTGTTAAGTTGGATAGATGAAGAAGCGGTAATCTATGCAATTGTACAATTGGGCAATCCTCATGTTGTAACGAAATACATTTCCGAAATCAATTTTGTAAGTTCTGCTAAACAAGGCGATATTATAGAAATGGGCATCACGGCAACACATTTCGGCACAACATCCATCACCATGCGGTGTGAAGTCCGCAACAAGATTACCCGAAAAACCATACTTTCGATCGACAAACTTGTATTCGTCAATCTGGACGAGGACGGCAATCCTCTACCCCACGGAAAGACAGAGATTACCTATGCTTACATGAGCATAGACTCCTTTCCGGATAAGCAATAAGACTAAAGTGAAGTACCCGTTGTCTTTTGAGCGTGGATCTGGCGCTTAACGTCGCGCTCTATCCAAAAGGATACGATCGGAATCAACGACGCAAAAAAATATTTCATCACGCGACTAAAAGGCCATTTATACTCATTCCAGCACATCACCAGAAGAATGACAAACAGCACGACTAAAAACCCGTGGATAGAACCGGCTATTCTGACGGCCTCCGGTATATCGGCCAGATATTTAAGCGGCATGGCCACAAAAAAAAGGATAACGGTGGAAACAGCTTCCCACAAGGCTATTTGCTGAAAAATCCGTAACATAGTGAACGATTAAAAGTTTTCACAAACATACAGTCAAAAGCTTATTCGCGCTCAATTTTTATCATCTATTGACCAAATACTGACATGTTACTAAGGATATCGCCAATTCTCTATTAGCGAAAGCCAGAAAAGCGTTGTTTGATAAGGAAAAAAATATGTATTTTTGGAACGTTTGCTAAACAAGCAGCGTCTTTATACTAGAAAAAAATTTAAATTAAATGCGTACTCGGAATACACATTGTGTGATGAATACGTTACAAAACAAATACACATTATGAACTACGATATCATAGTAATCGGTAGTGGCCCAGGAGGATATGTTGCTGCCATCCGTGCGTCTCAATTGGGTTTTAAAACAGCGATCATAGAACGGGAAGCATTAGGAGGCATCTGTCTAAACTGGGGCTGTATCCCGACCAAAGCACTTTTAAAAAGTGCGCAAGTATTTGAGTATTTAAATCATGCTGAAGAATATGGCATTAAAGTGCAAGGAGGAGAAGCAGACTTTGGGGCTGTTGTAAAACGCAGTCGTGGTGTAGCAGATGGCATGAGCAAAGGCATCCAGTTCTTGATGAAAAAGAACAAAATTGATGTCATTATGGGTACTGCTAAAATTAAAAAAGGCGGTAAAATAGACGTCAAGGGTGCAGACGGATCGACAAAAGAGTACACGGCCAAACATACTATATTGGCAACCGGTGCCCGCTCACGTGAACTTCCTAACTTACCACAGGACGGCAAGAAAATTATTGGTTACCGTCAAGCAATGAATCTTCCTAAACAGCCTAAATCAATGGTTGTAGTAGGGTCTGGTGCGATCGGCGTGGAATTCGCTTATTTCTACAATGCCATGGGCACTAAAGTTACGATCGTAGAATTCATGGATAGAATTGTTCCGGTGGAAGACGAAGAAGTTTCCAAGCAACTCGAAAAATCACTCAAGAAAGTGGGTATCGAGATTATGACGAAATCGGAAGTACAATCGGTAGATACCAAAGGTGATTTATCGAAAGTTTCGATCAAAACCGCAAAAGGCACAGAAACGCTTGAAGCAGAAATTGTTCTTTCGGCGGTGGGTATTAGTCCTAACATCGAAAATTTAGGCTTAGAAGAAGTAGGCGTAAAAACAGATAAAGGCCGCGTGTTGGTCGACGATTTTTACAAAACAAATATCGATGGCGTTTATGCCATCGGCGATATTGTAAAGGGGCAAGCTCTCGCTCACGTCGCTTCGGCCGAAGGAATAACTTGTGTGGAGAAAATCAAAGGCCTACACGTAGAACCTATCGATTACAACAATATTCCGGGCTGTACATATTGCTCTCCAGAAGTCGCCTCTGTGGGTTATACCGAAAAAGCGGCTAAAGAAGCTGGCTATGAACTTAAGGTGGGTAAATTCCCCTTCTCGGCTTCCGGCAAAGCCTCGGCAGCAGGTGCGAAAGATGGATTTATCAAATTGATTTTCGACGCGAAATATGGTGAGCTTCTCGGAGCACACATGATAGGCGCCAACGTGACGGAAATGATTGCAGAGATTGTGGTTGCCAGAAAACTAGAAACTACAGGACACGAAATGATCAAAGCTATCCACCCGCATCCTACGATGAGTGAAGCGATCATGGAAGCTGCCGCCGCAGCCTATGATGAAGTTATCCATTTATAACAAATAGCATTGTAAAATAAGAGAGCGAGGTTAATGCCCCGCTCTCTTATTTTACAATCATAATTTCGTCTGCCGAAAGCCGATACTCCTCTTTGAGAAAATCGATAGGCTGGATATTACGAAACCGCAGTTCCTGAATAAAAAACACCTTCAATGAAGGCAAAAACGATGTTAATTCTTGCCAATCGATGTGTTTGAGCTTATTTAATTGCTCTACCGGGTTCCCATCCGTAAGAATACCCACTTGCTTTTTCCTTTCGAATAAAGTCTGTATTAAATTTTTGGTACTATCTTTCAAAATAAGTTTTAAAGGAAGGTGTGCATTGGCTTTCAGGCGCTCAAAGTTTTCCCGATAGTTGTCGGGCAAACCAAAATGGGCGAAGGTTTCGGCTAGCACCTCCTCTTCTCCGATCTTTTCTAAAGCCTCCTTCATAAAACCGATCATATCTTTAGCCAAGGATCGTCCTTCCGTATATTCCACGAAATTGGCAAATAAATAATAAACCTGCAACAAGTAATCTTGCTTAGGATATAATACGTCGTCAATTTCAAAAACGTATGCGGAGTAGTCAAAAGAAAAAGTTTCGTGCTGCATCATCTAAACCACACACAATAGCGGGTTTTCACCCGAGTCAGACAATATACCTGCTCCCGAAAAATCGCTTTTGCATACTACCGCATCCGTCAAAACATCTTTTCCTGCCTGAACTATACGCACCTCTTCCGATGGATCTCCTACGTAAAAATAGCTCGCGACGTCGTCCGGCATCAACACGGTGATACCATATTCTTCGAATAAAATTCGCGCTTCATGCAGCGGTCGCAACTCTATTTTCCCCAAGGGCAGCACCATGTGACAGCCCTTATCTAAACAGAGCTTTAACACCTCATGTGCAAACGTAGGATTTGACCCGGTAGGAATACGATGATAATGCTGCTTTTGTAATATTTCAGGGAATGGCTCCGAACTAGCATAAGCCAGCTGGTAATGCGACGATAACATCCTACCCACACGCTGCGCAAAAGGCCGGGTACCGTAAGTGATTAAAATAGTTTCCATCCTGTATAATCAAAGAATCTGTCCGTCACGCATATGAACCGTTCTATCCGAGATATTAGCCAGTTCCTCATTGTGTGTCACGATAATAAAAGTTTGTCCGAGAGACGCCCGTAGCTCGAAAAACAATTGGTGCAACGAAGCCGCATTTTCCGAGTCAAGATTACCAGAGGGTTCATCTGCTAAGATAAGAGCCGGTTGGTTGATTAATGCGCGTGCTACGGAAACACGTTGTTGCTCGCCTCCTGACATTTCCCCGGGCTTGTGCTGCGCGCGATGCGCGACACCGAGTCGTTCCAAAAGTTCCATCCCGCGTCGCTCTGCTTCCTTTTTTCCGGTACGGTTAATAAACGCTGGAATGCATACATTTTCGAGCGCCGTAAATTCGGGCAGCAAATGATGAAACTGGAACACAAAACCGATATGCTTGTTCCGGAATAAACTCATTTTTTTTTCGTTCAAAGCGCTTATGTCTGTACCAGCGATAGTAATCTGCCCCTTATCGGGTCTGTCCAACGTACCAACGATATGTAATAACGTACTTTTCCCAGCTCCGGATGCCCCGACGATGGAAACAATTTCGCCTTTTTCCACCGACAAATCTACGCCCCGTAAAATCGGCAGCTGGCCGAAGGACTTATATATCTGGACTGCTTCCAATATCATAGTGCGAAGGTAACAAAGAAAAAATAATTACTTGCCCTTTCCATTTAAAAACCATAATTTTACGACAAATTTTTTAAGATGAACATTCACGAATATCAAGCAAAAGAAATACTTAAAAGTTTTGGCGTAAGCGTTCAAGAAGGAATCCTTGCAGAAACTCCCGAGCAGGCTGTTGAAGCCGCACAGACTTTGAAACAAGATCTTAATTCGGACTGGGTTGTTGTAAAAGCTCAAATCCATGCAGGTGGCCGCGGTAAAGGTGGCGGTGTGAAGCTGGCAAAAAACCACGATGAAGTATTGCAACGTGCAACGGACATTATCGGCATGCAATTGGTTACGCCTCAAACAGGTCCGGAAGGAAAAAAAGTAAGCAAAGTTTTGGTGGCACAGGATGTATACTATCCTGGAGAGAATGAAATCAAAGAATTTTATGTTTCTGTTTTACTAGACCGTGCAACAGGACGGAACATCATCATGTATTCTACCGAAGGCGGTATGGATATTGAAGAAGTAGCCGAAAAAACACCACACTTGATTTTCAAAGAAGAGATTGATCCTAAAGCAGGTTTACAAGGTTTTCAAGCCCGTAAAATCGCCTTCAACCTAGGGTTATCTGGTGCTGCACACAAGGCAATGGTAAAATTCATCGCTGCTTTGTACAAAGCATATGATACGATTGACGCATCGTTGTTCGAGATTAATCCAGTATTAAAAACGTCGGATGACAAAATCCTTGCGGTAGACGCAAAAGTTAATTTCGACGAAAACGCGCTATACCGTCATGCAGATTATGCAGCTTTGCGAGACCTCGCAGAAGAAGATCCTACAGAGGTCGAAGCAGGAGAATCCAACTTAAACTATGTAAAATTAGATGGTAACGTAGGTTGTATGGTGAACGGTGCCGGTTTAGCCATGGCGACCATGGACATCATCAAACTTGCCGGCGGTGAACCAGCTAACTTCCTTGACGTAGGTGGTACTGCAAATGCGGAAACCGTAAAAGCCGGTTTTAACATCATCTTAAAAGACCCGAACGTAAAAGCTATTTTGATTAATATTTTCGGTGGTATCGTACGTTGTGACCGCGTAGCACAAGGTGTAATCGATGCTTATCAAGAAATTGGAAATATTCCAGTACCTATCATCGTTCGTCTTCAAGGAACAAATGCTGAAGAAGCTAAAAAATTAATTGACGAATCCGGCCTACAGGTTTACTCTGCTATCTTATTAAAAGAAGCAGCAGAATTGGTAACGAAAGTGCTGAAAGGATAATAAGAGGTATATTATAAAAAGCCGGTTTCCTTTCGAAAACCGGTTTTTTTTATTAATTTTTTTTTATGTTCTTTTTTTAGAAAAAAGAACGAAAAAATCGTCGCTTCGGATGTTTTACATCTGGGATAGTACTAAGGATGGATTTGTGCAGTTGTAAAACATCCGGATGCGACATTAGAGGTTAAGGAAGAGATCGTGCAGCCCGTAACACAAAATTTGAGGCGACATTAGAAGTTAACAAGGATGCGCTATGTGTGGCACAAAATCTGGATGCGACATTAGAGGTTAAGGAAGAGATCGTGCAGCCCGTAACACAAAATTTGAGGCGACATTAGAAGTTAACAAGGATGCGCTATGTGTGGCACAAAATCTGGATGCGACATTAGAGGTTAAGGAAGAGATCGTGCAGCCCGTAACACAAAATTTGAGGCGACATTAGAAGTTAACAAGGATGCGCTATGTGTGGCACAAAATCTGGATGCGACATTAGAGGTTAAGGAGGGGATCGTGCAGCCCGTAACACAAAATTTGAGGCGACATTAGAGGTTAGGAGGGGATCGTGCAGAGCGTAGCACCCTGTAGTTTAGGAGTGAGACAGGCGCTTCCCCGAGCACCGTTTAAGCGGAAGCCAACGCGATCAATAGCAAACAGCGATTAAGCGGATGAAAACGGCCTTGTATTTTTTCGCGGCCAGCTTTACGCAGACTATTCCGTTAAAAACAAAATTTGTCTGAGCGACAGCGAGTTTATTTTGTTTAGGAATAGACAAGTAAAGGTAGCGAAAAAATACTAAGCCTTGATTTTTTTGCTTCGTTTTTTCATCAAGGAAAAAATGAAGAGATATTTTCATTAGAAAATGACGAGATATTTTCATCAAGGAAAAAATGAAGAGATATTTTCATCAAGGAAAAAATGAAGAGAATCTTTTTGTCAAGAAAAAAGGGGAATAAATAAAATATTGATAAAATGGAACACACACGGATAAAAGAATTATTAAAGTCAGAAGAATTCGGCAAAGAAATCATTGTAAAAGGATGGGTACGTACTTTCCGTAACAATCAATTTATCGCTATTAATGACGGATCTTCTATCAACAATATCCAAGCCGTCGTAGATTTCGAACACACCGATGAGGCGCTACTGAAGCGCGTGACAACCGGTGCAGCAATACGGGTAAAAGGTCAGCTTGTGGAATCTTTAGGTAAAGGGCAGCGCGTAGAAATTAAAGTGAATGAACTAACCGTTTTAGGTGATTCAGATCCCGAAAAATATCCCCTACAGCCGAAAAAACACAGCCTAGAGTTTTTGCGCGAAATCGCACACTTACGTTTTCGCACAGGTACATTTAATGCGATATTCAAAGTGCGCAATGCCTTAGCATTTGCCGTCCATAAATTCTTTAACGAACGCGATTTTGTGTACATGCACACGCCTATCATTACCGGTTCTGATGCCGAGGGTGCTGGCGAGATGTTCCAAGTCACAACCTTAGATTTGAAGAATCCCCCAAAGAACGAAACAGGTGAGATTGATTATAAAGAGGACTTTTTTGGGAAACAGACAAATCTTACCGTATCGGGTCAATTAGAAGGCGAGCTGGCAGCTATGGCGCTCGGAAACATTTATACCTTTGGCCCCACTTTCCGGGCAGAAAACTCCAATACGACACGCCACTTAGCGGAGTTTTGGATGATTGAACCAGAGATGGCTTTCTATGAGCTCGAAGACAATATGGATCTCGCGGAGGATCTACTCAAATATGTTATCCAATATGCCTTAGCGACTTGTTCCGAAGAGATTGAGTTGTTAAAAAACCGCTCATTAGAAGAAGAAAAATCTAAACCACAAAACGAGCGGTCAGCGATGAATCTCGTTGAAAAGCTGAACTTCGTTATCGAGAACGACTTTGAACGCGTCACTTATACGGAAGCAATAGAAATCCTAAAGCGTAGTAAGCCCAATCAGAAAAAACAGTTTAAATATCTCATCGATGACTGGGGAGCAGATCTACAGTCGGAGCACGAACGCTATCTCGTAGAAAAACACTATAAAAAACCGGTGATTCTAACGGATTATCCACGCGAGATCAAGTCATTTTACATGAAACAGAACGCGCCAGACGAACAGGGTCGCCATACCGTACGTGCGATGGACATTCTATTTCCGGGCATCGGCGAGATGGTTGGCGGTTCGCAACGGGAAGAAAATTTGGAAAAATTGTTGACCCGCATGGCGGAGGTCGGCATTCCAGAGGAAGAAATGGACTGGTTTTTAGACACCCGTCGATTCGGGTCCGCCCCACACTCCGGTTTCGGGGTAGGTTTCGAACGTTTGGTCTTGTTTGTAACCGGGATGACCAATATCCGGGACGTTATTCCATTTCCAAGGACACCGAAAAACGCTGAGTTTTAGTAAACGAAACAAACCGCCGAACTTTTTCAACTTTCGGCGGTTTTACTTTTAATACTTTATTTATTTAAGATGCTTTTAAGAATACACGAAGAAAACCCAAATGCTAGATTTATCGAACAAGCGGTAGATATCCTAAAAAAAGGAGGTGTTATCATCTACCCTACCGATACCGTATATGGGATAGGCTGTGATATCACCAATCAGAAAGCCATCGAACGTGTATGTAAAATCAGAGGACTTAAACCAGAAAAATCTAACCTATCTTTTATTTGTTACGATTTAACCGACATCGCGCAATACACCAAGCCTTTTGATACAGCTGTGTTTCGTATATTGAAAAAAGCGCTACCGGGTCCATTCACCTTTATATTTAATGCCAGCAGCCAAGTACCGAAACTATTGAGCACAAAAAAGAAAACGGTGGGTATACGTGTCCCCGACAATAATATTGTACGAGAAATCGTCAAAGAGCTTGGCAATCCCATTGTGACTTCTTCCATACGGGATGAAGACGACATTATCGAATATTCTACCGATCCCGAACTGATTTATGAAAAATATCAAGACTTGGTAGACCTGGTCATTGATGGCGGATATGGCGATAACGTCGCGTCTACCGTCGTGGATCTTACTTCCGGAGAGTTTGACGTGATACGGGAAGGAAAAGGCGATCTCGAAGCCTTTTTATAGGATAACGAATTCTTCTACGATCACGTGTCCTACGTATTCATTCACCCGACCGATAATCTGACGGCGCATCATCGCGAGTTCATTCTTGATCACAGCAGACTCTACCTTGACAAATAATTTTTTATCGTGAATATAAATTCGCTGTGTACGATTGGCAATAGCTTTTCCTATAATATCGGGCCATGCTTTGACGATAGAAGACTCATCGTATTTAGCGCGTAAACGATAGGTTTCAATCCATTTTTCAACAACCTCCTTAATCCCAACATCATCTCTGGTCGGAATTTCATCTAATTTCTTCTTATACATGTATTGATCCCCCTTTTACCTCAAAAATACGAATTGGTTGTGCTATTTCATCAAAAATTTCTTTTATTCTCGCCGCATCTGTATCCGTAATAAAAATTTGCCCAAATTCGTCATCTGAAACGAGCTGCATCAGCTTTCTGGTTCTATACACATCCAACTTATCAAAGATATCATCCAATAAGAGCAAAGGCTTATATTTCTTTTTATTTCGGAGAAAGCTATATTGTGCCAATTTGAGCGCGATGAGAAATGATTTTTGTTGGCCTTGTGAACCGAATTTTTTAAGTGCCATACCATCATGGATGGCAAACAATAGGTCGTCTTTATGAATCCCCTGTGAAGTACGTTCCAATAGTCGGTCCTTCTCTAAGTTATCCAGTAGTAACCTTTCGAAATCTTTCCCCATTAAAGGTGACTCGTACATCAACGAAACCTCCTCCGCTCCATCGGTTAAAAAAGCGTAGTATCGCGTAAATTCGGGCAAGAATTCCTCCATAAACAGCTTCCTCCTTTCGAAGATCTGTTCCCCTACCTCAACCAACTGCAAATTTAAAATGTCTAACAGACCTAAATCCAATACGCCCTTTTCCTTCACCTGCTTCAACAGCGTATTTCGTTGCAAAAGAATTTTGTTGTATTGAATAAGAATGTCCAGATAATGATTATCCGTTTGAGAAATAACGTTGTCCATGAACTTACGACGTTCTTCGCTCCCTTCCGTCACAATAACCGTATCATTCGGAGAAATCATGACCAACGGAAACAAACCAATATGATCGGCTAAACGTTGATAGTCCTTTTTATTTTTTTTAAACTGCTTTTTTTGATTTTTCTTCAGACTGCACGAGATAACATCAGGTATCTGGTCGCGTTCAAATTCTCCCTGCACAATAAACCAGTCAAACCCTTTCTTGATATGCTGGGAATCTATTGGGTTAAAATAAGATTTACATAAAGCGAGGTAATGGATGGCATCCAGCAGATTGGTCTTTCCCGCCCCATTTGCGCCGGCAAATGCATTTATCTGCGGCAGAAATTCCAAAGAAGATTCTGTATAATTCTTAAAATTGAAAACAGAAAGTTGTTTCAACCACATGCCGTAAATCTCAACGATTATTTCACTTCTTCGAAGTCGATAAACTCACCGGCAGTCTCTGTTCCCTTCTTTGGTTTAGACTCATCCTGTGGCACATAATCTACCCGAACTTCCCCTTCTGTCTTGGGAGGCGTTTGTTGCTTAAATTGATCAAAAGGACCACCTCCAGTAGTATAATAATATGCCCGCCGTCCTCCTGCTGACTGTTGCTGTTGTTGGGCCTTATGCATGAGACGCTCTGTCATTTTGCGCAAAGCAAAAGGCATCAGCAGACGAAATAGATATTTTAATCCATAAAAGACAAGCAAAAATATCGCAAGTATTTTAAGTAATTCCATGTATTTTTTCTACGTTTTTATCAAATTTAGCAATTTTATTCTTTTCTCACCGTCAACAGAATGTCAGCATCAGCGATCTTAACAAAATTTAAGCATTCAATTTCCGCTTCGCTTCCATCACCGCCCGGGCCAATTCCTCCGCCCGATGTGAACCGATGATATACACCAATCCTTCTTTGTCGGTTAGCCACACCGCATCTTTACCGCCCGAATAAAAACGAATTTTCCCTCCTTTATGCAAGTTATAAACCGGGTTGTTGACGACAAAAGAACTATAGGGTCTTAATTCTACCTTAGCAATATTATACAGGTCGATTTTAACCAACTTGGATGACCAAAGCCCACTTAATATCAAAAACTTACCCTCTACGGTGGTTTTATAATGAACCATGTAAATCATGATAACCGAAACAATGATCACCCCTGTGCCAACGATAAAAAAGAGCTGCCGAGACGGCAAATTCTCTAGGTTCAAATAATAAGCTATGAAACAAAATAAAGCCAAAATCATCCGCACGCTAATCCAGGTAGCATCGCGTCCCAAATATTGCTTTTCTAGAAAAAGATAGTTCCCACTCATTGCTTTTATTTACAAACTAAAGTAACGACTTTTTTTGTACTTTCCGTCATACGGTATCGATTATCTGCCCGATACCCTACAATCCAAATAATATCCCCATTCCCGTTCACTAAAATTGGAATCCGTTTTTTATCATATCGTCCTATCTTCCTTTGCACAAAGTAGTCACTTAATTTTTTTCGCTTTCCCCCCATCCCTATCGGGCAAAAATAATCACCCACTTCCCAAAAACGCATCAGCAACGGAAATTGCAATTTCCCTATATCCACCTGTAACACATTTTCCGCGCGACAGAGCGTCACAGCATCCGTCACTGTCATTTCAAACTGATTGTCTGCAAAAGAAAAACACCGCGTGCCCGTCGATATTTCCAGACGAGCAGACATTGCAGGATTTTCCTCTTTCCTCTTCAGCAAAAGATCGTCTCGATCCAACCATAGTTCATATCCGGGCGAATGGAAAACTTTCCCGGGTTCACTTTCCCAATGGGCTTGCAGATCAGCCAAAATATTCTTCGCAAAGCCATAAGGCTTGAACAGCTCAAATAATATCGGTAGGCGAGAAATATAAGATTCCATTTTAGACCGCCTCACCCGAATCAAATCACCCTCCCTTATAAAAAGCTCTTCGCGAATAGGTAAAATGAAAGACTGCAGTAATTCGTAGGTTTCTTGAAAATGCACGATGTTTGCCGCCATAACCTGATCGAATTCTGGATTAATCTCTCGAAACCTAGGCATAATTTCCAAGCGCACTTTGTTTCGTGCATATTTCGTAGAAAAATTTGATTGGTCGTCGCGGAAAGGAATATTTAATTGCTGTACGGAACGCGTTACCTCTGCAGACGATAAAAACAATAGCGGCCTAATAACCCTATCCCGTTTCGGTAAAATACCTTGCAAACCCTGCAAGCCTGTTCCTCTTGTCAGATTCAGCAAAACCGTTTCAATATGGTCATCCTGATGCTGTGCAATTGCGACCCATTGTGCCCCCTGCTGGACACGAAGCTCTTCAAACCAGGCGTAACGCAACTCCCGCGCTGCCATCTGTGTGGACAGACCATATTGCTGCGCGTAATGGGTCGTTTGGAAATGCTGCACAAAAAAAGGCACCCCGTGTTGTAGGGCGAATGCTTTTACCAGTTCCTCATCCAAATCAGCATCACCCTCCCGTAAATGGAAGTTACAATGTGCCAAAAAACACGCATAGCCGCTAACCAAAAAAAGGTGCGCCATCAACATCGAATCCCGACCACCACTAACGGCCAGCAACAGCTTATCATCCTTCTGTATACCCAGGGTTTCTTTTACATAGCATTGAAAGCGACTGACCAAATCCATAGATCAAAGTTAATAGATGTTTTTCTTATACAACTTTTTTTAGAAAAAAGTTGTGCAAAAAAGCGTCGCTTCAGATATTTGAGAAAAAGAGATCGTGCTAAGGATGGGTGTCTACAGACCTCAAATATCTGGATGCGACCTAAAAAGTTAAAGAAGGGTTCATGCAATTGTATTATCCCATTCTTAAATGCTAATGCTGCATCCGAACTATTCTCGATGCTGGGTTTTATAACTGTACAAACTCATCCTTAGTACTATCCCAAATATAAAACATTCGAAGCGGCGAGGTTTATGGACAAGTGCTCATTTTGGTGTCCATGAGCTCACTTTGTTCGGTTTTGCTTCTTTTTCACGGGAAACCACGAAGTGCTCATCCATACAACTATAAATAGACACTCATGGATAAAAGAAGATAAATAGCTATTTTTGCCTTTGTGAAATACTGTATTATACTTGTTTTTAGCCTACTTGGGTTCACTTCCTTGTTCGCCCAGGAAGAGCTACGTCTTATATCGTCGAGATATAGTACCATTATCGATCAACAGGGATTTAGCAGTATTCAACCTGTTTATGCGCACAAAGGGAATACCTTGTCGGCAGACAGTGGTATTATCTATGAGGACGAGGTTGGTCGACAATTCTTCGAAGCCTTTGGGAATGTCGTGATTACGCAACCCTCAGGAACGATTATTTATGCAGACCGGCTTCATTATGACGCCGCTCCCCAAATCGCGACATTAACCAATAATGTCCGTATGGTAGACAATAATTCGGTCTTAACAACAAATCATCTTATTTATAAGATGCGTGACAAAATCGGCAACTACACGGGTGGAGGCAGGATTATCTCCAAGGCGGATACGATTACCTCCCGCAATGCCTATTATTTTGAGAGCACCCAAGATGCTTATTTTCGCAATCAAGTAGTGGTGCGTACACCTGATGTAAAAATCTACACCGATACCATGCGTTATAACTCGACCCAACGCATGACGTATTTCTTCGGGCCGACGAATATCAAAGGGAATAGCGGTGAGAATCTTTATACCGAGAAAGGCAATTATAACACCGAAACGGGGGTTGCCAACTTTTCGAAAAACAATCTTTACACGGAAGGCACCCGTTTTCTAAAGGGTGACAGTCTTTATTACGATAGGGCGACCGGTCTCGGAAAAGCTTATCGAAATGTCGTATTTGTCGACACTTTGGATAAATTTTATGCTTACGGCGGATATGGCCTCTATAATCAAGCGGATGAATCCATCACCATGACAGACAAACCGCTTATTACCATGGTAGTAGAAAACGACTCCACTTCCACCCCTCCAGATAGCGTGATGGTTGCTCCAACAGATTCCGTAGACACCGAACAAGAAATAGCTGCGCCACCCGACGAGCGGCAGTTAGAGGAAGAGCATCTCAAAGAAGAAACACTCCCACAAGAGGAGAGCAATACCACGGCCGATAGCGAGCTATTAACCGCTACGGACTCCACGCAAACGGCTTTCCCGCGGGATACCGCAAACGTAGATTCGGTTTATATGACGGCCGACACGCTCTATTCTCGGATGATTATGTTGCGCGACTATCAGGCCTTGGATCTTAAGCTGAACCGAGACGGCGGAGAAATAGAAGTATACGACGATGTCGACTACGGAGACGATGAAGAAGAATACGGATCCGACGACCCAGATCTTGACACGGAAGAAACACTGATTGCAGCAGCCGACTCGATTAACGACCGCAGCAATGATGTCTCTATAGACACTTTAATGGAGGATATAAAACTGGACAGTATCCCGATAGACAGCGTCCATACCCCTCCCCTTGAAACCACCAGCGAGCAAGACCCTATCGTGAGCCCAACCCCAGCAAAAAAGGTGAGTCCGCTTGCTTCGCCAAAAAAAACAGCGGCTATTAATGAACCCGCTCGGACAGATATTACGCGAAGCATGCGACAAGATTCTATCTTGCGACAAGAGGCCGTGATCCCGGTTGCAACAACCGCAGACAGCTTGATCAATAAAGCGATTACCGTTGCGCAAACGCCGGATACCACCTTCAAGGACACCACAAACCAAGCCTATCTAGACACCGCGCGCACGCGTATTGTAAAAGCCTATTATAATGTTCGATTATTTAAATCTGATTTGCAGGCTGTCGCCGATTCCGTTTATTACGGGATGGCCGATTCGATGTTTCGATTTATGGGCCGACCTATGATTTGGGCCGAAGGATCTCAGATATCCTCGGATACGATTTATATGCAAATCCAAAACCAGCGGTTAGATAACGCCTTATTGGTTAACAACGCCTTTATGGTCAATGCCGTATTGGATACCGTCAAGTTCAACCAACTTAAAGGACGAAAGATCACCGCATTTTTCGCAAACAATTCGATCGATCGGCTCTACGTAGATGGGAATGCGGAAAATTTGACCTTTGCTACCAACGACAAGACGAAGCGAATCACGGAAATGTTCCACGATCGCGGCGCCCGTATCAAAATTAAAATGGATGGCAATAAAATTATTGATTACATCACGATTCGAAAAGTCGACCAAAAGCTTTACCCATTCAGCCAAGTAACACAAGAAAACGAAGTCTTACCCGGATTCGTCTGGCGGCCCCAAGACCGACCCAAATCGAAAGAGGATATGATGAATCGGAAACGAGAAGTCGAAAAACCGGCAGCTCCTACGGAAAGTGCTGCCGACGAAAGTTCTACTGAAATTACCGATGATATCGTAGAAGACTTCGAAGAAACCGTCAGTCCAGCGGAAAAAGAAGAAACGTCAGTCCTAGAAGAAGAGGATGCTCCTATAACCAACGGAGAAGCAGAAGAGATATCTAGCGCGCCATAATACATGTAATTCATCTATACCACAAGTAAAACTTTTCCGGTTATGATTTTTTCCTAAAACTGTCGAAATCATGCGGATTTGATGAATTTAATAAATCGTCATAATTATCTAAGGCTGATTTTAAAGCCTTATTTGGAGCAGGAGGATTCAGTAAAGTTTCTACAAAGAGACCCTTATCGTCCATTGACTTAAGAAGTTTAGTTTCTTCTTCTATGATTCTCTTAGCTTCATTTTTAGCCAAAGAAACAATAAACTCAGAAACGGTCTTAAAACCACTTATTTCAGCAGCATATTTTATAAGGTCTTTGTTTTCCTTACTAATACGGATGTCAATACGATCATTTATTAATGTTGCCATGATAAAATGTATTCTACAATACAAGTGTACGTAAATATATCGTACACATAAAAATATTATAAATGTTGTTATGAATAGAATAAATTGGTGAAACCGCCCAATGCTTGTTGTTTAATGTTCATAACATTTTGCTTTTAGCAGCAGGGCCCATTCCCTCGCTGTGAAACAAAGGTGTCCCGAGTCCGAAAATTTTGACGGAAAATGAGGACAGATGAGGACATTTGAGGACTAATGAGCCCTAATGAGGACAATGATGTCCTCATTCTCCCGGACGGATGCGTCACTTTGCCGGACGGAAGTATGACTTCGCCGAATGGAAAAGTGAGCTGGATGGACAGAAGTTCGACAGGGTTGCCCATCCGTGAGACTTGGACGAACGGAAATTTGCAGCGGACGGACAACCAAAGGGTACGGAAGGACATCTGTTTAAGACGGGTGTACACCCGTGTCATTTTCCATGGCCGGAGCATGGGCGAAAACAACGGATAAACGAGCCAGATGGGCAGCTATTTGATCGGCATGCCCATCCGTGAGGCTTGGAAGGACGGAAGTGTGACCCGGATGGACGGAAGTGCGTCCTGGTTGGCCATCCCGATGACTTTGTAGGGCGGAAGAATGCCTGGGAAGGGCAACGAAATTGTTAGGATGTCCGGCGAAATCGTACGGAAGGACGGCAAAACGAAGGGGAAACACCCCAATATGGATATTTCCCCTTACCCTAAAACAACGAACAAGGTCGCCGTTTTATCATCGTTTACCTTTACGAATACTCTCTTTCATCGCACGACCAAGATCTGCTTCTGAAAAGAAATGTCGTTTGCCAAATATTCTGGGAACTAAGATCCCCTGTTCAATCCATCGCGTATAGGTGCATTTCGCGATGTTCAACAAACTCATCACTTCCTTTCGCGATAATAGCCCTTCCAATTCGCTTACATTCGGCTTTTCATCACATTCAGCCGGTGTCCCGACATCAATATCCAACGCTTTCAAAATAGACAGCATCACTGCACACTGTACACATTTACCGTTTTTCATACCGTTAATTTATTTAAGTTATTATAATATGTTACTATCCACAAAAGCAAAGAAATCGGGAAACGCTTGGCGGTTGCCCTTCGGCAAGGTCAGGTTCTCCTGCCCACTGGAATTGCTACATTTGACTGGAGAGTTATAGGTATTGGTCACATAGTCCGTGGCCCCCGTACCCAGGTGGTTCTGTGCCGCGCTCTGGATCATACGCCCACGATCGTCGTAATAAGAACTAAGCTCAAGAAAAAATAGGGTAACACAGAAAGAGATACTGCTAGAAAAAGATAGATTGGCACCATAAAAAAGTCCCCTATTTTAATTTGCAATTCCAGTACGCAAAGTAACCTACCTTAAGGGAAGAATAAATTACTTTTTCTAAGCAAGCTAATCTGGATGGCGTTCGAATTTTATCATCTGACTTAAAAAGGAAGTATATCTATGGCTTATCACGCGAAATTAAATCCCCAAGTCAGCCCTGATTCGCTTTCAGAAACGCAGCAAGCTTCCCTACCGCAATAGCCCGATGGCTAATTTGATTTTTCTCGTCGGAAGTCATTTCGGCAAACGTTTTATCGTAGCCCTCTGGAATAAATATAGGATCGTAACCGAATCCTCCCGTGCCTCGACGTTCATGGATAATTTGCCCTTCGATAGCGCCTTCGAAGAAGTATTGTTGGTTGTTTAGAGAAAGTGAAATCACCGTACGGAACCGTGCTGTTCGGGCTACCTCCCCGCTCAACCTAGATAATACCAGATCAATATTCTTTTCCATATCACGTGAACCGGAGTAACGTGCCGAATAGACACCAGGCTCCTTATTGAGTGCATCGACTTCCAGCCCAGAATCGTCACCAAAACAATTTAGTCCGTAATGCGCCACAAGATAAGCGGTCTTTTGCTGCGCATTTTCTTCAAAGGTGACACCCGTTTCCGGAATATCGTCCGAACAGCCAATATCGGTCAACGACTTTATGGTAAATCTATCACCAATAATGGCTTGCACCTCTTCCAGCTTATGTGCATTGTTCGTTGCAAATACTAATTCCATGCGCTATGTTTTTGACGTATGCTAAATTTATGAGCCGATAAATGTTTTAAATTCATTCCAGAATAACCGCTTCTTTTGCACATCAGCAAACATTTCCTCGAAGCTAAACGTATGGAACACGGTGGCTACACGACCTTTCATATAGGAGTTATGCGCGATCTCTGGGAGCTTCAACGAAATAGGTTCTACGCCGAGTAAAGTAATCTTAGTAGGCTGAAAAAACTGCATGATTCGCTTAAAATCATTGGGGTTATGGGGATTGGCGAGGTTGACGACCGCTACATTTTCCTTCGTCAGCTGTAAAGCCCCTATCGTTTTCACAAACGCTTCTTCAGCCTGCGGCGAAAAATACGGGAAATCTGGATACCGCAGAATAAATAAAATCCCGGTAGATTTATCGCCTTGATAAATAAACTCCTCCGTTTCCATGGCGCTAGTGTCATCCGCCACTGGAGCCTGCGATGCTAGGCGTGTTTCCGTTTCTTTGGGAACAAAAAGGGTTTCGGACAAAAGTGCCTGAAGTGCGATGGGATTATTTGTAATTAGCTGACTCATATTTAAGCGAGTTACAGGCGGATAGGTATATTTCCTTCCCTATTCGCCTGTAACATATTAAGATGCTTAATGTCCTAAAACATAAGAGAAAATCAAAGGAGCAACGATAGTCGCGTCAGATTCCACCACAAACTTCGGTGTGTCTACATCCAACTTACCCCAGGTAATTTTTTCGTTTGGCACAGCGCCTGAATACGAACCATAGGAGGTCGTAGAATCAGAAATTTGGCAGAAATAAGACCAGAAAGGTACATCTGTCCACTCCAAATCCTGATACATCATCGGCACGACACAGATGGGGAAGTCTCCCGATATACCGCCGGCTATTTGAAAGAAGCCTACTCCTTTACCGTCGGAGTTCGCGCGGTACCATTCTGTAAGATAGATCATATATTCGATCCCAGACTTCACGGTGCTCGCTTTCAGGTTACCTTTAATAACATTCGATGCAAAGATATTTCCGGTCGTGGAATCTTCCCATCCCGGACAGACGATCGGCAGGTTTTTCTCTGCTGCAGCCACGATCCAAGAGTTTTTCGGATCAATTTCGTAATACTGCTCCAACACGCCCGAATTAACGACCTGATACAAAAACTCATGCGGTAAATAGCGTTCGCCTTTTTCTTCTGCCGCATGCCACACATCTTCTAGGTGTTTTTGTAGGCGACGAAAGGCTTCTTCTTCCGGAATACAAGTATCCGTTACGCGGTTATAGTGCTGATCTAGCAATTCCCGTTCTTGCTCCGGCGTCAAATCTCTATAATTTGGTACGCGTTTATAATGTGAATGAGCCACGAGATTCATAACATCCTCTTCCAGGTTGGCACCCGTACAAGAAATGATATGCACTTTATCCTGACGAATCATCTCTGCCAGCGAAATTCCCAACTCGGCCGTACTCATTGCACCGCCTAAAGAGATTAACATCTTTCCACCTTCCAACAGGTGTGTTTCATATCCCTTAGCCGCATCTACTAAAGCAGCCGCATTGAAATGCAAGTAATTTTTCTCCAGAAACTGAGAAATAGGACCTTTTTGTGTACTCATAGTTTCAAATTTTCTATTCTTAAACAAAGGTAAGGATTTTATAGGGATAGTCATGCCATCGGCAACGATCATTTCCGGCGGAGGAGGCGACTAAAAACGATTACAAAAAAGACCAAAATTAAGATCAGAATCGAAAGGATGATAATTTCTTGTGTTCCTATTATCCAAGTAAATATATACATATACAAAATTAGGATTTTCCGTAAAAATACCCAATAGTGGGTATTTCAAGTTTTATTATCCCGTTGTAAGTTTGCAAGGGTAAAGTTTGTTAATCTTTAAAGAAGGCTACTAATAATCTACGATTAAATATTATGAAGAAATTACTTTTAAAAACAAATTGGCTTGCGCTCTGCTTCTTGGCCTTCGCTGCCTGTGAAAAGGACAACCCCGACCGTTGTCCAAACCATACACGCGTCGTATGAAATTAGGGAAAATGATCTCGCGGGGGTGTGGATTATGAGATCTGCCAGAAGATGGGGATGGAGCTGGGGAGAGAATGAAGATGGTGTTCGCGAGCGAAAACCTTATGATGGCGTGGAAAATTCTAGCGGACTCTCGATTACTTTAAATGAAGATTATACCTGCATTGTTATCGATGAAGATGGAGCCCGTTCAGAGGGTATCTATTCGACCAATGGAAGTAAACTGATATTGATGAATACGGAATATACGTATTCTTTGACAGGGAACACGCTAAAAACCATGTTTCGTCAAGCAGATGCTTATGGCGAACATAATTCGGATACAACCTTTGAACGAATAAGATAAAATAACCATATATAATGACTAAACAATTATTTATTGCCATCCTTGTGGCATTGGCGCTGCCTCCGATAGAAGCGGTTGCCCAAACCCTGCCTTCTACAGAAGGCCAAAACATAGTCAAGTTTAACGTCCTCCCTCTTTTGGGCGGAAAATTCGCCTTTGAATATGAACGCCTATTGACCGACCGCATCAGCGTGGGGGCAGCACTCAGTCTGCGCCCCAAAAAGGGAATACCCTTCGGTTCTACGGTAAAAGATATCGTGGATGATGAGGAGTTGAACGATCTCATCGATAACTTCAAGAGCTCCAATTTCTCTATCACGCCGGAGGCACGTTTCTATGTTTCCAAACGAGGGCCATTTAGAGGTTTTTACGTCGCTCCTTATGTGAAATACGCCAGCTATAATGCCACACTTCCTTTCGATTTTGATGTCGATATAGATGATGCGAACACAGATATTTATAGCCGTACAGAAACCATCCCCCTAAATGGAAGTATACAGTCGTTTACCGCCGGACTGTCGTTGGGAACCCATTTCAAACTATCCAAAAACATCTACTTAGATTGGCGAATTATAGGGCCAGGGTACGGAAGTGCCAAAGGGAAAGTATCCGGAAAGATGGCACTCGATAGCGACGAACAGGCATCCTTACGCGAAAGTCTGGACGAACTAAAAGTAGATCTGGAAGACTTACCGGTAGGTATCAAGATCGAATCAGAAGTACGCCCTGATGGTGCAGATATTAACGTTTTACGCAGCCCTTGGGCAGGTATTCGAACGGGGTTATCTATCGGATACCGATTTTAACATCTCGATAAACAGAAATAAACACGACAAAAAATAAAAAGATATAAAGATGAAATCTAGAACATTTATACGATTCATGATGCTCATGATGAGCATTTCTTTCCTAGCTCTTTCTTGTTCGAAAGATAATCACGGAGATACTATTATCGATGAAACAGAAGAACAGTTACCTGAAAACCGGCAGGACGCTGAAACCAGGATCAATGGGAAATGGCAGATCTCCGAAGGAGATGATGTACGGAGCATCGAGTTTTTGGATGGAAACACCTATGTGATTGAGGTGGGCACTTCGTTCGCACCGCAGGCGAGGCTATCGTTGCAAGCGCGGAGCCATTCCGCCATCAAGGCGCAAACTTCCGGCAGCTCCTCAACAAAGCTATTTGGCTCATTCACCATCAGTGCAGACGGGAAGACCATTACCCTGGATGATATCATACGGATTACGATCACCAGCATTTCGGACGAAAGTTTCACGTTTACCTTAACCTATCTTCAAGGTAATCGGCAACAGCAGCTATCTGCACAATACATAGCATCCGTAGACAGTAGTGAAAATACCACATTACTTGCCCGCAAATGGGGTTTTTCTGCTTGGGCCGATTTTGACCAAGCCAACAAGAAAATCTTCGAAAATCACGGTTTCAAGCCACAAGATCAAGGCCTACAGTTCACATCATCGGGAACCATGCTGATGCGGTACTTAAACTTTCAGTCCAGCACTTCGGTAGATCCGGAGACAGGGGCAAGCAGAGAGATTATCACCAGCGTAAACCTGGAATCCGACATCTATACCTGGAGGTGGAAAGACAGGCAACAGCGGGTTATTGTCTTTACCGGTATCGATGGCCATTCTTCGGAAATAAACATCGTGGAGCTGACAGCCGCACAGCTTCGGGCAACCTTAGAAAACGGGACGCGGTGGAATCTGGTAGTATTGTAAAAAGGGTGTTTGTTGACCGCGCGTGGAACAAGGGACAGAAATACTTACTAATGGGTATTTATTGAACGAGCCAAAGCCATAAATTTTAACAAAGAAATTGAAGTAAAAAAACACAGACACAACAAAACACCATATTAACCATATAAGCTGAATATGAACATAAAAATTCTATTCAGCTTTTGGTGTTAATTAATAATTTAATACTTTTAAAAAAAAGATCATTATTTATAACCATTAAATATTAAACCATCTTATGAATAACATATCTATTATACATAACTAACGGGCATTAAAAACAATTAACCGATAAAGCGCTTCAAAAAAGAAGACCTTAAAAAAAAGAAAAGAGCATGAGCAGTTTACCTTTATCAAAAAAGCTGAGTGAAGACAACCTCTTCAACCAACTGAATCTGCCGCTTTCCAGTAAGTGGCCTGAAATCAAAAAAGCTTACGAAAAGCAGGCACAAGTCTTAAAGACAGCCATCGATGCAGCAAAGGACAGTAGCCAAAAAGCACAACAGGAACAAAAGCTAAGACGGTTGGACACCGCCTACCGGGCTTTCTCCGAACGGCTGAGCCAGGAAAACGCCAACGTACACCAAACGAAAGAAGCATTAAAGTCCGTCGGCCTGAACGAAACAGCAGATTGGGATAAAGTAAACAAACGCTTTGACGAGCTCCGCCAAAGCCAGCCCGAACAGGCATCTGCACTAAAACCCCAAATGGACGTGCTACAGAAAAACAAAGCCTATTTAGAACCGAATCCAACACTCGGAAAGCGGACGCTTTTAACGGCGGCTCTTGTATTGGGTGCCGCGGGTATATCCTGGGCCGCCTATAACCACCTGAGTACAGTAGAAAAAGGCGACATGTTGAACGCAGCACAGCGCAATGCTTCGCCAGCAGCGGAACCAACGGACGACCTATCGTTCATCGACGACGAGACATTAGCGCAATATATCCAGGAGAATACAACTTTTGAAGATGAACTATTATCCTTATTGGGCATGTTGCCCTCGCCGGAACTATCGCTTTCATTACAATACAAAATGCAGGTATTCTCTTCGCTGGTAAAATCCGTTTAAAAATAGAAAAACATAAATAACTCCATCTTTATATATCAAAAAAATACATATCATGGACTACACAGCAGATCAATTAAATGACATCCTCTCCACTGCCGGAGGCACGTTGGATGAATTAATCGAAAAATCTTCTACTGCCCAGGGGCTAACTGAAGAAATCACTTCACAATATCAACACGCGCAGGAAACGGCACAGCAGATCGAAGGTTTCGCAACGGATGCGCAAGAAAGCCAGACACAAGCCGCCGCTTTCCGTGACGAGACATCCACCTTGCGCGATGAAAGTACTGCTCTACGTGACGAAAGTACCGCTTTACGCGATGAGTCAACTGCACTTAGAGATGAATCCACTACCCTGCGCGACGAAAGTACAGCCTTGCGTGATGAGTCAACCACGCTCAGAGATGAATCCACAACACTTCGCGACGAAAGTACAGCCTTGCGTGATGAGTCAACCACATTAAGAGATGAATCCACAGCACTTCGCGACGAAAGTACGACATTACGCGATGAGTCAACCGCGTTAAGAGACGAATCCACAACACTTCGCGACGAAAGTACAGCCTTGCGTGATGAGTCAACCACATTAAGAGATGAATCCACAGCACTTCGCGACGAAAGTACGACATTACGCGATGAGTCAACCGCGTTAAGAGACGAATCCACAACACTTCGCGACGAAAGCACAGCATTGAGAGACGAATCCACAGCATTGAGAGACGAATCCACAGCACTTCGTGACGAAAGTACAACGTTACGTGATGAGTCAACCATGCTTAGAGATGAATCTACTACGCTACGCGACGAAAGTACCGCATTACGCGATGAGAATCAGCAACTGCGTGATGAATCAGATTCGCTGAAGCAAGAGATCGAATCGTTAAGACAAGAGTCCGAAAGCCTGAAAAGTGAAATACAACGACTACAAGGCGATGCAGAAAGCTTAATCTCCGAAATCAACAGCAGTAAAAGCGAAGCAGAAAGCGTAAAAAGCGAAGTCGAATCGATCCGTTCAGAGGCGCAAAGTATCCTTTCCGAAATCGAGTCAATCCGTTCATCGGCATCCTCTTCCGGAGGTGGTAGTTTTATGTTTTAACCCAAATTAAACCAACGTTTTGGCTGTATCCACTATTTTTTCAGACCGCTTCCATAAAGCAACACGGGGCATGCAGGATCTAATGCGCAGCTACCCGGGCATGGAGATGGGACACCATTTGAGTGACCATCTCCAGCTTTTGGAACAACAGGCGACGCCTACCTCCGAATACCCCGTTGAAATCCTTTTGCTCGATATGCCGAAAGAGGAACAACTTTATCGGTTATTGGATTTCTTACAGATTATACCCGAAGAGGGCAGGAACCTGCCGTTGCAGCTGAATGATGCTGCACACCGCTACCAATATCTGCATATCCTGCGGAGCGATATCGCGACCTACCGGATCACGGTGTACAACTCGGCACACATTCCGGTACGAAGCACATCCAATCTTGCTCCTTGTTTGAAGCTCGTCTGCTGGTTTGCTTCCGAACCACCGACCGAAGATGAAGTCGAACCGATCTTGTTACGCCTCGATGCCGAAAACGGCATTGTATTCTTTCTCAATCATGCCGAGGAGAATTTTATGCAGGCCGCGCCACAACTCCAGGTGCAGGCACTACACCCAGCACAATTACCCGAAAACCTGTCCTTATTATTGGAATCGGGGCCCCTTAAAAACATATTACCACTGGCACATGCCACGCGCCTCCTACAAGGACTGGAAAAGATTTCCGAATCGTTTTATCAATTCATTTGGCAGCAGGAAAAAGACATCAAAACCAAGAAATTTAACGCCCAACAGGACATCAACAGTGTGAAGCAGGAAGAGAAACTCAACCTGCGGGACTTGTTCCAACAACTAAAAGGGGGATTGCAACGTGATTTCTCCGAATGCGAACGCGGCATACAGGATCGTCTTATCCGCCTTGGTCAGCGCCACAGCCCCAATTCCCTGATGGCCCAGGTCGAGAACCTCATCCAACAGGTCGATCACCTACAGGAAGAGAATTTCGCCGGCAATATCCGCATGACCTTACCTGCCGGCACACAGGACACACTGGCGCGCATGGTGTTTCAGGGACTACGGATGCAGATCGAACAGGATATTTTTGCATTCAAAGAGTTTATTAAACAGGAAAGCACCGACCTGGGTAAAAAGTTAAAGGAGCACCGCATCGAATTTTCGTATACACCTCAAATACAGATCAACCTCTCTCGACTTGAAGCTAATATCGCCGAGTATGTGCAATTTACGCAGAAGTATGAAACAGAAAAGAAACAACTGCAATTTTCGGATTATATGCGGGCAGCGACAGCACCCTTTATGGGCGTGATGTCCTTATTCTTAATCTCCCGGTTTATCCCGGCTCTCAAAGTTTTAACACAATACATGTGGCTGATTGGTTTGATTTTGATACCCATCGCGGTATATAGTTTTTACAAATTCTTACAAAACACCAAAGCTCGCAAAGCCCATGATTACGATACCGAACTGAACCGTATGCGCGAGAGCCTACTCGCGGAAACAAAAGGCATGATCCGAAAAGTCACCGACGAGTGGCAGCGGGAAATCATCGGTGCTCTGCGTGAGGAACTCAACCAGTTGGTCAACACGTTGGAGGTGGTTTTCGCCCAGGCGGCCGAACAGCACAAGGACAAAATACAACAAGCACAACGGTCGGTACAACGCCGTATCCAAGGGCTGGAGCAACGGGAGCGCAGCCACCAGAGTGTTTTGAAAAATAAAGATACGTATGACCGCTCACTCGCCCAGTTTAAGGGCGAACTGATGCACCAATACCAACAACAGCTACAGCAATTATGATTATTGGAATAGACTTAGGAACCACCTATTCGCTCGGCGCGACACTCAATCTGGATCATCAGCCGGTATTGCTGCCGGACAACTCTGACAAGAATGTACTGTACACGCCCAGCATACTGCACATCAATGGCAACAACGCCTTTGTCGGACAGTCGGTCATGCACATGCTGGAGCAGAACCCCGACCTAGGCGTGATCCGCTTTTTCAAACGCTATCTCGGCGACAATAAAACCCTGCACATGGACGGTCAGGGTGATGTATGGTATCCAGAAAGTGTGGCGGCTCTTGTGCTCAAAAAAATCAAATACGATGCGGAGATCTACGCATCCAACACCGTGGAGGGGGCTGTCATCACCATTCCCGCCCATTTCAGCGATGCCCAGCGTAAATCGGTATTGCATGCGGCCGCCATGATCGACTTGCCCGTGCTGGGGCTCGTCGAAGAACCCGTAGCGGCGGCCATGCACTATGGCCTCAGCAATAAAGCCACCGAACAAAATATATTGGTATACGATCTGGGCGGCGGCACCTTTGACGCCACCATACTGAATATGAGCGACCGGACATTTAATGTCCTCAGCAAGGATGGTTTGACCGATCTTGGCGGTAAAGAATTTGATGAAGCCATCGCCAATATCGTATACCAGCAATTTGAAAAGTCGTTAGGCAGACCCATCGAGTTTTCCGGCCGGAAAGCACAGCAACTTCGCGTATTCTCTGAAGAGGTCAAGATCGAGCTGTCCAGTCCGGGCGTACAATACATCAGCCGGATGTGCCTGTTGGGCGATGACAACATCGAAGTGTTCATCTCCCGCAAAGAGTTTGAACGTGCTATCAGCACCCATGTGGATCGCACACTCAAAATCTTGCGCCGCTGCATCTCCTCGGCCAATCTCCGCGAAGAAGACGTCGATGTACTTCTTTTGGTGGGTGGCTCGTCGATGGTGCCTTTCGTGCAGCAACACATCAAAGCCACGATGCCAAAGCTGGCCGACAAAATCCGTTTCCAGGACCCGATGAAAGCAGTCGTCTATGGTGCAGCCATCTACGCCCGAATGCTGTCCGGCAAAGACCAGCCCGGCAACACGGATATGCCCTCCGAGCTCAAAGGGGTTACGGGATACAACCTGGCGGTACGGGCCATCGACTCCGAAAGCGGACGTACCATTCTAGATATTATCATCCCGAAAAACAGGCCGATCCCACTCAAAGTAAAAAAGACGTACTACACAGGCCCGAACAACGAGGGTAAAATGCGCATCGAGCTAGTTCAGTTTATCGAAGACAACGATGTCAAGACCATGGGGATACTCAATGTCGGTCCGTTGCCGAGCAACGAAGCGAACTATCCGATCGAAATCACATTGGAATATACCGAAGATAGTGTCGTGGTACTGCAAGCCTATGATCCGCGAACAGGCCGTGAACTGGAAAAAACCTTCGGCAAGGAAGGCATGGGCGCCAATTACCTTGCCACACAGAAGAAGTTAGTGCAGAAAGCGTTTATTAATAATGTTATTTAATTGTTAATGATTGATTGTTAATGGTTAATGACAACCATGATGTTTAAATAAAAAACTATATAGAAACTGACTACTGTCCACTGATTACTAATCACTGACAACTATGACCAAAGAACAAGCATATGAAAAATTAGAGCTACCGGTAGGTACAGACTTACAGGTAGTCCGTCAGAAATTCCAGCAGATGCACAACGATTTTCAAGTGCAGATCGACGGGGCTTTTAATGAAGGCATGAGACAACGCAAGGAGCAGCAACTCGAAGAACTGAAAGAAGCCTACGCCGTGTTGAACGAAAGCAGGGGCATGGATGATTCCGCTTCCCTGCCCCGTACAGAGAAAACGTTCGACCAAACGGGAGGCGAAGCGAAAAAACAAACAACGCAGCAGGATAGCGCACCGAAAGAACAGCAGCAAGCTCCTCCCCCGCCACCACGGCCGGAAAGGGAACAGCCGAAGGAACAAGCGCCACCCGTTTACACGACACCTCCTGCAAAAAATAAAAGCAATGCGGGGTTGTTTATCGGTATCGCTGCCGCCGTCATTGTAATACTAGCCGGATTCTATTTTCTGTCCAATCGCTCGAGAAGTCCCGTTCCTTCAACAGCAACAGCAGATCCGCATCAAGACTCTATCGCTTGGGAAGCCGCATTGGCCGGGAACAGTGAAGCTACCTATCTGCATTACCTCAAGCAATATCCCGAGGGCATCTTTGCACAGGCCGCCAAAGATTCGCTCGGGAGTATCAAAATGGCGAGCAGCGGAACTACACCATCCCAACCGCAGGACACCCCTCCGGCACAGGCACAGCCAGCGAATCAACAGGACGATGCCGCCGCGCGTAAATTAGCCGAACAACAAGCACGTATCGAGCAGTTGGAGCGGGAGAAAAAGGAACAAGCCGCAGTATCAAAACCAGCTGAACAAACCATACCCCCTGCCAATATGGATGCTAACGCATTATACCAAAAAGGGGATGCACTCTACAACAATAAAAACTACACCGAATCCCTCAAATTCATCCGCCCTGCTGCAGAACAAGGACACCCAGTTGCACAAAACCGTTTAGGCTGGATGTACGACGAAGGTCTTGGAGTACAACAAGATAAGAAGCAAGCACATAGTTGGTATCTTAAAGCAGCGAATCAGGGAAACGCTAATTCGCAATACAATGCCGGATGGAACTATTCTAACGGAGTGGGCGTTACCAAAAATGAGACTGAAGCCATTAAATGGTACCGTAAAGCAGCCGATCAAGGAAATGCCGCTGCACAACACAATTTGGGCACTATGTACCGTGTGGGTCGTGGGGTAACACAAGATTACACTCAAGCGGTCAAATGGTTCCGAAAAGCTGCTGACCAAGGGCACCTAACATCTCAGAACGATCTAGGGGCAATGTACGCTGAGGGCTTAGGAGTTACTAAAGACGAAACCGAAGCCATCAAATGGTTTGAGAAAGCCGCAAAACAAGGACACCAAACCGCGATTAGTAATTTAAAAAGAAGGGGGATAACAGATTATTAACTTTAAAACCACATCATGTTATGAAATTATATTATCACCCTTTATTCATTAGGTCATGCTGCTTCCTGCTAATTATATTTAGCTACTTTGGAGAGACAACAGCACAAAAAGCCAAAAACAAGACCCACCATTCGCAAAAACACGAAAAAAATCTTTCTGATTTACTACAATTAGACACCATACAAATCCAAGCGGTACGTTGGGATGCACGTTATGTAAAAAATTCTAAAGTAAGTAATTCTAAAGTACGATTCGATAACACAGCCATCTATTTCCAGACTGTCCGCCGTGACACGTTAAAGATACCTTGGAAATGTATCGCCAATATCAGCTACAGAAAGGGGGAAATCTATGTGGTCGGAAAAGAAGCCGAAAAAGCCGATTACCAACGACAAGCGATGGTACTAAAAGATGCCTCAAATCACGAGAGTATGCAGTTCCTCAACCTGTTGAAACGCTATGCTAGGCAGAAAGGTGCTACATTGATCGACGACACGAAACACCGCTAAGCCATGAAACAGATCTATCAAGCCATAGCATGCTGCTGCTTCCTGCTGACACAGGCCATCCCCACCAAGGCGCAGTCAACCGACATCGTCAAATTCTATGTCGCTTACGACCAATCGGGTAGTATAGGCATACACGATAATACCCACAATCTTCAACAGATGGCCGAGCGCCTGCTCAAAATCAACCGGGAAGATAAAAAACTGACCTCACCAATTATTTTTGAGTTCTTTGGGTTTGGTGGCGACGCGTCGACTACAGACAGTATGCGGTACAATCCCTTTGACGCACACAGCGACAATCCGTCCACCCAAGGGTTTATTGATAAAACCAGCGGCAGCCGAAGTCAGCGGTACAGCCATATACACACCGCATTGGAGGCTATACAGCAGGCGGTACGAACGGACACAAACCGATCCGAATCTGTAGGCGTATTTATCTTTACAGATGGGCTATTGGACGATAGGGATGTGAATTTTGGTAGCGGCAATATTGCCGAAAAGTCGTTAACAGACAAACAGGCAAACGCTCCCGATCCTATTACGGATCTCGCAGGCTATAAAAACTATCTTTCCCGCCTCATCCAGTCCATACAATTGCGTACGAAGAATAATCTTTATGTGATACAGGCTTCGCCTACTTACACCAACAACATTCCTGTGCTGGATAGTTTGCGCAACCGCACGGCCTTGGAGCACGCTTACTTTGCGACCAACAGTCACCTCTTTTGGCTACAGTCCAAAGAGGGACGTATCGACTCGGCGAATATCAGCAAAGCATTTGACCATTTTGTCCAGGAGGCAACTTGGTCTATACTATCGCCATCAACGCCGACGAAAATCCAAGATACCGTAGAGGCCGCCTTGATAATACAACAAATTTATAGCTTGGCAAAACTTGGGGGTTATAAACCTAGCGAAAACGGCATGTCAGCTATCCTGTCAAGCGGCAAACAGGGTGGTATGGACAACGCAAGCCTCAAATCGACAATAAGTCGCCTTGAACGGCTATATACACTCCTTCAAGGAAAAAAAGTAAGCACTAACGACAGTATCAAGGAAATCAAGACACTTGTGGGCACATTAGCCATATCACCAGACAATGCGTATCTGCCAGAAATCCAGAAAAACATGGAAGAGAAGATCATTACTACAATAGAAGAAAGTAAGAATACCTTCCCCGTCAAAAGCCTTTCGGGTATCTACATGACACAAGGTTTTACAGCAGGAGATCTCACCTCTTTGAATACCACCGTGCGCAAGCAGATGACACAGAATATGGAACAAGCCCTTATTCTCGGTTTCACGGACTACGTCATCGACCGTGCAAAACAAGAAGCCGTGTACGCCTTTTTAGAAAACCTAAACGATCAGGTATTTACTGACCACAATTGTGAAAATTATCCGGACAATTACCTTTGTTTTATCAAGGATGTGCTGTTTGCCCATGTCGGCGAATTGATGGATGATCGCCAAAGCTTTCCGGATATGGCTACGCTCAAGGCGGCCTTTCAGCGGGATCTGCAACGGTTACCCAATTCTCTTAAACATTATTTCGATCATGATCAGCAGCATCCTGTATCCGAAGGCATATATACTTTGCTGATGTTTATGGACCTTTTTGACCGGTTGATGAATACCGGAGACCTTGAGCGTTCTTTTGAGTATCTGAGCCAACAGGTCAGCAAATATGCCTTTGCCAATGCCGGTACGCATGACAAAATCAACATCCGTCAGGGACTATTGTTCACCACGCAATTGATCGGGTATTTGCAGAAGTATGACCTCGCAACCATTTACGAAGATAACGAAACGATTGAGTTGCTTTCCAAGATGTTCGTAGCATTTGCTATCGACCCGACATTGGTCGGTAGGGTCAAGATGGAGGAGGCTGCAAAAAAGGTACAGAAAGTTTACCACAGCTACCGTCTGGGCAAGCAACAGGTAACCAACTTGCAAAGGCTGATGGCCACCCTTCCTCAATCGGATTACCAGGGATACCGGCTCTATCAAAAAAGCCTCTTCAACGACGTGATCAACCATATCGCCGAACTGCTTCTGGTCGGCAATGATATCTTGTATGATATTTCGCTGACACAGATTCCGGAAGGGGACGACATGTCATCGTATGGCTATAAACTGCGTATCGACCAATTGACCCGAAGTGCGCGAAAAAGTGTCGATGCTTGGTTTATGTTAAAAGAAGGAGCTTATGTTCAGGCTATGCTCTTTATCGTACCCGAACTCAAGAAAATGACGAAACACTCCGATGTACGGTTGGATACACGTACCGTCGATCTGGCGCATGACCTCATGTATATAGCGGGGGAAGTATCGGTCGCCCAAAATTCTAGCGACGTCAAGAACATCATTGCCAACTATGCTATGCCGCCTGCCAGCTACCGGACAAAACGTATTCATTCGCGATCGATGATGTTGACGGCCTATGCTGGGATAGGTGCTAATATTTATTTAAAAGGAGAACAAAAGGGGAGTACGGGAGCCATCATTGCGCCGACCGGCCTCGAATATACCATGAGTCTTGGTAGAGGACAATCGCTATCTGTTATGGGGAGTGTCATCGACATTGGTAATGTGATTAACTATCGTCTGCTTGGAACGCAGGAAGACCAAGAAGACGTGGTGCAGTTTGAGCGCATATTATCCCCTGGACTTCATGTTTCCTATGGTTCATTTGGAAAATTACCGTTAGCATTCAATGCAGGCTATCAGTGGAATCCTGGCAGGTTCTCGGCCGGGGTATTCCTCGATATGCCCCTGCTTACTTTTTGGAAAAAAGAAAGAGATTAGGACTGTGTGATTAGTTACCAAAAATGTAGACCATAATGTTAATAAACAACAAACTATACAAAAACTGTCAATTATTCAATAGGCAATGACAACTATGACAAAAGAACAAGCATACGAAAAACTAGAACTACCGGTAGGTACAGACTTACAGGTAGTCCGTCAGAAATTCCAACAGATGCACAACGATTTCCAGGTGCAGATCGACGGTGCTTTTAACGTTGAACTAAAACAGCGTAAGGAGCAGCAACTCGAAGAGCTGAAAGAAGCCTACGCCGTGTTGAACGAAAGCAGGGGTATGGACGATTCGGCTTCCCTACCCCGTACGGAAAAAACGTTCGATCAAACCGGAGGCGAAGCGAAAAAACAAACAGCACAGCAGCAGAACGCGCTGAAAGAGCCGCAACCGCAGCAAGCACCTCCCCCGCCCCCACCACGAGCGGAAAAAGAACAACCACAAGAGCAGGCACCACCGGCTTACACGCCGCCACCTGCAAAACGTAAAAGCAATGCCGGGCTGTTTATCGGTATTGCTGCCGCGGTTATCGTGGTATTGGCCGGATTCTATTTTCTGTCCAATCGCTCGGGAAGTACTGTTCCTTCAACCGTTACAGCCGACCCCCGTCAAGATTCTACCGCTTGGGAAGCCGCATTGGCAGGTGGCAATGCCACTTCCTACGCACATTACCTTAAACAATATCCACAGGGAATCTTCGCACAAACGGCTACCGATTCATTGACGCAGTTGAAAGGTGCAGATTACGCCGCGACCATCGTAGAAGAAGCGAAGGAACACGCCATTGTGACCGCCGCCGATCCGGAACTGCAAAAAACAGAACTTGCTACTAAGGCTTCATCTTCTGCCCATACCAAAGCACTGATCCAAGAGGGGAGAAAACTAGTGGACAAGGAACAATACAAGCAAGCGGAGGCTAAGCTGCGTGAAGCTCTAAACGCCGGGGATACCAATGCGGTGCCTTATTTGGCCGGAGCGCTACATGGGTTGAAACGTTATAAGGAAGTTATCCAGATGATCGATAGGTATCCTGCTTATCATGGGAACGCTATCTTTCAACTGCATATCGCTAGAGCTTATGATTGGTTAGAACGATATAAAGCCTGTATTCCGTGGTACACAAAGTCCGCCAACCAAGGAAATACTAATGCGCAATACAATCTAGCTTTAAAATACGAAAATGGTCTTGGTGTCAGTAAGAGCGACAGTGAGGCTGTCAAATGGTACAGAAAAGCAGCCGATCAGGGTTATGTACATGCGCAAAACAATCTCGGTGTAATGTACAGAGACGGCAAGGGCATCACAAAAGACGAAGCCGAAGCTGTAAAGTGGTATACTAAAGCTGCTAATCAAGGGTTAGACATTGCACAAAATAACTTGGGTAATATGTACAGAGATGGCAAGGGTGTCACCAAAAGTGAGAGCGAAGCCGTCAAGTGGTATAGAAAATCTGCTGCTCAGGGAAATACATCGGCACAAGCGAGCATGGGAAGAGCTTATCATTACGGATTGGGAATGGACAAAGATTTCCAGCAAGCAGAAAAATTTTATACGCAAGCGGCGAAGAGCGGCAATAAGTGGTCTGCTGAGCGTTTAACTGACTTAGGCTATGATATCGAAAAAGAAACAAAGGATTATTGTAGGGCTAAAGAACTTTACCAAAAAGGAATCGATTTAGGACAGGACGGTTACGCATACTTTAGGCTTGGACAGCTCCATTATTTTGCAGGTAGATGTGGTGGTGGCGGCTACGCAGAAGCAAAAAGATTATGGCTCATCGCCTTTGATAAAAAAGAGAGATCGGCGGCAGCTAACTTGGGTTTTATGTACTTCGGTGGTTTTGGTGTCGATGTCGATTATATACAGGCCGAAAAATACTTGTTAAAATCACTTGAATTCGGTTTGAACAATGGTTTTCCGGAATATCGATTAGGCCAGATTTACCGAGAAGGTGGTCATGGTATAGTTCAAGACACCGAAAAAGCAAATGAATATTTTGCTATCGCTAAGAAGAAAGGATACACGGGTTCTTAATAATAGAAAATAGAGATTAGAAATTTCCACTCTCCAATTTCTAATCTCCAATATCCAAAAAATGACAAGAGAACAAGCATACGAAAAATTAGAGTTACCGGTAGGTACAGACTTACAGGTAGTCCGGCAGAAGTTCCAGCAGATGCACAACGATTTCCAAGTGCAGATTGATGGTGCATTCAACGAAGCCATGCGGAAGCGTAAAGAGCAACAGCTCGAGGAGCTGAAAGAGGCTTATGCGGTATTGAATGAGAGCAAAAGCATGGACGATTCCGCTTCCCTGCCACGTACTGAGAAGACATTCGATCAAACGGGAAACGAAACAAAAACGCAAACATCGCAACAGCACGCGCCGAAAGAACAGCAGCAAGCCCCTCCTCCTCCGCCACCACGACAGGAGAAAGAACAACCACAAGAGCACGCACCACCCGTTTACAACACATCTTCGGAAAAGAAAAAAAGCAATACCGGGCTGTTGCTTGGTATAGCTGCAGGGGTGGCCGCTATCTTGGGAATAGCATACTTTATAAACAACCGGAGCGAAGTGGTAGAGAATCCCACAACGACAACCGCTGTCGCACGCCAAGATTCTATGATGTGGCAAAGTACTTTGGTCGACAACAACGAAGCAATCTATCAACACTACCTTGACCAATACCCCGATGGCATCTTTGCTCAGGCAGCGAAAGACTCACTCGCCCGCATCAACGAACGGGCAATCGCCAAAGCAGCGGAATTATCGAAAAAAGCACAACAGCAAGCAGACGAGGAAGCCGCTCGTCGGCTCACCCAACAACAAAAGCGTATACTTGACAATCAGACAAGTGCCCCTAATCAACCGAAGAAAACCGTGAGAAGTATAAATCCCAACAGATATCGCGATCACAAGGTCTATTTTTCCAATCAAGACGGGTTTTCGGGCTATCTGGAATTCCGGACTGTTTATAAAGCACTAGGCACCATGATTCAAGGAGGTCTTATTAATTTAGTTATCACGGGATATAACACCACTTCCTCGAATATAGCCCAGATTAAATCCAATGGCATTCCTTTAGAAATAACAGGAGCTAATTATTCCCCGGATAAATACCATGTTACTATCCACGGCGAAGCTACCATCAATAGCAGTGATTTGTCAAAGACTTTCTACTCAAGCCCATTAAAATTACAATGTAGCGAGTCCACTGGTGATTTCACTACTGTAGAATTTAAAGAATGGGAGAGTATAGTACAGGAAATAAAAGAGTTTGGTCATCAACACAAAGCAAGTCTATGGGAGAAAACCGGTAATTTTCATAATATTAAAATCACTAAAGTTGATCTTACAGACCTAAAAGACAAAATAAATAACATATTAAATTAAAGAGGGTCAGTATATCAATGAATATGAAAACACCGTTTCTCATTCTCCTCCAAACCCTATGGCTAATCTTTGCGCTCGCTAGCACCTCGGTATCGACAACCATGCAGGTCATCCCGGGGAGTATCATGGAATATTGGCAAAGATTAGAAGATGCCTGGTACCGCTACAAAGCATATTGCAACGAACCACCGTAAGCATATTAAGAAGTATATGGATCATTAACGTTATTCAATAAAAACAAAAAGAGGATGAATAGAAAAACATACAAATCAAGAAGAAAATCCTTCACGTTATGCAGCTATCTGATATTTGCCGTATTGTTTTTCAGTAGCACGGTTATCGCAAAAAGTAGTCTGCTCCCCCACCCGCATGGAAGCACGGAAGCGAAAAGCTCACAGGAACCCGATCCGAAGCTACAGGAACTCCGCGAAAAGCTAAACCATTTTGCCGAAGCGATTCGTTTTCAATACGACAGCACCGTATTGCCTACTGCTTCTATCCGCGCGCTGGACCAAATCATACAGATTATGAGGGAATACGATGGGGCTTATCAATATAACATCCGCGTACATAGCTATGAATCCGGACAAACGGATACTGACGCGCTCGTCTATTCCAAAAACCGGGGCAACGCTATCCGTATGTATCTCATTAATCAAGGCATTTCATCAAAAAACCTGCTGGTGCAGGGTCTGGTAAGCAGCTACCGTAGGTGTTTTGACGAGACGGAAGCGGATTGCTATACTAATAATAACCGATTGGAAATAGACATTCGTAAAAGGGATCAAGAGGACGACAACGGAGAGTTTTCCGAGGAACTGACACGGCTTGCTTCGCGCGTGCAGTTCAATCTGCACGGAGCTCTTTTTCCCGAGAATAACGACATTGTCAAAGAGATGGCAGATAACATGCAAAAGCTACAAAAATGACCAAAGAACAAGCATACGAAAAACTAGAACTACCAGTAGGTACCGACCTACAGGTAGTGCGGCAGAAGTTCCAGCGGATGCACAACCAATTTCAAGTGCAGATCGATGGCGCCTTTCGGGAAGATATGCGGCAGAAGTTACAAGCGCATTTGATGGAGTTGGAAGAAGCTTATGCCATGCTGAACGAAAGTGCGGGCATGGATGATTCCGGTTCGCTTCCGCATACCGAAAAAACATTCGATCCAACGGGAGACGAAGCGAAAACACAAGTATCACAACAGCAAGCATCTCCCCCGCCGTCACCACACCAGAAGAAAGAACAAGAGCATGCACCCGTCGTTGATGTGTCGCCTCCTGCCCAACAAAAAAACAAGACAGGATTATTTGTTGGTATAGTCGCAGGGGCTATCGTTGTTTTGGCGGGAGCTTATTTTTTATCCAATCACAATGAAAATCCGATAATTGCGAATACAGATGTCCATCAGGATTCTATCATGTGGCAAAGTGCATCAGCTGGCAACAATGAAGCAGCCTATCAACTCTATCTCGAAGAATACCCCGAGGGCATCTTTGCGCAGGCAGCAAAAGATTCCCTAGCCCAAATCAGTAAAAAGACGATGGAACAAACAGCGGAAAAAGAAACTTCTGTCCCATCTGACCTCAATCTTGGTGACAAACCTCAAATCATCACGAATACAAACTGGAGAGACAAGTATGATAACGTTTGGGATTTTACCGATGGAGTAGCGAAAGTAAGTGTAAATTCCAAATATGGTTTTGTAGATAAGGAAGGAAATATAGTCATTCCTTTAAAATACGATAATATAGGTTCTTTTTCAGAGGGCTTAGTCGCCGTTAACATCGGAGCCAAATATTTGTCAGGAGGAAAATGGGGATACATGGATTCACGAGGAACGACTACGATACCAATAAGTTATGAACTGGCTGGTGCATTTTCTGGTGGAGAAGCATTTGTTCAGATGAACAAAGAAACATGGGGTTTTATTGATAAAACAGGAAATATATCAAAGACGTTAACACGTGGTAATGGCGTGAGAAGCTTTTCTTCTGGTTTTTATGAAGTAAAAGTAAATAATAAAATAGGCTTTTTTAGTTCGAATGGAGATAAGATTTTACCCATAAACTACGATAGCTTTCATACGGATGCTTGGGGAACACTTATTTCCAAAGAAGGGCTAATCTGTGTAATGAAAGACGGTAAGTGGGGATTTGTTAATAGAAACAATAAAACAGTTGTACCTTTCAAGTATGATGCTGCTGTTCATTTCCAAGACGATGGCCTTGCTGCTGTTAAGTTGGGTAACTTCTGGGGATATATTGATACAACAGGACATGTCGTTATTCCTTTTCAATATGATGACGCAGAATATTTTTACAAAGGAAGTGCAAAAGTAAATTTAAATGGAAAAACATTCTATATAAACAAACAGGGTAAATGTGTGGATGATTGTCCAGATTAAGATACTGAAGATCAGAAACTAGGAGTTAATGATAAATGGTGAAAAGGTAAAAAAATGACTAAAGAACAAGCTTTCAAAAACCTTTCGTTGCCGGAAGATGCCGACATCGAAACCATACGTATGCGTTTTGCCGCACGATATACGCAGAGTGACGTGCAACACGACCGCACGCTCACCGACGGGATGAAAACCGTGCATGAGCAGCATTTACGGGAATTAGAACAAGCCTATAAAGTTGCTACGGACAATCCTATTATCGCGGATATGGGTGCCTTGCTCTCCCTCGGTAAAGGTTATGTAGAAGAAAACGGAGACTCCATCGGAAGTGACGATACCCTAACAACCGATGAAGCACTGGCATTCTTCGCATTGTACCCACAGGACAGTCCGGCACTGGCCGAGCAGCGCTACACACAATATGTTACAGAGCTGGAAGAAGCCATCGAGCAGGTCGGGCTCGAAGCCTCCAAAGAGCCCTACCGACAGGAGATTGCCCGTGCAGAGACCTCTCTCCATGTGGCCATCAACTATCTATTGGCGAGCCAGATGCTGGCTGAGCAGCAAGAAGAAGCCGTTGCCATAGAGGAGGTTGATCCCGTCGGAAAACTTGAAGTGGAAGATATCGATGAACCGGTTTATGCGGCAAATACCGTATCCAAACCGGTCAACAAACGCATCTACGGTATCCTGAGCATTGTTGCCATCGCACTTCTGGCGATCGGTATCTGGATAGGTAGAGGTTCCGGCACAGACGGAGACGATAACGGCAAACCGGATGACAATGTTACGACCCATGTAGAAGTGGAAACAACCCAGTCTTCTGCAACGAACGTAGCCCGTAGCTCAGCTCAACCTGAAATAACAGAAACACCAACAGCCGTTTCGCAACAAACAGAAGAAGAACCGGCAATGCCGCAACCATCCCCTCAGGAGAAAATCAAAGCAATATTGCAAAAGCACTTACCGGGGTATGATATCAACGTGGGCAAAGCGAATATTCAGCTGGAAAAACTGGACGGAGGCCAAAAATACGTATTCCCCTATCAGAATATTTTCAGCATCAATGCAAAAGGAGAGTTCACGGGTATTGACCTGTTCGTCAATAGCGAGCCCAAAGAAATCAGCGAAGGTATGCGTCTTGTTAGCGCATCCCAGAAAGAAAAGGACGAGCTTATACAGGAAATACGAAAAATAAAAGATGCCCGGAAACCCGTAGCGAACAACACCGCTACAAATCCGGCAGCACAAGCCGTAAAAAAAGAAGTCGTCTCCATCAAAACAGAAACGGAGAGCAGCAAACCGGCCATAGTCAAAAGAGTGGTACCCAAAAGCAACACAGTTAAAAAAGAGAATCCGCCCGTTACCGAACAGGAGCAAAAGCCTGCATCTCCCGGAACGGAAGCGGACAAAAGCAAACAACCTCCTGTGGAAACGGAGTAAACAGCAAAAGGAAAAAAGAACGTATCATGAACACGCTAACGATCACCCGAAAACAGGTATTTGAAACCCACCCTGTCATCGCTTCGCTGATAGCCGATTTTCAGCAGCAGTTTTTTGACCCGGAATATAACGACCCGAACGATCCGGCTTATGATGCGCTGGCATTGGAAGCGACTCCCATGGATTATGCCGGCAATTACATCATCACCTGGGCGCATGACGATATCATTAGCTATCCGGCAACGTTGACCAAAGCCCTGCAAAACGTATTGAGCGATCTTCACTGCGATAGCCTACTGCTGTTGGCAAGCCATAGGTATAGTCTATATGGCCATCCACAACACGATGATGCCAGAATACTGGAAGCACGCGACATCCTGCACAGCTTAACGGGAACAGACACCTATTCAGAAGCGCTGTCTGTCCCGGTAGTGGAGATGGAACGCCTGATCGCTGCATTCTTTTGGCTGAGCCGGCTGGACCCCGAGCTGCCGGAGTATATCTTCTGGGTGGATGCGACCGGGCGATTTGCGTTCTTTATCTGCAACCGGGGTAATATCCATCTGTTGGTTTTTGACGAGCATTTGCCCTTGAACGATACTTATCTGAAAGCCCGTGGATTTATAGTCGGGCCGGATATTGACCAGTTTACACAGGGCTGTCCCGTAGAAGGCCGTTAGTTATATATAGGAGGTGTTGATATGAAACGAAAGACATTACTTGTCATGCTCATTGCTACTGTTACTGTCGCCGTATCCTGCGGTGTCACAACAAAAAGCCGGCTCCAACAGCTGCCGGCTACCTTACCGCCGGCAAGTTATCCTCATACGCTATGGTTATCAACCATGCAACAAGCGATTGAGCCCGGCAAAAATGCCGTGTACGCCAGCCTTCCACTCGTCTGGCCATCCGTGGAACAGCAATTCGGAAAAACAGTAAATACCGATGAGCCATCTCAAGCCTTCAACCGGCTCGCCCATGCGGTCGACCACAACACGATCCATACAAAACAGTTTCAATCCGTCATCCATCAGAAAGGCGACAAGCTATTTCTGACCGCCTCCCTCGATGTCAGCCTCCGTTTTGAACCACATTTTGAAACCTTCTTATACAAGATGGTATTTGAGAACATACCTGTCCGCGCCTTTGGCATGAGCAATTATTCCTTTCATCAGCTACGGCATAAACTGGAAATCCACCGATACCGAGACAACGATCACTTTATCCTCGGCTTGCTCCCTACCGATCGTTCGCAACAAGTACTGCTCTACCGGACTGATAAAAAATACCCGACGCTAGCCGCTATGTATGCCGATCAGCAAGACGAAATTCAGCACGGCCGCGCCGACATGACCGTCCCGGATCGTCTATGGCGTTACAGTTGGACACCATATGACCGGGTAGCCATTCCGCGGATAACGCTTGGTGTCGAAGGAACATACCCGCAACTAACCGGCAGTATAATACAAAATGGAGATCAGCAGCTGACACTGGCCAGCATCCAGCAGACGGTCGCTTTTTTGCTGAACGAAACAGGCACTAAACTGGCTGTCGAGTGGTTGGCCGGGTTTGTTGGAGGAGAAAAATGAAAGCTTCTTTTTATATCGGGATTTTATATATGTTATTAGCTATTCAAAGCTGCAAGAGAGATGGTATCCCCCCTTTTACCATACATGTACATAATGCATACGATTTCGACATTACCTTGGCTGGGGCAGACCATGGCTGTGACTATGGCGAAGGTCGGGATACACACCCCTTGTGTACCCTACGGGCCGGCGAACAACGAGCATACGAAACCTATGGTCCCGGTCGTCCGTTTACAATCAGCACCTACAAAGCGGGTACAAAGCAGGAAGTAGGCTCCCTATATTATGTAGGCGAATCAGGCAGACATTACAGGTGGGTTGTCGGTGAAGACAGCCTGGTTATCGAAATAAAAGAAAGGAGATAGACATGGACACTCTATTCGATATAAAAACATACTTGATCAAGCTGTGCGTACTGCTTAGCCTGCTGACCATCGGATGCCAATCGTCCCCTATCAATCAAACCGTTTATGCAGCCACGCCAGATAGCGTCGACCTATACTTTGGACCTACCATGCAGCAGGAGCTTCCAACAGGCCGGAACGCCGTGTATGCCGCGAGCTTACCGCTGGCCTGGCAGGCTGTCCGCAAAGAACTCAACCTATTGGATGGCGTACATACGAAATCCGCCGATCTCCGTATGCTAGACGTTAGCGAAACAGTGGAAAGCACATTGGACGAAGACGATTATGAACGGGATATCACCCGGCGCGGACAGTTTCTTCATGTAAAAACCAAGCAGGAGGTAAACCTCTCGTTTATTCCCTCTTTTGAGGATTTTCCGCAAGGGCTTCCTTTTGACGACATCATCGTCAACGCCTTCGGTACCCGAGGATTTCAGAATCCGGCCTATATCAACCAGCTCCATATCGCAGCATACCGCGATGACAATCGTTTTATCCTGCGCCTTACCCCGCCGCAGCAAGAGCACGAGCTCTTTCTCTTCAAGGCGGACTCGGCATACAGCACCTTCCAGCAGATGTATTCCGATCTGGTAGCCGCTTGCCGACACGAAGGTAACGACTGGCGTCATCAACTAACCGACCTGGACGAAGTCGTTATCCCGAAGGTAAACTTTGATCAGCACCATCAGTTCCAACAGTTTTTAAAAGCTGAATTTTTCGTCAGACAGCAGAAATATACCATTGCCGATGCTACCCAGCAGATTGCGTTTGAGCTGAATGAGCATGGCGTTAGCATGAAAACCGAGGCAGAAATTATCGTCAACGATGGTGCTTTTCCTCCGGCACACACACCCGTGCCCAAAAGACTCATCTTCGACAAGCCGTTCTATATCGTGATGAAGAAAGCCGATATGGAAAGCCCTTACTTTGCATTGTATATAGCTAATGCTACCTTATTAGAAAAAGAAAATATATGAGACAAAAGCGCATTAATACCCCTCTAAAGAATATACTACCCGGTCTTTTACTCTGCCTGCTGAGCAGCATCGGCTATGCGCAGCCGTCAAGCTCCATCAGATTTTTTTTAGAGAACCGCTTGACAGAGCTTGTCCACCCCTCCTACTACACGCAATATTTTAGGTTTGCCAACGCCATGTTTCCCGATCGCTTTACCCTTATCCAAGAGCAAAACAGCAAATATGCCGTTTATGATGTTAAGCTGACCCAAATCCAAGCGATGGACATTGTGCTGCGGGATACCGCTGTGGCGCTGGTACTGACCTTTCACAGACCGCTGAAAGTTACGATACAAGACGACTTCCATGGGAAGCCGACAGGTACAGAAGAACGCCAAACAATAACCTTTCCCCTCGCCCACCATCGGGATGCCCTGCACGTGCGACAGGCTTTGCAGGACAGCGACAGCATGCTCGATTTCACCATTCGCAAACAAAAATCTGACAGGCGCTATCCAGAGATGGTGCCTATGCCGGAAATCAAAGCCAGTCCGGCATGGCTCGGTATGTATCCGGTTACCGTGCAGCAGTACCGCACCTATTGCGAAGCTCAGCAGGAACCCATGCCACCCGCTCCACCCTGGGGCTGGCATGCCGACCACCCGATCGTCGGCATCACCTGGCAGGAAGCCAAAAATTATGTGCGTTGGCTAAACCAAACGACGCGGCATCACTATGACCTGCCGCCATTGCACGTCTGGCAATATGCCGCGCTGGACAGCCCGGAAGAAGGTATATTGGATGATATTGCCTGGTGGGGTGAAAATGCCGGTGAGAGTACAAAACCCGTCGGGCAAAAATTGCCTAACCGGTTTGGTTTGTACGATATGCAGGGCAATGTGTGGGAATGGGTCGATGGGAAGCAGGAAGATAAACAACATACCGCAGCCGGAGGAAGCTGGGACAGCCATTTTGCACAATGCCAGTGGAACAGCACGGCGTCCTGGCAAAGAGATACAAGAGATTTCAGTATCGGATTTCGTGTAGTGCGATACCAGTAGGAAAAATACCCGATAGCGGCAACTTGCCATATAATCCTATCTCTTACGGGAGTTGACCAATTTTATTATCCTTTGATATAAAATTGTATATTTGTTAAGGTTACAAATTCTCGGAAGATATGCCGTACAAAGAACGTGAAATAAACAAGCTATACTATACCATGGGTGAAGTGACCACCATGTTTGGTGTAAATGCATCACAGATACGCTTTTATGAGCGGGAGTTTGATATTATACAACCCAAAAAGAACAAAAAGGGGAATCGCCTTTTCACGCCAGAGGATATTGCCAATCTCAAAATCATTTTCAACTTGGTGAAGGATAAAGGTTATACCTTGCAGGGTGCAAGAGACTATATCCGTGCGAATAAAAATGAGGTAAAAGAGAATCAGCGGGTGATTGATTCTTTGGAACGATTAAAAAAATTCTTACTCGAAGTTCGCGATAATCTATAAACAATTGCGACACTAGCGGTTCCCCAATTCGATTACCTCCAGATTTTCAATTTTATCGCCGTTAATATCGAAACGCATTAAGGTGCGCACCTTATGCCAGCCCTGTTTACCGGCAGCGCCGGGATTAAGATGCAATAATGCGAGCTTGGGATCAAATTGTACCTTTAAAATATGAGAATGCCCACAGATAAAAAGTTTGGGGGGATTACGGTCAATTTCAGGTTTCACTTGAATAGCATATCGCCCGGGATAGCCCCCGATATGTGTCATCCATACGTCCACGCCTTCACAAGCAAAACGTTGATGCTCCGGACAGGCCAAACGTATATCTTTTCCATCGATATTACCCCATACTCCCCTAAAAGGTTTAAAAACTGTTAATGCATCGACTATCGCCAGAGATCCGAAATCTCCCGCATGCCATATCTCGTCACATTGGTCGAAATATTTGAAAACGGCGTCGTCCAAAAAACCATGCGTATCGGAAATCAGTCCAATTTTCGTCATTTCAAAAAGCTAAAAAATAGGGTTGTAACAATTCTTTATAGGCGTCGGTATAAACACCTCGTGCGGCATAGATATCAAAAGTGTGCTTTTCTAAAGGCACTACTTTCTTTCCAATTCCCCATATTTTCCGAATAGGTGGTTCCTCAGCAAAAGACGATATAGCCATCTCGGTTTGCACATATAACTTATAATGCGATAGAATCGGTGCGATTTCAATATCAGCCAGTCCCGTAGGAAGGATCAGTTTCAGCTGCCCATCATCTGTTAAATACTGCGAAACAAACGAAAACAATTTCTCAAAAAACGATATATCGGTGTGTTTCGCCAAGCGCCTACGTTTATCAGGATTATGTAGCGAATTCGTATAAAAAGGAGGATTCGATACAATCAAATCGTAGGCGAACTCGGGCTGGAAATGCTCGAACGAACCTAGGTGCACGGCTAAACGTTCTGTAAATTCCGAGTTTCGAAAATTAATACCAGCCTGCCGCCAAGCGTCTTCCTCGATTTCGACCGCATCCACGTGCGCGTTAGGATGGCTTTGCGCCAACATCAACGCAATAACGCCCGTACCCGTACCGATATCCAATATGCGCTTCGCTTCGGAAAAAAAAGTCGAACTTCCCAACAAAACCCCATCGGTATTGATTTTCATCGCACAATTGCCCTGGTCTACCTCAAACTGTTTAAAATGAAAAACGGAACGCATGAGACAAAAGTAGTTTTTATGTTCCTTTTTTAGAAAAAGGAACGCAAAAATCGTCGCTTTGGATATTTGAGAAGATTTGTCGTGCAAAAAGCGTATTTCTACAAACCTCAAATACCCACATGCGACCTGAAAAGTTAAGGGAGGGATGGTGCAACAATACTGTTCCACCCTTGCTATTTAAAATATCGAATCGGATGTTTTAAATTAAAATGAAAAACGGAACACATGGGACAAAAGTAGTTTTTATGTTCCTTTTTTAGAAAAAGGAACATAAAAATCGTCGCTTTGGATATTTGAGAAGATTTGTCGTGCAAAAAGGACACTTCTACAAACCTCAAATATCCACATGCGACCTGAAAAGTTAACCTTCAATGTCGCATCCGAATGTTTTACAACTATACAAACTCATCAGTATCTTCCGAGTAGAAAACATTCGAAACAGCACAAAAAATAACACGCTATACGAGGCTGCACCATCCCCTTTTAACCTTCAATGTCGCATCCGAATGTTTTACAACTGCACCAACCCATCCTTAGCACTATCCCTAATGTAAAACATTCGTAGCGACGAGCTTTTTGTTTCTTTTTCGCGGAGAAAAAGAAAACCTAATTCTTTAGTAACCGCTGTATCTCATCTAGTTTCATGAGCGCTTCCACCGGCGTCAACGTATTTACATCCAGATTGTTCAACATGTCCCGTATCTTTTCCAATACCGGATCATCGATGGCAAACATCTGTAACTGATAGGCTTGCTTCTGTATTTTACGCATGCTGTCCTTGATTTGTTCGCCGCCGGTACGTTCCTGCTCCAGCCGTTTCAAAATTTCATTAGCCCGACCGATGAGTTTGGGCGGCATTCCGGCCAATTTTGCTACGTGGATACCGAAACTATGCGCGGATCCACCCGGAACGAGTTTGCGTAGAAAAATCACCTTATTATTCATCTCCTTAACCGTCACATTGAAGTTCTTGATGCGCGGCATGGAGTTGGTGAGCTCATTGAGCTCGTGATAGTGGGTGGCAAAAAGAGTTTTAGCTCGAGCAACCGGATGGTTATGCAGAAATTCCGCAATAGCCCAAGCGATGGATATCCCGTCGTAGGTGCTTGTTCCACGTCCGATTTCATCCAATAAGATCAACGACCTGTCGGATAAGTTATTCATTATACTGGCCGTTTCATTCATTTCAACCATGAATGTAGATTCACCCGAAGACAGATTATCCGATGCGCCGACGCGCGTAAAAATTTTATCGATCAATCCGAGCGAGGCTTCCTTTGCCGGAACAAAAGAACCGATTTGAGCCATCAACACAATCAAACCTGTCTGCCGCAGCAATGCCGATTTACCCGCCATGTTGGGTCCCGTGATGATGATGATCTGTTGCGTTTCGGGATCTAACAGGGTATCATTTGTAATATAATCTTCTCCGATCGGTAAATGTTTTTCGATAACCGGATGTCGTCCTCCCTTAATATCCAGCACTTTTCCTTCGCTAAGCTGTGGCTTGACGTAATGGTTTTTTTCCGCAATAAGGGCGAAGTTCAGCAATACGTCCAGCTTGGCTATTAATTGCGCGTTGCGCTGAATAGGTTTGATGTAAGCTGCTATATCGAACAACAGTTCGGCGTAAATACGGTTCTCAATGGCTTGCATTTTTTCCTCCGCACCCAATATCTGCTCTTCGTATTCTTTTAGTTCTTCCGTAATATAACGCTCCGCGTTCACCAAGGTTTGTTTTCGTACCCAGGAAGCCGGCACCTTATCTTTATGGGTGTTCGTTACTTCCAGATAGTATCCAAACACGTTATTAAATGCAATCTTTAAAGAAGGGATTCCCGTCGCTTCGGATTCACGCCTTTGAATTTCCAATAGGTAATCCTTCCCTCCGAAGGCTACCTTACGCAACTTGTCTAATTCTTCGTCTACCCCATCTGCGATCACATTCCCCTTACTCAACAGCACGGGCGGCTCGGCGTGCAATGTACGTTCCATCTTATCGCGGATAATAGGACAGCTGTCGAGCTGTTCAGAAATAGTTCGCAGCGCTTCCGACGCTTCCTGATCGGTCAACGCCTTAAGTTTCTCGACGACATGCAATGCCCGCTTCAATTGATTGATTTCCCGCGGATTGGCTTTTTGGAGACCAATTTTAGAAATTAGACGCTCCAAGTCTCCTACCTGTTTTATTTCGCGGATAAGTTCGTCGCGCAAATCCCGATGATCATAAAAATACGACACGACATGTAAGCGCTCATTGATAGATTTCAGATCTTTCAACGGCATCACCATCCATCGTTTTAACAGACGTGCACCCATGGGTGAGGACGTTTCGTCGAGAATATCAACAAGGGTTGTGGCATTTTCATTTGTGGAACCGATGAGTTCCAAATTACGGATAGTAAAACGATCCAACCACATATAATGGTCTTCCTCGATGCGAGAAATGTTGGAAATATGTTGTAGGTTACGATGTTCTGTCTCGTTGAGATAATGTAGGGATACACCTGCCGCCACCATACCCAAAGGCATTCGGTCGATCCCGTAGCCCTTCATAGATTTTACCTCAAAATGCCGAAGTAAAGTCTCCGTAGCATAATCACCGGTATACGGCCACTCGTCCAGCGTGTAAGTATAATACTGGCTACCGAACTGTTCTAAAAAATCTTTATATTGCTTTTTAGGCAGGATAATCTCCGTCGGCTTAAAACCCTGCAAAAGCTTATCTACATAGCTTGCGTTTCCTTGCGCTACCAAAAACTCTCCGGTCGAAATATCTAAAAAAGCGACGCCATACTGTCCTTTTTCATTAAAAATTGAGGCGAGGTAATTATTCGCTTTTTGCTGTACAATGTTATCATTATAAGAAACTCCCGGCGTGACGAGCTCCGTTACCCCTCTTTTGACAATAGTTTTGGTCTGCTTGGGATCTTCCAACTGGTCGCAAATGGCGACGCGCTGCCCTGCACGCACCAGCTTCGGTAGATAGGTTTCTAGCGAATGGTGTGGAAAACCTGCCAATGCCGTTTCTGATTCCGTTCCGTTTCCACGCTTCGTGAGTACAATCCCTAAAATGCCGGCCGCCTTCACGGCATCTTCCCCGAAAGTCTCGTAAAAGTCGCCTACCCGAAATAGCAACAACGCTCCAGGATATTTCGCCTTGATGGTGTTATATTGCTGCATTAAAGGTGTCTGTTTCTTCGCTTTTGCCAATGGTCTTATGATTTTTTAATGAACCGTAAAAATAAGGGAAATGATATGATTTGACAAGGGGATAAGATATTGATAAAATTCTCTAGTTTTGCATATCGAACTCACGAAGCAATGGCAATCAAAAGGTCGTCAACAAAAAAGAATACAAGAGGAAAAAAACAATCGCCGGGGAAGACGCTTCTCAAAAAGTGGTCGCTACGGCTGGTTATGGGTTTTTTCGGGCTCACCATCATCTGGGTATTATTACTCATTTTCATAAACCCACCTTTTACCTATCTTCAAATCAAACGGGCATTCGAAAGAAAAGCAGCGGGTAAAGAATGGAAAATTGATAAAAAATGGCTCGATTATGAAGACCTGTCGGACAACCTGAAGCGCGCCGCGATCGCGGGAGAAGACGCCTATTTCCTGACACACAACGGCTTCGACACGAAAGCTATTCAAGAAGCGATGGAAAGAAATCAGTCTGGAAAATCCTTACGAGGTGGAAGTACGATCAGTCAGCAGGTGGCAAAAAACGTTTTTCTCTGGCCAGAACGTTCGTGGTTTCGAAAAGGATTAGAAGCCTATTTTACGGTATTGATCGAAGCGCTTTGGAGCAAAAAAAGGATTTTGGAGGTCTACCTCAATGTAATTGAAATGGGGCAAGGAGTCTACGGTGCCGAGGCTGCTGCACATTATTATTTTCACAAATCAGGCAAAAGCTTAACCCGAAAAGAGGCCGCTTTGATTATTGCTATTTTGCCCAGCCCGCAAAAGTGGGATGCAAAGCGCCCCTCTGCTTATGTTAACCGAAGGGCGAATAATATTGTACGGTATATGGGGCATTATCGTATCCCCTAGCCTTCATCCTCCCACCAATCTGATTTCAAGTCGTCGATTTCGCGACGATCCTTTTTTGTTGGCCGACCTGTACCTCGATCCCGCTTCAGCACCGGGGCGTGGAATGTGGACTTGAAGGCATAGGTTTCCTCTTCCGGTGTTTGGTCTTCATAAAACTGTACCGCTGTCTTGGCGTCTGTACGCCGCTCCAACAATCCGGTTACATGGATAACCTTGCGCTCTATACCTTTCTGAACCGAATAGGTTTCCCCTACTTTGACGATGTAAGATGGTTTCACATTCTGACCATTAAGTTTCACACGACCTGCCTTGCAAGCCTCTGTCGCCAAGCTGCGTGTCTTGAATATACGGATGGCCCACAAGTATTTATCTATCCGTAATTTTTCCGTTTCTGCCATAGGACAAAAATAAGACTTTTCGAGCAAGATTATTTATATTTGTCATTCATGACATGAATCAACGCCACCGCATTCGGTTCGTGGAATCTAAACGTCATGCATACGCTCGTATTCAACCTTTTCATTTCATAATAGAAACAATAGTATGGACTTACATAAATTACAGACACTAGTCGAAGACGCTTGGGAAAACCGACAATTATTAGATTATAAAGAACACTATGAGGCTGTAAAAGTAATAATTGATCAACTTGACAAAGGGGAATTACGTGTAGCGGAACCGATAGGAAGCCGCTGGCATGTAAACGAGTGGATAAAAAAAGCAGTTATTCTTTATTTCCCCCTACAGGAAATGAAAGAGATTCAAAATAGTCCATTTGTTTACCACGATAAAATGGAACTGAAAACCGATTATAAATCGCTCGGTGTACGGGTGGTTCCGGGAGCGAGTGCCCGGTATGGTGCCTATCTCTCAAAAGGTGTAATCATGATGCCGTCTTACGTAAACATCGGTGCCTACGTAGATGAAGGAACGATGGTAGACACTTGGGCTACCGTAGGTTCCTGCGCACAAATCGGCAAACATGTGCATTTGAGTGGAGGAGTGGGTATCGGCGGTGTCCTTGAACCTATACAAGCTGCACCGGTTATTATTGAAGATAACGTATTTGTAGGATCGCGTGCTATTGTGGTAGAAGGTATTCGCGTTGAAAAAGAAGCCGTTTTAGGTGCTAATGTCGTGTTGACTGCATCCACAAAAATCATCGATGTATCGGGAGATGAGCCGGTAGAATACAAGGGTTACGTTCCCGCCCGTTCGGTTGTTATCCCAGGCTCTTATACAAAAACATTTCCTGCTGGTCAGTATCAAGTGCCCTGTGCGTTGATCATCGGCCAACGCAAAGAGTCTACCGACAAGAAAACCTCGTTAAACGACGCATTACGCGAACATAACGTAGCAGTTTAATGGAAGGCACGGTACAGAGAGACGATCTGAATAAAGCGCTTGAAACGCTGAAAAACGGGGGGCTTATTCTTTATCCAACCGATACCATATGGGGAATCGGTTGCGATGCTACCAACGCCGAGGCTGTCGAAAAAGTCTTCGCGCTGAAAGGGCGCAATCCGCAAAAAAGCCTTATCGTTTTGCTCCATAACGACAACCAACTGGCGAGCTACGTCAACGATATACCCGAAGTTGCTTACGACCTGATCGAATATACGGAAACACCGCTCACTATCGTATATTCCAAAGCTAAGAATCTCGCGCCGAATGTGATCGCCGCTGATGGCAGCATTGGGATCCGGATTGTTCGCCATCCTTTCTGTGAGCAGTTATTACAGCGATTTCGTAAACCGATTGTGTCTACTTCTGCAAACATCAGTGGAGATGTATCCCCTGCCTATTTTGACGAAATTTCTGAACAGGTAAAGGCCGGAATGGATTACATTGTTGAATACGGTCGTCAGGGCAACAGAAATAACAAATCATCCACGGTGATGAAGTTGGACCCTAGTGGTAAATTTGAATTTTTACGCAAATGAAGTATTTGCAAACCACAGCAGCCCAATCCATCCAGGCACAAGGACGGTTGATTACTTTTGAAAAACCGCTGATTATGGGGATTCTTAACGTCACACCGGATTCATTCTTTGATGGAGGAAGGCATAACGATCTCGATCACGCACTCAGAAAAGCGGAACAACTACTTTCGGATGGCGTAGATATCATAGACATTGGTGCTTATTCTTCGCGGCCGGGTGCAGCTGTTATATCACCGGACGAGGAAATAAATCGGGCCTTACCGGTGATACACGAATTGGTCAAACGGTACCCTGATCTGATCTTATCTATCGATACTTTTCGTGCAAACGTTGCAAAAGCCTGCGTCCAAGCAGGTGTGCACCTCATTAACGACATTTCTGGAGGCTCACTGGACGAGGATATGTTTGCTACGGTAGCGCGGCTGCAGGTGCCATACATCCTAATGCATATGCGTGGCACACCAGAAAACATGCAGACCCTAACGGAATACGATGACATTGCCATAGATGTGGCTACTGCGCTGGGTGAAAAGGTTGCTGCATTGCGAGCCTTGGGGGTAAAAGATATCATCCTCGACCCCGGTTTCGGATTTTCCAAAACAATCGAACAAAATTATGAGCTCCTTCATCGCGTGGATGAACTGCACTATTTCGGACTGCCCATTTTAGGCGGCATTTCCCGAAAATCAATGATTTACAAAAAACTAGGCATTACGCCACAAGAGGCATTGACCGGAACGATTGCCTTAAACACATTATTGCTTGCAAAAGGTGTTCAATTGCTCCGCGTGCACGATGTAAAAGAAGCCAAGCAGTTAGTTGACTTATTATTTTAACAATATATTTTGAAAAAGTTAAAAGATATTACCACCATAGGTTTCGCTTTATTTGCGATGTTTTTTGGAGCTGGTAATTTGTTACTTCCGCCTTATATCGGTGTCCAGGTAGGCCACCATATCTGGATCACGATCCTTGCTTTTGGGTTGAGTGGTATCTTACTGCCTTTCTTTGGTGTGCTGTCCGTAACAAATTCAGGTGATCACTTCAATGATCTCGGAGAACGGATAAACAAGTATATAGCCCCTGTTCTAGGCTCCATCATCATGATCTGTGTTGGTCCGTTAATCGCCATACCTAGGACTGCCGCGACCACTTTCGAAGTGGGTATACTCCCCTCCTTTCCAGACAGCAACCCGATATGGACATCGGTCGCATTTTTTGTCGTCACCTGGTTATTTTCGATCGTTCCTTCGAAAGTCGTCGATCTTGTAGGAAATATCCTAACCCCTGTTCTCTTGGTCGTATTGGTGATTCTAATCGGCATGGGCATAGCCAACCCGATTGCAATTCCACAGCAGGATATTCTTCCGGTGTCGGATTCCTTCACACTAGGCTTTATTGAAGGCTACCAAACGTTGGATGTGTTAGCCTCAGTGATATTTGCCGGCATCATTATTTCAGCCGCTAAAGCAAAAGGATATACGACCGTCGCACTAAAAAATAAGGTGGTTATTGCGTCGGGGATACTCGCCGCTATTTGTTTATTATTTATCTACGGCGGACTTATTTATCTAGGTGCAACCTCCGGTGTAGAAAACACCAACATCAGCCGGTCTGAGCTCTTAATCCATATTTCCCACAGCATACTAGGATCCAGCGGCGCATTGGCTATTGCGATCTGTATCGCTTTAGCTTGCTTAACAACCGCCATTGCATTAACGTCGGCATTCGGTTCGTTCTTTAGCAAACTCACCAAGGGTAAATTAGACTATAAACTACTGGTGACGATTTCCTGTGTCATCGCAGGACTCCTTTCTGTTACGGGCGTAGACAATATTATCCAGTTTGCGTATCCGCCACTCGCTTTTGTATATCCCATTGTGATGACGCTCGTATTGTATATTGTGATCTTTGGAGCTTTCGTAAAATCCAAACTTCCCTATGTATGGGCTATGATCGCCTCTACTGTCATCGCGACCTTTAATATCCTCAAAATATTCGACCTTTTACAGGCCGACACCTTGGCTACACTCAACCACATTCCGTTATTTTCTTACGAGCTAGGTTGGGTAGTACCGTCGTTGGTATTTTTCACTATTGGTGTTTTGGCAGATAAATTAACTATAAAAAAAGGCTGAGGGCTCAACGGTAGGGTTGATGCCTCAGCCTTTTTCTTTTTGCTATTGGTCGGATTACCGTACCGAACTACCGGCTTTTATCGTGGTCGTTGGGCTCACAAAGTCGAGTCTCCCGTCCGCATCTTCTGCCATCAAAATCATCCCTTGAGAGGTAATGCCTTTGATCGTACGGGGTTCAAGATTTACGAGGACAGATACCTGCTGACCAACGATATCCTCCGGATTAAAGAATTCCGCAATACCCGATACCACCGTCCGTTTATCGATTCCTGTATCGATTGTCAGCTTTAATAACTTTTTGGTCTTAGCCACTTTTTCGGCTTCCAATATGGTTCCGATACGGATGTCCATTTTTAGAAAATCGTCGTAACTAATATTAGCTTTTGCCGATTCCACTTCCGTAGCTGCAGCGGCATTCTTTGCTTTTGCTTCTTCCAGCTTTTGCAATTGAAACGCTACTTGCTCATCGGTGATTTTCTCAAACAATAATTGAGGCTCACCCAATACATGTCCTTCTGGAATAAGGTTTGACTGTCCGGCATGTGACCAATCTTGCTGCGCTAATTCTAACATATCAAACAACTTCTTAGCTGTTTTCGGTAAAAAAGGTTGTGCGAGAACAGCGAGGTTGGCTACGATCTGCGAGGCGACATACAGCACCGTTTTAACACGCTCCGGATTTTCCTTATAAACCTTCCATGGTTCTTCGTCAGCCAGGTATTTATTTCCTAAACGCGCTACGTTCATAAAATGCGTCAACGCTTCCCGGAAACGATAATGTGCTATACTTTGGTTGATAAGCGGCGAATAACTCGCCAATGCGTCCAAACTAGCTTGGTCTTCTTCCGTGAAGGAATCGCCTAACGCAACCTGGCCTTCAAAATACTTATGGGAAAGTACCATGACCCGGTTCACAAAATTACCCAAGATCGCGACCAACTCATTGTTAACGCGTGCTTGAAAATCTTTCCAGGTAAACTCACTATCTGAAGTCTCTGGTAAAATGGACGTCAGTACATAACGCAACTCATCTTGCTTTCCTGGAAATTCGGCCAGGTATTCGTGCAACCATACTGCATGGTTACGCGAGGTAGACAATTTATCGCCTTCTAAGTTCAAAAACTCATTAGCCGGCACGTTTTCTGGCAGTATATACTCCCCATGTGCGTGCAAAATAGCCGGGAAAGTGATACAGTGAAATACAATATTATCCTTTCCGATAAAGTGGATCAAGGTCGAATTGTCCTCGGGGTCCGCTTGCTTCTTCCAGTATTGCTCCCAATCTTGGCCATTGTCTAAGGCCCATTGCTTCGTCGCTGAAATATAACCGATGGGTGCATCCAACCAAACATACAGTTTTTTACCTGCAGCCTCTTCGAGCGGGACGTCGACCCCCCAGTCTAAGTCACGGGTCATGGAACGCGGTTGTAGACCTGATTTCAACCAAGATTGGCACTGACCGAACACATTGGATTTTAACACGCCCTTCTTTCCTTCAATCAACCAACTTTCCAACCAAGGCTGATACTTGTCCAACGGAAGATACCAGTGTTTGGTTTCTCGCAACACGGGTGTTTTGCCGCTTAAGGTAGATTTCGGATGGATAAGGTCTGTTGGATTCAGCGAAGTCCCGCATTTTTCGCATTGATCGCCATAGGCACCTTCATTATGACAGTGCGGACAGGTACCCACAATATAACGATCAGCCAAGAACTGATGATATTCCTCATCGTAATACTGTTCTGAAAATTTTTCTATAAACTCTCCCTTTTCATATAAGTTCATAAAGAACTCCTGAGAGAGCGCATGGTGTACCTTTTCTGAGGTACGGTGGTAGATGTCGAAACCAATACCAAACTCTTCAAAGCTTTCCTTAATCTGCTGATTGTACTTATCAATAATCTCCTGTGGCGTTATTCCTTCTTTCTTTGCTTTGATGGTGATAGCCGCGCCATGTTCGTCCGATCCACAGACAAATACCACATCTTTATGGTTCAGGCGGAGAAAACGTGCAAAAATATCAGCCGGGACATACGCGCCGGCAAGATGCCCGATATGTAAAGGGCCATTGGCGTAAGGCAAAGCCGAGGTTATCGTAAATCGATTTTTAGATAAGATATTCAATTTATAATGATTTTAAAAAATGAAAACAAAGATTAAGATTAAAAAAAACAAGAAAATAAACTGACGAAAACTTGTTTCTTTGGCAAAGATAACTCAAATTGCGCTTATAATAATAAGACGCGGCAGGAAACCTGCATAAATGACCATAAAAAAAAGGAGAATGATATACGAACGTTCTACGCCATAAAAATAAGTCCCGCGGATGAATACACCAGCATTTCTTAAAAAAGGAGACAAAGTAGCCATTGTTTGTCCCGCAAGTTATATCAAAGGCGATATTGACGTGGCCCTCCGTATTTTAGGAGATTGGGGGCTTCGTGTAGCAGTAGGAAATAGCGTGACTTCCCAATTTCACCAATTTGCGGGAACGGATGAACTTCGCCGACAGGATTTACAAACGGCACTTGATGATCCGGAGATTAAAGCTATTTTCGCTGCCCGAGGCGGTTACGGGACCGTCCGGATTATCGATCAGTTGGATTTTAGCCAATTTAGCAAATGTCCGAAATGGATAATAGGTTTTAGCGATATCACTGTACTTCATAGCCACTTGCATAACCAAGTCGGCGTTTGCAGTATACATGGACAGATGCCCAAGTCTTTTGAGGAAAGCTCACAAGCCGCACTCAGCTCCCTTAGATCAGCCCTTTTCGGCGAAAACACTGATCTCATATATAAACAAACTATTTTTCCAAATCGCGCTGGTACGGGAGAAGGACGCCTCATAGGTGGGAATCTGGCGATCTTACACAGTATTTTAGCGTCACCTTCTGACGGAAAATATGACGACAAAATTCTTTTTATCGAAGATGTGGGTGAAAAACATTATAATATTGACCGTATGCTATGGACGCTTAAACGAGCCAATAAACTATCCAAACTGCAAGGATTAATTGTCGGAGGTTTTACGGCTTTACAAGACAGTAATCCGCCTTTTGGCCAGCGGTTTGAAGAAATCGTGATGGATCATGTAGCGGAATATGATTTCCCCGTTTGCTTCCATTTCCCTGCTGGTCATATAGCAGACAACCACAGTATGATCTTAGGAAAACAGGTGCAACTCACTGTGAAAAACGAACAAACTTCCCTGCATTATTTAAAATAAAAATGGTAAGCTTTCAAGGCATACCATTCTCGATTATAAAATAATAACTTATTACAGAAACACTCTAGCATGCCAGCTGTCTTGTATCGGCACTTCCCATTTGGTATCGATATCTTCTGCAGCAGTTAATGTATTGTTAAAAACAATAAGCTTCTCGGGGTCTAGGGCTCCTGTTTCGAGCAAGTTTCTAAATTCTTCCTGAGATGCAAGCTGGATGATATCATTCCTACCGCCAGCGCGATAAGCCAGTTGTAAACGATCAAATAAAGTGATGCCCAATGCTTGTTCTATCTCTTTCAAGAGGTGTACCGATTTGTCGATAGAGCAACCGGTAACCATCGCTTTCTCTTCGTCCACGATCAGGAATATGAACAGCCGATGTCGGATCTCAAACGATCCAGCTAACTGGTTGCCATGAGCAGTCCACTGCTCCACAAATGCCTGTAGGATCTGTTCGGCTTTATATACTTCCTCGACTTTTAAAAAACGATTACTCTGATAAATCCAGACTCTTTTCATATCCATTCCTCCTATTGATGTGCTTAAGCATAATATGGTGAAATCATTAAATAAACAACCACACCCGTTACGGCCACATACAACCACATGGGATATGTAATACGCGCCAGCTTTTTATGCCGCTCATACGCTCCGGCAATGCCTCTTACAAAAGTAAATAAAACAAAAGGTATAATGATAATGGATAAAAGGATATGACTGATGAGTATAACAAAATACACATACCTGATGATGCCCTCTCCGCCATAAGGAGTAGATTCGGAAGTCATGTGATAAGCCACATACATTAAGAGGAATGCGACCGAACAAGCCATACATACTTTAATCAAGTTTTCGTGTAACTTCCGGTTTCCTCTTTTTACAGCAGAGACCGCGATAACCAAAAGCAAAGCCGTTACCCCGTTGATTGTTGCATAAATCGGCGGCAAAAATGTAAGCGGTTCTACATCGTAACCTAGCTTTCTTAAATTTACCCCAAATAGCATCGCTACCACTAACGGAATAATGATAGAAAGTGTAATAATCCACTTTTTATATTTTTTCTCCTCAGCTGTCATCATACCGATTTACCTTATTTTTTTTCTACTTTTAACGACCTATTACGAATTTCTTCAACGGACAGCAGCTTCAACTCATCCTCCAATCGATCCACCTCACCTTTCTGACTGATGTCGTAAAAACCACGTATACGACGCTTCGAATCCAATAATACCAACCGATTACTAATGAGAAACCGACTGGAATCGGCGGGATCAACCATGGCATCAATGAGTAATTGTTCTCTGCTGTAACTGAAAATATCCGTAGCAGGGTTGAACACCACCGCCCATTTCTTTGCGGTCATGTCCCCATAGGGACGAACGAACGACGTTAAAGAGGCGGCTGTTTCTGTGCTGTCCACTGAAATGGAATAAAAGTTGATCAGTGGATTCCCTTGGAAACGAGTTGCTAATGCATCGACGTAATCTAACATTAGGCGGGAGAAAGCTTCGTCACGCGTGTAAAAAAGATGTACTACGCTCACACAGGTATCTGCTGCCGGAAATATGACTTCGGCTCCCGCAGCATTGTTGAAAACTATCTCCTTCGCCGTATGGAAAACTGTATCGGGATACTCCCTACCCCAATTTCGTTTCGTCTCTCCACTTAACTGCTTTTCCCCGAATACGGGTAATCGGACATATTCATTGGAGCCAAATCTATTGACGGCTATATATAAAAATCCTGGCAAGAGTAATATCAATGCCAGGATAATTATTTTTCCTTTATTTACTTGAGTACGCTTACCCATTCATTTCTTGATTCGTTACGCACTAATTATTAGGGAAAACTGGGTGCGATTGAAATGCATCCAATAAATAGTCTCCTTCAATCAGTACCAACACGATAAAATATACAATGAGAATCAACCCAACACTACAACATACAATAAAGCCTGATTTCTCAAATTTAAGGTGCATGAAGTAAGCTACGATATAATAAGCTTTTGCCAAGGTTAGAACGATATACACAATATTCAGCACAATTCCTTTTTCAATCATTCCCCAGTGGTGTACAAAGCCTAAGGCGATTAAGAATTCAAGTGCAGTAAGTGCCAAGAGGATAAAGAAAACTTTCCAGATTCCTGCTTTATCCATGCCTCCGTGCTCTTCATGGCCGTGTGTAGCCGCAATATTTTCGTTATGATGTGACATTTCTATATCTCTTATTTTATATATCTAAACAATTAAATCAAATAGAAGAACGTAAACACGAACACCCAGACCAAATCCACAAAGTGCCAGTATAGACCAACTTTCTCCACCATTAAATAAGAACCACTTCTTTCGAATGTATTGTTCAGCGTTTTGAATAAAACAATAATATTTAACAATATACCGATGGATACGTGTAGCCCGTGGAAACCCGTAATGGTAAAAAACATATTCGCAAACTGCAAAGCTGCCGTGTAGGCGATATCTTTCGTGAAATAAGGCGCAAGAGCCTCCGCTACAGCCTCACCTTCCAAACCAGTCGCTGGTGTTGTACCAAACCAAAATCCTTGATGATGCAAGTGGCTCCACTCAATAGCTTGACAGCCTATGAAACACAAACCACCTAAAATAGTCCAGAGCATCCATTTTACCACTTCATTCTTCTTATTCCGATGCCCTGCATCCACGGCTAAAACCATCGTCACCGAAGACATAATCAAAATAAATGTCATGATCCCGACAAAGACCAACGGTTGGCCAGATTCGGCAATACCCGGAATAGATTGGAAAACCTTATCCGCATCAATCCATGTAGGCTGCGCAAATTTTTGAGCGCCATAAACGATCAGGAATGCTGAAAATGTAAAGGTATCCGATACCAAGAAAAACCACATCATGATCTTTCCATACTCTAAGTTCCAAGGTGACCTTCCTCCATTCCATGGGCCATCTTTCACCTTATCCAATTGCGATACAGTTGTTGTACTCATTTTTTACTATTATTGATTCAAAAGTAAGAAAACATAAATATAAATCCATAAAAGATCGAGAAAATGCCAAAAAATAGCGGCTAAGTTCATGCGGAATAAGTTATCCGGATAAGGGATCGGCTTTAAAGCCCCCCATAAACATCTAACCAATACGATCAAGCCCGCAATAATATGTGCTAAGTGCATTCCTGTAAATACATATATGAACGATTGCGAAGCATTATTATTTACAAAATAAACACCTCTCTCCGTGAGCACCGACCATGCGTCTAGCTGCAACACGAAGAAAACCACACCCAAAACAATGGTGAGCAACAGATACAATTTCTGTTTACCAAACTGCTCTAACTTTGTCGCCCGATACCCCAAATGTAGTATCAAACTGCTGGCGACAATCACTATTGTGCTATAGATAAATGTGTTTGGTAGTATTGTCTTTATTCCTTTATCTACACCACTAGCCGTGTATACGATGAAACCGCTCGATAATGCAGCAAACATCATAAACATCCCAATCATTCCCAGCCAAAGATTAAACTTTCTAGCCTTTCTTGACTGCATTACTTCTTCCGTTGTATAATCCTCCGTACGTTCCATCTATTTCAAAGGAATAAAATCAAATAACAAAACCAACTGTGTTAATGGCAAATAAAAAAACGATGTAAACATTACTTTTTTTGCCGTGGCTTCTGTCCGCTCCTGTACATGTTTCCACCCATAATAAGCAAACAACAGACCACCTAACACCGACACTATCGTAAATACCCATCCGCCAAATCCGTAATACATCGGTAACATACCTACCGGGATCATCAGCACAGCAGATATAAAAATCATCCACGCAGAAATAGTATCCTTTTTGGTTGTCGGCAATAAACGAAATCCTGCTCGCTTATAATCCTCGTCTGCCACCCAAGCAATCGCCCAAAAATGTGGAAACTGCCAAAAAAACTGAATCAGGAACAAAACCCAAGGCGTTATGACGATAGCTGCCTCACTCACTGCTGCATAGGCGAAACCAAAGCCGGCCGACTCAAAAGCGGCGTAATAGCCAATTAAAGGTGGTAAAGCTCCCGGAAACGCCCCTACAAAAACGGCAATAGGCGATTTCTGCTTTATCGGGGTATATACGAACGCGTATAGAATAATGGCGAATACGGATAACAGGCCTGCCAAAAAATTCAAGTGTAAGAGTAGCAGGGTTCCGAAAAGCCCCATAAACAAACTCAACACCAAGGCTTGCCCAGTAGTCATCCGACCTGCAGGCAATGGCCTATCTTGTGTGCGAACCATTAACTTATCGAGATCTCTTTCGATAATCTCGTTAAATCCATTTGCTGATCCCGTAATCATAAAACCACCGATGGTCAAAATTAGCCAGTTCATCCAGATTATATCTCCCTGTTGATTAGCACCAATCAAAAAAGAAATAGAAGCTGAAAAGACCACTGTCAAATTCAACCTAAGCTTAACTAATTTACCGAAATCAGAGATAAACTGCTTCATGAAAAATTATATCCTCTTCTAAAAATGAACAATGTATTAGAACCACAAATGTCTACAACTTTGTTCATACTATCGTTTCAATTTTGTCATTAATAGCATTAAATAATACTGCGCACCAAAGAACAAGCTAGCGACAACCAAGTGTGTAGTCTGGGCCACCGCCGGCACATCGAAACGAGCTAGAATAATTCCGGATAGCATCTGGATACTAACCAAGATCAATATAATCCAGGCGTATTTACTTTGTAATGTCAATGAACTAAACTTATTTTTCACCAGAAAAAACAACAACACTGTTCCACCTAGTGATACATAAGCCAATATTCTGTGTATATCGTAAGACGTTCCTATACTGGAAATCCAGTCTTGCCTAGCAACGCCTTCGTCATTCAAATGATCGATTGCCTCCCGAACTTCTGTGCCATATACAACCTGTACGACGGTTAGCAAAAGTAAAAACACGGCAATGCCTTTCAACAAATCGAAGCGATGATTAATCAGAATACTTTTATTCCGCAACGTCGTAGCCAGATAAAACGTATAAATACTAATGGCTACAATAATCAACGCGAGCAACATGTGTACGGTAATGATCCAAGGCATCAAGTTTGTGGACACTACAATAGAACCCAACCAAGCTTGAATAATTACCATGACTACATTCAGAACACTCCACCAAACAATGGCTGGCTTACCTTTCCGATACGTTAGGGAAAATATAGCCGAAAATAACAGACAGAAGCCGACAGCTACTCCTACTAACCGATTAATATACTCCGTCCATGTTTTGGCGGCGTTAAATTCCTCATGTTGTAAGATCGATTCATCGTGTCGTATTTTGTCGGCCATTTCAGGATAACCAAAAAACGAAACAATTTTTGCAAATCGCTGGTTCTTTTGAACCCGCCCATCGATATAATGCTGCTCATAGCCCTCGGGCAATTGCGACACATCAGTGGGCGGGATAATGCGATTAAAACATTTAGGCCAATCCGGACAGCCCATTCCTGAACCTGTACTTCTAACGACTCCTCCTGCAAGAATCACAAGGAATAAAACAAATATTGTGATCCTATTTGTTCTGATGAACCGTTTCTCCGTATCAGGATACATAATGCTATCTCCGCCCTGTTTCTATTTCGTTATCTATTGAACCTAACCCTCTATTACTTCTCTATTGTTTGCTTTGTTCCATTCATTTTGTATACGAATAGCTTCTTCATTACCTTCGAAATCGTGTGGCAAGTTAGAGCTCATTGTTTCCGAATACGGAATATGTTGTGGAATAAAATCTGTATCGTGTCCAGGCTTACTATAATCGTAAGGCCAACGGTAAACCGTAGGAATCTCACCAGGCCAGTTTCCATGAATATGTTCTACCGGAGTCGTCCATTCCAATGTATTGGCGGCCCAAGGATTCTGTGTTGCTTTCTTTCCTTTCCAGATAGAAGCGAAGAAGTTCCACAAGAAGGCAACTTGTGCTAAAGCGGCTACAATAGCTGCCCATGTAATCAGCAAGTTAACCGAGAACCATTTGTCCATGAAAGGGAATGCTGTAAACGTATAATAACGACGCGGAACCCCATCAATCCCCATAAAGTGCATCGGGAAGAATACCAAGTACGCACAAATAAACGTAATCCAAAAATGTAGATAACCCAATTTCGTATCCATCATACGACCAAACATTTTCGGATACCAATGGTAAACCCCTGCCAACATACCAAATATCGAAGCCGATCCCATTACTAAGTGGAAGTGGGCAACAACAAAATAGGTATCATGCAAGTTAATATCTAACGCAGCGTTACCCACGTATAAACCGGTCACACCACCTGAAACGAAAAACGAAACCATTCCGATCGCAAACATCATGGCTGGTGTAAACCGTATATTACCTCGCCAAAGGGTGGCGGTATAATTAAAGGCTTTAACCGCAGATGGTACCGCAATGATCAAGGTGGTGATCATAAATACACCTCCTAAAAATGGGTTCATACCCGTTACGAACATGTGGTGACCCCAAACGATAAACGATAATACGGTAATACCCACCAAAGAGTAAACCATCGCATGGTAACCAAATATCGGTTTACGCGAGTTTGTTGAGATAATTTCCGAGGTAAGACCCATTGCTGGCATTACAACAATATATACTTCTGGGTGACCTAAGAACCAGAACAAGTGCTGGAATAAAATAGGAGATCCACCCTCGTTTGGTAAGATTTCACCTTGAACAACTAGGTCCGACAAGTAGAATGATGTACCTACAGAACGATCAAAAAACAATAGAACAACCGCCGAAACCAACACCGGGAACGACAACAAACCAACAATCGCAGTCAAGAAAAATGACCAAATTGTCAATGGCATTTTCCAAAGGTCCATACCTTTGGTACGCATGTTCAAAATTGTACTGATATAGTTAACCCCCCCTAATACCTGAGAGATAATAAACAACGCCATACTGATTAACCACAAGGTCATCCCCAATCCAGATCCTGCAATAGAGGTTGGCACTGACGAAAGCGGAGGATAAATGGTCCATCCCGCAGCCGCTGGTCCACTTTCGACAAAGAAAGATGCCGTCATAATAACACAAGCTGTTAAAAAGAACCAATACGACAACATGTTCATAAAAGGCGACGCCATATCACGTGCTCCCAATTGATATGGAATCAAAAGGTTGCTAAAAGTACCTGATAAGCCTGCTGTCAATACGAAGAATACCATCATCGTACCGTGAATAGTCACCAGCGATAAGAAAAAATCTGGTTTGATACGTCCTCCTTCAGCCCATTTGCCTAAGAAGACCTCTAAAATTGGAAAATCTGTATCCGGCCAAGCTAATTGGATACGGAACAAGATAGAAAGCATCATAGCGAAGACCGCCATCACAATACCTGTGATCAAAAATTGCTTTGCAATCATCTTATGATCCTGACTAAAGACGTATTTCGTCAGGAAAGTCTCTTGATGATGATCATGTGCGTCATGATGCGCTGCGCCGTGCGATATAACTGTACTTGACATATTCGTTTAATAGTTATCTTATTTCAATTAGTTTAATGAAGCTGTAGCGAGTTCCTTCGCGTCGTCTGAACTTGCCGAAGCAAACTCTTTCTGCAAATCTTCAGTAAAATATTTCCCCTGTGTACTCAACCACTCCTTATACTCCTCCTCTGTTACTACAACTACATTCTTTTGCATGTTATAATGTCCTGAACCACATATTTTGTTACATAACATAACAAAGTGATACTTGGGATCATTCATTTTCTCACGCATTTCCTCGGTCGTTATTGTCGGTGTAAACTGGAAATAGTTGGTCATTCCCGGTACCGCATTAATCTGAACCCTAAAGTCAGGAATGTAAAAGGAATGAATAATATCTTTAGAAATGATGTGGAAACGAACGGATTTATTAACCGGGATCACAATATCGGAGCCCTGTATATCGTCCCAAGCACGCTTATCCGCGAAATCTATACCGTAGGAGTTCATCGGAGTAGTCAACTTATAGTTACGTTTACCGAACTCGCCGTCATTACCTGGGTAACGCACTTGCCATTGGAACTGCTCCCCTAAAACCTCGATTTGAATAGCGGATTTCTGTAATTCTTCTGGTACGTTGGTAATCGATCTCCATGTAAAGAATCCGAAAAGCACTAAAACAGTCAATACAACCGCCGGAACGATTGTCCAAATCTTCTCTATCGTATCATTATGTGGGTAATAATATGCACGCGATTCTGAAGACCGCATTCTATAGATGTATGGGAAGGAAAGCAACAACAGGTGAATGACGACTAATACAATCGTAATAATCACTGTTGTAACGATAAACATGGTATCAATGTCCTTACCATGCTCTGTTGCCGCATCTCTCCAAGCCCAGCTACCCCAAACCGCATAGCCATAATATAGCATGGCGAAGAATCCAACCAAGAAAACAAGGAATAAAACCGATTGCAAAGTGTTGTTTGCAAACGGATTATATTTTCCATTCATTTTCCGAGTCAACTCGTAAATTGACAAGACTTTACCAACGATAGCAACAACGGTACATATGATCAAAAACAATAAAATGTAATACGTCATATTTTTGTAGACCTGTGGATCGATTTGTGTCCCTTCATCTGCTGCACTAGCGGATGAAGAAGACGAAGAAGCCGTCGTCGATGTCGTTGTGGCTGCCGCAGCTTCTCCACCTGCTGCGGATACCGTATCCGCTACCTCCTCGGTTGCAGCTGGACTAGCCGCGCCCTCTCCAACTGTATCTGTAGCGGTAGAAACTTGGGTTTCTTGAGCTAATGAATCTTGTTGAAAAGCTAAACTCGGTGTAGAGAAGAATAACCCTACGGCTAGTAAGCATCCCAACACGGTTCTGAATCTGTTATTAATTTTGAATTTCATTTCTTATTAAAACGTTTAAACGTATTATTATGCAATGATTAGAAACTATATTTGATGATGTAAACTCTCCTCCAAAAATGGATGATTTTTCGGAGCTAATGGATGTTTGCTTAATTTACTCATCACAAGGAATGTAAACAACCCGACGAAACCGATCGCTGTTCCTATCTCGATAAATCCAAACCCACGATGACTTTCTACAGTACCCGGCATAATCATAATGTAATAATCTAACCAGTGTCCGCACAATAACAATATAGCCGTAAATAGGAGCGCACTTGAGCTTCTTATTCTACTTCTATCCACCAAAAGCAACAATGGAGCGACAAAGTTAATTATAATATTCAACCAAAACCAAGGTTTGTATTCAGGTTCCCAACGCTTATAAAAATATACCGTTTCTTCCGGAATATTCGAATACCAAATTAACATAAACTGAGCGAACCAGACATACGTCCAAAAGATAGAGAAACCAAACAAAAGCTTCCCTAAATCGTGCAGGTGGTTCTCATTCACCCAAGACAAATATCCGGCTTTCTTCACCAAGATTATGATAATGATAATCGTAGCCAATCCACTTACCCACATGGCAGCAAAATTATACCATCCAAACATCGTGGAGAACCAGTGAGCCTCTAATGACATCACGGTGTCGAAAGACCATATAGGTGTGGTAAATCCAAAAATAACTAAAAACAGTGCTGATAATTTAAAACTCTTTTTGTAAGAATTTAATCCACCTTCCAGATCTTCTTGGTAAGACAATTTTGCCAAAATAAAAGCAAATATACTATACGATCCCATGAATAGGATTTGACGGATTAAAAATCCCGGAACATTCAAAAATGCCTGTTTTCCGGCGACCAAAGCGTCGTAATTTGGACTGTTTTCATCCATTAGACCATCAGCATGCCAATGGTGATATAAATTATGGGTGAATAAGCCTAAACCAACAATGACAAATAAGATAACCGCCGCTATTGGCAATACGCTAGCCATGGCCTGCGGAATACGAATCAAACCTGCTGACCAGCCCGATTGCGTAACAAATTGTAAGGCTAAGAAAAATGCACCCGCAGCACATACACAAGTGAAATAATAACCCATCAATAATAGGTTAGCGTATGTACGTTCAACCATAATATGGTCACTTGATAGAAGTCCGATAGCGATGGCTACCACTCCTACAGCAATTCCAACCAAGCTGAGTATCTTAGCGATACCAGCGAATTGAAATTTTTCGCCGAAATTATAATCGTGATGATGATTGTGAGTTCCCATTTACTATATTGATGTTAGATTATTTTTTTTGTAATTCCTGTACGTACATAACCACCTGCCAACGTTCCTCTGGCGACAACTGCGACGCATGCGATCCCATAGAGTTATGTCCATAATAAATCGTATGGTATATCTTCCCTTCAGAAAGCTCGCTCATCGCGCCACCACGAGATGAATTCGCACCGTCTGATTTTTGATACGATGGCGGAGGAGGAAAGTTTTCTAATGCACGCGTACCTTTTGAATCTGTTATTGAACGGTCTTTTGTAATCGGCCCGTCACCTTTACCGTCTTTACCGTGACATACAGCACAATACGTATGATACAAAGCATCGCCTTTCGCTAAATTCTCTTCCGTAACCGTCAATGGATTGGTCAATTCTAATCCAGCACGTTCGTACTCTTCTATCGAATTATCAAACTCAAATCGCTCAAAACCGATTGGAGTCGTATTCTCCGGTGGAAGTTGCGCGGTCATTTTATTTTCAAAATTATTATTCGGCTGATCCGGATTATAAGCGATCGGATCATACATATTTCTCGAGAATTCCCACCCTGTGCTACGCGTCTTCCCGTCGCCACAGCTGGACACTACTGCCACTAAGGCAAGGGCAGCACATACAGATCCAAGAAAATTCTTCTTATTCATAGCTAACATATTTTCTTTCATTGTATTTAACTTCAACCGCACCGGCATCTTTTAACAAAGACTCTATTAGCGTGTGGTCCGTATTCTCACGAGCATCGATTGCAATAATAAAACGATCATCTGAGGCTCTTACATCCATTACGCGAGGTGCACGTCCAGGGAACAGATGATTGCGAAAAAAGAACGTTGCTACCATACCTAACGCACAAAGTAAAATGGTTACCTCAAACGTTACGGGTACAAAGTTCGGCAACGACAAAGAAGGCTTACCTCCAATATTCATTGGCCAATCATACGCCATGGTGTAATACAATAAGCTAAATCCTAAACAAGTACCCAAAGCGCCAAAACAAAATGCCGCAATAGGTAAACGAGATGGCTTTACCCCTAACTTATCCTCAATTCCGTGAATAGGCATCGGCGTAAAACAATCATATATGCCGATATTGTTTGCCTGCAACTTGTCGATACCGTGCATCATTTCATCGGGATCGGCAAAACTACCTAATATATATTTTGTGTTGCTCATTGCTTATTATTTTCTAACGTCTAATGCCTTTATATCTTCTTCCGAAACCGAATCATATTTCGTTAAGGAGTCTTGGAAGAACTTCACTTGTTCGTCTGGGAAAGCTCCCTCTTGCGCCAACTTCATCTTCTGTTGTAAACTTGCAGATTTCAACAACAATTTCACCTCTGCAATAGCAATACCTGGTAAGAAGCGTAAGAATAATAAGAACAATGTAAAGAATAGCCCAATTGATCCTACGAAAATACCTACATCAACCCAAGTTGGGTAGAACATTGCCCAAGAAGAAGGCAAGTAATCGCGATGTAAAGAGGTTACGATAATTACGAAACGCTCAAACCACATTCCGATGTTTACAACGATAGACAGCACCCATGAAATCGGGATGCTCGTACGAATCTTCTTAAACCAGAATAATTGAGGTGAGATAACGTTACACGTCATCATGGCCCAATATGCCCATGCGTAAGGACCGGCAATACGGTTAGCAAACGCATACATTTCATATTCGGAACCAGAATACCAAGCGATAAATAACTCTGTTAAATAAGCGATACCCACGATAGAACCCGTCACCATAATGATCTTGTTCATGGATTCAATGTGGAACATCGTAATATAATTCTCGAAGTTCATCACCTTACGGAGAATCAACAAAAGCGTCTGTACCATCGCAAATCCAGAGAAAATCGCCCCCGCAACGAAATACGGCGGGAAAATGGTCGTATGCCAACCCGGGATCACGGACGTAGCAAAGTCCATAGATACAATGGTGTGGACGGAAAGTACCAATGGTGTAGAAATACCGGCAAGGATCAAAGAGACAATCTCAAAGCGCTGCCATGTTTTAACAGAACCGTTCCATCCGAAAGATAAAACCTTATAAACTTTCTGCTTAACTCCTGTCGCACGGTCACGTACCGTTGCAATATCCGGTAAAAGACCACAATACCAGAAAACTAAGGACACCGTAAAATACGTAGAAATAGCAAATGCATCCCATACTAACGGCGAGTTGAAATTTACCCATAATGATCCAAACTGATTTGGCAAAGGGAAAATCCAATACGCTAACCACGGACGTCCCATGTGTGCAACAACGTAGGTCGCCGCACAAATAACGGCGAAGATCGTCATCGCTTCCGCAGAACGGTTAATAGAATTACGCCAGTTCTGGCGAAAAAGTAATAATACGGCTGAAATTAACGTTCCGGCGTGACCGATACCTACCCACCATACAAAGTCGGTGATATCCCATGCCCAACCTACAGTTTTATTCAGACCCCAAGCGCCGATCCCTGTCCAAAAGGTATATCCGACACTCACTACCCACAACAGAGCTCCTAGAGCGGCTACGATAAAACCGATCCACCAAGCTTTGTTTGGTTTATTTTCAACCGGAAGCAAGATATCATCCGTCACTTTAGCATAAGTGATATCCTTGCCGGTTACTAATGGTTCTCTTAATATTGATTCGTTATGCGATGACATAGTTGTTTTATTTCAGATTAGAATAAAATTATGCTTCAAAGGTGTTTCTAACTTTCGTCATATAACCAATGTTCGGTTGAACGTTGATTTCCTCCAATACGTAATAAACGCGTTCGTTACGTAAAGCTTTTGAAACCTCAGATTCCGGATCATTAACATCACCAAAGATGATAGCATTTGCTGAACAAGCTTCTTGACAGGCCATTTTAACATCGCCGTCTTTCAACTTACGATTTTCCATCTTCGCTTGCAATTTACCCCCTTGAATACGTTGGATACACATCGAACATTTCTCCATAACCCCACGTGTACGGGCAGTTACATCCGGATTTAAGACCAATTGTGTAAATTCGCTATTCAAGTAATTGTCGAAGCGAGCGTCATTCCAATAGTTAAACCAGTTGAAACGACGTACTTTATATGGACAGTTGTTCGCGCAATAACGCGTACCGAAACAACGGTTATAAGCCATATGGTTAAGTCCTTCAGAGGAGTGTACAGTTGCCAATACCGGACAAACCGTCTCACAAGGAGCATGATCACAATGCTGACATAACATCGGTTGGTGAACAACCGTTACATTCTCGTAATCGTAATCTGTTGCTTTCGCAATTTCTTTTTCCTTCGTTAGTTTCGAACCATCTTCTTGTTCCAAGGTGTAATAGCGGTCAATACGCAACCAGTGCATCTCACGACGACGACGAACCTCATCTCTACCTACAACTGGAACGTTGTTTTCCACGCTACAAGCGACAATACACGACCCACATCCTGTACAAGCATTTAAGTCAATCGCCATGACCCACTTGTGGCCAGGTGACTCAAACTTATTCCACAGATCGTATGTTTTATGCGAGTCTGCGAAACGACCAGATTCTGAATTTGGATCTTGCAAATATTTGGCAAACGTTGTCTCCCGAACAATGTTACGTCCCTCGATGGTATGGTGTGTTTGCGTTTGTGCTAATTCATAGGTTCCACCCGCTTTAGCAACCGTAGCTTTTGTTTCAAACTGAACCGTACCATTCACCAAACGTGCAAATGGATAAGCATTCTGTCCTACATTATTCCCCGCTTTACCTACTTTTGTACGACCATAACCAACAGCGATAGAAACCGTACCTAAAGCCTGACCCGGTTGCCACACAACAGGTAGCTCTACCGAATAGCCATTTGCTTCTACCGTTACCTTACCGTTTTCGCCTAGACCAAGCTGTTCAGCATCACGTGGATTCAGTGCAGCGTAGTTGTCCCAAGTTACTTTAGAAACAGGATCAGGTAACTCTTGCAAGAACGCGTTGTTCGCGTAACGACCATCACGCATCCCTGTTGATTCGTACAATTTCAATTCGAAATCGCCAACGATAGCTTTAGAAGCTGCACCGATAGCGCTTGCTACCGCATTTGCATCGACATTAGCCGTATAGGAAGATCCTACCGACGAGCCTTTGTAAATAAAACCCGTTTGTAAAACATCATTCCATGATTTCCCTGTACCTGCAAGGATATTTTCTTCCCAATTTTTCCGTACGAAATCGTAGATATTCGTATTGTCACCTGCCCAAACCAACAAGCTTTGCTCCGCTTGACGCGTATTGAACACGGGGTTGATAGTTGGCTGAACAATGGTATAATAACCTTCTTTTGCAGAAGCATCGCCCCACGACTCTAAGAAGCTAGAAGCTGGAGCAATAGCTTTCAAGGTAGATGCTGTTTCATCAGCACGATCAGCAAAAGAAAGCGTGAAATCTATTTTAGCAAGTGCATTGCTTACATCTTCCGCTTTGAAGTAATCATAAACAGGGTTGCTGTTCAAGAAGAGAGCCGCACCAACTTGTCCTGCTGCTGCTGCAGACAAGAATTGTTGGAATGCAGCATCGGAACCTTGATACTGCTTCGAGTAATTATCTAAATCGATAATCGCACCGTAAGCTCCCAAAGCACTGTTGATCGCATTCGCCAAAAGTTGAATATTGACATCATTAGAGCCGGCAACCACAACGGCATTACCTCTGTTATTTGTCAACTCTTTTGCTGCCAAAACGATCGCCGTCTGTGCTTTTTTATTAGCAACGCCACCAGCTAAAGATTGCCCAGTAATCGCATTGTATAAAGAAACCAACACCGCACCTTCCTCTGAAGGTTTAATAGCAATACGCACATCCGCATTAGAACCGGTCATACTCAACCCAGATTCAAATTGGATATGACGTGACATTTTACCATTCTTCAACGATTTATGGTCACGATTTTGAATATAATCTTGTGTGTGTTCTTCACCTGCCAGCCAAGAGCCTAAAAAGTCAGCAGCCACAGAAACCACAACATTTGCATTTGCTAAATGGTAAGAAGGAATAACAGCCTTTCCAAAGCTTGCTCTATTGGCTTCTATTATACCACTGTACGACACCGCATCAACCTGCACATGTGCTGCCGTTGGATATTTAGCTGCAAATGCCGCAATAGCAGCCAATGCCGATGGGCTATTTACCGTATTTGATACAATTGCAATTTGCTTGCCTGCTGCCGCAGCTTTATTTAATGCATCTATTACCGTTGCATCTAATGTAGACCAATCTACATCTTTACCATCCAATTGCGGGTTTTGCAATTTGGACATATCGTACAAATCCAAAACTATAGCAGCTGCAGTTGCATCTGTACCCTGATTTAATCCAATAGAATTTGGATTTGCAGCAAGAGAAATCGGACGCCCCTCACGGGTTCTTACCAATACACTCTGACCATTAAAAGAAGAAGCGTAATAATTCGGAATACCCGGTGTTACTTCCTCTGGTTTGATTACATATGGCACTGCTTTATGGACAGGTGTACGATTACACGCTGCCAAGGTTACAGCCCCTAAACCGAATCCCAAAGCTTTCAAAAAGTCACGACGGGGTGTTCTCGTGCTTAAGCCTGCTTCATTTAATACATCTTCTACAGGAATAGGTTCAGCAAACTCACCTTTATTACTTTCCATGAAAGCAGGTGTTTGTTGCAATTCTTCCAAACCTTTCCAATATTTTTTATTGCTATCCATTTAAGCTGTATATAAGATTGCGTATTTTTAAATTATTTATTAATAGTGACACTTACCACACTCCAGACCACCGATCATCGCAGCAGTCATCTTCTCACCTTTTTTCAATTTCTCGTGTGCCTCGATCAACTGATCGTAATATTCATTATTCGTATTCACTTCCGTGGTCTTGTGACAATCCACACACCACTTCATCGTCAACGGAGAATATTGATAAACTTCTTCCATCGATTCTATCGGCCCGTGACAAGTCTGACATTCCACACCTGCAACCGTTACGTGCTGCGAGTGATTGAAGTACGCAAAGTCCGGTAAATTATGAATTCTAACCCACTCGATAGGCTTTGGATTATCGCCATACTCTCTTGTAGCCGGATCATAATCTAATGCCTTATAAATTTTCGCAATTTCCGGAGAAGTCTCTCCATCATACTGATCGGCAGCAGTAACGGTGTTATGACAGTTCATACAAACGTTAGCCGAAGGAATGGACGCGTTCTTTGATTTATACGCCCCACCATGACAGTATTGACATTCAATCTGATTAACTCCCGCGTGAATCTGATGCGAAAACTTAATAGGCTGCACCGGCTGATACCCTGTATGCACCCCCACATTCCACATCGCATTCCAACCCCAAACACCCAAAAAGGCCACAAACATCAACACAGCAAAGCCAACCAATTTCTTATTTCGAACGAAAGCACGAGCAAACTTACCAAAACGCCCTTCCTCATAACCCTGATTCTCAGCCTGTGCAGCCGCTATCGCCGCTTGATTATTCGCAACAACCTTTTCTAAGGTACGAATCACACGATTCAAGACGATAATGACGATAATCGACAACACGACAATAGCCACTAAACCAAGAATCATCAACAAATTAGCATCACTTGATTGCGCTCCAGCCGCTCCTCCAGCCGAACCCTCAGCCGGACCAGCTGCAGCCTTAGCTTCTTCCGCATCAACATAAGCAATAATACTCTTGATTTGATCATCAGACAAATCCGTAAAAGAGGTCATCACCAACTTGTTCCAATCATTGAAAAGCTGAACAGCAACCTCATCCCCAGAAGCAATCATCGCTTGTGAGTTCTTGATCCATGCTACCAACCATTCTTCCGAATGTCTCTCCGACATTCCCGCCAACGCAGGCCCCACCATATCCCTCGTCACACTGTGACAAGTCGTACATTTCGATTTGAAAAGGGTTTCCCCTTCTTTAACATCCTGCGCATGCGCCATTGTAACGGCAAAAACCAGCATCAGACCAACCGACACCGACTTTGCAAGTCTTCCCAAAACGGATGAGATATTTCTCATATTAAGCACTTTATACTATTTATTTATGATATAAAACTTTTAAAAACACTCGTCTAAGTGGTTTAAACCCTCCAAACAATGCACAAAAGTATAACTATTTAAGCAATCCCTGACAATTTAATGACGCAAATTATCAATTTAAAACAATTCTAAATAATTGCCAAAATCGCGTTTAAAACACATATGTGAACACATCGAAAAGATCGATAATTGATTTCCAAGCTCTCAGGAAATGCAAATTCTTGACATATTGCAAACAATTATCTGACTAAACTTCCCGAACTTAGATTTCATGTTTGCTTACCGGATATTCCCATTGATTTTTATAGCTGCACTGCAAGCTTGTGGACAAGCATCGGTATCGCAAACGAAACAAACATCAACATATAAAACTATGAACGACAGCACAAAATACAATAAACTCACGTCGGAAGAAGAATACGTCATCGTACATAAAGGTACAGAACGACCTTTTACCGGTGAATTGCTCAATAATCATGAAGAAGGAACCTATATCTGTAAAAGGTGTGATACACCTTTGTACCGTTCCAACGACAAATTTGAATCACACTGTGGCTGGCCAAGTTTCGACGATGAAATTCCAGGGGCCGTTAAACGTGTGCTCGATGCAGACGGACGTCGAGTCGAAATCCTCTGTAACAACTGTGACGCACACCTAGGCCACGTTTTCGAAGGCGAAAGATTCACCCCTAAAAACACCAGACACTGTGTAAATTCCTTGTCCATGAAATTCGTACCCGCTAAGAAATAGAGGATTCGCGCGCGATTAACACATACGGAACAATCAGCCCGGAGTTTTCACTCACCTTACCATCGATTCTTGCGGTCAACATATCCATGACCGCACCAGCGATTTGTGCCGTATCTTGGGTTACTACGGAAATGGCAGGAGTATGCAAAGCAAATAACACATGGTCATCAAACGCAACGATCCGGGGTATATCTATCGCCTGTTCTTTGATAGCTTTCAGCCCGTGTATGGCCAAATAATGATCAGCAAACAATACAGCTTCCAGTTTATTCTCCACGATAAACGCTACAATTTCCTCTCCTATCGTATTATCGGGATCCTCGATATTTAGCTTTCTAATAAACGATTGTTTTTGAGACTCATCCATTGCATCCATATATCCGTCCTGCCGAGCGCGCATTTGCACCCGATTAGAATATAAAGAAATTAGCCCTACGCGCTTACTCCCCGTTGCTAACAAATGTACCGTTGCGTCGTACGCCCCTTTTCTATGATCAGAAACTACATAAGGAATATTGACGTCAGGAATAAAACTATCGACGAAAACCGTAGGAACATGCTGCTTCTTTATCTTCGAAAGTGCCTCGCTTAAATCTTCCGAAGGAACCATACAAATGCCATCCACTTCTTTATCCATCCAAAGCTTTACAAGCTGATCGATCTTCTCCGTTTTAGTCCCTGTATTGCTATACACAACTTGATAACCTCTTTCGGAAGCCACTCGCTCCATATGTTCCCCCACCTCAGAAAAGAACGGATGATGTATATCGTCAACGAGTAACGCTAATACCTTTGTCTGGTTGGCCGCTCCATTCCTGACAAACTGACTAGGCTTATAACCCATCCGGCGAACGTAATCCAATACCCGTTTATTCACCGCATCACTAATTCTTCGCTCCTTCGCTTTCCCATTTAAAATGAAGGATACCGTGGTAATAGAAGTTCCAGCCGCTTTTGCAATATCTTTAATCGAAATCCGCTTCTTCGTTGCCATAATGGATTCCAATCTACTAAAAAAAGTCAGGTAATGGTATACTTATTGATAATAATGCGATAAAGGAGAAAATAATGAGCGAGTTTAATAACGATATCCGCATCCAGGATCTTCCAGATGATGGAAGTAATAATGCAACAGATTTCTACGATAATTTTCGCGAAAAACTTAATTCCGTCGAAAAATTCCCTTTGATGTATACGTTTAAATTTATCGTCAAAGCAGACACCAACGCACAAGAAGAAGTAAAAGAGCTATTTACACATGGCAGCACAAAGTTCTCCGACAAAACTTCGTCAGGCGGAAAATACACATCCATTACCGTGGAGACATTCGTAAACAATGCCGAAGAAGTCATTGATTACTATAAAAAGGTCTCGAAGATAAAATCGGTTATCATGCTGTAACAAAACAAGAAATGGCCGCCAAATTGGCAGCCATTCTGTTATTTTTCCAACGTATAAAAATATATTCGATGAGCATAGGGACGGTATGTTGCTTTTACTTGTCCTTTATCCAAAAATTCCCACAATTCCTGCAACTCGTCTAGCGGCCCTTTATGAAAAACGGGCGCGACATAGCTACCTTGATCATACACAGCTGACAACAGTGTTCGCACCCCATTTAGTTTAGGTATCACCGCGCTATAACAAACAATAGTTTCTCTACCCCGGATATATATACGCTTTTCAAGCCCACTATACCGTCTATAATTTAAAGCGCCATAATTCCACTTCGATGAGGGCACCTGCATTTCTACCAATTGTAAGACGGGTTGTCCGCTCATAATCCCGGGCGTCCAAGGCGGTTCCTTTTGAATAAACTGCCGAAGTAATATCCCGATTTTTGAAGTATCCCGAGAAACCAACGAACCATCCACGTTGACATGCAGAGAAACATAACTTTCAGATGGTACACCTGTCTCATCAAATTCGCCGATGGTTTTTAAAGAATCTAAATAGTCCCCCCACCTTTGTATAAAACGTTTTATACCACCTCTCGGCTCCGTCAATACCTCCATAGTAACAAATATTTTGTCTGCACCTTCGGCCTCGGAACTTATAAAAATATGGTCAGTATAATTATCAAAATTAATAGTCCCTCCGTACGATGTCGTTGTCGCTCTAGGCAATTCATTCATCTTACGTAAGAGCCTGACATTGGCAACAGAATCCATATACAGCTGAGGAGCTTGAAAAATATACCGCTTTTGTAAAGAGTCGTATGACAAGGTATACGAAAGCGTAAAATCCTTATAAGGCAGTACCCGCAACTCTTTTTTGAGTAAATCGACATAGAGGGATTTAAAATCCTGCGCTTTACATATCCATGATGTCTCCATGAGCAATATAATTAAAAACACGGGTAACACATATCTTCTCATATCTCAATGATGTTGTAAAGAAGTTTATTCCATAAAAAAGCCTGCTTTTTTCACAAAGCAGGCTTTTTATAATCAACTACAAGTCTATCCTTGAGATTCGTCCTTCGCTGGAGCGTCACCTTTTTGCTCTTGCTTAGGTTTGTCTTCGCGCGGCGGGCGAGGCAATAAAACTTTACGTGATAGTTTCAACTTACCTTGCTTGTCGATATCTAATAGTTTCACTTTAACGATATCACCTTCCTTCAACACGCCATCCATCGTTTCCAAGCGTCTCCATTCTATTTCAGAAATGTGCAATAGACCATCTTTACCTGGCATAATTTCTACAAACGCACCAAAAGGCATAATCGACTTCACTTTCCCCTCGTAGATCTCACCTACTTCTGGCTTCGCTACAATCGCTTTAATACGAGAAACTGCAGCATCAATAGCGGCTTTATTTTCCGCAAATACCTGCACGATACCTTTTCCATCAACCTCTTCGATAGAGATTGTAGTTTCTGTCTCGCGTTGCATTTCCTGAATAATCTTCCCACCAGGCCCGATAATCGCACCAATAAATTCTTTATCGATACTGAAAGAAACGATACGAGGCGCATGTGGTTTATAATCTTCACGCGGTACAGCAAGCGTTTTCTGCATTTCGCCCAAGATGTGTAAACGCGCTTCTTTTGCTTGATCTAACGCTTGTGTCAACACCTCCCATTTCAGACCGTTGATTTTTAAATCCATCTGACAAGCCACAATACCTTTTTCCGTACCGGTTACCTTAAAATCCATATCACCTAAATGATCTTCGTCTCCTAAGATATCCGAAAGAATAGCATATTTTCCTGTTTTTTCATCTGTAATAAGCCCCATAGCAATCCCCGAAACTGGCGCTTTCAGCTTCACACCAGCATCCATCAATGCCAGCGTACCTGCACAAACCGTAGCCATCGAAGAAGATCCATTGGATTCTAAAATATCAGATACTACACGGATTGTATAAGGATTTTCGTTATCAGCAGGAAGCACTTGCTTCAACGAACGCATCGCCAAGTTACCATGCCCTACCTCCCGACGACCTGGACCACGGTTAGGACGCACCTCACCTGTAGAAAAAGCCGGGAAATTATAATGTAAAATAAACTTATTATACCCATGAATGAATGCACCATCGATCATTTGCTCATCATCTTTTGCTCCAAGCGTAACTGATGTTAACGACTGTGTCTCTCCACGCGTGAAAACAGCCGACCCATGTGCTGCTGGCAAGTAATCCACCTCAGACCATATTGGTCGAACGGTGCGCACATCACGACCATCCAAACGAATACCTTCGTCCAACACTAAATTACGGACTGCATCGTATTGAACGTCATGATAATATTTTTTTGCTAAAAACGCAGTTTCTTCATCGATTTCCTCTCCCAATGTTGCAAAAAACTGCTCGCCTATTGCCGAAAATTGCTCCGTACGCTCATGTTTCGTAGAGCCCGATTTGGCAATAGCATATACCTTGTCATAGGTAGCTGCGAACACCGCAGCACGCAAGTCTAGATTTGAAGGCTCGTGATTAGCGTCACGCTTTGTCGTTGCACCTACCAAGTTCGCTAGCTCGATCTGCGCTGCAACTTGTTTTTTAATAGCCTCGTGTGCGAATGCTATAGCTTCTACCAATTCTGCTTCGGAAACTTCTTTAGATTCTCCTTCCACCATAACAATGTCTTGTGCAGAACCCGCTACGATATACTCTAATGTAGCATTTTGTAATCCCGACAAGGTGGGATTGATTACCAACTGTCCGTCAATCTTAGCTACACGAACCTCTGAAATAGGTCCATTGAAAGGGATATCCGAAACGGCAATCGCTGCCGACGCCGCCAAACCGGCCAAGGCATCAGGCATAATATCTTTATCAGCAGAGATTAAAGAAATCGCCACTTGAGTATCCGCGTGATAGGTATCTGGAAATAACGGACGCAAGGCACGATCCACTAAGCGAGAGATTAACACTTCATAGTCGGACAATCTAGCTTCCCGACGCAGAAATCCGCCAGGAATACGACCTGTCGCTGCATATTTTTCTTGATAATCAACAGATAGCGGAAGGAAATCCACTCCGTCTTTTGGTTCTTTTGCCGAGACAACTGTTGCCAACAACATCGTATCTCCCTGCTTTAACACTACAGATCCGTCAGCTTGTTTAGCCAGCTTACCAGTAGACAACTCGATCGGAGCTAATCCATTGCCCAAGTCGATCGAAACTTTCTTTTCGTTATAACTCATTCGTAATTCATTTCGGTATACGGGTTCATCTTTTTATTATTCTTTCGTATACCATCTTATTTATAGACCTTTAAAATTCTTACAAATGTAATACTTTTTTTTGTCTTCTTTTTCCCCCTGAAAAAGAAGCAAAAACGTCGTCGCTTCAGATATTTGAGATAATGGGTAGTACTAAGAATAAATTTCTACAGACCTCAAAAATCTGGATGCGACATTTTCGTGTTAGAGAGGGGATCATGCAATTGTATTGTCTCACCCTTAACTTTTTTAGGTCGCATCCGGATGTTTGACAATTGTAGAAGTCCATCCTTAGTACAATCCCTCCCTGTCAAACATCCGAAGCGACGAGTTTTGCTCCACTTTTGCGGTCAAAAGTGGGAAAGCCCCGTCGCGGCTTGAGCGACATAAAATATGATATTAACGAGAAAAGGCCATTTACTCTTCGCAAATGGCCTTTTCTTGTTGATCAACTAAAAGCTTATTTTTTAATGATATCACGCAAACCTAATGCTTTGATAATAGCACGGTAACGCTCGATATCTTTTTTGTGCAGATAAGCTAATAATGAACGGCGTTTACCTACCAATAATTGTAGCGAACGCTGTGTGTTAAAATCTTTTCTGTTTTTTTTCAAATGCTCCGTTAAGTGAGCAATTCTTTTAGTGAATAAAGCTACCTGTCCTTCTGTAGAACCGGTGTTTGTTGCTGCTCCTGCAAATTCAGCGAAGATATCAGCTTTGTATTCTTTACTTAAATACATTCTTGAATAATATTAAAGCGTTAAAAAAATTAATTGAGCACAAAGATAGAAATTAAAAAATGAAAACGCGCACTGCTTTACACTTTAACATAAACCTTTTTCTTATCTAACACGTAACAGAGCGCCCACATTAGCGCCAAAAAACAAAGAGAATAAACCAACGAGCCTAGTTCTGGCGGCCCGGGAATTTTCGCACACACATATTTATAAAACCAAGATAGTGCGGTTAAATATTGAGGGTCGCCTTCGGTATTCATTCCGTCGGGAATACGAAACAAGGTTAAAAATCGGGGCAATAGACCACTGAGTACAAAAATGAAAAGTGGATTTTTACCGAAGACATCAAAGAACTTCGTTACGCCATTTTTTATTCCCTGTATCTCCAAGAACCAAATCATGCTGCCTAAGGTTAGTATACCCAAGCCGGTCGTATAAAGTACATAAGAGCTTGTCCATATTTTCTTATTAATCGGAAACCCTAGCGACCAAATCCACCCTAATACCACTAAGAGAAAGCCCGTTACCAATAAGCCGGATAAAAACCTAAAATCTGGAGACACCTTTCCCTGTTGTCGGATAAATAGGCCCACCAAATAACCAAACACGACCTGCACGATAGCCGGTATCGTGCTCATTAGACCTTCCGGATCAAACGGCACCCCTTCCCCCTTATACAGGTGCGCCACCCCAAGCACCTGCTTATCGATAGCCGTACCGAACCAACCCTCCAGCGAATAAGGATCGCCTTGACCTAAAAAAGCACAAAGCCCCCAATATACCAGCAGGACTATAAAAGAAATATAAATTACGCTTTTAGGCTTAAAGAAATAGACTAAAACAGCGGCAAAAAAATAAGACACCGCGATGCGCTGCAAAACCCCGAAGATACGGACACCATGCGCTGCATTATCCGGATCTACCCAGGCACGAAAACGTAGCTCATCTCCTACCCAATGCACAAAAGGCCACCAATTTAAAAACAATCCAATAACAAAAATCAAAATCGTTCTTTTCAAAACCTTTCGCCAAAACACCGCCTGCCCCGCATCTTGAAGCTTCGGCATCACAAAAGCCATGGCATTTCCTACCGCAAACAAAAAGAAAGGAAAAACAAGATCTGTGGGTGTACAGCCGTGCCATGCCGCGTGTTTTAAGGGAGCAAACATATAAGCCCATGTGCCGGGATTATTGACTAAAATCATCAGTGCTACCGTTGCACCTCGGAACACGTCTAAGGAATAATAACGTTGATTTGCGACCATAATCGTATTTTTCTGCTCCTAAAAGGGCTATATTCCCATCGTCTTCGCTTTCAGCCAGCGCGCTTCTTCGGCGGCCAAGTAGGGCTCCAACTTTTCAAACACCCAGGCATTGTATGCATTCAACCATTGCACATGCTTATCGTCCAATAGCGATTTATCAATCAAATCCGTCGCTATATAACAGATCGTCAATGTTTCGAAATGCATAAAATCACCAAATTGAGTAGATTCGAAAGCCTTACTCAAAACCAGGTTTTCGATACGTATCCCATATTCACCTTCCCGGTATAATCCCGGTTCGATAGAAGAGATCATTCCTTCCGCTATCGGAATATCGATATTTGTAGGATTTAACACATGTGGGCCTTCGTGCACATTAAGAAAAAAGCCAACTCCATGGCCAGTTCCATGCCCGTAATTACGCCCCGTTTCCCAGAGTGGACGCCGCGTAACGGCATCGATCTGATACCCTCGGGTTCCTTTCGGGAATATCAGCAGGGAGCCTTCAATCATCGCTTTCAAAACAAGCGTATAGTCTGTTTTTTCTGCTGCCGCAATATTACCTAACGACACCACCCGCGTAATGTCTGTCGTACCATCTTTATACTGCCCCCCGGAGTCCACTAGAAGCAAACCAGCCGGCTTCAATACCGCATCACTTTCTTCGGTAGCCTTATAATGCGGCAAAGCACCATGGGCTCGATAACCCGCGATGGTGTCAAACGAAATATCGACAAAGCCATCGCCTTGTGCACGTATCTCCTGTAGCTTATCGGCAATCCCTATCTCGGTCAGTTGTCCATGTTGCACCTCTTCCTCCACCCATTTAAAAAAGCGGGTCATCGCGACCCCATCTTTAACCATAACATTTCGGGTATGCGCGATCTCTACATCGTTCTTTATAGCCTTCAGGTGTGTCGATGGGTTAATATCTTCGATTATCTTTATGGATTTTGGAACCGCATCATACATGGCAAAGCAAGTCCGTTTTGGATCTAATAAAATCGCCCCTGCTTTCAACGATAAAATGGCTTGGAAAGCTTCTTCATAAGGTTTAACCCGTACCTCGGCCTGCGCCAAAACCGCCTTATCGCCTTCTGTGAGTTTACTAGGCTCAATAAACAAGGTGGTTTGCGTCTCCTCTAAAAGCACAAAACCGAGTACTACCGGATTACACGGCACATCATTTCCCCTAATATTTAATAACCATGCCAGGTCATCTAAAGACGAAACTAAATGCGCGCCGACCCGCTTCGCCCGCAGCGTTTCACGTACGCGAGTTAGTTTACCGCTGGTTGTCTCTCCCGTAACGGCGTCATCCAGTAAAAATGCCGGCGATACGGGCAACGTAGGGCGGTCTCCCCAAATCGCATCTAAAATATCGACATGTCCATCTACTAGGATATCTAACGGAAGAAGCACTTCCTCAACCGCCTGTGCTACGGCTACTGAGGCCAAAAAGCCATCAAATGCCACACGGCTGCCTGCAGAAAGCCTTTCCGCTAACCAAGTCGCATATTCCGCTTTCCCTTGCGTTTTTAGCTTCACTAATTCAAAACCTGTTCCGTTTAATTGTTCATTCGCCTGAACAAAATAACGGGCATCGGTCCACAAGCCAGCAAAATCAGGCGTAATCACTAATGTACCTGCTGAACCTGTAAAACCCGAAGCCCAAGCAATACATTTGTATCGCTCGGGTAGGTATTCACTAATATGTGGGTCTGATGAAGGAATTATATAAGCATCAATCCCTTGCAATTTCATTTCTCTCCGGATAGCCGTCAAGCGCTCTTTATACGACATACTAAAATAATTCTGGTATTCGTGCAAGTTAAAAATATGCAATGAAATCGCCAAAATTTCTTCAGCAGACGCTTTTTAAACCGTAGTAACCACCGAAGCTTTGTAGTAACCATCGAAGCTTTACAATTCAGCGGGCAGTACTTTTATTTGATCAAGAACCACCCCTTCATCTAAAGCTTTAATATAAATCGTGAATTTCTCTTCTTTTTCTGGCACCCCAAAAGATGTGGTCCGAATCGCCTGGTTATTCAAAACGTTTTCTTTCCACTCCTCACTCCGTCCATGGGTACGGTAATCTACGATCTTTTCTTGCCCCTTGTTTATCGAAATCGCATAACGGATCGTATTCCCTGCTACCGGATGATTTGGTGCTAAAGCAACCTGCACCGTCACAGCATCTATCTCACCGCGCGCCATTTCATAACCAACGACCGATCCTTGCGGGATCGAAATAGCTGCACTTTCATAACCTAAACCATGCGCTAACGGCTGTTGTCCTTGCAGAACGTTAAAATCGTCACCGTTAAAAACATGAAGCGGTTTTATATCTGTCGGCAAAGGTTCTGTAGCAACCGTACGCTTAACTTTATCAAATACCTCCAAACGACGCGGGCGATGATCCATTATACCTTGCCATTTACCCCCCGACAAACGGTTGTATCGGTCGGTTAAGTCCACGATAGCGTCGTAAGCCGCGTCACTTTTGTTCCATTCCCCTTTACCGTGGCGTGCCAACGTCGCATAAAGATGCTTCTTGTTCATTTCGGCAGCGCCTAATACAGGATATTCCACCAATTGAAACCAAGCCTCTCTTCGATGCGAAGAAACTTGTTTAGCCAACTTATTTACCCGAGCAGCCAACTCCTCGTAAGCCGACAACCGGTGTCGAATTCTTTGTTCGCTCCATGGTAAATCCTTCACCATTTTAGACACCGGATCGCGCTCCTCTGTACGGGTATTCCCCATAAACTCCGGCTTACGAATATAAGCGAGTCGATAATATTCGTTCATGATAGACCGAACTTCTTCCGCATCTCGTTCGCCAAAAGCACGTGCAAACCATTGTTGTAAATGCTGATCCAACCCCGCCTTATCATTGGATATCGCGTCGATATCCCAAGCCATATCTAAAAAGAGCTCGGTCAGATATTCTCCCGGCTTAAGATCGCCTACATTTAATATCCACATATCCTTTGCTCCTTTATCGTAGGACAACTTCATTTGCCTATACAATAAGGCTGGATGTTGCGTCGTTATCCATAAATAGTCATGCGGCCTGCCCCAATAAGAGATATGATAATAGACCCCATTGCCGCCGGAACGCATACGCTCCTGTTCATCTGGAAAATGAGTAACATACCCATAGTTATCGTCACACCACATCAAAGTCATGTAATCCGGCACCTCCAGGCCCGCCCGATACACGTCAAGGATTTCCTTATAGGGAATAACCACTTGTGGGATTTGGGAAGGATCTGGGTTGATATGCTTTTTTAACAGTGCGGTCTGGTCTTTAATAACCACGTTTAGGGCATCCTTATATTCATCCGTGGTCTTCACCCCTTCCATTTTTCCGTCATGCTTACCGCGCATGCCCATCGTAAAAATATTGTCGGAGTTGCCCAATTCTTTTAGCCGGTCCTCCCAATAGCTCAGGATATTCGCTTTGTTCGTTAAGTAATTATAGCTTCCAGAGCCCACGATATCCCATTCGGTCGCACTATTTCGCGCTAAGGGTTCACAATGCGTAGAACTAATATAAATCCCATATTTTTCAGCAGCTTCCCGATTGCCTTCTACAAAATAAAACGGCACCGTTACTTCATGCATCGCAGGCCATATCGTATTCGCCCGCAAACGCAATAAAAGCTCAAAGACTTTCGAATAAGTCTTTGGACCAATCGTCTGCATCTTCCCGATCTTCTCCGAATCGATACCCGGAATAAGCTGGGCATCGGGCTCATAATTATTCGCACTCCACGGCGTCAATCCCCAATCTTCATCATTGAAAAATATCCCTCTGTATTTAACCGATGGCGACTGAAACAACGTAAATCCTTTCTGAAAAACCTGTTCCTGTTTGCTTTCAATGGTCACATCCGCCCACCACTCCCAAGGAGATACGCCGATAAGGCGCGACAATTCCAGCAAACCATAGGCCGTCCCCCGCTTATCACTTCCTAGTATGTATATTTTTTGATCTTTCTCCTGTATCAGAAACCCCTCATGTACGCCCGTTAATTGCTTCAGCCATTCCGTCGAAATAGCCGGATCATTCGCAGACATTTGTCCTACCGTACCAACCACCACCTTTGCGTCGTGGCTTTCCGAGACCGCTGCAGAAAACACAGCCCGATAATCTTTTTCGAATAAGTCAAATGCCGTACTAACCACCTGCTCAGGCTTTTCATCCAATAGTCGTACCGAGAGATCCTGCGCGGCTTGGAAAGTCACCTGGGCACTCGAAGCCGTCCATAAACTGCTTACAAGCAACGTCAGTGCTACATTAATTTTCTTCATCTTATAAGACTAATTTTTCTACATTTTTTGTTTGGACCCTTTCTTCCGAAGCATCGGTCAATGTCACATTTTTTAAACGGATGTTTTTGACGGGCAAATCCGCATTTCCATTGATTTTAGCCACAAATTTCGCTTCCTTAGCCTGAACATCTTCGAGATAGATACCCTCCACAGGTGTCAGTTTCCGAACAACGGTCGGCACCAATGTACGCCACTGATATAAGACATCCGTATCTATGCCTAAAATCCCTTCCCGGATAGCATTCGCCTCGATATTTTTGAGATACACATTTTTTACGTAGCCCCCCATCCGCTCATTGGTTTTGATAAACAACAGATGCATCAGCTTCTCGTTGTCATCTGCGACTTTACAATTCTCTACATAGATATTTTCGATCCCACCCGATAGTTCACTACCGATAGCAACCAACTGGTGTCCATCCTTTACAAAACAATTCCGCACCACTATATTTTTGGACGGTGTTTTTAATCGCCATCCTTCCGGATTTCTGCCCGACTTGATCGCTATAGCATCGTCACCTTGGTCAAACGTACAGTTTTCGATCAGCACATTTTGGCTCATTTCCGGATCGATACCGTCATTATTGTGCCCGTGCGCATACACATCAATACCCCGCACCACGATATCTTTGGATAGATAAAGGTGTAACGTCCAAAAAGGACTATTACGAATCTTGATATCCTCCACCAATACATTTTCACAACGGTTGAATTGGATAAATTGCGGACGCATATTCGACGTATCATTCACCATATTGCGTTCCTCAACCGGCACACGGTCCTGTGCCCAATTATACAAACGCTTGATGCTCTCCATATGAGCCGAAGGACGAGGAAACCACTTCCGCCATTGGCTGATATCTGCCCGCACCTCCCCCTTTCCGGTGATCGCTACATTTTTAGCTTCAAACGCGTAGATCAACGGAGAGTAATTATAACACTCCAGTCCTTCCCAAGTCGTAAACACCGCCGGAAGATAATCCTGCGGATCAGGCGAGAATAACAATACCGCTCCTTCCGAAAGATGCAGGTTAACATTACTCTTCAAATGGATCTTTTTCGTATGCCACTCACCCGCCGGAACAATTACATTTCCGCCAGCTACCGTTGCCGCTGCGATTGCTTTTTCGATAGCAACTGCGTTTTTTTCTTTATCTCCCGGCTCAGCTCCGTAATCCGTAATGACAAAATCTGCTACCTGTGCAAAATCAGGCTTATTGATTGTCGGCATCTTAAAAGGTGCCTCCACACGCACCGATTTGTGCGTGATGGACGCATTCTTTTGGACATGCTGCGCAACTCCCTCGATGCTCATGAATAATAAACTTAAAGCAAAGGTTAGCAGAGCTATGTTTCGTTTCATTTGATATCTTTTTATTGTTTGATTTATTGTCAGCATTTTCTAAGGTAGCGCTTTACGATGTCGGCGGCAACCTGTAGTCACCTGACATCTTTTCGGCTATCATTGTTTTCGATTCGTAGAAAATGTACAACTACTCCGTACATGTTAATTGTGAGGCTGGCGCCCACAATTAATGTTCACCCATCTACTTATCCGTTCGGAAAGGCAACGCTGGCAAGCCCGCTTTATTATATAGGTTAGGCATCGCCAGTTCATCCCACGCGAAACGCACAACCGGAAGATGATGTTTTTCACGTTGGATCACCACGGTATTTCCTTCAATCCGCGCTTTCGCTTTTTGATAATTGCCCGACTTATGCTTAATTACAAACCAGGTCGGATCCTCACCATTCGGTGTAAATAATCCCTCTGCTGCATGATCGAATGTTAACAGGATATGGTCGTCCGCTACGGTCATTTTTTTGAAAGTTGGTCCGTTATAAGGCAAGCCTTCGTACCCGTAATCTTTTGCGAGCGCCAAACGCGCTAATCTTTCTGCTATAATCCATTTGTACGAGGGGTGAATATCTTTGACATCATCGACCAAATCCGTCGTACTCACCATACCGGTATAAGGAATAGCTAAACAATCATATTGCACTTCCCAAAATTTAGGAAGCGCCTCCCATGTATTTACTACTGCATCATTACGCCGCTGGGAATAACTATAAGGAGCGAGCTGCACATAATAAAAGGGTAGCGTATCATCCTCCCAGCTTTTCCGCCACGCTTCAATCAACACCTTTTTTTTGTCTGCGTAATTCCCGATATCTCCGCGAATGAGATTAGTTTCTCCCTGATACCACAAGAAGCCGCGCAAACTATAAGGAGCGAGCGGCGCAATCATTTTGTTATACCGTATACCAACCGTTTCCCCATGCAATTGTTCTCCTTCCAACTGCGAACCAAATACGGACGAAGCAGCATAAGCTTCCGAGGGCGTCCAGGTTTCTATAGAGGTGCCTCCCCAAGAAGAAGAAATAATGCCTACAGGAACATCTAGGCTATCAACGAGTGCTTTCGCATAAAAATACCCAATCGCCGAAACTGGCGCTAAAGCAGCGGGAGATACTTTCTGCCAACCATTGGTAGGAAGTACGTCACTTTTTAAGTGTTTCTCGACATACAGCACACGGATCAGCGGGTCATTTGCCGCTTTAAACGCTTTCTCCAACAGATCAGGATCTCCTTTTTTCGGCTTCGCATACTGCGGATGGTTATGCATGGAATACTCCATATTGGATTGCCCCGAGACAAGCCAAACTTCACCGATCAATACATCTCGAAACGTCACTTTGTCTTTTAGACTCTGTACAACGAGTTGATTTGGTTCTTTACTAGCGGTAAGTTCGTCTAGCTGAACCGACCAGCGACCCTGCTCATCCGCAATCGCTGGTTTTACCTGTTCCTGAAAATGTACGGTAATTGCTGCACCCGGCGCGGCGGTTCCCCAAACAGGTACTTTCTTCCCCTGTTGGAGCACCATATGTTCGTTAAAAATTTTCGGTAGAATTATTTGTGCTTGCAAGCCGGTAGCTGACAAAATCATCAGCCAAATGATACATCTGTAATAGATATACTTTACCATAATTATTATTGTCTATTAAAGGTTATTTCCATGCCAATACACAGCGTCCTATACCAAAAAAATATTTATCGCCCTGCGTATATTTCGCGGTATACAAAACCGTAAAAGTACCGTCATCCTCTTCAATAGCACCTAGTGGTGTAACGCAACACACAACAAGTACTTTTTAATCATCATAAAATTTAAATTTAAAGGTATTGTAATTATTTAAAACGCTCACTTGAACGCGGAAGAAAGAAAATCTGAAATTATTCTCACAAGAGAACAAGATAAGTATAATTGGTTCAAAAACACGTACTTTTATTACGCTAAAACAAAAAATACAGTCTTTCAGTTGATAGACAAAGAGAAACTGAAATTTCCATAAGATGAAACCATCTATGAAACACTTAAACAACTTCCTCTTCACACTCATCTTCGTATCGATATTGAAGCCGGTATATAGTCAAACAAGGCCCAATATGCCTACCACCGTAGCGAAGACGCCCGTTAATTACGATGAAGCACTCGTGGGGAACTATACCCTACCCGATCCCTTACGATTAGCGAATGGAAAGGTCGTCGACGATACGATTACCTGGATCAACCAACGGAGGCCCGAACTGTTAACACTATTTGAGGAACTCCAATTTGGCAAAGTGCCTGGTCCGCCAGCAGCGATGTCTTATAAAATCGTTGAGACTGGTTCTGCATTTAATAATAAAGCCCTTCGGAAACAAATAACCATCTATCTAACAAAAGATACGGCAGACCATAAAATGAATCTGCTGGTCTATCTTCCCGTCCATTCAGGGAAACCCTCACCGTTATTCCTTACGCTTTCCTTTGTGACGAATGCCATGGCCGTAGATGATCCTGCCGTTAAACCAGGGTTAGCTTGGATAGACGGTCAAAAAGTCGTACAAACGAATTCTCATTTCAGCAAGATCGATGTTGAAAAATTTATCGATGCTGGATTTGGATATGCCACCGTTTACTACGGCGACATTGAACCTGATTTTAAGAAAGGGATACGTCATGGGATTCGAAGTCAATATCTAAAACCGGGCACATCATTTCCGGCTGCTGACGAGTGGGGCGCTATCTCGGCATGGAGCTGGGGGTTAAGCCGGGTAATGGATTATTTTGAAACGGATGCGGATATTGATGCCAAACGTATTGCATTAAATGGAGCATCGAGACTCGGTAAAACAGTTCTCTGGACAGGGGCTCGCGACAAGCGCTTTGCCTTGATCATACCCAGTATATCGGGCGAATCAGGTGCCGCATTGAGCCGGCGGAATTATGGCGAAACCATCAAACATATTACGGATACATCGCGATACTTCTATCAATTTGCCGCCAACTATCATGGTTTTGCGGACCGTGTAGCGGAGTTACCCATGGACAGTCATATGTTAATCGCACTGGTAGCACCGCGTCCGTTACTACTACAAACGGGCAATGAAGATTATTTCTCTGACCCCAAAGGGGAGTTCCTTGCGGCGCTGGCTGCGGAGCCTGTTTATCGTCTATTCGGCAAAGCAGGCTTAGGCAGAACAACCCTGCCAGAGGCTGGAAACACAAACTTGTTAAACACCTTGGGGTATTACATGCACAAAGGAGGTCACACGGTGCTACCCGAGGATTACGACATATTTATTCGTTTTATGCAGAAACACTTAATTAATGCTCCTAATCGGTAGTTTACATACTCGTGGGATACTACTCCCAATCAGCACATATAACGTATCCGCCCGACGAACTACATGTTTGATTCCTGAAGATTATTCTTAAAGTTCTGCGGGTAGAGATCTTTTAAGTTTTTGTGGTTGATTGACATGATATTCTCCAAGGTGTATTTCAGCCATTGGTACGGGTTCACATCATGCTTTTTGCAAATGGCAAAGAACGAATAGATCATTGCCGATCTTTGTGCTGCCTCATGACTTCCCGCCAAGAGATAGTTTTTTCGTCCCAGCGCAATTGGACGGATGGCATTCTCGACAAGGTTATTATCGATCTGTAGGTTTCCATCGTATAGATACGCTGACAGCGCATCCCAACGTGCGTAGGCATAGGCCATGGCCTTTCCGATCTGGCTTTTGGGCAAGGTGTTTTTGATCTCTTCAAAGATCCATTTGCCCATTTCGTTGATGACCGGCAGCGATTCCTCCCATCGCAGTTCCTTTATCCGATCAGCGGACAGTTGTTCTTCTTTTACCCTGCGCTCTACTTTATAGAGTTCCTGTATCATCAGAAGTGGCCTTTCAGCTCTCGGGCGATCATTGTCCAATGCCTTTTCAAACTCACGGCGTGCGTGTGCCCAACAGGCCAGGTGGGTGACCTCTTTTTTCTTGCCATACTTTTCATACACGGCATATCCGTCCGTCTGGAGATAACCTTTGAAAGTGCCCAGTGGAGTTGCTACCTTTAAGTAGAGACATTTATAGAGCAGATTTAAAAGAGTAACTTTAAATTTGACTGATATGAAACATAGATCATTTGACGATGAATTCAAAAAGATGACCGTTGAGCTATCTAAACTAAAGGGTTCCGTAAAAGAAGCCGCCGAAGAGTTGAATCTTGACCCTTCGCTTTTAAGCAAGTGGCGCAACAAGCCGGAGTTCAATGGAGGGAAGATTATGATGGACATAGCTGGCCTTAGCGAGGAGCAAATGGAGATTAGAAGGTTGAAAAAGGCGCTAAAGAATGCTGAGCTGGAACGGGATATCCTAAAAAAGGCAGTCGGCATCTTCTCCAAGGGAGACGGGGGATATACAGATTTATAGCCGAGCATAAATCGATCTATCCCGTTGAGAAGATGTCTTCAGTTTTTGGGGTCAGCAGCAGTTCCTATTATAAGTGGGTACAAGATCCGGTAGGGTTCTGGGAGCAACAGAATTCAGAGCTACTGACCAAACTCAAAGAAGTGTATTCTATGAGTAAAGGGCGATATGGTAGCCCACGGATCACTAAAGAACTGAATGCTGACGGCATAAAGGTCTCACGCCCACGCATCGCGAGGTTGATGGGAAGAAACGGCATAAAAAGTATTATGAAACGGAAATATAGGGTAACGACTAACTCTAACCATCTTTATCCGGTGAGTGCAAACTTGTTGCGAGGTGATTTCAGTACGACGGGACCGGGTGAGAAATGGGTAAGTGATATTACCTATATCAGAACCGGTGAGGGATGGCTTTACCTCACCGTGATCATGGATCTGGCAGACCGAAAAATTGTCGGCTGGAGTATGGATAATAGCATGGGCACCACTTCCACCGTTGTGGACGCATGGAAAATGGCCATAAAGAACAGACCCCCGGAGAAGGAACTTATTTTTCACAGTGACAGGGGGGTCCAATATGCCAGTCATGAATTCCGTAGATGTTTAAAGGGATTACCTGTACTGCAAAGTATGAGCAGAAAGGGAAATTGCTGGGACAATGCGATTGCCGAAAGTTTCTTCAAGACACTGAAAACGGAAATGGTATATCATAGAAAATTTGAAACCAAAGCACAGGCAAAACTTGAAATATTCGAATATATAGAGGTATGGTACAATAGAAAAAGAAGGCATTCTGCGCTGGATTACAGAACTCCAGTACAAGCGGAAAATGAAATGAGGAAACATAGAACTGAAGCTGCATAAAATGTCTCTACTTTTCTATTGCAATTCCAGTCAATAGAGAAAAATGTGACAATATTCAAACCTATAACCTGTCTTAATGAAAGACCAGTAGGGGGAGTGGGAAGTGAATAGATCAACAATTACGTAATGAAAAAGAGAAATCCCGAACATACGCCCGGGATTTTCTTTTTTTATAAACACAAATGATTAATCTGTGATGCTGAGCATGTAATTTAGTTTGACTGGCGTATTCCGGCGGGCTAACACTTCCACCTGTAATGACCTATGCCGGGGACTTTCACCCTATAATAATTGTCTTCCATGCAGCAGAATGCAAAAAAAATAGACAGTCCAAAATGAACTGTCTACTTTTTATCCATATAGAATCCGTTTTTTTCGGATTCTTTATTTGTTAATCCAAACTCTAGCCTGAACCGGAATAACTGTTTGGTCATTATCCAATATAACTTGAAACATAAAAGCTATTTCCAATCTGCTACTAGAAGAAGCCTCAAAATCAGCTACTAATTTCTCATTAGCTGCATTCTTGCTTCTAAATTCAGATATCGAAGAACTAAAAACTGCTGTTCTACCGTTGCCTGCAATCGGATTACTAATATAATTAACAAAATTCGCAGCACTTAAACCTCCAGCATTAATGCTCGTCGAGCCACCGAGTACCTTACGAATCTCTTTTATACTTCTTCCCGAATTTTCAGGAATCGTCAAGGTAAGTGTGAAATTACCTGTGGATAAAGGCACCTCAATATAAGGATTAAAACCGTGCGACGTTGCTTCTTGATAGGTTACCGGCACATCCGGATGGTTGTCGGAATAGAACTCATTGTAATCTTTCTCACAAGAGACCAAAACCATCATTAAAGATGTAACTAATATTGTGAATAATTTTCTCATCGTATTGTCTTTTATTAATTAACATCCCACCATACCTTCACGTTCGATTGCGGAATCGCACTACCTTGAGGCATGTTAGGGTTTCGTTGAACTTCTGAACTCAAATATACTGCTCTGACAGGTCGGGTACCATCGATACCTCCTGCGTTCTGGTGGGGAGCTAAGTCTGGATAACCCGTTCTTCTCCAATCGTTCCATTGCTCCAATCCATTTGCAAACAAGGAAATGTATTTTTGTGTAATGATTTGTTCAATTTGACTGTCATTTGAACCACTCAAAGTAACTACAGACGCATTATCAGCGAAGTAATCATTAATGTCATCGGCTGAAACTCCTGCTTCCGTCATAGAGGCTCTTATACCTTCCTCATATAAGGCTTGTGCATCTCCAGAAACACCTAACCGTACCACAGCCTCTGCCAGAATAAAACATGTCTGTGCGTATGTTAACAAACGAACCGGGCCTACACCGTCGACGCCCGTTGCATAGTTATTATACACCGAACGCGTACCAATAGGTGGAAATACTCCTCCAAAACCATTATCTGCAGTTACATACTGACCGTCATTTCGTGTTACAAAAATAGGTAATCTCGGATCATTTGTTGTGTTTAGCCTGTCCACAAAACGTGTGCTAATCAACAACTCATTTTGGAAAAGTGAATTGTGCGTCAGCGTCCATATAGGAGCTTGACTACCTACTTGTCCACCAAACCTAACAGACAAATTTGCACTGTTGGCATTAATATATTCGTTGTTTGCCAAAACTTCGTTGATGATGCTGGTCGCCTTTGCAGGCTCTACCAAGCTGATCTGTATCGCCAATTTTAGGAGCAGCGAATTGCCTGCACGCTTCCATTTTGCGATATCTCCACCGTAGACAATATCATCACTTCCGGGAGAATCGGCACTTTCCTGATCTAAATCAGCAAGCCCCTCTTTAACTAAATCAAAGAGACTTTTTATATTCGCCTCACTATTACCCATATAGATATCTCGTTGCGAATCTAATACGGGGGTTGCTTGTCCCTCACCCTTTAAAGCATCTGAATAAGGAACATCGCCCCATATATCCGTTGTCATAGCAAAAGTCAAGGCTTGCATAATTTTTGCAATACCCGCATAAGCAGGGCCACCTGTAGCTTCAGCTGTCTCTATAAGGCTCTGATAATTAACCAATGCACCTCCATATAGTTCAAACCGCCACTGGTTTCCAAAATCATCGCCATTGATAATATAACGGTCGTAATCCTGTGGGCTTCCTCCTGCCCCTGCCGTCACACTCATAATCGTAGACGCAAAGCGATTCAATTCATTATTGTTCGCAAATGCCGTACCCGCTAAAGCGGTTGGCAGCAACGTTGAAGACGGTACTTCCAAAGGATCATTTGGAGTATCATTGATATCCAAAAATTTATTACACCCCACAAAAGCAAAGCTTGCCAAAGTTAGGAGTGAAATCTTGATTATATTCTTTTTCAAACTCTTCATTGTTCTAAATTCTTAAAATGTTGCACGTATGTTAAAACCATAACTGCGTGTAGTTGGAATACCATTCAAATCCATACCTTGCGCATTTCCCGCCCCTTGGGTATTTATTTCTGGGTCAGTAGGAAATCCAGGGGCAAACATCCACAGGTTTCTACCACTAAAGCCGACAGATACCTGTCCAAATGGGCTGTTTCCCAATACGCTTTGCGGTAGGGAATAATTTACAGTAAGCTCTCTCAAACGATATGAAGTCGCGTCAAATACAGCAGCTTCAGACGCAATCCCTCCTAAACCTTGCCAATAACTTTGCGCCGATATTTGAATATCGTTTTTTCTGTAGGTACCATCGCCGTTGTCAATCACTCCCGGTAATATCCGCGGTTGGTCACGATCAGCTTCCGTCACAGCTAGTGCACCACCACTTCTCAAATCCACCTGTCCCATAGAGAAAATCTGACCACCTTTATTAATATCGAATAATGCTCCGACACTTATTCCTTTATAAGTGAATGTGTTGTTAATACCCAATGAATAATCTTTTTGTGGATTAGCGATCACTTCATTTGGCAAAGCCGGCACAAAAAGACCAGTGGTAGGGTTTATCAACAAATCGCCATTTTCATTTCTAACATTCTTCGCACCTACTATGACACCATAAGGATAACCTTCTGCAATAGAAGGTGTAATGCCACCAAAATAATTAACTGCCGGAATCACTGTACTAGTTAGCAAATCACCTCCTACCGGCTCTTCTCCAAAGATAGCAACGACGTTATTTCTAATACGTGTAAAGTTGAAGTTTACATTCCAACTGAAATCGTTGGTTCTTACTGGATAACCGCTTAACATTACTTCAATACCCTTATTGGTCATCTCACCAATATTCGACGTCTGTGTATCAAACCCGGAAGCGTTCGCAACCGCTACATTAAAAATTTGGCTTGTACTTTTCGTATTAAAATACGTAAAATCCAAATCTAAACGGTTATTGAAAAAACCTAGTTGTGCACCCACTTCATAAGAAGTAACAAATTCTGGTTTCAAATTAGGATTACCAATTCTTGAACTTCTTTGGAAACCTGTAATACTTGAACCACCCACAGAAATAGGAAATTCAATGCTCGCCGTATTATTACCGTAAGATGATGTAACGAATACCGAGTTTAGTAAGTAAGGATCCGCATCACGACCTACACGAGCAGCATTCACTCTAACTTTGGCAAAAGATAACACATCTGATTTCAAAACATCCCACACTTCTGTAGGTACAAAGCTTGCCGATGCGGAAGGATAAAAGTACGTATTGTTTTCTGTCGGCAACGTAGATGATTTATCTGCGCGTCCGGTTAATTCCAAAAACAGGTAATCATTGTAGCCCAAGCTAAGTTGCGCGTAATGTCCTATTAATCGTCTTTGTTCCGTATTAGCATATGACCCTGTAAACACACCGGCATTGCTCACATTATCAAAACCAGGAATTGTTAACGAACTTGCCACGACCCCTGATTCTTTATAGTTACGCTGGTTAATATTCTGACCTAATAACAAGTTAGCATTTAAGCCTTCCACAAAGAGATCATTTTTTGTAGCTCTAACCATTAAATCACCATTCAACTCTGATCTGAAGCGCTGGTCTTCATCAATAGCTCCTTGAGGAGCACGAGCTGCACCGTTACGTAAAACCTGTTTACGGGAATCAAAATAAGTATCTCCAGTCACCCGGTACGATACATTCAACCAATCGGTAAAATCGTAACCTATATTCAAGTTTCCGAAAACACGGTCTACATTTGACGTAAAGAATTCATTTTCTACACTCCAAAGCGGGTGATTTTGTGCTGGGTTATAATACAAACCATTTCCGGCATCATCGTATATCGGTGTACCCATGAGATCATAACTAACCGGAATACGGGTAATCTGACCAAAAGCACTACCACCGTTACCCATGGTTGACCCTTTTTGTTTTGTTTTACCATAGGTAATGGACCCTCCTATTTTAATTCCATTCTGTAATTTGGAATTACCGCCGACGTTTACTGTATGACGATTAAAATCACTTTCTCTTACCACACCATTTTGTAATGTACTCGACACCCCAGCAGTAAAGTTATGGTCTTCGTTTCCACCAGCTAAATTAACGGAATTTTGATAGAACGCCCCTGTTTGATAAAAGTCGCGCATATTATTCGGGTATGCTTGGTAAGGCACTTCCCTTCCTGAACCACCTTCAATTACCGTTGGCATCGTACCAAATTTTGGCCCCCATGATAAAGAACTCTGATTATTATAAATATTTTGAGATCCTTGTCCATACGAAGATTGGAATTTAGGAAGATAAGCTACATTCTGAAAGTTTGTTGAAGAACTCAACGTCACTTCTGTTTTTCCGCCCATTCCTTTTCCACTTTTCGTGGTGATCATTAAAACCCCAGCCGAAGCTCTTGATCCATACAATGCAGACGCAGCGGGTCCTTTCAATACGTTGATCGACTCAATATTATCTGGCGGTATATCGTTCAAACGGTTAGACGGTTGCGAACCAAATAAGGAGTTTTGGCTGTTATCTGTATCATTACTGAAAATAATACCATCAACCACAATCAAGGGTTGGTTATTACCTCCAAAAGACGTAATACCCCGAATGTTAATGTTTGTCGAAGAACCGGGTTGTCCAGAAGAACTTGAAATATTTACCCCAGCTACTTTTCCCTGCAAGGCATTTAATACATTAGGTTCAGAACGCTGCTGCAAGTTTTCTCCAGATACATTTTGTGTAGCATAACCAATTGATCGAGCAGTCCTTTCGATCCCTTGAGCTGTCACCACAACCTCCTCCAAAGAAGTTTCATCAGCCACTAGACTGATATTAATAGTCGAGCGGTTGTTTACCGGAACGCGTTGGCTTACATAACCAATGTACGAAAACGCCAATGTCGCATCTGTAGCGACATTAATAGAATAATTACCGTCTCCATCGGTCTGAGTGGCGCTAGAAGTACCTACGACCGCTACAGAAACGCCCGCTAAAGGGCTTCCATCGCTTGCCGACGTTACCACACCACTCACTTGTCGATTTTGTGCGAACGATACGCCTATTAGGCACGTTAGCACAAAAATTAAACTGAGTAATTTTTGTTTCATGTTTGTGTTGTTTAGTTATTTAATTTGTTGATTGTTCTTGTTAGTACAGATGAATAACAAAGCTGCAGTCCCCTTTGTTTGGTTGACGAGATTTTAATATGAAAAGAATTGTATGTCGAATTCATGAAATTATACAAACTGAGATTTGTGTAAGCTAAGTAAATATACCGTCTAGAATCCCGTATAAAACCGCAACCATTTAACAAAAAAACACTTCGATTCACCTCCTGCCTCGTCCACTTTTGTGTATTCCTTGTTTAGTTAATTATTATTTTCACTTTTTTAATAAGGCAAAAAGCCCCAATATTGCCTCCTACTGTGTTAAAAATTGTTAAACTGTGCAAACATAAAAAAATAACTTTGTTCTTGCAACTTTTCAAAAAAACTCCCCCAATTACTGACACTCGTTTAAGAAATAAGGCAAAAGCCTGCAAATTAGAAAATAAACTAACCAAATTAATAACCAGCATAAATCTTATATATCAAAATTAAATTCTGCAAAGGCATTGATGAATAGGGATAAAACGAAGCACGATACTATGAAAAAAGAACATAATATAAAGGAAGATTTTGTGCCGTAAAAGAATGTAAAACTTATCTTTGCACTATGCGCTTTGATATTATTACGGTTTTACCTGGCTTATTAGAAAGCCCTTTTGCACATTCTATCTTACAACGTGCACAGCACAAAGGTCTCGTGGACATTCACATCCACAACTTACGGGATTATGCGACAAACAAGCATAAATCTGTAGACGATTATCCCTATGGGGGTGGATCGGGTATGGTCATGCAAATAGAACCTTTCGCCGCATGTATTGAAAAATTGCAGAAAGAGCGTTCATATGACGAGGTTATTTATATGACACCAGATGGTCAAACACTCAATCAAGAGATCGCAAATACGCTATCCTCTATTGAGAATGTGATTATCCTCTGCGGTCATTACAAGGGAATTGATCAGCGCATTCGTGATGTATTCGTAACGAAGGAAATTTCCATCGGGGATTATGTACTTTCTGGCGGAGAACTCCCGGCAGCCATTTTAGTCGACGCCGTCGTGCGGCTGATACCAGGTGTTCTGTCCGACGAAACTTCTGCACTCACCGATTCATTTCAAGACGGTTTGTTAGACGCTCCTATTTATACCCGGCCAGCAGAGTGGCGCGGACACCGTGTGCCCGAGGTACTGCTTAGCGGACATGAAGCGAAAATCTCCGCCTGGCGGTACGAACAACAACTAATACGGACGGAAGAAAGGCGTCCAGATTTGCTAAATGATTAAGTTTAGTCTGCTTTTTTTATTTTTTTATCAAAAAAAGTTTGCTGAATAAAAAATATTCATAAATTTGCTTCACACAAATGATCATGAAAAAGTTACATACAAACTGGTGGTGGCCCGAGGTGAACAACGTCGGGGATGCGTTTGGCATGTAATGAAAGATATTCATAATCAACCAAAACCATTTTGAAAGTAAGCCCGGCCATAAAACGTCGGGCTTTTTTCGTTTGGAGAGATGGCAGTATAGAAATAAAAATTTACTATGTAACTTGCAACAGATATGAAATATGCACTGAAAACAAATTACAGAAAGATACTCGCTGACACAACGACACCGGTAAGTATCTATCTCCGACTACGGGACACGTTCCCCAACAGTTTATTATTGGAAAGTTCGGAATACCACAGTCGCGACAATAACATCAGCTATATTTGCTGCGAACCGATTGCAGGCATCACGCTTAATAAAGAGCAGCTTCGTATCGTAGAGCCTGGCGCGGAACCCGTTTATAAAAATGCCCACGAAATCAATCTTCGTGAAGAGGTGTCCGCATTTCGCCAAAATTTCTCGCAGCAGCCCATAGAAGGTGTAAATGTAATTTCGTCGGGGCTCTTCGGCTATTTCACTTTTGACACTATCGAGCACTTTGAGGACATCAAATTAACCGCAGGTACGCATCCGGCACGTGAAATTCCTTTTATGCAATACCACGTCTATCGGTATGTAATCGCGATAGACCATTTCCGAAATCAACTTTATATTTTCGAAAATTTGTTAGGTGGCGAATCATCTGACCTGGATAGATTGGAATATTTAATACAGAACAAAAACTTCCCTGAATATCATTTTAAACGCCAAGGTGGAGAGGATTCAAACATGACGGATGAAGACTTCCGGAACTTGGTTGATAAAATGAAGCAGCATATACGCCGAGGGGATGTATTCCAGATTGTGCCTTCACGTGCTTTTTCTACACCCTTTGCAGGCGATGAATTTAATGTATATCGCGCCCTGCGCTCCATTAACCCCTCGCCATACCTATTCTACTTCGATTATGGCGATTTCAAGTTGTTTGGCTCTTCGCCAGAAGCACAACTTACCATTAAAAAGGGAGAAGCGACCATTTATCCCATCGCCGGCACGTTCAAACGTACGGGCGATATGGAAAAAGACGAAATGATTGCGGAAGAACTGAAAAATGACCCTAAAGAATCGGCAGAACACGTGATGTTAGTGGATTTAGCGCGTAATGACTTAAGCCGCCACTGTACCGATGTGAAAGTAAAATCCTACAAAGAAGCGCAATATTATTCCCATATCATCCATTTGGTTTCTCAAGTTTCGGGCAAACTCCATCCAACGGCTAACCCTTTCGATGTAGTAGGCGACACCTATCCGGCGGGCACATTGTCCGGCGCTCCTAAACACAAAGCCCTTACCTTGATCGATCGCTACGAAGGTTTGCAGCGTTCTTATTACTCAGGCGCTATTGGTTACATGGGTTTCAACGGTGACTTTAATCATGCTATCATGATCCGTTCGTTTTTGAGTAAACGAAATGTGCTGCATTACCAAGCGGGTGCCGGCATCGTACTAGATTCTGACCCGGAAAAGGAGCTACAGGAAGTGAATAATAAAATTGCGGCTTTACGCCGTGCCCTAGAAATTGCAGAAACGTTATAATATAAAATGAATAACAACAAGATATTAGTAATCGATAATTACGACTCATTCACTTACAACCTCGTACATCTATTACAGGAATTAGGCCAGGAATATACCGTGTGGAGGAACGATAAGTTCGAACTGGACGACGTGGCACCATTTGACAGCATATTACTCTCTCCTGGGCCGGGCATACCAGAGGAAGCGGGTCTATTGATGGATGTAATCCGTCGGTACGCACCTTCTAAGCGCATTCTAGGGATTTGTCTCGGGCAGCAAGCTATCGCTGAGGTGTTCGGAGGTACTTTATACAATATGCCTAAACCCTTACATGGGATAGCCACAGATATCGTTATTACGGATGAAACAGAAAAACTTTTTCAGGATTTTCCGAAGGACTCTAAAATTGGACGCTACCATTCTTGGGCAGTATCCAAAGAGGATGTCCCCGAATGCTTACACGTGACGGCACTAGATCCTGATGGCGTTATCATGGCAATGCGTCACGCCACGTATGATGTGCGTAGTGTGCAATTCCATCCCGAATCCGTATTGACGACCAACGGAAAGAAACTGATAGCGAATTGGTTGTCTTAATTACACTTTTGACCGCAAAAGTGTAGCAAAACTCGTCGCTTCGGATTTTTGGTATAAGGAATAGTACTAAGGATGAGTTTCTACAGTTACCAAAGTTCCGGATGCGACATTTAATGTTAATTAGGAATAGTGCAAATGGAAGCATAGTTTCAAAAATGGTAAAGATGATGATTTATGACTATACTAGATAAAATAATTGAAAAGAAGAAAATAGAGGTGGCGGAGGCTAAACAGCGGGTTTCGTTGGAAGAACTAGAGCGATACCCCCTCTTCGACAGGACTTGTTATTCGTTAAAAGAATCGATATTGGATCCGGAACGGACGGGCATCATCGCGGAATATAAGCGCGCTTCACCGTCTAAAGGGCTTATCAACGGCACATCGACGGTTCAGGAGGTGGTTCGTTCCTATCAGGATGCTGGTGCTTCGGCCATATCGGTACTAACGGACAGCGACTTCTTCCAGGGCTCCTTATCGGATCTGGAAGCGGCAAGAGCGGTGCTACAAATCCCTTTGCTGCGTAAGGAATTTATTATAGATGTATACCAGATAGCGGAAGCAAAAGCCTATGGTGCGGATATCATCCTCTTGATAGCGGCTTGTTTGGATAGCGAAGAAATAGAGACCTATGCAGATTACGCGAAATCGTTGGGACTAAATGTATTGCTGGAAGTACATAATGAAGAAGAACTACAACGGAGTTTCTTCGAAAGCATCGACGCTATCGGGGTAAATAACCGTAACCTGAAGGATTTCGTGGTCGACTTAAATCATTCTTACGATCTGGTGAAACAAATTCCGGACAGCTATATCAAGGTCTCGGAGAGTGGCATATCAGATCCAAAAACGATCCAAGCTTTACGCAATGCAGGCTTTCAAGGATTTCTGATCGGTGAAAATTTCATGAAAACCGAAGATCCGGGCAGGGCCATAAAAGAATTTATAAGTCAATTGTAAAAGGCATCTTATGAGATGCCTTTTACAATTGAATATTAATTTTTAACCCGTTTACGTATACCTTTCTCGGCACGTTTTTGAGCTGTTTTGATTTTATAATCCAGCCACTTATCCTTGAACAATTTTCGCATGGTATCATCAAAGTAGCGAGTAACAAACAGGTTTCTAGCCCCTTTTATCTTCTCGCTCAGTGAATTGGCTAAAGCACGGACAGAAATAGAGTACCCTTCGGTTTCGTATTGTATATAGTGCCACCAACCTGCGGGCATATAAAGGGTATCGCCAGCTTGGATAACGGCTTCGTAACCGGCTAACAATTTTAATGCAGGATACTCATCCGGGCTGCTTGTTTTCAAGTTGGCAATGCTATGAAAGTTATAAGGCAACTTATACATTAAGTCAGATTGATCATTTGGAAAGAGCCAAATCCGCTTTACACCTTGAAACTGCGATATAAAGACATGCGACATGTCGATGTCAAAATGGTTACGCGTGGCGGAACCTTCTCCCCCAAAAAACATATAAGGAAGCCACTGCAAAACTTTGCCACCAGTCACATCATTGTAAATAACGTCTTTTTTTAATTCCGGTCTCAGTTTCATCAAATTAAAAAGAAACAGGCGCAACTCGGTCGGCTCTGTACTAATTTTATCGAGATATTCTCCAAAACTCATTCTACCCACTGGTGGGCTGGCAGCATGGTTTTGCGATTCTTCTTCGCGTCCATATACGTCAATCTGCTCGTTTCCGGCTATTTCTTTGAAATAGTCATAACTCCATTTTTGCCAACAGGGGCTCTCCTTGCTGATAAAGTCCTTGATGATCACTGGCTGTCCTTTGTTGAGATAATCCCGAACAAAATCTTTTGGAGCGATCCCTGATATACTATTTACTGGTTTTAGTTTCACAAGTTTTCACGCTTAACAACTATTTACAAACTTAAAAAATATCCTTTTATTGCCGTAAGACAAATTCAATTTTACGGCACAGCTATTAAGGAGCAAATTAAGTAGAATTATGGTAAATAAGAAATGATTAACGTCATTATTGACGTTATTTATTCACCTGCTTAATGTACTGCTCTACCGCCATCGTCATGCTTGGCGCTTCCGGCGTAGGTGCAGGTATATCTAAAATTAAGTCGTGATTGAGCAGCTCTTGCTGCGTGGTAGCGCCGAAGGCGGCTATTCGGGTATCTTTCTGTTTAAAATCCGGGAAATTCTCGAACAGTGACTGTACGCTTGAAGGACTGAAGAAAACGATCACATCATAAAAAACGTTTTCTAGGTCTTGGATATCGCTGATTACCGTACGGAAAAGTACCGCTGGCGTAAAGTTGAAGCCGTTATCTTGCAACCACTTTTGGGTTTCTTCATTAGCCACATCCGAACAAGGGAAAAGAAATCTTTCTTTCGCATGCTTAGCCAATACGTCTTCCAAATCTTTAGCGGTTTGTTTACCAAAGAATATCTTACGTTTACGATATTGAATGTACTTTTGCAAGTAAAGCGCTATTGCCTCGGATATGCAGAAATATTTCATATCGGCCGGCACTTCATAACGCATTTCTTCACAAACACGGAAGAAATGATCCACCGCATTTTTACTCGTAAAAATAACCGCTGTAAAATCTGCAAAATTGATTTTATCTTTCCGCACATCTTTTGCCGGAACGCCTTCTACATGAATGAACCCTCGAAAATCCAGTTTTAAATTATATTTGTCTGCTAGGGCAAAATACGGAGATTTGTCATTTTCAGGTTTAGGCAAGGTAACTAAAATACTTTTTACCTTCTTGGCTCTTGCTTCTTCTACTTGCATATTCAATTTTTTAATTGCTCAATGTTCTAACCAATATCATAATCGGCGCTACTTCAAGTGCGCAAAGATACAGAATTAAATAAAAAATTGAAAACTTTAGATTTCCGAAAAGGCGGAACGCAGTTCTCAAAAACCTATAAATAAACAAGATAGACACCAGCGCACCGAACAAAATTAACAGAATCTTAAAATACGATGCGGGAGCGAGGGTAGCCGTCAACAGAAAAGGCATTAAAAAAAGCATACTGTTGAAATAAACGAGGTAAAGTACAGCCACGTATTCTCTTACTAAACGATCTATTTCGAATACGAATGAAATAAAACGGATAAGGAGTATTTTAATGATAAACAGCAGCGCGACCAGTAACGCGGTTCGCATATAGTTTTCCCAGCTCAGCACCATCAAACGCTCAAAGGAGGATTCAATAAGCACAATAAAAAGTCCGAGAGCCAGGCTGAATATAAGGTAGAGAAACACATAGGGCCAGGATGTCAGCATACTATTTTCTTTACTGACTTGTTGTAACGTCCGCTCGTCGTAGTAGGCTTGCACGATCATGCTAAAGTCTGCCGGAAAGGCAAGACGCACCAGCGCTACGGCAAGAAATAATAGAAAGACGACCAACAATATCCAAACCGGTCGTTCTACCTTCATATCACCTACCCCATACGATAGGCTATCGCGGGGCCCTCTTTTGGCCTCCATATAGTCCAAAAAGGCTATCGGATTTACGCTGCGCTGTTCGATTTCAGTCAGAAACTGCGCTGCCAGCTGATGCGGACGATCCGCTGAAAGGAATACGTAATCGAATGTGTCAACCTCCGCTATGTTCGCCTCCTGCCCCCATGCGGTGCTGATCAGCAAACACAGGATACTACCAAGAAAAATATGCTTCAATAGATACATCCGAAAATATGCTTATTCCGGCGTAAAGTTAGTATAAACTTTCCCTTTTTTTACTTCGTTTTGATCAAGAAAAAATGATGACGAAAAATTTCCGTATTTTTGCAAAAAATCATCAAGATGACTGTTAAGATAGGTGAGCATATTGATTTGGGTAAATTTCCGCTATTGCTAGCGCCCATGGAGGACGTCAGTGACCCACCATTCCGCTACGTGTGTAAGCAAAATGGGGTGGACATGATGTATACGGAGTTTATTTCTTCGGAAGGGTTGATTCGAGATGCAGCCAAATCCAAACAAAAGCTCGACATCTTTGAATACGAACGACCGATCGGTATACAGATTTTTGGCTCGGACATCGAAAGTATGCGCCAATCTGCCGAGATATGCACCTTAGCAGCGCCTGATTTAATTGACATCAATTACGGCTGTCCGGTGAAGAATGTAGCTTGCCGGGGCGCCGGCGCCAGCCTTTTGCAGGATATCGATAAGATGGTGGCCATGACCAAAGCCGTGGTCGATGCGACACATCTTCCGGTCACCGTAAAAACCCGTCTCGGCTGGGATGATAATACGAAGAATGTTTATGAGGTGGCTGAACGGCTACAAGATGTAGGTATCAAAGCCTTATCCATCCATGGCCGTACCCGGGCACAGATGTATAAAGGTCAGGCCGACTGGAGCATGATCAGGGATGTAAAACGTAATCCCCGCATACATATTCCCATTTTTGGAAACGGCGATATTGATTCGGTCGAAAAAGCCGCTGCCTGGCGCATGGAATATGAGGTAGATGGTATTATGATCGGAAGAGCGTCCATTGGATACCCATGGATTTTCCGCGAAGTCAAACATTTTTTTGAAACGGGAGAACGATTAGAAGGCCCTACCATCGACGAGCGGGTGGAGGTATGCAAAACCCATTTAATTAAATCTATTGAATGGAAGGGCGATAAAACGGGGGTTTTCGAAATGCGCCGCCATTACGCAAACTATTTCAAGGGTATACCGAATTTCAAAGAATATCGCACGAAATTAGTTGGTTTAGGTAGTCATCAGGAGATTTTAGAGGTACTGGAAGAGATTAAGGAACGTTTTGCAGAAGGCATCTTCTTGTAAGGACGGTACGCTCCAAATGCCTAATTTCAAATTATTTCCGCCTTGCAAGTAGGGATTGTAGCTGTTTCCTTTCCAAAAACAGGATCACCACAGCAAACAACAGCAGCATCCCGTTGCCTATCCAGAAATTACTATCAAAAATAAAGAAGCTGATTAGCGAAATCCCGAGGCTCACGACCAAATAAAGTACAATTTTAAGGAAGTGATAAGGTATGGGATAATATTTCTGCCCCCAATAAAGAGATAGCCCGATCATAATGAAATAGGCTACGGAAGTGGTAGCCACGGCTCCAACATAGGAAAAAACTGGAATGAGGACAATATTGAGCCCAATAGTTGCCAACGCGCCCACTAAGGATATATACAAGGCAAATCGGGTCTGGTCTGTCAGTTTATACCAAACGGATAGATTCATATAGATACCCAACAGGACAAAATTAAATAGGATAAAAGGTACAACTTTAAGTCCCGTCCAATAGACGTCTGGCTGCAGCTCGTTTCCTTTAATAAAATATTTCAGCCAATCTAGGTTAACCGTAATTCCCACCATAACCAAGACCATTACAATCACAAAAAATTCCATGATCCGGGCGTAGGTGCGTGATGCATTTTCGTTTTTAGCGTAAGAAAAAAAGAAGGGTTCCGCACCTAAGCGAAAAGCCGTAACAAATAGGCTCAAGAACACGGCCAGCTTGGTGACCGCTGCATAGATACCCAGGTCCGTCTTTCCCGCTTCGCCGGGTAATAATTTCGGAAAAAGTATCTTATCCAGATTTTCATTGATAATAAAGGATATATTCGCCACTAAAATAGGAAGACTATAAGCCAGCATGCTTTTCATCAGCGGCTTGTCGACGCGCAATTGTAACGTTAATATTTCGGGTAGCAACAAACATAGGGTTAGTACACTCGCCAGCAGGTTTGAAAGAAACACGTAGCCGATCCATCCTTCTTGAAACCAACCTGTGGCGAAATCGGCCCAAAAAGCAGAAGTTTTTATCCAAGCGGGTAAATAAACGAGAAAAAATAAATTGGAAAGAAGGATAACAAAAATATTAAAAAACTTCAGATAGCTATAGCGAATAGGACGTCCTTGTGCTCTTAATTTGGCAAAAGGTACTACGGCCAGGGCGTCGGCAACTAAAATAAATATAAAGTACCGGATGTACCGCGCATATTCTTCCGGACGATCACCGTTGGCGAACCAGGCAGCTATGGGATCTATAAAGATGAAAATAGAAATTAACAATAGCGCCGCGGTAAATAGGGTCACGATAAAGCTATTATTGAATACCCGCCCTCGGTCCTGGGGATCAACTTTCTGTAAGAAGCGAAAATAGGTCGTCTCCATACCAAAAGCCAGTATAGCATTCAGCATAGAAACCGAGGCGTAAAGATTGGAGTACACCCCGTATACGGCCGCGTCCTTAAACTTGCGAAGATACAGCGGTGTCATCAAAAAACTGATCATCCGGGAAACAATGGTTGTAAAACCATAAATCACCGTATCGCTCACAAATTTTTTGACGGAAGACACTGTGGTTATTTTTTCTTTTTTACGACTTCAAAATTCTTAAAACCCCTTAACGCGTCCTCAACAACACTTACCTCCATCACTTCAGCGTTATCAGGTCCATCCTGACAAAATTCCAATAACGTGTCCACGGCAAAAGAATCGCCTTCGGCCTCTAAATAAACCGAGCCGTCGGGTTGATTCATCACAAATCCTTTTACGCCAAGCTGATCAGCGACGGCTTTACAAGTTGCTCGATAAGATACGCCTTGTACTTTGCCTGTAACCGTAATACGTAGATGTTTCATCATTAAGAGCAAACTTAGATAAAATGCGCTGTATTCGCGAACGTCGGCGCAAAAAATTCGCGCCGACGTGTACGGTTTAGAGGAACACTACACGATCCGTTTCAAGGTCACTTTTTCCGTCAGACGCAAATTATTCATTCCTTCTAACAACAGTAGGCCGGGAGTCTTACCCACTTCTATAGAGCCAAACTGGTGGGCGACACCTAATGCTTCGGCACCATTAATCGTTGCCCAAGGCAAGATCTGCAAGAAGTCTAACTGATTGGTATGTGCGGAAATTACTTTCAATTCCGCCAGAATATCCAACGTATCATTCGATGCCAGACTGTCGGTACCCACGATCATTCTTTTGGGGTTAGGCACAAAATTGAGTATTTTAGGTAATGTCCCCTCTATATAGAGATTTGATTTTGGACACACACAAAAATAGGCGTCTCTGCCCAATCGTTCGATAAAGTCCACGTCTTTTAAAGACATATGGATATTGTGTACCAATATCAGGGGATTGTTTTTAGGCAAATGTCCTAAATAGGATTGAATGGAGTTCCTCGCTTGCGCTTTGAACGAACTCGCGTCAATGCCCATCTCCTCATAAAAATCCAAAAATTCCCCTTCCCTATACCGATAAAGCTTATTCTCTTCTTCACTCTCTTGGTTATGGATACTGAGAATATTGTCATCACTCACCAACTTTCGGATCGCTTTAAACAACTCTTTTGAACAGGAATAAGGCGCATGCGGTGTAATGGATGCATGACTGGTATCAAAATAGAATTCCACATCACGGGCTTTGTCCACGCGAGGCTGTATATCTTCCTTCGCCATGGCCATTATTTCCACAAAAGTGTGATACTTTATGCGACTTTTGGCTTTCATTTTTGCGGACAGTGCCGTATTCACATGGTCTCCTACAACCTGAATACCATTATTATACATCAACTCGTCTGCCGCATCGATCTGTGCTAAAATATCTTTTTCATCGGCTGCTCGCATCTTCATGACATCCGCCAAAAAACGAGGCAACCCTGTGCCCTTTTTTGTTTTACCTGCCATATGCGACAACTCCACATGACAGTGGGCATTTACAAATCCAGGAATTAATACACCGTCGTAAAACTCTTTTTCTATACCCGATACGGCCCGATCCGTTTCTTCATAGACGCCCCTAACGGTGCCGGTTTCATCAATAGCAACGACACCCTGTCTGATGAAGCTACCTTTCACAGGAACAACAATACTTGCTGAAATATACCTCATTTAACTAATTGAAATAATTTGTTATCCATATTTAATCAAATATTAAGCCATAATTTGATTAAATGAAATTTATCTTTACTTTTGCTCTTATCGTAAGGGGTGCCTTGTTTGGTTTAAACACAAAAACGGGCTGAGATTATACCCAGTTTCGCGTTAACGCGAAACGCACCTGATCCAGATAATGCTGGCGTAGGGAAGGTTAGTTAAATAATAAGCTACTGCTAACCCCTTGGCAATAGAAAGTTTAACTTAGTTTAATAATTTTTTTATGGTAAAAAATGGATTGATGACCCTCGTGCTGCTTTTCGGGGCATTCTTTGCTGTTGGGCAGACTCCATTCACTGTGCGCGTCTTCGACGCAGCGCGAAACCCCTTGCCGGGAGCAACGGTTGTCTTACAAGGAAACACCACCATTAGTGACGCACAAGGTAGGGCTACCTTTACGGGCCTAAAACCCAAAACGAGCTCCTTACAGGTGCGCTATGTAGGATATACCGCTTTTCAGAGAAACGTATTGCCTGACGGGCAGGGCGACATAACGGTGGTATTGCATTTGGAGACCAGAATGGCAGATGAAGTTCAAGTGATTGCGACACGTGCCGCGGATAACGCCGCGACCACTTACAAAAATCTCAACAAAGAAGATATCACGCGAGGCAACCTTGCACAGGATATCCCCTATCTTCTGGACCAGACACCTTCTGTGGTTATTGGGTCGGATGCGGGTGCAGGAGTTGGTTATACGAATTTAACGATTCGTGGATCGGACAACCAGCGTATCAATGTCACGCTGAATGGCATTCCTTTAAATGACGCCGAAAGTATGGGATCGTTTTTTGTAAACCTACCTGATTTTGCGTCGAGCGCAGAGAGCATTCAGATCCAACGGGGTATAGGAACTTCGACCAACGGTGCGGGTGCCTTTGGTGCCTCGCTCAACATCCAATCGGATGTGTTGGAACGTAATCCCTACGCAGAACTCAATAACAGCGGGGGGTCTTATAACACCTGGAAAAACACGATTAAAGTCGGTTCGGGATTAATGCCCAATAAATTTGCTTTTAATGCGCGCTTATCGCGGATTAGCTCGGATGGATATATCGATCGGGCTACCTCCGATTTAAAATCATTTTACGTGGACGCAGGTTACTACGGCGAAAAGCACCATTTGAAGGCTACGGTATTTTCGGGAAAAGAGAAAACTTACCAAGCTTGGGATGGGGTGCCCGAAGAGATGTTGGATATTAACCGTCGTTATAACGGATTTACATACGAGAACCAGACGGACAATTACACGCAAACACACCATCATCTTCATTATAACTATTTTGCATCGGACCGGACGACCCTTAATATGGCGTTGCATTATACGCGGGGGGCTGGTTACTACGAGGAATACAAGGATGGAGAATCCTTTAACCGCTATGGCTTAGCTCCTATTGAAATCGGTGGCACCACCATTAATACCACGGATCTCATCCGTCGTCGTTGGCTAGACAATCATTTTTATGGAACGGTATTCTCGGTAAATCATCAACTGAACGATAATCATAACCTTATTTTTGGCGGAGGCGCGAACCAATACCGAGGCGACCATTATGGTGAAGTAATTTGGGCACAATACGCATCGGATAGTCAGCTTGGTGACAAATACTATTTCAACGACGCGGACAAAAATGACGTGAATGTATACGGAAAATGGAATGCAAGCTTTGGCGCCCTGCGGCTGTACACGGACCTGCAGTATCGGTTTGTGGACTACACGTTCGAAGGGTACAACCATAATCTGGAGCTCGCGGACGTAAACGTGAAACACCATTTTTTCAATCCGAAGATTGGGACTACCTACTTGCTGTCGCCGAAGACTAGTGTCTACGCATCGTACGCATTCGGTAATAAGGAACCGGTTCGCGACGACTATGTGGATTCTTCACCCAATGCACGACCGAAAGCGGAGCGCATGCATAATATTGAGGCCGGATACCGACTACGCGGAGAATCGTTGAATATTGGTGCCAATATATACGGTATGTTCTATAAAGACCAACTCATTAAAACCGGTGAGATTAATGATGTAGGAGCGTCTATACGCGAAAATGTACCCAATAGCTACCGCATCGGGGTGGAGCTGGACGGCGCATGGCAGCTATCGAAACAATTTAGATGGAAAGCCACTGCAGGTATCAGCGAAAATAAAATAAAAAACTACACAGAATACCTTACGGTAATGGATGAAGATTGGACAGAACTCGACGAACCTCAGGTAGTACAACATTACCCATCAACCACGATTTCATTTTCTCCGTCCGTAATCTTGTCCAACGAATTTGCATACGCACCTATACCGTCATTGGAATTCAGTTTGGCCAGCAAATACGTGTCCAGACAATTCCTAGACAACACCCAATCGACCGAAAGAAGTGTGGATCCGTTCTTCGTGAACAATCTCCGCTTACGCTATAACTTTTCGTTGCTGGGCTTGGAGAATATCGATGCGAACTTAGCGGTTAACAATATTTTCAATGAGAAATATGAATCCCACGGCTATACGTACGGCGGGATTACGCCCACCGGCACGCGTCTTTATGGTAATGCCTATTTTCCACAGGCGGAGACAAATTTCTTACTGGGCTTAAATATTAGGTTCTAAACTTTTTTGACAGATAGTTTACAGGGCAGTCTCATAGGGCTGCCCTTTCTATTATTCCAAAATAATCTTTAATTTGCGGCATGCGAGCAGTTGTACAACGGGTTACTCAGGCGTCATGTACCGTAGATGATATCTGTACCGGAGCGATCAAGGATGGTCTATTGGTATTATTGGGTATTGCGGAAGATGACACGGAAAAAGAGCTGGAATGGTTGGCGCAAAAACTCGTCAACCTGCGTGTTTTTTCGGACGAGGCGGGCTTAATGAATAAATCTGTGCGGGATATAGGCGGCAACATCCTTCTTATATCTCAATTTACGTTGATCGCGCAGACGAAGAAGGGGAATCGCCCTTCTTTTATCGAAGCCGCAAAGCCTGACAAAGCGGAACCTTTATACCAGCTGATGGGCAAGCGGCTAACTACACTGCTCGAAAAACAGGTGGCGCTAGGCGTTTTTGGTGCAGACATGAAAATTGATTTGCGCAATGATGGTCCAGTCACCATTATTTTGGATACTAAAGCAAATAAATAATGACAATCAAAGAAGCACAAGACATTGTTGACAAATGGATTAACAGTACAGGCGTGCGCTATTTTAACGAGTTGACGAATACCGCCATGCTGATGGAAGAGGTAGGCGAAGTAGCGCGGATAATGGCTCGGCAATATGGGGAACAATCGTTCAAAAAATCGGATAAGGCTGTCAATCTTGCTGACGAGATGGCGGATGTATTGTTTGTGCTGATCTGTCTTGCCAATCAAACGGGCATCGATTTAACGGATGCGCTTCAAAAAAACTTAGAAAAGAAGTCTATCCGGGACGCGGATCGACATAAAAACAACGAAAAGTTACGCTAGCTTCTACCTTTAAGAGGAAAGATATTTTGGATCGATCTGTTTATTTGCTTTCGCCCCCAGTTGTTTTAGATTTTCTACTTTCTTAATCACATTTCCCGATCCTGAAGAGAGCTTCCGCATGGCTTCTTGATGCTTTTCAGTGGCACGTGAAAGGTGGTTTTCTAATTGCTGCATATCGTTTAAAAAGCCGACAAATTTGTCGTAGAGCATCCCTGCTTCTTTTGCAATCTCCAGGACATTCCGATTTTGCCGCTCTTGCACCCACACACTTGCTATCGTACGGAGTGTCGCCAATAGCGTGGACGGCCCTACGATAACGACTTTCCTATCCCAAGCGTCGGAAAACAACTCTGGTTTTTCCCGAACAGCTAAGCTCAATGCCGATTCGATCGGCATAAACAACAACACAAAATCGGGTGAGTGGATACCATATAAATCGTGATAATTCTTAGCCGATAGCTGACGAATATGGGATTCAATGGAATGCACATGCTGACGTAAGTGCTGCACCTGTTCGGCGTCTTCACTTGCATTCACCCATCGTTCGTAGGCGGTCAAGGACACTTTGGAATCCACAACCAGATGCTTGTCTTCAGGAAGCAAGATAATAGCGTCCGGCACTTTCCGACTATGATCATCTTCAAACACGGCCTGCAAGCGGTATTCTTGATCTTTCAACAAACCCGAACGCTCTAGTACACGCTCCAAGATGATTTCCCCCCATGCCCCTTGCTTTTTGCTATCACCCTTCAACGCTTTGGTCAGGTTATTTGCCTCATCTTTGATCAACATACTCTGCTGCATCAATTGTTCTACCACACCTTTCAAGACGTTACGTTCCGCTGCTTCCTGTTGATAGGTTCGATCGACCTTTTCTTCGAATGTTTTGATCTTTTCTTTTAAAGGCGTGAGCAACTGGTCTAAATGCTGTTGATTGACGGCGGTAAACTTCTGGGTTTTTTCCTCCAAGATAGTATTGGCCATCTGCTGAAATTCCAAGTAAAATTGCTTACGCAATTGCTTTATCTCTTCCTGTTGTACTTGATATTTCTCTTGCTGGGCCTGCAGGTACGCATGGGTGCTTTCTAGTGTCCGCTCAACCGCTGAGCGTTCACGGCGCTCCCTGTCCAATGCCTGTTCGAGTTCCACTTTTGCTTGCTCCAGCAACCGCTCTCTTTCCTGCACCTTGGCCAGCTCAATAACAGCCGTATTCTTTTCTGCTTCTATTTGCCGATGAACATGTTTGGGCGCTTTTTGCGATTGTAACCAAAACGCTCCGATGACAGCAGCGAACAAGACAATAATCAGCAGGAGTAAAAATATATCCATTACGTTGGTTTTACTGCAATTTTTGATGGGTTTTCCACCAGAGGTCAGGCATATCCCCGCCTACCGCCTGCTGGTAGTCTTCATAACGGCAAGGCACCCAGTGATAGCGCTCATTTACTGATCGGGAACCAAAATAAGGCACCTGCATCCACCAACGATCAGATTTCTTACTTTTGACAAAAACCATTTCATATTCTTCGTTTTCGAGGGTGGTCCGATAAACGATATAAGCCGATTTAGGAATAACGGGGGTATCATTTTTTCGGCTATAGAATCCATCGATAAAACACCAAATCATCTGCGCGACCAAACTCCCTGTATGACCCATGGGATCGAAAGTAGGATTATATTCATAAAATCCGATCGACGAACATTTGTCGGACATGCCGGCATAACGGGCTAATTGACAAGCTTCATCTCCATACAATCCATTTGGGTTGGCATTTGCGTTCCCCGGTGCTTCGGAAGCCCGGATGGCACCTATATCAACGCTAACCATATCTGCAGCACGAATTAAGGGCTCCGCTTGGTCAAGTTTACCGGCCATCATACCAATACGCATGGTATTAAAAAAGAGCTTATCATACATATTAATAGACTCCTTGCTCACTAAGTAAGTCTGATAAGCAAGATTACTCAGGTTAAAAAGATAATCGGGCTGATGTAAGACGATGTGATTGAGATAGGTGTGGGAGTTCAGTGGTGGATTTTCCACGTGATCTTGATCGAGATCGAACCGCGCATCAATGACGGCGACCTCGACACGTTGTTCCAAACCTTCATAGCCTCTATATTGGGCATAAGTAAGATCCTGTCCGCCTCCGATGATGATCGGTAATATGTCTTGCTTCACCAATTCTTCGACAACCGTCCTCAACGCGGCATAGGTATCTTGTATCGTAGCTCCTGCTTGAATATTGCCTAGATCCGCCATGCGCACCTCATAATCTCCTTGATAGAGATTATAGAAATGCTTCCGTACCGCATTTGGAGATTTCTTGGCCCCGCCGTTATGAACGGACGCCCGCTCCTCTTCCACGCCTATTAACGCGATATGCGGCTTTTTTTCAGCGTCTTGTAAGTCCGGAAACGATTCTTCATAAGCCGCTATAATTTTTCCGAATTGCGAGTTATAAAAATCGGTTCCAGAACAAAAGTCCTGCACGATGATTGGGGTAAAGAAATCAACTAAAGACATACTAATAAAGTAAAGGTAAAAACCTCGAGGGGTTATTGATGCCTTAAAAGTAAACAAAACATCAATAAACCCGAAGCCAAAAGTGAAAGTTTCCTCTTTCCTGCACTTGCAAACCCGTAATCAATAGGTTATCTTTGAGCGGCACAATTTCAGCGACAACTTGACACCGTGATATTAGTAACAGGAGGAACCGGTTTTTTGGGATCTACATTGATTAAATATTTAATCGATGAGGGTCATGCTGTAGTCGCCATTAAGCGCGAACAGTCAGAAGTCCCCGAACTTCTGCGCTCCTCTTCACTGGTGGAATGGTTTCCCGCCGACATAACAGATTATTTTGCCTTAGCCGATGCTTTCAAAGGGATAACAGCCGTGTACCATTGTGCGGCTCAAATATCTTATCAAAAAGCGGATTGGGCGCGTATGCTACACACCAATATTGAGGGTACCAAACACATCGTTAACCTTTGCTTAGAGCACGGGGCGCGCTTGGTACACGTCAGTTCTATCGCCGCGCTAGGTTCGCCAAAAACGGGTGAATTGATTTCTGAACAAAGTAAATGGGACGAAGGTGCAGACCATTCTAAATATGCCCTTTCTAAATACGAAAGTGAAATGGAAGTATGGCGAGGTATTATGGAAGGTTTGGACGCGGTTATCGTTAATCCATCAGTCATTATGGGCGTAGGCCCAGGTAAAAAAGCCGCTGGAGCGATCTTCGATCTTGTTAAAAAGGGAATCAAAGTCTATCCACCCGGAACCGTTGGTATTGTCGATGTGGAAGATGTCGCCAAAATCATGATCCTATTAATGAATAACCGTGCTATTCGCGGTGAACGCTTCGTACTCAATAGCGAAAACATTAGCAACAAGCTCTTGCTGGAGCGTATCGCCAAACTACTGGACAAACCAGCTCCAACGATTAAAGCACGACCCTTTATGTTGAGCTTTGCGTGGAGGGCAGCCAAAATAATGGCCTTTTTTAAAGGCGGCCGGCCGGTATTGACGCGGGAAAGTGCAAAAGCTGCCGCGGCTTTTTTAGCTTATTCCAACCAAAAGCTGTACGATGCTACGGGGTACCGTTTTAAACCACTGAATAGCACATTGAAAGAAATGAGTATTGAATTTAAATCTTATAAATGAAGAATTATTACATCATCGATTTCGATAGCACATTTACGCAAGTCGAAGCTTTGGATGAATTAGCAAGAATATCCTTAGAGAACCATCCAGATAGAGATAAAATCTATCAACAGATCGAAGATTACACCAACCTTGCCATGGAAGGAAAGATTTCCTTCCGGGAAAGTCTAACGGGCCGTGTACAATTGCTAAACGCAAACAAAAGCCACCTGGATAAACTAGTCTCCCAGCTGAAAAAGAAAGTTTCACGTTCCTTTGGTCGGAACAAAGAGTTTTTCAAAGAGAATAAAGATACCGCACTGATTGTATCCGGTGGATTTAAGGAATTCATTACGCCTGTCGTGACGCCATACCACATACAAAAGGAAAACATATATGCCAATACATTCAAGTTTGATGAGGAGGGCAATATTATCGGGTATGACGAGAACAATCCGCTTTCGGACGAGGGTGGAAAGGTTAAACTGCTGAAAGAGCTCAAATTAGACGGCAGAATATTCGGTATCGGCGATGGGTATTCAGACTTCCAGCTGAAGGAATCAGGGCTGATTGAAAAATTCTTCGCCTTCACGGAAAACATTTCGCGCAAAAGCGTGACGGAAAAAGCAGATCACATCACCCCTAGTTTTGACGAGTTTCTGTATGTGAATGACCTGCCGCGGGCCATCTCCTATCCAAAAAACCGTATTCTATGTCTTATCGTGGGGGATGTGCCGGAAATTGCTGTACATCTTTTGAAACGAGACGGTTTTTCAGTCCGTGTAAAAGAAACTTTTGAAGATAAGTATACCAAAGACGTAGGCTTGCTTTTATTGGGCGATGGTATACGTGTTGAAGACGAGCAGCTCGCACAAGCGGACAAATTAAAGACTATCGGATACTTAGGGGACGTACAGGGTTTCGTAAACAAAAATATCTGTACCGAAAAAGGCATCGTCGTGTTTGATGATAAAAAATATAAGAAACGAAACGCCGAGTTCATTCCGAAGCGTATGGCCGACTTTATCAATAATGGCGATACGTACATGAGTCGCAATTTTCCAAATCTTATCTTACCGCGCCTCACACAAGCACACCGACTTCTACATATTCACAGGAATGTACCAGGTATCATGGCACAAATCAATAAGGTTTATGCGGAAAATAACATTAACATCATCTCTCAATTTCTGATGACGAAAGGTGACATGGGCTACGCCGTTACCGATATCCATACTGCCTATGACAAAAATGTGCTGAAACAATTAAAACAGATTGACAATACCATAAAATTTAGGATATTGTATAAGTAAGGACGGTGATAGGTTGCCCCGCTATATAAACCTTATGGTGGAGCGGGGCGTTACCAATATATCTAACGGTACGTCCAACGAATCTACATCATCAATTTTCTCAACGGGATCGAAAAATGAGATCCCTATTTTTTTACAATCAGGGCGGCATTTTGCTAAAAAACGATCGTAAAATCCTTTCCCGTATCCCACTCGATTACCGTCTTTATCCGCAATTAATAGAGGGACCAACACGACATCCAATGCTGTTTCGGCTATAGGTTCGCCCGCAATGGGCTCTACAATTCCCCAAGCATTTTCTATGAGCACAATATGCTCTTCTAACAGAAAATGTTGCATGGAATAGTCTTTGGGCTCGGAGCGGCTAACGACGATATGGAGCGTCGGATAATGGATCCGGATATCGGTTATGAATGACCACATATCCGGTTCATTGAGTTTCGTGGCCGGCAAAAACGTGTGCAGAAAGCCCGTGTCCTCCCAGTTAAATTGGAAAAGTTCCTGCAATATTCCCGCATTAAACGAACTAACCTGCGCAGCTGCAAGCTGGCTTCGCTTCTGCTTATATGCTATACGTAGTTCCGCTTTTGTCATTACCGATTGTAATGCGGCCATAAGCCAGCCACAAGCGCGACACTTATTTTACGCGCTCGATATAATCACCCGTGCGGGTATCTACTTTTACTTTGTCTCCTTGATTGATAAATAAAGGTACGCGGATCTCTACACCTGTTTCCACGGTAGCGTTTTTCAGCGCGTTTGTGGAAGTGTCTCCTTTCACTGCCGGCTCAGTATAGGTTATTTCTAACTCTACAGAAGCGGGTAAGCTGGCCATAATAGGCTCTTCACTTTCGAACGCGACCAACACATTCATACCTTCTTTCAAAAATTGTGCTGCCCCACCAAATAAAGCTTTTGGGATATTAAATTGTTCGTAAGTTGTATTATCCATCACGACGAAGAAATCTGCATCGTCATATAAATATTGATAATCGTTGGTTTCTACACGGGCAATCTCTACCTCTTCGTCCGTTCTAAAGCGGTATTCTACCAACTTCCCTGTACGAACATTCCGCATACGCGCCTGATAAAATGCGCGTAAGTTTCCGGGTGTACGGTGAATATACTCTTCTACGGTAACGAGTTCTCCATTAAAACGAAGTATATTTCCTGATTTTACTTCAGATGCTTTGGCCATAACAATTTATTTGATTTTAGTATAGCAAAAATACAAAATATCGGCCTCTTTTAAAAGCAGTAAATTCCAGCTTACTTGTAAGACATGATCTGTATATGCTCGTCGCAAAAAGCATATTCTTTTTCTTGATTAGAGCCAATAATCAACAGCCGGTCGGCTTGTATAGTACGTTCGATCAACGTTAAATACCAGTCTTCGCCGGCGGTATCCAAATTACTCATTGGTTCATCCAGTAACACCACGCTACTGGATGAACAACAGGCCAATGCGAGTTTAACCCGCTGTTTCATGCCTGATGAAAAAAAACGAACTTCTTTATCTAGGGATTTCTCCATCCCTAATAGTTGAACAATCCCTTCCGCATCGAATCCGGGAAGAAACGATTTGAATTTAAAATGAAACGCAATTAGTTCCCGCAAGGTAAACTCCTCGATCAGTTCCATATAGGGTGCAGCTATGGCCAACTCTTGAAAAACATTTTCAGGTTGAATCGGCTGCATGTTTGTATCCACATAGTCAATTTTTCCCTGGCTCGGCGCAAGACTTCCCGAGATCACTTTCAGCAAAGTAGATTTCCCCGAGCCATTCGGCCCGAGTATGGCATATTTTTTTCCGAAAGAGAGGCTATAATCTAAATGTCTAAAAATCCATTCTCTATTATACCGCCTACCTAAGTCTTGTAAAATTATACTCAATAATCGCTTTATTTAAAGTGAAGATCTTCCGTGATTAAAACCTTTAATAACACCTCGGTTAGAATTACGTACAAAAGACAATATCTCATCCCGCAATTCGGTCGGGGTAAATTCAGCCTCCACCAAATCCAACGCTTTGGTCAGATTACGGTGTTGCACGAATAATATCCGATAAATACCTTGGATTTCGGTAATCTGTTCTGCGCTAAAACCACGACGGCGCAGGCCCACAGAATTAATACCTGCATAGGAAATAGGTTCCCGTGCAGCTTTAATAAAGGGAGGTACATCCTTTCTTACTAAGGTTCCGCCTGTTACAAAAGCATGCGAACCGATCTTACAAAATTGATGTACCGCAACCATCCCCGCTAAGACGACATAATCGCCTACGGTAATATGCCCAGCTAATGTACTGGAGTTAGAGAATATGCAATGATCGCCCACAAAACAATCATGGGCGATATGACTATAGGCTTGAATAAGACAATTTTTCCCAATGACGGTCTTGTACCTGTCTTTTGTCCCGCGGTTGATGGTTACACATTCCCGAATGGTCGTGTTGTCACCAATCTCGGCTGTAGTAACCTCTCCTTCAAACTTCAAATCTTGTGGCTCGCCGGAGATAACGGCTCCCGGAAAGATACGACAGTTCTTCCCAATGCGGGCCCCATTCATGATGGTGACATTGGATCCTATCCATGTGCCCTCACCAATTTCTACATCCCGATCGATGGTGGAGAATGGTTCCACCACCACATTTTGAGCTATCTTAGCTTCTGGATGGATGTATGATAACGGTTGTATCATGCTAATTACCTTTAACTTTTACTATTTGAGCCATAAGCTCCGCTTCACTTACTACCTTGTCACCGACAACGCCTACGCCTTTCATCCGAGCAATTCCTCGACGAATGGGTTCTAGCAGCTCGCAGCTGAAAATAATCGTATCACCTGGCGTTACCTGATTCTTAAAACGAGCGTTTTCTATTTTTAGGAACAACGTCAGCCAATTTTCTGGATCGGGAACGGTATTTAAAACTAAAATCCCCCCGGTCTGTGCCATCGCTTCAATCTGCAATACTCCTGGGAATACAGGTGCTTCTGGAAAATGCCCCATGAAAATATCTTCGTTCATCGTGACATTTTTTAATCCCACGACGTGTGTTTCGGACAACTCCAAAATTTTATCGATCATCAACATTGGTTGGCGATGCGGCAATATCTTCATGATTTGTACCGTATCGTAGACGGGTGTCATGTTGGGATCGTAAACTTTTAAATTTTTACGATTCTTTTCTTTTTTTATTTGTGCTTTTATCTTTTTGGCAAAAGCTGCATTAGCAGCATGTCCAGGACGGGCTGCCATGATGTGTCCTTTAAGCGGGCGTCCGACTAAGGCTAGATCGCCAATCATATCCAGCAGTTTATGTCGAGCAGGTTCATTTTGATAACGCAATTGAATATTATCTAAAATCCCCTCACTGGCAACTTCTACCGTCTTATTAAATAAACCCGATAATTTATCTAACTCTTCTTTGCTCACCTCTTTATCCACAATCACGATAGCGTTGGATAAATCGCCTCCTTTGATTAAGTTGTGATTCACCAAACTCTCCAACTCATGTAAAAAACAGAAGGTGCGAGAACTGGATATTTCACTTTGAAATTCGGTTATATTACTAATGGAAGCGTGCTGGCTCCCCAGTACTGGTGAGTTAAAATCGATCATACAAGTCAAACGATAGCCATCCAATGGCATCGCTATAATCTCTACTTTTCGATCCTTTTCTACATAGACGATATTGTCCTGGATTTCGTAGTAATCGCGGTCGGCCTCTTGATCTACAAAACCGGCTTCCAATAATTTCTCGACGAAAATCCGGGAGCTGCCATCTAAAATCGGGACTTCAGGGCCGTCTATTTCGATGAGGACGTTATCAATTTGTAATCCGACTAATGCAGCCATTAAATGTTCGATCGTACTAATTGCTGCACCATTTTGGGAGATGGTCGTCCCGCGAGAAGTGTCGGATACATTATCCGCATCGACGGCTACGATTGGCTCCCCTTCCAGATCCACTCTTTTAAATTTATACCAATGAAATTCCGGCGCAGGTTTTATCGTCATGTTCACAGCTTTGCCCGTGTGCAGTCCGATGCCTGAAATGGATATTTCAGTTTGTATCGTCCTCTGTTTTACATTCATATCTAACATTCTATTTAGGAAATTTATCGATTTTCATTATCCAGCGCTTTAAGGCGCGCTTCGAGTTCTGCAACACGTTGCTCTAACGCAGGCAATTTACCGTAGATTACGTGCGACCGCAGGTTGCTATTATAGGGCATAGCAGGTGTACCACCCCATTTTTTATTTTCCAGACCGATGGATCGATTAACCCCAGACTGTGCTTGGATTTGTGATCCAGCCGCTACTTGGATATGTCCCACGACGCCTACTTGACCACCCAAAACGACGTTTTCTCCAATCTTGGTACTTCCCGAAATGCCCGTTTGTGCAGCGGCAACGGTGTTAGCGCCGATCTCCACATTATGCGCAATCTGTATCAGATTATCCAATTTCACCCCTTGGCGAATAATGGTAGAGCCTAACGTAGCTCGGTCTATAACCGTATTTGCACCTACCTCCACATTGTTCTCAATAATAACGTTACCAATTTGAGGTACTTTCGCATAGCTACCGTCATTTTGAGGTGCAAAACCAAAGCCATCACTTCCTATAATGACACCGCTATGTAGAATTACATGATCGCCGATTTTACTATCATAATAAATCCTAACGCCGGGATAAATCACCGTATTATTTCCGATCGTAACGCCGTCCCCAATGTAAACTTGCGGATATATCTTCACCTGATCGCCAATGACTACGTCGCGTCCAATATAGGAGAATGCGCCTAAATACAGATCTTCTCCAACCCGTGCCGACTCATGCAGAAAGGACGGCTGTTCTATTCCGCTACGCTCATTCCGGAGCTGATCATAAATACGCAAGAGTTCTGAAAAAGCTGAATAGGCATCTTTTACGCGAATAAGACTAGTTTCAACCGGCTTAACCAATTGAAAATCTTGATTGATAATCACGGCAGACGCCTTTGTCTCGTAAAGGAAGTGCTCGTATTTCGGATTGGACAAAAAAGCTAACGCCCCTTCTTTCCCTTCTTCAATCTTAGCTAATTGATTCACAAGAACATCGGGATCGCCTTCTACGTATCCGTTTAATAATGTTGCTATTTGATTTGCAGTAAATTGCATCTTACAAATGTATACTTTTTCTTAATTACTTTTTAAGGAATTATCGCCCTCATCCAATGGATGCCCTATTTCCTTGGGATAGGAAAGGGCAAACTTGACCACACGCTTGGCCAACGCTTCTAAATTAGAAACGTCGGAAGCTTCTGTAATATCTTGAACGTGACCTCTGTTGTTAATGATTTTAATGGTGCTATGTTGTACATCATACGCACTGTTTTGTACCACCTGCGTATATACAAAATAATCAACTTCGCTGTCGTCGAGCTCAAAATATGTTTTTACTTTGTCTCGTACCGCTGCTATTTCCGTTTCTAAAAAAGGAGTATTTCGAAGTTCGGTTCGCAATAAGTCTCTATTCATCAGTTTCCGACATAGCGTACCTAGAATTTTATCGTCTTCGTATACCCATTCTTTTAACGCCGATAGGATATCCGTATCATCTAACTGTGTAAACCAGTCTAGATGACGTTCGTCCTCCAGGAAATTATGATGACTAATTTTATTTGTTAAAAAATGGCGTAACGCCCGTGTTGCAAATAGATTGTGTCCCTGCGCGGACAGCTCTTTCGCCCGGTACAAAATCTTAAGGAGCATTTGTTCCGCTCCGACGACGGTTTTATGTAAATAAACTTGCCAGTACATCAGACGACGTGCGATTAAAAACTTTTCAACCGAATAAATGCCTTTGGCTTCCACCACCAGCTCTCCCTGTTCTACATTCAGCATCGTGATAATACGGTCAAAAGAAATAACCCCTTCGGATACGCCGGTAAAAAAACTATCCCGGTTGAGATAATCCATACGATCCATATCCAACTGGCTGGATACTAATTGATGAAAAAACTTTCGAGGATATTGGTCGTTAAAAATTGTGATGGCTAAGGATAACTTGCCTCCAAACTCTTCATTCAGCTTATCCATCAACAAGGAGGACAGCATCTCGTGAGACACCCCTTCAATAAGTGTATGCTCTAAGGAATGCGAAAATGGCCCGTGGCCAATATCGTGCAGCAAAATTGCGATTAGTACCGCCTCTTCCTCTTCCGGGCTGATCGATACTTTTTTACTCCGAAGTGTATCAATGGCTAATGACATGAGATGCATGGCCCCGACCGCATGTTGAAAGCGTGTATGAAGGGCCCCGGGATACACCAAATGCGTCATGCTCACCTGTTTAATGAAGCGAAGACGCTGAAGATAAGGGTGTTGAATAAGGTCAAAAATGAAAGCCGACGGAATAGTTGCAAATCCGTATACAGGGTCGTTAATTATCTTTTTCTTATTCAACTTTATGTTATGATGTTAATTTTTTGTTTAAATTCTCCTACAGAAAAGCGTGCGCTACGCTTTTTTTGTATATAAAAATGAATTACTCATGATATTTTTTTCTTTGGCATTATGCATTTTTGCTTATTTTTAAAAGTATGCATGAACTCATTTAATATTCGGTTCGTGAATGCAAAGCATTTTGTCTATGTTTGAGACACACGAGGATAAGTTTTTTCTACCCGACATAGTAGTTCTCCCTCCGTCGTTTTTCGTTGTGCTGAAGCGTTTCGAATGTCTAAATTAAGCGCAAAGATAAGGAGAATGAAGTTAATTAATGTTAAATATAATGATGCAGAAGATACACATCCTGTGGGCTGATGATGAAATCGATTTTTTAAGACCGCATATTTTATTATTAGAAGAGCGAGGATATCGTGTCAAAACGGTGAATAACGGCAATGACGCCGTGGAAGCTTTTCAGAATGAACCTTTTGACTTGGTCTTCCTCGACGAGAATATGCCTGGAAAAACGGGGCTGGAAACGTTGGTCATATTGAAAACAATTAACCCCACCATCCCTACAGTATTGGTAACGAAGAACGAAGAAGAGCATCTGATGGAAGATGCCATTGGTTCCAAAATTGACGATTACCTGATAAAACCGGTCAATCCCAAACAAATCCTTTTAACCATAAAAAAATTTACCGAGAACAAACGTCTGGTCAGCGAGAAAACTTCTATGGCTTACCAACAAGAGTTTCGAAATTTGGGTATGACCATCAACGATGATCTTGATGACAAAGAATGGGTGGCTGCTTATCGAAAATTGATCTATTGGGAACTCTCTTTGCAAAAACTGGAAGACGCGGGTATGCACGAGATTCTTACCATGCAAAAAGCCGATGCAAACACCCTATTTTCCAAGTTCGTCGAAAAGAATTACCTCGACTGGATACAGAATAAGGCGGAAGGCCCGGTACAATCCCATCAACTTTTTAAAACCAAGGTCTTTCCCAAACTCGACAAGGAACGGCCTACGTTCTTTTTCTTAATCGATAATTTGCGTTATGATCAATGGAAAGTAATTAACGAAATCATAACGGATTACTACAGACTGGAAGAGGAAGATGCCTATTATAGTATTTTGCCGACAGCGACCCAATATGCTCGAAACGCTATTTTCAGTGGTTTAACACCATTGGAGATGGAAAAAAGATTTCCCGATTTTTGGCAAAACGACGATGACGAGGGAGGAAAGAATTTATACGAAGATAAGTTTTTAGCGGATCAGATCAATCGTATATATCGTCGTGACTTAAAACATTCGTATCATAAGATATTAACCTTATCTCAAGGGAGAGATGTGGTGGATTCGTTGAATAACCTCATGCAAAATGACCTGAACGTACTGGTCTACAACTTCGTAGACATGCTCTCTCATGCGCGAACCGATATGGCAATGATTCGGGAACTGGCCAATGACGAGAGCGCATACCGTTCGCTAACGTTATCTTGGTTTGAACACTCCCCTTTACTAGACACGCTAAAATGGTTATCGCAAAGAAACGTGCGCATTATTGTTACCACAGATCATGGTACGATACGGGTGAAGAAACCCAGCAAGATTATCGGAGATCGTAATACCAACACCAATTTACGGTACAAACAAGGTCGAAATTTGAATTACAAAGGCAAGGAAGTATTTGTCATTAAGAACCCTCATGATGCGCAGCTTCCGAAACTTCATGTAAGTTCCGCATTTGTATTTGCTAAGGATGACTATTTTTTTGTATACCCAAACAATTACAACCACTTTGCCAACTATTATAACGACACATTTCAACACGGGGGCATCTCACTAGAAGAAATGATTATCCCATACGCAGTTTACACACCTAAATAATGTCTTTGATATGAACATTACTGTAAACAATCTTCATGAAATTGATGCGGCTGCAAAGGAAATACTCTTGCACTTTCCAAATGACCGATTTTTTTTATTGTATGGCGATATGGGTGCCGGTAAAACAACCCTCGTCAATGCTTTTTGCCGCGCTTTAGCAGTTTCGGACAGCACCAGTAGCCCAACATTCTCGCTCGTTAATGAATATTCCTCGCCGCGTGGCCCTATATATCATTTCGACTTTTATCGGCTGGAACAAGAGGAAGAGGCGTTAGACATGGGCTATGAGGATTATTTTTATGCGGATGCGTATTGTTTCGTCGAATGGCCAGAGAAAATCCCTAATTTGATTCCGGAAGACGCCCGGCGGATTACACTTACGGTGTTGTCTCCCACCCGCAGGAGCATTGATGTGGAATAAAAACGCACAAAAGATGACAATTATGAAGATAAACTTAGTATATATCGGTGTTTTATGGGCGACTATCCTTTTGTGGATACCGGAAGTCCATGCCCAAAACAAGGGAAGTCAGGACACTACTGCCCGAAAATTAACACTGGAACCAACCTTAGGGAAAAAAGATTACGACTACCGAGGCGAAGAAATCACGTATCCCCGAGTATTTGGCGGACTAACTTTTACGCGGATAGATTGGGGTTTCTCACGTCTCGTGGATAACGGAAGCTTTAAAATGGGGGAAGAAAATCAATTTTTAGAGATCAAAAAAGCCTCTAATTTCGGTTTTGACATTGCTCAGATTGGTATCCGTTTTAACGATGCCTTCAAAGTGTATGCATCTGCCGGATTTGAATGGAATTACCTTCGGTTAAAAAGTGACGTGATTCTCGACGCCGAGTCAACGCCTCTTAGTTATCGTCTGTCCGATATCACCTACAAGAAAAATATACTAACCTCTACCTATCTTCGTATCCCCTTAAGTTTCGAGTGGCGCGGCCGCAAAAATCAACGCGGTCACCGACCTAAAATTGCTTTTGGAGCCATGACGGGAATCTTATTAAAAGGAACACAACGCCTGAAAAGCGACGACCAGGGCAAACAAAAGTTTAAAGACAATTATAACTTGGCACGTTTTCAATATGGAGCCTTCGCCCGGGTAGGATACAGATCAATGGGGGTATTCGCCAAATATTACCTAAACGACATGTTCGAAAAAAGTCCGGCCCAGAAGAATTTAAATAATTTTACATTCGGACTGACCTTAGGGTTCTAAGGTTGCCGTAAAGCGAAAGGCTGGGTTCTTTTTCGTACTTTTGCATCTTATTTAGGATCGATTTTCTATGGCGCAACAAAGTTCTTCCTGTCAATATGTTCCGGCGGACCAACAAAAAGTAGGGATACCCTTGATATACGGTGAATCTCTTTCTTTGATTTTCTCAGCAAAGCAAGATGTCATCGCCGTTAATAACGTGGATTTCGGGATTCGAGAGGGGCAGATTACGGCGATCATCGGCGAGTCGGGAAGTGGGAAAACGACGTTACTAAAACTTATTTATGGTTTATTGGAACCTACTTCGGGAGAGGTACGGTATCGGGGATGGTTGGTTCCGACGCGTAAAGACAAACTAATCCCAGGACACGACGCTATGCGGTTGGTGTCTCAAGGGTTTGACGATCTCAATTTATATGCAAAAGTCTGGGATAATATTGCCTCGCAATTACCCAACACCAACCTTTCGCTAAAGGAGTCTAAAACACGTGAAACGCTCGAGCGATTGAAGATTCACCATCTCGCCCAGCAACGGGTTGCCGATTTAAGTGGCGGCGAGAAACAGCGCGTGGCGATAGCCCGGGCCTTAGTTAACGAACCGGAAGTGCTACTCATGGATGAGCCATTCAATCAAGTGGACGCCGCTTTTCGCGATGCCCTGCAGCAAGATATGCGACAGATTGTGGAAGATACCGGCCTCACCATCGTGTTAGTTTCCCATGATCCGACAGAGGTTCTGGCCATGGCCGACGAGTTAATCGTAATGAAAAATGCACAGATCATGGAACAGGGAACTCCCACCGCACTTTATTATCATCCTACCCACGCTTATACCGCGCAGCTTCTGGCCAAAAGCAATATCTTATCTTCCAATGAGGCAGCGCATCTAGGCATATCGTCAGCAAACGCGATCGGCATCCATCAGGAAGATGTCATTTTTACGGAAAACCCAAAGGGAACATTTTATGTGAAAGATATCCGTTTTCGTGGTTTCTATGAGGAACTGGTATTGCACGATGGACAAGTTACGCTGCATGCAATTTTACACCCTCTAGCCCCTATTTCTATGGGCACCAAAGTAAATGTGGATATTTTAAAACATATTAAATTCGATACGCCTAATTGTCCAACCAGGTAAACATGACTTCCGCCCATTTTCTAGCATCGAGCTTATTGTGCAAACCGAAGCCATGACCGCCAGTGGGGTAGATAAATATTTCGTTAGCCACACCCGCCTTATCCAAAGCCTCCTTATATCGCAAGGAATTTGCAATAGGCACGCCTTTATCATCCTCGGCATGTACTAAGAACGTCGGTGGCGTTTTGTCGGACACCTGCTTTTCCAGCGAATAGTATAACAGGTCTGCTGATTCGGGCTGCGCCCCGATCAGGTTCTTCTTAGATCCTTGGTGTGTAATGTCATCCTCCATGGAGATAACGGGATAGACCAATACCGAAAAATCAGGTGCTAAATCGGTGGCATTCTTGTTGTCAATTTTCACATCATCAAAATGATTTGATAAGGATGCTGCCAAATGGCCCCCTGCGGAAAACCCGATCACGCCAACCTTGTCGAAATCGTAATGCTCTTTAATATATTGTATACCACGTTGTGCATCTTGTAAAGGCCCTATTTTTCGGACTTTCATATACTCATCTTTAGGTAGGCGATAATATAATACAAACGCACTATAACCTTGTTCATTAAATGCTTTGGCTATTTCATGTCCTTCGTGATTAATCGCTACATGAGAATATCCTCCACCAGGAATCACCAGTATCGCTTGCTTCGCGCTGGGCAACTCATATTTATATAAAACAGGAACATTTTCCTCTCCTAGGTCTTCTGCAGATTTTGTTGCATTGGGAATTTCGGCATATAATTTCACTTTTTCTTGTGCCAGCGAATAATAATTTAATAACACCACAAATAGTATAGAATAAATAAATTTCATTTTCTATTGATTAGCTACGATAATTAAATCCAAATCCTTCGAAGGCAAATTAAATTTTTCTGCCATGTCTTTATTCGTCAACATGCCTTGATACAGGTAAACGGCGCTACGAATACATTTATCGGACCAGATCATATTATTCATACCGCCACATTCTCCTATCTGGAGAAGTAAGGGGGTCATAATATTGGTAAGGGCATAAGTCGCGGTCCGCGCCACACGAGAGGCAATATTGGGTACGCAATAATGTATCACGTCATATTTGCGAAATACCGGTCTATCGTGGGTAGTCACCTCCGAAGTTTCAAAACAACCACCTTGATCAATGCTGACATCGATCAGAACCGCATTCGGTTTCATTTTGGCGACAGTATCTTCCGAGATAATACAGGGCGAACGGCCGTTCTTAGCCCGTAATGCACCGATAACAACGTCACAGGAACGTACGGCTTTGTTTAATACAATGGGCTGTATAACGGACGTAAATACCCGGCTGCCGACGTTATTTTGTAAGCGACGTAACCGAAAAACAGAGCTATCAAATACTTTAACCTGCGCGCCGAGCGCAATAGCCGCGCGCGCGGCATATTCGCCTACTGTGCCAGCCCCAATAATCACCATTTCTGTGGGGGGAACACCTGTTATACCCCCTAGCATCAATCCTTTGCCGTCGAAGATATTACTCAGGTATTCGGCCGCTATAAGTACCGAGGTTGCGCCCACAATTTCACTCATCGCGCGTACGACAGTTAAATGGCCTCCTTCGTCCTGGAGATACTCATAAGATACGGCGGTAATTTGCTTTCGCATTAACGCTTGCAATACGGCTAACTTCATGAGCGACGGCTGATGAGAGGATAGCAGAACCTGCTTATTTTTCATCATACCTACTTCTTCTAGCGTTGGGCTTGCAATTTTAACGACAATATCACATTCAAATATCTCCTGTCTATCAGGACTGATTCTGGCGCCCTGTTCGCTGTAATGCGTATCCAAAAAATTGGAGGCTTCACCCGCTCCTGTTTCAATTACGATCTCATGTCCGTATTCGACGAGTAGTGCGACGGATAACGGCGTTAATGCTATCCGCTTCTCCTGAAAAGATATTTCTTTCGGCACGCCGATTTTTAGTGCGTGTCGACTTTTGCTTACGGTCGCTAGCGCTTCCTGCGGCTGAAATATCGCCTTGTGGGCAATTTTTGACATATCGCTCATGTTAGAATCTGATCAATTTTATCAAAAGTGAATTTAGCTATTATTCTTGATATTTAGGCAATAAGATTCATAAATCCACTTTTTTTCCTATTTTTACAACCTATGTAAAAAACATTCAATGCAAAAGTTTCCTGTTTTTAATCAAATTGGTATCGTTCCTCGATGGACCATTTTTATCTTTGACTTGGCCATTGCGGCTATTGCTTTTGTATTTGCATACGGCATATTCCATTCCTTTGACATATTGGCCTATGCTACGCCAAGTTTTGCAATCAAACTGATTTATTGTTTAGGAGTTACTTCCCTATCTTTTCTAATTTTTAAACTCTACTCGGGCATCGTCCGATATACGAGTGCGGTGGATTCGATTCGGATTTTATCAACCTTACTCTTTAATATTATTATGCTGTTCGCGATCAAGTTGATTATGATTGCGTCCAATATCCCGGCGATTATCCCTACCAATGTCATCATCGTATACAGTTTGTTTGCCTTTACAGGTTTGACGACGTATCGGACTTTGATTAAAATATTTTTTCAATACAACAAAACAAAATCGTCCGACAAAAAGAACCTCATTGTATACGGCGCCGGCGATTTAGGAATAGCCGTAAAACGTACTTTTGATCACGATCTTAAGTCGAACAAATATATTGTCGCGTATCTGGACGATGATGATACTAAAATCGACAAATACATTGATGGTATTAAAATTTACGCTTCCAGAGATCTGGTTCGCCTCGTCGATAAGCTAGCTATTGACGAATTGATTTTTGCCTCCCACCGAATTAGTACGGAAAAAAAGAGCCAAGTCATTGATCTCTGTCTTGAACAGAAAATAAACGTGCTCACACTCCCTCCGGTGAGCGAAATTATCAATGGCACGGTATCGCCGACACAGATAAAAAAGGTGAAAATAGAAGATTTGTTGGAGCGGGCACCGATTAAGTTGAAAAACGACACGCTTTCCAAACAACTACGAGGCAAACGTATTCTTGTAACCGGGGCCGCAGGGTCTATCGGAAGTGAGATTGCAAAACAGCTGGGGTATTTCGAACCGCAGCTTATTATTTTATGTGATCAGGCGGAGTCGCCGCTGCATAACTTGCACCTAGACTTGCAAGATCGGTTCAAGAGCCAAGCATACCAATCTTTCATCGCTGACGTAAAAAATGAGGAACGCATGCGCATCTTATTTGAGACGTTCAAACCGCAATATGTATATCACGCAGCGGCCTATAAGCATGTTCCGATGATGGAAAACCACCCCATTGAGGGGGTAAGGACAAATGTCTTCGGCACGTATACATTGGCTAATTTGTCGGTTGAATTCGAGGTGTCAAAATTTGTTTTCGTATCGACAGACAAGGCGGTCAATCCTACTAACGTTATGGGAGCTACCAAGCGTATAGCCGAAATGTATGTGCAAGCAATGAACAACAATTTGGAGGAAAATCACCCGCAATCGAAAACCCGGTTCATTACCACACGTTTTGGGAACGTACTAGGATCAAACGGATCGGTTATTCCACGTTTCCGAGAGCAAATCGAGAAAGGTGGGCCAGTTACGGTAACGCATCCGGAAATCACGCGCTATTTCATGACCATTCCTGAAGCCTGCCAATTGGTGATCGAAGCGGGATGCATGGGGAACGGCGGAGAGATATTTGTATTCGACATGGGAAAATCAGTGAAAATCGTTGATCTGGCGGAAAAAATGATTAAACTTTCTGGTTTCATTCCGTATCAGGATATTGACATTAAGTTTACGGGACTCCGGCCGGGCGAAAAGCTATATGAAGAGTTGCTCAACGATCTTGAAAACACGCTACCAACGCATCACCAAAAAATTATGATTGCAAAGGTTCGCGAAAACGACTTCGCTATGGTGAGGGAGCATATCGCCGCCTTATCAGCAAAGACGAAGACAAACAGTAACATAGAGGTTGTTCGTCAGATGAAAGTCATGGTGCCGGAATTCAAGAGTCAAAACTCTATCTACGAGCAGCTGGACGACGAGGTTCCTTCTACGACGAATGGGTAAAGAAAATTTGCGACTTGAATGAACTATACGACATTGCTGAGAAAAGAAAAGTAAAATACAGCGGAAAACTTGTATTAAAATTTTAAAAGTGTAATTTTGCGTTCCATATTTATTATACGCTAATAACAAATGTCAAATAAAAACGTAAATCAAACTGAACCTAAAAAACTATCAGGTTCTTTTTTTCAGGACAACCAAAAAAGCATCACCTTCATCGTGGGTGGTATTATCCTTTTGATTTTACTGTATTTAGGTTATCAACGACTCTACCTAGCTCCTCGTGCAGAAAAAGCAGCCAATCAATTATATAAAGCAGAAGAATATGCTGCAATTGATTCCCTACAGGCTAAAGCTATTGAAGGCGATGGCTCTTTTCTCGGCTTTAAAGAAATTGCGGAAGAGTATTCTAACACAAAATCAGCGAACATTGCTAATGCTTACTTAGGCGGTCTATACCTTCGCCAGGGCAATTTCCAAGAAGCTATAAAATATCTTCAAAAATACTCGGATACGGGAAGTGAAATCTTAGACCCTTTGGTTACGGGTTTAATCGGAGATGCATACTCCGAATCTAAAGACTACAAAAGTGCTGCAGATCACTATAAAAAAGCAGCACAAAAAAGTAAAAACACCTATACGACACCTCTATTCCTTAAAAAATTAGGCTTGGTGTATGAAGCATTGGAGGATTTCAAAAATGCGGAGGAAACTTACCAGTCTATTAAAACGGCATACCCGAATAGCCCTGAGGCTAACTTGATAGATGGTCTTATCGCGCGTGCACAAGCGAAACAGCAATAAAGATATAGCTTATTATTAAGAGACGTGGGCTGCTTATTTTTTATAAGCAGCCTTTTTTATATATCTTTGCCCCATGTCTAGTAGCATGAAGAATCTGTCAGACTTCTCACATATTGAAGTAGGCAACGCGGAAGGATTAAAATTCGCAATCGTCGTTTCACAATGGAACGCCCAAGTTACGGGAGCTTTGTTAGATGGTGCCGTAAGAGGCCTACAACAACACGGTGTCCTAGAAGAGGATATGGATATCATTCAAGTTCCGGGTAGTTATGAATTAATTTCGGGCGCCGACATTGTACTTCGCGACAACTCATTTGACGCCGTCATCTGTCTGGGCTGTGTTATTCAAGGTGAAACCCGGCATTTTGACTTTATCTGTGACGCCGTAGGCCATGGTCTGGCGAATGCTGCATTAAAACATAATAAACCTGTTATTTTCGGCGTATTAACTACAGACAATCTGGAGCAAGCCTTGGATCGGGCTGGAGGGAAGCATGGAAACAAGGGAGAAGAAGCCGCCATTACTGCCATTCAAATGGCACTGATCGGTAAAAAATACAAGTAAGGTATTTGGCTTCAGTTTTAAAATTGGAGGTCGACTATGAGAACATTCCTAATAGCAATTATTATCGGTATCCTTTCCCTATCGCATACCGCTTTGCGGGCACAGGCGGGGCCGGAAGCCGGGGAAATACTATTAAAGGGGATGGGGGGCAAAGATAAATGGGACAATACAAACTATATTCTCTTTACCGCAAACGGAAACGATCTTAGACCCTTTCAAGACAGCCGCAAGTTCCTTATCAATCGAAAATCTGGACAAGCTCGTTTCGAAGGAAAATCTAACGACGGTGAACAGATTGTTTCCCTATTTAACTTTAAAACAGAAAAATTAACGAAATTCTTTGTTAACGGTGTTGAAATAAAACAGATCGATACGGAAGTCTTAGAGCTTTTCAACAAAATCAATACGCAATTCAAAAAGGACGCTACTTTCCTCTTTTTGCCTGCATTAATTGAACAGCCTGCAACAAAGACGGGAAAAACATCATCCAAGATATTCAACGCCGAAAAATTGCAGTCGTTACCTTTTCAGTTAGAAAGCGGATTGTCTGGGGAAGTATTGTTCAATAGGGAAACGGGATGGATCAGGCAGTTTATCGACAAAGATGGGAACACCTATGTGGTAAATGATTATAAGGATACGGGCGGCGGATTGTTTTTACCAACGGGTTTTAAAAACTTAGCAGATAGCAATAAAAGTTTTTTATTTCCGACAGTAGCAGTCTTCACCGAAATGGAAGAAACAAGGTTTTCGACCCTTTAATAGTATTATTAAGGATAAGACGGGCTGTTTTTCTTCTTTTATTTTGCATATTAAATAATCATTTCTATATTTGCACACCGAAACACAAAAACGGCCCGTTCGTCTAGGGGTTAGGACGCAAGATTTTCATTCTTGAAACAGGGGTTCGATTCCCCTACGGGCTACAGATCTTGAGATCAAAACATACTAAAACGCTGTAAATTAAATATTTTACAGCGTTTTTCATTTTATCGGTATCTACAGATCTTTCAATTTTTCCCAGTAAAAATTGAGTCGTTCGGTGATCCATTTATTATCTGTTTTCGCGCCCGACGATCTCCCGCACCTCTTCAAATTCTCCTTCGACCTCTCCTGAGACACGTCCGGTCATCAAAGAGACCACCACGGTGGTTAGAAAACTCAGTAAAAAGCCGGGAATAATCTCATAGACTTCTTTATATGCATGCGGTACATAAACCCATAACAGTACCGTGGCTCCGCCCACCAGCATGCCGCTCAGTGCACCCATTGCTGTTGTACGCTTCCAAAGCAATGAAAGGATAACGAGCGGGCCAAAGGCCGCTCCAAACCCCGCCCATGCATTGCCAACAAGCCCCAGGATACTTTCCTGTGGATCCAGTGCCAACAGGAAGGCTACCACGGCTACCACAAGCACCGATATACGGCTCATGATGAGCATATTTTTGGCAGTAGCATGTTTGTTGAAAAACGTTTTATAGATATCCTCTGTCATCGAACTGGAGGTCACCAGAAGCTGCGAAGATATCGTACTCATCACTGCCGCCAGGATAGCGGAAAGCAAAAATCCACCGATGAGCGGATGGAAAAGCGCTTTGGACAGGTATATGAATATCGTTTCGGAAAGTTCCTGCGAGGCATCAAATTTCAACATGGTATCCGTGTCAAACCGCTGGAGGTAGGCAATCCCGAAAAAACCGAGGAGCAGGGAGCCCAGAACAGTTCCGATCATCCAGGTCATGCCCACACGTCTGGCTTTTTTAATGTCCTTTACGCTATCGATCGCCATAAAGCGGACGAGGATATGCGGCTGACCGAAATACCCCAGTCCCCAGGCCAATAGAGAGACAATGGATATCGCGGTAGTTCCCCGTAGCATGTCCATATAATTGGTATCCTTGGTATAGATGGTATCCACCGTTTCCCCTATACCGCCCAATTGAAAAATAACAACGGTGGGTATCAGCAACAGCGCTATAACCATGATCGTTCCCTGCACGGCATCCGTCAGGCTTACGGCCATGAAACCACCGATGAATGTATAGAATACCACCACCAGCGATGTAACCCAGAGGCCGATGCTGTAATCCATCCCAAAAGCCGATTCGAACAACCTTCCGCCCGAAACCATCCCGGCAGAAGTGTATAGGGTAAAGAATACCAGGATAAAGACGGAAGATACCAGCTTCAATAGCTGCGACTTATCACGGAAGCGGTTTTCAAAGAAGACAGGCAGCGTTATGGCATTTTTTGCAACTTCGGTATACACCCGCAGGCGCGGCGCCACGATAAGGTAGTTCAGGAACGCGCCGGTGGTAAGCCCGATGGCGAGCCATGAACCCGATAGCCCCATCATGTACATGGCACCCGGAAGCCCCATCAGAAGCCATCCGCTCATATCGGATGCCCCGGCGGACAGGGCGGTCACGAAGGGTCCCATCTTGCGTCCACCGATCAGAAATTCTTCGGAGTTACTTGTCGATTTTCGGTATCCGTAGATACCTATCATAATCATGATCAATACATATAAACCAATAGAAATCAACTCATAAATATTCATGGGCATTGTTTTTTAGTGTGTTTTATGAAATAAAAACCTACTTCCACAAAACGTGAACAAAAATATAATTAGGGGATTAAAGGTCACATCTTGTGCAAGCGGTTCGGGTAAAGGTATAAAAAAAATTATACCTGACATGACCGGAAGGCGTGGTATCGTTTAGGTATAAACAAAAGGTATAGTATTCACAAAAACAGATAGACCTGTTCTATAACCTGTGTTTTAGTGCCCGTTTTTTCCTACCTTAGTTCGACTGAAACCAAATACCATTAGATGCAGCAATTCATAGACCAGATCTATAACATCGTCTGGAGCGATGCCCTCGTTTATCTCTGCCTTCTCGCAGGAATCTATTTCACCTTACGTTTTCGCTTTCCACAGCTGCGCTATCTTCGGCACATGGTTCAGCTCCTGTTCACGGGCAGCAGTTCAAAAAGGGGAATATCTTCATTCCAGGCCTTCGCCCTGGCGATATCCGGACGGGTCGGTACCGGTAATATTGCGGGTGTAGCGACGGCTATCGGCATGGGCGGTCCCGGAGCGGTATTCTGGATGTGGACAATTGCTTTTCTCGGCAGTTCGTCCGCCATCATTGAGGCATCCCTCGGACAGATGTACAAAGAAGTGAAAGATGGACAGTACCGCGGTGGCCCCGCATTCTATATCCTAAAAGGACTCCGTTCCAAAATCTTTGCGTGGACTTTTGCCGTTGTCACGATTATAAGTGCCGGTTTTCTTTTGCCAAGCGTGCAGAGCAACAGTATTTCGCTGGCCGTCCACTCTTCTTTCGGTATCTCGCACCATATCATAGCCATTGTGCTGGTGTTACTTCTGGCGTTTATCATCATAGGAGGCGTCAAGCGTATAAGCCTCGTAGCCGAATATGTCGTACCGTTTATGGCAGGAGCTTATATCTTGATGGCCATAGTAATTATGGCACTCAATTTCCACCAGATCCCCGATGTCATTGCCCTGATATTCAATGCTGCCTTTAATACCGAATCAGCATTTGGCGGTATTATCGGTATGGCTATTTCTTGGGGCGTAAAGCGTGGCATTTACAGCAACGAGGCCGGACAGGGAACAGCGCCCCATGCCGCATCGGCAGCAGCGGTAAGCCATCCTATCAAGCAGGGACTGGTGCAAGGGTTTTCCGTTTATGTGGACACCCTTTTTGTTTGTACGGCAACAGCGTTCATGATCCTGTTCACGGGGCAGTTTAACGTCGCAGATCCCGACGGAGGTTTCCTTGTCCAGAATCTAGGAGAGAAAATACAGGCAGGACCGGAATATACGCAACTTGCCGTAGCAAGGCATTTTCCAATGATAGGCGATAGTTTTGTGGCGATTGCCCTTTTCTTTTTTGCCTTTACGACGATCATGGCGTATTATTATATTGCCGAGACCAATGTCAGTTTCGTAATGCGAACCAGCCGGAATAAACTGCTGATATGGGCATTACGCCTGCTTATTCTTGCATCGGTATATATGGGTTGTATATCCACGGCGGAATCGGCATGGACGTTAGGGGATATAGGTGTGGGCATTATGGCGTGGCTGAACGTCATTGCCATTATCTTCCTGCACAAGAGGGTGCTGGTACTACTGAAAGACTATGAAATGCAGAGACGCGAAGGAATAGACCCCGTATTCGACAGTTCAAAATATAATTTCCGCCATATGGATTTCTGGAACCGGAAAAAATAATCTGCCCCTAGACTGCCCTGGTGTCCCGGATATGTATCATTGTCCTCAATCCCCATACGCCTGTCCTGCTGACTTCCGAAGATACCGAGTAGCAACGGCCACGTAAATGAAGCCGCCCAGCGCGTAACAGGCAATATCCCACGGATCGGCCGTCATTTTTTCGTTCCAGAGAGGGAACACTATTTCGCACAAGATCGACACCAGCAGAACGTATCCTACGATATGGGAAAGGGATAAGGTATATTCTGTTCTCCGATGGAATAGCTTCCGTTCCAAGACAATAAGGTGCAGTAGGATCGGCATGCACAGTAGCGGATCGAGATAGCTATCGGCCAGGGAAAGTGAAATGCCGGCTATTTTCTGCAGGTATTGGTGGAGTATGAACAGAAATGCACATATAGTAAAAAGGATGGCTGACTTCTGTCCCAATTTCATAGCGCAATCAGAAAAACGAGCAACAGCACGACCAGCAGCACCGGAGACAGCAACAATAAGAGCAAAAGAACAGGTAGTTTCAGAATAAACATAACGATCTGCAAGAAGAGGGGCTGCCCTTTCTTGGGACGGATCCAATTTTCCAATTTCCTGTATGCAGACGAGATGGTTTCCTTTATCTCATCCGTCGCCGTTCGTTTCTTTGGTTCGTGCCGGCTATCCTTATTGGTATTTCCGTTTCCTTCCATTTTTTCTTTAAGCACCGTCATTTTCCGGAAGTTCCGGCACGATAGCGATAAGGGGCTGTAAAGGACCTCTGGTCTGCTGTACCCCGGTTGCCTCATCTACCTTCGCCTGAACTTCGCGCCCAAAAGATTGTAACATTTCCTGTCGGGTCTTTTCGGAAATAAAGCTACCGGGCTGCATGAGGTTGACCAGTCCAAGACCGATGGTGACTGCGACAACGGTCGTCAGTATATACATACCGAAGGTACGCAGGCCAAGGCCAGAAAGTTGGGCGGTATCCTTGAGATCGGATACACCCTTGATCAGCGATACGCTGATCAGCGGAATAGCAATCAGTTTAAGCAGGTTGATAAAAATCGTTCCAAAGGGTTTGATCCAGTCGATGACAAATTGTTTTCCGCCTGTAAACTGGACACATAATAGCCCCAAGAGGATACCTCCTACAATACCGATCAATATCTGCCAGTGTAACGCTATCTTCTTCATCCTATGTCTTTTTTTCGTTATCGTTTGATGGTGGCGCGACTCGGCTTAACAGGATATAACCCGTTACACCCGAAAGGAGCGAAGCGACCAGTATGGAGAATTTTGCCTCGGCGATAAGCAGATTGTCCGAAAAGGACAGCAGGGCAATAAATATAGACATGGTAAACCCGATACCCGCCAAAAGACCTACGCCGATAATCTGTGCCCAGGATGCTCCCTCCGGCATAGAACCGATACGCAACAGGATTGCCAGTTTGGTCATCAGGTAAACGCCAACAGGTTTACCCAGCATAAGCCCTACAATGATCCCTATCCCCAAAGGTGAAATCAACCCCTCCAGCATACCCTCTTCAAAACGGATAGCTGTATTAGCTAAAGCAAACAAGGGAACGATCAAAAAGTTTACGGGCGTGACAAGGGCATGCTCGAGTTTTAGTAGTGGTGGTTCCTGCTGCCCTTTGGTAGCAAGTGGGATGGTCATGGCCGTCAGTACGCCCGCAATAGTCGCATGGATGCCCGAATGATGGACAAAATACCAGATAAAAAGTCCGGGAATGAGATAGAAGATCAATGACCGGATACCTAACTTATTAAAAATGAAGAGCAGCGCCAATATAGCCGCAGCGTAGCCAAGATATATGGTGTGAAGCTCTGCCGAATAGAAAATGGCGATAATAAGAATGGCGATGAGATCGTCCACAATCGCCAGGGCCGCCAAAAATACTTTTAGGGAGGCTGGGACACGTCTGCCCAGCATGGCAATCACGGCCAGGGCAAATGCGATATCTGTTGCCATAGGGATTCCCCAGCCACTGACGGTTTCCGTCCCTTGATTGACGGCAAAGTATATACCAGCAGGTATGATGGCTCCGCCGAAGGCGCAAAATATCGGGAGAAGGGCCTGTCGGGGAGTAGACAGTTCCCCACTCACCAATTCTCTTTTTATCTCCAGTCCGACCAAAAGGAAAAAGATAGCCATTAGGCCGTCGTTTATCCAGAGCGCAGTCGTATATCGTAAATGTACCGAAGCTGTCTCAAACCCCAGCGGTGTGTTCAGTATATTTTCAAATGTAGCACCGAGCGGAGAGTTGGCAATAGTCAAAGAAATAAGCACACATATAAACAGGATTATCCCGCCGCTTGTCGGTGAATCAGTAAAATTTTTGAGGATTTTCAGCATAACTAGTTCCGTAAAAGGTGACAAGTTTCAAAGATAATATAACCAAATAGATTAGAAAAGGAAAATCGTATATCATTGCCAAAACAGTCGTTTTACAGATGTTTCCATCAATTTTCTATCAAATAGCCGTGACCTTTATATTGAAAACATTAAATTAGCTGAATTTTATAAGTTGTTGACACTTAAAATCATTGTTATGATGAAGAAACCGAATACGGCTTTGATATTTATATTGGTCTTGGGAGGATAAACGAATTCTCTACTTTTAAATGCTCCTGTCTTAAGGGGAGAGGTCATTGTGCCAGCACACCATTTTATGCACAATTCTATATAAAGTCTTATATTTAGACACAGAAGACTTTCTTAGTTATGGACATAGTTAAATTAAATAAAGCATTTTCTCTTTTCGATGAATACAATCGCCGTGATCCGAATATTTTTAAAACAGACGGACACGCTGAACCATCGACTTATTTCTTCGCGATTAAGCTGTATGGTTGGGTTACAACACTTAATCCGCATGCCAGTGAAGCTTTATTGCTAGCATCTCGCTCCCAGCACATTGGAAGATGGGAAGTACCTCGCTCGGCGTACCCCGACGGAAGGGTGGGATATCTCAAATGGCGAAGTGATTTATCTCGATTTCACGCACAAAAAGCAGCGGACATTTTGACCGTTGTAGGGTACGACAGTGATACTATTGATCGCGTTCAGGATATTATTTTGAAGAGAAAACTGAAAATCGATTCGGAGGTACAAACGATAGAAGATGCGCTTTGTTTAGTTTTTTTGGAGTTTCAATATGACGACCTCATTGCGAAGCATTCGGATGAGAAGATTGTCAATATTCTAAGAAAAACATGGGGTAAGATGACCGATCAGGGAAAAAAAGTCGCTTTAACGCTTAATTTTACGAAGAAAGGAACACTTTTACTAAACAAAGCGTTGGAAGGTTAGACGCATTCCCGAAATAGGAGATCGGTTGGTTCGCCCGGCTGCGCGGACGGGACCACTATCCATATTAAGTGGAAATCCATAAGAGTTATCATCACCCACGATCTTAATAATATCGAAAAAGCATATTCGTGTGATAGAGAAATAAACTTACTTAAAACGCTGCAAATTTTATTTTACAGCGTTTTTTCATGATCGTTGAATATGCAGTAATTGATATTAAACCAAAGCGGCTTTTACCGCTTCGGACAGTGATGTGGTTGGTCTTCCGATCAATTGGGAGAGCACTTTGCCATCATTAAACAAGTCATCTTGGGCGGCTCCAGTATCAAAACTTGCAAATGCTTTTGCTAAGCCTTCAGGCAGCCCCATTGACGTCAATGTATCGGCATATTCGGCTTCTGACAGATTGTTATAAGGAATCGTTTTCCCCACCTGCTTAGACATCTCTGCCGCCAAATCCTTTAGTGTATAAGCCTCATCCCCTGCGAGCTCGTATACTTTTCCGACATGCCCCTCACCTACTAATACGACGGCTGCAGCTTCAGCAAAATCCGAACGAGTAGCGGATGAAATCTTTCCATCTCCAGCGCTACCGATGAATGCGCCCGCGGCCACCGCAGCCGGAATCGAACCCGTATAGTTTTCTGTATACCATCCGTTTCTTAAAATCGTATGGGGAATCCCAGACTCTTTTAACATTTTTTCGGTTTCAACATGTTCTTCGGCCAAACTCAAGGACGACGTATCTGCATGGAGTAAGCTTGTATATACAATCCATTTCACGCCTGCTGCTTGAGCCGCCTCAATAATGTTTTGGTGTTGTATTTTGCGCTGGCCGATCTCGCTTCCTGAGATCAACAACAAATGATCAACATCTTGCAGGCTATCTGAAAGTGCTGCGGATTTAGTGTAATCAAATGGCCTTGCCTCGATATTTAAATCAGATGCTTTATCCGGCGAACGAACCAATGCCACTAAATTCTCCGTGTCGACTCGCTGCTTTAATTTTTCCACTACCAAACGGCCTAATTGCCCAGTAGCTCCTGTAATTCCTATTTTCATATTTTTTTATTTTTTATTTAAAGTATACCTAAAGCTTACGATTAGCCAATCTTTAACGAAGTCATCGTTAAAGATCCTCCGACGGCCTTGTCGTTAAATAAGGTAGCTTGCTCACGCTGATCTTTCACCGCTAAAGCATACAGCAAAGGCATATAATGCTCCGGGGTAGGGATAGCTAAATCAAAAGCCTTACCTTGCTTATCGTAATCAATCAAAGATTTATGGTCGTCGTTCAGAATAAAATGCTTCATTTTTTCATTTGCTTCGATCGCCCAGTCAAATCCGAAAGTGTCATTCAACTGCTGCCATGCGACCATCCGAAGATTGTGTACCATATTGCCACTTCCAATAATTAGCACCCCTTTCTCACGGAGTGATCGCAGTTCCCTTGCCAACTCATAATGATATTGGGCATTTTGATAATAATCTAAACTCAGCTGAATGACGGGAATGTCCGCCTCAGGATACATGTGTCGGATCACCGACCATGCCCCATGGTCTAACCCCCATTTGTCATCTAAACCCACCTCGGTCTTTGTGATGATCGATTTTGCTTCGTACGCTAAGTCGGGGCTACCCATTGCCGGATACTCTACGGCAAACAATTCTCTCGGGAACCCGCCGAAATCATGTATAGTTGGCGGATTCTCCATTGCTGTAACAAACGTACCCCTTGTTTCCCAGTGAGCCGACACACAAAGAATAGCGCTGGGTTTAGGGATTTCCGCAGCGATCTTCCGAAATCCTTCCACAAATTCATTCTCCTCAATGGCATTCATAGGGCTGCCATGACCTAAAAAAAGCGCCGGCATTTTCACCGTATTATTAAATTCGGATGTTATTTTATTTAAATCTTTTAATGTCATTACTTCTCCCCATGCAGGCAAAATTGCCCAGCTCCTTAAAAAATTCACTCCTCACTGTTAATATACCCTGGATTGAATTACGAGTTTCCGTAAATATTAGATTCACCACCGTCTATCGCGATGGTCTGTCCGTTTACATAGGATGCATCCTCGCTCAATAAAAAAGTGACTACCTTAGCTACTTCATCGGGCAGACCTAATCTCTTAATCGGGTTGCGTTGCGCGTATTCTGTCTCTGCTGCTTTCGGATCGTCAGGGTTTACCTGACGGAACGCTTCTGCCACCATCGGGGTAAGAATGGCTCCTGGTGCAATAGCATTGGTATTGATGCCATCTCGTCCGTGTTCGAGGGCTGCATTTTTAGTCATACCCGATACGGCATGTTTACTAGCGACGTAAGGTATTTGATTCAACACGCCTCGGATCCCTCCTACGGAGGCTACATTAACAATACGTCCGTATTGTTGTTTTTTCATCACCGGAATGACATAACGCATTCCGTAGTAAACCCCCATCAGATTAATGTCTATCACTTTTTTAAACATCTCGACATCATATGCTGTCATCCCGGTCTGCTTACCTTCAATACCGGCATTATTATATAGCCCGTCTATACTACCGAAGGTTTTCACCGTTTCGGCAACATAATTTTTCACAGCCTCTTCGTTCGAGACGTCAGCAGTAACAGTAATAACCTTAACATCAACAAATTCCGCATGGATTTCTTGTTTGGCTTTGTCCAATGCCTCGGTATTATAATCGACTAGTGCTAGATTGGCTCCACGTGAAGCCAACTCTTTTGCAGCGGCAAGACCTAAACCCATCGCTGCTCCAGTGATAATAATTGTTTTATTTTCGAATTGTTTCATCTTAATTAATTTTAAAAGGTTAAATGATATAAAACAAAGATACCACCGATAGCCGCGGAAGCGGTAACAGTATTCAGAAAAGGAGTTGTACTTTTAGGAAATAAGGCGTTCCATCTCCCTACGGAACGCTGTTGGGGTTTGTCCGGTCTTCTTTTTAAACACGTGCGTAAAATAGGCTTTTTCATTGTAGCCCAATTCAAAACCAATTTCGGAGATGGTTTTATCCGTAGTAGACAGCAGATTCTTGGCTTCAATCAGTTTTCGTGTTTCAATAATCGCCGAGACACTTTGTTGAAGAATCTGATGGCAAATATTATTTAGGTTTCGAGAAGACATAAACAGCTTTTCGGCATAATAGGCCACGCCTACATTCCGACGAAAATTTTCTTCTAAAATGCTCAAGAAACTTTTAAAGGTAATGCTATGTGATGTTAGCTGCTCTTCCTCACCAGACTGCAACTTCCTCCGCTCAGACTCTATCATCGTAAAAATGGTTTCTAAAAGCTGGCGGATGATCGCATAGTCGGGCGCAGACTGCTCCATTTCTTCGCTCATCATTTCGCAAAGCGTGGCCAGTCTGCAGAAACGGTTGTCTGCAGGCAGTTCCATGCTCGCGTTGTCGTGGTATAGGGAGTATAGCTGAAACGTTGTTTCAGGAATAAATTCACTTTTGAAACGAATAGCCCACATTTCGCATTTCCCGTCGTTCATAACGGGCTTAACGCGATGTACTTTTCCCCGGGTCACGAAACTCACAAATGGGGCATGGAGGACCGTGGACTTAAAATCGATAAAGTGTTCTAACTGCCCTTCTGTACCGATGATAAGTTCTTCAAAACTATGATGATGCGGTTCATTTTCCGATACGATGATTTTTTGTGCGTCATCTGTATTAACCCGAAATATTTTAAAAGTTTCTATCATCGAAAAAAATCATCGCTTCGTATTTACCACACTGTCACGCTAGAAGCTCACCTGTCAAAAAATGGTGTTTTAACTCATTCGTTAAAGTTAGCACTTTATTTTCCTTCCCGCTATTATCTTTTTAACAGCTACCTTCGTTATCCTCATTTGCCGTTTCGTGAAAAAGTGTATTTTTTCATGGTAAAGCATCCAACCTCCTAGTGCACCAATAGAACTGCCGATCAATTCGTTGACAAGCCGAGTTTTGATAAGAACATGAGAATGCTCTGTTAAAGCAATATTAGGCTCTGCTAAGAAAATCGTTAGCATAGTAATGAATACGGCAGCAATGCCATAGTTTCGTACAACAAAAAATTCGCCGATAGTCTGTAAAAGGATGATACAAATTCAAACGTCGTTTTTTTTATGCTAATAACTGTTTCAATCCCTTTTATATTAATCCGTCGGAAAAAGCAAGCTTTGCTGAGCACACCGGTCTGAGGTGCTGTTTACACAAAAAAACAGCGTTTAGTTCGTTTTTTATGTAGACCGGTGGCTTTATCCCCGAGAACGCGTACAATCCAGATTAAGCGGCAGAATATGGGAAATTAGGTCATAAAAAAGTTCCCGAAATCGAATGTCGGGAACTTTAGTCTTTAAACTGGGTTACGAGAAGGAATTATAATTCCTTTATTTCACCAACCAACTTGGTAATAGTCTGCTTGGCATCGCCAAATAACATGAGACAATTGTCTGCACCGAAAAGCTCATTCTCAATACCGGCATACCCCTTACCCATGCTTCTTTTGCTCACAATAACCGTTTGTGCTTTTTCTACGTTCAGAACTGGCATACCAAAGATCGGGCTACTTGGATTTGTCTTTGCCGCCGGGTTTACAACGTCGTTGGCTCCCACAACAAACACCAGATCCGTATTGGCGAAATCATCGTTAATCTCATCCATCTCGATCAGTTTATCATAAGACACATTGGCCTCTGCCAAAAGTACGTTCATATGCCCCGGCATCCTACCCGCAACCGGATGGATAGCAAAACGCACATTTATGCCCTTTTTCTCACACAACTCACTTAGTTCACGAATGGTGTGTTGCGCCTGTGCCACGGCCATTCCATAACCAGGAACGATAATCAAAGACGAAACTGAATCAAAAATTTGAGCAGCTTCTTCCACACCAACTTCTTTCACGACGATCTGTGGTCCGTCAGCGGCTGCGGCACCACCAGCTGAAGTTTGTCCGAATCCTCCGAGCAGTACATTCGCTAAGGAACGGTTCATCGCTTTACACATGATCTGTGTTAGGATAATTCCCGACGCCCCGACTAGTGCTCCAGATACAATAAGCACGTTATTGTTCAAGACAAAACCAGTAGCACAAGCTGCCATACCTGAATAAGAGTTCAATAGGGAAATCACCACGGGCATATCTGCTCCACCAATTGGAATAACCACCAGTAGCCCCAAAGCTAATGCTATTACCCCCAGTACAATTATATAAGTCGGGTTTGCGAAATCAGTCAATGCGAAGACCGTAATGGCAATAGCGAGCAGTAACAAGATCAGGTTGATAAGATGTTGACCGCTAAACACGATTGCCCGTCCCGATATACTACCGTTAAGCTTCATAAACGCGACGAGTGAACCCGTGAACGTGATCCCTCCGATAAGGATACTCAAGGCAACACTAATTCCGGTAATCATATCCACATCTACACCACGAATCTGTGTGTTAAACCAAAAATCGGAGAATGCAACGGAGAGGGAAGCCAATCCGCCAAAACCGTTAAATAAGGCAACCATTTCCGGGATCTTCGTCATTTGCACCTTGATAGCGATGATGATCCCGATCACAGATCCAATAAGGATACAGATAAAAATGTCGATTAAAGAAATTGCTTCGACCTGAATGACCGTTGCGAGTATAGCGATAAACATCCCCACCGATGAAACGATGTTTCCTTTGCGTGCCGTTTTAGTACGACCTAACATTTTGATGCCTATGATAAATAACACGGAGGCAACGAGATACGATATTTGTATAATGATATTCATTTTCTATCTTTCTATCTTTATTTTTTCTTGAACATTTTGAGCATTCTGTCTGTTACGGCATAACCTCCTACCACATTTATAGTCGCTAGCATAAGGGCTAACATTCCCAGCCATTTACTTACGGTGAAATAACCAAGCTCATTACAAGCGATAATCGCTCCCACAATAGCGATCCCTGAAATGGCGTTGGAACCAGACATCAGCGGCGTATGAAGGGTCGGTGGTACTTTATTAATTAACTCAAAGCCTAAATAACTGGCTAATATCAATATATACAATAGAATTATAAAACTTTCAGCAGACATAACTTATGTGTTTTTATTATTTAGATAAAATAGATTTTGTAAACTCATGAACCAATTCCCCTTTATGGGTAATTAAAGCTCCCTTGGTTATTTCTTCATCCATTTCCCATTTGAAGCCTTCTTTATCGGCTAAATGGAAAAGGAGCGCACTTAAATTGGTGGCATACAACTGGCTAGCATTTATCGGCAATAGCGACGGAATATTGGCTTCACCAATAATCGTCACACCGTGTTTCTCGACTGTTTGATTGAGTTCTGAAAGCTCACAATTACCTCCGGATTCCACAGCCATATCCACAATGACAGAACCCGGTTTCATCGACTTTACCATTTCTTCCGTTACCAAAATCGGGGACCGCTTACCCATCACCAATGCCGTAGTAATAACGAGATCTGCATCTTTTATTTTATCCTTAATCAATTGTTGTTGTTTGGCTAAGAATTCCGGAGAGACTTCCTTCGCATAGCCCCCCTCTGTCTTAACTTCTTCGGTCGATTCCACGGTTAGGAAACGTCCTCCGAGAGATTCTACTTGCTCTTTTGTCTCTGGACGCACATCAGATACTTCGACAACCGCTCCCAAACGTTTAGCTGTGGCGATCGCTTGTAGCCCCGCTACTCCCGCTCCAAAAATAAGTACCTTTGCCGGCGTGATTGTTCCTGCTGCAGTCATCATCAATGGAAATATTTTCCCCAGTGCATTTGCGCCCATTATCACCGCTTTGTAACCTGCTAAATTTGCCTGCGAACTAAGTGCATCCATCTTTTGTGCCCGCGAGATCCGGGGTACCGCATCCATTGCGAACGATGTTATTTGACGCGCGTTCAGTACTTCAAGTAACTGGGGTTGGGTGTAAGCATACAGCAAAGAAATACTAACCGCCTGCTGTTTGTATTGGGACGCTTCTTCCATAGTCGGTGCATTCACTTTGAGAATGACGTCCGAATTAAAGACTTCTACTTTTGAAACCACCTGCGCTCCCGCCGACTTATAATCGTCGTCAGCGAAGTTGGAACCTAACCCAGCTCCACTTTCGACCTGGACTTGAAATCCTTTTTTAACGAGCAACTTAACTATCTCCGGACTAAGTGCCACCCGACGCTCGTTTATTTTAGTTTCTGTTAGTACTCCTAAAATCATTATTTTTTTAGCTTATAAATTATGACAACAAATGCTTTTTGTTTTTAAAAAAAATACAAATTCGCTAAAGATAGGACAAATAATTAATACCTTAAAAATAAAAAGGCTAAATAAATGAAATAACCATCATCCAAACGCCTATTTAATGAAAAATTACCATTGCAACTATCGAGCTGCGGTTTATGCGTCTTTATGAAGCAGGTTTTCTACCATTGCGAGGGCTAAATCGATTCATAATTACGGCTACTAAAGCATCGCCTGTAATATTAGTTGATGTTCGCAGCATATCTAAGGGTCTGTCTACCGCGAATATTAATGCGATACCCGCGGGACTGACGCCGATTGACTCCAAGACGATGACCAACATGAGCAGACCTGCTCCCGGAACTGCCGCCGAACCGATTGACGCTAGTGTAGCCGTAAGTATGACGCTTAATTGTTGGCTCGTTGTAAGGTCGTATCCCATTACTTGAGCGATAAAAATAGCGGCTACCGCTTGATAAAGGCAAGTCCCATCCATATTAATGGTAGCCCCTATAGGGAGGACGAAACTGACAACATCCTTCCGAACTCCTAAGTTGTTCTCCACGCAGTCCATGGTAACAGGCAACGTCGCAGCGCTTGAGCTAGTCGAGAAACCAAGTAATTGAGCTGGGAAAATTGCTTTGAAGAACTTCTGTGGCTTCATCTTTCCAAAGAAATACAAAAACAAGGAATATACGAGATAGACGAGCGTTACTAATCCTAGTATAACCGTAAGCGAATAAGCTCCTAGAGCTTTAAAGACATCAAAAGAAGGCGCTTCCGCAACCAGTGTAACCATCAGGGAAAATACGCCATAAGGAGCAGCTAGCATAATCAAATCAACGATCTTAAGTACGATAGCATTGCCTGCATCCAGCACCTTTTTAAATGCCTCCACTTGATTAAAGGGAAGCATAATCATTGCGACACCGAAAATGATGCTAAAAAATATAATCTGGAGCATGTTACTGTTAGCGGATGCTGATTCAAAAATGTTCTCTGGGACAATATCCACAAGGGCTTGTAAAGGACCTCTAGCCTCTTCGAGTTTCTCCACCTCATCGACTTTTTGCTGCACCTCTCCACCAAACGATACCAGCATTTCCTTCCGGGTATCTTCGGAAATAAAACCTCCTGGATTGATAAGATTAACAAGGCCCAGACCTAACATCACAGCAATTATCGTGGTAGCAACATAAAAGCATAGTGTACGTATTCCGAGGCTAGACAGTTGGGTTACATCCACTAAGTCAGAAATACCTTTAATTAAAGACACGATAATAAGTGGGATAGCTATTAATTTCAACAAGTTGATAAAAATCGTTCCGAAAGGTTTGATCCAATCAACCGCAAATGCGGTACCAGCGTCAAATTGAACGCACAATATCCCAACTAATATCCCCGCTAAGATACCTATCAATATCTGCCAGTGTAAAGCTATTTTTTTCATTATATTAGGGTCTATATAACCTGTTACGGTCTATCTGAACGCCCCAAATATAGTGCATCATCCCGAATTAGGAAAATAAATTTCCTGTCTCGGCTCTTAGATCTCCTCCCCCCGATCTGCGGTTATTCTCTTCATTTGGTCATATTCCTGCTCAACTTCTTTGGGAACAGGTTTGGTCAGTAAAGACACAACAACTGTCGTTAAAAAGCTTAATGTAAATGCAGGTATCATCTCATATACGTTTTTATAATCATGGGGATAAATACACCCAAAGTAGCACTGTTCCGGCACCTACGAGCATGCCCGACAAACCTCCTGCTGCTATAATTTTAATATCTGGCTCTTTTCATGAAAGCGATTTTCAAAAAAGACGGGAAGCGTAATCGCATCCTTCGCTACTTCCGTATAGACACGTAGGCGAGGGGCGACGACTATATAATTGAGAAAAGCGCCGGAGGTCAGCTCACCTCTCCGCATGGACTTTTAGCATCCCTCCAAAAGAGAAATGCCAAAACTTGGATGTATATAAAATTACGGTGCAATAAAAAGAAAGATAATGCTATTCTGATTTATATATGCCCACATCGAATGCAATAATTACTCAAGGGGAAAGCGATATCACGGTAAAGCGATAAAAAAATATAACGACCTGTAGGCCAATAATCACATCAACCGGAACATATAAACAAAAAAGATAACTTGTTAAAAAAAATAGTTACAGATTATTTTCAAATGCGGAGGTATGTCCGAAAAATATGGAATAACGACGTAACCCTTGTCAAAACCACGAAGGCTTTGTACATTTGAAAGAACGAGACCATTGACCCAACGGTCAGTCCTTACTAAACTTATTGAACATGAGACAAATTATTTTGGTTCCTACAGATTTTTCGAATAATTCCTTGACCGCTACTTATTACGCTTTAGAGCTAGCTCAAAATATGCACGTGGACATCCATATTCTCCATGCATACCGACCATTTACTTCCGCTTTCCAGAGCCCGTTGGCCAACCAAACCGACGAACAGCGAGCACGTCTCGGAGCCGAAAAAGGATTGGCCGACTTTACAGAGAAACTAGGCAATGATTACAGCGTAAACATTACGACAGGTATTGTCAAAAGTAGTCTTCTAGACGGTGTCGACAACTATATTGCCCAAAACAACGTTTGTATGGTGATCATGGGAACTCGTGGAGCATCTGGCATGCGCACTGACGTTTTAGGAAGTAATACATACGACTTAGCCAAACATATTGCACAACCGATGCTGATCGTCCCAGAATATGCAAAACCGTTTAGATTGAATAAGGTCGTGTTCTTCACTGACTATCAAAAAAAGGATGTGAACACCCTTCGCAGCCTTCAGTCTCTGCTAGGTAAATCTGCCCCTATATCTTGCACATTGGTACACATCCATGAGAACGGGCGCCCTACCGACGCGGATCTTGCGGAGTTAAAAGAATGGCAAGAAATGCTAACTACAAAAGTCGATTTTGATGATCTTTCGTCGGAATTAGTCCACGTGCAGGAAAATGTAGATTCGGTCAATGAAATCCTCGATCGGCTGCAGGCAGACCTTACATTACTTACGCTTATTGGTGGAAGAAACTTTTTTGAAAAGCTATTTCATAAAAGCCTTGCAAGAGCTATTATTCTCAATCCTAAGACACCCGTTTTGCTGACTGGCGGCGTTGAATGACGTCCCATCTAAAATATGTCGCCAAGAAGCGCCTTGAGGCTTGGAGCAGATACCTGACGCAATAGCAAGTTTAGTCATCAAGAAAATACCGATCGGCTTCCCCAAAATGAGTCCTCAAAACGGATGGCGGTGTTCGCCAGCGCAAAAAGCGGCACGATGTTACCGGTGTAGGAAGAGCGTGTTCCAATTTGAGCAATGGAGACTCACCGCTATTTTTTGTAGTCGCCGGAATCGCCAAAATAATATTTAGTTAACAATTATTTAATATAAAAAAAATGGTAAATTAACCTAAAATTTGCAGTTTTGTGCGTTTAATCTGACAGTAATGGATTGGTATCTTTTTTTGATTATTGTATTGCTCGTTCTGGCAATTGGCGACTTGATTGTCGGCGTTAGTAACGATGCTGTAAATTTCCTGAATTCTGCGATTGGCAGCCGGGTAGCCTCTTTCCGCACGATCCTCGCCCTTGCTGCCCTCGGCATCTTGATAGGAGCGTTTTTCTCTAGTGGAATGATGGAAATCGCCCGAAAAGGAATTTTCCATCCCGAATTTTTCACGTTCGACAAGGTATTGTGGATTTTTCTGGCCGTTATGTTGACGGATATTGTACTTCTGGACGTATTCAACTCCCTCGGTTTGCCTACGTCCACTACAGTCTCCATTGTGTTTGAACTGCTTGGTGCCGCCTGGATGACAGGTCTATTGTTAACTATTGAAAGCAACGATCCAATCGCCCACAGCCTGCAATATATCAATATAGAAAGTACTTTTTCAATTATTTCCGGCATATTTCTTTCTATTCTTATTGCGTTTACCACCGGCGTGCTCGTACAATACCTGTCTCGCATGGTGTTTTCTTTTCAATATGAAAAGCGCTTAGCACAGTTCGGAGCTATATTTTCCGGGTTCGGGATCACCGCTATCGTATATTTTTTATTGATCAAGGGGATGAAAGGGACCACGCTTTTTAATCCAAACTTAATTACTTGGGTCCTAGACAACACCGCGCTTGTACTGTTTTGTATTTTCGCGTTTTTCACGCTCTTGTGCTTGTTATTACAGCGGCTATTTGATGTCAACCCGCTAAAAATCGTGGTCCTGGCAGGCACGTTTTCGCTGGCCATGGCATTTGCCGGGAACGACTTGGTGAACTTTATCGGAGTTCCAATCTCTGGACTTATAGCCTATCAAAATTGGCTTGGAAGTGGAGTGCCTGCGGACCAACTATACCAAACATTCCTGGCCAGTAGCGATGTGGTTGTTCCCACTTATATGCTAGCACTGGCCGGCCTGTTAATGGCGGGTACTATCTGGTTGAGTTCCAAAGCTCGAAAAGTAACCGAAACAGAGGTTAATCTCAGTAGTCAAAACGACGAGGAAGACGATAAATTCAGACCCAATGCTGTCTCACGAAGTGTGGTCCGTACTTCATTTTTACTGGGAAATATTTTTTCGGCTTTTGTGCCCAAAAATGTAAGACGTCGCTATAACATTAGCTTTGAAAAGGAAAAACTAAGGCAAGCGACGCAGGTAGCAGGAGATGCACCAGCGTTTGATCTAGTCCGCGCTTCTACGAACTTGGTTTTGGCCAGCTTGCTGATCGCTTGGGCAACTTCTAAAAAACTACCTTTATCAACGACCTATGTTACTTTTATGGTGGCAATGGGAACGTCATTGGCCGATAAGGCCTGGGGCCGCGAATCAGCAGTTTATCGTGTAACGGGCGTGCTCAGCGTAATCGGCGGATGGTTTATAACGGCGTTGATCGCTTTCAGTGTCTCCGCTATTTTCGCACTGATCATCTATAAAGGCGGCATGGTGGGGGCATTGATTCTTATGGCTGCGGTTCTCACGTATGTTATCATCTCCCACATTAACTTTGCGAAGAAAGAGAAAAAAGCGAAATCCGAGAAAACTAAGCTCAGTTTGCTAGATGGCGAAGATCTGGATGTCTATGTGCGCAGCAAGAAAATGACGGTAGCTTTCGTGATTGATTTGGCTCAGCAGTACCGTCAGATCCTTAATGGTATCAGCGATAATAACATTCATTTGCTGAAGCAAACCAATGAGGAGCTCAAAGAGTTACATAAGTATACAAATAAACTCAAGCGGAAAAGCCTTCGGGCTATCCGGGAGCTTAATGCAACCGATCAAAAAACCTCCGAAGTTGTCGTTCATAGCACTGACTTATTGCAAGACTTGATTCAGTCGGCCAATGCTTTGAGTATCGAGAGCTTACAATATTTTGAGAATCTACACCAACCCTTACATCCAAAGTTTACCACGATTGTAGATACGCTGAATGTAATGATGCAAGCGTTTTTCTTACAGCTCGTAGAAGAATTGAAAACAGAGCAAACACCGAATATAAATGAACTGCGAACGACGCGTAACCAAATCCGAGATTACATCAATACGAATTTCGAAAAGCAGTTAAATATTATCCGTCGCGATAATACAGGAAGTAAGCAAGCCCTATTACAAACTGGCCTGTTTCTACAAAGTCGTGATATCCAAGCAGTATTATTCCGGATCGGCAAGCTTTACGGCCGTTTTGAGAATAATTAAATTTATAATAGGGGAAAGTTTTTCCACTACTCTTTTTGATTTTGTACATTTCGATTATCCGTGGATTTCCGCCGTTCCAATGGGCGGTCTGTTGGATCGTTAGGCGTGTCATTCAGCTGCTCTGCCTGCGGGTCTACGCCAGCTTCTCCATCGCCGTCTTTGGTGCGCTCTGTCTTTTCGATGACCGACCCGAGTTCCTTATAGGTATCCCCTTCCTTTTTTTTCTTTTTTTCGCCTAGACCGATTTTTTCGTTTTCGATTTTAGTTGCCATAGTTGTTTATTTTTATAATGTTTCGACAGAATCCTTATTAACGGCCATTCCAAAAACAGGAACGGCCTTTCTATTTCTTAACTTGAACTTAATCGTGTCCTTGTGTCTTTACAATTTTATTGTAAATGCCAAAAAGCAGAAAAGGAGCAACCCATTGCCCTACAAACAAGGCGGTGTGCTTATGTCCCATACATTTTAAGGTAGCAGAAGCCGCCATAGCGGTAAGTGCTACACACAAATATACTTTTGAGGGTACTTGTGCGGTCTTGCTCTCAATTTCTTTCGTCATTTCTCCTTCTTTTGCATGAACGTTTTTCTCTAAATTTTCCATGTTGTTCTTGTTTAATGAAACCATTATTACTTATTCCCTGTTTACATTTACATGATCTATCCTTATATCTTCCAAATCATGATGTATGTCTTTCATAATAAAAGGATTGAACCTCGAAATAGTTGGCTCAAAACTAAATAAGGGTATTTTGCTCCGCTAGGACACGTATCTCTGACGTACATTCGTATTTTTCTGTGAAGTTATTCCGTCGAAGCGTTAGTAAGCAATATCAAAAAATCAGTGATCCCTCTTTTCCCCTTAAAGGAAGAAAAATAAAAAACGATAAGTTAATGATACAACCCACACCGGCGGGTCTTTTTATTTAATGAGCACGAATTAGATGTAAGGTATTTATTTCAGTTTTCGGGTATTTATCGCTGCAACTTAATGAGTTTGGAAATGTTCGATTAATACATCAATATAGAAAATATCATGAAAACGAAAAACATTTTTGCTACGAAAGGACGAGGTCCGATCCTGGCTTTTGCATTAGTTGACCCGACAACCGACCCTGCTACTCCAAATCGTGAAGGAGACGTACCGGGCGAGGAAAATCTGCCTGACGAGGGGGAGCGCATTGAGAATCTACCACCAGAACAACCTGATGTAGAACCATTGGAACGGGAAGAGCCGGAATTGGATGAAATAGATGAAAACCAACCAAACGAGCAGCCAGACATCGACCCGCTTGAGGCACCTAATCCGGAGATTGACGAAATCAATCCGGATGCCGAGCCCGAAATTAACGAGCTCTCTACTCCCGAACCCAATATCGATCGTGACCCTGTTGTCGAACCGGGAACAAACCCGATGGGAAGAGATCATTCACAGTTCATTTAACAATAAGGAGAAACAAAATAACGGGCCAACAACCTCTTAGAATTTTTACATGGCATATCCACGGAGCCTATTTATAATATCTGGCGCTGGGAGATTACGATATTTATATACCTTACGTCGAAAAGCGCAGCGACCGTTATGTGGGGAGGCGAAATACTTACCCCTTTGGCCCGAACGTTATAGAGATACCGGCACAGGAAGTCAAAAACATTACATTTGACATCGTTCTTTAGCAATGCGATGAAAATTATCTTATCGACCAGGAACGAATATTACCACCCGCACAACGGAAACTTCCGCTTATTTATATCGAGCACGATCCAGTATTGCTGTTTCGTTTTAAACACAAACATCTTCCAGCCAACTCAGCGTGACCGTATCCCTTAACTTGAAGAAACATTGACTCCTCGTACGTCCATATCTTTTTTAAAGGACTCTAAAAACTGGCTCCGAAAACGTTCAATATAACGAACATGTTGAACGCCCACTTGAATACTTAGTTGATAGTTATCCGCCGTGATTTCCTTTGTAAATATTTTTACTGGGATCGATCGGTCAATCTCTTCGAAGCTCGTTAGCCTGGTCTTCAATTCTTTCTTAATTTGCTCAATCGGAACGGTACTGTCTACTGTTAGTTTCAAGTTTACGCGAATATCCGCATCTCTAAATGTCCAATTGACAAGTCGGCCCGAGAGCAGGTCACCATTGGGGATAATAACGCGTGATCCCTCGTCGGTCAGCAACGTACTGGAGCGAATACCAATCTCCATCACCTGTCCTTTTTTGTCCGCGAGTTCTACGTAGTCACCGATCTTGAACGGCTTTTCGAAAACCAGAATAACACCCGACACAAAATTATTGATGATATTCTGTAGTCCTAAACCTATCCCCACACTTAATGCTCCAATAATAACCGTCAATTTATCTAAACCAAGCCCCAGTATGCTAATACCGATCAAAAAACCGACGACGACGATCAGCAGTCTGAACAGGGGGAATAAGGTCATCTTTCGCACCTGCATCTCGCCTCTCGGCGACGTATCGTCCAACAGATTTTTTAGATTTTTCTGGAACCAATTTGCCAACCAGATCACCGCAACGGCAAGCAAAAGATTTCCATATTTAAACGTAATACCACCGATTTTGTGTTCTGTCATGAGCAAGCGTTCCAATAAAGAGTTTGCTTCACGAACGAGGTGAAAATTGTTTAACAGTACCAGCACAATCAACACCGCAGAGCAAAACCGGAACAAGCGCTCAAAACTGAGCAACACCCGCTTCAGATCGAATCGCCGAAATAAAGTTTCCGGCTTCGCCTTTTCATATTGAAGTTCGATATCGTGTAGTAACATTTCGCGTACGGCACGTAATGCAATAACCTGTAGCAGCGCAATACCTGCCGCCAACCCCCACATTCGTGCAAAGCCGATATATCCAGATATCGTCAATACAATGGCGAGGAGATGCCCTAACACAATCATCCATCGGGCATAGCGGTGGATATATCCTATCGGATTATCGACATCTATGCGGCGGCCCATAGACCAAACAACAGCAATACTGAAGATGTTAGCCAGTATAGCCAAAGCCTTCGTCCACCATGGTGTCGACAGAAAAAGATTTGCTATTATCAGGATGACGTAGGAAACGAAAACTAGTCCTAATACTTTACGTTTAAAGGCCGAAAGCTCGTTGTAAAGAATGATGTAAAGAAAAACAAAAACGAGAAAATAACTGCTCTCGAGAATAAGGACAGGTACGGAAAAGGAGGAAAAAGGCAATAATACCAAGAAGAATATCGAGGCCTTTAGGAATGGAATCCACAACGGTTCATTCCGATACAGCCGAAATTCTTCGTTCTCCTGTTCTGTTTTCCGACCCAGTTTGTACATCCAATAAAAATAAAGTACGCTTATCAGGATTAAAAAGAGTCGGCTACTCCATGCCGGGTAGTCAAAAAAATCGGAAGAAGAACCGTCTTTTCCCAAGTTGGTCTGCACAGCCCTTACCATCTGCCGCCGAAAAGGATGCATTGACACGGATCCAGAATCTACATCAGTTATCGCCATTTCCACTCGTTGGCTACCGATCAATCTTTCTAAATAAACAACATCGCCGATCAATCTTTCATAACCTCGAACAAGTTGTGGTAAGGTATCTACCAAACCTTTCATTCTATTTTCAGTAGAATCTGGCTCCAACAATCCCTCCATAACCAGACTGTCCTCTTCGGCTTCCGTCTGCCTAGGCGACGACACCCAGGTCGATCTAGCCGTCTTGATGTCGTAAATATACTGTGCGATATCTTTCTTTTTTGCGACTAAAAAAACCAAAGCACTGTCTAAGCCGGTGGAGTCCGGCGTATCGCGATCGAACAAGAAGTTCTTTTTGATATTGTCTAGCGTTGTTGAAATGCTGTCCTGCACCTCTTTCCAATACAGCACCTGCGCCTGCCTTTCTTTCCAAACGGATTGTTGCGAAGGGGAAAGAATGGAATCTTGGGTTTGGACCATAGCCTGGCTAGGACTGTATAGCAACAATACGAAGAGCCAGAGCAGCCATTGCAACGACTTTCTATTCTTCTCTGTCTTAATCATACTGATAGAACACCGTATACGGCTCAAGTGTTTCGAAGCAAGTCCGCCACGGTACTCTCCAATTCATCCAAATCAAATGGTTTGGCTAAGTAGGCATCCGCTCCGGCCTGTTCTGCAAGTAAACTTACATCGTTGTTCGCCGAACAATAAATGACGGGTATATGTTTAAAAGCGGACTCACTCTTCAGTATCTGCGTGGCTTTTACGCCTCCAATATTCGGGATCCAATTATCCATAATGATCATATCCGGGTTTACTTCTTTGACCCGTTCCAAAATATTATGTGAGGTTTCGGAAATCTCCACATGGTAGCCCGAGGCCTCAAGAACAATTGTAAAAACATCCAAAATATTTGTATCGTCATCGAATACCAGTATGGTTTTATTCTTCATAGTTTGATAAAGTTAATTATTGTGTACTTAAATGGTTGATAAAAGGAGCCATTTCATTCGGCTTCAAAACAGCATCAACCTGTAAATTAAGAATAGCCTGTCGCGGCATATAAGCGATTTCGGCTGTTTCCGGGTCTTGCACAAGCACGTCACCCTGCTTTTCGGCTATACAGCGCAATCCCTCTAAGCCGTCCGCATTAGCGCCCGATAGCAATAAGGCAGCTGTATGCTCCTCAAATATCTGCGCAGCAGACTGAAAGGTAACATCAATAGATGGTCTTGAATAATTGACCTTTTCAGAGCAATCCAATGATACCATCCGCTTGTTTTCGAATAAAAGATGATAATCCGCTGGTACCAAGTAAATACACGCATCTTTCAACGTCATCTTGTCGTAGACTTCCTCTACGGGAAGACGGCTACGGAACCGCAGCAGTTCTTCCAGCATACTTTCCGGATGTGATGTACGGTGCACCACCACGACCAAGGGAAAAGAAAGATGATCCTGAAGTTGAGGCAATACCTCTAAAAGAACGCTGATGCTGCCCGCAGAGCCTCCTATCAATAAAATCTCCGTCGTCTTTCTATTTTCCATTACACTAGGATATTTTCTTCCAAATCTTATCCTCGTTCCACTGTTTATAGCGATGTTCCACATTGGAAAACCGAAGCGTCTCTTTGGCTCCTAAAGCTAAAAACCCAAATGGCTGAAGACTATCGTCAAAAAGCTTAAACACTTTGTTTTGAAGGTCTTTATCAAAATAAATAAGGACATTCCTGCACAAAATAAGCTGAAATTCGTTAAAGGAAGAATCCGACACCAAATTATGTGTAGAAAAAATCATTTTGCTACTTAGATCGGAATTAAACTTTACCACATCATACATCGACATGTAGTAAGAAGAAAAGTCACGTTTCCCGCCGGATAAAATATAATTTCTGGAATATTGCTTCATTTGGTTTAGCGGGAAAATACCTTTAGAGGCCTTTTCGAGCACGCTAGGATTGATATCCGTCGCATAAATCAGCGTTTTATCAAATAAATCGGTCTCCTTCAGCAATATCGCCAATGAATATGCCTCCTCTCCGGTCGAACATCCTGCCACCCAAATACGAATAAACGGATATGTTCTCAATACAGGTAAAATATGATGGCGTAATGTGGCATAGAAATGGGGATCCCTAAACATCTCGGTCACGTTGACGGTTATTTCCTCAATAAAGCGGGACAGATAAGCTCCGTCATGAATGAGCCTATACCTTAATTCCGCAAAACTTGTGAATTTATCCAGCATACATATCCTGTTGAGACGTCTTTTCAAAGACGCCTTACTATACTGGGTAAAATCATAACCGTACAAATGAGAAATATCTTTTAACAACATTTCCATATCGTCGTTTTTCACGATATCCAACTCGATCATCTATAATAACTCCTCAATAACATTCATTAACCGATCTACATCAATAGGCTTCGCGACATAACTATCCGCTCCAGCCGCCAGGCATTTCTCTCTGTCGCCATTCATTGCATTCGCCGTAACTGCGACGATCGGAACATGCCCGTATTTATCCGAGCTCCGGATCCGCTGTATAGCCTCATAACCATCCATTTCCGGCATCATCATATCCAACAAAACCAAACCGATGTCCGAGTTGCGTTGCAAGAGTTGCAAACCTTCCGTAGCATTTTGAGCTGACAAAAATCTGTATTTTCGAGCTTTCAATGTTAATTCCAAAGCGAAAATATTCCGGATATCGTCATCGATAAGCAAGATTATCTTTTGCGTTTCCATCACCATATTAAGTACTAATCTTAGTTCTCATATAACCAAACCCTCAACAGGGATAATAACTGATCTTTATCGACCGGTTTGGAAATATAATCCGACGCTCCCGCCTTGATACATTTCTCTCGATCGCCCGTCATCGCTTTCGCTGTTACGGCTATGATGGGTAGCTTCGCGTAATCATGCATATTCCTAATCTGTCTGATCGTTTCATAACCGTCCATTTCAGGCATCATCATGTCCATGAGGATAATCGATGTCTTCGGATGCTTTTCCAATTGTTGCAACGCCTCTTTTCCATCTATGGCTGAAATCACGTCCATTTGATATTGTTCCAATGTTTTTGTCAAGGAAAAAATATTTCTTACATCATCGTCTGCAATCAGAACCGTTTTCCCATTAAGCACCTCGTTGAGAGATCCAAGCTTATTGGTCTTTCTTTTTTCAGGTTCCAGATTACTTTCTTCTACCAAATGAAGGAACAACCCCACCTCATCCAAAATACGTTGAAAAGAATGTGCCGTTTTTACAACAATCGAATCTGCATACTGTTTTATTCTACGTTCTTCGGCTTGTGATAAATTTTTTCCGGTAAAAATAATGATAGGTAAGTTCTCTAGACCTTCTTTTTGCTTAATAGCCTCTAAAGTTTCATACCCTGTATCGTCCGGCACACCCATATCTAAGATCACACAATTAACATTATCGGATGCTAACGCCCGAATGCTGTCTTCCACATTGCTTCTGATTTCCGACGCGATGTTAAAATTACTTAGAAAATAAGATAATGCCGTAGCATGTTTAGGATTTTCTTCGACGATCAATACTTTTTTCGGATTCTGGGTAAGCGCATCTTCTATCTTACTGAACATTTGCCTCATCTGCTCCAAAGCAATCGGCTTATTGATAAAATCTATGGCTCCTTTAGACAAGCTCTCCCGCTTCACTTCTAATGACGACATAATGTGTACCGGAATATGTCTGGTTTTCGGGTTATTCTTAATCTCATCCATTACTTGCCAGCCATCTCTCACAGGCAGCTGTATATCCAATAGAATCGCCAATGGCTGATATTTCTCTGCCGCCTCTGTTGCCCAGTCTCCCCTCACAATAATAATACCTTTATAGCCGCTTTGGCGCGCATATTTCAGCAATATTTCGGCAAAAGGTGTATCATCTTCAACAATGAGAATAATTTTATCACCCGGTTTAATATCATGACGATCATCTTCTACCTCTTCGGGAATATTGGCAACAGCTAATGAAGAAGGGGCCTCCGAAACGAGCGCGGTCATTTCTTCCACCTCCTGCGCAATATTTTCTACAAGTATATCTGCTGGCGGCATCAAGGAGCCAGAAGGTTTCCTAACAGGAATTATAAAATTAAACGTACTGCCTTCACCCGGCGTACTACTTAATTTAATCTCTCCCCCTAATAATCGGGCAATTTCACGGCTGATTGCCAGACCTAATCCGGTTCCGCCAAACTTGCGTCGTGTAGAACCATCTGCCTGTTGGAAAGCTTCAAATATTATTTTCTGGCTTTCGGGACTGATTCCAATTCCAGTGTCTTTAACAATAAATTGTATATAATCGGGATTCAGCGGTTGTTGTGTGATTGACAAGGCGACTTTACCTTTCGGTGTAAACTTAATAGCATTAGAAAGAAGATTGCGCAATACCTGCTCTACTCGCAACTTATCCGTCTCCACATAAGCGGATACGCCTTCCTCTATCTCCACCTTCAAGGCAAGCCCCTTTTCGTCCACGATCGGCATAAAAAGATTCAATAGATCATTTCTCAAATCCGTCAAAGCCATGTGTTCGTACTCCAGCTCCATCTTGCCGGCCTCTATTTTTGAGAGATCCAAAATTTCGTCAATGAGACTCAATAAACTGGAGCCCGAACTCTGTATAACTTTAGCCGATTCGATCTGGTCTTCCGTCAAGTTATCGTCGACATTCTCGACCATCAATCGGGATAATAACAAAATCGAATTTAATGGGGTCCGAAGCTCGTGTGACATATTGGCAAGAAATTCGGATTTATATTTTGTGCTCAACGCAAGTTCTTCAGCTTTCTTCTGGATATCCAAATTTCGTTCGGCAATAAGTTGATTCTTTTCTTCCAATAGTTTCGATCGTTCTTCTAGCTCCTGATTAGACTGCATGAGCTCTTCCTGCTGCACACGGAGCTCTTCTTCGGAAGCTTGTAGCTTTTGTGCCTGCGCTTCCAACTCCGTATTCAGATTTTCTAGTTCGGCATGCTGCGTTTGCAGTTCCTCTGCCTGTGCTTGCGTTTCTTCAAGTAGAGTCTGGATTTGCTTTCTTCCTTTAGCCGCTAATACTTCTAGCGAAATATTATAACAAGCCTCTCTATAAAATTCCTGATCCAATTTCTCAAACGGCACGACACTACCCAATTCTATGACTCCAAAACACTGTCCTTTTAGCATCAACGGCAACCATAAAAGATGGTTGACTTTAATTTGTCCCGACGAGAAACTAACAACAAATTCCTCATCACCAACATTTTCTAGCAATTTAACGCGTTTGTCCTTAAACACCTGCCCGACGATTCCTTCGCCAGGCTGATATTCTTTTTTCATATGGCTTTCTAACCCATAATAGGCCGCGAGCCCCAAGCGTCCTTTATCCCATATATAGAAGGCTCCGTTCACACATTCCGTATAAGACACAAGCAGCTCCAATGCGTCATTAGCCACGGCCTCCTCTGTCTTATTACCTGCCAAGATATCGTTTATTTTCGCCAAGCCGGTCTGTCGCCATTCGTTATCATGAAGCTTGCCAAAAGACTCCTCCAATGCCAGGGCCATCCCATTCAAAGAAGAAGCAATGTATCCCAATGTATCTCTTTCCTTATCGTCTAGCCTAACCGTATAATCGCCGGCAGCAATCTGTTCGGCCATATTATGTATGATATTTAAACGATGCGTAGTATCCTCGTCTTTTTCGCGAAGCTGCTGTTGCATTTTCTCTCGTCGACGAAACTCGTTACGAATTTGCAGGTAAAACAAAACGGTAACAATGAGCGAAACCATAGCGGCGAAAACGATAAAAAAAGAAGTTAGCCCCGAATTTTGTTGCATTTTAGCTGCATTGACACCCAGTTTATCAGCTTCCTCCGCTACAAAACGTTCAATAATCGTGCGGCAACTATCCATGTAGAATTTACCGCTTTCCAATTGTTCGACTGTAGGAGATCCGCCTGCTTTTTTCAAATCAACAAGCGCCTCTAAAGTTTTCAGTCGTGTATTTACCAAATCGGCGATACTGTCTATACGACGAGCCTGATCGGGTACGCCTTGTGCTAAATCCCGCGTTTCAGACAAGGAAGATGGCAGCGAAGTTTGACTTTGGTAATATGGGGCTAAAAAGGCCGTTTCGCCCGTCAAAAGATATCCACGTTGCCCGGTCTCTGCATTCTGTAAATCGATCAGAATCTGATTAACGGCGTTTATCGTCTGCTGCGTTTTTATTACCTTACTCCGGTTACTCATTTGTGTCTGGATACTAATGTAAGACGCAGCTGCGCTTATCAGCAACACGAGCAACGAAAACCCAAATCCAACCTGTAGCTTCCGAACGAGTTTTTTTGACATATTAATTTAGTTAAATGGTATCGTGAAATAAAACGTTGTCCCTTGCAAGGAAGAACTTTCTATGCCATATGTTCCGTTATGTTGTTTAATAATCTCTGCACAGATATACAGACCAATACCCAGCCCCTGAAATTTCACAGATGATTCTTCCACACGATAGAACTTGGTAAAAATATTATTTTTTTTGTGTTCGGGAATACCGATGCCGAAATCCTGCACCGAAATATAGAGGTGATCTCCTTTCGCCTTGGTATGCACCACTACCTTTTCGCTGTCAGGAGAATATTTTATGGCATTTGTCAGAAAATTGATCAGTACTTGTTCAATGCGGAACGCATCACCGTTAACCTGCTGTGCAATCACTTCGCCTTCGCGCTCGATTTTGACGTTGATATGGCTATGGGTATAGTAAATCGTTTCGATCGCGCTCACCAGCAGTGCTTCTATATCGAACGGCTTCTTATTTACCTTCAGTTTCCCGTTCTCAATCTTGGAAATATCCAGCAGATCTGCGATGAGACTATCCAATTTATTCACTTGGTTTTGTGCCCGGCTTATATATGTAGCAAATTTACTCTCCTTGTTCACATCGGGCATACGTTCTAATAATTGGATGTAAGCCTTAATACTCGTCAACGGAGTTTTTAGTTCGTGGCTTGCGATACTCAGAAATTCATCTTTCTTACGTTCTTCTTCTTTTTGCTCATGTATATCCGTGAAGGTCCCCACCCAACTCCGTATAACGGCTTTATCTTTTACAGGAATAATACGCAAAAGGTGAAAACAGAAAAGCCCGGATTTCAGTTCCTTTATGCGCACCTCTAACTCTAACGGCTGGCTATTTTCGATGCAGTGTTTCCATACCTTTTTGATGCAGGTATCATCTGGATGTACTTCGGGGAACGTTTCGGGACAGCGAGAAAAATTATACCATCTTTTGTTAACGAACGTAATATTGCCACGGGCATCAGCCGTAAAAGCAATTTGTGGCAAACTTTCCAGGGTGGTATGTAGATGTTCAACTTTATCTTTCAGTTCCTGTTGTGCTTTTTTTCTTATCTCAATTTCCGTTTCCAATATCTTTTGAGCGTCGTTAAGCGCTAGGGTCTGTTCATATAGCCGATAGAAAGTTTTCACCTTCAACATCAAAATATCAGGATCTAACGGCTTGGTAATATAATCTATCCCGCCCGAAGCGTACCCTTTGGTTATAAATTTTTTATCTGTATTCACAGCAGACAAAAATATGATCGGCACTTCCTTGGTTTTGCTGTAGCCGGATAAGGTTTCGGCAACCTCAAAGCCATCGATTCCGGGCATTTGCACATCGAGGATAATCAGAGCATAATCATTCTTTAGTACTTTTTTAAGTGCGTCTTCCCCCGAAAGAGCGGAGTCAACGTCGAACCCCTTCGATTTTAAGAGCTTTTCTAACGAATATATATTTTCTATTTGGTCGTCAACGATTAGAATCATGCATTCTTTTTTAGGATCAATATTTTGATGTGCCTATTCTATTAATAGCTATAAACCTAAATAAATTTATTTTTATATGCAATATAATCACCTCTGCATATACAATAAACACCTCCCATGCTCCGCAGCCATCATCTTTATAACGGAAATATATACGACTTTTCACCTGTCTATAAACAAAAAAGGCTTCAGAAAGTTCTCTGAAGCCTTTTATATATTTAAAGGAAACCCTTACATCATGCCTGGCATACCGCCTCCCATTGGAGGGACACCAGCAGCAGCCGCGCCGCCTTCTTCTGGCTCATCCGCTAATACACATTCTGTTGTTAATAGCATAGATGCTACGGAAGCCGCATTTTCCAGCGCTACACGAGAAACTTTTGTTGGATCGATTACACCGGCACCAATCAAGTTTTCGTATACATCAGTCCGCGCGTTATAGCCGAAGTCTGCTGTACCTTCTTTTACTTTCTGTACAACTACCGCACCTTCAATACCTGCGTTGTTACAGATTTGACGCAAAGGCTCCTCGATCGCACGCTTGATGATATCAATACCAATCGTCTCATCTTCGTTGACGCCTTTAACATCTGCTAATGCTGCAGTAGCACGAATGAAAGCAACACCGCCACCAGCAACGATTCCTTCTTCAACCGCTGCCCGAGTCGCATGTAAAGCATCGTCTACACGATCTTTTTTCTCTTTCATCTCTACTTCTGTAGTTGCTCCCACATAAAGTACCGCAACTCCGCCAGACAATTTTGCTAAACGCTCCTGCAACTTCTCACGGTCGTAATCTGAAGTAGTCGTTTCAATTTGTGAACGGATCTGCGCAACGCGAGCTTTGATATCTTCTGCGTTACCTGAACCATTGATAATGGTTGTATTATCTTTGTCAATAACAACTTTTTCTGCTTGACCAAGATAAGAAAGTTCCGCATTTTCTAATTTGTAGCCTCTTTCTTCCGAAATAACAGTACCACCGGTTAAGATCGCAATATCTTCTAACATCGCTTTACGACGATCTCCGAAACCAGGCGCTTTAACCGCTGCTACTTTCAGGGAACCGCGAATTTTGTTAACCACTAATGTAGCCAATGCTTCACCATCTAAATCTTCAGCGATAATCAGTAGCGGTTTTCCTGTTTGTACTTGTTTTTCCAAAATCGGCAGCAATTCTTTCATGTTGCTGATTTTCTTATCGTAAATCAAGATATAAGGACTTTCTAACTCTGCCTCCATTTTATCAGAGTTAGTCACGAAATACGGAGACAAGTAACCTCGGTCGAACTGCATACCTTCCACTGTTTTCACCTCTGTCTCGGTACCTTTTGCTTCTTCTACCGTAATAACGCCATCGTTTCCTACTTTCTCCATTGCTTCTGCAATCAACGAACCGATAACATCATCATTATTGGCAGAGATCGTAGCTACTTGTTTGATTTTATTGTTGTCAGCACCTACTTCTTGTGACTGCGTTCTTAAGTTTGCCACAACAGCCGCAACAGCTTTATCGATACCACGTTTCAAATCCATTGGGTTAGCGCCTGCTGCAACAGATTTTAATCCTGGTGCAATAATGGCTTGCGCAAGAACAGTAGCAGTCGTTGTACCATCACCAGCCTGATCAGCTGTTTTTGAAGCAACTTCTTTTACCATTTGTGCCCCCATATTTTCCAAAGCATCTTTCAATTCGATTTCTTTGGCCACGGTAACACCGTCTTTAGTAATTGCTGGAGAACCAAATTTTTTCTCAATAATTACGTTACGCCCTTTAGGACCTAAAGTTACTTTTACTGCATTTGCTAAACTGTCTACACCTTTTTTCAGTGCGTCACGTGCTTCTACGTTATATCTTACTTGTTTTGCCATTTTTTTAATTCGTATTTAGTCGTTAAAGTACAATCTACTAACTCCTCTTTTAATATTGCTCTTATCCTTTGATTTACAGGACCGCGTAAATATCAGATTCACGCATGATCAAATACTCTTTGCCTTCGTAGGTAATCTCTGTACCGGCATATTTGCCGTATAAAACTTTATCGCCTACTTGAACAGTTAGGGGTTCCTCTGGTTTACCCGATCCGACTGCAACAATAGTACCTTGCGAAGGTTTTTCTTTTGCGGTGTCCGGAATGTAGATTCCTGATGCTGTCTTTTCCTCTGCTGGAGCTGCCTCTACGACAACTCTGTCTCCGATAGGTTTAATACTTAATGCCATAATTATCTCGTTTATTTTTATTATTTGATATTTAATTTTAAACTCTGTTATTTCCCTATCACCAACTATGCCAAATAGAAAAACAGTGAAATTGTTGCCATTTTTTCACTGCTCCGTGCCAGCCTGTCAGCTAAACAAGACAGCATTTCAACAAAAAACCCCACAGCTTACTGTGGGGTCATCAAATATCATACAGAACAAATTATCTTAATTTGCACTATCAGCAGGCGCCGTCGAAACAGGAGACTCTACTGTCGGTGCAACTCCCTGCGAGGCCGGATTCGGGTTAAGGTTAAGCGGCGAAGTTTGCGCCGGCGCATCAATCTGATCCCCTAAACCACCTGGTCTTCCTCCTGTCGAAGGTCCCAAAATATTCATTGCTAAACAAAATACCATCAATGCAATTGCCAAGCCCCATGTTCCCTTTTCTAAAAAATCACCAGTACGTTGTACACCCATTAAATTTGAGCTACCTGCGAACCCTGATGCCAAGCCCCCTCCTTTGGGGTTTTGAATCAATACGATAAATCCCAATAAAGCACTTGCCAATATGATCAGGACGATTAAAAATGTTTGCATTGTTTTATGTTGTTAATATAATTTTTCTTCCAACTCCTTAATTCGGGTCGCAAAATACGATTTTTTTTCTGGAAATCTCAAAATTAATTTTTTATAGACTTCTATCGCCTTCACGTACATGGCTTGGTCACTATAAATCCCTGCCAGGGTCTCTGTTACAAGATCAAACTGCTCTTCGGAACTCTTTCTCGCTTTGTTTTCTACATTCAGATTTTCGGGTTGTGGTGGCTGTATCTGCGGTTCTTCTCGAATAAATCGTTCGATCACCTCCGTGATTTTATTTGGCCCCTGCGATGCCGCCTCCCGATGTTTAACTTCGTCGCTCAGTTTATCTTCGGGCTTTTGGAGATGAATAATATGCTCCCGAATCTGTTGATCCAGAATGACACGATCCAATTCAACAGGATCAAATGATGATTTATTGGCCACCGGAAGTACCGGGCTGGAAAAGGGTTGATACGTATCTGCATGTTCTAGTCGGGTTTTATGCAACCACCAGCGAAAGCTATAGGGCATTAACTCATCATTGTAAAGACTGATATCTTCTTGCGCATACGCTTCCGCTTCCGGCTGTTCCGAATTTACTTCTTGATTGTGTAAAGCAAAGTAATCGCCCCCGCCAATTCCCTCTTGAACCAAGGTTTCTAAAACATCTTTATCTTCGGTTTCCTCATCTGCTGCCGTTGCGACCACCTCTGGGCGTTCCTCGGTTTGCTTGCTTTCTTCTCCCGCTAAACTTTCTTCTTCTAAAGGATGCTCCCTCTCCGCATCTGAGGAAGTCTCAATATCTTCGTAAGGCACATAATCATCGTCCTCAACTTCAATCACAGGCACTTCTTCTATCGGCGATCGGACATATTCCGCCAGCCAGCCAGCATTTCCTGCTAATAAAACAGCTCGGCTACCTATCGGATTAGCGGATTGATTATCCAAGAAACGACGTCTTTCTAAAGCAAAGTATAAGGGTTGCGAATAAGGGTACCGAGCAAGCAATTTCTCAAAGTCGATCAAAGCAACACCTTTTGGATTAACCAAAGCTTGGTGATATAAGTGCATAAGTGGCGACGGCTGATTTTCCATAATTCTTACCAGTTAGCAAATGCTCTATTGTAAATATCCTCTGTTAACAAATTGATTATTTCCCGGGTCAGATTTTCTTCCTGCCCCTGTATCATACCAGCAAACTCTCTAAATTGTGAAAAGGACTGTTCAAAATCGCTATCCCCTGTGTCATCCAAACGGTTTGTATATTTTACCTTAACCGTAATGGTCAACCGGTTTAAGGCAGCGCGGTCTGTATTGGCCTCTACAGCTGCTGGTGCAATATCGTAGCCCGTGATAACACCCTCGAACATGGCGTCTGCTTCGCCGTTGACCTGACTCAATCTGGATTGGTTCCGGATACGTTCCTTTAGTCCTTCTGTAAAATTCTGACCTAACGTTTGGTAAACCATTGGCGCGATATTTTCAAAATAAGCCACATGTACCGTTTTCATATTTTCAGGAATAGATCCACCTGTAAAACTATAGTTAACCCCACAGCCATTCAATAAGAAACCGATCACAACAGCAAATAAAGGATAAATATACCTAAAGCTCATTTTTTTGGTATCCATCAATCTAAATTTAAATCCTTAATTTTTCTATACAATGTACGCTCGGAGATACCTAATTCGCGAGCAGCCGCTTTACGTTTCCCTTTATGTTTTTTGAGGGCCTTCTTGATTAAATCGGATTCCTTTTCCACGAGCGAAAGGGATTCTTCTACTTCTTCCGCATCTTGTGCATCGTAGGACATATAGTCATTACCCTTCGCAGCCTGATTCGGATTATGAATTGTCAGCGTTGGATGCGTCCTTTCTTCGCCTAAATATCCGGCCGAAGGCTTGACTTCATTGTATAGTTGATTGATATAAGGAGAATTTTGCTCATACGTCCCCGGCGTCACCCCTTCTTTCAGAAGTTCTACGACTAATTTTTTCAGATCGACCATATCCTTTTTCATATCAAAAAGAACCTTATACAATAAATCCCGCTCTGAAAAATCTTCTTTTCCGGTATCTTTTACAAAGACAGGCAACGAAGACATCGATTGTTCCACCGGCAAGTATTTGGATAAGATCGCAGCATCTACTACACGCTCTTTTTCCAACACCGCAATCTGCTCTGCAATATTTTTTAACTGCCTTACATTTCCAGGCCAACTATAATTCATGAGCATTTCTTGCGCATCCGGCGTCAGTTGCACACCCGGTGATCGGTATTTATCCGAAAAATCAACAATGAACTTCCGAAAAAGCAGATTGACATCTTCCTTTCGCTCCCGCAAGGACGGAATCCTTAACGGAACCGTATTTAAGCGATAATACAAATCTTCCCTAAACTTACCTTTTTTTACAGCCTCATATACGTCAACATTCGTCGCGGCAACGACCCTAACATTTGTTTTTTGCACTTTTGACGAACCCACACGAATATATTCTCCTGTTTCCAGCACCCGTAACAAACGCGCTTGCGTTCCCAGTGGAAGCTCTCCCACTTCATCCAAGAATATCGTTCCACCGTCTACGACCTCAAAATATCCTTTCCGAGCTTCGTGCGCTCCGGTAAAAGATCCCTTCTCATGCCCAAACAATTCAGAATCTATGGTACCCTCTGGAATCGCACCACAGTTTACAGCAATAAAAGCACCATGTTTTCTCGCGCTTAATTGGTGGATAATATGGGAAAAAACTTCTTTCCCGGCACCGCTTTCACCCTGTATCAATACCGATATATCCGTGGGAGCCACTTGCCAGGCAACATCAATAGCACGATTCAGCAAAGGCGAGTTACCGATGATTCCAAATCTATTTTTAATATCTTGAATATCCATCTAACCGCACTTTATGTTACAATCCTACCAATCAACGTTGCGGATGTACAGCGTTCCGCTAACACCTCTACATATTGTCCCGGCTTGAAACGCTCATCGACCGGAAAAACAACCATCGTATTTTGATCATTTCGTCCACAATAGTCCGCATCAGAGCGTTTTGAAAATCCTTCAATAAGCACTTTTTGAACCTTACCCACGAAATTCTGCAAGCGATAAAGACTGTGTTCCTGCTGTTTATTTACCACCTCCGTCAGACGTCTTTTTTTCACCTCTTCGGGCACATCATCCTCGTAACGTTTAGCTGCCAAGGTTCCTGGTCGCTCAGAATAAGCAAACATATAGGCAAAATCGTATTTTACGTAGTCCATCATCGAAAGTGTTTCCTGATGTTCTTCTTCTGTTTCCGTGCAGAAACCCGTAATCACGTCAGTAGAAATCCCACACATCGGAATAATACGACGGATGGCATCCACCCTATCCATATACCACTCCCGGTCATAAGTACGGTTCATTAATTCCAACACCCGTGAACTTCCCGACTGCACCGGAAGATGTATGTATTTACATATATTTTCGTAACGAGCCATCGTGTGCAACACCTCATCCGTAATATCTTTGGGATGTGAGGTCGAGAAACGCACCCGAAGTTCCGGACTCACTTCCGCAACCATCGCCAAAAGCTGTGCGAAGTTCACCGCCGGCTCAGGCGCTTCTCCCTCGGCTACAGGCTTTGTATACTTATAAGAATCGACATTTTGCCCAAGTAGCGTAACTTCCCTATAGCCCGCATTAAACAACTCTTGCGCTTCTTTTACGACAGAACCACAATCGCGGCTTCGTTCTCTTCCGCGTGTGAAAGGAACTACACAAAAAGAACACATGTTATCACAGCCACGCATAATAGAAATGAATGCCGAAATACCATTCGAATTCAAGCGTACGGGGCTAATGTCCGCATAGGTTTCCTCACGAGAGAGTAAAACGTTCACCGCCTTACTTCCATCATCAACCTTTTCAATCAGATTGGGAAGGTCGCGGTATGCATCCGGCCCAACAACAACATCAACCAATTTTTCCTCTTCCAAGAATTTTGCTTTCAATCGCTCCGCCATACAGCCTAAAACACCGACTACCATACCAGGATTCTTCGCTTTTGCGGATTCAAACTCCTTCAACCTATTCCGCACGCGCTGTTCTGCATTTTCACGGATAGAGCAAGTATTGATAAACACCACATCCGCTTCCTTATAATCTTTGGTGGTTTCAAAACCGCGATCCACAAGAATGGAAGCAACAATCTCACTATCAGAGAAATTCATCTGACAACCATAGCTTTCAATATATAGTTTTCTACCGGTAGATTGTCCTGTGGGCCGCATATCCAAAGCTTCACCTTGGCGAGACTCATCGTGTGTTTTTGTCGTGTGTTGTAATTCGATCATAGCATCAACTAAAAGACTACAAAGTTAAGAATAAAAACTTAAACTGATGACAGTTTGGCAGGGCATATAAAAAAAGCGCTGTTCATCTTGAACAGCGCTCTCCATTTGTACGTACACAAAAAAACAAATGACTAGTTTCCAGCTTCGGCTTGCGCTTCTTTAATCATATCGTCACCCGCAACAATTACAATTTCCACGCGGCGGTTCTCTGCACGCCCTTCATTCGTATCGTTGGAAGCAATCGGTTCCGAATAATTTTTACCTTCTGTTTTTATACGCGACCCACTCAACCCTTGCGACACAGCATAAGATCTTACCGCGGCAGCACGTGATTCCGAAACTTTCTGGTTTGCAGCCAATGATCCGACGTTATCGGTATGACCAACCACTAAAATATTCGTACCAGGTTCCTTATTCAATGTTTCTACGAGCTTCGCTATATTAGTCTTCGCAGCAGATTTTAGGGTCGAACTGTTGAAATCAAATAAAATACCTTCATCAAATTTCACGATGATACCTTCGTCGGCTTTAATAACCTCCGCACCGGCTACGGTATTCTCGATTTCCTTCGCCTGTCTATCCATCTTTTTACCGATCAATCCTCCGGCTACACCGCCGATAGCTGCACCAGCAATAGCACCCACCGCAGTATTCCCGGCTTTACCGCCGATCAACGCGCCTAAACCTGCTCCTGCAGCCGTTCCGATAGCAGCTCCTTTAGTTGTATTACTCGTGTTTTGTATCGCAGCACAACCCGTAAACAACATTACTGATGTGGCTACTGACAAGCCATATACAGCTATTTTTCTATTAACTTTCATAACTTATTATTTCTATTTTTACATTAATTAGTTTACTTTAAACAAAGCAGATGCCAAAATATCGCGAAATCCGTTAATTCACTAAAAATAAAGATATTAACGTTCCTGCGGGGGAATTTCCAGCTTTGGTAAACGTTCCGAACGAGGACGCCCATTTCTATCCCAGGCTTCATACGAGCGCTTCACATAATGCATAAAATCGTATTGGCCCCAGTTTTTAACCATACTATATGAGGGACGATAAATATCAATAAACGACTGCAGCTCGTCGCCCTCCAAATCAACTAGCGCACTAACGGTAGTTTTGTTAAAAACCCGGTCTACCTGACTTTCGTCCAGTTCCCGATCCATCAAATTAGCAAATCGCCGCGCATTTTTAGCGTCGCGCCCAAATAAATTATACAAGGCTGTTGCGGGACTCCCTATATACGTGCCCACCGTATTATTTCCTCCATTATAAACACCCTTTTTGCGGTAGTCGTCCAGCATATCGCGCATTTCGGCCTCTTTACTCATCCGGCTTACCACAACAGTCTCGATAGTCAAACCCGCCTGCATCTCTATGAGTATATCTTCGGTCGTATGCAACACGGTCTTTACGGGGCCAAAACCTGTTTTGGATAACGATAAACTGTCCCCCACCGATGCTTCGATGATAAACACACCAAAGGTATTGGTCTGGGTCCTCTTTTTTGTTCGTAGGTTTACTACGTTTACATCAGAAAGCCGCGAGCTCCCCCCCTTTTCGACTACAATACCGGAGACGCCACTCGCTTGCTGCGCGTATGTACCGGTCGATCCTGTCAGCAGCAAAAGAATACCGCTTACCAGTATCCCTATATATCTACTAGCTCTATACATCCACATAAATGTAGTTAAACATTTAGACTAACCAATGTTAAAAAGTTCTAAATCGAGCGAAAACCTAATTATACGGATAGAAAACAAAGTTTGCCCCTTCTGGCACCACAACGAATACACACATGTATTCGTTCGTATTCTTAAAATGCTTAATAAAATGTGCTTTACGGTCTTCTTTAATAAGGCCACGATCCACGAATTCCTCAAACGAACTCACATGTATAGACCACTGTGTATTTAATTCGTCCCTATTTAACAGCATTTCACCTATATGAACTTCATGCTGGTGCGCTATAAAAATAGGATACAACGTATAGCCCTCGGCTATCAATTCGGCAGCTACTTCTTTGATGGAATCGCTATAAAAATCCAGATCAACTTTTAAGCTTTTAAGCGGGCTATTTGCTGTAGGATCCTCGGCAGACCCCGCTCTTCCCATTAAATCTTCAATGTCCATAATTCGATTATTAAATTATTCCGTATGCAGCTCCAAAAGCACCACGTTTTCTACATGTTGCGTATGTGGAAACATATCCACCGGCTTAATGCGCACCACCTTATACTTCTCCTGCAATAAAGCTAAATCACGTGCTTGTGTCGCCGCATTACAACTTACATACACTACTTTTTCTGCTTCCATTTCCAAAATACGTTTCACGACATCGGCGTGCATTCCTGCACGCGGTGGATCGGTAATGACCACATCCGGTCGCCCATGCTCGCGTACGAAATCTGCCGTCAGCACATCCTTCATATCGCCCGCATAGAACTTAGTATTACCAATTCCATTGATTTGCGAATTGATTTTTGCGTCTTCAATTGCAGATGGCACATACTCAACGCCGACCACTTCCTTAGCGTCACGGGCCACGAAGTTGGCTATCGTTCCGGCTCCGGTATATAAATCATAAACCCGTTCATCGCCTTTCAATCCAGCAAACTCGCGCGTTATCTTGTACAGTTCGTAAGCTTGGGTAGAGTTCGTTTGATAAAACGACTTGGGACCTACTTTGAATTTCAACCCTTCCATCTCCTCATAAATAAAGTCGCGTCCACTAAAAGTATGGATGTCCTGATCGAAAATCGTGTCGTTACGTTTCTGGTTAATGATATAAAGCAGCGACGTAAGCGTTGGAAACTGTTCATTAACATAATTCATCAGCGCTTCTACCTGCCCCTCTTCCGGATAGGCAAAAACGACAATCACCATCACCTCCCCGGTGGAAGATGTACGAATAATCAGGTTACGCAGCGCACCTTCGTGTGCGCGCAGATCATAAAACGATATACCCTGCGCAACCGCAAAAGAACGGACGGCATTCCGAATACTGTTGGACGGATCCTGTTGCAGAAAACAATGATCAATGTCTAAGATTTTATCGAACCTACCCGGCACGTGAAACCCAAGGGCATGCAGATCATCCGGCTGCACCTCTTCATCCACGGAAGTCAACCATCGTTTGTTAGAAAACGTAAATTCCAGTTTATTTCTATAATATGCTGTCTCCGCTGAAGCCAGAATGGGCTCCATAGCAGAAACATCGACTTTACCCAAGCGTTGGAGTGCATTTGCGACATATTGCTGCTTAAACAACAACTGCGCACTATAATCCATATGCTGCCACTTGCAGCCACCACAAACACCGAAATGCGGACAAAACGGTTCTACCCGATGCTTAGAAGGCTTCTTTAACGCCACCAAGCGTCCTTCCGCAAAATTTTTCTTTTTCCGATACAACTCTACATCGGCTATATCGCCCGGAACCGCTTGCTCGATGAACAGCACCAAATCGTCGTGCTTAGCCACTCCTTTACCCTCTTCCGCTATATCGATAATATGCACATCAGATATCGACCGCTTGTCTTGTGGAATTCTTCTACCCATAATGGGGGCAAAAATACAGATTTTTGTTTGTTCTTTTCCCCGTGAAAAGAACCAAACCGACCGGAGGGAGCTCAGGGACACTAAAAAACAAACACTTGTCCCTAAACTCGTCGCTTCAGATATTTGAGATAATGGATAGTACTAAGGATGAGTTTCTACACACCTCAAATATCTGGATGCGACCCTGAAGGTTAAGGGGGGACTGTACATATGCGTCAATAGACGCGAGCAGTAATAAAAAGCGATGATGCGGATTAAATCGGCCTTATATGGTTTTGCGGCCATTTTTCAGCAGGCTATTCCGTTAAAAACAGCATAATGTCTGAACAGAGTTGTACTTTTTTTAGAAAAAAGTACGAAAAAAATCGTCGCTTCAGATATTTGAGAGGATGGGATAGTACTAAGGAGAGTTCCTACAGACCTCAAATATCTGGATGCGACCCAAGAGGTTAAGGAGGGACCGTACATATGCGGAAATAAACGCGAGCAGTAATAAAAAGCGATGATGCGGATTAAATCGGCCTTATATGGTTTTGCGGCCATTTTTCAGCAGGCTATTCCGTTAAAAACAGCATAATGTCTGAACGAAGTGAGTTTTATGCTGTTTAGGAATAGACGATGAAAAATAGCAAAACTATATTAAGCCTTGATTTTTTTGCTTCGTTTTTTCATCAAGGAAAAAATGAAGAAGAACGGTTTAGGAATAGACGATGAAAAATAGCAAAACTATATTAAGCCTTGATTTTTTGTTCCTTTTTTTATCAAGAAAAAAGGGAAAGAAAAAACTACGACTCTAGCAATGTCGCTTGTACCAGATATGGAAGAATTTCTTTCTGAAAAGAAATGAAATTTTTACGCACATCGGCATCGGTCACCGCCGTAAAAGCAAAGGAGAACACAATATTTTTACTAGACTTGATGAGAAAAGTGAGTCTTTCTTCGGGTACGGTGAGGGCTATCGTTTCGTTTTGTATGAAAGAGCTAAGTAATAAAAATTCCAAGTCATCGGAGAGTGTTTTCAGATATTCCTGCGCGTTGGCGGATTCCCGTATAAATTCCCATCCTACAAACTCATTACACACGGTGTAAGTCACGCGACTTACCCGAAGGATGGTGTTGGCCAGAAAAGTCGAAAGATCTTTCTCTCGAATATTCTTATTCAGGATATCCTCTACGTTTTCCCGGATATAATCCATCAATACCGCGTGGAGGATAAGTTCTTTGCTGGCAAAATGCTTATAAAAAGTCGCTTTCGCAATGCGGGCTTGTTTTGCCAGTTCATTTACGCTGGTTTTGTTATATCCGTAGCGTCTAAAAAGTTCGCGTGCCGACTTTTTTATTGATAATATGACCAGATCAGACTCCATATAGACTTCGGAGATTATACGAGCTCTGTCTCAAACTGGGATAAAAACCGAACGTCATTCTCAGAGAACAAGCGTAAATCCCGGATTTCGTATTTCAAGTTTGTAACCCGTTCAATTCCCATACCGAATGCAAAACCCGTATACTTTTTGCTATCAATACCACAATTTTCCAAAACATTCGGATCCACCATACCGCAACCTAAAATCTCCACCCAACCGGATTGTTTACATAATTGACAACCATCGCCCTTGCATATGGTACAAGAGATGTCCATTTCAGCCGAGGGTTCTGTAAAAGGGAAATACGATGGGCGAAAACGCACTTTGGTCCCCTCTCCATACAATTCCTGTACGAAATGGAACAAGGTCTGTTTCAAGTCAGCGAAAGAAACATTTTCGTCTACATACAAACCTTCGATCTGATGAAAAAAGCAGTGCGCCCGTGCAGATATGGCTTCGTTTCGATATACACGTCCCGGCATGATTGCACGAAACGGCGGTTTGCCCATTTCCATCATCCGTACTTGAACCGAAGAAGTATGCGTACGTAAAGCAATATCATTACCTGTCTTTTTCTCTACGAAAAAAGTATCCTGCATATCTCGTGCGGGGTGCTCAGGAGGAAAATTAAGTGCAGAGAAGTTATGCCAATCATCCTCGATTTCCGGCCCTTCGGCAACGATAAAACCAAGCTTCTTAAAGATTTCTACAATTTCCTTTCGAACCAGTGAAAGGGGATGCCTTGATCCCAGCTGGAACCCCTCCCCAGGAAGCGTTAAGTCGCCTTCCTCACGCTCTAGTTTCTTTCCCACCTGCGCAAACTGGGCCTGCGCGCTGTTATAGGTACTTTCAGCGAGTTGCTTAAATTCATTCAAAACCTTGCCCAACGTACGTTTTTCTTCGACGGAGACGGTTTTAAACTCTTCAAACAATGCCTTAACGACACCTTTGGTCACCAAAAACTTTAACTTGAAATTTTCGACGTCCGCGGCCGAGGCGGGTACAAACGATTTTATTTCTGCTGTAAACTGCTTAATCTTCTCCTGCAACATAGTGCCAAAGATACAGCAAAATATTAAAATATTACAACGTATAACCGCAAAATCCAACGGCGTAGACGCCCTTCCACCCTACAAATGAGCCGTTAAAACGGTAAACCGTCTGTATCGTCATTGTTTTCGGTAAAATCGACCTCTTCTTCTTTTTCGTCATTTTTTTCTTCATCCGCCGCTGTCGTCTTTCCGGTTTGTCCAAAGTCAGAAGGTCTACCTAATAATTTAAAACTCTCTCCTACGATTTCCGTGACATAACGACGTGTCCCCTCTTTATCTTCATAATTTCGGGTACGCAAACGTCCTTCAATATAGGCCAGTTTTCCTTTTTGAAGATATTTAACCGCCATCTCCGCCAGATTACGCCACATCACAATATTATGCCATTCGGTGTGTTTAACCCGTACGCCATCTTTTGTATAGGTCTCCGAAGTAGCAAAAGGGAAGCTACACACAGACACATTGTTATCTAAATATCGAACTTCGGGATCTTTCCCCAAATGCCCAACTAAAATCACTTTATTAACACTTGCCATACTTTAATAATTTAGGAGTAATCAATTGTAAATTCACGACCCTATACACGCTACGTTTAGAAAGAACACCAATAATTTCACCCTAGAACGTCGCCGAGATGAGATGACCGTTTTTTTCCAGAAAAGAGAATATAAGTTTATGTTTAGCTAATTTATCTATTTTTTCATAATAATGGTAATCCCACTCCTTTTTTTTCGCCTTTACCATCCCTGCTTCGCTAACAATATAAAAACGGGCGTAAATGTTTTGATGACTCAGAACCTGTTTCACCGGTTTGTCCACGACTTTCAAAATAGTATTCTCTTCAAAATATTCGGTAAAATCGGGATTTATCATTAACTCGGGTACGGATACATCCGCTGCCGTTTCTATCATAGGGAATTCATACAAGCTTGTCCAGACATCTCCCTGTCCACGCTTAGCCATCAACATCCGGTCAGCTTCGCGCACAATAAAATAATGAAAATAACGATTTCGACTCCCTTTTCCCTTTAACTTGACCGGTAGCACTTCTACGTTATTTTCCCGTAATGCACGACAGTCTAACCGAAAAACACATGCCTCGCATAGCGGTTTTTTGGGTTTACACTGTAAAGCACCAAAATCCATAATAGCTTGATTATAAGCTCCTGGATTATGGATATCCAGCATCTCCTGTGCTAGCCTAGCGAAGAGCTTTTTTCCTGTTGAAGTATTGATCGGTTCTTTTATGCCCAAATACCGCGCTAACACCCGGTAAACATTCCCGTCTACTACTGCCTTCGGCTCATTTGCCGAAAAAGAAGCAATTGCGGCAGCGGTATATTCTCCGACCCCAGGAAGGCGAATAACCTCCTCATACCGCGTCGGAAATATTCCCTGAAAATCTTGCATCACCATCTGCGCAGCCCTATGCATGTTGCGGGCGCGCGAATAATACCCCAAACCTTGCCACAGCCGAAGGATATCCTCTTCGTTGGCCTCGGCAAAAGCTGCCACATTGGGAAACGCATCCACAAAGCGATAAAAATACGGCCTGCCTTGTTCGACACGAGTCTGTTGCAGGATAATCTCCGAAAGCCATATAATATAAGGATTCTGTGTAGCTCTCCACGGCAGGTCCCGACCGTGCTCACCATACCATTGCATCAGTTTTACAGCGAAAGACATGCACAAAGTTGGTTATTTTTTCGATAAGTTAGGTGACCTATTTAAAAGCAGCTATTCCCATCGTTTGTTACATTAATTTTGAGCAACGCCACTAGAACACCGTTTAGCGTTAAAAGTTTCTTAAAAAATGTTAAAGTTTGACCACAACTAGCTCGATACATTACCTTTGTCCTTCGTATCATAAAAGTTTTTATTATTGACGCTCATGCTAAAGAAAAAAACCGCCGTGCTATTCGTCGAACCAGACGGTACGTCCACCAAGAGAATGCAAGTACCTACGTTTGTCGTCGCACATTGGAAAAAAGTCCTAGGTTGCTTTATTGCGCTCACCGCAATAACGGTATCATCTGTGGCTTATGTTGTTAAACAACGCACATCTGAAAAATACATAAAGGTTTACGATCAAAAATTAAATAAGCTCAAGGCTGAAAACCGCTTATTAGAACTCGATGAGTTCAACAATCAGCTCACCACAGAAGAGATCAAGAAATCCTTTCATTCTATTGATAGCGCCATTGATCGCATCAACCAGAAAATGAAAAAAAGAGGCCTGAAGGAAATAAAAATGAATCCCAATATGGGAGGCCCCATTGAAAAGGGAGAAGATGATCTGGTAGAGCTTTCCACTTTTTATAAAAAACAACTCGCGGACTTGGAAGCTAAACTCGATGGTTTACCATTAGGTCGTCCGCACCCCGGACGGATTACCTCATCCTATGGCTACCGTCGCAATCCTTTTACAAACCGCGGTCGGGAAATGCATCATGGTGTAGACTTGAAAGGCAGAACCGGTGACCCTATAAAAACCACCGCCAAAGGCAGAGTTACTTTTGCAGGCTGGAAAGGTGCATATGGGTATGTGGTCATGGTCAAACACAGAAATGGATATGAAACGCGGTACGCACACCTGACCCGCACACGGGTTAAAAAGGGACAATATGTAGAAGCCGGCGATATTGTAGGTTTACTGGGTAGCACCGGACGAAGCACAGGGCCTCATTTACATTACGAAGTGCTCTTGAACAACCGGAAACTCAATCCTTCTACCTATTTTTCATTGTAGGATTTTTATTTTAGCCGGTATACTTTACCATTGCAATACACTGACAACGGGAAAATGATCCGAAGGAAATTTTCCCATATACGTATCGGTTAAGATCCCGTATTTACGGACGCTAAATGGTTTCGTAAGAAAGATATGATCAATACGCTGTTTGGGTTTAAGCCCCTTTCCCCAGGCGTTAAACGATGAATTAGGCTCGTATACTATTTTTGCGAGATCATAAGCATCCTGTACGATACCGCTTTTTGCTAATGTAAAATAAGCTTCATTCGTTTCATCGATATTAAAATCTCCGGTCAAAATAATCGGTAGCCCTGTGGCTAAGTCCTCCGCTCTTTCCAAAATGAGCTTTGCACTTTCGCGACGTGCCACGACACCGATATGATCGAAATGTGTATTCATAAAGATAAACTGCTTCCCATTTTTATTATCTTCAAATACAGCCCATGTACAAACTCGGGGCAATGCAGCATCCCAACCTCTGTTAGGGCGCTGGGTATCGGTAGGGGAAAGCCAAAACGTACCGTCCTTTATTAATTTAAATCGGTGTTGGTTGTAAAATATCGCCGAGTACTCCCCTTTTTGAGCACCATCATCGCGTCCGACGCCTACATAATCAAACCCGAGCAGTTGCTGTTTCATATCCTGCACCTGTTCATAAAAACCTTCTTGGATGCCAAAAATATCAAATTCATGAAACTGGATTAGATCAGTGACGGCCTGCTTTCGGTCTTCCCATAAATTCCCTACATCTGCGGTAGTTTTGAGACGTATATTGAAAGAAGCTACGGTTAGCTCCTGCGCTGACAAGATATAGGAAAATCCTACAAGCAGTAATATGGCTAAACAAAGTCGTTTCATACTATATAAATTAATATTATCTGACATAAATAATGTTGGCGACAGCACGTTCACCTTCATGATCGAACAGTTTATTATCGGATGGATAGTTTACCACGCCATTCTCGGTCGCTCCTTTTATATACAAAGTCGAACTTCCACCACCATCCAGGTTCATTGCCTCTTTCGCTCCCAACCACCGTAATATATTCGACAGCTCGTGAAGGTTCATACCATGCGCCGATTTACTCCGTCCATCGACAACAAATAGCAGTAATTTATGATCTCCAGTCAATGCAATAGCTGTACGCGGATGTCTATTGTCGTTGAACGCATTTTTGGTTAACGGATAGGGTTTCCCATCCACAACAAGCAACGGACCAGAAAGAATGACGTTCGGATAATTTTCGGCTTCATACAAGGTATCTGTCGCCGCTTTGACCTTTATTTCTTCTCCCGACAGTAAGAACAGCGCATTACCACGATCCGTTTTTTGTCGCGTACGATTAATAACTTTATGATCTACCTGTATAAAATCAGTTGCACCGCCGTGTTTCATATCAAAGAAACCACCGTTAACAGCTACCAACGCCTGGTGTTCCAGCGCCAATTGCGAAGTAGGTTTTAACGTCGAAGGTTCCGCCGCCATGTAAAGCTTTTTCAAGTTCTTTTTAAGGTCGATCTCTACATAATTGATCTCTTGTTCGCTATCAAAAAGATTATCAAAGTGCCCTTGTTTCCAGACGATCCCTTTTTTTACTTTGGTTTTTTTCCAGCTTTTGGTAACAACCGCTATGGAATCTTGGTTATCCTGCGCAAACGCGGCCGTAACGAAAAAGAAAATACAAGCTAAGACAGCTGTTCTTAAATGATACATTGACTATTATTTATTTAGAATACGGTTGAGCAACTCCGGTTCATCCGTCGTGATGTAATCAATCTTTTGGTCAATAAAATAATGCATATCATCCTCCCGATTCACCGTCCATACATTGGTTTTAAGTCGTAATTTCTTTGCATCTCCGATCCACGCTGGATGTTTCTTATAAACCGACAGATGGTAATCCAGCCCGCTTAAACCCGCTGCTTTTATTTCCTGTGGAGATTTATCACCATTGAGATAATGAACTTTTGCTTTCTTATCCAGCTCTTTCAATTTCAAACAAGCGTCATAACTAAATGCGATATATTCCACTTGCTTTTCGGCTTTCAGCCTCTTTACCAAAGCCACCGTCAGTTCCGCCGCCTTCAATGTCCTTTCTGTGCCAAGCTTATTCGTTTTAAGTTCATAGATCAACTTGGTCTTTTTCTGCTTCAGTCCTTCCCTTAGATATTCCTCTGCGGTAGGGATACTTTCGCCATTGGGATGTTTCTTAACAAGCAATTCTTGGTAAGTTGAGGTCGCTATGTCTATTCCGTAAAAGTCCTGATCATGGGTCACGACTAATACATCATCTTTTGTTAAATGTACATCAAACTCTGTACCCCAAGCTTTTTGTTCTATGGCTTTATGTAAGGACGCGAGTGAATTTTGAGGTACTTTGGTGTTTTTCCAGGATCCGCGATGCGCGATCATTTCTGATTGGGCCATAGCGCCCACGTGCATAACCGTTAATAAGGTAAGGATTACTAATGTTGGTTTCATATCTATATTTAACTTCCACGAATATACCCAACGTATATTAACCTCATGTTAAATCAGCTTTTTCCGTCCCATTCGTTATAAAATTGCTGCAAAAATGATTCCATAAAATGATGACGTGTCTCGGCTATCTTCTTCGCAGTATCCGTGTTCATCTGAGCACGCAAAAGCAATAGTTTTTCATAAAAGTGATTGATGGTGGGTGCGGTCGTATTTTTATAGGCTTCTTTACTCAACTGTTGTTGCGGCGGAATAGCCGGGTTATATATTTCTCGATTTTTGAAACCACCGTAGTGAAAGGCACGCGCGATACCAATCGCTCCGATAGCATCCAAACGATCCGCATCTTGTACAATCTCTAATTCTTTAGAATGGAAATCAACTTGCCCCAAAGATGCTTTATAAGACATATTGAATATGATCCGCTGCACATGTTCTATCCGATCTTTGTCCAACCCTGTGCCTTGCAAAAATTCCCCGGCTATACGCGGACCGATTTGCTCATCGCCATCATAGAACTTGCTATCGGCAATATCATGCAGCAAGGCGGTAAGTTCACAAACCAGTGCATCGGCATCTTCCGTTTCTAGAATCAGCTTCGTGTTATTCCACACACGCTGGATATGCCACCAGTCGTGCCCGGCTTCCGCATTTTTTAACTTTTCCTGTACGAATTCAGCTGTGCGCGCTATGATATCCGGTTTATTCATTCCCCCGATCCCGTCTCCGGATAAGTTTATGTATTTTATTTCCGGTAGGTCTATCGATCCCGCTCTCTGTATCACGTTCGGACGTTCTTTCGGCTGCTCTCTCTTCGGAAGGGTTCTGCCGAACACTGGCTAAGCTCCGCGAAGTAGTCGTCGTCGCAGCAGCCGGCCGCTCTCTAGAACCTTCATATAGTTCGTATTGCAATAAGCGGCAGTCCAGCTTTCCAGTAAAAAATTCAAACCTACGGGATGCCTGCAGACCTATCTTTTTTGCCAGATCAAGATTTCCAGTAAAAATATAACCCCGGTATCCCTTGCATTCCTGTTTCATAAAGTCCCCTATGCGCTTATAGGTAGCCTCGAGTTTGGTATGTACTCCAAGACGCTCCCCATATTCGGGATTAAACATGATAACACCGTTTCCTTCCGGAATCGTCGTCGTGGCAAAATCGCCGATTTCGAACGTAATCAAATGCTCTACGCCTGCCGTTTTTGCATTCGATTTTGCAATCTCTATGGCCACGTCGGATATATCCGACGCCACAATAGCTGGCGTATTCTTCTTATCCGTCAACTCCTTCAACCGGCGACGTTCTTCAAAAAACACCTCCTCCTCATAGCCAATGAGGTGCATAAAAGCATAATTCATCCTTTGTAAGCCCGGCGCACGTTTTTGTGCCAGTAATGCGGCCTCAATAGCCAGTGTTCCCGAACCGCACATGGGGTTGATGAATGGTGAGCGCCCATCCCATTGCGTAGCCATGATCGTCGCGGTGGCCAAGGCTTCTAGCATAGGAGCTTTGCCCGGATGTTTCCGATAGCCGTGCTTAGCAAGTGTTTCACCGGAAGTATCGATAAAAATCTCGGCTCTATCGTCTATCCAATGCAGGTGGATAACGGCGTGGCTCAACTCGGGTCCCGTATTGGGCCTTACTCCTTTTTTATCCTTGATACGATCTACAATAGCATCCTTAACCTTAACATTAGCAAATAGCGGCGTGGTAATGGTTTCGTTATGCACGTTTGATGTAACAGAAAAATAGCCATCAACCGGCAGAAGTTCTTCCCAGGCAACCGTTACCAATGCCTTATAAAGCTCATCGGCATTCGCCGCACGAAATGACTTTATCTCGTATAGTACTTGGCTCGCTATACGCAAGTTCAAATTCAATCGGACACATTGATTTATAGAGGCGTTAAGCTCTACACCTGTATTAAAGGCCCGGACAATCTTAAAGCCCAGTGCTTCTACTTCTTGCACCAAATAAGGTGACAAGCGTTTGTTGCAGGTGATAATTACTTTATTGGGGGTGTTGAAAACTTCCATCATCTTTTTGCAAAGTTACTTATTCTGCTTAGCAAAAAATGCGTAATTTTACAGTTTAATACGTTTTGATATGGAAATAAGAGGAAAAGTTCATGAGATAGGCGCTACGCAACAGGTTACGGAATCTTTTAAGAAAAGAGACTTGATCGTTGCTTACGCAGAAAACCCACAATTTGTAGAGTACATTCGTTTTGAAGCGACACAGGATCGCGTTAGTATATTTGATAACTTAGCGGTAGGCGATGATATTGAAGTTTCGTTTAACCTACGTGGCCGTCCATGGACAAATAAAGAAGGGGTGACCACTTACTTCAATTCCTTAGTGGCCTGGAGAGTGACCAAACTGGCAAATACAGCACAAGCCGCTTCTAGCCCTGGACATATGGATATGCCTCCTGTAGATATCTCCTCTTCGGGAGCCGATGACGACGATTTACCTTTTTAAGTTTTAAAAAGTATAAAATAAGGAGACAGCCCCATACGGGGCTGTTTTTTTGTTATAAGTTGTTCTTTCTTTCCCTTTTTTCTTGATAAAATACTTCTTCTTCATTTTTTGTCTTGACACAAAAAACGAAGCAAAAAACCGAATGAAGTGAGCTCATGGATGCCAAAATAAACACAAATCCATAACTCAAGGCTGGATATTGTTTTGCTATTTTCCCTTGTCTATTCCTAAAGTATAAAACTCACTTCGTTCAGACATTATGCTGTTTTAACGGAATAACCTGCTGAAAAATGGCCGCAAAACCATATAAGGCCGATTAAACCCGCTTAACCGCTATCGATTATTAATCGCTTTTAGATTACGCGTCATAGAATTACACTATCCTTTATTAACACGCTATACATTTGCACCATCCCTCCTTAACCTTTAGGGTCGCATCCGAATGTTTTACAACTGCACTAACCCTCCCCCAGCACTATCCAAAATGTAAAACATTCGAAGCGACGATTTTTTTGTTTCTTTTTTGAGGTAAAGAAGAATTAACACGCATACATTTGCACCATCCCTCCTTAACCTTTAGGGTCGCATCCGAATGTTTTACAACTGCACTAACCCTCCCCCAGCACTATCCAAAATGTAAAACATTCGAAGCGACGATTTTTTTGTTTCTTTTTTGAGGTAAAAAAGAATTAACACGCATACATTTGTACCACCCCTCCTTAACCTTGAGGGTCGCATGCGGATGTTTTACAACTGCACTAACCCTCCCCAGCACTATCCAAAATGTAAAACATTCGAAGCGACGAGTTTTTTTGTGTACTTTTTTTGCGGAAAAAAAAGTACAATGAAAAATCATTCTGGAAACACAATCTCAATACGTCCTACTTTTCCTTCCCATTTCGGACCATTTTCTAAGACTTGTATTATTTCCTTATAGATGGGTTGATTCGCAGATACCTGTGGTTCTATATTATACGGACGTCCCTCCGGCCCTACGTCAAAGCGTACCTTTAGGTGCTTTTCTGGATTTTTACCGGAATAATGTTGCGAAACAAACGTAGAAAATGCCTCCCAGCCGCCCAGGGGCAATGCATCACCGCCAGGTAAGGGGTGCACGACAGTCTGCGTAAGGCTATCATCCATCAATTCGACTTCCGTCATGCTAGCTGGCTTTTGGGTAGGAAAATGGCGAAGTAACAAGAGCGTACAAACGGCGATAAACATCACTGCAGCGACCATCCCAACAGCTAGACGCTGCCAACTAAAGTAAAATTTATTCTTGCGCTGCGCATGCTCCGCTATACGCCTTTCGAGCCGCTGCTGTAATAGACTTAAGGATTTCACGTCGACGCCTTGCTGCATCTTATAGCCATCAATGGCATCGTGCAAGAAGGGGTCTTCCAGCGCTTCCCGTTCCAAAGTATGCATCTCCTCCCGACTCATCAAGCCGTGGATGTAATTATGTATCCTAGACAGTTGATAATTATTTTCCATGTTTCCTGCTCTCCATACAAATTCTCAAGTTTCTCTTCCCGTTCTGGATATAACTCTTTACTTTATTCAAATCATACTGGGTCTCTTCTGCAATATCTTTATAGCATTTTTGCTCCAAATAGAATAACCGTATACAGACGGCCTGTTCTGGCGAAAGTGTGTTCAGACAGTCGTGCACCTTCTCAAAATCATCATCCGTCCACCTACTTTCTTCGTTGCTTGCAAGCTTCTGATCACTTTCTGACAGATGATCTTCCAGACCCACATGCTGTTTGCCTTTCTGTTTTCGAAGTTCCATCAAGCAATAATTTCGAGCAAACACATACAACCAACTTTTGAAATTATCCACCTCGTGTATACGAAGCTTCTGTACTAGTTGCTCAAAGATCTGCATAACCGCGTCTTGACTCGCGGCCTGGTCTTGGAAATATTTAAAACACACCCCGTATAGCAAGGACATATAAGGCGCATATAGTTGCCCCAATACCTGCAAATTGCCCGTCTGCTTATAATATACGAGTTGTTCCTTTTCGTCCATACACTGCTATCCAATAAAAGGATGCTGAAAGATAGCAAATTCCATAAATTTTTCCGCGGCAATCGTCCAACAAAACCTTTTTGTCGACCGTTAACGCAAATCTTCGTGCGTTTTTTTACTTTGTCGTACCTTTTAAATCTCCCCCATCGCCAAAATAGACAAATATTCCACCCGTTCTAAACAGAAATCAACCTCACGCAAGCCTTCTGAAACGTAACCATTGCCACAGGAAGGCAAGTTTAGCAATATTATTATCCGGAGAAGCCGCTAATTAGAGACATTTTTAATATGACACACAAGACACAAGAGGGCTTTGTGTGCCAGCAGTGAGTTTATTACTTTATGTTAGGAATAGGGATACCTATTAATAATCCTGGAACTATTCTATTTTGTCTGTCCACAGCATCCTTGAAGGGTTCAGTAACATTCTTAAAATTAACTATCAACCCGATATTTACTTTAGATTTATCCTCTTTGGTAATAGCGACATTTACTCCGGAACGTATATTCAATATTTCATCTGCACCGATGAATTTAAGTGACGGAGCAACAAATATATCAAAGCCTTACTAAAAAAATGTATCGAAGAGGGTTTGCTTTAGACGGTGTATAACAAGCCACCAACTTATCCCCAAATTCCCCATGAGTCCATGTTGAGTCCACGTTAACTACGTCATAATTCCACCTATTTCCGCTTGACATCTGCATGCACCGTGCTACCATGCTATATACAACTTTTTCAGTGGCAAGTTGCTCCTAGTTTGGTGAGAAAGTTATTTGTCCTTGGATGATCTCCCTCTACATCAACGTAGCCTTGTTACAAACCGTTGCAAAAATGGTAATGCCTTCTCGAAAAGACATTACGAAAATGACAAAAGCACTCGAACACGATTTTCAAATTTCGAAAAAATTCATATTTATTTGATTTTCAATAACTTGATTTATTAATTTCACGATTATGAAAATAGCAGCAAATGGTGCCCTTCGAGGTTTAGTTGGAAACGTCGTCGCACGAAAAATTGGAAATCAACAAATTCTACAGTCGAGACCCCGTAAATTTAAACAGACGGTTGCAACTAAAAAGGCCTCGACCGACTTTGGACGGGCCAGCAATGCTGGAGGCCTTGTACGCGCGGGCTTATCGGACACCCACCTAGACTTATACGATAGCAACATGGTGAGTCGACTTAATGGACAAATATTGCGCGCGATGAGGGCAAACCCCGACCAAGTACCGGGTAAAATGTCTCTTCAACACGGTAAACTGCATCGTTTGGCCAACTTCCAATTCAATGAAAAAAGTAATACGCAAGATTACCTCAATTTTGACATCGAATTATTCCTGAACGAGAACAACTTACTCGCTATAGAAATTCCGAGGTTTAAAAAAGATCGTGATATCAAATTTCTTGACACTGCCGGCAAGATGATTGTTGTCATAAATGCAATGGGTATCGATTTCGTCAAAGCAGCAACTCATATAGTCTCGTATTCAGAAATAGAAATTAATTGCAAGCAGTGGGAAGGTTGGCATGAAGCTGAGCGTATAGCAGTGGATTGCACTCCGTTCAGGGGATGCGTAATTTTTGTTGGATTATCGGTCTTGTATTTTAATAATGACCGAGGCAGGGATATATTAATTAATTCTAAAGCCCTTCATCCAGCAAGTCTTGTAGGCGCATGTAACATTGCATAAGTGATTTCATATGATTAAAGGGTTAGGGAATAAAGTTCATCCGTTAGCACTTAAGAACCCTATTACCAGATTAAGAACGATCTGTTGGGGAATCAAAGTCATTTGTTAGTGCTTACGAACCTTATTTCCAGATTAAGAATGATTTGTTGGGGAATAAAGATCATTTGTTGGTGCTTACGAACTTTATTTCCGGATTAAGAACGATTTGTTGGGGAATAAAGATCATTTATTGGTACTTACGAACTTTATTTCCGGATTAAGAACGATTTGTTGGGGAATAAAGATCATTTGTTGGTGCTTACGAACTTTATTTCCGGATTAAGAACGATTTGTTGGGGAATAAAGATCATTTGTTGGTGAAAAAGACTTTTCTTATTTCGAAAAAACGAGCGTAAAAACAATGCTAAAACAACTTTAAAGGGTGTTTTCTCGGTTAAAATGGCTTTTCTCAATGGGGTATATTTTCGCCAAAAAAATATGCACAGAAAAACGGTTGCCGATTAACCGTGGAGCATGCTAACCTACCCGAACAAAATTAAAGCAATAATCAAGGTCACGATAATATTAAATCCCTGTGCGATTAAAAAAGCATAGAGCGGCTTTTTGTTATTATGTACAAATAACTCTTTGAAATTCGTTTCCAGACCGATGGACGTAAATGCTAAAGCAAACCACAAGCCCTGTATACTTTTCAATTCTGCCTTTACACTATCGACCTGCGCTGGGCTAATAAGAAAAGAGAATAAGAGCGAGGCAAACACAAACCCGATGACAAATTTCGGAAACCGTTCCCAAATAACTTTTACGGTTGGTTTTTCCGCATGCGCAGCGCTTTTGGAATGCGAATACGTCCAGTAAATACTGATCGCAAAAGCCGCAATACCGAGCAATACGTTTTGAGAAAACTTAACAATTGTACTGATCTCTAAAGCCTTATCCCCCACCAAGGATCCAGAAGCCACCACGGCTCCGGTGGTGTCAATACTCCCGCCTAGCCAAGCTCCGGTAACCTCCTGCGATAAGCCCATCCATTCCGCGAGATAGGGCATAAAAATCATCATCGGTATGGCGGTAATCAAAACAAGAGAAACGACATAAGAAAGTTTCTTTGCGTCTCCTTTTATAGCTCCTGAGGTGGCAATCGCGGCCGAAACGCCACAAATCGAAACCGCCGAGGAAAGCATCAACGCCATTTCCTGATCAATTTTAAGCTTTTTGCAGAGCCAAAATGCAAAGTACCAGACAGCGAAGACCACCACCGTCGCCTGGATTAGACCCAACGCACCAGCCGTGATGATGTTGCCGAAAATAACCGTTGTGCCCAATAGCACCAGGCCTATCTTGACATACAATTCCGTTGATAAGGCTTCTTTAAACCAAGTGGCCAGCTTAAAACAGTTACTAATCAGCAACCCGATACCTAAGCTGAATATAACCGCTTCCAGGTTGTAATCTCGTATACTGCTGTTGCCGGCTAAAATCAGCGCGAAGATCGTCCATACAAAAATGAAAGGAAAAACAAATAGTAAAGGCTTCAGGGGCTTTCCCAATAATAGGGCACCTAGGAGCGCAGCAGCGAATACCAGCACAAATTGTCCACCGATGATCTGGAGGTTTTCGACAGCTAATACCTGCGAAAAAAGGACGTCCGTACTGTCCCAAGAAAAACTTGGTTTAGGTATAATAACCCCAAAAAGCGCTAAGAAAATAATGGCTAGCCCTAAGATCACGACCACCCAGTCTTCGCTAATCATCACACGTGATTTAGAAGATGACATATTAATATAGTTAAGGTTGTTTGCTAATGATAGCCAATATAAGCATTATCTTTTTTTCAAGAGGTCAGCCAAGGCTTCTTCTATATGCGAAAAGCCAAAATTAAATCGCTCATTGCGTGTAAATATTGTAGTAGCGGGTACACTATCGAGCAACATACCGGGGTCGACGCCTTTGACAAACGCACCTACGTGCGCGAGTAAGCGGGGAAGCGGCAGGCCAAAAGAAACACCCACCGTTTTGCGGAGCGCCTTCATAAAGGCAGCATTCGTAACCGGATAGGGGCTGCACGCATGATAAATCTGACTGGGATGAGCTCGTTCGACTATCCATTGCACCATCCGTACGAAATCCTCTTGATGGATCCAGCTGACGTATTGGCCACCATCCGCCACTTGGCCACCGAGCCCGCGTTTAGTCAAGGGCAATAGCTCCGACAACATTCCCCATTGTGGTGATAATACCGGGCTAACACGAAGTACAACTTGCTGGGTATCGGGGAGATCAACTGCCGTAAAAGCACTTTCCCAGCGTTGCGTTAATTGGGCCAGATAGCCTGTTCCGACGGTTGTACTGGCTTCGTCCTGACATCCGTCTAATCCAGAAAATATCGATATACCCGAGAAATTGATCCACAACCTTGGCGGCTTATTACAGGCGGATATGGCGTTGGCAAGGGCGCGGGTTGGCAAAATCCGAGAGTCTTCGAGCAAAGCTCTATTTTTTGATGTAAAGCGACATTGTATGCTTTTTCCGCTTAAATTAATAACCGCATCGGCATCTTCTAGCGCATGGACCCACGTTCCGAGATGTTCGCCATCCCAAACCACATAGCTTACTTGGACCTCTTTCTTTTCGCGTTGCCTGGATAAGATCACCACTTCCCATCCCGCCTTCACATATGCATGCTTCAACAGTGTCCCTAAATGACCGGATCCCCCGGCCAGCACAATCTTTTTCATAATGCTATGGCTATATTGAAATGATCCTTTAAAATTAAACGGGCGGCATGAAAGCCAGCCATCCCATGTACCCCACCACCTGGCGGTGTAGAAGAGGAAGCGATGTACACCTGTTTATTCGATGTCCGGTAAGGGGTAAGCGAGCGCGTAGGTCGGGTATACAGTTGGTAGATATCCATCAGGCCCCCGTTAATATCGCCACCTACGTAATTTGGATTATAAGCTTCCATCCCTTTCGGGCTAAAGGTATGCCGTTCTATAATGGTATCTTTAAAACCTGGCGCAAAACGCTCGACCTGATTCTCTATAAGACTCGTAAAATCTTCAGTCGTTCCATTCGGAACATGGCAATAAGCCCATCCGGTGTGTTTATTTTCCGGCGCTCTGCTTTTGTCAAATAGACTTGGTTGGGAAAACAATACAAAGGGTGCGTGTACACCACCGCGGTGATGGGTCTGCTGTTCGTAACGCGCAATTTCGGCAAATGTATTACCGAGATGCACGGTAGCTGCTTGCTGGCAGCGGATATCTTGAAAGGGGGTCGGATCGGACAATGCCCAGTCAATTTTAAAAACTCCCATACCGTGTTTGTATCGTCCCAAGGCTTTTTTATACGCTTCGGAAAGCCCCGTACCTCGTAATTGCCGGATCTGGCGTGGCCCCATATTAAGCACCAAGATTTGGTGCTCGGGCAACTGCGCTACATCCGCTACCCACATGCTCGTTCTTATTTCTCCACCTAGGGAAACGTAATAAGCTGCCAGCGCATCGGCAATGGATTGGGATCCTCCTTTGGGAATTGGCCAGCCATACCGGTGCCCCACAGCCATCAAGACCAATCCGATGGCGGAAGTGGCCCAGTTAGACAAGGGTTGTATACCATGGGCCGCCATCCCCGCCCATAGGGCTTTTGCCTTTTCGGTCTTAAACTGCGCAGCTGTCCAGCTAGCCGGCTTCAATGCTTTTAATCCAAAGCTAGCCAAATCCAAGGGATGATCGGGAAAACGCAAGGGGCCCATGGTGTCTAGTGCCAAACTTTCCCATCGCTCAACAATAGGCTGGATCAATTTCTTATAAAACCGTGCATCCACCCCTAATGCTGCTGCAGTTTCGTCCATACTGGTATGCAAGACCGCTGCCTCGCCATTATCTAAAGGATGGGCTACCGGATAAGATGCATGCATGAATTCCAAACCGTATTCTTGTAAGGGCAGCGTCCGCATAAAAGGCGAAGCCATAGCCATTGGGTGGATGGCCGAACAAACATCGTGTTTAAAGCCCGGCAGGGTCAACGCTTTGGTACGCGTCCCTCCGCCGATCGTATCTGCGCCTTCGACAATTAAGGTGGAAAGCCCTTGTTGCTGTAGCGTAATCGCTGCCGCAAATCCGTTCGGACCGGAGCCGACTATAATGGCGTCGTATCTTTTCATAGCTAGAAATCATTCTAAATGTACATCTTTAACGCAACGAAATCCTACGTTGTTTGTCGGACTATTCACTTCACCTTTGCCACGAGCCCCCGCTTTGTATCGCTCACAGTATTGATCATTGCACAGAAATGATCCCCCTCGTTGCACGCGTTTAACTTGCCCGGGTTCTTGGGGATCGTAAGCCGAAGAAGGTCCTTTTGGATTCGAGCGATCTTGTGTATTATAGCTGGGCTGATAGTAATCCGAACACCATTCCCAGACATTTCCTGCCATATCATAAAGATCGTAGCCGTTTGGGGGAAAGGTTTTAACCGGAGCCGTACCTTCGAAACCATCTTCCTTGCTGTTGGTTGTTGGAAATGTTCCTTGAAAAATATTAGCTTGCCATGCCCCATCTTTTTTTAAGGTGTCTCCCCAATAATATACCGCATAGATATGCGTTCCTCCTTTCGCGGCATACTCCCACTCGGCTTCCGTAGGCAGCCGCTTACCCGCCCATTTTGCATACGCTGCTGCATCTTCATAGGCCACATGGACCACGGGATGGTTTTCACGTCCGGCAAGCGTACTGCCCGGCCCTTCCGGATGCTTCCACGATGCGCCTGCAACGTATTGCCACCATTGTATATAATTATGTAAACCCTGTACGTGGTGCGGCGGAGAGAACACGGCGGAGCCCGGCACCAATAAATCCGGATCAACGCCCGGATAATCTGCCGGATTTAGTTCGCGTTCGGCTACGGTCAGATAGCCTGTCGCCTTCACAAAGGCAGCAAACTGGGCATTGGTTACCTCGTGCTCGTCTATCCAGAAGTCACTTATAGATACTTCGTGTACAGGTTGTGCATCCGCTAAACGGGAAGAGCCCAAAACAAAAGTACCGCCTTTGACAAACACCATCTTTGATGTATCGCTACCCGTCTGTTCCCCCTGCTTCGGCGCAAACAGCATAGCGCGTGACGTCACGCCTTCCGAACAGCAAACCGGTAATTGTTGTGAAAATACACCTAGGCCTGTGCCGAGCAACGGCACAGACAGTAGGACAATTTTAAACAGCGACAAGCTCATTATTTTCATCATTTTTTTGCGACTTAAGGTGTCAAGAACCAATCGGACTAGCTACTTACAATCCAAATGCAGGAGCTGGGACTTCTTGCTCTTTGCTTTTCCGAAATGCTTTCATCGACTCGGGCTCCACCGCTTCCAGTTCTGCGAAATCAACGACGCCGTTTGTTGCGGCCCATTTAAAATAAGCCTGCGAAAGCTGAGACACAATTTCGTGATTATTTTTGGCAATATTTGTGGTTTCCGCCGGATCTTTTTCCAGATCGTACAATTCCCAGGCATAAGATGGCCAAGTCGACACCAGTTTCCATTTTCCGACACGCGCCGCTCGATTACCAGCCCGCTCCCAAAACAAACCTTCAGGTCGGTCAATGACTTCTTGTTCTCCGGCCAAAACGGGCAATAAGCTTTTCCCTGGTAAGGTATTAGCGGTCAACCCTTCATAAGTTTTCGGATAGGGCGCTTTTGCCAACTCATACAAAGTCGGTGCTTGTCATTTGAATGATATAGTTTATCTGGGAGCTGTTACCGGAGATTGTACCGCAGGGTGACACCATAAGTTAGTGGATCGCCGACTACTCCCGCGTATTGTCCAAAATTCCCGGGTGCAGCGAGTAATTGTTCGTAATAATCTTTATCTGTGAGGTTTCTACCCCATACGATCACCGTCACGCCGGTAGCTGCACGGAATCCGACGCGCGCATGTAGTAAGGTATAAGCATCAATATTTAAGTATTGCGACGGAGAAGAGCTGGACGAAAATTTTGACCGATAGAATAGATCTGCCCCTAAAAAGTAATTACCCGGTAACCCCAATAGACGCCCTTTTGCTGTTAATTCGCTTGCTAATGACCAGGACCATTTGGATATGCCTGGCAATTCACCGCCCGAAACATCTTTAAAAGCTTCAGCGCCGCCTACTTCCTCCAACGGGACTGGTGCGTTAGTGAAAGATATATATTTACCGTCGGTATAGGCCAGCGCTCCATTTAAGCGTAAGAAATCCCATGGGCGTACACTTCCGTCTAGTTCGACACCCTGTACGCGTACTTTTTCTGCGTTTGCCAGGTAGCCTCTGTTCACGCCTGGGTCCGGGGTCTGTACCTGTATCTGATAATCTTTAATATTCGTTTGATATAAGGTTAGATTGAGGAAAGAAGTTCGGCTTGGGCTAGTTTTTACACCAAACTCTACGTGATTTACGGATTCAGGTTTTACTTCGGCCAATTCGGTCGCTACCCTGCCTTCTATAACAGGTAATCCGCCTACATTGATACCAATAGGTTTATAACTCTTCGAATAGGTTGCATAGACGTTGTACTGTGGATTAAACTTGTATTGCAAAGATAACTGTCCAGATAGGTTTCCGGCATCCGCATCGACGTCGAATGTTTGGTCTGTATAAATACTATTGACAGCAGCAAACTGTTCTGGCGTATAGGTGATATCATTCTCTATGTACTTCTGACGATCATAATGAGCTACTTTTTTATCGTAGTTATACCGCAGGCCAGGCAACAGGTGTAATGCTGGCGTAATGGCCCAATCGAATTGAGAGAACACAGCCAAGCTAGTGCTTTTAATTCCATACTTTGTACGAATTCCTACCCGATCTATCAGACCCGGTGCCCATTGTGATTGTGTGGAATTGCTTTGTTGGAAACGCCAAAGTGCATCGCCCGCCTCCTCCGTATGCACGGGATCGGTTCTTAAATCCTGCCATAATCCAAACACACCCATTACCGCACTCACTTTTTCGCTGATATTGCCTGAATATCTAAATTCTTGCGACCATTGATCATGTACAGAGTTTCCTGCTGAGACGGTATAGGCCGGAACGCCTAAATAATCTCTATCATTAAGCGGCACCCAATTCCAGTAACGCCATGCGGAGGTAGAGGTCAGCGTCCCGTTTCCAATTTTATAATCTACATTTAAAGAAACACCGCCTAATTCGTTGTCTGCTTTGGAACGAGTATCCAAATCCACGTTTCGTTCGAAAGCACTCTTATACGGAATTTCGTAACCTAGGTCCTGTATAATATTATTAAACTGTCTGTAGTCTGATCGCTGATTTTGAACCACACCGGCAATACCCCATCCGTATCCATTCGGACGTTGGGCCGTCATGTCCCCTGCGAGGGATATCTTTAAATCGGAATTCGGTGTAAACAATAATTGTCCTCTGACGCCTAGGTTATTGATATCGTTAATCTGTCGATCGGAATAAACATTGTATAATGTGCCATCTCGTTGTGTGCCGGAGAAAGAAACACGAGCCGCTAATTTATCATTGATCAGCGGACCGGTTAAAGAAGCTTTGCCTTGTATATAACCGTAGTTTCCATAACTCAACTCAAAATTAGCACTTGGATTAAACTCCGGTTGACGAGAGGTAATGTTAAATGCTCCCGAGGTGGTGTTTTTACCGAATAGCGTTCCTTGAGGACCTCGTAACACCTCAATCTGCTCAATATCAATAAAATCCAAAGCTGTGGCAGCGGGACGAGCGAGATAGACCCCATCTAAATAGAAACCTACACCGGGATCTATACCGTCATTGGTAAGGCCGTATGTAGACCCTAATCCTCTTATATTTAAGGTGGTATTTCGAGGATTGGACGAGTATAACTGCACGGTGGGAACGATCTCCTTAATTCGAGATACATTAAATGCGCCGGCATCTTCTATAGTACTCGCGCGTACAATCGAGACAGGAATAGGCACATCCTGAAGTTGTTCTCTCCGCCTGCGCGACGTAACGACCACTTGATCTAGGGTTTCCTGTTTAGCAGATAATTCGATGATAGTGGGTGAGGTAAGTGCAACAATTTTTTTTGTTTGGTAACCTACAACCGAGATGTTCAAGGTAAGTGGCAATTTCTGACCGGTAACAAACACAAATTTACCGCTTCTATCTGTACGGACGCTATGGGTAACAGCCTCAAGTTGAATAGTGGCCCCCTCGATAGGTTCTTTGGTGAGTGAATCAACGACAACGCCTTCTAACGTAGCATTAATAATGGGCTGTGACTGAGCCTGTGCGAATAGGGTTTGTTGAGACAGTAAAACCAACAATAAAACGGCTGAGTACCGTAATACTCCATAATTTTTCATATTTTCGGGTGTTTAATAGTGAATACTAACAAGTGCCAACGCCAATTGAACTTGTACTTTACTTATTGAACACGGAAGGGAAACGTCGTTGTTTCCCTTTCTGTGTTTTATAGAGAGGGAGTATTAATAATCACACATTCGAATATTCCCTGAGATGGTATAGTATTCGAGATGTTGTCCTAAAGCGATTTGGAGGTCTAAATTTAGTCTGTTTTGTTTCATTAATATCATTTGTTTTTTAGTTTTCATACTATCGTTGCCAACGCCAATTGAAACGAACTGCACAAATATATAAATATTTTATATAAAGTCTATAAGCTTAGTAGATTTAATTTTTAAAAAACAAGATTGACAAGACATGTCATTAAAAACCAGACACATACAGCCTATTCTTCTAGAAATACATATGATATTTTATGCTATGATCCGGTCGGATTATAGCCAAAGAGCTGCATAAATACCCCAACCGGAAGTAAGAACTACCAACACCCCCACCATAATCAAAAGTAGGCGCTGGTTAATCCGCGATGCTATATAAGCTCCTAATGGAGCTGCTACCACACCACCAAGGATTAGTCCTAAAACAATTTCTAAATGTTGGACACCTAATACAAAAATAAACACTGCAGTGGCAAAGTAGGTCACGAAAAACTCTGCGGTATTAACCGTACCAATCGTGTGCCGTGGACTGTTTCCACGACTTAATAGATTAGAGGTTACTATGGGCCCCCATCCACCGCCTCCGATCGCATCTAATAAACCCCCAACAAATGCTAATAACGGGGTGTTTTTAATTTTCTTTGGCTTCTGTTTCTGCTTTTTAAATGCTTTATAGAGCAAATACACCCCTAATAAAAGTAAATAGAATGATATAAAGGGCTTTACAATTTCACCATCAAAGATATCTGAAATAAAATAAGCACCGATAACTGCGCCGATGCTTCCTGTAATTACAATACGAAAAAATAATTTTTTATCAATATTATCAAAACGAATATGCGATAGACCAGAAACACCAGTTGTAAAGATCTCGGATGTGTGGACGCTGGCAGAAGCAAACTTTGGCGGAATACCTAACCAAAGCAGCAAACTTGTACAACTAACCCCATATGCCATTCCGAGGGCGCCGTCAATAAGTTGAGCTACAAAACCGGCTAAAATAAACCAGAGAAACCGCTCGCCAAATTCGAAGGCATTGGAACTAAAGCCTACTACCAAAAGGTAAACAAAATAACATGCAATTGCAAGTTTGAGCGCTATAATAGCCCAGCCCACGTGTTTTAATGTAATTTTTTTGCTCACATTATATAATCTTAAAACTGCGATTGCTTTCTCCATTTGTTGTTCTGTTTACTCTATTTTTTATAATGCCTTCACGCCAGTTCCCGCAATGACTGTGCAAATATAAAAACATTCCACATAAAGTCTATCAGATATATAGATTTTTTTTTACAAAAAAATCCGTCCTTGGGTACTGAGAGGAATGACTGTCAGTTCATAGACCGTCGCCTAAGTTATCCGCACATGAAGATGTTATTTGCCTCTAAGAACATTTGTTTGTGGTTTAAATTTCTTTTGGGGCAGCGCATTACAAGCTTAGTGCTGTATTGCACATCAGTGTGTTTTTATGTAAGTTTGCACAAAAAACTATCACTATGGCGACTAACAGAACTTTTACGATGATCAAGCCAGACGCAGTTGCAAATGGCCACATCGGTGCTATCCTCAACGACATTATTGCAGACGGCTTTAAAATTGTTGGGATGAAATACATCCACCTCAATAAAGAAACCGCTGGAAATTTTTATGCCGTACATAAAGAAAGACCTTTTTATGCTGATTTGGTTAATTTTATGACCTCTGGTCCTATCGTGGCAGCGATCTTGGAGAAAGATAATGCGGTAGAAGATTTCCGAAAATTAATCGGTGCAACTAATCCTGCGGAAGCAGCAGAAGGAACGATTCGCAATAAATATGCAAAATCTATTGATGCGAATGCTGTACACGGATCGGACTCTGATGAGAACGCAGAAATCGAAGGTAACTTTTTCTTTTCTCAGTTTGAGAGATTTTAATACCAAGTACTAAAGGGGATAACCCATTTTCTATACACGGTTATCTCCTTAAAACGCCCTCTTAAAATGTCCGACGGCTTAGATATTCATTCTCCTTTTCCGTCATCAGCGCTTTATCCTCTTTTTTCTTATCCAAATAGCCGCACAGGTGTAATACGCCATGTATAATGACGCGATGTAATTCATCCCGTTCGGAGACGTCAAATTTGCTTGCGTTCTCCTTTGTTCGGTCAATAGATATAAAAATATCTCCAGCAATTACTCCGTCCTTTTCAGAAGAATCAAACGTCACAATATCGGTATAGGTATCATGGTCGAGATACTTTTTATTGATCTCTAACAAATACGCATCTGAACAGAAAATAAAATTCAGTTCTCCGACGCGACCTCCTCCTTCATTCGCAACCGTAGAGGCGATCCATTGTCTTAATTTTTGCTTATCCTTAATTTTGTAATCAACGTCTTCGTTAAAAAATGAAATATCCCTTAATGCCATTGTTACATCGATGTTTTAATTTCCATATAAGTTTGTAAAATAATGGTTGCCGCTACACTATCAACCAACCCCTTTTCTTGGCGCTTGCTTTTTTTCAATCCACTTTCTGCTATAACCCGAGAGGCTATCTTCGACGTAAACCGCTCGTCAATTTCGATGATTTGAATCCCAGGATAAACTTTCTTTAGCTTACGGATGAAACCGACTATATGTTGGGCTGATTGCGAAGCCGTGCCATCCATTTGCAAAGGCTTACCTACTACAAATGTCTCTACATCCTCGTCTTTAATGTAATTATCTAAAAAAGTCCAGATATCTTTCGGATGAACCGTCGCTAGAGGAGTTGCAATCAGCTTCATAGGATCGGTCACCGCGATGCCTATCCTTTTCGTCCCGTAATCAAAAGCTACTATTCGCATATCTATCTATCTTACACGGAAAAGACGTGTTGCTAGTTTAACGCTCTACTATTTTTACTTCGTAAAGTTTGTTCCATTGCTTACCCGTAACAAAAAGACGCTTTCCCACTCGATCATATGCAATACCGTTCATTTCTTCATCTACCGCCTGTCTTTTAGAATTTTTATACAATCCTACAAAATTTATCTGACCTTCGACGGCGCCGGTTTTAGGATTAATGATGACGACGATATCCTTTCCATATATATTGGCATATAGTTTCCCATCGATATATTCTAGCTCGTTTAAATAATCAACAGCGCCGTTATGGTCGTATACCGGAATAAAACCTAATTCCTGATAAGTATTAGGATCTAGAAAATATATTTTATTGGAACCGTCTGTTTTTAGGAGCCGTTCCCCATCATAACATATTCCCCACCCCTCCTTGCTTTGTTGGTAATTAAATATGGTTGCCTGCTCGAAAGTATTTTTATCGAAAACATAGCCTAAGTTGTTCCTCCACGTTAACATTACAATCTTATCGCCTACTATGGTCATCCCCTCTCCAAAATAAGGCTCGCCAGACGCATCCGACCCTGTAATCTCCTTCTTCTGTAAAACTTCCCCGCTGACAAGATCTACCTTTCTTAAGGAGGTTACGAGACCGCTCCCCGCGCCGGTTGATTCGTATAGAAATCCGTTCTCAAATTCCAACCCTTGTGTAAATGCTGTTATATCATGCGGATATTCATTAATTACCTCAAACATATATTGCTTGGGAGATTCCGGTAAGATGGTTACATTACTGAAAGCAACTTCCTCCTTCCCTGCTCGATACAGTTTAGCAACTAAATTACGCGCGCCAAGACCAATTACTTCCGTATCTAACCAAATTTGCGTGGTATCTTTCTTTCTTTCTACAACACGCCCATCAATCGAGTATATAACAGAATCGAGGGCATTATCGGGAAACTGCATGCGTACAGCGACTTTTTCACCCAAAACTATGATTTCACCCGAGGTCGGCGAAAAAAAGGCGAATTTGCCTTTCTGGGATTTACAGCCAACCATTAGAACAACAGTGAATGCTACAAAAACTAAAATATTATGTATTTTCAATCTCATCTTTCTCGTATTTGCGACGTAAATTTACTGAAATTAATCGATACGCCCTCGTTGGTTTATTTGACGATAATATTTCCGAGATAAACTCCTAACAGCTTCTCTGCATCTTTTAGTTTTTGATATTTCGCTAGTAAGATTTCTATATCATCCTCGCCCGATATGACTTTTAAATCCTCTCTTATCTTGATCATCTCTTTCTCTATCTTGCGTTTTTTTATCCGATAAATAGCCTGCATAGTGAGCTCCTTCAGATGCTCCCGTTCACCTCGGACGTATATTTTCCGCTTTTCATCATTCCAATTGGGACTAAGCTCATAAGGCGTAGTGACACATGTTATAGCTAAATCCTGTATCTCGGGATCTTCATGCGAAAAAAAATATTTTATATCGGGAATCTCAAAATGTTCAACTTTTTGCTTAAAGATGTCGACTATAAAGGCACTAGCTCTATCCTCAAAACTAATGTCGTCCAATGCATTTAAAAGAAAGGGTGCTATAGGAACATCACCCTGACCTTCCCATTCGGCAAGATCTCCTCCGTAATTCAATAAAACACGAACAATTTCTCTCTCTTGTAAGACATCTGCCGTTATCACCGCCGGCCCCTCTGTCGAAGGTTGTAATTTCGTCCGCTCTTCGTCGAGTAAAAACAGATCTGCAGGCGGCAACTCGTCGGGGGCTGGGTCATTTAAATTTTTAGAAGCCTGTTGTTCTTTCCTATCGTGTGCTTTAATTTTTTTTAGCCGTATTTTATTAAGTTCCGTCAACAAAATACGCTCATCAATATCTAGTAAACCTGAACATTGTTGAAGAAAGACTGAAACTTTTATTTCATCAGGTATCAGCGCAATACTCTCAACAACTTCTCGAATAACGTCTGCGCGTTTAATTGGATCGCCATTCGTATCTTTTAATAAAATATTGGTTTTGTAAAAAATAAAATCTTCTTGCTCTTGAGCAACATAGGCTTTGAATGCCGTCGAGCCATGCATCTGCACATAAGAATCTGGATCTATCCCATCTGGAAACAAAACTACCTTTACATTGAGCCCTTCTTGCAGCAACATATCTGTCCCTCGCAGAGAAGCTTTGATGCCCGCAGCATCCCCATCATATAAAATAACTACGTTGGTTGTAAAGCGAGAAATGAGGCGAATCTGACCCGATGTCAACGACGTCCCGGAAGAAGAAACAACATTTTCTACCCCCGCCTGGTGCATCGATAGCAGGTCTGCATACCCTTCTACTAAATAGCAAACATCCTGGTCTTTTATAGCTTTCTTTCCGAAATGAAGACCATATAAAACCTCAGATTTATGGTATATATCACTTTCAGGCGAGTTGACATACTTCGGAACCGCTTTCTCGGTTTTCAACGTACGTCCACCGAAACCAATAACACGACCTGTAAGATTATGAATCGGAAAGATTACTCGTCCTCGAAATCGATCATATACGCTACCGTCATCTCGCTCGATAGCCAACCCAATTTCTTTCAAGTACTCTTTCTGAAAACCATCTTTGATTGCATCATCCGATAGTGCAGTCCATTGATCAGGAGAATAACCTAAGTCAAATTTTTTGATAATATCATCTGTATAACCCCGTTCTTTAAAGTAAGATAAAGCTATACTCCTCCCTGAATCCGTATCCCAAAGCTGTTCTTTAAAATATTTACTTGCCCAGTTGCTTAGTACATATAAACTTTCCCGTTTATCCTGAGCCGCTAGCTGAGCAGGTGAACGCTCCACTTCTTCTACAGCAACACCATATTTATCGGCTAAATACCTTATTGCCTCGGGATAAGAATACTTCTCCAATTCCATAATGAATTTGAGCGAATCTCCCCCCACACCACAACCAAAGCATTTATAAATACCTTTAGAAACTGACACATGAAAAGACGGTGTCTTTTCATTATGAAAAGGACAATTACCGAGGAGGGAAGTTCCGCGCTTTTTTAGATCGACGAAGTCGCCTACCACTTCATCTATCCTAGCTGCATCCAAAACCCTCTCAATTGTCTCCCTTTTTATCATAAAACCTGCTTAAAATGACAACGTGATAATCTAACAAAGGTAATGATTAGTATCGAGTAGATGAAAGGGTTAGCAGACAAAAAAAAGCCCCTGCAGTTACCTGCAGGGGCTCGTTATAAAATTTGGCGCCGACCTACTCTCCCACCTGTTACGGCAGTACCATCGGCTCTGGCGGGCTTGACTGCTCTGTTCGGAATGGGAAGAGGTAGACACCGCCGATATAGGCACCTGAATATCGTCACCGGATTAAAAATATATACACAACCTACCTATTGGCAGCATGCTTCCGGCATAAATGACATATAAAGGTATAGAAAAGAAATACATAAAAGAGGACAGCGGATCTTCCGGCGCGGAAAGCTTCGGGCTATTAGTACCACTCGGCTATGGTATCTCTACCTGTACACCTGTGGCCTATCAACGTAGTA
>NZ_JAJEWJ010000003.1 GCF_020687765.1 Sphingobacterium sp. FBM7-1 | reverse complement strand
ATTTAGTTTCAGAAATAGGAACTGAATTGTCAAAAAAATTAGAGTACAAATACCCGGATAAATTAGAAAATGACATACGAAAATATTTAGCTGGACTAAAACCCAAAACATAACTACGTTGTACAACATCGTATTGGCAATAGGCGGGCTGAACGGCTTCGTATCAACGGAAGTGCAAAATTCAACTTCTGTTCTTCGATTAAAGTTCAGTGCTAAAAATCCCGCCCATCGCCAATACGCGGCACGTTGTTAGCAATCCGCTGCGCTCCTTGCTAACAATGGCTCGGCGACTTACGTCGCTTGCCGTAAGCCGCCGCTTCGCGGACTGCTTACAACAAGCGACTTGGCTAAATAGCTCCGCTTTTGTATCTTCGATACAGCTTCGCTACTTCGCCAAGTCGCCGAGCCGTTATTCAGGACTGTTTAAGTTTTTGATCTCCTGACGTTTTTGGTCTATACTGTTTAATAGTTTATTTTCTTCCTCTCTTTTAATCACCAAATTATGGAATTTCTTAGGGTTAAGAGAATGAGTAGAATCGATATGCGATGTTACATGCGGTAGCTCCAATTCTATCATTCGGTAACGCATTTCATACGATTTTCTATCGTCTAATTGTTTGTTCTTCTCGTATAGAACACCGAGACCTAGCGAAATAATGGTAGATAATGCTATCATAACAATGATCAGAGGTGTTGATTTGAGATCAATGCCGTAATGATGTTTTACAATGACCTGATCAGGAATTTCAGCTATCTTTGAAACAATGTCTTTTTCTTTGATTGTTAATACAGCTAATTCCTGTCTAGTTATTGTGGAGATTTCATTAGCTACATCCTGAAGTGTCCCATAATCGTTAATGATCTTAGATAGTACATCGTTTTCTCTTTTAATAAATTGCTTGATCTGTTGTAGTAGTTCCTGATCCTTTGCTCGCATTTCATGAAATTCCTGCATTTTCTTTTCATTTTCAGAAAGTAGGGAGACAATTGTAGGCATTATTCGTACAATATCCTGCGTGATCAAGTCTGTGTTTTCCTGCAATGCGCTTACCTGTTGCTGTATATTTTCTAATTCTGTGTTCATGGTATTAACGTTTTAGTCCGTAATTCTCTTTCTTTTTTCTTTTCTTGATCAACGGATCATCTTGCTCTGGTGTAATTTCGGGGTTCGAAAATAAAGCTGATGTTATGTGACCAAGTGTTTCTCCGATATTTCTGTCTATAGAATGATCCTTCGAAACATAGCTTCCAGTAATTTGATTTAGTTCAATAGAATTATCTATGCTATTTAAAGCCTTGTCGATCTGTCCGAAGCTCAATGAGCGGTCTATGGCAGAACCCCGAAATGTCTGTTCATCTTTGATGAACGAAATACCTTGAACCTCATCCGACCCCAATCTATATTTAAACTGCATTTCCACACCTCTGTAACGGATATAATTTTGTAGTTCCTTCCAGTTTTTACTGTGTCGTATGCCTGCCTTGACGGTGTCGTAAATTTGGTATTTCGTTAGATCATTACCTTTCAGTCTACCTCTGTTGACATTTCGTTTTCCTTCGGACTGCTTAAAGCCATATAATGCATTTAATTCTTTACAAGCTTTAAAGCTCTTATACCGCTGATTGCTATTGGAGATAGTTTTGCCATGATCGTTTACCCGATTAAAAATAATATGGATATGATCATGTTGGCGGTCGTGGTGGCGCACCATTAAGCATTGGGTATCCCTAATATCTAATTTTGATAAATAACGCTTAGCTGCGGATAGCATGATGTCATTATTCAGCTTGTTTTTATCTTCTGTATTCCACGAAAGAATAATGTGTCCGACTGCCTTGCCCAATCTTGGATTCAGCATCCGCTGAAAATTAAAGTCCTGTGTGATGGTCTTTGCCGAATCCGTCCGTAATCCATTTACATGGATAATCTCACTATCTTTTTTCAGGGCGTATCCAACGCATCCGCCGAAAGATCGGCCCTCAATTATCTTCGCTATCATGGTGCAGTAGTTTATTGATACAATGGTTAATGTGATGGATCGTATTTTTGCATTCCTGTGTCACCTCAATCAGTCCAGACTGGTGTGCTTTTTTAGTTAGCTGATTTAGATTGTTCGAAGCCCCAGTAATCGCCCTAAAAGCTTTCAATTGTTCTTCGGTAAACCTAGGTGTAATTTTTCGTAGGATCGCAGATTTGCGTACCCATTCCGATTTGCTCATACCTGCAATTTTTGCATTATGCAAAACTCTGTTATGTTCGCTTTCATCGAAACGGACATTGATCCTGAACTGTTTTTTATTTTCGAGTGCGGGTCTTCCGCCTTTTTTCTTGTTATTTTTCATCTTGTTTCTTTTTAGCTGTGACCATCGGGAGCCAATCGGTTTTGGGGTCACCAAAACACAACCTTGCTTCCTACCTATTCGATAGTTTTCTTCCCGATTGAATATTTTGGGTCTGTTCTTTGGATGATGTGAAAATCAGATAGTCATTGACATCCTTGATCCTGTTGTCTTGCCTCTGCAATTCTTCCATTCCATTTTTTACGGTGTGCGTTTTTTCAAAATGGCTTCGCAAACTGTTGTACGATTTTAAACCACTGCTATCTGTGTCCAGATAGCTTGTTATTCCGTTATGTCGCCCTAAGAATGGATATGCTTTTTGCAGATTGGCGGTCGTATTCAGGATACAGAAGTTCGTATTTAGATACGGCTTACCTGCATTCTTTTTTAACGTCATAAAGGATAGCAGATCCGTGAAGCCCTCAAACAAAACAACATCTTTGTTGCCGTTATCGATCGTGGTGATCCCCTTTGTCAATAGGGAGCGTTTATCATAGCTGTTGCGCAGTTCGTATCCACCTGCATCATTCTTAAAACTTGCGGCAAAGTACGTCTGTCCTTTTGCCGTCCGGTAATAGATTTCCTGACAGTATACTCTGGCAATTTCAATATCTATTTTGCGTACGTCGGTCAGATAGTCTGTCAGAGCTTTGTTTCCGAGAGGCTCAACGGAAAGGATGGTGTAAGCGCGTTCATTTTCTTGTTGCATGACCTGTACTTTATCCAATACGGTCTGCTGGTGAAAAGAAAAGATATTTTTTCTTTCATCAGCCCAATCTAAAACAGTTGATAGGTTTTCCGTATCCAAAAACTTCATCAGGAAGTCAATGTTATTTCCTCCGAATCCTTCCGAATGCGAGTACCAGATATTCCTATGGATATCCAACTTTGTCGAAGCCGTTCTTTCGTCTCCTCCATTGAATGGGTTTTTAAACCATGCTTCACGGCTGTTCATCCTTGCGCATGGTATCTGTAGATAATTTAATATGGATATGAGCGGTATGCGCTTTAATTCATCACATGTCATAATCTTAATTTTAAAGTAGGTTTAGTTTAGTCTATTACTATATAGGGGCGGACTAAACTAAACCTGTTTTTTAATAATAGAATTCAGGGTTGAACCGGTAGGTCTTATCGTTTTTGATGACCATCCGTTTGTTTTCCAGAAATGTCTTCAGCTGTTTGGCTTTATTGATGCCGAAATTGAAGCCCTTTGCCAGATACGCATTCCGTAATCTGCCAACATATTCATCATATGTGCAGGTTATTTCACTGCCGTTGAACATTTCCTGTAACACTTCCCGATGGTTCTCTTTGGAAAGCTCCTGATAGTCGAATCCCTTTCTCGATACTGTACCTGACAGGTCAAAGTTCTCATCCAGTACGGGCAAACCATCATCGATAAAAAAGGTAAATGGCTCAAACTCGATATCCCTGATGAACTTTGGCGCCACGGTGCTGTAGTTTGTATCCAGATCGCTTTTGGTGACCTGTAATATGGATTCAGCCTTATTGTTCAATTCTGTCCCCAAATGCCCTCTGGTGTTGTCATCACCCTTGTTTAGGTGCAGTACGGTATGGATGTGTATATTCAGCTCCTGTGACCATTTCATCAGCTTGCCGGTAATTTCGGTCGCTTCCGTAGCATTATTGATGTCGTAAACAAGATCCCTGATCCCGTCTATGATGACCAGACATATTTTGCCCGCATATTTGGACAGGGCATATTCGATGATACTTATGCGCTCTTTAGTGGGGTATTCCCTCAGGGATATAAATTTTAGGTTTTCATGGACTTCCGTTGTCGGGTAATTTATGAGTTTGTAAACCCTTGAAATCAACCTGTGGCAATGGAATCTGCTCTGCTCCGTATCGCAGTACAGTACCAATGGACGGTTTATGGGAACTTTGACCTTATACTGTAATATCTGTTTTCCGCTCAATGCAGCAGCGACCAATGAAATCACATTGAATGTTTTCCTACTCTTGGCCTTTCCGGTGGATGCGCTGAAATTTCCTAATGTACCGATAACGGAATCGGAATTGCTGATTGTTATCATGATCGGAGGTTCTAAAAATTTATCTGTTATTTTTACTATAGCCCTATCCAATGCAGTGGCTATGTCCTGGTTAAACGAGATCATTATTTACCTCCTTTGTTATGGTTGAAGTTCGTCATGGATGCCATAACATCTTCTTTGTTGAAGTAAATGCGCTTTCCCATACGTTTATAGGGAATACGCCCCTGTTTCATCCATTCGGTCAGGCTGACAAGGGAAATATCAAGCTCGTTTGCCATTTCCTTTTTGGTCATTAGTTTTGTCGGTTGCTTTTTTTGCGGAGGATCGTCCATATTACCAACCTTTGAAATAAAAACCTGTAGTTCTTCCCTAACTGCATCCTTGACACAATCTCTAAGGGCATTTCGATCCAGTGTAATCATACTTTGCTCATGTTTATCAATTTAAGAATGTCGAAGTCATGGCCACTTTCTTCGTTTAATTAACTTGACACAAAATTGGGCAAGCAAGACCACAAAAAATGCCGTTCAGAATTTTGAACGGCATCTCTGCAAGGGGGTGGTATGATTTATCTTCTGGCTATTCAATTGGAATAATTTTGAATTTGCGATCTGAATTGTCAATGTCGGTGGGTTTACCGTCACAAAAATAGTTCTCTACTGTTCCGAATGGAATTGGCTTATCATGTTCCAAAAAATGATTGGAAATGATTTTTGCCCATGTTATATGGGCGTTAGTCCCTAGGAATGTTTCTGCTTTTCCGTTGATTATTATCTTTGCTTTCATAAATTCATCAAACAACGCGATCAGATTAAGTTTGTCGCCGTTCAGTATATTGATTTTATGATGATCCAAGGAATTCAATCGGGATTTCTCTTTTTTGAGCTTTTTAACCTGTTCTTTAAATTCATCCAATTCTTTTAATGTCGTATTATACTGTGCTAGCAAACGATCGAGATTTTGTTTCTGGATGAATTGCTTTTTTAATTCTTCCTGTTCCTCTTTGTTCGAATCTAGATAGTTCTCCAGAATAGTTTTTATGGTATTTATATTGGATTCTGTACTTGCATTGGATGAATTGGCAAGTTTCGTAAATGCCGAATCGATCAATTCCTGTGTCCGCTGGAATTCTATTTGAGTTTTGCTCTTTACTTCTTGCAATAGTTGCTCGCTGACTATCTCATATTTTTTTGACAGACTTACCGTGAAATTCCATCGGTCATATTTGGGAAGGATATTCTCGATGAAATACTGGAATTTCTGTATTCTAAGGTCGTTTCTTCTTTTCTGTGTCGCCGACAGCTTTTCCTGTGATTTGCTTCTTTCCTTTTTTAGCTCGGAATTAACAGTCTGCCATAATTCTTTAAAAAACTCTCTGCCGTCAGTATCGTTGAATTCAGCTTTGTAATAGTTGAAGTGGCGCAAAAAGAGATCTTCAAGTTGACTCTCTGGAAGTCGCTGAACTTTTATAAGAAAGTGTACATCCGCATGCGTATCGTTCTTGGAAAAAGGGACGCCCACGTCCAATGGATGCGGATCAAAGTCAAACGGTTTTCTTCTTCTGAAATATTTACTGTTCATAATTTTAAAATTTGTTCAGTGCATCGATTAACGAATCCGTGTTTGCCGATTCGTATTTCATTAAAGTCCTTATGTCGGAATGTGCGGTCAGTTTCTGCACAAGTGTAATGGGTACGTTCCTGCTCAATAGGTTCGTTACCATTGATCTTCTGCCGACATGGCTCGATAGGAAGTCGTACTTCCTTTTTTCTATCACCAGCTTTTGCTTACCTGAATACCTTGTGATCTTTATGATTTCGTCCATTCCTGCCAGTTTGCCGACAGTTTTGATATATTCATTGAACTTCTGGTTGGATATCTTGGGCACGGAGTAACCGATACGCTCCAAGATATCCTTTGCTGGGGCAATATACCCCTCAAAAGGTACGATCACCCTTTTTTTGACTTTTACCGAAATGAAGTCCCAAGCATTGTTTTTTATGTCCTTTGGGTCAAAGTTGATCAGATCCTCAAATCTTTGCCCTGTGTAGCACAATAGACAGAACAGATCCCGTACCCTTTCCAGACTGGGTCTGTCCGAAAGATCATGGTTCATCAGTTTCTGTATTTCGGATTCTGACAGGGCAATGATCTCATTGTAGGCTTTCTTCTTAAAGTTTGTCTTCTGGGTCTTGAAGACATCGGGATGCACCAAATAATCATTGTCGTTGCACCACTTTAGGAATACCTTTAACGTGGAGATGTACTTGTGGATGGTGTCATTCAGCAAGCCCTCTTTATCTCCATCGTTCGTGTTCTTTTTCCTGCTTAGAAATACCTCAAACTGATCGAGAAATTTACCGTCCATTTCCCTAAGGATAAGTTTTGTTCCCTTATGCTTCTCAAAATCCTCCAATCCCTTAAAGACTGTCCGGTATTCTTTTAACGTACCCTCTTTGACAAAATTGGATTTGTAGGAAAGGAACTGGGTTTTCAGGTGGGAAATGGATATTTCACTATTGACGGCATTGTCCCTGTCAATACAGTCCTGTACAATCTGTTTATAATCCTCTTTGGAAAGAAACTGGTTTGTTTCTTTTTTTCGCATTGCTTCCCTTGTACAGCAGTTTGCAAGGTTGTTCAGTTCAACATTGAATTCCAACGCTCCGCTGGCACTTGGTTTAAGCCTTTCCTTTTCAAAATCCCAACTTTTGGGCAATATCTTATAGTTTGTCCTGTATTTTATCCTACAGGATTTATCCGGTGAAAAGAAGAGATACAGTGCAGTGGGCGATGGATTCCAGAACTTTTGTGCAAGGTTCTTCTTTTTCCCTCCAACCTTTGCCAATTCCTGTTTGACCTTTTCAGGCGAAATATCGGGATTATAGGGCTTATCTAAATAAAAATTCACTTTCATATTTCTCGGACATATTTCGGACAGAAATGCTTAATATTACCATATTTTACCTTTGTAAGGTTAGGTAAAGATAGGTAATAAAATTTGTAAATACCTAATAATCAGAGTAAAATAAGAAAAGTAAAAGTAAGATATGATAACGGTTCGAATCCTGCCACCCCGACAACACTTACACTAAGTAAGGTCAAAAACCCTCAAATTCTATGAATTTGAGGGTTTTTTGTTTTATATTATATCAGGAAACCCCAATAAATATCAATCTAAATGTGAGTTAAACGGTGAGTCTTTTTAAGTTTTATATTTACTCACCGGATAGCTTATAAATAACTGTAAATCATTTATTTACAACATTTATTTTGATGCTATTTATTATTGTTTGACTTCTTTACTGCATCATATCCAATAGTTGGATTGAGAGAACTGCACTAAAGTGTATCAGTTGAACATAAAATAAATGGATATGAAGAGTAAAAACACTTTTGGGATTCAATTCGTGTTACGGTTGCCCAAGAACAAGAAAGATGAAATGGCCACTGTTTATGCAAGGATTACAGTAAACGGCCGTAGAACTGAAATTTCCTTAAAAAGCAAAGTATCGATCAACAATTGGGACGAAGTAAAAGGAAGAGCAAAAGGAAAACGCCAAGAAATCGTAAAGCTGAACAGCCACATGGAGCAGGTACGCTCCCTTATTTTCGATTGTTATCACCAGTTGGTGCAGCAAAATAAAACCGTTACCATTGAAGCGGTTAAATCTGTCTACCTAGGCGAGGACATAGAGGAAACAATGACTCTTCTAAAGCTAGTGGAATACCATAAACAAGTGGCAGTAAGTAAGCTTGCCCCCGGTACCATGAAAAATTATTATACCACCGAAACCTATATTCAAAAATTTATAAAACAAAAATATGGAAAAAAAGACATACCGTTGGATGAACTGAACTATCGGTTCATTTTGGATTTTGAAAACTTCCTTAATGACTACAAACCTAAAGATCATCATAAGCCCATAAATAATAATGGGGTGATGAAACATATGGAACGTTTGCGGAAGATGGTCAATTTGGCTGTTACGATGGATTGGCTGGTTAGGGATCCATTTGCCAAATACAAACTTCGGTTTGAAAAGGTAGAAAGAGGCCATTTGTCAAAAGAGGAGCTAACTGTTTTGCTTAATAAATCCTTTTCAATAGAGCGTCTGCAATCCGTGTCGGACATGTTCATTTTTAGTTGCTATACAGGTCTTGCTTACATCGACATTTTTAACCTGACCCCCGAAAATATTTCAAAAGGAATCGACGGAAAAGATTGGTTGACGACAAAAAGACAAAAGACCGATACAACGGTTCGAGTTCCTATGCTGCCCGAGGCTTCAGATCTTCTTAAGAAGTACAGAGGGCATCCGGTAGCTGAGGCGAATGGAACGATCTTCCCTGTCATATCCAACCAGCGAATGAACGGTTATTTAAAAGAGATCGCAGAAATTTGCGGCATCAATAAAAATTTAACGTTCCATCTCGCAAGGCATACTTTTGCTACAACGGTGACATTAAGCAATGGTGTGCCAATTGAATCGGTGAGTAAAATGCTTGGCCATACATCTATACGTACCACCCAAATTTATGCTAAGGTGTTGGAACATAAGCTAAGTGAGGATATGCACAAGTTAGAGGTTAGAATGGCTTCCCAGGATTAGATACTTCTAGGTCATTATTGAAATGAAACGAGGTAAGGTTGTAATTTTAATGGATGCAATACTATATGTGTGCCTTTGGACGCCAAATGCAACCACTGACTGCCATGTTGATCAAATTCGTAGATACTTTTGGTTCATTTGTATCCGTAAAGACAGAAAAGACCATAAATCAATTCTGTTCTAGAGGAGAGAATTTAGAAACATTAAAAAGCAGCGCAAATGAAAGTAGAACTTATCACTAAAGAAGACTTAGATAGCTTTAAAAAGGAACTTCTTGAAGAAATCAGGAGAAATAGACCACATCCGAGAAAAACCGAAAAGGAGCCTCGGGAATGGCTCAAGAGTTACGAGATCCGAGAATTATTGGGGATTTCAGCGGGGACACTCCAAAACCTTCGGCTAAACGGAACGTTACCCTTCACGAAAATCGGTGGATTGATGTATTATCGGTATGAAGATATCCGGAAACTAATGGATGGTGTTGATGGGAGTTAGGGATTAAAATATTAAAAAATAAATGATAGCAAGCAGGATTTGACGATCCTGCTTTTTTTTTTGCCCGTACTTTTTGCAGCCAAAGCACATTTACCTCCCATAGCAATATCCTCGCAGTAAAAGAGCTTTCCGGCTATTTCTGAAACAGAAATTTTAAAAAAAAACCTCTCCGCTATTCCCATTTTCAGATATTTTTAAAATCCCTGTTCTGTGGTTTTGAGAACCACACCTTAAGAAAACATTTATCAATCCGACGAATTGGAAGTATTATTTCAATTCAAAACAGACCATTTTCTAATGCAATTTTCTCGGCTTCCACATTTCTTTTATTCAAAGAAGCCTGTATGCACTATTGTCCCATTTCAAGAGCAAAGGTATTTCCGTGTTCTTAACACCGCCAAAAGGTCAAGCAAGTTTGAAAAAAAATCTCCACCCGTTGGGTAGTATTTATTTTTCAAAACCTTGTGTCGGCTAAACACGAACCTTTTATGCTCGTGAAACGAAACATAGCATACTCCGGCTCTTTGGACGAATAAAAAAAATGTCAGTTATGAAAATTATAAGCATTAAAAATGGTAATGAAACGAAACAGCACCTCCTCTCATTACCGAATAAATCAGAAAAATTAAATCAAATATCAATCATTAAAAATCAGCGAAAATGAACATCACAGGCAGACTGACAAGAAATGCGGAAGTACGCACATTGTCGAACGAAAAACAGGTGGTAAACTTTTCAGTAGCGGTAAACGACAGCTACCGTAACAAACAGGGCGAACGAGTAGAGCAAACCACCTACTTCGATTGTGCCTACTGGATAACTCCAAACGTGGCAAGGCTACTGACAAAAGGCACTTTGGTAGAACTCACAGGGCGTGTAAGTCCGAGAGCGTGGGTAAACAAAGACGGAGAACCAAGGGCAGGACTTAATTTCCATACCTCACAAATCAAATTGCACGGAGGTAGCAATAGAGCCGAAACCGTACAGGCTACTGCAAAAGCAGAAAACAACAGCATTGCAGGAATATCAACCGAGGACGACCTCCCATTTTAACAACGAATATTCAATCGTTTTTCAACATCAAAATTTTAGCATTATGGCACATAACATCAATTACAACGAGAAAACAGGACGTTATTCATTCTTTAGCGTTCAGCAAAAAGCGTGGCACGGTCTGGGGCAAATCGTAGAGCAGTACCCCACAAGCGAGGAAGCTATCCGACACGCAGGGTTAGATTATGAGGTAGTCAAATCCCCTCTGTTTACCAAAGGTTCGGGCATTACCGAAACCGCAGACGGTATCGAGATAGGCAGTAACGAACTGGAAGTACCTAACTGTTTCGCCAACATACGCACCGATAACAATGCCGTATTGGGCGTAGTGGGTAAAGATTACCACATCGTACAAAACCGTGAAGCGTTCAGTTTCTTTGATGCTATCGTAGGAGGTGGCGAGGGTATTCTGTACGAAACCGCAGGGGCATTGGGCAAAGGCGAACGCATTTTTATCACAGCCAAATTGCCCGACTATATCCGTGTAGGCAATGGCGATGATGTTACGGAAAAATACATCTTCCTTACCACAAGCCACGACGGAAGCGGAAGTATTACCGCAGCGTTTACGCCTATCCGTATCGTTTGCCAAAACACCCTTAACGCTTCATTGCGGAATATGACCAATGTAGTCCGTATCAAGCACACATCGGGAGCAAAACAGCGTATCGAGAATGCACACAGGATAATGGGGTTAGCCAACACATTGAGCGACCAGCTACAGGGTATTTTCAATGACTGGACAACGATAAGGGCAACAGACCAAGAGGTCAGAAAGCTAATCCAATTGGCACTATGCCCGAACAAAGAAACCCTTGAGCTCATCAAAAAAGGTGCTGAAGACGAAATATCAACAATGTTTAAAAATACCGTGAACGATGCGTTTGCCTATGCAATGACGAGTGATACGCAACAAATGGACACTACAAAAGGCACATTGTTCGGAGCATACAATGCTGTTACAGGCTACTTCCAAAATGTACGCAATTACAGGGATGACGAAGCCAAGTTACAGAGTATTGTATTGGGTGGAACGGCTCAAATGAAAGGACAAAAAGCATTTGACCTATGTACAGCCTTTGCGACAGACGGTGCGGAAATCCTAAACCTCAATTAGATAATCACATGCTACCGCCACAATCGGTGGTAGCCTGTTAAAAATAAGTTTTATGAAAGCGATAACAATAGAGGAAGCCAAAAATTTGGCGAGAGCCAAGAGCCTTGAAAAGAAGCACAAAGGCGAAAGCGTATTTATCATTTACTGCAATCGTACAGAGCATTTCTATATAGACACGAACGGTTTAGTACGCCTTTGGGAAAAATTATACGGCTACTATGTAAATGGGGTTTATGCCACCGAAGATTAACGCATAACATTCAAAAGCAGTTACAATGGAAACGAACGCCATAGCGATAAAATTTGTCAGCCACGAAGTACCCGAATTGGAAACGCTGAAAACCTCAAAGGTCTATCAGCTAAGGGAAAAACTGAACAAGGGCGAGAAGCTAAGCCGAGCCGAGAAAAATTGGATTGCGGAAGCGGTAAACCGAAACGCCTTTTTTAACAGGGCAGTTCCCCTAATGGGTTATCGGTTTGGGTTTGATGATATTCTAAAAACCTATGTAGTGAAGCAGTACGACAGTTGGCAGGAATACAGCGCACCCGACAAAACGAGCCTACGGAGTATAATCTATGGCAGGATTGACCAAATAGCAGAAATCAGTCATTAACACTTAAAGCAATCAAAGATGGAAACAACAGATAGAATTACCAAAGAAACAGACCTTGAAAAGTTTTGCAGGGAGCGATTTAAGCACTTGACCAATGCACAGCTTGTGGCAAGGGTAAACGGTCTTCCCGATTTTGGTTGGGATGATGAGGGCGTGGAACTGCGAAGAAGGCATAGGGTATCAAACGGTGCGTTTGACTATGCCTTTAATCATAACACGATGGTAATCCTAAAAGACGATTAATGATGTACGTAACAGATTTAAACGGTTGCCAAATCGAAGTAACGGATTTAAAGGAAGCCATAAAAATAGCAGGGCGGTACAAAGAATACCGCCACGAGGACGAGCGTTTTTCCGAGTTCGACAAGAGGCAAAAAGCCTATTGGGCGGATATGTACGAGAAACTTACAGCCATCAAAGAACAAGTAACAACACATTAAAACTCACAGTAATGAACACAAATTTTTTCAATCAAGTACAGCAGTTGGATTTTACAGGAATATTGCAACTGAACATTTCTAAGGGGATAGAAAACAAACTAATCGTAACAGTATTGCTCAACAATGAGCAATGCGGAGATAGTGCGAAAAACCTCATTCCCCCATTGATTTTTAACGCCACTCCGCAGGAGTTTGACGAGGGATTTTTTGAGCAGATAAACGCACCAATTAAAGCCATATCGGGTTTAATGGTGGATATGGAAGCCTTTATGAAGCAAATGGAAACCGTCAAACTGCAATCCGAAATGGAGAAGCAGAAAACCGAGAAAGCCAAAAAGGAAAAAGAAACCAAAGACAAGAAGTACAAAGACGGTATGGCAAAGGTGGACGAGTTGGAGAAAGAGGGCAAGTTCCGTGAAGCGTGGATGAAAGTACCCGACATTACGGAGTTTCCCGAAAAAGCGGACGAGATACGCAAACGCAAAACGTCATTGTCCGACAAGTTCGGGACACCGAGCCTTTTTGGTGGAGTAACGGAGGAGCAACCCGAACCGCCAAAAACGGAGGAGGTTGCTACCTATTGCCCAATAAATACAACAAACGAAGAAGTAGAATATTAACAATTAAAAACGAACATTATGTTATTAGCAACAGTATTACCGAGAGTTTTCATACTCAAAGATAAAGGACAGGATATTCCATTGACTGACCCCGAACCACGTTGGAGCGTGGAAGCCGTGATGAATTATTACGCCAATATGTATCCGATACTGACGACTGCAAAGGTATCGGCACCCAAGATAAAAGACGATGCAGTCGAGTACAGGTTTGAAAGCGTAATGGGTACGAAAGGTTAAACCAAAATTTAAAAGCAATGAATTATGCAACGCAACAAAATATTGGGAACAATCAGCATACCCGAACAGAAAAGGCAACGGCAATTACACCGACAGTTGGGCGAGTTCGCAGACTGGATGCAAAGACCAAAAGATGCAAACGAAGTTCGGGAAGACAAACGGAAATCCGTACCGATAGCAATGCTACCAATGGTTTGCTAAAGTGTACGTTTCTGCCGAAACTGAAAACGGCACAATCCGTACAGGCTTGTCAGAAAACGGAAAGGGATTTTTATCAGTCCCTTTCCAAACTTGCCAGGCATTACAGCATTGAACCGATGCAGACCCGACAGGATTACAGCTATCCCTACAATATGGTATTGGCTATGTGGGATATGGATAACCAATTGAAACGAACCGTTGCAAATTGGGATAGTTTAAAACTGATACAGGACAGTCAGAAAACCTTTTTTGTGAGTGAGGAAAAGTATAATACAGGTACGACCCTGTATTATATCCCCATTGTTCCGCTCTTTAAAATGCTTCACGACCCGAAGCATAAGAAGAATGCCCAATTACTTATTTCGGTTTACAGTTATCTGTACCACATTGCGGATATTCCGTATTACAGGCAAGAAGAAAGCTATCTGTATTGGCTATATGAGATGCACAAAGATTGGGTAGAACAGGACGATGAAACAGAAGAAATGGAAACCTACAAACGTGAATTTTCGATTGCTGAATATATTGGCGACAGCGTAGCACAAAGGCTATTCAACCGTATCAATTTAACGGTATTTGAACAGCGTTTAAACCTTTTTAAAAGCCGTGACACATTCGACAGGGAATGTTGGCAGATAGCCTGTAATGCGTTTGACCTCTATACGGAATACCCTACAGCATCCGTTTTCAGAAACGCACCCATTCCCGAGCAAGACCCTTATGACGATGATTACGAAAATGAGGTCATCGGAATGCAAAAGTATATTTCCTTTATCGCTGATACCAAAGGTTGGCTATATGAAAGCCTTTCGGACAGTATCAACAACGAATTTAACGAGTACGGAGCGATAGAAGAACCGACCATTACCAAACAATTTGACGGAATTGAAATAACCACAAACAATCTTGATTTTGAAAATCGTCTTTTTGTGTTATTGGATGACCTATGTACACTATTGCACAACTATAAAACAGTAGAAAAATGAACGATGCAACAGATATAACCGAAGATTTCGGGACATTATACCACCCAAAATCCGCTTTGGTTTTTTACGAAGCCAAAGGAACAGAAAAATCAATGTATGTAGAGCATTTCGATATGGACAGGGGCGGCAACCCTATCAACGCCCATCCCTTGAGCGTAAAGGAAGCCAATGTTTTGGCGAAGTCTTTACAGACCGATGAAGAAAAGAGCCAAGCTTTTTTAAAGCCAAAGGGAATTTTGCCGACAAATGTTCTGCATATCAACCCGAGTAACGATAAAGGCATGGTGCTATGGTACACAAAAGCACAGCAAAGGCAACTGTATTTTGTGGACGGTCTGGACATATCCAACGGAAAGGCACAAGTACCTGCAATGCTTTGGATAGCCAGCAAAAGCAGTCTTACCGTATTCGCTTTGGCAAGCGACAGGCGACCCACCGAAAAAACGCCATTGCATTACGCCCCATTTTTCAACATCTACGAAAAGGGCAACGTATGTATGGGAACGGTAAGCATAGATATTAAAAATTCGGCTTCGGTCGAGGAATTTATACAGGCGTGGGAGCATTATTTTTTCAATTCCTATTTCAGCCATTCATTGGTTGCAAATCTGACACGCCAAAACATTGTAAACCTATGGAAAGACCTTGTTAATACAGGCAAACCCTTTCCGAAAGAAGCTTTAAAAAAGAACAATAAAATCCTTAAAAACCTACTCAGATGAATACCGAAAAAACAAAAGTACATTTTACAGATAACTACCTGTTAAACCCGACCAATCCGATAACGGTAAACCTTATCGGGGCAGGTGGCACTGGCTCAAAAGTATTGACCGCCTTGTTAGAGATAAATGAAAGTCTGATAGCTTTAGGACACGCAGGACTTTCCGTAAGGTTGTGGGATGACGATATTATCACGACCGCCAATTTAGGCAGACAGCGTTTTTTTGAAAGCGAAACAGGATTGTACAAATCCGTTGCTTTAATCAACCGTGTAAACCGTTGTATCGGTACGAATTGGAAAGCGGAGAACCGAAAATTTGAAAGGGATAATTTCGGAATGATACCCCAAGAAGCAGAAGCGACCATTACCATTACCTGTGTGGATAACGTACAGGCACGTTTTAATGTAGCTGAAATATTGCGTGTATTCAGCCACCGAAAAAATTACAGGGATACCCCCAAATATTGGTTGGACTTTGGTAACAGTAGGCATACTGGACAGGTATTATTATCCACTATCGGAGAGATAGAGCAACCCAATTCGGAGAAGTACGAAACGGTGGCAAGTCTGCCATTTGTTACTGAAGAATTTGGGGAGTTGCTGAAGCAATCCGAACAGCAGGACGACACGCCAAGTTGTTCACTTGCGGAAGCATTGCAAAAACAGGATTTGTTTATCAATGGCTCATTGGCTCAAATGGGTTGTGAATTGCTTTGGGGATTGTTCCGCAACGGAATGACCGAGAACAGGGGGTTCTTCCTTAATCTGAAAAATTTCCGAACCCAACCGGTAGAGGTCGCCTAACCCAAAAAATCGGCGGCGAAAAGGCAGATCTTTCCGTTGGTCGGAACCGCCTTTTCGCATTGAATAAGGTGCAACCACTTTGTAAAATGCACCGCTACACCATTCCTTTCCCTGCATTTTTCCAAACAGGTTGCCAGATTATGCGTGGGATATTCTTTATCCCAAAGATTGGTTTTGGAAAAATCGACTTCTTTTCTTTTCACATCTGCGACCAAAGAAAAGAAGCAAAAGAACGTCGCTTGTTTGGAACAGATATTTTATACTATTGAAATTGGACGGTTACCGGTTGCTGAAATATTCCTGTGCAATTTTCGCTACTCCCCCACTAAAATATCTTTTGTCATTTTTAAACTCTCTCAATGGCTTTTTTGAAGTCGTCCGTATCACTACCGATAAACAGATAGCTTTCTATACCTATTTCCGAAAGAGCATTCACCGTTTCATTATCATCAATATCACTGTGGGCAATTAGTCTGATACTTGGGTATTTCGTCTTTAGTTCCCTTAGCTGTTCCAATACGTTCCTGTCGTAAAAATCAAGGTCAATGATACAGACTTCGGGAAGTGATGTTAATGCCGACAATTTTGACAAACCGTCCTCAACGTTTTCCGAACGGAATAAGACATCAGCTCCTGAAGCAATAAGATCATTGTGGGTTAAGTCTATAAGCGGGCTTTTATCATTGATAAATGCGAGGCTGGTTTGTTTGGGGCTTTTTATAGTTTCCATACTACCAATTTTAAATGTTAGTTTGTGGTGGCCTACAAAAAAAGAGCGTAGGCAACCACACTTACCGATACTAAGGCACTGGTACGCCTAACCCCGAATAAGCGAGCGCCCACGCCATAACGTGAGCGTTCTTACTTATTGCCTCGGGGTTACAAAAATTACCAGTTTTTAGTACCAAGACCTAAAGCAAAAACACTTTAAGTATTTTCTCTATTTTACATTAGCAAATATACTAAAGTCATTCCGATAGAAACATAGTCAGAGCAAAATTTAATTGCAATCAACGGATATTATTGCCGGTATAATTCTGTTACAAGATTATCAGAATATCACTCTCTTTATAGATAATCTTGCCACCTATCTGTATCAAAGGCGGTATAGCATCATTACGATATTGCTGTAAAGTCCGTTTGCTGATATGTACAACCGGCACATCTCTCCGCCCGACAAGTAGATTTCTCCGTTCATTACAGGGCGGTAGCTTTTTAATATTTCTTCAATACCGTTTCGCATCCGTAGTATCATTTCCTGATGGGCGATGATTTCTTCGGTTTCATTTGTACATTGCGCTACCTTCCATTTTTTTGCTCATTTTTTCTATAGAAGTCGAATTTATTCGGGGTTATTACAGGGTTTGTGAATATTCAAACCCTTTGGCTTTGAAAGGCAGCGTTTGGCGTTTTACAATTGCTAAAAACAAAAAATCGGATAACTTTTTAGGTTACCCGATACTCAACATTTTTTTATATCTATTGTTCCTGTATTTATTTTACAAGTCTTAACTGTGCGGATATTTTTTCGTCAACCAATTCAGCATATTCTTTTTCAAACTTCGTTTTTACGGATTTATCTTTTACTTCCAATTTATTCGCTAAGTAGCTCAGTTTTCGTTTATTTTGCTCTATTAACTCTGACCATTCCATGACATAAACCTCTATGTTTTTTTCTGTTTTTTTGTCGTACATAAATGGATTGTCAGGAAAGTTCAATCTTCGAGAGTTTACCTGTGATTTAGCATATTTTGTTAGACGTGACGAAATTAAAACTAATTTGTATTTTACTTTTTCGTTTGGCAATGCTGAATGTTGTTCAATTGTAAAAGCATAATCATCAATTTGATTCAATTCCTTTTTACTGATTGCACATTTGGGAGATTTCAATTCAACAACCATTATTTCCTTGACATCAGCGTCAGTTATCTTTTCGTTGAAGAAGAATAAATCAGTGATGTCATTCAATCCGCCTTCGTCCAATTCAATTAAATTTTCATCGACTTTTGTCGGTTCATAATTGAAATATTTTTCCCTTAATTCAATTAAGATATTGCCGATTTTTTTGTCTGACCATAGTTTAGGTGTCCCATTATAGTTTTCTCCAAATAACCACAGTTCATCTTCAACTATTTTGTGTAATTGACTTCTTTCCTTTAAGTATTTTGATAGTTCTCCATATGTTAACTCATGGAGAAAATCTAAAAACTCTGTTTTATCTGCCACAACACTTGCAAAATGAACCACATCTTCTAAATCAGTTTTCTCTAATAGATTTTGAAATTTCTCTAAATTCTCTTCCGAAAGCTTTAATACTTTGTTGAAGATATATTCAATATTTCCATTACTGATTGCTTTGTCAAGTAACGGATACAAGAAGTTTCTTATTTTATCATCCTTTTGGATAAGTTGATGTTCATCTTCCAATAAATAGGCGACTTTTTTAAATAGAACTTCTTGAGATTTTGAAGCTGGCTGTTCGTTGTTTTGATAAGGGTAATACTTATCATTTTCTAAGGAATTTAGAAATTTCTCGAACCTTTTGTTTTTAGCTTTGAAAAAGTCATTTATCGTTTCCTTAATAGTATTTTTCAGGTTGTTTATTTCTGCCTCTCCTAATGCTTCTAAATCCAAATTTCTAAACAAATCGGCATTCAACATTGGTGATTCGATATAAATGAACCAAGTGCCTAAATCTGATGTATACCAATCAGACGAATAAGTATATTCGTGTGCAACACTTTTTAATCCTGCGTTATCAGTTTGGAAAAAGACTTTTACTTTGTTTAAAGCTGAATTGATATTATAGAAGTAAAAATTTAGCGTATGGGTTTTACCTTTTTTATCTACATAATCAATCGTTTTTTTTGATGGTTTATCTATTACGAAATGTTCTCTTTTTAAAGCGTCCCCATTTATAATGAAGTTTACGGTATTGTGAAAAATCTCAAATGGGTAATGTTCGAATATTGCTTGACTAATATTTTGGGATAAAAAGTGTTCGTGTATTTTATTTCTTTTAGGGAGCTTCGCCTGCTTGTTATGATGAAGTTGTTCAATCATAACTTTGTAATATGGATTGTGTTCTCCTTCAAGATATGTATAGTCAACTTTAAATTCAGTTTCTTCCAACTGAGCATCATTAAAATCCAATGTATCCATACTGAATTTAGTCTTAGTGAACCGTTTTTCTATTTTATCAAAACCGACGGTTTCAATGTGCATCAATTCTCCAATCTGCAAAGAACTAAATCTTCCAATTCCTTGACCACTGGCTTTTGCGGTAGTTCCGATTTCCAAAATCCTATTATCAAACTCATTGAACGGAACTCCAAATCCGTCATCTATTATTTCGATACTCTTGATAGGCGACTTAATATTTGCTTCATTAACATATTCAATGTTGATTTCAATATTTTTCGATTCCGCCTGTAAAGAATTATTTATTAATTCACGAAAAGCTTGAAATGTGTCTCTATATTTAGTCAGGAGGTCTTTTATTACCCTCGTATTAGTAGTTATCTTTTTAGTGGTTGACTTCATTTTTTTCGTATGTTGGATAGCTCATCTTTGTTTCTAACAAAATTACGTAAATATCTGCACCATCGACGGTATCACCTTGGTTAATTATTGCTTAATGACTTTTAATTATTGTCTACCCTGTGCTTTCCACCTCTGTGTGTTGGTTTTTCTCATCTTTTTTCATTTGGCTATACGTCCATATACATACAATTCCGAGGATAATCAGAGCATAAGCAACCCATTTGCCGATACGCTCCAAAAAACGTACAGTTACAGCAGTAGAATACCTTGAAAACATTTCTACGCCTGCTGCACTACGTCTGTAAAACTTTCTGCGGTTTATCCAATAAAGAAGCCCTATCGCAATCACGATAACAATAATACCAAACACTAATTGAGCCGTAACCGTATCCATAACAGTAAGATTATAATTCAAGTAAATTTAAACAAAACACTTTGCATTAGATGCTTAAAAGTAAAAAACCGACCTGTTAAAGTCGGTTTGCTTTTAATATTAACGGTATCGCTCTAATCGCTACTGTTAAACTGAAAGCTTATCTGTTTTTCATTGCCAAAACTATCCGAAATCCAAACCTCAAAGGACTGTGATACTGTAGATGCCGAAGTATAATACAGCCTGAATTGCTCCGATGGCAATGGGTACAAATCGTTTGGAAGATATGGCGGCTCATCGTAATACCTCAAAGTTCCCTGTCCATCAAATTGGAAATACCGGAGAGAATACTGCGTGTTGCTGTAACTTTCTGTACGCTGTATGGTAATGCGGATTTCTACTGTCTGCCCACTGGCAACATCTTTGGGCACAGGCATGACATTGACCTCGAAAGGAAAATCGTTCTGTATTTCGAGTTCATCATCTTTGCTACAAGATACCAACGAAATAGAACCTGACAGGATTGCCAGCATTAGGTATATTGGCAACATTCCTATTCTGAATTTATTAAATATTGCTATCATCGTTTCAAATTTTAAAAGTTAAACCTTAATCCCACACCTGCGGACGGTCTGAATTGTCGCAAATCTGTACCCCAAAAGACTTTTGTACGCCCTTGCAGAACCAATACAAATCGGTCTGATAGGTACGTTTCAAAGGTCAGCCGACCACCAGCACCGTAGATAAAATTATCCTCACTCATTATCTTCGCACCGTCATACAACATTGCTTCGCCACGATTGATGCTTTCATAACCGACTACGCCTGTTATTCCTGCATTCAATGTAATGTTCTTTTGGGCATTACCCAACAGGAACAAACTGTAACCGGCCTCAGCAGTATAAGTTTCCTGCGGTATGCGTTGGTCTTTATAATCGTGGTATTGGTGCGTGTACTCCAAAGCCCAGATTTGATAATTCCCATTTTTTCCGTTTACGGTCATTCCGAGATTGATATAATAATCGTTACCGATTTTATCATCGGACAAAATGCCCGTACTCACTTCCAGTCCTTTTTGCTTTGGCAACATTTGTTGTGCCTGTGAAACCGTGATGGCCATAAAAAATAGCATCACGGTATGGATATACTTTTTCATTGTTCTTTCTTTAAAAGGTTATTAAAATTTCAGGTGCATATCGTTGATTACACGGGCTTTGATTAAATCTGAATTTTCCACTTGAAGCGTTTGGTGTCTGCCACCGTTTTTCTCGAAGATTTCAATTAGCAGCACCTTGTCATCAGCAATGGTAAATTGGTCTAACAGGAACACATTTTGTTTGGTCGATTTCCCGCTTATGCCTTGCTCCAAAGGCTTGTATGCCCTTAGCGGTGTCAAAGGACGTTCCTGTACTACGGTACGTTTGGCTACCTTTTTATCGACAACTTTGAAATTGATAAAATCAATATTGAACGGCACATTGCTTTTATTTCTTAATTCCGTGTGGAAATAGTATTTGTCGTTGTGGATATAGATACCTTTCAGTATAAACTGAATACCAAAGCTCTTAGCCCCGATATGCTTCACGATACGCTTGTCTTTCTTGTAAATGGTTTCCAATAACAAGCCTGCCAAAGACGGAGAATTGTTTCCCAATTCCTCGAAAAGCACATCGTTACCATTGGCTTTATCCACTTTCTTTTGCATCGTCAGCAGGTCATAGCTCAACACATCGGGATACCCACTATAATAAACGTTGAAACTGTAAAACCGTCCATCATTGGTAATCACGGAAAAGTTTGTTTCGGGTTCAAAATCCCTAACAGCAGCTTTTATACGCAAAACGTTTTCGGCATCTTCCGCTTTACCGGCAATCAGGTATTCGCTCCCCAAATCCACGTACCGTATAGCGGTCGGGAAAATCAAATGCGAAGTTTTGTCGTAAGTAACTTCCATTTTGTAGGGTTCTATCTTGCCCAATGCAAGCGGAGTTTTTGCATTTGCACTATCCTGTGCAAAAGAAGTTACAGCAAAGCCGATGGTCAGGGCAACCGCCCAAAAGGTTTTAAAAAGATTTTTCATTTGTTTAAATATTTGAGTTATACAATTATTGTTTTGATACCAGAAAGACCTGATGTCCTGCCTTTAGCGTGACTTTTGGTGTGCGTACTTTCTTGGCGAAATAGCCCGAAATTCCTTGTACTACGCCACGACTTAAATCGGCAGCAACTTGTTGTCCGGCATTTTGTGTGAGCATCACACTCGTTCCTCCTGTTTGGCTCATATTGCCAGCCATTTCGGTTAGGGCGTTCATTTCAGGAGAGTAAGGAACATAAAGACCTTGCTGTCCGTCCAAATCGTAAATGGTAATATCCACAGGGATAATATTTCCCTCTAATTCGATAGAGGTAATTTTGAGCTGTAAACGTCCTCCCTGAAACTTGGCATTGGCAGTTACAATCGTTCCTTGTGGGATTGTACGGATTGGGGTTTTGGCAGGCTCTAATAATCGTAATCTTACACCCGTTTCGCCGACAACCGTTTGTGCATCGTGTACACAGGCTTTGATACTGTTTTTTGGTTGTACAATTTGCTCGGTAGCACCAGCAGTATAGAAGCCTCGATTTCGGGTTTCGCTCCAATTTTCCAAAAACTCGCTGTCTGATGGCTCACGATACAAAGCAGATACGGTGTTTTTTCTTGTAGGAGTAAACGCTACAAAATGCTCTTTTTGGTTAGCTCCCGTTGTTCCTGTTGCCGTACCGCTTGCAGGTGCATTTTCTGCGGTGCTTGTGTTCGTATTGGCAGGAAGATACTTTGCCGCCATTTCGTAGGACTTCTCCATTAAAGCAAGCTGGTCATCTACGGTTACAGGCTTGGGTAGATTTTGCTCCGCTAATTGCTCTTTGAGTTCGTCCAACTGTCTGCGAAGTTCCATTGTTTCCGAATTGTCGTCATTATAGAATGACCCCAATGTACTTTGCATATTGCGGTAGCTGTTCAGTGCAGGATTGCCGTTTCTCCCCGAATTTCTGCCACTACCATAGCCGTAGCTTTCTTCTTCGTCGGCAAATTCGTCAATCGGTTCATCGCTGTTGTCTGTGTTCCAATAATCTGAAAGCGTAGCCAAAGCATTACGTTTCTCTTGGTCTTTCTGTTCGAGCATTTCAAGCTCATAAGCCTTGCCCTTATTGTCGGGCAGTCCGGCTTCGGTAGCTTGTGGAACGGCATCGTTCAGACCAATGTTCTCGATTTCGTTTTTGTCTTCCGACGGTTTAAAAATCAAATACATACAACCCACGAAAACAATAGCCATTAAACCAAAAATCAATGGCTTTTTGAGTTTTTCCGTTTTGTTCTCTGTACCGTTTTGCAGTACATCAGCGGTTTCGTTCGAGTTTCCCTCAGTTACCCGAACAACCGACTTTTTGTTTTCATTTTCTTTCATAAATCCTATTTTTTAAAATTGTTGATAATGTGTCCTGCAATCTTGCAGGGCTTTCGTTCTTTTTGAGGACGGGGTTTTCGATATGCTCTATGTGCATATCGTTTTTTGACTGTTTGGTATCGTACCATACTTTGGCGACCACCCCTACGGTCAGGAGCAGATAACCGACAAAGAAGTAAAGCGTATAAAGGTGCTGTTTGCCTACGGGCAAAGACCGCCAACGGTCGTCCAGCCTGTCAAAATACCTATCCATTTTCTCCCTTAATTTTTTCATACTTTAATGATTATGGGTTATCACATTCTAAACCCTCTTTTTGGGGAGGGAATTTTTTGTTTAGGCGTGTCGGACACCAAAGCGATAGCTTCTTTTCGGGTCGGAACTGTTCCTGTTGTAAGGTTTATTAATTCCGTTTTTTTCATTAAATGCCCGTAACGGTCTTTCCTTTCAATCTCCATTTTCCGCACATCGAATTTGTTGTCTTCGTACTTCAAGTACATATGACATTGGGTGTAAGGTTTATCTTCTCCATTCCATTCGAGGTAAGTGTTCAGTAAAAATCTATCAGGGTTATATAGTTTGTCCGTACCGTTCTCACAAGCCTCCAAAAACCTACTGATGCTGTTTTTGATTTTGTCGGGATAATCAGCCTGTGTATGAAAATAACCGTCATAACCTTTATCGGTCAGCGTTTTTGCGAATGTATCCAAATCAAGTAACTGTTTCATAGCCTTAATTTTATCGGTTAATGACTTCTATATCCCGATTTTCAACTACTGCGAACTTTTCGATATTAAACCCTTGTGGGTTATTATCCGACCTTACAGAGTTCACTAAATAGCAGGAAGTAATCAGGTTACGGCGTGTTACGTTGCTTGACCGTATGATAAACTGTTTGGCATACGTCCTCACCGAATAGGGATAATTGTCGAAATTGCACACGACACTATCGACTTCAATGCGTTGCTGTACGTTCCCTGATATGATACGGGAGTAATACCCTTTCTCCGACAAGTCTTTGTAATAGTCAAAAGCTGATTTGTCGGCAAGGTTGAATGCCCTTGCCATATTGCTCTCGATAGCATTTTTATCGGGTGCAAGCGTAAAGAAAAGCTCGTGAAAACGTCTGACGTGTTCCCTTGCTTCCACAGGTCGGTTGATGCTCGCATCTTGTGACAAAGCAAGCATCAAAGATTTGCCATTGTCAAGGACATAGATTTTTTGGCGTTGCTCATTGGCAAAGCTGTACGATTTCCATACGGCAAATCCTACTACACCAATACAGAGAACGGCAAACACTATTGCGTACAGACGTATCTGCCGGAAGCTATTCTCTATATTTCTTAAAGTTTTAAATTCCATTTTTTTAAATGATTATTCGTTTTACATTATTTTTTGAGTAGCTGACCTCCGATATTTCCGGCAGCAGAACCAGCTCCGGCACTTGCCACGTTTCCGGCTTTCATAGCGGCTTGGTTCACGTTTCGGGTAAAGTTTCCAGCACCACCAGCCTGAATTACCCAGCCTGTAACGGTTGGTACAGTAAAGTATCCCACGATACCGATAATCATAAAGATGATGTACACCGTATTACCCGTATCGGGTATATAGGTCGGGTCAGCAAGCATCTGTATATCCTTTTCGATAATCAGGGATTGGATTTTGGCAAGCATTGAGCTGAACAGGTCGGCGACGGGCAACCACAGGTAAACGCTCACATATCGGGTCAGCCATTGCGTAAGTGTGGACTGAAAACCGTCCCACACTGAAATCGCAAAGGCTATCGGCCCCAATATGCTCAACACGATTAGGAAAAATGTTCGTATCGTATCCACGACCAATGCAGCAGCTTGGAACAGCACTTCAAGGAGGTTACGAAACCAATTCTTAATGGCTTGCTCGGTTTGGTAAGCAAACCTATCCATATACATACCCGACATTGTTATCAAATCCGAGGGCGACCAACCCAATTCATCGAGCTTGTTGTCAAATTCTTCATTTGATACCAAGTAGGCGGTTTCGGGGTTTCGTAGCATTGCTTCACGTTCCAAGAGGTCTTTTTTAGCCTGCAAATCATTGAGGTCAAGCACTTGATTTTCAAGTATGGCGTGTGTACCTTGTACCACCGGACTTAGCACCGCATTGATTGTTCCCAATACGATAGTCGGAAAGAACATAATACAGATACCTAATGCGAACGGACGGAGCAATGGGTACATATCAATAGGCTCGGCTCTACTCAATGCCTGCCATACTTTTATGGCGACATAGAACAAAGCCCCCAATCCGGCTACTCCCTTAGCCACTGCCGCCATATCGGCGGACAGTGGGAGCATCTCATCGTACAATGAGCGTAGGACTTCGTGCAGATTTTGAAATTCCATAGCTTACCAATATTTTTGGTTAGGAGTTCCATACAAGTCAAGTACTCGTTTGGTGTTGTTCTGTTTCTTTGCTCGCAGGATACTGACAGAGATATTTTTATTCGTGTAGTACCTTACCAAGCTGTGGTACTCTTTGACCTCTTTATATACTCGGTCGATAATATCCATACGCTCTTTGTCATTTAATGACAGGCTTGTAGAAGATACAATCTGTTTCAGCTCTTTGAGCAGTTCGATACTTTCATTCAGCAAAGCCGAATAGCCGTTTGCGATTGCGGTCAATTCCTGTGCGGAGAAGTTCGGGTCGTTCATCATTTTCCCAAAGTTTTGAACGTACATTTCCGACACATCGCCGACCAGCAAAACAGTCTGTTGTACTTTTCTCGCATCTTTCACAAGGTTGTTTACGGCTTTTAGCTTGTCGTAATATTCCTTGCCTTGTTCGTACACTTTCTTAACCTCATTGAAGTTCTTGACCACATTGCTTACAGTGGAAGAAGTCTGTACGATTTCATTCGCAGAGTTTAGAATACCCGATGCCAGATTTGCAGGGTCGGTAACCACAAATTGAGCCTTTGCGGACGGTGCAACGGCAAACATCATTGCCGTAAGCGCCATTAAAAACATTCTTTTCATTGTCTTAAAATTTTGATTAATTCCTACTTGACTACCGTTAGGTAGTTTGATTTACATTGTCACGCCGTTGCATTGCGATATGCTTAATGGCGAGTTCTACGTTACCGTCCAATTCGGAAGCGAGTTGCATCACTTCCATTTTTTCGGTTTCTTCTGTCGTGTAAGCCAAATATTCTTCAAGGCTCACTTCCGTTGCGTACACTGCCGAATGTGTTCCGCCCAATCCTATCCAAACCTCTTTGTACAAGCGACCGGCATCGTTGTTCATATTGATGGAAAGCACCTGTGCCTTTTCCTTTTCAGTCAATCCAAGCATCGCCTGTATATCATCGAACTTGTTCATATACTTGCGTTGGTCTAAGAGGATTTTACAATCAGAATTGTTGATGATACTTTCTTTCACAATCGGGGATTGGATAATATCATCGACCTCTTGGGTTACGACTATGGCTTCTCCGAAAAACTTCCTGACGGTTTTAAATAAATACTTGATGTATTCTGCCATTCCTTCTTTTGCAATCGCTTTCCAAGCCTCCTCAATCAGTATCAGCTTGCGGATACCTTTCAGCCTCCGCATCTTGTTGATGAACACCTCCATAATGATGATTGTGACTATCGGAAACAGGATTTTGTGGTCTTTTATGGCATCTATCTCGAATACAATAAACCGTTTTGACAATAGGTCTAATTGCTTGTCCGAATTCAGCAGATAGTCGTATTCTCCGCCTTTGTAGTACGGTTCCAATACATTAAGAAAATTGGCAATATCAAAGTCTTTTTCACGAACCTGTTTTTCTTCCAATACCGTACGGTAATCGCCTTTTACATATTCATAAAAACCATTAAATGACGGAAAAACATCCTCGTTTTTGATACGTTCGATATAACCGGACACGGCATTGGAAAGTGCCACTTCTTCCGAACGGGTCGGCGGTTCATCATCACGTTTCCAAAGCGTAAGTATCAACGTTTTGATACTTTCACGCTTTTCAATGTCGAAAATGCCATCATCGGTATAAAAAGGGTTGAACGCTATTGGATTATCTTCGGTATAGGTAAAGTAAACTCCGTCTTCGCCTTTGGTTTTTCCTTTAATAAGTTCACTCAATCCCTGATAGGAATTACCTGTATCTACGAGCAGTACGTGTGCACCTTGCTCGTAGTATTGGCGTACCATATGATTGGTAAAGAATGATTTTCCCGAACCTGACGGACCAAGTATAAACTTGTTCCGGTTAGTAATAAACCCACGTTTCATAGGTAAATCCGAAATATCCAAATGGATAGGTTTTCCCGTCAATCTATCCGCCATTTTTATCCCGAATGGGGATGGCGAATTGTGGTAATTGGTTTCTTCGGTAAAGAAGCATAGAGCAGGCTCTATGAATGTGTAAAAACTTTCTTCGCTCGGAAAATCCCCGGCATTGCCCGGCATTCCTGCCCAATAAAGCGTTGCAACGTCCGTCGTATTGTGTCGGGGCTTACACTCCATTAAAGCCAATGCGCTGCCACAATCGTTTTTCAACTGTTTGAGTTCAGCAGGGTCTTCCGACCACGCCATAATGTTGAAGTGTGAGCGTATGGAAGAAAGCCCGAATGAATGTGCTTCGTTCAAATATTTTTCGATCCATTCTTTGTTAATCTGGTTTGCCCGACTGTACCGAGCCAAAGAATGCATATTGCGGGCAGACTTCTCAAACCGTCGTAGGTTATCCTCGCTGTTGTCCAAGAAGATGTACTGATTGTAAATGTGGTTGCAGCTCAATAGCAATCCTACGGGAGCAGCAAAGGAAAGACGGCAGTCACTCCGGTCTGTGGATAGCTTTTCAAATCGAGTATCTGCCGAAATGGTTGCAGGCAGATCGTCCGTGTCGGACAATGTGTGCAAGGACAGCCTTTTGTTTCCTACTCGGACTTCTTCAGCACCTAAAGCAATGTCTTGCATCGGTGTACCGACTTCTCTAGAAAGGGTAAGGTATTGTTCCAGCAATCCTTGCTTTTCATCCGTGCCGATAATGTCATCTTCGGTGAGGCGTTTTAGGCTTACAAAACCACTATCGTTCACGATACGCTCAAACTGCGCCACGGTTTCCATAAAATGGTGGATCGCTTCCTTATCCCTGATTTCTTTCGGGATCAACGTGCCTTTGCAAAGCGAACTAAAGTTACTCTGCATCCGCATCCGATCTTTGGTGGTTTTGGTTAGGAAGAGGTAGCAGTAATGGTTTAGAAACGGTCGCTCGTTGAAATGGCGTTGATAGGATTTAGCTAAAAAACTTTGATCTTCCTTTGCTAAATCAGGTGCGTAGTTCTCTTTGATGTACCAATCCTGTTTGTGGATAACCGTAAAATCTGGCAAGGTCTTGATCGCTTTATGCCAAGCAGAATGAATGGCTTCATATTCCGCAGATGCGACCGTGAACAGTTCGGGTAAACGCACTTCAAAACAGGCGGTAATGTCTGCATCTTTGGAAAGAATGCAATTGTTTTCTACAGCCAGCAAAGGAAATTTATTTTCCAATGTGGTCGTTTTTGATACATTTCTCATACGGCATTCGATTTAGGAGTGAATTTTAAATAGCGGTGTACAGGCTTGCGACAGATGATGTAGCGAGGATGCCTTTTTCTTGCTCCCACTTTCATTAATCCGTGTTCGCCGTATTTCCTGTTCAATGAAAAGGTTTGCCACACAATCAGTGATGCACCGCCTGCTCCCAGAAACAAGCAGATGTAGGAATTGACCCCAGCCATATACAGTATCATCACGAAGATGAGCGTACCTAGCAATCCACCTGCGAAAATGAAGAGGTATTGTGCTTTCAGTCCTTTAAACTCTACTGTTCTTCCAATCCCTTTATTGATGTTATAAATACTCATAGGACAAAGGATTACAGGAAGAATGAACGAAGGATGGTAGCCGCAACGATTAAAAAGATACAAGCTCCAAACCACGATGCTGCCGTTTTACTTGTGTCTGGGTCGCCCGAACTAAATTTGTTGTACACCTTAACACCTCCAATTAGCCCAACAACGGCACCGATGGCATAAATTAATTGAGTTGCAGGGTCGAAATAAGAGGTGACCATTTGGGTAGCTTCGGTGATACCTGCTGTACCGTTTCCTTGTGCGAATGCACCCATTCCTGATAGCATTGCAACGACTGCCATCAAAACTTTTTTTCTTTGTTTTTTCATAATTGAAACACATTAAATTGTTATTGTCTTCCCGCTTCTTGCGAGCTTCGTGACAAAGGTGTTTCAGAAATCAAAGCGTTCTAACAAAGTGGCAGTGAGAGGAATTGTTTGGCTGTGGGTGGCTGAATTGATAAAGAAAATAGAGAGGTGTTGACAGGAAGAGAGAGGTTTTTACTATCTTCGTAAAATGAAATCCTTGTCGTACATATTAGCATTAATGGTTTTGGTCTTATCGACCTTGCCAAGCTTTATGGAAGATAAATGTTTTGACCTAGTGAATCAAACAACAAATAGTCAAGAACAAGATAGCGACGATTGCGGTATGGAATGTTGCTCGCCTTTTTCTAAATGCAATACCTGTACTGGATTTGTAATTACTTCCTTTTATGCTTTAACATCCAATTATGTCCAACAACCTAAAAAGAAATTAGGTGTAATAACAGCGTCAGCTGTTTCAGACTTCCTCTCTTCCATTTGGCAACCCCCTAAGATTAATTAATGTTTTTAGTGTCTTCGGCACAATAACAGATTACGGTGCTACAAACCGTCAATTCTCATTTTTCAAACATTAATGTTTTTTTATACAATGAAAAAAATAGTCTTTGTGTCATTTTTTATGACACTAAATCTCTGTGTATTTGCACAAAACACTTTAAATGCTGTTATTAGAAACAGTGAAAACAAAAATCTTTTGATTGGAGTGACAGCATCTATAAAAGGAACCTCGCTTGCCGCTACATCAAACGAAAACGGTCTCATCATAATAGAAAATATTCCTGATGGGATACAGGAAATACATTTTAGCTATATCGGTTTTAACGACTATATAGATACATTGGAATTTCCATTAGCTGACAACAGTCCTATTGAAATCTTACTCAAAGAAAGTTCAGAGGAGTTAGAGGAAGTTGTCATTTCATCCACAAGAAGCACAAGGAGTATACAAAATATCCCTACCCGTATTGAATTTATTGGAAGTGAAGAACTGGGCGAAAAAGGGAACATGAAACCGGGAGATATTCGTATGCTTTTAGCGGAAAGCACAGGTATTCACGTACAAACCACTTCGCCTACCAGTGCCAATGCAAGTATTCGTATTCAGGGACTTGATGGAAGATATACACAAATCCTGAAAGACGGTTTCCCCATTTATTCAGGTGCTTCAAGTGGATTGGGTTTGTTACAGATACCACCACTTGACCTCAAACAAGTAGAAGTCATCAAAGGCTCTACATCTACACTATATGGAGGCGGAGCAATAGCTGGACTGGTCAATCTGATTTCCAAAACGCCGACCTATGAGAGAGATTTAGGTTTTCACCTCAATGGAACATCCGGCAGGGGTTTGGATATAAACGGCTTTTATGGACAAAGGTTTAATAAAATTGGAACAACTATATTTGCTTCCCATAACCGTAACGCAGCTTATGATCCTGCTAAGAACGGACTATCCGCTATTCCACAATTCGAACGCTATGTACTGAATCCGAAGCTCTTCGTTTATTTCAATGAAAAGACGAAACTGAACTTCGGTATCAACACAACGATCGAGAGCCGTTTGGGAGGTGATATGCTTTACATCAAAGGAAATGGAGATAATACAAACCAATATTTTGAGGAAAATAAAACACAACGCTATTCCACACAATTTGTTTTCGACCATATCATCAATGAAAACAGTACTGTTCAAGTCAAAAATAGTGTAAGTTATTTTAACCGAAATACTACCATTCCAAACTATCAGTTTGAGGGAACACAAACAGCAAGTTTTACCGAAGCCAACTACACCAACAGTACTGAAAAATCGGAATGGGTCACAGGTATTAATATTTGGACGGATAATTTCAAAGAAAAGCAGATTATGGCATCTCCGTTGAGAGATTATAATCAGACTACATTCGGTGCTTTTGTACAAAATTCTTTTAATGCTACGGATTGGTTTCAATTGGAAACAGGTTTTAGAACGGATTATGTTGTGGATTATGGGGTGGTATTCTTACCGAGAGTTTCGGCTCTATTCCACATTGCCGAGGGCTTAACTTCACGAGTTGGTGGTGGATTTGGCTATAAAACACCTACCATTTTTACGGAAGAAAGCGAACGCCTACAATATCAAAATGTAATGCCCATTGACGACAAGACCAATAAATTGGAAAAAAGTTATGGAGCAAATGCAGACATCAATTACCGCACCTACATTGGGGAAGATTGGTCATTTAGCATAAATCAATTGTTCTTTTACACCTATTTGGATAATCCCTTGTTACTTGAAAACTCCTCGGCAAATCTGTATCAGTTTGTTAATTCTCCTGGCTACATCCATACCAAAGGAACAGAAACCAATATTAAAATTGGTTATGATGACCTGAAATTGTTTTTGGGTTATACCTATACAGATGCCCGATTACACCATAATGGAACGACTGTAGAAAGCCCTTTAACACCAAAACACCGCATTAATTCCATCCTGATGTATGAAATAGAAGACAAATGGAAAATTGGTCTGGAAGCCTATTATTTCAGTCGCCAAAAACTGAATAATGGAACTACGGGCAAAGATTACTTTATTACTGGATTTATGGCTGAAAAGATTTGGGAAAGATTTTCTCTGTACATCAACTTTGAAAACTTCCTCGACACCCGACAAACACGCTTTGACAGCATTTATACAGGAACAATAACCAATCCAGTTTTTAAAGACATTTATGCACCTTTGGACGGATTTGTGATTAACGGAGGAATAAAATTTAAGCTTTAAAATAAATGGAAAAAACCATATTCAATATAACTAAAATGGATTGCCCAAGCGAGGAGCAATTAATCCGTATGAAACTGCAAGACTTTGATACGGTAAAAGGATTGGAATTCGATATAGCCAATAGAAAATTAGACGTTTATCACGATGGAAACCCAGAGCCAATTTTTTTGGCTCTGGGAACACTGAATCTAAATACGACATTGGTTTCAACCGAAAAAAGTAATTTCGTTGTTGAAACAGATACAAGCAACAAGCAACGGAAATTACTTTGGATCGTATTGATTATCAACTTCCTGTTCTTTGGATTGGAAATGTTATTCGGTGTTTTTTCAGGCTCAATGGGGTTGGTAGCCGATAGTTTGGATATGCTTGCCGACAGTGTCGTTTACGCATTGGCATTAATCGCCGTGGGTGGAACAATCGCTTTAAAAAACAACATCGCCAGATTTGCAGGATACTTCCAAGTCTTACTGGCTATTATAGGTTTCGTTGAAGTAATCAGACGTTGTATGGGAATTGAAGCTATGCCCGATTTCAAGACAATGATTGTCGTTTCAGTTTTAGCATTGATTGCAAACGTATTTTGCCTTTATCTTTTACAAAAGAACAAAAGTAAAGAAGCGCATATGCAGGCTTCGATGATATTCACATCAAATGATGTCATTATCAATTCGGGAGTTATTGTTGCTGGTCTTTTAGTTAATTGGCTCAATTCAAGTTATCCAGATTTGATTATTGGAGCTATTGTATTTGTAATTGTAGCAAGAGGGGCTTACAGAATATTGAAGTTGGCAAAGTAAATGTAAAAATAAGTTGAGCCTGAAATTTAGTTTTTCAGGCTCAATTAAAATAATTCCGTTTCAGACAAACTCCCCAATATCAAAATCATCTAAATCATTGTTCCGCAAAGTGGAAGAACTGATTTCCGTTTCAGATGAGAGTGAGCTATCCAATAGCTTGGCAATTTTACTGGATGCACCCGCTATAGAATTTTCCAGCAGACTAAATAATTCGGTTCCCTGTATTTTCTGAACGATTGCTATCGCTGTTTCCTTTTGAGATGACTCCAGTTTTTCTTGCTGAAGCAACATCCCCACGGAGCTTAGTTCTTCAAAGGTAACCCCTTGGGCAAAACCATTATCGCCACCAGATATTCCGTACCTGTTCCATTCTTCTTCCTCTTCTTCAAAATCAGGTTGATTGCTAAAAACTTCATCCAGCTCTTCCTGCGGAATCTGAATACTCCTGTTTTCATTTTCGTCGTATTCAATGTCTAAATTATCGGGATTTACCTCTGGTTCCTCAATCTGGCGTTCATTGGCAGTGTTTGGCACTGAAAGGCGTTCTACGGGTTTGGGCTGTCCCATAATATCGGGCAGATCCGGATTGACTTTCTTTTGCGGAGGTTTTTGTTTTGACCTTTTCTTAATGATAATCTTATCCTGCAAAAGCAGGACAATGACGATCAGCAGGCATATTACTATTACAATTTCCATAACTATAAAATTGGTTTAAAACGTTCGTTGAAATAATCTGTAATATCGTCCCCGTACTCTCTAAAATGGTGTTCAAGAATGTTGTCGATATAAGAATAGAGTGTAGTCTTTTCTTCTCTTGTTAATTGTACTATACGTAACAACCTTTCGTGATATTCTGGACGAATGTAAACGACCTTTCCGTTTCGACCTGAAGGAAAACGATTGACCAGAAATGTCTCCTCATAATCCACCTTCTTTAGGGAGCTATTGCGGGCTTTTGGTTTTGTTTCCTTCTGTATTTTCTGTTGTTGAATAACTTCGGGTATAGTAACAGATTGATTACCACTCATGATATTCATGATTAATTCTTCATCAACATCGGGCTTATCAAAATCTTTTCTTCTCTTATCTGTTGACATACTTAACTATTTTAGAGATTAACAATTTTTAAAAATTCTTCAATAAATAAATCCAGTCTCGTTACTTTCATTAGTTGAGGTTCGGCAGGTAACAGACTTGACCGAAATACACTGTTCGGTGTATCGTCCGTCTCTTTTCTGAAACGTTTACTATCCATTATCCGAGAATTCATCACAGATAAATCGAGTTCGTTAATAACGCTTTGATAAGCCTCGTATATTCCTGTTTTCTCTCGACCATCTACCTGATTCCAAAACATCCACATTTTCTGATCTTCATTACTCTCCTCCGTTTCGGGCAAGCCAAGGAATGCTTTAGTAAAGCTCAGTGTACTTTCCATAACTAGACGGTCAGCACTAATTGGAGAAAAAATAAAATCCATTGTTCTTAAGGTCGTGAGCACACCTTTTGTATTAGCTGTTCCGGGAAGATCAAAAAAAGTTATATCAGGCTCTATTGCAGATTGATTTACGTATTCTAAAGCCTTTGACAAGGCATCCTCCGGTTTACAACTGATAATCGGATATGCTTTTTTATTGATACTTTGATACAACTTCATTGCAGCTCTTTTGTGGTAATCATTCTGCATAATAGTTTTCAAATCCCTTTCCCTCATATTGGCTAAGCTGTGTTGTGGGAAATCACAATCCATTACAAGGACATTAAAACCTAAACGATAATGCAATACACTTGAAAGTAATGCGGTCATAGTAGATTTTCCAACACCGCCTTTAGGCGTTGAAAAACTAATTTTTAAAGTTTTCTTTTTTGTTTCCATTATTTAAAGATTTATTGTTACACATTTTATTTGTTTGGCAGGTTTGAATATTGGTTTATTTAAATAGTACCTATTTCCTATATGCCTGTATTCCCCTTTTGGAAATTTTCTTGATTGTTATTTGCTTTTATTACCGCTTGGTGGGTAATCATTTTTAGCAACTGGAAAACCTTACAACTTGTAAATTGCTTTACCGCTTTTATGCTTTTACAGTTTTATGTTTTTAAAACCCTATGCTTTTATTCCAAAATTTCTGTACTAAAACCCAATTTATTTTTTATCCTCATTACATTTTTTACAACCTGCCCTAAAACTTTGATGCAAATAAAGCGATTGATTTATCCGGTAAATGATGTATGGCAGTATTTGGCGTTCAAAGGCAGTGTTTGGCACTCTGTTGTAGTGCAATCCTTTCGTAAAGAGCGCTTTACTTTGTAAGTAGATTTTTATTAACGGATTTATGCAAAATCAAATTGACAAAATGGACTTTAACAGCTACGGCATCAAGCCGTTTTTCCCTGTTAAATCCAATCCGTCCCGGAGGGCGGATTTTTGTGTTCACCGGAACACGGCAAGTTGTGTTTTGAGCATCTCGAAAAGATTTCCGATGCTCAAAACAACTTGCCCTGCCGGGGGCAGAAAACGTCCTCCGAAGTCGGCGTTTTGTATGAATTAAAAATGGATTAGTGATGAATGAAAACAGCAGAAAGCAGTTAAAAAAGGGCGGGCGTCCTCTAAAAAACGATCCCGCTAAAATCCGGTACACGATTTCCTTTAATGAGGAAGAGCATGCCCGTTTTCTTGACTTATTTGAAAAGTCCGGTATGCAGGTTAAGGCACATTTTATAACCTCTTGCATCTTCGATAAGACGATAAAATCTGTTAAAATAGACAAAGGAACAATTGATTTTTATATGCGATTGACTTCGTTTCACAGTCAATTTCGATCTATTGGCGTGAATTATAATCAGGTCGTAAAGCTATTGTATAAGAACTTTTCGGAGAAAAAGGCAGCAGCATATCTCTATAAATTGGAAAAACATACGGCTGAAATGACCGCCTTGTTTAAAGAAATTGTCCAGATAACGGAAGAATTTGATGTAAAATATCTGAAAAAATAACAGCAGACATGATTGCGAAAATTGGTAGAAGCGCAAATTTATACGGAGCCTTGGCATATAATCAGCTCAAAGTGGAGAACGAAAATGGACAAATTTTGTTCGCCAATAAGATAATTGAAACTGCTAACGGACATTATTCCGTAGCACAATTAGCCCAATCTTTTGCTCCTTATCTCATCGCCAACCGAAATACCGAGAAACATACGTTGCATATTTCGCTCAATCCTGATCCCAAGGATAATGTAGATGATGATAAGTTTAGGGAAATGGCGGAAGAATATATGCGTGAAATGGGTTACGGCGAACAGCCTTTTGTGGTCTTCAAACATACCGATATTGACCGTAGTCATATCCATATCGTATCGGTCTGCGTGGACGAACAGGGCGTGAAAATTTCGGATAGTTTTGAGAAAATGCGGTCTATGAGTGTATGCCGTGAACTGGAAAGAAAACACGGTCTGATACCCGCAACGGACAAAGAACGTAATCACAATGATAAGGTTTTTCGTCCGGTGGATTATCGGGCAAGTGATATAAAAAGTCAGATTGCTTCGGTCATTCGCCACTTGCCGAACTATTATCAATACCAAACTTTGGGAGAATACAATGCTTTGCTTTCCCTGTTCAATATTACCACCGAGAAAGTGGAGGGAGAATTACACGGAAAGGCACAGCAGGGTTTATTGTACATTCCATTGAATGAGAAAGGCGAAAAAGCAGGACATCCGTTCAAGGCTTCGTTTTTCGGAAAGAACGCAGGGCTTCCGGCTTTGGAATTGCATTTTGCGAAATGCAAAACAACCCTGAAAGATACCGCAACCAAACAGACTTTAAAATCAGCCGTTACCATTGCCCTGCAATCAACGGTTGACGAATTGAGCTTTAAAAAACAGTTAGGCGAGCAAGGTATCAATGTAGTGATACGCAGAAACGATACCGGACGAATTTACGGTATGTCGTTCATTGACCACAACTCTAAAAGTGTTTGGAACGGTTCACGATTGGCAAAAGAACTTTCTGCCAATACCTTTAATGATTATTGGAACAATAATATCAAAGCGGAGATTAAAGAGCCAGTTGCACCCCTACCAAAATTGTCCAAACCAACTGATACGGAGGATTTACCTGCGGAAGAACCACATCATTTGTTCGACTTCTTAAATACTGAAAAACACGAAGACGGTTTGATAGAAGCCTTTGGAGGTTTGCTCATACCTGAAGCACAGGGGGAAGATTACGAGGAACAGGATTTTGCTAATAGGATGAAGAAAAAGAAAAGAAGACTATAGTAAGTCATCTTTTGGAATTAAAATCTGCTTTTAAAACGATTTGTTAAATTGTATTTTAGCATTTGCTTAAATAAACGAATTAACTATATTTGCACTATGGGTAATAATTCTTGTATACGTCAACAAGCAGACATTGAACAAATAAACCGCTGTAAAGACCGGGTTTTAGAGCTTAACGATTCGTTTGATTATTTATCGAATGGGCTTGAATTGGCAGGAAATACCGTAAGACTTAAAATTCTCTTCCTACTTTACGAAGAAAAACGACTCTGTGTTTGTGATATGAGCGACGTTCTTGGAATGACAATCTCGGCAGTTTCACAACATTTACGAAAACTTAAAGACCGTAATCTAGTAGAAACAGACAGGGAGGCCCAAACTATTTTTTATTCATTGACCAAGGAATATGAAAAAATGCTGAAACCGTTTTTTAAAATACTTGACGAAAACAAAATTTTAGAAACATTATGAAAACTGACAAAAAACTAATCGGAGCAGGACTTTTAACAGCAATTGCAGCTTCATTGTGTTGTATTACTCCAGTCTTGGCTTTAGTAGCAGGAACAAGCGGACTTGCTTCTACTTTTTCTTGGCTCGAACCTTTCAGACCGTATTTTATCGGTTTGACAATTTTGGTTCTTGGTTTTGCTTGGTATCAAAAGTTGAAACCTAAAAAGCAAATTGACTGCAACTGTGAGACAGAAGAAAAACCAAAATTCATTCAGTCAAAAATGTTTTTAGGAATTGTAACAGCATTTGCAATCGTTATGCTTGCCTTTCCATACTATTCAAGCATTTTCTACCCAAAGAAAGAAAAGCAAATCATAGTAGTGGACAAATCCAATATTCAAAAAGTAAAATTTACGATTAGCGGAATGACTTGTGCGAGTTGCGAAGAACACGTAAATCACGAAGTAAATAAATTGACAGGAATAATAAGTTCAAACGCTTCATATGAAAATGGAAATGCAATCATAGAATTTGACAACTCAAAAACAAATATTTCTGAAATCGAAAAAGCAATAAACTCAACAGGATATTCTGTAACCGACAAAAAAGAAAATTAAAATGGAAATCAAATTACAATCAACAATAACTTGCCCCAACTGCGGACATAAGAAAGAAGAAACAATGCCGACAGACGCTTGCCAATATTTTTACGAATGTGAAAAATGCAAACAAGTTCTAAAACCAAAACAAGGCGACTGCTGTGTTTATTGTAGCTACGGAAGTGTTGCTTGTCCACCAATTCAGCAGGACAAAAAATGTTGCTGACGGGTATAAAACAAAAGAAGGTCGATATAACTAAAGTATTTTTATTTTACTACCTATAAATATTACTATATAAAAGGGGTATAGAAGCTATACCTCTTATGACCCAGCCGAACCCTGCCACTCACCGCCATCCACTACCACTTTTCCAAAGCCAATCTTTATAGTCTTTAAATTCACGCCCGAACATTAAAATTAAAAATAATGCAAGGAGAAGACGATTTAAGAGGTTTAGCCAAAATAATGGCTTTTATGAGAGCAGTTAGTATTCTATTAGTACTGATGCATCTTTATTGGTTTTGTTATGGTTTCTTTATGGAACGTGGCTGGACACTAGAAGTAATCAATAAAATATTAGGGAATTTTGACCGAACAGCCGGTTTGTTTTCGCATACTTTATATACCAAAGTATTTGCAATCGTGTTATTGGCTTTAAGCTGTTTGGGAACCAAAGGCGTGAAGAACGAGAAGATAACCTGGTCAAAGATTTACGTGGCTTTGGGAATTGGTTTTTTGCTGTTCTTTCTGAATACACCACTGTTAAAGTTGTCGCCCATCATTGGCACATTCTTTTATATACTGACTATCGGACTAGGTTATATTGCTTTGCTGATGGCTGGGGTTTGGATAAGCAGGTTATTGAAAAACAACCTGATGGATGATGTTTTCAATATGGAGAACGAAAGTTTTATGCAGGAAACCAAATTGATGGAAAATGAATATTCCGTAAACCTGCCTACTAAATTTTGGTACAATAAAAAGGAACACAAGGGCTGGATCAATATCGTAAATCCTTTCAGAGCAACGATTGTTTTGGGGACTCCGGGTTCTGGTAAATCGTATGCCGTCGTTAACAATTATATCAAGCAACAAATTGAAAAAGGTTTTTCGATGTATATCTACGATTTCAAGTTTGACGACCTTTCTACTATTGCTTATAATCATTTATTGAAACATCAGAATAAGTACGAAATAAAACCAAAGTTCTACGTCATCAACTTTGACGATCCACGCAAGAGCCATCGTTGCAATCCGCTCAATCCAGATTTTATGACTGACATATCCGATGCTTACGAAGCCGCTTACACGATTATGTTGAACCTCAACAGAAGCTGGATACAAAAACAAGGAGATTTCTTTGTCGAATCTCCAATTATTCTTTTAGCGGCTATCATCTGGTTTTTAAAAATTTACGAGAATGGTAAGTATTGCACCTTTCCACACGCCATTGAATTGCTGAATAAAAAGTATTCGGATGTATTTACCATTTTAACTTCGTATCCTGATTTGGAAAACTATCTTTCACCATTTATGGATGCTTGGCAAGGCGGAGCACAAGACCAGTTGCAGGGACAAATTGCATCGGCTAAAATCCCTTTGTCACGAATGATATCACCGCAGTTGTATTGGGTTATGACAGGCGATGATTTTTCATTGGACATCAACAACCCGAACGAGCCGAAGATTTTGTGCGTGGGTAACAATCCCGACCGTCAAAATATCTACTCCGCAGCTTTGGGCTTGTACAACTCCCGAATTGTCAAGCTCATCAATAAGAAAGGACAATTAAAGAGTTCGGTTATTATAGATGAGTTGCCCACGATTTATTTTAGAGGGTTGGACAATCTTATCGCAACGGCGAGAAGTAATAAGGTGGCTGTGTGCTTGGGCTTTCAGGACTTTTCGCAGTTGATACGTGATTACGGCGATAAAGAAGCTAAAGTTATTCAAAACACCGTAGGTAATGTATTCAGTGGACAGGTTGTAGGAGAAACGGCAAAAAGCCTTTCGGAACGTTTTGGAAAAGTATTACAGAAACGTCAAAGTATGACGATAAACCGTAATGATAAATCAACTTCTATTTCTACACAATTAGACAGCCTTATTCCGGCTTCCAAAATTTCAACCTTAACGCAGGGTATGTTTGTCGGTTCTGTATCGGATAATTTTGACGAGCGTATCGAACAAAAGATATTTCACGCAGAAATCGTGGTCGATAATGAAAAGGTAGCCGCCGAAACAAAAGCCTATCAAAAGATACCGCAAATCCTATCCTTTGTAGATGAGCAAGGCGAGGATAAAATGAAGCAGGAAATTGAAAGCAATTACCGTCAGATAAAATCAGATATTCTGCATATCGTCGAAAGTGAAATGGAACGGATTAAGAATGACCCGAACTTACAGCATTTGATACAGCAAGAGTAATAAAGGTACAAGTGGAAATTTTTAGTATAGACTAAAAAATATTGGCGATACTTCTTCTTAAATTTAGTATGGAGTGTCGCCAATATTGTTTTGAACAGTATGTAAAACAAATATTCAGAATGAAAAAGGATATTATATAAAATAGTAATTATTCAAAACAATGCAATGCCATTGCATTACTTTTTTACTAACTTTGCAAAAGAATATGAAAGTCTTTTTTTCCATATTGGCAATTTATATGATGGCGGTATTTTTAATGCCTTGTACCGATATGTATGAAAAGGAGAGTTTTCAAAACCATAACCATTCAGAAGAATTAGCCCATAAAGCAAGCCACGACCATCAGGAAAAACCTGATATGTGCAGTCCGTTTTGTTTATGCGGTTGTTGTGGAATGGTGTCGGGCATAGTGCTTCAATGGAATGTATATAACTTAGTTAAGAAGACCTTTGACTTGTCTAAGGCCAAAGTTTACTATAAATCTATCTTTATATCCCTCTATCTGGGAGAAATTTGGCAACCGCCAAAGATTAATGCATAATTTTTAATGTTTTAATGATTACAGCTTAATGCTAACAGCGTTAGCTTGGTTTTTAGGGTATTTATATTCCCTAAAAACATAATCATTATGATTTTATCATTATTTATCCATCATTAATCATCACAAAAAGTGTTAAATAACATTATAAAATTCTCTATAAAGAATAAGTTCATTATAGGATTAATGACCTTATTACTCATCATTTGGGGGGTATGGAGTGCCACGAAAATCCCCATTGATGCCCAACCTGACATTACAAACAATCAGGTTCAGATTATTACCCTGTCACCAACATTAGCAGGACAGGAGGTGGAGCAACTGGTTACATTTCCTGTAGAGCAAAGTATCGTCAATCTTCCCAAAGTAGAAGAAATAAGAAGTGTTTCGAGGTTTGGACTATCTGTTGTAACCGTAGTGTTTCAAGACAATGTCGATATTTATTTTGCAAGACAGTTGGTAAGCCAACAGCTGAAAGAAGCACAAGACCAGATACCTGATGGAGTTGGAACGCCTGAACTTGCTCCTGTCAGTACAGGTCTTGGCGAAGTGTACCAATACATTCTCCATCCCAAACAAGGAAGCGAAGATAAATATTCTGCAATGGATTTACGGACAATGCAGGATTGGATTGTCGCCAGACAACTTTACGGTACTCCGGGAATTGCAGAAGTTAATAGTTTCGGCGGTCTGCTCAAACAATACGAGGTATCCGTTGACCCTAACCGCATCAAAGCGATGGACGTCAGTATCTCCGATATTTTTACTGCACTCGAAAACAACAACCAAAATACCGGAGGCGCTTATATTGATAAGAAACCCAATGCATACTTCATTCGGGGAATTGGTTTAGTCACTTCACTGGAAGATGTAGGTAATATTGTTGTTAAAAATACGGAAAGTGTTCCGGTATTCATCAAAGATGTAGCAAAAGTACAATTTGGTCACGCTACCCGATACGGAGCAATGACCTATAACGGCGAAGTAGATGCTGTGGGAGGTATTGTAATGATGCTCAAGGGAGAAAACACTGCTACGGTCGTAAAAAACATCAAAGAAAAAATACCGGTTATCCAACAATCTCTACCCGATGATGTGGTCATAGAACCTTATTTGGATAGAATGAACCTGGTAGATAGAGCGATAAGTACTGTCGAAAAAAACCTAATTGAAGGTGCATTAATCGTAATATTTGTATTGATTATCTTCTTAGGGAATTTCAGGGCAGGTTTAATCGTCGCATCAGCTATACCGTTATCAATGCTTTTTGCATTGGGAATGATGAGGTTATTTGGCGTAAGTGCCAACCTGATGAGTTTGGGAGCTATTGATTTCGGATTGATAGTGGACGGTTCGCTGATCGTTGTTGAAGCCACAATGCACCATTTGGGCTTACGGAAATCCACTCAAAAACTTACGCAGGCAGAAATGGACGAGGAGGTGTATGAATCTGCAAGAAAAATCCGTACGAGTGCAGCATTTGGAGAAATCATTATCCTCATTGTTTATATTCCTATCCTTACTTTGGTCGGCATAGAAGGAAAAATGTTTACGCCAATGGCGCAGACCGTAAGTTTCGCCATTTTGGGAGCTTTGATTTTGTCCTTTACCTATATCCCGATGATGAGTGCCTTGTGTCTGTCTAAAAAACCGATTACCAAAAGGAATTTTTCAGACAAAATGATGGACTATCTTCAAGGGGTTTATAAGCCTTTGTTAGAAAAAGCCATTCGGATAAAATATGTGATTATTGCGGTTGCCGTCGGACTTTTTACCATTAGTATATTCCTTTTTTCACGGATGGGCGGAGAGTTCCTGCCAACATTGGGCGAGGGCGATTTTGCTTTCCATTGTATTTTGCCGCAAGGAACATCCTTAAGCCAAAGTCTGGAAACCTCAATGCAGGCATCTAAGATAATCAAGGAGTTTGACGAAGTAAAAATGGTTGTAGGAAAAACGGGGGCTGCCGAAGTACCGACAGACCCGATGCCGCCCGAAGCGACCGACCTGATGATTATTCTTAAACCACAGGACGAATGGAAAACAAAGAAATCGTATGACGAACTTTCCAATGAAATGATGGAGAAACTCGAAGTTATTCCCGGTGTATTCTTTGAAGCCAACCAGCCGATACAGATGAGGTTTAATGAACTGATGACGGGTATCAGGCAAGATGTAGCTGTGAAAATATTCGGAGAGAACCTCGACAGTTTGTTGATTTATGCCAATAAAGCCAATGCCATTATTCAAACGGTAGAGGGTGCAACCGCTCCGCAGGTAGAACGGATAGCAGGTCTTCCACAGATTAATATCGAATACGACCGTACCCGAATAGCCAACTATGGCTTGAATGTACAGGAGATAAACGATATTGTCAGTACTGCGTTTGCAGGTAAATCAGCAGGCGTGGTTTATGAAAATGAGCGTAGATTTGATTTGGTGGTACGGCTTGATGAAGAACACCGCAGTTCTATTGAGGATGTGAGCAATCTGTTTATTCCACTTCCAAACGGAGAGCAGGTTCCACTTTCGCAGGTTGCCAACATTGACTATAAATTAGGTCCTGCACAAATCAGCCGTGAAGGAGGAAAACGAAGGATATATGTCGGATTTAATGTACAAGGGCGGGATGTAGCAAGTGTTGTAGAAGAAATTCAGGATAAGTTGGCTGAACAGGTTAAGCTACCGACAGGATATTATTTTACCTATGGCGGTCAGTTTGAGAACCTCCAAAAAGCTACTGACAGATTACTGATTGCAGTACCTATCGCCCTGCTTTTGATTTTTATCTTATTGTACTTCACGTTTCATTCGTTCAAGGAAGCCGTTTTGGTCTATACAGCTATCCCGATGAGTGCCATTGGAGGTGTGTTTGCCCTATTGTTGAGGGATATGCCATTCAGCATATCAGCAGGTGTAGGGTTTATCGCTTTGTTTGGTGTTGCTGTTCTGAACGGGATTGTACTGATTTCCACATTCAACAGATTGGAAAAAGAGGGTTGGAACGAGATTATCCCGAGAATTATCGAGGGGGCTAAAACAAGACTAAGACCCGTATTAATGACAGCGTCGGTAGCAAGTTTAGGTTTCTTACCGATGGCATTGAGTACAAGTGCGGGTGCAGAAGTACAAAAACCGTTGGCAACGGTCGTTATCGGCGGATTGATGTCAGCAACGGCATTGACGTTATTCGTACTGCCTTTACTATACCTCGTATTTATGAGAAATCATAAGCCTACAAAAAATAATAAAATGAAAGCCATAACACCTATATTGTTACTGTTTACGTTCTTAGGCTTTTCTCAAACCAGTAATGCACAAAATCCTGTAAACGTAGATAGAGCTATCGAAATAGCTATGGAAAATAACCCTCAGCTCCGTTCCAAAAAATTGGAGATTCAATCTACCCAAAGTTTGAGTAAGACAGCATATGAGCTACCGAAAACCGATTTAAATTTCCAATATGGGAATACAGATGGATTTGAGTACAATGACGGTTTCCAAATTTCGCAGACTATACCCTTTCCAACACTTTTTGGGGTAAAGAAAAACCTTGTCAAAGAGCAAGTCAAAGGGCAGGAATGGTCAAAGGCTCTGACAGAAAATGAGCTAAGAAAGCAGGTAAGAACATATTATTATCAGTTAGCGTATCTGGAACATAATGCTTCGGTATTGAAGTATTTGGATAGTATTTATGCAGACTTTATCCGTGTGGCGGAGCTGCGTTATAAAACAGGAGATATAGGGCGGATAGAAGTCAGTACGGCTGTTACCAAAAAGGGGGAAATCAATATATTGCTCCAGCAAAATGAGGTCTTCAGGCAAAATGCCTATCAGAATCTTAAAAACCTGATGCAGACAAAGGAAGATTTTGCCATTGAACCCAAATCAGACTATGAACCATTACTTTTGACTTCTTTCATAGACAGTTCAGCTATTGAAAACCACCCAAGCATCCAGCTATTGTATCAGGAGGCTAAAATCGCTGAACAGAACAAGAAGTTGGAACGGGCAAACAGCCTGCCTGATTTTACGTTCGGTTATAATAATATATCGCTGATAGGAATGCATAGTAGAAACGGCGTGGAACAATTTTACGGCAGAGGACAGCGGTTCAGTTTTGTTGATGTAGGCATAACCATTCCACTCTTTACTACGACCAGAGCGAAAATCCGTTCCCTTGATTATCAAAAACAATCATTGGAACTGAATGCCCAATGGCAACAACAGCAGCTAAAAACGGAGTTGGCAAATGCCCTGAAACAATATGAACAGAATGTTTCACAGTTTACCTATTTCAAGGAGCAGGCACTTCCGAATGCTGATGAAATCATCAATGCGGCAAAGTTAGGGTACAGTACCGGAGATATTTCTTATGTGGAGTACCTCTTTGCCTTGCAGACAACAACCGATATTCAGCTTAATTATCTAAAGAGCATACAGCAAATCAATGAGGCTGTAACGCTTATTCATTCATTAATCAGCAAATAATACAAAATATGAAACGTATCATCAATAATATAGTTTTCAGCGTTTTTCTCCTCGTAGCAATCTTTGCTTTGAACGCCTGTACAAATAAACATACGGAGGACGACGGACATAATCACGGTAGCGAAGCAGCAGCAACAACGGACGAACACGAAGAAGAAAACGTTGCGGTACTGACCGATGAACAGATAAAAGCTGTAGGTATCGAAATCGGGATGATTGAACAGAAACAATTGTCCGCAACATTGAAAGCCAACGGTGGATTGAGAGTACCCAACAGCAACAAGGCAAATGCAACTTCAATGTTTGGCGGCGTTATCAAATCCCTCAATGTGGAGATAGGCGATTTCGTAAAAAAAGGTCAGGTCATCGCCACTATTTCCAATCCGGAATTCATACAATTACAGGAAGAATACCTAAGCATCAATAGCAGGATAGAATTTGCAGAGCAGGAAGTTGCAAGACAAAGAGAGCTGAACGAGGGAAATGCAGGTGCAAAGAAAAACCTGCAAAGTGCCACATCTGAATTGAACACGTTGAGAACACGAAAAGCATCGTTACAACAACAAATCCAAATGATGGGCATTAATCCGGCTTCCCTGTCAAATTCCAGCCTTAAATCCTCGTTGGTCGTTACAAGTCCGATAGGCGGTACGGTAAGTAACGTTTTTGCCAAAATCGGAAGCTATGTAGATGTGTCTTCGCCTATTGCCGAAATAATAGAGAACACAGCATTGCACTTGGACTTACAGGTTTATGAAAAAGATATTCCCCTAATCAAAATAGGTCAGAAAATAGATTTTGTCGTAACCAACAACCCCAATAAGACCCATTCTGCCGAAGTTTATAGTATAGGTTCATCTTTTAGCGGAGAGAGCAAAACCATTGCCGTTCACAGCAGAATTACCGGAGATAAAACAGGATTGATTGACGGAATGAGCATAACCGGAAATGTAAGTTTAGATGATGTATTAAGTACGGCTGTACCCAACGAAGCGGTTGTCAATGCAGACGGGAAATATTACATCTTTTTGGTCAAGGAGCAGGAAGAAGAACCGCACGACCATAAAGAAGATGAGGCTCACGACCACGGTTCGGAAAATGGAACTCAATTTACAAGAATGGAGGTCGTTAAAGGTGCTTCTCAATTGGGTTACACGGCGATAACGCCTGTAAATGAAATTCCACACGGTACACATATCGTGATAAAAGGTGCGTTTTTTGTGAATGCAAAAATGAATGATACCGGAGAACACGGTCACGCTCACTAAAATGGTATATAATGAAAAAAAGCATTGAACAAAAGCTGTTGTCAAAGAACACCAATCCGACCAGTATGCGGATATTGGTATATGATTTCTTGGAGCAACAGCAGACAGCGATGTCCTTATCTGAAATCGAAAGTCATTTCTATAAAGCAGACAGGGTTACGATTTACAGGACTTTGAAAACTTTCGAGGAAAAAGGCATTGTACACAGTATTCAGGAGAACACTACCGTTAAGTATATTTTGTGTCACGATGGGTGTGATGAAGAAACACACAAAGATTGGCACTTACATTTCTATTGTAAAATCTGTAAACAGACAACCTGTAAGGAGGATTTTATAATACCGCAGAATGGAAACCAAAATTACCGTATTGACGAAATAAAACTATTTGGTAAAGGTATTTGCGAGAACTGTTTAAAGGAGAGTTTGCAATAGCATTGCAGGCTCTTCCTGTGTATCTTTGTCATAAATATAAATGTGTTATGGATAACTATCTTAAAGAAACAAAAATCCTTGACTACTCAAACGTTTCTATACAAGAGCTATTGGAACAAAGAGGGTGGAAAGATTTGGGCAATGTTTCAAGAGTTAAAGCCATTTACAATTTTGTCAGGGATGAAATAAAATTTGGCTACAATGTTTCGGACGATATACCTGCATCAGAAATATTGCAGGATGGCTATGGACAGTGCAATACCAAAGCGACTTTGCTAATGACGTTATTAAGAGCAACGGGAATACCTAACCGCATTCACGGTTTTACCATTGACAAAGCCTTGCAAAAAGGAGCTATTACGGGTATTTGGTACAAACTTTCGCCTCAAAACATCTTACATAGCTGGGTAGAAGTATGGGTAAATGAACAGTGGTATTTTTTAGAAGGTGTGATTTTGGATAAACCCTATCTCACCAAATTGCAGGAGCAGAACAGCGATTGCAAAACCACATTTTGTGGTTTCGGGGTTTATACCGATAATTTTGAGAACCCACCGATTGAATGGAACCTCAACAATACGTTTATTCAGGGTAAGGGCATCAATCAGGACTTTGGCGTTTTTGATACACCCGATGAATTTTATTCTAAGCATCAGCAAAAGCTAAATGCGTTAAAGCGATTTGTTTTTCAGTATATCGTGAGGTATATAATGAATAATAACGTAGAAATAATAAGAAATAAAAGTGTAACGAACCTAAAAAATTAAAGGCTATGACAAATACAGACAAAAATCATAAGCATACGTATGATGCACAAGGCAAAATGACTTGTTGCACGCTGGAAGAAAAAATTTACACCGAAGCAGGTGCAAAAGAGCTGGTAAATGAAAAGCATCAACACGACCACGGCGATGATGAAGGACACGACCACAGTCATAGTGAGAGTAGTCCAATTAAAATGTTTTTGCCGAGTATAATATCATTGGTATTGTTGCTTGCTGCCATAGCATTTGATCATTGGCTTCCACAGCAATGGTTTACGGGTTGGGTAAGGATTATTTGGTATGTGGTTGCGTATGCTCCCGTTGGGTTTCCTGTATTGACAGATGCCGTGAAAAGCATCAGAAAAGGGGAAATCTTTTCAGAGTTCTTTTTAATGGGCATTGCCACCATCGGGGCATTTGCCATTGGCGAATATCCCGAGGGCGTTGCCGTGATGTTGTTTTATGCTGTTGGAGAAGTTTTTCAGACAATGGCGGTTTCCAGAGCCAAAGCAAATATCAAATCATTGCTCGACCAAAGACCTGATGAGGTAACGGTTTTAAGAAACGACCAACCCCTAACTGTAAAGGCGGAAACCGTGAATATCGGCGAAATAATACAGTTGAAACCGGGAGAAAAATTAGGTTTGGACGGAGAATTATTGTCTGAAACGGCATCGTTCAACACCTCAGCACTCACAGGCGAAAGCAAACCCGACACCAAAGCCAAAGGCGAAACGGTTTTGGCAGGTATGATAAACCTTAATACCGTTGCACAAGTGCAGGTCACAACCGCATATATGGATAGTAAGTTGAGTAAAATTTTGGAATTGGTACAAAATGCTACTTCACAAAAAGCACCAACGGAATTATTTATCCGCAAGTTTGCGAAAATATATACCCCTATAGTGGTACTGTTAGCGGTCGCTATCTGTGTGCTGCCTTACTTTTTCGTAGCTGATTATGAGTTTAGGGATTGGTTGTACAGGGCTTTGGTATTCTTAGTTATTTCTTGTCCTTGTGCCTTAGTAATCAGTATTCCATTGGGTTATTTCGGTGGCATTGGAGCAGCGAGCAAAAACGGAATACTGTTCAAAGGAAGTAACTTTTTAGATAGCCTTTCCAATATCCAAAATGTGGTAATGGATAAAACGGGTACAATGACAGAGGGTGTTTTCAAGGTTCAAGAAGTGGTATTTGACAAAGCGTTCATTCAAGATGAAATTTTGCAATTGGTCAATGTATTGGAAAGCCACAGTACGCACCCCGTAGCGACAGCTATTCACGAATACGTGGGGGAACTGGATAATACAATCCGCTTAGAAAATACAGAGGAAATTGCTGGACACGGGCTGAAATCAACCGTAAATGGTAAAGACTTGTTGGTTGGAAATTTCAAGCTGATGAACAAGTTTGGAATACAATACGACTTAGATCCGAACAGCATCGTTTATACGACCATTGCCGTTGCTTACGATAACAAATTTGTCGGTTACATTACGATTGCCGACAGTATCAAAGAAGATGCAGAGAAAACCATCCGTTTATTGCATAAACTCAATGTGAAAGCAACTATGCTTAGCGGAGATAAAAGTACAGTGGTAAAGTATGTAGCGGAGCAGTTGGGGATAGATAATGCTTTTGGGGATTTATTGCCCGAAGATAAAGTAAACAGGGTTAAAGAAATTAAAGCCAAAGACGAAAGCGTTGCTTTCGTCGGCGACGGCGTGAACGATGCTCCCGTTGTGGCGTTGAGCGACGTAGGTATCGCAATGGGCGGTTTGGGAAGCGATGCCACTATTGAAACGGCAGATGTGGTCATACAAGACGATAAGCCGAGCAAAATCCCAATGGCAATCAATATTGGAAAAAAGACAAAGAAAATCGTTTGGCAAAATATCACATTGGCATTTGTGGTAAAAGGAATTGTATTGGTGCTTGGTGCAGGTGGATTGGCTACAATGTGGGAAGCCGTTTTTGCTGATGTGGGCGTGGCGTTATTGGCTATTCTTAATGCGGTACGAATACAGCGGATGAAATTTTAAAGGACGTCAATTTATAAGTATTGAAAAGAAAACAGAAAATACGCAAAAAGAAATATATAAAGGTATTCAACCGAAGCGACTTAATGTCTTTGGACATCAGTGACGACAACCTTGTTGATGTAAGAACCATTTATATAGGTTGAAGCATGCTTCTGAAAACCCCGTAACCGGGCGTATGGGTGTATTCGATATTATTGAGTGAAAGATTTAAAAGAACACTAGCAGGAAATGTAACTGACACTATAATGCTCATGGAATAAAAATAAATGGCGGATAAGAGAAACTTATCTGCCATTTATTTCAAAAAAAACGAACCGGTTTGAAAAATATCATTATCTTTGCAATAGTTTTTTTGTTTTTTACATGTTAAAAAGGATAAACATATTAATGATTATATGCTTATTGGGCTTTTTTATAATCCCAATGCAATCCTATGCGTGTAAATCGCATTCCAAAGAAATTGTTATCAAGGAGAAGTCATGTTGCAGTGCCAACAAGCAGCATCATTCAGAAGATCAATGTGAGAAAGACTGCTGTAAGTCTAAGGATGACACGAGCAATGAATGCTCTGGAAATTGTGGACCTACGTCCTGCCACAGCTCTTCTAATAGTTTTTCTGCAACACCCCCATTTTTTAGGAACGTTCAAAATCCTGTTTTTTCTAAAAGTAAAAAATCATACCCTTTATACAAAGAACCCTTTTATTCTACAGGGGAATCTTCCATTTGGCAACCGCCTAAAATAAGTTAAATTAGTACTGTATAGCCATAGGTGTGCGAAATCGGTTGATTTTGCACCTATCCGCAATACATGTTTTATTAAAAGCCAGATCTGGCTTTTGATTATTTACCATTTTTAATACTTAATAAGGTTCCAAATGAAATCAATATCAAAAATATTGATGGTAATCACCGTATTACTATCCGCAGCAAACAGCTTTGCGCAAAACCAGAACGAGCAACATCACAACCATGGTGGAACAGCTCAAGCAAAGAATATTCCGTCACAAAATTTATCACAATTACATGCCGTATTTGACAAGTATTTTTCCATAAAAGATGCTTTGATAAACGCAGATGTAAATATAGCATCTTCAAATGCTACTGAATTAGCCACAGTTATTAAAACAGTGGATATGGGTGAACTTTCTCCCAAAGAGCATACCGTATGGATGAAGGTCATGAAGGAACTGTCTTTAAACACAGAAAACATCTCGAAATCGAAAGACGTCGTAAAGCAACGGAGGGCATTTGCCCTACTTTCTAAGAATGTCTATGAATTGGCAAACGCATCAAAGCAAAAAACAACTATGTACTACCAAAACTGCCCGATGTACAACGATGGCAAAGGTGCAACTTGGTTAAGTAAAAGTACGGATATCAAAAACCCGTATTACGGTTCAAAAATGCTGACCTGCGGTAGTACTATTGAAAAATTAAATTAGTCAGCCATTATGAGATGTCTATTGATTGGGATCGTTACTTCTATTGTAGTCATATTTAGTTCATGCAACAATAACCCTACACTAAAGGTGCAAGACAATACATATACTTCAAAAAGCTCAAATACAAATACCCGTGACCACAATGCCTTTGAAATGGGCGATGTAGTTCCGTCGGAAGAGGTATGCATGGTCAACAATGCATACATGGGCAAAAAACAATTTGAGGTAAATTTTGAAGGAAAAATATATTACGGATGTTGCCAGATGTGTAAAGAACGTATTCCAAAAGATCCTTCTACACGCGTTGCCATAGATCCATTTTCCAAAAAGCAGATAGATAAAGCGACTGCTATAATAGCAATTACGGGCAACAACGGGGAAGTATCATATTTTGAAAATAATACTACATATACAAATTACATAAATCAATTTTAATTATTAAAAACAGAAATCATGACAATGAAACATTTATTTGTAGGCTTACTAGCCTCATCCGTATTGACCTTGGCAGCATGCAATGGCGCTTCTGAAAAAAAATCAGAAAGCGACGTCCATACTGAAACAACGGTATCCAACGAAAGCAACGCTGCAAGCGACCAGGGAACTTTTTCGGAACTTTTTTCCCATTACCAGCACCTGACTTTTGCTTTGTCTTCCGATAATGATAAAGAAGCCGCAAATGCAGCTAAAGGCATGCTGGAAGCACTCCCCAAGATTAATACCGAGGGCTTTAGTGCAGAACAGAAAAGCACCTTCGATGACATCGCTGCTGATATTCAGGAACATTCGGAGCACATAGGTGATAACATAGGCAATATCGCTCATCAAAGAGAACATTTAGTGATCTTGAGCAAGGATTTTTATGATATAACAAAAGAATTCGGCACCGAAAAGCCCATGTACAAGATTTTTTGCTCGATGTACGATGACAACAAAGGAGCATATTGGTTAAGCGATAGCAAAGAGGTCAAAAACCCTTACTATGGTGAAGATATGCTAACATGTGGTGAAGTTCAGGAAGAACTGAAGTAAAAACGCTGATTAAGATTTGAAATTCAAATATCAGGTACCGGTCGATTTCTGTAGGCTGGTATCTGATATTAAAATGTAAACAATGTATATGTTATGCTTAAAAAAATTATCAAATATTTTTTGGAGAACCGAGTAATAACACTGTTATTACTTGTGGTTGTCCTTATATGGGGGCTGATTACAGCGCCCTTTAATTGGCATCAAAATGCGTTGCCGAGCGATCCTGTGCCGGTCGATGCGATTCCGAACATTGGGGAGAACCAGCAAATTGTGGCGACCGAATGGATGGGGAGGTCTCCCAAAGATATACAGGAACAGATTACCTATCCACTCACGACCTCCTTACTGGGCATCCCCGGCGTAAAAACAATCCGGAGCAGTTCGATGTTCGGCATGTCCTTCCTCTATGTCATTTTTGAAGAGGATGTTGAGTTTTATTGGAGCCGTTCCCGTATTCTGGAAAAACTGAATTCATTGCCTGCCGGCACATTACCATCCGATGTAACGCCCACGCTCGGGCCGGATGCCACTGCTTTGGGGCAGGTCTTTTGGTATACACTGGAGGGACGCAATCCCGAAACCGGAAAACCTACAGGAGGCTGGGACCCCGATGAGCTGCGCACGATTCAGGATTTCTATGCCAAATATAATTTGGCAGCATCAGAGGGGGTTTCCGAAGTGGCTTCCATCGGAGGTTTCGTAAAAGAATACCAAGTCGATATCAATCCAGATGCGATGCGCGCATACAATGTATCCGTAATGGATATCATGTCGGCTATCCAAAACAGCAACCTGGATATCGGTGCAGAGACGATCGAAATAAACAAAGCGGAATATCTGGTGCGTGGATTGGGCTACCTTAAAAGTGTCCAGGATCTGGAAGATGCCGTAGTGGCTGTGCGCAATAATGTTCCCGTAAAGATAAAAGACGTTGGGTTTGTCAATTTGGGACCCTCCACACGACGCGGTGGATTGGATAAGGAAGGCGTGGAAGCAGTTGGCGGTGTGGTAGTTGCCCGGCATGGAACCAACCCCATGGAAGTCATCAATAATGTCAAGGCGAAGATCAAAGACATGGAGGCGGGTTTCCCTCAAAAAACATTAGAGGATGGGACTATTTCAAAAGTCACCGTCGTTCCGTTTTACGACCGGTCGGGCTTGATTCAGGAAACCATCGGGACGCTGGAAAATGCTTTAGCACACGAAATCCTGATTTGTATTATCGTTGTGATCGTGCTGGTGATCAACCTGCGAGCATCGATTCTTATATCCAGTATCTTGCCCATTGGCGTATTGGCGACCTTCATCATCATGAAACAAATGGGGGTCGAGGCGAATATCGTTGCCCTTTCGGGAATTGCCATTGCCATCGGGGTTATGGTGGATGTGGGGATCGTCTTCATTGAAAGCATACTGCGCCATATGGATGAAGAAAAAGCCAAGGGTGTTGAGAGTCGGGGGAAAGCCTTTGTAAACCTGATTTCCCGTGCCGTGGCAGAAGTTTCAGGTGCTTTGTCAACGGCGATGCTCACCACCATCATCAGTTTTCTACCTGTTTTCATGATGGAAGCACAGGAAGGGAAACTGTTCGGTCCCTTGGCTTATACCAAAACCTTTGCTTTGGTTTCAGCGTTTGTGTTGGGCATTATTATCTTGCCAACACTGGCTTATTATATATTTTCAATCCGTATCAATGGGAGTAAAGTTCGCCGGATAGCCAACTACGTTTTGGTAGTTGCCGGTATCGCTCTTTGGATCTATACAGGTGTTTTTGTCGCGTTCGCATTGACTTTGATCGGAGTCAACAACCTGTTTACACCAAGATGGAAAGGAGAAAAAATTGCCAACTACGTTAATGTAGCTATCACACTTTTTGTAGCGATGTATTACCTGACGGTTGAGTGGCTGCCACTCGGCACGCAGGCAAGCACCACACTTAACTTTGTGTTCGTATTCTTTGCCATTGGTTCCATCCTGGGAATGTTATGGGCATTGGTGATCTATTATGAACAGATCCTGCGTTGGTCACTTTCCAACCGGTGGAAATTCATGGCCATCCCTATCATTACTTTATTATTCGGAATGTTAGCATGGATGGGCGTAGAGAAGAGTTTTGGTTTTGTTGCAAATGGCTTCGAAAAGACAGGTTGGAAATCATTTCGGGAGACTGCCTTCTGGCAAAAATCCACCGAAACATTTCCCGGTATCGGGGAGGAATTTATGCCAAGCCTCAATGAAGGTTCTTTCCTTTTGATGCCCACCAGTATGCCGCATACTGGGATTGAACAAAACCTGCAATTGATCAGAACACTTGATAAACGTATTCAAAACATACCGGAAGTCGAACTTATCGTAGGAAAATGGGGCCGTGTGAATTCTGCACTTGATCCGGCTCCTACACAGATGTTTGAAAATACGATCAATTATATCCCGGAATTTTATCTGGATGAAGACGGGCATCGTGAAAGGTTCAAGGTAAACAGTTCCGGAGAATTCGTGTTGAAAGGTGACAAGACCTATGCTGTTTCCGATGGTTTCCGTTCCATACCACGGGACAGTCTGATTGAAGATAAAAGCGGAAAATTTTTCCGCAGATGGCGTCCTGAAATTAAAAAGGCCGACGATATATGGCAAGAGATCGTCAATGTTTCTCATCTGCCCGGATTGACTTCCGCTCCTAAGTTGCAACCGATAGAAGCGAGAATGGTAATGCTTTCTACGGGAATGAGGGCTCCGATGGGGCTAAAGGTTTCGGGTCCGGATCTGGAGTCGATTGAAATCGGTGGCAAGGCCTTGGAAGCAGCCTTAAAGGATGTTCCATCTGTTATGCCATCGACCGTTTTCTACGACAGGGCTGTTGGCGCACCCTATATCGAAATCCATCTGAACCGGGATAGAATGGCCAGATACGGTATTACCGTTGCCGAGCTTCAGGAAGTAATCAGTGCGGCAGTCGGCGGTATGACGTTGACCACTACAGTCGAAGGCCGGGAACGATTTCCCGTTCGCCTGCGCTACCCACGAGAATTACGGGATGACCCGGATGCGTTGCGAAAAATAATCATTCCGACAGCTACAGGAGCTCAGATTCCATTGGGGGATGTGGTGGATGTTGAATATGCCAAGGGCGCTCAGATGATCCAAAGTGAAAATACCTTTTTGTTGGGTTATGTAATCTTTGATAAAAAAAGTGGCATAGCGGAAGTCGACGTAGTATACGAAGCGGATCAACTCCTAAAGGAAAAAATAGCGTCTGGAGAACTGGATTTACCCAACGGGGTGACGTATAAGTTTGCCGGAAATTATGAACAGCAAGAACGTGCCGCAAAAAGGCTAATGCTTATTATACCACTGAGTTTGTTAGCCATTTTAGTAATTCTCTACTTTCAGTTCCGAACGGTTACAGCATCGTTAATTCATTTTTCCGGTGTTTTTGTAGCTCTTGCAGGAGGTTTTATTTTGTTGTGGCTTTACGGACAGCCTTGGTTTATGGATTTCTCTGTCGGAGGGACAAATATGAGGGATCTGTTCCAGATGCACAGCATCAATCTCAGCATTGCCGTTTGGGTAGGATTTATCGCCCTATTCGGACTGGCGACGAGTGATGGTGTATTAATGGGAACATACATCCACGATACATTTGAAGCACGGAACCCCAGAACAAAAGATGAAATACGGGAAGCAGTCATATACGCAGGCTTAAAGCGTGTCAGACCGGCAGCGATGACCACTGCTACAGCACTGATCGCCTTACTGCCTGTCCTGACCTCTACCGGTAAAGGTGCGGAAATCATGATACCAATGGCCATCCCGACTTTCGGCGGCATGCTGATCCAATCCATGACCATGTTTGTGGTTCCAGTATTCCAGTGCTGGTGGAGGGAATCTGCCACTAAAAAAGAAAATAGAAAAAATAATAAAAATATAGCGAATGAAAACGAATAAGATAAATCGGTATATAACCGTGGCTGTATTAACAAGCTTAAGCATTTTTTCGCAAGCTTTAGCCCAAGACTACCCCACCGATTCGCTGTCCTATTATATACAAGTCGCAATCGAAAATAATCCGGGTGTAAAATCACAAAAGTATGCGCATGAGGCATACCTTGAAAAAATTCCGCAAGCCGGAGCATACCAAGACCCCGAATTGTCCATGAAAGCATATACGATGCCTATGGAAATTATAGGAGGGCGTTCTATTGGAAATGTGAGCTTGATGCAAATGTTTCCATGGTTCGGCACGAGAAAAGCAGCTCGCACAGAGGCTACACATATGGCCAATATGCAAGATCAACAGTATCGGGAAGCCATAAATAATCTAATCCTTCAGGTCAGCACACAGTGGTACACGATGCAAAAATTGAACGAGCAACTCAAGAATAATCAGGAAAACCAAGTGTTTCTAAAACAATTGGAACAATTGGCAATACGGAAATTCTCTGCGCCCTCAAGCACCTCACAATCAAGTGTAGCACCCGTCGTAAGCAGTAATACGCCTTCCTCACCAACCAGATCTAGTGCTTCATCGGGTATGGGAGGGATGAGTATGGGAGGAGGCAATTCAGCTCCTGCTACTAATCAGAATATGAGTATGCCGTCCGGTGGTGGCATGGGAGCAATGGAAGGTGGCTCCGGATCGGGTATGTCAGAGGTGCTTCGTATCCAATTGGAAATTGTCGAAATTGAAAATAACATTGAAAGTTTACATGCTCAGATTAAAGCCGAAAAAGCAAAATTCAATGCATTGTTGAATCGAGAAGCAACTGAAAAGGTCATGCTGGGACAAGAGATCCACAAGCTGAATTTTTTATATAGCGAGGAAGAGGCACTAAGGGTTATTGAGACAAACAACCCCATGCTTGAAATGATTGCCGAAGAAGGCTTGGCATTTAAGGCAAAAGCGGAAATGGATCGGAAAATGAGTTATCCCATGATTGGTATCGGTGTGGAATACATGGTTGTGGGAAGGACGAATAATTCAATGCTGGCCATGGACGGGATGAACGGTAAGGATATGGTTATGCCTATGGTTTCAGTGAGCCTGCCGCTCTTCCGTAAAAAATACAATGCCCAGCAAAACGAAAGCAGGCTATGGCGAAAATCAAGCGAAGAGAACTTTAAAAACACCTTCAACACTTTGAAAAGCGAGTTTTACAGTCTCAAAAGCCAACTGGATGATGCTCAGCGTGCCATCAAGCTGTACGAAGAACAAACTACGCTCGCCCAAACGACATATAACCTGATCGTAAAAGAGTTCGTTACAGGCAAAAGTGACTTGACCAACGTTATTCAGGTGCAGCGGCAATTATTGGATTATCAGCTTAGGAAAGCTGAGGCCCTTGCCAACTATAATACGATGGTTGTGTCGATAAAAAAATTATTAGCAGACCATAAATAATGAAATTATTTTAAAATTCTTAGCAATGAATAAACTGAAAAATATTTTTAGAAATAAGGCGGTAACTTACGGGCTTATATTATTGTCCGGACTACTGCTTGGCTGGGCGATATTTGGCGGGAACTCGTCCCATGATCACAGTCATGACCTTGAAATGGAAGTGACCGAGGACGGAGAAACCGTATGGACTTGCTCCATGCACCCCCAGATCAGAATGGATAAACCGGGAAAATGCCCGATATGTGCAATGGATCTAATTCCCTTGAAATCATCCGGAGGAGGTGATGGCGTAATTGACGATGACGCCATCCAGATGTCAGAAGAAGCCATAGCATTGGCGAATATCCAGACTTCGGTTGTCGGCCACCAAGACGCTGTTAAAGATGTCCAACTGTATGGGACTATTCAGGTGGACGAACGTTTACAACAATCCCAAACATCGCATGTCAATGGTCGTATTGAAAATCTTTATGTAACCTTTACCGGCGAATCTGTAAGGGAAGGTCAGCTGATAGCCAAAATCTATTCGCCTGATTTATTGACGGCCCAGCAAGAATTGCTCGAAGCTGCAAAATTGCAGAATATGCAGCCCCTCCTGTTGGATGCCGCGAAAGAGAAACTAAGTTTATGGAAGGTGTCAGAGGATCAGATAAGCAAAATATTGGCATCCAACGAAGTTTCACCCTACGTCAATATATATGCGAATACGAGTGGTGTTGTCATAGCAAAAAATGTAAATCCGGGCGATTATATCGGTCAAGGTAGCGTCTTGTACACCATTTCAAACCTATCCAAGTTATGGGCAGTTTTTGATGCGTATGAAACAGATTTGCCATTTCTAAAGGTGGGAGATCAGCTGGAATATACATTACGGAGTTTGCCCGGAAAAGTCTATAAAGGGCGGATTGCCTTTATTAACCCTATCCTTGATGCCAATTCAAGAACGGCAAAAATCAGGGTCGAAGCCGATAACCGGGATCGCAATCTCAAACCTGAAATGTATGCAACAGCAAGGATCACTGCTCCTTTAAAGGGCTACAACGATGAGTTGGTCATTCCCAAGTCGGCGGTTTTATGGACAGGGAAGCGCTCCATAGTTTACGTAAAACAGCCAAATACATCCACGCCTGCTTTTAAACTTCGGGAGATCGTCTTGGGCCCCTCATTGGGCGACCAATATGTTGTTATGTCGGGGCTGGAAAATGGCGAGGAAATCGTGACCAAGGGAGCTTTCACCGTTGATGCAAGTGCCCAGCTGGAAGGTAAAATCAGTATGATGAATAACGATGGCGCAGCATCGGCTGCCGGACATCAGCATGGCGATGCTCAAACCAATGTCAATAAGACCCATGATATGTTGAAAGTATCAGGAAATTGTGAAATGTGCAAAAGCCGGATTGAGAAAGCGGCGAAAAGTGTCAAGGGAGTGATTTCCGCAAACTGGGATGTTAATGCCAAAGTTATCCATTTGGATTTCGATTCAAAAGTAACCTCAAAAAGTGCCATAAGCAAAGCTATTGCTAATGTTGGTCACGATACAGAGCTGGACAAGGCTCCCAAGGCGGTTTATGACGACTTACCGAGTTGCTGTCTCTATGACCGGGGATAATGGTACTTGATTAATATTAGATCATGAAAAAAAACGGAAAACGAACGAAAGCATACAAAGTAATTTTAACAGTTCTGTTAAGTGTGTTTGTGTTAATGCAATTTATAACCCCCAAAAGGAACCTATCGCCGGTTCCTGCGGGTCAGGTTTTCGTTGATTCATTTAAGGTCGATGCAAAAGTTAATGCAATCCTGTCGGTATCATGCTATGACTGCCATAGCAACAATACCCAATACCCTTGGTACACCAATGTTCAGCCTTTGGGTTGGTTCATGGCAGATCATATAACCGAAGGAAAAGAGAAATTGAACTTTGATGATTTGCCAAATTATAGCCCGAGAAGGATAAACTCAAAGTTCGCGCAGATTGTTGAGCAGATCGAGAAAGGTAAAATGCCGTTGAGGTCATATATGTGGATGCACAATGGTGCACGATTAAACAAAGAGGAGCAACAACTGTTGATTAATTACTTTGATAAGCAATTAAATATAAAATAGTTATGAAAACGCCATCACACCAGCCGGAGAATCATGAGAGCATGAACAACGGATCAACAACTCCAAAAATAGAACATAAGAATTCACATCATTCAGGGAGCTATAAAAAACTTTTATGGATGATGCTTATTTCTTTTGTACTCATGTTTTTCCTTATGTACGCGATGATAGATCAGTTGACAAACATGGTTTTTAATATCAATCAATTTTACATGGCAGGACTAATGGCTTCTCCGATGCTTATTGTGGAGTTGGTTTTGATGGCTAAGATGTATCCTGACAAGAAGCTTAATTCAATTCTAATTTTAGTAGGATTCGGCACCGCATTAGCATTCTTTGTCAGTATAAGAAAACAAACCGCTGTGGGGGATATACAGTTTCTTAAATCAATGATCCCACATCATGCTGGAGCTATTTTAATGGTCGAAGAAAGCAAACTGGAAGATCCGGAAGTAAAAAAACTGGCAGAAGAAATAATTTCTGCTCAAAATCGAGAGATTGAATTCATGAAAGCTAAAATTAAACAGCTGGAAAACAACGAATATCAAAAAGATGGAGCTTTGAAATAAAGCAATCGATATCCATTATAATCAAAAATTTTCAGCAATTTAAAATACTAACTCAAAAGAGAAGAGAAATGAAGAAAATAGCAGTAATAGGATATGGAGTCATCGGCAAAAGGATAGCCGATGCTATAGTAAAACAAAATGATATGACCTTAGTAGGGGTATGCGATGTCGTTAGTGATTGGCGAATTCAAAATGCTGTAAACAAAGGCTATGCTATTTATGCATCGACACCAGAAGCCGAAAAAGAAATGAACGCCTGCGGAATTTCAGTAAAAGGTAGAATTGCTGAACTTCTCACCAAAGTAGATTTGGTGGTAGATTGCACCCCTAAAAAGGTGGCAGCCAAAAATGTGCAGGCCTATAAGGAAAGAGGAATAAAGTTTATCGTTCAGGGTGGTGAAAAGCATGAAGTAACCCGACATTCTTTCAGTGCCGAAAATAATTACCAATCGGCATTAAATTTAGATGCTACGAGGGTGGTTTCCTGTAATACCACCTCGATCTTAAGAACACTCACCGCCTTAAAGAAAGCGGGTTTACTTGATTATGCCAGAGGAACACTCTTAAGACGAGCCACCGATCCTTGGGAAAGTCATTTGGGCGGTATCATGAACACTATGGTACCCGAAAGAGAAATTCCTAGTCATCAGGGACCGGATGCACAAAGTGTAGATCCTGACCTGAATGTTATTACCTCAGCTATAAAGGTTCCGCAAACCCTTAGCCATCTGCACTACTGGAACATAAAAATGACCAAAGCAGCTTGCAAAGAAGAGGTTTTGGAAGCTTTTAGAACATCATCTCGAATTAGACTGATTCAATACGATCAGGGATTGGTTTCAAACAACACGATAAAAGAGATGTTCCTGGATATGGGAAGACCTTGGGGCGATATGTATGAGGTCGCCCTCTGGGAAGATATGCTGAAGGTGCAGGGTGATGAACTTTTTTATGCCTATGTGGTAGATAATCAGGCTATCGTAATTCCTGAAACCATTGATGCGATAAGAGCACTGACAGGGATTGAACCCAGTGCTGAACAGTCGATTATCAGGACAAACAAAAGCCTTGGAATTAATTAAAGAACAGGTATTATGGACATGTATAAAAATATTGTTGGTCATTTAGGCGACAACGCCTCTTATTATTTAGATCATATTAGTAAAAAGATTACGAAGGATAAATTGCATTTACCTGATAATAGTTCCATTGATAAGGTATTTGTGAATAGTAACCGTAACTTACAGGTATTACGAAGTCTCTCTCAACTTTATAACCACGGAAATCTTGGCGGAACTGGATACCTGAGTATCCTTCCTGTTGATCAAGGTATTGAACATAGCGCAGCTTTTTCGTTTCATAAAAACCCCGATTATTTTGATCCTGAAAATATCATCAGGCTCGCCGTTGAATCAGGATGCAATGCCGTAGCATCAACCTTCGGTGGACTTGGTCTTTACGCCAGAAAGTACGCACATAAAATCCCTTTTATTGTCAAGATCAATCATAACGAGCTCTTGACCTATCCGAACACTTATAATCAGACCTTGTTTGGAACGGTTAAGGAAGCGTGGGATATGGGTGTCGTGGCGATTGGCGCTACAATTTATTTTGGCTCTCATGAAAGTGATCGGCAAATAAAGGAAATAGCAGAAACCTTTGCGGAAGCACATGGTTTAGGAATGGCAACTATCCTTTGGTGTTATACCCGCAACGAAGCATTCGAAACCGATGAAAATGATTATCACAGTTCAGCGGATCTGACCGGGCAGGCCAACCATTTAGGGGTAACAATACAAGCAGATATCATAAAACAAAAATTACCGGACGCTAATTATGGTTTTAAGAACCTGCAATTTGGCAAATATAACGATGAGATGTACGATATTCTTACAACGGATCACCCTATTGATCTTTGCAGATTTCAGGTTGCCAACTGTTATATGGGAAAAATTGGACTCGTCAATTCCGGGGGTGGTTCAAAAGGAGCATCAGATATCGTTGACGCTGTCACGACAGCAGTAATTAACAAACGTGCAGGAGGTTCCGGATTGATATTGGGAAGAAAAGCTTTTCAAAGACCTTTTAGTCAGGGGGTCGAACTATTACAAACTGTCCAGCAAGTATATTTGGAAGATAAGATTACGGTTGCATAAGTTTTGACCCAAATGCTCATCTTCATCCAGAAAACCTAAACAGGAATGATGAAAACAGTAAAAATAAAAAAATACTCAGGGGAATTGCAGGATTTCGATATGAACAAGCTTATTAATTCTCTTCGGCGATCGCAAGCAGATGAGAATCTCGTCCAGCATGTGGCTCGTAATATCGTTGATCAAGTTGAAGAAGGGATGACCACCAAAAAGATCTATCAGATGGCTTTTAATATGCTGAAAAGCAGATCCCGGATAAGTGCTTCAAAATATAATCTGAAGAAGTCCCTGATGGAATTAGGTTCAACGGGCTTTCCTTTTGAAAAATTGGTAGGTAAACTGATGGAATTCGAAGGTTTTAATACTCAGGTTGGTGTTATTGTTCAGGGGGACTGTGTTTCACACGAAATAGATGTGATCGCAGAAAAGGAGAACAACCATTATATGATTGAATGTAAATATCACAATAGTCAAGGACGATTCTGTAATGTAAAGACCCCGCTATATGTTCAATCGAGGTTCGTGGACGTAAAGCAACGATGGAAGAGTCAAGTTGGACATGACACTAAACTCCACCGGGGAGGGCTTTATACCAATACCCGTTTCACCACCGATGCAATTCAGTATGGAACCTGCGTTGATTTAATGCTTGTTAGCTGGGATTATCCCCCGCAAAATTCATTGAAGGCGAGAATTGATAAAGCTGGTCTGTATCCTCTAACAGCATTGGCTACTCTCACTAAAACTGAAAAAAGACAGCTGTTGGACAAAGGAATCGTACTTTGCAAAGAAGTATACGAAAATCCAATCTTGTTAGAGCAATTGGGGATAAATGAGTCAAGGCAGAGGAAAATCTTAGATGATTCCCTAAAATTATGTAGCGCCATTAACACTTTAATATAATGTACAACTGTTATTTTAAACTCTAAATCATATAATATGAAAAGATACACATGTCCCATGCACCCGCAGGTGATGAAGGACGAACCAGGGAAATGTCCGCTTTGCGGAATGGATTTAGTTCCGATGGGAGGAGCAAAAAAAGAAGCTCACAGCCATCACGGACACCACCAACATCACGACCACAAAGAACATTCGCATCATAGTGAAAACCATAATCATCATTCCGATAGTGGCTACGACAAACACGAAGGACATCACACCCACGATTTCCTCAAACGTTTTTGGGTAAGTTTAATCATTACCGTTCCCGTTTTACTCTTATCGGAAATGATACAGCATTGGTTCGGTTTTACGATTGCTTTTCCGGGAGATAAATATGTACTGCTGACATTGGGAACTATCATTTACATCTATGGCGGAATGCCTTTCCTGAAAGGAATGGTAGGCGAAATCAAAGCCAAAGCCATCGGTATGATGACCTTGGTAGCCATCGCTATTTCGGTTGCTTACATCTATTCAGTTGCCGTTGTTTTTGGATTGCCCGGTATGGATTTCTTTTGGGAATTGGCAACCCTTATCGTGATTATGCTTTTGGGGCATTGGTTAGAAATGCGTTCTACAATGGCGGCTTCAAAAGCCTTACAGTCTTTGGTCGCTCTATTACCAAACGATGTTACGGTGGAACGACACGGAGAAGCTTTGAAAATAAAACTCGAAGACCTAAAAAACGGTGAAACCATTATCATCAAACCCGGTGAAAAAATTCCTGCCGATGGAACCATTGTCGATGGAGTTTCTTATGTGAACGAAAGTATGCTCACAGGCGAAAGTGTTCCGGTGAAGAAAGAAAAGGACGGAAAAGTAATTGCAGGTTCTATCAATGGTGAAGGTGCTTTGCGGGTTACGGCAACCGGAGTGGGCAAAGACAGTTACCTCAATAAGGTAATCAATTTAGTTCAGGATGCACAAGCAGCAAAATCGAATACGCAAAACCTTGCCGATAAAGTAGCCAAATGGCTCACTTATATCGCTATTGCGGTTGGGGTTATCACCTTTATTTATTGGTTTGGCAGTAGCGGAGATATTGCGTTTGCATTGGAAAGAATGGTTACGGTAATGGTTACGGCTTGTCCCCACGCCTTGGGTGTGGCTATTCCGCTGGTGGTTGCCATTTCTACAACGCTTTCGGCAACCAATGGTTTACTTATTCGCAACCGCACCGCATTTGAGACCACACGCAACTTATCCACCATTATTTTTGACAAAACAGGAACGCTTACCAAAGGTTCTCACGCAGTGGAAAAAGTTATCCCATTAACCGATAAATATGCTGCCGATGAAATGATACAATATGCAGCAGCCGTTCAGCAATATTCCGAACACCACATTGCAAAAGGTATTTTAAAAACGTTGAAAGAAAGAAACCTTGAACTATGGAAGTCGGAAAACTTCAGCTATATGGCAGGTATAGGTGTAAAAGCAGTTGTAAACGGAAAAGAAGTTGTAGCGGCAGGACCTAATTATTTCAAGCAGAACAACCTTACAGAACCCGAAACTCCAAAAGAAATCAATCAAAGCATTGAAACAGTCAATTATGTTTTTATTGACGGTGAAGTCATCGGTATTATCACGTTGGCAGACAGTATTCGTGAGGGTTCGCAAGAAGCCATTGACCAGTTAAAAAAGATGAACATCAAATCCATTTTGCTTACAGGCGACAATGAGAAAATTGCAAAAGCGGTTTCTGAACAATTAGGAATGGACGGTTATATCGCCAATGTATTGCCTCACGAAAAACAGGAAAAAGTAAAGGAATATCAAGCCAAAGGTGAAGTGGTTGCGATGACCGGCGATGGCGTGAATGATGCACCTGCATTAGCACAGGCAGATGTAGGTATAGCAGTAGGTTCGGGTACGGATGTAGCAGCCGAAACAGCCGATATTATTCTGGTAAACAGCGACCCAAGAGATGTAGTAAAAATGATTGACTTCGGTAAACGGACATATAAAAAGATGGTGCAAAATCTGCTTTGGGCAGTTGGCTACAATGTGATAGCCATTCCGCTTGCAGCAGGTGTGCTTTATCCGGATTTCGTTCTAAGTCCTGCAATGGGTGCGGTTTTGATGAGTGTAAGTACAATTGTGGTTGCGATTAATGCAAGCCTCTTAAAATTAAAACCGCTAAAATGATGGAGGTAATCAATCTCTTGTCGAATATAACAAAAACAATATGTTATGAGATATAATTTAATAATGCTACTTATGCTTATTACGATAAGCAGTAGCGCGCAGTCAGCACATTCAACCCATAAGCATAAAATGGATAATCCACAAGTAAATGTAAATGAGGAGGAAAAGGAACAACAAAAGGTATACACCTGTCCAATGCATCCAGAAATACTCTCCGATAAACCGGGAAACTGTCCCAAATGCGGGATGAAACTTGTCCCTAAAAAAATGGAGGGTAACGAAAGCCACGGAGAGATGAATATGAACAAGCAAGCTCATGAAAATGTTCCAATGCTTCCATCGAAGATAATTGGTGGCGGGAAGGTTGTAAAATACCACTTATATGTAAAAGACACCATTGTTACCTATGGCGGAAAATCCAAAAGAGCTATTGCAGTTAATGGACAGATACCGATGCCCACATTGACGTTTACTGAAGGGGACACGGCAGAGATTATGGTGCACAACCTGATGGACGAAGCCACATCCCTGCATTGGCATGGTGTAATGCTGCCCAACAAAGAAGATGGTGTTCCTTGGTTGACCCAAAAGCCCATTGAGCCAAATTCTACCTATACGTATCACTTTCCGATAATCCAACATGGTACGCATTGGTACCATTCGCATTCCGGCATGCAGGAACAGATAGGTATGTATGGTTCTTTCATAATGAATAAACGTGAGGATGATCCCACATTCAGGAAAGGTATTGATGATCTACCTACAGTTCCTTTGATTTTAAGTGAGTGGACCAATTTAAATCCAGATAACGTCCACCGGATGCTTCATAATGCCAATGACTGGTTTGCAATTAAGAAAGGGACAACCCAAAGTTATCTGGAAGCTATAAAAGAAGGACATTTTAAAACGAAAGTTACAAACGAGTGGAAACGTATGCTTGCGATGGATGTCAGTGATGTTTATTATGATAAATTTTTGATCAACGGCGCAGATGGGCAGCAACTCTCACAATTTAAGGCGGGAGACAAAGTTCGGTTGAGGATCGCTAATGGTGGTGCTTCATCCTATTTTTGGATCAATTACGCAGGTGGAAAGATTACCGTCGTTGCCAGTGACGGGAATGATGTCGAACCGGTTGAAGTGGATAGGCTAATCGTGGGTGTTTCGGAAACTTACGATATTATAGTTACCATTCCTGAGCTAAATAATTCCTATGAGCTATTGGTTACCCCTGAAGATCGCACCGAATCTGCATCGATTTATATCGGAGAAGGAACGAAAGTACCACATCCCCCACTTCCGAAACTTAAATACTTTGAGGGCATGAAGATGATGAATGACATGATGAAAATGAACGGGGACATGAAGGACATGGGGATGAAAATGAGTCTCCAAAAGATGGACATGAATTCGGTAATGTATCCCGAGATCACAGGTGATAAAAATGGTAATAAAGCGATGGATAAAATGGAAATGGACTCCTCAATGGATCACTCAGCTCATGATATGTCAAGTTCTGACATCGTTACCTTAAATTACGACATGCTTAAATCACCGTACAATACCGAACTGTCAAAAGATCAACCGGTAAAAGAAGTGACCTTTACGCTCACAGGGAACATGAATAGGTATGTCTGGAGCATGGATAACAAGGTTCTTTCCGAAGTGGATAAGATTCCTGTCAAGAAAGGAGAAATTCTCAGGATTAAACTGTTCAACAACTCCATGATGCGGCATCCAATGCATCTCCACGGATTTGATTTCCGTGTCCTAAATAGTAATGGAATACAGTCCCCGCTAAAGAATGTCATTGACATCATGCCTATGGAGACGAATATCATTGAATTTGCCGCCAATACCGAGGGTGACTGGTTCTTCCATTGTCATATTATGTATCATATGATGGCAGGTATGAACCGGGTTTTTGCAGTAGGTGATTATCAAAACCCAAATCTGCCTAACAAAGAAAAAGCATATAAAAAACTGCAAAAAGAGAGCAATGGATGGCATTTTATGGCTGAGAACGACTTTGCTACAAATGGTAACGACGGGCAGGCAATGCTTCAAAATACACGCTGGAAACTTAGTACCGAATGGAGATTAGGTTATAATAATCGCCATGGATATGAAACTGAAACGCACTTCGGTCGATATATCGGAAAAATGCAGTGGTTTATGCCTTTTGTAGGTTTCGATTGGAGATATCGGGAATTTGGCAGCCATGAGATTGAAAAGAATATGTTCGGACAGAAAAACACGAAAAATAAAAGAGCCAAACTAAGTGCAGGTTTCGTTTACACTTTACCTATGCTGGTCGATTTTCAAGCCGAGGTATATACAGATGGCATTGTTCGTCTCCAATTAGCAAGGGAGGATATCCCTTTGACTGCAAGATTGAGAGGGGCATTTATGGTAAATACAGACAAAGAGTATATGGGTGGTCTAAAATACATTTTGACCAGAAACATTGCCGCTACTACCCATTATGACAGCGATATGGGCTGGGGGTTCGGATTGAATTTGTCCTATTAAGTTTGACTTTCTATGAGGTCGGATTTAGAATCCGACCTCTTTTGATGAATTAAAAATGTTACTTAATGAGCAATTATTACGAGGAAATAATAAAGAAACTAGAAGATGAAATAAAAGAGGTGTCTCTTGAACTGGATGGTTCCATAGCTTTGTATGAAGTTATTATCGAGTTGATATTATCGAGACTTTCCGAAATAAAGGAATATACACTAAAAAATGGCTTTGATAGTATAAATGAAGAGATCCACTTTTTCAAATATCAAAAACCAGTCATTGTTGCAAAACTCATTTACTATAACGCTATCTATAAAATAGAGACAAAAAAACCTAATGATATAAAAGCTATTAGGAAATACATTAATGGTGAGCTAAGGAAACTCAAACGGTATTTTGAGAGTAACCTTGAATTCTATAAATATTACCGAACAGGCAGTTCATTTGTAGATGAAAAGTTATTTGTTCGGGGCAAACACGATATAAAGTTAAGTTTGGACACGGTTTATTTTGAAACCGACCACCGGTTTTCTACATCCCACGATTATAAGGCGGCAAAAATAATTGCCAATGACCTGATTCAAGTTTATCTTGAAGACCAACTTCACAACATAATCTATAAAGATAAATCAATAGACCTACCAACATTAAGTTGGACGGGAAGCAAAGCGGCTTTAACGGAATTGATTTACGGACTGCATTCTCAAGCCGTCTTCAATAATGGGAATACAGATATTATAACCATAGTCAGATTTTTTGAAAACAGTTTTAATGTTGATTTGGGCGATTTTTACCATACATTTTTGGAACTCAAAGCAAGAAAGCTGAACCGAACGAAATTCCTTGACAGCTTACGTGATGCTTTGATTAAAAAAATGGAAGAACAGGACGAAATATAAAATCAAAAGACGATTTTGTCGATCATTATTCGGCGAAGGAGCCAGTCCATTTTCCTCTTTCCCTAACTATCGTTTACAAATGGAAACGGTCCTGAAATTCTTTACCCAGTTTGAATTCATTGGAGGTTTTTAGACTTCTACCAATAATGAGATTATACCGCCGTTGCCATTTGCTCACAAGCTTCTGCGCATTTGTAGCAAGCATCCGCACACTCTTTGCAATGTTGCATATCATGCTTAGCACATTCATCTCCACACGCTCTACAAATCTCCGCACATAGCTTGCAAAGGTGACGGCTATATTGGCTTCCCAAACTCATGAGTTCGGCTGCGGCTCTACATATGGCTGCACATTCCAGATCAAGCTGGATACATCGAGCCATCATTTTTACATTGTCCTCTTGCAAGCAAGAAGCTGCACAATGGTTACAAGCTACAGCACAGGCGTAGCATTCGTCAATACATTTTTGAAATTGTTGATGTGACATAATTTTATTGTTTAAAGTGAGAAATTATTTATCTATTCTTATTAGCTAATAACCAGGTTTGAATCTCCGAGATTTCCTGATCCTGTTTTTCAATAATATTTTTTGCCATTGTCTGCATAGCACTTTCGTGTCCGTAAATAAGTTCCAATCTTGCGTTTTCAATTGCATTTTGATGATGCTGAATCATCAACATGGCAAAATCGTGATCCGTGTCTCCATTAATGATTTGGAGATCTGTCACTCTGCCTGAGCGTTCCATATTTTTCATCTGCTCTGTAACAAATTCGGGAACATTTAGATGCGGTACGTGACCATTGAGAAATGTGGTTAATTCTTGAATCTCAGCCTTCTGGTCTTTAATTATTTTCTGGGCCATCTCCCTCATTTGCGCATCATCGCCGGATTGCAGTTCCTTATTTGCCATGTCGATCGCTCCCTGATGATGGATTCGCATCATCAGAGCAAAAGCATTATCAGGGTCGGGGGGCATTTGCATGGCCATCATCTCATCCATCATGTTGTGCATGATAGTCATCATTTCATTGTCATCGTGATTCTGGATTTTGATTTTGTGGATATCGTCCTTATCGCACGCTTGGATAAATAACAGTATTCCTGCCATTGCCATTATTTTTATCGCTAATTTCATAGATGTATATTATTATTATCAATTTCCTTTTCTCTTTTAATAATGAAATGTTAAAGACTTTTTTTGATAGAACATATAGACAGAACAACATACAATTCAATTTGTTTAATTTTTTGGATTCAAAACGAGCTACAGATAAGATATGTGGGTGTAAGATTATTTCTGTAATGTAGTGGTTTATGCTACTATTTATTCATCAATTTTGAAATGAATCACAGTCCAGAAATAAATTGAACGAACCTGAGATGTTGTGATTAGGAAAATGTATGAATGGGTAATTGTTTTTACAATACTCCCCGTGACATATAAATACTTTTTGTCGGTACTACGCTTTCCATAGCCTTTGGATTTTCTTGCTGCTTTTCGACTTGTTCTGTAGACTTTTCTATTGGTTCCGGAGTGATAGATAACTGTATTTTCCGCTCAATTGCCGCCAACTCCGTTTTGAGTTCGCTAAGTCGGTTTTCTTTTGTCCACGTACCATTGATTACTTCCTTAAGTATTGGAATGTTTTTTTGGAAATCTGCCATATTCTCCTGTTCTTTTCTGATATAGGTGGGCAGCTTTTCCAATGCTTTAATAAAATTTAGTGAAGCTGTTTCGGGATCTTTTGCCATTACACCATTGTTGAATGTATATTTGATAGTACCCTCACCTTGAATAAAAAAACGGTTTACACGAATATCCACCCCCTCTTTTTGCGACATTTCCGTTTTTACCAAAAGTTGAAAGCCGTACAGATTACCGATTTCTTCATAATCCCCGCCCGTTCGGGATTTGTCGGCAAGCTGATTGAGCTTTGCACCGATTTGTTTTATATCCGCATTGGGCGATAAACCGTCTAATTTAATAAGGTTGGCAACGGAACCGTCAGTGTTTTTTTGGATACGTCCCTGCAAATTATTCCAATCAAGGCTCATACGGTCATAGCGGGATTGGGCTTTTCCAAGTTCTGCCTCATAATCTTCCAGTTTGTACTTGGCACTTGATTTTGAACGGTTGAACGATTGCCTTTCGCTTTCCAATCCGGCAATCTGTTTCTCTATTTTAGCTTTGTCCAAAAGGTCGGCATTGCCCATAAGGATAGCTACATATTCCGAGAAATTCATACCCGACTTTTCATCCATACCACCTTCGTCAATCGTCCGTTTACCAAGATTGTTGGATTTTAATTGGTCAATAAATAGCTGTTTGTTGTGCAGCAGGTTGAACTTATAACTATCCAGCGATTTTTCAACGGCATAGATGATTACATCCACTTTATTGTCGTTAAAATGCTTGGCAATCTCATTGCCTTTGCGGATAGCCCTACCGTCCCTTTGCGCAAGGTCGGACGGTCGCCACGGCGTATCTAAATGATGTACGGCAACGGCTCTTTTCTGTGCGTTAACACCTGTACCCAGCATACTCGTAGAACCGAAAAGGACACGGATTTTGCCCTCGTTCATTCCTTTGATTAGCTCTTTTCGTTGCTTGTCATTCTTCGCTTCCTGTATAAAGCGGATTTCGTGTGCAGGTATGTCGTGGTCTTCCACGAGCTTACGTTTGATTTCGGAGTAGATATTCCACTGATTTGGCTTGTATGTTCCCAAATCCGAGAAGATGAACTGCGTGCCTTTCTGTGCATTGAATTTATTGTAATATTTAGCAATATTATCTGCACAATGGGAAGCTTTGTTATCGGCGTGGTCTTGGTAATGGGGGTTTACCATTCGCATATCCAAAGACATCTTTCGGGCGTAGTCCGTAGCGATAAGCATTTTTGCTTTTTCTTCTTTTTTAGATAGCGGTTCTCTGCCAAGTAATTCCCCTTTGCCTGATTTGGCAAACTCCATCAGCTTTTCAATAAACTTCTCCTGGTCTGGAGTTGGAGGTATGTTGTAAAATATCTCGTTCTTTTCGGGACGGTCTATTCCAATCATTTCGGCGGTACGGTAATCCGTGATTTCGGAGTAGAATTGAGCGAGTTCCGGCACTTTGATAAAGTAGCGGAAACGCTCTTTTGCCACGATATTATTGGCGACCGAAAACTCATAATCGGTTGTTTTCTTTGCGTAGATTGCCGCCCACGCATCAAAGGAATTAATTTCTTGTTTTTCCAATGCTCGAGGTCGCAGGTATTTGAACAACAGGTACAGTTCCGTCAATGAATTGCTAATGGTGGTACCCGAAAGAAAAGTTGCACCCATATCCGCATTGGTTCGTTCTTGAATGGTGTGGATAGCAAAAAGCAGGTTCATTGCCTTTTGGCTTCCCTGTTGATTGCCCAATCCCGCAACTCTCGAATGCCGTGTGTTGAACATCAGATTTTTGAATTGGTGGCTTTCGTCCACAAACAAGTGGTCAATACCCATCATCTTGAAATCCACTATGTCATCTTTGCGGTTTTCAATATCGTGCGCGAGGGTTTTAAGCTTTACTTCGAGGTTTTCTTTTTGTTTTTCCGCTCCGGCAAGCATCCCCCTGGTTATTTCATTGCCTTGGCTCCGTAGGAAGTCAAGGTTTTGTTCTACACTGTCCAGTTCGATTTGGAGAATTTCCTTTTGTATTTCGGGCGATTGGGGTATCATTCCGAATTGATCATGTGTGAGTATTACGCAATCCCAATCGTTGTTTTTAATATCACCGAAAATCCGTAACCGCTTTTGGGGGGTAAAATCATCAATGCCCGGATAAAGTATTTTGGCGTGAGGATAGGCGGTGCGGTAGGCTTCGGCAATTTCAGGTATATTCGCTTTCAGCCCGATAATCATCGGTTTGTGGACCAGTCCCAAACGCTTCATTTCCTGTGCACCCGTGCACATTATCAACGTCTTTCCGGCACCTACTTCATGGTCGCAGATAGCACCGTTGTTGAGCTTTATCATCCAGACTGCATCCTTTTGGCTTGAATACAGTTCTTCAATACCCAATGCTTTTCGGTCCAATCCCGGAAACTCCTGATGGGAGCCGTCGTAGTTCGGTCGGACAAAACAGTTGAACGTGTCGTTGTATTGGTCAGTCAGCCTTGTCTTGAACTCATCGCTTTGGGCGTGGAGCCAATCGGTAAAGGAGGTTCGAATTTCGTCAATCTTGCTATTCGCCATCTGTATGGCTTCCATATCCCGTACCTTGACATCCTTTCCGTCAACCTGTACCGTTTTGGAAACATCAGGCGTGGTATTGACAAGGGCGTGTTTGAGCAGGGCAATCCCGTCATACGTCCGGCTTTGGCCTTTGACCGCATATTTATCCCATATATGGACGTTTTTCTGTTTGCAGGTAACGGAAAAATCATCGGCACTGTCCGAATAGTGGATTTTTACATCTGCATCGAACAGGTGCGAAGCAAATCGGGCGTAGATGCCTGTGGGTATCCAGCGTTCGCCCAGATTAAAATCGAGTTCCTCAAATTCAATACGTCTTGGTCGGGCTTCTTCCAAAACGGCAAGGCTTTCTTTGGCTTCTGTATCAGCGGAATTGTTTTCGATGTAGGTTCTGACCTCTTGGGCTTTCTCCACCACGTTGCCCGCAATCCAGCGTTCGGCTATTTCGTATTCCCTTTGGAGTGGATTGTAATAAATACGACCTCGGAGGGCTTCTTTCAGGGTATCGGCAGGCATACCACTGGTTTTGGACATATAGTCCAAATCCACGCTACCGTATTGGTTCAGCGAAGCCGCTAACGCTTCATCGGGATTGTCCGTTGCTATGGTTACGGTAGAAAAACTTACAGGACGACTGAATATATCTGCCTTGTGTACGACGCCACCGACAACACGCTCCAAATAGGGCATTTCTTTGCCTACACTGTCTGTTTTGATGAGCTTGATATTGTCCGCACTGTTGAGATTTCCGTACCTTTTGACAAAAGCATCGTATAAGCGGTTAAGGTTTTCCCTTTCTTCCTTGTGTTCTGAATGTTTCTCGGCTTCTTTTTGGTAGAGGTCGATATAGGTATCACGAACTTGGATATATGCTTCGGCTCTTGCTTTTTGCAAAGACGGTAACTGCAACGGGTGGAATATTGCCCTTGCATCACTTTTATCCACTTCCTGCAAATAGCCGACCCAACCGTTATCTACGACAAGGCAATCGTTACGGTGAAACTGTTGGAGTTCGTCACTGTACGGAGCAGGTTCGGGAATGGTGTTAATGGCAATGTTGGGAACGGCTGGCGTGTCCGCTTGGCCATTCCCATTTACCTGTGAAAACAAATCGCCAATGACTTCCTGTTTTTTGCCGTTTATTTGAGTTGTTCCGTTCGTAGTTCCGTTAGGTTTTGGCGGTGTATAAGATTGTCGCATTGCACCACCGAACAGGTCGGTTTGGCGACCTATTGTACCTCGTCTTTTTTTAGCGGTCTGTCTTTTGGCTTGCGAGGTTCTTTTGGGTGGAGCAACCACCATTACAGGTTCGCCCGGATTTTCAAACAGGTCAAAAATGCTCAACTGTTTCAGTTCCTGTGGGCTTTCCAGACGGATTTCGGATTGTGGCTTTTGGGGAATGATTACAGGGGCTACATCTACGACCGGAGGTGTAACCTTTGGTGTTCGTGTAACAGGAATTTGTACCAATGGCTCATCGTTCCGTTCGCCTTTGTATAAGTTCAAGTCCAAACGGTTTCCAAAATCTTCAGAAAGCATTTGCTTCAAATCTTTGGCAATGCCCTCAGCTCCGTCTTTATGTGTATAAATGATCGCAGGTTGTCCGAAGGGGTCGGTATCAATTTTACGGTCGGTATGTATGACCCTCGTACCATTCTGAAAGAAAGCATTGCTTGGCGTACCGTATTTGGTCTGTTTACTTTGGCAAAACAGTTCTTCCGTTTCGGTCAGATTTTGTTTTGCTGTATTTTTTTGCAGGATTATCAAATCGCTTCCGACCTCCGTACCTGCATATTCCGTAAACAGGTTGTTGGGCAACCGGACAACCGAAACCAAATTGTTGTTTTCCATTAACGCCCTGCGTATCGGTTCATTCTTTGGGCTGTTTAAAACGCCTTGCGAAGTAATGAAAGCCTGTAAACCACCCTCACGGAGCATATCATTTCCTTTCAGAAAGAAGTAATTGTGTATGCTTCGTGAAGCCTGTACTTTTGCATTGTCCTTGCTTCGAGAAAAGGATAAATCGAATACGGAAGTATCGCCAAACGGGATATTGCTTGCAACTACATCATAGCTGTTTTGTTCCTTTTCGGGAATTTCCTCAAAACCGCTTACACGGATATTACTTTCGGGATAAAGATGCTTTAATATTTTGCCCGTCAGCAAGTCCTTTTCATAGGCGGTAATTTTTTTTGGCTGTTGATTTTCTGAAAAGGATTGTATAAACGAGCCGATACCTGCGGACGGTTCTAAAAATTTCTGAATATTTACACCACTTTCACGTAAGGTTTCAGAAATCGCATCAATGACCTGTAGAGGCGTATAAAAAGCCGTCAGTACGGAGCTTTTCATACTGTTCACATATCGGCGGTACTGTTTTTCGTCTTCGGAATTTTCTTTGAGCAGTTGGTGGAGTTCCTGCATAATGGGGAATAAATCGTGTTCGGTTTTCCGCCAATTATTGATGTCTGTTTCGCTGGCTATGGGGTTCAACACGAATTTAAGACCGCCAAATCCGCTGTATTGCATCATTGACAGTCTTTCGCCTGCGGTGGCTTGTCGTTTCTCCTTTTCCAATGTAAAAGCAATCCGCAGGGCATCTATATTCTGCCTAAGATGTTGCTTTTTACTGAAACCCATTTTCCTCTATCCATATTGCGATTGCTCCGGTCAGCTCGGTGTAGAGCAGGTCAAACTCATAACCGTAGGCAAAATCATCGGTTAGCTCATATCTTGCAAAAACAGGGGCACAGACAGGGAACATTTTAAGGGCGAACGGTCGCAGTTCTTCGTCTGCCATCAGGGTATCAAACTCATTGCACACCACTTGAAAAATGGTATCGAACTTGGAGAAATGCAGACCTTCAAAGAGGATGTAATTGGCTATTTCATCACATTGCTCAATAGCGTTGCCGGATCGGAATGCTCCCTCATAGGCATTGGCAGCCCACGAGGAACGTTGCTCAATAAATTTTTGGTCGTGTGCCTTTTCGGGAAAGCTACTGTTTAGTAGTTCCTGCAACCGTAATCTGAAATAAGATAGGTCTTTTTGCTGTGTATTCATACTATAATTTTGTTTAGAATTTTACTGAAAGCCTAAAATTATAGCGGTAGATAAGAGCCTTTGCAGATGTGGCAGGGTTTGACGTTGAGTGGCGGGATTTGGCTATTTGTGAGAGGTAATTGAAGTGAAGATTTGAAAAAAAATAAAGTATGAACAGTTGTTTTTTAAAAATTTCTTGTGGGATTAAAATCTATATCGTAATATTGCGATATTAAATAACGGAATAATGGGCGCAAGCAAAACAGACCATTTCACAGAAGAACAAAACCAAATTGCGATAGTCGCAAAAGCGTTGGGGCATCCTGCAAGAATTGCTATTATAGAATATCTATTAAAAGTAAATGCGTGTATATGTAATGATATAGTGGATGAATTACCATTGGCGCAATCTACTATTTCACAGCATTTAAAAGAATTGAAAAATGCAGGGTTGATAAAGGGAGAGATTGAGGGTAATTCTATTTGTTACTGTATTAATGAAACGACTTTTAATGTCTTGAAAGAGTATTTTTCAAGAATTATCTTTACTGTAACCAATCAAAAATGTTGTTAATCGTATGGAAATAGCTTTTATAATTTCAATAGTATTACTCATAGCCTATTCATTATTGGCATTGTTTGACGGTGTATTTCTACATTTATACAAATACCGTTTGTATGAGCATAAGGAAAGCAAATTTGAACATCTTACGCATACCGTCAGAGCCGTTCTGTTTACAGGCATTCTCATAGCACTGTTTATAAACATAGAAGATAACAGGTGGTTTTTATTGGGTATTGCACTGGTAGTCGCCGATATTATCACATTGGTTATTGATGCTTATGTAGAGAAAGACAGCCGTTCATTTATGGGAGGCTTACCACGTTGGGAATATATTATACACCTATTGGTAAACGGTTTTCATTTCGCAAGTATAGCAGTATTCTTAGTGGTTAAAATAAACCTTGACAGTAATGGAATTACATTAGCCAACAACTTTCAGCAGGTAGAGAGCTTTCATACCTTTAGAGCCATAGCTGTAAACCTGTTGTTCGGAGCGGTTTTAATAAGCCTGTTACATATCTTGGTTTACTTTCCAAAATTCAACTTCTATTTCAATAAGTTGAAACTTAAATGTTGCTAATTTTTTTGCTCAAAACAATCGTAATATTACGATACAATATACAATAATAAATATAAAAACAATGAAACTATCAGAAATCAAAAACATCTTACCAACATTAGACAATGTTGAATTTCAATTAGAAAATGGAACTTTTGTTCCTGAACACTTCCACGTTACAGAAGTAGGTGTAATTACCAAACACTTTATTGATTGTGGCGGAACAATTAGAAACGAGCAAGTAGTCAACTTCCAATTATGGAATGCCAATGATTTTGAACACAGATTAAAACCAACTAAGCTGTTAAACATCATCAAACTATCCGAAGAGAAATTAGGTATTGAAGATGCCGAAATAGAGGTAGAATATCAATCGGAAACAATAGGAAAATACGACTTGGATTTTAATGGAAAAACATTCGTGTTAAGCAATAAAACCACGGCATGTTTGGCTCAGGATGCTTGCGGTGTCCCTGTACAAAAGCAGAAAGTCAATGTGAGTGGAACGCAAACTTCTTCTTGTTGCTCTCCAAATAGTGGTGGTTGTTAATATCTTAAATTCCGAATATGAATGTTTTTATCGTCTATGCACATCCTGAACCGAAGTCCTTAAATGCGGAGCTTAAAAATATAGCAATCAGCTACCTACAAGGTTTAGGACATGATGTTATTGTCTCCGATTTGTATGATATGAAATGGAAAGCAGTTGCTGATAGTAACGATTTTCAAAATTATACTCATGGTGAGCGACTTTCTTATATGACTAACTCGCTTGAAGCATTTCAAGGTGGTACGCAATCACCGGATATTGCGGAAGAACAGGAAAAGCTACTTTGGGCTGACATTATAATATTCCAATTCCCCTTTTGGTGGTTCGGAATGCCAGCAATTCTTAAAGGATGGATTGACAGGGTTTATGCCTGTGGATTTGCTTATGGAACAGGGAAATATGGGGGGAAGCATTGGGGAAATCGCTATGGGGATGGTACACTTAAAGGAAAAAAAGCCATGTTGTCCATAACCATCGGTGGTAGAGAACCCCAGTATCAAGAAACGGGAATAAATGGGCATATTGATGATTTATTGTTCCCTATACATCATGGTATGTTATGGTATCTCGGAATTAGTGTACTCCCACCACATATAATCTATCAGGTTCATGGTTTAACAGAGGAACGATTTAATAAGGAAGTTACGGCTTTTGAACATACGCTCGCAACCTTGGAAAATACACCTGTATTACCATATAGATACCAAAACAGTGGAGATTATAATGATGAACAGCAACTAAAGAAGCATTTAATTAATGGTAAGTCTGGTCTTTCCATACATCTTAAATAATAAACAAAATGAGCAAAAACAGTATTTATTTAGAGATACAAAGTGTTATTAACGCTTTGGAGCCAAAGGATATTTCATATAAAAGAAAAGAGATACTTCAGCCTTTGGTCGACTTTATTCAAACCAAAGTCGCTAACCAACAATCAGTACAGATTAACTTTATTTGTACACATAACTCCCGAAGAAGCCATTTAGCCCAAATATGGGCACAGGTAGCAATTGCATACTTTAATATTCCGAATATACATTGTTATTCGGGTGGCACGGAAGAAACAGCTTTATTTCCTAAAGTAGCAGAAACACTATCAAATCAAGGGTTTAATATTTTCAAAATTTCCGAAAGCAATAACCCTATATATGCCATAAAGTATGATGATAATGCTTTGCCTGTAATCGGTTTTTCTAAAAAATATGATAGCCCATTCAATCCTGTATCAGAGTTCATAGCTATTATGACCTGTTCGCAGGCAGACGGTGGATGCCCTTTTATAGCAGGAGCGGAAAAAAGAATACCTATCACATTTGAAGACCCGAAAATTTCAGACGGCACAACAGAGCAATCAAAGGTATATGCAGAAAGAAGTTTGCAGATAGCTACCGAAATGTTCTATGTTTTTTCAATGATTAAAAAATAACCGATGCAACCAAAATTAAAATTTCTTGACCGCTATCTTACCTTATGGATATTCCTTGCAATGGCGTTAGGTGTGGGCTTGGGCTATTTCTTCCCCAATATTTCCAATGTAACAGACAGCTTGTCCATAGGTACTACCAATATTCCGTTGGCAATCGGACTGATTTTAATGATGTATCCGCCATTGGCAAAAGTTGATTATTCGCTACTGCCCAAAGCATTTAAGGATAAAAAGGTAATCGGAATATCCTTATTGTTGAATTGGGTAATTGGTACAGTGCTGATGTTCGGGTTAGCCGTTCTGTTTTTAAGGAACGAACCCGATTATATGGCAGGGTTGATTTTGATAGGATTGGCAAGATGTATCGCAATGGTTATCGTATGGAGTGATTTGGCAAAAGCCAACAGAGAATATACGGCATTATTGGTAGCGTTAAACAGTATTTTTCAGATATTGAGTTATAGTTTTTTGGTTTGGCTTTTCATCAACGTATTACCAAATAAATTAGGATTAGCCAATTTTAATGTAAGCGTTTCGATGAAAGATGTAACCGAAAGCGTTTTGATATATTTAGGAATTCCTTTTTTGGCAGGTTTCGTGAGCCGATACGTTCTTATAAAATCAAAAGGCATAGAATGGTATAACAGAACATTCGTACCCAAAATATCGCCCATTACTTTGTATGCTTTATTGTTTACCATTGTGCTGATGTTCAGTCTGAAAGGCGACAAGATATTGGAGTTGCCAATGGATGTGATAAAGATAGCAATACCGCTAATCATATATTTTGTACTGATGTTTTTCGTGAGCTTCTTTATAAGTAAATCATTGAACGTCCCTTACGACAAAAACTTATCAATCGCATTTACAGCCACAGGAAACAATTTTGAATTGGCAATAGCCGTAGCAATAGCTGTTTTCGGTATTCATTCGCCACAAGCATTTGTGGGCGTTATCGGACCATTGGTTGAAGTTCCTGTATTGATACTGTTGGTAAGAGCAAGTTTGTGGTTAAAGAAGAAATATTACTAAAGACTAAAAGAAAAGCCTCTGAAAATTCAGAGGCTTAATTGTTATTGAGGAGTTGGAGCATTCTGCCGATTTCTATATCCATTCGGGAAAAGGCAAACCATTTTTTACCCAAATCTTTAAGCGAAGCCCCGATATGGTACAATTCCGTTCGGTCGATTATCAAAAATCGGTCGTGGGCATCGGGAAAAGTTTCAATTTCAATCGGGGGATATTGGCTGTTGTAGCGTTGCAAGTCCAGCAGTAGCTGATTGCTGATAGCTTTGGTGTAGATTTTTGCAGTTACATTATCCTTACGTTTGCCCAGCAAGGTCAGCACCGTATCATCAGCATAATTGTCCAGCAGGATAATGGAGCTTTCGGCACTTCGGATAATATCGGAAACAAAAGTATAGGCATCAAAAATTTGTCCGTTGTAGAAGATACCCTTTTCGCTGTGGAGCTTATCGCTTTCCAAAGCCTTAAAGATTTCCTCAATCTTTTGGTCGGTTTCTAATTGCCTTATCTCAATCTTATCCAGCCTATGAAACAGAGAGGCATTACTGATTAGCATTCTCCGCATTTCTACAAATGCGTCCATTATCTCGATACTAACCCTAACAGCGACATCTGAACGAAGTACAGCCGATAGCATCGCTATTCCTTGTTCGGTAAAAACGTAGGGCAGATAACGTCTTCCGCCTCGCCCTACGTTTGAGGTTCCAATTTGGAACCTCAAAAAATCGCTTTCCTCATCGGTCAGTTGAAAGCAGAATTTATCGGGAAACCGCTCAATATTCCGTTTTACGGCTTTGTTCAGAATTTTGGTTTCAACGTGGTATAACGTAGCAAGGTCACTGTCTAACATAACCTGTTTGCCTCGTATGGTATAAATCAGATTTCTGATTTCTTTGGGTACAATAGTAGGTTTATTTTCCATTGCGTTTATTGCTTTTCTTCTTCTCAAATTCAAAGGAGCTTTCAGCATTCTCTTTCAGTATGATATAAGCATCGAATTTCTTTCCGGCTTTGCTTGTCATTCCTTTAATCAGAGAAGTTTTACCCTTATTGACAAGGTTGGTAATATCAGCTATGCTGATATGCACTCCGCACACGTTACGGAACTGTACCCAATTACAATGTTCATCAGGGCATTTGACAATCTTATCACGGATAATAAGTTGCTGGCTTTTGCATTTCGGGCAAACCAATTTTGGCAGGTTGTTTTGGGCTATGGAAGTTTGTAATAGTTCATCGGTAATGGATTTAGCATAGGTTTCCATTTCTCTTTGAAATACCCTTGCATCAATCTCGTTATTCTCGATTTTCTGTAAAGCCAATTCCCATTCGGCAGTCATAGCCACGTCTGCAATTTTGCGTTCTTTTACCAATCCATATACCTGCAATCCTTTCTCCGTTGGGATTAAGGATTTCTTTTCCCGTTGGATATAATTACGAGTAAATAGGGTTTCGATTATCGCAGCTCTTGTCGCAGGCGTACCGATACCGATATTTTGCAGGGCTTTCCGTTCGTCCTCGTTTTGGATTTCCTTTCCGGCATTTTCCATTGCCGACAATAGTCCGGCTTCGGTAAACAGTACAGGAGGCTTGGTTTTCTTTTCTAAAACGGAGGCTTCCTGAATTTTCAGCTCATCGCCCATTTTCAATTCAGGCAAATCCTGTATTGGTTCGGTATCTTCGTCCGAGAAATTGCCTTTTATGGAACGCCAGCCAGCCTCTAATATCTTACAGCCTTTCAGCGTAAAATCGTAGTGTGATACTTCCAATGCTATATCGGTTACTTCTTTTACACAGGCTTGTGAAATGGCTTCGAGCAGTCGAAAGGCAATCATATTATAAACTTTTGTTTCGTCCGCATTAAGGGCAGACGGTATCTTGTCGGTAATCAGCAATCCGTGGTGGTCTGTTACACGCAAATCGTTTACAATTCGCTTATTGAACCGACCCCACTTCAATTTGGATAGGGCTTGCTTGAAACTATCGTTGTCCTGCAATGCTCTCACAAGGTTGGGGATTTCTGTCCACATATCTTCGGGTATGTATTTACTTCCGGTACGTGGGTAGGTAATAAATTTCTTTTCGTACAAACTTTGAGCGATATTGAGCGTTTGTTCGGCGGATAGGTTCAGCTTTTTATTGGCTTCTTTCTGTAAGCCCGTAAGGTCAAAAAGCAAGGGCGGTTGTTCCGTTACATTCTTGCTTTCCACAGATGCCACCGTAGCAGTACCGTGTCTTTGAATGGAACGCAATGTATCTTCTGCGAGCTTTTGTTCGTCCCATTTCTTTTTGGATATGCTTTTGAAATCAATATCCTCTTTGCGGTGCAATAGCTGAATTTGCCAATATTTCTTGACCGAGAAATTTTTGTTGTCCAAATAGCGTTTGCAAATCAAAGCCAATGTAGGCGTTTGCACTCTGCCCAGCGAATAAATACCGTTGCCTGCGGCTATGCTCAACGCTTGTGTGGCGTTGATGCCCACGAGCCAATCGGCACGGCTTCTGCCTTGTGCAGCCTGAAATAAGCCGTCAAATTCTTTACCGTCTTTCAGGCTGTCAAACCCTTGCTTGATTGCTTTTTCAGTAAGCGAGCTTATCCAAAGCCGCTGAAAGGGCTTACGGCATTTCAGATATTCATAAATGTACCGAAAGATAAGTTCACCCTCACGACCTGCATCGGTAGCTACGATAATACTGTTGCTTTTATGGAATAGCTCCTTGATGACTTTCAGTTGCTTTAATGCTCCAGTATCGGCTGTATAACCTTTGTCTTTTTTGACCTTACGAACAGTCAAAATAAACGGATTCGGGAGTATCGGCAAGGAAGCCTTGTCAAATCCCGAAATCCCATAATCTTCGGGCATTCCCAAACCGATAAGGTGTCCGAATGCCCACGTAACGAAATAGCCATTGCCCATTAGATAACCGTCCTTTTTTTCGGAAGCACCCAACAAGCCGGCTATTTCCCTTGCTACGCTTGGTTTTTCTGCGATAATTGTTTTCATACCTAACTCACTTTCCTACCCTTTGATTTTGCAGGCGCTTTGGGTTTGTTCTGTTGCTCCTGTTGCTTTTCGTTTTTTGGTCTTTGCTGCCCTTTTTGTAGAGGCTCTTTGATATTCTTGGTCGCTTCGTTGGTCTTGCCCTCGGAATTGACGGCAGTCTGCGTTTTATGGGCTTCTGTAGGTTTTATCCGTTCCTTGTATTGGTTGGGAAACTCAAAGTTGGTTTTTCCTGTTTCCTTGTTGAATGTGATATAGCCGTTATAAGTTTGCCCTTTCTTATCGACCAAATTCGGAATGTAAACCGTTTGACCGTCTTTGAACTTGTTGTATTGTTCATCCTCCAGTTCCTTTCCCCTAAAGGTTTTCGGGGCTTCCTGCGACCTGCTTTGCTGATTGTCCTGTTGGCTGTTTTGGGTTTGCCTGTTATTGTTGCTTCGGTCAAACAGAAATTCCACATACCGTTTATCCGCATTGAACTGTACGTTTGCATCAAAGGGAGTACCTTTTGTAGAAATCATTCCCTCAATGAACAGGGCTTTGCCCTCCATTAAGGTTTGTTTTTGTTCGTCATTTAGTTTTATACCTTTAACCTCATCGGGGATTTTGATGAAATCTGTTTTCAAAGCAATCAGCTCATTGGTAAGCCGGTCCACACTGATGATGGACGGCATCAATTCGCCTGTTTTGGAGTTTATCAGATCGACCACACGCCCCATATTGCCTGTTTGACGTAAGTTCTGTTTGTCCTCGTCCGAGAACTTGTGTCCGAAAAACTCAAAGTTTAAGTTGGGTTCACGCCTGATACCGTGTACCGCTGCCACAACGTCCCCCTCCGGGGTGGACTGTAAAGACAAGCGGGCATCTGTACGGACGACCGCACCGCCAAGATTAACGCTTATAGGTACAAGCTCATTGGTCTTGTAACCCCTCAATAGTGGGTCAAGGAGGTTCTTTTTCTCAAGGTATTCCTTGCTTAATCCGAGATTGTTCATTGTTTCCCAATCAATCTGTTCCGGCTGGAAGCGGTACTCGCTTGTTTCCGGGGTTGTCTCTGTTTTTGCCATATCATTTTTATTTTCTTGTTTTTGCTCTTGTTCGGGTTCATTTTTCACTTCATGCTTTTCCATTTTCTTTTTGCCTTCGGCAGTTGGATTGTTTATCTGATTCTGAAATTCTTTTGCTTTCTCTACGGCTTCGTCAGCCGAAACTTTGAAAAGAGCAAATTTGGTAGGGTCTTTTAACTGCCTCCAAAAATTGGAAAGGAAATTGGTCACGAAATCACCGTGTTTATCCACCCGCATGAACTCGCTTTGGTTCTTCTTCGTAGGGTCAACCGTTTCCATTTTTCCGCTTTTGTCAATACTTTTTACAGCTTGGATTTTCATTTTTTCTTTATCCAGCACTAAAAGTATATCCGATAACTGTTCGGAAGCAACCTGTTGGTTTTCTGTTTCTTTTTCTTCACTCATAATCTGAAAAGTTTAAAGTTTTATTGCCGAAAGTAAATGAAGCAGTTACTGCATCGCCCGAAGTGGCAGTCAAAGGCAGTATTTGGCACGCATTGGCGTTTTACTTGTTAAAACTCTCCCTGATAAACTGGTGCACATCGGATAGCTTGTAATACAGTTTTCCGCTAATGGTATAGTAAGGTAGTTTACCTATGGAGCGGTAGCGTTGCAGGGAACGGTTACTGATTTTCAACATTTGCAGCAGGTCCTGGTTATCGAGCAGTTCTTCTCCGTCTATGCTATTGCGTTTCTTTTTTAAATCGTCAATATTGTCGCCCAACATATCAAACCTGTCCATGATGCGTTCCATCCACGCTATAAATTCCATTCTGTCAATATTCATAGTCGATAAGTTTTAATGTTCACCATGCAAAATTGGGAAGCGTGGCAGTGTTTATCAGCCAAGCCCTGCCAATTGGTTTGGCTGTTTTTTGAAAATTTTTGCAATTGGGAGAAACCCTTGTTTGGTAGGGCTTAAAAAGAATTTCGAGTATTTAGGAGATGGTTTATACCATCATTTGCCAATTGACATACATTGGCTTATGGTATAAACAAAAAAGCAGTACACAACAATGCACTGCCCTGAACAAAAGACCTGCATTGGGTTAAAGGTCTTTATCCATATATTCTTCCAATGAAGTTTTAAGCTGGTCCAAGAATGCCGTTCGGGAACCGCTTCGGGTTTTCATTCTGTGGAATGCGTGGTGCAGGTCACCGAGCGTAATGCCAAAAAGTATCTGGAACATCAAACTGATTTTTCGGACACCGGTTTTACCGTGCGAAACTGCTGCCGAAGCATACAGGGCATATATCAATTCGACAAGTGCGTTTTTGCTTTCTGTCCAAAAAATATCTTTGGCGTTTTCCGGCTTTTGTAAAATAGCATCGGGATTTTCATCTGGATTGATTTTCGTCAGCAGATAGGTATAAAGCAATTCGTTGGCGATAATCCTTGCGGTCTTGTAATCGTAGAAAGTAGAAAATTCGGGATCAATTTCAAAGACGATACTGTTCAGACCGTCGTGGTAATTTATGTTGCCTCTTTTGAAATAGGTGTCGTCACGGTCCGTACGCCCCGAACGATAGTACCTATAAAAATCTGAATTGCAGATATGCTCAATGTACTCTCTTTTAAGATTGGCTAATTGAGTCGAAAAGTAACTGTAATACATTTTGCCGTTGCTGACCGGACAGGTCGTTTCAATCCGGTAAATTTTATTGTAGTAGATGAGTTTTCCAAGTATTTGGGGTTTGATGGTTCGGAAGAATTTTATTTCTTCCCCATCATTTTGAAAGCCCTTTTTAGCAATATATTTCTTGACCTCAAATAACAGGTCTTGTAGATACAAGGTCATTTCATAAGCCTCATCAATCAACCTTTTGCTCTGTGATAAAATCTTATCTTCCTTATTGTGTATCTCTAAAATAATGGTGTGTAAAGAATGCTGCATAGCCCATAATTTTTGTGATCAATACCGAATTTCAAATTCAGTTTATCCCTAATTAATACACAAACATCATTATATTAAGTGATACCTTTACCCAAGTTCACCCCACCTGTGGGAAGATTTTTGCCATAAATCTCACCCAACTGTGGAGATTATTTTATAAATATTCAGTATGAATGACTTTGAAAAGCCCCTTTAGTAAACGCAAATTTAACGGATACAAAGAGACTTTAAGTCTGATTGCTTTATTATATAACTTTGAACCTTGTTAATCTTTTTATTTGAAAAAATGAGCCAGAAAAATCGCTTTAGTGATTTTGAGGTTTAAATCAAAAATCACCAAATTGTATTGCTCAATCAAATTAAATGATTAAATTTGCAACATCGAATCACAAATTATATGTGAGTTAAACGGTGAGTAGTTCTTTTTAAAGAAAGTCAACATATTGACATATAGATATTTGAGTGTGCGCAGATTCGTCCTGCCACCCCGACAAAAAAGCTCGACAGTAGTCGGGCTTTTTTTGTTCGTGGCAGGTTCGAGCCGTGGTTCGATCCGCAGGAGCTTTAGGGATGAGTTTGGGGTAGTGGGGCTAAAGCAATCCTGCCACCCCGACAAAAGCCACTGATAATCAGTGGCTTTTTCTATTTTCGGACATATTTCGGACATTTTTCCGTCAATTTAGCTTAAACTTTACTATCAGTTCTGATGTTTAATCATTGGTAACATATGTTACAAAAGAATGAGTGATAAATCAGTAACTTCGTAAACAAATTATAAATTTATGGAAGAATTATTTTACAAAACATATGGTGGTATTTTTGAAGAAGAGCTTTTGGAAGAGATTATTCAAGTATCTAAAGCTATCGATTTCAAAGAAGGGGATGTATTGATTGATTATAATCAATACATCAAGATGATGCCACTTTTATTGTCAGGTGCAGTCAAAGTTATGCGTGAGGATTATGATAGTGGTGAATTATTACTTTATTACTTAGAGCGAGGGGATACCTGTGCGATGTCTATGACCTGTTGTTTAGGGGAGAAGCAAAGTGAAATACGTGCTATAGGTGAAGTTCCAGGTGTTATATTAATGATTCCTGTTCAGAAGATGTCAGAATGGATCGGAAAATATAAGAGTTGGATGTCCTTCGTTTTTGAAAGTTATAATAACCGATTTAATGAATTATTAAATGCTGTAGATACAATAGCGTTTATGGATATGAATGACCGTTTGTTAAATTATCTTTTCGAAAAAAGTAAAATTGAAAATAATACAATTGTGTATAAAACCCATCAAGATATAGCGAAAGAATTGAATACTTCGCGCGTAGTAGTATCTAGATTGCTAAAAGCTCTAGAGACAGAAGGGCGTATCAAGCTCAACCGAAATAGTATTGAGATACTTGTCAAATAAATAGAAGGCTTTACAAATAACGTAAAGCCTTTTCTAATGTAACAAATGTAACTGATAGGGTAAAAATACTTCAGGATTTTTGTAGAAAATTAATTCATTATGGAAATGATATTGTCACCATGGCCTTGGTATGTAAGTGGGCCACTTATAGCAATCACGATGTTTGTATTGCTTTATTTAGGTAAGAACTTTGGGATGTCATCCAACTTACGTACGATGTGTACGATGTGCGGAGCGGGTAAAACGTCATCATTCTTTAAATTCGATTGGCGTAGCCAAAAGTGGAATCTCCTGATGGTAGTAGGTGCTATGATTGGTGGCTTTATAGCTTCTAATTATTTGGGAGCGGGTCAATCTCCGGATTTGAATCCTAAAACAATTACACAGCTTGAAGCAATGGGCATTCAAAGTGCAGGTAAAGATTATGTCCCTATTGAGTTTTTTGGAAATGAAGCTTTTAGTGACCCTAAAGTGTTAGTGTTATTAATTGTGGGAGGTCTTCTTGTCGGTTTCGGTGCGCGTTATGCTGGAGGTTGTACTTCAGGTCACTCGATATCAGGAATTAGTAATTTGCAATTGCCTTCTTTGATAGCGACAATCGGTTTCTTCGTGGGTGGTATCATCATGATTCACCTTATTTTCCCACTTTTATTCTAATCTAACACATGAGAAATATAGTTTTTTTACTAGTAGGTGTATTCTTCGGGATACTGATGTTTAAGTCTGAAGCTGCTTCTTGGTTCAGAATCTACGAAATGTTCAATTTTCAATCTTTACACATGTTTGGTCTAATGGGAACAGCCTTGGCGACTGGCGTGATTTTGGTTCAAATCATTAAAAGAAAGAAAGTAACGGATATAGATAATAAAGCAATTGTAATTGCAGATAAGGACAAATCGATTACTCGCTATTTAGTAGGCGGTACGATATTTGGATTAGGCTGGGCTTTAGCAGGCGCATGTCCAGGACCTATTTTTGTATTAACAGGAGCAGGTTATTTACCAATGTTAGTTGTATTGGGGAGTGCTTTGGTGGGAACATGGATTTATGGTTTGTTAAAGGATAAACTTCCTCATTAATAGTTTTATTAGTAGCATTTAATACAAGCGAATTATGAAAATAATTCGCTTTTTTGTTTAATTTAATTTTTACAAAACGTGGTAGATTTGAATAATGTGTGGTCATTTTCACAATCTGATAATCTCTTATTTTTCAATAAACTATATTTGAGCTTAATCTAAAACAACCGTGAAAAAAGCTCATTTATTATTTTTCTTTCTATTCAGTTTTATTTATGCTTCAGCTCAAGATATTACCTTGGTAGGAACGATCAAAGAATCTGTTTCAAAAGAACGTATTGCACATACTAGTATTTCATTATTTGATGAAAACAGAAAATTAATCGCTGGAGCGATGAGTAATACTACTGGTGAATTTGAAATAAAGAAATTAAAAGTGGGTACTTATTCTTTAAACATTAAGTTCATTGGTTTCGCGCAAAAGGATACATTAATTCACCTGTTAAAAAATGGTAAACATAATTTGGGTGATATATATATCGTTGCAGGACCCCAAGAAATTGGTGAGGTAAATGTAACAGCATCCAATTCGGTACAACAACATCAAAGTGATCGACAAGTTTATCAAGCGAACCAATACAAAACTGCCGTAGGAGGCACGGCATTGGATATCGTTAAAAATTTACCTTCCATTACGCTAGATGGAAACGGCGAAATTTTGGTTAGAGGTAATAAAGGCTTGATTGTGCTGATCAATGGCACGCCGACACTCCTAGATGCGCAGACTATCTTGACTCAAATAGCTGCTAATGATGTAAAAGAGGTAGAATTTATAAGCAGTCCTCGTGCGCAATATGACCCTGAGGGTAAAGGAGGTATGATTAATATTAAAACAAGTAAACCTTCGAGTGATGGTTTTGCTTGGTTGATGAATCTTCAATATGGTTTGCCGAGTGTCGACGATTATGATAATGTAGAAAGACAGAAGCGCTTTGGTTCGGACGTATCCTTCCAATACAAAATGAATAAACTAGATATTCAAGGTTCACTTAATTATTTGCGCAATGATAATGCGGGTTTTCGTGATGGCGATGTGTATACAATTATAGGTGATAAAAAGACCATGTTTCCCTCCCAAGGTGAACGTAGTTTTAATAAATATAACTATGGTGCTCGTCTCAATACGGCGTACCAACTGACCGAAAATCAAAAGATACAATTTGGTCTTTTGGCGTCTAAGAAATTTCAAGACCGCGTGGCAGACATTTATTACGATAATCAATCTATCTCCACAGTGGATGGTTCTACCATTCATAGACTGCAATACTTCAATCCAAATTTGCAGAACAAACAGGGGAAGTTTTATTTAATGGATTTGAGTTATCAATTGGCCTTGAATAAAAAACACAGCCTAGACTTTGGTGTGGTGTATGAGCATGCAGATATTTATGGATCGACCAATAATGGTAACATCGAAAATGGAAATGATACCATTCAATGGACTCGTAATACTTACACCAATCCACTAAATGGTGTAAGAGCTTCAGCACAACATCAAGTGAAGTTAACTGATAATTCTGAATTAATTTCAGGCTATCAGATTCGCAAGGATGGGCAGAATGGCGATTTTAAATATAATAATAAAGAATTTGGACAGGGAGATTTTGCAGTCATACCAGAGTTTTCTGGGAAAATGAATGCCAATAATTTAGTTCATGCGTTATTTTCACAGTACAACCGTGCATACACGAATACCAATATTGCTTTTGGACTGCGATACGAATTCTACAAGCGTGATGTGTTGCTGGTTGATACCAAAGAAGAATATCCGTATCAAACGCATCAACTCTATCCGAGTGTCGATATAAAACATAAATTGGATAAAGGTTGGGAAATGAAAATGTCGGCTTCGCGGAGAGTGCAGCGTAATAATAATTTTGAGTTGAATCCTATTCCAGAGCGCGAACACTCGGAAACACTGGAGCGAGGGGACGCTGAATTATTGCCTGAATTTGTGACAAACTTTGAAGCTGGAGTGATCAAAAAGTTTACGCAAGGTTTATTCTTTTCGAATGTGTATTATCAACATACAAAAAACCCGATTCAACGTGTTAATTCAGTGTATGCAGATACCATTTTGCATCGAGTATTTACCAATGCAGATTATGCTAGGCGTTATGGTCTTGAAGTGGGGGGAGAGTGGAAACCTACACCATCCTTAAAACTACTATTTGGCGCAAATACGTATAATTACAAGATAGAAGGTGACGTGTTGGATTATGTAAATACATACAAAAATTCAGATTGGGTGTATTCTTTCAATGCTTCGGGTATTTTGAACTTGCCTCTCCAATGGACTGCTGCGGTAGATGTAAATTATTTGGGTGAAAGACCGACATTACAAGGTGTAGATAGTCGTTTCATCACACCGAATTTTAGTTTGTCAAAATCCTTTTATCAAGGAGCAGTAACAGCACAGGTACAATGGAAAAATATTGAATTGGGTAATTGGGGGGTGAATGAACAACGTATAACGACCTATGCCAATGATTTTTTCACAACAACAAATTATATATACGAAAAGAATATCATTCTGCTGAATTTGAATTTTAATATCAAAAAATTGAATAACATCCTTCGATTACCGAAAAGTGAATTCGGTGAAAAGGAGTTTTAGTTAATAGTTTGTTTAAAAGCTTTGGGAGTATGTCCGGTGTGCTTTTTGAAGTATTTGGAAAAATTTGATTTATCCGAAAATCCAAGTTCATGCGCAATTTCGGTCATACTTTTTTGGGTGTAATAGATAAGTCTTTTCGCTTCTTTGATAAGGTGATTTGCGATGATCTCTGAGGCAGACAGATCAGTGTATTTCTTGCAGGATGCATTCAGATTTTGTGGAGAAGTATTCAGTAAATTGGCGTAGTGCGCCACACTATTAATGATTTTATGTTCATTTATGAGCAAATCCATAAAACTATCGTACAAAGAAAAATTAACACGCAGCTTACTTTCTGTTGGAGAATCGCTTTCGACTGTTTTGGCTAATAAGCTTTTGAAAAGTCCTTCAATGACAATTGGATTCTCTTCTGTTGCAAGTATTTCTAAAATAGTCTTTAAGGTCGTGATATTCTGTAATTCTAGGTGATCAATCTTCGTGACTTTTTCGATTAGTTTTCCTATTTCTAGGTCAAGACTATTCGCAATAAATTCATTTTTTAGAAGGATAACAAACCCTTCGACTGGTGTCGTTAACGTCCATTTATGAACAGCGTTTTTTCGAATTACTAACAAGCAAGGATTTTGAATTTCCCCGATTTTTCCATCAATTTCGTGTGTTCCTGTAGTAGAAAAAAGATATACTAATTCAAGATAACCATTGTGTTTGTGCGCTTTCGTACTGTGTTTTGTGTTGTCAAACGGTAGTATTTTGATAAGCTTGCTAGGTGTAAGTTTGTCTTTAATAAGAATGCTTTTCTTCGCGGTCATTAGGAAATATCTTTCGGCCAAAATAGCAATTATTTAACTAATCAGAAACGTTACTATGTAACAAATGTAACTGTAGGCTTTCTCTCACTTGCTGACCTTTGTATCAACAAATTGAAAAAGTCGTGGAAATAATTGGATATATAGCATCCATCTTGATTGGAGTATTATTAGAGTTGATAGGTGGCGGAGGAAGTATTCTTACCGTACCGGTTTTGGTTTATCTATTTGCGGTATTGCCGGTGACAGCTACAGCTTATTCACTATTTATTGTAGGTGCGACTAGTGTTGTCGGGTCTATCACTTATTTCAAAAAGGGGTTAGTTAATATAAAGACAGCTATCGTATTTGGTATACCATCTATCTTTGCGGTCTTCTTGACACGTAAATATATCTTACCTGCGATTCCAGATAGTTTATTTACACTGGCTGGATTCGAAGTGACTAAAGATATTTTTCTGATGATCCTTTTTGCAGTATTGATGGTCGTGGCGGCTTATGCGATGCTGAAAGGTAAAAAGTCTGATGGTACATACGATGTACAACCACAAAAGTTTAATTACCCGATGATTTTGTTAGAAGGTTCATTTGTCGGGGTGTTAACAGGTCTTGTAGGTGCAGGTGGTGGTTTCTTAATTATCCCCGCTTTGGTCTTGTTTTCTAAGTTGCCGATGAAAGAAGCTGTGGGGACTTCTCTAGTTATTATCGCGGCAAAATCATTAATAGGATTTACAGGTGAATTGGGAAATGCATCATTGGATTGGACGTTTTTACTGACGTTAACCTCATTGTCTATTGTGGGAATATTTTTAGGTTCTTACCTAACAAGATTCATCAATAGTGATAAGTTAAAACCTGCTTTTGGTGTGTTTGTCTTGCTGATGGGTGTCTACATTCTTTTCAAAGAAATCTGGTTTTAACATCGTGTTCCTTGTGTAACAAAAGTTGCTGATAGGCACAGGTACATTATCGAAATTTGTATCAATAAGTAAATAAATAGTAAACAATTAAAATTTAAATATTATGTTTTTTCAACACGTATACGACAAGACATTAGCGCAAGCAAGTTATATTATTGGATGTCAAGCAAAAGGCGAAGCTATCGTCATTGACCCAAAACGCGATGTAGATACTTACTTAGAAATCGCGGCTCAAAATAATTTAAAAATCACTAAAGTAACAGAAACACATATTCATGCAGACTTCTTAAGTGGAGCGCGCGAGTTGGTAGCTTTAACAGGGGCTGAATTATTATTATCAGATGAAGGTGGTGCAGATTGGCAATATGAGTTTGCACACATAGGATTGAAACATGGAGATGTGATTACTTTGGGTAATTTGACATTAGAAGTGTTGCACACACCAGGTCACACACCTGAAAGTATTAGCTTCTTGTTGACAGATCATCCAGCGACAGCAGAACCTATTATGTTGTTCACGGGAGATTTTGTGTTCGTAGGGGATGTGGGCAGACCAGATTTGTTAGAAAAAGCAGCTGGTATGACAGGTACACAAGAAAAAGGTGCTAAACAATTGTTCGAGTCGATCAAACGCTTTATGAGTTTAGCAGATCACGTACAAGTATGGCCAGGTCACGGAGCAGGTTCGGCTTGTGGTAAAGCTTTAGGAGCTGTGCCAAGTACAACAGTAGGTTACGAAAAAATCAGAAATTGGGCGTTGCAATATGGTGATAACGAAGAATCTTTCACAAAAGATTTATTAGATGGTCAGCCCGAAGCGCCGAAGTATTTTGCGATGATGAAGAAGTTGAATAAAGTGGATAGACCTTTATTGACTACTGTACCTCAACATAAAAAATTATCAAAAGAAGAATTTTTGAAAGTGTATCAAGAAGGTATGTTGGTGATGGATACACGTAATAAAGTAGAATTTGCCAAAGGTTATTTGCCTAATTCATTAAATATCCAAGGCAACAATTCATTTGCTAACTGGATGGGTTGGGTGCTTAGCTACGATGTTCCATTTGTGCTTATTGCGGATGAATCAGCTATGGAAGATATCACACGCAAGTTGATGCGTATAGGATTGGATAATATATATGGTTTTATTGATTCTGTAACAGATTTGGGCATGGAGTTGCAAACAGCAAACGTGATTGATATGGATCAATTTGAGGCCGCTATTCAAGAAGATAATGTTCAAGTTGTAGATGTGCGGAATGAGAAAGAATTCGTTGCAGGACATATTGAAGGTGCTACACATGCTTTTGTAGGAACGCTAGTGTCGAACTTGGATAAGTTAGATAAATCAAAAGATATCGTGATTCACTGTCAGGCAGGTGACCGTTCAACCATAGCGTATTCAATTTTGAAGAAAAATGGTTTTGAGTCGGTGAGAAACTATGCTGGAGGCATGAAAGAATGGATGACTAATAATAAACCCTTAAAATAATATTTATGAGAAATTTAATTTTCGGAATGAGTTTGATTTTGTCGATGATAGGTTTTAACCTTCATGCGCAAGATCTTATCCTAAAGCGTCTATATGAAGATGGTCTTTCGCAAAGTGGTTACATCCTGATTGATAACCAATCAAAGGAAGCGATTGTGATCGATCCACGTAAAGATGTACAAGAGTTCATCGATACATTGAGTGCGTATGACGCTAATTTGAAATTCGTTACCGAAACACATATTCATGCCGATTATCTAAGTGGCGCGCGTGAATTAGCAAAATTGACTGCATCAACGTTAGCATTGTCTCAAGAGGGACCTGCGGAATGGCAATATAAATTTGATTATCTACCATTGAAACAAGGAGATAAGTTGGCATTTGGAGAATATTTTCTCCAAGTGCTACATACTCCGGGGCATACGCCAGAGAGTATTAGCTTTTTGCTGTATTCGAATGCCAATAAGCTTAATCCAATAAAAGCTTTTACAGGGGATTTTCTTTTTGTAGGTGATGTGGGGAGACCTGATTTATTAGAGAAATACGAAGAGGGTGATACAAATTCTACAGCTTCTGCTGCAGCGCTTTATCACAGTATCGAAAAGTTCAGAAAGCTACCTGATGATTTGGAAATATGGCCTGGTCATGGTGCAGGTTCATTCTGTGGAAAGACGTTGAGCAATATTCCATTTTCTACATTGAAGGCTGAAAAATTGACTAATCCTGCTCTACAATATTCAGGTAAAGAAGCTGAATTTATAAAATACATATTGGCAGATCAAGTTGTTCCTCCTCCATATTTCAAGTTGATGAAAGAGTGGAATCGTGATGGGACATATTGTAAGTTGGTGGATGACCGATATGCAGTAATTGATGCTTCGGAAATAAAAAATCTGATTGGTAAGGGGGTAAAAGTAATCGACACACGCGTTCGCAAAGAAGTAGGAAAGGGATTTCATCCGAATACTATCCATGTTGAGTTGAATAAAGGATTCAATAATTGGTTTGCACAATTAGTAAATCATAAGGACCAAGTCGTATTTATAGTAGAAAAGGACAACGAGAAGGCATTAGCACATAAGTTGATGCGTGTAGGGTTTGACAATGTGTTAGGCGTGGTAAACGATATTTCGTCTGAGCACTTGAAGTCAATTAAATATATTAAAGCTGAAGACTTGACAAAAGCTGTGCAGAGAAGAGGCATACAAGCTTGGGATATCCGTACAGCTAAAGAATACGCTGAAGGACATATTGCTGGTATAGCAAATTTGCCTTTGCTTGAAATAAAAGAGAAAGCGTCAAAACTAGATAAAAATCAACCGATCCTAATTCATTGTCAAAGTGGAGCTCGTGCAGCTATTGGTTATTCACTTTTTGAAAGTTTGGGTTTTACAGACATTACTGTTTATGATGGAGGTATCAATGAATGGAAAAAGTTGGGGAATAAACTGGTTAGCGAATAGTAGTGTCATTTTAATAATAATAGTTATGTTATCAATATTTAAAGGAATATTTTCAAATGATGATACAGCTTTAAAAGAGGTATTAGTGAAAAATAATCCACAACTAATAGATGTACGCACGCCTTTAGAATTTAATGGTGGTACGGTAAAAGGCGCAAAGAACATTCCATTGAGCGAGTTAGAAAGCAAATTGGGTTCACTGGATAAATCAAAGAATATTGTAGTCTTCTGTCAAAGTGGTAATAGAAGTGGCCAAGCGATGCGTATACTACAAAATAAAGGTTTTGAAAAGGTACATAATGGTGGTGGCTGGCGTGCATTGAAATCGCTTGTGGAAAGCATCTAGTTTGCTTTATGTTAAAGGGTATTTTAACAGGAATAGTTGTATTGGTTAGTTTATCTGTCGCTCATGCGCAAGGGGAATATAGTGTGTGGGGGAGAGCGACAGTTGGCTATTCTTTTGACAAGTTTAATAAACTGGATACGGAAATACAATACCGCAGGCAAAGTTTAAGAGAAAGTAACGTAGGTGTTCAAAAGCCATTGTTGGAATCTTTCAGATGGTGGTATCATCGTAATTTGGGAATTGATTTTAATGTTTCTTTATCGCCATTTGCCTATTTTTCGCATAGCCAAATTGATTTGAGTAAAGAAGATTATGTGCAAGATAGTCGCGAAATTCGATTTTCAGCTGCAGGGCAATGGCAAAAATCGATTGCCAAAAATTGGCAAATCTCTAATCGTGCAGCAGTAGAAAGTCGTCATTTTACATCCGACAATCGTTATGTATTACGTGCTCGAAATCGTATAGGGCTGAAAGCACAAATTACGGATAATTATAGTTTATCCCTTTCGGAAGAACTATTAGTAAATCCAATAGGAAAAGTTGGCAAGAATCCTATAGACCATAATCGTGTTCAACTGATGAATGAAATTAGAATTTCACCTCATCTAAAATCTGAAATCGGCTATATCTGGATTGAAAGGTACAAAGCGAAGAAAAACATATTTAATACCGAACATGTTGCGTTTGTAAATCTGTATTATCAGATTCATTAGTGTAACTTTTGTTACTGACTAGGTTTGCAGAGTTTCTTAATTTAGTACATATTTAAAAAAATAAAGATGGAATTATTTATAAAACAATATGGCATGACCATAGTAGGTGTTCTATTAGGAGCATTAGGCGGTTTTCTATATTATAAATATGTAGGTTGCGTCAATGGTACGTGCGCTATTACAGCTAATCCCTATATCAGCACGTTATATGGTGCGATGATGGGCGGATTATTGTTTTCAAATTTTAAATAAGAAGATTATGAGTAAATCGTTTCAAGATATTATCAATCAAGATAAACGCGTATTGGTAGATTTTTTTGCGACTTGGTGCGAACCTTGTCAAATGCAAGCTCCTATATTGTCTGAAGTTAAGGATGTGCTAGGCGAGCAAGCAGATATTATTAAAATTGATGTAGATAGAAACAATGCTTTAGCAGGACAATATGCCATTCGTTCGGTACCAACCTTGGTGCTTTTCAAAAAAGGTGAAGTTGTTTGGCGTAAATCGGGTGTAGGTCAAAGAGATGAATTGACAGCGTTGATTAATCAACATGTATAAAAGTAAAAGCTTATATTAGTGGTGATGCAAGGCAAATGGAATACTATCTTACGTTTTAGCGGTCTAGTACTGCTAATGGTAATGTTGTGTTTGCCTTGTTTTGCTAAGCAAACTTTAAAACAATCTTGGGGCATTCCTGTTGCAGATGGTAAATCGGTAGCTAAGATTAGCCATACCATTTGTAATTTTTCAGAATTTACTTCCCAACAAGTAAAGCGGGAAGTTTCCTTACAAGGAATCATTCCTTCACACAGCAATCAATTTGTAGCTTCAGAAAAATTATTAGCAAGTTTTCAAGTAAAAGATTACTTAGCATTACTTCACAAACCTTACCTCAACTCACTCCATATTCTTTTTCAGCAATTTAGGATTTAGTATTGAATGCGGTGCATTTTCTTGCAAGTAGTATTCAATAATAATAAATCTTAAAACACCTTATAATGAAAGAAAAAGAAGGAGTTTCTCCATTATCCATCTTAATACTTCGTGTGGCTGTTACTGGTATTTTTATTAATGCAGGTATTTCACATCTAGTAAACACGTCTAAAACTGTAGCTCGGCTACAACAATCTCCATTTGTCGAATTATTAGAAAAGTTCCTTTCGCTGGAATCACAAGTGCGTATGTCGGGCTATGCGATGATTGTATTTGGGATTACTTTTTTATTAGGTATATATACGCGTTGGTCAGCCTTAATTTTATTTTTAATTCTAGTTCCTATCACATTAATTATACAGAGCGATGCAGGATTATTGCACGGTCCATTATGGAAAAATGTCGCTATTGGCGGTGGATTATTGTTTTTTATATTGAACAATACAGAAGCTTACTCACTATTTAATTTTAAAAAATAAATAACTATGTTCAGAATTTTAACTATTATATTCATTTCTTTTCTTAGTATCTCCATCGCTATGGCAAAAAGCAAAGACACAACAATCACAATCTTACAAACAGCAGATCTGCATGCGTATCTAAATAAGCACAATGAGCTTTTTGTGGAAAAAGGTAAGGTAAAGTTTCGTGAAGCGGGAGGGCTGGCACATATCAAGACCTTGGTCGAAGGAGTTCGTAATGATAATCCGAATGGTACTCTCTTGATTGACGGAGGTGATTTCATACAAGGGAGTGGAGAAAGTGTACTTAGCCAAGGTGCAATATTTCCAACTATTGTGAATGAAATGAACTACGATTTAATGATTCCAGGAAATTGGGAAGTAATTTACGGTAAGCAAGTCATGATGGATATTATGACCAAATACAAAACTTCTGTAATTGTATCCAATATGTATCACGAAACCGACAATTCCGCCTTGTTTCCCCCTTACTGGATTACGGAAAAGCAAGGTTTGAAAATTGGTTTTATTGCGTACAATGACCCTGAAATTCCGATTCGTCAGAACCCAATGTTTAGTGAAGGTATCTTGTTTACGGAAGTAGAAGCAAATTTGAAATCACTAATTACACATTTACGTGAAGAGAAACAAGTCGATCTACTTTTTATAGTCGCACATATAGGTATATCCAAGCAACTGATGCTTGCCAATAATCCTGCGGTAGATGGGGTAGATTTTATTTTTGGAAGCGACACACACGAGCGTGTCCGTCAACCTATCAAGGGAAAATATGCAATGGTATTGGAGCCGGGTTCTTTTGGTTCTTTCGTTGGGAAATTAGATTTGAAAATTAAAAACCGGAAAATAGCAGATTTCAATTACGAATTGCTGGAGGTTAATCCTAAAAAATATAAAGCGGATAAACACATACAACAGATTGTTGATTCGTTGACCAATCCTTATCATTCGCAAATGCAGGAAATAATTGGTTACACTTCCACCCCAATTTATCGTTATTTGGTTGTTGAGAATCCGATGGATAATTTTATCACGGATGCATTATTGTGGAAATCAGGTGCCGATATTGCTATCTCGAATGGATTCCGTTTTGGTGTTCCGATTGTTCCTGAGAAGAATGGTAAGCAAGCCATCACGCGTGAAGATTTATGGCGTATGATTCCTGTGGATGAAAAAATGAAAATTGGTAGAGTCAGTGGTCAACAGATTTGGAATTGGCTCGAAAAAGAATTGAATAATGTTTTTGCTAAGAATGCCAACGAGCGTTTTGGTGGTTGGTTCCTACGTTTTGCAGGTATGAAAATAACATTTGATAGCTCAAAAGAAATGGGATCTCGTTTGTTGACCGTAGAGATAAAAGGGAGACCAATTGATTTGAATAAAGAATATACTATGGCATCTTGTAATCGTACAGGTGAGCCCTTGCATGTATTGTGTCGGATGCCGAATGCAAAAAATGTAGAGATTAAAGATTTTACGCTGCATCAAGCTATTGTGGACGATCTGAAAGAATTTTGGAAAAAAGACAACAGGTAAAAATCGATTCTCTGAATAAAAGAAGACAATTGTATAATCAACAAAAATTAATAAATTTATAACTCGAAAGTCTCCTTAAGGTTCCATCCTAATGTGTCTAATTTAGTTTGAAGACGTACAAGGATAAGGAAAACGAAGTTGTAGAGTTTGCATTGAGCCGTTCGCTTTCCCCTGCAATGGTCGCCGAGTACCAAACCCAACTGCCCCATAAAAAGCTATTGCAACAAAAATTACACGAGATTTTCGAGAACAGTAATACCTAAGATACGCAATAGACAGTGAAAAATATTGAGAGGTACAAATGAAGACCATACAGTATGCCAATACAAATTTCAGAAAGACGAGATATTAAAAATGCAACATCATTATAGAACAACAATTAAATGGACAGGGAACAAAGGCACAGGGACTGATAACTATAGGAATTACGAAAGAAACTACGAGGTTACTGTCACAGATAAGCCTAAAATTTTTGGTTCTTCAGACCCAGCATTTCGAGGGGATAAAACCAAATACAACCCAGAAGATTTATTAGTCACATCATTATCTTCCTGCCATATGCTATGGTACTTGCATTTGTGTTCAGAAGCGGGAGTAATCGTGATAGATTATATTGACAACGCTACGGGAATAATGGTAGAAACTTCAAATGGAGGAGGGCAGTTTGTGGAAGTAACACTTAATCCAAACGTATCTGTAAAGGAACTATGGATGATTGATAAGGCGAATGAATTGCATAAAAAAGCGAATGAACTTTGTTTTATTGCCAATTCTGTAAATTTTCCAGTTCATCATAATTCGACAATAACTGTAGCAAGTATATAATGATTGAAGAGTTAAGATTTATAGAAAATCGGCTATTAAACACAAATGGTTTGCGTATCGGGCATATACAAGAAGAAGCCGAATGTAAGGAATACGATGGGTATAATTTTGATGTTGGAGCGTTTAAAATAAAATACAGGAAGGCGAAAATTACGCCAAAGAAAATTGGACAATTTGTAACCCTATGGAAAAGAAACTCTCAAAATCAGACTGAACCACCCTCAAACATACTCAGATAATGCGGGATGTTTCCGGCACCGACATGACTTACATCGATTAAGAATAGGGTGTCGAATTTGGCGGCTTCAGCCAGTTTCGCCTGTTGTATATAAAAGTCAATATTTTCGCTGGCATCTACCGGCATATCCGGATGTTGCCAACCCACATAGTTCCAACCTAAACCATTAAGGTTGGCCGCTAATTTTAACTTTTTTCTATTGCTATTTAAATCCATGCCTTATCTTTCATTTATGGGGCAATACAGTTTTATTTTCTGAATTAATCTCGTCCATGAGTTCGGCAAAAAGCCGGACGGATTTAATGCGATCTTCACGGTTATGGGCAATCGTGACCGTAATCAGTTCATCCACGCCGGTAAGTTCAAGGAACGCTTCAATTTCCTTTTTTACTTTTTCCTTACTCCCACAGAATAGTATCGGATGTATTACACCAAAGGTTTTGGCAAAAGAGCTCAAAGATCTTGAGGAGCATCAATTAATTAAGCGCATAGTTGTGGACGATTATCCTGTAAAGATTTTATATAAAGCTGAACCTTACGCAAAAACCATAACACCGATTATTGAAGTCCTTAAAACTTGGGGACAAAATCATCGTAAAAAACTTTTTGCAGGCGGCAAGATGGATGAAGTTGAGTCTGTATTATAAGCTCCATTATTACCCCATCTTTAGCTTGACACTAATACCGAACAGTTCATCCATATTTTTCGTGCGTATTTTCCACTAATACCGACAACTGGGGTCAGGTGCTTCACACGCGATTCCCCTCCATCCACCCATTTATACATCCCTAAAAGCTTAGCCTTTGTCTAGTCAGGAATTAATATTTTAGTAACATTGCCGTTATTTTGTGATAATCTCAAAGGGCGACTTTTGCCCCCAAGAATAACAATCATGAGATACCCAATAATTATTTTGTTACTGCTTTCAAGCCTATACACGATGGCTCAAAGTATATCTGGTAAAATTACTAATGAAATCGGACAGCCTATTGCTAATGTAACCATAAGCCATCTTGAAACGGGAACCGCCAGCGTCTCAGACTCTTCAGGAAGGTACACCGTAGCATTAAAAAATACGGTAGGTCGATTAAACTTTTCGGCCATAGGTTATGCCCAAAAAGAGGTGCAGCTTACCGGTTCTTCTAATATCGATGTCGTTTTGCAGGAAGACTTTGTTAATCTCAATGAGGTCGTCGTTATCGGTTACGGTTCGATGGATAAAAAGGACCTGACGGGTGCTGTAAGCACACTCAGCGGCGAAAAACTCGAGAACATAAACGGAACACAACTATCCCAAGAGCTTCAAGGCCAGATCCCTGGTGTTACCGTCACCCGCAGTAGCAGCAGGCCAGGCGCAAGTGCCGATATCAGAATACGCGGTGTCACCACCATCGGGGATAGCAGCCCCTTGATTATCGTGGACGGCGTACCCTACAATAATATCGATGATATATCCTCCGAAGACATCAAAGATATTACCGTCTTAAAAGATGCAGCATCGGCATCAATCTATGGCTCGCGGGCAGCGGCCGGTGTTATTTTGATTACTACAAAGAATGCACCCGCTGGTACAACAAGCCTAGAAGCAGGGTTAAATATGGGGTTGGAACGCATACCAACCTTTCCTAGAAGCGTGGGTGCTACACGCTACTTACAGATGTCTAATGAGGCGATGTGGAACGATGCCGGAAACCCAGAAGGTGCCGAATACCCACTTTATTCCCAGCAAGACGTAGAGAACTGGGAAACATACCACCTGACAGATCCGAACAATTATCCCGTAACCGACTGGATCGATCTGCTGATAAAAGACAGGGCACCGCGTCAGCGCCATTTCCTGAATTTTTCCCACGGCGGCGAAAAAGTGAATTCGCGTGTCTCGTTGAACTACGAGGATACCGACGCCCTGTTTGAAAATAGCAACTATGAGCGCGTGATGGTGCGTGCGAATAACCAAATAAGATTTAACAACCGGTTAAAGGCGAACGTCGATATTAACTTAAACCGTTCGGTGAACAATAACCCTACATCCAATCCCATTAACTCTGCGCACAAATATGCACCCATATACGCCGCTACCTGGACGGATGGTCGCATTGCGGGAGGAAAGGACGGATCCAATATGTATGCCGATATTTTGTACGGTGGTTTTGATAAGAATACGAATAGCAAAGTTAACGGACGAATCTCTATGGAGTACGAACCAATAGACGGCCTGACCCTGACCGGAACGCTTTCTCCATCATATCATTTTCAAAAAGGAAAAAACTTTATAGCTAAGTTACCCTGGTACGATGCCGAAGACCCAACCATCTTAGGAGGCTATATCTCTGGACACAATAAAACAAACCTCTACGAAAGCCGTGCGGAGGTATCCACCTTAACCAAGCAGTTTATTGTGAATTACGCAAAGCGTTTCCATGGGCACAACATGAGCGTAATGGGCGGGTATGAAGACTTTACCTATGACAAGGAATCCTTGGATGCGCAGAGTGAAGATTTTGAGCTATCAAACTTCCATTATTTGAACTTAGGTAATCGCAACTCGATGTTTAACACCGGAAATGCCGTCGCCTCGGCCTATCGTTCCGTGTTCGGACGTTTATTATACGATTACGAAAGCCGCTATTATCTGCAAGCAAACTTCCGTTACGACGGCTCCTCACGTTTTCACCCGGATCACCGCTGGGCACTGTTTCCGTCGGTATCAGTAGGTTGGTCCATTTCAGAAGAATCCTTTATGGAAGATGTGGAAGGTGTCTCCATACTTAAGCTACGCGGATCTTATGGTACCTTAGGCAACGAACGTATCGGCTATTATCCGTATCAATCTTCCATCGGGTTTTCCTCCACACCTTTTTATCAAGGCGATAATATTATTTCAAAAACCACAGCCGCACAAGTTGGATATGCCATTCAAGATATCAGCTGGGAGACGACAGCTTCGTGGAATATCGGCCTAGATGGTGGGTTTTTAGGAAATCGATTAAGTGTTTCGGCCGATTATTACGTGAAACGTACACGAGACATGCTGCTCGAACTCGAAGTACCTGATTATTTAGGATATGAAAATCCTGACCAGAATACCGGGACAATGAAGACCAATGGCTGGGAATTCGTAGCAAACTGGAGCGACCGTATCGGCGACGATTTCCGATACTCCGCATCGTTTAACCTTTCTGATTTCATTTCCAATATGGGATTCTTAGGAGGTACCGTGTTTACCGGAGATCAAATCATACGCGAAGGCAGCCAATACAACGAATGGTTTGGGTATATTTCTGACGGTCTTTTTCAGAATACGCAAGAAGTAGAAAATAGCGCATTGTTGCATTCCGCCGTAAAACCAGGCGACGTACGATACCGCGATATATCGGGGCCTGATGGTGTTCCAGATGGTGTAATAACGCCAGAATACGATAAGGTATTGCTTGGCGGATCGCTTCCGCGTTTCACCTATGGAGGGAACCTAACCGTAGGCTATAAAGCATTCGATCTTTCGGTAGTTGTCCAAGGCGTAGGTAAGCAAACAAGCCGCCTAGCCCCGAATATGATTCAGCCATTTGAATCTACCTGGACAAGCCCGTCCACCTTATATGACGGTAATTATTGGAGTGTAAATAACTCCGAAGAGGAAAACAGGAACGCCCGCTTTCCGCGCTTGTCGCATCAAAGTGCCAAAAACAATAACTACGAAATGTCTGATTTCTGGCTGTTTGATGGAAGCTATTTCCGTTTGAAAAACGTAACCATCGGCTATAACCTGCCGGAGAGCCTGCTAAGCAGAATCAATATGAAGGGCGCACGTATTTATATGTCCGGTACCGATTTATTTGCTTTAAGCGACTATCCAAAAGGATACGATCCAGAAGCGTTAAACAACTCCTACATTTCAAGTACCTATAGCCTTGGGCTAAACATTAAATTTTAAATGACGATGAAAAATATATTTAAGCCATACGTTATTGGTCTGTTTTTTACAGCCATGTTATTCTCTTGCGCAGAGTTAGATTTAGTACCACCCTCCGAGGGCTCTAACGAAAACTGGTATTCAGACCAAACAGAGATAGAAATGTCTTTAAATGATCTATACCGAACCTACGTTTGGAATTTAGAGGTCAACTTCCAAACCGATCGTTGGACCGATGACTGGGCTCAGCGTCTTGTCGTGTATGAATATCCAGGCGGAGCAGTCACCAGTGAATGGTCGGATAGCGAAACAACCTGGATGAACACCTACAAAGGGATAAGCCGCGCGAACAGGGTTATCGAGAGCCTCGATCGCGTAACGGGCGTACTTCCCGAAGAAACAATCAACCGATTACGAGGCGAGGCGCGTTTTTTTAGAGCTAACTTTTACGGACGCTTGATTGCTTTATATGGCGATGTTCCCTTTTATAAAGAAACGATTACTATTGAAGAAGCCTTTGCTATGGGGCGGCACGATGCTAATGACATATTAAAAGAAGTGTACGCAGATTTCGACTATGCCATCGCTACCCTTCCCGAAGAGAATAGCGGTTCATCCGTATCACGCGTCAATAAAGGAGCCGCAATCGCTATGAAAGCCCGAGTAGCCCTTTGGATGTCCGACTGGGAAGTGGTCCGCGATGAAACGAAAAAGCTAATAGATTTAAATCTTTATAGCCTGTATCCCGATTATCAAGCATTTTTCGAATCAAAAAAAATAGAATCAGAAACCATATTTTCGCTTCCACGCTCCCGTGACCTCACCGTGGTGTGGAGCACAAAAAACTTTATGCCACGTACCGTAGGCGGTAATGCTGTGGCACAGCCGTCATGGGAGCTACTGGCCATTTATCCTTGTACCGATGGTTTACTAATTGATGAATCCCCCTTGTTTGATCCAAAGAAGCCATTTCAAAATCGCGACCCTCGTTTGAGCGCCACTATTGTAGAGTTTGGATCAGAGTTTTTGGGCGTAATTTATGATCCAGATCCACGTGCAAAAAAAGTGTTGAATGTCAACACCGGACAGATGGTAGAAAATAAGGATACCAAGGGATATACCCAGCATGCCTCTTATAATGGCTTGCAGTTGCGTAAATATGCCGATCAAAACTGGAATGCCGATCAAGCGGACAATCCCATCGTGATTATGCGTTATGCCGATGTACTATTGATGTACGCAGAAGCGAAAATTGAACTAGGGGAGATCGATGAAAGCGTTTTAGATGCGATCAACCAAGTACGCGCCCGGGCATACCAGGTAGAGGTAGGCCAAACCGCCGATTACCCAGCCGTACAAAGTACCGATGCGGAGCAGTTGCGGAAGATCTTACGCATTGAGCGCCGTATCGAGTTTGCCTGGGAACATAGACGGTTCTGGGACTTACACCGCTGGAAAGAATTTGAAAATGCCCTAGCACGCCCTTATTACGGGTTACTTCCGATTACCGAGATGAATAGTAAACTCATCGAAACCGATTTGTGGTTCTGGCCTATCACGCCAACGATCGATGCCAAAGGCTACCCCAATCTGGATGAGCTTTATAAAAAAGGCTATAGCGCGAAACTCGGTGATAGAAACTTTACAGCAAAGCAGTACCGCTGGCCGATACCCAACAAGGAAATTTTGATCAATGATCATTTAAAACAAAATAAAGGCTATTAACGAGCCACCTCTCCAGATCGGGTCATCATAAATACAAAAAAATGAATATGAAAAAGACGATTCAACATATAACGCTGTCGCTCTGTTTTGCAGCGACATTACTCTCCAACGCATTCGGGCAAGTAGTTAGCAATAAGCCTCAACTAGAAAATAAAGATTCATGGTCTATGATTATGATTCCGGATATCCAGAACTATGTCAAGTGGGGGCGTAACCAGCCCATACTGGAGCTCATGACGGCTTGGATCGAAGCGAACATCGATACCCTTAATATTCGGATGGTTGTCTGTGTAGGCGATCTCGTTCAGAATAATGAAAAAATAACGAACGACTATGACGGCGACCAATCTACACAGCGTCAATGGGAAGCCGCATCGGGTGCTTTTAAACGATTAAGCGGAAAGGTGCCGTTTATCGCAGCAACCGGAAACCATGATTACAGCATCGATCGAGAAGGGAATAGAACCTCGCGTTATAACGAATTTTTTAAGGTCGATGATAATTTCCTAAATGCGAAATATTTAGTACAGAACGCGCGCGATGAACAGCAGCAACAAACCCTAGCAAACGCAGCCTATGAGATAAAAGGTTTGGGTGGGCGCGATTACCTATTTATGACGATGGAATTTGCTCCGAGAGACACCATTGTGAGCTGGGCGAAAAAAGTGGCGGATATGCCTGCCTATAAAGATCATCGCATTGTCTTGGTAACCCATAGTTACTTAACCCCAAAAGACGAGCTTGGTAATACACCGAGTAAATGGTTACTGTGGGAACCCTATCAAGTGGACGGAAAAATACTGAAATCAGGAGGTATTATGCTACCTAACGCCAATAACGGCCAGCAACTCTGGGATAAGTTCGTTCAACCTTCCTCCAACATAGATATCGTCCTGAGCGGTCATTTTACCGGTGAAGGCTATAAAAAAGGGATCAACGATCATGGTAAATCTGTCCACCAGATCTTGTTCGATGCCCAAGCCATGGGCGGCGGCGGACGTAGCGGAAACGGTGGTGACGGCTGGCTTCGTATACTTGAATTCTTTCCGGATGATGCAACCGTAAAAGTGCGTACCTTCTCTCCTTTATTTGGCATATCGCCCACCACGCAGGAGCATGCCTGGAAGAAAGATGCCCGGAATGAGTACACGATTGAGCTGGATTAAATCAGCGCACACATCAGCCCCCTCTTCGCTATATATACCGCATCTCCGTCGCCTTATGGATAAGTGCCGCAACATTGTTGGCCCTAAACTTTTGCAGGAGATTACGTCTATGGCTTTCTACGGTGAGGGGGCTGATAAATATTTTTTCACCTATTTCTACGGAGTTCAGCCCCGCTGCCAAGAGGGAAAGCACCTCTTTTTCCCGTCGGGTAATGACCGGGAGATCACCGGTCTGGTGTCTCCATAATACATTTTCGATCCCCTCACTAAAAACCGCTTTCCCTTCTACCGCCGTATGGATCCCCGAAATCACTTCATCGGCCGATGCATTTTTCAAAAAGTAACCACTGGCACCCGCATGCAACATGCGTTGAATAATACTGTATTCATTTATATTGCTGATAGCGATCACCACCGCGGCCTCATGAAGCCCTTTGATCGCAGCACATTCGTCAATACCATTACTGTCGGGCAGGTTGATATCGAGCAATACCACGTCCACGGTCTGCTCCCGCAGGTAACTCCGCATCGAAGCCGCATCAGCAAACTTACCAACAAGCCGTATCCCTTCAGCGTCTTGCAAGATGTATTCAAACCCCTGTAAAACCACGGGGTGATCATCCACGATAATAACTTTAATAGGTTCCCTCTCCATCTTATAAAGGTATCTGCATATTAACGGTAGTGCCCTCTCCCGGATTCGAAATCGTTTCGATATGCCCATTTAACAACGATATCCGGTTTTGGATATTCACAAGCCCTAACCGGTTTGTATGCTGATTATCTTTTTTATCCATGCCTTTACCATTATCTTCCACCGTAACAAATAACCAATTGTCTAATTCACTACATTGCACGATCACCTTCGTAGCGTTTGCATGCTTAATCGCATTAGCGAGTAGTTCCTGGATGATACGATACACCGTAATCCGTAAAGGGTCCGGATAGTTATCGTTGATTCCCAGGTTTTGGAACACCACCTGCATGCTGGCCGTGCCCATATAGCGGCACAGATCAGACAGGGCAGGAGCTAACCCGCCAAACCGCAGCGACTCGGGCATCATATCATGGGCAATCCGCCGGAGCTCATCAACCGAATAATCCAATTGATGAACGACGTCGTCTATCGCATCTCTATCGTCGGAATTTCCTCCCCCTGTTCGGGCCACAATAGAAGATAACTTTAATTTTACCCCCGCTAAAAGCCCTCCCAATCCATCGTGTAAGTCTTTGGCCATTCGGTTTCTTTCCGCTTCCTGCCCCTGAAGGATGGCAGCATATTGATTCAAACGCTCTCGTTGACGCACATTCCGGAGTTCCTCTTCGTGCAATAAATCCTTTTGGAGGAGCAGCAGTTTATTATCTCGCCCAATCTTGCGCCAAAAATAAGCGACACAGATTGCCAAGAGCAGTCCGGCGCCTAAGGCGAGCCCCCACCAACGGCTTTTAGCGATGGCTAATTCCTGCTCCTTGTTTTTCGTCTCGAGCCGAAGGATGCGGTTCTCCTTTTCAGTCGCTTTATACTGTTGTTCAAAACGCAATAGTTTAGCAGCCACATCCCTTTGGTGTATAGAATCCTTGGTCATCCTCAGCGAATCCATATAAGCATAAGCGGTCTTATAATTCCCTAAATGATATTCCAAGGCGGCCATTTCTCTTTGGTATACAGCACGATTTTGCAGACGGGAATAAGGCTGATAGCTGTTGGAAAGAAGCAGGTAATCCCGTGCCTTTTGATAGGCTCCCGAGTCTCGGTAAAACATACTCAATTCAAAATTGAGGTCTTTCAACATGTACGCATTGCCGAGCTTTTCTGCCGCGGCGATCCCTTTCGCATAATTTTCCAGCACCTTTGCTTTATCTCCCATCCGATTAAAGTAGGTGAGCTCTGTTCGGTAATAGCTCGGTACAGAAGTAACCGCGTGTGGAAGCTGCTGAACGTAAATCTTTGCACTATCCAGATAACTTCTCGCTTTGGCCTGATCACGCATAAACAAAGCATTGCGGGCAGCATTGATGAAAATATCCATCCGATCCTCTTTCCTTTTGGGCACTGCCCGCAAGGCGAGGAGTGCTTGATCATAATAACCTGCCGCGTCCTTATAATTGGATAAGTTGCTCATCAGCATCGCCATATTTTGTAATTGATAGCCAACTTGTACACTATCACCAGCCAAACGAGCATAAGGAATGGTTTTGTGAACAATCACTTCCATGAACTCCGCACTCTTATCTTCCTTTTGCAGCACCACCCCATAATTATTCCACAGTTTGGAGCGATATTGATAACTTTTAGGGGCTGTATTTCTAGCCAGTAAACTATCTGCTATTGAAAATTCCGCTTTTGCCTTTTGGGGTTCGAAGTCCATCAAGATATTGGCATGATACAAGTGGTACAGGCCTTTCTGATAATCCGTGGGTGGCTCATCCATTAGCCTGTGTGCCTCTTCTAAATATTGATAGGCTTTCACAGTATCATAGTCGATCCAAAATATGCTGATTTGTAATAGACCTTCTATTTTTTCCTCTATTGCAGAGGTTTTTTCCACATTTTTCAACAAACTATCGGAATATTGTTTAACAGCATCTTGCGCTTTTACGAAGGATAAATCGAATAACCATAAGAATACTATAAGTACGATCTGTAATTGGGAAAATAGACTTTTATGTGTGTTCTTATTCATCATTGTGGACTTACGCCCTAATTTAATATAAATCCTTCGTTTTCGATGATCTACTCATCAAATTTACCCTCATTTTTAAGATTGGAAAGTTCACTGTTTTATCTGTCAAAGATATAGGGTTTACCTAGCTATTGCAATCCCAGAAAACAAGGGTTTTGGCCAGGCTCTCCTGAGGCTCCCCTTTTATTATTGCAAATACTGGTTTTTAGGGATTGTATAAATGAACGGTGTAACATAAATTAGCTTTCTGATAAATGTTTAAATCGTTTTCCCTATGCAACCTTGTCAAACACCTCGCGCCAAAGCAATTATACTGTCATTTCTTTTCTTTGGCTTTCTGATCTCTTGCGATTGTATTCAGCAATTACAGGGCTTCGTTATTGATGCTGAAACGGGGGAACCCTTGTCGAATATTTTTTATACCCGTGATAACCTTTTGAAAGAAAAGCCAGTTAACATCAACGATCCATTATACAACTATTATCGGAAAACGGACAGCGTAGGCTGGTTCTTAGATTTCCGATTAGCCCATGGATTGCGTTGCAAACCTCCTTTGGTGTTGTGGTTTGAGAAAGAAGGTTATAAACCGGTTCGCTTGGAATGGCAACGTAATAAATCAAACAGGGATACACTGGTGGTAGAGTTACATCGGAAAGAAACCCGTTAAAAACATAGTTTTATTTGGTTTAATAAATTAAAAGCGCTCAAACAATCGTCCGAAGATTTCAAAGAAACCCTTTATCTTCTCCTTAAATGTCATTTTGGATGGATTTAGCCGATCTATCAAAGAGCTGATAACTTCATGCAACGATTTTACTATATACTGATTACCTCTATAAGATGTTAAAAATATAGCACTGTCAGAAAGCTTAGTGATTCCCGATGCATCGTTCATGATCTTACTGTTAGCTGTCGGAAGTAAATAGGAGTATAAATCTTCCTTATCGTAATAGGGTTTGTGATCGATGACAAATATAGGTAACCATATTGCATGGTATTGCTGAGAGTTTTCATCTGTTGGACTAAGAAACTTTTCCAACTCTTCAAGCGTCGACGGTGCAACGTCTTTTATATCGCTGTGCGGCTTGTGAGCGTGTTTATGAGCTTTAAAAAGATGGTAAGCTTCGTAAAGTGATGGAAGGTATAATTTACTGTCGATGTATACACCATTATGCCAGTTGTAAAAAGTGACCAATTCCTGCGGTATCTTTACCCCGTTTGTGTTTTCAAATGCCTGTAGATCATTTGAATCAATTCCTGCTTTAAATTGAGCAGCGGGGTGTTTGTCGACAATGAGCTGCTCTAACTCTGCTAATTGTTGCTCTAAATTTGTTTTAATACTCCTCGGCATCACATTTATTTTAAACTAGTTACAAAAAGAAACACCATCAGCAAAATAATCGGTATGGATAAAAACACCAGTTGCGTTGCTCGTATGGTTCGATAAAGGGAGCCTAACAGTTCCTTGGCGTATGATGATATGACCAAAAGGATAGCAGCAATCCCCATCCAGGTAACCGTAGCGGTAACCAGACCATTCATATTCATAAAACCATCCGTATCGATATCAAAACCCTCCATGACTGCCTCATATAATAAAAAGGTCCCAAGCCAGTTGATATGAAAACACACGAGAATAGTTATAATTGTATGTATTAAAGAGGCGTTTTTACCCTTTAGCTGCTGTTTGTCTATCATGTTAAAACCAATAAATGAAATAATAAAAGATTAATTAGTTCCTTCATAATTGAGCACCCACTTCTTCTATGGCATTGTAGTAACGAGCCTTAAAAGGGGATATCTGCCTTGAATTTGTGATCACCAAGGAACCATCTCCACCTCGATCCACTTCATTGTCGAATGGCTCTTTTTTAAGCCAGTCATATAGATTTCCTTCAGTGAGTACTTTAATATCTTCATCCCACACAAATTCTTTTTTGATCTGGGTAGATTGATTACAAGAAGCCAGTGCAATCAACACAAGTAGTACAATAAAGGTTTTATAAATGTATATTAAAGTGTTTTTTCTCATAATCAGTTGCGTATAGTAATGGAGTATTTAAAAAAGTAAAGATGCTCCAAACCGATATTTCATGTACCAGTCAATCCCAATAAATATTAGTATAACAAGTATGATTGCTAAAATGATTCCTGTTCGATAGTTCTTTTTATCAAACTCATAAGTTTCGGGATGTATAGAAAATTCAGAATAAATAAAAGGGTCTATACGAAGATCAGGGCGAAATAATGCAATCCCACGCAAAAAATGACTTCGCAGTATGCGACTATTTCGGGTGAAGTAACTGTAGCCCCAATCTGGATGAAAAGGTCGTACCTCATGGTCCTTTCCATTCAGAAAGACTTTTAAAAACGCCTGACGATAGGTTGCATCCCCTGTAAACTGTAACTTTGAAACTATAAAAACATCATAAACAATATGATCGTTTGATGAGATTTCGAATTGGTCAAAGCGCAAGCTTTCTTCAGTTCCATCAATCAATTCATAGAAAATACCTTCACAATTTACCTTGATGTGGCGAACTGATTTCCTTTTCCGACGTTTTAGAAAGCGTACAACAAAATAGCTTAGTACAATAAGTAGCGGGTAATAAATCATCCCGAACGCAAGGAGTTGCTCTCCGTCAATGCTACCGTCCGTATAAAATAGTACAGGGACAAAATAAAAGGATAAAACCAGGAAACCCAATAGGGAAAAGAACACGAAACGGATACACCAGGTGACCAACCAATTCGGCTCGGATTTTATTTCATGGAAATTATCTTTTGTGAAATTGTTCATGTTTTGTTTGTTTTTGATTCTTCCAAAGACGCTTGAGCCTTTATTTCTCTCTTAACTACTAAAATCAATCCATCCGCTTTTTCTGCGTTCTATTTCCGCATCGCGTTTTTCCAATTCTTCCTCTGTTGGCGTTACTTCTTGTCCCTGCGTATTGATGTAATATTCCCGACCGTATTTTGTAACCTTAGCAAGGCCGATCGCAAAATTGTCGAACTGCTCAAACTCCACTGGCAAGACCAATTCCAAGCGTTCATTGATGTAACCGCCTTTGCCATTTAGAACTACAAAAGCCAGTTCATTATAGAATGAACCAACCCGATCGTAGGTAGGTTTTAGTAGTATATTAAAATCGTAATCCATAAAACCCGTTTTACCGTTCTGTCTAAAGACCACATAAGGTTTGCGCCCATAAAAGCCGAGGTATTCAAAATCTGTAGTGTGTAATAATCGACCTGCTTTGTTGTAGATATCTATTCCATCGCCTTTTTTTGCATAAATTCGATCACAGGTTGGGTCGAAAGATATAGACGTGTACTGCATCGGAATGATTTCCCGTCCATACCGATCAATAACACCTTTTTTCTTATGTTGAGTGACTTCGGTCAGCATGGGAAGGCGAAAGAAATAGGCACCCTCGTATAGTATCGGAATGCGAATTCTAAATTTTTCATCTGCAAAACCCCATTTGCCATTCTTTTTGACTTGCATTCTACCATTGTAACTATTTTTTATGTCCTCGAACTCGATGGGCAAAAGTTCCGTCAAAGCGGTATCGATCAATCCTACCTTTCGTTCTTGCCGTTCTTGCCGCACCACAGCCAGATCGGGACGATCGCTTAAAGGCTGAATAGACAAGTAAGGGAAATCTTGGATCTCAAATCCCGTTTTTTGAGAGAGAAAGTCGCCATAATTGGTGAAAAAGAAAGGGCCAAACCGTTTGAGATTAGTGTATTCTTCCTCATTAACCAGTAGGCCGGTCTTTATATCAAAAAGATGATCACGTATAATTCCGTAACTCTTCTTGCCCACAACCGAGATTCCGTAGGCATTGACATACCCTACGCCTCCGTCGAACTGTGGAGCGACCACCTCGTTTCCTTCCCGATCGATATACCCATAAAGATTTCCCTCATACACACTCGTATCTTTCATGCTTACCGCAGCATATCCATTTGAAAAAGGATATACCCTATTGTATTTGCTGAACCGTGAGATTTCCCGAAATTGATCATCCATCAAAATAGAAAGGCTATCACGAGCTATCCAAATACGTTCTTCGGATCTGCTAATGAGTAACTGGTTGTCAAAAGGAAGCAGCGGCTGACCCTGCATATCCAAAAACGTCCATAGTCCATTCTTTTGCGCAGACAAAAATCTGGATTCAGGGATAGCGTCTAAATGTGTGTATTCCATGGGAATAACTTCCTTGCCCTTGCGGTCGTAAAGACCATACCGGCCTTGTTTTCCTACTCGGATATAATGCTGCGCATGCAGATCAATAGCCGAATACTGCGTATCTAACAGTAATTTTCCATTAGCGTCCGTCAGTCCAAACTTGTTCACTCTACCGATAGTGGGGTCAAATACACCCAATCGGTAAAAACCCGCTTCCCAAGGCTTGATGTCATCGAAGTGGTTGGGGAGTACAAAATTGCCCAGCGTATCAATTATGCCGAACCGAAAATCCTTTCGCACCACCGCTACGCCATTTTTAAAAGCCTGTGTTTCCTCGAAGATGGCGGGAATGACAAGCTTTCCCGCTAGGTTAATATATCCTTTCCGCTGCCCGATGGACACCGCTGCTCGGTTTTCCTGAAAGGGCATAGCCCAGTCAAATTGCGGTTTGATGACGATCTTGCCTTTTCGATCGATATAGCCCCATTTATCTTTTATTTGCACCGGAGCCAGCCCTTCGGCAAAGGAATAAGCACGGCTCGCTTTTACCCGGCGTAATAACTTGCCTTGACTGTTGATGTAGCGGTATCCCCGTTTGTCCTTGGCCAGCGCCATCCCATCAGTAAAGTCCGTCGCCCATATAAACCTCGGGAGAATAGCACGTTTTCCCTCTTCGGAAACGTAGCCCCACAGGCTGTCCTGCCGGACTAACGCCCAGCCACTTAGGGTATCGCCCATAAAATCGTACGAGGGCATATCCCTTTGTTTAGTCACGAGGTTCTTTGGCCCAAAACAAGCGGTCAGCAGCCCGCTGCCGAGGAGGAGCGCGAGTAGGAGAAACCGGTAAAAGATAGGCTGATTTTTAAGCGATGTATTCATAGGTAAATGAATTTTACATTTTCAAATGCCCCTGGGGTAAATACTTTTGAGGGATAGCACCGGGTGAATATTTTTTCCGAAAATTTATGTTTAGGTTAAACAAAAATAAGAGGAGAAAGGAGGTTCCGAAGACAAAGAAATACCTGTAGTGTCCAAAGGACCATGTGATAGGGATAACAATGGCTAATGCCAATAAAACCAACAAGATCAAGGCTTTTTTCCAAGGGTTTCCGTGTGTAAACTTAATTTGGTTTGTTGCCTCTGGCAAACCTACACGTTTGTGCAGTTCAATCACAAAGTTTCGGTAAGCTGCTTGATTTCTTTGTACGACCGTCGTATTAGCATCGTTTGTTTTCGGCCGTTTTAGCGCCCCGTCTCGCTCCATAAAGAAAGTCACGCTCTTTAAGTGTATGTGGGTTTTGTCTCGAAAATAGATGTCTATAGTATGCCAGGAAACATCAGATAGGCACAAATGAATACGATCAATTTCTGTAAACCTAAATTTATATGCTTTGGCCAATTGGTTTTTTGCTTGAACCGTAAAGGAAATACTGTCTTCATCCAAATAACAGATAATCTGTTTTTTGTTCCGAGCGATATAATGATATGATGTGTTTACGGTCATTTCTACTTTAGTTTTTATCAGTAAAACACTAATCTCACCCGTGGTGATATTCCTGGGAGAACTAACGATTTATCAGCTGTCAAGTTGCTATTTTTCTCTAAACTCTCTCAGCGTTGTCGGATGCAGGTAAAAACTGATGTCTTCCCCATTGTCTGTTAGCCGCACCCACCCATCTGATGCGATGGATGTATAAGTCGGTTCGATCAATTGCGTACCCTCTTTATCCATTATACCCCATAATGCGCCGTTTGTCTCTTGGAATCGCCATTGTTGCGTATTAGCCATTGTATAGACCTGATAATAATGCGGAGCGATCAACCATTGTGTTTCCTCCGCATCCCAAATACCCTGCCGTACCTCTTTGGCTTTACTTAGCGTAATGTGATATAGTGAATCATGCTTGGTGGCACTTACGCGGCTTATTTTCCAACCCTCTAGATCCTGCGTTGGCGGCACATAGTGCTTCCTTGCAGACCAAATGACATCTCCGGAAGGTCGGACGACCGTAAACGGAATATGCGCAGGCAAGCTTTGGTGCCAGTTTCCTTGTGTATCGAGGAATCGAAAAAAACGTTTCCCGTCGCGGAAACTCATAAACATAAAGTAATCCGAATCCGGAACAGATGAAAGTTGCCAGAGTCCGCGGATAAGCTCTGCGGCCGTCGGATCATCCGGATGTCTATGCTCACTAATTATTTGGGGTAGCGGTTTCGAAAAGTCCGGGTAGATAAAGGTCCGGCCATCGTCACTTTGATAAGCAGCAGCAATGGATCCATAGCTGCGTTTGCCTAGTGGAACGGTCATCGCCTGTGTTTCAACCACCTTAAAAAGAATGGAATCTAAAACCTCATAACTTTTATTATCGATCCGTTTTCCCTTCCGGTCAATAATATGCAACCGGCGTTTTTTCTGCTGCGCGAACGTATGTGGATTTAAAGATGCTTTGATCCCCGATGCAATCCGACGAGCGCCCTTTGGGCCAATACTGTACAGCCTATCATCGATAAACACTTGGTTGCTATCCAATGTGCGTATGTCAAAGTACTTATCAACATAGCTTTTATCTGTGAGTCGCTCGCTGCATACTTTATGAAGTTTATCCCCCAGAACAAATACCGTTTTCTTAAACCGCTTCACCGCTGTGTCAAATAGACGATTGTCACGACCGCCACCCATAATGCTAAATCCGGGCAGGAATTCCCACTCCCAAAAACGCCATCTCGTATAATACGATTTGTAGACTTCCGCCAAGGTATAATTGTCGAGCAGAAACAAACGTATATATTCATAGTCTGTCGGTACCACGATATGGTTATTCCTATCAATCACCCCTTTTCGATTCAGACTATCCGTTATCACGGCAAAACCTTGCTTGGTAAAAACAGTGGCTGTTTCATATTGTGGTTCGATCACGATATTTAGGTTGTCATCCGCATAACCGAACTTTCCAGATTTATCTCGATAAGGGTACCCGGCTTCGCGCAACACATCCTTACCTAAAAGATCGTGTTGACCGTAGGCATCGCAGACAAAAAGCATACATATCAAAACCATAAATTTCCGCATAGGATGACGTGTTTTGGTCGACTTAACCCATAGCTATATTAAAGCGACGAATTTATTCATAGACACAAATATCTCATAGAGAGGACCAGACCTCTTATACAAAAGTGTAGAAAATAAAGGAATGTCCCTATCCCCAAAAACCACTATTTTGTTGATGCGAGACGCTCCGAAAGATGCTTTTTCAAACCCCAATAAGGTATGTTTGTATAGATTTTAAGAGCGTCTCCTTAAAGCCTTTAAATATATACAAATTGCAAAACCCGAATTTAAGATCATCTGATGTCACTACACGACCATTTGCACAAGCCTCGTTTCCGTGGGTTATAACGATGTCTATGACAAGTTCTTTCACATTCCACAACGGGCTATCCGCCTCCTGGATATTTTGTGCACTAAACTCTTTTTAACTCTTATCACAACACAAAAAACTCCCCGTTTCTCCCTAATGATTGACATTATTATGGGAAGAAGAACAAACGGTGGTTTTCGGTGTTGGACATCGTGGCGGTGCTGACTGACCAGGACGATTATACCAAAACACGGAACTATTGGAAATACCTCAAAGCGAAATTAAAGAAAGAGGACAATCAGTTGGTTAGTGCCACTACCCAACTGAAACTACTTGCAGCAGACGGTAAACGATATAAGACCGATGTACTAGACTACGATGGTATCATCGCACTGGGAAAAACTTTTCCCGCAACCAAAGCAAACCGCTTTATCGAATGGTTTACTTACAGCGACGAAACTATCGACGGTAAAAGTAAACATAAAGCCTATGCCTTATTCGAAAGCTCATTTATCGATAACATTGAAATAGGTACCGTAAAAAGTTTACAACAGATACATGCCTATTTGTTTGGCGGGTTATATGATTTTGCTGGTCAGATACGCACTAAGAATATCGCTAAAGGCGGATTTCAGTTCGCGATGGCGCAATTCCTACCCAATACGCTGCAAGAAATAGAAGCCATGCCAGATAATACATTTGATCAAATCGTAGACAAATATGTGGAAATGAATATTGCTCACCCCTTTATGGAAGGTAACGGCAGAAGTACACGTATCTGGTTAAACCTTATGCTCAAAAAGGAATTAAAAAAATGTGTTGATTGGAGTAAAATTTCAAAAAGCAACTACCATCAAGCCATGATAAAAAGCGTAATCGATAGCGAAATTTTTAAGGCAACCTTGTCAGACGCATTAACAGACGATATTCACAGCCGAGAAATGTTTATGAAGGGAATTGACTATTCCTATTATTACGAGGAAAACTAACGATTAAATAACCCTTCCTATTTCCGGACTAGCAAAGGGCGGTCGTTCCAATATAACGCCAATGACGCCATGATAACGGCATAATGAAGCCAAGTGTTTGTCCCACGCTCATTTGTGGCTTGTGAAAAACATGTAGTTCGTCGGGTGGATACTGTTGTTTAATGTTCATAACATTTTGCTTTTAGCACCAGGGCCCATTCCCTCGCTGTGAAACAAAGGTGTCCCGAGTCCGAAAATTTTGACGGAAAATGAGGACATTTGAGGACTAATGAGCCCTAATGAGGACAATGAAGTCCTCATTCTCCCGGATGGATGTGTCACTTTGCCGGACGGAAGTATGACTTCGCCGGACGGAAAAATGAGCTGGATGAACAGAAGTTCAAGACGGATAGCCATCCTTGTCACTTTGTAGGACGGAAATTTGCAGCGGACGGACAACCAAAGGGTACGGAAGGACATCTGTTTAAGACGGTTGTACACCCGTATCATTTTCCATGGCCGGAGCATGGGCGAAAACAACGAATAAACGATCCAGATGGGCAGCTATTTGACCGGCATGCCCATTCGTGAGGCTTGGAAGGACGGAAGTGTGACCCGGAAGGACGGAAGTTCGTCCTGGTTGGCCATCCCGATGACTTTGTAGGGCGGAAGAATGCCTGGGAAGGGCAACGAAATTGTTAGGATGTCCGGCGAAATCGTACGGAAGGACGGCAAAACGAAGGGGAAACACCCCAATATGGATATTTCCCCTTACCCTAAAACAACGAACAAGGTCGCCGTTTTATCATCGTTTACCTTTACGAATACTCTCTTTCATCGCACGGCCAAGATCTGCTTCTGAAAAGAAATGTCGTTTGCCAAATATTCTGGGAACTAAGATCCCCTGTTCAATCCATCGCGTATAAGTGCATTTCGCGATGTTCAACAAACTCATCACTTCCTTTCGCGTTAATAGCCCATCGAGTTCGCTTATATTCGGTTGTTTATCACACTCAGCCGGCGTACCGACATCAATTAGTCGGCCGGATACGTTTTCGTTACCATCCGGATAGTGGTTTGCATACCTTGTCCGGGCGGTTATTGGGTTGGGAAGTTCGGGTGAACCATCGGCAGGAACAACGTAGCTCGGATAGCGTGGGAAGGGTACGGTCTAGCGAGACGGAAACACAGCGAAATAATACGGCGAGCGGGCTGTGGCGCTTTGCTTTTGTCGCAGCTGTGGCGCTGATCATCGGAATCTTTTTGGTTATTCGTAAAATGCGTTAGCAATTTCTTATCTTTATCAGGCTATCAGGTGTTTACGTAGAGCTGATGGCTTATGTTAAGGTTATAAATGATTTAAAATGGATGATTCAGCGATTACGATATTAGTGGTTTTGGGAATAATCGGTTTGGTGTGGTTGTTGCCGATATTAGTCATTATGAGTTCCCGTAAAACCACTGGAAGTGAGAAATTAGCGTGGCTGCTGGCGGTAGTGTTTATATCTTGGTTCGCCTGGATCTTTTATTTATTGCTGGCGCCGATTAAAAAGAAGCGATGAATATACCTCAAATAAAAAAGAGCGCAAATTTTATGCGCTCTTTTTTTGTTGTCCCACCTGGATTCGAACCAAGACTAAATGAACCAAAATCACTTGTACTACCCTTATACTATGGGACAAACTTTGTCAGACAGGTTGTTTCTGTTTTGACGATGCAAATATACAGCAGTTTTTAAAACTTGCAAAATAAAATAGCTAAAATCCTTTATGCTGGCTGATTCTCAATGGAATATTTTTTCAAGGAAGCTTGCCCAGCGCCGAATTGCGCCTGGATTTGTAACAAACTACGTTAAAATGTGCAAATATTATTTAATAGTCGGTTAGTATTCGCTATTTTCGGAGCGTATTTTTAGAATAACCTTATCTCGTTATAGAATGGATTACAAGAAGATTAATAACCTTTTGGGATGGATATGTGCGGTCATTGCGACGGCCGTATATGTCATGACAGTCGAACGTACGGTGAGTTGGTGGGATTGTGGTGAATTTATCGCTTCCGCTTTTAAAATGCAGATCGTGCATCAACCAGGTGCACCGTTATTTCTGATGATACAAAACCTGTTCTCCAATTTGGCAATGGGTGACACGACGCAGATTGCTTTTTGGATGAATATCGGATCGGCGGTATGTAGTGGATTGACGATCCTCTTTTTGTTTTGGACCATCACGGCATTGGGCCGAAAACTATTTGTCGGGACCTCGCGTGATGCGGACCTCAGTGCAACGCAATTATTTGCGGTGATGGCCTCGGGCGTAGTCGGCGCGCTGGCCTATGCCTTTACCGATACGTTTTGGTTCTCTGCGGTAGAATCTGAGGTTTACGCCATGTCGTCGCTGTGTACGGCGGTGGTCTTTTGGGCGATCTTAAAGTGGGAGGCCCGTGCCGATGAGCCACAGGCGGATAAATGGCTGATCCTTATCGCGTATGTGATGGGGCTGTCTATCGGGGTGCATTTATTGAACTTATTGGTTATCCCGGCAATCGCCTTGGTGATCTATTTCCGGAAAGCGAAGGAAAGCACCAGTATGGGGGCTTTGAAGGCTTTGGCATTAGGCGTAGTGGTATTGGGATTTATCCTATGGGGAGTGATCCAATATTCCGTTAAAATCGCGGCTTATTTTGACTTGTTTTTCGTAAATACACTGGGCTTGGGTTTTGGTACGGGTTTAGCGTTCTTTATTGTGTTGCTGGTTGCGGCACTGATGTATGGTATTTATTACTCGGTTAAACAGAAGAAGTATGTGCTGAACATCGCGATGATCAGTACGGCTTTTATTATTTTAGGCTATAGTTCTTTTGCGATGATCATGATTCGTGCAAAAGCAAATCCTACCTTAAATAATAGTGATCCGGACAACGCCTTTTCTTTTCTCAGCTACCTGAACCGGGAGCAATACGGCGATGAGCCACTTTTTAAAGGGAGATTTTTCGATGCGCGCCCAACGGGTGTGGAAGATGGTAAAAAAGTATACCGCAAGGATGGGGATAAGTATGTGGTCGCGAAGCGTAACCCGGTTTATACCTACGAGCGGGAAACCATATTCCCCCGGATCTATAGTGATAAAGGCGGTCACCCGGAGTACTACCGGGAGTATTTGGGCTTAGGGCCGAATGATGCGCCGACGTTTGCCGATAACCTGAAATTCTTCTTCGGCTATCAGATCGGACATATGTACGGCCGGTATTTCTTGTGGAACTTTGCCGGTAGGCAGAACGATCAGCAGGGGCATGGTTCGTTTACAGAAGGCAATTGGATCAGTGGGGTTAAACCGATTGATAACATGTTGGTGGGTGGACAGGATGTGCTGCCAACCTCTGCGAAGACGGATCCTTCTCGCAATACTTACTTTTTCCTTCCGCTTATTTTAGGTTTGTTGGGGGCGTTCTGGCATTTTGGCAAGCGGCAGCGGGATGCGGGCGTCGTGGGGCTGTTGTTTTTCTTTACCGGGATCGCGATTGTGCTATACCTCAATCAAAACCCTTTGCAACCGCGCGAGCGAGACTATGCGTATGCGGGTTCCTTCTATGCATTCAGTATCTGGATAGGCTTGGGTGTGTTGGCGATTGCCGATTTTCTACGCAAGAAAACCAATGCAAAAGTGGCGGGATATGTGGCGGCAGCGGCTGGTATTTTGGCTGGGCCGGTGATCTTGATCGCGCAGAACTACGATGATCATAACCGCTCGGAGAAATCATTGGCGCGGGATATGGCTCGTAATTATCTGGAGTCTTGTGCGCCAAATGCGATTTTGTTTAGTTATGGCGATAACGATACGTATCCGCTCTGGTATGTGCAAGAGGTGGAAGGGTTCCGGACAGACGTACGGGTGGTCAATCTAAGTTTGCTGAGCGCGGATTGGTACATGAAGCAGATGATGAAAAAGGTGAACGACGCGGATGCGTTGCCGATCAATATCGACCCCGAACTAATTAAGGATGGGGTGCGCGATGTGATCTATTATCAGGATTACAACATTCCGGGTTATGTGCCGGTGCAAGACCTTTTGAAGGTTATGCTATCGGACAATCCGCAAAATAAAGCGCAGTTGCAGAGTGGGGAAATGGTGAATGTATTGCCTACCAAAAAAATGGAACTGGCGGTGGATAAGCAGGCGGTTTTGGCGAATAATGTGGTTCCTAAAGAATGGGAATCGGCTATTACCGATACAATGCGCTGGACGTATAGCCAAAACTATGTAAGCCGCGCGGAGCTTTCTATGTTAGCTATTTTGGCGAATAATAACTGGGAACGCCCGGTATATTATACCATCACGACACCGGAGAGTAACTATATAGGTTTGGATAGATACTTGGTCAATGAGGGCTTTGCGTATCGGTTGATGCCGATTGATTTAGGATTGCAAGAGGGCGACCCCACAACGATTGAGCATATCGATCAAATTTACGATAATGTCATGAATAAATTCTCTTGGGGTAATATCAGCGATGCTTCGTATATCGATCCGGATTCTTACCGCTATATCAGTATGTATGTAGGTTCTATATATGGTCAGCCTGCACAGCAGCTTCTGGCGGCTGGTGAAACGGATAAGGCTAAGCAAATGGTCGTGAATGCCTATGAAAATATGCCGAAGAGAGCGTATTTGATGTCGGAAGTGATGGGCTATGTTCCACTATTAAGCGTTATGTATGAGGTGGGGGAAGCTGAAAAAGCGAACGAGATTACCCAGCGCAACTTGACATTTATCCAGGAGAATATGCGGTATTACGAAGCGGTTTCGGAGGCGAAATCTAACTTGGAGTATAGAAATATGCGTTTTGGTTTGGCATCGATTCAACGCTATAAACAGTTGTTGGACGAAGTTAACCAGCCGGAATTGCAGAAACAGGCCGATGCGTTGTACAATTCGTACCGGCATTATTTTGAGCAAGCGGGTGAATAAAAACAGGAAAAGCACAAAAAATACCTTATTTTTGCGTAAATATTCTCAAAATGAAGCAATCTATTTTATTAGAAGGGGCTAAATTTCAGATCACCATCCGGCGTCTGTGCCAGCAACTGATTGAGAATCACTGCGATTTTTCCAATGCGGTACTCATCGGGATCCAACCCCGGGGCACTTACTTGGCAAAACGTATCCAAAAGGAATTGCAGGAAATGACGGGGGTCGACGTGCAGCTGGGTATTTTGGATATTACGTTTTACCGGGATGATTTTCGAATGAAAGGCACCAACCCACTGATCGCCAATAGCACAGATATTACTTTCATGGTCGATGATAAGGAAGTTATTTTGATTGATGATGTCCTGTGGACGGGTCGGACAATCCGCTCGGCGATGGATGCGATGCAGGCCTTCGGCAGACCGAGCAAGATGGAGTTGTTGGTGCTCGTGGATCGTCGCTTTTCTCGACAGATACCTATCCAGCCGGATTATATCGGCATACAGGTGGATTCTATTGATTCACAAAAAGTGATCGTGAGTTGGGAAGAGATTGATGGAGCCGATAGTGTGGAGCTGATTACAGAGAAGAAATAAAGCGAGAGAAAATTTTCATAACATGTCAACTACAATCGAGCAGCTAAGTACAAGACATCTTCTAGGCATAAAGGATTTGAATGAAAATGATATTCAACTTATCCTGGATACGGCGGCAAATTTTAAAGAGGTGTTGAATCGTCCTATAAAGAAAGTACCTTCTCTGCGGGATATTACGATAGCTAACGTCTTTTTCGAAAATTCTACCCGTACACGTTTATCTTTCGAATTGGCCGAAAAGCGTCTTTCTGCGGATACGATCAATTTTGCTGCATCGTCTTCGTCGGTTAGTAAAGGAGAGACCCTCATTGATACGGTGAATAACATCTTGGCGATGAAAGTCGATATGATCGTTATGCGTCATCCGTATGCAGGTGCAGGTGTTTTCTTGAGTAAACATATAGATGCACAGATCGTCAATGCGGGCGATGGCGCGCATGAACATCCTACGCAAGCCTTGTTGGATTCTTTTTCTATCCGGGAGCGATTTGGGGATGTGGCCGGACGTAAAGTGGCGATTATCGGTGATATATTGCATTCGCGCGTGGCGCTATCCAATATTCTTTGTTTGCAAAAGCAAGGGGCGGAGGTGATGGTGTGCGGACCGACAACGCTTATCCCGAAATATATCCGTTCGCTCGGGGTTAAGGTAGAGCATGACTTACGCAAGGCGTTGCAGTGGTGTGATGTGGCGAATATGCTGCGTATTCAGCTCGAACGCCAAGATATTGGTTATTTCCCCTCCTTGCGGGAATATTCGATGCTGTATGGTTTAAACAAAGCGTTACTGGATTCATTGGATAAAGAGATCACGATTATGCACCCGGGGCCTATTAATAGGGGGGTAGAGATCACGTCGGATGTGGCGGATAGCGACCATTCTATTATTTTGGATCAGGTAGAAAATGGGGTGGCTGTAAGGATGGCTGTACTTTATCTACTGGCCGGAAAACGGGGCTAAAAATGGCTGCTACTCAAAGCGATAGGCGGAGTGTGGACGTAGTCGTGAAGCGATGATGCGGATCAAAAAATGTTAAAAAATAGGGATGTGCCCAGCTTTTAAAAGTTGGGCATATTTTTTGGGTAAAAAGTTCGTTATAAATGCGTGGTTACCAACAGATGTTAAGAACTTTTGAGGAAAACGTGAAAGTTTAGTTATAATTTAGTATCCTGAAGAGCTGAGCCTTTCGGTGAGGTATTTCATGTTGTAATGCGAAGATTTTTTGTTGAATAATTCATCAGTATGAATAAGAAAATTTATGGTGTAGGAGTAGCATTGAGTTTAATGGGGGCCACTGCCTTTGGGCAGCAGACCGCCTGGCAACAAATAAACAATGCATACAAATCCGGAATGGAGTTGTTTGAACGAGGGAAATTTAGTTCCGCTGCGAAGCAGTTTGACCGGGTGGAGGACGTCCGGACTAAATCGACTTTGCAACTGGATGAAACGGAGGAGTTGACCCTGATCAAAGAGAATGTTCGCTTCTATCAAGCCATTTGTGCACTGGAGTTGGGGGATACTAACGCGGAGTCACTTTTTTTGAAATATATTAAAGATTATCCGGCGAGTGCGAATTCGAAAGCGGCCTATTTCCAGATTGGTCGGTCGTACTATGCGAAGAAAGATTATGGGAAGGCGATCGAGTGGTTTGAAAAGATTGATAGCCGGAACTTGGCGGGAGCAGAAAATGTAGAGTACCGTTTTAAATTGGGCTACGCGAAGTTTATGACGGGCGATTATGCGGCCTCTAAGCCGCTGTTTGAGCGTTTGAAGGACGAGCGTGGGCAATACCAGGAAGCGTCTATTTATTATTACGCTTACCTGGCCTACTTAGATGCGGAATACAAGACGGCATTAAATGAGTTTGAGCGGCTCGACGGCTCGAAAGCCTATGAAAATAGCTATCCGTATTATATTACGGCGCTTTATTTCTTGGATAAACGGTATGATGATGTCTTGAATTATGCCCTGCCGATCTTGGATCGTACGCAGCAGGAAAATGAAACGGAGCTGTTTCGTATTGTAGCGGCAACGTATTTTATTAAGGGGGATTTAGAGAAGTCGAAAAGTTATTATGATAAGTTTCAGGCGCAGGATCAGGGTAAAACACAAAACAATCAAGATAGCTACCAGATCGGTTATATTGCTTACCGCCTGAAAGATTACGAAAAGGCCATTACGGAACTGGAGAAATTAAATGAACCAGATGCGTATTACCAGAGTGCGATGATTACGTTAGGGGATGCTTTTTTGAAAACAGGTAATAAACAGAGTGCGCGTAACGCATTTTTCCGGGCTTCGAAACTGGATTTTGATCCGGAATTGAAAGAAGAGGGGCTTTTTAATTATGCGAAGCTTTCTTATGAGTTGGAATTCCATCAGGTAGCGCTGGATGCCACGCAGGAATACTTGGAAACGTATCCGCGCGCGGAGCGTTTGGAAGAGGCTAAAACCTTGTTGGCGGAGGTCTTGTTGAGTACAAAAAATTACCGGGCGGCGGTAGATATCTTGGAGAGTATTGGAAAGCGTGGGCGGGATGCGAATGCGGCCTACCAAAAGGTGACCTATTACCGCGGGCTGGAGTTTTATAACGAACGTGCTTTTGAGAACGCGATATCGATGTTCATGCGGTCGGAAGCTAACCGCTACGATGAGGAAATTTACGCATTAGCTTTATACTGGAAAGCGGAAGCGATGTATGAGGTGCGGAAATATGGCGAAGCGGTCGCGAATTTTAACAAGTTTATGCAACTCCCTGCAGCGCGTAAAACGGATGTGTATAGTTATGCTAACTATGCGCTGGCGTATGCGGCCTTCCGTAACGACCGTTATAATACGGCGGCGAATTATTTCTCGCGCTTCTTGGCGACCGGGGGTAAAGATGGTTTAGAGGTTAACACACGCAACGATGCTATTGCGCGTTTAGGTGATTCCTATTTCGGGACGAAAAACTATGGCCGGGCTATGGAGCAATATAACCGTTTGATTAGTTCGAATGCGGCGAGCCAGGATTATGCTTTATTCCAAAGAGGGATTATACAAGGGTTACAAGGGGATAATAAAGCCAAAATTGCAACGTTAAATTCGGTTATTCAAAAGTATCCGAAGTCCAATTATGCGGATGACGTAGCTTTCGAAATCCCGTATACCTATTTCTTAATGGGGGATCACGACGGGGCTATTGAAGGCTTAAAGCAAATGGTTGAGGATTACCCGCGCAGTAGTTATGTGCCACGGGCATTGGTGACGATCGGCTTGGTGCAGTACAATAAAAATGATAACGACGAGGCCTTGAAGACTTTCCAGCGTGTGGTGAGCCAATATGCGATTACCGACGAGGCGCAACAGGCGATGCGTTCTATCGAAAATATTTATTTGGATAGGGACGATGCGACAGGATATATCCGGTATGCAACGAGCACGAATATTGGTGACTTGAGTACGGCGGAGCAGGATGCGCATACCTTTAGTATAGCGAAAACGGTATTCGACCGGGGGAACTATCAGGGTGCTGTGGAAGCGATCAACGCGTATTTTGATAAATTCCCGAAACCTATTCAGGAAAAACATGCGCGTTTTATCCGCGGAGAGAGTTATGCGCGACTAGGCATGGATGCGGAAGCCTTGCATGATTTTAATATCATCATGAACGACTGGACGAGCGCTTACACCGAACAGACTTTGGTGAGTGTGGCGCGTTTACACCTAAAAAATAATGCGTACAACGAGGCGGTACAGGTGTTGCGTAAGTTGGAATTGACCTCGGAGTATAAGTCGAACTATGGTTTTGCGATCAATAACCAGTTGGTCAGTTATTATCATATCGGCGATTTTGTGGAGACGCTGCGCTATGCAGAATTGGTGAAGGAGCATGATAAGTCTTCGCAGGAAGATATCGCGCTTGCTCATCTGTATGCGGGTAAGGCTTATTTGGCTACGAAGAAGCCAGCCGATGCGCTTAACGCGTTTACGATGGCGGCATCCATGAGTAAAACGATTACTGGTGCGGAGGCGAAGTACTTGGTTGCCGAGCAGCAGTTGAAGGCCAAGCAATATGATAAAGCGATTGCGTCGGCATTTGATATTTCAAATACGTTTGCTTCATACGACTATTGGGTGGCGAAAGGATTTATCCTGATGGCGGATGCTTATGCCGGCAAAGGGGATGATTTCCAAGCGAAATCTACTTTGGAGAGCGTGATCGATAATTATGATAATGACGGAGACGACGTGCTCCAAGAGGCGAAGTCTCGTTTAGAAAAATTGAATAAGTAAGAATAGGAAGAATGATGAAGCATAAAACAGTATTTAAGAATTACGCTATCATGGCGTTATTACTTGGTATAGGTGTGGAGGGATATGCGCAGCAGCAACGGGATACCGTTCCGGACAGACCGGTGACGATCGATTCTATTGATATCGTCCGAGACTATAGGCCTATTCTTGCGGATGCGGTGAAGATCCGTCGCAGTCCGGATATGACCAATAAGCGGAGTTATATGCCGAAATTGTCGTACGGAAATATTCCGGATAAAAAGTTGGATATCAATACGGGGCTAAAGGAGTTGAATGTGCAGGAAACGCCTTTTTCGGAAACGCTAGATCTGAGAAGTAACTACGTGAAGTTTGGTTTGGGAAATTTCAATACCATCTTGGGCGAAGGGTATTTCTCTTACGATGAATATGAGGATATGCAGGTGGGTGGTTTTGTGAAACACCTCAGCCAAAAGGGAAGCCTAGAAGGGCAGAAGTTTTCGCGTCAGGAGGTAGGGGTGTTCGGTAAACGGATTCTTCCGCTGTTTACGGTAAATGGCTTAGTGGGCTATAACCGTTATGCAACCAACTTCTATGGGGTGCCGTTGGCAAACGACCGGATGACGAGCTTGAACCCGTCGCCGGAAGGGCAGACCTTTAGCGATATTTATTTTACGGGTGAATTAACCAGTAACTATGATCCGAATGATGCGGAAGCATTGAGCTATTCGGCAAAATTGGATGCGTATTCGTTTAGTGATAAGTTCGACGCGAAAGAAACGTCGGTTGCTTTATCGGCCTATCTGAACAAGCGCGTAAATGCGTTTAATGTGGGAGCGAATGTGAGTGTGGATATCAATAGTGTGGATGGTACGGATAATTTGGCAAACGCCGGAAAAACCAAGAACTCTTTAGCGATTTTGAATCCGTACATCCGGTTTAAAGGCGATAACTATGCGATTACGTTAGGGGCTAATTTTATTCCGGAATTCGGCGACAGCACGAGTTTTAATATTTTCCCCGCGGCGGAAGTTGACTTTGCGTTAGCACCGGAGTATTTTCATATTTTCGGGGGTGTGAACGGCGGGGTGAAAAAGGCTTCTTATAGAGACTTTGCACGTCAGAATCCGTTCTTAGGTCCGAATCTCGCAATTCGAAACATGGTGGAACGCTTGCATGTATTCGGAGGGATTAAAGGAAATGCGGGGGCGACTTTTGGGTATAAAGTGAAAGCGATCTATAGGCAATTGGAAGGTATGCCGTTATTTGTGAACAATATGGGAACACCGTTCCAGTTTGATATGGTTTATGATGGAAATGGCGATGAGGCGGTGAAACATGTGGGTGTGGAGGGTGAGTTAAATATCCGGTTGTCGGAACTCATCAATTTGGGTGGTCGTTTGAATATTGACCAATACACGACAGCTCAGCAAGAGGAGGCTTGGCATACGCCGAAGTTGCGCTTGGCGGCGAATGCCCGTTTCAATATTTCGGAAAAGTTATATATCGATGCGGAAGCGTTGTTCCACGGTGTGTCTTATGGAAAAGCGTTTGAGTATGATCCGGCTACTGGATTGATCATCTCGGATACGTATAGCAGACGGGAAGTACCTTCGTTTTTTGATTTGAGCGCAGGTGCGGAATATAAGGCAACCAAGCAGTTGGGGTTATTTGTGAAAGCAAACAATATCTTCAATACGGAGTATCAAACGTATTTGTACTATCCGAAACTTGGATTTAACGTGCTAGGCGGTTTAAATTTTTCATTTTAAGTGTAGAAGATTTAACTTTGTCAGTTCATGGAACATAGGATGAATTTAGGTAAAAACGTATATAATCTGTTAAAGAGACAGCCGAATGTATTTGTAAAGGGCTTGGGGTCTTTTAAGCGGAATCATACGCCGGCGGCGTATGATGATAAACGGAATGTCTATCTTCCTCCTCTCACCTACATCGATTTTGACCGTACGAGCGAGCAAGGGTACGACTTTGTTCAGTATATACAGCAATTGGAGCTCATTAGCCGGGAAGAGGCGGAAGCGATGGTGGATGCCCAAGTGGCTGATTTGCTGAAACGGGTGCATGCGGATGGGCAGGCAAAACTCGATGACTTGGGACATTTGGTAAGCTATGGGGATAGTTATGTGTTTAAAGCCTTGGATTTAACGGGTTTCCATTATGCGCCTGTTGAAGCCATCGCCGGACAACCCCAACCGGTAAAAGTAGAAACGCCCGAACCGGAGCCACCCGCTCCGCAGCCTGTTGATGAGGAACCGGCAGTGGTGGCGGAAGTACCATCGGCGGAATCTCCGACGGAGGAAGAAGCGGGGACGGTTGCCGAAGTTGCGGTGCCTGCAGCGGAGGCTGATGGGACGCCGGCGGAGTTTGTAGAAGAAGAAGTTCCGGCAACACGTAGTAATACCATATGGTATGTGGTGATTGTATTGGTAGCATTGGGTATTATCGTTGCTTTATACTTAACGAATCAACAGCAGGGTGCTTCGTCTACCACGCAGACACCGGTTGTGCTCGTGGATTCGAACGCGAACGAACAGGATTCGTCGGCGTTGGTGCTGGCGGGAGATTCTACGGGCTTAGTGGATTCGCTGGGGCTGCATGCAGCCGATACTGGCGCGATAGAACGGCCAACGAAGGTGCTTTTGGTGCCGGAACACCATACTTGGCAGATTGTGATCGGTTCGCATAAAACCTTGGCGCAGGCGTACGAACAGGCGGAATCCTATAATAAAGCGGGCTATCCGAAGGTGCGGGTGATTCCGAGTAACCTGGCGAAGAACCGCAAGAAAGTGATCTGGGATTCTTACGAAACGAAGCAGGAGGTGGATTCTGCTCTGAAATATGTACAGCGTCATCATATCAAAGATGCCTGGCCGGATAAGATTAAATAAATAGTAAAATAAACCCATAACAATTATTATAAAAAGACAATGTCATTTATGCAAGAGATGGATTCTTTGAACACAGTTCAACAACAGGCTATACAATTAGCTACAACGGAAGAGAACCTGAACATGATTCAGATGTTGATGAAAGGGGGATGGATCATGATTCCGATTACCTTTCTTTTGTTTCTCGCGCTGGTTATCTTTTTTGAACGGTATATCACGATTCGAAAAGCGACAAAATCGGACACGGGTTTGATGTCTCAGGTAAAAAGTAACGTCATGTCCGGTCGTCTCGATGCGGCGTTGGCGGTATGCCGGTCGAATAATTCGGCTTTGGGCCGGATGCTCCAAAAAGGTTTGTCTCGGGTAGGTAGACCGATTAAGGATATAGAAGGGGCTATCGAAAATGCAGGCAAGCTGGAGGTTTCTAAGCTGGAAAAGAATATTAATATCTTAGGTATTGTGGCGGGTATTGCACCGATGATGGGATTCGTGGGTACGATTTTCGGGGTCATCCAGATTTTTCGCGAAGTGGAATTGGCCGGTGGTATTGATATCGGTACAGTTTCTGGAGGTCTGTATGTGAAGATGATCGCGTCGGCGAGTGGTTTGACGGTCGGTATTTTGGCGTATATCGGTTACCATGTATTGAATATGATGGTAGAGAGACTGATCCTCCGTATGGAAACAGATGCGGTAGAATTTATCGATTTATTGGACGAACCGGGTGCATAATTTTTGAGGAATGAATTTAAGGAATAGACGACATAAACCTACAGCAGAGGTACACACAGCAGCGCTGAACGATATCATGTTCTTTTTGATGTTGTTCTTCTTGTTGGCTTCTGCGGTAGCGAATCCGCAGGTGGTGAAGCTGTTGTTGCCGAAATCTAGCGCTGGGGAACAGTCTGTCGCGAAAAAAACGATGACGGTTTCGATTACGGCAGACCTGTTGTATCACGTAGATAAACAGCCGGTGAGTTTGGAGCAACTGGAGCCTATCATTCAATCGAGTATTGCGAATGGCGAGGAACTGACGATTATGCTATACGCAGACAGTACAGTGCCTATCCAGAATGTCATCGCGGTGATGGATGTAGCCAATAGAAACGGCGTACGGATGGTTCTGGCAACGGAACCGAAGAGAGATTAAGATTAAACGATCGCTGCTATAAGGGGTCAAAAGGTAAATTAGATACATATGTACTACCATTCACAAGAGGAAAACAATATGCCCAAAGCAATCGGGTTATCGACTGCGGTGATGGGTTTATTGGTGTTGATCGGTTTTTTCATTGTTTTCGGAGGAGATATACCGCGGTATGGTATGGGGGGGATCATTGTTAATTATGGTACGGCCGAAGAGGGTATGGGGGAGGATTATATGAGTGTAGATGAGCCCTCAATGAGCGAAGAAGCTAACAATGTGCAGCCGGATCGAGTCGATCCCAATACGACTCCTGTTCCGACGCCATCGCAACAGGTGACGGATAAGGTGGTGGCGACACAGGATTTGGACGATGCGCCTGCGGTGCCCAAGCAAGAGAAAAAGGTGGTGGCGAACGCGGATGTAGCGACGCCGGAGAAAAAAGAATCGAAACCAGCAGTTAACCCCAATGCTTTATATAAGGGTAAGCAAAATAATGCGACCGGCAAAGGTGATGGTACGGGCACAACGGCCGGAAATCAAGGGAGTAATTTGGGAGATCCGTTGGCCAGTAATTATGGTGAAGGTGGTTCGGGGGATGGCAACATGATGCTGTCTATCGAAAATAGAAATTGGGCGGTACCGCCTAAGTTTGATGATAGGGGGCAGCGCCCGGGGCGTGTGGTGGTGTTATTTACCGTCAATAAAGAGGGCCGGATTACGTCTGCGCGCGCGGGTCGGTCGGGAACGACTTTATCGGAACCGGGTTTATGGGAAAAGATCGAACGGGCGGTAATGGCTGCGCGCTTGAACCAATTACCGAATGCGCCGGAATCTCAGCAGGGAACGCTGGTGTTTAACTTCAGAGCAAGGTAAGTTACCCATGATAAAAACGTATGATGCGGTAATCGAGTATTTGTTTGCTCGATTGCCCATGTTTACCCGTGATGGTGCAAGTGCTATCAAGAAAGATACGGATAATACGCTGCGCTTATGCCAGGAACTGGATAATCCGCAAACCAAATTTAAATCTATTCATATTGCCGGTACTAACGGGAAAGGCTCGACCTCCCATATGCTGGCTTCTATACTGGCTGCTGCCGGTTATAAAACGGGGTTATATACCTCGCCTCACCTCGTTGATTTTCGAGAACGGATCCGTATTAACGGTGAAATGATTCCGCAAGAAAATGTGATTGATTTTGTTAATGGGCATCGGGAACTAATAGAAAGCATACAGCCTTCGTTTTTTGAGGTGACGGTGGCTTTGGCGTTTGATTACTTTGCGCGGGAGCAGGTCGATGTGGCGATTATTGAAGTGGGCTTGGGCGGCCGGCTCGACAGTACAAATGTTATCCAACCGGAGTTATGTGTGATTACCAATATTGGGATGGATCATACCGATTTGTTGGGAAATACGCTGGCAGAGATTGCGGGCGAAAAGGCGGGTATTATTAAGAAAAATGTGCCTGTTGTGCTATCGGAACGGGATGAAACGATCGCGCATATTTTTGAGCGTAAGGCTTTGGAAATGGGTGCGCCGTTGCGTTTTGCTTCGACAGAATTGGCGGTGAGCACGTGTGAGCGACAGGGCGAAGGTTTGGTGTTGGGTGTATGCCGGCAAGTGGACGGGCAGGAAATAGAGCTTTACGTGGGGCTTGCTGGGGGATACCAGCAAAAGAATGTTCTGGGCGTGTTGACGGCGACGGATGAATTGCGGAAACGTGGTTGGGATATTACCGATCAACAGTTGCGGGATGGTTTGGCGCTGGTGGCGCACAATACGGGTTTGCAGGGTAGATGGCAAACGCTGTCCCGTGAGCCGTGGATCATCTGTGATACGGGGCATAACGAAGATGGTATTCGGGAGGTTATGGATAATATCCGGTCGACTGCCTACCAAGATTTGCATATCATCATCGGTGCGATGCGCGACAAAGACGTGAGCCATATGTTGCCGCAGCTTCCTAAAGATGCGGTGTATTATTTTTGCCGTCCGGATATGCCGCGAGCGATGCCGGCCGAAGAACTACTGCTGCAAGCAACGTCTTACGGTTTGCAGGGAACGGCCTTCTCTACGGTGCGGGATGCTCTGGCGGCTGCCAAGGCCAACTACCGGACGGGGGATTTAATTTTTGTAGGCGGAAGCAATTTCGTCGTTGCCGAGGTGTTGAAAAGCTACGCGTAAGGGCTTCTAGCTCTTTTCGTTTTCAGGTGGAGAGAGATCTTGCTGTGGTACGATGCGCTTACGTTTGTAATGCCTGACGATACCTTTTCCGTACTCATTACTGTAGACTTTTACCAATACGCCGATAGAGGATAGGATCAATGGGCCGAAGATAAGGCCAAGCATCCCGAACAGATTTAAACCTAATAAAACTCCAAAAACCGTAATCATCGGGGGTACATTTCCGATGGTCTTTAGGATGGTGAAGCGCAGGATATTGTCTATACCGCCGACTAGAAAGAAACAATAGAGGGTTAAGCCGATGGCGTTCCCGAGGGAGCCTGTCGCGAAGGCGATTAGGCAGATGGGAACGTAGATGGTCATGGTGCCCAAGATGGGGATGATAGAGGCTATGCCGGTGAGCAACCCGAGCAAAATATAGCTTTCGACGCCAAAAATCCAATAGCCGATCATCGCTACGATACCTTGGAAGAATCCCAAAATGGGAATGCCTAGTGCATTCGAGCGGACCATCATGTGTACTTCATCCCATATTTCTTGTTTGCTCATGCGGCTGAATGGTAGTGCACGATAAATGGTGATTTCCATCTTTTTGGCATGCACCTGCATGAAGTATAGCACGAACAGCGTGACAACGATATTGATAACGACTTCGACGACGGAATTGAGTATGCTGGGCACGTAGCGGGTCAGGTTTTGTAGGAAGGCGAGGAGGGCGGCATCGGACATATCGATATCGCGTAATAAAGGCTTGTCGGCCATGTAGGCTTTCAGCATGTTGAATTTTTCGATGATTTCGTCGCGATTGCCTAGAAAACTATTGAGCTGGGCGATCAGGTAATCGATTAAGGCCCAGAGGGGCAATACGATAAAGACGATCGATAATACGATAAAAAAGATGCTGGCCAGGGATTTTCTCCAGTGCCGAATTTCCGTGAGGTAAAAATAGAACCGACGGAATAGGATATACAGGGTGATAGCTCCCAGAAAACCGGGTAGATAATAGGAGAGATTGCTGAAAACAAGGATCGATATCAATACGATGATAATGATCAGCATAATCTGATTAATGGAATTGTTGTTGATTTGTTTGTATTTCATGATCCAACGCTATACGGTGACAAAATACGTAATTCGCCTTATTTTTTTGGCTTTTTATTTTATTCTTGTGTGAGGAGGCTTGATCTACAGGTTTTGTATTAAATGTCTTGTATTTTTAATTTCGTTGTTGTACCTTTGCAGACCTTATTGTAGCGATTACAGAAGGATAGAACATTTATTAATTATTTTATTTAAGCAAAAGCAAGTGAATACGTTAAGTTACAAAACTGTCTCTGCCAACAAAAACACCGTTAACAAGGAGTGGATTGTTGTTGACGCTGAAGGAGAGATTTTGGGGCGCTTAGCAAGCCAGATTGCGAAAGTAATCCGTGGTAAGCATAAGCCGGAGTTCACCCCACACGTAGACTGTGGAGATAACGTGATCGTTATCAATGCAGACAAAGTTAAGTTGACTGGGAACAAATTAAGCCAGAAAGTGTATACGCACTACACCGGCTACCCAGGTGGTCAACGTTTTACCTCTCCAAAAGAGTTGTTGGCGAAGCACCCTGAGCGTCTTGTTGAGAAAGCAGTTCGCGGGATGTTACCTAAAAACCGTTTAGGTCGTCAATTATTTAAAAATCTGTATGTTTATGCTGGGACAGAGCACAAACATGAGGCGCAAAAGCCAACACCAGTTAAATTTTAAGGAGAGCACATATGTCAACAACGAATACTTCAGGAAGAAGAAAAACAGCTGTTGCCCGCATTTACTTATCTGCTGGTAGCGGAAATATTACCGTAAATGGTAAAGATTTTAAAGATTATTTTCCAACATTGCCATTGCAGTACATCGTTACGCAATCTTTAGAGGTTGCAGGTGCTGCTGGAAATTTTGATGTGAAAGTTAACGTAAACGGTGGTGGTGTTAAGGGCCAAGCTGAAGCAGTACGTTTAGGTATTGCTAAAGCGTTGGTAGAACTTGACCCAGAAGTAAAACCAGCTTTACGTGCTAAAGGCTTGATGACACGTGATGACCGTATGGTTGAGCGTAAGAAACCAGGACGTCGTAAAGCACGTAGAAGATTCCAATTCAGTAAACGTTAATATAAGGAGGATCAAAAAATGGCAAGAACAACATATCAAGAACTATTGGATGCAGGTGTTCACTTTGGTCACCTTACTCGTAAGTGGGATCCGAAAATGGCAAAGTACATTTTCATGGAACGCAACGGTATCCATATTATCGACTTGAACAAAACCCTGACGAAATTAGAAGAAGCTGCTTCAGCTATCAAACAAATCGTAAAATCAGGTCGTAAAGTATTATTCGTAGCTACGAAAAAACAAGCAAAAGAAATCATCTCTGAGCAAGCGAAAGCGGTAAATATGCCTTTTGTTACAGAAAGATGGTTAGGCGGTATGCTTACAAACTTCGCAACAGTGCGTAAGTCTATCAAGAAAATGTCTAACATCGACAAAATGCAGAAAGATGGTACATTAGCGGTATTGTCTAAAAAAGAGAAGTTGATGATTCAGCGCGAGCGTATAAAATTAGAAAGCCTTTTAGGAGGTATCGCTGACTTAAACCGTTTGCCTGCTGCTTTGTTTATCATCGACGTGAAAAAAGAACATATCGCGGTTTCAGAAGCAATTAAGTTGAACATCCCTACTTTTGCAATGGTAGATACCAACTCTGATCCTTCGAATATTGATTTCCCTATCCCGGCAAATGATGACGCTACGAAATCGATTAGCTTAATCGCAAGCCTTATAGGAAAAGCTATTCAAGAAGGTTTGGACGAACGCAAACGTGATAAAGAGGAAGAGGCTGAAAAAGAAGCTGTTGCTGCTAAAGCGGCGATAGATAACGGTGAGGCTGAAGAAGCTAACGCTGGAAAACGTCCTCGTAAAGCAAAAGACGGAGAATAATATTTTTCTCCGTGTGAAAGCCGGATAAACAAGTGTTAGCCTTTATGAAGCTTTGCTTCGCGGAGTCTACATAAGTTTGTCCGGTTTTTTTATTATTTAACAAAAGTTTAATGCCTCTATTGCATATACATCGTATACTTGGGGCTGTCAAATTGTAAAATCATTAAAGAAATAAAAACATGTCAGTAAAAATTTCTGCATCAGATGTAAACAAATTGCGTCAACAAACTGGCGCTGGTATGATGGATTGTAAAAAAGCGTTAGTGGAATCAAACGGTGATTTCGAAGCAGCTATTGACTATTTGCGTAAAAAAGGCGCTAAAGTTGCTGCTAGCCGTCAGGATCGTGATTCTAACGAAGGTGTCGTTATTGCTAAAGCTACTGCGGACGGTAAATCCGGAATCGTTGTGGAAGTAAACTGTGAGACAGACTTCGTTGCAAAGAACGCAGATTTCGTAGCTTTCGCAGAAAAGATTGCTGATGTCGCTTTGCAAAATAACCCGGCTACGGTGGAAGACTTGAAAGCTTTAGAGCTTGACGGTAAGAAAATTGCTGATGCTTTAATTGAGCAGACAGGTGTTATCGGTGAGAAAATCGATGTTTCTAAATACGAAACTATTTCTGCGGAGAAAGTGGTTGCTTATATCCACGGAAATTACCGTTTAGGTGTATTGGTTGGGCTTTCTGCTGATGCGGCTACTGCGGATGAGGCAGGTAAAGACGTAGCGATGCAAATTGCGGCGATGAACCCAATTGCTATTGATAAAGACGGTGTAGACCAAGAGGTAATCGACCGTGAAATTGCGATTGCGAAAGAGCAAATCATTGCGGAGGGTAAGCCGGCTGAAATGGCAGAGAAAATTGCGCAAGGTAAATTGAATAAATTCTTCAAAGATACGACCTTGTTAAATCAAGAGTTCGTGAAAGACTCTTCGAAGAATATCGCACAATTCTTGGACTCTGTTTCCAAAGGATTAACGGTTGCAGCGTTCAAACGTGTGCAGTTAGGCGCATAGTTTTACCCCGATAAGAGGAAATAAAAGCCTGCCCGAGATGATCGGGCAGGCTTTATTTTATGCTATCCGTCAAAATTTAACCTATTTTAAGATACAAAGACTAAACTTTTACTTTTTTTTGTCATCTTTATAAGGCGGGGTTTGGTTCCGTGGATATTTAAGATAGTATAATGAAGGTAATTAAAAAAATAGCGTTTATAGGTTTGTTTATGGTTTTGGGTCTTTTCTGCATAGAGCGTGCTCGTGCGCAGGAGCAGGAAGGGGATAAACCGTATAAGCAGATGTTGGTGGAGGTAGAGGGGAAATTGCGTACGGGGGATTTTACCGGGGCGATAGCGAAGCTAGACGATATTATTGCGCAGTATCCGGATGCTGCTGAGGTTTTGTATGCGAAGGCACTTTTGTACGGACAGGCTCGGAATTACGACGAAGCGATTTCGTTGACGGAGAAAGCTTTGGGTATTGATACGGCGAATATGTTGTATCTCAATTATCTGGTGGAACTGCAAAAGAGTAAAGGGGATGTGGCTGGTGCGATTTCGGTTATTGATCGGACCATGGCTCTTTATCCCGAAAATGCGGCGCTATATCGTGAAAAGATGTTGTTGCTGCATGCTTCGAAGCAGTCGGACGAGGCTTTAAAAATATATGAGGCCGCGGTGGCTCGCTTTGGCGCTTCGGATACCTTGGATGTGATGAAGGCGGAGATGCTCGTGGATTTGGATAGGAGGAAAGAGGCGGAGGATTTATTGTTACCGCATGTGCGGAATAATGCTGGGCTTCGACAGGTGTATAGTACGTTAGGTTTCATCTACATGGAGCGAAATGCGGCGAAGCAGGCGATACAAATACTGGAGAAGGGATTAAAGAATACGAAGGACCCGTTGTTGTACTTGGATCTTGCGGATGCATATACCGCGGGGAAAAAGGGTAAACAGGCGTTTGGGGCTTTACGACATGCTTTTGAGTCAACGGATGTGAACTACATGGATAAACACCGGGTGATGTTCACCTTGTTGCGGGGGAATTCGGGTTTTGATCTGGAACAGGTTCAAGAGTTAGCGAATATACTGGTGTTGAAACATCCGCGAATTGCGGATAGTCATGTGGCAAAAGGGGATGTATTGTGGCGTAGAGGAAATTTGCAAGAAGCGAGATCGTTGTTTCTTACCGCTGTAGGTATCAACCGGGGGCATGTGGATGCGTGGCGTATGCTCATGAATGTGGAAATGGCGCTTAATGAGGTGGATCATGCGGTGAATCATGGTTTGGAAGCGTTAGAAGCAAATCCGAATAATCCCTTGTTGTTGTATTTTACGGGTTTGGCTTATATGGTGAAAGACGATACGGAGAATGCGCGAAAGTTGATGGAAACTGCATTGGATAATAGCGGGGAAGAAAATACGTATTTACAATCGCTTATCTATGCGGGTCTGGGGGATTTGTACCATAAATTGGAGCTTGCGGCAGTTTCTGATGTGGCTTATGAGGAGGCAATCAAATTGGATAGTACGAATGTAACGGCGATGAATAACTACGCGTATTATCTGGCCGAGCGAAATGAGAATTTGGAATTGGCGGAGAAGCTTTCGCGGCAGTCTAATGAATTGGAACCTGGTTCCGCCACTTTTCAAGATACGTATGCTTGGGTGCTTTTTAAGCAGGAGAATTATAAAGATGCGTTAACTTGGATAGAAAAGGCTGTGCGAGGGTCTACGCCATCGGCGGTGCTGTACGAACATTATGGGGATATTTTGTTTAAGTCCGGCAATAATAAAGAGGCGGTGAAGCAATGGGAAAAGGCACTGGCCATGAGTGACGGGAGCGATGTGAATGTGGAAACGTTAAAGTCAAAAATAGCAACGAAAAGTTATGTGGAGTAGAGCAATTTGGTGGGTTATGGTAGGTGTGTTGCTTTTTTCTTCGTGTAAAACGAAGAAAAAGATGACGATGCCTTCTTCGGATATACCGACGGAGATTAGTGCGGCCAACGCCGAGAGTATCAAGACTTTTGAGATGAATAATTTGGATTTTTATACGTTTTCGGGACGGGCAAAAACAAGAGTCGAGATGGGTAAGAGTGTGCACGATGTGACGTTGCATGTGCGTATCGAAAGGGACCGCGCTATTTGGCTATCGGTTACGGCGATATTGGGTGTAGAGGCAGCCCGTATTTTGATCACGCCGGATAGTGTTAAGATACTAAATAAATTGCAGGGGGAATACATCTCCAAACCCTTTGCTTATATTTACAATTATACGAATCGTGGAATTACATTTAATACGCTGCAAGATCTGCTGTTAGCGAATGTTTCGTCGAATTTGTTGCGGACGGATAATGTTCAGGTAGCGAGTTCAACCGATGAGTTTATTGTTGTTGGGATTAAGGAGGAACTGGCGTATCAATATCGTATTAATAAAGATAATAGGCCTTTTCAATTTAGTTTACAGGAAGTAGGGGGCAGCGATAATATGGAGGCGTTTTATGGAGACTATGTGAAAACAAATGGGTATAATTTTCCGCAAGATATTGCGTTAACTATCCTAGGAGAAGATGTTTCGCTGAAAGCGCGTTTGGGATACAATCGGGTTTCTTTTAACGAGCCGGTCGAAATGCCATTTTCTGTTCCGAGTAGATACAAAGTAATAAATTAGGGGTGTTCATCCTAAAAGCATAAAATAATCTTTATTTTTGTAGGCTATTTTTGCCGATAAAAAGAGAAAACGGTTCATGGATTTAAAAAAAATACTATTTAGTTTCTTGTTGGTTTGCAGTATTGGGGTAGGCGGTGTTTTTGCGCAAAGTAGTGCGGAATTAAAGAAGCAGCGGGAAAGGATAGATGCGGAGATCGCGGAATTGATGAAAATTGTGCGTGCCAAGACGCAGGAAAAACTGCTTTCTCAAAAGGAGGTAAACGCACTAAGCCGACAATTAAGTTTACGGGAAGATAAAATAAAAACGATCAGTTCGGAGCTGCGTCTTATTAATAATAATATTCAAAAGAATACGAAAGCGGTTAATAGTTTAAAGGCCGAACTGGAGAAGATGCGGAAGGATTATGAGAAGATGATTCTTTTTGCTTTTCGCAATAAGAACGGGTACAATAAACTGATGTTTATTTTTGCGTCGAAGGATTTCAATCAAGCTTTTAAACGGGTGAAGTATTTGCAGCAGTTTAATGATGCGCGTAAAATAAAGGCTGCGGAAATTGAGGAGACCAAGAAGGAGATTGAACTGAAAATTGCACAGCTGGAGAGGGATCGCGAGATGCAGCATAAGCTGTTGAAAGAACAGGAGGCTGAAAAAGCGATCATTGCTAAAGATCGTTCGGCGCATGCGAAGGAGCTGAGTCAGCTGAAAAAGGAAGAAACGAATTATAGAGGACAGCTGAGTAAGAAACAACAGGAGAAGAAACGGATTGATGCCATGATCCAGGCTGCGATTCGACGGGAAATTGAGGCGCAGCGTAGACTTGCAGAAGAGGCGCGCAGAAAGGCGGCGGAAGCTGAGGCTAAACGGACGGGTAAGACGGTGGAGGAAGTGGAGAAATCTACGCCTCGGAAATCAGACAGTGAGGTGCTTCGGTCTACACCGGAGGCCGCGAAGCTATCGGCTGATTTTAAATCGAATAGAGGCCGTTTGCCGTGGCCGGTATCGCAAGGAAATGTGGTGCGGAACTTTGGTTTTGAAACGGTGGAACGAAATGTCCGTATCGATAACTCGGATGTGGCGATTCGTACATCGGACAATGCGCCGGTGAAGGCGGTCTTCGAGGGGGATGTGGTGCAGGTCATCGGAAGTTTTGTGGTGATTAAGCACGGGGAATATTTTACCTCTTATTCTAACCTGAAGGCAGTTTCGGTGAGAAGGGGGCAGAAAGTAGGAAGAGGGCAACAAATCGGGACAGCTGGGGAAGATCCGGATGCTGGATATTCGATTGTGAACTTTGGGGTATTCCAGGGACAAACGGCGATGAATCCGGTCTCGTGGCTAGCAAAATAGCCAACGGAAAATAGGACTATGCGGCAGGATTTTTTAAAAATGTATTCGTGAATACAAACATTTTATCTATGTTTGTAATGCGTTGATAATGAAAGCAACGCTAAGAATTTAAAACTATGTATACATCGGGATTATTATTTATTGGGACGCAAGAGATTATTATCATAGTAGTTTTGGTCTTGTTACTTTTTGGGGGTAAAAAAATCCCTGAGTTAATGCGTGGCTTGGGCCGTGGTGTTAAGGAGTTTAAGGATGGCCAACGGGAAGATACCAACGAGAACCCTGGTAACAACAATAACACAAATAATACGAATAACCCACAGAACTAAATTAGAGGGTGAAGGAATAAGTAAGAGTTTCGCGGAGCAATCCTCTACGAAACTCTTTTAGTTTTTTAACGTGAATATACTACTTGGGGAAAGTTTACGTTAAAATAAAAACACCGAAATACCGTATGATTAAAAACCGTTTGTGGTTAATACCTTTTTTTGTATTAGAGCTACAACCCTTTGTGTCTGCACAGGACATGGATCCTGTGGAAATGGACCCCGTTCCCTTGCATTTAATTGAGGCGGCATCTAGCCAACGTCAGGTTATTATTTCTGGTTTGGATTCGCTTAAAACGTTGTCTTATTGCGACCCGTTATATACGGCGGAAGATTCCTTAGTCTTCAGTCGTATGCGCAGAATACAGCAGACTGTTCCGTTGGCGCTAAACGAAAAAATTAAAGCTTATATTGATAAATATAGCTCGCGTAATTACAATCCTTATATGAGTAAGCTACAGGGATTGGCGCAGTATTATTTTCCGATATACGAAAAGATATTGTCGGATAACCAATTACCGGTAGAGTTAAAATATTTGTCGGTTATTGAATCTTCGTTGAATCCGCATGTGGTATCCCGCGCGGGTGCCGTGGGGCTGTGGCAATTTATGTATCCTACCGCAAAAATGTATGATTTAACGATGGATGGTTACGTGGATGAACGCAAAGATCCTTATGCGGCATGCCATGCCGCGAGTCGTTATCTTCAAGAGGCGTATGATGAGTTTAATGATTGGTTGTTGGCTTTAGCCTCTTATAATTGTGGTAGAGGTGGGGTTCGACGCGCTATTCAACGCTCTGGTTTGCAAAATCCGGATTTCTGGCAACTGGCTGCTTTTTTACCGCGCGAGACGCAAGATTATGTGCCGAAATTCATCGCCATGGCCTATACTTTGCAGCATGCTGAAGCGTACGGGATATCGGCTGCACCAACGGATTTTTCGTGGGAACCCAAGCCTATAATGATAGAGAAACCGGTTGATTTAAGACAAATTGCGCTGGCGGTTGATCTACCACTAGAAACAATCGAAAAGTTTAATCCTGCCTATAAGCGCTCGGTAATAAATGCGAGTGTGGAAAGTCCAAAGCGCCTCGTCGTACCGGAGACTGCATCCTTAAATGATAGTTTGCTTTATCTGGCGTTGAATGGTCAATTGGTTCGTTCGAAGGAAATGTTGGCTGTGCTGGACGAAGGGTCTTCTGTAACTAAAGCGTCCTCGGGTAAAGGGGATCGGTTGGCTTCGGCGCCCGTGAAAGCGGGTAAACGGGCGGTGAAATATACAACGTATACCGTCCGAAAGGGAGATACTTTATCCCATATTGCCGCTCGATTTAAAGGGGCTACGGTCTCACAGATAAAAGCGGACAATAATTTACGCACTACCCGACTTAAAATAGGGCAACGGCTACGGATAAAAACGTCGTAAATTTTTACGACAGCCAGGCTGCGTCTTCTTTTTGGTCAAATTCTTCTAGTTCGACCTCTACGTGTTCTTTTAGGATTGTCGAGAGTTTAAGTCCGTAATAATCGCTGAACAAAGGGAATTGGTGATGAGACCGGTCGATGAGTACAGCTGTCCGCATTTTCTTAAGGGGCACATTCAAAAATAGTCCTAATCCGTATGCTAGGGTACGGCCACTGTTGAGTACGTCATCAATTAATATGATCACTTTGTCTTTGGCGGTTTCAACGGGAACGTCGGTTGTTGCCTCTAAGTTTCTTTTTGCTTTTGAGATGGTTACTTTAATCAGTTCGAACTGCTTCTCTGGGGCGAGCTCTTGTAAAAACTGTTGAAGTCGTTTTGCGAAAACGTAACCGCGATCTGCAACGCCTACTAATACCAATGATTTTTCTTCAAAATTATCTTCGAGAATCTGATAGGCGATGCGTATAGACTTTTGATGGATATCTTTTTTATCTAGAATAAGGGTTCGTTTATTAGACATATTGTGCTCCTTGATTATGCCCATAAAAATACAAAAAAGGTTCGGATATTGATATACCCGAACCTTTTCTAATGTTATCTTACGAGAAATTTAATGTAAGTTGTTTTCTTCGTCATCGGCGCCGGCATCCGCTAAGATGGTTTCATTTATCTCTGATGGTCTGCCGCCGTTATAGTAATAGCGTTTCCAATAGGCTTCGTTAAGATTGCTGATCATAACGCCTCTACTGGAGGCTGCATGTGCAAATTTGTCATCGCCTAGATAGATGCCAACATGGGTAATCTGTCTGCTACGAATTTTAAAGAATACAAGGTCGCCCGGTTGCAGGTCATTCTTGCGGATAGGCTTGACGTTAGCATATTGATTGCGGCTGTTGTAGCCTATGGTCGTATTGAATACATTTTCATATACAGCAAGTGAGAATTTGGAGCAATCGATACCTTTCTTGGAATCACCTCCTAAACGATAAGGGGTACCTAACCACTCGTATACGAATTGATAAAGTTTCGTGTTAGCCATCGCATTGGATGCAACGCCCATGATTTGGGAGAAATATTCTTTGGCTAGGTTATCCGGATCGGAAGAAGTGGACTTGGAAGTTTGCGCTTGTGATACCGCACATAAGGCTACGAAAAGCATGCCTGCTATCAGTTTTTTTGTATTCATTATGCTGCCTATTTCACTTGATTTTTGATACGTTTTTCGTTCTGTCTTATTTTTTCTACAGAACTGAAGCAAATCTAATACATAATGTCTGGGCTTCCAAGGAAATTAGCATTTAATTAACGGCTTTTTAACGAAATTTAACATATGTTTTATTGTATTTCAATAGCTCGTTGCGAATCGTTTGAAGGTCTTATTGGAGGGGGTAAAGAGCGTATCGTTGTGAAAAATTCAAGAAAAAGAAAAAAATATTTGATTGTTTCAAAATAAAAGCCCTATATTTAGATCGTTTTTCAAATATATGGAAAGTTTACATTTAATTACTACAACGATTATTATTACCACCGGCCCAATTCATCGGAGGAAGTAATTCTATTGTATAAAAAAGTGTACATAATATAGAGAGCCTTCCTCCACATGGGAAGGCTTTTTTAGTTCGTATATACATTGTTTTAAATTATAGATAAATAAACGGAAATGAAAGTATTAAAGTTTGGAGGAACTTCAGTTGGCAATGTCGATAGTGTAAAGGCAGTATTAAATATTGTCAAGCATGCCTACGATAAGGGAGAAAAACCTTTGGTCGTGTTATCGGCGATGGCTGGTGTAACAAACTTGCTAACAAAAATGGCAGAAAATGCGGCGGAGCGTATTTCTTTCGACGAGGATTTGAAAATCGTGGAAGAACGCCATTTCGAAGTGGTGAAAAAGTTGATCGCGGTAAAATATCAAAATCCGGTTTTCACTAAGCTCAAATTGATGCTCAATGAATTGGAAGATATTCTGCAAGGCATCAATGCCCTCCGTGAACTTAGTTTACAAAGTAAAGATCTAGTGGTTTCTTTCGGGGAGCGACTGTCGAACTATATGGTGTCCAAAATTATGGAGCAAGATGTAGAGCAAGCGCTGTATATTGATGCTTCGCATTATATAAAGACGGATTCCAATTTTGGGCATGCACATATTAATGAGGAGCTAACGAATCAACTTATCCTGTCGCTAGGACAAACGCATGCTGATAAACTGTTGTTTGTTACTGGTTTTATTGGCGCTAATGAGCAAGGCCGCATCACGACATTGGGAAGAGGTGGGTCGGATTATACTGCGGCTATTTTAGGATCCGTTTTGCAGGCTTCTGCCATCGAAATTTGGACAGACGTGAACGGTATGCTTACTGCGGATCCGCGGATTGTAAAGAAAGCGTTTTCGCAGCCTACGTTGTCGTATAATGAGGCTATGGAGCTTTCTTATTTTGGGGCGAAAGTTATTTACCCACCAACGATGATTCCGGCATTTTTGAAAAAAATTCCGATTGTAATCCGGAATACGTTTGAGCCGGAGTTCCCGGGTACGGTTATTCAGTTTGAAAGTGGAAAGTCTGCTTATCCAATTAAGGGGATTTCATCGATTGCAGATATTTCTGTGATCAATGTTTCGGGCAGTGGCATGATCGGTAAATCTGGATTTAGCGGGCGGCTTTTTACTTTGCTAGCGAGAGAGCAGATCAATGTGGTGTTAATCACGCAATCGTCATCGGAGCACAGTATCACTTTTGCGGTTCATCCAAGTGATGCGACAAAAGCGGTACAGCTTATTAAGGCGGAGTTCGAGCTGGAGCTCGAGGCGAACAAGTTGGTGTTGCCTACGGTAGAGAATGGTTTGTCTGTGTTGGCTATCGTGGGAGAGAACATGAAGCGTACGCCGGGTATGTCGGGTCGTTTATTCCATGCATTAGGAAGGAATGGTATCAATGTGCGGGCTATCGCACAGGGTTCTTCGGAGCTAAATATATCGGTTATCATCGAGCGGGAGAATATGGCCAAGGCCTTGAATACCGTGCATGATGCATTTTTTGCGGAGTTAAAGAAAACGGTATATGTGTTTAGTTTAGGTACGGGTAATATCGGTGCTACTTTGCTGAAGCAGATTCAGGAGCAATATGATTTCTTGGTGGAAAATAATGATCTGGAAATTAAAATTGCGGGGATATCCAATTCTAGAAAAATGCTTTTCGACGCGGAAGGAGTCGATTTGGCAAACTGGCGCACAACGTTGGAAGAGCAAGGAGAGGTCGCCGATTTGTCGGGCTTTGTGGAACGTATGAAGGAGATGAATTTGCCAAATTGTGTATTCGTGGATAATACGGCTAGTCCGCTTCCGTCGACGTATTACTTGGAGGCCTTTAAATCGAATATTTCGGTGGTTACGTGTAACAAGATTGCGAACTCGGGATCGTATGAGCAATATACGGCGCTCCACGAAACGGCACGGAAATATGGGGTTGATTTCTTTTATGAAACGAATGTAGGGGCAGGGCTGCCGATTGTCCGGGTGTTGAAAGATCTGATGTTGAGCGGGGATCGTATTGTTCGTATTGAAGCGATTCTGTCTGGAACGATATCGTATATATTTAATAATTTTACGGGTGAGGCGTCCTTCTACGATGTGGTTAAAAAGGCACAGGAACTGGGGTATACGGAGCCAGATCCGCGGGACGATTTAGGTGGTGTTGATTTCATGCGGAAAATGCTAATTTTAGCAAGGGATGCAGGTCATGTGATAGAACCGTCTGACGTTGATTTAGGGGCTATCCTTCCGCAAGCTTGTTTGGAAGCGGCATCGGTGGATGATTTCTATGCGGAGCTGTTGAAAGCGGATCATTATTTTAATGCTTTGAAAGAAGAGGCAGAGAGCCAAAAGAAAGTAATCCGCTATATTGGTAAGCTTGAAGATGGTAAGGTCGCTATTGCCTTGGAGATGGTGGACGAAAACCATCCGTTTTACGCTTTATCGGGCAGTGACAACATCATTTCGTTTACGACGGAGCGTTATAAAGAGCGGCCGTTGGTTGTTAAAGGGCCGGGGGCAGGTGCGGAAGTGACTGCGGCTGGTGTTTTTGCAGACTTGGTGAATGTGGGAGCATAAATGAGATAAGAGTGATAAGTTATCGTAATGAATCAAAATAAAACAGTTAAAAAGCTAGATTTTAGCAACATCAAGGACACGGTACGGGTGTTTGCTCCGGCTACTGTAGCGAATATGATATGTGGATTTGACATATTGGGTTTCGCAGTAGACTATCCAGGAGATGAGGTTGTGATGCATCGGGTAGCGGCGCCGGGAGTGCGTATCCGTTCGATTGTAGGGGACGATGGGAAATTGCCTTTGGATGCGGATAAAAATACGGTGAGTGCTTGTGTTCAAATGCTCTTAGCGCATCTTGGTGTTTCTAAAGAAATAGGTGTCGAAATTGAGCTGATTAAACATATGCCTATCGGGAGTGGTTTGGGTTCTAGTTCGGCGAGTACGGTTGCGGGTTTATTTGCTATTAATAGCTTGCTTGGAAACCCTTTGACGAAGGAAGAGCTCCTGCCTTACTGTGTGGAAGGTGAGCGTTTAGCCTGTGGACATGGGCATGCGGATAATGTGGCGCCGGCATTGATGGGGGGCATTACGTTAATTCGTGGGCAACATCCGTTGGATGTTATCAGTTTGCCGGTTCCGGAAGAGCTATATGCTGGAATTGTCTTTCCTAAAGTAGATGTGCCTACGCGTGATGCGAGACAGCTTATTAAGGAGAAGGTATTCTTGAAAGATGCGGTGACGCAATGGGGGAATATTGCGGGATTGATCGCGGGCTTATATGAAAGTGATTACGATTTAATTAGCAGAAGTATGCATGATGTGCTGATTGAACCGACGCGCGCTATTTTGATTCCAGAATTTTATACCATGAAGCAAATTGCTCTGGATGCGGGCGCCTTAAGCTTCGGGATTTCAGGTTCGGGCCCGTCGGTCGTTGCGATTTCTCGGGGTCAAGAGACGGCTGAGAATGCCGCTAGCCGCATTCAACAACATTTAACGGATTGTGAAATTGATAGCTTTAAATATGTATCTCCGGTCAATGTAGACGGACCGAGGGTTATATAGTCTTTCGTTCTGTTTATATTTTAACATTATCCATGTCTTAACGAGCTTAATAGAAAAATGAAGTTATATAGTACAAATAATAAAGATTTACGGGTTTCTTTTCAAGAAGCTGTTTTCAATTCCTTACCGGCGGACAAAGGCTTATATATGCCGGAAGTTATCCCGGTGTTAGACCCTGCTTTTATTCGCCAGATTCAACAATATTCTTTGCAAGAGATTGCGCTGGAGGTTGCGCATGCTTTAATTGGCGACGATATTCCGAAAGATGATTTGCAGGCTATTATTGCGGATGCGATTAATTTTGATGCGCCTGTTCGATTTTTGGATGCCGAAACAGGAGTTTTGGAATTGTTCCATGGACCGTCCTATGCTTTTAAGGATTTTGGTGCACGGTTTATGAGCCGGGTAATGGGCTATTTCTCGAAGCAAGGAGACCAACTATTGGATGTATTGGTAGCGACCTCTGGAGATACGGGGGGAGCGGTGGCATCTGGATTTTTAGGTGTAGACGGTACGCGGGTAACTATACTTTATCCAAAGGGTAAGGTATCTAAGGTGCAGGAAGAACAGTTGACAACCAATGGTGAAAATATACGTGCCCTGGAAGTAGATGGCACGTTTGACGATTGTCAGGCGCTTGTGAAAACGGCGTTTAATGACGCGGACGTTAATAAAGTGCTGCGGCTGACCTCGGCCAACTCCATTAATATTGCGCGCCTTATTCCGCAGACGTTCTATTATTTCTGGGCTTATGCGCAGTTGAAATCACAAGGCATTTCTGAAGTGGTTTTCACGGTGCCTAGCGGTAACTTCGGAAACATCGGTGCGGGTTTGCTGGCCTATAAAATGGGCTTGCCGGTGACGCACTTCGTAGCAGGAACGAATGTAAACGATACGGTTCCACGTTTTTTACAATCGGGTAGTTATGATCCGAAGCCATCGGTACAGACGTTGGCTAATGCAATGGATGTTGGGGATCCAAGCAATTGGGTGCGTATTCAAGACCTGTTTCAAAATAATCTGGATGAGCTACGCGGTGTGATATCCTCGTACACCTACGATGACGACCAGACTGTGAAAGCGATGGAAGAGCTTTATACGAACTATCAGTATATTGCTTGTCCGCATACGGCGATAGCTTATCTGGCATCGAAGCAGTATAAACAAGATCATCCGGGAACGTATGCTTCTGTGTTCTTGTCGACCGCCCATCCGTGCAAATTTCCAGATGCGATTTCGCAAGAAGTATTTGCGAAGATTGAATTACCGGAAGGAGCGGAAGACTTGGCAGGGAAGCCGAAGTTGGCAACCGAGATGCCGGCCGATTATGCGTCTTTCAAAACGTATTTGTTGGCGCATAAATAGTGTTATGGTATTGCTCGTTATTGCATGGTTTTTTACCGATGCAGTAACGAGTTACTCAGTATTTGCACGGATATTTGACAAAAAACTGAAAAAGTTCAAAAAGTAAGCCTTTGATAAGCCGGCAATACGTGGTAACTTTGTTTCGCTAGATTTATCAAAAACACGTGTCATGGCAAAGAAATTATATGTTTCTAACGGAACTGATTCCGTTCGGATGTTTAAAAATAATTTTTTAGAATCACTAACGAAAATACATTATAGCGTTCCTTTAATATTTTGGATTCCGGTCATAGGTTATTTTATTTATAAAGCTTATACTTACGGAGAAATGTCGGCAGGGGATATTGCGTTATGGTTTTTAGCGGGATTGGCTTTTTGGACGTTGGCTGAATATGTATTGCACCGTTGGGTATTCCATTACGAACCGACCTCAGGTTGGGGGAAACGTATACACTTTATTTTTCATGGGGTTCATCACGATTACCCAAAAGATCGGCTGCGGTTAGTGATGCCTTTATCAGCGAGTATTCCGCTGGCGGCTATCATTTACTTTATTTTTAGCTTATTCCTTTCTGAATTTATATTAGCTTCTTTTTTCGCTGGTTTTTTGTTGGGCTACCTGATTTATGACGAATGCCATTATGCGATGCACCATGCTAATTTTAAATCAGGGCTTTTTAAGCGCATAAAGGATCATCATATGTTGCACCACTACGCTGACCCCGATCGGGGATTTGGTGTGAGCTCGGCTATCTGGGATGTTATTTTCGACTCTGGGTTCAAGAAAAAAAAGAAAAATGGCGAGTAAATCTGACGTGTTTTATCGTCCGTTCTTCCAATTCCTTTGTAAAGCTGCCTGTTTTTTAAAATATTGATTATTTTTGCCGCATGGGTGTACAAACAGAGCAAGAAGCATTTACGCTTGAAGAGATATTATCAGCTGTAAAAACCACGAACCGTCTGATTCTTTGGAATGATGAGGTGAATACGTTTGATCATGTTATTAATTGCTTGATGCGGCATTTGCAATATTCGGAAACCCAAGCCGAGCAAATTGCCTGGAAGGTACATACCGAAGGAAAGTGTGCGGTTTTAGAGGGCTCTTATACAGAAATGGAAGTATACCGTAAAATCTTGAAATCGGAAGGACTGACCGTTTCTGTTGAATAGTTGTTTTTTTTCTTAACAGAAAAGGAAACAAAACCGAACGAAGGGAGCTCATAGATATTAAATAAGCACTAATCCATAAAAGACGAGGTCGATTTAATCCACTTCATTATAGATTATAATCCTCCGGTTTCGACTAGGTAATGTACTAGCCATTCCTTAACACAAACGGTCGTATGAAAAGTTCAAGACCGGTTTAATCACACTTTATTATACGTTATCATCCTTCGGTTTCGGCTACATAATGTACTATCCCTTCCTTACCACAAAAGGTCTCATGAAAAGCTTTGGCGACTGTAGCCATACAGTTGTTGAACTAACCCCCATGCCAAAGGTTTTAAGCGACGAGTTTTTCTCCACTTTTGCGGTCAAAAGTGGAAGAAGATAATCGTAATAATGCAGTTACGATTGAACTATGGCCGTATTATTTTGTTTTTTTGTGAAATGGACATTTTTCACATGATACCCAGTAAAAACTTTAAGCTGATTTTCCTTATTATTTTTTGCCCACTATTTCTTTTTGCGCAACAGGGGACGATAGAAGTTGTTGTTGTAGACGAGGAAACAAGTGATCCGATCATTGGCGCGAGCGCATCTCTTCTTCAACAATCTGATCAAAGTTATGTGAATGGCGCACAGAGCGACCTGACCGGAAGGTTAGTGTTTTCTGATGTTGATTTCGGCACCTATATCATTCGGATTACTTATGTAGGAAAGGAAAATGTGCTCATCGAAAATGTCCGTGTGGCAAATGCGTCGCCTGTACGACTTACGCAGGTTTCCATGATTGATGATGGGCAGTTAATCGAAGAGGTTGTTGTGGAAGGGCGTACGCCGGAGATGCGTTTAGGTATTGATAAGAAGGTGTTTGATGTTTCGCAGAGTTTAGTCAGTGTTGGTGGTTCTGCCAGTGATTTGTTGGAGAATGTGCCCACCCTTAGTGTGGATGCGGATGGTAATATTTCTTTGCGTGGTTCGAGTAGTGTGAAGATTTTGATTGATGGAAGGGAATCGGCCATGGCAGGTTCGGATATCGGTGCGCTATTGCAGTCCTTGCCAGCGAACAGTGTCGATAAAGTGGAGATTATCACGAACCCTTCTGCTAAATATGATGCAGAGGGCCAGTCGGGTATCATCAATATTGTATTGAAGAAGAATGTGCGAACCGGTCTAAACGGAAGTGCTACTGTATCGGGCGGATCTTATGATAATTATAGCGCCGGGGTAGATCTTAACTACCGTGACCGCAAATTTAATTTCTTTGGCGGGTATAATTATGCTAATAGAGTTCGTCCGGGAGATGGCTATAATGATAATACGGAGCTAATTGATGGCGTAATACAAGAGAATAGTGCGCGTACAATAAGTACGTCAAAGAATAACCGAAAGGGAATAAACCATACGTTTCGATTCGGTACCGATTGGTATGCTACACCTAAAACTACGTTTAGCCTGGGCGCGAATGTAAGTATTCGTGATAATGATAGACGTTCTGATATTGATTATCGTTATTTCAACGTGCCGAATTTAGGGACGAGTGCGACCCGTGTTTCGCAGCAATATGAAGAGGATTTGGGAGTGGACTTGACTTTTGATTTTAAGCGGGATCTTCAAAGAGAGGGAGAGGAAATTACGGCCAATGTCACTTATGGAAGTGATACGGAAGATGGTACGAATGATTTCTATCAATCCTATGCGAATGGAAGAGCGGATTTCCAGCGCCAAAATGTTACGAGCGAAGCGGGAAAGAACTGGAACTTTCAGGTAGACTATGTCTTGCCGTTCGCGGAGGATCATAAGTTTGAAGCGGGCTATCGCACGACCATACGGAATAGTAAGGATGGCCAATGGTCGGAGGTATTGGATACGTTGACCAATCAGTTCTCGCCGGATTACAGTGTGAGTAATGACTTTGATTTGGAAAATAGTGTACATGCACTGTATGCGAATTATCAGCGGAAGTTAACGGATAAGCTTGGCGTTCAGGTGGGCCTGCGCGGGGAGCAAACGTATCTACGATCTACTTACCATAATTTGGATCCTGATGTGCCTGCAAATCAAAGAACGGATGATGGTAACCAGGATTTCTTCCGGCTTTATCCGAGTGCATTCCTGTCTTATGAGGTTGGTAATGAGGGAGACAAGGTGCAGTTGTCTTATACGCGTAGGGTGCAACGACCACGTGGTTGGCAGGTAAACCCGTTTATTAATATTAATGATGAAATTAATTATCGGCAAGGTAATCCGAATCTATTGCCAGAAGATATTCACTCGTTTGAGTTGAGCTTTGCAAAATTTTATGATAAATGGAATTTTATCAGTTCTGCTTACTACCGCCGGTCTAGCGATATGATGAGTCCGTTTTTAAGAGATCCGGAGGAAATAGCGGATATTGTGGGTGATAGAAGTAATGTTACGTATAGCCGTTGGGAGAACGTGTCAAAACAGGACGCTATGGGATTTGAACTGATATCCAAAGTGAATATTTTGAACTGGTGGGATGCAACGGCGAATGTGAATCTCTTTTATGATAAGACCATGCCGTATGCCCAATTCAACACCGGTGATGTAGAGAACTTTAGTTGGAACGGAAATATCAATACGAATGTGAAATTTACGAAATCGACAACCTTACAAGCTCGTGGTTTTTATCGTGCGCCGCGACAATGGATTCAAGGTAGAATGAAAGCGATGGCAGGTTTGGACGTGGCGGTGCGCCAAGATGTGCTGGCAGGTAAAGGGAGTGTGATGTTTAATGTTCGGGATGTGTTCAACAGTCAGCGGTTCCGTATGGAAAATAATCTGCGCACGCAGTTTATCAATATGGAAAACCGTTGGATGCGCAGAATGTTTACCCTGTCGTTTACGTATCGGTTCGGTATGCAGGATTTGACGAAAAAACGGGAGACTAGCGGGGGTGAGAATGGTATGGATGAAGGTATGGAGGGCGGCTTCTAAAGTATTAGCTGATTTTTTCTATCTTTAGTGGACAAAAAAAAGGTGTTATAACATGAGAAATGTATTTATGTATATGATTGGCACGGTGGTTTTATTGTCCAGTACGAATTGTCGGCCGCAAAAAGATGTTGCCAGCTCGGAGGTTCCACCGTACACGGTGAGTAGCCTTCCTAAAGTAGATATCAGTACGTTTCCGAAAAATGCAGAGGGGGCCTTTGTGTTGTTTGATGGTACATCGCTGAACGGTTGGAGAGGTTACAACAAGGAAAGTGTGCCGGCTAAGTGGGGAATCGAAGATGGTTTGCTGAAATTTTCTAGCGCCGGAGCAGGGCTTGGTAACGAAGACGGGGGCGATCTTATTTTTGCGTACGACTTTAAAAATTTTGAACTTGAATTTGAATGGAAGATTTCGCATGCGGGAAATTCCGGTGTGTTCTTCTTAGCAAAAGAAATAAAAGACCAACCGATTTATATATCAAGTCCGGAGTATCAGCTGTTGGATAATGAAAACCACCCTGATGCGAAACTGGGGGTAGATGGGAATCGAAAGTCGGGCTCGTTGTACGATATGATTCCTGCTAAGCCACAAAATAGTAAACCAGTAGGCGAATGGAATAAGGCTAAGATTATCGTCAATGATGGGAAGGTGACGCACTATCAAAACGGAGAAAAGGTGGTCGAATATACTTTGTGGACACCGGATTGGACGGCTTTGTTGCAGGCTAGTAAATTCAGTAAAGAAAAATGGCCTTTGGCTTTTGAATTGTTGAATAACGTAGGAGGTAAATCCAAAGCGGGCGTCTTGGGGTTTCAGGACCATGGAGACGATGTGTGGCTCAAGAACATTACGGTTAAAACCTTGTAATAATTATATTTTGGGGTGTTGTACGTATCACTACTAACCAAGAATAATTCCGTCTGTCGGGGTGATTCTTAACCTATTGTCATAATACGCCGGAGATTTCCTTTCAGGTTAACAAATGGTTATTTTTGTTTAACATTGATTTACGTTTATGAAGCGAGCGCTCGTGCTGTTCTATTTTCTGGTTTTTTATGCGATTACCCAGTTGCTATGGTGGGGGTATTTGTTGGTTAGCTATGAGCCGGAACGCAAAGGAATGATCATTGGAGAAGGAATTTTCTTCTTTTTGATTTTTATCTGGGGAGCTATGCGACTGAAAAAGTTGTTCACCCGAGAGCATAAACAACAGCAGCAGCAACAGAACTTTCTATTGTCTGTAACGCATGAGTTGAAGTCGCCTATGGCTTCCGTCAAGTTGTATATCCAGACTATTTTAAAGCGCGACTTGGATAGGGAGCAACAGAAAGTTTTTCTTTCTAATTCCTTGAAAGATATCGAACGACTGGATGATCTGGTTGAAAATGTGCTCTTGACGACCAAATTGGAAAACCGAAGTTTTAATTTCCCAAAAGAAAATTTTAATTTAACGGAGTTGGTGGATAATGTGGTTGACCGCTTACAAAAAAATGCGTGCAGCTCGCAGATCATAAAGGCTGATTTGGAAGGGGGAGTTGTTATTCACGCGGACAAGTTTGCTATCACCAATGTTGTTACCAATTTAATAGAAAACGCGATTAAATATTCTCCGCCCTGTGCGACGGTCGAGGTGAAACTTATGGAAGTCGAAGGGAACCGGATTATATTTTCTGTGGCAGATCATGGTCCTGGGGTTGCGGACGATGAAAAAAAGAATATATTTAGTAAGTTTTATCGGATAGGCAACGAGTCGACGCGTAAAACTAAAGGCACAGGTTTAGGGTTGTATATAGTGAAGACAGTATTGCAAAAACACAATGCCTCAATTAAGGTAAAAGATAACACTCCATCGGGGAGTATTTTTGAAGTAACATTTGAAAGTTATGCAGGCTAAACAACGTATATTATTGGTGGAAGATGAAGAACATTTATTGGAAGCCATCAAATTAAATTTGGAATTAGAGGGCTATCGCGTAACGACAGCGACTGACGGAAAGAAAGCGTTGAAAATATTCAAGGAAGAACGCTTCAACTTGGTTGTGTTGGATGTGATGATTCCAGAAATTGACGGTTTCCAGGTGGCGGAAACGATCCGGTTACAAAATACGGAAGTCCCTATTATGTTTTTAACCGCAAAAAATAGTAGTGAAGACCGTATTACAGGCTTGAAGAAGGGCGCGGATGATTATCTGGTGAAACCTTTTAATTTAGAGGAACTCATCCTCCGGGTGGGTAATCTTATCCGCAGGGGTCTTAAATCGGACGACTTAAAAGAGTTTAACTCGTATACGATCGGCGATAAGACGATTTATTTTAATTCTTATGAACTGCATCACGCAGATGGCACGATCACGTCGTTAACGAAGAAGGAGACGATGTTGTTAAAGCTATTGATTGAACGAAAAAATGAGGCTGTCTCCCGCGAACAGATTTTGGAAACAGTTTGGAATTATGATGTCTATCCGTCTACGCGTACCATCGATAATTTTATTTTGACATTCCGTAAGTATTTTGAACCCGACCAAAAACATCCGGTATATTTTCATTCTATCCGAGGAGTAGGGTATAAGTTTACGGATACACCAACATAAGCGAAAGATGAACACACGAGCGAGAATGATTGTCATCGGCATTGCGGTGACATTTCTTCTTTATGCAGTATTCGAGAAGCACTACAATATATCGATTTACATTTTAGGGTTAATCGGATATTTAATTTGGAGTCATTACCGGGAGGGGACTGTTTTCCTCGCTACGCAAGCATTTCATAAACAGGATTACGAGAAAACGAAGAGTCTGTTAGCAGAAATTAAGGATCCAGATAAGCTTAGAAAAGGACGTCGGAATTACTACGAATTTATGATGGGCAATATTGCCTTGAAGGAAGAACGTATTGATGAAGCCGAATATCATTTTCAATTAGCATCGCGCTTACCTTGGAAGCGGGAAACAGAAAAAGGATTTGTGTTGATTAATTTGGCAAATATCAGTTTGCGAAAGCAAAATTATGACCGTGTGCCGGCATATATCGAGCTCGTTCGTAAGCTTAAGCTTACGGAACGCCAAAAAGGGATTGTTGAAAAAATAGAAAGAGAACTAAATAAACAAACGTAGTGAGCAAAACTTTACAGAACGATTTATTGATTAGAGCTGCGTTATCGCAGTCTACGGAGAGACCTCCGGTTTGGATGATGCGTCAAGCTGGACGCTTTATGCCCGAATACTGGGAAATAAAGAATAAATACAGCTTTTTGGAGATGTGTAAAACACCGGAAATTGCAGCAGATGTTACCATGTTGCCTGTAGACCTGCTTGATATCGATGCAGCGATCCTGTTTTCCGATATCCTGGTGACGGGAGAGGCGATGGGAGGCGAGTTGTCGTTCGAACAGGGAGTAGGGCCTCGATTCGGTAATCCCGTGCGTACGCAAGCAGATGTAGACCGGCTAGAGACAGATTGTTTGGATAAGTTACAATATGTTGCGGATGCTATCCGTGTGATACAAGAGCGTTTAGCAGGACGTATCCCATTAATCGGCTTTGCGGGGGCACCGTTTACGATATTGAGTTACTTGGTTGAAGGCGGATCGTCTAAGGACTTTAAACGCACTAAATTAATGCTGAATAATGAGCCGGCTTTGGCGCATCAGCTTTTGCAGAAGATTGCTGATGTGACGATAAATTATCTGAATATGCAGATTGATGCCGGTGTCAATGCAGTGCAGTTATTTGATAGTTGGGCTTTGGCTTTGTCATGGAACGATTATCGCGAGTTCGCCCATTATTATAATAAATATATTCTGGACAATATTAAGCGTACCGTGCCTGTCATTTCATTCTGTAAAGGGTCTTCGGTATTTGCACCAATAATGGCAGAGGCGAATCCTGATGTGGTGTCGATCGATTGGAATGCTGATTTAAAGAATATCAAACAAACACTTCCGGCGGGTATTGCTGTGCAGGGAAACTTAGATCCTTTTGTTTTGTATGCAGATAAGCAGGTTATCGAAAGGAAGATCTTAGAATTGTTTGAACGGATGCGTGGTGAGAATGGATTTATTTTTAATCTGGGACATGGTATTATGCCGGATATTCCGTTTGACAATGTGAAACATGCGATTAACGTGGTGAAGGGATTTCGCTATTAACGTAAACAAACCATAATACATGCTTTATCTATACGCAAAAGCACTGCATATAATCTTTATGGTCTGCTGGATGGCGGGGCTTTTTTATATGCCCCGACTGTTTATTTATCATACGGAAGCAAAGCAGAAGTCAGCGGTAGAATATCAGGTTTTGCATCAGCAATTTGTCGTGATGGAAAAGAGATTATGGTGGATAATAACGACACCCGCCATGTGTATTACGGTGGCTACCGCATTGCTTATGCTTTACCTATCGCCTGGTTTGTTAAGCCAAGGGTGGATGCATGTAAAACTTGGTTTTGTGGTAGGATTGTTGTTTTATCATTTCAAAAGCCAGCAGATTATGAATTGGCTCGCGACAGGTAAATCTACTTGGACCTCCTCGCAGCTACGCCTGTGGAACGAGGTCTCGACCATTATTCTTTTTGCGATCGTTTTCCTTGTGATTTTCAGATCGGCCGTCGATTGGATTTATGGCGTAGTCGGCTTGTTATCGTTAGCGGTATTATTGATGATTCTGATTAAGCTTTATAAGCGCTATAGAAAGACGCATAACGAAGAATAGCACACATAAAGTGTGTTATTCTTCGTTTGTATAGAGACTATTTACTTACTCCACGATTTTTAATTCTTTTGTTTGTAGGTGGGTTCTTCCAAACATATCTGTTGCCCGCACCTGAATGGTGTACTGGCCGGCTTTTAATGTTGTCGGCAGCTTGGTTTGCCACACATGGGTTGATAATGTGGCTGCAGATGGCCTGCGCCCGTCCATGAGTTCGGATGCATTATCAAATTTCAATACGTTAAACTGATAGTTAGGGTCTTCCGTCACGGTATGGTTCATTTTCGTCCATTCCGATCCATCCAGGCTATATTCTACGGTATCGTTTGGTGTGCCGATGAAGAAGTTCACGTATAGTGTGTGTCTTCTAACGTTCTTTTGTAAGACTTCAGTAGGAAAGGTAATGTTTAATTGATAATCATTCGGTTTACCGGCTACTTTGTAGTCAAATGTATAGGTATTGCCGCTGATGTTTAATATCGCATAACCTTTCGGCGTTCCGTCGCGCATGGTCGATGTCGGTACGCCTTGTTTATTTTTTAGCCCCGAGTACCAATCTCCCGACGTTGTACCTACATTGTATTCATGATGTGGTTTCTCCTGTCTCCAACCATCTTCTTTTGTGTAAAAGTTATGCCGCTGGAGATGGGTGTGCGCAGACAATGAAAGTGTATGTGGGTATTCGGCCAGCAAATCAAATAATCGCTGTCTGTCTTCGCCTCGGAAAACGTTCGAGTTTTTGTGTAATAGGGGGATATGAAAGGCGAGGACAATTAATTTGTCTTTGGGAACAAACTTTAAATTATTTTCGACAAAATCGAGTTGGTCTTTTCGGAAGCCCCCTAGATAGCCTTTACCGGTGCGAGGATTCGGATATAGAATGTCGTCCAAGATGATGAAATGGGCATTACCATAATTAAAAGAGAAGTTATTGGGTCCGAAGTTCTTTTCATATGTTTCATCTGATAATATATCTTCTTCTACATCAAAATTCATGTCATGATTTCCCATCACGTTAAACCAAGGAAGTCCGAGCTTGCCGACGGTTTCTATATAAGGCTCGTGTAAAACCAAATCGTCGCCGACTAAATCGCCTAAGCTCAGGCCAAATGAGAATTTTTCTGTTGCTGTTATATCATGGATAATGCCCTGCTCAAAATAATTAATTTCGTCCATGTTATAGGCTTGGGGGTCACCAAACACGAGGGCGCTAAAATCTGCTTGTTCCTCGGTGTTCTTTTGCAAAGCGAAGTCGACAGATTTTGGAAGCTTTCCCGTGGGTTTGCTGCCCGCATATTTTAAAGCAGGGGAACCTTCGGGTTTATGAATATAATAGAATTGCGGCTTGTTATGTTCGTCCACTGGAAACTGGTAGCCCTGTGGTTTGATGACGAAAAAAATATTGTTATCGCGAGCAGGTAATTGGTATTTTCCAGCGGCGTCGGTCAGGACGACATCGACGCCGTTACTAACAGCGACTTGTGCTACACCTTTTTCTCTTGCATCTCTTTTGCCATTCTGGTTGCTGTCTTCATAAACTATTCCACGGGCAGTGTCTTGTCCGTAGCCCATGCTCGAAAGGAGTAGGCCAACAATTACGGCAGTAAATTTTATATTCATTTTCGTACGATTGATTATCTTTTCGCAAAGGTTGTTTTTTAAAGTTAATAAATTGTAGCGGTACTTTTAAGAATGTATTAATTGATGTGAAGTACAGGGACAATAATACTGGGGGCGGGGATCGCGGGGGATGGACAGCGTACGGATCGGTGAGGTAGGCCGATAAAAACAAAAAAAGCTTCAAGTTTTCTTGAAGCTTTTGTAGTAGCGGGGAGCAGGATCGAACTGCCGACCTCAGGGTTATGAATCCTGCGCTCTAACCATCTGAGCTACCCCGCCGTTTTTCGTGATGCAAATATAGTAATAAGTCATCATTTCCAAAGGTAAAAAATGTTTTTTTTCGTTAAGTGCTGGAAGTCACTATAAGATTGAGAAATAGGTTGGGAATTATTTAGAAGATGACTGAAAATTAATTTGGATGTTCTGTTTAGAATGACAAAATAAAATTGTATACTTACCCACAGACAAAATAGCTTTGGCTTCTTTACCAAAACAAACTATATGGAAAATAAAGTAGAAATTCACTTGGAGTATATTATAAATTCATCGCCACGAATTTTGTTCCCTTTTATCCATGAACCGAATGCGTTATCCCAATGGTTTGCGGACGACGTTAACTACAAGGACGGAATCTATGAATTCATATGGGATGATGAGATGAACCGGGCTAAACTAGTATCGATAAAGGAGAATAAAAGTGTGCGTTTTAAATGGCTGGAAGACGAACCTTATTACTTTGAGATCGAAATCATCCAAGACGAGTTAACGAACGACGTAGCCCTTGCCGTAACCGACTTTGTAAAGCCGGATAATTTGGAAGATAGAAAGCAGATATGGAACAATTCCGTAGGCTATCTGCAGAGCGTCATCGGCGCATAAGTAGCGATTACTTACCGAAAAAAACAGTATCTTTGTATCCGTATTTCGATGATCGATACGAGGTGATATGAAGAAGATACACTTATTAATTTTACAAGCATTTATTAGGCCCTTCATGGTATGTTTTTGTATCGTGATGTTTGTCTTATTGATGCTTTTTTTATTTAAGTATATCGACGATCTTATCGGCAAAGGTTTTGAATGGTACGTGTTGATGGAGCTTATTGGCTATCAATGTGCCGTCCAGCTTTCGATGGCGTTGCCACTTTCTATGTTGTTGTCATCGATTATGACTTTCGGTAACCTCGGTGAAAGCTACGAATTGGTGGCCATCAAGGCGGCTGGTTTTTCCTTGAGAAAAGCGATGACACCGCTGATTTTTCTCGTTACGCTGTTTGCCGGCGGGTCTTTTTTATTTTCCGATTATATACTGCCGGTGGTCAATCTAAAGATGGGTTCCTTATTGTGGGATGTGCGTAATAAAAAAGCAGATTTTTTGATCAAGCCGGGGATCTTTAATAAGTCAATTCCAGGTTATTCGATTCGAGCGAAGAACAAGAGTGAAGACGGGACGATACTGTACGACCTGATGATATACGATCATCGTACGGGCAATACGGCGAATAATGTCTTGTTGGCCAAAGAGGGATTTATGCATAATTCTGCAGATAATAACTACATGATATTGCGCCTGAAAGACGGGGTTCGTTATGAAGAGTCCCGCGTTAAGAATGCAAAACGATACGATCCCAGGCAGCAGTTCACCCGCTTTCGGTTTGCTGAAACTGAGCAAAAGTTTGACATGGAAGCTTTTCAGATGAAACGGACAGACGAGAGCTTGTTTAAGTCGCATCATCAAATGCTGAACCTGAAGCAATTGAAACACTACACAGACTCTAATCGTTTGCAGTTGGATAGTATTTCCCGACAGATACTACTGGAAACGCGGAGTTATGTTTCCTATTTTTCGTCGTATTACCGGGTCGATACCGTGGAGCAAGTTGCTGTGGGAGGGGTTCGTGATTTTCTAACAGATTATGTGCCAGAAGATCAGCGTCGGAATATTCTCAGCAACGCGTTAAGTCAGGCACAACAAATGAGCAGTGTGCTCGAAATGAAAGATATAGAATATAGATCGTTCGCAGAAAGAGATATTCGTTATCATATAGAATATCATAGAAAGTTTACACTAGCAGTATCCTGTTTGCTGCTTTTTGCTATCGGTGCTCCGTTGGGCGCGATTATTCGAAAAGGAGGGCTGGGCTTGCCGGTAGTGGTAGCCATTATCTTTTTTCTGATTTATCACATCATTTCGACAATGGCCGAAAAAGCAGCAAAAGATGGTAGTATGGATCCGCTTCTGGGGATGTGGATGGCGATTATTGTGCTTACACCGCTCGCTGTATTTTTAACCTATAAGTCGACGACGGATTCTGCCTTATTTGATGCAGATCAATATAAACAGAAATTTGAAAAAATCCGGAATTGGGTTGTTTCTAAATTTAAATAGATGGAGGTATAACAGCTGTATTTTGACAAGTTTGTTATACAAAACAAGGTAAAGAAATCTACCTTTGCATATTAAGCGCATACAAAGATGGACATAAAATTAAATACGATAGCAGAAGCTATTGAAGATATTAAGGCCGGTAAAGTGGTTATTGTGGTGGATGATGAAGATCGGGAAAACGAAGGCGATTTTGTAACCGCTGCTCGGAACGCTACACCTGAAGTGATTAATTTCATGGCAACACACGGACGTGGGCTTGTATGTGTTCCACTAACCCAAGAACGTTGTGAAGAATTGAATCTGGGATTAATGGTCGGACAAAATACGGCTGTATACGAAACCAACTTTACAGTTTCGGTCGATTTGCAGGGATATGGTTGTACGACGGGCATTTCTGCGTCTGACAGATCCAAGACTATCAAAGCACTGATCGATCCGGCTATTAAGCCTGAAGAATTAGGGCGTCCAGGTCATATTTTCCCTTTAATTGCGAAGGATGGTGGTGTATTGCGACGTACGGGGCATACCGAAGCTGCAGTCGATCTATCGCGCCTTGCAGGGTTCGAGCCGGCTGGTGTATTGGTCGAAATATTGAAAGACGATGGTGAAATGGCACGTCTTCCAGACTTGATGCAGGTTGCCCAACGGTTTAATCTTAAGATTGTCAGTATTGAGGATTTAATTGAATACAGGTTGAAACACGATTCGCTGATCCAGGAAGAGGAAACCGTTCTCATGCCTACACAATGGGGCGACTTTAAATTGAAAGCATTCACGCAAAAAAATACGGGAGAGCAACATCTTGCCCTATTTAAAGGGGAATGGGAAGAAAATGACCCCATTTTGGTGCGCGTCCATAGCTCTTGTGTGACGGGAGATATTTTTGGATCGTGCAGATGTGACTGCGGGCCACAGCTTCATAAATCGATGGAGATGATTCAGGAAGAAGGTAAAGGTGTGATTGTGTATATGAATCAAGAAGGTCGTGGAATAGGATTGATCAATAAGCTTCATGCCTATCGTTTGCAAGAAACAGGGGTGGATACGGTAGATGCTAATTTGCAGCTGGGTTTCAAAGCAGATTTACGGGATTATGGTGTAGGTGCGCAGATTTTGCGACATATGGGGGTTAGCAAAATGCGATTGATGTCTAATAACCCAACTAAACGGGCGGGGCTTGTGGGGTATGGATTAGAAATTGTGGATAATGTGCCCATTGAGATAGAAGCAAATCCCTATAACGAGGAGTATCTCAAAACAAAAAGAGACCGGATGGGGCATTCCATCATGAAAAACTTATAAAAAAGGGCGCAATTGCGCCCTTTTTTATTTTTAACTGTGTTTTCCAGCGGGATCCGTTTTTAAGACAAAAAATGTATAATAGTGTAAGCATGAACGTAAACCTCTCCTAGGAATGCCCGAGACATACTTATACGATTTTTTCAAAGTAACCAATAGTTTTTCGAAGCCCTTCGTCTAATTGTATTTTCGGTGTCCAACTCAATCGCTGTTGTGCTAATTCAATGTTTGGCTGGCGTTGTTTTGGGTCGTCTTGGGGAAGCGGCATAAATCTAATACTTGATTTAGAATGCGTAAGTTCGATAACCTTTTCTGCGAGTTGCAACATCGTAAATTCAACCGGATTACCAATATTAACAGGGCCGATAAAAGCATGGGAATGCATCATACGCACCATGCCATCCACCAAGTCGTCTACATATTGGAAGCTACGTGTCTGTGTTCCATCTCCGTAAATGGTGATGTCCTCGTTTCGCAGTGCCTGAACGATAAAGTTAGATACTACCCGGCCGTCTTGCGGATGCATGCGCGGACCGTACGTGTTGAATATCCGTATGATTTTAATGTCTACTTGATGCTGACGATGGTAATCCATAAAAAGTGTCTCGGCACAGCGTTTGCCTTCATCATAGCACGAACGAATCCCAATAGGGTTGACGTTGCCCCAGTAACCCTCTTCCTGTGGGTGGACCGTGGGAGTTCCATATATTTCACTCGTTGAAGCTTGTAAAATACGAGCGTTCACACGTTTAGCCATACCCAGCATATTAATGGCGCCCATCACCGATGTTTTAATCGTTTTAATGGCATTATATTGGTAATGTACCGGACTTGCCGGGCAAGCGAGATTATAAATCTGATCTACTTCAGCAAAGAACGGTTGCGTAATGTCATGTCGTATCAGTTCGAAATAAGGATTTTCTAGTAAATGTACCACATTTTCCTTGGCGCCGGTAAAGAAGTTATCCAGACAAAGTACCTCATGTCCTTCGTTCAAAAGTCGTTCACAAAGATGAGAACCAATAAACCCTGCTCCTCCTGAGACTAGTATACGTTTACGCGTAATATTCATATTGACCATTTCTATCAAGTAATAATAACGAAATTTTCAACCTAAAGCGGAATTCTTTCTACTTTTTTTGAGCAGGAAATAAAACTTGCTGTTATTAATCGATATAGGTGTTGAATATCCAAGACGTAAAACGATTCTATCTTTCTTGAAAATTTAGGATAGATTTTTCGTGAATTGTCGGGGTAACTTTCTCCACATTTCGGAGTCATTATCCGTTAATGCCCGAAATGCCCCATTCGTCTTTTATACATTGTCATCAGCCTCAACTCCATATAGGTAGTGATATAATTTCCTTAGTCGTTTACAGTCAATTCTCCTCGTATATCTTGCTCTATCCAGTAAGCAACGGCTTCTTGGTCTGCTAGCTGCCCTTGTAGATAAATTAACTTCGTTACAGCAGCTTCAAAGGTCATATCATATCCATTGAGGACGCCCAATGCCTTCAATCCTTGAGAAGTTTCATATCTTCCTAGCTCCACAGATCCCACTTTACATTGCGAAATATCCACAATATTTTTCCCCTTCTGTATGCAGTCGGCTAGCATATCCAGAAACCATTGATCGGTCATTGTGTTCCCCGAGCCAAAGGTTTCCATCACAATACTCCGGACATCCGCACTTAGAATAGATTGAACAAATGCCGGACTGATGCCCGGAAATAATTTAAGCACGCCAACACGGTTGTCTAGTTCCGTATGTAGTATAAACTCCTTATTCGTATTGTCTAGTAGCGCTTCATAGTTGTATTTGATATGTATACCGGCTTCTGCCAAGACCGGATAGTTAGGCGAACGGAACGCTTCAAACTTTGCCGAGTTGTATTTAAACGAACGGTTCCCCCTAAACAACTTATTGTCAAATAAAATACAAACTTCCTGAACGATCGATTTGCCATTTTCCTTCGCAGAGGCAATTTCCAACGCCGTCATCATGTTTTCCCGCGCGTCTGTCCGAAATTCTCCGATGGGTAGCTGGGAACCGGATAAAATAACTGGCTTTTGAAGTCCTTCCAGCATAAAACTTAAGATAGACGCTGAGAACGACATCGTATCGGAGCCATGCAAAATGACGAACCCGTCGTAACGATCGTGATTATCTCGAATAATTTCCGCCATTTCCAACCAGATTGTGGGATTCATGTTGGAGGAGTCAATAATAGGTGAAAATGAGTGTACAGTTAACTTGTAGTCTACTCTTTCCAAATCGGGCAGGTTTCGCGCAATCAGTTCAAAATCGAAGGGAACAAAGGTGCCTGTTTCAGCATCCTTTACCATGCCAATCGTCCCGCCAGTATAGATAATAAATATATTTTGCATAGAGGGTCGGTTATATCCCAAATATTTTTTTTGAATTTTCCGTGGTAATTTTTGCGACTTCTGATACGTTCATTTGATGCAAATCGGCCACTTTTTCTGCAACATAATAGAGATAGCTGCTCTCATTCTCTTTTCCGCGATAGGGTACCGGAGCTAAATAGGGAGCGTCTGTTTCCAATACAATATGTTGAAGATCGATTTCCTTGACAACGGCATCGAGTCCCGATTTTTTAAACGTCACGACGCCTCCGATACCTAGCGAAAACCCTAAATCAATAGCTTGTTTTGCCTGCTCAAGCGTCCCTGTAAAACAATGCAAAACTCCGAATAATTTATCGTCTTTCAATTCTTCCAACAGTTCAAATAGCTCATCGAAGGCTTCTCGGCAATGAATGTCGATCGGAAGTCCCAGTGCCTTAGCCCATCCCACCTGTATGCGAAAAGCATCCCGTTGAATTTCTAAGGTGCTTTTATCCCAATAAAGATCCAAACCGATCTCTCCGATAGCATATACCTTATGTTCCGATAACAGCAGCTCGAGTTGCGCCAGCTCTTCTTTGTAGTTCTCCTTCACGGAGCAGGGATGCAAGCCCAGCATGGGGAAGCAGTTTGCCGGATAGGTGCGTGCCGTTTCCATAACGAAAGGAAAGGATTGGGTATCAACGTTGGGTAAAAATAAGCGCTGTATCTGTTTATCGAAGCAGCGTTGAATCTGTTCGTCCAACGTAGGTTTGGTCGCATGATAATAAATGTGTGTATGCGTATCTGTAAGTATATAAGGAGTAAAAGGTATTTCCATGCCGGCTAAAATTAGGGTTTTTCAGTCTAAATCCCTTAATGAGGGCAAAAAAAAGCTCCGAGGCTTTTTAAACCACGGAGCTTCTATCGTTAATTTGTTAATTCGAAATTAGTTTACACCTGCTGTATCGGCTGGAGTTTCTGCCGGACCCGGTATGATATCCACGAGTTCTACATCAAATATAAGCGGAGCGTACGGTGGAATACTACCTCCTCCACGTTCGCCATAACCGATACTTGATGGAACCAATAACGTCGCTTTAGATCCTTTGTTTAATAGCTGTAAACCTTCCGTCCAGCCCTGAATCACAGGGTCATGACCCACACGGAAACGAATAGGCTCGTATTGACGCATTGGGTTGAAAGTGTTCTCTTTCTTTGCTAACTCAGCATCATTTGTGTCGAAAATTTTTCCGCTCACTAGGGAACCTGTATAGTTAACCACTACTGTATCACCTACAACAGCTTTGTTTCCGCTACCCTCTTCTTTTACGATATATTGTAAGCCAGAATCGGTTTTCTTAGGATCCAACTTGTTTTTTGAAACGTAGTTGGCCAATTTACCTTCCTCAGCTTGTTTCAACGTCTCGATTTCTGCTTTGAAATACTCGTCTATTTGTGCATATAACGCCGAATCCGTCAAATCACCTTTTTTGAAATGCTTTCTTACTTTTACTTTAAAGGTGGCGTACTTATCCGCGAATTCAGGTTTAGGCTGTCCCGTTTTAGCAGCCATGGTATCTAGATTCAAGCGAAAAACTGCACTATCGCCTTCCCCTAACATTTTGAACATGGAGTTATAATCACCTGCGTATAAGCCAGGGATAGAATCTGGTGCAATATTCACGATTTGCGGCAAGCCTATTTCGTAAGTACTTTGCAACAAAGAGTCTTTACGATCCGATGTTACAATCATGTCTACTGACAATAAATCGCCTGCTTGGGCCTTTTCTGCTCCTGCGTCTTTTACAATGTTATATTCAAGACCACCGTCGCCTTTCTTAAAATTTTGGCAACTCGTTGCAGCTAATAAGCCCACCGCGGCCGAAAGGAATAAAATTGATTTCTTCATTCTGATATAGTCACTTAAGTTATGTTGTTAATATTTCTTTATATGTTGGTAATATGGATTTGAACTTGTTTACTGTTTCACTGAGCGATTCCGTAGAACTACCGCCAGACGCATTTAAATGTCCTCCTCCATTAAAGTGTTTTTTGCAGATTTCATTACATGGAATTTCACCAGTCGATCGCAAAGATAATTTAATTAATTCGGTTCTGTCAATAAATAACGCAGCTAATCGTATGCCTTTAACGGAGAGGGCGTAATTGACTAGTCCTTCCGTGTCACCCGTAGTTACTTGGAATTTTTCCAAGTCTTCCTTTGTAACGGAAAAAACGGCTGTATTATAGGCAGGGATAACCTCCAGGCAGTTTAATAGACAATATCCCAAGAATTTCAATCGATTTTCGGTAGAACTGTTATATATCTGTTCATGGATTTCCCAGTTTCTGGCACCTGCTTCAATGAGTTTCGATATAATCAAATGGACAGCAGCGGTCGTTGAACGGAACCGGAACGAACCCGTGTCGGTCATAATACCAGCATACAAACATGTCGCAACCTCCGCAGTAATAGCGGTTGCATCCCGACAGATATCCGTGATAAAAGAGTATACCAATTGCGCTGTTGCTGCCGCGTTAGCATCCCAGTAACGAAGCGTAGCAAAATCCTCTGGATCCAGATGGTGATCAATCATCCATTTCTGGCCAGGGGCAGTGCGAAGAATGGGTTCTAAAATATTAGTACGGCTAAGGGCACTGTAATCCAAACAAAAAATAATGTCGGCTTGCGCCAGAAGTTGTTCTGCTCGCTCGGTTTCGTTGGGGAAGATAATAACATCTTCGCGTCCGGGCATCCAGTCCAAAAAGTCCGGAAAATCCGACGACAGAATGACTTCCACTTGATGTCCATTGGCTTTTAGCCAATGATATAATCCTAACGAAGAACCTAGTGCATCTCCATCCGGTTTGTGATGGGTTGTGATAACGATATTCTTAGGTTGGGCCAGTAAGTGTAAATTATTCTCTCCTGTCAGCATAAAATATATAAGTGTGCAAACCTAACATTATTTTATGGGTTGCGGAAATTTTTGCCACGCACACTTTCTTAAAAAATGTTAAGAAACCAAGTCAAAGAAGTCCTAGTGTTTAAAAGCATATAATTTTCGATCTCGTTTTACGCACAGTAAATAATTTGCACTATTGTAGTCTATTTTACCGTAGTAGAAATCCGGCATAGCTTCGACGGGAAATCCATCATGCAACGCACCCTTTTCATCAAAGAGATAAACAAGCTGATTGTTACGAGAAGCAATACCTAATAGGTAGCTATTTGATGCAACTGGGAAATATTGCGGGCGGTCCGCGATGTCTTGCGTAAAGGTAAAATCAAATAGGGCACTACTGTCCTGTATATTTTTTATCAACATATGCTTCCTGTCGATTATCGTCATCCGGGAAGCCGTATTATCCATATGTGGGAAGTAGGAGATAATAGAACGGTTGGATCCCTGTTCAAGTTTGTAGCTTTTTGGTTCCGTTAAAAAATCCATCGAAAACGAAACCTGTGCCGTATCTACGGCATATACCGCAAGCTGATTGTGCTCTTGGCTGATAAGGACAATGGGATTTTCAAACTGGCTGTCCGCAATAACTTCTTCTTTAAGTAGCTTCCCTTGCGCATCGAACTGGTAAAAGTGTCCATTCTCCGTACCCACGTAAACCCGATCGTTGTGTATCTTAATATCAAATAATATTTTTCCATTAAGGCTCTTATCTTTCCAGCTTTCCACCTCTTCGCCATCCAAAGTATATACCAATAACGTACGACCTGCGGGTACAAAAATTAAAGGTTGGCCGTCAATAAGGCCTATTGTAGGTGTGTAAGTAGGTGCATTATCCATGCCTAGTGAGAAACCCGGTAAGGAGTTTCCGTCCGGGTCGAAGCGATAGAGCCTATTTCTATCGGTTACGAGGACTATAGAGCGATCTTCCAGCTGTTGTGCTTGGCCTACCAGACGGCCGTGAAAAACCGTAGACCACAATTTTGATCCGGACGGGCTAATAGCGTGTGTCGTATGATCCTGCTCTTGTATTAGTATAAATTGGCTGGTATCGGAATGTTCAAAAACTTGCGGCGCAGTAATGGGTCGGTTATTAAATTCGTATACCCAGTCGGCAACGGCTCCTAAAGCATTTTTACTCTTGTATACACCATAGATACTCGATTGGAAATGTCCATTATTGCCAGCGATCTGTATAGACCAAGAATAAAAATCCTGATATCCGAAGTCCTTTTGATTACGAAAATTTGCGCGATAATCTGCTTTTAGTAGATTGCTGATAATGGATGACGAAGTGCTTGTCCGGATAAAACAAGTGATGTTGGCTTCGTTACCTTGAATCCGCTCCGAGTTTTTAAAACCTAAGGTGTTCGTCAAGACATGAGCACGTTGCCAATCGCGCCGATATTCCGCCAACAGGTTTTGCGAGTTAGCTAGCACCAGTGTGTTCTCCACTCGGAGAAAATAAGGTCGTTGAAAGTGTTTGAGCGGATCACCATATAAGGCAAAAGGTATATTGGAATGATCGAATCGATAGATCGAATCCGAAACGTTTGTCGCTAGCGCCGAAAGGAGAGGCTCCAGTTTTTGTGAATCTGCAATAGCAATCAAACCCAGCTGGGTTTGATTACTTTGTTCTACCACCGCGAATTCCCTACCGAACACGGGGCGTATATCTTCTTCAAATGATATGTTTTTACTTTTTTTAATCGCGGCGAACTGGGCCTGTAATGCCGGCAACTCCTTACGTACTTCCAGCAGCGCATGTAAGTCTTTTTGAAAGCGATCTTGATTGCTGATTGCAAAAGAAAGGTACGAAGCAGTCTGTTGTGGAAAATAACGATATAAAGTTTGGGAGGTTTTCTGTTGGTTGCCGAATAACTCTAGGTAATTTTCTTGATCATGAGCCGTTTCACTTTCGCCGCTTAATATGAGTGCGTCATTCTTAAAACTTAAATTCCATGTCGATTGCCCACCCAGGTTATCAAACAGATTAATAAAGTTACCCGCTGTTTTGCGCATGAGATGTTTTACAATACGCGGAATCTGCTCATGGACAAAATATACACTAAGCGGAGAGTTTCGACTATTGTTGTCTATGAAATAGCCGATCTCTTCCTTACCTAATTTAGGAACACGCTTGTCTATAATCTGATAAAGCATATGTTTCGAAAAAGACGCAAAGAAAATGTCCTCATGATAGATGATATGGAATATCGAATCTTTCGCTCCCCCGTCCAAACTGTAGATACGGCTTCCTAAAGTGTCTTTTTGCGTTACTTCATACGTGTCGCTAGCCTGAGCTAGAAAGGTTTCTACCGTAGCCGGGTCGATCGATGAAGAGCTGGGAACAGTAAACAAGCTAGAGATCGCATCGTTTTCGGGATGGAATGAAACATATAGATCGACATCGTTTACATACGGCTGTATAGCCGTATGTCGCAGCAGTTTCGTTTTTAAATGCTGCCATTGCTCCAATTCTTGTTTGCCCACCAGCGCTCCAAAGATTTCGAAATCCTTAAATATATTGTCCGTTGTCTCATTGTTTTGAACGGTGGTTACAAGAAAGGTCTCTTTGGGAAGAAAGGTAAGCGGACGTAATGTTTCTTTTTTTTCGCCACCTAAATTTGCAAAATAATATAGCGAAGCCCCGATCACGGCGACAAATAATAAAATGGTAATGATAATCGTATTTCTCATCAAGCACAACCTCTAACAGATTCAAACTTACGTAAAATGTAGAGTATTTAGGCATATTTCGATATAAAACTAGCGATATCCTATTGTCTTTTTCCGGAGGTGGTACTACCCCTTACGGAAAAGAGTTTTGTGAAATTTAAAATACATGATGTGTTATATTTTGTTACATTTATACCCACAGAAGAAATATCATTAGAATTCGATCTTTTTTATGAATAAACAAATCATATTGATAGCATCTTTTTTCGGATTGACTGCTGTAATATTAGGCGCATTCGGTGCACATGGTTTGGAGGGGAAAATTAGTGACTACCACTTGGATACATGGAAGACCGCAAATCAGTATCATTTCTATCATACTTTTGCATTATTATTCTTGTCCACCTTTTCTCGGGCTAAAAATGCCTCTATACGCGTTTCTTATATTGCTTTTACGATCGGTATTCTATTGTTTTCGGGTTCTCTCTACTTGCTTAGTGTCCGTTCACTCCTTGGCTTGGAAGGCTTTGCATGGTTAGGGCCGGTTACGCCCTTAGGAGGACTTTGTTTTATGGTCGGTTGGATCGGGTTGTTTGTCGCAGCTGTTCGAAATCGGTCATAACATATATGTCTCTTCTTTTTTTCATAAAAAAGAAGCAAAAAATTCGTCGCTTCGAATGTTTAAAATGATGGTTTGTGCAAAAAGGAGATTTCTACATGCTTCAAACATTCGGATGCGACATGGAATGTTAATAAAGGGTAGTGCAATCTCCCTGTCTCTGAAAGAGCGTGTTGGGGATAGATTAGAGGAGACATTGTGGGGCGGGGAAAGGATGGGCTATGCAATGGCGTAAATAAAAGTGGAGAATTAAAAAATAGCTGTAATGCCGGACTAAATCGGCCTCGCATTGTTCCGTGACCAACTTTACGCAGGATATTCCTTTAAAAACAGCATTTGTCTGAGCGAAGCGAGTTTATGCTGTTTAGGAATAAACAAGTAAAGATAGCGGGACCTTGCAAGCCTTGACTTTTTGTTTCTTTTTCGTCAAGGAAAAAGAAATTAAAGAAAGATAATTATGTCAAATACCTCTTTGTTTCATAGTGATCGGGAAACCCTATTTGTAGACGTCATCTTACCGCTCTACATTGCAAAAACCTATACCTATCGTGTGCCACTCGAACTAAACGGAGAAGTATGCGTGGGCAAGCGTGTCATTGTACAATTTGGGCGTAATAAAATTTATGCGGGGGTCGTTCATCAAATTACGAACGAAGCACCGTTGCGTTATGAAGCGAAGTATATCCTTCATGTTATCGACGAAGATCCGATAGTGAATGCCCATCAATTGGCGCTTTGGGATTGGATATCCGAATACTACATGTGTTATTTGGGAGAAGTCATGCAGGCTGCTCTGCCTGCCGCGTTAAAAATGGCTAGCGAAACAAAAGTAACAGCGTCGGAGCAATTGGATTTAGATCGTTCGCTCTTATCCGATAAAGGGTATCTCGTGATGGAGGCCTTAGATGTTGCTGGGGAGCTGACCATAAACGATATCGCGAAACTGTTGGGGCAAACGACAGTTTTTCCGCTATTAAAGAAGTTATTTGACCAAGGTTATATCATCATATCCGAAGAAATAAAAGATCGCTATGTGCCTAAACGCAAGGCGTACCTACGACTCGCTGCGGAATTCAATGACGCGGAAGGAAAACGTAGTTTATTAGATTCTTTAAATCGGGCGCCAAAGCAGCAAGATGCGATTTTGGGTTTTATGCAGCTTCAGAAAACAAGAGGCGATATCACCCGTCAGGATATTATGGAGGTTTCGGGAGTGAGTTCGGCAATAGTTGGCTCCCTGATCGAAAAAGGGGTGTTGGTAGTCGAGGAGAAAATCGTTTCCAGGTTAGGAGGGGAAGATGTGGAGATAACAGCCGATTTCGTCTTTAACGCGGTACAGCAGCGAGCATTCGAAGAGATAACAGCCTGTTTTAACACGAAAGACGTCGTACTTTTGCATGGTGTTACTGCATCCGGAAAAACGCAACTTTATATACGGCTTATAGAAGAGACTATCAAGGCTGGGAAAAATGCATTATACCTGTTGCCTGAAATTGCATTGACCACCCAAATTACAGATCGATTAAAGCTGCATTTTGGGGATAAACTCGGGGTGTACCATTCGAAGTTTAATGATAACGAGCGAGCCGAAGTATGGCATAAAGTACGGAAAGGTGAGTACAAAGTAATTATAGGCGCTCGTTCTTCTGTGTTTTTGCCGTTCCAAAAGTTAGGGTTGGTCGTCATTGATGAAGAACACGAGAGTTCATACAAGCAGTATGAGCCGGCTCCGCGATACCATGCTCGTGATACTGCTATCTATTTGGCACATTTACAGCAAGCAAAAGTACTGTTGGGTTCGGCTACACCTTCTATCGAGAGCTATTATAACGCCAAGGCCGGTAAATATGGTTTGGTTGTCGTAAAAGAGCGCTTCGGTTCATCGCAGTTACCAGAAATACAGCTTGTAAACGTGGCGGAGGAGGGACGAAAGGAGCAGATGTTTGCCTACTTCAGCACCGCTTTATTAACAGGGATAGTAGAGGCATTGGAGCGTAAGGAGCAGGTTATTCTTTTTCAGAACAGACGAGGACATACACCTTTTGTACAGTGTAATACCTGCGGCTGGGTAGCGAAATGTGTGAATTGTGATGTCAGCCTTACTTATCATAAAGCTACCAATCACCTGCATTGCCATTATTGCGGACATACAGAGCCTCCCGTACAGGTTTGCCCCGCATGTGGTATGTCACATATTGAAAGCAAGGGGTTTGGAACCGAACGGGTTGAGGAAGAGTTGGAATTATTGTTGCCAGAAGCACGTATCGGACGCCTAGACCTGGATTCCACCAAAGGTAAGTATGGGTTTGAGACGGTCATCACCGCCTTTGACGAACACGAGTTCGATATTTTAGTAGGTACGCAGATGGTAGCAAAAGGGCTCGATTTTGGTCGGGTCAGCCTGATTGGTATTATCAACGCAGATGCCATGATTAATTTTCCAGATTTTCGAGCCTATGAGCGTGCCTTTTCCCTTTTTTCACAGGTGGCCGGTAGGGCTGGTCGCCGCGAGCAGCAGGGTAAAGTTATTATTCAAACCCATACACCGCAGCATCGGGTACTAGAGCAAGTGATACAACATGACTATGAAGCAATGTTCATGACGGAAATTAAGGAACGCAAACATTATTTGTATCCACCGTTTTATCGGGTAATAAAACTGGACGTCCGCCATACAGATCGGCAGCAGGCCCATGATGCAGCCACCCGTTTAGCTAATTTGCTCCGAGAGCAGTTAGGCGATAGAGTCTTAGGGCCAGAGCCACCTCTCGTTTCCCGAATACGAAACCACTTTATTCAAACCATTACCTTAAAGATAGAGCGTGGGAATGTCAGCATCCAGCGTGTAAAAGAATTGATCCGTCAGGCAGTAACCTTATTTGGGATGGAAAAGCAACATAAAGGCGTGCGTATTGCTATCGATGTAGACCCTTATTAAGCCAACCAGCTGCATTAACAAAATTCACCGGTCAGCCCCGTGGTCTTACGCTTTATGTTGTTCCTTCCACTGCTTAGCGAAAGACTTTTTTGCGAGTTTTGGTAATTCGCGATGCTTACCCCAAGTTTTTTTGAAGACATTTTGTAGGATGAAATTCTTTGTTTTTCCGTTAAAGAAATCAATAAGGCCGCGGCGTTTTACCGCATAGGTGAACCCCTTCCATGCTTTCTTTTCAATATTGGAGGAGAAACCTTCCGTAACCGAATCCCGCCGATTGAGTAATAGCATTTTTTGAATATCTATACCTACAGGACATACCTCCGTACACTTACCACAGAGCGACGAAGCATAACTCAAATGCTTAAACTCTTTCATCCCCTGCTGGTGGGGGGATATCAGCGATCCGATCGGACCCTGATAGGTAGTTTCGTAGGTGTGGCCGCCAATGTTTTGGTAGATCGGGCAGACATTTAAACACGCCCCACAGCGAATGCAATAAAGCCCTTGCCGTTGGTCCTTCTTGGCCAATATGTCCGTTCTGCCATTATCGAGCAGAATAACATACATCTCTTCCGGACCATCGGTTTCTCCATCCTGTCGAGGGCCACTTAATATGGTATTGTATACCGTAAGGTTTTGACCTGTTCCATGTGAAGCTAACAGTGGCCAAAATAAGTCAAGGTCAGCTATACTCGGAATAACTTTCTCTATCCCCACTACCGCGATATGTATCTTCGGAAAGGATGTCGTAAGTCTCGCGTTACCTTCATTCTCCGTGACAGCGATGCTGCCCGTATCTGCTATAAGAAAATTTGCTCCCGTAATGCCCACATCCACCGAAGTGTATTTTTCCCGTAACAGCTCCCGCGCTTTCATGGTGAGTTGTTCTGCGGTAGCATCTAGCGGAGTATCAAATTTTTCATGAAATAATTTAGCTATATCCGCTAAACGCAGGTGCATAGCAGGTGTAACAAAATGATAGGGCTTCTGATCGAGTAATTGAATAATGAACTCGCCCAAATCACTTTCAAAAACCGTTATATTTTCTTTTGCTAAGAAGGAGTTGAGTTCAATTTCCTCCGTAGCCATAGACTTCGCTTTAACGACCGATTGCGCGTGATGGCGTTCCATGATTTTGGAAATTTCCTGTCGGGCTTCTGCCGCGTCATTGGCCCAGATAATCTGTCCACCCTTTTTCGTAAAGTTACTTTCAAAGTCTAAAAGGTAGCGGTCCAGATTTTCGATGGTCTTCCACTTAAGCAGATGCGCCTTCTTTTTGGAGTTTTCTAAATCGAAAAACTTGCTTTTACCCCGTTCAAACGCAAGATTATACTTGTCAATATTCTTATTGATGATTTCCCGATGACTTAGGTCAAAAGATTTGACAGCACTATCTTTTAAAAACTTCTCTGCAACGCTTTTCGCCATGAAGTAAAGCTAACCTTTTTGAATAAAAAACACAAATACCAGCCCGAATCGTTTCCGATGAAATCCTAACGATTAAGAAATATGAACCTCCAAACTCAATTCTTGCAATTGTGTTTGGTCTATGGCGGCAGGAGCGTCGATCATTACATCACGTCCGGCATTGTTTTTCGGAAATGCTATAAAATCCCGAATAGTTTCCTGTCCGCCCAGAATCGCTACCAAACGGTCCAGACCAAAAGCGAGTCCACCATGAGGAGGTGCGCCGTATTGAAACGCATCCAGAAGAAAGCCAAATTGCTCTTGTGCTTGGTCTGCTGTAAATCCGAGGTGTTTAAACATTAAACTTTGTGTTTCCTTATCGTGGATACGGATCGAGCCACCGCCAATTTCATTGCCGTTGAGTACAAGGTCATATGCATTTGCGCGAACTTTGCCTGGGTCGGTATCCAAAAGATGCATGTCTTCTTTTTTTGGAGAGGTGAAAGGATGGTGCATCGCATGATAACGGCCTGTTTCGTCATCCCACTCTAATAGGGGGAAATCCGTCACCCACAGCGGAGCGAACTCGTCTGGTTTGCGTAGTCCTAAACGATGCGCTAGTTCCATACGTAACGCACTCAATTGTGCACGAGTCTTGTTGGCTGACCCCGAAAGTACCAAGATTAGATCTCCAGGTTGTGCGCCTGTAACTTCCGCCCACCGGGAAAGATCAGCTTGATCGTAAAACTTGTCTACCGATGACTTGAATGTACCATCGAGCTCACATTTACAGTAAACCATTCCCGATGCTCCCACCTGCGGACGTTTTACCCAGTCGGTCAATGCATCGATCTGTTTGCGCGTATACGATGCAGCTCCTGGTACAGCTATGCCCGCGACCAGTTCCGCATCGTTAAAGACGGAAAAGTTTTTGTGCTGCGCTACCGTATTCAATTCGCCGAACTCCATGCCAAAGCGTATATCCGGTTTGTCGTTTCCGTACCGGCGCATAGCTTCCTCATAGCTCATACGCGGAAACGCTGTAATATCGATATTGTGTACTGTTTTTAGTAGATGACGCGTCAACCCTTCGAAAACGCTCAGAATATCTTCCTGTTCTATGAACGACATCTCACAATCAATCTGCGTGAATTCCGGTTGACGATCAGCCCTTAAGTCTTCATCTCGGAAGCATTTTACTATCTGGAAATATTTGTCTAAACCACCGACCATGAGTAACTGCTTAAAAGTCTGCGGCGATTGCGGTAAAGCATAGAATTGACCCGGATTCATGCGCGAAGGTACCACAAAGTCGCGGGCCCCCTCCGGTGTAGACTTAATTAAATAAGGTGTTTCTACTTCGCAAAAGTCTAAATTTGATAGGTAATTGCGTACCTCCTGCGTGATCTTGTGCCGAAAAAGAAGGCTGTTTTTTACAGGGTTACGGCGGATGTCCAAATACCGGTACTTCATGCGTAAATCTTCGCCGCCGTCCGTCTCATCCTCGATCGTAAATGGCGGGAGTTGCGCTTCATTCAAAATCGATAATTCCTTTACCAGTACCTCCACTTCGCCGGTCGGGATATTGGAATTCTTAGATTCCCGTTCGATGACGATACCTTTGACCTGTATCACGAACTCCCGGCCGAGAGTCCGCGCGTGCTGCATAATCGCTGCATCCGTTCGCGCTTCATCAAATATTAGCTGCGTGATACCGTAACGGTCCCGTAAATCGATCCAAATCATAAATCCCTTATCGCGCGACTTTTGAACCCAGCCTGCTAGGGTAACTTCTTTATCGGTATCGGTGATCCGTAACTCACCGCAATTATGGCTTCTGTACATAAGCGCAAAAATATTGGATTTTACGGACAATAAAGATTTGTTTGTTCTTTTTTTAATCTCTCCCACTTTGCCCCACATTTGCTTGGAAATGGATCGATTTAGTCAAGGATTGTCTCGAATAGTAGGTTAATTTTCATATGGGAAGCCGCAGCAAGAGCTGTTTTCTCTCAGTGTTCCACGGTGCGCGGAGATTGATTTCGGTGCGAATTCCTCGTAAAAGGCTCTGAAGAAGTTTTTGTGGGGTATATGGTTTATGTGGAAAACTTTTTGTGTGGTATTGTGGGGGAAAGTGGGAGAAAGTGTATACTTTTACATTAAAATTTAGATTAGCTGTATAGCCTGTGAACTATTTGATCGGAGAATACGAATGCAAGTTGGACGCCAAAGGTAGAATGGTGGTTCCTGCCGCGCTCAAAAGGCAACTGCCTGATGTGGAGCGGGATGGGCTTGTAGTAAATCGAGGTTTCGAGCAAAACTTAGTTATTTATACGCGCAAAGAATGGAATAAAATCCTCAAACAGTTATCGAGACTCAATCAATTTCAGCCTAAGAATCGTGACTTTGTTAGAAAGTTTATGAGTGGAGCTACAGAGCTGATGTTGGACTCGGCAGGGAGGGTTTTACTACCGAAAGGTTTGCTAGAGTATGCGGAGATAGGAAGTGAGTTAGTGTTGGCTTGTAATTTGGAAAAAATAGAAGTGTGGGCGAAGGTAGCCTATGACGAACAAATGGGTAAGTTATCGGAAGACGATTTTTCTGATCTGGCAGCACAAGTGATGGGTGGGTTTGATTTGGAAGGAGGGCAGGATGGCGAATAATCCGACGGTTTACCACGTTCCTGTGATGCTGAACGAATGTATGGAGGCGATGGCTATCCGGCCAGATGGAGTGTATGTTGATGTGACCTTTGGTGGGGGTGGGCATTCCCGGGAGATCCTAAAAAGATTAGGAAGCAATGGGCGGCTGATAGCCTTTGATCAGGATCCAGATGCAGTAAAAAACACGTTAGATGATCCGCGTTTCACATTGGTGCATCATAATTTTAGGTTTTTAAAAAATAATCTTCGGCTATTAGGGATTCGGGAAGTAGATGGTATCCTGGCTGATTTAGGGGTGTCTTCGCATCAATTTGATTCGCCGGAGCGTGGTTTTTCCATTCGCTATGATGCTGATTTGGATATGCGGATGGATCAAGTTGGTGAATTGGACGCAAAAAAGGTGCTGAATACCTATAGCGAAGCGGAGTTACATCGCATTTTTGGTATGTATGGTGAGATTCAGAATGCGCGTTCATTGGCAGCTAGGATTGTGATGGAGCGACTGAATGGGCCGATCGAAACGGTGGCGCAGTTAAAAGAAGTGATCAAGCGTCAGGTGCCAAAAGGTAAAGAGCATAAATATCATGCGCAGGTTTTTCAGGCGTTGCGTATCGAAGTTAATGGGGAGTTGGCGGCACTGCAAGACTTTTTAGAGCAAACGGTGGCGGTATTGAAACCTGGGGGGCGTTTGGTGGTAATGTCTTACCATTCGTTGGAAGATCGGCTTGTGAAGAATTTTATGCAGAAAGGGAAGTTTAGAGGAGAAGTGGAGAAAGATTTTTATGGAAATGAAATAAAGCCTTTTCGGGTTATTAGTCGTAAAGCGGTGACCGCCCGGCCGGATGAATTGGAAGTAAATAACAGGGCGCGAAGCGCAAAGCTGCGTATAGCTGAGCGCGGAACTTAATCTTGATAGTGATATGTCTGGGAAAAACACCGTCCGTAAGAAAGAGTTAAGTGAAGAAGTTCAAGAGAAGATGAATGACTCTGTGGAGGAGAAGGTCGAAGAAACGCGACATTTTCTTCGCTCCATTTTCTCCACAAACTATTTGTCCAGTTATTTGGTGGCTAGAAACTTGCCCTTTGCCGCCTTTGTGGCGTTATTGGGTTTGTTATATATTTCTAATCGTCATTTAGCTGAAAGAACGGTGCGTACCATCGATCACGTAGGGCGTGAAGTGAAAGAGTTGAGCTGGGATTATAAATCATTGTCAGCAGAATTAATGAAGCTGACTACCCAAACGGAAATAGCAAAGCGGGCAGATACCCTAGGGTTAAACGAACGCATGGAACCTCCTATTAAATTAGAGGTAATAAAGGGAATAAACAAGTAAACAGGCAGCACGGAGTTGTATGAATATTAGGAAAACGATACTTATTCGCGTGTATGTGGCATTTGGCCTTATGGTGCTTTTTGCGCTAACGGTCTTTGGTAAGCTATTACATTTGCAGTATGTGGATGGGGGCGAGTGGCGTGCGATGGTGGATAGTTTGACGATTCGGGAGCGTGGAATTGAGGCAGCTCGTGGAAATATTTATTCCAACGATGGAAGTTTGTTGGCTACTTCTGTTCCAGAATATGAACTTCGCTTTGATGCTATGTCGATACCCGCGGAGGCTAGTGATATTTTCAATTCTAAAGTAGATTCATTGGCGGCGCGCTTGTCAGCGCAATTCAAAGATAAATCCGCGCGACAATATTTAACCCTGTTAAAGAATGCGCGTGCAAAAAAGCAGCGCTATGTTCTAATCAAGCGAGATGTTTCTCACCAAGATCTAAAAGTTATCAAGACTTTTCCATTGTTTCATGCCTTTAGAGAAGGAAAAAAACGATATCCTACGAGTTTGGTCACGGTGCGGGAAAATAAACGGATTTTACCGTTTACCAATCTGGCTGCCCGTACCATCGGCTACAAAAATATCAAAGGAGATACCGTGTTGGTCGGCTTAGAAGGAGCTTACGGGTCTTATATAGACGGGAAAAGCGGTTCGCAGCTGATGCAGCGTATTGCTGGCGGAGTCTGGGTGCCTGTAAACCGCGAGGTAGAAGTCGCGCCAGTAGACGGTTCGGATATTATTTCCACCTTGGATGTAAATATGCAGGATATGGCGCAGCGTGCCCTAGAAAAGCAGTTGATTATCAGCGATGCTGATAATGGTTGTGTAGTCGTTATGGAGGTGAAAACCGGAGAGGTGCGGGCTATTGCAAACTTTACCCGAGATAAAGAAGGTGTTTTTCGTGAAAAATACAATTATGCGATAGCGCAGGGTGCTGATCCGGGTTCCACATTTAAAATAGCTAGCTTTTTGGCACTTCTTGACGACGGTTATGTAGATACGTCCAGCACGGTAGATGTTGGAAATGGTACCTATAAAGTACCTTCACACACCATACGCGATTCACACGCACCTAAAAAGTCGGTAATGACCGTAAAGGAGGCTTTTGAACAATCTTCTAACGTGGCGATTGCTAAGCTGATAAATACGTATTACGGAGATAAACCGGAGAAATACACTTCCAAGTTGCATCATTTCGGGCTTGGAAAACCTTTAGGGTTGCAAATCCCAGGCGAAGCAACTCCATGGGTGAAAATGCCAGACAGCAGAACCTGGAGTAAACTATCGTTGGTGCAAATGGCTTACGGTTACGAACTTCGGTTAACACCTTTGCAGATGTTGGCCTTATATAATGCGGTTGCGAACGATGGTGAATTGCTCGCTCCTTTATTTGTCAAAGAGATCCGGCATTTGGGGAATACCGTAGAGCGATTTGATGCAAAAGTCCTTAATAAGCAGATTGCATCAAAAGAGGCGATCCATAAAATGCAGGCATTGTTGGCAGGTGTCATGACAGACGGGACCGGAAGACGTTTAAGTTCTCCGTTATATACTTCCGCCGGAAAAACCGGTACTGCGCAAATGAACGATGGTGCAAGAGGGTACGGGCAGCGTCGTTATCAATCGTCGTTTGCCGGTTATTTTCCTGCCGAAAATCCAAAATATTCTATGATTGTGGTTATCCGCAACCCGAGAAAAGGATATTATGGTGGGGCAATCGCCGGGCCGGTTTTCAAAGAGCTAGCGGATATGATTTATGCAAACGATTTAACTCTGCATGGCACTTTAGCGGATAGAAAAATAAACACAGCCGGAGCAAAGTTGCCGTTGACTTTGACGGGATCCAAAGCGGCATCTAGCGCGGTGTATCAAGCATTAGGTTTCCAACCTTCGAATTGGAACCATATCGCACAAGCCGTAGATTCTGTTGGTAAAGCCGCTCCATTCAAAGAAGCGCAGATGAAAGAAGGAGTGGTGCCAGATGTAATCGGTATGGGGCTGTCCGATGCGATATTCACCATGGAGAACGCTGGCTTTAAAACCAAAGTATCTGGACGGGGTAAGGTCATCAACCAGTCACTGGCTGCTGGAACAAAATTAAAAATAGGTACGCCAATAGTGTTGGCGCTGAATTAGAAGATATGAAGCTAAGAGAATTATTACATGCAATTCCAGTGCAGCAACTTGAAGGGACCCTTGAAGTTGAGGTGGTGTCCGTGTGTTTCGATTCGAGACAAGTTTCGGCGGATAGCCTTTTTATTGCTGTTAGAGGTGTGCATACCGATGGGCATTTATATCTCGATAAAGCGGTGGCTAGCGGGGCCAAGGTATTGGTGTTAGATACCCTGCCGGAGCAACTCTTGGACAGCGTAACCTATGTGTTGGTTGCCGATACCTCTTATGTATTGGGATTGCTGGCTTCTAATTTTTACGGTGATCCGTCCAAAGCGTTAAAACTGGTTGGCATTACGGGGACAAACGGCAAAACCACCATTGCTACTCTGCTTTTCAATCTATTTCAAAATTTAGGATATCAAGTCGGGTTGCTTTCAACCGTAGAGAATAGAATCGGTGACCGGGTGATTCCGGCTACACACACTACTCCAGATCCTATAGCACTAAACAGGTTGCTTCGGGAAATGGTCAATGCTGGTTGTGATTACTGCTTTATGGAGGTCAGTTCTCACGCCGTCGTGCAGCAGCGGATAGCGGGATTGCGTTTCGCGGGTGGAATATTTTCCAACATCACGCACGATCATCTGGATTTTCATGGCACGTTTGACCATTACATCAAAGCAAAGAAGAAGTTTTTTGACGATTTAGATCGGTTTGCATTTGCGTTGACCAATGTGGACGACCGTAACGGTGCTGTAATGCTACAAAATACATTTGCGCATAAAAAAACCTACGGATTAAAAAGTATGGCCGACTTCAAAGCGAAAGTTGTCGAGAGCCATCTGGACGGTATGTTGCTACATGTAGACGGGCACGACGTGTGGGTAAAGCTTGTTGGCGGATTTAATGCATACAACCTATTAGCCGTATATGGCGCAGCAATCTTGTTGGAGCAAGAAACCATGAAAGTACTGACGGCTATGAGTGATATCGTAGGAGCCGAAGGTAGATTTGATGTAGTACGATCCACGAGTGGTGTAGTCGGTATAGTTGATTATGCACATACGCCCGATGCCGTGGAGAACGTGCTACTGACCATCCGAGATCTACGGCAAAGTGGCCAACAGGTTATTACGGTATTGGGATGTGGTGGCGACCGCGATAAAACTAAACGTCCGGAAATGGCGGCCGTCGCGGTACGTTTGAGCGATAAAGTAATTATCACATCAGATAATCCGAGAACGGAAGATCCGATGGCTATCATTCACGATATGGAAGCAGGTGTGCAAACCAGCGACCGTAAACATGTATTCACCATTGCCGAGCGAAAAGAAGCTATTCGTGCTGCATGTCACTTAGCGCAGCCCGGCGACATCATACTGGTAGCAGGAAAAGGGCATGAAAAATATCAAGAGGTCAACGGTGTGCGTCATCATTTCGACGATAAAGAGATTTTAGAAGAAACGTTTAACGAGCAATAGAAAATTACGGATGTTATATTATTTATTTAGTTGGTTACAAGAGCATATGCACATACCCGGAGCCGGATTGTTCCAATACATCTCGTTCCGTACAGCTATGGCGGTTATTGTCTCGTTAATCATCACTACCGTGTATGGAAGTAGTCTCATCCGTGCTTTACGCAACAAACAGGTGGGCGAAACCATCCGTGATCTAGGTTTAGAAGGCGAAAAAAGCAAAGTCGGTACACCCACCATGGGGGGGCTAATTATTATCGGTGGTATTCTAGTTCCTACGCTATTATTCGCAAAGCTGGATAATATTTACGTGATCATCATGATTGTCACCACGGTGTGGATGGGAGCCATTGGTTTCCTAGACGATTATATCAAAGTGTTTCGCAAAAATAAAGAAGGATTGGCTGGCCGCTTTAAAATTATCGGACAGATAGGTTTAGGTACGTTGATCGCAATTACCATGTATTTTCATCCCGATATCGTTGTTCGTGAAAAAGTGCAAAATCCAACCTCCACAAAAGCGGTGGAAGTTATGGTAGACACCCAAACAGGCGAACGTTATTACACCGAAAATGTGAAATCTACAAAAACGAATATCCCTTTCTATAAAAACAACGAGTTTGATTACGCAGAAGTTCTCAGCATGTTTGGCCTAAACGGTTATCTCGTCACTTTTATCGTGGTGTTGCTCGTCGTGGTATTTATTGTTACAGCGGTGTCCAATGGGGCAAATATCACCGATGGAATTGATGGGCTCGCAACCGGAACATCCGCTATTATCGGTATTACACTTGCCATCCTGGCGTATGTATCGGGGAACGTGATTTTTTCCGATTATTTGAACATCATGTATATTCCTAATTCGGGCGAACTAGTGATTTTTGCCGGAGCATTCGTAGGAGCCTGTACCGGGTTTCTTTGGTACAACGCTTACCCGGCACAGGTATTTATGGGAGATACCGGAAGTTTGACCATCGGTGGGATTATTGCGGCTTTCGCTATTCTCATTCGTAAAGAACTGTTGATTCCGATGTTGTGCGGTATCTTCTTACTGGAAAACCTGTCCGTGATTTTGCAGGTCTCATACTTTAAATACACGCGAAAAAAATATGGAGAAGGACGACGGATATTTTTGATGTCGCCGCTGCATCACCATTATCAGAAAAAAGGTTATCACGAGTCAAAGATTGTTATGCGCTTCTTTATCGTGTCTATTATTCTTGCAATTTTAACCATAGTAACCCTAAAAGTAAGATAAGATGGCGAATATAGCACATACATATTATCCACAAACAGGCTTTCTCGTGATATTAGGCGCGGGGGAGAGTGGGGTGGGTGCCGCTATTTTAGGTAAGGACAAAGGGTTCGAAGTATTTGTCTCCGATATGGGGGCGATTGGTGAAGGATATCGTAAGACCTTGCAAGAGGAAGAAATCGATTTTGAAGAACAGCAACATACGGAACATAAAATCATGCAGGCCGCCTTGGTTGTTAAAAGTCCGGGAATCCCTAACCATGCGCCTTTAATAAAGACATTAAAGCAGGCTGGCATCCCGGTTATTTCCGAGATTGAGTTTGCAGCACAATATACCGATGCAAAACTATATTGTATTACGGGTTCGAATGGTAAGTCCACCACGACCATGTTAACACATTATATGTTACAGCGCGGTGGTGTAAACGTAGGCTTGGCCGGGAATATCGGTAAGAGCTTTGCGTTACAGGTGGCGCGTGCACATCACGATGTATACGTGTTGGAAATATCCAGTTTCATGTTGGATGATATGTATCATTTCCGGGCAAACCTAGCTGTTATCTTAAACATCACGCCAGATCATCTGGACCGTTACGATTATCAGATGGCAAATTATAGAGCATCCAAGTTTCGCCTGCTTCGAAATCAAACAAAGGACGATTATTTTATCTACTGTCTAGATGACGAAGAAACGCTAAAAGGGTTAGCCGAATTCAAAACCGAAGCCCAGCATTTGCCCTTTACACAGAAACAAGAAGTTGATCAAGGCGCGTATTTGGACGCCGAAAAACAAATAATTATAAAAGTACCAAACAAAGACATTTTTGCGATGAATATGGAAGAGTTATCATTACAGGGAAAACACAACGCATACAACAATATGGCTTCTGGCTTGATTGCGAAGGTTCAGGAATTGCGTAATCAAACGATGAAAGAAAGCATGGAATCGTATGTGAATATAGAGCATCGCTTAGAGCATGTAGCCTGTATCGGTGGTGTGAATTATATTAACGATTCGAAAGCTACAAATGTGAATTCCGTTTGGTACGCTTTAGAAAGCTTCTCGCCCGATATTATTTTGATTATGGGTGGTGTAGATAAAGGGAATGATTACGAGATGATGCGAGATTTGGTTAAGTCCAAAGTGAAAGCCATTGTATGCATCGGTAAAGATACCATGCGTATCCACGAATCGTTCGAAGAGGACACCGAAGTGATTGTAAACAGCTCGTCGATGCAAGATGCCGTGGAGATAGCGTCCTATTTAGCAAAAAAAGGCGATACGGTGCTATTGTCGCCCGCCTGTGCAAGTTTTGATTGGTTCAAAAATTACGAAGAACGCGGGGAAAAATTCAAAGAAGCCGTAATGTCATTGTAAAACGAATAAAATTTGATAAACGATGATGGATCAGATTTTTAGTAAATTAAAAGGAGATAAATGGATATGGATTATCGTGATTGTCCTATCCGGCTGGTCTTTGCTGGCTGTATATAGCTCGGTCGGTACCCTTGCCTATAAAGAAGGGAAAGGCACGGAGTTATACCTGTTTAAACATTTCTCTATTATCGTTGTGGGGTTGTTACTCATGTATCTATCACATAAATTAGATTACCGCTATTATGCCGGCATTTCTAAATTGTTGATGATCATCGCTATTCCGTTGTTGCTTTTTACATTAATTGGGGGAAACAAAGTAAACGATGCTAGCCGTTGGGTGACCATTCCCGTTATCAACCAAACCTTCCAAACGTCGGATTTGGCCAAATTAGCGCTCATCACCTTCCTCGCACGTATGCTGTCTCGAAAAGCGCATGAGATTAAAGATTTAAAAAAATCATTTATTCCCATTATGGGTACGGTATGTTTGGTTTTTGTGCTGATCGCGTGGGCCAACTTATCCACCGCTTTAATGCTATTCGGTACGAGCGTATTGTTGCTTTTGATCGGGCGGGTAAGCTTCAAGCAAATCGGTATTGTTTGTATTGGCGGCGCTTTTCTCTTATTGCTGGTTATTTTTATCGGCCCCAGACGGGCTACGTATATCAGCCGTTTTGAAGGCTTCTTCAAAACAGAGCAGACTGCACAAAATGCTATTCCGTTTCAAGAAGACAAAAACTATCAGGCCAATCTAGCCAAGATGTCGATCGCCTCGGGCGAATTATTTGGTAAAGGAGCCGGTAATAGTGTCGGTAGAAATCTACTGCCGCATCCCTATTCTGATTTTATCTTCGCCGTTATTGTCGAAGAATACGGTACAATAGGAGGCGCCATGCTGCTTTTCCTATACGTCGCGTTGATGTACCGTTGTATACGCATTGTTACCCTGAGTCCGCGTGCCTTTGGTGCGTTCTTGGCCGCAGGTTTAGGTTTTAGCCTCACTATACAGGCGCTGGCTAATATGGCTGTTGCCGTAGGGTTAGGGCCCGTCACCGGCGTCCCCTTACCTTTAGTCAGTATGGGCGGAACTTCCATTTTGTTTACCAGCGTAGCGTTGGGAATCATTTTAAGTGTGAGCCGGAGTATCGAAGAGTTGAAAGGTAAAGAAGAATTAAACGAAGTTCCGAAAAACTCAAAAGTAGTTGTCGGAACTGTATAGAAATAAAACGTAAAGGAAAATTGTTCTCATCCAACATAAGTTGTAGTAAAAAACAAGAAATATGGCGCATAGAATAATCATAAGCGGAGGAGGTACAGGCGGACATGTTTATCCGGCGATTGCAATCGCGAACGCATTGCGTCGTATAGAGCCCGGTATCGAAATTCTATTTGTCGGCGCAAACGGCCGTATGGAAATGGAACGCGTCCCTGAAGCCGGCTATGAAATTGTGGGATTAGATATACAAGGGATTGATCGAAAATCTTTGCTGAATAATTTGGTGTTGCCTTTCAAATTGGTTAGTAGTTTAATCAAATCCCGGCGCATTATCAAGGAGTTTAATGCAGATGCAGCGGTTGGTGTTGGGGGGTTCGCTTCTGGTGCCCTGTTGATGGCAGCCAACTACCTTGGCTTACCTACGTTGATACAGGAGCAAAACTCCTATGCGGGCTTAACAAACAAATCGTTAAGCCGCAAAGCAGAGAAAATTTGCGTGGCCTATGATGGTATGGATCAGTTCTTTCCTTCAGAGAAAATTGTGTTTACCGGCAATCCCATACGGCGAGATGCTGTTGCCACGGAGGGCAAACGTGAATTTGCTCTGCAAATTTTCGGTTTGCAGCCCCACAAGAAAACAATCCTGATTATAGGCGGCAGCTTGGGCGCAAGGCAGATGAATGGGTATGTGTTGGACGTCATGCATGAGTTAGGGGAGAAAGAAGATGTGCAATTTATCTGGCAGACCGGGAAAGCATATTATGAAGACATGAAGATGATGCTGAAACTAGATCAGTTGATTCCCGGAAATGTTAAAGTGAAGCCCTATTTAGATCGCATGGATTTAGCCTATGCGGCCGCCGACCTAATTATTTCGCGCGCAGGTGCCGGCACGATATCCGAGCTATGTGTCGTAGGAAAGCCCGTTCTTTTGGTGCCCTCGCCTAATGTAGCAGACGACCATCAGACAAAAAACGCAGAAGCGTTGGTCGCCAAAAATGCTGCGGTGATGATTTCCGAAGCAGATGCCCGAGATACCATGATCTATCTGGCGCTGGAGTTATTGGCCGACGAAGCAAAATGCGCAGCTTTAGGAACAGAAATAAAGAAGTTGGCACGATTGGATGCCGACGATGTAATTGCCCGAGAAGTATTAAAATTGATTAAATAGATGATGAATCTGGATCACATAAAACGTGTTTACCTGCTCGGAATCGGGGGGATAGGGATGAGTGGCCTCGCTCGCTATTTTAAGCACTTGGGCTGCGACGTGCAGGGCTACGATCGAACGGAAACGGAGTTGACGCGGACGCTGGTTCAAGAAGGGATTCCTGTTATCTATCAAGACGATATTACACTAGTACCTGCCGCATATCAACAGCCTTCAGACGAGACCCTATTGATTTTTACGCCGGCCATTCCGCAGGAATTGCAGTTGAAAGCTTACTTCGCAGCGCAAGGTTTTAAGCTATATAAGCGTTCGGAAGTATTAGGTATTATCAGCGCGAGTCGCTTTACAATCGCCGTAGCCGGAACCCATGGGAAAACCACAACATCTACCATGATTGCGCACGTGCTTAAGGATTCCGGCTTCGACTGCTCGGCTTTTCTTGGTGGTATAAGCTCAAATTACAACAGCAATGTTCTCTACGGTGCCAATAATGTCGTGGTGGTAGAAGCTGACGAATACGATCGTTCGTTTCTTACGCTGCATCCCAACATAGCCGTAGTAACCTCAGCAGATCCCGACCATTTGGATATTTATGGTGATGCGCAGCATCTGGTTGCATCGTTTGAGCTGTTTTTGCAACGAGTTGTTCCCGATGGTAGCGCGATCGTGAAAAAAGGTTTGCCCTTCGGTGGCGATGTTACCTACGCAAAAGAGGACCCCTGTGATGCTTATGCCCGTTCCATCCGGGTAGAAGAAGGGGTGTTCTATTTTGATTATGCCGCCGGAGACACCGTTATCGCAGATATACCCTTAGGTATTCCCGGGTTTCATAACGTCGAGAATGCGGTGGCCGCGATTACGGTAGCCCTACAACTCGGCATAGCCGCAGACAAAATAAAGTCTGCCTTAGCATCCTTCAAAGGTGCGAAGAGACGCTTTGAATATGTAGTGAAAACATCCGCGCAGGTCTATATAGACGATTATGCACATCATCCGGAGGAATTACGTGCGTTCCTGACCTCGGTCAAGAAACTTTATCCAACAAAACAGCTGACGGTGGTTTTTCAGCCCCACCTATATAGCCGGACACGTGATTTCATAGATGGCTTTGCCGAAGTATTGGGGTTGGCAGATCAATTGCTTCTCATGGATATCTATCCGGCGCGAGAACAGCCTATCGAAGGTGTGGATTCCGCCTGGTTATTCGATAAAATCGATGTTGCACAGAAACAGCTGGTGACACCAGCCGATGTACTAGACAAGGTGAAGCAAACCCGTCCCGAGCTGCTCGTTACGGTAGGAGCCGGTGATATTGATCGGTTAGTAAAACCTTTAAAGGAGATTCTAGATGCTTAAGTTCGTGCGTAACATACCTTGGAGGCAGCTTGGCTATCTATGTATAGGGCTTATCGCTATGATAGGCCTAGGGATGCTCATGAGCTTGGTCAAGAAAAAAGATAACGCCCAGGTTTGTGCATCGATGAAAGTGGTTGTAGAAGGCAAGGAGACTTTCATTGATCAGCACGATATTTCAGAATTGGTTCGTACCGAATTCGGAGAAGTAGTCGGAAAACCGTTGAAAGATATCCCAGCCGATAAGATTGAAAAGGCTTTGCTGGCACTTCCCTATGTATCCAATGCAGAAATTTATGCGGATATGGACGGAATATTACAAGTCGTGGTACAGCAAAGGGAGGTTATTTTACGGATTGTTAATAAAGCAGGAAAAGAATATTATATTGATACGCAAGGAGCAAAAGTTCCCGTTACATTAAAGTATGTTCCACATGTTTTGGTGGCTAGCGGAAATATCCAAGAAAGTTATGAAAAGCCGTTGGATACCATTCAGACCGAGCTGGTGAAGGATTTAGTTGCCATTGTAGAGCGTGTAAAAGACGATCCGCTGTGGAGTAACCAGATTGTCCAGTTATATGTGGATGGTCGACAGGATATAGAGATTGTGCCTCGTGTTGGCACACAGCCGCTCGTTATCGGTGATGCCGATAAATTAGACGAAAAGTTTGCACGGTTAGAAATTTTTTATAAAAACATCCTTCCCAAAGTGGGAACCGATGCATATGAAAAAGTAAATGTAAAATATGATGGACAGATTATCTGCGAACGGAGAAATGGATGGATGTTAGATAGTTTGCAGATGCAACTTAAAATGAAATAATTGATTTGAATAAACAGCAACAAAACACACAGCATATTATGAAGCCAAGATTAGCAGAAAACGAAAAAGATAGCCCAATCATCGTGGGATTGGATATCGGAACAACGAAGATTTGTGTTACGGTCGGTCGGCGCAGTGGGTCGAATAAGATCGAACTTTTAGGGGTAGGGAAGGCTGAATCGTCGGGCGTAAACCGTGGGGTAGTGGCGAACATCCAAAGAACGGTCACTAGTATCCGAGATGCGGTTTCCATCGCCGAATCCCAGTCTAACGTGGACATCAAAGTGGTCAACGTTGGAATTGCTGGGCAGCACATCAAGAGTATTCAACATCGGGGCATCCTGACCAAACGGGATTACGATGAAGTTACCCGTTTTGATGTCGAGCAATTGATATCCGATATGTATAAACTGGTGCTTCCTCCGGGCGAAGAGATTATCCACGTATTGCCGCAAGAATTTACCATCGATAACGAGCCCGGTATCAAGGAGCCGATCGGTATGGCCGGACGCCGAGTAGAAGCTAATTTTCATATTATTTCTGGTCGTGTTACCGATATCAACAATATTAAACGTTGTGTAGATAATTCCGATCTAGAAATCTCTTCCTTGGTCTTAGAGCCTCTTGCATCATCTGAAGCTGTGTTGGATGACGAGGAGAAAACTGCCGGAGTCGTATTGGTCGACATTGGGGGAGGTACAACAGATGTTGCAATTTTCCATGAAGGAATCATTCGCCATACAGCTGTTATTCCACTTGGTGGCAATATCGTAACCGAGGATATCAAACAAGGGTGCTCCGTGTTGCGGAATCAGGCTGAGCAACTTAAAGTACGTTACGGCTCAGCCTTGGCAGATGAGAACAAAGATAACGAGGTGATCTGCGTGCCCGGCATTCGCGGACGGGAAGCCAAAGAAATCTCGGTAAAGAACCTTGCCTACATCATTCAGGCACGCATGGAAGAAATAATTGAACACGTTTACTACGAAATCAAATCTTCTGGTTATGAAGACAAGCTGATTGCAGGTATCGTTATCACGGGCGGTGGCGCACAATTGAAACATTTGGTGCAATTGGTGGAATACATTACCGGTATCGACTGCCGCATCGGTTATCCCAACGAATATTTGGCAAAAACAGAAATGCTGAACAAGCAAGCATTGGAAGAGTTGAAAAGTCCGATGTACGCGACCTCCGTTGGCTTGTTGATTAAAGGCGTGCAGGCGATTGAAGACGCAGAAGCGGGTGAGCACGAAGAAGTCGCGTCCAAAAAAAGCGGAAAAGTAAAAGATATAGCCGAAGAGAAGAACAAAAAAGAAAGTTGGTTTTCTAAGCTGTTGTCCGATTTTATTAAGGACGATACAGGAATTGATGACGACACGTTTATAGGAAGAAAGTAGTCTAGTTTTCCACATCGTGTGTTTTTTCCACAAATTCACAAATGTGGAAAACGATTGTGAGAATTTTGGTATTATTACGTTTGAATTGTTGAGCCTATTGGGGGTTTCTAAGTGGTTTAGCAAGAGTTAAATAGGGTATTTTATGTCGATACAATTTGAAATGTTAAAGGAACAATCGTCAATAATCAAGGTTATTGGCGTTGGTGGTGGCGGTGGCAATGCCGTAAACCACATGTACAAGCAAGGGATTAGCGGTGTAGACTTTATCGTATGTAATACGGACGCGCAGGCCTTAGAATTAAGTCCTATTCCTAATAAGGTACAACTGGGAGCAAGTTTGACAGAAGGAATGGGCGCTGGCGCCGACCCCGATGTAGGCGAAAATTCCGCAATTGAAAGTATTGAGGATATCAAGCGCATGTTAGGGACCAATACCAAGATGCTTTTTATTACAGCGGGTATGGGCGGAGGTACCGGTACAGGCGCGAGTCCCGTATTGGCTAAAGCAGCGAAAGAGCTTGGTATATTAACCGTTGCTATTATTACAACTCCTTTTACATTCGAAGGTAAGCGCCGTCGTTCACAAGCCGAAGAGGGCTTGGCGGAGCTTCGTAAATACGTAGATTCCTACTTAGTAATTTCGAACGATCGTCTGCGCGAGATATTCGGTAATTTAACCATGACAGCTGCTTTTGCAAAAGCAGATGATATTTTAACAACAGCTGCCAAGGGTATTGCAGAAATCATCACTATTCCAGGCTATGTCAACGTGGATTTTAAAGATGTGCGTACCGTCATGAACGATAGCGGCGTAGCTATTATGGGGAATGCTATTTCTACCGGCGAAAATCGCGCGTTAGAGGCCGTAACCGGTGCGTTAGCTTCTCCTTTGTTAAAAGATAACGAAATTGAGGGAGCACGTTACATCTTGCTTAACATTACTTCCGGTAAACAAGAAGTAACGATGGATGAGGTTGCGATTGTAACTGATTATATTCAGGAGCAAGCGGGTCTCTCGGCAGATCTTATATGGGGTAATTGTATTGACGAAAACTTTGAAGATGAATTGTCGGTAACCATCATTGCTACAGGTTTCCAAACATCTGAAGAGCGTGTAAAAGAAAAGGAGAAGGAAAAAATTGCCCTACCTTTAACTCCCGAATCGACAACAAAACAATTCGTTAAGCCGATTGTACAAAATCAGTTTGTTAAAAAAGAAGAGCCTACTGATACACAGCATGCTTATATAAAGCCGGCGCAAGACACAACAGATAAAACCCTTTCATTTGGAACGCCGACGACCCCACAAGGTGACTTATTTACCTCGCCCAAGCCTATCCATGTGGCCGTGGGACAGCAGCAGCAAGAGGAGCCGGAGGTAATTCGGCATACACTCAGCTTGGAAGAGCCGGAGCAAGAGGAAGTAGCGGAAGAATCAGGCTTTGAACTGAAAACGACACCTTCCGTGTTTGAATTTAAGTTGCCTTCGGTATTCGACGTATACAACAACAAGGAGGCACAGCCTGCCGAGGAGACCGAGAAGCCGGAAAATGTGGTGAGAGAAGAACCTCCCGCAGCTTATATAGAGTCTGCACCAGAGAAAGAAATTGATTTTGAAGATCAATTGATGAAGACGAAAGAACGCATCTTACGTTTGAAAGAGTTGAGTATGAAATTGAAATCGAGTAATGGTTTGCAAGAATTGGAAAACGAACCAGCTTATAAACGCAGGCAAAAATCATTAGAGGATGTGCCGCATTCATCACAATCGCAAGTGTCGCGGTTTACCTTATCATTTGATGATGGAGAAACCGAGATTCGACCGAATAATTCATTTTTGCACGATAACGTAGATTAATGATCGGTTAAGATATAGAGGAGAAGACAGCAAGCATGCTGTCTTTTTCTTTTTAGCTGTTTTGCTGGCTAACAATCATCCATGCGGGGTGGAGTCGGAAAAAATATCCGCGGAATCCCAAGAAGAGCTAGCGTTCACTATGTAACTTGAACAATTCAACGAGTTCAGGGATATTGTTCACCTTTAATTTTTCAAAAACCCGACCTTTATACGTGCTCACGGTAGAGGAACTGAGCTCCATTAATTTCGCAACCTCCAAAACTCCCAAGCCTTTAACAAGATGTTTGGTCACATCCATTTCCCGATTAGACAATCTATGTAACGGATTACTCTGGTCGAAAGAAGATTTTCCCATCGTGAGCTTTTGTATGTAAAGATCGTTTACTGCCTCTGACATGTATTTCCCACGAGTCATGATGCTTTCAATAGCCATTTTAAGCTCAGACATCGCCGTTGTCTTATTCAGATAACCACAGGCACCTGCATTGATGTAGCGTAAAGCAAAGATGCTTTCGTCGTAAGATGAGAAAACTAATATCTTAATTTGCGGCTGAATATTCAATATTTCCTGAATCACATTTACGTTGTTTCCGCCCGGCATATTGATGTCTAGCAATAGTAAATCAAACGGCTCATTGCGCAAATGTGCATAGACTTGATTATAGTCTTCGGCGTGTTGGACAGCAGCATCACTAATACATTCCTTAATAATCATGGAAGCCCCCAATCTTACAATGCTGTGGTCGTCCGCTATTAATATTCTTTTCATTAGAGGCTGCCTATCTGACATCAAGGTTAAAATATAATATAAGTCTTTCTCTCTGTGACAAATATATAAAACTCTCTTAAGAGATATAGGTTGTATATATCAAAAATGTGATAAAAAAGCTTGAATATTGAAGATTTAATTGTCATTTTTGGTTATTGATCGTTTAAAATTAAAATTATGGGATTTTTAAAAGAGTTTAAGGAATTCGCCATGCGAGGGAGTGTTATTGATCTCGCGGTAGGTGTGGTCATCGGAGGTGCATTTGGTAAAATTGTCACTTCCCTGGTAGATGATATTATCATGCCACCTATTGGCTATGTTACAGGGGGGGTGGATTTCAGTAACATGAAGTATGTTATCACGGAGGCGAATGAGGCCGCTGGTACCGCGGAAGTTGCTATTGCTTATGGTAATTTTATTAACGTTGTTATTCAGTTCCTGATTATTGCGTTTTGTATATTTTTGGTTATTAAAGGGATTAATTCTTTGAAACGTAAAGAAGAAGCTGCGCCAGCTGCACCTCCGGCACCAACGAAAGAGGAAGTGCTGTTAGCGGAGATTCGGGATATATTGCGGAGCAAATAAAAACTTCGTGCTTTATCATCGTGATGAAGCAAATTTATGTATTTCAAATTTGCTTCTTTTCCAAATTAACAGTACTTTTGCATTCCCTTATATGTGGGGAAGATTGATAAAGATATAAAAACAAGCATAATAGCGTCATGAAAAGAACATTTCAGCCTTCGTTAAGAAAAAGAAAAAATAAACACGGTTTCCGTGAGCGTATGAGTACAGCTAACGGTAGAAGAGTATTGGCTGCTCGTAGAGCTAAAGGAAGAAAACGTCTTTCTGTATCCGACGAATCCCGTCACAAAAGATAAGAAATTATAGGTCGGTGGCTCCTGTGGGCTTGTGTTTCGGCAAATAGTCACAATGAGCTATACATTTGCAAAGGAAGAACGATTATGTAGTAAAAGACTTATTGAAAGTCTTTTCCGTAATGGTTCTTCTTTTGTTGTTTACCCCTATCGAGTGGTATGGTTATGTAAGCCGGCTTCGCCTTCGCCATCGGTTCCGGTGCAATGTATAATTTCGGTTTCCAAGCGCCGCTTTCGAAAAGCCGTTGACCGGAATGCGCTAAAGCGTCGTATCCGGGAGGCCTATCGCTTGCAGAAATCAGATCTGTATAAGCTACTCGAAGCGAATTCCCTACATTTGCTATTGGCGTTTCAATACGTCGGCAAGGAAAAGGAACCTTACACCATGCTTCACCAACGTATGGAAAAAGTATTAGCCAAGCTGCAAGATGAGCATATTCCAAATCATATGGACAAAACTGATTAAAAAGCCATTGCAGTGGCTTTTTGTGCTTATCATTCGTCTGTATCAGCTTTTCATTTCGCCCTTCTTGGGAGCCAACTGTCGCTATACACCCACCTGTTCACAATATGGCAAAGAAGCCATTCTGAAATACGGTCCGTTTAAGGGCGGATATTTAGCAATTCGTCGTATTTTGCGATGCCATCCTTGGGGAGGACATGGACACGATCCCGTTCCATAATATTTATGACAGAAAATACATACATTTTACAAATAGAAACCGCCACGCCGGTATGTTCCGTTGCCCTTGCGAAAAATGGGAAAACCATCGCTGCAGTGGAGGCGGACGGACCCAATTTGCATGCGAGCAACATAACGCTCTTTATCGACGAAGTATTACAAAAAGCAGCTATCACACGAAGTGATCTTCGCGCCGTAGCCGTTAGTAAAGGGCCCGGCTCATATACCGGTCTGCGAATCGGTGTATCCACGGCAAAGGGGCTATGCTACGCGCTAGATATTCCCTTAATTGCGGTAAATACATTGGAGGCGATGACCTACGGATTTATTTCCCAAAGACATGATATAGAAGAAGGCCGGATATTAGTACCCATGATCGACGCCCGGCGGATGGAAGTATATATGGCCAAATACAATGCGGAATTGGACTGTCTAGTAGAAACGGCTGCCGAGATCATAGACGAGCATTCATTTGAAGCAACCACCGGGCATCCAGGTTATGTACTTTTCGGTAGTGGCGCAGATAAATTCGATACGCTTTTTGATGGGCGGGAGTCCATTCAGGTAAAGACCAATTTTCGGAATGCAGCTTCCTTTTTAGACCAGTCCGCCTTCCAAAAGTTTCAGCAAGGATCTTTTGAAGACGTTGTTTATTTTGAACCCTATTACCTCAAAGACTTTATCGCCACAACGCCTAAAAAGCGGAAATAAACAAAAGCGACGGTTCTTTTAGGACCGTCGCTTTTACATGTGTGTCTGTATCAGACCTATTATTTCTTTTCTTTCGCTTTCTTGTCCTGATATTCCTTATTCAGCGCAGTTACAACTTCCGAAGTAATATCCTTTTTCTTCTCCGCATATAAAACGGTAGGATTAGAGACGGAATACGTCAATACCAATTCATAACCCTTTTCTTCCGCATGTTTTTTCAGGTATTCCGAGATGGTGTTATATACGTTGTTAAATTCCGTCGATTCATCTTGAGCGATAGAAGCCGAAGCGTTTTGATCTAAGCGTCCCAGTTCATCTTGTTTACGAGCCAGTCTTTCTTCTGTAGCCTGGCGCTCAGAAGCACTCATACCAGCTGCCTTTTGTTGGTATTCGGCTACTTCCCGTTGGAAAGCCTGTCCTTTGCTCTGCAGATCACTCTGCGCTTTTTTAACCTTAGCTTCCAGCTTCGTTCTAATATCTTTATAATATTCGTATTTTTCAGATAAGGTATCAGCGTTTATATAAACGATTTTTTCGCCTTCATTAACATTTGCCACGGTCGCACTAGAATCGTTCGAAGCAGCTGTCGTTCCCGTGTTTGCATTTTGATTACAGGAAGCAACAGCCAGCGTGACCACCAATCCTAGGGATACATTTGATACAGTTTTATATAATTTATTCATTCTAATATAGTTTTCCGAAAACAAACCTAAGATAAAAAATCAAATTTTAGAAGATCTTTATTACTTCTTCGCAAAATTATACCGATCATCCCCTTACATCGCTGCTGTTTTAACATCCTTTCGATCACTAACGCCAAGGAACTTTATCTCTTGATTTTTAGCGAAAAAAATCGTATTTTTGAATGTTAAACGGTACTCATTTTAATTTAATTTCATGAGCGAAGAAAATAAGAATTCATCAGCGTATTCCGCGGATAATATTCAGGTTTTAGAGGGTCTGGAAGCGGTACGTAAACGGCCGTCCATGTATATCGGTGACACGGGCATTAAAGGGTTACACCATTTGGTTTACGAGGTTGTTGATAACTCTATTGATGAAGCCGTCGCCGGATATTGTTCGGAGATCGCGGTTACTATTCATAGTGACAATGCGATTTCAGTGAAAGATAATGGACGCGGTATTCCAACCGGTATCAATAAAAAAGAAAATAAATCGGCATTGGAATTGGTTATGACCGTCTTACACGCCGGAGGTAAATTCGATAAAGATACCTATAAGGTGTCTGGCGGTTTGCACGGTGTAGGGGTATCCTGTGTCAACGCATTATCTACCCATCTATCTGCTGTCGTCCATCGTGAAGGAAAGATTTTCCAGCAGGAATATGAGAAAGGGAAACCTTTGTATAACGTCAAGGAAATTGGGGAAAGCGAGATTACCGGAACCATTGTGACCTTTCGGCCGGATCCCGGAATTTTCACCATGACCACCACGTATAACTACGATACCTTAGCAAACCGCTTACGCGAACTGTCGTTTCTAAATAAAGGCATACGCTTATCGCTGACTGACGAACGGGAAATTAATGAAGACGGGCAGCTGAAATCAGATGTTTTTTATTCCGAAGGCGGATTGCGTGAATTTGTGAAGTTTTTAGATGGCACGCGTCATTCCCTTATTCCGGAACCTATCTACGTAGAAGGCATAAAACAAGGAATCCCCGTAGAGCTTTCCTTGCAGTATAACGATACCTACGCCGAAAACGTACATTCCTATGTAAATAACATCAATACGATTGAAGGAGGAACACACGTAGCGGGCTTCCGTCGGGGGCTAACCCGTACATTGAAGGCTTATGCCGACAAATCCGGATTATTAAAAAACTTGAAGATCGATATTACCGGGGATGATTTCCGTGAGGGATTAACCGCTGTGGTATCCGTCAAGGTCGCCGAACCCCAATTTGAAGGGCAGACCAAAACAAAGCTCGGAAACAACGAAGTAATGGGAGCAGTGGATATGGCGGTAGGAGAGATCTTAGGCATTTACCTAGAAGAAAACCCACGCGAGGCAAAAACCATTGTACAGAAAGTAATCATTGCCGCACAAGCGCGTGCCGCGGCACGCAAAGCCCGGGAGCTTGTACAACGTAAAACCGTGATGGGGGGATCTGGACTTCCTGGAAAGTTGGCCGATTGTTCAGATAACGATCCAAAAAATTGCGAAATTTTCTTTGTCGAGGGAGACTCGGCGGGAGGAACAGCCAAGCAAGGGCGCAACCGCCGTTTTCAAGCCATTATGCCATTGAGAGGTAAGATCTTGAACGTGGAGAAAGCCATGGAGCACAAGATTTACGAAAACGAAGAGATCAAGAATATGTTTACGGCATTGGGGGTCAGTGTTGGGACAGCAGAAGATTCCAAAGCCCTTAATCTAGAGAAACTACGTTACCATAAAATCATCATCATGACGGATGCGGACGTCGACGGTTCGCACATCGCGACCCTGATTTTAACGTTCTATTTCCGTTACATGAAGGAGCTGATAGAGAAAGGTTATGTATATATTGCGACACCGCCGCTTTATCAAGTTAAAAAAGGGAAAGAATTCGAGTACGCTTGGAGCGAAGATCAACGTCTGGCAGCTATTCAACGCTTAAAAGGTGCTGGAAAAGAAGACTCTGTTAGCGTTCAGCGTTATAAAGGTCTCGGTGAGATGAACGCAGAACAGTTATGGCAAACCACAATGGATCCAGATCAACGTACCTTGCGTCAGGTAACCATCGAAAATGCAGCGGAATGTGATCGTATTTTCTCGATGTTGATGGGTGACGAAGTTGCACCACGTCGAGAATTTATCGAGCGTAACGCCAAATATGCGAAGATCGACGTATAATACTTAGCGGATTATATGATTTATCCCGGCTCTCTATTTAGAAGCCGGGATTTTTTTTAGAACCTATATTAACTTTTGTTCAATTGCCATTTTGACCAGTACCGCCGTATTTTTTGCGCCGAGCTTTAACAAAAGATTTTTTCTATAGCCCCGGATTGTTTCCGGGCTCAGGAAAATTTGTTCCGCAATTTCGGTATTGGTTAAACCTTCAGAAATGAGCAGCAGTAGTTCGCGTTCCCGAGGGCTTAGCCACACATTTTTTTCTGCCGGACGCTTCATGAGCAGATCGATTTCGTGGCATAAAAACGTTTCCCCCGCTGCCACAGCCTCTATTCCCGCCATCACTTCGTCGGCCATCGCATTCTTGATCAAATAACCCGAAGCACCATTGTCCAACATTTGCCGAACAACAGTATACTCGCTATGCGTCGTTAAAGCAAGTACCCTGATATTCGGAAATTGTTCTTTTATTTCCTTACAAAAATCCACGCCACTAATATCAGGCAACCCCACATCTAATAACAGAACATCCGGTTTCCAGAAGGCGAGAGAAAGCCTGCACGCTGCCGCACTATGAGCTACGCCCACAACCTTGGCTATCGCCGATTCGGCGATGAGGCTTTGCAAGCCCTCTGTTAGAATTCTATGGTCGTCTACAATCGCTACGTTAATCATTTTTATCCTTATTTGAGAACTCCAGCTCTACATGAACCTCCGTACCCTGCCCCGAAGAATAAATATTCATTTTGCCCTGGAAAGCATCCACACGTTGTCGCACATTTTGTAAACCCATACCTTCTGAGACTTGTTCCTGGTCAAACCCGATACCATCATCTTGCACGGTAAAGGATATGCGATCTTTGTCCTGCACCAACTGTACATTGATGTGGCTCGCTTGCGCATGCTTGATCGCATTATTGACCAGTTCATGTATACAGCGATAAATCATAATGTCCATTTTTTCCGGTAGGCGGGTTTCGTCCCCAAAGTAATGGAAATCAGCGATTGGGATATCGGCACAAAAATCAGTTAAGGAAGCCTTTAAACCGTAGCGCAGCAAGGATTCCGGCATCATATGGTGTGCCACCCGGCGCAGTTCCTGTATCGAATCATCGAGCATACCGATCGCTTTCTGAAAGCGAGATACATCCACGCTCTCCAATACCGCTGCTTCACCTTTCACTTGTGGCAAATTGAATTTCACCAAGGATAACATACTGCCCAGCCCATCATGGAGATCTTTCGCCAAGCGCGTGCGCTCCGCGGTTTCACCGTCTAAAGTTGCCTGCACAGCCACTAATTGTTTTTCCTGCTTCAGTCTTTGTGTTTCTTCTTCCGCAAGTTTTCGCTTATGGACGGCTAACCGATAACGGATATAAGCAAAGGCGAGTGCCACGAATAGAATAACCGTCCCCGCGATCCCCAGCCAGATATAAAGTTGACGTTGTTTTTCTAAGGCCGTTATCTTGAGCTCTTTCTTTTCCGTCTGGTACTCCATTTCCAGCAGCGCAAGACGCTGTTGATTCTCTTCCTTGAAAATGGTATCGCGAAGCGTGTACGCGGAATCCAGTTGATGGAATGCCGTTTCAAAATCATGTTCTTGCGCATTGCTTCTCGCCAGCACAATTAATGCCCGTTCTGTAAGATCCTTTAGCTCCAACTGTCTACCCCTGCTTACAGCACGTTCCGCCATCCGACCTGCTTCCTCGTATTGACCATTATTATAATAAACATGCGCTAAAATAGTCTGTGTTCTGGCGATGTTCCAGGGGTTAGGTAATTGTGTTGCTAGATCAAGTGACTTTTTGTAGTAGGGAATTGCTTTTCTATAATCTTTTTTCTGATAGGCGTAATAATTACCGTAATTAAAATAATATCCAATGATTTGAAAAGTATTATTATTTTTCTCTGCCAACTGTAGTAACTCATCCAGCATGGCGGTCACCCCCTCTGTCTTATTTTGCGATAAAAGCGCATCGATTAAAGCTAGACTTCCCTGCGCCATCATCAATTCATCACCAATCCGACGCGATATGGCAACACATTCCCGAGCGTACATCTCCGCTTTTTCGAAATCTTTTAAATAAGCATACAAGACCGAAAGGTTATTGAGCGTTTTTGGGATCGTTTCGGTGTCGCTCGCTTCATGCAATATACGTAAGGCTTTGGTGTATAAGGATACCGCTTCCATATAATCACCTTGTTGTGTTTTTATTACACCATAATTGTGTATAACATCTCCTTCTCCTTTTTTCCATCCAATGGAACGGTATAAACTTTCTGCTTTTCTATTATAAAAATATGCGGAATCCCAATTATTCTCAATGTCCGCATAATAAGCCGCCAGGAGTCGATAACTATTCGCGAGATGCAATGGCTCTTTCTGTTTTGTTGATAAATCAATCATTTGCCGTGCGATAGCAACAGCGCTATCCGGATGGCCATATAAAAGGCGCTTTCCTATTACCCGCAAAGAGTCCATATTCACTTTTCCGTTTGTATCGGTATGCTTCAAAATCAAAGAATCTACAGATTGTCCCGACAAAGCAGCCGAAAAACCAAACGCCCCCCAGACAACTAATAGCCAGGATTGCCTTTTCAGCTTGTTATATAAATATCTATGCATAACGCTCTCTATAAGGGGTTTGTCAATTTTTGTTAGTTATCATACTAACAAAGGTAAGTTATTTATAACCAATAAAAACCCCCTTTTGGGGGTAAGTTGGCAGATCACGCTCCCGTAACTTTGGTCCTAATTAAACTAAAATAAAAAGCCATGAAAACAATTTTAAAAATTTTGGCACTATGTCCCTGTTTGTGGATAGTAGGCTGCGAGAAGGAAGAAGTAAACCCAGAGGAAGAACTTCCGCAAAACTGTAATGTCATAGAAGTCTCTGGAACAATTAATCAACCCACCGTGTGGGAGGCGGGAAATGTATACGTCATCAACGGGGCAAATGTTTCGGTACGGTCCGTACTGACGATAAAGCCAGGTGTGATTGTAAAACTAAAAGACGCCAGTATAGACGTCGTTGGGGGTAAGATTATCGCGATCGGAACAGCAGAAAAGCGTATTGTTTTTACCTCGCTGGCAGACGATCGATATTGTGGGGATAATAATAGCGACGGAAATGCTACTACGCCGGCCAAAGGCGATTGGCAGCAGCTTTATCTTAACGGTACAACCGAAACAATATTTCAATACGTCGACATATTGTATGCTGGCCAAAATAGGGGAGGGTTCTATAATGCTGTTAAAATTTCTGGGCCAAGTTCTGTTTCTTTTACATTTGATAATTGCCGGGTTGCCCATACGATGTTCAACAACAATGCATCTTATGACAGCTCTTGTGCATTTTACGGAACGTCTTATATGAATGATCCGACAGTTAGCAAATTCACAAACAATGTATTTTATGATAACGGTAAGCCGATACAACTCAATGCTTATTATACATTAGATCCGAGTAATAAATTTCACAATCCGGAAAATCCTACACAGGTCAATACACATAACGGTATTTATTTACACTATTCTTCCGGCGGATTTGACGTAACGGTGAACTGGAATAATACCGAAGTGCCTTACGTCCTAGACGAATATCTTCAAGTTCACAGCTCCTCCACGATAAACATTGGATCGGGCGCCATTGTGAAATTTAAGCGTTCGAGCGCCGGTCTGCAACGGCAAGCTCCCCAAAATATAAATCTCCATCCAACAGCGATTCTTACTTCCTATAAAGATGATGCACACGGCGGAGATACCAATGGGGATGGAAGCAACTCTTCTCCGATAAAAGGCGATTGGTTGGGTTTGCGTAACGCCTATAGTAACACTCCTTATTGGGAGCAAGGCTCAACGATTTTATACGCGACTAATTAATGAACATAGTTTTCAAAAAATAAAACCTCTGCTGATGATAACGAGAACAGACCGATAAAGCGATATAGCAGTAAATATTAATAAAACGAACAAAAAATGAAAAAATCAATCTTTATTCTCTTGGCAATTTTTGTTGCCGCCGCTGCCCAGGCGCAGCCCTTTCAAAAAGGAACAACTACCGCAAATGTCGGTGTGGGTTTAGGAACCGCGCTTGGTGGATTGGGAAAAGCTCGTCCTGCCATTAGCGCCTCCATTGATCACGGCGTATGGGATGTTGGCGGTCCAGGCATAATCAGTTTAGGAGGCTATGTCGGCAATACCGGATACAAATATAGTAGCGGTAATTATACCTATAAATGGAATTACATTGTGGTAGGAGCGCGCGGAGCTTATCATTACAATGGTTTTACTACGGTGCCGAATCTAGATGTATATGGTGGAGCTATGCTTGGATATAATATCGTTAAATATTCCTCCGATGGGGATGATATGGCTATGGTCAACAATTATGGGAGTGGTATGGGGCTAAGTGGATTTTTAGGTAGCCGATGGTTTTTTAGCGATAAAATAGGGGCATACGCCGAATTAGGCTACGGCGTTTCGGTACTGAATGTCGGTCTAACGTTTAAGTTTTAGCGGAGAACCGTTTAAAAAAAAAGCCCCGACTGGATTTCCAATCGGGGCTTTGAAATATGGAGATAGAATCTAATTATTTAGATTTCTTTTCATCACCTTCCATTTGCTGTTTCAATTGTGCTAAAACATCCAAGTCACCTAGCGTAGAACGCTCTACAGAGTCTTTTACTTTTTTCACAGCTGAATTTGCAGCTTTTGCTTCTTTCTTGCGCGCATTGAATTCTTCGATACGAGCTTCTGATTTTTTGTCTTCCCAGATACGTGAGTGAGAAATAACCAGACGCTTGTTCTCTTTGTTAAATTCAATGATTTTGAATTCTGTAACCTCGTCAACTTTCAATGGGTTACCGTCTTCTTTAATAGAGTGTTTGTTCGGGCAGAAGCCTTCTACACCATATTGTAACGCAACGATATCACCTTTGTCACCAACTTTGATTACAGTACCTTCATGGACAGAACCTTCTGTGAAGATGGTTTCAAATGTATCCCATGGGTTTTCTTCCAATTGTTTGTGACCTAAAGAAAGCTTACGGTTCTCCTCGTCAAGTTCTAAAACAACAACCTCTAATGTTTCACCTACTTTAGTGAATTCGTTAGGGTGGTTAATTTTCTTAGACCAAGAAAGATCAGAGATATGGATTAAACCATCGATTCCATCTTCTAACTCTACGAATACACCGAAGTTAGTCATGTTTTTCACAACAGCAGATTGTTTAGAACCGATAGGGTAACGCTCTGTGATGTTTTTCCATGGGTCAGGAGTCAATTGTTTGATACCTAGGCTCATTTTACGTTCTTCACGGTCTAATGTCAAGATTTCTGCCTCAATTTCGTCACTTACTTTCAAGAATTCTTGTGGTGAACGTAAGTTTTGAGACCAAGACATTTCTGATACGTGAATTAAACCTTCTACACCAGGGATAATTTCAAGGAATGCACCGTAGTCTGCAACCGTAACGATTTTTCCTTTTACTTTAGAACCTACTGCTAATTCGGTATCCAAAGATTCCCAAGGGTGCTCAGATAGTTGTTTAAGACCTAAAGCGATACGTTTTTTCTCATCGTCAAAATCCAATACAACAACGTTAATTGTTTGGTCTAAAGCCAATACCTCTTTTGGATGCTCAATACGGCCCCAAGAAATATCTGTAATGTGAAGTAAACCGTCAACACCACCTAAATCGATAAATACACCGAAGTCAGTAATGTTTTTAACCGTACCTTCCAATACCTGTCCTTTTTCCAATTTAGCAACGATTTCAGATTTTTGATTTTCTAAATCGTCCTCAATTAATACTTTGTGTGATACCACAACGTTTTTGAATTCATGGTTGATTTTAACCACTTTGAACTCCATAGTTTTACCTACGTATACGTCGTAATCACGGATAGGTTTGATGTCAATTTGTGAACCAGGTAAGAAAGCTTCTACACCTTTGATGTCCACGATCAAACCACCTTTTGTACGAGATTTAACGAAACCATCAATAATTGCATCGTTTTCCAATGCTTGGTTGATAGCTTCCCAAGATTTTTGAGTTTTAGCACGTTTGCGTGACAATACAAGCTGACCGTTTGCATCTTCTTGCGATTCTACAAACACATCCACTTTATCACCAGCTTTCAAGTCAGGTAAGTCACGGAATTCCGATGCTGCTACAAGGCCGTCAGATTTGAAACCTACATTCAATACCACATCTTTGTTGTTGATAGAAACCACGATACCTTCAATGATTTCACCTTGGTTGATCTGGTTGAACGTTCCAGCGTACTGCTCTTCTAATTTAGCACGCTCTGCGTCACTGTAGTTACCGAACGCTTTTTCATCTAAATCCCAGTCAAAGTCACCTTCAGGTGTGCTCCACGTGGTAGATTTGATGTCTTCGATTAATTTTGAATCTGCTTCAGACTCGATTTGTTCAGTGTCTTTCACTACTTTAGTGTCAGCACCTTGTAGCTCTGCGTTTTTCGCCGCTAACTCTTTTTCTGCTTCTTGTTTTTTTGCCATTAATTATTAATTCTCCTTTTCCTTGCGTTGCAAGGACTGCAAAGATACGAAAAACTTTTATTTACAATAGATTATATTAAAAAAAAGGTTCCATCTTCTCTTGGAAAATCTGTGGTGCCCGGCAGGGTCTGTTCTTTTCCATATCGACAAACACAAGCTGGGTATATCCCGTATTCAGCAAAACCCCATTTTGGTTATATATTTCATATTCAAACTGGATACGCACCATAGGTCTTTCTTTGATATACACTTTGATCGTAATCAAATCGTCATATCGTGCCGGCTGGTGGTATTTACAGACCAGGTCAGTTACGGGCATCATTATGCCCATGTCTTCCAGATCTTTATAAGTAATGCCCGTACTACGGAGCATCTCGTTACGTGCTACCTCATAAAACGAAGCATAATTGCCATAATAGACATAGCCCATCTTATCGGTCTCGGCATAGCGTATCCGTATCTTTGTTTCGTGTGCAAACATGCTGTTCCTCCTATCGCATTATATTTCGTTCGTTCAGCGCGCGTTGAAACTTGCGGGCATTTATAAGGTGTTCCGCTTGAGTTTTGGCAAAATTATGGTATCCCGAAAAATCATCTTTCGCGCACATATAAATATAATCATGCTGACTATGGTTCAACACCGCATCGATAGCCGCAATACTCGGGAGCATAATCGGTCCCGGCGGCAAACCTTTATATCGGTACGTATTATAAGGATTATCGATCGTCAGGTGTCTATTAAGCACCCGTCGGATGGTAAAATCATTGTTTGCGAAGATCACGGTCGGATCCGCCTGTAACAACATCCCCTTCTCCAGCCGGTTAAGGTATAAACCAGCAATATCAGGCATCTCATCAATATGGAGTGCTTCCCCCTTTACGATAGAGGCGAGGACACCCACCTCTTGCGGAGTTAACTGGATGGCGGCAGCTTTTTCTTTGCGGTCAGCCGTCCAGAATTTGTTGTATTCATCGTGAAAACGCGCGATAATTTTGTTCGGAGCCGTGTTCCAGTAAATCTCGTAGGTATTCGGGATAAACATCGTAAAGAAATTCTCCTTGGTAAAGCCATAAGATTCCGCAACATTTTCATTTTGAAGAATCGTCATAAACGCTGCCGAGTCCGCTTCAAAGTTTTTAGCCAGGAGTCCGGCGAAATTCCCTATCAGACGGATGTTTTCAAACCTAAACTTCACCGCTTCCTGGTAGCCGCCTCTCAAGTTGCCGATCAACCGCCGGTTAGACATACCTTCGGTAAGTTTATAACGTCCTGGTTTTACATTAGTCGGATATTCCATGGCCTCTGCCACATAGCGAAAAAACCTCGTATCTTTCACCAGTTGCTGTTCCGTAACCGTGCGTACAACATCCGCAAACGTATCGTTCGATTTAACATACAAGTACTCCTGTTTGTCCGTCACACTAGGAGCTAGGAAAGCCTGATAACCCAACCAGGCTACTACCGCTCCAAGCACCAAAACCACCACGAGGATAATACCCGCTATTTTTCTAAAAGCACCTCTTTTCTCTGCCATGGTGCTTTAGTTCGCTAAAGTAACATTTACCGGACTGCCCAGACTAATAAAACCGCTGGTCGTATCCGGTTGTTGCGCAACAACCGTAGTCGACAAGGAGTCCGTGACCATGCCTGAGTAGGTAATATTCCCTAGATTCAGCCCCACACCCGAAAGCGCAAAGCGAGCTTCCGATAAAGATAAACCAATTAAGTTAGGTACTTCGATATCATCAGCACCCTGCCCATTCCCCAGTACCAATGTGATCTGCGAACCTTTCGGAATCACCCGTCCAGCTTTTAGCGGTTGTCCAGCAAACCTAACATCCAGTACCACATCGCGGGCGATATCCGCTTTATAAACGGTGTCTGCAATTTTAAGCGACTGGTTTCTTAAAATAGCCGATGCTTCAATCAAAGTCTTGTCGATAATATCCGGGAAAGCCACCTCGGGCGGTGTCTCGGTGATGATGGTCAAATAGATCGTCCGTCCATTTTTCACTTGTGCTTTCGGGTCCGGATCCTGTTCGATGACCAGTCCCGGCGCTGCGTCCATTTGATACACATAATCGATCGAATATTCCAGATCCGCTTTTTCCAATGCGGCAACCGCCTCATCGATATGGAGCCCCTTAACCTGCGGAACTTCAATCGACACACCGTGTTTAGTATACCATTGAAGGCCGAAATAGATCCCTAAAAACAGGAGTACAAATGCGATGAGTGCACCAATTAAATTTTTTCTAAACGTATCCGTTCTGAGATACAATAATAATTTCGACATGTGTTGTTTCTCTATAATTAAAGCACATTTAAGCCATGCGCCGAACAGGCAATATAATAGACAAAATTATTCTTTTTTCCCCGTAACACAAGTTATATTTGCTTTCGTTTAACATTAATTTGCAATTATAAGAGATTGGCGATGAAAACAAAAGTGGCGTTAATTACGGGCGGTTATACCGGTGAGGCAGAAGTATCTTTTAAGAGTGCCGCCTTTGTACAAGCACAGCTCGATAAGGAAAAATACGATATTTACCCCATAACAATCAGTCTAGATGCGTGGTTCCACGTAACCGAAGCCGGTATTAAAGTCCCCATAAACCGCGAGAATTTTTCGCTGATTATCAACGATCATATCGTCACTTTTGATGTAGCTTTCATCATCCTGCACGGTTCGCCCGGAGAAGATGGCCGTTTACAGGGCTATTTTGATATGATTGGTCTTCCTTATACCTCTTGTGATGCGCTCACCTCTGCATTAACAATGAATAAAGGCTATACAAAAGCGGTAGTAAACGGGATTACCGATCTTCACATCGCAAATTCCGTTTTGTTATTCGAAGTAGACCGGCAGCAAGCAGCCGAGAAGGTACAACAAAATTTAAAACTACCTTATTTTGTGAAGCCCAATGCAGGCGGTAGCAGCATCGGCATGTCTAAAGTGAAAGAAGCCGCCGAATTGCCGGTCGCGCTTGACAAAGCCTTTGAAGCAGCTCATACCGGGCATCAGGTCTTGGTCGAAGAGTTCGTTACCGGACGTGAATTCTCCCAAGGTATATTTCGCAATGCAAAAGGTGAGTTGATTGTGTTGCCCGCTACAGAGGTACGTACCACCCGGGAATTTTTCGATTTTGAAGCCAAGTATGTGCCCGGATTAACCGAAGAGATTACACCAGCAGATCTTACTGTCGAACAGCAGAAGCGTGCTTCGCGCATTATCCAAGATATTTATATCCGTTTAAACTGTAAAGGTATGGTTCGTGTCGATTTCTTTTTAGAACAGGAAACCGATAAATTTTACTTTATCGAAATCAACACCATTCCCGGGCAGACGGAACAAAGTTTTATTCCACAGCAAGTCCGTGCAAAAGGGATGAAAGAAAGCGATTTTTACGCCGAGTTGATAGAAGCGGCTATGTTGTCCGCTCCCAGAACTCAATCGTAAAATCATAGGCATGCCGTTCATCTTGTGCATGCCGCTCCTCCTTTATTTTTTTCCATTCCGTTTGCGGAAGCTCCGGGAAAAACGCATCCCCAGCTAAAGAAGTATGTACCCGCGTCAATAGTACCCGTTGGGCTAATGGGAGTGTTTGTTTGTAAATATTTGCACCGCCTATAATAAAGATCTCCCGCTCATCACGGCAATAGGTCAAGACTTCATCCAGCGAATTCGCGACATCTACATCCTCTGCTGTCCAATTTAGATCACGCGTCACCACGATATTGCGTCGATCCGGCAAAGGCTTACCTATAGACTCATAAGTTTTTCGGCCCATCACCACAGAATGGTTTACCGTATGCTGTTTGAAATGTTTAAAATCATTGGGCAGATGCCACAACATCTGATTGTTTTTACCAATAGCATGGTTCTCTGCCGCAGCTGCAATTAATGTTATTTTTAAATCACTCATCATTCATCGCTTATACTATACCACCACCATATTTACACCGCTACCGGAGCCTTGATATGGGGGTGAAACTCATAATTCTCCAGTTCAAAATCCTCAAATTTAAAATCGAAAATATCTTTTACGTCCGGATTTATTTTCATCGTCGGCAGTGGTTTTGGTTCTCTGCTCAACTGCAGTTCGGTTTGCTCAAAATGGTTGCTGTATATATGAGCATCGCCCAAAGTATGCACAAAATCACCCACTTCCATGTCACATACCTGAGCCACCATCATGGTTAATAAGGCATATGATGCAATATTGAAAGGCACCCCGAGGAAAATATCCGCGCTTCGCTGGTAAAGCTGGCAAGAAAGCTGCGGTTTCAATAAGCCCTTTTCAGGCTGCGCCGGTGCTACATAAAATTGGAAAAAAGCGTGGCAGGGAGGAAGCGCCATATGTTCTATTTCGGCCACATTCCAAGCTGATACGATAATCCGTCTAGAATCCGGTGACTTTTTGAGCTGCTCGATAACCTGTGCAATCTGGTCTATATGCCGCCCGTCGGACGTCGGCCAGGAGCGCCACTGCGAACCATATACCGGACCTAAATTCCCGTTTTCATCCGCCCATTCATCCCAAATACTTACACCATTTTCTTTCAAATATTGGATATTCGTCTCGCCCTTCAAAAACCAGATCAATTCATGTAGGATAGAGCGAAGATGCAGTTTCTTTGTTGTCACCAACGGGAAACCCTCTTTTAAGTTAAAACGCATCTGGTACCCAAATACACTGCGCGTACCCGTACCCGTCCGATCCGTCTTATCCACCCCATTCTCGTAAACATGCTTCAATAAATCCAAATATTGTTTCATAATGACAACGAAGATAGGGGTTTTTCTTCTTTTTTTCTTGATAAAAAAATGAAGCAAAAAAATCAAGACGGAATATTGTTCTGCTATTTTTCTTTGTCAATTCCTAAACAAAATGGAACTCACTGCGTTCAAACAGCATTTTGTTTTTAACGGAATCGTCCTCAGAAAAATGGCCGCAGAACTATATAAGGTCGTCTGATGCCGCATCTCCGCAAAGCAATATGGAGCGTTTTTGAGTTACGCCTTTGCATCATCCCTTCAGCCTACCACCATTTTTTTCCTTTTTCAAATTTTCGGATCTTTGATTTTATCTTTTTGTCTCCTGCAAGATGGTCGTAATAAAAAGATAGGATGTCTCCAGACATAAAATCTGGCTCATACAATTGTCCTCTGCATCGGACAAAGTACTTGTGCAACCTTGAGTCGTTATCCCATAACCCCCAATTGTTTCTAATCCACATGCCTAATCCAAAATGTGTACCATTCAAAAACGCACTTTCGGGTAACGAACGGATTTCGTTTTTAACAGAATCGGACAATAGACGATCTAACTGTCTTAAACAGTCCTTCATGTTTTTAGGGATATACTGACTTTCAGTAGTGTCAAGAGAAGTAGTTTGGTTAAGATTGAATATGTTTGCTGCATGAACGTTGACAAGGGGGAACAGAAGAAATAGCAGGATAATTGTTTTCATAAGTATATTTCCAGAACATAAATTTAGCCTTTTTTTCATAAAAGGCTCTTCTTCTTCTTTTCTTGATAAAAAAAATGAAGCAAAAAACCGAACGAAGTGAGCTCATGGATGCCGAAATAAACACGAATCCATAAATCAAGGCTTGCCTAGTTCAGCTACCTTTACTGACCCCTTCCCTTAACCCTTCAGGTCGCATCCAAATGTTTTACAACTGCACAAACTGATTTCAGCACTATCCCATATGTAAAACATTTGAAGCGACGAGTTTTTTTTGGTTACTTTTTTTTGAGGGAAAAAAAAGTAACTTTGTACCGTTGTTATGAACAAAAAAGTAGCTTTTTATACATTAGGCTGTAAGCTGAATTATTCAGAAACCTCTTCAATCGGGCGGGTTTTCAAAGAGGCGGGTTATGAAACCACCCCCTTTAACAGCCCGGCTGATGTATACGTGATCAATACCTGTTCGGTAACCGATCACGCGGATAAAAAATGCCGGAAGGTCGTCAAAGAGGCGTTAAAACATTCGCCCAACGCCTATATCACCATTGTAGGTTGCTATGCGCAGCTCAAGCCAAAGGAAATCGCTGAAATCCCTGGCGTTGATATGGTATTGGGTGCTGCTGAGAAGTTTAACATTATCGAGCACATAAACGACCTGACGAAGCAAGCGAAAGCCGTTGTTCATAATGCTCCGATTGACGAGACCCATCAATTCGTTTCCGCCTACTCCATAGGCGACCGGACGCGTACTTTCCTCAAAGTGCAAGACGGTTGCGATTACTCCTGTACCTTCTGTACCATTCCATTGGCACGCGGCGCAAGCCGTTCGGGCAAGATCGAGGATATCGTACAGCAGGCCGAAGAGATTGCAGCGTCTGGCGTGAAAGAAATTGTACTGACCGGCGTCAATATCGGTGATTTCGGCATACGTGACGGTAAGCGGCAAGACCGTTTTTTGGATCTCGTGAAAGCCTTGGATGAGGTAGAAGGCATAGACCGTATCCGCATATCATCCATAGAACCCAATCTATTGGCGAACGAGATTATAGAATTCGTCGCACAATCCAAAAGATTTGTGCCCCATTTTCATATGCCGTTGCAATCGGGAAGCAATAAAGTACTGAGCCAGATGCGTCGTCGTTATAAACGCGAACTCTATGCAGAGCGGGTGGCGAAAATAAAATCCCTCATGCCCGATTGTTGCATCGGGGTGGATGTTATTGTGGGCTTCCCCGGAGAAACACGAGAAGATTTTCTAGACACCTATCAGTTTCTCAACGAACTCGATATATCCTATCTGCACGTCTTCACCTATTCCGAACGAGAAAATACCATTGCCGCACAAATGGAAGGCGCTGTTCCGGGAGCACAGCGAAGCGACAGAAGCAAGATGTTACATATCCTGTCCGAGAAAAAGCGTCGTGCATTTTATGAAAAGCAACTTGGTAAAGTAGGAGAGGTGTTATTCGAAGGAGATGTTAAAGACGGTTACATGCATGGCTTCTCCAAAAACTATGTAAAAGTCCGTTCCTTATATGACCCCTTATTGGTCAACGAAATTATTCCAGTAAAATTCACATCCATCAGCGAACAAGGAGAGGTGGACGTCGAAGAATTGCCCGAATTGTTGACCCATTCCTAATTTACTGCCGATCGCTTTCGGATATTCAGCAGGATGACGATGACCAGTATGCCGGCCACCCCTATAAATTGTGCGACCGATACCTGCTCTTTTAACACGATATAAGACATACAAACCGCTACCGGTAGCTCAATATAACTTAAGATGTTGCCGAGCGATACCCCCGTTTTTGGAATTCCATACGAAAATAAAAGCGGAGGAAGAACCGTGCCAAAGACAGCGAGCAATAAGCCATAGCGCCATAGCGCAGAAAAGACCGGCGGCGTGAAAAGGCTAAAGGGTTGGAGCACAATAAAGATCAATAAAAATGCCCCCACAATCAATAAAGCACTTTTCTGAAGCGGCGGATGATCGTTGCCCACGCGGCCGCTCACGATAATAAAAAGCGCATAGGCCGTCGCGGCCAGCAATCCATAGCCGATACCAGCGATGTCTACCGCCTGAAAATCGTCCTCGAGTAAACCGGTCGCCAGAACAGTGCTCAGCAAGATGGCCGCAATACCGATCGTTTGGCGCCGACTGATCCTAGTTCCGAAGAAAATAAACTCGATCAACTGGCCGATCCAGATATATTGCATTAAGAGAATAATGGCTAGCGAGGCCGGTACCAATTGGACACTCTTATAATAGAGAATACTAACTGCCCCGGTTGAGAGACCGCTGATGATAATCTGCCATCTCGGCGAAGTAGCCGAATAGCGGGCGAAATAATTCTTATTCGTGAGCAAGAGGATGCCGATCAAGAGCCATAAAATCAGTAGCCCAAACAGCGATTGGATACCCGTTACCTCACCCAATGTGAAGCCCTGCTCATAAGCTTTTTTAACAAACGTAGATAGTATACCGAAGCTCGCTGCACCCAGTACCACAGCCACAACACCTTTAATTTTTTCCCTGTCCATTGCGGCGCGCAAGTTACAAAATCATTGTCAAACTAATCTTGGATGCTTACATTTGTAATATGCAGCGTTCATCCTATCCGTACATTACTCTAATAGCGTGGATTATGGCCGTTTTTTTGCTGACGTCCTGCGGCGCGAAAAGAAAGGTGCTTTCCAGTGGTGGTGCAAGTTACGGCAACACATCGACACGTAAATCCATTCCTACAGATGCCAGTGATGCGCGCGGGAAATCGTGGTCCGCTTCCGGTATCGACAATTATGCAGCGATTCTGGGCGTATCGGCCCGCGACCTCAAAAACAAATCCCTCTATTCTTTTATCGACAAATGGTTGGGCAGTCCCCATCGTCTGGGCGGCACGAAGCCCTCGGGTATAGACTGTTCCGGTTTCGTGGGGGTATTGTACCGAGAGGTGTACGGCAAAGACCTGCCACGCACCTCGCGGGATATGGGCGCACAGGTCAAACGAAAATACGAGCGGCAACTTCGGGAAGGCGATCTCGTTTTTTTTTCCTTCAGTGGGAAAAATATCGACCACGTCGGTGTGTACCTGCATAACAATAAATTTGTACATGTATCTACCCGCAGAGGGGTCATCATCTCCGATATAAAAGATAGCTGGTACTATAAGTACTTCGTGCGCGCCGGCACCCCAAAAATCTAACATTCAAATTACAAAACCCTTTCGATAAGGCGCTTTCCCACATGTTTAAATGCTATCGAATGTGTATTTTTGCGACAAATTGATGTATCATGAGTAAAAGAGCGAAAGCCATTTTTTTAGGCCTCTGTATTATAGGTTCTTTTTTTATCTACTGTGTTTACTATTATTCCAACATGGTAAAAAACGCACCTTTCCGTTATTCCGATTTTGAATATGTATCCATCCAATACGGCGTGCCCGATTCGATGTTGAACAGTTACCACTCGGCTACGCAAGATTACCAATACCTGAACCGGGACAATGAAGTCGTTAAAAAGAAATTGAAACTATCGGACGATGACCTGCTTATTCTCCACCGTAAAGCGATGGAGATGGGATTCTGGAACATAGACGAAGATTTGAAAACGCCACGGACAGACTCTATCGAAGGACGCAACGTGCCACGATATATACTCGAATACAAGTATAAAGAGAAAGGGAAAACGGTCACAATGGATGCCGATTACCCCGGAAATCAGAAAATGATGGATGCCGCAAAAACGACCATCGAGACGGTTTTGGAACGGATAAATATCGCCAATGCCCGATAAAGAGATAATGCAGGCTTAACACCCCGCTAACGTTTAGATCATACGAATAGCACATCTTTGGAAAGAGTAATTTTTGTTCGTCATTAATGATCAAGATTAATGGTGTTAGTGTTAAGGCTTGTTGTGAAATACGCCAAATAAAAAGGGTTCCCCCGCAGGGCAACCCTTTTTTATTTAGTATTCATCTTTGTCGCTGTAGACCCCCTACGCTTCAGGGTCTTTAGCAAGTGCCTCCAGTTTACTTTCCGAAAGAAGATGACGGAGGTCATCAGAAGCCGGTAATTCAAACACCTCTAGGTGAAAATACTTGATAGCCGCAAATAGGTGATCAAATAAATCCGACATCGTATTTTCAAAGAATGCCCACTCCGTCCCGTTCGTAAACATATACAATTCCAGTGGTAAGCCGTGCTCCGTAGGCGCTAGTTGGCGAACCATAAACGTCAAGCCTTTATGGATATCGGGATTCTGTTTGGCATAGGCATTAATATACGCCCTAAATAACCCAATGTTGGTCATGCGTCTACCATTGACCAATACCGTTTCATCCACGCCCGACTCTCGATTATACGCTTTGATTTCCGTTTCCCGTTTTTCGATATACGGAGCCAGCAGCTCAATTTTTTTAAGATCTTCAATTTCCCCTTCATTCAGGTATCGGATGGTTGCAATCTTGATGTTGATCGACCGCTTAATTCGCCTTCCGCCCGATTCCTGCATCCCCCGGTAATTGGTAAAGGAGTCACTTAATAAGGTGTACGTCGGGATAGTCGTGATGGTTTTGTCAAAGTTTTGAATTTTGACATTGTTTAAGTTGATCTGTACCACATCCCCATCAGCACCATACTTCGGCATCGAGATCCAGTCGCCCACCCGGACCGAATCATTGGCCGAAACCTGTATACTGGCTACAAAGCCGAGAATCGTATCTTTAAAAACCAACATTAAAATGGCCGATGCGGCCCCCAAGGAAACGAGAAACGACCAAGGAGAGTTACCCGTTAGGATCGAGACGACTAGGGTGCCGACTACGAAAAACAAAAATATTTGAATGACCTGTAAATAACTGTCTAGCGGTTTATCTATAAAGGCTTTCGAAGTACGTAAAATATCCCGGCCAGTCTTCAATAAGCTATTGATGAAGGCGTATACAGCCAAGATCACCAATATTTGGAGGAACTTATTCAATCCCGCATTAAAATTCGGAAAACCGATAAAGATAAGCGGAATCATCTGCTGGGCAATAATCACGAGAATCAGCTGGCTGAGCTTATTTAACACTTTATTCTGCAGCAGAAAATCGTCCCAATTGGTTTTTGTTTTCTGGATAAGCTTTGTCAGTATCGACTGAGAGATCGCACTGATCAGCATGTGGATCAGATATAGCCCGATAAATACGATGATCAGCAAGCCGACAGACACAACAATATGCGCAATTTTGTCGGAAAGTCCGGCGTTTTGAATGAGGTTAAAAGTCCAATTGTAAAGTGCACTAGTTTGCTGTGCGGTGATGTCAATAAGATTCGTGTTGTCCATATTAACAGACAAATTTACGAAAAATGCCGCACAAACCGGCAATTTGGATGTCTATCGTTTGTTTCTTCTTTCGATTTCGTCCCGTATCTTGGCTGCGGTTTCGTATTGTTCCGCTTCGATTGCTTTATGAAGACTGGTCTGCAGCTGCTCGTCGCTGAGGTTAGCGTAAGGTGATTTGGGTGCAGGTTCTTTCTCCGGCGTCGGTGAAGTGGGAGCCGTCATGGTATTCTCTTTGGGGAGGCCTTCCAGATTTTCCAGAAAAGCGAAATCGTTGCTCTCAATGACGATTCCTGCCGCATCCATAATAAAATCGTATACGAATATGGGCGTGCCAAAACGTACCGCCAGCGCTACAGCATCGGATGTCCGAGAGTCGATATCAAGCGTTTTGTCACCGTTAGAGCACACCAGTTTGGCAAAGAAAATACCGTCAATCAAGTTATAGATCAACACCTCCTGCACCTGAATCTGAAAATTATCGGCAAAAGTCTTAAAGAGATCGTGCGTCAGGGGGCGGCTCGGCTGCATTTTTTCAATTTCTACCGCAATAGCCTGCGCTTCAAAACCGCCAATAATAATAGGCAGACGCCGATTTCCACCCGTCTCTCCCAAAACCAATGCGTACGCGCCAGATTGTGTCTGACTGTACGATAACCCCACAATATCTAATTTGATTTTCTTCATCCTTAAGCCTATCTATACTACAAACATATATATTACTTTTTTCACGTCAAAAAAAGTAATCAAAAAACTCATCGCCGAAACATCTCCCGAAAATTTTTACTTTTGTTTTGCTATGGGTAACAGATTAGAAGAATTACAAGCGTTTTTAAAAGAGAATCCCAACGATCCTTTTTTGAAATACGCCATTACGATGGAGTATAATAAGAGTGGTGATGCGGAAAAGACATTGGCCGGTTTTCAGGATTTGCAGCTCCATCATCCCGAATATGTAGGGACCTATTACCATTTCGCTAAATTTTTGGAAGCGCAGGGCAAAAAAGAAGAGGCGCTGTATATCTATCAAGCCGGAATGGAGGTAGCACAGCAGCAACGAAACCGCCATGCTTACAACGAACTTTCCGGAGCCTACAATATGGCGAGAGGTCTGGATGAGGATGACTGGGACGACTGAAAATGTTAAATATAGCACCACAGGCACTTTGTGGTATCTTTTTTGTTCTCCTTACGGAAATTTGATATCATGCGTTTGGTTGTTTTTATATGTGGGTTATTGTTTTCGGGTTCGTTCATTATTATCAGTTGTGTGAACAATCGGACCAATGCCAATATCGAAAACAACAAAGTGGGAAAACTTACGGAGAGCCGTTTGGTCGGCACCTATAGGGGCAAATTGCCTTGTACAGATTGCGATGCCATATCTACCTCCTTAACGCTGGCCACCGATAAAGCCTATACGCTGGAATATATATACCTCGGGAAAAGCAACCAGACTTTTTCTAAAACCGGAAAATGGGAACTGCGAGACGGCGAACTCAATTTAGAGGGACTCGACTATAAATACAAAGTAGAACCCGAACAGCTAAGGCAGCTCGATCTGTCGGGTAAAGAAATAAAAGGCGAATTGGCTGAGCGCTATGTGCTGCGTTTTGCCAATTGATTGCCTGAAGCTGCCTTACCCCTGCGACTCACAAATTTCCTTTAGCTTGTTAACCACAAAATCGATCTCTTCGGTCGTGTTATATTTGCTAAACGAGAAACGGACCGACGGACGGTCAGGATCAGCTCCTAACGCCTCCAATACATGACTACCCAGTTGTGAACCCGAGCTACATGCACTGCCGCCGGAAGCGGAAATACCCGCAATATCCAAACTAAACAGCAACATATCCGCTATTTCAGTACAGGGGAGCGATACATTTAAAACAGTGTAGAGCGAATCCTCAGCGCCCGTATTTCCGTTAAAGGTAATCCCCGGAATATTTTCTAACAACGCTGCCCGCATGTAATCTTTCAGACCCTGAATGTGGATTCGGTGCTCGTCCATGTGCTGGTAACACAGCTCCAGCGCCTTCGCCAGCCCCACAATACCATACACATTTTCCGTTCCGCCACGCATATTGCGTTCTTGCGCACCACCATAAAGTAGCGGACGGATTTTGTTTTTTCCGTTGATGTAGATAAAACCCACACCCTTTGGTCCGTGAAATTTATGCGCTGCACCCGTTAGGAAATCGATCTGCAAAGTCGAGAGGTCATGTACATAATGGCCCATCGTCTGCACCGTATCCGAATGGAAAACAGCATCAAATGCCTGGCATATTTCCGAAACTTTATGAATATCCGTCAGTGTACTAATTTCATTGTTGGCATGCATCAACGACACAAAAGTGCGGGGATTTTTGGAGAGCAAAGTTTGTAAGTGCTCCAGGTCCACCTGTCCTTGGGCATCTACACGAACAAAATCCAGCTGTATCCGATCGCCTTGTGCCATCTCCTCCAAGGTGTGTAGTACCGCATGGTGTTCCAGCGGCGATGTAATAGCGTGCGTGATGCCCAGATCCATAATAGACCGGACGATCGCCATGTTATCGGCCTCCGTTCCACCCGAAGTAAAGAAAATTTCCGAAGGAGAAGCTTTTAACAAGCCCGCTACTGTTTTCCGCGCCTTTTCGACGATCGTTTTCGCCTGGCGGCCATGCGCATGGATGGAAGATGGGTTACCAAAATGTTCTTGCATCGTCTCCGTCATGATTTGTATGACCTCGGGATCCAAAGGCGTGGTAGCGGCGTTATCAAAATATACTTGCATGCAGCAAAAGTACGTATTATGTGTACTTTTTTTAGAAAAAAGAACCGAAAAATTGTCGCTTCGAATGTTTTACATGGAGGGGACTACTAAGGATGAGTTTGTACAGTTGTAAAACATTCGGATGCGACCTTTGATGTTAAAGAGGGATGGTGCAATCGCGTAAAAGTTTTTTGCTAGCTCTGACAGTCGTCATTGCGAGGAGGTACGACGAAGCAATCTATGTTTTCATTACCACAATTTTACTTCTTTCTCGTATAGGTCTTCCCAATTAGGGTTGAGCTCTTCAATCAATGTTATTTTCTGCACTCTACTTCCTCCCTTTAATCTCTTTTCTTCAGCAATTGCTTCTTCAATATTTGAAAAGAAATTATAGTAAACGAGTTTATATATTTTATATCTGCTTGTAAATGCATTGGAATAAGTTCGATGAAGATGTTGATACATCCGGGACTGCAAGTCTGATGTCACACCAGTATATAGTACTGTACAGCGACTATTCGTCATGATATAAACGCATCCTCCTTTTTTCATATACAATGTTTTTTAGGTTTTCCAGATTGCTTCGTTCCTCGCAATGACGGAAACACAGCACATTTAATTTCTTCTAAAAAGCAGATACCCAGAAAACAAGCCACCAGCTAATGCCAGAAACAAAACTAAATCACCGTATTTGGTATAAAAAGTAAGTTCCTCGTTGAGGTTGATTTCCTGCGATAGGGCAGCAGGCGTCCACCAGCTGGTTTGTTGAACAATGTCTCCGCGTTGGTTAATAAAACCAGATATGCCCGTATTAGCCGAGCGTGCTACCCAACGACGATTCTCAATAGCGCGTAATTTGGCGTAGAGTAGGTGCTGGTCTTTCCCGGAAGTATTGCCCCACCAGCCATCGTTGGTTACAATAGCGATGAACTGTGCGCCTTTCCGGATATATTCCGCCACATAATCACCCCAGATGGATTCGTAGCAAATAACCGGAGCTGCGCCTATACCACTTTGCGAATAGAATACCGATGGTTCCGGCTGGCTACCATACCCGCCCGTAGATCCACCGAAGTGAGCGAAAAGCGGTTTCATAAAGCTTAATGCATTCCCAAAAGGTAACTGTTCCACACCGGGAACCAATTTAGACTTGTGGTAGAACTGTAATTTACTGGATTGGTCGATCAAAACCGCCGCATTAAAAGGATCCAGAAACACACCGTTTCCGTAGTCGCGCGCTGTAACCGTTTTGGCGTAATTATAAATTTGATAGCTTTCGATGCCCGAAAGCACATTACCATTTTTATAATCGTCCAGAAAATCGGTTACCCGCTCGTAGGCCGGGTACGCCCGAAACTGTTCTTCATCAATACCACCCCGGTCCGAAGAAAGCGCGGTTTCCGGCCAGATAAAAAACTCCGTGTTGGGTTTCGCAACCCCTGCTGACAACTCCAATAAAGTAGTCAACTGTTCGGATGCCGGAATAAAACCAAATTTTCCATACGGGTCGATATTCGGTTGTACCACAACAACTTCCGATGGGTTGGTGTGTTCCTCATAAGAGCTATACTGAATAACCGAAACCATAGCCGGAATAACCAGCGTAGCGGCTATCGCGAATGACAGTTTTTTGCTGCTGAACACCGCTATTTTTTCGCGAGATTGCCAGACGAGTAAGAATACCAGGAGATTAACTACCCAGATCCATATGGTGCCCCCAAAGACCCCCGTAAAGCTATACCACTGGATTAGTTGGTGGAAATTAGCAAAACCGTTTCCTAATGTCATCCAGGGAAAGGCCAAATCCCACCACTGGTGCAGAAATTCGTAGCCCAGCCAAAAAGATACGAGCCCGATAAAACTGTAGCCAATCGCCATTTTCTTGCGAAACTGATAATATAGCCGAAAGACCAATCCCATCAGGAGAGGGGCTAGTCCGAAAGGAATGAGCGAAATGAGTAAGGATACGTAGGAAGGCAAATAAGCGTTCATCGCATGATATACCCAATAGATAGAGGCGGTATTCCATACAAATCCGGTGAAGAAAGCGAGCCAAAAAATCTTTTTACCTTTTCCGGAATAATCTCCCCGAATGACCTGTTCGATTGCAAAAAGTAGCGGGACGAAACCAACGAAGAGCGATGGGCTGCTATAAGGTATCGGCGGCCAAGCCAGCCATAAAATAACCGCACTTAGAAATGCTAAAAAATAATGATTTTTCACTCCTTAAAGTTGTGCTAACAGTTCTGATTTTTTGTTTTCGTATTCAGCTTGCGTAATCAGCTGCCGGTCGTAAAGTGATTTGAGTTTCTGCAATTTCTGCGTCAGCTCATCATCTTCCACCATTTTGTTACCCTCGCCTGTCGGCGTAACTTCCGGAACCGAAACGGTAGGCATAGGCGGCACCGGTGTAACCGGCGGCTGTACCACGGGTGGTGCAACTTGCTCGGTAATTTTGGGTTCCGTAGGCACGGGAGTCGGTTCTTCCTTCTTTTCGCCGGAAGGGTTCTCCAAAGCGGTTTTAATCAGCTGGTATAATTTACGTGCCTGTACTTTGGGGATATAATCGATGGTCAGGTTTTCGCCCGCGAGCGGTATAACCGTTACTTTCGATCCGAATATTTCCTCTTTAAACGCGATATCTTTAATATCCGTCCAAGAAAAAATTTCAAAATTAGTAGCGAGGCCCAGCTTTGTAAACTCGCAAAGGAATATTCGTTTATTGCTAATCGCGATGCTGTCCGGTAACAAGGTTACTGCCGGTTTCTTCTGTAGCGAAATATACTGTATGTATTCGCCTGCCGTCAACATGTCGACGATTTTATCATGGATTCTTTCCACCACTTTGGCGTCCTGTCCGTCCTGGATAAATTTCTCTATACGCATAATTTATGTTCTACCTGCTACACAAAATACAAATTCTCCTTTAATAGGATGTTCCTCAAAATGTAATTTTAACGTTGCCAGTGTTCCCCTTACCGTTTCTTCGTACAATTTACTAAGTTCCCGTGAAATAGAAGCCTCCCGGTCTTCACCAAAATATTCCATCAACTCGCTTATCGTTTTTAGGATACGATGAGGCGATTCGTAAAAAATCATCGTACGTTTTTCTTCAGCGAGTTGTTTGAGCCGCGTTTGTCGCCCCTTTTTTACAGGAAGAAACCCCTCGAAACAGAATCTGTCGTTCGGTAGGCCCGAATTGACCAATGCCGGAACGAAGGCCGTTGCACCGGGTAGACACTGTACCTCCAATCCCGCCTTAATCGCTTCCCTTACCAATAAAAACCCTGGATCCGAGATCGCCGGTGTTCCTGCATCAGAAATCAAGGCGATCTGCTGTCCTTCTTTTAAAAACCGGATGATTTCGGTTACGGCCTTATGTTCATTATGCTGATGATGCGCGAAGATTTTCTTTTCAATACCAAAATGTTTGAGTAGGGGAGCACTTGTGCGGGTATCCTCCGCCAAGATAATGTCGGCCTCTTTCAAAACACGTATAGCCCGAAAGGTCATATCTTCCAGATTACCAATAGGCGTAGGGACGAGATATAGCATGACCAAAGGTAAGAAATAGTTGCGAGGGATAAGTTATAAAAAAATATCCCCCTCGGGGTGAGGGGGATTAGTCTTCAAAATCGATGAAGTCGTCGCCATCGTACGCGAACTCCAATAAGTCCGGGTAGATGTCTTGTTCGAAAAATTCTAAATCTTTTAACATACTTTATTTTTAATTTATATTACAAACATACCAGCGATGTGTGAACTCTATATAACATCTATATCAAATAATTGTTAATATGTTTTGTAATACCTCTAAATTATAAGATATTTTTAATAAATCAAAATTTTTTATGATAAAATTTTAATGTTCCGGTTGTTTTATTAGTATTTTGTTTAAAAACGGAGGTTTGGATTGTATAATCCTCTTTTTAACAATAAATGTCACCTTATCTCCAATATGCGAGGGGACGAGCTGTTTTGTTTCTTTTTTTGCGGGAAAAAAAGAAATCCCAGTCAACACTTGTTATCTTTGCTCTTCTATAATTACTTATTTATTTATGCTACAGATAAATTATATCCGTGAAAACCGGGATGCGGTCCTCGAACGATTGGCAGTAAAGAATTTTAAAGCAGTAGAATTAGTTGACGAAGTTATTCAGTTGGATGAGTCGCGACGTAAAATTCAGAACGAATCGGACGCGCTCGCTGCCGAAGCGAATACTGCGGCCAAACAAATCGGAGATTTGATGCGCCAAGGAAAGCGAGAAGAAGCCGAAGTCATCAAGGCAAAATCAAGCGGATATAAAGAAGAAGTGAAAGCACTTACCGATAAGTTGGGGGAAATCGAGCGTAGCTTGCAGGATAAGATCGTGCAGTTGCCCAATCTGCCGCATGCTTCGGTACCCGTAGGTGTTTCGGCGGAGGATAACGAAGTTGTATTAGAACACGGTGCCATTCCGGCACTGACAGCAGACGCACTACCACATTGGGACCTGCTAAGTAAATATGATATCGTTGATTTAGAACTAGGCGTGAAAGTTTCGGGAGCAGGTTTCCCTGTCTATAAAGGAAAGGGAGCGCGTCTGCAACGTGCCTTAATCAATTTCTTTTTAGATCAGGCCGCAGCGGCGGGATATGATGAAGTGCAAGTACCAATTTTGGTGAACGAGGCTTCAGCTTTCGCAACCGGACAACTACCGGATAAAGAAGGGCAGATGTACCATGTTGGCGGTGATGATTTTTATCTGATCCCAACGGCCGAAGTTCCCGTAACGAACCTATACCGCGATACCATTGTAAAAGAGGAGCAGTTTCCTATCAAGCACTGTGCATATACCCCTTGTTTCCGTCGGGAGGCAGGTTCTTACGGCGCACACGTGCGTGGTTTGAATAGATTACACCAATTCGACAAAGTAGAAACCGTGCAGCTTGTTCATCCGGATAGATCCTACGAAGTATTGGAAGAGATGAGTCAATATATTCAGGGCTTGTTGCAGCAATTGGAACTGCCATATCGCGTATTGCGTTTATGCGGCGGCGATATGGGCTTTACTTCGGCGTTAACCTACGATATGGAGGTATTCAGCGCGGCTCAGCAACGTTGGTTAGAGGTTTCTTCCGTATCCAACTTTGAAACCTATCAAGCGAACCGCCTGAAAGTACGTTTCAAAAACGAACAGGGCAAGATGCAACTAGCGCATACCTTAAATGGATCTGCATTGGCATTACCGCGGATTGTAGCGTCTATTCTCGAAAACAACCAAACCGAAAAAGGTATACGTATACCCGAGGTTTTAGTTCCATATACGGGTTTTGAGTGGATTGATTAATCCGTAAAACAGAGATCTTTTTTTATTTATTTGCTACGTAACATGGGTGTGAGCACAAACAAATTAACAGCAAACACGGACATTTGCGTAACAAACACAAACAAAATTTTGCCGGAAGCGGACGAGTTTATGCCAAACATAGACGCGTCTGCTTTAACTTCAAACCGAAATTTATCAAAGTAGTTAACTTTTTTAGCAGACATGGTCGGAAATTCTGCGTGCACACCCGTGTTTTTCGCGTATTCATCCATTTTTGCTCCAAAGTGTAACAAAGAGACATCGTCTACAGCCAGATTCACAACAAACACAGGCGAAAGTTGTAAAATGTCCAACCAAACTGCGGCGGCGACAAACACAAAAATCGCGAACGTGTTTAACTTGAACGCGGGCACGATTGATTTAAGGTTAAAAAGCATCGTCTTAGAGTTTGTTTTGGCTTTCGTTAAAGGAATGTTACGTAGCATGATGTTTAACTCGGCTCTCTTTGCTCCGTGTCTGTTAGTGTTTGCGTTGACGACGTCTCTCTTCAGCGCGTTTACGTACCTCTCCGTGCTGTTGTCGTCTGTGTCTATAGCAAACATGCCCCTCTTTACCACGTCTCCGTACCAGTCTGAGGCGTTTTCGTTTGTGTTTACATGAAAGATATCCGTCTTCGATGCGCCAGCGTACGCGTCTGTGTTCTTGCGGTTTGTGTTTACGTTGACATCGTCTCTCTTCGGCGCGTTGACGTAGCTGTCTTTGCTCTTGCTGTTCGTGTTTGCCTTGCAGGCGTTGCTCTTCAACGTGTTGCCCTACCTCTCTGTGGTGTTGTCGTTGCGGTTTGCGTTGAAGTTATCGCTCTTCCGTGCATAAATGTACCAGGCGAAGACGAACACATCCCGGTTCGGTTCGCGGCGGTCGTCGTCTTGACCATAAAGGAACGTTCCATCCAAATTTTTCACGACCTATTGTATAATATCGCTGTAATTTCTATCTTACAGACGCTATTGACCACTGAAAAGGAATTATGAGATGAAATATATACGCGCCAAAGCTAATTTTTTTCGATATCCTGACGATAAGCTTATCGTTGCAGCTTCCTGGATTATCCGTTGTATGAAAAGATCAACCATTTTTATCCACCCTACACCAAGTATTGCCACAATAGAAGAAGCCTATGCGGATTATTACCAAAAGCTCGTAGAATCTGCCGGCGGCAGTCGGCTGATGAAGGTGCAAAAGCGAGATAGTAAGAAACGGCTCAGTGACCTTTTGCAAGAACTCGTATTCTATGTGAACGTAGTAAGTGATGGCGATCTGGTAAAACTATATAGCTCGGGTTTTCCTGTATTGGCCGCAAAGCGTAAAGGACAATCACCGGATACGCCCGGTTCTCCTTTTTTGACCGACGGCCGGAAATGTGGGGAGGTCGCCTTTGGTTTTCGCCCAGTAGGGCGGGATATGCTATATGATTATTGTTTCGCGACTCAGGTAGACGATAAGAACCAGCCTATATGGGAAGAAGCGCAAACCACCTCGCGTTCGTTCAAAGCCTACCAAGACGGATTTGATCCCGGGCAATTTATTTATTTCCGTGTCCGCGCGAGAAATAAGCACGGCTGTAGTGATTGGACAGCCGCTGTTATGTTTATGGTGCGTTAGTAACTTTATAAGTTTTTTTGCCGCTCAAGCCGCGGCAGGGCTCATACTTTTTTTCCCGCAAAAAAAGTATGCAAAAAATCTCGCCACTTTAAAATTTTGATAGGTTGGATAGTGCAATTATTATATTTCTACATATTTCAAAATTTTATATGTGGCATTCGGCTGTTAAAAATGGGACAATACAGTGCATGACTCCCTCTTAATCTGGATTCTCGCATCCGGATGTTTGAGGTATGAAGAAACTCATCCTTAGTACGACCCCTTATCTCAAACATCCGAAGCGAGGAGGTTTATGGATAAGTGTTTATTTTTATATCCATGAGCTCACTTTGTTCGGTTTTGCTTCTTTTTCACGGAGAAAAAGAAGAAGAAAGAGGTTCCATGCGAACCAAATACTGATCATTATCGTCTTCAAAAAGAATCTGTACGACCCAACCTTCCTCCCGGGCGATTTTAATGAGTTCTTGTTGATCGATATACAGCCAATGAAAAGGTTTTCCTTTATGCCCTTTATATTCATATTGGAAATGGATCTCGCCGAAATAATGTTCCGGTTTCGGGATGCGGTATTCCTCGTATAGGTAAGCGATGTTTGACGAATCAAAGAGTAGCTGTCCTTTATCGGAGAGTAGTTTTTTACTATGCCGGAGCAACGCTCTTAGACCCGCGATCGTACCCACCAGACCGATGCCGTTCATGAGGAAAAGGAGCGTGTCGTAATTACCTTCCTCCAGGGCAAAGAAATCGTCGTGGATGATCTTTTGCACGTCGCGTTGTTTCATGATGCTGCAGGCCGCTTCGGATATTTCAAGTGCCGTTACGTCAAAGTCTTGCTGCTGTAAATAAAGGGCGTGGCTCCCCACACCGGCACCTACATCCAATACATGCCCGTCGCAAAGGGCGAGCGCGATATGTTCCAATTCCGGAAAGTCGTCGGCGTCCCGAAAAAAAACGGCTACCGGCATCTCCTCGATATCGCCGTAGCTACTGTGCAGCAGCAAAGGTTCTTTTAATTCGCCGAGCACATGAAAATCATACAGGGCTTCTCCGTATACGTCGCGTTCCATTAATCTTCTATTTTAAGTATTTGTTTGGCGATGGCTATTTCGGATGGGTTACCGGTGTGCTTGCCGCGTTCGTCAGAGAGTTTGATCACATCCGTCCACTCGCCATCTTCCGGCTTCGCTTCTACCATCTTCAGAACGATATTCATGCGGGGCAAGCCCACATCGTTGGTGAAATCTGTGCCGATGCCAAAAGAGTAACCTATTTTCCCTTTACAGAAGTGCACAATATTTTCGACTTTGTCGTAATGTAAACTGTCCGAAAAAACGATAGTTTTTGATAGCGGGTCGATGCCTTGTTGCTGATAATGGGCTATCGTCATGGCGGCGAAGGTAACCGGATCGCCACTGTCGTGCCGCACACCATCGAACAGTTTAGATAGTTTTTTATCAAATTGCTTGAAAAAGACCTCCGTGGTATAGGTGTCCGAAAGTGCAATCCCTAAGTCGCCCCGGTAGACATCCGACCAGTGTTCCAAGCCCAGCAAGTTCGCCATTTTATAACCGTATTTGGCAGCGTGGAACATAAACCACTCGTGTGCATGCGTGCCAATGGGCGTCGTCTCGTACTTCATGGCAAAGTGTACGTTGGATGTCCCGATAAACGTTTTGGAGGGCTGGTGCTTCAGCGTCCGGATTACCTGATCGTGTACCTCATAGGAATGCCTTCTTCGCGTGCCAAAATCGGCTACGGTAATATCCAGTCTGTCGTATTTAGCCATTTTTTCCTTTGCCACTTCCCGTACGGCATCGTTGGAGATCCGGGGCTGTTCACTGCTTTCATAAAACAGTTCACAGATGAGCGACATAATCGGAACCTCCCATAGAATGGTTCGGTACCAATATCCTTCTATGCTTACGGATAGTTCGCCGCCGGATTGCTCCACCTGCACCTCGTCCGGATCATAACGGTAACCCGCTAAAAAATCCAGATAAGTGGGGTCCATATAGGGGCATCTTATACGTAGGAACTCTTTTTCTGCCTTGGTAAGCTTGAGTTTTGCCAGTTCATGGATCGCAGTTCTTAGCCGGTGGTCAAAACCCTCGGGAAACTGGTGCTGGCCACGGTTGATAAACTGGTACCGCGCTTGCGCCCTTGGGAACATTTTGCTCACCGCAAACTGCATCGTGAATTTGTAAAAGTCGTTGTCGAGTATCGAATTGAGCTTAGCCATGTGGGAGCCTTTAATGTAAAATTACCATGAAGTTAAGGAATTAAATTTTATCGGTTAGCATATAGCCACTGCCGTAAATGGTGTGGATCGCTAAAGCAGGGTATTTCTCCAGTACTTTTCTGATACGCGACATCGCACTATCCAACTGACTATTATTGTAGGTACGGTCGTCCTTCCATATCTGTTTGAGCAGAATTTCCCGATCAACGGCTTGGTTTCGGCGGGCTAGTAAAAAGCTTAGTATTTGTATATCCTTTTCCCGGAGTTTGTACGACTTTGCATCAAACTCCACGTACTGGGCATGCAGGCGTATCGTCATCCCGCCAATCTTATATTGTAAGAGATCTGGGGGGAGCGCCAATAGGTTTTTTATTTGTGCCAATAGTACCTGTGGTAGAATTGGTTTTTGCACATAGTTGATTGCACCATGCTTAAATCCTTTAACCTGGCTGTTTTCATCAAATTCTGTCCCAGTCATCATGATGATAGGCGTTGCTATATCTTTATCCCGGATTTCTGCAATTACATCAAATCCAGATTTATGGGGCAGTATTACATCCAGTACAATTAGATCCGGCTTCTCTTTATGGTATAACGATAGCCCTTCCTCCCCAGAAGCGGCATGCCAAACACGCAGGGTATTTTCTTCAAAGAAATCCTTCAGCGTGTGTGCCAGCTCTTTATCGTCCTCTATAATTAAAACGTTATTCCGCATCGTCTTGTATGGGGAAATATACAATAAATTCCGTTCCGACGCCAATTTTACTGCTTACTTTTAGCTTTCCAGCATGTGCATCGACCAGCGCCTTCACATAAGTCAGGCCGAGGCCAAAGCCGGTTTTGTGCCGTATAGATTTATCTTCGCTACGGTAGAATTTCTGAAAAATCCGGGGCAGATCTTTTTCGGCGATGCCTAGCCCATTGTCTTTAACGCTTATTTTCAGCTTATTCTGTTCATCGGAAACGTGGATATCGATCTGTACCCCATCTTCCCTTGAATATTTAATGGCATTTTCAATGAGGTTATCCATGATGTTAGCGAAATGTAACAGGTCCGCATAAACAGTAGTTTGCGGGGTGTTCATATGAAGATTTATGGCCACCGACTTTTCTTTTACCGCTTCATATTTATCAACGAGTGCAGCAAAAAATGTGTCGAGGTTGATGGGCTCTTTGTTTAGTGTGATCGTTCCCCGATTGTTATTACTCAACTTCTGTATGCGTTCGGTATAGGTATTGAGCTTTTGCAATTCTAACAGACTTTGCTCGGCATATCGTTGCACTTTGTCTGTGTTTCCGTTTTGGAGATAATGAGGGATCAATGCCAGCTGGGTTACCGCAACCGATAAAGGCCGTTTAAACTCATGTGTCATGGTATTGACAAATTCCTGCCTCATTTTTTCTATTCTCTCCTTTAAGAAAAACGTTCGGATGATTATCGTCAGGAAGAAACCGCAAATGATCACTAACACCGCCGTTAAAACAAGCTGGAACGCCATCTTGGTGACGATAGCGGAGAATGGAATCTGTATGTATCCTTTAACACCGAGTGTGTCAAAAATATCGATGATGGTTAATTCGGACGCGGTGTAGCCGTCAGTTGATTGGCCTTCTTTTGAGTTTTGGAGGACTTTATTGTTTTTTACGTCAATGTATTCAACATAAGTGCTTGCTTCTATTACGCCCCTGCCGGAAAGCTCGAGTCTGTAGATGCTGTCTAACATATTGATGTTGAGCGGCATGTGGTCTTTGAGGATGAATTGGCTGAGCTTAACATCGCCATAAGGATCGTAACGGTCAAATTGTACTTGAAAAGAGGTATCTATTAATGTTATGGTCTTGGTAATATATCGAGATGTATCTCCTGCAGGGAATCGTGGATTGGAGACAATCGTCCCACCCATGGCTTCATATCGATAGCTATGTTCCCGAAGAATGGCGGTTTGCAATGCTTCATCTTTTACCTGTGTAACGAGCCGATATTGTGCCTCATATAAATTATGTACCCATATCGCTTGTCCTGCTAAAATAATCAACAGAATGAGCGTTGTGATGGTTCGTATGTGTTTAGCGGATAGTAGCATTTTAGTTAACGCCGTGAATTTATATCTTTTTAGGCAATATAAAAAGTCTTTATTCAAGCATTTTTGTCTAATGATTTCGAACTGATAGAATTGAGTCAGAATTGAGTTGCTTCAAAAATCGTTTTCTTTTATTTAAGCCCTTAATTTGGTGAAAATAAATTAAAAGATATGAGATTATGAAGACGTATTTAATTGGACTAACCTGTCTCGTTGTAATTTGTATTGCTATGAATGCGAATTTTCAAATTCGATTTGATAGCGACAAAAGCGAAATCACTCTAGGGAATATTGAGGCCTTAGCGCAAGGTGAAGCTGGGAATGGTAATTGTTGGTTTTACGCAAGTGTTGATTGCCCCTATAGTGGCGATAAGGTATTATACGTAGAATGAAAAGAATTTACACTGTTGTTTTAATAGGTTTGGGATTTACCCTGACTTCTTGTAATGCTACGGCACATACAGAGGCGGTGGTATTTCCCGAAACTATTTCCCTACAGGGGGAGGAAAAAGCGATACCGGATAGTGTTTACTTGCGGTATCCTTTCCGCGTTCGGTTGCAGGATGACATCCTTTACATAATGGACATACACACGTCGGGCTATTATATTCATTCGTTTACGCAAAAGGACATGCGGCACATTGCGAGTCTGGCCCATCGGGGGGAGGCACCAGCAGAATTTCTAGGAACGGAAAATATACGGATAGACGAGCGGGGGGATGTATGGACGCTCGATGCTAATAAAAGTAAAATCGTCAAATTAGCGAAACAGATCGACGGACAGCCTGTTCAGATCAATCTCGATAAAGAGCTTATCCGAACGCTGGATTTCGATCGATTAAATGATTCGGTTTTTATTGTGCCGGATTATACCGGACGACATCGCATATCATTTGTAGACGCTCAGGGCGGGATCCTGAAACATGCTTTTCAGATACCGTCATCCACAGAAAAAGAAAGTCCTATTGTATTGGCGCAGGCTTGGCGCTCATTTATCAGTTATAACCCGAATCATGGCATTCTAGCAATGGCAACCCAATTGGGACAGGTGATCGAAATCTATGATTTAAAAAATGAGCGTGTGGTAGAAAGGATAGGGCTGGACGAAGGCGCGCCTTGGTTCGAAAATCGAGGAGGCTATGCGGTACCGACGGGAATTATGGGGTATAGTGATATTCATGTAGGGCAAGAACATATTTATGCACTGTTTTGGGGCACTTCTTTCGAGGAAATACGAAAGCGACCTGAGGATCATAAGGAAGGTGGTCGTTATGTACACGTATTTGATCTCAAAGGGAAGCCCATCCGGAAATATGTACTAGATAGACATATCACGGGATTTCATATTGATGAGGTGAGTGGTAAGATGATCGGCCTGGATGTCAATAGTAATCAGCCTGTTGTGGAATACGTATTTAACTAGAAAATGGAAGTAAAACAACGTGAGCTAATATGAATAAATTATGAAAAAACATGCAGAACGGATTATATACGGAATACTCGTAGGGCTATTCTTAATAAGTTGTCAGGAAAGTAAACGCGATTCTGCAGAGAAAATCGTGAACGACTGGATAGGAAAAGAAATTCTCCTCCCGGCTGATGTAGACTGTTGGTATATGGGACAGGACACGGTCTGCCCACCGCGTGAAAATAAACCGTATAAGATGTTAGTTTATACAGATTCTGTAGGCTGTACCAGTTGTAAGCTAAACCTAATGTTGTGGAAGCATTATATTCATGAAATGGATTCTATAGCGCCAGGCGAGGTAGATTTTGCTTTTTATTTTCAGCCGAAAAACCGGAAGGAACTGGCGCACTTGCTGCGGCGGGATCGGTTGGAGCAGATCGTGTTCTTGGATAATACAGGTACTTTGAAAAAGCAAAACCGGCTTGCGGAAGAAATGGAATATCAATGCTTTTTATTGGATAAGCGCAATAAAGTAATAGCCATTGGTAATCCTACATTGAATCCTAGGTTATGGGATATGTATAAAACGACAATAATAACCAACAAATGAAATGAGCATTAGGGAAAAGTAAGGCGGCAGGCTGGTCTCTCAGCAAAAAGTTACACAGCCTGTCCGCCAGCTATCCCACCTTAATAAGAAAGGAGGTACAGCGGCAAAGATAAACATTTGAGATGAAACCTTGTATAGCACAGGGAACTGTTGAAAGGATAGACAGTGGGGGGGATAGCTTTCGCCCGAAGATTAACAGTATTGTAAAAAAAGGAGCTTGTTAAAGCTCATCTAAATTTTAAAAAATGAAGAAAAAAATTTTTGGAGGCATACTGGCTGTAGCGATTGCAGCGGTTGCCGCAGTTAATGTGAATTTTAATAATGAATCTGAAGATGTGCTGTCTGCGCTTAGCTTGGCTAATGTAGAGGCACTTGCAAGTGGGGAGAATGGATCTCCGTGCGGAGGACCAAAAACATATGGTACTTGTCAATCCACTAATACTGTGAACTGTAAAGATACCTCCGGATGTCAATAAACAATAATTGAAGATACCTGCGTTGCTGCTACTATTTTGGCGACGCGGGTATTAAGCTTTTTTATGTGAAAATTAGCTAATATCTAAATTTGATAAAATGAAAATATACTTTTTGTCGTTCATAGCTTTGTTTTTTCTTAACGGCTGTATAAATAATAATAATACAAAGGATTATCATCATGATTTAGATATCCCGATTGATACTATTTCGTGGTCGAAATTTTCGTATGAAAAGGTTGAAACATTCCCTGTAGAAAATATTGTGAAGAATAAAAGATATATCAAGCTTGATCCGAATGAAAACCATTTATTCGGTGGAGCCGATAAAGTGCTTTTTAGGGATAATATTTATATACTGGACAAGCGCCAGAAGAAGATTGTTGTATTTGACCAAAAAGGCAAGGGTGTCAATACTCTCCATAAGGTGGGGCAAGGGCCGGAAGAATACGTACAGATAACAGACTTCGCTGTGGATGCTGAAGGGAATATTTTTATGATTGATGGCGTTAGTGATAAATTAATGCGTTACGATAGCCGAGGTGAGTTTATATCGTCTGAAAAGCTGCCGTTTGAAGTAGATATCATCCACTGCCTTAATAACGGAGAACTGCTGATGGGACTTTCGACTTGGAACACACATCCCGAAACAAAAGGTAAGAGGCTATTGATCGCGGATAAAGATCTAAATATCAAAGATTCATTTTTGGATTTTGATGAATACTACGATGATAGCTACTGGATATCTTATTACTCTTTTATTTCTAACGGATCCGATATTTTTTATAATAAACCGATTGAGGACTTTATTTATATGTTGTCACACAATGGAGAGCTTGAAAAAGCCTATTATATCGATTTCGGACCGAACCGCATTCCGTCCGAGTGGAGAAAGGACATAGAAAATCATATAAATGAAATCGAGGAAAAACATCAGTGTCTTAAGAACCAGACTATAATAACGGACAAATATATTATCGGAACGCTCTGGGATCGAACCGAGACAAAACCTTTCTTGATAAATAGAGAAAAACTTACGATTTATCTTTACGGAGATATAGCAGAAAGTGATATAAGCGATATCTGCGATTTTCGAAATAATAGTATAGTATCACTGATCTATCCAGGTAAATACGCTAATTTAAATGAAGCTGATCTTCCAGTTGATGTACGTAACCATATCGCGAATGACAGTTACGTGATATGTGTAGCAGAACTTTGGTAGTGATAAGGAAGCGTCAGGCTATCTCTTGCTACGAGAATTAAAAAATGAAATGAAGTCGAAATAAAAGAAAGTTTTTTGTTTTCATCATATTAGGAAGTTGGGCGTGTTCTAGCTCATTTGGTTTTGGAATACATCAGCATAAACGAGATAATATTATCAATGTAAAAAGCGATATAAAAGAAATATCGATCGAGGATGTTTTGATAGGAAGCACTGTTCGTCTATATCTTGTCGATGATTATCTGGTAATCGCTGATCATAAATCTGCGGATAAGCTTATCCATCTTTTTGATGGGAATGATTTCAATTATGTCACGAGTATTGCCAATATCGGACAAGGTTCAGGAGAAATAACCGTGATAGATAGCGAGATACAATTTGCCTATTTGGATCTTGACGCATTGATCTAAATGCCTATGTTATATTACAATGAAATATATTCAATTTTTTTGTTTAGTAAGTACGATAGTATTTTGTAGCTGCCGCTTTGCTTCAATAAACAAGCTGGAAGAGGCGTTTACAACAGCAGGAGATAACGCTATTGAATTAGAAAAGGTAATAACGCACTTTTCTAAAGACAAGCGTCTTTCACAATATTTAGATGCGGCCAAATATATTGTGGAAAATATCCCTGGACACATAAGTATGGATGATGCAAACTATCTAGCGTACAGTAAACAGTTGAAAGCAATGACGATGCCGATAGAAATCGACGAACTTAACAAGGTTTGGACTGGGGCCGATATTCATTATTCGCATGATGTAAATCAAGTTGAAAGTAAGTTTTTAATTCAGGATATTGAAGATGCCTTTCGTATTAGGGACTCGGTCCCTTGGGGCCGGACGATACCATTTGATGTATTTAAAGAGTATGTGCTTCCTTATAAGGTGCGTCAGGAAGCACTTGTGCCCGGTTGGAGGATAACATTGTATAATAAATATAAACACGTAGTTCAAGGCATAGCTGATCCGAAAGAAGCGTTTGCTACACTATTGAATTATTTGAAGGAACATACTCGAAAAACTAATTTCAATTTCAGTGGGGATGTTGACCCCCTAACGATGGATCATATCAGGATGGGTGCATGCTCGCATTTAAGTGTATATTATGTAGCTGTATTGCGTGCTTTGGGGTTGCCCGCAGCTTATGAATATATTGACCGTTGGGGTAATTTTAGCGTAAATGGACATAGTTGGATTTCTTATATTGGAGAGAAAGAAAGGACTTACACAATCGCAAATGGCGATTCTGTTTTAAGAACAATGAACCCCATTGATGCTTCCATGTTTAAAGAACATTATGATCCGCATCACGAGGATTTTAACATTAGTAGATGGAAAAAGGTTTATAAAATTTACCGATATACCTATCAACTTCTTCTAAACGATCAATACGCTCATTTAGAACAAAGTGGAACACATAAGAAAGATGTTTCTCCATATTATGGATTGAATGGCACGATTGATCTAAATGCGTCGGGATATGCGTATGCTTCGTTGTCTTTTTTTAAGACAGGTGAAGATTGGCAAGAATTTGTTTTTGCAAAGACGGGTGGAGGCACTGTGTCGTTTGACGGTTTGGCGGATAGTATAGTCTATTTGCCTACATTTTATAAAAATGGGCAAAAAAAGGAAATCGGCAGACCATTTTATATCGACTACGACAATAAAATAGTTTGGCTGGCGCCCCACTTATCCGACACTGATACACTTATTTTAAGAAGGAAATATCCTTTGTTTGGTCACTGGCCTGCGATGTGGCGTCAAATGAAGGGGGTTAAGATCGAAGTGTCGGATACGGAAGATTTTCGAAACCCTACCAATATCCATACCATCAAAGAAACACCTATGGGGTTGCTGTCGTTTGAAGCAAAGCCGGCTATTATGGCAAGATACGTGCGATATATCTGTCCGCCGGAATCCCGTACCGCCGTAGCGGAGTTTAAGTTTTTTGACGAGCAAGATGAAGAAATTTCAATTGCAGAAGCGATGGGATATGGGATAAAAGATACTGTCTCCTTAGCCTTTGATAAAAATGGACTGACAAGTGTATCAACCAAAGCAGGGGAGGCTTGGATAGGAGCAAGATTAGAGGAGGCAGCAAAACGAATCGCTCGGGTGGAGATTCTTCCAAAGAATGACGGGAATTTTATTGATGCGGGGGATCGGTACCATCTTTATTATTTTGACAGTGAGTGGATCTCATTGGGCGAGCAAGTAGCGGCTAGTAATCTTTTAACATATAAAAATGCACCTCGCGGCGCACTTTTTTTATTAAAGAACTTAAGTAAAGGAAGGGAAGAACGTGTATTTACTATGGAAGAAGGGCGTCAAGTGTGGTGGTGAGAAACGATTTAGAAACAACGGAAGACAATAATATTCCAATTTTGCTGATAGAATTGAGTAAGAATTGAATGGCGTGAAAATTCTTTTTCTTTTAGCAAGGAGCTTAATTTAGGGGAAACATGCAAAATGAGACAATAGGGAAAAGTAAGGCGGCAGGCTGGTCTCTCAGCAAAAAGTTACACAGCCTGTCCGCCTGCTATCCCACCTTAATAAGAAAGGAGGTACAGCAGCAAAGATAAATATTTGTGATGAACCCTTGTATAGCACAAGGAACTGTTGAAAGGATAGATACAGTGGGCAGAATGGCTTCTGCCCGAAGATTAACGGTATTATAAAAAAGGAGCTTGTTAAAGCTTATCTAAATTTCAAAAAATGAAGAAGAAAATTTTTGGAGGCATACTGGCTGTAGCGATTGCAGCCGTTGCCGCAGTTAATGTGAATATTAATAATGAATCTGAAGATGCGCTGTCTGCTCTTAGCTTGGCTAATGTAGAAGCTTTGGCGAATGGCGAGAGTGGAGGAGGTTATACGGGATGTACTTCTGGAGGAGGATACTGTGCTATATATTGGCAAGGGACACTCATTTTTTCATCGTATTCCCACTATCCTTATTAATAGTGAATAACTAGATAATTAGCTCCATCAAGCATTATCGTAGATGATGATGCTTGATGGACTTTAACAAACTGATATGCGAAAATTAACATATTTATTTCTTGTTTTATTTGTATGGGGATGTATTAAAAGCGAGCGGCCGAACTCATCCGAACGCGTATATTTGAAATCTAAAGACTTGAATTTTACAGAATCTTTAGGAAAGGCCTATGCGATTGATGTACTTGATAAGTACCTGATAATCAGGGATTACCAGGCTGAAACTAAATTGACTATATTTAATTTAGAAAGTGATTTTAAAAATCCTATTTATACCGGATATACAGGACAAGGACCTGGTGAATTAATTAACCCCGGTCCTACAATAGTCGAGTCTAACAAGTTTTTACTATATGATGCGTCTAAAATGAAATTATTCTCTTTTTATATGGATACTCTTATGGTGCCGGATTATAAGCCCCATGAGGCCATTTCTATTATGGAGGCAGGAATCATCGATGTGAAGAAGATTGGTAAAGATCTTTTTATTGCGGTTGGTGTCTTTCCTGACAATCGATTCGCGTTAATAAATAGTCAAGGAGAAACTATCGAGCGGTTGGGAATGTATCCAATAGAGCTACAGGAAGGTGTACCGGAATACGTACGAGGCATCGCCTGCCAATCTATGCTGACAACTGACCCGAAAAAGAATAAAGCGGCTGTTGCGATGCGGTATGGGGAGCATATACAGTTTCATGTATTTGATTTAGATAAATACACAGCAGAACTTATAAACGAACATCATGTTTTTTTACCCGAATACACCACGAAAAATTATAATGGTTCTCCTAATTTCAGTCCGACAGAGGAGACGCGCTGGGGATATTTATCCATATCGTCCAATTCAAATCATGTCTATGCACTTTATTCTGGAAAGCCCCAGGTCCGGGGGACAAATTTTTACCAAGGCCACGAAGTCCATGTGTTTGGATGGGATGGAGAGCTTATAAATAAAATAGAACTAGATAAGCAGGCTTTTTCCGTAACCTGCAATGAACACCATCTATATGCCTTGTATGAAGATGAAAACGGATATGAAATAGCAGAATATGAACTTTAAACAAATATTGATTATGAAATACTTTTCTCGTTACACATGCGTACTATTGTTTTTACCATTCGCAGTTATGTCTCAAACCAAGATGCAGGAAAAAAAAGAGAGTGTCATCGTTATTACACCCAAAACAGAGGATTTGATGATTCTTTATGTGATTAATAACAAGTATTATCTCGGTGACACTATTAATATATTGATTCCACGTTTAGATGTGTCTAAAATTAAGAGAATTGAACAAGTTAAAGATAGTCAGACAAAATTGAATTATAGCAAAAAGACAGGGAAGTTCGCAAAAAAAGTTAAGGACATTTTTGTTGTGGAAACAACTGAGGATTTTGAGCATAAAATAAAGGATAGTAAATAAACTTTCGTAAGGGGAATTATACCGACAGGTTAGCCTTTGGGTCGTGATCTCTATCGTCAGCTATATGATTTAAATGCTGCCTGATAGAGTTGATTCAGAATTGATTGGAGTAAGAAATATTTTTCTTTAACAAATTACGAAGAAAGGGTATATCCAATCAAATGGTCATTATCGATATCCATCGCCTGAACTAATTTAATCTCTGTGACTTACCACGTTACTCCTAATTCTTTGCGAACGTAGACTAAAGTGCATGTAATATTTATTCCGGTCATGTGTCGATGACCATATTACTCGGCTATATTAATATATATCTATGTCTAAGATAATTTTCGAAAAAGATAATAGAACTTCGCGTTTCCATATGAGGATGTCATACTTTTTGATATTACCATGGTTTATTCTGCTATCCTCTTGTATTGATAAAAATATAGATGTTAGAAACTCTATCGGAGAGTTGTCGCATATGAATCCTGAAATCCCAATCCTCAATTGGAGAATAATTGGGCCGTTCAATGATACTACTAACGCTGATCGCATACTGACATTGGCGTCGCCACTGCACAATTTAAATCATGAAATAGAACAAAAAGACTTGATCGATACCTTATATAAGCAACAAAAAGGATTTGTAATAGACTTTGCTGATTTATACGGCGATAGAGAAAATAGCGTTACCTATGCACTATCTGTCATCACCACTGATAAGGCTGGTGAGGTTGCTTTTCTCGTCGGTGTTGACGATAATATTCGTTTATGGGTGAACGATGCGCTTTGTCTAACAACAGAAGGTTCGCGCGGATTAAGAAAAAATCAGTTTGTTGAAAAGATTTTTTTGGAAGAAGGCGATAATGTTATAGTCGCAGAAATTTCAAATGGTCAAAATGAATGGGAATTTAGCTTGGAAGTAGCCACTATAGAGCATGTTCGATATAATGCACTGATATTTGATTATTACGGGAATTGTGTTAATCCATTGCTGTCGTCAAAAGACAGTTTAGAATTTCGGATTTCAGATTTCGATTTTCTGCCTGCCACCCGCCCATCAAAGCTTACTATATATGATTTTGATGATGATCGCGTAATGGAACAAACATTGGCGCTCGATAAATATCCTAAAGTTTCGCTGAAAGGTTTAAAAGAAGGCGTATATAGATACACACTAGTACTCGATGCGGATACCTTAGATGGCTTCTTTGCGTACGGGGGCTTGGATAAAGTTTACCATCGGGATAAGATATTGGAAAAATATCGCCATAATAAACAGACGTTCGATTTGCTATCACCTTATGTCAAGAGGAGCGACCATCTAATCGCCTCGTGGGTGACGAATGCTAAGAGACAAGATATAGAGCTGGAAAGGAAGATCGTTTATTGTATATATAAAATCCTTGAGATAGTTCATAAAGCAACTAAGGGGCCTATCAATGAAAGCATGCTCTGAGGTCTCCAGTTGAAAAGCTACATCTCACCCATTGATGGATCGGAGGAATATTACATAATTTATATTCCCAAAGTCTTAAAAGAATCAGCTTCTGGCATGCCTTTAATCGTCGCTGTTCCGTATGTCACGGGTAAACATAAGTTATATGTTGGGGCCATAATGGCAAATAGTAACAGAATGTCCTATATATCCAAATTTGCGGAAGAACGGGGAATAGCAGTGCTATGGACAAGTGCGCGTATATTCGAAAAATATAATATGACGCCGATTGTGACTAGATCAATTGAGGATAATATCTGTCATGTAAGCAATATATATCCTATCGATAAAGATAGGGTTTATCTTTACGGCGACTGTTCTGGAGGATTATTTGCGTTATTGTCGGCTATTCGGCGACCGGATCTGTTTGCGGCCATCGCAGTTGAAGGTCCAGATTTGGCACCGGTGAACTTTACAGATGAAACCGCTGACCTTTCTGGCGTTTCAAATAATCTATTTGCGATGAGTGAAAATATAGAAGATAAACCCATTCTTTTCCTGCAATCAAAGAATGACTATAAGTCGCAACCTTCTCTTACTCGAAAACTAATAGATCGGCTGAAAAAGAAAAAGGGTAGGATAGAGTGGGATGATCAACGCGAAGCCGCGAAAGGTACAAGAATTGTAAATGGAATGCTCAAGCATTATAAAATGATTTCGGAACCTGAATCGATGCGTAAAGTATTTGATTTTTTCTATTCGCTTAATCGGGATCACATTAGCCCTGTTCGAAAATTTTCGACATATGCAGTCTATCGAGACACGGTTTATGGAGTTTATATTGCAGAGAAAAACGGTGTGGGGATTGCAGATGTAGAATATTCTTTCCAGAATAATATACTGGATATAAAAACCTCCAATGTAGCAAAGTTTTCTTTCAATACGCAGGTTTTAGACTGTGCCAATCTCGCGACGATACAAATCCGATGGAACGGACAGCTGATTCCAGCTCAGGCGTTAACAATAGTTGGGGAACACGAGTTTTTTCTGCAATCAGCTCACAAAACTGAAGCAGGCCGACAACATGTTTTTGCGAGAAAAAAGACTCAGATACCCATCAACGCCGTTTTTAGAGAACGTTTTGCGTTGGTATTGCCAGAGGAACCTGACAAAGTATCCCTTCGCGCAATACACGACTTTGATTCCCTGTGGCAGGAAGCTTATGGCGTTGAGGCTCCTATAATTCTTTCATCGGCAGGTATTTCACAGATGTCCGATAAACACCTTATTTATTTTGATAATCATGATGAATCTTTTTTCTCCAATTGGATTCAACAAACTATAGACGTGGAAGAAGAAGCAATTTCCTTCAGATCTCGATATAAAGGTAATCGATCTCGTCATATTTCGTATGCATATACGGAGCCTCTCAACGCTAATTATTTTTGTTTGAGGATAGGGACTGCAGGTAGTGAAATAGCAAAAGATTTTCTGGAAAACCTGATCTATAACGGGTGGCAAAGTTTTGTGTTTTGGGATAATATTCGGAAGGAAAGTGTATTTGAAATGCCTCGATTCTATTAAACTTTTTTAGCATAAACTGGTTTTGAAAATAACGTAAGGTATAACTGTGGTAAACTCAAAAGCGATCATACTGTGGGCAAAATAGCTTATATTTGAATGTCTAAGGATTCCTTTATGAATACGTGCCGATGGAATCGTTTCTTTAAACCTAAAAAAATATTATAGTAATCATTAAGTTACAAGTTATGAAAAAGAAACTCCTCCTATTGATTCTAGTAGTTTTCTCGATTATAGCTCACGGTCAAGCCGATAAGATTAAACATCTGCCGGTAGAGCTGCAAAATTCGGGTATTTATCATATCGCGGCTGTTCGAACTGTCGATACTGCCACCTTTGTGGATGTCCATGTCACGTTCATTCCAGGGTGGTGGAGCATGTTTTCCAAAAAAAACTTTATTAAAGCAGTCGATTCAGAGCAGAGAATATATCCGAAAGGAATTGCCGGTGCAGCATTTGATGAAAAACTTCGGACACCCAAATCTGGCGACACACTCGTTACCTTAATATTTGATCCTTTGCCTGCACATGTTCAGCAAATTGATTTTGGTGACGCGGAGAGAACGTATATTTATGGGATCAATCTAGATGGGAAAGCAAAGCAGTTCCGCAAACGATCGGATGATCAAAAAGAAAAAGAAGCGTTGGAATGGGTTCATGCCGAGTTGGCAAAGGCTGAAACCCCCGAGGTACTGACATCCTATGACGGGGATGACTTTTTTGGAAGAGATTCGGTACGTATCGTCGGGTATATTAAAGGTTATGATCCGCGGCTGGGCTTTTCCAGTGGTATCATTTACCAAAGCGACCTGTTCACACGAGAGGATTTTCCAGCTACGGCGAGGATTTATGAAAACGGTACTTTTGAAGTATCATATGAAGCACTGTATCCCGAAATAACGTCTATAGTAATCAATGATCAAACTATTGAGTTTTATGCTGAGCCAGGACATACCATAGGACTACTACTGGACTGGGGAGATTTTTTACAGGGTGATCGGTATCGAGACAGAAGCTATACTTGGCAACATACGCAGTATTTAGGTGATTTGGGTGAGTTTAATGAAAGTCTATTTGCGATAGATACCCGTAGACCGGACTACAAAAAGCTACTTGATAGTCAGAAAAAGGTAGCACCGAGTGAGTTTAAAAATACTTGGCTAAACCAGTGGAAAGCGGAGTCTTTACATTTTGATTCGGTTCTGTTGGCGAGTAATGTAGACGCGAAGCTTTCGTCATTGATCAAGGCACAGCTCGATATGGTTTATGCCACTTATTTTTTTGAATATGCCAGCAATAGAGATTATTATAGCAAGCAGGATACGGCTAACCAGATACTGAAGATGCCACTGCCGGATGACTACTATGATTTTGTTAATGAACTGGACTTTAATAAGCAAACTTACTTGGTGTCTTCAGATTTTTCAGTTTTTATCAACCGCTATGAATATGCAGACCCATTTCGCATCCGGTCTGTCTTTAAGGATTCCACATTGACGCAGCCTGAGACAGCGAAAATGGGTTTGATAAACGATATCGCCTTAGGCAGACATATTACCGTCATGCTCAAACAACTCCCCGATTTCGGCAATAAGCTTGTGGAAAAAGAGCTTATCGAACGCCCCACGGTTGTTCGAAATATAAAGGACTACTCCGATTATTTGGAAACTCGCAGAGCGGGTTACGAGTTGCCGGATACCGATGGTGCGAAAGTCTTTAAAAGTATAGCGGATAAATATAAAGGCAAGGTGTTGATTGTGGACTTTTGGGCGGAATGGTGTGCACCTTGTCGGGCAGGTATCGAAGCTCATTTAGCCGATCGGGAGAAATATGCAGATCACCCGGATTTTGCTTTTCTTTTTGTAACGGACCAGAGCACGAGTGAAAAATTTTATCGGGAGTATACGGCAAAGCAAAAAATGGTCAATTCCTACAAAGTCAGCGACGACGAATATTTGGCCTTGCGCGAGCTGTTCCGATTCAATGGGATTCCACGTTATATCCTGGTTGATGCAGAAGGTAGGATATTAGATGATAAATATATTATGCGTAACTGGAAGTCTGACTTCGTTAAACGTTTTCCGGATAAATTTAAAAGAGCGGATTTTCTGGATAATTGATCGGCTGATAGCGTTGAGACGTCTGTTTCTTTCTGAAATCACGATAAACTGCTTATTTTTAGTATAAATTATTTTTATCAAATGGGTATTATATATTTTCTGACTATCCTAATAGGCCTTGTGTTCCTTTTAGTTAACGAGAGAACTGCTAAATACGTTTTGAGTGGGTATAATATACGCTAGGTTAAAGCGCTCATTTCTTATTCTCGTCATTTGGGGAATTAGCTGTGGCTATGCACAGGACATCCATGCAGTCCTCGGTAAAGGCCAAGAATACCACGGGGTGAATCTTCAGGAAAAGCTTTACCTGCATTTGGACAAGCCGAGTTATACAACGGGTGATACCATTTGGATCAAAGCCTACTGCACGGTGGGAGTCGATAATCTTTTGTCTAACCTAAGTGGCCTAGCGTATATTGAATTGATTAATCCTACGCGGGAGGTCGTCAGCAGGATCAAAATTCCATTGGTAATGGGACTTGGCCTGGCGGATATCGCCCTGCACGATACGATTACCGAGGGTTCTTACCGATTGAGGGCCTATACCAACTGGATGCGAAATAGCGATGAAGCATTCTTCTACGACCGAACGATACCGATCAGTAACGGGCGTTCGGATAAGGTGCTGACTTATACGGCTGCAGAACAAGACGCCAAAGGACAGATTTATACGATCAACCTGACGGAATTGGAGGGTGCCCCTCTTGCTAATAAGGCTGTACAGTTTGAAATCCTGAATGAAGGTAAAGTGGTAGAGAAGAAGCGTGGGCGTACAGATGTGGAAGGTACGGTGTCCCTTACATTGAATAGTCGTCACGAAAACGCGGTTGTACGGTATCGTTTTGAGACATCCGACGGTCGTTCGGTTCAGAAGGTTTTCAAAACTGTGCCAGCACTAAAGCGAAATGACATACAGCTACTGCCGGAAAGGGGAAAACTCTTGGCAGACCGAACAAACCGTGTTGCGGTGAAGGCGGCTGACGCTAGCGGGCTGGGGGTAGCGGCAGAGGTTTTTTTTCTGTCCGGTGCGGATACGCTGACCCATATTCGCACTAATGAACTGGGAATGGGGGCTACAACGCTGTTCCCTATTTCAGGCAGTGCGCTTCGGGCGGTTGCGAAGTTTGAAGACGGCAGGTCTCAAGAAATTGCTGTGCCTCCTGTATATACATCGGGCTATTCGCTGATGCTGGACAACCTTCAGGAAGGGCGGCTGACAGCCGAGTTGAATCTTTCGGATGATCTGGTCGATGGCAGGGAAATCTATTTTGTAGTCCACCATCTGGGCAGGGCCTACCTGGCATCACGCGAGCAGGTGACGGGGCAGCAAGTAGTCTTTTCGGCGGGTACGGCCGATCTGCCCAACGGGGTGCTCACGCTTAGCGTTCTGGACAACGAATTTAAGCCGATTGCCGAGCGGCCGTTTTTTCACTACAGTACTTCAAAACAGGTGCCTATAACGATTACGTTGGATAAAGAAAGTTATTCCACGAGAGAAAAAGTAACGGTAGAAATCGGAACACACAACGAAGCGGACAGCCTGCTGATCGGTGCCTTCTCCGCTAGCGTGTTACACCTGGGTAAGATAGATAGCGGTGAACTGGAAGAAGCTCCAAATATCCTGTCAGCCCTTCTGCTCAGCTCCGATATAAAGGGGTTTATCGAGAAACCGGGATCTTACTTTGCCAACGGGAACATCAAAAGGCAGGATCTGGATTACCTGATGCTCACGCAGGGCTGGCGTAATATCGATTGGACGGAGCTAAAAACGACAGAACAACCTCTGTACAGTGTTGAGAAAGGGATAAGGATTGCCGGCCATACCAAGAAATTAGGCAGGCAGGCGCCCGAAGTTGGCGCGACGGTGCAACTCTTTCCGACAAGCAGTCTTTTGGAATATCAGGAGACCATCTCCAATGAGTACGGGTATTTCGAATTTAACGGTCTGCTATTTCCCGATAGTATGGCCTTTATTCTGTCGGCAAGGGACGCTAAGGGCGGGGATCGGATCGATATTTCCGTAGTGGAAGAGGACCTGCCGGAAATCGGTCCGAACCGAAATCATCCGTTGGAGCGAATCGATGTGAATACGTTGCAATTGGATCAGATCAGGGCGTCTAATGCGCGTCATGCCGAGTTGCGGCGTGCCGGACTGGTGGAAGGAACGATCATGATTGATGAGGTGCAGGTGAACCGTAGGCAGAACAGGGTGTCCAATAGATCGAAAAATCCGTATGGTGCGGGCAATGCTGACCATATATTTACAGCAGATGATTTTAAAGGGCACACGCACTTAGGGCAGTATATAATGGATCAAATCGGTAATGTATTGCGTTGGGATCCTGAGACAGGTTGGCCAATCGGAGACATAGGTGTATACGTCTTGGATGGTATGGACATAGATTCGATCGAGGTGCGGTCTTTGCCCATTGAAGCAATTGAAAGCGTAGAGGTTCTTGCCAACGGTTTTTATGGTGTCGATTCCAAAAAGCTTATTTTTTACATAACGACCAAACCCGGTAATGAGGGATTCAATCGAATCTCGGTGCCGCGCGGTAAAACGACTATACGTCCTGAAGGGCTGTATCGGACGAAGACTTTTTACAAGCCGGCTTATGGAACCAATGCAGATCCCATTGCTATAAAAGATCTGCGTACGACTATTCATTGGGAGCCCAGTTTGGTCATCAATAGGGGGAAGTATACGAAATTTGATTTTTATGTTTCTGATGAGCCGGGTACATATTGTATACTATTAGAGGGGCTAGATATAAAGGGCCGTATATGGCAACAGCTGTTAGAATTCGAGGTTTCCATCCCGCAAGACCGCTAAAGATATTTCGCCCGAGTTTCCCTTATTTTAAATTGATTTGTTGTTTTATTTAATAAAGATGTAAAGGACGACTCTAGAAATATAGATTAATAAATGCACAATATGAATAAACAAGAATAACGTCTTGAGAATTGTTTCTTTTACATTAATGTTCGTGAAAGCGCTTTCCGGATAAATTTAAACGAGCGGATTTTTTTTAAAACTTTCGGCTGACAGAATTGAGTCAGAATTGAGTTGTCTGTTTCTTTTCTCCATTCAGGGTTCTTTGCTTTATTTGTTTATAAAGAGAATATAATATTTACAATTGTAAGTTTTGCGCCTGTGTTTTATGGTCAAATGGCGAGCGGTAAGCATAGGTGTGCGAGTACAAAAACCTAATGGATTGTTGTTATGAAAAGAATGAAAAATATAGAAAGAGCTTTGTTGGTGTTCGTCGTCTCGGGCTGCCTGGCCTGTTCCAACACTTCCGATTCTGGGTTGTATCAGCATAAACGGGATAACATTTCGAATGTGGAAAGCGTGATCAAAGAGATAGTAATAGAAGACGTTTTGATCGGTAGCACAGCACGTTTATATCTTGTAGATAAGTATCTACTGATAGCTGATCATAAATCTACCGATAAGCTTATTCATGTTTTGGAGAAGGATAATTTTCGCTATGTTACAAGTATTACCGATATCGGACAGGGTCCTGGAGAAATAGCGGTTATAGGACATATTGAAGAAGATAAAAATAATCATGCTTTCTGGGTGTCGGATCATGGTAAGCAGCGGATATTTCGCTATGATATCGATAGTGCATTGGCTGCGCCCACTTACATGCCGACGGAGAAGGTTAGGATTGAAAATGCGCTGTTTCCACATGTATACAACCTGTTAAGTGATTCCGTATCGATTGGGTTATTTATAAAACCGATAGGAACGAATGATTTCACGCAGTCGGTAGCCAAATGGAACATGCGGACAGGTGAGGTAGAAACCCTTGGTCAAGAACATCCTGAAATACGTAAGAAACGAGTGAGCTTCGCAGTTTCTGATAAACACGGATTGTTTGTAGAATGTTATGCCTACGATGATTTGATGACTATTTACACGCTGGATGGAAAGCTCCAATCGGAAATATATGGGCCGGGCTGGGGCAATAGAACGTCGAGCCGTACACCATACTACAGAAAAGTAGCGTTTTGTGGGGATTATATTTTTGCAACTTATGCTGGAGAAAACCATTCTCAAGAGGATCATATTCCCACCAAATTTATTGTTTTTGATACAAGTGGTCATTATATCAAGACAGTAGAAACGGAACATAAGATTGCCGACTTTTGTTACGATGAAACCAACGACAGAATTATTCTGAATTTAGATAGCGAGATACAGTTCGCCTATTTGGATCTTGACGAATTGATCTAAATGCCTATGCTATATTGCAATGAACGCGAACAATCTCCTTGTGAACAATGGCAATGCAATGCAGCCATAAACCGTGCGGTTTACGACATATACCGTACGGTTTATGAAAGAAGGGAAAGCCCCATGCCATAGACCCCTTGGTAAACCTCACAAATATCTTCGTGTTTTATGTACGTCTTGATAGAATTGAGTCAGAATTGATTGCTGTAAAAATTCTTTTTCTTTTATTAAGGAGCTTAATTTAGAGAAAATACAAAGAATGAAATTATAGGGAAAAGTAAGGCGGCAGGCTGGTCTCTCAGCAAAAAGTTATACAGCCTGTCCGCCTGCTATCCCACCCTAATAAGAAAGGAGGTACAGCGGCAAAGATAAACATTTGGAAAGAAACCTTGTATAGCACAGGGAACTGTTGAAAGGATAGATACAGTGGGGTAGAATGGCTTCTGCCCGAAGATTAACAGTATTATAAAAAAAGGAGCTTGTTAAAGCTCCCCTAAAATTTCAAAAAAAATGAAGAAGAAAATTTTTGGAGGCATACTGGCTGTAGTGATTGCAGCAGTGGCCGCAGTTAATGTGAATGTTAATGATGAATCTGAAGATGCGCTGTCTGCTCTTAGCTTGGCTAATGTAGAGGCACTTGCAAGTGGGGAGAATGGAGGAGGGAACAGCTGTTCAAGCAGTTGTTCTGGCGCGCTTTGTGGTACATATGAACTCGTTAATGGACAAACTGGTAATTTGTATTATTGTTAACCTGTAAACATGTACAGCCGTCTTCAAAATAGAGACGGCTGTATTTCTTGTAATTAAAAATGTTGAATTGTCATTAACTTAACAATCTGGTACCGCAAAGTACGCCTGTATATTTGATGACTTTGTTGTTTCAGCTGTGATTAAGTGGACTCAGAATTTCAAAAAATGAAGAATGTACTATATTTAAAGGTTTTTTTCAGCGCATCAATAATCCTTTTTTCATGTAATCGAAAAAGCCATGATACGAAAGAGTTACTAAATAATGCGATTCCCGTTCAAAGCAACGAGATAGCAATTGATTTTTTATTGGGCAAGCCAACCCAAATAGCCATTTGTAACGATACGCTAGTCATTACCGATAATATAGAAGAAAAGATATTAGCGTTTTATGACATCAAGAATAATCAGTTTTTAGGACGGCAATTGCAGGTAGGACAAGGGCCTGATGAAGTTATTCCGCCTCTATTATTGTCAAGAACGAATGAGAGCGGTCTTTTATCAGTTCTGCAACGGCAGAACGGTAAACATATGGAATATGATATTGGCAATCTTGTAAATGGACACCTGAAGCCAAGCAAACTGTTGGATTTGGGAATTGCAGATAGGATTGTTCAGACAGGTGAGGGTTTTGTTACTACCGGACCGTATGAGAAAGGTTCTATAAAGGTGTTTGATAATAAGGGTGATATGGTGAAAAATTATAATATATATCCGCAGTATATTAAAGACTTGAGTGAGCGAGAAAATCAATATGTGTTGGGTCAAGGACATATCGCGTATAATAAGGGGAATAAGGTTTTGGCATTCGCTTCGTATTTTTTAGGTGAGGCTTCTTTTTACAGACTTAGTGGAGATTCTTTACAGCTGTTGCAACGTATGGATCTTAATCTTTCCGATGGGCTATATAAAAGAATTATAAATTCGCGTGGAGTAGTTCAGATAACGGATACAGATTTGGAGTATTTTTCCGATATCTATGCTACAGCTGATTATTTTTATTTACTGTACACGGGGATGCCAAGGAAGGACAAAAATTCTGTTTCTCATAGTTATATTTTAAAGTTTTCTCCAAAAGGAAACCTCATAGATACTTATAAAACAGACCGGAAAATCCATTCGTTTTGTATACGTGACGATGACGAAAAGGGATATGCAATAGCGTTATCAAAAGATATGGATTATGTTTTAGTGGAAATGAACTTATAGACTAATTTTTCAATCTGATTAGTATGAAATTATATGCCCTAGTGAACAATCGGTCTGATGATAAATCGCATTTAAGTGTATATTATGTAGCTGTATTACGTGCTTTGGGGTTGCCCGCAGCTTATGAATATATTGACCGTTGGGGTAATTTTAGCGTAAATGGACATAGTTGGGTTTCTTATATCGGAGAGAAAGAAAGGGCTTATACAATCGCAAACGGCGATTCTGTTTTAAGAACAATGAACCCCATTGATGCTTCCATGGTTAAAGAACATTATTATCATCTTTATTACTTTGACAGTGAGTGGATCTCATTGGGCGAGCAAGTAGCGACTAGTAACCTTTTAACATATAATAATGCACCTCGCGGCGCACTTTTTTTATTAAAGAACTTAAGTAAAGGAAGGGAAGAACGTGTATTTACTATGGAAGAAGGGCGCCTAGTGTGGTGGTGAGAAACGATTTAGAAACAACGGAAGACAATAATATTCCAATTTTGCTGATAGAATTGAGTAAGAATTGAATGGAGTGAAAATTCTTTTTCTTTTAGCAAGGAGCTTAACTTAGGGGAAATATGCAAAATGAGGCAAAGGAGGTACAGCGGCAAAGATAAACATTTGAGATCAAACCTTGTATAGCATAAGAAACTGTTGAAAGGATAGATACAGTGGTGGCGGAGTGGCTTCCGCCCGAAGATTAAACAATATTATAAAAAAGAGTTTGTTAAGGCTCCTTTAAATTTCAAAATGAAAAAGAAAATTTTCGGAGGTATACTGGCTGTAGCGATTGCAGCTGTAGCCGCAGTTAATGTGAATTTTAATAATGAATCTGAAGATGCGCTGTCTGCTCTTAGCTTGGCTAATGTAGAAGCCTTGGCACAAAATGAGAATACAGGCGGTGCGGAATCGATTATTATCACGGATTTGGGTAGAACGACGGAATGCGTCAGCGGTAATCTATATTCTATAAGTAGCTATCTGGTAACCTGTTTAGGTAATGGAACTTTACCATGCCAAGGTGGCACTTATCGAAGCACCACCCATATGGGAATTTGTCAATATACCTAATAGATATACATGAATAGAGAATATCTCCCGAATGAAAACTCTCATTTGGGAGGTTTTAACTAAAAGTAACTATGATGAGAATAAACCAGTTTTTTGTTATTATAATTCTATTATTTCAAGCCTGCTCCTCTAATAAGACTTATATGGAAGTCCAAAAAGAAATTTTGGAAGTACCAGCAGCACCTTCAGAAGAAGGCTTTTTCGGGAACCATTTTGAATTAGCCGATGCTATTCGTATAGAAACGCATGAAGACTTTTTGGTCTCAGACATTAAGCGTTTGATCCGTTATCAAGACAAAGTTATTTTATTGTCTGGCCAGAATAACACCATTTTTATTATTAATGCTAAAGGTGGAAGGATCGAACAAACCATACATAGGATAGGATCGGGACCTGGAGAATATCGGACTGTTCTAGATATCGCTTTTGATGAGAAATCAAAACAGATTGCAGTCTACAACGATTATGGCAAGGTCCTGTTTTTTAATCTTGCCGGAGATTTTATATCGGATTTGGATGTCGATGGAACGTTCGAAGGACTATCGTGCTATGATGGTAAATTGATTTTCTTTAACAAGTTGGAAGGCTACGCATACAAGCCCGAATTTGTGAGAATATTTGATCTGGACGATAAAAGCTGGGAAGAAATTGGTGATGTCGAGAAAACAATTGAGTTTCCTGTAAGAAGTTATGGCAGACCTATTGTAAAAAGTGCAAGGTTATGGTTGGCAGCTCCCTTGAATTTTGTTTTATCTAGTTACGATGGAAATAAGCTCGAACCGGTATACGAGCTAGCTATCCCTAATTCAAATATTAGTGAAAGTTTGAGGGAACTATCTGTGTCTGATCCCATGAAATTCTTTGGAGAAGTATCGAAAAATAAATTGATATACGGGATTCACTCCATTCGGGAAACAGAAGACTATGTTGTATTCAGGTCGAACCAAGAAGGCATTTTTATTCTTGATAAAAATACAAATCGTGTGTATTGGGATAAATACGTCGAGGAAAAAGCTATAGCCATGAAGCTAACCGAATATTATCCGCATGATGGTGATGATGCTAAAATTATGTTTATCGTTTCTGCAGATTACTACACAGAGAATATTCAAAAGAATGCGGAAAACGGAAAAACCGTAGGAAAAGTGAATAATGACGACAATCCTATCCTTCTCTTTTATAAACAAAAATTGAAAAATACGCATGTCCAATAGGAATATTTTTTTAGTTGGTTTTCTATTATTAGTGGGATGTCGTGCAGATGGACCGATATATGTTGTAGATGAAATTGATGAAAAGGCAATCATCTTAAAGAACTGGCACGTAATCGGTCCTTTTGAAACGGAAGAAGATGAGATCGGCTTAGATATAGATTATCTCGATAGTTTTGGAAAAGAAGACTTAATAACTTATAAGGAGTTTGTTACATTAGATTCTTTATCATTCCCATCCTCTGTCCGCAGTAGACGTGTTGCAGCAGAAGAGAATGTTATAGATTTTAATAAAATATTCGCTATTGAAGATGATGGGGCACCACATGCGGTAGTTTATGCCGGTTGTGTGATAAAATCACGAAATGCCAGAAGGCTGAAGCTTAATTTTTCCAGTGATGATGGGTCAAAAATCTGGCTAAACCATACGCTTATATTTGCGGATGAGCGAGGCGCTGCAATTACGCCATATCATAACTATATAGTGTAAATTATTTTTATCAAATGGGTATTATATATTTTCTGACTATCCTAATAGGCCTTGTGTTTCTGTTAGTTAATGAGAGAACTGCTAAATATGTTCTGAGTGGGTATAATACATTAAGTGAAATAGATCGGAACAACTTTGATTTAAAAGGTTATGTACAGTTCTTTCGCGTTTTTTTGTTATGTCTGGCTATTTCCTATTTACTGATAGGATTTGTCTTGTTTAAGTCAGTAGACAAAAGTCCGTTGATTATTTATAGTGTTTTGTATCCTTTGCTAGGATTCTATTTGTTGATCGTACTTTCTTCGAAGTATTATAAATCAAATAAAAGTACTTCGATGGTCTTGTTCATAGGCGGAACGACAATTATTGCTGTTGCGTTTAGTATCTATATCGGAATTAAGCCGGCCAATATCGATACGAATGCTGAATATTTGAAGATTGAGGGCCCTTATGGAGAAACATTGTACTACACAGATATCGTTGAAGTGAAAAAAATCCCAAAACCTAAATTTCTAAAGAAGGTTGAAGGGTTTCAACTTGGTGAAAATAAAAAGGGGCTGTTTGAGCTGAAAAATAATCAGCTAGTTAGAGTTATAAGTAAGAAAGATACCTGTTTGTTTCTAATCACTGAGAATGAAAATTACATTATTGATTATGATAAAGATCTTTATGCGTTAATTAAAAGTAAACTCATACCAAGACAATAATGGTTGTCGCGGGAGGTCGTTAGCAGGATCAAAATTCCATTGGTAATGGGACTTGGCCTGGCGTATATCGCCCGGAACGATACGATTAGCGAGAGTTCTTACCGATTGAGGACGTATACGAACTGGATGCAAATTGGGGATTGACGGGAATTTTATTCTGGAAAAAGTATAAAGTTTATTACACACTTACGGCTATTTTTAGATGTTATTTCAAATAAAGGGGATTTTGCTCTCTACAGAAAGCAAAAAACACTAAAAAATGCTTTCTGTAGAGAGCAATTTAACTGCGACAGAATTGAGTCAGAATTGAGTTGTCTATTTCTTTTCGCAAATCGGGGTTCTTTGCTTTATTTGTCTTCTATGACAGGAAGTAAAAAAGTATAGTCTAACCAATATGAAAAGAACCACAAATAATAAACGCGATATCTTTAGCATCGCGCTGGCGGCTATCGTGACGGTGGTGATCGTGGTAACCCTTCGTATTCTTGTTTTTGCTTCCTTTAAGATCCCCTCTTTCTCGATGGAACCTACCTTGTACGCTGGTGATTTTATTGTAGTAAACAAGTTGATTCCCGGTCCGCGGATAGATTTTATGGGAGATAATAAAGCGGGTCGTCCTTATCGGTTGACCGGCCACCGGCCCATCAAGCGAAATGAGGTGTTGGTTTTTAACGACCCTTACTACAAATCTCGGGAGATTATCCAGAACTGGAACGCTTATTATGTGAAGCGTTGTGTGGGTATGCCGGGCGATAGTTTACGTATAGATGGTGGAATCTATTATATAAACGGACAGGTGAACCACATTAACGATAAGTTGGTTGAGAGCAGCTTCCGGTTTCAGGATATGCCACCAGAATATCGTATTCCAGGAAGGTTCAAAGAACTCGGCTGGACAATCGACAATTTCGGACCGATCTATATCCCTGGGCGAGGCGATACGGTATCATTGGATGCAATTAATATACACCTTTATCGTCCGTTAATCGAATATGAGACCGGAGGGAAATTGAATGAAACAGAAGGATCATTTTTCCTGAACGGGAAGGTGATTAGGCATTACCGATTTAAGTTAAACTATTATTTTATGGCGGGCGATCGGGCCACCGATTCTAAAGACTCTCGTTATTGGGGCTTATTACCGGAAGACCATATAGTGGGCAAGGTAGCTTATATCTGGAAGTCCAAAGAACCGGGTAGGCAGACCTACCGATTTGAGCGTTTTTTTAAGGCGGTAGAATGATGGCTGATAGAATTGAGTCAGAATTGAGTTGCCCATTTTTTTCCTAAAATCGTCCCGCTTTGCTTTATTTGTTTTATGGCGAACCGAATAAGAAAAATTATTTAAATCTATAGTGCGATGATTGGATACCCCCGAATACGTTGGATCGATTATGTTTGTCTGCTACCGTTTATAGCCTTGTTAGGTAATGCACTTATTGCAGACGATTGGCAGACGAATACTGGAATAGGTAAGCATATAGGTTTATATATCGTGATGCCGCTTTTACCGCTAGCAGCGGGCCTGTCGTTTTGGAACAATGGTAGGCGGGTCAGTTTCCATATTGTGGACTATCTCATATTGGTGTGGCTGGCGATTGCTTTCAGCTTATCGTACCTCCACTTTCTAGCGGTTAATAATACCATGGCTATTTTTATTGTGCTGGGCGGAGTGTACTTCTGTTTCCGTATTTTTTTAGCACAACGTCCGATGCACCGCCGTATGCTACTGCTTGTGTTAATGTTGGTCGGTTGTATAGAGGCCGTTTGGGGTTTGTTGCAGTTGTACGGCATAGCGCGCTCGCAACATGCATTATTTCGGGTGACGGGTTCGTTCTTCAATCCAGGGCCGTATGCCGGATTTTTGGCTGTTATCCTACCCGTCGCGTTTTATTATTTGCTTTGGGATAGATCGGCATTTGCGAAGCGTAGACGACGTAATACGGGCTTTTTGAAAATTCGTTGGGGCATCGCGTTGTTGACCTTTGTGTGTATCGCCTTAATTTTGCCGGCCACCATGAGCCGTGCTGCTTGGCTGGCTGCGGCTGTTGGTTGCCTAGCCGTGTGTGGTGGATATTTCAGTTGCTTTTGGAGACCGAAGGGGAAGTATTCTAAAAGCATTGGTCGGTTGATCGGAATCGGCATTGTATTGTTGATCATTGCGAGTGTAGCAGCGGCCGGTCTTTATCATCTTAAGAAAGATTCGGCTGATGGGCGCATGTTGATCTGGAAAATAACGGTAAAAGGGGCAGACAGCTGGGTAGGGAGAGGAATGGGAGCGTTTGGGGGTAAGTATGGCGACGCACAGCAGACGTATTTTAAATGGGGACAAGGAACGGATAGGGAACGGTGGTTAACGGGTTCGCCGGAATATGCTTTTAATGATTTCTTGCAGCTCGGATTCGAGCAAGGGTATCTTTCGCTGGCATTGTTCTTATTTGTTTTGCTGTTTGCCTTTGTAACGGGTATCCGCTATCGACGTTTTATGGCGGTGGGCGGCCTAGCGGGTGTCTTGGTGTTTGCCTTTTTTTCGTATCCCTTTCGTTTAATTCCTTTTCTGATCTTGCTCATCTTTTTTCTGACGAATTGTATCTGGCACCGCTTTCAATTTGCGTACATCTGGACGGACCCCATCGATATTAGGGTGCGGGCGCGGTGGAACAAGTATACGGTGCTGGCCGTCCTACTACTTTCTACGCTTTATTTCGCTCAGACACTATATAAACGTTATCCGGTCTTCCAGGCTCATCAAGCCTGGAACCAGGCGCAGATCTATTACCAAACAGGTAGCTATGAGAAGGTGGTAGCGCACTATAAGCCGTTATATCCGCTATTGAAGGACCAACCTCATTTTCTATTTGAATACGGACGTAGCTTACGGATGATAGAGGAGTTTGAGGAGAGCACGAAGGTGCTCTTCGCGGGTACGCACGTCAGTGCGGATCCGATGTTCTGGGTTTTGGCGGGGCGGAATCGACAGGAAGAAAAAAAATACCACTTCGCAGAAAACCATTACCGCTACGCGGCGAACTTGGTACCTAATCGTCTCTATCCATTTTATTTGTTGGCGAAGCTATATGATGAGATGGAGGAATATGAGAAAGCGTATGACCTAGCCGTAAAGGTTGTAAAGACGGAAGTGAAAATTCCTTCTCCGGCTACTAAAGAAATGAAAGCAGAAATGCAGAAATATATCGATCAAGGTAAAAAGGAAAGCAAAAAAAAGAATGAGGATATTAAAAAGCTATTGGGCCCAATATTGGTTTATTAGTGTGCTGTGTGCGGCATGCGGCGGCGCTGCGGAGGAGCAGCAAGCGGATGAACATGTGCAGGCATTGCCACCCGGCGAGGTAGCCGCGGTCCGGACAATGGTACTGCAGGAGCAGACCTTTCACCATGAGCTCATTTCTAATGGTACGGTGGTGGCAGCGCAAAGGGCCGATTTGCGGTTTGAGGAGACGGGGATGGTGGAAGATATTTTCGTCAAAAATGGACAGCGGGTGCGGAAAGGGCAAAAAATCGCACAACTGGCGCAGTTTAAATTGGAAAATACGCTCCAACAGGCCGCCGATAACCTAGAGAAGGCGAAACTGGAATTGCAAGACGTACTGATCAGCCAGGGGTATACCTTGGCCGACTCGCTCAAGGTACCGCAGGAAACGATGAAGATCGCGAAGATTAAAAGTAATTATGCGTATAGTCTTATTCAGTATGATTTAGCTAAATATAGTTTGTCCCATTCGGTGCTTTATGCGCCCTACGACGGCATCATTGCTAATCTTTCGGCAAAGAAATATAATATGCCACCGGGTAACGAGCCGTTTTGTACTGTCATCGCTAATGACGGGATGGATGCGCAATTCTCGGTGCTGGAGACGGAGCTTCCGCTAATCCGGCAGGGGGATCGTGTGGAGCTTTCTCCTTTTTCGATCCAAAATTACCAAGCCACGGCGGTAATTGAGGAGATTAACCCCCTAGTGGATGAGCATGGGATGGTCAAGGTGAAAGCGCGGATACAGGGGGCTGCCACTGGGTTATACGAAGGTATGAACATCCGGGTTCGGGTGCAACGCGCTGCTGGGAAGCAGCTCATTGTGCCGAAAGAGGCACTCGTACTGCGCAATAATAGGAAGGTAGTTTTTACAGCCAAAAACAGTCAGGCCTTATGGAATTATGTGGAAACGGGTTTGGAAAACGCCAGTGGTTATGTAATAACCGACGGATTGCATGCGGGCGATAGTGTAATCTACGAGGGTAATCTAAACCTGGCCCATGAGACGCCGATAAAGGTATTGGATAAAGTGCAATAGTGATGATCAAATACCTTATCCAAAGACCGATAGCTGTTTTTATGGCCTTCCTGGCATTTTTTATCCTGGGGGTTATTACGTATTTGCATATTCCTATTTCCCTGTTGCCGGATATCCCGATTCCGGAGATTACGGTGCAGGTGTCGGGCAAGAACATGTCGGCCCAAGCACTGGAAAATAATGTGGTATCGCCTATAAGGCGCCAGTTGTTACAGGTGGCGCATGTCCGTGATATCCATAGTGAGGCGCACAACGGGCATGCTATTATCCGGCTGAACTTTGCGTATGGAGAGGATACGGATCTGGCGTTCATTGAGGTCAACGAGAAGATCGACGCTGCTATGAACCATATCCCTAAAGAAGTGGAAAGGCCACGTGTGGTGAAAGCGAGCGCTACGGATATTCCGGTGTTTTTGCTCCACCTGACGCTAGCCGGGGAGGAAGAGGCAGTGGGCCAAAAGGATCGCAGGCAGGACTTTTTGGTGCTGAGCGAGCTGGCAAACACGGTGATCAAAAAACGGATTGAACAGCTACCGGAGGTGGCCATGGTGGATATTACCGGATTGACGGATAAACAGTTGCTGATTTCGCCTCGGCAAGAGATGTTGGCGGTTACCGGCATTACCTTATCGGATATCGCCGCTACGTTGCAGGATAATAATATCGAGCCGGGCGCTACCTTGGTGAAGGATGGTCATTATGCCTATAACATTACGTTTTCGGCGGTTATCCGGACGCTGGAGGATATTAAGGAACTCTATATACGCAAGAATGGTCGGATTTTTCAGCTGCGGGATTTGGCTGATATGGAGATGGTCGCCCAACAAGAGAAGGGAATTGCGCTCTATAATGGGCAGCGTGCCGTGAGTATGGGCATCATCAAGCAGGGCGATGAGAATATGGCGGATTTGCAGGGGGCTTTGGACAGGACAATTGCGAGCTTAAAGCGGGCTTATCCGGAAATCTCGTTTTCGACGACGCAAAACCAAACGGAACTGCTGGATTATACAATTTCGAATCTGCAGCAGAACCTCGTGCTAGCCTTTATTTTTGTGTGCCTGGTTTCGGTGTTTTTTATGCGGGATGCCCGCTCGCCGTTGATTATCGGATTGAGTATGTTCGTTTCCTTGATCATTAGTTTGTTGTTCTTTTATTTATGCAATGTTTCCCTCAATATGGTGTCGCTTACCGGTTTGGTGCTTGCGCTGGGGATGATGATTGACAATTCAATCATTGTAACGGACAATATCGGGCAGTACCGGCTAAAGGGGAAATCTATTGACGAGGCGTGTATAAAGGGAACGAACGAGGTGATCAGCCCCATGCTGAGTTCGTCTTTTACCACGATAGCGGTTTTTGTGCCGTTGATCTTTATGAGTGGTATTGCCGGTGCCTTATTTTTTGATCAGGCTTTTTCGGTAGCGATAGGTCTGCTGGTGTCCTATTTGACGGGCATCTTGCTTCTCCCGGTATTGTATAAGCTGATTTATAGCATTCGTTTGCCCGGGAGAAAGCGGGCTGCTTCCCCTGTCATAGCTGCCCTGAAAAGACCGCCGTTGCCGGAGCGTATATACCACCGTGTAGCGGATTGGGTTTTTTCGCACAAGGTCATTACCGTGCTGCTGATCTTAATCATATTTCCGGTAAGTGTTTGGATGTTTTTCGTGATTCGAAAGGAAAAAATGCCGGAGATCAGCCAGCATGAAATCGTCGTGCAGATCGAATGGAATGAGAATATTCACTTGGAGGAGAACCAGAAACGATCACAGGCGCTGCTGGCATATATGAAACCGCAGCTTATCGCCTCCTCGGCCTTGATCGGGCAGCAGCAATTTTTATTGAACCGCGAACGGGAATTGACGGTATCAGAATGTGAATTATATATGGCGGTTGCGGATCAAGCGGGGCTTGCCGGGCTGCGGGACAGTGTGGCAGCTTATCTGGCGGGGACGTTTCCGAAAGCGATACTGACCTTTGCCCCGACAGGGACGGTATTTGAACGTATATTTTCGACGGCCGAACCGGATCTCCGCTTGGAATATTACCCGAGAAACCAACGGGAGATGCCGGGACAGGACTCGATACGGGTCTGGCAGCAACGTGTCCAGGCGATCACAGGCGAGCTTCCCCGAAGCGTGCCTTTTCAAAAGCAGTTGGATATACGGATCGATCAGGAAAAGCTGTTGTTATACCAGGTTCCTTACCAACTGGTGAACCAGGCTTTAAAAACAAACCTGAAAACGGAGGAGGTGACGACATTGCGGTCTTACCAGCAATACCTGCCGGTGATGCTTGGGCAGGAGCGCAGTCATGTGCGCGAATCGATACAACATACGTTGCTTCAAGTGCCGGCAACGCAGCGCGATGGAGAGCCGCGAGCTATCCCGCTCAAGGAGTTTGTACATGTTCAGGAAACAGCGGGGATGAAATACATCAGCGCGGGAAGGAACGGGGAGTTTATCCCGTTCGAATTGTATGATCTGACGTACCCGGAGGAAACATGGCAACAGTTGCGCGGGCAGATTAAGCCCAACAATGAACGGGATATCGACTTTTCGGGCGCGTTTTTCTTTAACCAGCAGATGCTGGACGAGCTTCTGCTCATCTTGCTGGTGTCTATTATGTTGATGTATTTTATTTTGGCGGCGCAGTTTGAAAGCTTTGTGCAGCCGCTGATTGTACTACTGGAAATCCCAATTGCGATTGCCGCAGCTTTGGGGTTGTTGATGCTTTTTGGCTATAGCCTCAACCTCATGTCGGCCATCGGCATCATTGTAACCAGCGGTATTATCATTAACGACAGTATTTTGAAATTGGATATCATGAACCAGCTTCGTCGGCAGGGGGTGGATCTGCTCACCGCGATCCACGAGGCGGGGCGCAGGAGGCTCAACGCCATTCTGATGACAAGCATGACCTCTATTGTCTGTATGCTGCCCCTGCTGTTTAGCAACGATATGGGATCGGAACTGGAAAAGCCGCTGGCGGTGGCTACAATCGGCGGGATGTTGATCGGCACACCGATCAGTCTTTTTGTGGTGCCTTTGGTGTATTGGTTGGTGTACCGTAAGCAGCGGGTTAAAAATGTAAATCTATGAAGCAGTATTTTTTTGTGTTGTTCATCTTGATTGGTGGGATAGGGCTGGCAAAGGCGCAGTCCGGCAAATTACGTCAGCTGACTTTGCAGGAGAGTATCGATATGGCAAGTGACAGTTCCCTGCAGTCGTTTCGGCTGAAAAACTTATATATGGCGAACTACTGGCAGTACCGCTCGTTTAAAGCGGCTCGCCTACCGTCACTAAACCTGAATCTGGTGCCGGTGCAGTATAACAGGGAATTTACTAAACGGTACGATCCGGATAATAACATTGATGTGTATCGGGTTCAGCAATCTTTCTACACGTCTGGAAATGTCTCGATTAACCAGAACCTCGATCTGACGGGAGGTACGTTCTTTATCGATTCGGAACTGGGGTACTTTCGGAATTTTGGGCATGCAGCTTTTTCACAGTATTCGAGCGTGCCGCTGCGGGTAGGCTATATTCAGCGCTTGATAGGTTTCAATGCGTTTAAATGGGAGAAGAAAGTGGAGCCGCTGCGTTATGAAAAGGCGAAAAAGCAATATTTATATGAAAAGGAAGGGATAGCGGAAGATGTTATTGAGCTTTTCTTTGGACTGGCACTGGCACAGGCGGAATTTGATATGGCTCGGGATAATGTGAACTCTTCGGATACCTTGTTCCTGATGGGACAGGAGCGATTTAAGATTGCGGCGATCGCGCAGGCGGATATGCTGACCCTAAAACTGGATGCGGTAAATGCCCGGAATACCTTAAAGAACAGTGAAATTGAGTTGCAACGGGCGACCTTCAGTTTGGGGAACTACTTAAATATAGGCGGGGGAGATCAGCTGGCAGTGGTTTTGCCGCAAAGGCCGCTGCATATTGATATCCCCGTGGAACAGGCGCTGCTCCTGGCTGCAAAGAATAACCCCGATTACCTGGCTAACCAACAGGAAATTATGGAGGCCGAGCGGGAGGTGGAACGTACGAAGCGCGAGGCGGCCTTCCAGGCAAGCCTGTCGGCCAGCGCGGGATTTAACCAAGTGGATCCGACCTTTGCCGGAGCTTATCGGAACCCCTTGCAACAGAATTTGGTGAGCGTGGGCTTGACGATTCCTATTCTGGACTGGGGGGTGCGGAAAGGTAAGGTCAATATGGCGCGCAATAACTTGAATGTGGCAAAAATATCTACGCAGCAACGCGAACAGAGCCTGGAGCAGGATATTATCGTAACCGTAAGTGATTTTGGGGTGCAGCAGGACATGGTAAACAGTGCGGAAGAAGCGCTGGAGCTTGCGGTGGCGGCTTTTCAGGCTACAAAGCAACGCTTTATGATCGGCAAATCGGATATCAATAGCTTAACCTTATCGCTTAACCGGCAGAAGGAGGCGCAGAAGAACTATATTGCCTCGTTGAAAAATTACTGGAAATGCTATTTCCGGATTCGGAAACTGACGTTATTTGATTTTAACACGGGCGAATCGCTTTCCTATCTTTTTGATCAGTTGCATCGATAAGCGCATGGTAGGGACTCGTAAAATATCGTCGTTCGCTATTATTTTGGTCTTCGCTTGCCTGTCGTTGATCGGATTGGCTTTGATTCCCTTGCTGCCGATAAAACTAGCTCCGTCTCAAACCTTGCCGCATATCACCGTAAGCTTCTCCATGTTTGGTAGTTCGCCGCGGGCGGTTGAGATTGAAGCGACTTCGCGCTTGGAAGCGATGCTGAACCGTATAGCGGGTATTCGCAAAATCAGTTCGAAATCGGGTAATGGCTGGGGACGTATCGAGATAGCCTTTAATAAGCACAAGGACATCGATCTGGCGCGCTTTGAGATATCGACCGTGATCCGGCAGACCTGGAGCATGCTGCCGGAAAATGTTTCGTACCCCACGATCGCTCAGCGCCGGGCCGACAATGACGCGAATAAACCGCTAGTCACTTATACGGTGAATGCGCCGATAACGCCTTACGAAATACAGGAATACGTCGAGACGAGTATCAAACCACAGCTTGGGCTGATGGAGGGGGTGTCTCAGGTAGTGGTGCAGGGTGCCGTGCCTTGGGTATGGCGCTTGGAGTACGATGCGGATGTGCTGACAAAGTATGGGGTGACGGTACGGGAAATACAGCGAACGTTGGCGGACGCTACGCGTTTGGAGTTTCTGGATATAGCTCCTGTGGAAACTCCTGATAAAAGGCAGGAATGGATCCAGGTTACGGCTCGCTCACAACAGGAGTCGCTTGGGGATATTTTGGAGCAGACAGGGGTGCAACGCGGTGACGGGACGATCATACCGCTTGCAAAATTGCTGCGGGCGGAGCGTGTGGAAGATCAGGTACAGCGTTATTTTCGTATTAATGGGCTGAACTCGATCTACTTGACGGTGATGGCGGATGAATGGAGTAACCAGTTGGCGCTGGGTAAGGAAATTAAACGGAAGCTTGCTGCGATAAAGGAAACTTTCCCGCCAGGGTATGAACTACACCTCAATTACGATGCTACCGAGTTTATCGGAACGGAACTGGATAAAATATATTTCAGAACGGGCTTAACCTTGTTCATCTTGTTGCTGTTTATGATGTTGACCTATCGGAATTTAAAGTACATGGTATTGACGGTAGTGTCGCTGTTCAGTAATCTAGCCATAGCGGTTATACTTTACTATATGCTGGATCTGGAGATCCAGCTATATTCGTTGGCGGGTATCACCATTTCACTGACATTGGTGATCGATAATACCATCGTAATGGCGGAACACCTCGTGCGCAAAAATAACCGGCGGGCGTTTTTGTCGATTATGGCAGCAACGTTAACGACTATCGGAACCTTATCGGTCGTTTTTCTCATGGACGAACGCGTCCGTCTGAACTTGCTGGATTTTGCGATGGTGATGATGATTAACCTCGGCATGTCCTTATTTGTTGCGCTATTTTTGGTGCCGGCGCTCGTGGAAAAGCTGAGGTTGCAGGCATTGCGGGAGAAACGTAGTGTGCGTTATAGGCGCCGCCAGCGAAGGAGACTGCGCATGACGGTGTATTTTTATCGGTATTATGCGATGCTATGTCGCTTTTTGTACCGCTGGCGATTTATCGTGACGACAGGTCTAATCTTGGCTTTTGGGTTGCCTGTCTTTCTCCTTCCTGAACGTATTGAAGCGGATTCGAACTGGGGGGAATGGTATAACCGAACCTTAGGAAGTGAGCGCTATAAAGAAGATATAGCTCCTTATGTTAACCCGGCGCTGGGTGGAACTTTGCGTTTGTTTGTGCAAAAAGTAAAGCATGGTACCTACTTCGCGCAGCGTGAGGAAACGAGCTTGCAGGTGAATGCGTCGCTGCCAAGTAATTCCACGATCGAGGAGATGAACGGGCTGATCCAGCAGATGGAAAGCTATATTAGCCAATTTCCGGAGGTAAGGCAGTTTCAGACCGATATATATCATGCGCAGCAAGCCAGCATCCGTATACAATTTGTGCCCGAGCATGCCCAAGGCGGCTTTCCGTATCGGCTAAAATCGCAACTGATTACTAAATCGCTGCAACTCGGTGGGGGAAGTTGGACCGTACAAGGGTTGGGAGATGGTTTTAGTAATGATGTGCGGGAAGGGGCGGGCTCCTACCGGGTAGAGATGTTTGGTTATAATTATGATGAGTTGTTGTATTGGGCGGAGCGGTTCAAAGAAAAATTATTGGAGCATCGACGTATTAAAGAGGTATTCGTGAATGCTGAGTTCAGCTGGTTCAAGGATGATTATGAGGAATATGCGTTTGTATTGAGAAATGACCGGCTGATCGCAGAAAACATACAGCCCTATCAATTATATGAACAATTGCATACCCTGCTCGGCAACCGGATAAATGCGGGAAGTCTCCCGACGCCAGCAGGAACGGAAAGGGTTTATTTGCACGCGAAACAAATGGACAATTATGGGATATGGGACATGTTAAACGTCCCGATGCGGGTTAATAATAACACCTATAAGCTAGGGGAATTGGCAAGCATGGAGAAATCGCAGGCACCGAAGGAGGTCGGAAAGGTTGACCAGCAATACCGTTTATGCTTGCAATACGAGTATATCGGTGCGCATGAACAGGGGAGGCGGGTCCAGGAAATGTATATTACGGAATTTGAGGAAAGCTTGCCGCTGGGTTATAGCATTAAGGATGCGAATCCGCGTTCCAGGTCGGATAAGAAACAAACGGATTATCTATTGTTGGGCTATGTATTTGTGGTGATTTATCTCGTGTGTTCGATCTTGTTCAATTCTTTTAAAAAGCCTTTGTATATTTTATTCGTCATTCCTTTATCCTTCATCGGGATATTTCTCGCGTTCTATTTGTTTTCCATCGAGTTTGATCAGGGGGGATATGCTTCCTTTGTACTCTTGTCTGCACTGACGATCAATGCGAATATCTATATCGTGGAGGAGTATAGTAATATCCGGAAGGCACGACCGCTCATAAGGCCTTTGCGAGCGTATTTAAAGGCATGTCAAGCAAAAATACGTCCGATTTTGTTGACGGTTTTGTCAACTATCCTAGGCTTTATTCCTTTTCTGATCGGAGCCGAGAAAGAGGCTTTTTGGTTCCCCCTGGCAGTGGGGACGATGGGCGGATTGACCATCTCCACCTTGGCGACGCTTTTAGTTTTGCCGCTAAGCATGGGCGTAGCTAAAGGGAAGAGAGTATCCTAGCAAAAAGAAGCCTCCTGTTTCACGAAAGGAAACAGGAGGCGTTGCTTCAATATAAATAGAAATTCTTTAGCTTATCTACTGCCGCGTGCTGACGATGAACGATTGTTGTTTCCGCTGCGCGACGCTGTTCCGCTACTGCGGGAAGAGCTACTACTGCGCTGTACACGTGAACTATTGGAGGTGTTGCTGCGCGACTGGTTGACCCGTGCGGGCGAGCTGCTCCGTTGGCTGGTTTGATACACATTGCCTGTCGGTGCGCTCTGGCGCGCCGGTCGACTGCTGCGGGCAGGTGACTGCGAACGGCTCGGCGCTGTACGCTGTACATTACCGCGATTATTTTGCTGCGGTTGCGCAGCTGGTCGACGGTTTGCCTCACTGCGTTGTTGTGCAGTTCGGCTACTCGATTGCGGGCTCCGTGGTTGCGTAGCACGCTGATTGCGTTGCGTCGCTCTGGCTTCGCGGTTACCGGTGTTCGGACGATTGCCGTTATTCGGTGTCGCACGCTGATTTTGCGTCCGGTTCGGCGTTGTGTTGTTCCGTGTAGCCCGACTTTCGTTCGCGCGGCTGGGGTTATTTCCAATATAACGCTCTGGCCTGCTGTTGTTCGCGCGGTTGGTTGTCGCACTCGGACGACGGTTTGCCTCGGTGACGCGCGTTGCTTTTTGATTGCTGCGTGTGTTTGCTGCTCTATCCGGACGGTAAATGGATACCGAGCGGTTGTCTACTTTTGAACGTCCCGGGCGATCGGTCGTCCGGATGTTACGGACAGCGACACGGCGGCCGATGTGGCGCTCGATATCGCGACGAGCCGGCCCGCCATAATAGCGATTGTTGTTCACGATATAGGTGTTATTAATGATCGTGGTCCGGTTGTAGATGTTGCGGTGACCGTGGCTCCAATGCCTGTGGATATGCCGGTCGTATATACGACGCGTCGGTAAAAAGACCCACAGGTTAATGGGCAGGCCAACGGAAACCGTTAGGCCTACTGCGGGAGCCATCGGGGCCCAGCCGTAATAGCCGCCACCACTCCGCCAGTCTACCCATGCGGGTCCCCACTCGTAACCGGGAATCCATCCCCAGCCGCGATGGTTGGTGTATACCCATCGACCGTAATGGAACGGCGCCCAGCCCCAGTCGTATTCGGATACCCATGTATTGCCATATTCTGTCATGGCCCAATAGCCGTTGGTACCGTAGGGACGGAAATTCGCTTCTGCCCGCGGAAACCAGATGTCGCCGTAACTGTCATGGCGATCCCAATGTCCGTAGGGAGATAATTCGTTATAAAATAAATCAAAGGAAACAGCGACTTGCGGTTGCGCAAACACTTGTTTATGGGCGAAGACACTACATACAAATGCGAATAGTGCTATCAACAGGGTGTGGGTTTTCGTGCTTTTCATGTTCTTCGTCTTTAATCGTAAAACCTTCTTCGTTACTTTATTGTTATGACTGTATACGAAGACCAAAGGTTTAATGAGGCATGGGTAAGCGCTTATGGAATGTAGCTTTTTACTAAAAATAAAAGTTTGTACATTTGTCGGATGATTTTTTGGAATGGGAAGTAAAATAGAAAAACTACTTATCGAGTTCGCCAGAATTCATCGCTTCATGATGAGTTTCCTACGGGAAGCGGTCTCTCCTCCTTATGAATTTAAAGAGATTATCCGACAGTGTTATGAGATCGGATGGAAATCGTTCCCATTAATCAGTTTGACCGGATTTATCGTGGGCTTTGTGTTTACCAAACAGTCTCGCCCTTCTTTGGAGGAATTTGGTGCGACATCTTGGTTGCCGGCATTAATATCGATCGCGATTGTGCGGGCGCTGGCTCCCTTGGTGACGGCACTGATCGCCTCTGGAAAAGTGGGTTCGCAGATTGGTGCGGAACTGAGCTCCATGAATGTAACCGAGCAGATCGATGCGATGGAGGTCTCGGGCACAAATCCTACAAAATTTTTAATCTCTACTCGTATTATCGCTACGACAACGATGATTCCGGTGTTGTGTTTTTATGTGGCTGGTATTGGGCTGTTGGGCGGATACCTCAGTATATCAGCGAAAGACGATATTAGCATTTTAGCATTTTTTACGCAGGTGTTTGAAGCCATTGCGGCAAAAGATATTTTTGCGATGGTGCTCCGGGCAGTGGTGTTTGGCTTTACGATCGGATTTGCGAGTACGTATGTAGGATATTATTCTTCTAAAGGCACGGAGGGTGTGGGTAAAGCGGCCAATGCGGCGGTGGTATCGTCTATGTTCCTTGTTTTTATTGAAGAATTGCTCATTGTTCAATTGCTTTCTCTCATCGGCTAAACGGATATGGAAAAAAAGAAGGTACATATTAAGCGGGACGAGGTAGTTATCCATGTAGATGGAGTAAGTAAATCATTTGGTGACCTCCATGTGTTGCGGAATGTAAACCTCCAGCTGTTCAATGGGGAAAACCTGGTAGTATTAGGGCGTTCTGGAACTGGAAAATCGGTGTTGATTAAGCTGATATCAGGTTTGTTGAAGCCGGACCAAGGAAGTGTCCATGTGCTGAACGAGGTGGTAAATGAGCTGGACGAACGTGCCTTGCGTACCTTACGCCAACGTATTGGGTTTTCTTTTCAGAATAGCGCCTTATATGATAGTATGACGGTGCGGGAAAATCTGGAGTTTCCGTTGGTTAGAAACAAACGTAACCTGACGCGGGCCGAAATCAATAAAGAAGTGGAAGAAGTGTTAGAAGGTGTGGGTTTAGCACAGGCAATTAATCAGATGCCGTCTGAGCTATCAGGCGGACAACGGAAGCGTATCGGTATTGCACGTACGTTGATTTTGCGGCCGGATATTATGTTATATGATGAGCCTACTGCCGGATTGGATCCATTGACTTGTTTAGAAATCAATTCGCTGATCAATCAGGTACAGGAGCAATACCAAACTTCATCCATCATTATTACGCATGATCTAGCCTGTGCAAAAATGGTCGGGGACAGGATCGTGATGCTGTTGGATGGTAAATTCGAAAGACAGGGTACGTTCGAGGAGATTTTTGATACGGAGGATGAACGGGTGAAACCTTTTTATGATTATAATTTTATTGTTTAAAGATATATGAGTACAAACGAAAGGAAGCGATCGCTTACGGTTGGATTATTTGTCCTGATTGGTTTGATTATTTTGGTAGCTGGTATTCTGGTGTTGGGTACGCAACAAAATAAATTTAGTAAGAATTTGGTAGTGACCACCTATTTTCATGATGTGAAAGGTTTGAAGGTGGGTAATAATGTCTGGTTTTCGGGTGTGAAAGTGGGGATTGTTAAAGAAATAACCTTCCAAAGTATTGACGACGTGAAGGTGGTGATGCATATTGAAGAAAAATCAAGTCAGTTTATCCGAGAGGATATTGTGGCGAAGTTGGGTTCCGATGGACTGATCGGCAACGCCATCGTGAACTTGGTAGGGGGGTCGGATCAGGCGCCACCAATACAGGACGGGCATGTTATCAAGTCGGTAGCGGGTACAGACACGGATGCCATGTTTGCAACTTTGCAGACGAATAACGAAAACTTGGTGGAAATCACAAAGAACTTTGCGATACTCTCGCAACAGATGGTAGAAGGTAAAGGCGCCGTGGGTGCTTTGATGACGGACTCTACCATTGCGCTTTCGTTAAAAAATTCAGTCAGCTCGTTGAATAAGGTGATGACGGATGTGCATAAGGCTTCGGGAAATTTAGCGGTATTGATGAACAAGCTAAACAGTAATCAAGGGTTAATTCACGACTTGACGACGGATACCGCTGTGTTTGCCAGCTTGCGGGAGTCTGCAGCCCAACTACAGGGCGTGACGACCTCTGCTTCGGCGCTTATGGATAATTTGAACGCGACCTCTGCACGCTTAAATGACAAAGATAATGCGATCGGGGTATTGACCAACGATCCGGAGGCTGCGGAAGAAATTCGCCAGATTTTGCGTAATCTGAACGGAAGTACGGAAAAGCTGGATGAGAATATGAAAGCTTTACAAAGTAACTTCCTGTTCAGAGGTTATTTCAGAAAACAGCAGAAGGAACAAGAAAAAGCGGCAGCAGAAGCAGCGGCAGAATAATCATTTCGGATGGATATAACGGATAAGGATGTCATCTACGAGGACAACCACTATATTGCCATAAACAAGCGTGCGGGGGATATTGTGCAGGTTGACGATACGGGAGATAGATCATTGGAAGATATGGTCAATACTTATCTGACGGCTAAATATCAGAAACCTAATGGTGCTTTTGTGGGGGTTATCCATCGGTTGGACCGACCGGTCAGTGGAATGATTCTTTTTGCGAAGACCAGCAAGGGGCTGGATCGGATGAACCGCTTGTTTCATGACCGAAAAGTAGCCAAGACATATTTAGCTGTCGTGCGCAACCGCCCGCCAAAGGAGCGGGATACTTTGCAGAACTGGTTGCTGCGTGACCGCAAGAAGATGATTACCAAAGCGTATGATCGCGAGGTGAAAGGGGGGAGTTTTGCACAGCTGGATTATGAGATTCTGGGCATCTTGGACGGATATTATTTGTTGAAGGTGTCGCCTGTAACGGGGCGTACACACCAGATTCGGGCACAGTTGGCGTATATGGGTTGTCCGATTGTGGGAGATAATAAGTATGGTTATCCGCGGGGGAGTTTGCGCCGGACCATCTGTCTGCACGCGCGTTCGCTCGAATTTACCCACCCTATAAAGAATGAAGGGCTGACGCTGACTGCTACATTGCCTATAGATGGTTTTTGGGAGCGGTTTAATGCGCTGCTGAAACGCTAATCAATCGTCCGGTGCCTATTCGGTTGGATTTGTTTTAAACAAATCACGCCATCCTCGGGTTTTAATAGAAACGGATCAAAATCTACTCATATGATGTGTACTAAAGAATTGATAACGGGAAAGGCTTTTATAAATGGTCAGTGGATAAGTGGGACGGAAACGTTTGATGTGGTCAATCCTGCGACGGGTGGCGTGGTGCAAAAGGTCGCTAATTTAACGATACCCCAGGTTCGGGAGGCGGTGGAAGCAGCGCATCACAGCTGGGTGTCTTTTAAGAAGAGCGATGTTGCGGAACGTGCGGAAATGTTGGAAGACTGGTATAAACTTATGCTTGCCCATAAGCGGGAGCTGGCGGAGATTATTACGTTGGAATCGGGAAAGTCGTTGACGGATAGTTTGGGAGAAGTGGATTATGGGGCTTCGTTTGTGCTATGGTTCGCAGAAGAGAGCAAACGTGCTTACGGAGAGACGGTGCCGGCTGCCACGCAGGCGAACCGTATCGTGACGATCAAGCAGGGGGTCGGTGTGGTAGCGGCTATAGCGCCGTGGAACTTTCCGTTGGCTATGGTGACCAGGAAAGTAGCCCCTGCTATTGCCGCGGGTTGTCCGGTGATACTCCGCCCCGCCTCGCAGACACCACTGACATCATTAGCGCTTGCTATACTCGCTGAAAGAGCGGGCTGGCCGGTCGGGGTGTTTCACGTTGTTACGGGCACGGATGCGTCCGCGATGGGGTATGAGCTAAGTACGCATCCCTTGATCAGGAAGTTGTCGTTTACAGGATCGACAGCGGTCGGGAAGCTGTTGATGAAACAGTCCGCAACTCAAGTGAAAAAGCTATCGTTGGAATTGGGGGGTAATGCGCCTTTTATCGTGTTTGAGGATGCGGATTTGGACGCGGCAGTGGAGGGGGCGATGTTTGCTAAGTTCCGGAATGCAGGGCAAACTTGTGTGGCGGTAAACCGGTTCTTGGTAGCCGATGTTGTTTTTGATGCATTTGCATCGCGGTTGACGACAGCGGTCGCCTCCTTGAAGGTGGGGAACGGCCTCGACGATGGGGTGCAGATCGGTCCGTTGATCAATAGAAAAGGACGTGATAAGGTGGAAAAGCATATTGCAGATGCGGTGGATAAAGGGGCACGAGTGCTGACTGGTGGAAAGGTAATCAAGGATCTGTATTATGAACCGACCGTGTTGGCGGATGTGCCGGCGGATGCATTGATCGCTCGAGAAGAAACTTTTGGTCCGGTAGCTTCGTTGTTTCGGTTTAAGACCGAAGAGGAGGCTATCCGGATGGCCAACGATACGGAATTTGGGCTGGTTGCGTATTTTTATAGTAATGATGTTCGGCGTTGCTGGCGAGTGGCGGAGGCCATAGAAGCGGGCATGGTAGGCGTGAACGAAGGCCGGATTTCTTTTGCTGGTGCACCCTTTGGAGGTATCAAAGAGTCGGGTATAGGCCGGGAAGGCGGGCGCGTTGGTTTGGAGGAATACCTAGAAGTGAAATACATCAATTTTGGTCTAGCCGGGAGCTAAGGCCGGGGATTACGCAATCCAAAAATAAATAAGTAATTTTGTGCATGATTTCGAAACGGACACCTCTTCTAGTGGTAGCGATAGTCGCCGTGCTAGGTATCTTATGTTTTACGGAGGTATCGGCGCAATGCGCGATGTGTTCCTTAAATGCGGAAAACAGTGCTGCCCACGGGAATACGCAAGGAAAAGGGCTCAATGACGGTATCCTTTTTTTGCTGGCGATTCCCTATTTGATTGCTATAGGGATTGGCATATTATGGTATAAAAAATACCGTAAAAATAAATCGCAAAAAGTTTCCCCCTTCAGCGAGCAAATCTAACGGAAACCGTTAGGTTAACGATAGGTGCTGCATTTGGCTTTCAAAAATAAAAGCTTTTTCAGCGTGATTGTTCGTGAGATAGTGCTGTAATTCGGTCACTACTTCTTCCTGAAATTTGGCGATAAGGTCGCGGTCTGCGGCTTGATATTGTACGCAATACGTGTGTCCTTCGTGTGGAGAGTCCAACATTTTTAACAAAACCGTTTCATGGCTGCTTGCACGCAAATGGGATTTGAGCCATTCCAGAACCGAAAGGTGGTTGTTTTCTTCAACAATGATAGATACGTTATATAAGATCATGCGCAAAGATAGGAATCAACTGCGAAATAGCGATGACCTTGTAAAAATAAGGTTGCATATACGATATTTTATCAAAAAATAGTAATATTTGAATTCAATAGGATTGGAATATGTTTAGATGTTTGCTTTGGGTATTTGCGGTGTGTTTTTGTATGGCTTCCGTTTCCTGTGGGAATAAACAAGGTGCAAAGGAATTGATCCCGGTAGAAGATTTTTTTGTAAAGCCGGAAAAGAGTAACTTCAAAATATCCCCCGATGGTGGCCGAATAGCGTATCTAGGAATAGACGACCATTGTAAAAATATCTTTGTGCTGGATCTGCAGGACAAAAAAAAATCAAAGCAACTTACTTATCAGTCTGATATGAATGTCCAGTATTTCTTCTGGGCGTCGGATTCTTTAATTGTATTTTCTAATAGCCATTCGCCGCAAGATAGTTTGCGTATCTTTAGTATACAGGTCGATTCGGAAAAAACAACGGCTATTTTGCCGGTGAAGATGGCCCGCTTACGGTGGTTGGCGCCGCATGCGCTGCACGGGAATTATTTATTGGCGACACTGAACGACCGGGATTCGACTGCCTTTGACCTGTACAAGATATTCGTGGACGGCACGACCCCTGAATTGTTGACGCGAAATCCGGGAAATATTTCGAAATGGTATGCATCGCCGGATGGAAAGGTGCGGCTGGCGATGACGAACGATAGCGTGCAGGAGAGTATCCTGTACAGAGCGGAAGAGCATATGCCTTTTCAAGAGATCGCAAATACCGATTACCAGACTTCGATTCGGCCGCTGGGTTTTGTGAAGGGATCTCATACGCATGTCTATGCGCTGTCTAATCTGAATCGGGATAAGTTATCCTTAGTGGAATATAATGTGTCGACGGGTGAAGAGGAGCGGATCCTGTTCGAAAATCCGCAGGTTGATCTGGAAGCGGCGGGATATGCCGACGATCTGCAGGAACTTATTTATAGCCAGTATACGATCAATAAGGTGAAAAGGCATTTCTTCAACCAGACGGTGCAGCGTTATTTCGAACAGTTATCGATTAAGTTCGATAACCAATCGGTGGATGTCCTCGACACGGACAAAGCTATGCGGCATTGGATTGTGAAGGTATATACCGATGTGCGGGCAGGAGGAATTTATCATTATGATGCGGAACGAGATGCGGCTACTTTGTTGGAAGAAATCAATCCAAAACTGGCTGACCTGGCCTTATCCCCGAAAGAGGCGGTAGGTTTTCAGAGTCGGGATGGGCTTACTTTGCACGGTTATCTCACCTATCCGCTAACAGGCCAACGCGAGGGGCTGCCGGTAGTGGTCTTGGTGCATGATGGGCCACATCGGCGCGATGCGATGGATTTCGATGCGGAAGCACAGTTTCTGGCTAACCGAGGTTATCTGGTGTTTCAGTTGAATTATAGGGGATCGGCAGGCTACGGCAAGAAATTCTGGGCGGCGGGTTTCAAAGAGTGGGGCGGTAAAATACAGGCTGACATGATTGATGGGGTGACGTGGTTGATACACCAAGGGATTGTGGATAAAAATCGGGTGGCCATTATGGGAAATGGGTTTGGCGGTTATGCGGCATTGCATGCGGCGACCTATAACTCTTCGTTCTATAAATGTGCGGTGGCGATGTCGGGATATACCAACCTGTTTACCTATTTTAGGGAGATTCCGCCGCATCATCAACAATATGTCCGTTTATTTTACAATATCATCGGTAACCCGAACACCGAATACGAAATGTTTAAAGCTATTTCGCCTGTTTTTCATGCTGATAAGGTGAAGATTCCCGTGCTGTTTGCACAGGGAGGAAGAGATAGGTTTAGTTCGTTGACGGATGCCAATCAATTTGTTCAGAAATTGAAAAACAATAATGTGCCGATCAAGTATATATACCGAGAAGAGGAGGGAAGACGGTTTAAAAATGAAGAGAATATTATAAACTATTATCAGGAAGTTGAGGCTTTCTTGAGCAAGTATCTGTAAATAGCATGGCGTATAACCAGCTTAAATACCGCAAAAACTTTGGGTTGCTCATTGCTTTCGTCATATTGGTCAGCGTGCTATTTGGGGTGGCTATGTTTTCGGCACGCTCCATGATTGCCAATTTTATCGAAACCGAGTTCAATAACCGTAAAGTAGAGGTGTTTGATCGGTCCATACAGCCATTCCACGAGTTTTTTAATGATAAAATTCCGGAAATATCGTATTATCAGGGGTATTTGGATTCGGTAAAGGCTGCTTCTTATGTGAACGACGTGATCCGGAAATATACTTTTCTAGACCGGGTGCTATTTTACGATATTGCCATCACCAACGCGGATTCTATTCCGGCAGGAATTAAATATAACCACCTCCACCTGTACCCTAAAAGCATCACCTCTTTTCATTTGGATGAGAACAACAGGCTGATCGCTCAGCGCCCCGAAAGTACGCAGACGCATACGTATGTAGATGATTTTAATACGATGGTGCTTAAATTTGTGGGGTTCTTAGATCGGGTGAACGAATCGACGAGTATGTCGAATGACGATATCTACCGGGTGTTTTATACGCTGAACCCGGGAAAGGTAACCTACATGAATATTCCGCGTATTTCGGATTTATTGCTTTATAAGCACATGATGTCGGTGCCGGATACGACCGTGCTGACCTATGATCAGGATATGTTTATTTTCTTGATCGATCCGAGCAAGATCAAAATTAAGAATGTTGCGCTTAATTTATATGAAAAGATCGAGGTGCTACCTATCGTATCGGGTAGTGTGAGTGATCAGCGTTTTTACTTACAGACGGAACTTCCGCTCCCTGGGGCATTGTCGGACTATAAATTGCAGTACACGAGTTCGGAGGGTTTTATCAATCAAGAGATTAACAGGCGTTTCTGGCCAGTTAGTCTGGGGATTTCTGCCGTGTATCTCATTTTGATTTTTATTGCGTATCTAATCTATCGGAATGCAACGATCAATAGTAGGTTGTTTCAATTGCAGTATGATTTTATTAACAACTTAACGCATGAGTTTAAGACGCCGGTCAGCGTGATTAAGATTGCGGGAAACAATATCCAGAGTAATGAGAAGCTTTCGGTAGAGGAGCAACGGATGTATGGGAAGATTTTGGATCAGGAAGCGGATAAGCTGAATAGCTTAATGAATAAGCTGCTTTCATTTGCACAGATTGAAAACAAGTCTATCAAACCGAATAAGGAAGAGGTGGAAGTAGAGGTTTTCTGTGAGCCGATTTTTGAAGCGGTGCGATTAAAATATCCGGATTTAAACTTTTCCTATGTAATCGATGTCCAAAACAATATGATGGTGGATACGACGCTGTTGTTGAGCGTATTCCAAAATCTGATTGATAATGCTTACAAATATTCTGAACCTGATCGGAAGTTCCTCCATATTGAGGTGCAACAAAACAAAAAGAATTTTGTTATAAAATTTAAAGACAGGGGAATAGGCATAAATAAAAAGGAATTTAATAGTATTTTTAAAAAATTTTATCGGGTAAAGAACCAGTTCAACCAACAAGGAAGTATTGGGTTGGGCTTGGCATTCTGTAAAGAAATCGTGGATTTCATGGGAGGAGAAATTAAAGTGGATAGTGTACCGGAAAAAGGTACTACCTTTACATTGCTCTTGCCTTTGGGACCGAAAAGAACTATATAATATGACGAATAAAGATATCACTATTGCTGTAGTAGAGGACGATGAAAACTTACGTTTTTTGGTAGCCCATCGTTTGCAAACGGAAGGCTATACGGTTATTCAGGCGGCTAATGGTTTGGAAGCGGAAGAATTGATTTTGCAGGAAAAGCCGGAGGTTGTTCTGCTCGATTGGATGCTTCCCGGAAAAGAGGGGATTGATGTCTGTGAATCGGTTCGCAAGGCTGGTTTCGAGCATATCATTATTATGATGACGGCCAAGTCACAGGATGTGGATAAAATTGATGCGTATAGCTATGGTGTGACGGATTACATTACGAAGCCTTTTAACATGGATGTGCTCGTGGCGATGATCGAAAACAAGGTGCGGTTCTTTTTACCCAAAAACACAGATGTGTATTCGTTTGGCAAAACGGAACACCACCCGACGATACACTCGCTGGTAAGAGATGGACGTAAGATCGAATTGACGATATTAGAGAATCGTATATTGCTGTATTTCCTACAAAATGTGGGGAAAGAAATCACGCGGGAGGAGCTGATGGAAGTGGTGTGGGGATATAGTTCTAATGTTAATACGCGTACGTTGGATATGCACGTGGTGCGTCTTCGTAAAAAAATAGAAACGAATCCGGATAAACCACATTACTTGCAGACCGTCCGCGGATTGGGGTATAAATTTGTGGACACCGACGAAGAAGAATCGTAAAAGAAATTTGTTTTTTTAGAAGTTGCTGCTTATCTTAGCAGGTAACGAGCAAGACCATGTTGTCCTGGAAGGACGGTATGGTCTTGTCTTTTTTTAATTTTTTTTGAAGGCGCATGTGTTGATGCTGAGGCAAGTTAGGGAATCAGTAGGCTCATGCGTGTTTCATTACTAGGCGGGAATAAATTATTCAAATGAAAATAAATAAGAAAAAATATGGCAGAAGTAACTTATTACACACAAGAGGGTTTAGATAAGCTAAAACAAGAGTTACAGCATCTAAAAACCGAAGGCCGGTCGAATATCGCTAAAGCCATAGCAGAGGCGAGGGATAAGGGCGATTTATCCGAGAATGCGGAATATGACGCGGCAAAGGAAGCACAGGGTTTGCATGAAGCGAAGATCGCGAAGTTGGAAGGTGTTTTGGCCAGTGCTCGCCTGATTGATGAATCGAGTTTGGATACGTCGAAAGTATTGGCTTTGTCGTATGTAAAGATTAAGAATAAGAAAAATAATGCGGTGATGACCTATCAGCTGGTTTCCGAAACTGAAGCGGATCTCAAAGCAGGCAAGATTTCTGTAAAGTCGCCTATTGCACAGGGACTTCTAGGTAAATCGGTAGGCGAGGTTGCTCAGGTGGAAGCGCCGGCAGGTGTTATGGAATTCGAAATCTTGGAAATCTCCAGATAAAAGATGAACGGTTATGTGCGGTTGCTGCCATAACCGCACATCGTTTAAGAAATATAGATAGAAACAAGAGAAAACGGTTGCAAAAAGAGCAGCCGTTTTTTTTGTGTGTTTTTGGGACGGGGTTAGATTGCAGGTAAACGTATAGGGTACCAACTGATTTTTCTATTTCGACTTATGCATTTTTGTTTGTTTGCAAAGGCATGCAGGAACTCATTTAAAATTCGGTTCGTGAATACAGGGCATTTTGTGTAAATTTGTTTGTTTTTCTTTAAAAAAGATAAAAGATGTCAACAATTTTTTCAAAGATCCTGTCGGGAGAGCTTCCAGCATATAAAGTAGCGGAAAGTATTGATTATTTAGCTTTTTTGGATATTAGCCCGTTAACCCGGGGCCATGTGTTGGTTATTCCAAAAAAGGAAACGGATTATATCTTTGATATAAATGATGACCAATATATGGGTATGTGGGTATTTGCCAAGATTGTAGCCCAAGGTATAAAAAAGGTGTTTCCTTGTCCGAAGGTGGGGATTGCGGTAGTGGGGTTAGAGGTGGCACACGCGCATATCCATTTGATTCCCTTAAATAAAGTGGATGATATGAACTTCGCGCGCCCGAAATTGAGTCTATCAGATGAGGAGATGACCAAGATTGCAGAAGATATCAGGCAAGCCATTTCGGAAGTGACTAATCCTTAATAATAATAGCTAATTTAGAAACGAAAAGCTTTTAGATCAGCTAATGCTGGTAGACTAAATAGAAATTATGCAAGATTTATGGCTGTCCTTTCAGCAATTGATGGATCCGGAATATTTATTAAGCCACGGCGGATTCTATATCGTAGTGCTTATCGTCTTTGCTGAAACAGGTCTTTTCTTCGGCTTCTTTTTACCTGGCGATTACTTACTGTTCCTCGCAGGCTTATTTTGCGCGCTAGGCAAAATTGATGTCGATATCGTGACGATGTATTTCGGGATCTTAGGTGCGGGAATATTGGGGAATTTTGCGGGCTATTGGTTTGGTTATCGAACGGGGCCGGTACTCTTCAAACGAAAAGATTCTCTTCTTTTCAAGCGTAAATATGTGATTATGGCGGAAGAGTTCTATCAGAAATATGGTGGAACAGCGCTCGTTATAGGTCGTTTTGTGCCTATCGTCCGTACGTTTGCACCTATATTCGCGGGTGTGGTGAAGTTAGATTTTAAAAAATTTATTTTCTATAATATCTCGGGTGCTATATTATGGGTCAGTTTACTGACTTTAACGGGGTATTTTCTAGGTGTGAAATTTCCGGCTATCATCAATTATGTAGAATATATCATTGTGGGATTGATTGCAATTGCCTTCTTGCCGATTGTGATCGCCTTGATTAAAAGATGGTTAACGAGTAGAAAAACAAAAGCAAATAATACAAATAATCATAACAGTAACGTTAATTAATTAATGAACAAACAACATCCTTGGCATCAGATAGCTCCTGGGAGCGATCTGCCAAATTCGGTCAATGCAATTATTGAAATTACGAACGGTTCTAAAGGAAAGTATGAACTAGATAAGGAATCGGGTCTTCTTTTATTAGATCGCGTTTTGAGTTCATCGGTGGTATATCCGGCTAACTACGGGTTTATTCCGCAAACCTATTGCGATGATAACGATCCTTTAGATATCTTGGTGCTCTGTTCGGTAGATATTTTACCCATGACGTTGGTAGAAGCGAAAATAATCGGCGTAATGAATATGATTGATGGTGGCGAGCAGGATGATAAAATCATCGCGGTAGCGAAGCATGATCCGGCATACAATCACTTGAATGATATCGAAGATTTGGCGCCGCATACGATGAAGGAAATTGTCCAGTTTTTCGAAAGTTATAAGGCGCTGGAGAAAAAAGAAGTAAGCGTGGATGGTGTTTTTGGCCGCGAACGTGCACAGGAGATTTTAGTGGAGAGTATCGAACTGTATAAAAAAGAATTCGGTAACAAATAATCAGCAACATGGCTCTCGATGTTTTTTGGACGGTATTTTTGGTGGCCGCTAATGGTTTTTTCGTCGCTGCGGAATTTGCGATTGTAAAAGTTCGTGCTTCGCAGATTGAGCTTCAGGCAAAATCAGGCAGTAAAGTTGCCAAAATTGCTAAGAATATCACCGAGCACTTAGATGGTTATTTAGCGGCTACGCAGCTAGGAATTACATTGGCTTCTCTTGCCCTGGGATGGGTGGGAGAGGCCGTAATGACGCGTATTGTCCACGAGTTTTTTGGACTGTTCGATGTGGAACTGACGGGGACGGTGGCGAAAAATTTAGGACATGTGTTGGCCTTTAGTATCATTACTTTTTTGCATATTGTTTTTGGAGAATTAGCCCCCAAATCTATTGCTATACAAAGACCGGTAGCCACTACTATGCGGATTGCGGCACCTTTGCAGTTCTTTTATTATATCTTCAGACCGATTATTTGGTTATTAAATGGCTTCGCCAATTTTCTCCTACGCTTGGTGGGGATCGAAGTACATGGTCATGAGACGAATCATTCGTCGGAAGAGTTGCAGTATCTGCTAGAGAAAGGGAAAGAGAGTGGTGTATTGAACAACGCTGAGCATGAGCTCATCAAAAACGTTTTCGATTTTAATGAGCGGATCGTGAAAAATATCATGATTCCTCGTACGAAGATCGTTGCGGTAGAGGTTACAGACACGGCAGAAGAGCTTATTACGACCGCTACGGAAGAAGGTTATTCACGTATTCCGATCTATGATGATAATATAGACCAGATCGTGGGTATAGTCCATACGAAGGATCTGCTGCCGATTATTGTTCAAGGTAAGGAGGTCGTGTTAAAGAATATTATCCGTAAGCCTTATTTTATTCCTGAAACTAAGAAGATTAATGACCTGATGGCTGAATTTCAGCAAAAGCGGATTCAGATCGCTATTGTCTTGGATGAATTCGGGGGCACGGCAGGTATGGTTACGCTGGAGGATATCGTGGAGGAACTTGTGGGTGAAATCCAGGATGAGTATGATGAGGAAACTCCGGTTGTGGAAAAGATTTCGGAAACGGAATATATGGTGGATGCGGGAGCAAATGTACATGATGTGAATGGATACCTGCCCTTGGAACTGCCTGAAAGTTCGGATTATGATACCATGGCGGGGCTGGTAAGTCACTACTTTGAGAAGATTCCGGATGTGGGTGAGGTGCGGAAAGCAGCGGGATATTCTTTTACAATTATCAAGAAGACGCAGCAAAATATCGAATTCGTGAAACTGGAGCTGATGGAGACACCCTACGATGACGTGGATGAAGAATAAATAAACATGCACTTATTTTATACCCCAACTATAGAGCCTCATCATAAGGAGTTCATGCTGACCGAAGAGGAGAGCAAGCATGCGATTCGTGTATTGCGCTTGACGGCGGACGATGAGATATATCTCATTGATGGCGTGGGTGGATGGTATAGGGCACAGATTCTAGATCCACACCCGAAACGTACGACGTTATCCATACGTGCGGTAGAACAGCAATATGGAAAATCCCCTTATGAGCTGCACGTGGCGGTCGCCCCAACCAAAAATATGGAACGGCTGGAGTGGTTTTTGGAAAAAGCGACGGAAATTGGTATCCAGGAGATTACGCCGATCATTTCGGCGCATTCTGAGCGGAAGGAGGTGAAAACGGAGCGTTTGCATAAAGTGGCCATTGCAGCGATGAAGCAATCGCTAAAAGCGTATCTCCCAAAAATCAATCCGGCGATTTCTTTACAACATTTTCTCGAACAGCAAAAAACGGAAGCGTATACCGTCCGTACGATTGCGCATTGTGCCGAGGGCGAAAAACAGTATTTAGCTGATATTTGTAGTCCCGGTGGAAAATACCTGATCTTGATCGGTCCCGAAGGTGATTTTTCCGACGCTGAGATCGCACAGGCACGCGCGTTGGGCTATCAACCGGTTTCTTTAGGAAATAGCCGTTTGCGCACGGAAACAGCGGCGCTAGCTAGCTGCCTAGAAATAGCGGTTTTAAATCGGTAATTCTTCATTTTTTCCTTCATGAAAAAACGAAGGTATATTTTTATACAAAGTTCTTTTACTCCTTTTTTCTTGACAAAAAAGGAGACAAAAAGTCAAGACTAAATATCGTTCTGCTATTTTTCTTCGTCTATTCCTAAACAAAATAAACTCGCTATGCTCGGACAGTATTTTGTTTTTTACGGAATAATCTTCAGAAAAATGGCCGCAGAACGATATAAGGTCGTTTTGCTCCGCACAGTAGCTATTCATTATTGATCGTTCATGTTAACGCGGGTGCACTATCCCTTCCTTCATCTTAATTGTCGCATCCGGATGTTTGAGGTCCGTATAAATTCATCCTTAGCACTATCCCGAATTAACAATATCTTTTTGACGGTTGCAAGATATTGTACCACCCCTCTCTTAACGCAAAATGTCGCATCCAAATGTTTTACGACTGTACAAATTCATCCTTAGTACTATCCCTTATGTAAAACATTTGAAGCGACGAGCTTTTTGTTTCTTTTTCGCGGAGAAAAAGAAAGAATCATTTAACGAGCACCGCATCTACGATCTGTATCTCAGCATTTCCTTTCAGCGGCTCTGGATTAAACACCATTTTCCCTTTTACTTTGATGGGTTCTTCGGTAAATTTTATGGCATCTGTTTTCATGAAAATTTCTACCATGGGAGGGATGCCGTTGCTGCCGCAGAACATGCATTGCATAACGGGAAGTACCGAAAGCATAAAGGTCTTGTGGTTGCGACCACTGTTTAGTGGTACGAGATAGCCGGGAAGTTCGACGATTTTATTCTCCAGAGCTTTTAGCGCTGGTGGATAATGTGGCGTATATATTTTCTTGTTGTTTTCTGTGGTGACTTTATACATCATTTTATCTATCGCCTCCCAAGTGCTGTTCATCATTGGTGTATGATCGGGTACATTGGCGTCCGGAAAGTGTCCGATTTGGGCTTTCGCCACGCCGACCATGCATAGGCATATTAGTAAAAATAGGTGTATCGTGTTCTTCTTCATGTTATCTGTTCAATTATCTAACGTTTTTGTTTTCTTGCTAACGGAGTCCGTCCCCGGGTTATTTATCTGCTAAAATAGTCGAAATGGATGTTTTATATGCTTTAATTGCCGGTATGACCGACGCTAATACGCCTAATAGGCAAGCAGCTAGGACGATAAATAGTTCTTGTTGATGGATGCGGAATGCTTCCATAAAATCAGCACTTTCGCTCGTTTGCTGGCTGATCGCATATAGCGCTGCGTGGCCCAATAGCAAGCCGACTATTCCTCCTATTAACGTAATCACTACACCTTCGACGAGTACTAGACTGAAAAGTTTAGTCTTTGACGCGCCCATGGAACGCATAATGGCGAGGTCGTATTTTCGCTTTTTCATGGCGTTATATAGGCTGATAAATACGCTTAGACCCGCGATGAACATAATGATATAGGCTAAAACAGCGAGCGAATCTAGTCCGACACCTAATAAGGAGAAAAGGCGGGTGCTTTCAATGGCGGGCGATGCTGCCTGCATATCGGTAGATTCGTTGATTAATCGGGGGAGGACGCCCAATGCTGCAGGCGAACTGTATTTGATCAGTAATGCGGTTACTTCCTCACCCCGATCTTCCAGCATATCGGCTCCGATACTTTTAACAAAGGTATCCCGTGGTTTTTCAGCTACGAGTTGATCCTGTTCATGCTCATGTGTTTCATCATGCTCATGGTCGTGATCATGTGTATGGTCGTCGTGGGTATGCGGGTGATCCTCGTTTGGGTGATGTGCAGGGCTAGCAGAATCATGGTTATTATCAGGTGTATGGCTGTGCCCATCGGTATCGGCAGGAGCGTGTTCATGGTCATGGTTATGGTCGTGTTCATGATCGCTGTGGTGCAACCCGTGCACATCCCATACACTTTCCAAGTTACATAGAATAAGATTATCCACAATAGAACCTGATTTTTCTAAAATACCGACTATTTTAAAAGGATGGTCGTCGTGTACATGCCCATCTTCTGAAAGGCCATGTGCGGTAAAAAATTCATCGCCTACTCCTAGACCTCTTTTACGTGCAACTTCGCTGCCGATCACTGCTTCGAAGGAATTTTCCCATAATTCTCCTTTTGCTATCGATAAACCATATAGATCTAGATAGGAGGGCTCGGTTCCAATGACGCGATGCCCTTTGAAATTATCGCCGAGTGATATGGGAACCGCGATGTCGATAAAAGGATTTTCACCAAGTTGCTGTGCTTCTGCTAGCGCAATATTGCCGGTGGGATTGTCTACATGGTAGAGGGAACTCAGAATGAGTTGAAAGGGGCTCCCTTTTGCGCCGACAACAAGATCTATGTTTTTGGTGTTATTTGTCAGTTGTTTTTCCAAGGTATCGCCGGTGATGTAGATAACGCATAGGATGGCTACACCGAAGGCGGTGAGTAATATGCTGAGCAGGGTCGAACCCAGTTCCTGTTTGATATTTTTCCAGACGAGTTGTATGTTATGCATAGCTACAGCTGATAAGAGTTCGTGAATTGGTCTTTTATACGCTTATCGTGGGTAGCGATGAGCAGGCTTGAACCATAATTGTTTGCAATGTTGAACAGCAATTGCAGCACCAAATCGGTGTTTTTGTCATCTAAGGACGCGGTAGGCTCATCAGCTAGTAAGAGACCTGGTCGGTTAATGACTGCTCGGGCGATGGCTACGCGTTGTTTTTGTCCACGGCTCAACTGGTTCGGCAATACATGGGCTTTATCGTTTAATTGCAACTGATCCAATAGGTCGGCGATAGCCTGTTCATCCACGGGATTCTTAGCGAGGTATTGTGCTAACTTGATGTTTTCGGTTACGGTAAGGTTTCGTAAGAGATGTGCTTCTTGGAATATAAAACCGAGATTCTTTGCCCGGAAAGCATCTAGTGCTGCCCCGCGCATAGTATACAGTGATTGGTTCATGAGATGAACCTCACCCGTAGTCGGTGTAGACAGTCCGCTCAATAAATGTAAAAGTGTCGTTTTACCCGTGCCCGAGTCGCCTAAGAGTAAGCTATGTTGATTTTTTGCTATACGGATGTCCGGAAATGTTAGTTTCGCACCTTGTGGATAGTGATAACTTAACCGGACGGACGATAGTACCGCATCTGTCATAGTTTGTTGTTTTTAAAGAAGCCAAATTACTAACTATTATAGATAAGTCCGAATAAACGATTTGTTATTGTACGGATTTAACGAAAAAGATACGGACCGTCAGGATAGGGCTTAATAATTTTTTAACAAACAAGTGATGTTTTAATAATCAGTTGTTAACAGTTAGCTAATATTATGCTCATAATATTGCAACATAATATTAACACACACCATGATTAAGATTAGTTATTATGTTGCTTTGGTCGTTACGCTAGTCACCGCGCAGGTTTCAGGAGCTAAAGCACAGTCGTTCGGAGTAAAGGGAAAAGTTTTGGATGTCGAAACTTACCAGCCTATTTCTGGAGTTAGCATCAAGATTGCGAATACGCAGTATGCTACATCTACAGATAATGCGGGAGAGTTTTCGATTACGTTGCCGGAAAAGCAGGGCGAATATGTTCTGGTTAGTACCTTCGTTGGGTATGATACGGATTCAACGAGCTTCCATCTTCAACCAAGTGAATGGGAATTTGTGCCCGTAACTTTGGTCAATAAGAATTCTACGCTGGAGGAAGTCGTTATTACGCGTAGAAGGGAGTATATCAGTGAAGCTGCGTTGCTGGCGGAGCGTAAAGCATCTAACTTGATGCTGGAGAAAATTGGAGCACAGGAACTGTCGCGAAAGGGAGTGAGTGATGCTGCTGCTGCGGTAAGCCAGTTATCAGGTGTCTCCCGACAGGAAGGTTCCACACAGGTTTATGTACGTGGACTCGGAGATCGGTATATTTCTACGTCGTTAAATGGATTGCCTATACCGGCTAGCGATCCCAACTTAAAAAATATTGGGTTGGATATGTTTACCACGGATGTAGTGGACTACGTTGGTGTAGATAAATCCTACCATTCGCCGTTAAATGGAGATTTTGGCGGAGCTACCGTAAATATCGGTTCTAAAGATTTTAAAGGTGATAAATTCTTCGAAGTCTCACTAGGTTCTGCGGTGAATTCCAATGCCGTAAAGCAATGGGATAACTTTTATCTCCAAGAAGGTCCAAACTTTTTTGGTTACTCAGACTACAATGCACCTGCGGATGCACAAGGAAGTTACCATTTCAAAAATGGATGGGATCCGAAAAGGAAGACATTGCTTCCTATGAATTTTGCCTTGAAAGCTGGAGATTCATTCAATGTGGGATCTGAAGGAAGGATGACTTTGTTTGGGATGGTGAACTTTTCTAATGGATATGGGGCCAGAGAAGGGGTGAATTCAAGCTATAGTGCACAGGGAGCGCCGCTAAAAGCGCTCAATCAATCGCAACAAAGCTATACGGCAAATACGACGGGGATGCTAAATGCCAATTATCAGATTAACGCTAATCATAAGCTGACGTATAATTTTATGTACGTTAATGCTGGTAATCAATACAGAGATAAATTTACCGGGTACATCAGAGATGGTGGTGTTGACGCCGAAAATTACCGCGGAACAATTAACCGTAGTACCTTTTCGAGTACGCAATTATTTATTAATCAATTGTTAGGTAAACACACGTTGACGGACAAAATTGAATTAGATTGGGGACTCGCTTACAACCATGTAAAAGGAGATATGCCTGATCGTTTGCAGAGCATGCATAGTGAGACGGCTAGCGGTGAACACCATTTCATCCGTATTAACGCGGCCGATAACCATCGGTATACCTATTATCTTAAAGAGAATGAACTCGCTGCAAATATTGCGGCATCATACAAAATAGGAGATGATAAGGGTAAATTGACCGTAGGGTATAACGGTAGAATGAAAGAGCGTTCTTTTGACGTTATGCAGCTCAACTTTAATATTTTGGATGGACAGCAGAATACGACTACGATAGATCCGGCTAACTTGAATCAGTATCTGGGGGCTGCTGGCTACGGAACATTTTATAACATAGTGGGTTTAGCCGGAAACGCTTTCCAAACTTACACCGGGGATCAGGATATCCATGCAGGGTTTGCAAGTCTTGATTACAGATTGACAGATCGACTGACCGGGGTATTGGGCATGCGTTATGAAAATATTAAGCAGTATGTTGACTTTTACAGTATTGAGTATTCAAGGGGTCAAAATACACTGAATAAAAATGGATTATTGCCAAGCTTGAACCTCAAGTATGAGCTGAATAATAAAAATAATCTGCGACTAGGTGCTAGTAAGACCTACACCTTGCCCCAGTTTAAAGAAAGAGCGCGTTTCCCCTATGAGGAAGTGACGCAAACATTTGTGGGTAACCAGTATCTCTACGCTTCGGATAACTATAATCTGGACTTGAAATGGGAAATGTTTCCTAGTGACGGGGAGCTGTACTCTATTGCTGCTTTCGGAAAATACATTGAGAATCCAATTAACGAAATTATTGTTTCATCGACGGCAAATGATGTGTCTTACGCAAACACGGGTGAAAAGGGGTATGTATACGGGATCGAAATTGAAGCGAAAAAGTATTTGATGAATCTAAGCAATGACAAACTGTCTATTGGATTTAATACAGCCATCATGAAGACGGATCAAAAATTCGATCCAGAAAAAGTGTTCAAAGAAACGCAAGGTCTGATTAATATTGATCCGACAAGCGTGTCCTCCAAATTTACCGGAGCATCCGATTTTATTGTGAATGCTGATTTGTCTTATCTAAAAAGCTTCGATGCTACACGTAGCCTGACGGCGACCCTCCTGTACAATTACTATTCCGATAAACTCAATGCGATCGGAACTGGGGGACGTGGTAACTTAGTGGATAAAGGGTTAGGAACGTTAGATTTCGTTTTAAAGTCTAAGCTCACGCGACATTTAGGAATTGACCTCGCTGCCCGGAATATACTGAATCCGTCTTTTGAAAGATGGCAGCAGAACGTGGACCCGATAAAGGTACTTTCCTACAAAAGAGGGGCATTTTTTAGCCTCGGTGTAAACTATAAATTTTAGTGTTAAGCTTAACATAAAGCTAACAGAGAGTTAATTATAAGTAAATAGTAAAAGAGTTTCTTTGTACTATAGAAAGAAGAAAAAATTAAAAATAAGAAAATGAAAAGATCTACTTCTACATTGTTAATGTTCGCTTTACTTGCGGCTACTCCAAGTGTTTTTATGGCGTGTAGTGATAAAGACGATCCTATTGAAATTATTGACAACGATATTCGTACAAATCTAAAGGGAGAAGTCAAAGACGGTGAAAATTTGGTGCTGGAGAGCGGTACTTACAAGTTGACCGGACCTCTAATCGTGAATGCCGGTGGGAAATTAACCATCAAGCCAGGTGTGATCGTAGAAGCAACTCCGTTTAGAGATGGTGAAGAGATCCGTTACATTGCGGTAGCGCAAGGCGGTCAAATCTTAGCGGATGGAACTAAAGAGCAGCCTATTGTTTTTACAGCAACGAACAAAGTGCAGCAGGCGTGGGGCGGAATCGTCATTTGTGGAAAGGCTCCGATTAACAAAGGAAATACTGCAAATGCGGAAGTTTCTGGATTGCCATATGGTGGTACGGTAGCGAACGATAACTCGGGTATTCTAAAATATGCGCGGATCGAATATTCAGGTTACGCCTATAATGCAGAAAAGGAATTCAACGGACTTTCTATGTTTGGAGTGGGTAACGGTACTACCATTGAGTATGTGCAGGTACATGAAGGATCGGATGACGGTTTTGAATGGTTTGGTGGTACGGTAAATACAAAGTATTTGGTAGCAACAGCTAATGAAGACGACCAATTTGACTGGACCGAAGGTTGGAATGGTACAAATGAAAACTGGTATGGAAAGGAAGCCTCTTCTAAAGGTAACCGCGGTATCGAAGCGGATAACAATTCCAATGATCATTTAGCTAATCCGATCTCTAATCCGACGATTAAGAACTTAACCTTAATTGGGCGTGGCCAGACTGGATCAGAACCACAAGCTATGAAATTACGTGTTGGAACCAAGGCGAGCATTGATAACGTCGTCTTAAGTAACTGGTCGGTTGGTTTTGATGTAGAACATGACGAGGGTATCGGTTATGTGGCAGATGGCTCATTAAAAGTAACCAATGTGAAATTTGATAATGTAGAGACAAAGTCTAAAGGTAAAAAGACAAGTCCAGGGAAAGATGATGCTGGAAATGACATCCCGGGTGAATCTGTTGATGTTTCAGCTATTTACACAGAAAATGAAGCAGCTACTGGTGCAGGGAATGGTACTGATATGCCAACATGGGCAGAAGGTTGGACTGTTGGTCTATAATCGAAGATACGCTTCAAAACAAGTGAAAAGTTAAATAATAATACCTCTCATAAAAAAGCCGGTTTCTATTCAGAAGCCGGCTTTTTATTGTTTTTTGCTTGTTTCAATTCACGCTCATATTGGCAACAACCGTGTAGATTTTGGTAAATCTTATCGGGAGCGAGATACTTTTCGTTATCGTACCCCACTTGTGCAATACGTTTCAGGACGGAATCGATGTTCGTTTTTTCGGCATCGTAGGTAATGGAGGCTCTTTGGTTTTCGGCATCCCAAATAACCTTTGCTTCGTTTTTCGCGTTACCCGCTTTTTCGATGGTGCGTTTGCACATGCCGCAATTACCATTGACTTTTGCCGTTTCTGTTTTTGCATTATTAATCTGCGCGATGGATAGCGTAGACAATAGGACTAAACAGGTGGTGATGATATAAGATAGTCTCTTCATTTTCTGTTGTTTTATCGTTTATTAACTTTGTATAGGATCTATTTTGAACCCAGCTTTCTTTACCGAATCTATAACATCTTGTTCCGTTGCGCTGTCCGTAACAACAGTCAGTATTTTATCCTTGTTGTTCGTGTCGACTTCCCATCTGGTTACCCCATCCACCTCGTTTAAAAAAGGAGTTACGGTCGATACACAGCCACCGCAATTGATGTTTGTCTTGAATTTTAATGTTTTATTTTCCATATCTATAAATACTAAGTTATCTATTATTTTTTCCATTTTAACCGTAAACTGTTACTCACTACGCTTACGCTACTCAATGCCATCGCTGCCCCCGCAATCATCGGATTAAGCAGGAATCCATTAATCGGATACAATATACCCGCTGCAATTGGAATGCCAATCAAGTTGTAAATGAATGCCCAGAATAGATTCTGTTTAATAGTGGCCACGGTCTGTTTTGATAACCTTATCGCCTCGGGTATCTTTTTTAAATCGGAGGAAATGATCGTCATCTTCGCCACATCCATTGCAATATCACTTCCCTTACCCATAGCGATACTGACATCGGCGGTTGCTAAGGCGGTACTATCGTTGATACCGTCTCCGACCATGGCAACGACTTTACCTTGCTGATGTAATTTCTTAACGAAATCCGCTTTTTGCTGCGGCAATACCTCCGCCTCGTAATGCGGGATGCCGGTCTGCTCCGCAATCGCTTTGGCCGTTGCCTCGTTATCCCCCGTCAGCATATACAATTCGATTTCCATGTCCTTTAACTGTTGGATAGCCTCTACGGATGTTTCTTTGATCTTATCCGAGATCGCCAATACGGCAAGCGCCTCTTGGCTATTAGCAAACCAGATGACAGTTTTGGATTGCGTACTCCAGGTGTCGGCATATTGTTGAAGTTCGGGTGAGATTTGGATCCCATTTTCCGTCAATAGCTTTTTGTTGCCAGCATAATAATCTTCGCCTTCGAAAACCGCTTTGGCGCCTTTTCCGGTAATACTGTCGAAAGAAGATATAGGAAGTGTTTGGGTGCTTTCCAGATGTTTCACCACAGCATCAGCTAACGGATGTTCAGACTGTTTTTCTAAGCTGAACAATAACTGCTTGTCGGTATCATTATCGCGCAGCCAGCGTGCATCCGTTACCTCGGGTTTTCCTTCTGTGATCGTACCGGTTTTATCCAAGATAATGGCATCGACATTTTTAGCCAATTCGAGACTTTCCGCGTCTTTGATCAAAATGCCGCGTTCAGCTCCTTTGCCCACACCCACCATAATAGCTGTAGGTGTGGCCAAGCCTAACGCGCATGGACAGGCAATCACTAAGACGGTAACCGCAGCCAATAGCCCGTGTACTAGTCCTTCATTTCCATCCAGCACAAGCCATAAGATAAAAGTGACCAAAGCGACTCCCATAACGACGGGTACGAATATACCGGCGATTTTATCAACCAGTTTCTGCACGGGAGCTTTACTGCCCTGTGCGTCCTGCACCATTTTAATGATTTGTGCAAGCATTGTGTCTTTGCCAACTTTGGTTGCTTTAAATTGAAAGCTTCCTTTTTGATTGATGGTTCCTGCAAAGACTTTTTCGTTTTCTCTTTTCTCGACGGGTATTGGCTCGCCACTGAGCATGCTTTCATCGACGTAAGAGTTGCCGGAGGTAACGATACCGTCCACCGCAATCTTTTCGCCCGGCTTTACCAAGATGATATTGTCTAGACGGACATCTTCGATGGCTATTTGTTTTTCGGTTCCGTCAGGAAGCATGACCACGACGTTCTTGGGCTGTAGGCCCATCAGCTTTTTAATCGCGGAAGATGTATTCCCTTTGGCACGCTCTTCCAATAATTTACCTAATAAAATGAAAGCGATAATCACGGCTGCTGCTTCGAAATAGACATGTGCTTCTAGTCCTCTGGCGTTCCAGAATTCTGGATATACCATATTGAATAGACTAAATATATAGGCTATCCCGGTACTCAAAGCAACGAGGGTATCCATATTTGCCGAGCGATGTTTAGCCTGTTTCCAAGCGTTGATAAAGAAGTCTCTTCCTAACCACAGGACGACCGGTGTCGAGAATAGCAACATGATTTCATTCCCATAGGGCATATCCATAAAAAACATACCGATGACCACCACGGGAAGTGATGATATTATTGCCCAGATTGTTCTGTTTTTTAAAGATCTATATTTCTTTTCGTGGAGAGCTTCTAGGGTTTCCTGTTGCGTGCTTTCGTCTTCTAAAAGTAAATCATAACCCACGGATTGTAGGGCTTCCTGCATGGTAGTAGGATTGGTTGTATCCGGTTCATACTCGACGGTTAGCATCGCGTTGGCAAAGTTTACCGATGCCTCGCGTACACCGGGTAGTGCCTTAACGGTGCTTTCCGAGCTGGCAGCACATCCCGCACAGGTCATGTTTAAGACCGGGAATGATTCTTTTATTGCTGTTTGTTTATGCGTTGTAGCCATAGCTTATACCTTTCTGCTTGTTACTGACAAAGGTCGGCATAAAGAGTTGATCGTATCTTACACTATTTTGGGAAAGAGTTGTAAGATTTACGTTTGTTTGTTTTGATGACATACCAAAAAAATGGTATTTTTGAGAGAAAACGGTTAATAAAACAGAAAGGTTATGGCAAAGAACACATCAATTTTGTTGGGAGATTACTTTGATAACTTTATAAATCAACAAATAAAAACAGGGAAATTCTCTTCGGCAAGCGAAGTCGTCAGAGCGGCGCTACGCATGTTTGAGCATGAAGAAACGAAAAAGACAGAATTGATAAAGGAACTAAAAAAAGGAGAAAGATCTGGATACGTGGAAGATTTTGATCGACAAAAATTTCTGAATACAATTCATGATAAATATGTTGATAAATAATGAGGTATAAAATCAGTACTGAAGCTACTAAAGATCTCGAAAATATATGGCTTTATACTTTTGAAACATGGTCAGTCGACCAAGCTGACAGATATTATAATCTACTGATGGATGAAATAGAGTATATCGCACAGAATCCCGACAGCGGAAAAGATTATAGTCATATAAGGAAAGGATATTGGACGACGCGAGTGAAATCTCATTTCATTTTCTATAAAATTGATATAGTACGGAGCCGAATAGAAATAATTCGAATTCTACATCAACAGGTGGATATTGATACTAGATTAAACGATTAGGGCATAGATATGGCAAAGAAATATACCTCAAAAGTATCGTATGGATTGTTAATTTTTATATTTCTCGCGTTCTTCCTGCCGTTTGTTCCCGAAGTTATCAAGAACGGATTGGATACGGTTCTTATGGGAGTATTCGTGCCACTAGTAATCGTATTTGGGTTTATCGTGTATATGCTGTTTAAAACCGAATATATTATCGAAAAAAATCAACTCAAGATTAGAATGAGGCCATTTTCTTATAAGTCTGTTGATATTAACAAAATGAAGGATATTTCTAAAACTAGAAGTGTTCTGTCGTCTCCTGCAGCCTCTTTTGATCGCATCAAGATTAAATACGGGAAATATGAAGAAGTTATAATATCCCCGAAAGATAAAAGCAATTTTATAGCTGATTTGACCAGTATAAACCCTAATATTAAGATAAACATTTAAAAATTAGTATCTTTGCAGTTGCAGATATTGATAAGTGTCAAAATAACTTACTCATGGAAACAGTCAATATAAAAGCGTATACAGATGATGCTTCGCAAATCGAAGCCTTAAAAGCTTTTATGAAAGCCTTGAAAATAAAATTTGAACTTTCTAAAGAGGAAGGAAGCCCCTATAATCCGGAATTTGTAGAAAAAATACAACAAGGAGATGAAGATAAAAAAAGAGGGAGAGGAAGGACAATGACGCTTGATGAACTTGATGCTTTATGGAAATAATATATCTTCCGCAAGCAGAAGAAGACCTAAATTATTGGATAAAAACAGGAAATAAACCTATTCTCAAAAAAATAGCACAGTTAACAAGGGCAATTGTTGCAAGTCCATACGAAGGAATTGGTAAACCCGAGGCGCTCAAATACAATCTCGCTCCAAAATGGTCGAGAAGAATTACGAAAGAACATCGGTATATCTATCAAATAGAAGATGAGAAGCTTTATGTATTTTCATTAAAAGGTCATTACGGATAATTCCAGCTACACCTCATCCAACGGTTTCCGCTTATCTTCTTTGATTTTTTTAAAATGGCTGGGCGATAAGCCGGTCACTTTCTTGAACTGGTTGCTGAGATACGCCACACTGGAATAACCCAGCTGATAAGCAATTTCACTTAACGACAACTCATCATAAACCAACAGTTCCTTCACGCGCTCGATCTTTTGAGCGATATGGTATTTTTCAATAGTGATACCCTCCACTTCGGAGAAGAGATTGGATAGGTAATTGTAATCATGATGCAGCTGATCGGCCAAAATATCCGATAGATTAACGGTGCGCTCCCTATATTGTTCGCGTACCCATTGTATAACGATAGCTTTTATCTGTGCAATAAGCTGACTCTTTTTATCGTCAATCAACGCAAATCCCAGCGGCTCCAGTACATCTGCAATCGTAGCCAATTGGGCTTGCTCCAAGGTCTCCTTTAGTGCCACCTCTCCCAATTTTATAGCCTGGATATGGAGCCCGAGTTTCTCCATCTCTTGGCGAACCACCATGATGCAGCGGTTGCATACCATATTTTTGATGTATACTGTCATGAAATAACCATGTATAGTATTAATCCCTATTTTTTCTAAACATTTTTAGGAAATCTACAGGAGCCATCACCGATATATCTGCACTTTTATAATCTTTTATGTTTCGGGTAATGATCACGTCTAACCCTTTAACGGTTAATGCTGAAGAATATTGAATGGAATCTTCATAATCAGAAAATTCATTTTTTAGGGCCTGTAGAATTTCTTTCTTCGTAGTACCGATAATTTCAGTCATTTCTGCAAGTGTCTCTACTACTTCCAACGTTTTTTTATGACCCAAAAACCGCCTTACGATATAGTAAATATTATTTATGCTAACAGCTGATAAAAACAAAACAACAGCCCCACTTTCGCCCAGTTCAAAAAGCTCACTGGCTGGGTTTGCATGAGGTTCCCTATCCGTAAAAAAATCAATGACGACGTCCGAATCGATAAATAATTTATAGGCCATATTTTTTAGATAATTCTTCCGCCAGCATTTTTTTGTAGTCGATATTTTCGTCAGTTTTTATAATTCCGCGTAGTTTTTGGACTTTAGGAGAAAGTTGTTTTGGCTTAATTTTTCGTCTATCTACCGTTAGCAGTTTGAAATAGTTCTCAACCATTTCAGAGAGGCTTTGTCCCCGCTCTTTCGCATATTCTTTCGCAGTTTCAATAACTTCTTTCTCCAGTGTCAAGGTCAATTTTGTACTCATGATTTCCTCCTTTGTACAAAAATACGTGTTTGTTTTGTGAAAAACAACACGTGTTCCGGCGCAAAAAAATGTAATTTTAATCCGCATAACCACTATTCATTATTCATTATTGATCGCACTTTTGTTTACGCAATTGCACGATCCCTAATTAGCACAAATAGGTCGCATCCAAATGTTTTACAACTGCACCGACTCATCCTTAGTACTATTCCTAATGTAAAACATTTGAAGTGACGATTTTTTATGGATTCGTGTTTGTTTTGGGATCCATGAGCTCACTTTGTTCGGTTTTGCTTCTTTTTTTGAGGGAAAACCACGAAGTGCTCATCCATACCATTTAAGCTAACTACTAATGGATAAAAAGAAGAAGAGAAACCTTATCTTTACCCATTATGGAGATTTTACATTCACGAATATACGGAGAAGACAACGCCCGCACCCCGCTATTGGTTATGCACGGTTTATTTGGCATGTCTGACAACTGGGGGAGCTTTGCACGGGAATTTAGTCAGGATAGGCCGATACATTTAATCGATTTGCGGAACCATGGACAAAGTTTTCACCACGAGGACATGTCGTTGTCGGCTATGGTAGACGATTTGGAAACTTATGTACAGACACACCAATTGCATGAGGTGGATATTATTGGACATTCTTTAGGGGGCAAAGTGGCGATGCAATATGCGGTTACGAAGTCGACCAACATCCGTAAATTAATTATCGCGGATATTGCGCCGAAAGCGTATCCTCCGCATCATCAGAAAATAATTGAAGCGCTTAAAGCGGTTAAGATGGAAGAGGCGCGTAACCGTGGTGATGTAGAAAGCCAATTGCGCCAGTATTTGAATGAAACAGGTGTCATTCAGTTTTTGCTTAAAAACGTATATATTACAGAAGATAGGGCGTTAGATTGGCGTTTTAATTTGAAAACCCTGACAGAAAAATATGCCGAATTTATCACGGTGGGAGTAGAGCCTGGCGTGTATGATGGGGCAACGTTGTTCCTCTCGGGCGAGAAGTCAAACTATATTGTAGAAGACGATCGCGCTATGATTAAGGATATGTTTCCGAATTCGGAGATCCAGACAGTTCCTAAAGCGGGACACTGGGTGCAGGCGGAAAACCCAAAAGCGTTTAACGAACTGGTCGCTCAATTTTTAGGGTAGGGGTACCTACTGAGTATGTAACAAAATCTATATAGAAAATAGGGTATAGATATTTATTCCTATCTTTCGGCTTTTATCCAAGTGAACTATAATATGAAGCAAGTACGTAATTTAATCCTAGCCGCAGTTTTACCTATAAGTGTACTGATAGGTTGTGGAGAGACTCAAAACAAGCAAACAAATGAAAGTCACAAGGCATGGGAAACAGCCGATAGCATACGCGCGCTGATTGTGGAGCCCACTTTCGCGAAGAAAGATTTTGTTATCACGGAATACGGGGCAGGTTTGGATAGCACGGTGCTGAGCACCAAAGCAATCAATGACGCGATTGAAGCGTGCCATGTGGATGGCGGCGGACGTGTGGTGGTTCCAAAAGGGACGTTTCTGACGGGGGCAATCCACCTGAAAAGTAATGTTAACCTACATTTAGAGGATGGTGCAAAGTTATTGTTTAGCCGGGACGTGGAAGACTATAAGCCGTTGGTTAAAACGCGGTGGGAAGGAATGGAATGTATGAACTATTCGCCCCTGATCTATGCCTATGGTCAAGAAAATATTGCAATTACTGGTAACGGTATTTTGGATGGAAACGCCAATAATGAGTTCTGGTGGCCATGGAAAGCAAAGAAGGAGCATGGTTGGGTTGAAGGGATGGACAACCAGTTGGCAGCCGTCAAAAAACTGACGCAGGATGTGAAAGATCGGGTCCCGGTAGAAGAGCGGGTATATGGCGACGGACATTTTTTACGCCCACCATTTATTCAACCTTATAATTCTACGAACATTTTAATCGCAGACGTGAAGATCATTAACGCCCCGTTCTGGAATATTAATCCGGTATTATGCGAAAATGTAACGGTGCGGAACGTCAGTGTAGTCACACATGGACCCAACAATGATGGTTGTAACCCGGAGTCCAGTAAAAATGTATTGATAACGGATTGTTATTTTGATACGGGAGATGATTGTATCGCTATTAAATCCGGACGGAACGAAGATGGTCGGGAGATTGGGCGTCCGGCGGAAAACCATATTATCGAAAATTGTGAGATGAAAGATGGGCATGGTGGTATCGTGTTAGGTAGTGAGATATCTGGAGGAGCGAGGAATATTTTCGCCCAGAACCTGAAAATGGACAGCCCGGAACTGGATAGGATTTTGCGGATTAAGACAAGCTCGCTTCGCGGTGGAGTGATCGAAAATATATACATGCGTAATGTGGAGGTGGGCACATACAAAGAAGCTGCTGTGTTAGTTGATATGTACTACGAGAATCCAGGTGATTTTATGCCTACGGTACGTAATGTTACGGTGGAAAACCTAAACGTTAGAGAGGGAGGTAAGTTCGGCGTATTAATCAACGCTTATGAAGAATCGCCTGCAGAAAACCTCCGGATTATTAATTCCACTATCGAAGGTGTAGATGTGCCTATTCAGGCGAATTATACTAAAGGGATGAAATTTGATAATGTAACGATCAACGGAAAATTGGTGAGTGAAGAAGATGTACAGGCATCTTCCGAAGCGGAATTTGAAACATTTTAAAGAGAAGTATCCTTCAAAAATATATGGAAAAATAAATGGCGGTGCATATCAAATGCCCGCCATTTATTTTATTGTATAGGGTGCTGATCTATCCAATCTTGCATGATACGCCAGTCATACAGATGGAATACATTTCCATTGCTCATCGCGGCGAATACACCATTTGGAAACTGTTCTCCGAAATTTACGTTCAACGCATCTGCACCATCGCATTCCACGGTCGAAACCGGGATGTTTGCAATCAATGTATGTTCGTGCGGGTTACCTGTTTCACCTTCTCTTTTATAGACTAAAAAAGTATTGTTTTGCTGGTTGGAAACTAAGATATACCCTGTTTTATCATCTTTCTTATAAATCGCGATACCTTCGTGATCTCTTTGTGCATCCTGCTGCGCAAAAAGAGCCAGTTCTTCGTCTCCTTTTTCGGGGTCGGCATAGTATTTTCTAACACCGATGGTTTCATCCGAATAATAAACGTATCCCAGTTCGTTATCGACAGCGATAGCTTCGATTTCTTTCTTTCCACTGTAGGTGCCGAATTTACGGATAACTTCGCCAGATACAGTACCATCACCGTTTCCAGACAGTCTATACTGCCATAGATAGCTTCCTGATGGACCGTTCTTACGCCCCACGATCGCCTGAATTTCTACATTGGCCGAATCGATTTGTTTGGTGTACAGTGCGATGCCCATTCCGTCACGTTCTTCTTCACCGGTTTCACCTTCGAAAATCGGAATACCGCCATTGTCGATAGGGGTTAAATCGGGTAAGGAGAAGATGCGGAGACGGTGTGCTTTACGCTCGGTTGTCACCGCAATATCGGTCTTTTTTCCATTGATCATTAAGCCGTACGCCACATCCACGTTGTTCGGGCGCTCCATATCGATAAATTTGTTGACGATCTTGCCCTGTAGATCATAAACGTAAAGTCCACCCCCGACTTCCTTGTCGGTTCCGATGATGAGGCTTTTCGTCGGATCGTCGGGATGTACCCAGATAGCGGGGTCGTCCGTATCGTTTGGAGTCGGTTCGGTAATGACCGTCGGCTTAATCGCGTTATCGGCTACTGGAGCCATACGGTCTTGACAGGATGTTGCCAAGAGGAGTAGGGTGGAGCAAATAAATAGTTTGTTCATCGTTTTGTGTATTTGGTGTGTTTATTTTGTTAACTCATATTTATGCAGAACTTTCGCACCTGTTTCATTCGCGCGGACAGTCTGTACGAGTATTTTGCCGTCGACTATGGAAAATGCCATAAAACCAGGCTCCGCAGCCGCGAAAATCGTTCCTTCCCGATTTCCGGACGCACGCACTTCGCTGGCAGCACCGGAAAGAAACTGTGTGGTAAACCGACCTTGGGGCTTGATGATCTGTAAATCATGCTCGTGTCCACAGATATAGGCGTCGACCCTGTACTGATCAAATAAGCCGGCAAATTTTTGTTCGAACAATTTCGTGTCTTCGCTGTCCTTACGCTTTCCGCCAGAATATAAAGGATGATGCCCGATCACGACTTTCCATTTTACTTGCGGATCCGTTGTTCCGAGCTGTTCTATCAGCCATTGTGTTTGTTTTGCGGTGTCCTGCTCAGCGATATCCCGATACTTTTCAGGATCCTCATAATAGCCATCGATATAGGGATTCGTATCCATTACGATAAGGAGCATTTTTTCGTCGTCGTTTACTTCGAATGTTTTGCTATAGTACCGGGCAGGCATATTCCATCGTCTACTGATATTGGTATAATCGATCTGTGCCTGGACATTTCCTCGATAGTCATGGTTGCCCAGTGCGACGTACCAATCCATGTACAGACTGGGATCTGTATAAATAGTTTCAAAAGAAGATATCCAATGAAAGTCTGTTGTGCTGGCAACGCCGTTCGGATAAAAATTGTCTCCCACCGAGACGATAAACTCCGCATCAAGGGCGACAGTTGCGTGTCCCAATTCTCGCGCAACGTCTTGTTGGTAATAGTTGCCGACACGCCCAAAGTCACCCAGTACCAAAAAGCTGTAGCTATCTTCGATGTAAGTTAAATCAGGGATGTTTTTTCCCTTATATCCAGTCTGCTTCTCGTATTCGAAAGGGGATACCTGTCCGAACGTCAATGCGAGGTTGAAACAGATAATAGCTGCTAAAAGTGTTTTTTTCATCTTATTCTTATTTAACACCAAAAACCAACAAAGGCGTTTTCTTTTCTGGCTTTGGCATGGTACAATAATCGAGTTATTATAAATCAAATTTTAGTCCTAGGTTAAAGCGTGGTCGATAATATTCCATTTGCATGGTGCGTTCTTTGTTTCCCTGATAATAGCGCAAGGGCTGGTTGGTCAGGTTGTTTGCTTCGGCAAAAATACGAAATTGACGTGCTATCTTATAGGACGCATTTGCATCAAGGAAAAACTGTTTGTCGTAGTAAGCGTCATAGAAGTCCGCTTCGCCGATTTCATCTAAATAAGCGGCGGTATAGTTTGCCGATACGCGGGCGGAAAACCTATCATTTTCCCAAGATATTGACCCATTCACCATGTGCGGTGCCGTACGTGGAAGACCTAGACCAGTTCTTTCCTCGCCATCCTCACTGGTAATTCCCTTAGCTACAGAGTGTGTGTAAGTATAGTTCGCATAGATGCCGAAGCCTTTTAAGAATTTTCCAGGAAGGAAGTCCAACTGTCGTTGAAAGGCTACTTCTGCACCATATACATCTACATTGTCGCCATTCCGGGACTGTACAAATGTCCATTGATCCGTTGCATCGGCTGGGATAGGGTTAGCGATATCTGGGAAATCCGTAGCAAATTTCTCGCTGCTGTAGTTGGCGTCGCGGTAGCTATAAATAAAGTTATTTAAATTTTTATAGAAAATTCCGGCCGATACGATCCCGATATTTTGAAAATAGTTTTCCGCCATCAAATCAAAGTTCGTGGCGTAAGTAGCTTTCAGATCGGGGTTGCCAGTCATGATCTCGTGATCGCCGGGAAGGGAACTCACGAAGGGTGCTAATGCGTAATAATTCGGGCGGGCTAAGCTTGTTGTAACCGCCGCACGCACGATGAAATCCTTTGTTACGTCGTGTCTGAATGTTATGCTAGGCAATATATTGATATAATCGTTTTTATTGTTTACCTCACCCAAAAGCTCTTCCTCATCTTGTACATAGTTTCCCGTGTAGTCAATTTTGGTATATTCCATCCGTGCGCCGACAATCATCGATGTCCGTTCGGTAAAATTCTGATCCCAGCGAACATATCCCGCAGAAATCAGTTCTTTTGCATGATAGTTTTCAGCGAGATATTCCGAAGGCGCAGCATCTTGCTCGAATAGTGCGGTGTTATGCAAGTCTAGTCTACCTAAATATCTTTTGTCTACAAAACCTCCCGGCGTGTACTGACTACCTGGCGCAAAATTGCTGCCTGACCAATTTTCGAGCGATGCGCTGCTCATCGGTCCGAAGTCGTCCACAGGAGAATATTCGTAAAAGATATTATCTCTTTTCTTATTTTTTATGCGTAGCCGGGTACCGAAACGAAACCTTCCTTTCTGACCATCGATAACGCTCAGCGGAAAACGAAAGTTTATTTTCGCTCCAAACTCGTCTTCTGAGGTGTAATCCTGGTTGTCGGTCAGCTCTTTTAAGCTAAATTGCGAATAATCATGGTAATTGTCTGCAACGAAAGGTTTGCGTGGCTTTGAAAAGTCGTTATTTAATAATAGACCTTCTTGCTCAAATTCAATATACCGTTCGTTGGGGCGATCCTCGGAAGCTTTAGAGTAAGAAGCTGCCCAATCGAAGTCTAATTTAGACGTCAGTAAATGTTCACCTCTTAACGAAAAGTTCATTACTTTTTGTCTTTCCAGACGGGCATTTTTGTTGGTATTATCATCTATGCCGCCTTTTGTTTGTCTACGAATATCGCCGACATAGGAATTTTGGTCTGCATCCCATTCCATATCCTTATAGGTTACCGCATAACGATTTTCCCGGTCGTCGCGCCAGTTATAGATGGCATTTAGTTCGATTCGGTTTCTAGAATTTATTTGATAGTCGGTTGCTAGGGAAAAACTGCGGCGGATACGCTGCACATCGTATTTGCGGATTTCCATTTCTTCCACAAAGGCATTGCCATCCTCGTCTTTCCATGCGGCTTCGATATTATCGGATCCAAAGGTCTGGCTTTGAATCGTTCCGCTCAGTACAATGCCTAATTTGTTGTCGGCAAAGCGGTTACCATATACCAGTGAGCCGTTATAGATGCCTTTTTCGCGGATGGGCATATAGCCACCTCCTAAAGTAGCAGAAATACGTTGTTTATTCGGTACGGCACGCGTAATCAAGTTAACCGAGCCACCAATCGCGTCGGCGTCCATATCGGGCGTTAAGGTTTTATTGACCTCAATCGTCGAGATCATATCCGATGGGATCAAGTCCATCTGTACGTTCCGGTTATCACCTTCGGCTGATGGAATACGGTCTCCGTTCAGCGTCACTGAATTCAGTTCCGGCGATAGACCGCGCACGATAATATCACGTGCCTCCCCCTGGTCGTTTTGCATCGTAATACCGGGGACACGCTTCAATGCGTCACCGATATTCTGATCCGGAAAACGACCGACCTGGTCACTCGAGATAATATTGGTGATATTGCTGTTGTTTTTTTGTTGGTTCAAGGCCCTAGCCTGTCCTTTAGCCATGTCTCCCATTACGCTGACTTCGCCGATCGTTTGCGCAAGCGAAGTAAGAAGGACTTTCATTTGCTCGTTTTTACCATTTACAGTAACTTGTTGGGTATAGGTCTGGTATCCCATATAGTTGATGCTAAGGGTATAGGTTCCTGCAGGAACATTTAGGAACTCAAAGTCTCCGGTAACATCCGATATCGTATAGCGATTGCCGGGTTCTAGCCTCAACGTCGCTCCGGGTAGCGAAAAGGCATCATTGCTGTCTAATACTTTGCCTTTTAGGATACTAGTTTGCGCAAAGCTCACCGAACAGCACAGAAAGAATAGAACAGTGTAAAATAATTTCATGCGATTTTTTTATAAAATGATATGGTTTGATTGATACATTTAAGTATTTCTTTTCACGCCAAAAATAGGTTTCCCATGTTTTCAGACTGTTAGCGGATCGTTAAGCTTTTGTTACATACAAAAAAACACAGCAAAAGCTGTGTTGACCTGTTTTCGAGAAAGGCGCAAGAAAATTATCCGTGTTGCTTCGCGTGCCGGTTAATATATTCCGACGGGCTTAAACCATACATCTTTTTAAATAGGGTCGAAAAATGTGTTTGGTTTGTGAATCCTAGTGCATAAGCAACCTGGGAAATATTCATTTGCTTATCCAAGAGTAGTTTTTCGGCTTGTTTAAGGCGTATGTTACGGATGAATTCGCTCGTGGAGATGCCCGTCAATGCCTTTACCTTACGATGTAATTGCACCCGGCTCAGCCCGACTTCGTCGGCTAATAATTGCACATTCAGGCTGGGGTCTTCGAGGTATTTATTGATGATCCCCACGATGCGCTCCATCAGCACTTCATCGCTGGATTTAAAGGAAATGGTTTTTACTTTTCCTTCTTGTTCCTGGGCGCCAGAGTATTTGCCTTTAACGGTCATTCGGTTTTTAATCAGATTTTCTGCCGTAATCAGGAGTTCTTCGATGACAAAAGGCTTTGTTAAATAAGCATCGGCACCTAAACCTATTCCTTGCATACGGTTTTCTTGTGTGGTTTTTGCCGTAAGTAGAATGACGGGAATATGGTTGGTCGAACTGTTACTCTTAACCTTTTTGACCAGCTCGAACCCATCCATATCGGGCATGGATACATCGGAGATAATAAGGTCGGGGAGTTGAGATAGCGCAAGTTGAAAGGCATCGCTACCGTTTTCAGCAGATATGATTTTATAGATGCTTTGCAGTTCTTGGCTTACATAACGCAGGATATCCTGCTCATCGTCCACGACGAGTACTTTGAAATTTGTTTTGTGTGGAATGATTGGCGGGACTGCCGCTTCCGCCGTCGCAGGAGGAAGTGGTTTCTCGACCAATATGTTTTTATCGTCACTTTCTTTTGCCAATTGGTTTGCGGGTAGATGGCGCATGCCCATTGGGATCTGTACGGAAAAGCGGCTTCCGGTTCGGTCCGTACGGTTTTCTGCAAATATTTTCCCACCATGTTTTTTAACTAACATTTGCGTGAGGTGTAAGCCAATGCCTGACCCCTGTGGTCCGCCGGAAATTTGGTTGTTGCCTTGATAAAAGCGTGTAAAAATTTTGGCGGTATCATCTTGTGGGATACCCGAACCCGTGTCGGATACGGTTATTTCGGCATAATTGGGTTGCTTGGTATGCTGTTGGCCAAGAGACGAACTGACGTGTACATCGATGATGCCGCCACTGGTGGTATATTTAAAGGCGTTGGATAATAAATTATGAAGCACTTTATCCAAGCTGCTCTGATCAATCCATAGGGGTATATATGCGGAATCGGATGTAACCCGAAAAGTGATAGCTCTTTCGTGGGCCTGTTGCTCAAATGCTTCGGCACACTGCGTAACGAACGCGGTAAGATTCGTCTCTTGAAATTTTAACTGCAGTTGTCCGCTTTCCAATTTGCGTATATCCAGCAATTGGTTGACGAGGTGGAGTATGCGGCGAGCATTTCGTCGCATATTTTTAAGGGTCTCCTGCGCGTAAATATCGTTGGTGTTTTTAATCAATTTATCGATGGGGCTCAATACGAGGGTTAGTGGGGAGCGGATCTCGTGTGAAATGTCCGTAAAAAGCTGGAGTTTATAAGCCTGTAGCTTTTCTAAACGGCGTTCGCGAAGATAATGTGCGATCAAGGTTAGTAAGCCAATAAATATAGCGAAATAAACCAGGTAAGCGAATGTACTGCGGTACCAGGGTGGCATAACATGCAAGGTGACGAATTTACTCTCGGAGTAAGCACCAAATTTACAAGCTCTGATTTCCAGTTCATGTGCGCCTGGAGAGAGGTTGTTGTAGGTGATCAGGTTGACTCCCGGAAGGGTGGTATTCCAGGTTTTGTTGAAACCTTTTAACCGGTATTCATAATGGATGTTTTCCGGACTGTTAAAATCCATGGTAGACAACTCTAAGGTAAAGCTGTCATCTTGGCTACCAAAATAAAACTCATGGGCTGTCGCCAGACTTTGGTCAAAAATGGGAGTGCCGCCCGACAAATCGCCCGGCTTGATCGATTGGTTGCGGACATACAGATTCGTGATATAGACGGGATGTGTATAGGCAGCTATATGAATCTGTTTAGGGAAAAACGAGGTGACACCCTGTTTGCCGCCGTAGTAAATCTTCCCTTCGCCATCTTGGTGGTAAACGGAGATGTTATAGGAGCGGTCCACCAATCCGTCTCCAGTATAGTAATTGACGATTTTATTATCGGTAGGGTTCACGTAATTGATACCGTTATAGGTGCTACACCATATATTCCCTTGTTTATCTTCACCTAATCCGGAAATTACGTTACTGGATAGGCCGTTGTTCGTGGTATAACTTGTTAATTCGCGTGTATCTTTAGCGATTTTATGCAGCCCATTGTACGTGCCCACCCACAGGTTCTGTAGCCGGTCTTGTAACAGGGAAAGTACGATCTGCTCAGAGAGATGTTGGTTTGCCCGCTGATGAACGAAAGCGTTTTTGCGGGGATCATAACAGCTGATTCCTTTGTGGTGCCCCAGCCAGATCAACCCTTCTTGATCGCATAAGAGTATATTGATCCAGTCATTCCCCAACGTGCCACTGGATGCTGTGGTATTGTTCATGCTGAATTGCCGGAACGTATTGGTGGAAGCATCATATTCGACAAAGCCACGACCGAATGTAGAAATATACAATTTTTTGTTTTTTCCGAAAACCATTGCTTTGGCGTCTACTTCGGCAAATAGATCCAAATAAATCACTTTTCGATCTTTCGTTATTTTTCCAAGGCCGCGGCGGTATGATAAAAACCAGAGATCGCCTTGGGCGTCTTCCTGCAATTGTGTTATATCGCTTAATTCCGGAAATTGTTGAATAATATGTCCCGTCTTATCGGCGTTGAACACGCCTCTATTTTCTACACTATACCATACATCGGCGTTGTGGTCGGTTGTTACAGCATTAATTTTGTACTTGTCGGACTCTTCGAGCTCCAATACCCGCCAGAATTCAAATTGTTTGTTGCTGGAGGGAATAAAAACGAGACCGCGTTGAAACCATCCTAACCAAAGGTTCTTTTCCCGATCCTGAAGAAAGCTGGATATGCGCGCAATGCTGTAGTTTCTGTCGAGATTGGAGAGTTCTATACGATTGAATCGCAGGGGGAGTTGGGTTAAAGATAATTGCCACATCCCTTCGTGGTCGGTACTTGCAATAACCGCTGTCTCGTCGGTGTTAAGCTGAATATCACTAACGAACGGTCGGCGGTTATCCGCAAACATAATGGGACGAAAATTAAGGGCCGATCGATCGCTGAGAACGACTTGCGCATGATAGCTCAACATCACCTCGCCAGACTTGGTGACCAACATATTGTATTTATCCCCATTGGGAAAAGGTACTTGTTCCCGCGGAAGTTTTTGAATTTGTTTGAAATCAGGGGATAGACGGACTACACCCAAGCGATCCATGGCTATCCAGATGTGGCCATCTTGATCTTCTATGAGTTTGCGACCGTACATCCCCCCAATAAGCTGATTGGCGTCCTCCAATCGAGTAGCCACCCCGTTTGTCCGATCAATGGAAAAAAGTCCCCATCCCGACGTGGTGACTAACAAGGATTCATCCCGGCGGGTTAAGATATCAGTGATATGTGGGGCAATCTCGTCCGGAAACTGAATGCGTATAAATTCGTCTTTATTTTCGTCGTAATATTGTAGACCGTTTGAACACCCGATCCACAAGTAGTCGCGGCAGTCCCGATGCAGAATGGTAACGTGGTTGCTAGAAATAGAGGTGCTATCCTGTATGTCGTGCAAGTATTGGATAAATCGGATGCCATCGAATTTATTCAATCCGTATTCCGTTGCTATCCATATATAGCCATGTTTATCCTGTGATAGACTCTTGATTAGGTTGGACGATAGCTCGCCGACTCCATAGTCCCGGTGGTCGTAAATACGGGTGGCTTGTCCACTAGCGAAGAGTGTACAAAAGGATAATACTAGAAGTAAAAGTATTCTTAACATTGGTTTCCACGGTTATCTAAACGGGAAGATACAAAATCTATTCTTTTATGCAATCATAGAACGATTTTTTTCAATGCAAAAATGGGTGCGAAAAGTAGGGGGGTAACCGAACGAAACGAATATGTAACATACGAAAGGGTCTTTGCAACAAAATAAAGGTCGAATGTAACATGGTGGATTGTCTTTGCTAACCTATTGATTTACCTTTACTTCATGTTTCTAATCAGATTGTGACATCTGCTGGTGGCGGTCTGGATGTGTATTAGGAAACATGCTAAACACGTTAATAAATCATTATGATGGCGAAACAATATTGGATTGTTTTTTACCTTGTTTTTTCTTGTTTAATACTTCGGGCGCAGTCGGATGACCGCTTCGTGTCCGAGAATTTTGCGTCTGGATACCTTACTTTAATAACGGGCGGCGAGCCGCTTCCTTTGCAAGTCGATTCAAATGATGACAAAGGTGTTTTGCGTGCGGTGGAAAGTTTGCAAGGAGATTTTGAAAGGATAACCGGAAAGCGGACGGAAGTGGTTACGACGGCAAAGTCAGCTGTCTGGATAGGGACGGTTGGCCAGTCGGATTTAATCGATGGTTTGATCGCGCAGGGGCAATTGCCTAAGAACGCATTAGTGGGTAAGCGGGAAAAATTTATCATTACGGTGATCCATCAGCCTGCTGCAGGTGTCGAATCGGCGTTGGTGATAGCGGGTAGCGATAAAAGAGGTACGATTTACGGAATTTACGAATTGTCTAAGCAAATGGGGGTGTCGCCTTGGTATTATTGGGCGGATGTACCGGTGGAACGTAAAGAAAATTTATACATAAAGCCCGGGATGTATACGGACGGTGAGCCGGCCGTTGCGTATCGCGGTATTTTCCTGAATGACGAATATCCGGCATTAACGCGCTGGGTTAATCACACCTTCGGGGGGTATAATAGCCAATTTTATGAAACTGTTTTTGAGCTGATTCTACGTTTAAAAGGGAATTTTTTGTGGCCGGCAATGTGGGGCAATGCTTTTTATGACGATGATCCGCAAAACGGCATATTGGCCGATGAGATGGGGATTGTGATGAGTACTTCGCATCATGAACCCATGGCACGCGCGCAGGCGGAGTGGAAGCGACATGGCAACGGCGGTGCTTGGGATTACAGTAAGAACAAGAAAGGGTTACAGGAGTTTTGGCGGGCCGGCATGGAACGGACCAAAAACTGGGAAACATTCGTCACCATTGCGATGCGTGGAGATGGGGATGAGCCCATGAGCGATGAACAAAATGTTAGTCTGCTAGAAGAAATTGTAAAGGATCAACGGCAAATTATAAAAGAAGTCACAGGAGAAAAACCGGAACAGACGCCGCAGGTATGGGCCTTATATAAAGAGGTGCAGGATTACTATGACGACGGAATGCGTGTGCCTGATGATGTTACCTTACTCTTTTGTGATGACAACTGGGGGAATGTGCGTAAACTGCCGGCTTTGGATGCCAAACCACGCAAGGGCGGGTATGGCATGTATTATCATTTTGACTATGTAGGCGGACCCCGCAATACCAAATGGTTAAATGTTAGCCAAATATCGCGGGTGTGGGAACAAATGAATTTGACGTATGCGCATGGTGTAAACAAAATTTGGGTGGTGAATGTTGGTGATCTCAAACCGATGGAATATCCTATATCGTTTTTTCTAGATATGGCTTGGGACCCCAGGCGTTTTAACCCGTCCAACTTATTATCTCATACGGAAGAGTGGTGTGCACAGCAGTTTGGCCAGCGGTATGCAAAAGAAGCCGCGCGCTTAATAGATATGTATACCAAATTCAACCACCGGGTCACACCGGAACTTTTGAATCATAAGACCTATAGTCTGGAAAACTATCGTGAATTTGAAACGGTCGTGCAAGAATACCGCCAACTCTTAGTGGATGCCATGCGCTTATACAATCAACTGCCGAATGCGTATAAGGATTCCTTTGATCAACTGGTACTGTTTCCGATTAACGGGATGTCTAATCTATATGATATGTACTATGCACAGGCACAAAATGCTTTTTATGCCGCTAAAAATGATATACGTGCAAATTATTGGGCCGATCAGGTAAAGGCAGGTTTTGAGCGCGATTCGTTATTGACGGTGCATTTCAACACTCTCTCCGGTGGGAAATGGCAGCATATGATGGATCAGGTGCGTATCGGTTATACGAGCTGGAACAATCCGCCGCATAGCATATTGCCGAAAGTGACGTATGTCGACTCGAGTACGGTACAATCGACTAGCAAAGTTTTTATGGAAAAGGACGGCTATGTATCGATTGAGGCTATGAATTTTTACCATGCGAATGCTTCAGCCCAGGTTAGCTGGACGGAGATACCAAATTTAGGAAAAACGGTTTCGGCGATAACGACCTTGCCGGTTACGGCTCCCTTGGATGAACAAGTGTACGTGGAATATAAGGTGGATATACAATCGATCGGGAAAGCGAAGCTTATCGTATTGACCTCGCCGACGCTAAATTATAATGCTAATAAAGGCTTGCGCTATGCGGTTTCTATTAATGGTGGTGAGGAGCAAATTCTCAATATCAATGGCCATTATAAGGGAGAGTTGGGCCGTTGGCAAGCGAGTCGCATCATCGAAAATGTAACAGAACACCACTTTGCGAAAGCGGGCGAATATACCATTCGCATCCGGCCGTTAGAACAGGGGATTGTTATCCAAAAAATCATGTTGGATTTCGGTGGATTAAAACCTTCTTATCTCGGCGCGCCGGAGAGTGCACAACGCAATAGTGAATTATTATAACTTAAAACTTTGACCCTTTTATATAATGAACGCAGAAACACGTTTGGTAAACGAATCAAAAGGCTTTTATAAGCTTTCCCATGTGCAACGTATTGGTTTTGGATCTGGTGATCTGGCGCAGAATCTTATTTACCAGACGGTGTCGATGTACTTGCTTATTTTTTACACCAATGTCTTCGGTATTTCTGCGGCTGCAGCTGGAGTGATGTTCTTGGTAGTACGGATCGTGGATGTAATTTGGGATCCGATTGTAGGAGCTTTTGTTGATAAGCGTACCCCGAAAATGGGGAAATACCGATCTTACCTTGTTTTGGGTGGGATACCACTCACTGGATTCGCTATTCTTTGTTTCTGGAACGGATTTTCCGGCTCGCTTGTATATGCTTATGTGACTTATGTTGGACTGTCTATGCTCTACACGCTAATCAATGTTCCTTATGGTGCCCTCAACGCCTCTTTAACGCGGGACACGGACGAGATCACAAAGTTGACTTCCGCCCGTATGTTTATGGCTAATCTTGGTGGTCTTGCGGTAGGTTATGGCGTGCCGATTATGGTACAATATTTTTCGCCGGATGGGAAGATTAACTCCCGCGAATCTGGTGAGGCCTGGTTTATCACCATGACGATCTATGCGCTTGTAGGATTGGCTTTGCTACTGTTTTGTTATACGCAAACCAAAGAACGGGTAGTTATGGATGAAAAAGATACCGAAAAAGTGCAGGTGTCTGACTTGTGGGTAGAATTTAGACATAATGGTCCGCTGCGTGTATTGGCTTTCTTTTTTATCACGGCCTTTGCGATGATGGCCATCGGAAATTCGGCGGGCTCGTACTATATGATTTATAATGTGCAGGCGCCCGAGATGTTGCCCTACTTTATGGCGCTCGGCTCAATCCCCGCATTTATTTTTATGCCTTTAGTACCGGCTATCAAACGGGCAATTGGAAAAAAGCAGATGTTTTATGTATTCCTGACGATTGCTGTCGTAGGCATGATCATGCTGTACGTTATCTCTGTAATTCCTGCATTGAAAACACAGATATGGCTGGTGTTAACAGCGCAATTTGTAAAATCAACCGGTATTATCGTCGCTACCGGCTATATGTGGGCCTTGGTGCCGGAGGTTATATCGTATGGTGAGCACGCGACTGGAAAGCGGATTTCGGGTATCGTCAATGCATTAACCGGAATTTTTTATAAGGCAGGAATGGCGTTGGGAGGTGTGGTGCCCGGTTTGGTGCTCGCTTACGTCGGTTTCGATAAGGATAATACATTGTCTCAATCTGCTTTCGCTGAACAGGGGATTCTATGGCTTGTCGCTATTATCCCGGCTATCTTACTGATTGTCGCCATGTTTATTATTTCGCGGTATAAACTAGAGGATGATCTTATCAATAAGATCAATCATGAAATTGAAAATAGACACAAAAATTAAAAACGAAAATATCAATAGGAACATGAATATAATAAAGACGGTAATTTTAGCTGGAATAGCTACGTGGAGTATTGGCTGTGCATCAACGAATTCTCAAGTAATCGAGACGAAGAATACAGCAACGTTTAAGGAAGCGTATGCCGATCGATTTTACATCGGTACGGCTTTAAACCTGGATCAGGTTTGGGAACGTAACCCTGCCGCTGGACAAGTCATTGAGCAACAATTTAATTCGATTGTAGCCGAAAATTGTATGAAGAGCATGTTTATGCAGCCGCGAGAAGGGGAGTTCTATTTTGAAGATGCCGACCAATTTGTCGCATACGGTGAAAAGCATGATATGCATCTTGTCGGACACACGTTAATATGGCATTCGCAGGCGCCACGATGGTTTTTTACGGACAAAGCGGGGAAAGATGTCTCGCGTGAGGTGTTGATTGAACGCATGCGAAACCACATTCATACGATCGTTTCCCGCTACAAAGGACGTATTCATGGTTGGGATGTGGTTAACGAAGCGATCCTCGATAACGGGGAATATCGTCAAAGTAAATTTTACGAGATTATCGGAGAGGAATTTATTCCTTTAGCTTTTCAATTTGCACGAGAGGCTGATCCGGAGGTTGAATTGTACTATAACGATTATTCTACGGCCATTCCTGCTAAGCGCAAAGGCATTGTGGACATGGTTCGTAAAATGATCGATGCAGGTATAAAAATCGATGGTATAGGTATGCAAGAGCATCATGGACTAGCCCATGCTTCCTTGGAGGAAACAGAACAGTCTATAATCGATTTTGCTGCTTTGGGTGTAAAAGTCATGGTGACGGAGATGGATATTTCGGTTCTGCCACACGCTAGGCGCCACGTCGGAGCAGAATTGACTGATACGACTGCGTATAAGGAAACCCTAGATCCTTATCAGGACGGCTTGCCGGAAGGTAAGATGGATGAGCTGGGGCAACGTTATCTTGATTTCTTTGCTTTATACCTCAAGCACCAAGATAAGATTAGCCGGGTAACACTATGGGGTGTAGGTGACGGAGACTCTTGGAAAAATGACTGGCCGATCGAGGGACGTACGGATTATCCTTTGTTGTTTGATCGTAATTACGAACCCAAACCTTTTGTTGCTGATATTATCGAATTGGCAAAAAAATAATGCACGTTATCTTTTTAATATGAAAACTTCTAGATATTTATTTCCGAACGGCTACATGGCGGATCCGTCTGCACATGTATTTGAAGATAAAATTTATATATATCCGTCACACGATTGGGAAAGTGGTGTGCCTGAAAACGATAATGGAGACCATTTCAATATGCGGGATTATCACGTTTTTTCGATGGACGACCCCGACGCGGAGGTGGTCGATCATGGAGTTGTACTTACTACCGAGGATATTCCTTGGGCAGGCCGACAGCTTTGGGATTCCGATGTGGCTCATAAGGATGGCAAGTATTATATGTACTTCCCCCTAAAAGACCAGAACGATATTTTTCGTATCGGAGTGGCTATTAGCGATCGGCCGGAAGGACCTTTTGTTCCGGAAGAAAACCCGATAAAGGGCAGTTATAGTATTGATCCATGCGTGTTCGAAGATAACGGGGTGTATTATATGTATTTCGGCGGCATTTGGGGAGGGCAATTGCAGTTTTACAGAAACAATAAACTCGTGCCACCTTGCGAATTACCGCATTTTCACGAACCGGCACTTTGTCCGAAAATAGTAAAGCTACAGGATAATATGTTGGAGTTTGCAGAAGCACCTCGTGACGTGCTTTTACTCGATGAAGAGGGAAATCCCCTGAAACAAGGTGATACCGAACGTCGGTTTTTTGAAGCATCTTGGGTACATAAATACGGAGGAAAATATTACTTTTCATACTCTACCGGTGACACCCACTTGTTGTGTTATGCTATTGGCGATAATCCCTATGGGCCGTTTACCTACCAAGGGGTGATCATGACGCCCGTCGTAGGCTGGACGACACACCATAGCATTCTGGAATTTAAGAATAAGTGGTACCTATTTTATCATGACGCGGTACCATCGGGCGGGAAGACTTGGTTGCGAAGCATGAAGATGGTCGAATTGGAATATGATGAAAATGGTGCTATCAAGACGATAGCTGGACAGTAAAATAAACAAATGATGATGTTGCCTATCAAAAAGTTTTTCTTCTATTTTATCTTTCTACTGCCATTTTTCGGGTTTGCGGAAGATGGGAGCCAATTGTGGTTGCGTTACAAACCGGTGGATGCGCAAATTAAAAAGCAACGGGACATTCGTTTGGCGATTAAGCATGAAACCGCCCTCCTGGCGAAGCAGGAGCTGGATACATATTGGAGCGGGCCATCGGTCGAGATGAGGCTGGATAAAAGGGAAGGAAGGTTAAAAGAAGGTTATCAGATTAAAGGTGACGCCTCTACAGTTTATTTGACCGCCGCTGAGCCTATCGGTCTATTGTATGGCGCGTATCATTTGCTGCGGCTTCAGGAAACCAAAGCAGATATGCGGCATTTGCATATCGAAGAGATTCCGGATTATGACGTTCGTATATTGAACCATTGGGATAATTTAGATCGAACGGTAGAACGGGGTTATGCAGGTTATTCGCTCTGGAGATGGGATGAACTCCCCAATAAGCTGTCGCCCAGATACGAACAGTATGCGCGGGCGAATGCTTCTATAGGTATCAACGCGACGGTACTGAACAACGTGAATGCATCACCACAAATACTGACCAGTGATTATATACGCAAGGTGAAGGCGTTGGCCGATATCTTCCGGAAATATGGTATTCGGGTATATTTATCGGCCAATTTTTCTTCGCCGAAAGTGTTGGATGGTCTGCCAGATTCGGATCCCTTGCGCAAAGAGGTGCAAGAGTGGTGGAAAACGAAAGTCAAAGAAATCTATCAGCAAATCCCCGATTTTGGAGGGTTTTTGGTTAAAGCGAATTCAGAAGGCCAACCAGGGCCACAGGATTACGGACGTACCCATGCCGATGGTGCGAACATGCTGGCGGATGCTTTAAAACCCTATGGTGGTTTGGTGATGTGGCGTGCGTTTGTTTACAGTCCTACGGAAGAGGACCGTGCCAAGCAGGCCTATCAGGAGTTTGTGCCGTTAGACGGCGAGTTTCGGGATAACGTCATTATTCAGATCAAAAACGGACCGGTGGATTTCCAACCGAGAGAGCCGTTTACACCGCTCTTTGGCGCGATGAAGAATACGGCACAAATGATTGAATTTCAGATCACGCAAGAATATCTGGGCTTTTCGAATCACTTAGCTTATCTAGCACCCTTGTTTAAGGAAACGTTGGATGCGGATACGTATAGCGAAGGAAAAGGGAGTACCGTGGCACGCATAACGGATGGAAGTCTTTTTAGTGGTGGAAAAACAGCGGTTTCGGCCGTGGCTAATATCGGTGAGGACACGAATTGGACAGGACATCATTTTGCGCAGGCAAACTGGTATGCGTTTGGACGTTTGGCGTGGAACCATCAGTTATTATCCGAAGATATCGCCAACGAATGGATTCGGCAAACCTTCACAAATGAGGCTGATTTCGTTACGCAGGTGCGTCGGATCATGATGGACTCCCGTGAAGCGGTTGTGGACTATATGATGCCCTTGGGCTTACATCATATTTTCGCCTTCGATCACCATTATGGTCCGGAACCTTGGGGCGACCGAAAAGGTGGTAGACCCGACTGGATGCCTTGGTATTACCATAATGCGGATACGATCGGTTTAGGTTTTGATCGTACCACTGCGGGGAGTAATGCGGTGTCTCAGTATTATCGGCCTTTGGATAGCATATATGGAAATATTGCCAGCTGTCCGGAAAACCTGTTGCTATGGTTTCATCACGTGCCGTGGACGCATAGCATGAAAAGCGGACGTACGCTATGGGCGGAACTTTGTTTTCACTATGACCGAGGTGTGCAGGAGGTACGGGAATTTCAAAAAGCCTGGGATAAATTGGAACCTTATCTAGACACGCAGCGATTTAATGAGGTACAGGCTAAGCTGAAAATTCAAGCGAAAGATGCGGTTTGGTGGAAAGACGCTTGTTTATTGTATTTCCAAACATTCTCGAAAATGCCGATTCCATATGAATTGGAGCGACCGGTTCACGAATTGGAAGAATTGAAGAAAATTAAACTGGATATGAAGCATCATAATTAATCTACGTATAAACCTAAAATGAATAGATCTATTTTTATGATTTTCTTACTGCCTTTGCTTTTTTTAGGGTGTAAGAAAGAAGAAGGAACTATGGCTCCATCTGTCGAGGTATCGGAAGATGAGATTGTTTTGACGCACAGTGCCGGGAAGGCTGAGTTCGCTGTTCGTTGGGCATTCACTGAATGGGAATTGGAAACTGCAGACGGATTTTTGTCGGATTTTACTTTTCGTCAGGGGGGAAGTTTAACCCACGCTAGTACTACCCGCATCCAATTTACTTATGCAGAGAACACGACGGGAGAAGAACGCACCCAGGAGCTTACGATAAGAGATCGGACGACTGGTGCTGAGCAGCAAATCACCGTTGTTCAATCGTCCAAACCTCCTGTTACATTAGTAGTGAATCCGGCTTTGAAATACCAACATATCACTGGTTTTGGTGGGATGTTAAACCCCGCGATATGGTTAGGGGGTAATCAGTTGACAGAAGAGGATATCACCGTTTTGTACGGCGAGGGTGGGTTAGGCTTTAAGATGCTGCGCATGATGATATATGCTGACCCAGCACAATGGGATAGAGACTTGGCGATAGCTAAAAAAGCCCAGTCTTTAGGCGCACGTATTTTCGGCTCCCCTTGGACTCCGCCGGCTCATATGAAGAGCAGTAAGCAGCAGGCTGGCGGAAACGGCGGATATTTGTTGCCGGAGTTTTACCAAGACTATGTAGATCATTTAAACGCTTTTGTTGACTATATGGCTGATAATGGCGTTACCATTGAAGCTGTATCTATTCAAAACGAACCGGATTGGGATCCCGAGTACGATGCTTGTGTATGGACGCCCGAACAGATCTTGGCTTTTATGAAAGATTATGCCCAAGGGATAAAGGTTAAAGTGATCGCAGCGGAAGCGGTTAATTTTAAAAAGGAATTTACCGATCCGGTTTTAAACGATGCTGTTGCCGTTCAACATCTAGACATTGTTGGAACGCATTTATATGGCGGCGGGCTCGGTGATTACCCTTTGGCTCGACAACATGGTAAAGAAATCTGGATGACCGAGCATCTGCACAATACCAATAGCTCGAACGATTGGTCGTGGGATCAAGCGTTGATGGTGGGCGAGGAGATTTACGGCTGCATGGATGCTAACTTCAATGCTTACATCTATTGGTACTTGAAACGTTATTACAGCATGCTTGGTGATGGAGATCAGGGAACGACCGTTGGGCAGTTGTTGCCGAGATCGACAATTACGGCACACTACGCGCAATATGCTACCGGGCGCCAACGCATCGGTATAGATAGAATTGCCGGAAACAACGACTTTTTGTTAACAGCTTATGAGGGTGAGCATGACTTTACGCTCGTGTTACAGAACAGCGCGGAGACGCATTTGGGTGGCTTACAATTCGCTTTACCAGTTGACGTATCTCGGGTAGAAGCGATCGAGAGTACGGCGGAAACTACGATGGTAGACAAGCATGTTGCTTTATCAGCAGATAAAAAATCTGTTGTGATTAATGTAGGAGCGAAATCAATTATTTCCATTAAATTATTAAAATAAATATGTCTTTTACGCGTTTTTTCTTTTGTTCTTTAATGATAGTCTTTGTAGGACGATTGTTCGCACAGGAAGTGCCGATGGATAGCCCGGATAAAAACCTTTCGATTTCCTGTTTCATTGATGACGGACGTCTTGTTTACACAGTGGGGTATAAAGGGAAAATCATTCTTGAAAAATCGCCGTTAGGACTGAAAACAAACGAAGGTGATTTTACGGACAATTTGCATATCGTTGCTGTAAATACAGGTAAAATTGAAAAAGAATATCAGCAAGATCGAATCAAGACTTCACATGTAGCGTATCACGCAAATGTCTTGACGTTAACCGTGGAGAATGCCGACAAAAAAAGGATGTCGGTGGTGTTTCAGGTAAGCGACAATGACATCGCCTTTCGGTATGAACTCCCGATTTGGGGAGAACGCCGGAGTGTTGTGGTAGAGGAGGAGATTACAGGTTACCGGTTTCCGGCCCAGACGACATCATTTTTGTCGAACATGATGACACCGATGACCGCATTTGCACGGACAGCACCCAGTTATGAAAGTGGTTATAGGGTAGATGCTCCTATCGCGAAAGCTAAAAGTGAATACGGTTTCGTTTTCCCTGCCTTATTTAAGATAGGTGAAGACGGCTGGGCGCTGCTTTCCGAAACCGGTGTCAGTAGCTTGTACTGTGCTTCCCACCTCAGCGAAATATCAGAAGATGGTGTTTTCCATGTTGCTTATCCGCAAATGGCGCAGAATAATGGGTTCGGGAGTACCGGAGCAGCGTTAAGTCTACCTGGCGTTACGCCGTGGCGGACAATTACAGTGGGTGGCGATTTACAACCGATTATCGAAACGACGATACCATTTGATGTGGTAGAGCCATTATATGAAGCGTCTAAGGATTATACGTTTGGTAAATCGACGTGGAGCTGGATTGTGTGGCAAGATCAAAGTATGAATTGGAAAGATCAGGTAACGTATATCGATCTCGCGTCCGAGTTGGGATATGAATTCATCTTGGTAGATGCCTTTTGGGATGAGCAAATTGGGTATGACCGGATGAAAGACTTAGTCGATTATGCTCGTTCAAAAAATGTAGACGTGTTGTTGTGGTACAATTCGAATGGCGCGTTTAACGATGCTCCGCAAGGCCCTCGGAATAAAATGAATACGTCGATCGTACGTAAGAAAGAGATGAAATGGTTGCAATCGATCGGGGTAAAAGGGATGAAAGTTGACTTTTTGGGCGGTGATAAGCAGGAGACTATGCGGTTGTATGAAGATATTCTTTCCGATGCCAACGATTATGGACTGATGGTCTTTTTCCATGGGGCAACACTGCCGAGAGGCTGGGAACGGATGTATCCCAATTACGTTGGAAGTGAAGCGGTATTGGCGTCAGAAATGCTGATTTTCTCGCAACATGCGCGGGATAATGAAGCGTTTTACGCGACGTTGCATCCTTTTATGCGCAATACGGTAGGCAGTATGGAGTTCGGTGGTGTTTTGCTGAATAAATACCTCACGAAGGAAAATAAGGATAGAAATAAGCGTTTAACTACGGATGCTTTCCAGCTAGCTACGGCCGTTCTGTTTCAAAATCCCGTTCAACCGTTCGCGTTAACGCCGAATAACTTAACCGATGTGCCGGCTTTCGAGATCGACTTTATGAAAAACGTACCAACCACTTGGGACGACACGAGGTTTATAGCGGGTTATCCCGGCAAATATGTGGTCATTGCCCGCAGACATGGCGAGACATGGTATGTGGCCGGTGTAAATGCAGAGGATAAGGCCTTAAAATTAACGTTGGATGTATCCATGCTAGGGAATAAACAAGTGACATTGATTTCCGATAAAGTGGATGGCACGACCTTTCACTCGAATGCCCAGATCGATAAAACAGGCAAAGTAGCAGTCACGATTCAGCCAAATGGTGGAATTGTTATCTTTTAATGAACGAAGTAATCGAAGAAACAAAAATTAAAAATATGATGCAAACCAAAGTGAGAAAGAGTAGATATAGAGTGACAAGAATGTGGTCGTGCTTGCTTGCGTTGGCAACGTTATCTGCGTGCCAGCATGTCCAAGATAACGGTGACGAAAAAACCAACATCGCGGCTAGTAATGAGCCGGTTTTTCAGCACTTCGAATATGTGGGCAACGATAAGATATATGCGGAAAACCCTTTACCCGAAGGGCATTTTTACAGCCCGATCTTACAGGGATGTTATCCTGATCCCAGCATTACCCGCAAGGGAGATGACTATTATCTGGTAGTATCCTCCTTCGTCATGTTTCCGGGCGTGCCTATCTTCCATTCTAAGGATCTGGTGAACTGGAAGCAGATTGGTCATGTATTGGATAGAGAATCGCAGCTAAAGGTCGGAACGGCCGGTATCAGTGCCGGGATCTATGCGCCGGATATCCTTTATAATCCGCACAACGATACGTTTTACATGATTACGACGCAGATTGCCTCTGGAATTGGCAATATGGTGGTCAAGACCAAAGATCCATTGCAGGGCAATTGGTCGGATCCTATTCAACTCAATTTTGGAGGAATCGATCCAGCGCTATTCTTTGACGACGATGGCAAAGCTTACGTGATCCACAATGATGCGCCAGATGAGGGAAAGGAGCTATATGAGGGACATCGCGTGATTAAAGTGTGGGATTACGATGTAGAGAAGGATCAGGTTATTGCCGGAACCGACAAAATTATTGTTGATGGTGGTGTGGATATTACGAAAAAGCCGATCTGGATTGAGGCGCCCCATATCTATAAGCGGTACGGTAAATATTATTTGATTTGTGCCGAAGGCGGAACCGGCGCCAACCATAGCGAGGTGGTTTTCGTCAGTGACAGCCCGCGGGGGCCTTATAAGCCAGCTGCAACGAACCCTATTCTGTCGCAGCGACATTTGGATAAGAGTCGACCTAGTCCGGTGGAATGGGCTGGTCATGCGGATCTGGTGGAAACACCGTCCGGCGATTGGTATGGGGTATTCCTTGCGATTCGTCCGAATGAAAAGAATCGGGTGAATACCGGGCGCGAGACGTTTATTTTACCCGTTGATTGGTCTGGCGAATGGCCGATATTCGAGGGCGGAATGGAGCCACTTAAACCTTTTATAGCGATGCCCCCAGGTACAGAAAACAAGATGAACAGTGGCGCGTTTTTCCCGAACGGCAATTTTACGTTTGTAGATAAATTCGAGGGGAATGGTTTGGATGATCGTTGGATATCCTTGCGCGGTCCACGTGAGAAATTTGTTGAAGAGGGAACGCATGGATTGGTCATCAAACCGTTTGATGTGAATATTAAGGCGCAACAGCCGATCTCTACCCTGTTTTATCGCCAGCAACATGCAGCTTTTTCCGCATCGGTCGATATGCATTATAAGCCCGAAACAGAAGGAGATTTGGCGGGATTAGCGTGTGTACAAAGCGAGGCGTTTAATTATGTGTTTGGCGTGACAAAATCAGGAGCAGATTATTATCTCGTTTTAGAACGCACGGAAAAAGGCGAATCATCTCTTATTGCGCGGAAGAAATTATCGGAAGCGGGAAAAATTTCGCTGAAAGTAGAAGCCAGGGGAGATGATTATCAATTTACCTACGCAGTAGATGGCGGTGATTTTGAAAACTTAGGTGGCACGGTATCAGGCGATATCTTATCGACCGATGTAGCCGGTGGATTTACGGGCGCTATGATCGGGTTATATGCGACTTCTGCAAATGATATTAAAGTAGAATAGGTTTAGTTTTGTTGCTGAAACGGTTGCCCCATGTCCGCGGGGCGCCGTTTATCTTTAAACCTTAAATAAGGGGCACTAGAAATGGTAGGAAAGCGTCCGAAAGGCACGCTTTTCTGTCATTTTCCCGTACGGCGATGTGATGACGGCGCCCTACGACGCGATGACGGCGCCCGGCAAGCTCATGTCGTCGGGCTACGATGCGTCTTCCCCGTCTGCCGGGGAGGCGTCGTCGTCCGCCGGCAAGCTCCCGGCACCCTTCGACAAGCTTTCGTACCCCGACGGTATGTTATCCCCATACGGGGGAAGTGTATCCCCGTACCACGAGGTCTTGTCCCCGCCCGGCAATGCGTTCTCGTACTCCTACGATGTCATACTTCCGTATGCCGACATTGTTTCGGCGTACGGCGACACGTTGTCCCCGTCCGTCGACGTCACGTCCCAGTCCCTCGACGTCGTGTCGGCGCCCTACGACGTCTCGTGGACGGACGGGGATAGTATCCCGTGGTCCGACGAGCTTTCATCGCCGTCCGCAGTCCTGACACTTCCGTCTGCCGTTATGGTGTCGACGTCCGCCGTCATTGTACTTCCGTCCGTCGAAAGGTACCCGGTTGTCTTCTTTTTTCTTGAAGTTAGCACACCTAGGCCACCTTTGTGTCTGGTCAAACAACCACAATGTCTCCGGAATCGTTGTTATTTTCCATTGTAATGGTAATCCAACCATACATCAGCGTAATGGCTTCCTAATTTGCGATATCCGGCCGAACTGAAGTGTATGTCGTCGGGAGCACCTTCACAATATTTCGAAGAGACGATATGCGCGTTTGGAATGGTTTGCGGTAAGGTATTAATAATCTCATTCATACTGGCGCATTTTCCATTTTGCTGTGCAGATAACATTTCGCCTGCAAGAAGAGGTGTTTCGTTGGCTGCGAGGTTTAGATCTTTTAATAGATTGGTGTAAACCTTGTTGACCTTATTAGGCCAGTCTTGGTCGCCGGTATTGCTTTCTCCTTGATGTAGCAAAATTCCCTTGATGACACCTTTCTGCTGTCCTATTTTCGCCATTTCGACCAGTCTTTTGTAAGGATTGTTGTCGTACAAAGCGAGTTTGCTTTTCATCCAGCCTGGCGCTCTTTCCACGTAGGCAGCGGTGCTATCTTGGTCGAATAGCTGAATGTGGCAGCCGCCCACGGCCACATGGATTAACGCGACGGTAATACTATCCGGCAAGTTTTGTATGAGGGTTTTCCCAAACTGTTCAGCAGGACTGACACCCGTATTGCAGTGGCAAAGGGGAGATTTAGCCCTGTACCAATGCCCTTTCTGTCGTTTAAGGTCTGGGCAATCGACAGCTTGTAAATGTAGTAGCCGGATATCCGATATGGTATCCTGAGCTTCGATTTTTCCGGTACCTTCCATGTTGGATTGGCCGAAACATAAGAAGATGTAGACATTTTGGTCTTGGGCATAGGTTTGTACCCAGAAACAAAGTAAGAGGAATAGGGTTGAAATGTGTGTTTTTTTCATTTTACTGTAGATTATAATTATATAGCATGCGTAAATATATTCTTTTTTGTAACCTTTTAAAAGATATATTCGAATAAGAAGGGGGAAGGTTAATGAAACCTGCCCCCTAACATTAAGTATTGCTAAATAGAGCTCTTACGCCTATTTCTGTTTCTCTAGTGCTTCCGCAACAGCTTGATAAGCAGGTTTACGTACAAAAGTTTCCGTCCATAATCCTATAGGCTCACCTTTTCTCCAGAAGGAGTATTCCGAGTTAGGACTATCCAACGGACCCCAAATGGTTATACCGTACTGTTGTGCTTTTGGAATAATTTCGAAATATTTCTCGATCACAAATTTGTACATTTCCGCCTGTGCCGCATATTGTTCGGCTGTCGCGTTTGGTGTTTGGGTGTTACCACCGAGTCCAATATCGAGCTCCGACACCTTGATTAGTTTTCCTGTAGCAGCAAGTAGCTCGTACATATTGATAATGTTATCTTTGCTTGTGTTGATATCAATATGCATCTGCGTACCGATACCGTCTACTGTGACGCCTTTGCTTTCCACATAATCCACATAAGCGATTAGTCCTTCACATTTATCCCCACCACCTTCGAGTCCATAATCATTAATAAAAAGCTTATCATCCGAGTTTCCATACTGTCGTGCATATTGTATCGCTTTGACGGCGTAATCTTTACCCAGATAGTCTTGCCAATAGAACTCATCTTCTGCCATCTCGGCTTTGCCTACGCCAGTTTTTAAAGCATATTGATCAGGCCAGTCCGACATAGGTTCGTTTACAACGTCCCAAGCTTTGATGTAATCTTTGGATACCTCCATCATACCTGCAATAAAAGTTTCCAGTGCTTGAGAGATGATCTGTTCTTTTTCTTCAGGTGTTTTTTCTATGACACCGCCGCCCGGACCGCCATACCCCTGTCCCTCTGCTGATTGTTGGCGGGTAGAACTATTCCCCCAGCCAAACCAACCGCTGATGCCGGTCTCGAAATCACTATTGTTAATCAGATTGGTGCTGCTTCCGGCTTTGGTTAAGCTCACGTCATCGATAAATGCCGTGCCATCATATTGACCATGGTTAATGATAAATCTATTGCGTACCGCAGTGGTCGTGACGCGAAGTTCATATTCTTGATATTCTGTGGATAAGGCAATAGCACCAAATCCATTCCCTTGATAATCCGATGTACTTTGTAAATCGATGCTGATATTACCACTTTTGCTGCCTTTTGCTACAATTTTAAGAATATATTCTGTATTCGGCTCAATTAGGCCTTCGTTGTTCTCAGCTACTAGATCGTAAACGGTTTGCGCTTCCCAAGCATTGACTATAGATGGATTATTAATTTCTAAAGCATATCCCGCCTCACTAACTCCACCGCCGCTGCCTTCCTCATTATATTTGGTTAAAGAAATATTATCAAAATAGAAGGCTGTAGCTTCTTTACCTAGATTGAAAGCAATAGCACCAGATGTAGCTAGATCTGGTGTAATGGTAACTTCCTTACTAAATGTCGTCCAAGAAGTGGTAGAGGAAACGCTTCCGAAGAAATCCCAATGTTTGTACGAATATGGCACGGTGTGTGCTTGTGTGCCAAAAGTGGCGGGATCATCTGATTTGATATCGAACGTAAGCATATATTTTTCTCCCTCTACTACGGCAGGTGAGAATTTAATAAAAAATTGAACGTCCCAATCGTTTGTGCGGACACTTTCGTTTACTAATTTCAATGCTCTTCCTTCGCCATTAGCTCCCTCTCCATCTGCCGTAAAGGAAACAACAGCATTTGTCGAATATTCATAATTAGACATGTCGTCTGATTCAAAATCAGCGCCGGCAACAATATCCCAGGTAGGCCCACCGGTACCCGGTATGGTAATGGGAGCAATCAAGCTATTAAGATAGTTGGCGTTCTGACCAGAATGCCAACATAGGGTATGACCATATAGGCCCATGTTATTTTCTTTGGCTACGGCAATTAGCTCCTCTACCTTAGCTAAGTTCAAAGTCCCGTCTGCCTGAACAATGGAGCCGTGTTTCATCTCATACCCCATAACGATCTCTTCAAAATTTCGGTTAGCCAGGCGATACATGACGCCCTTATTGAGGTAGTCGTCCATGTTCATCGCGACTCCGAACTTAAAATCGGGGTTGGCATCTTTGTCCAGATAGGAAATCAGCGGTGCATAAGAGTCTATATCTTCCTGTACAAGGACGCTCTCCGGTTTTTCAACAAAATATGTTGAAAAATCGGGTTTGGCACATGAGCTCAATAGGATAGCGATCATGGAACTATATCCTATTTTTTTATATACATGTTTCATATATAAATAATTTTTTCTAATCGATTAATAAGTATAACATGCTAAATCTATGGTTTCAATACGACCTCAAACGTTTCCATTTTCACGCCACGGTCTCGCATGACAAGTGTATCCTTTGTTGTAATATGCATCTGTGCCATGTCGATTTGATAGTCTAGATAAAGTACGTCCCGATCGGTATTCCCCCAAGAGTTTTTATCTCCTTTCTTTATAAAGGAACCATTTCCTGTTGCGGTGACGCCTGTTGTGCCGGAACTAATAGTACATTTGTTTTCGTTGTCAAAAGCCAAAATCAGGTTGAAGTTGATATTAGTACCATCTACATCTTTGAATGTCAGTGGTAGGATCGTGTTTTTAAGACTCTCAGTCAGTAAGCTTTTTACCTCGTCTTTTTCTACATTCGATTGATGTCGGATAATGGTTTCACTCAGGCTGCTGTTCCCGTTTTTCCCTACAACGATATCTTGGCCTCGACGCAGGTAGTTGCCATGCCAGGTATTGATGTATTTGATCGCATAGAAGATGTAATCTTTCGGGGCAATGTCCCAATCGTCAGCTACTGCTTTCCGTAGTTGGCTTCCTACACCCGGTACCCCCGATAATATAGTGTCAGCGTTGACCAGATTGGTCATGCGGATAGGTAACACGTAGTTCGTCGTCAGTGCTTTTGGATCGTTAAAGAATGCATCTGTTAGCTGCACTTCAACACCGCCAGTCAAGCTTCCTTTGGGGATGACCATTTGGTTGGATGCCAGCGTATAATAGCTTTTAGGCAGAGGAATAACGTCGGCGCCGCCAGAAAGGAAGGTGATATTCTCGGTCATGGATTCATCTACTTCAAAATTGATCGTAATATCCTGAAGATTGTTATAAACCCCTCCGGTTGTCGCCATCACTCGTACTTTATGTTCATTATCCAGCGAAGTATCAAATATATCTTCGCCTAAGGTGACGGTACGTACAGGATATTGATACGCGAAGTAAACGCTTTGATATTCGTAGTCCGGGAATTCCCAATCCTGGTTTTTACAGGATGCAAAAGCCAAGAAAAGAAAAGCGGATAATATATGTGTCTTTTTCATCTTTATTTTTGTTATGATGTGTAGTCTTTTAAAAAATTACCAGCCGTTATTTTGTACCAGATTATTGTATTTCAAAATCTCACTATACGGAATCGGTCCATAATGCATGTGATCACTAAACACCCGGTTTTCTACATTGATTTCGGTGTATTGGTTGTTCTGAATATTTACACCTTTAGCCGTTTCCGTCAAATCGGCATTCCAACGACGCAGATCCCAAAAGCGAAAGCCTTCAAAACATAGCTCTAGCCGTCTTTCGTTCCGGATGAGTTCCCGCATTTGGTCTTTGTCATTCTTGATTTGCTCGAGGTAAGCATCGTTGTTGGATGTCCCAACACCCGCACGGGTACGGATGGCCTTGATAATATCGTAGGCCGAAAACGCATGCCCGCCGGTACCCGTCGGACCCCAAGCTTCATTGGCCGCTTCGGCATACGCGAGGTAGATCTCCGTCATGCGCAAACGAGGCGTCACATGATATTGACCGGATACAGAAGAGGGGTTTAAGTTTACTTCCTGGCGAAGTAATTTGCGCAGGTAATAACCCGTTCTGGTCGATGTTTCCACTTTATTCAGACCGTCATTGGTCGGACTGTTAGCTGCGGTGTTGATGGCCGTGTTGTTGACACCGGCCGTTGTGCCATTGACCTGTATGTAGTTTTTAAGACGCGGATCACGGCCGTCATACGGCGCATTGACGTTATAGCCACTATTTGCTTCGTCCGTAATTGGATAGCCGTTGGCCATCGGAAAGGCATCAACCAGATTCTGTGTTGGGTTGATACGGCCGCGACCGAACAAGGTAGGCGGGAAGTGTTCTGCTTCCAAGTCGGACGTTACCGTACTTCCCCTATCGGTACGCCACAGGATTTCGGCCGTATTAGCACCCCCTGTCATGGCGTTGACACTGGCTGCCTGATAGAACACCCCCCCATTTGGGTCTATCCCTGCCACACCGCCCTTTTGCTCAATAACGGTGGCGGCATAATGAGCAACATCTTCCCAAGTGGTCGTATTTCCCGCTGCGAAAGCAGGGCTAGCTGCCAAAAGGGCTGCTTTTACTTTAATCGCTTGGGCAATCCGCTTAGAAAGGCGTAGGCGAAAATCAACGCCAAATACGCGATTATAATCTTCATGATTTAGACCTAGACTTTGATATTTAGCAGGTATTTGACTGCTGTTGCTGATATCCTCAAAGTCTAGGGGCAATAGCTCTTCAGCCTTGGCGAGATCATTATATATCTGCTGCATGCATTCCTCGAACGTATTTCGAGGGTGATTGTGTTCAGAATCAAGTGTTTCGTGCGTCAGTACAATCGGAACCCCTAGTACTTCTCCGGAAGCACTCTTCCCAGCATGTGCCTGCAGCAAGTGAAACATAAATAGTGCCCGTAGGCCGTAGGCTTCGCCTTTCTGTCGATCGTTAAATAGTGTAGCAATGTTTTCATCTTTTGCCCAAGCAACTTCGTCTACGATAGACAAAAAGTTATTGATATACTGTATTGCGGATTTACTATTACGCCATTGTTCCGTCGGGTTGTTCATCGCCGTCCATTGACCGGTCGCAATTTTTTGGTAATTACTTGCCCGGTCATTCGTTACGGCGTCATCTGTCGCCACATCGTTAAAGCTGTTTGTGGGGACACGGGTATAAGCATTCAATAATAGACCTTGTGCGTATAGGGGCCTGTTATAGGTCTCCTCTATAGATAATATGTTTTCAATGGCAGGCTCAAACATATCTTCACAAGAAGTAAAGAAGAGGCTAGCGGCCATGCCAATCGTCAATAATTTTTTCATTTCTCTATTCATTTAATAGCCAATAATTAGAATAAGGCTTTCACACCAAAATTGAAAAACCGTGTCCGTGGAGCACCGCCAATGTTCAGCTGCATGATTTCTTTTTCTTTTGCAAAAGTCAATAAATTGAATCCGTTGACATAAGCACCAAGCTCGCGGACAATACCGTTGCCCAAGAAGTTTTTAGGGAAATCGTAGGATAGCTGTACTTTAGCTAAATCAAACCGGTTTGTTTTATACATCCAGAAATCGGAACTTCGAAAATTGTTATCGCTGTTGCCAGTCGTCAATCTAGGATACGTTGCCGTTTCTTTGGTTTCTTCCGTCCAACGGTCACGAACGATAGCAGAATATTTATCCTCGCCATCCATCCAAAAATAGCTGCTGTTTTTCATGGCATAGGCGCCATATCTTCCGGTGGCCACTGCAAATAAAGTAATGTTTTTCCATTTGGCGGTTAAATTGAGACCGAGTGAGAAGGGGCTGCCAGACCAACCCGCTTTGCCGAGATAGACCTCGTCGCGGTTATCTATCGTACCGTCGCCATTTTGGTCTATGTATTTTATATCTCCGGGTTTCACTTCTCCAAATGTACTTAACGCCGAGTTGTCAATGTCGTTTTGATCTCGATAGAAACCATCGCTTTGCAAACCCCACAGTGCATCTAGCGGTTTACCTGCGCGGTTTTGATAATCATATTCGAAGAGTTCGTCTCTTTTGGCCGCCTGGGTGTCAAAATACATTCCCGTCATGCCCACGGAGAAGAAAGTTTTTCCAAAATTTTTATTAACATTAATGCCAAAATCGATACCTCTACGTTCATCATTGTTGAAGTTAACAAAGGGAAGATCGGAGTAATTCGGCCAGTACGACATGAAATACATGGGGTATAAAGTACTCGGCTGTACTAGTAAACCGTTCATCTGATTGTAGAAATAGGAGGCGTTGAAGGTAATTAGGTTATTATATAATGCCCCTTCTAAACCAAGAGATACTTCACGACGCTGCGGGTAACCTAGGTTTAAGTTTTCGCCTCTAAATCGATCATACGTATGAACCAGCTCTCCATCAGCCCAGCTATACCAAGCGGCATTATTATAGGTATAATAACCTTGGTATAGGTAATAATCTTGGATATCCAGATCCGTGTTGACGATCCCTCCCGATACGGTTAACTTCAGGTTGTTAAAAGCAGAATGCCGCATAAAGTCTTCTTCGGAGATACGCCAACCCAGTGAAAGGGTAGGGGATATCGCCTGACGGTTTCCACTTGGTAGCTTTGCCGAGTGTGGCATAGCAGCACTAAAATCTGCATAATATTTATTCAGGTAGTGGTAACCAAGATGAAGCCCCAGGTTGGCATTATTGTGTTTATGGTACTGACCCGAGTTACCGATCTGGAATGCATTAGCTACCAAGATAGCAGACACATGGTGAGCATTATTATACGTTCTGAAAAAGTTCAATTGCCCGTTCCAACCTACCGTCTGCCGGTAAGCACTGCCGCTGATGTTTTGTACACCTGATAGCTGATCATCTCCATATTTGGTTAGGTAGCTGATCAAGTCTTTCCCGTCGTAGTTATTCCAAGTTGCCTGATAAACGGCGTATTGATTATTGTAAGACTGACTATAGTTCGATTGGTAATCGACGGCCAAATTCGTTTTAAAAGTCAATCCTTCTAATACATTCTTCAAGTCGAAATCCAAACCGGTATTAAACTGGAATTGCCGGTTCATATAGCGATTATTTCCCCCTGCATAGATGTTAGCAAAGGCATTCGTCTGATCCAGCTGGCTACCGCCTAACAGATATTTGCCATCGACCAAGAAGTTGCTGTTATTGACATATACCCACGAGTTCTCATCACTTTCTTCAATCATATCGATTGGAATTAGTGGCGAAAAACGGTGTGGACGGCTGGTCGCCGCCGCTCCCCAATAATCTGCATTAACACCTTTGGTCGTATAAAACGTAGCCGCCGCATCAACATTCAGGGAAATGAGACTATTGAGTTTCATGTCGATATTACCGCGCACATTAAAACGGTTGGAGCTGTTATTGTTTACCGCCTCCCCAAAATTAAGTAGCGAGCCGGCAGACCAAAAGCCAAAATTGGTGTAGTACTGGGCGCGTTCATTCCCACCGGATATCTCGGCCGTTGCGTCGTATCGGTTATAGCTGTTTTTGATATAGTCGGATGCATAGTAATCGACGTTCGGGTATCGGTATGGGTTTTCACCTGCCGCATACCGATAAATGGTTTCTTCGGAATACAAGTCAGGTAAACCATCGTTTCGCCGTGCTTCGTTATATAAGGACATGTATTCGGCTGACCCTAAATATTTGGGGTAGCTGATCGGAGCGTGGATCCCGGCGTTTGTACGTATATTAATTTTCTGTTTTCCAGCTTTACCGCGTTTCGTCGTAATATAAATGACGCCCTTGGCCGCACGGCTTCCATATAATGCAACCGCATTGACATCCTTCATAACGGAAATTTGATCAATTTCGGTGGGCATCACATTGTCAGCGTCGCGGGGAAAGCCATCAACCAGCACGAGGTAACCTCCATTTCCCCAAATATTTCCGTTAAATCCCGAGACAAAGGCATCGAGGTTGTCTAAACTATAGGTTGTGTAGTTCTTTTCCATGATCTGCGCCAGATTGACCGCTTGTACGTCGCCCATCAGATCTTGCTTTTTGACTTTGCGGAAGGCGACTTGTACCAATTCGGTGCTATCCGCCGCTATACTGTCCTGCTGCAATTGGCTATCAAATTCATGAAAGCTGATATTTGCAGATAGGTAATGGTCTGTAGAGGAGGGCGCAGCCGTTAAATTGTTTGCTGCTAACCCCATCATACCCAGACACAAAGCTATATTTAGTTTTTTATACTTCATTATTTTCACTTTAGATTCGATGATTGGATTATTACATTACCATCCGGGATTTTGTCCAAATTCTGGATACATATTGACATCGTCAACTTTTAAAGGTAACCAGTAATGTTTATTGCTGAACTTACGTTCCACTAACACACGTTCCCGCAAGTTAAGAATCCGGTTTTGTGAAGGATCATCGATGTTGTTTTCTCCACCCCGGTCAAACTCTACCGCCGTTTTAATGGTATACGGCTGCTCCGTTATCAGTAACCATCTTCTCAGATCGTTGAAACGATGGCCTTCAAAAGCCAGCTCTACGGCACGCTCGCGGCGCAACTCACCCAGAAAAGCTTCCGTCGATCCCAAGAACTTGTTATTGACGTTGTCAACACCGGCACGTTCGCGAATGATGTTAACCGCGTCAACGGCTGTTTTACTGTAGTTTGGTGCTTTACCCGATATGCTATTATACCCCATCAATGCCGCTTCGGCATACATCAGGTAAACATCTGCGAGACGCATGTAAGGTACGTATATGTGAAGATTAGTTCCCCAGTCGTAATCACGGTCATATTTATTGGCTGTCAACGGAATAAACTTACGTAATACATATCCCGTTTGGCTACCATTCTGTATATTCCGGTAAGTACCGTCGGTATAAAGTTGCGCATAACGACGCAGGTCCTTGTCCATGTCGGTCTCTGTAATGGTTCCGTTCACTACTTTGACGCCATCAAAAAGAATATCGTTGTAAAAACGAGGGTCACGGTCTTTCCAAGGATATTGCGGATCGTATCCGGACTCAGGGTCAGCCTTGGTCATATCATCAATAGGTAAGCCATTTTTCATACCGTAATAGTTGACATAATTGGCTGTTGGTAAAAATTTCAAAGCATCGCCATCCGATACCAAACTTGGGATGTATTGTTTGCTCGTGCCATAATGTGTGTCATTTGCAGCTTTATAAGGCCCGCGAAAAATAGCTTCCGTACTACCCGGTAATGCCCAGTTTTCTTTCATAGTATAAAAATTAAGGTAGTATTTGTCGAATGGTACTAGGGCGTAATTAGCTTGTCCATTTTCTATTAAAGAAAGCATTTCGCCAAAAGCTTCGGCAGCTTTTTGGCAGTACTCGGCGTTATAGGTACGGCTACCCGCAACGCTGTAGTTCATCAGCGGGCTTCCTGCCCATAGGTAATTTTTCCCTAGGTAAGCCAATGCCATAATCTTGTTGATGCGTAGACCGTTCTTGCCTAAGGTACGTTTTCCAGGATTGGTTTCGTCCCAATTGATGGGCAATAAATTTGCCGCTTCTTTGAAATCTGCTGCGGCTAAATCTGCACACTCGTGATAGGATAATCTTGGCAAGGTAAGTGGTTCATCGCTCGGTAATACATGATCAATGTAAGGTAGTCCACCAAAATATTCCATCAACCGGTGATGAAACCATCCCCGGAAGAAAAGCAATTGTCCTTTAATCAGATTTCTTTCTTCCTGCGTCGCCTCAGTCATTAAGTCCATGTTTTCTAAACCGATGCTTACCTTTCGAAGGCCATACCAAGCGGCATTCCATAGATCTTTGTTGGTTCTGTTATCGTTCATTTCAGTAGTAAAATCGGGTTGCTCCATCCAGCCCGATGCCCATCCATCATGTTGAGATTGCCATCCCCAAAAATTTCCTTGGTCGATTTTGTGTACAAAGTGATAATTTCCGGCAGTAGACGTAATTTCATCTTCTCCCCAGTTAAAGGAGTTCGTATAGTAGTTGTTGCTGAAATTGACGATACAGTGATACAATTCTTCGGTATAGCCTTGGAAGTTATTGAAGTTCTTAAATGCATCCTCCGCAGAGAGAATGGACTGTTCTTCTTTGTCTAAGTACTTTTCGCAGGACGTCATCAGCGAGGAGGAGGCGGAAAGCACGCCACAAGACAGTATAATTTTAATGTATTTTTTCATGCTCATCTCGATTAAAAAGTAATGTTAGCACCTAGGTTAAAACGCTTAACAGTAGGGTATGCTCCCTGTGAGGCCCAGCCTGTACCGGCATAATTGGATTCCCGGTCATCCGGCATCTCGGACCAGAACAGTAAGTTATGGCCGTTTAAAAAGATACGTAAATTTTGTAAGCCCATGCGTTTGATCCAATTCGAATTCTGGTCGAAATTATAGGCGATCTCGGCCGTTTTCAAGCGGACGTATGAACCATCGTACATAAAGCGGTTTCCATTGTTGTAGCTGCTCGCCATAGATAGCCATCTTGGCATGGGTACATCGGCATTTAGGTTGTCTTGCGACCAATAAGTGCCTTCGTGATAAGCCAAATTACGCTGCCGGTCAAAACTTCCGAAGACGACCTGACGTGTGACGTTATTGACCCCATACCACTGCGTCATGAGGCTGAAGTTTCTCCAATCGAAGCCCAGTGTGAGGTTATAGGTGTTTTGCGGCACGGATGGATAGGCAAAAGGAATATTATCCTTGGTATCAATAATACCATCGCCGTTGTAATCTAGGATGTGTAAGTTGCCCGGTATTTTTTGCCCATCGTTGTTGTCATGGATCGTGCTGGCATACAGCTCATCCCAGGTATTATAATAGCCTGCACCGACGTGCGTATAGGTTTGGCTGATCTGTTTGTTGTCCAATTTCTGATATTCCGGAAGCAATGATGGGCTATCACCTTCAATGACTTTATCTTTGGAATGTGTAAAATTCAGGTCACCCCATATGCGCCAGTCGAGGTTCAGTTGCTTGTTAACTTTGAATTCCACTTCATAACCTCTATTGGTTACAATACCTAGGTTAGCAGCGGGTGCAGCCACCCCAAAATATTCCGGGATGGCGCGGCTATCTCCGGGAATCAATACATCGGTACGCCGATCGCGGAAGACATTGACTTGCCCGCTAAGCAAACCGTTAAAAAAGCCGAAATCTACACCATAATTGATTTTTCGAACTTTTTCCCAGTGGGTGTTGGGGTTGCCCAGTACATTTTCTTTAAACCAGGTATAGTTACTTAATTCGGGTTGTTCACCGACCACACCCATCTTGGATTGGCCGCCGTAAGCCCATTGGGTGAGGTACAGCCACCGTCCGTAGACATTATCGTCCCCGATGTCTCCGTAGGATGCTCTTAGTTTTAACATATCTAAAAAGGAGACGTCTTTTAAGAAATTTTCCTCCGATAATAGCCAGCCGATACCTCCAGAATTGAAGAAAGCAAAGCGATACTCCGGTGAGAATTTTTCGGAACCGGTATATGATCCGTTATACTCCAACAGGTATTTACCTTTATAATTATAAGTTGTACGGAATACCCAGTCTTCCCGGAAAAAGGGTTGTTGGCTACCGGTCGCATACTGGTTACGGTTAAACAATCCCATTGCCGTTATATCATGATCTTCGGCTATACGGGTGTTGTAATTCAGCTGAAGTTGGTAGAAGAGGCGACGGTAACTTTGCCAGTTATTTAGCGATCCGGATTGTTGGGCCCAATTGATGCCCTCTGCAAAATCAAATCTACTTCCATCCAGCGCTTGACCGTAAACGGGTAAGCCAGTTTCCGGGTTGATCCATTTGGTTTGTACGCCGTTATATAAGTCGTTCACACCACGACCTGCTTCGACAAAGGTATTGTCTAAAGAAATAGTACCACGTACGCCCAAGCCTTTAACAAACACGGATAAGTCCTGCTCTAAAGAAAAATCGGTGGTAATCCTATTGGTAGTGATGTATTCTATCCCAGATGTAGACAATACTTGTGCAGAATTAATACCTGCCTGTGTATCGGGTTGGTAGAATCCCCATGTGCCGTCTGAATAACGAGGGTATATGAGATCCGGTGCTACGGTATAGGCTGCAATCCAGTACGAATAAGAGTTTCCTCCGCCCCAAGGACTTTTCTTGACGCCGCGGGAGCCGAATAGATTAGTGGAAAATTTCGTGGTCGGCGTTAGCTGGAAGTCTAGATTTGACCGCACGTTTAATCGGTTAAATCCGTATCCGGCATCATATCCGCGGTTATTGTCGTTTTGGCGAAACATATCGCCTTCGTAGAGATAATCAGCACTGGCAAAGTATTTGACGAAGTCAGTACCTCCGGCAATATTCAAATTGCTGTTTTGTGATAAGGCGTAACCTTTGAATAGCTCGTCTGCCCAGTCGGTATTGACATAACGTTCCGCCTCTTCAATATTTGCGGGATAACGATATTTGTTAATGATATCTTGAGGTTGATACGAAATCCAGCTGTTTGGTGATAAGGCTAGTTCATATTCAATAGTACGGTTCCGTAACATCATCGCATCGTAAGAATCCATTTTCCCCGGAAGCTGTGAGACGGTTTTAACAATATTGTTTACTGTTCCGCGAACAGATGCGCGGCCTTCTTTTCCCCGTTTCGTGGTGATGAGGATTACACCATTCGCCCCTCGTACCCCATAAACTGCGGTTGCTGATGCGTCTTTTAATACCGATACCGATTCGATAGAGCCGATATCCACACTGGTCAGCGGACGTTCCACTCCGTCTACCATAATCAAAGGATCTGTATTGTTCCACGTACTGCGACCACGGATAACGATACGCGGATCTTCTTCGCCGGGCATACCGGTACTGGCCGTGGTAACTACTCCGGGAACATTACCTGTTAAAGCAGCCCCCACACTAGCTACACCACCCGCTCGCTCCAATACTTTTCCGGTCGTCTGTGTAATAGCTCCGACAACTGTTTCTTTCTTTTGCGTTCCGTAACCCACGACAATGGTTTCTTCGATATCAATCGCATGGTTAACGAGCGTAATGTTGAATTGTGTTTGGTTTCCCAGCGTGACTTCCTCCCGGTTAAAGCCGATTTTGGAGACAACGAGCTTCGTTGCGCTACTGGAAACCTGCTGTAAAGTGAAAGCGCCGTTTACATCAGTGGACACCGCGAGGTCGCTGCCCATTACTGCAACAGTTGCATTTTCTACGGGGTTTTGGTCGTGGTCTACCACGATACCCCGGATAGTGCGGGTGTTTTGGGCGAAGGCAATCGTCATGGAGCTGATCCACCCGATAAAGAGGATGATCAACGATCGACGGGAGAAGCCATTCAAACGCCGCCAATATCTCCAAGGAGAATTAGTAGATTCTATCATCATAGTTTATTTTAATTGATTATTAATTCTTAATAAAGGCACGCCTAGGTTTATATGGACTGCGTACCACCTTTCACATTATCTTTAATAGATCATTCAGGGACTGTGTTTGTTACGCATATTATTGCTGTTTAAAATGGTTATTTAAATTAGTTAACTTTCGTACGTTTATTGACCGCCGTAGTTAGTTCGGAAAAAAACGGGCAATCAGGTCTACATTTTGTAATGTTAGTAATAAGCCATTGCTCGCTTATTGGTATAAATGTCCGTAAAACATGTTAGGGGTTCAAATTTTCATGTTTCATTCTGATTTCTGTTTGTAACATTAATTTGTAACTATCATGTTTTCAGCTGATTAAAATAATTTTTTAATTATTGTTAACCGTTCTTGCAAAACTTAATCGCAAATCAGTAGGCTTTCTTATTTACCTCTTATATGTTTCAAATCCCTTTCTATTTATTGCATGTGGTGTCCTTTCGTGATAACATTATGTATTTTGTTGTTTTTTCTGCCACGTAAGGTTTCCCTACAAATAAACAAGTTTGTAATTTAGCCATAAGCTAATTAATGAGCGGAGGCAAAATAAACTGAGTTGAATCCGTATCGTAGGTTCCTCCTACGTTCGCTAGAGGTCCAAATAAGTTTTATAACATATATATATCTATAATGATTAATTACATAAACGGTTATGATAAAAAATAACATACATAATTTGGAAGAAATTTCGTCACAGGTGAGACGCGATATCGTCCGGATGGTGCACGCCTGCCAATCCGGACATCCAGGAGGCTCACTGGGTTGTACGGAATATCTAGTTGCTTTGTTTTTTGAAGCGATGAACCGCAACCAAGCATTTCATGTGGACGGGATCGGCGAAGATATATTTTTCTTATCAAATGGACATATTTCGCCGGTGTTTTATAGTGTTCTGGCCCGCACCGGCTATTTTGATCCGACGGAGCTAACTACCTTTCGGCAGATTGACTCGCGTTTGCAAGGGCACCCGACAACACACGAAGGTTTGCCGGGCGTTCGTGTCGCTTCCGGATCATTGGGGCAAGGGTTGTCAGTGGCGATCGGTGCCGCACAAGCAAAAAAGCTCAATGGGGACAATAATTTGGTGTACGTGCTTATGGGCGATGGCGAACTCCAGGAGGGGCAGGTATGGGAAGCGGCGATGTATGCCGCGCATAACAAGATGGACAATATCATTGCTGCAATAGACTATAATGGTGCGCAGATTGACGGCCCTACCGAGCAAATCCTCTCGCTCGGCAATCTTTTTGCAAAATGGGAGGCTTTTGGCTGGGATGTATTGGAAATAAAATACGGAAATGATATGGCTGCTGTGGTTCGCGGGCTGGATGAAGCGAAGTCCTGTAGTGGCAAAAGTAAACCGGTGATGATTTTGGTTCATACGGAAATGGGTCATGGAGTGGATTTTATGATGGGTTCACACAAATGGCACGGTATAGCACCGAACGATGAACAGTTGGCCGCCGCGTTAGCACAAAATGCCGAAACTTTGGGAGACTTTTAATTTGCCTATTATATGAAGAAATATACTTACACAGAATCAAAAGATACGCGCTCGGGGTTCGGAGCCGGTTTGTTGGAAGCAGGTCGACAGAATGAGCAGGTGGTGGCACTGTGTGCCGACCTGATCGGGTCGTTAAAAATGAATGACTTTATCAAAGAGTTTCCTGATCGATTTTTTCAAATCGGGATCGCAGAAGCTAATATGATGGGGATCGCTGCTGGTTTAACCATCGGAGGGAAGATCCCTTTTACGGGTACATTTGCCAACTTTTCTACCGGTCGCGTATACGATCAGATTCGCCAGTCCATCGCGTATTCAAATAAAAATGTGAAGATATGTGCGTCACACGCTGGATTGACGTTGGGAGAAGACGGAGCTACACATCAGATTCTAGAAGATATTGGTTTGATGAAGATGTTACCGGGGATGACAGTGATTAACCCGTGTGATTTTAACCAAACGAAAGCTGCAACTTTGGCGTTGGTCAATCATGAAGGTCCTGCTTATCTGCGATTCGGACGCCCGGTTGTACCTAACTTTACACCTCCCGACCAACGCTTTGAAATTGGTAAGGCTGTGATGTTGAATGAAGGTGCAGATGTAACGATTATTGCCACAGGCCACTTGGTCTGGGAAGCGATTAAGGCGGGGGAGTTATTGGAGCGTTTAGGGATTGATGCCGAGATTATCAATATCCACACGATAAAACCATTGGATGAAAAAGCTGTTTTGAATTCGATTAGGAAAACCGGGTGCGTAGTAACAGCAGAGGAACACAATCGTTTGGGCGGATTGGGCGATAGTGTTGCACAATTACTGGTGAGGGAATTACCTACACCGCAGGAGTACGTAGCGGTTGACGATAGCTTTGGTGAATCGGGCAAGCCCGCTCAGTTGATGGAGAAATATGGGTTGAATGCGGAAGCTATTATTATTGCTGTGCAAAAGGTTTTGGCTCGGAAGAAAATGCTTGGAACGTAAGGTTTCATTTTGAATTTTTTGGCTTGGGAGAATTAGTCCTTGGAAGCATGAAACGGTTGTTGCGACGCATTAAAGCGTAACGCCATAAGGATATATAAACATATTATGAAAAAACTCATTTTAATCTTAGGAGCGGTACTAGTATGGGCTGCTTCGAACGCACAAAATCTAAAAATGGCGCCAGAAGGATTCGATATACAACGGACCGATATTGCCCGAGGCAAAATAGATACGGTTTCGTACGACTCCAAAACCGTCGGCGTTACCCGTAAGGCCGTGGTATATACCCCTCCGGGCTATGATGAATCAAAGAAATACCCGGTGTTGTACCTCCTTCATGGCATAGGCGGAGATGAACTTGAATGGTTTAGACATGGGACGCCGCATATTATTTTAGATAATTTATACGCAGATGGGAAGATAGAGCCTATGATCGTGGTATTACCCAACGGTCGTGCAATGAAAGATGATCGAGCAACCGGCGACATCATGGCGCGGGATAAAGTGCAAGCATTTTCGACCTTTGAGCGTGATCTGCTAGACGACTTGATTCCGTTTGTGGAGCGAAAATACGCGGTGAAAAAGCATCGGGAGCAACGAGCACTGTTTGGTCTCTCTATGGGGGGGGGGCAAGCGCTGAATTTCGGATTGGGAAACATGGATGTTTTTGCTTGGGTGGGTGGTTTCTCTTCGGCACCAAATACCCGGACACCGGAACAGTTATTACCTAATCCGCAGGAAGCGAAAGATAAATTAAAACTCCTTTGGATCTCCTGCGGGGATCAGGACGGCTTGATCCATAATAGTAAACGAACACATGATTACTTAAAAAAACATGACGTTCCACATGTGTTCTATCTGGAACAGGGAGGCCATGATTTCAAGGTGTGGAAAAACGACTTGTATATGGTTGCACAATTGCTTTTCAAGGACGTTGATTACGATGCGTTAAGTGATCTAAGTGTGGTGGGGTTTCCTGCGGAGACGAATGTGAGACGAGCTTCGTATCCGCAAGTTTTACCGAATAGTAAAGTGTTGTTTAAGTTAGATGCTCCGGAAGCGCAACAGGTACAAATCGACTTGGGGAAAAAGTATGATTTGGAAAAAGATGGTCAAGGAATGTGGTCGGTGACGACAGACTCTATTGGAGAGGGATTTCATTATTATTCGCTGTTGATCGATGGGGTCGCTGTGGCAGATCCGGCTAGTAAGACATTTTATGGAATGGGACGTATGGCTAGTGGTATTGAGATTCCTTTTGTGGGTGGAGATTATTATGCTATACGGGATGTGCCGCATGGAGAAGTTCGTATAAAACGTTATTTCTCGCCGGTAACTAGGTCTTGGCGCCAATGTTATGTGTACGTGCCGTCCGGATACGATTCTTCGGGAGAGGATTATCCGGTGTTGTATTTGATGCATGGCGGTGGTGAAGACGAAACAGGATGGGCTAACCAAGGGAAAATGGATCTTATTTTAGATAATTTAATCGCGGATAAAAAAGCGAAACCGATGCTCGTTGTGATGTTAGACGGGAATATGAGTGGGCAGCCATTTTCAGAAACACCGCTCAAACAATTTGACCGGGAATTAAAAGAGGTCGCCATTCCTTTTATTGAGGGGAATTTCCGCGTTAAAAAAGATGCTAATAACCGTGCGCTGGCGGGGCTATCAATGGGAGGTATCCAAACATTATATGCGGGCGTAAAAAGCACGGATCAGTTCGGTTACTTAGGGGTTTTTAGTTCTGGTTGGCATGCCAACCGAAAGGAGTTAACTGATCCGCAATACCGCTATATGGCGGAAAATAAAGATAAAATTAACGAAAATCTAAAACTATTCTGGATCTCCATGGGCGGTAAGGAAGATATTGCACACAATAACTGTCAGATTATGATGGAAAAATTCGATGAAATGGGTGTGAAATACGAGTACAGTGAGTATCCGGGAGGCCATACTTGGCCGGTGTGGCGGATGGACCTTTTTAATTTTGCGCAACGGTTATTTAATTAAGAATATTAGAACCCGAGTGTATGTTTTATTCATTTATCAGGAAAATCACTTTAAAAATTTTATTATTAATCGTTGCTTTCTTTTTCAATGCGACGGTTCTCGCACAAGGGCAATCGAGTTTGAAACTATGGTATGACAAACCGGCCGACGCGAAAATCTGGGAACAGGCATTACCCATAGGCAATGGACACTTGGGAGCGATGGTATACGGAATACCGCAGCGTGAAGAGTTGCAACTTAATGAGGAGACGATCTGGGGAGGTGGGCCTTACCGTAACGACAATGAAAAAGGAGGGGCGGCATTGCCCCAAATCCAACAGTTGATCTTTAACGGAAAGACCGGGGAAGCGGACAAGCTGATTAACGAAACCTTCTTCACAAAGACGCACGGTATGCCATTTCAGACAGCTGGAAGCGTCATCATGCATTTTCCCGGCCATGATGCCTATACCGATTATACGCGTGAATTAGATTTAGAGAAAGCAGTAGCGATCTCTAGGTATACCGTAGATGGTGTCACCTATACCCGCGAAGTATTTTCATCTTTTGCGGACGACGTCATTGCCATGCAACTGACCGCTGGCAAAAAGGGAGCGTTGAATTTCACCGTGGAGTATAGTAATCCTTCCGAGCATCGAATTTTTAAAAACGGTAATCGTTTAGTCTTGGAAGGAAAAGGGACGACGCACGAAGGTATCGATGGCAAAGTGGTATATCAAACGCATACTTCGGTCAAAAATAAAGATGGGAAAGTAGTATTAACCGATAATACATTAAAGGTATCCGACGCAACTTCTGTTGTTGTTTATATTGCGATCGGAACTAATTTTGTTAACTATAAAACGCTGGATGACAATCAGGCGTCTCGCGCTTCTACCAAGCTTGATTTGGCGGAGAAAAAAGGTTTCAAAACGGCACAAAAGGAGCATAGTGCGCTTTATTATAAGCAATTTGGCCGCTTCTCGTTGGACCTAGGAAAGGCGGTCGATTCAGAACGGACCATTACGGAGCGTATAGCAAATTTCAAAACGACACAAGACCCATCTTTAGTAACGCTATTGGCTCAATTTGGTCGCTATTTGTTAATCTGCTCGTCCCAGCCCGGCGGGCAACCGGCTAATCTACAAGGTATCTGGAATAATTCGTTGCATCCGGCATGGGACAGTAAATACACGATTAATATTAATACAGAAATGAACTATTGGCCAGCTGAGGTAACCAATCTTTCGGAAACCCATGAGCCTCTATTTCGGATGATTAAAGAACTGAGCGAAAGTGGCAAAGAGACGGCGAAAAAGCTTTACGGAGCAGATGGATGGGTGGCACACCACAATACGGATATTTGGCGTGTAACAAGTCCTATAGATTTTGCAGCGGCTGGGATGTGGCCCACTGGCGGAACGTGGCTCACACAACATCTCTGGGAACACTATTTATACACGGGCGATAACAATTTTTTGCGTGACGTATATCCGGTTATGAAAGGAGCGGCAGACTTTTTATTGACGACCTTTATCGAACATCCTAAGCATACAGACAAAGGTTGGTTGGTATTGTCTCCATCGGTCTCACCGGAGCATGGCCCGATGTCAGCGGGCGTGACGATGGACAATCAATTGGCTTTTGATATGTTGACGCGTACGGCATTAGCGAATGAAATATTGGGTGAAGACGCTTCGTATAGGACAAAGCTTCAAGCAACGGCTAAGCGTATTCCACCGATGCAGGTAGGCAAACATACGCAATTGCAAGAATGGATAGAAGATAAAGATGATCCGAAAAGCGAGCATCGCCATGTTTCACATTTGTATGGTCTATATCCAAGTAATCAGATTTCACCGTATAGGACGCCCGAACTGTTTGAAGCGGCTCGTAATTCATTGAACTACCGGGGGGACCTTGCAACGGGATGGTCTATCGGATGGAAGGTTAACCTATGGGCGCGCTTGTTGGACGGTAACCATGCATATAAAATCATCAACAATATGTTGACTTTGGCAGATGGTAAAAATAAAGATGGACGAACGTACCCAAACTTATTTACGGCACACCCGCCTTTTCAGATTGATGGTAATTTTGGTTTGACGGCGGGCGTAGCAGAGATGCTGATTCAGAGTCACGATGGCGCGGTACACTTATTACCGGCGATTCCGGATGTATGGTCAACAGGCACCGTGAAAGGTATCAAGGCGCGCGGCGGTTTCGAAATTGATATGGTCTGGGCGAATAAAGACGTACAGAAAGTGGCTGTTTCTTCTGCGATCGGTGGTAACTTAAGATTACGGTCGTATGTGCCATTGAGGGGTAAAGGATTGAAAGAGGCCGTGGGAGAAAATCCAAACAGATTGCTCAATCCGGTGGATAGTTCAAAAGTGATTATAGCAGAGCAGGCTAATTTGAAAGGCAGCAATTTGAAGAAGGTGTATGAGTACGACCTGTCTACAGTAGCAGGCAATAAGTATATATTTGAAAGAGAAAAGCAAAATAAATGATGAATAAACTTTTTAATATGATGAAAATACTTGCATGCACGGGGATACTCTCGTTCGCAAGTGTTTCATATGCGCAACAGGCACAAAACCCCATCATCTTTGCCGACGTGCCAGACATGTCGATGATTCGCGTAGGAGACACTTACTATATGAGCAGTACCACGATGCACATGAATCCGGGACTACCACTCATGAAATCCAAAGATCTGGTCAATTGGGAGTTGATTGGATACGGCCACGAATCGTTGGCGGATATGGACGAGCTAAACTTAAATAATGGCAAAAGTACCTATGGACGGGGTACATGGGCGAGCAGCATCCGACACCACAACGGTACCTACTACGTGAGTACATTTGCTCAAACAACTGGCAAGACCTACGTGTATATGACCAAGGATATCGAAAAAGGTCCCTGGGAGGTCAAAGCGTTCGAACCCATGATGCATGATCATACGCTGTTCTTCGAAGGCGACAAAATTTATATGATATGGGGAGGGGGCAAGTTAAATATTGTCGAACTAAAGCCTGATTTTTCGGGTATTAAACCAGAAACGCAGCGCGTGCTGATCGAAAATGCAACGTTGCCGAGTACCCCAGCTGGTACGAAGGGAGGCTTGCCGGCAGAAGGATCCCAATTGTTTAAAGTGAACGGAAAATACTATCTGTTCAATATATCGTGGCCTCCGGGAGGGATGCGCACAGTGATTGTACATAAAGCGGATAAATTGGAAGGCCCTTATGAAGGGCGTGTAGTGTTACAGGATAAGGGGGTGGCACAGGGTGGTCTTATTGATATGCCTAACGGCGATTGGTATGCGTACTTATTTCAAGATTACGGTGCCGTAGGCCGTATACCATTTATGGTGCCGGTTACCTGGGAAGATGGTTGGCCTGTTTTGGGTATAGACGGTAAAGTTCCCATGGAATTGGACCTTCCAGCTGGTACAGGTCTAATACCGGGCATTGTCGATTCGGACGATTTCAGTCGAAAAGAAGGCGAGCCTGCTTTGCCACTGGTGTGGCAATGGAACCACAATCCGGCAGATCATCTTTGGTCGGTGAGCGAGCGTAAAGGCTATCTACGACTGAAAACAGGTCGCATAGATGAAGACTTCTTACAGGCGAGGAATACCTTAACGCAACGCACAATAGGACCTACCTGTGTAGGAACTACGGCGATAGATGTGTCAAAAATGAAAGACGGTGATTTCGCAGGGCTTTCTCTTCTACAAAAAAACTATGGTTTAGTAGGTGTGCGTATGGAAGGTGATAAAAAGTCACTGGTTATGGTCAATGCGACGACAGGAGATCCTCGAGAGGTGGCTAACATTCCGCTGAGCCAAAAGAAAGTCTATTTAAAAGCAGAATGCGATTTCACCAATAAAAAAGATGTGGCTAGTTTCTTTTATAGCCTTGACGGAAAAAAATGGGAACCTATCGGAACGACATTAAAAATGGCCTATACCATCCCGCATTTTATGGGATATCGTTTCGGATTATTTAATTACGCGACGAAAACCGTAGGCGGATATGTGGATTTTGACCATTTCGAAATTACCCAATAATTATAATGAATAGAACTGCCTGATATGATAATTACAAAGAAATGTTTGAGCTCGCTCCTAGGCGCAACTTTATGCGGAATATACGCGGTGAGTGCACAAAACCCGGTTGTACAAACGAGCTATACTCCCGATCCGGCGCCTATGGTATATAATGATCGCGTCTATATGTATACCGGAGATGATATCCCGGGATATGATTTTTATTACATGACCAAGTGGCGGGTATATTCATCAGGTGATATGGTAAATTGGACGGACCATGGTGTACCTATTTCGTTGGAATCTTTCTCTTGGGCTCGGGATAGGGCGTGGGCAGCACAATGTGTGGAGCGGAATGGGCAATTCTATTGGTACATCTGCGCACAAACGGTAGATAACGATATGGCCATCGGTGTTGCGGTTGCCGATAGCCCCACCGGCCCTTTTAAAGATGCGCTTGGAAAACCGTTAATCACGACAGGGAGCTGGTCGAATATTGATCCGACCGCGTATGTTGATAGCGATGGACAGGCCTACCTATATTGGGGAAATGGACACCTATATTACGTTAAGCTCAATGAAGATATGGTGTCTTATGAAGGGGATATTGTTGAAGTTCCCCAAACTGTTGAGTCTTTTGGAGGGTTACGCAAGCCGGGAAGAAGTGAGGATGTTTTACAAAAGGCGGAGCAGTATAAAGATGTATTTGTGGAGGGGCCGTGGTTTTACAAACGTAACAAAAAATATTATTTGCTTTATGCGGGCATGACCAAAGGTACAGAGTCTTTATCGTATGCTACAAGCGATCATCCTATAGGTCCTTGGAAATACCAAGGGAAGATTATGACAGATCAACCGACAAATAGCTTTACCAACCATGGTGGCGTGATTGATTACAAAGGAAAATCATATCTTTTTTATCATACGGGCCTATTGCCAGAAGGTGGTAGCTACGGGCGTTCGTCGGCCATCGAAGAATTTACCTATAATCATGATGGAACCATTCCGGTGATTACAATTAGCAAAGTTGGCGTACAACCGGTGGGCACGATAAATCCGTTCGAACGGAATGAGGCTGAAACAATCGCTTGGTCAGAGAAATGTACCACTGCTGAAAAGGAGATTGGAAACGTGTATGTTACCGGTATCCGGACTGGCGGATTTATCAAGGTGCGTGCAGTCGATTTTGGTACAGATGAGCCGAAGCATTTTTCTGCAGCGATAGCGGCGGGTCTCGATGGTGGAATTTTAGATGTAAGGCTAGATAGTGTCGCCGGATCGAAAATTGCGTCGATTGAGGTACCCCGTACGGGTGGATGGAATAGTTGGAAGACGTTAAAGAGTGCTATTACTGGAAACGTATCGGGGGTTCATGATGTTTATTTTGTATTTCAAGGAAAGAACATAACGGCTGGCCGGGAGCTTTTTAATTTTGATTATTGGCGTTTTGAAAAATAAAATTTGAGATGGTTTTGGATACGATGATGATGAACAAAAATCTAAAGTTATTAGGGGGCTTGTTGCTGCTGGGAATCGGTAACGCTTTAGCACAAAACCCCATTGTGCAAACCATGTACACCGCCGATCCGGCGCCGATGGTTTACAATGACAAAATATACTTGTATACCAGTCATGACGAAGACAATGCCACTTGGTTTGTCATGGACGACTGGAAGCTCTATACCACGGAGGATATGATCAATTGGACGGATCATGGTGTAGTGGCCTCTTACAAAACATTCCATTGGGCAAAAGGAGATGCCTGGGCGATCCAGGTGGTTGAGCGGGATGGTAAATTCTATCTATATGCGCCTATAACATCCGCTATTAACAATCGCCCGGCGATCGGTGTAGCGGTCTCAGACAGTCCTTATGGACCGTTTTATGATCCGCTTGGGCATCCTTTGGTGCAGACGAAGGAAGGAGACATTGACCCCACCGTGTTTATAGACGATGACGGACAGGCTCACCTGTATTGGGGAAATCCTTTTCTGTATCATGCGAAGCTGAACAAAGATATGATTTCGCTGAGCGGTAAAATTACAGAGATTCCTATGACATCGGAGGCATTCGGTGTGCGCGAAGGAAACGTGGAAAAGAGGCCGACGTTATATGAGGAAGCCCCTTGGTTATATAAAAGAGAAGGGTTGTATTATCTATTGTGGGGCGGTGGGCCTATACCAGAACATTTAGGCTATTCGACCAGTGAATCGCCGATCGGTCCGTGGAAGTACGGCGGAACGTTAATGCCAACGGAAGGACGCAGTTTTACAAACCATCCGGGAATTATCGATTTCAAAGGGAAGACGTATCTGTTTTATCACAATGGTGCACTGCCGGGTGGCAGCGGTTTTACACGTTCTGTCGCGGTGGAAGAAGTAGAATTTACCGCAGAGGGCGCGATCAAACCCTTAAAAATGACGCAGGGCATTACGGAGCAGCTGAAACCATTGAATCCATATCAAAAAGTGGAGGCGGAGACGATCGCCTGGTCTGAACACGTCAAAGCAAAGCAAAATGCGGAGGTGGGCGTGTTTGTACAAGCGATGCAAGACGGTGCTTATACGAGCGTAAAGGAAGTAGATTTTGCTACGGGAGCTTCTAAATTTACCGCGCGGATCGGAACAACCCACAACACGGGCGTGACGATGGAGGTGCGTCTGGATGGAATAGAGGGCCAATTATTGACAACAATGGAAGTGCCACGAACAGGAGGAGATAATAGATGGGCGTTGGTTTCGAGTGATATTCCTGAGGTTTCGGGGAAGCACGATGTATACTTTGTTTTCAAAGCGAAGAGTAAACCCGGGGTGATTATGTATTTTGATTATTGGATGTTTTCTAAACAGAATCAGGATGGCTAAGCTGTTTTTTCAACTGACCTTTTTTTTCTGTTTTTTTGGCGGATCAGGCGCCTTCGCCAAGATACGTTTACCCGAGCTCATCAGCGACAAGATGGTTTTGCAACGTGATATTACCCTCGATATTTGGGGGTGGGGCGATGTAGGCGAGAAAGTAACCGTCCGCTTTCAGGGGAAGCATTACTATACCGAGGCTGGACAAGATGGTAAATGGTCGGTGCAGTTGCCGCCGCAAGCGGTAGGAGGACCGTATATCATGGAGGTCAACGAAATCGTGATCCGCGATATCCTGGTTGGCGATGTGTGGTTGGCATCGGGGCAATCTAATATGGAAACGCCAATTGCGCGCCTGACCGACCGCTACCCGGAGATAGACGTATCCAATAATCACATGATCCGCCATTTTAAAATACCGACACAAAACGCGGTCGAATCGGTACAAGAAGCTATCCCTAGGGGCGGAAAGTGGCACTCAGCCGTGGCATCGGAAGTGATGAACTGGACGGCTTTGGCTTATTTCTATGCGCAAGAAGCATATAACCACACCAAAGTGCCTGTAGGTATGTTGGTTTCCAGCTTGGGCGGCTCCGCTATCGAAAGCTGGATTAGCCAAGAGCATCTAAAGGAATTTCCAGATTTGTTGATCGATCAAGAGGCTATCGATAGTTTAAAGATCGTAGGAACCGATCGGGGAGCGGGAAAATGGAATACGCCCGATTGGAACGATGTGGACTGGCAAACGATGGTTGTGCCCGGGCTTTGGCGCACACAGGGATTAGAAACCAAAGGCGTTGTATATTATCGCCGGAATTTTGAGATCCCGCCTTCGATGGATGGGCGACATGCGAAGCTGCATCTGGGGATGCTGATCGACAGCGATTCGGTTTTTGTAAACGGTCATTTTGTGGGGTCGACTCCGTACCAATATCCTCCTCGGAAGTACGATATTCCGGCAGGTGTGTTGCGCGCTGGGAAAAATAACATCACGGTACAACTGACGGCGCAGAATGGAAATGGTGGTTTCGTAGAAGACAAGTCTTATAAAATTATTGGAGACGATATGGAGGTGGATTTGACTGGGGAATGGAGATATAAAGTTGGGTTAGACCTAGATGAAGCTAACGGTTATAAAAAACGTCTTCGTAATTTGAAAGCGGCTGGATCGGGATTATATAACGGTATGATTTACCCTATCCGGAACTACCGGGTGCGGGGAGCGATCTGGTATCAAGGAGAGACCAATGCCGGGCGTCCCGATCATTACCAAACCCATCTGGAATCGTTGATTAGCAATTGGCGGGAGCTCTATCAGGCTCCCGAATTACCATTTTTGCTTGTGCAGTTACCCAATTATTTGAAAAAATCAGACAAACCTCAGGAAAGCGGCTGGGCGGAGATACGCGAAGCGCAGCTTAAGGTTTCTCAGGAGGTGCCGCACACGGCGCTCGCTGTAACCTATGACGTGGGCGAATGGAACGACATCCATCCACTGAACAAAAAGGATATCGCACATCGACTGCATTTGGGAGCGCGGAAGTTGTCTTATGCGGAAAAAATAGTCAGTTCCGGACCAGTGTATCAGGATATGAAAATAGAAGGTGATAAGGTGGTGTTGTATTTCAAGGAGATAGATGGAGGGTTACGAAGTAGAGGAGGCGCGTTGCGGCATTTTGCGATTGCAGGATCCGATAAGAAATTTGTTTGGGCAGATGCGGTGATCAAAGGGAATACGGTTATTGTCAGTAGTGCGGACATAAAAAATCCGATAGCTGTTCGGTATGGATGGAGCAATAACCCGGAAGACGCCAATCTGGAAAATAAAGCGGGCTTGCTCGCCTCGCCGTTCCGTACGGATGATTGGTAGAAGATAGAAAGAATTTATATAGAAGTCATTTATAAGATATTTAAAGTTATGTTTAAGAAAAAGAAAATTGTCTTATCTGTCGTTGCTGCGACATTGTTTTCTGTAACCGGGGTAAAAGGGCAGGAACATGCCACGCAAGGAACAATTTCTCAACAGAAATTTGTTCACCAAGCGGCCGGAAACCCCTATTTACCCCTTTGGGAGCATATACCGGATGGAGAACCTCGGGTATTTGAAGATCCGGATAATCCCGGGAAATACCGGGCATATATTATCGGATCACATGATTTACGCTTAGATAGTTACTGCGGACCAGATATACGGATGTGGTCTGCACCGGTTGAAGATTTATCAAGCTGGCGCGATGAAGGTCCTATTTTTACTTATGAAATAGATGGTCAGTGGGATGTGATGTATGCACCAGATCTGGTGGAGGTCAAAAAGAAGGATGGAACAAAGGAATATTATTTATATCCGCACAGCCGGGGTCCGCATAGAGAGGCAATGGTGGCAAAGGGAGATCGTCCGGATGGGCCGTTCAAACCTGTTAATTTAACAGCAGATGGAACGCGTACGGTACCGGGAAGTGTCTTGGGATTCGATCCGGCCGTATATATTGAATATGTCACCGATCCGACGGATCCGGATTATGAAATCGGCTTCCGAGCGTATGGATATTGGGGTTTTCAAAGGTCCTTAGCGGCTCAGTTAGACCAAAACACGATGTATTCGGTTAGACCGGGAACGGAGGTTATCAATTATTTTATACCGGCAAGTGCCCGATATGGCCAGTTGCGTGATCCAGAAGGAACGGAATATCCGAATATCTTACCGGGGGAAGACTTAGGCTCGTTCAACTTTTTTGAGGCGTCTTCGATTCGTAAGGTTGGTAATAAGTACGTTTCGGTCTATAGCGGATACTCTGGCCCTGAGTATGGTATCGGTAGCTCTAACTCTACCCTAAGGTATCTCGTAGGTGACTCTCCTTTGGGGCCATGGAAAAGTGGCGGTGTGTTGGTTGATTCACGCGGGCCGGTGCTGAATCAGGACGGTAGTGCTTTGGTGACTACCAATGGCGGACACAACACGCATGGGAGTATTGAGTTGATTAACGGACAATGGTATGCTTTTTACCACAGGCCTCCGAGAAATTTTGGTTTCGCACGTCAGGCTGTAGTAGCGCCGATCTTTATTGATTGGGACGAAAAATCGGTAGCCGAGGGTGGTACGGTGCGAATCCGTGCGTATGATCCGTATGCTGCGGATAGTACATGGACGGCCAAAGATAGTCAAGGAAGGGAATATACGGGAGCAGAGGTGACGTCAGAAGGTTTTCACGTATATGGTTTGGATCCTTATCAGTACTACTCGGCGGGCTACGCGTGCTATCTTTCCGATATAAGCACGATGCAAGACTCCTGGGATATCTGGGATAACCATATGCCGATTACAAAGGTAAAAGATGGTCATATTATCGGGTATAAATATTTTGGTTTCGGCGGACTTGATCAGGATAAAAAGGGATTAAAAGCCTTTGAAGGAACAAATAGAGGTAATGAAACGGCCTTCAATGTATTTCTTACACCCAAAACAGCAAAAACTTTTAAGGTGAATGTTTGGTTGGATGGACCATGGGATAACGAGGCTTGGAATGGGAAAAAGATCGGGGAGATAACAGTTCCTGCTGGTGCTGAAGAGCAAGAGACAAAATTTACGGTAGACGTTGCTAAGTTTGTAGATCATTTAGATAAAAAGCACGCCATCTTTTTGGTTGCTGAAGGCGATGGGTCGGAGGTGCTTTTTGATTTAGCGGGTATCGGTTTCAGCTCCAATAAAAAGGAAATCGTTCGTCCGATCGTTCCGACTGTCAGCATCGCGGTAAACGGAAAGGAAATTAAGCTTTCCGATACACCGGTTAGATCGACGAATGCGAATGGTATTGTGGGATATGATCTATACGAAACGACTTTCCCACTACCTGCAGGTACAAAGGGCATACCTGAGATCTCGGCAACTGCGGACAACCCGGATGTACAAGTACATGTTACCCAAGCGGAATCTGTACAAGGGGAGGCTTCCGTCGCGTTCGATTATAACGGTGTGGTGAAAACACATCGCGTGGTGTTTGCTTCGGAATAAAGCGGTCGCATGAGTAGCTAATTTACAGGATATGAAGAACAATGTTTTTTACTTTATGGGAGGGCTTCTGCTGCTAACTTTCACGGCTTTTACATTTAAGAGCCAGTTAAACGACGAAGAATACCCTTTTAGAAACCCGGATCTTCCTACGGAAGAACGTATAGAAAATTTGATAAGCTTATTGTCATTGGAAGAGAAGGTTGGTTTGATGATGAACAGTTCAAAGCCAGTGCCACGCTTGGGGATTCCGGCGTATGATTGGTGGAACGAAGCTTTGCACGGCGTGGCACGTTCGGGAAAAGCGACTGTGTTTCCACAAGCTATCGGTATGGCAGCGACTTGGGATGAACAAAATCACCTAAAAACGTTTGAGATTATTTCGGATGAAGCCAGAGCTAAATATAATGAAGCCGTGAAGCAAGGTGAGCGGGGACGTTATTATGGTTTGAGCTTCTGGACACCCAACATCAATATTTTTCGTGATCCAAGATGGGGACGTGGACAAGAAACATATGGAGAAGATCCCCATCTGACGACTCGTTTGGGGTTGGCGGCGGTAAAAGGTCTGCAGGGAGACGATGACAAGTATTTTAAAACGCATGCCTGCGCAAAACATTATGCCGTACATAGTGGTCCGGAATGGAACAGACACTCGTATAATGCGGTCGTTTCGAACCGGGATTTATGGGAAACTTATCTTCCGGCTTTTCAAGCTTTGGTTCAAGAGGGAAATGTGCAGGAAGTGATGTGTGCTTACAATGCCTTTGAAGGACAGCCTTGTTGCGGAAGTGACCGGTTGATGATGGATATTCTCCGCAATAAATGGGGTTTCGATGGGATGGTGGTATCGGACTGCTGGGCAATTGATGACTTTTACAAAAAAGGTCATCATGAATCGCACGACACACCTGCAGAAGCTGTAGCGAATGCGGTGTTGACATCGACCGATCTGGAGTGCGGACAGTCTTATGAGCATTTACTGGCGTCGGTAAAGCAAGGACTGATCACGGAGGAACAAATTAACGTTTCTTTGCGACGTGTGTTACGTGGTTGGTTTGAACTGGGTATGTTCGATCCGGAAGACCGTGTGCCGTGGAGCACACTATCGTATGATATTGTAGCTTCTGCGAAGCACCGGCAGCAGGCATTGGATGTAGCTCGTCAGTCCATGACGTTATTAAAGAATGCAAACCAGACCCTTCCTTTGCGTAAGGATAGCAAACGGATTGCAGTGGTGGGAGCTAATGCGGCAGACAGTATGATGCTATGGGGAAATTATAACGGTACGCCGACATCGACCGTTACAATTTTAGAGGGCATCCGAAGGAAAGTACCAAATGCAGAAGTCATCTATGAAAAAGGCAGTGATCTTGTCGACCCTTGGGTGAGACACTCTCTGTATGAATCGTTCTTAACGAAGAAAGATGGTGAGCGTGGTTTGCAAGTTGAGTTTTACAATAACAACGCCTTAGAAGGAAAACCTATCCGCACGTTAGTAAATCGTTTGGGCATTGAGTATTCGAATCGGGGTGGTACTGCCTTAGCGCAGGATGTTCATCTAGAAAACACATCTACGCGTATTTCGGGCGTTTTCGTAGCACCTTACACAGGTGAGGTTGTTTTTAAAGCGCATGCCAATGATGGTTACGTGGTGACTTTTGACGGTAAGGAGATCGGTAAGATGACAGGCCGTGAAGCGGTTCGCGGGGCAGAATACGCTGTGCAGGTGGAGAAAGGTAAGGTTTATCCGGTGGTGTTCGAGCATCGTCAGATGGGCAGTATTCTTACCATGGGGTTCTCTGTGTTCAAAAAGGAAAAGGCAGATTTTACGGATTTAACAGAACGTTTGAAAGGGGTTGATGCTATTGTCTACGTTGGTGGTTTATCCCCACAATTAGAAGGAGAGGAAATGTTCGTGGATGCCGAGGGCTTCAAAGGTGGGGATCGAACTTCAATTGACTTGCCGAAGGTTCAACGGGATCTGTTGGCTGCATTGCGTAAAACCGGCAGTCCGGTAGTCTTCGTCTTGTGTACCGGGAGTGCCTTAGCCCTGGAACAGGATGAAAAAAATTATGACGCATTACTTTGCGCCTGGTACGGTGGAGAAGAGGCAGGAACAGCCGTTGCGGATGTTCTTTTTGGAGATTACAATCCTGCAGGGCGCTTGCCGATAACTTTTTATAAATCCTTGGCACAGCTGGATGGTGCGCTAACGCAAACGGGAGACGAGAGGCGGCAGGGCTTTGAAAATTATGATATGCAGGGCCGCACGTACCGGTATATGAAGGAGAATCCATTGTATGCGTTTGGCCACGGGTTGAGTTATGCTACTTTTTCGTATGGACAAGCGCAGTTATCACAATCCGCGATCGATGGCAATAGTCCGGTGAAGCTGTCCATTCCGGTTACCAACATATCGAAGATAGATGGCGAAGAGGTAGTACAAGTTTATGTGGCGAGAAATAATGATGTACTCGCGCCCATTAAATCGTTACGTGCATTCGCACGGATTCCACTTAAGGCCGGCGAATCAAAAACGGTCGATATAGAAATTAAACCCGATGCTTTTCATTTCTATGATGAAGAAGCGGAGAGTCTGCAGCTAAAATCCGGTGCGTATACGATACTTTACGGCGGCAGTTCGGCGGATAGTGCTTTGAAAAATTTAACATTCAAAATCATTGATTAAAGCGAATAAACCCATAAAGTAACGAATTGAAATGTTTATGTTACATATGTGAACAACTGTAGTTGAAGAGATTTTTATAATTGTATCAGCAACCGAGAAGCATGCCTTCGAAAGAAGGCGTGCTCATGGGATATAATTCATAAACCTGATGTTCTTTGTTACAGATTAGTGGATTTGTTCTCGTTTAATCCATGTTTATGCAACCGGTTGTACAGTGAGAAAACATAAACTAAATAAATACATTATGATATCAAAACTCAACTTTTTATCGTTACGGCCGTGCAAAGCGAGGAACGAAATCCCTCGATATTGGCTGATATTTCTCTCGTTATTTATGTTTGCTTCTACGGCGTGGGCCCAGGAAAGAGTGGTGAGCGGAAGTGTGGTTTCTGAAGCCGGAAATCCTTTAGTTGGGGTTTCAGTGCAGGTGAAGGGAACTACTACTAGTGCATCAACCGACGCCCAAGGAAGTTTTTCAGTGAACGTAAATCCAGGTGCCGTCTTGGTATTTTCGTATATCGGTTTTGAGACGAGGGAACACCCGCTGGGGAATGAAACTACGCTGAAAATTACTATGATGGCTGCTGATATTGCCATGGATGAGGTGGTTGTCGTCGGTTATGGTACACAAAGGAAAGAAGCGGTGACAGGCTCGGTAGCCTCGATTAGTGGGGAAAAAATGAATGAAGTACCAGCGGCGAACATTACACAAGCTTTACAAGGACGCGTTGCTGGGGTTCAGATGACGCAGACTTCGTCCAAACCGGGGGCGGCTATGCAAATACGTATCCGGGGTACACGCTCTTTGAATGCGAGCAACGACCCACTGATTGTATTGGATGGTATTCCGTTTGCCGGATCGATTGGTGATATCAATCCCATTGACATCAAAAGTGTAGATATCTTGAAAGACGCCTCCGCCACAGCTATTTACGGTTCGCGGGGAGCAAATGGCGTTATCCTCGTCACGACGCATAAGGGGTATCTTGGGCAAAAGGCAAGAGTAACGTTTAATACCTATACGGGACTGAAAACGCTGTTTGCGCGTTATCCGATGATGAACGGGGCCGAGTTTGTCGAGCTTAGAAAAGCCGCTGGCCTATATCAGAATGGCGTAGACGAATCGGACGATGTAGATGTAGACTGGCAGGATCTATTATACAAAAATGGTATCATGACCAGTCAGGATCTTAGTGTTTCGGGGGGTACGGAAAAAACAATCTATAATTTTAGTACGGGTTATTTCCGCGATGAGGCTGTCTTGCCTGGCCAAAATTTCGATCGTTTTTCGTTGAGGGGAAGCTTAGACCAGAAAATCGGAGAGCGGGTACGGGTAGGATTTAGTACCAATAATAGTTATTCGGTTAATAACGGAAACAATTTAGGTGTTTATACGACTTTGAGCACGACGCCTATTGCAAATCCTTATAATGAGGATGGTTCTTTAAAAGATATTGTCCGTATGGCGCAGGATAACCATTGGGTATATACGCAGGATAGGATAGAGAATTTAGGAAACAAGTGGGTAGACATGGCGAAAGGTTTTGGATCCTACAACACGTTTTTTGGAGAAGTGGAAATACCGGGTATTGAGGGGTTAAAGTATAGGGCGAATGTTGGGCTTAACTTTAGATCAACGAATGGAGGGGCTTATACCGGCGAGGGTGTTTTCAGTTCCGAAATAACAGCTCCGTCCAATGCCTCGATTAATAACTCCTTGCATACCCAATGGACCATTGAAAATTTGCTAACGTATGATCGTACTTTCGCCGAAAAGCACAATTTAAACGTTGTGGGATTGTATTCGGCAGAGCAAATCCGCTACAATAGCTCACATGTTTCGGCATTGCATATCCCTGCAGATCAGTTTCAGTTCTATAATTTGGGGCATGCCACGGGAGAGATTACAGTCAATCCAAATAATCAGGACTATTACAAAACAGGATTAATGTCTTGGATGGGACGTGTAATGTATGATTACGATGGAAAATATATGCTGAGTGCTACTATCCGGACGGATGGCTCTTCTCGTCTCGCTCCTGGTCATAAATGGCATGCTTATCCGGCAGTATCTGCAGGATGGAATGCAAAAAGGGAATCGTTCCTCTCGGATGTGAGTTGGTTAAATCTGTTGAAATTCCGTGTCGGATTCGGTCAAACCTCTAATCAGTCGGTAGCGCCATACAAAACATTAGGGCAGCTCTCTACAAGGCCTTATAATTTCGCGGATGAGTTTGTTATGGGATATTATATGTCAGAATTACCGAATGCGGCCTTGGGGTGGGAATACACCAAAACTTGGAATTATGGGGTAGACTTTGCTTTATTGAATAATAGGTTACGGGGTACTTTGGAATATTACACGCAGCATACAAAAGATCTGTTGTTGAGTGTTGGATTGCCGTCTTCATCGGGTGTAGGTAGTTACATGGGGAATATAGGCGAGACACAAAACAAGGGTTTTGAGTTTTCGCTGGATGGTTTGATTCTTGATAACCCGGAAGGATTGACTTGGGAAGCTGGATTTAACTTCTATTTGAATCGGAATAAGTTATTAGCACTTTCTTCCGGAAGTGATCGCGATGTGGGAAATACATGGTTCGTAGGCCATCCAATTGACGTGATTTATGACCATGAAAAAATAGGTCTATGGCAGGAAGGCGATCCTTATTTGAATATTCTGGAACCCGGTGGAAACCCGGGTATGATCAAAGTGAGATATACCGGAGAATACGATGCCGACGGAGCGCCTGTACGCCAAATTAACGACGACGATCGCCAGATTATGGATGTTAATCCACGTTTTGAAGGGGGCTTTAATACACGTCTGGCATATAAGGGGTTCGACTTAGGGCTTGTTGCGGCATTTAAAAACGGCGGAACGTTAATCAGTTCGCTGTATTCGTCTGCGAGTTATTTAAACCTGATGAGCGGACGTCGGAATAATGTGAAAGTGGATTATTGGACGCCGGAGAACACCGATGCCAAATATCCGAAACCGGGTGGGATAGCCAGCGGAGATAACCCGAAATATGGAAGCACACTGGGGTATTTTGATGCCTCTTATTTAAAAGTCAGAACGATTTCGCTGGGATATAACTTCAATAGTGAGGGATGGCTACAGAGAGCAGGTATCGGTGGTTTACGGATTTATGGAACGGTACAAAATCCTTTTGTATTATTTTCTCCATATCATAGCGAGTCTGGGATGGATCCCGAACCGAACTCGAGAGGAAATGAGAACCAAGCGGTGGCTTCTTACCAAAGCAGACTTATGGTCATTGGTACCAACACCCCGACCAACAGAAATTATATGATCGGACTTAATGTATCATTTTAAGAAGAGGATGTTAGTTATGAAAAATATATATATAAAAATAGTGTCGGGTGTTATCATGGCGACATTAACACTGGGCGGCTGTTCAAAAATTTTAGAGGAAGAGCCGAGAAGTGTTTTTACACCGGAATTCTTTAAAACAGAGAAAGGTATACTAGGCGGTATTACCGCGTTATACGGACATTTGAGAAATATCTATGGGAATGGATATTATTATAACGCTACTTTGACGGGTACAGACGAATATACCTACGCACAACAAGCAGATGGGAATTTCAAAGATGCGGATTTGTCAGGAGTGGGATCGTTGACACCGAGCAGTAGCCGATCAGACGTATTGTGGAACGAAGCTTTTCCAGCGATAAATACGGCAAACGGCGTGATAGAAAATGCGGTGGAAGTAGAGGGCATTTCGGATGCCATCGTCGCCGAAGCTTATTTTTTTAGAGGATTTGATTATTTTATGTTGGTACAGTCCTTTGGTGGCGTTCCATTGGATTTGGGATCGGGTGAACTAAAGTTCAATACATCAACGATCCGGACATCGGTTCGTAACACGGTTCCGGAGGTATATACGCGTGCTGTCTTTCCGGATCTATTGAAGGCCATTGAAGACTTGCCCGATGTCGGACGTGTTACGGGAGGTGCGACCAAGACCTTGGCCCGCTTATATCTTTCGAAAGCATATCTCACGTATGCATGGTGGTTGGAAAATCCCAACAATATACCGACCTATCCGGAGACGGCACGCACGGATCCAGATGGTCACGACGCGCAATATTATTATCAAAAAGCATACGACGTTGCAGTCGAGGGGATTGATAATCCGGGAAATTTTAGTCTCCAAGGAACTTATTATGACGTAAACTATGGCCCGAACGACCGGAATAGCGAAATTATGCTCTACGCTGACCATACGGAAGATAGTGAGTATTTTAACGGAGGAAGTCATTCTTATGGAGGTGGCGGAGCACCGGATAACTTTGCTGTTTGGATGGTCACCTGGGATTATACATTTTTGGAAAGTGCAAAGACGCCAGAATGGAAAGAGAAGGTAAGGTCGGTTCAGCGAGAGGCAGCACAAGCGTACGGCCGGCCGTGGACACGGATGGCACCAACCCAAAACGCGATTATCAACACGTTTGCAGACAAAACGAACGACTCGCGATATGATGGAACATTTGTGACGACGTGGAGAGCTAATTGGAATAAAGGAGGTATCGCCAATGCGGTGCTTTACAATGCCAACGGCTTGGAAGTTCAGCCAGGGGATGCGATACTGACTATTTTAGATGAAGAGCCTACTGCAGCGGTCGATTATTCGAATACTACATATAATAGTAATGTGGGAGCTGGTGTTATCACTGGGAGAGCAGATTTTGTGATTCCACCTAGCGCAATCAGTAGGAGAAAATACCCGAACTTGTGGAAGCTAGGTACGTATCGTACCGATAATGGTACGGGCTTAGGTCAGCCGAACGGTGGAAGTACACGCCCCTTCAATATCGCTAAATTTTCAGAATTGTATTTCGTTGCGGCAGAGGCAGCTGTCAAGGGCGCGTCCGTGCAGGGGGGCAAAAGTGCGCGTGATCTCATTAATGTTATTCGGAGGCGTGCGGGAGTTTGGCGTTGGGATAATAATGGCAATATCGAGAAAAATGAAGATTTGAGCGCGGAAATGATGGCAGCGACTCCGGCAAACATCACCATCGATTATATTCTCGATGAGCGTTCAAGGGAATATTTTGGGGAAGGCTACCGTTGGTTTGATTTGGTCAGGACACAGCGTTGGGCCGATGTCGCAAAGACATACCAGATCGCGGGACCCGACATCAATGACCATACACCGATTACGTTTACGAGAGATATTCAACCTTTCCATTATTTGCGTCCAATACCGACAGGTCAGCTAGACGATATGGAAATGACAGAAGCAGAAAAAGCTGCTTATCAAAATCCGGGATATAATTAATTCTCGCTAGAAAATCTCGTGTTTTTCTAAACTCGTTCATCTTTTTATTCAGATGAACGAGTTTTTTTATGCTATCTCCGTTGATTTCCTATAGATCGTCGTGGCTCCCAATAGAAAATCATCATATTGAATTTCTCGTCTGTCTTGTTGCTTTTCCATCAAACGGATCAATAAATCGAGCGCAAGTTGTGCCATTTGTTGTGTTGGTTGTCGAATCGTAGATAAGGCCGGATTTAAATAGTTCGCTAGATTGGTATTCGTGAAACCGATCACAGCAACGTCGTCTGGAACGCGGAGATCTAGGTCAGCTAATACCCCCAAAATCTTAATTGATAGCGTATCCGTACCGCCGACGATGGCATTTGGCATATGATCGGCGGTCTGTAGCCTTTGGAAAATTTCCTTGAGTTCACTATCGATGTTTTCCGTAGGATCTTGATAGTCTGCATCGATCACATAGTCTTTTTGAAAAGGAATACTGTAATTGTGAAGGGCATTTTTATAACCGCGGATACGGTCTTTCGCATTGCCGATATCTTTTCCACAAAGGAAGGCAATTCGTTTGCGTCCTTTTTTAATCAGTTCTTCGGTAGCTTTAAATGTTTCGAGACTATTGTGAATACCTATTTTATAAGTGTTCAGATCGTGTTGTATACGGTCAAATAAGATAACTGGACAATGGTCATAATGGATGCTTTTTAGCAATTCGGTATTCGAATTTTCAAATGCAGGCGAAATGATAATCCCGGCTACATTTTGACGAATGAGAAAATCCAGAGCTTCTTTTTCTGTTCTTTCGTTGTTTTGTGTTTGAAAGGGGAGTAGCGTATAGTGTTGTAATAAGGAGAGTTTGTATAGCTCGTCAATAAACTCTAAAAAGAACGGACTGGAAAGAAATGGGATGACGACCCCGATTAAATTCGTTTTTCCAGTTTTGAGATGTTTGGCAAATGGGTTTGGCCTATAATGATGTTTTGCTGCATAGGCGAGCACGCGCTCCTTCGTTGTAGCTTTTACTTCATGGCTGTCGTTCAACGCTCTGGAAACCGTAGCGGGAGAGAGATTAAGCGCTGCCGCGATAGATTTTATATTGACTTTGCCCATGTTTAACCTTTGATTTGTTTCTTGCGAAATTATCGATTAATTCCGATAAACACATGGAATAGATTAGATAAGCGATACATTGGGAGTTTGGCTTGGTATTTGCATTCTAACTAAAAATATTGATTGCATATGAAACGAATTTTAGGATTTGCCTTAACCATAATGATGTTTTTAGCATTCACGTCGTGCTATTCGCATCGACATCCGCACGGACATTTGCCGCCAGGCAAGGCGAAGAAAATTTATGGGGATAAATCGGCCAAACGACATGCTCCAGGTCAGAAAAAGAAAAAATATAAGAAAGCAAAGCGGGGAAGAGGACATTACAAACATGATGTCTTTATTCATTTCGGACGTTAGTTGGATTTTTTCAAGCACTAACGTTTTATGTTTAGGTCACAACCCGATATGTACCACCACGATATCGTCGTTGTGATAGGCGGGATGGTAATTCGCGATAGCACCGTTTCGTTTATAGTACGCCAATTCTTCATAAACGGCTTGGCGCAGCATACCTTTTCCCTTACCATGGATAAAGCGAATTTCGGTATAATTCCAATAGATCGCAGCGTCGAGCATTTCCCGCATATACTCCAAGGATTCCGCTAGCAATTCGTCGGACTCGTAAGTATCTAGGTTGTTTAAAAACGCTTCTGCATGTAAATCCACTGTCTTCGAGGGTCTCGGTAAGGTCCGTGCCATAGTCATCGCGATTATATTACAACAAAGGCTTAAAAGGCGATTGCCGGATATGGTCAAGCTTCACTTGAAATAGAGCGGCCATTTTCCGACCTCTGCTTTTCGCTTCCTCCGCTACTGGGCCTTCAAATAGATCGTTAACCGTTTGGTCAAAAAGCTGTAACCAGCGCTCAAAATGTGCTGCTTCGATCGGCAGCTGTGCGTGGGGTGGGAAGGGGCGTCCTTGATAAGTGTACTCATCAAGGAGGATAGTCTGCCAAAAGGTATACATTTTCTCTAGATGTTCTGGCCAGCGACCTGCTAGTTTGCTGTCAAATATCGGTCCGATACTATCGTCTTCCTGCACACGACCGTAGAACGTATCGACCATCAATTTAACGTCTGTTAATGTTTGTATATCTGCTTTCACCATAATATGCCTCCCATGCAAAGTTAGGGAACAAATCGGATAAAAAATATGATCCGGCACATAAAAGGCGGCGCCATTGTCTGTACAATGCAACCTTTACATATGCGATAGACAATGGCACGGCACCGTTTTCTAATAATTGTATTTTTCTACTGATTTGATTTTGTTTTCTCCCTCGGTAAATACTAGAGTCGGCTGATAGGTTTCGGCCTCTTCGGGCGAAATTTGGATAAAAGAAAGGATATGAACGGTATCTCCCACTTTGGCGTGTAACGCCGCACCACCGTTCATACAAACCTCTCCGCTCCCTCTTTTTCCCGGTAAGACATAGGTCATAATACGGCTGCCATTTATGGCGTTGTTAATGTAAACCTGTTCGTATTTCTTGATACCCGCTGCGTCGAGCAAATCAGCGTCGATTGTTATAGACCCGTTGTATTCCACATTTGCTTCTGTAACCTTAACGGTGTGGATTTTCGCTTTTAAAATTGTTAATTCCATAGTATTATAAAATAGCTTTTATGTTTTGTTGATTATTGTTTGTATGATCTATAGTCGATTCCGCTGAAAATATATAGAGATTACCGTCCTGCAAAATCGAATAACTATTATATAGAAAGTTAGGGGTAAACGTATAAGGGCGGTTAATGTCAAAATTTTGGACGCAGTTCGTTTGGATTTTATATTCTAACTTTCCGGAAGCGTCATACTTATAAATGACAAATGTGTTTTCACCTTCGAGGTGCTCTAAGTGGAGCCAAGCGCCTTCTCCGATACCGCCAATCCATTGCGCATGCAGGGGCACTAGGGCTGGACGTGCTGGAGCGGTGATCATTCCCGGTGCTCGATCCGATGCCATATCCTGCGGGTCTTTTTTGGTAAAATTATCTTTAAGCAAGCCAAACTGAAACAAGAGCGAATCTTTACGTTTCATTTTCCACTGCTGAATGACGCCTCCTTCATAACATAAAACTTCGTTGTTGGGGGTTGCATTCACCACATTACTTGTCGGACTCGCTTTGATACATTCTGGATATAATATTTTGCGACGTCTTTTATCGTCTACATCCATGCCTTCCGTTAATACTTGCGCAACAAACCGGGAGCAACTGTTGTTATTCTTAGCGAGCGCGCCATATAAAATAGGCCCTTCGGCTACTAGTTTCTCAGCATAAGCCACACATTTTGAAAAGGAAATCTGTTTGCATATTGAAAATACGGTGCGTCCGCCTCCGTGTGTGGCTTCTTCTTTTTTATCTAGTTCTATCAATATATCTGCTATATTCCGTATCTCGCCCTGTGGTGTAATCTGTGCTTTAGTGGAAATCTCCAAGCGTGGATCAAAAAGAGCCGATCTCGCCCGGCCGTAACCGCGAGGCGATAAATAACGACCAAAATCGTAATATCGTATATTGCCCGTATATTGCTCAACAAGTAAGAGAGCCGCATGTCCGACTTTAAAATGGAGGCTTTTAACAAGACCGATCCGCTTTAAAAAGGCCATCCATTTTTCGTCTCCCCATGCGGTTTTGTCGGGCCAGGAAATCGGTATGGCGATATCGTTGAAAGTATACATGTTTAGATTTAGAATGACGTGATATTTGAACTGAGCATGGCCTGATGAACATTCCCACTCTCATTATAAAGTTTGCTGATATACCGGTCACCGTGGTCTGGAAAAACGAGGACAACGGTATCGGCGGGAGTAAAGCCCATTTTGGCGACGTAGCGATCCAGCGATGCGATTACTGCAGCACTGGAAAACCCCGTCATAATGCCGGTCTGGGAATAATATGCTATTGCCGCATGTTTCGTTTCCTGACAGTTTACTTGAAAGATTTGATCTACAGAAGCGGCGTCAAAAGATCCGGGAACGAAGTTTCTCCCGATCCCTTCGATGGTATCGAAAGGAACCATAAACGTGGGCAAGGTACGATGTTTGAGAAAATGGCTGAGAATCGATCCTGCAGGTTCTATACCCCAGACTTTAATATTGTTGCATTGTTCCTTTAGAAAACGGCCAACACCGGATATAGTTCCGCCCGTACCCACCCCGGCTATAAAATGGGTAATGTTCCCGGAGGTTTGTTCCCATATCTCGGGGGCGGTTGTTTTGTAATGTGCCCGGATATTCTGTGTATTATAATATTGATTGGTGAAGTAGGTATTTGGATGGGTTGCCGCAAAGGACTGCGCTCTAAATTGAGTGGAGTTGAAATCGTGTAAACCGTTGGAATTATCGCAAATCTCGATGTCTGCACCGGCTTTCGTGAGAAGCGCGATCTTCTCTTTGGAGCAACTTTGAGAGACGAATATCTTAGCATGATACCCTAGTTTTCTGGCGATCAACGTTATTCCTAGACCGGTATTCCCGCTACTTGCTTCCACGAAAATACCGCCAGGTTTAATTTTCTTCCTATCGATGGCATCCTGAATCATAAATAGTGCCGGGCGATCTTTTGCCGACATTCCAGGATTATGAAATTCCTCTTTTATATAGATATTGGTATGGTATCGGGTCGACAGCGCTTCACAGTGCCGAAGGGGAGTATTGCCTATAAATTTGCTGATCAAAATATCGTTCGTTTTTATAAATGTACTACATTTATAACGAAAAAAATGACATTATAGCATATCTTTAAACTGAAATTTCAAAATAGGAGGTATTCATTTTCCGACGAAGGTGGGGTCACTTAAGGTTTCGATGAAGGCGATAATATCGTCTTTCTCCTGCTCACTTAGCGGTATGCTATTACCATTTTCTTTCAAAATAGGATCGAGGTTATCAGCTTCCAGCACACCTTCGGCAAGATAGTCTAAAACAGATCGTAGTGTCGGAAACTGGCCGAAGCTGCCATAAGGCGCGGTATACTGCGCATTTCGTAAAGAAGGAACCCGAAAACTCATGTAATCGGTAGAGACCCCCGTCACCCGAGCTCGTCCGCCTTCTTCGGCATTGGGATTCAATGGAAAACCTATGTTTCTAAAGCTTTGATCGGTAAATAGCTCGCCGGTATGACAGCTCGCACATTTTTGCTGAAATACGTGGTAGCCCCGAGTTTCACTGGGTGTAAACGATGCCCCTTCGTTTCGTTTCACTTGGTCATATTTACTGTTCGCGGAGATCAACGTATATTCGTATTGCGATAGGCTATGGTAGATTCGTTGAGGAGTAATCGTCTCGTCGCCAAAGGCTTTACGGAATAAATGTCTATAATCCGGCTCCGCCTGTAGTTTTTCAATGACTTGCACGATGGAGGAATTCATTTCCTCATGTGTAATGATGGGAACTAAAGGCTGGCTCTCGAGCGTAAGTTTATTGCCGTCCCAATTATAGAATTGCATAAAAGCTAAGTTCTGAATGGGAGGCGTATTCCGTAAGCCGACGCGCCCATAAATCCCGACCGCTTGTGTATGGTTATCGGCAAAAGCATGGGATTGTTTATGACAATCAGCGCAGGAGATGGTATTGTTACCACTAAGTTTTTTTTCGTGGAACAATTTTTCGCCTAGTTCCACACCATATTTTGTGGGTTTATTTTTATTTATAGCACGGTTTAACGGTGGAAAGCCTTGTGGGATGTCCAATGAAATTTCAGGGTTGTCATGTGGTAATGTAGGTGCCATATCCTCATTCTGTTGACAGGAAAATAACAGTAAAAAAATAAATAAAATAACACCCGCCTTTTTCATATAAGTTGTATGAAGAGCCACCTAGTCGTAAGATAAAGGTGGCTCCATGATTCGTTAATTTTCTACGCTTTCAATAGAAAACATACCCGTAATATCCGTGGAGCCATTTCCGCCTAGGTTATCAACGAACTCCACCATATTTTCCATTTTATTGCCACTATGGCTATTCGGAGTGATGGCATTTGCGGCGTCTAAGGTTATATTCGTTTTTCCACTCAATAATTTGTCGAAATCCGCCCTGATAATGATCGTAGGTGCCGTATCACCTACAATCGCTCGGGAGTTAAGCGTGAGCGTTATATCGCGGTAAGCGTCAATTCCTTGTACCCAGGACGTGGGGTCTTCACGATCGCCGTTTAAGGTACTTCCGGTATGGAGAGCCATGGCGTCATTCGCTTCGCCGTAATAGCCTTCTAATTTTGTGAATCGATATCCTGTTGCCCATTGCCAATGCATATCGGTGTCGTTTTCACCAGCTTCTGCATAAAAATTAGGGAATTCAATTTGATCGAGCGTATTTAATTCGTGTTTAACGCCCAATCCGAATTTGATTTGTTTGTATTCACCCCCAGGAATATCGCTTAACACGTAAACTAAGCTCTGCGGTTTCGCTTGGTTTATAACTGTTGCGCCCTGATCTAAGTTATCTGTGTGATACGGGATTTCGCCGCCGTCAGCTTTGACGAGCCGGATATTGCTTACCACATATTTCAACTCAGAAAAGTGGTGGGTTTGTCCCTCGGCTGAGGTGTTTTTGGTCGCTGTAGCAGCGGTCGCATTTCCCAGGACGATGGTCTCATTTTTAAAGGTGTTGTTAAAATGCAAAGTGATGTTGTTGGAAACAGGGTTGTCACCGTCCTTGCTGCACGCGATAAATGTAAGGGAACATATCGATAATAATAGATAGTTTTTAAGTGTTTTCATGTTTTCTAGTTTCATAAGGTGTAAGTATGTAATCGTTATCTAATCGATTTTGTTAAAAATTAAATTTTAAAGCCGTGAAGATATTACGCCCCATTCTGGGAATATTTCCCCAATCTGCGTAGGTGCTGTAATATGCATTGAATAGGTTCTCTACGCCAATTTGTAAGACCGCTTTATAATGTTTGATACGGAACGTGTAGTCTGCGGAGGCATTCCATATCTCGTAGGCTGGCGTTAGGTCTTCTCCGTACTCCGGACTATAGTTATTTTGCGCAAAATCGCCATGTAAAGCGGTTCGCACGCCGAATTGGCCGAACATATAGTATAACGAGGTTTGGTAGGTCAGCGGCCGAATGAATGGGAGATTCTCATTTTGATCGTCGGTAGCCCGTGCATAATTGAGCGTTCCTTGCCAATGCAGATGTTGCAAAATGTCGTAATTTGCATTTAAAGACATATTGAACAGTCTCGCATAAGCTAATGAGGTATACCCTTTTACCCCAATGGATTGATAATTCATGGGGCTGCCTAAATTTAAGATTTTCCCGACGATATAATTTTCGATATGGAAATAGTTGGCTTTAATGGCTATTCCCATTCCCCGCTTTTTGAATCCTGCACGTACGTTCACCTCATAAGAGATCTCATTCTTTAGGTTCGGGTTTCCGATATAATCGTACCGGTCGAAGCTGTTATAAATATAATATCCGTATCCTTCCGATACAGAGGGCGCCCGGTGTCCAAAGCCGGTTCCTACAGAAAAATCAAATTGCTGGATGTTGACTTCATAACTTGCATGCAATGCCGGTAATATTCTGTTTTTTTCTTGTGGGGCGCCGGGGTAGAATATTTGGTTGAACTCCACATATTTGGAGTGGTTGTAATTCCAGCCCAAAGAGCCGCCGAAATTTATCCGATTGGTTGCTGAAAATTCCCAGGAATTATTTACGGAAAGACCGGCAAAACGCGTCGTCACCCAGGGCCACGTATAGGCGAACATCGTTTTATTGCTTCGGTCTTGTGGATACATCGTCATTTCCGCAATAGAGAGGTTGTCGTAAGCGTTTAATTGAATTTCGGCGCTGTAAGTATTTCGTTTCAAGTTGGCACGCGAAACTAGCCCGTAAGTTGTGCTCCAGCCAGGCATATCCATGTGCACCAAATTTTCCGGTCGCTTTGTATCGTCCATATAATGTTCGGCCGTGTTGAAATAAATTTTGGTGTCCCACGTACGGACTATTCCCTCTTCAAACATTTGTTTGTACGCGGCAGAGGTTATCAGTGCACGTGAAAGCCATAAATCCATCGGCAAGGCAGGGAATCCGACATCCTCTGCTTTATCATAAATTGCATCTACCCGAACGGAGGAAAGCGGACTCGTTTTATAGGCTAGACCTAACGACGTGTTGAATTTATTATATTGCGAATGTTTTACTTCGTTATTATTTCCATCCGTATAATTTGCTGCTTTTCGAAAGGCTATGCTACCGTCCGCTACAAACTTGTCGTCCGAGTATGACAGATGTCCGAGATTGAAAAACTGCTTGTTGTTACTTTCAAAGCCGGTTTGATAGCTTCCGTTCCAGGTTCTTTCCATCCCAAAAGGTGTACTCTTTCTTTTGAGGTCAATATTGCCTGCAACCGTTGCCCCGTGCATACTTCCCGCTTGGCCAGATGTGATATCGATGGTGGAAAGGTTGTTGCTCTCTACATAAGAAGTTACGGGATCCATCTTGTCCGTACATGCGCCAAACACGTGCATGCCGTCAATTGTAATAGTCGACCGCTCTGTACTCATGTTATTCAATAGCGGTTCCCAAGCATACCCGCCCCGTTTGATAAAACTGATCTGCTCCGAGGAAGCTAAAAACTCGTCGACAGAAACCGTCATTTTCATGTCGGTCTCTATTTTTTTCTTGACGGTTGCCATAATTTCTATCTCCTCGATTTGGCGGATACTGTCGGTTTGGGTGGGCGCGTGCTGTGCAAAGGAATGCGTTCCGAAAAAGAGACCTCCACAAATAAGATATAGCGTCTTCATAACTTTAGAATAGAATATCAAGGTGTAATTCACTGCGGATTCCCTCTACGCCAGGCGTAAAATCTTGCGGCACGGCGGTTCCTTTAATAGTTTGTCCGTTTTGATCCAAGAGAATAAAATTCAACGCCCAATTTCCGGTCATAGTGTAATGGACGACACCATGATATAGGCCATCGCTTTGCTGTGTCAAATCTTCATTGTTAGGCGATGAATGATTGCCCATTGAGGGCTCCGGCATTCGCGGATCCAGTAAGAGCGTATAGTCATTTACCGCTGTGTAGGAAAACTGCGATGGATCAGGGAACGCTGTCGTAGGAGGGGAGGTAGGTTTGTTGAATGTATAGATACCCGCGATCAGCTCATTTTCGCCAACCTTTGGTTTTTGTGGCGAAACTAAGGCGATAAAATATTGCTCATTATCGCTGCCCGTGAAACTCGTCATGTTCAGGTTTTTGTTTGGCTGCTCCTGCACCATGACGGTCTGTTTAGCCTGATACGTTTGATTGGCTATTGTGAAACGGATGTAAAGCTCCCAAATTCTGTCTGTATGAGACGCGTCTGGAAATACGGCATATCCCGAAAAGTATTGTTCTTTGGTTTGATAAACTAAATCATGAAGATGCGGCCCCGATGTTTTGTTGCCATCATCTTCGGTTAGTATGGGCAGAAAAGTTACCGCTTGTATAGTTGGAATTTCCTGCGTTTGACCGGAGGTGATTTTCACACGGATCTCATTGTAGCCTTTATAAAAAATTCCATTTAACGCTTCAATGCTGACTTCGTATCCGCCGTTCCGTATACGAACAACCTCGTTAAAGTCGTCATATTCGGGGACAACGATGTCTATCGCTGCTTCGTAATCTGTTTTTTCTTTTGTGCAGGACCATGCTGCACAGCACATGAGGGTGAAAAATAATAAGAATCTGTTCATTATTACTAACGAAATATGTATAGAAGATATAAATAACCAGATGCCTTGCTCTTCGTTGAACAGCAAGATTTAGCCTAAAGAAAATCGTTAGCTAAGGGGAGGGTGGAATATAGCGGTATGGTAATCAAACAGATAGTTAATCCGATAAGGGGAACCCTGAAGGGGTGTGATTTCTTTATTCGGTTGGTGTATCAAATAAGTTGTACGCTCTTTATGTACATATAGCGAACTGTATTCATATACTACGAGGTTCTTTTTTGTTTCCTCTTTTTCTTTTTCATTTATTTTTTTCATCAATACACACTGCCCGTCACAATGGAGCTGAGGTCGGTCTTTATTTATACATTTTGCCAGATACTCCGGAAGGTGTATCTGATAGTCCACCGTCATGATGCTGCGGTAGAATGATTGCAGCGTCAAGGTCAGTAACAGCATATAGGTGCAAAAACGTATCAAAACTTTCTCTTGTCTTAATGAATCGCTTCAAATATACACAAAGAATAGTTGTGAGAAATGATGAACGTCATTTTTGTCCATGTTTTCTATGACATTAGGACGATCTTTTCTTTTTTCTTCTGCCCCACCAAATCATAAATCCCGTAAGCGGAAGGCTCGCACATATCGCACTGATGATAAAAGCGAGCAGTTTACCCCAGAAGCCGCCAATAGCTCCCACGTGGATGTCGTAATTGGCATCGAGTACTTTTACAGCTAAACTTTTATCGGCGTAATCGACCGTATGGATCCGTTCTGCGGTATTTGGGTCAAACATGACGCGATGGCTGATATGATACGAATAATCGAGTTGCTTGACATACACCTCGTATGGATGTTCGGGATGCTCGTATTCCATATGTTCATAGGGAAATACGACGGAGTACTGTGATGCGGTAGGATAAAGTTGGGCAACTTGGTCACTCATTTTATCGAGCATAGAAAAATCATAGTTTTCGAGATCGATCGATCTGTTATGTTCCGTATAAAACGGATAAGCCTCGCCAGGCTCGGCGAAAGCCGTAAAAATCAATCCCTGGATAAATAAAAAGGAATAGAATGCGCCGGTAATGGCCAACACCAACGCCAAGGGGATCGTATAGAAGCCTAAGATATTATGGAGGTCATAGTTTTTGCGCTTCCAACTTTTAACTTTCTTCCAGCGGAACCAAAAACGTTGCTTGATTGCTTTTCTGTTTTTTGGCCACCATAGGTACAACCCCGAAAGCAGCATGAAAATGAAGATCAATGTGGGTACGCCGGTTATCCATTTGCCCCAGGTGGATTTAAGTAATAGGCTAAAATGAATGTATTTCACGATATGGAAGAAAGTGAATTCTTCATCAATAAAGCGTAATACCTCGCCAGAGTAAGGATTTACATAGACCGATTTATAACTCACGAATTCGTCGAAATAATTCCAGGCATTCTCGTCCATTTCCAAGTAGACGAATACATACGATTTTCGTTTGTCAAGCGGTATGTTGACCCAAAAAACTTCATAAGGCTCCTGTGTAAACGCCTGAACATTCGCTTCGAGCTGCCGGAGCGGGAGCACCTGCTTATTAGCGGTGTCATCCTCACCGTGATAAATGATATCGCGGCGCAGAAAGTCGGTAATGTCCTGCTGGAAGGCAAACAGACAGCCAGTTATGGCTACAATAAATACAATTACACCAACGGCAAGCCCCAAATACAGATGGAGCTTACCAATGGTCTTTGTGATGCGGTTTTTCTTAGCCATTCGTTAGAATTTATAGGTGACACTGGCGGAAAAAGAACGAAGCTTTTGGGGGATAGCATTCCCCCAGCCAATCCAGTATTTTTGCGCAGTTATATTATCAGCTTTCACGCCAAAGCGGTACTTGGCTTGGTAATCGTAGAAAATATTAGCATTTAAAAGAAAGTATGCGGGGAGCTCAATAGTTCCCATGCTCAACGAGTTTACGACATCATATGCACTCGCATAATTTCCGCCAAAACCTAAACCTAAGCCTTTTGTCTTCCCGTTCAGCACGCTATAACTTGCGTAGAAGTTAGCAAGATAAGGCGAAGTTGCTGTTCCGGGGCGACGACCTTCTACATCGGCATCCGCTTTCGTGTATTTCGAGTTGTTGTATGCAAAGCCCGCGAGCACATTAAAGCCATTGATCGGTGTGCCCTGTATTTCCAGTTCAATTCCTTCACTCAGCCGTGTTCCATCTTGAACCTGTTCGCCGATGGTACTGGTCGGCACCGCGCGAAGGACATTGTCCACCACGACATGGTAGTACGAAACGGTACCATTTAGGCGTTTACCCAGCAACTCTACTTTAGAACCCACTTCCCATTGGTTGGCGTATTCGGGCTCGGCAGATCTTGTGACCTGACCTTCTGCCAAATACATCCCTTTGTTGGTAAAGCTGTTTTGGTAACTCCCAAAAATGGACCATAGTGATTTGATAGGTTGGTAAACAATGCCAAACTTAGGGGATACCGTTGTTTGGTTGTATTTTTCAGATGCGATAGCGCCCACGAGCCCACCTATGTTATCGAAGTGATCTAAGCGTATCCCCGCCATGACGTTTAAGTTTGGCGTAAGATCCAATACATCGGCGAAGTATGCGCTATAAGTTTCGGTTGTGCCATCCAGGGGGTAGGTGAAATCGATCTCATTCGCCGCGTATTTTGCGCCCATGTTTTTACCGTTGAATGCGCTTATATCGATAAGGGGATCCGTAAAATTAATCATATCAAATGTACTTCCATAGAAGTATTGTTTGTCCCGTACACGTAAGTAATCCAAGCCTAGTACCATACGGTTGCGCATCCCTCCGAGCTTGAAGTCTGCATTGAAGTTTTGCTGAACTTGGAAATAATTCTTTCTACTATCTTCGGTCGATTGGTCGGCACGGGAGACGTAGTCGGTTCCGGCGGCATTTGGATTGTCCAGCGCGACAGCGTTAGGTACAAGGTAATAGTATGCCCCAAAGCCATCCGAATAGTTCTGCGAAAACGACACGTTTGTACTCGATTTTATAAAGGGTGAAATTTCATAATCGAGCACGGCAAAAAGGTTTAAGTTACGGTAGTCTTGATTCAGACCGTCGCCCTGGAGCGATAAATTGTAGTCGATAGGGAAGTCTTTTATAGAACGTACGCCATATTGGGTGTTTGGGAAAGAAAAGCCGAGCATCTGCCCCATATTACTACTTTGACCTTGCGTATATTCGGCTTCTACGGTCAAATGGGTACGCTGATTAGGGCTATAGGTAAACGTAGGGCTGATAAAAAAATAGGAGGTTTTTAGGTCACTGTTTTGGAAGGAAGATTCGGTATTGTAGGCTGCATTTACCCGAAACAGTGCAGTTTTCTTTTGATTTAAAACACGGTTAAGATCGAGCTGTGCCCGATAGAAATGATGGGATCCGCCCGACAGGCTAGCAGACCCAAAATTGTAGTCTTGCGCTTTTTTGGTTATCCGATTAATCATTCCGCCGTAGCTTGCCAAAATGTTGCCAAATAAGGTTCCCGACGGGCCTTTTAATACTTCCAAGCGTTCTAGGTTAGCTGCATCAACGGTGCCTGATATGCCACCAGCTAAGCCGTTTCGTAAGGTATTGGAAGATACAAAGCCACGTAGACTTACATAGGCACCTCCGTCACCGGAACGGCTTGTGGCGTTCCAAATATTTTGTAAGCCGGTAATGTTTCGCGACCCTTCATCGACGTTAAAGATAAGTTGCTGATCCAGTAGCTTTCCGTCGATAACAGAATAGACTTGTGCATTTTCTAGATTTTTAAGCGGGATTTTCGCCACGTTATAAGTAGGTTTTTCGAGGACCATTGGTGATTTGTAGCCGGTTACATGAACTTCATCTACTTGTATGGCTGCGGATTTTATGGTAATCAATCCCACATAATGATTTTGGTTTTGAATCCGGACCGGTTTGCCATAGACTTCTTTTCCTAAATATTGAATACGTAGCATGTATTCTCCTTTTTCGGGAACATGGAGGCGGAATTCTCCATTTTGATCAGCTTTGGTTCCTTCTCGAAAAGGTTCGATGTAGACGGTCGCATTCGATAAAGGTACTAGAAATTCGGTTTGAATTTTTCCGGTTACCTGGATCTGAGCTTGGGCAGACCAGATGTATGCTAAAAAGGTGACGATGAGTGTGTATCTCTTCATTTGTTTTAAGTTTGGGAACCAAAAGTATAAAACTATTTAGATTAATTAAAAATAATATTCATTTAATTTGTTCCAATCGCTTTGGAGGTGGAAGTCTTACCTTTATGATGAAGAGCAATAAGAAGAGAGCAAACGTAAAAGACACCCTTAATTTCTTCGACACTTGTTCGACAGCTGTTCGAATGTTGTTCGACAGTTGTTCGAGTCGGCTTCGAGTCGGCTTCGACTCTGCTTCGGGAAGGCTTCGACTCCGCTTCGACTGCTGTTCGAGTCTTGTTCGACTGTTGTTCGACAGGTCTTCGGCAGCGCTTCGGGGTTTCTTCGGCTACTAGTCGAAGAACCCCCGAAGCGCTGCCGAAGAAACGCCCTCCCTGTTTCGAACTTATCTGCAATTTTTCCCCTATCTTACCTAAGTACCGGCCGTTCGCTGGTCTAAAAAAAATCTATTTCAGTTGAATTTTCAGGTTCTGTTAGCATCCTTACCGTCGTGATGTGTTGGGACGCCGTGTGTCTTTTTTGGCTGGTTATGATACTGCCGTCTATCAAGTTGTCTCAATTTGTTCCATTATTCTTTTCACATGCTGCGGAGCTATAGTTTAGCTTCCGATATCAGAAAAACGCAGTACATATACGCAATGGTTTAACATATTAAATAATCAGAAAAAATGGCAAAATTTTTAAAAGGTATCCACGGAGCCTATACCGGAAAAGTTGGTAATGTAGTCGGCAGCAGCTGGCGTAACGTGGACGTGAAAAGCTTACGGAAACAGCGTAACCCGTGCTGCATCTGCAATAATAAAAAAAGATTCCGCTGTGATAGTGGCACCACTAGTAGGAGGAAAAAGCGTTATAGGCATGAAAATTATTGTGGAACAACGTCAACCTGTGTTAATTATCATCAGAATGCCCCCACCGATTCTCATTAAAATGCCCCCACTAATATCATAAAAAAATCATTCATTCTCGTTCTCCTCTGTTAATTCATTTTCCTGCTTTCTGGGTCTTCCTCTTTTCCCCCTGGGAGCTTCTTCATTTGGAAAGAGATCCTGTAACTCCATTAGGTTTTTTACCCGATAACTGCTACCGTTGAGTTTTACAATGGTTGCGTGATGGACTATCCGATCTATGATAGCCGAAGCGATCACCCTATCTCCGAAGAGGTTTCCCCAGTCCTCGAAGTTCCGATTGGTTGTAATGATCATTGATCCTGTTTCATATCGTCTTCGCACAATTTCAAAGAAGTCCTCCATACTGTTCTGTGGCATTTTTTTAAAGCCCAACTCATCGAGTATCAGCAGGTCCGGTTTCAGAAAGCGCTGCAGCGTTGCCGCATAGCTGCCGTCGGCCCGCGAGGCGAAGAGTCTTTCGACCATTTCGTTAGTGTGCACGAACAGCACCTTTTTCCCCCTCTTGACTGCTTCCAGTCCGATGGCATTCGCTAGATGGGTCTTTCCCACCCCAGGTTTACCCATGAATATAGCATTGGATCGTTGTTCGATGAACCTGCACGATGCCAGATCGAATAACTGTCTTCTATCGAGTCCGGGTTGGTAGCTCAGGTCATAGCTATCCAGTATCTTTTGGGTATCCAGACGTGATTCTTTTAGCCGGGACTGGTAACCATTGGCCTGTCGTTTGACCGTTTCATCTTCAACGAGCAGTTCTAGGAATTCCAGATAGCTGATCTGTTTTTCTAGGGCATGTCTGTTTCTCATCTCCAGGTTTTGGGCCATCGTGGCCAATTTTAGGTGGCGTAGGCTTGCCAATAATGTTTCCATATTATATTTTCATTTATATTAGTTTGTTAAACGGTCATATAGACCCAGTTCGTGTTCATATTCACGGGAATAGGCCATCGGGACCGGCTCGTCATAGTTCTGCTGGTACAGCTCGTTCTCGCAGATCCGTTTAACTTGCTGATAGCTGAACGCCCCGAAGTAGATCGCACGTTTGCAGGAAAGGTCTATCTGCTGGTCGGTAAACCGCTTCCTTAGTTTAAGAATCCCACGGGTCATGGGGCCCCAATGCGTAGGTACCGCGACCATAAGATGCTCAAAAAAACGCGCCGTGTAAGGGCCAATTCCGGCCATCTGGTATTGGTATTCCTCCCTGCTTACGTTCTTTTTGTATTCTGGTCGATGTTCTTGGCGGGAAACGTACATGCCGATCTGCCCGCTGACCTGATGGACCGCTATTTGGACGCTCCCATCAAATATTTTCAAACAGGTTCCATTACTCTCCAGCCTGACGGTCTTACCGGCGTAGGTAGATGGCACTGAGTAGTAATTGTGGCGGTAGCTAACGTGTGCCAGCCGTGTGACCTTTCTGGAGCCGACGTCCAGAATTTCGTACCGGAGCAGCGGAAGATCCAGCAGTGCCGGCTTTTCATTTTGCTGGAACATGGCCAGTGGCACCCGGCGCGTCGTGCCGTGGACACGCTTATTACAGATTTCTTCGTTCCAGACCTTTAGTCCGCAAAGCAGATCATGGTAACTGTTACCTTCGAAGCCCTTCAGGAAATTGTTCTTTACATATTTGATCGAGGATTCTACCTTTCCCTTATCCTGCGGCCTGCGCGGACGACAGGCAATCCCCGCACAACCGTAATAAGAGAGAAACGCTGAATATTGACGCTGCAACTCCGGTTCATAAAGATCCGGAGTGGTCACCCCGGAGTGGCATCATTTGAACCGTAATAGCTGGCACCATCCGACCGAAATGACTGGCATAAATCAAACCGTAATATCCAGCCAAAATGCAACATCTTAAATGTCGCTGTTGTCATGAAGGAAACTTGGTTACGATATTGATTTTTGGAAAGAGAGGTCCACCAAAAGATTACCTTCTTGACCATAAACGTGTTCCTGTAAATTAGCTTTTACGGGTAAGGGAACTTGTGTTCAGAAGTGAGGGTAATGAGCGTAGTAAACTGATTATTAAGAGTCAAAAGCCACGAAAAAACAAAAAGCAGGCCTCCACCTGCTCGAATATCTTCTAACCTAAAAATGAAAACTCCATAAAGATAGGTATCCAGTAACCGGTTCCGTTCAACGGGCTTTCATCTCGAGCCCTACGGGCAAGACGAAAGCTTAGTTATTGGTGGCAGTTTTTTTAAAAATTAATGTCATTAATTTTTCAATAAAACAACAATTAAGGCGATAATTGCGGGTAATGCCTGTGTTATGAATATTTTTTTACTTGCTGTCAAAGCTCCATAGACTCCTGCAACAACAACACAAGTCAAAAAGAAAATAGAAATATTTGTTTGCCAAATATTGTCAGATATGAAGAAAGTCCAAATTAAGCCTGCCGATAAAAAACCGTTGTAAAGTCCTTGGTTTGCGGCAAGTCCTTTTGTGGGTTTGAATAAATTTTCAGGCAATGACTTAAATGTTTTTTTACCTATAGTTTCCCAAGCAAACATTTCAAAGTACATTATGTAAAGATGTTCAATTGCAACAAGTCCAACCAAAATTTTTGACAATATTTCCATTTTCGTTTTTTTAAATTTTTAAATGATTATTTTATTTTAAGCGTTTTTGAATTTGAGTTGTCAGTATTCCTACTTTGTCAAATTAATAGTTTGTATAATTTTTCGTAAATATTTCGATTTTAGGTTCAACGGTATAATATCTCCAAGCCATTCAAGAACCATCTGTTTTAGATAGTAGTAATCTGGCATTCTATTTATTTTCTTGTCCAACTATTGAATTTTGATGTTTTTGAGTGTCGTTATAAAATTGCCACCAATGGCTCGGCGCTTGGCGCAGTGGCGGATTTCGGAGCACAAAACTGTCAATACACCACAAAAGTTGATGCGAGGTAGAATGTTCAATTAACCACTTAACCCGCCATTGAGCCAAACGCCTGTTACAGGCTGGCGTTTTCGTTAACTGTGTAATTTTAGCTATTTATTTTCAACCTTTTAACCCATTTATACACTTCGACCCACAACACCGACACGGCAGCAATTAAAATTGAGATTAAGAATTGCTGGAAATTTATACTACTCAATTGAAAGAAAGAAGCGAATGGCGGAATATAGAGTATTGCAATAAGTAAAACCAAAGATGCTCCAAGTATTAATGGGAACAATGTATTTTTATTTTTAAAACTATCAAATACACTGTAAATGAATGAGCGATTAACCATACTCAAAAACACATTTGCAAATACTAAAGTTGTGAAAACTATTGAACGTGTAGTTGCTTCATTACTACCGTTTTGTACAGCATACTGATATGCAGTTAGAACGCCTGCGGTAATGGCCAATCCCTGAATAATACTAATGCTTAATTCTTTCCAGCTCAAGAATGTCTCGGTCATTTTACGTGGTTTCTCTAGCATTGTATTTTTTTCCATCGGCTCATTTTCATAGACAATAGAACAGGTTGGCCCCATTATTAGCTCCAAGAAAATAACATGTACCGGTGTGAAAATATGCGGATATATCCAACCCAAAAACAAGGGTAAAGAAACCGTTAGAATAATCGGAATATGAATGGATATAATATATTGAATGGCTTTTTTGAGATTGGAATAAATTCTTCTTCCAGCCGCTATTCCAGTGATCAATTTGTCTAAATCATCATTTGCAATAACCAATGCTGCCGCTGCTTTTGCGATTTCTGTTCCTTTATTTCCCATCGCTACACCAATATGAGCTGCTTTCAAAGCAGGTGCATCATTCACGCCATCTCCCAGCATGGCCACCACTTCATCGTTCTTTTTAAGAGCGTTTACAATTGCCAATTTTGCCTCGGGGAACATACGCGTAAACAGTGTGGTGCTTTTAGAAAGTTCCATCAATTCGGTTTCTGTATGATGAACGATATCGGTTCCGTTTACTGCTGCTGTTTCGTTTATAATTCCTGCTTGATGCGCAATAGCCCTTGTTGTATCTGCATTGTCTCCTGTGATGACTTTTACCTTGATGCCTGCAGCATATATCTTTTTAAATACTTCTTGAATGTTCGCTTTCGGTGGATCGTAGAAAACAGTGAATCCTAAAAAGTCAAAAGAAAAATCTTGTTGTTTTTCAGGAAAGTGATTGCCTTCAAAATTACATTTAGCCACGCCCAGTACTCGGTACCCTTGCGCTCCGAAATTGATGATATGTTGTCGTAAATTGTCCTTCTCGCTTTCCGTAAGATTAGAAACGGCAAGAATGGCTTCGGGCGCACCTTTGGCTGCAATAATTCTTTCACCTAAACTATTTTCAAAAAGATGCGTCATCATTGGAGGTTTCCCTTCTAATGGATATTCGTGTATCATTTGAAAATTCTTCCGCTCATCATTGGATTGTGTTTGCTCATAAATTTGATGCAGTGTTTTTTCCATGGGATCAAACGGAATGGGTTCACTACTCCACATAGCGAAACGAATAAGCTCTGAAAGCTCAGGTGTATTGAATTGCGTATCCTCAAAAACCTTGTTTGATTTGTAATCAAATAAAAGTTTCAGTCGCATGGAGTTTTCAGTAATAGTTCCCGTTTTGTCCGTACAGATCACTGTAGTACTGCCCAATGTTTCGACCACACTACTACGTTTAATTATCACACCTTCACTCATTAATTTCCAGGCACCTAAAGCCATAAAAGTAGTAAAGGCTACAGGGATTTCTTCTGGAAGCACAGACATGGCCAAGGTTAATCCAGCGAGTAAACTTTGTATGATATCTCCTGATTTCCAGTAACTAAATCCCCAAACCATCAGAAACACGATAACACCAATAATCGCCATTCCCTTTACAAATTTGGTAATCTGAATTTGCAGTGGCGAATGAACTTCTTTGATATCTTGAATGGATTGACTGATTTTCCCTAGTTTGGTTTCTGCTCCAATTTTCTCTACATTAAAGATGGCCAAACCAGATACTACCAGCGTTCCGCTATATATTTTTCTATCTTCGGTTTCTTGACTTTTAAATACTGAAAAACTTTCACCTGTTAGTGAGGCTTCATTAACTGAAAAATCATTGCTGTGCACAATTTCGCCATCAGCACTAATCATTTTTCCTTCTTCGACAATGCATAAATCGCCAACGGCAATTTCGTTTGTGGGAATTTGCATCACGATTGAATCTCTGATAACAGTACTTAACGGTTCGTTCAATTTTTTCAACGCTTCCAGTGCTTTTTTACTGCGATTGTCTTGATAGAATGAAATGCCAGAAACGACAATAATAGCGCCCAACATAAAAATAGCTTCGGAATAATTGCCAACTATTATATAAATAGCTGTTACCGCAATAAGCAAAAGCAGCATTGGTTCTTTCAAAATATCGAGCAACATCCTATACCACGCATTTTTTTTAATAGCGTCTATTTGATTGAAACCAAATTTTTTTCGAGAGGTTTTTAATTCCTCAGTTGTGAGACCTTTAATGTGTTTGGGGACATTATACTGCATCAGTCTAATTTTTTAAAAACATAAAACTGTTAGATTTATTTAAATTACTGTGAAAAGCGTTTTTGTGATTTTAGTGCATTTTTCCACGCTTGCCTGTAATGGCTCGGCGACTTGGCGAAGTAGCGAAGCTGTATCGAAGATACAAAAGCGGAGCTATTTAGCCAAGTCGCTTGTTGTAAGCAGTCCGCGAAGCGGCGGCTTACGGCAAGCGACGTAAGTCGCCGAGCCATTGTTAGCAAGGAGCGCAGCGGATTGCTAACAACGAAAAATGGTAGCCGTAGTTGCCGGATTTACAGCACTTTCGTATCAATTTAGCACTTCGGTTCGTTAAAAGCACCAAAGTATCAAGTTGGCACGAAAGCCGGCAATTATCGGCTACCATATGTTAGTGGCATTTATCATTTCATTATATTCATTTGCTTTAACGCATTTTTTGTTACATTAATTCTCGATGAAATAAAATCATCAACATTCAATCCGTCTGTCGGAATTACATTTGTTGCAAAAAAATAAACATTAGATTTTGTTTCAACATAACCAACAAACCAACCATTATATTTTTCTTCTATCGAACTTAATCCAGTCTTACCGCTTAAAATGTAATTTTCAGTTCGCTCAATTTCCATAATATTTTTGACAATCTTTATTGTCCTATCAGAAATTGGAAATTTTGAAAAATAGAATTTCCTCAAAAAGTCGATTTGTTGTTTTTGAGATATTTTTGAATTTCCTTCAAGCCAAAAATTGTCAATCGTTAAACTGTCAAAAATCATATTTTTATACTCAAATTTTTCTAAATATTCTTTCATTTTAATTGTTCCGATTTTCCTTGCAATTTCCTGATAGCAAGGAACACAGGAAATTCTAAAAGCATCTTTAAATGATAAATCTTTTTCCCAAATATCCATTTTTCTCTGCTCGCCATTCCATTTTAAAATAGTTGTATCATTTTCAATAATGCCTAATTCAACAGCAATTATAGAATTTGGAATTTTGAATGTTGATGCAGGTAATTTTCCGTTTTTAGCCCAATCAAAGTCATTTGAGTAAAAAGTATTCTTGTCGTTATCATAAATTAGAATTGAACCATTTACTTGAAAACTATCTAAAATTTTGTCAAAATCAGAAATTTCTGTTTCAATTATGTTTTTATTCGTTGTTGTGTTACAGCAAACAAATAAAAATATCATTGAAATAAAAACTACAAATAAAATATTTTTCATTTATTGTCTAATTATCGTTTGTTTTTGTTGCCACTAACATATGTTAGTGGCATTTATCATTTCATTATATTCATTTGCTTTAACGCATTTTTTGTTACATTAATTCTCGATGAAATAAAATCATCAACATTCAATCCGTCTGTCGGAATTACATTTGTTGCAAAAAAATAAACATTAGATTTTGTTTCAACATAACCAACAAACCAACCATTATATTTTTCTTCTATCGAACTTAATCCAGTCTTACCGCTTAAAATGTAATTTTCAGTTCGCTCAATTTCCATAATATTTTTGACAATCTTTATTGTCCTATCAGAAATTGGAAATTTTGAAAAATAGAATTTCCTCAAAAAGTCGATTTGTTGTTTTTGAGATATTTTTGAATTTCCTTCAAGCCAAAAATTGTCAATCGTTAAACTGTCAAAAATCATATTTTTATACTCAAATTTTTCTAAATATTCTTTCATTTTAATTGTTCCGATTTTCCTTGCAATTTCCTGATAGCAAGGAACACAGGAAATTCTAAAAGCATCTTTAAATGATAAATCTTTTTCCCAAATATCCATTTTTCTCTGCTCGCCATTCCATTTTAAAATAGTTGTATCATTTTCAATAATGCCTAATTCAACAGCAATTATAGAATTTGGAATTTTGAATGTTGATGCAGGTAATTTTCCGTTTTTAGCCCAATCAAAGTCATTTGAGTAAAAAGTATTCTTGTCGTTATCATAAATTAGAATTGAACCATTTACTTGAAAACTATCTAAAATTTTGTCAAAATCAGAAATTTCTGTTTCAATTATGTTTTTATTCGTTGTTGTGTTACAGCAAACAAATAAAAATATCATTGAAATAAAAACTACAAATAAAATATTTTTCATTTATTGTCTAATTATCGTTTGTTTTTGTTGCCACTAACGTGCCGCGTATTGGCGATGGGCGGGATTTTTAGCACTGAACTTTAATCGAAGAACAGAAATTGAATTTTGCACTTCCGTTGATACGAAGCCGTTCAGCCCGCCTATTGCCAATACGATGTTGTACGACGTAGTTATGTTTTGGGTTTTAGTCCAGCTAAATATTTTCGTATGTCATTTTCTAATTTATCCGGGTATTTGTACTCTAATTTTTTTGACAATTCAGTTCCTATTTCTGAAACTAAAT
>NZ_JAJEWJ010000002.1 GCF_020687765.1 Sphingobacterium sp. FBM7-1 | reverse complement strand
CGACTTGCATGTATTAGGCCTGCCGCTAGCGTTCATCCTGAGCCAGGATCAAACTCTCCATTGTAAAAATGTAAAGTGACCCCGGTCTGTATCTTAGACCGGATCGTCAGTATTAATGTACTGTACGGCCCGGACCGGATTGATTGTAAATCTTAAATCTACAGCAATCCCCCTTCAATGGGGTAACTGCTGCGCTACATGATCATCTATCTTTAAAGAACTTCTATCGCCGCCGCATCGCGCTTGAGCTATTATACAGAACCGGAAAAAACCGGTCGTGCTATCTTGTTTTGTTACCCCTCGTTCCCGAAGGGACTGCAAAGGTAAGGAAGTTTTGTGAAAGAAGCAAATAAAAAATTTATTTTGTTTCTAAACCCTCTTTTCAGCTTCGGTGACCGTTATCCGGCCATCCTCCCTCCCTCGCGGAGTGGTGCAAAGGTAGAAACTTTTATAACACACTCCAAGAACAAATACACTATTTACACCCCAATAACCCTTAAAACACTGACGGATTGAGGAATAAATTTTCCTTACACCTTTGGCAAATCAATCATCTTCCGAAACTGACCGTTTTCATCAAAGAGAAAACTCATCGGATTCTCCGGATCCTTAATGATTTCAAATAGCGTATAGCCCCAAGGTTTCCAAAAATTCTCCAACACCTGGCCGTATGTTTTCGTTTGCCAATCATCAAAAATAGGCTTCAGGGTCCAGTCATTTAAAGGCATCGGCTCTATAAACACCTTATCGAGCGTCTCCATATAAGTATATTCCGGCAACCGATTAAACAAATAAGCGGAATAAAAATACCGGGCACAAATTTCTTCAAATTGGATCGGATGTAAAACCTGCTGCCCTAAGCCATTTAAAATCTCCTCATGATAGATCGCATTTGTTCCATTATCCTGTAACGTTGCAATAACCGCAAAATCTCCCATGCGTATCGAAAAAACCAAGGAATTTATCTCATCCCTATACAAAAACGTCTCTGGCGCATTATCGACTGGAAACACCTGAACTCGAAACGGATTCACATGTTCAAATTCTACAGGTAGGACGAGCGACTGCAGCATAAAATGCAAATTCCGAAATTTGTGCACTAATGCTTGAGAGAAATTCATTTCCTCTCCACTAGCGATCGTTTGCCGAATTCCTGCTTGTATTTCATTGAAAACAACACCATACAAAATTTTGCCTATCCACTGGAACAGCAAATGTTCCGGAATATCCTTCACGGCTCCATAACCAGCTTTCATCGCCTTCGCCACACGCTCTTCCACTTGTTCTAAGGCCTGCGCCACCTTCATCGAACAAGGCAATTTAAGCGACTTATAGGTGACGATATTTTCATCCAACATTTTAAAGGGCTTTTCTTCAAGATCAAACGCTTGCATCATCCAAACGGGAAACACCTGAACCTGTTCATCCGCAGATTCGAGCGATTCGCCGGTCAAAAAACACGCACGGTTATCGAATTTAAAAGCAATAAATGGATTATAAAGTCTTGATTCCATAGTGGAAGCAAATGTAGGGTTTTGAAGTTTGTTTTTACCTCTTTTGAACCTTTTTGTCGTCGTGTAAGATTATTCGTGACATTATCCTAACGCTTTAAACAATGCTCACCTTAAAATCGGCAAAGACAAGCGAGCCATCTACGGATTGGCCTTCTTTATTTTTTAAACCTTTAAATGTAGAAGTCTTCCCTTTCTCTAATAGACTCTTCATTTCTTTTTCTTCCAGAAACACGCCATTTAACGTTCGCCAAATCTTAAAATCACAACCACGAGCATAATGATCACATTGCGCGATCTTATCAAACAAAAGCATATTACCCGCTATACATTTCGGACACTTTATCTTCCCCTTTTGCTGCGGCTTTATTTCTTCTTGCTGAATAGTAAGTCGTAATTGCAGAAGTTCCTTCGTGATTTTCGCCGTATAATCTTTAATATGCTTCATAAAAACATCATACGACACTTTATTGGCACGCATCTCTTCCAGCTTCTGCTCCCATTTACCAGTCAAGGTAACCTTCGCAATAGAGCGATCCTTCACGAGCCGATAAACCGTAATCCCCTTCTCCGTAGGTATCAGTTTCTTTTTATCACGCTTAATATAATCTCGCTGAAACAGCGTTTCTATCGTTGCTGCACGGGTAGCCGGTGTACCTAAGCCACAGTCTTTCATAGCTTGTCGCATTTCGTCGTCTTCGATCTCTTTGCCGGACGTTTCCATTGCTTTCAAAAGTGAGGCTTCTGTATGTATAGGCTTTGCTTTTGTGAAACGTTCCCCCAATTCCAGCGACAAAATCTCCAACAACTCATCCGTTGATAGCTTTGGCAATTGCGCATTCTCATTATCTTGATCGTCGGCATTCTTTTCCTCATCAGGCACCTCCACCTGCTCGGCAGACAAACGCCAACCATACTGCCGAATAACCGTCCCCTTCGCAATCAACTCCAACCCTTCCGCATCAATCGTAACGGTAGTAATATCTTTAAGACATACCTCCGAGAAGCTCTCGACCATACGCTTTGCGATCATGTTATAGATATGCCGTTGCTCTTTGCGCAGTGGCCCGGGCTTTTCTTCTGTCACTAGCAAAGCATGATGGTCTGTCACCTTCTTGTCATCAACAGATCTTTTATTTAATTTCGCACCGATAAGATGACGACTTATTGCTGCGATTTCTTCATCCGCCGTATCAGCAAGATGCTGAAAAAGCTCTCCTATTTGTTCAAAAACATCTTCTCCTATATAACGAGATCCTGTACGCGGATAGGTAATCACTTTATTTTCATACAGGGTCTGCGCAATACTCAGTGTCTGATCAGCCGAATACCCGTATCTTTTATTGGCATCCTGCTGCAGCGATGTTAAATCAAATAGTAAAGGCGGCGGCTCTTTGGTTTCCTTCGCTTCGACTTTAATTACCTTGGCGGCTATCCCCACCTCGAGCTTTGAAATCGCCAACTCCGCATCCTCCTTCTTTTCTATTTTAGAAGAAGTGGCTTTAAACCGGATAGCGTCTTTTTCAAACCCCGCCTGTATTTTGTAGAAAGCTTGAGGCTTAAAATTCTTGTTTTCTATATATCGAGCACAGATCATAGCCAAAGTAGGCGTTTGTACCCGCCCCAGGGATAAGAGTCCCCTGTTTCCCGCCGCCAAAGTCAATGCTTGTGTAGCATTTATCCCAATCAACCAATCCGATTCTGAACGGGATTTTGCAGACATATATAAGCTATCGTATTCCGCTCCGTCTTTTAAGTTAGCAAAACCCTCCTTTATAGCCTTGTCTGTCTGAGAAGAAATCCAAAGTCGTTTAAAGGGTACTTTTGCCCGAAGATAATAATAGATATTTCTGAAAATCAATTCTCCTTCACGCCCAGCATCTGTGGCTACGATAATTTCCTCAGCTTGTGCTATTAATTCCTTGATCGTATTCAATTGCTTACTTGCCCCGGCATCATCTACCTGCTTTCCATCCCGCTTGATCTTTTTTACTTCCAAACGAAATTCGGGTGGTATAATCGGCAAATTAGACACAGCCCACGTGGCATAACCATACGCCTGCGGCGTACACAACTGCACCAGATGACCAAAAGCATATGTAAAAGCATAACCATTACCCGCAATATATCCATCTTTGACCTCCTTAGCTCCCATCACGCGTGCCAAATCCCGCGCAACAGATGGCTTTTCCGCTATAACAACTTTCATCAAATTATGCAGTTAAATTTATTTCAACGACGGAATAGATATACCTTTAATTTTACGATATAAATCCACCGCATAAATATCAGTCATCCCCGAAACATAATCCAACACCGTTCGAATTTTTGTATAGGTATCAGTTTGGTTCGTGTGAAACTGCGGCGGAATCATCGCAACGATTTTTTTATCAAAATGTCCTTTTTCTTTTTTTAAATAGGCCGGAATGAACTCTTCCAACAACGCATTCATGACCTTAAAACCAGCAATTTCAATTTGCACGACCGTGGGCGCATTATAGATTCGTTCAATTGATATTTCCGATATCTTCTTTAACTGCGCCACTATAGGGTCATCTAATGCGTCCATTAACGGCATATCAAAGGAACCCTCCAAAAACATATCTTGATTTTTTGCAAAAACGCGGGCACAGCCATGAATCAACGTATTAATGGCCTTCGCGCGTAGGAGTTCCACACGACTACCGGTATCCACCAAAGTATCCAATCGGCTCCGTAGATCTTCCCCCCCACACAAAGGCAACAACAGTTCTTCCACTTCTGCATAAGAAAGTATCTTCAAATGATGAGCGTCTTCCAAATCAATGATATTATAACATATATCATCCGCAGCCTCCACTAGGTAGACCAACGGATGGCGCAAATAACCCGTAGGGTTCGTCGGATCCTTTTGCAGCCCTAGCTCCTCGGCAATTTTTTGGAATGTGGTGATTTCCGTATCGAAGTAGCCGTATTTCTTCCGATGATGGTTGCCTTTCTGATGCCCATCGATCGCCGAACAAGGGTATTTCACAATGGAAGCCAAAGTGGCGTAGGTCAATGCAAATCCCTTTTTATCTTTTCCAGCAAACGCATGCGTTAAAATACGCAATGCATTCGCATTACCTTCGAAATGGGTCAAATCCGCCCATTCTTCGGCCGTCACTTCCGTCTGATATTTCTGTCCGTCGCCCGCAGTGAAATAGGAAGAGATAGCTGCTTCACCCGAATGCCCAAAGGCCGGATTTCCCAAGTCATGCGATAAACAAGCCGCAGAAACAATATTTCCAACCTCTTGCAAAAAAGGATATTCTTTGTCGATGTCCGGATTTTCTTTTTTCATTATATTATAAAAAAGACGCCCCAACGATCGCCCCACACTGGCTACCTCCAAACTATGTGTTAAGCGATTATGCACAAAGACAGCACCTGGTAATGGAAACACCTGTGTTTTATTCTGCAATCTCCTAAAAGGTGAAGAAAATATTAATCGATCATAATCCCGTTGAAATTCCGATCGCGCATCAATTTGATCGCTCTCTTCGCGATACTCATACCCCCAACGCTTTGCGGACAATAACTGTTTCCAATTCATGTAAAATATATGTTTTACGTTTGGTAACAAAGATAAGGTTTATTGGATATATCAGCCCTTCGTTTGAGCATATCAAGCTTATTCCTTATATTTATAGCGTAAATCCTATACATCATGGTTATTTATTCACTTCCACGCTATCAAGATTTTGAACATAAAATCGATGGCAAAAAAACGCATCTTTTTATTTTAAGGAACCGCACAGGCATGCAAGTCGCTTTCACAGATTATGGCGCTCGTATTGTTAGCATCTTAGTTCCGGATAAGGCTGGAAATCTTCGAGATGTATTGTTAGGATTTAATTCCATCCATGACTACCTACAAGCTGACGAACAGTATCACGGCGCCACTATCGGCCGCTTTGCTAACCGCATCGCGCATGGCAGCTTTCAATTGGACGGAGAAAAATATACCTTACAACAAAACAACGGACGTAACTCTTTACATGGCGGCGCAACGGGTTTTCATACTAAAGTCTGGGATAGACGCACTTCTTTCAAAAACAAAATAGATTTCTGCTATATTTCACCAGACGGAGAAGAAGGATTCCCGGGAAATTTAAAGGTCACCGTCACTTATGAATTGACAGAAAACAATGAAATCAGCATTAAATATCTGGCAGAGACAGATAAGAAAACGGTGATCAACCTGACGAACCACGCGTACTTCAATTTAGATGGAGAAGGACATGGGGATGTGCTGGATCACATCTTACATATTCCCGCTGATCATTTCCTGCCCATCGACGAACATCAAATTCCAATCGACCAACCAGTTCCCGTGGAAGGCACCCTGTTTGACTTCCGCTCTCCCAAGCGACTTTCGACAGACATTACTAAAGACGACGAGCAATTAAGAAGAGGTAACGGCTATGACCACACCTTAGTTAACAATCAGCCTTTCTCCAAAATAGCCGCCTCCGCCTTTTCTCCTCATTCTGGAATTCGGCTGGAGGTACTTACGACCGAACCGGGAATACAACTTTATACCGGAAATTTTCTGTCGGGCAAGGATATCGGAAAGTCTGGCCGCCCTTATCCATCGCGATCCGCTTTCTGCTTCGAAACCCAGCATTACCCAAACAGTCCCAACAACCCTCATTTCCCATCAGTTGTCTTAGAGCCGGGAGACCGGTGGGAATCTGAAACGATATATAGGTTTTGTATAAAAAAGGAGATGTAAATTTACATCTCCTTTTTTTCTTATTTCACAAGTTGATTTAGTGCCGCTTCCACTTTGTCAAAACCAAATCCCAACTTCACCTCTTCAAACATCCTGGAAATTTCCTCATTACAAAGATTCCCTATACTACCTTCATGGGTATGCAGCACTTCTTTTGAGGGCTGGAATGTACCATTTTCGATATCCAGCCCAATCTGACGATAAGCTTCTCGAAAAGGCACTCCTTCTAACACCGCGTTACTTACAACCTCCACACTAAACAAATAATCATATTTCGGATCATCCAAAATTTGCTCCTTTACTACAATATGATCCAACATAAATGCTGTAATCTCCAAGCAATCACTCAACGATTGGAATGCTGGAAAAAGATTTTCCTTCAAGAGCTGCAAATCACGGTGGTAGCCCGAAGGCAGATTCGTTGTCATCATGGCGATTTCATTGGGTAGGGCCTGAATTTTGTTACAGCGCGAACGAACCAACTCAAACACATCTGGATTCTTTTTATGCGGCATAATGCTCGAACCGGTTGTCAAATGGGCAGGGAAAGATATAAATCCAAAATTTTGATTGATAAACAAGCAGACATCCATCGCAAATTTAGCTAACGTAGCCGCCAGCGCGCTCATCCCCTGCGCTAGTATACGTTCGGTTTTTCCTCGTCCCATTTGTGCATACACGACATTATAATTCAAGTCATCAAAACCCAACAATTCAGTCGTCAATTTGCGGTTCAACGGAAAAGAAGATCCATACCCGGCAGCAGAACCTAGCGGATTTTTATTGCAAACTTTCCAAGCCGCCTTTAACATTTCCAGGTCATCCACCAGACTTTCCGCGTAAGCACCAAACCATAAACCGAAAGAGGAAGGCATGGCAATCTGCAAATGGGTATAACCTGGAATTAATATTTGTTTATGCTGTTCGCTTAATTGTATCAGCTTATGAAAAAGTGCGTCTGTTTGTTCTACTAGACGTTGGATTTCGGAGCGAAAATAAAGCTTGAGATCCACCAAAACCTGATCGTTACGAGATCTTCCTGCATGAATCTTCTTTCCGGCTTCTCCTACGCGTTGAGTGAGCAACATCTCAATCTGGGAATGCACATCTTCGACGGAATCTGCTATGGCAAAGTTTCCCGCTAGAATATCACGATAAATGAGCTTTAGTTCTTTCTGTACAACATGGAGATCTTCATCGCTCATTAAATTTATACTATTTAACATTTGAGTGTGCGCAAGCGAGCCTAACACGTCTGCGGCCGCTAAATGTAAATCCATCGCACGATCATTACCGACCGTAAAGGTTTCTACAAATGAATCCACATCAATATTCTTCTGCCAAATCTTCATTTTATTTTCGAGTTTATACCACAAACTTAGACAAAAAGCAAAGCATTTCACGAACCAATTTTTAAAGACTTGTGAAACCGCTTAGAACGAACCCAATCCCCTTGTAAAAAGTGACCACTTACTTTTTTTTAAAAAAATCTTTGCGTGAATAATTTATATCCCTATGTTTGTAAGCGTAAAGGGGAAATGGAATATTAAAATAAGGCAAGTGAGTTATTACTCATACTTTATTTTACCAAGCTAACAAACTAAATTTGATAGACGCAAGGTCTTAAAACTTGAAAAGAAATAAGGCTGACCACTTATAAACAAACTTTGTTTTGAAGCGTATCACATAGAGAGGGTGATACGCTTTTTTTATCTATTAATATGTACCTTTGCAATAGGATTGTAATCATTAGTTATGGGAACAGAGAGCAAAAGACAACAAAGATTCGCCGGCGTTATTCAAGAAGATCTTGCGGCATTATTCCAGAAAGACAGTAATTCTTGGGCTCCAGGAGCTTTTATTACGGTGACCAAAGTACGGGTTACGCCGGATCTAGCCATTGCGCGTATTTATTTAAGCTTCTTGAATACACAAACAGCAAAAGACGATTTAAAACAGATCCAAAACAGAACGAGTGAGATTCGTTATAAACTGGGCACGAAAATTAAAAATCAGGTGCGCGTAGTTCCAGAGCTAGAATTTTTCCTTGACGACACGAACGAGTACGTGGAACGCATGGAAAAACTATTTGAAAAAATAAGTAAAGAACCAAGACAACCCGATTAAATGAAATTCAAAATTGGAAATTTTGTTCGTTTTGTTGATGAACCTATCGAAGGGCATATCACATCTTTTCAGAGCAACGACATTGTAGGCGTAACAGATGACTCCGGCTTCGAAATACCGGTCCCGATTAATAAAATCACACTCGTTCACGGCAATATGCGTCGCGAAGATGACATAGAGCCGACCCGCTCCAGTAACGATATTCCTTCTCCTTTCGTAGATCGTGGTATCTACGTCGGTATAACAGGAGATCCGCGCGCCGGGCTCGCAAAATTTTATTTCATCAATCATACATCTTATGACATTTTAGTAACTGCGAGTGAGATAAATGGCACAAAAAGAATCGGGGTGTTTGCGGAAAAAATTTTAACAAAAGATAGCGTGCAGTTTTATTCATCTAACTTCGGCAATGTGAGCAAATGGCCTAACTTTGAAATACAAATCCTACGATTTAGCACCACCGCCCATGTCGCTACGGAAATTTTAAGCGCTGCATTTAAAGTAAGACCGATGGACCTGCACGCCCAAAAGGAAACCGACGATATATTAGCAGATAAAGTTTGGCGATTTGAATTAGACAAACCCGTAGAAAACATTGGCTTAGATAAACTAAAAGATCATTTCATCTCGCATCGACCAAATCGTGGTTAAGCATCCGTTAAACCGCTATTTAAATCCATTCTAAATTCATTGTATTGACAGATTTCTGACAGAATACAACGGCTTTTAGTCTACCTTTGCAAGTGAAATAATGGAGTAAGATCTAGGCCTTGAAGAATTTAAAAGTAATAGCATTTACCCACAAACATGTCGAATTAAAAGACCTGGGGAATTTGGTCGTGTGCAACGAAGAATTAGAAGATCGTTTAGTGAATCTAAAAACGACGTTGGATATACCGGAGATTTTCTATATTGCAACGTGTAATCGCGTTGAATTTGTATTTTGTGGCGCGCATGAACTAAGCGATGAATTTGTTGCTAATTTCTTGCAGCAGATGAATTTTTGCGTTCCTGCTGAACGTTTACAGTGTTATTTAGGGCAGGTAACTCGTTATACGGATATGGACGCGTTGAACCACCTGTTTCGCATGTCCTGCTCTTTGGAGAGTTTAGTTGTCGGAGAGAAAGAAATTTTGGCCCAAGTACGCCGCGCATATGAAAGCTGCCGAGCAGCGGGTTTTACCGGTGATTATTTACGCTTAGTTATGGATCGTTTGGTTAAAACCGCTAAAGAAGTTTATACCTATACCAATATCTCGCGTAATCCCATTTCCGTGGTCTCATTAGCTTATCGTAAGCTGAAAGAAACAAAACTACCGGCGAATCCACGGGTGTTAGTTATCGGCTCTGGAGAGACCAATCAAAATCTAGCTAAATATTTAAAAAAACACCAGCATTCCAATTTTGTCGTTTTTAACCGTACCTTAAAAAACGCACAAAGACTAGCTCGAGAATTAAATGGAGAAGCTTATTCGCTATCCGAACTGGCGCATTATAAAAAAGGGTTTGACGTCATGATAATATGTACGGGTGCCCCTCAAGCGATCATTGATGTACAGCTTTATAAATCCCTTCTTCAGGGAGAAACAGACCGAAAAGTCATCGTGGATTTGGCTATACCTAACGATGTGGATGCGGAGGTCGTAGCACAATTCCCGATACAATACATCGAAGTGAGTAGCTTACAAGCTATTGCGGAAAAGAACAAGCAGGATCGCTACGCAGAGTTAGAAAGTGCTGATGCAATTATTCAGCAAAACATACGAGAATTTTTACCTGTAGTTAAGCAGCGTCGTGTAGAAGTTGCCATGCGTGAGGTACCTCAGAAAATTAAAGAGATTCGTTCGTTGGCAGTAAACGAAGTGTTTGCCCAAGATCTTCAGAACCTAGACCCGCAAGCACGTGAAGTGCTCGACAAGGTTATCAGCTATATGGAGAAAAAATACATCAAAGTTCCGATGGTTATGGCCAAAGAAATTTTGGTTCAAAATTCCCAAACCGAGATCAACTAATAGCAATTAAAAGAGAAAATATACCATAATTCTGACAAAGATAGTCGGGATTGTACCCCTATTTGGTTAAATTTACTCCAATAAATATTTTCAAACGATTTAAGCAGCAGTAGATAGTGAACAGAAAACTTATCATTGGAACGAGAGGTAGCCAATTGGCCCTATGGCAGGCGGAGTTTATCAAAGCCAGATTGGCGGAGATTGGCGTAGCATCTGAGCTAAAAGTTATTAAAACGCAAGGTGATATCATTCAACACCTACGATTGGACAAACTAGAAGGAAAAGGTTTTTTCACTAAGGAACTCGAAGAGGAGTTGCTTACATCCCAGATTGATCTGGCTGTTCACTCTCACAAAGACCTCCCTACGGTTAATCCCCCTGGCCTCATTATCGCAGCTGTCTCCGAGCGAGAAGATCCCTCAGAATTACTAATTGTTCATAAGGATTGTGTAGACATCAAAAAAAGACTGTCTTTAAAACATAATGCCACGGTGGGTACCTCGTCGAACCGACGTAAAGCGCAACTATTATCTTTACGCCCGGATTTGGAGTTCACAGATTTACGCGGCAACCTCCAAACCCGTATACAGAAATTGAGAGATGAGAAATATGACGCTATTGTTTTAGCAAAAGCTGGCATAGCGCGTATAGAGATGGATTTGTCTGATTTCCATATTGAGGAAATCCCCCCTATAGAAGTTGTCCCTGCTCCAGCACAAGGTGTACTCGCTGTACAAATTCGGGAGACAGACCAAGAACTGTACGAGCTTTTGCAGAAAATACACGACAGAAAAGTAGCAGACGTTATTGGTGTAGAACGAAGGGTATTGAATCTATTCGATGCAGGTTGTCATGCACCTTTAGGCTGCTTTTGTCGGGAAACAGAAGATGGGCAATATGAATCCTGGACTTCTATCGCTGAAGACAATGAAGATTTCCCAAACCGTCTTTATTTACGTTCAGAGCGTACCGAAGGGATGGCCGAGCATATTTTTGCGAAATTTCAAAAAGAACGAAAATTACCTACGAGTGTCTTCATTACGCGTGACCTCGACGAGAATTCGTATCTAGGTCGCTACCTCGATAAACACAACGTACAAGTAGATGCACGTTCCCTCATTAAGATATATCCAACCATCAATACATTAGATTCTTTTATTCTTAAACGGGCAGACTGGATTTTCTTTAACAGTAAAAACGCTATCGAGCATTTTTTCAAATTAGAGCCGAGGATCTTAAAAAAGACTAAACTCGCCGTACTCGGTAGAGGTTCCGAAGATGCCCTGCGCAAATATGGCCGCGTGGCTGATTTCTCGGGCGACAATCTGGGTATTAATACGGCTGATATTGCAAAAGAATTTGCCAAACTTGTCGACGGACAAACCGTTTTTATTCCCCGGGCCAAAGATTCTTTAATGTCTATTCAAAATGCATTGACACCCGCGACCAAGGTTATTGATATGCCTTTTTATGAAACGGTATTACAAGAGAATGTCGATAAAACGAATGCTGAGGTCCTTATCTTTACCAGTCCAAGCAATGTCACGGCATATTTCCAAGATAATCTTATTGAACCCGAGCAAAAAATTATTTGTATAGGTTATTCGACAGCGAAAACAATAGAAGCTATGGGGTTAAGCTATACACTTCCTTTCACCCCAGACGAAATCGGACTCTCCGAAGCGATCTTTGGGTTAGATTATGAATAAACGAGAATATTATCTACATACTTAATAGCGAGACCATGTTACAACGTCCACGAAGAAATAGAAAATCTGCCGTTATCCGTGATATGATCCAAGAAAATCACCTTTCGGCGGCCAATCTTATTTTTCCACTATTCATTATAGAAGGGCAAAATCAGAAAACCGAAGTTTCATCCATGCCGGGAATCTATCGGCATTCTATCGACAATTTGCTGCGGGAAATAGAAAGTTGTATGAAACTCGGATTATATGCCTTTGATCTTTTCCCCAATATAGACGATTCCCTCAAAGACAAATATGCTACGGTAAGTTATAAAAAGGACAACCTCTATCTCAGAGCAATCGAAGTGGTAAAGAAAAATTTTCCAGAAGCTTGTATTGTAACTGATGTAGCGATGGATCCCTATAGTTCTGATGGGCATGATGGCATTGTAGAAAATGGCATTATTCTCAACGATGAAACCTTAGTTGTTTTAGGGAAAATGGCGCTTGCCCATGCGGAAGCGGGTGCAGATATCATTGCTCCATCCGATATGATGGACGGACGTATTGGTTATATACGCCAGTTGCTTGACGAGAACGGCTTTGCACATGTTTCACTGATGTCTTATACGGCAAAATACGCTTCGGCCTTTTACGGGCCGTTTCGGGATGCCCTGAACTCGGCTCCCAAAGCAGGAGACAAAAAGACGTATCAAATGAATCCGGCCAATTCGCGTGAAGCACTTATTGAAGCACATCTTGATGCACAAGAAGGTGCCGATTTTCTGATGGTGAAGCCTGGCCTTCCCTATTTAGACATTATAAAATTATTACACGACAATTTCGATTTACCTATTGCGGCGTACAATGTCTCCGGTGAATATGCTATGTTGAAAGCTGCTGCCCAAAATGGATGGTTGGATGAGGAACGGGCGATCATGGAAACGTTAATGAGTTTTCGTCGAGCCGGTGCAACTTCTATTTTAACATACCATGCCAAAGAAGTATTAGAAAAGAAATGGTTAGTTTAGTGTGTTCTTTTTCCCGTAAAAAGAACCAAAACCTCGTCGCTAAAAATCTTTGACATTTGGGATAGTGCGTGGATAAAATTCCTACAGCGTCAAAGTTTTAAGGCGACCTTTAAAGTTAAGGATGGGATAATACAATTTGCATTGACCCTAATATTTAGAATTTACAATTCACGAACCCCAAAGGGCTCAACGAAGTTAATCACGAGAAACGAATAACCAAATGACAAAACAACAAGATATTTCACGTAAAAAATCAGCCGAACTTTTTGAGAAAGCAAAAAACTATTTTCCGGGCGGCGTAAACTCCCCGGTTCGAGCATTTAAATCGGTGTATGGTACACCACTTTTTATTGAACGGGGTGACAAATCCCGGATATGGGATGCCGATGGAAATGAGTTTATCGACTATTGCTGTTCTTGGGGACCTTTGATTTTAGGACATAATAATGATCAAGTACGGGAAGCAGTAGCCCGACAGCTAGACAATGGGCTAAGTTTTGGGGCGCCGACTCGACTAGAAAATGAACTGGCCGAGTTGATATTAACGCATAATCGCTATATCGATAAAATTCGCTTTGTTAGCTCCGGTACCGAGGCCGTTATGTCCGCAATCCGCTTAGCCAGAGGGTTTACAAAGAGAGATAAAATCGTAAAGTTTGAGGGCTGTTATCACGGTCATTCAGACTCCTTATTAGTAAAAGCTGGCTCCGGCTTAGTTACTTTCGGCGAAACATCCTCCGCAGGTGTACCTAAGTCTTTTGCAGATGAAACCATCGTTATAGCTTTAAACGATAAACAAGCTTTAGAGGAGGTCTTCACATCCTTCCCTGATCAAATAGCAGCCGTCATCATTGAAGGGGTTCCCGCCAACAACGGCTTATTAATTCAAGATAAAGACTATATCCATTTCTTACGCCAAATCACGAAAGAACACGGCGCTTTATTAATTTTTGACGAGGTAATCACAGGTTTTCGCTTGGGTTTTGAAGGTGCAGCGAAATATTACGATGTACGCCCCGATATTATTACCTACGGAAAAATTATTGGAGGAGGTATGCCCGTGGGTGCATACGGAGCCTCGCGAGAACTCATGGCACATATTTCTCCTGATGGCGGTGTATACCAAGCGGGTACCTTATCTGGGAATCCAGTCGCTATGTCTGCCGGTATTGCCGCGCTACGCGTATTAGCAGAGCCCGACTTTTATACCAAACAGGAAGCCAAAACCCAAGCGTTCGTCGAAGCAATACGCGCCTATATCGAACGTAAAAATTATACGGTACAGATTTTCACGGTGGGCTCTATTTTCTGGTTCGCTTTTACCGACCGAAAAAGTATCAAGCGGGCAGACGAAATAGATCCAATTTCAATGGAAAAATATAAAGTGATGCATCGCTCGCTCCTTAATCAAGGGATCTACTTCGGTCCATCCGGATACGAAGTCGGCTTTATTTCTAGTGCACACACAACGGCAGACTTGGACCACACGATCAAAGCCATTCAAATTGCGTTAGATACTGTTTTTGCATAGTAAAACTTTTTTCCGTTATATTTGTTCAATAACAGAAGTAATAAATTATAAAAATAATTAAATCAAAAGGTATGAAAATGACCAATTTGAAGACAGCGCTCGCATTTGTTGCTGCATCAGCAACGCTTGTGGCATGTAACCCTACCACCAATAATACCGATGGTGAAACGCAAGACAGCACGGCGCTAGCTGACTCTGTTGGTGGTATCGGGGTAAACCCCTTAGCACATGCAAAGGAATTCCCCGGAGCAACATTAGAGATAGCGTCTATCACTGCGGAGAAAGTAGGAACAGATTCTGCAAAAGTTACCGTTAAATATGATGTAAGTAACTTTGAATTAACGGCACAGACCGAGCATGACCACCATATGGCAAATTCGCATGATGGACAACACATTCATTTTATTTTAAATAACGAGCCGTACGCTGCGCTCTATAAGCCTGAACACAGCGTAACGGTAGCCCTGAACACGGAACATTACCTGATGTCGTTTTTATCGCGCTCATTCCACGAATCGATCAAAACAAACGAGGCTTCCAAGTTAGTTAAATTTAAAGTTACCGCTGACGCTACAATTGAAGAACTACCCGAACCAGGACAACCCGCAGTATTCTATAGCCGTCCCAAAGGCGAATACAAAGGAGAAGATGCTAAAACAATACTGTTAGACTTCTTTATCGCCAACGGTTCTTTAGGTGCAGATGGAAATAAAGTTAAAGCCGAAATTAATGGGCAAGAGTTCTTATTAGACCAATGGGTGCCTTATGAGGTTTTAAATCTCCCTATGGGTGAAAATATCTTTAAACTCACACTCGTTGACAAAGACGGAAATGCCGTAACGGGCGATAACGTTTCGGTAGAAAGAAAAATTACACTTTCTGCAGAATAAGATTGAATTGATCAAAAAATAAAGGCAGGCCTATGGTCTGCCTTTATTTTTTGCTTGTGTCCAGAAAAGCATGTCATGCTCCTAACTCGACGATACAACCATTAGAAAAGTATGTCCAACATACGCGAAATCAAGTTCCCCACACCACTTCAAAACAAACGCAGGCGTCACTGACTTGGCGTCGGACCATAACAAGACGCAGATATCATCCTTTACAACAGAGACATTCAGCAACAACTTGGTCTCCGCCCGCGATAAGCCAAACCCACTACACGCTAAAGCAAAGGCATGCCCCTACACATCATTCTCCGATCACGGTAAGCTGACCCTATTAGCCTTCGAAGTAAAGCATACCATTTACTCTCCCTTTCAGGAGGTCGTTATCCTTCACTTGATACGCCCGGCGGTCAAGGCATCCGACCATCAGTAAGTCCCGGAGATCAGAAGCCTAACTATATAGTACTTGGAATGAAAAAGCAACGTATACAGGCCATTCTCGAACATGGACAAGCGAATTCAACATGTTCCTAAAATAGGGAGTTCCGAATGCACAGTAACCTATCACAAGCCAAAAGTCTTGTTACGTAACATTAGTTTAACGATAAACGTTTATAACCCTAGCAACAACAAACAATCACATAAGTTAATACTAAATCTTTAAACGTAAAACAGTCGTAGATTAAGAGAAACCGGACCATGCTTGCCTTACTTTAACAATCTGCTGACCACGTGGTGACCGCGTCCGTAATAGGTCGGACTTTTTCTGTTTTCTTCTCTTCACTTTTAACATTTGTTTCTCGCTTCTTAAAAAGGGAAGGTATTTGTTATAGAGTGATATCAGAACAGCCGTTTATCGAGGTCAATATCGTTTTCTTCCTCTAAATTTACGCGACAAGAAATATATTTAATGAAGAGTATCGGTGTCAAGAGAAAATTACGATACAACTACGCTAACTTTCGCTCTCTCAACAGCAGAAAATTGTTAATAAATAAAACTAAATAGTAGATAATAATCGCGTACTTGTCTAGCTAGATAGCAAATAACATCGCGTCGTTACTCATGTTACGTAGCATTGTTCTCTATTTTCCCTATATTAGGGATAACAATTAGTCGTTAAAATCCGCTGCTTTTTAAGTTAAGCCCAGCTCTTTCATCGAGACCGAACATGAGGTTCATATTCTGGACAGCTTGGCCAGACGCCCCTTTTAATAAGTTGTCGGTTGCATTTAAAATCAACAATTGATTGCCGTGTTTTTCCAAATGCATGATGCTCTTATTGGTATTCACAACCTGTTTCAGATCAATATTCGCTTTACTCACCCAAGTAAACGGATGGTTTGCATAATATTCCTCATAAAGTGCATAAGCTTCTTCTTGGGTTAAGTCGGACGCCACGTATATCGCAGAAAAGATACCCCTTGGAAAAGCTCCTCGTTGCGGGATCATGTTGATCCGTTGCATAGCGCGCTCGAGTAAACTTTGTTCTGAAGGAGGTAGAAAACTCGGCTGAAGCTGGCTCAACGATTCGGATACTTCCTGCAAATGTTGATGTTCGAAAGATTTATAGGCAGACAGATTCCCACTTCGCCAAGAGAAGTGCGAGGTAGGAGAAGGCTTCTGCCCTGCCCCCGTGGAACCTGTTGTGGCATTAACGTGAATTTGTTGGGGCAATAACCCTTTAGCGGCTAACGGAAGCAGGGCCAATTGTATATTGGTCGCAAAGCAGCCGGGATTAGCAATGTATTGGGCTGACCGAATAGCTTGCTTGTTGAGCTCTGGAAGACCATACACAAAATGTTGTCCTTGATAGGCTGTATTTTCCTTCAAGCGATAATCTTGCGACAAGTCTATAATTTTAACCCCGGAATCTACGGGATTTGCCGCTAAGAATTTCCGCGCATCCCCATGCCCCACACATAGAAATAGCACATCAATTTCCGAATGAAAATCGGATGAGAACGCTAGTTCGGTATCGCCAAATAGATCGTTATGCACTTCATAAACTTTCTTCCCGGCATTCGAGGCTGAATTAGCAAAAACAATTTCTACATGGGGATGATAAATCAATACGCGAAGTAATTCCCCTCCCGTATAACCTGCTGAACCTACTATCCCAACCCTTATCATTCTGTGCCTCCTTGATTTACTTTGTGCCAAATAATTGTTTGGTTACCGAATATTTTCGCGAAACCTTTTACGTCATCGCCAGTATACCCTTCATTCATTTCGCCATAGCTACCAAATTTAGTTGACATCAAATCATGTTCGGATTCGATTCCAACAACGATAAACCGATAAGGGTGTAATTCGATAATTACGCGTCCTGTCACTGTTTCCTGTGCGGAACGGAGGAAAGCCTCCATATCCCGCATGACAGGATCATGCATTTGTCCTTCGTGCATATAGTTTCCGTAGAAACCGGAAATCTGATCCTTCCAAGAGAGTTGCCATTTGGTCAGTGTATGCTTTTCTAATGTATGGTGCGCTTTAATAATAATAAGCGGGCCGGCAGCCTCAAACCCGACACGTCCCTTGATACCAATTATGGTATCGCCTACATGTATATCACGTCCGATACCATATGGTTGAGCTAAGTCCTGCAATTGCTGGATAACTTTAACAGCACCAACCTGATCGCCATTTAAAGCAACCGGCTCTCCTTTAACGAAATCGATCGTCACTGTCTGTGGCTCGGATGACGTCACGGGCGTAGGCCAAGCGGTTTCTGGAAGATATTTATTCGAAGTCAGCGTTTCCGCCCCACCTACTGATGTGCCCCACAACCCCTTGTTGATAGAATATTTTGCTTTTTCGGCATTGATCTCTACACCATGTTTAGCTAAATAAGCTATTTCTTCTTCTCTGGATAATTTGAGATCACGAATTGGTGTTATGATTTCCACGCCAGGGATCAGTGTATTAAAGATCATATCGAACCGGACTTGATCGTTTCCTGCCCCCGTGGATCCATGTGCTACACAACTCGCTCCGATTTTCTTTGCGTAATTAGCAATCGCAGTTGCCTGACAAACGCGCTCTGCCGATACCGACAGCGGATAGGTCGCATTTTTTAAGACATTCCCGAAAATAAGATATTTTATAGTATCGCGGTAGTAATTTTCTGTCTCGTCAATGGTGCTATGAGATTTCACGCCCAAAGCATACGCACGTTCTTCGATAGCGCGCAACTCATCTGCCGAAAAACCTCCGGTATTAACGACAACCGAATGTATTTCTAAGCCTAACTCTTTCGACAAGTAAATACAACAGAAAGAGGTATCTAAACCACCACTAAATGCTAAAACAACTTTTTTCATTGGATTAATTATTTATGAGTGTAAAATTTCAACAGTATAATGAGCTCGTTACACTCGGTTTGTTTTTTAGAGTGATACGGCGTTCGTACGCCTATCACTTGTTATTTTTTCATCTTACCGGCGGGTTACACACGCCATCCGCTAAAGATAGTAAATTATAAATGTTTTGCGAGCCCCGTACCCACAGGGAAAACGGATGCCACGATCTTTCTAGACGATTTCCACAATTTGGCTTCAATACGTTTCAAAAGCGATTGCTTTTTTACAATTCGATTCAATCGTTCTTTTGCTTCGGCACGGCGCTGGATTTTTTCCTTGAGTTCCCGTTCTTTCTCGACAGGATCCCACAACATTGCGGTACACATACAGTTCTTGCGCTCCTTACTAACCAAAATATCATAGTTCACACAGGATTGACACCCTTTCCAAAATTCTTCATCCTGGGTTAATTCGCCGTATGTCACCGGTTCATAGCCTAATTCGGAATTTATTTTCATGACAGCTAATCCGGTAGTTAAGCCAAATATTTTTGCTTTGGGATACTTCTCTCGTGATAAATCGAAGACACGTTTTTTTATAGCCTTTGCTAACCCTACCTTCCGAAAATCAGGTGCCACGATCAAGCCCGAATTGGCTACGTAATCTCCGTGACTCCAAGTTTCAATATAACAAAAACCAGCCCAACGCCCGTCCTTATGTAAGGCGATAACCGCTTTACCCTCCTCAATTTTACGAACAATATATTCTGGCTTACGACGAGCAATGCCTGTTCCACGAGCTTTCGCAGATTCAAACATTTCATCACAAATGGTTTCTGCATATCCAATATGCGCAGAAGTGGCTGGAATAACTAAAAAATCTGAAAGTGTCATCGAAGATGTCGACCTAATAAATTACACAATAAATGTGTTCTCAACAAAACTCTATTAATTAACGATTGAGGAACCACTGAGCCGAGTGATTGTTCATAATGGATGTTGTTCTGCCTCCCAATCAAGCTCGAGGCAGAATAGGTCGTCGGAATCGTAATATAGGACAGTTGAAACCCTTCAATTTATACAATACATCCTTAACAAACTTCTTAGGAAGCTGCACCGGAAAGTATGTATAATATGCGAAAACGTTCATTTGTCTAATCTATTAATTATCAACACCACAAAAGTAAAAAATTATTTTTTTCTTTTATGCAATAGGTATCTAGTTTTTTTGTCAAAAAAACACCCATTAGCGCATTCTGCCATTAAGATTATAATTGGACAGGAACTTTATCACAAGGTTTAAAAGAGATAACATAGTGTATTATCTCTTTTTTTAGGTATTTTTGTAGCGGTTTTAAATTTAGCGTTAAAGATGGTTGGTCCAAGTATTATTTTTTATCTCTTCTTTGCAGTCCCTTATATCTTCTTGATGTACTGGTTAGTAAGACAGGACAAAAAGAAGTATGCATGGGGACTTGCAGTGGTCACCTTGATCGCTATAGTCGGGATTATCGTCTCCCAAAAGGCCAGCAAAGTAGCTATCGAGAACTACAAGCAACACCAAATAGACGCCCGGGAAATAGAACAAGAAAACCAGGAGAATTCTATACGGGATTCGCTATCTACCCCCTAATTACCTACACATAACTAGAAATATGTAATTATTTCCCGAGTTATTCTACACTTTCTGTATCGTAATTTATATTTTTTTAACAACGTCGACTCCGGAGTTACCGTATATTTGTCTCTTGATGAAACAAGAACATATAATGAGGACATGGAAACGGTTTGTTTTATTAGGTGTATGTATACTTCCCCTGTTGGGAAATGCACAATCTAAGGATACGAATCCCCCAAATTGGTACAATCTAGATCACGAAGCAGATGGTATACGTGGAATTAGTACAGAAAAAGCATACGAACTTTTAAATGGCCGGGAGTCAACCACAGTGGTAGTGGGAGTATTGGACGGTGGTATTGATTACGAGCACGAAGATTTAAAGGACGTCATGTGGATAAACCCTAAAGAAGTTTCGGGAAATGGTGTGGATGATGATAATAACGGCTATATTGACGACGTGCATGGATGGAATTTCATAGGAAACGCAAATGGCGATAATGTACACTACGACAATTTGGAAGTTACACGTTTAATCCGTCTTTACGAACCCAAATACATTTCGGTTCTTCCCTCTACCCCCCTACGTGAGGATGAGCGAAGGGAGTTTGTAGCTTACCAACGGATGATCAGCGATTATACCAGTAAGCTGGATCAAGCAAATTTTGGCAACCTAAATTACAGCCGATTGAAAGAAGAGATCGACGCTGTTGCCCACAGTATAGGCAAAACGATCGAAGATTTGACCAAAGCCGATATCGAAGCATTTAAGCCGAAGACAGATCGTCAAAAACTGGCTATTCGTATGACGAAAAGAGAACTCAACGACGACAAAAGTTTTCAAGATTTTTATAAAGAACTGGAGGATGCCGTTAATTACTACAGGGCGCAGGTAGACTATCATCTGAATAAATCTTATGATACTCGCCATATCGTCGGGGATAATTATGAAGATGCGGATGAACGTTATTATGGAAATGCAGATATCAAAGGACCCGACGCTGACCACGGGACCCATGTGGCAGGCATTATCGCGGCTAAACGTCAAAACGGAATAGGTATCAATGGAATAGCAGATAACGTGCAGATTATGGGCGTGCGGATGGTCCCTGACGGGGATGAACGGGATAAAGACGTCGCAAATGGTATACGCTATGCGGTAGACAACGGTGCAAAAGTAATTAATATGAGTTTCGGAAAAGGATATGTATATAACAAAAAGACCGTAGATGAAGCCATAAAATATGCAGAAAAAAAGGATGTACTCTTGGTACATGCAGCAGGTAACGATGCCAAAAATATTGACATGACCAAGAATTACCCTACAAAATATTATACTGACAGCCTGGATGCTGTAACAGGAGAAGCTTCCAATTGGATTACTGTAGGTGCTACCTCCTCTGGTCTGGATGGAGATTTACTAGCCGAATTTTCTAATTTTGGGTATCGCTCCGTTGATGTGTTTGCTCCTGGTGTAAAAATTAACTCTACAATGCCAAAATCCACCTACAAGGAACAAAATGGAACGAGTATGGCCGCACCAGTAGTATCAGGATTAGCTGCGTTGTTACGTTCTTATTATCCGGAGCTAAGCGCCAAAGAAGTGAAGGACATTATCTTAAAATCAGCAACGAAAGTCGACGAAAAAGTCAAAATTCGAGTAGACGGTTCAACGAAGAAGGTTTACTTGGATGAGATCAGCGTTTCGGGCGGCATTGTGAATGCTAGAGCTGCTGTTGAAGCGGCAGAGCGTTATGTAAAAGAAAGAAAGTGAAAAAATGTTAAATTCCACATACTATAACTTTTTATCCGGCGTTTAATATGTACTTACTTATCTAATAAAACGCTTATGGTAGAATTCTTTACAAAGGAACATGACACCAATTTAAGCGAGGAAAGGGCGAGCATGGTAGAGATAGTGGATGAAACAATTACACAAAATCTAAAGTCCAATTTACAAAAATTGGTAAAAGAACCCAGTCCCAAAACCTTAGAGAATATATTAAATTATTCTCGCAGCTTAAAAAGGTAAAATGACAAAGTCTCCAAATTAATTGGAGACTTTGTTTTTTTAGTACGACGTTACCGCCCATTTGTACCTCATTTTTTAGGTTTATACTTTTTATTTCTAATTTTGTTCATGCTGAAAAAAGAACGGTATCAGGAATTTGTAAAGTATTTTTCGACCCACAATCCTGATGCGAAAACAGAATTAAACTATAGCAATCCATACGAACTGCTGGTAGCTGTAATTTTATCTGCGCAATGTACAGATAAGCGCATTAACCAGATCACTCCAAAGTTGTTCGAACAATTCCCGGATGCTCCCGCATTAGCTGCCAGCACGCCGGAGGAAGTATTTACATACATCCGCTCTGTGAGCTATCCAAACAATAAAGCAAAACATTTGGTAGGGATGGCTAAAAAATTGATAGAAGAATTTCACGGTGAAGTTCCAGAAAAAGTAGAAGATCTGATTAAGTTGCCTGGCGTAGGAAGAAAAACCGCCAACGTAATCTCTTCGGTGGTATACAACCAACCCGCCATGGCGGTCGATACGCATGTTTTCCGCGTAAGTAACCGCCTAGGCCTTACTAGTCGTGCTACTACTCCTCTCGCTGTAGAAAAACAATTAATCAAGTATCTCCCGAAAGACACAATAGCCATCGCTCATCATTGGCTTATCCTCCACGGCAGGTATATTTGTGTCGCAAGAAGACCCAAATGCGAAGAATGCCCTATTACCTATTTCTGTAAATATTTTGAAACCCATTATCTAAATAAAAAAACTAATAATATTAGCTAAATAATTTTGGTTATTTAAATTTTAATCTTACTTTTGATCAGTCAATACTAAAAATATGAGCAACGCAGATAAACTTAAAGCTTTACAGTTAACGTTAGATAAACTAGAAAAGTCGTATGGTAAAGGTACGATTATGAAATTGGGCGACTCCGCCGTAGAACCGATCGAAGCTATTTCTACCGGATCACTTGGTTTGGATATTGCGCTCGGTATCGGTGGAGTACCTAAAGGTCGTGTCATTGAGATCTACGGCCCGGAATCCTCCGGTAAAACTACTTTAGCTACCCATATTGTTGCCGAAGCTCAGAAAAAAGGGGGAATAGCAGCTATTATCGATGCAGAGCACGCTTTTGATAAATACTACGCGCAAAAATTAGGTGTAGATGTAGAAAACCTGCTTATTTCTCAACCAGACAATGGTGAACAAGCGCTAGAAATTGCCGACAACCTGATCCGCTCAGGTGCAATCGATGTTATTGTTATTGATTCTGTAGCTGCGTTAGTACCTAAGGGAGAGATTGAAGGGGAAATGGGCGACTCCAAAATGGGCTTACAAGCTCGCTTGATGTCTCAAGCTTTGCGGAAACTGACAGGAACTATCTCCAAAACTAACTGCTGCTGTATCTTTATCAACCAATTGCGAGAAAAAATCGGCGTGATGTTCGGAAATCCGGAAACGACCACGGGCGGAAATGCCTTAAAATTCTATGCTTCTGTTCGGTTAGACATTCGCAGAACTTCCCAAATTAAGGATAGTGACGAAGTCGCAGGTAACCGTGTTAAAGTAAAAATTGTAAAAAACAAAGTTGCTCCACCTTTCCGCTTGGCAGAATTTGACATTATGTTTGGAGAAGGAATTTCAAAAGTAGGCGAAATTATTGATCTAGGTGTAGAATATGGCATCGTCAAAAAGTCCGGCTCCTGGTTTAGCTATGGAGACACCAAATTGGGACAGGGGCGTGATGCCGTCAAAACGTTATTATTAGACAATCCAGATTTAAGCGACGAACTCGAAGCTAAAATTCGTGCAGAGGTCAGCGGAAACGATCTCGATGAACATATTACCGAAACGGAATAAAAATAAAAAAGGCTGGGAAGATGTTCCCAGCCTTTTTTATTTAAGACCCTTATTTTGCTTCTTGATAACGTTTCGCCACCGCATTCCAATCGACAACATTGAAAACTGCATCAAGATAAGCTGGACGCTTATTTTGATACTTTAGATAGTAAGCGTGCTCCCATACGTCAATTCCCAAAATAGGTGCACCCTGTACTTCGGCGACGTCCATCAATGGGTTATCTTGATTTGGAGTAGAGGTTACAGCAAGTTGCCCGTCTGCTTTAACAATAAGCCACGCCCAACCCGATCCAAAACGCGTAGCGCCTGCATTCTGCAATTGTGTTTTCAGTTCTGAAAATGAACCAAACGTTTGGTTGATAGCTTCTGCCAACTCACCTGTAGGTTCGCCTCCGCCATTTTCACTTAAAATAGTCCAAAAAAGCTTATGGTTAAAATGTCCTCCGCCATTATTGCGAACAGCGGCAGGATATTTAGAGATGTTTTTGTTGATTTCTTCTAAAGATAAGTTTTCAGCATCTGTCCCTGCAATCGCTTTATTTAAATTGTCTACATAGGCTTGGTGGTGACGGTCATGGTGAATTTCCATGGTTGCTTTGTCAATGTGCGGTTCCAACGCATCGCTTGCGTATGGTAAAGCTTCTAATTCAAATGCCATAATATTTCTGTTTTTTGATTATAATTAAATAAGAACACGAATATAACAATTTCCAATGGCCTTCGGTTTTATTTACCTGCCAAAAGTTCTTTCCCTCCCCTTTTATTACGAAAAAATGATTTTATTAAATCCCCACATTCTACGCCCAACACACCCGAAATAACATGTGTTTTAGGGTGATAAAGTGCCCCATATTGAGACGCTCCTCTTTTTTCATCTACCGCACCAAATACAATTTTTGGAATTTGCGTCCAATAAGAAGCTCCCGCACACATGACACAGGGCTCTACGGTAACATACAGCGTGCAATCTTTCAAATATTTGCCCCCCATATAGTTGGAGGCGGCGGTAAAAGCCTGCATCTCTGCATGTGCAGTTACATCATTCAGTCGCTCTGTGAGGTTATATCCCCTCCCTATAATTTTGCCCTGACTTACGATAATAGCTCCAATGGGAACTTCATCTTCATCAAATGCTTTCTGTGCCAGTTTTAGCGCCTCTCGCATGTAGGCTTCATCTGTGGCCAAGGGGTCAAAATCTGTCGGTTCAAAATTATATACTTTCATCCCTATACCTTTTCAAATTTATCCTTTCCGTTCCGATTGGTACTCCGCATCTTATAACCGATTTGATTTCAGATTCGACAATTCTTTTGCCAACGTAAACTCAATGTAATCCTTATCGCGGCGGAGCCTTTTTGCTAGTCTCGTCACCAACGCATTCTCCTCACCTGGTGTATAAGCTAAGTCCCCAATCGTTAAATGGTTATATTTCCTACTCAATTTTATTTTCAAGACTTCCCAGGCTTCGGCTGTTATTTTTAACACACTCATATATCAAAGTTTAAAACAAATATCTTATTATTGTAGTTGTAATAAAATAAACAAATATTTTTCACATGAAAAAATCTCTACTTGTATTAATTTGTTTGATGGCTACTATCGGCATTTCACAGGCTCAATTATTCCCTACATTTAAAGTAGGTTTGAAGGGTGGATTAGGCTTCTCTAGCCTGCGATCTGAAGGAAAATTTCTTAATTCCGACACGAAAACTGGATTTCAATTGGGCGCATGGGGTCGCGTAGGAATCGCTGGGTTCCATGTGCAACCGGAGGCTTATTACGCTAGCAAAAAAGTGGGTGTACAACCCGATGGGGCGGAAGATGGCAGTGTTACGTTTAAAAGTTTTGATGTGCCTATTTTATTGGGCACACGGATTGGTCTTGGACCTATAGGAGCCCGTATCCAGGCAGGGCCGGTATTCTCTTTTGGACAAAACGACGATATTAATTTCGTAAAACCCGCGGAATGGGGAGAGTATAAAAAAAGTTCTACTGGACTTATTGGTGGTGTAGGCGTCGATATCAGCAGCTTTACCGTTGACCTACGTTACGAACACGGTTTAACAAATCTTTCTGAGAACGGTAACTACGATCAGAAAATAAAAATGTGGACGCTTGGAGTAGGTTTTTCTTTCCTATAGCCCTTGAGACTTTAAAATAATGAAAGAGGTTGCTCCACAGAGCAGCCTCTTTTTTGATTAGAAACATTCTAAATTATTTGTTTTCCTATCACTTCGTCATATTTATGTTAGTAAATAAATAGATTTGCGAAAATATATATAAACATCTAGGATAATGAGTAATTCAAAGCCAGTTTTAAATTCTTCACTTGGAAGAAAACTAATCATGAGCTTGACGGGGATTTTTTTATGTCTGTTCCTGATCATTCACTTGATTGGCAACTTGCAACTATTTAAAAACGACGCGGGGTACGCTTTCAACCAGTATGCGTATTTTATGACCAATTTTGCCCCGATTAAAGTAGTGTCATATCTACTTTATGCATCCATCATTTTTCATGCTATTTATGCCTTAATTTTAACACGGAAAAATAAGGCTGCTCGTCCTATTCGCTATGCCCAATTTGACGGCGGTGCAAATAGCAAGTGGAACTCACGTAACATGGGAATCTTGGGTACCATCATTTTGGTATTCCTAGCTACACACATGTACAATTTTTGGTGGAAATACCATAACGATCAGGTACCTTATGTAGAATACCGCACGGATTTGGCAACGGGCGAGACGACTGTTCAGGAAATCCAAGCCGCTGACTTTAATGATTACCAGGTGACCGTAGAGAACAACGTAGAGATCATAAAAGCACGAGATCTTTACAAACAAGTAGACTTTTCCTTCCAAAATATAGGAATCGTGATTTTCTATGTTTTGGCGATGGCTGCCTTGTCATTTCACTTGATTCATGGTTTCAAGTCTGCATTCCAAACTTTGGGTGTTTCCCATAAAAAATATGTACCTATCATCGATTTTTTGGGTGTTTGGGTATTCGGGGTCATCATTCCGATTGCTTTCGCATTGATGCCGCTATATTTTTATTTTGTTAAATAATATTTTAAGATATCACTATCTAATAAATATAAATTATTTAAAAACATGTTAGATTCGAAAGTACCTGTAGGCGCTTTAGCCGAAAAATGGTCAAAACATAAATTCAATATGAAGCTGGTCAACCCAGCCAACAAACGTAAATTCACGATCATCGTCGTAGGTACGGGTTTGGCAGGCGCATCAGCTGCAGCTTCTTTAGCAGAGCTTGGTTACAATGTTAAAACGTTTTGCTATCAGGATTCTCCTCGTAGAGCACACTCTATTGCTGCTCAGGGGGGGATAAATGCTGCTAAAAATTATCAAAATGATGGTGACTCTGTTTTCCGTTTATTCTACGATACCATTAAAGGGGGAGACTACCGTGCACGTGAGGCGAACGTTTATCGTCTAGCGGAGGTTTCCGTTAATATTATCGACCAGTGTGTGGCACAAGGCGTTCCTTTTGCTCGTGAATATGGTGGTCTGTTGGACAACCGCTCTTTTGGGGGAGCACAGGTTTCCCGTACATTCTATGCCCGCGGACAAACTGGACAGCAATTGTTATTAGGTGCTTATTCTGCTTTGAACCGTCAAATCAGAAAAGGAAAAGTGACTTCTTATACACGACATGAGATGTTAGATTTGGTTAAAATCGACGGACATGCGCGGGGTATCATTACGCGTGACATGGTTACGGGCAAAATAGAAGCTCACGAGGGACATGCGGTATTATTGTGTACTGGTGGATATGGAAACGTATTCTTCCTTTCTACAAATGCAATGGGTTGTAACGTAACGGCTGCATGGAGAGCTCACAAACGTGGTGCTTTCTTTGCCAATCCTTGTTATACACAGATCCACCCAACTTGTATTCCCGTAACAGGTGACCATCAATCCAAGCTGACTTTAATGTCAGAATCCCTTCGTAACGATGGTCGAGTTTGGGTTCCAAAAACAAAAGAACTTTCTGAAAGACTACGTCAGGGACAATTAAAGCCCATAGATATTAAAGAAGAAGATCGGGATTATTTCTTGGAAAGAAAATATCCTTCCTTCGGTAACTTGGTGCCTCGTGATGTGGCTTCACGTAATGCGAAGGAAATGGTTGACGACGGTCGCGGTGTTGGTAAATCTGGAGTAGCAGTATTCTTAGATTTCGCCGACGCTATCAAACGTTTGGGAAAAGACACGGTGGAAGCTAAATACGGCAACTTATTCGATATGTATTACCAAATTACCGACGAAAACCCGTATGAGCAACCTATGCGTATTTATCCGGCAGTACACTATACTATGGGTGGCGTCTGGGTAGATTATAATTTGATGACTACTGTACCAGGTCTGTATGCTTTAGGTGAGTGTAACTTTTCGGATCACGGTGCAAACCGCCTAGGAGCTTCTGCACTTATGCAGGGCTTATCGGACGGGTACTTCGTGATTCCTTACACCGTGGGTGATTACTTAGCTAACTTGGGAAGTTTTGCGCCAGTGGACAAGAATCATCCTGCTTTCGAACAAACTCGACAAGAAGTACAGCATAACGTTGACACGCTGCTAAGCTTGAAAGGATCGAAGACTGTCGATGATATACATAAGAAATTGGGAAATATCATGTGGGAATACTGTGGTATGGCCCGTACAGCAGAAGGCTTAACAAAAGCGAAAGGCTTAATTCAGGAATTAAAAAGAGAGTTCTGGTCTGACGTAAAAGTGTTGGGTGAGAATGAAGAGATGAATATGTCTTTAGAAAAAGCCGGACGCGTAGCAGACTTCCTCGAATTGGGAGAATTAATGGTCGATGACGCTTTAAACCGTGCGGAATCCTGTGGAGGACATTTCCGTTTAGAGTCACAAACAGAAGAAGGAGAAGCGAAGCGCGACGACGAAAACTTTGCGTATGTATCTGCATGGGAGTACCAAGGCGATAATCAGCCAGAAGTTTTACACAAAGAAGAGTTAGTTTTCGAAAACGTTAAATTAACACAAAGAAGTTATAAATAGCAGGGAGATATTATCATGGCACAACATATGAATTTAACGCTGAAAGTTTGGCGTCAGAAAAATGATAAAACCAAAGGTAAATTTGTTACTATCCAAGCGAAGGACATCGCAGATGATATGTCTTTCTTAGAAATGCTGGATGTGGTAAACGAAGACCTTACGCGCGAGGGTGAAGACCCGATATATTTTGATCATGATTGCCGTGAAGGTATTTGTGGTATGTGCTCGTTAGTTATTAACGGCCGTCCTCATGGACCAAAGTATGGCATTACTACCTGTCAACTACACATGCGTTCTTTCCATGATGGGCAAACCATTGTTATCGAACCTTGGCGAGCTGCCGCGTTTCCAGTCTTAAAAGATTTAGCGGTAGATCGTACAGCGTTTGACCGCATTCAACAAGCTGGTGGATATGTAAATGTAAATACTGGAGGTGTTCCAGACGCTAACGCCATTCCTATCCCTAAACGTATCGCTGACGAAGCGTTTGAGTCTGCTACATGTATCGGTTGTGGTGCTTGTGTAGCTGCGTGTAAAAATGCATCGGCTATGTTATTTGTATCGGCTAAAATTTCCCAATTTGCCTTGCTACCACAAGGACAAACCGAACGTTACGAACGAGCGCAAGCTATGATTGATCAAATGGATGCAGAGGGTTTCGGTAACTGTACAAATACAGGTGCGTGTGAAGCGGAATGTCCGAAGGGTATCAAATTGTCTAATATATCTCGCATGAATCGCGAATATTTTGGAGCAAAATTCTTCCGGGAAGAGGATGTCCACACACATTAATAGGCATTTTCTTTAGATAAGAAAACAAGACATCCCCGTTATGCGTACATAACGGGGATTTTTTTACTATTGGTATTCGTGAATGCCAAGCATTTTATTTAGGTTTACATCCATCGTACGAAAAAAATGGAGATGCTTACAAAGATTCGTTTTTTGCTCTTGGTATTAACGCTATCCCTGATGGGCACAGCCCTCACCATCCATTTCACCATTATGGATGAAGATATGCTTGACCTGGATGAAAAAAAGCTTACTCGGAAAATCCATTGGTATGAGGACAAAATAGACGAAATATGGCAAGACAGCCTCGTTCTCAAGACTTTTCAACACGCGGATAAGTATCCATTACAACTGACCAGCCTAACCACTAAAATTGCAAAAGAATTCATCTATTTTTATGTATATAATGACAATCAAATCGTTCATTGGTCTACGAATATATACGTTCCTTTTAGTGATGTTGGTCTACGCCGGCCTACCTCTATTATCCAAACGGAAAACCGTTCATTTTTAACAAAAAAGAAAGAACTAGCGAATGGGATTTCCGTACTCGCTTTAGTACCTATTAAACGAAATTTCACTAATACTAATCAATTTTTACGTAATAATTTTCTTTCTACCATTGGAGTGAACAACCTCGAAATCGCACGCTATGACGATAATAAAAACATACGGAATATCTATAGCAAAGATGGCAGTTATCTCTTTTCGGTCAAATTAATAGAAGGAAAGAAAGACAATTTATACATCAACTTACAATTCTTTTGTTGGGTTGCGGGCCTGGTGTGTCTAATTATACTCATAAATAGTATCGCTGTATATTTCGCTAGAAAAGGTAAAACATGGTTAGGAATTATCCTGTTTGCAAGTGTTTTGATAGCCGTTCGATTTTTAGACCTAAAGTCTAGCTGGTTGTTCATTCATTCCAATCTGGAATTATTTGACCCCAAACATTACGCTTATAACCGGTTTTTTCCTAATATTTGGTCATTCTTAGTGAACACCTCGGCCATGTTTTGGTTCATGTGCTTCATTATGTCTATCCGGAAGTACATCCAGATTCCTGCATTTTTATCCGATCGAAAATACGCGATTATGCTTTCCATCATGGGTATTTTTTCGGTTTATCTGTTCGGACATCTTATCTATTATTTTCTGGGAACACTCGTTACCCACTCCCCACTATATGAAAATGATTTCACAAAGATCCTCAACCTTGGCTCCTATGGGTGGCTGTGTCTTTTTTTATTCTGCATTAATGTACTCACCTTAGTTCTGTATATCGATCGGATTGTACAAATGGTGCGGAAACTACTAGATAACATTACAATCATACTGAATATAGAATTATTCTGCCTCGCTGTTTCTCTTATATTAACGGCTCTAATTGGCTTCAATATCTTTTTCAGCATTCTATTTGGCGCGTTGGTATTTCTCCGTACATATAAAGTTTATCATTTCTCATCGCCATATCAACTTTCCACCTTTATCTTAACGGTATTGTTATTCTCCGTGATTTCTGTTATTTCCTACAATCACTATAATGAAATCAAAAAAATAGACAGAATGGAGCAGTCGATCGCTCACCTATTAGCAGAAGATGACGTAAATGCGATTTCACTCTTTATAGATTTGGAAAAGAATATTGTTCAGGATTATCGCCTGAGCAAACTCTTTAGCATGCGCGATAGCGTTGGAGATATCCCTTATATCACCGACTATATCAGAACACGATATATGAGTGGCTACCTATCTAGATTCGAATTTCAAGCGTTTTATTACGATAACGAAGGTCTCCCTTTGGAAAACTATCTGGTCGACAAACCTGCTGAATATCGAGAGAACGTAATTAAAAGTGCGATCAAAATTCCCTTCACGTCCAACTTCTACCGCTTACGCAGCGAACTGGGCACGCACGAATATTTCACGCATTTCCCCATTCCTTACGAAAACGATCCGGAAAAGTTTCACCACATCTATCTGAATATAAAAAATCTCTCTTATAGCACCTCTCTTCCCTATCCGGAGATTTTGGCAGATAATAATACCACCAACTGGCAGACCGATTCTTTTAAAGATAATTCCTACGCATTATATAAAGGGAACAACCTGGTGACACAGTATGGATCTTATAGTTATATGGAAAATGATCTTGGCATTCCTAATAAACTGGGTGAATTTATTCCGTTAGCCGTCAATGATCATCACCATCACCTCGCCTACAAACCAGATCAGTATACGACTATAATCTTCAGTATGCCTAAAGCTTCTCTTTGGGAACATCTCGCGTTGGCGTCCATCATCTTTATCATTTTCCTAATCTTTTTCGGCTTATTTAACCTCACTAATTATCTGGTAAAGACTTTTTTCAGTATATCTTTCAGATGGAACCGTATCCAATATCACTTCCGTATGTTGCTTAATAACGTTCAGTACAGTACGCGTATTCAAGCATTGGTGAGCATTTCGGTATTATTAGGAACGTTAATATCTGGAGCCGTAGCCTTTATCAGTTTAAATCGGCAGTTAGAAGAAACCACAACAAATAACCGTTTAAAAGAGATCGCAGAAATTACTAAAAAGATTGAAAACTACGTGGCGGGCACACAAGATCAGGAGGGATTTAAGGAAAAAATTGTGGAAATGCTGAAAGAGATGGCACCTTCTACCATGACGAATTTCAATTTATACGATCGATCAGGCAAACTCCTGTATTCTTCACAACAACGTATTTTCGACCTTAAGCTTATGTCTGAGTTTATGAATCCTACCGCTTTGAATAAGTTGTCCGTGTTGCGTAGCTCAGAGGCTTATGAACGAGAACGCATTTCCCACTTTTGGTTCTCCTCGGTATATTCCGCCATCAAATACGAAGACTACACCACAGCTGCTTTTTTAAATATCCCCTATTATACGACAGAAAAAGATGCTGCGGACAACAAGAATTTGTTGCTAAACACCATTTTAAACATTTACACATTTATTATCATCTTGTTTGGCTTTATAGCCGTAACCTTGTCTCGAAAAATAACGAAACCATTGGATATTGTACGCATGAAACTAGCAGAGACGCAATTATCCAGTAAGATTAATGAACCGCTTTATTGGGATCGAAATGATGAAATTGGTATGCTCATCAAGGAATATAACCACATGCTGATTAAATTAGAGGAAAGTGCTCGGCAATTACGGGATGTGGAACGGGAAACAGCTTGGCGAGAAATGGCAAAACAGGTAGCACATGAAATCAAAAATCCGCTTACCCCTATGAAACTGGGTATACAACAATTGATTCGGTCCTATCAAGAAAATGATAGTCGTTTTGAAGAGCGCTTTAAACGGATATCCACCTCGATTATAGAACAAGTTGATTTGCTTTCTACCATTGCAACTGAATTTTCTGCTTTTGCCAAGTTACCGGAAACAAGTTTAGTGAAAATTGATCTGATTGAGAAGATCCGAAAGGCTATTAACTTATTTAACAACACGAGCAATACGACCATTCATCTGATGAACGAAACATCCGATAAATCGGTATATGTGCAGGGCGACCGCGACCAATTTTTGCGCACGTTCAATAACTTATTTAAAAATGCTATTGAAGCAAGCATAGGCCGAAAAAAGATTAAAATTCAAGTTATTTTACGGTACGGTGGGGGGAATACGATAGAAATTCTGATTCAGGATAACGGATATGGTATTCCCGAGGATGTTATCCCTAAAATATTTAAACCCAATTTCACAACAAAGAGCTCAGGTACCGGACTGGGGCTCGCATTTGTTAAACAGACCGTAACTGGGATAGGTGGTTCTATTGACTTCAAGACCCAACCTAATATCGGAACGACCTTTATCATAAAATTACCGATCGATCGAAAGGAAAGTTAACGTAGAGGTGTTGTACCTATTTCAACACCACACTGGCCCGTCCCATGATAGCGTTATCATTATACAATAAAACAGTATACGCTCCCTTTTGGAACTTATCATGAGACCATAAGAACTGATATTCTTCTCCATTATTCGTGAAGTTAATCGATTCCTTAAACGTATATTGTAATTTTTCACCGTGAACATAAAACATATTGTTTGCGTCACCGAATAGATTACCTAATGGATCAATAACTCGGACGAATATTTCTTTACTTCCCTTTGGGGCAAGATTATTATCTGCTACAGAAAATAGAACTTGTAATTGGTCCACTCTACGGACCCGGGACTCTGTTTCAATTTTCCCTTTTTTGGAAATCGAAATTCCATTCACTTGTATGTTAGAAACTTTTAACGCGGAAGCAACCTGCACTTTACCTTTTAAAGTTGTATTCTCATTGGAGAGAACCGTTACTTTTTTGCTTGTCGTGGTAACTCGGCTAGTCAGTGTCTGGTTTTCCTTTTGAAGAAGTTCATTTCTAACCTTTAATTCGTTAAGCGCTATCCGTAACGCAGATACGTCTCCCTTTAAACGGGCTACCTCTCTCGTAGCAACGAGCATGTCTTCTTCCGAAACGCTTTGGTTTTCAAGTCTCGTTCGCAAGCCACTAATAACCTGTCTTGATCTCATTTCCGAAACGCGCATCGCCGAGTCGACACCTACCTCCTTTTGCGCGACTAGATTATCTAATTCAGCCTCGATACGATCAATCTCGATCTGTAAATCTTGTTTTTGGATAGCCATCGTGTAGAGCTTCTCTCCCGATGACTTAAATTTAACATAAAAATAAACGTTAGTGGCAAGTAAGGCCGCAATCGCTATTATAAAGAAATAAATTTTCGAATTACTTTTCTTTGACGAATCTTCCGGACTTTTGGCGGTTGCTTCACTTGCTCCAACTTTCTCCATATCTTGTTGTCTGTACATCCTCTTTTTCACATAAAATACCGCAAATCATTGCCCCTTAGTAACTTCACAAAAACTATTCCAATTCCAATCAAATTAAGTAGATTTTATTCGTAATAATTTAGTATCTCGAAACCTCCTTTTGCTAAATACTCTTCTCTCCTCATAAGCTTCAAATCACTGTATACCATATCTTTAACCAGCATCGGCAAGGTATATTTCGGATACCAACCGAGTTTATGATTTGCTTTTGAAGCGTCACCAACCAACAAATCGACCTCTGTAGGCCGAAAATATTGAGGATCTACTTTTACTACTGTCTGTCCCAGCTTTATATTTTCTATCGGTATATTTAATCGGTTTAATACTTCTTCGTCAAAATCGATAATCACCCCTTTCTCCTGTTCAGCTTTACCGCTAAATGCTATCTCGATCCCCACTTCAGCAAAAGCCATTCGTACAAAGTCTCTAACCGTGGTGGTAACTCCCGTGGCAATAACGTAATCTTCCGGTTCCTCTTGTTGCAAAATGAGCCACATGGCCTCTACATAGTCTTTCGCATGACCCCAATCCCGTTGAGCAGACAAATTCCCTAGAAACAGTTTATCTTGTAAACCCAATGCAATTTTTGCCACGGCCCGTGTTATTTTACGGGTGACAAAAGTTTCTCCACGAACGGGACTTTCATGATTGAATAATATACCATTGCAGGCATACATGCTGTAGGCTTCTCGGTAGTTGACGGTAATCCAATAGCCGTATAATTTTGCTACGGCATACGGACTTCGCGGATAAAATGGCGTTTTTTCGCTTTGAGGAACTTCTTGTACTAAACCGTATAATTCTGAGGTTGATGCTTGATATATTCTCGTCTTTTGCACTAAACCTAATAGGCGCACCGCATCCAAGATACGAAGCGTTCCAATTCCATCTGCATTAGCGGTGTATTCGGGCGTATCAAAACTTACCTTAACGTGAGATTGCGCAGCTAAGTTATAAATTTCGTTGGGTTGTACTTCTTGAATGATCCGAATCAGATTACTCGAATCTGTCAAATCGCCGTAGTGTAATACAAAATTGCGTGGTTTAGAATGTGGATCTTGATAAAGATGATCAATGCGGTCGGTATTAAACAAAGAGGAACGTCTTTTCAAACCGTGGACGATATAGCCCTTTTTTAATAAAAACTCAGCGAGGTACGCGCCGTCCTGGCCTGTAATACCGGTAATTAGGGCTACTTTGGGGGGATTTGTATCCATATCTTCGTGAAAATAACGCCGTGGGTTAAATAGTAAAATTATTCCCCACGCGTTATCATATTACTGCTTAGTCTTGTACGCGGGAAAAATTTAACACAAGATTACCTGTTCCATTATCCAAAGGAATAGGCATACGCATAACTAATGACTGCCCGTCGGAATACGACAGGTCTAGGCGATAACCCGACGTTACATTTCGGGCTTTCTCTCCCGAATATAATTTCTTAAACTGAAACTGGGGATGCAAATTGTCATTTGGAATATCGTATATAGACCAAATGATATTGCGACTAGCTCCGTCCGCACATAATGTGCCCGCAGCATTGAAACGAATATTTCCTTGGTAATTGCCTCCCGGAAGCGTCCATACGCTACCGATAAAACAATCTACAGGGGCTTCGTCAAAAATATTCTTTATGGTGTAGGCCGCAGGTATATCTTCCCGATCTACCGAATTTAACACCCACTTACCTTTGAGTCCGTTTCTCCACTCCCGAGCAGAGGGACCATCGTTATTTAACGAGCCACCGCTTACCGAAGATTTCCTTTGAGCACCGCAAGACACCAATAATAGGGCTAAGGTAAAAATGGTACATAGAGATAAGATATGTTTTCGCATAATGTAAAAATTAGTTTTCTGAATTGAGTATATTCGCAAATATAAAAATATAACTTTGCATTAAATGGGTTCATCCAAAAATCATACCATAAGCAAAATTGTAGCAAAAGCCATTTTACGGATTACGATCATCCTTATTGTATTCCCGATAATTGTATATTTCACCAATCCCGAGCTGATGTCTCAACAGATTTTTTTCCCAAATCGCTGGGCATTTATTTTCCCTATTTTACTGCTGTTAATATTTACGATACTCTTAATCCCGGTTTTAAGAGAAAAATATGGGAGAATGGAATATAATTGGCTTTTCTCGTTAACAGGTATCTTTGTATGTTTGTATCTTATGCTATTCTATACACGCATTTTATCGATTGGGTGAGGTGATTAAGAGAAACAAATTGTGGACATATGTGAAAAATACCTTTAAAATTGTCATTACGGCAACGGCGATTTATTGGGTTTCACAGAAAATATCTTTCACCGAACTTAAGATCGCACTCCAAGAATGTAATCCATTATATCTTGTGCTCGCCTTATTAAGCTATGCTTTGTCGCAACTGATCGCATCATCTCGGCTAAATAGTTTTTTAAAAGTGATTGGATTGGATATCAGTGAGCGTTATAATTTAAGGCTTTATCAAGTCGGTTTGCTCTATAATTTTTTTCTACCAGGGGGGATTGGCGGAGATGGCTATAAAATATATTTTTTAAAAAAGAATTATGCGGTGCAAGGAAGAAAGGTATTAACCGCTGTATTCTTTGATCGGTTAAGTGGGTTATGGGCATTATCCGTAATCACCGGGTGTCTGATTATGTTTATGCCGCGACTTGCTATACCGCATACTGTCACTATTAGTGTACTGGTGGTAGGTACAGCCACTTACCTCTATTTTTTACAACTTTTTTTCAAAGAATTCTTATCGAAATTCGTGGTTACGCATATTAAAGCCCTGGCTGTTCAAAGTTTTCAGACTTTGAGCGCTATTGCGATCCTTTATGCGCTGGGTTTTACGGGAAAATTCTCCCCCTACCTTTTGATCTTTTTAGTCTCATCGTTGGTCGCCATTGTACCTTCGATACTGGGCGGCGCTGGCTTACGGGAATCACTCATGGCTTTTGGAGCCACCTATTTTCAACTTGACCCGCATCTTGCGGTACTGATCAGTTTGCTTTTCTATATTATTTCACTACTGGTCGCTAGTTCAGGTATTTATTATATTATAAGACCCCAACGTTTGGGAACCAATAAATTGCCTTCGGTAGAAGAAGTAGAAAATGTGTTAGAAAAAGAAGAATAAATATTATGGCAAACATCATTATTACGGGAGCAAGTAGTGGGATCGGGTTTGAAGCAGTTTTGGATTTTACGGCAAAAAAAGAGAACAAAGTCATCGCATTAGCGCGATCGGCAGACAAATTACGTAAACTTTTCGAAATCTCTTCTTCACTCAATCCCGAGGGGGGCGAACTTTATCCAGCGCAGTTTGACGTGATATACGACAACTATCCCGAGGCTTTAGTTCCTTTTATCCAATCAAAGTTTGATACGGTAGATATACTGATCAATAACGCCGGGATATTAATTAATAAACCGTTTCTGGAAACTTCCCTTGAGGAGTTTGCACAAGTATTACAAACCAACCTACTCGGACATGTTAACATGATTAAACATGTTGTACCATTTATGAAAAATGGAGGCCACATCGTTAATATAGGAAGCATGGGTGGTTTTCAAGGCTCATCAAAATTCGCAGGTCTGTCGGCCTATTCCAGCAGTAAAGGAGCCTTAGCTACCTTGACGGAATGTCTTGCGGAAGAGTTTAAAGAGAAAGGAATTAAGGTGAACTGTTTAGCATTAGGCTCGGCACAAACGGAGATGTTTGAAGCTGCATTCCCCGGTGTAGAAGCGGGAACACTTGCTTTTGAAATGGGGCGTTATATAGCTGATTTTGCACAAAATGGTCACAAATATTATAATGGTAAAATATTGCCCGTTGCAAATACAACTCCGTAATTAAATCTCTTTTATCCACTGTGCCAAATCCGATAGCACCTGCTCATTAAACGTTTCTTCGATATCAATGTATTCCGAAACGGCACCTGTTTCGGCTTTTTGAAATAGATGATTCAATCCGTCGTATGCTTTTAGAAAATTCTTCTCATTTCTCGGCAGATGATCAGTCAAGCTCTCTAAATTAGACGCGAAAGGTACCTGCACGTCTTTTGTTCCAAAGGCGGCAAACACCGGAACATCGATTCTTTTGATAAACGGAACGGGATCTATGCGCATAAAATAACGATAGGCCGGTAATACCATCATTTTTATTTCGTTTTTTTGATTATCGGAAAGATCAGGTAATGGCGACGACATGTTTTCCAAAATCTGTCGGTACGCATGCTCATCCCCTAAATCACTTTTTACCGTAGCAAAATTTCGACGATTTACTTCTTTCGCTTGCTGAAGCTCTTCAGCAGACATCCCCATAACTTTCCCAATTTCATAGGCCTGCAACACCATCAACGAATCAATAGGTATGGCGGGTGCTCCCAAAAGCCCTATAAAACCAACATCGGCGGAAGATTCTCCCGCAATCAGTTCTGCAATAAGCGCTCCCTCACTATGCCCAATAATTCCCACTCGCGTCGGGTCTACTCTTTCTAGTGTTTGTATAAATCCTACCGCGGCAATGACGTCACGACTGAAATCACCTATTGTGCTTTTTGGATAATTTCCGGTCGATGCACCGACACCACGTTCGTCATACCGCAACACGACAATACCTTGCTTTGTTAGATAATCGGCTATCACCTTAAAAGGTTTATGTCCCATAATCGTCTCGTCTCTATCCTGCGGCCCACTCCCACTAACCAAGACAACAGCCGGTAGCTTGTCGCCTTCACGGGGCGTTGTTATAGTCCCCGCCAGCTTAACATTATCGTATTCACTGGAAAACGTAATATCTAATGTGTCATAACTATACGGTGGCTCGGGCAGTTGTGGTCTCCGCCGTTTTGCTGGCGTTTTCTCCGCTTTCGATAGACGCATTGGAAATGTCATACCGTTTTGGGACACAACGCCTTCAATAAGTTCATTTGTTAACAACTTACCGTTATAGGTTAAACCAATCGAAGCAATAGCGATCGATATAGAGTCCTGCTCGATGTGGATTGCACTAACAGGAAGTTTGGCGTTTCCTTGCGCCGGGCTCTCCATCGTTCCTTTCCATGTCAAGGTGTTCTCCAAATGGAAAACAAGCGGTAGCGCAACACCCTGTACTTTTAGTTCCCCTTTCCAAGTTCCCCCAAATTTTTGACCATATCCCAAACAGGATTGAAGCAATACTATTAAAAAAATATAATATTTCATATGATGAGTCTTCTCCAAAACCAATGCCAACCTTCGTCTAAACTCATTCAATAATAGTATATTCGCAAAATTTTAGTCCGATGAGAAGAGCACTTGGTTATATACTTACACCCCTATTTTATATCTGCTTTGCTGTGTCATTGCTAATCTTTCATCCTATACAATGGATTTGTTTTAAACTTGGCGGATATGCGGCTCATAAAAAAAGTGTAGACCTTTTAAACGGCCTATTAGTTGCCTGCAACTATGTGCTCTTTAACCGTACACGATTCGTAGATAACAAAAGTATTCCGACGGGAAGACCAATTATTTTTGTTGCGAATCACCAAAGTACCTTTGATATTCCTCCCATGATTTATTTTTTGAGACGGTTCCATGGAAAATTTATTTCCAAAATTGAACTCGCTAAGGCAGGAATCCCAAGTATATCTTACAATCTAATACATGGTGGTGCTGCAAACATAGACCGTAACGATCCTAAACAATCGATTTCGGAAATTTTAAAACTGGCCAATAACATGAAAGCAAAAAATTGGTCAGCCTTTATTTTTCCGGAAGGAACCCGTACGAAAACAGGGAAAATAAAGCCTTTTTCCGTAGGGGGAATAGCCACGATCTTAAAAAAGAATCCTGACGCACTCGTAGTTCCAATTGCTATTAGGGGATCTTATTTGATGGTAAAATACGGTAGTTTTCCTTTACGTCCATTCACTCCCATGAGTTGGGAGGTATTACAACCGATAGATACCACCGGAATGAATACAGAAGAAATCGTGAAAAAAGCGGAAGCTATTATTAGAGCAAAGGTAGAAGATCGGTAAACTAATTAACCTTTCTTCCTTTCCAATCGTATTTCCCTACGTTACCTGCTACCCCTATGTACACGAGATAAATCGCATGTATAATAGACAGGGGCAATAAGTTGATCAGCAACGCACGCCGATTTATCAGATGGCAAAGTGGGTATATGAAGAATAGTTCAGCCAGAAATTTCATCGCCAAAGCTGCTAAAAATAACACGTTGATGTTGGGTAAGTTGGCGATAAACTGTACCAAGCCAGCTATTAACGATAAATTGAACAACCAAATACTTACGCCTAACATTACGACCCGTTTGTCTCTATATTTCGTACTTTTAGACGCCCAACGTCTCCGTTGGTTAATAAATGCAGAAAGTGTTGCTTTCGCGTCGGTATATACGATGGCATCCTTCGACTTACAGAATTTTATTTTTTCCGGCTTTTTTTCCGCAACCTTATGCAAAAAAAGTTCATCGTCGCCAGAAGCAAGATTATCTATACCATTAAATCCCCCCATTTCGTAAAATAAGTTTCGTCGGTAAGCGAGATTTGCGCCATTACAAGTCGTAGGATTTTTGTTTCCTATACCAGCAGCGCCTAACCCGATAAGATATAAGAATTCTAAAGTCTGTAATCGTTCAAAATAACCTTTCTCCTCATTGTATGCTACCGGTGATGAAACCATATCAGCGCTTGTTTGTTCGAACAAACTGACAACGGTACGTAGCCACCTTCCTCCCATACGGCAGTCTGCGTCGGTGGTAACAATTATCTCACCAGTAGCTTGAGCTATACCCCGAGTAATCGCCAACTTTTTATAGGAATTTAGCTTGTCTCCCTCGTTTAATGAAAGCAAGGTAACACCGCGCGAAGCATAAGTAGCAACAATAGCCGCTGTATTATCGGTAGAATGGTCATCCACCACAATGATTTGCAAAAGTTCTTTGGGAAAATCTTGCTGGATAATACAATCTAGCGTACGAGCGATATTCTCTTCTTCGTTGCGGGCCGCAATTAGTACGGAAACGGAAGTACGGATAGGACGATCGCCCCCTTTAAAATAAGAAATACGAAACCATCCGCGCAACATATAAAGCACTAAAACAACGTATACTCCCGTCATGATGACGAGAAATAGATCAAGACCTGTCGCCATCCACATAATTCACATTTAAAACGAATACGGAGCCTATAATAGCGGGTAAGATAAGGTTAACAAACCAAATGCAGGAAACGATCGCCATAACGGCAATTTCCTGTGAGGTGATATAACCATAGAGATTGCTGGCTACAAAACTACGTACACTAAAATCAAAAATATCGAGCGACGGAACCGCTGATTGAATAAAAAATAAAATAAAAATCATTAAAATCATCGAAACAAACGGCAGCTCTGGCAGAAAAACTAACATCAATAAAACATACTGCGAGGTGAAAATCACAAAGCGTAGTAACGATAAAAGAATGACGTGCAAAAGCTCACGCGGTGTAAAGTCTTCTAAAATGGAAAAAAAAGGCTTAATTTTTCGTAAAAATCGAAATTTGCCGACTAAATAGTCTACCCATTGGACATTAAAATAAAGTATGACAAACGCCAATGCATAAATAGTAGCCAGTACCCATACGCCAAATTCCACACTAGCGGGTGTGGGAAGATAAGTAGCGATAAACCAGGCGATGCTCAAGGAGCCGAACACACTGGTGAGGACAAGCTGAGCAAAAAGACCAACCCCCATTGCAATCGCCCCCCGGGCTCGGTTGCGCGGCTTTAGCAGTAGAATACGTCCTCCATATTCGCCGATTCTATTGGGAGTAAATATGGCCCAAGTAAGGCCACAAAAAACTGATTTTATAGCCTTCCACCAACTGATAGCCTCGATTCTTTTACTCAGGTATTTCCATTTAACAATCTCGATCGCCCAATTCATCAACATCATTATCACAACCAGAACAAGTGTCCCGCGAACAGTCCACCGATCAATGTTTTGTAATAAGGTTTTAAACTCGTGGAGGTTTTGTTGGTTGTTAATCTTAGAAATGATGAACCATGTTGCCAATCCAACGATGGCTAACTTAATTCCTAAGTTGAGATATTTCTTTTGTTGTTTCGTCAATTATGCAAATAAAAGCACAATGTTACTAATTTTTCATTAGAATAATTATGTATGAAAGGAAGATTAAGATCGCAAAATCGTAATATTGTAACATGCAAAGAGAGAAGGCTAAGGAACGGGTTATTTTGGGGATAGACCCAGGAACAACCGTAATGGGTTATGGATTAATCAAACAGGTTGGACAGAAGCTATCACTTTTAAGCCTCGGCGTTGTTAAAATGACGCATTTAGATGACCACGGACTAAAGCTTCAGCGTATTTTTAAAAAAACCATGTCTCTTATACAGGAATATCAACCTGATTGCGTGGCACTGGAAGCACCTTTCTACGGCAAAAACATTCAAGTTATGTTGAAGCTGGGAAGAGCTCAAGGTGTAGCTATGGCGGCGGCATTAAGTGTCGATATACCTATTTTTGAGTATGCCCCCCGTAAAATAAAACAATCTGTTACTGGAAATGGCAACGCGAGTAAAGAACAGGTGGCGGAGATGCTAAAAACGATTTTACAGTTTAACGAAACTCCGGAATTTTTAGATGCTACAGATGGTTTAGCTGTCGCGGTATGTCACGCATTCCAACAAAATAGTAGTGTGACAACCAAAAGCTATTCCGGATGGGAGGCTTTTGTAAAAGACAACCAACGTCGACTACGCTAAACCCTAAAGTTTCACTTGGCGGATAACATTCTTCACATTTAGCTCGACAATATCTGTCATCGACTTGCAATCGAGATAAGCCTCATTATTATAAAATACACGATAGCCTTCTCGTAGTCTGCTGATATTTTCAGGAGTTGACAATGTCTGCAATTTCGACGCGTCTCGCAAATCTTTGATGCGATGGCGTTCACTACGGACGCGATGTACAATAGACGAACGCTCTTCCTGCTGATACTGCAACACCGTTTTTTCAGTTAAGTGCTCCATCGCTAGTTTTACATATGGTAGATTTTCCTTGAAATATTGTGGCATATAAACTTTTGGATTCCCTTCGTAAAATTGTTGGTCGAAATCGATCGCCCGGATACGGAATTGAAAATCATCAAAATCCGGTGTAATCTGCATAACATAATTGTACGCCCGCATATCTCCCAATAACGAGATAATACAACGTTCGTTAAATTTCACGAATTCTTTCGCGATACGGGTCTGGTTATATTCAGCATTATATATTCCACCTTTACTAAACACATCGCCTGGAATACCAACAATATGTTCTTCTACCAACGTCTCTCGATCAACCAAATAGTTCACTTGGTTTGGGGAAAGAATTTCTTCTAATTCCAAGCCATATATTCGCGAAGCGTCGGCCTGTTTAATGTAAAAATAGTCGTATACGTCGTTTAACCGGTTGATGATACGAATTCGAAAGGGTTTGGTATTTCCAAAAGCACAATATTCAACTCTATCAATAATCTTATGTTCTACAATACGGGTATTGCCTGACGCTTTAAGTTTAGCGTATACCACGCGCAACGACTCATACAATTGATCTTGTATATGAGGAGGATACAAAGGGGTTTCCCAAAATGTATCGTTTCCATATTTATCCATCACCGGTACTGTCTCCACAAAATTTAACAGTTCCTTATATGTCAAAGGGAGTTTAGCATCTCTTTGATACATCCGTAGATATTTGCTGAGCCCCGGACCTACTGGATAGATCGGCTTTTTGTGCGATATAGTGACGTCCTCGATTTCCATGACCATTTTTTTGAAAAATACGAAATTCTAAATAAAAACACCTATATAAAATATTTACAATAAACTCTATGCTTTTTATGAATTATAAAATTTTTTAAAAAAAATACTTAGTATTTTTACAAAAAATTTAAAAAAGCAAAAACGCGTTTTTTTATGGATAAAAAGTATTCAAATTACGATCTAGACAACTTGGACATACAAATTTTGTCTATTTTAATGGATGACGCATCAATTCCATACACCGAAATAGCCAAAAAACTGATTGTTTCGGGGGGAACCATACACGTTCGAATGAAAAAAATGGAAGAACTCGGAATAATCAACGGTTCTCAATTAATTATTAATCCTCAAAAAGTGGGTTTTGACATTACCGCTTTCTTAGGAATTTACTTAGAGAAAGGATCTCAATACTCGGATGCCGTAAAACAGCTACAAGATATAAAAGAAGTTGTGGAACTTCATTATTGTACCGGCCAATACAGTATGTTTGCGAAAATAGTATGTCGGGATACCGCGCACTTGCGTAAAGTACTAAATGAGGATATTCAATCCATGACAGGAATCCAACGTACAGAGACAATCATCTCCTTAGAAGAAAGCATAAAAAGACAGATAACTTTATAGGACTTTTTGGAGTAAATTTATATAAAATACAATACCCTGTTCAATTTCATTCAAAAAAATAAATTCATTCGCGGAATGTGATCTTGCCGAATCTCCCGGTCCTGCTTTTATTGAGGGAATTGTCAAGAGCGCTTGATCACTCATCGTCGGACTACCGAATGTCTGGGCACCTAGCTCCAATCCAGATAGAACGATGGGGTGATCCACCGCAATGGTAGAAGGATTAAGTCTAGTGGAACGCGGATTCACCTCAACGGAGACGTGCTGACGGATAATATCCAAAACTTCCTGATTATTATAAACATCTGTGGTACGCACATCAACGACGAACGTGCAAGAGGCCGGAACAACATTATGCTGTGTACCTGCGTTGATAACTGTTACAGACATTTTCACGGGACCTAGAAAAGAGGAAACTTTCGGGAACTGAAAGGTACGAAACCAATTAATAGCTTCCATCGCTTTATAGATAGCATTGTCTCCCTCTTCCCGTGCGGCATGTCCGGCAAGCCCTACCGCTTCGCAATCAAGTACCATTAGCCCTTTTTCAGCGACGGCCATATTTAATAGCGTAGGCTCTCCCACAATAGCGAAATCCATCATACCGATATGTCTCATCGCTTCTTCAATACCATTTTTCCCCGAGATTTCTTCCTCTGCAGAGGCTAATAAACAGAGGTTATAACGTAAATCTTGCCTATCGTAGTAATATAAGAACGTTGCTATTAACGAAACCAAACACCCTCCCGCATCGTTACTTCCGAGCCCGTATAACTTCCCTTCCTCTATGATAGGTGTAAACGGATCCTTCGTGTACCCTGGGTTGGGCTTTACCGTATCATGATGAGAATTTAATAGTATGCACGGTTTTGTCTCATTTTTGTATTTGTTATAGGCCCAGACATTATTACCTATACGTTCATACGCCACTCCCCTTTCATTGAAAAAACGACATAACAAGTCTGCCGTGTCGTTTTCTTCTTTACTAAAAGAGGGTAACGCTATCATCTCTTTCAATAGTGCCGTCGCTTCTTCTATCAAATAAGCGATCTCCTTATTCATTATACAATCCCCCTGCCTTCTCTGCGGACAACTTTATCCCCTTTATAAACGCCGAACTAAATCCGTTATGTTCCATTTCGTTTAATCCAGCAATTGTACACCCTTTTGGAGAGGTCACCTTATCAATTTCGCCTTCAGGGTGATTTTGGGTCTGTAATAATAAGTCTGCAGCACCCTTAGCGGTTTGTACAGCCATTTTTAGAGCGTCATGTGCATGAAAACCTATTTCAACACCGCCCTGTGAGGCTGCCCGAATAGCTCTGAGAAAAAAAGCAATACCACACGCGCATAGTGCGGTAGCAGACGTCATCAAGTCTTCTTGAATCACCACGACCGATCCTACTGACTCGAACAGTCGTTGCACCCGGTCTGTTACAGTATCGGACGCATTATCTGCTGCTATACAAGTCATCGACTGCCCTATAGCAATAGCTGTGTTCGGCATGGCACGGACGACTACTTTATCGTCACCCAATACTTGTTTAATATCAGCACAATTTACCCCCGAAATAACCGAAACTAAAATTTGTTGGGTGTGCAATGTATCTTTAATATCTTCTAAAACTCTACGAAGTTGCTGTGGTAAAATCGCTAACACCACTATTTCCGCCTCCATGACGGCTTGGGTATTGTCATCACTAACCTGAAACCCCAGAGCAGCCTCCTCTTGGAGGTTAACGAGACTTCTGCGGGTGAGCGTGATATCTTCGGATATGTATTGTCCAGACTTTACAAGTCCTTTAGCAAGAGAAAGCCCAATGTTTCCACTCCCTATTATTGTTATTTTGCTCATATTTCAGCCGTAAAAATTATTTAATGGTGGTGCAGTTAACCTGTCTATTTGCACTTGTATAGTTTCAATACATCGTCAGCCTATTTAGGCAAGAGACAAGTACCAAACTCTCCTTGTTGGTATTTATGCAAATTTAAAGCATTGCCTATGTATATATATTTCACTCCCTTACCAAGCGCTTCAAAAGCGTTTTCAAGCTTCGGAATCATTCCCTCATAAATAACTTTCTCTGTCTTCAACTGCTCGAACTCATCTGCATTTATAGATTTGATAATCGATTCGGGTTTGTTCACGTCACGCAATACGCCGTCCTTTTCGAAACAGTAAATCAGCTTTGTTTCATATATTTTCGCCAAAGAAACTGCTAGCGCCGATGCAATCGTGTCGGCATTTGTATTTAACAACTGTCCTAAACCGTTGTGCGTAATAGCGGAAAAAACGGGAGTGAATCCGGCTTCTAAAAATTTCTTTATACTAAGAACATTTACAGAGTCCACTAAAATATCACCCGCGTATCCATAGTCGATATCCCTAACAGGTCGTTTAACAGCTTTAATAGCGTTACCGTCTGCACCTGACAACCCCAACGCGTCGCAGCCGAATTTCTGAAGAGAAGAAACTACATGTTTATTTGTTAAGCCGGCATACACCATAGTAGCCACATCTAACATCGGCTTATCCGTAATACGTCGACCATTAATCATTTTTGCTTCTATCCCAAGATCTGCCGCAATCCGTGTTGCAATCTTTCCTCCACCGTGGACTAATATTTTTTTCCCTTGCAGCGCCGCAAATTTTTCCAAAAAACTCTGCAACTGTGTATCATCATCTATAACGTTTCCGCCAATTTTGATGACATGTAATCCACTTCCCATAAACTATAAAATACTTTACTATTTAAGATTTTCCAACATGCGTTTCAATACGACCTGAGCGGCCCACACGCGGTTTCCTGCTTCTTTGACAACCAAAGAATTCGGTCCGTCTAGAATCTCCGAAGACAACTCTAAATCTCTACGTACCGGTAGACAATGCATAACAGCCGCGTTATTTGTCATACGCAGTTTTTCATTGGTCATCAACCAATCTCCCTTTACAGAAGGAACTTGTCCGTAATCTTCATAAGAAGACCAATTTTTAACATATACAAAATCAGCGTCTTTTAATGCATCTCCTAAATCGTATGCAATTTTTGCTCCCTTAGTAAAGCCTTTATCCAATTCGTATCCATTAGGATGTACAATCGTAAAATCGACTAATTTTTGTTCTTGGGCCGCGCACATCCATTCTGAGAATGAATTAGGCACAGCCTGAGGCAACGCTTTCACGTGGGGTGCCCAAGCCAAAACGACCTTAGGCTGAGCTACGGTTTTATGCTCCATGATAGTTATCAAATCGGTAAGACTTTGCAAAGGATGACGCGTAGCACTCTCTAAGGAGACTACCGGAACGCCACAAAATTTCATGAATTTATTAAACAACTCCTCGGTATAATCTGCTTCCTTATCTTTCAAACTTGGGAAAGAACGTAAGCCTAAAATATCACAATATTGCCCCATCACAGCTGCAGCCTCCCGAATATGCTCCACGGTTGTTCCATTCATGATAACACCATCTCGCGTTTCTAAGGCCCAACCTTCTTTATCCATATTAATTACCATGACATCCATTCCGAGACTCATTGCCGCTTTTTGCGTACTCAAGCGTGTTCGCAGGCTAGGATTTAAAAACACTAAACCTAACGTTTTGTTCTTACCTAATTCCCGCCATCTATAGGGATCAGCTTTTATCGACAGGGCTTCTTTAACAACCAAGTCCAAATCATCAATATCTGCAACCGAAAAAAATCTATTCATCTTTCAAAGTAAACTAAAAATTAATATCATTCGTCATCTAATCGCATGACGGCAAATCTATCGAAAAACAAACTATACGGCCTTCAAACGTTCGTCAAGCGCGCTTAAAAAAACATCGGCCGTATCTTTCGTGATATTCAACGCAGGTAGAAGCCGAATAGTGTTGGGCTTTGCTTCGCCCGTAAAAATTCGATTTTTTGTCAATAAGTCTTTTTTGACACTCGACAATTCCTCCGGCAGTTCAATACCGATCATCAAGCCTCTACCTCTAATCTCTTTTATTTTATCGAACCTCTTTAATTCTTCAACGAGGTAGCCTCCGACATCTCGCGCGTTCGCCACTAAGTTCTCCTCCTGGATTATATCCAATACTGCAATTGCAGCTGCACAAGCAAGATGATTACCTCCAAAAGTAGTTCCCAACATCCCAAACGATGCTTTAAACTTAGGCGCAATACTAACTGCGCCTATAGGAAATCCGTTTCCCATTCCCTTAGCCATGGAATAAATATCTGCTTCTATCCCTGCGTAATCATGCGAATAAAAATCGCCGGTACGTCCATAACCGCACTGTACAGCGTCGGCAATAAATACGGCTCCATATTGATTGCAAAGTGTACGAATCGACTGAAGAAAAGAAACCGAAGCCTCTCGTATCCCACCCACGCCTTGTATTCCCTCGATAATTACAGCACACACCTCTTCTCCAAAATCTTGGAAAGCTCGCCGGATCGCTTCCTCATCATTAAAAGGCAAAAAGACCACGTTTTCTGTCTGATTAACAGGAGCTACAATTGCTGGGTTATCCGTAACTGCTACTGCCAAGGATGTACGCCCGTGAAAAGCCTTTGAAAAAGCTATTATTTTCTTCCGTCCCGTGTGAAACGACGCCAGTTTCAATGCATTCTCGTTCGCTTCCGCTCCCGAATTACAGAGAAATAAAGCATATTCTTCTTTTCGGGAAACCTCGCCCAATTGTTTGGCTAGCTGCTTCTGCAGCGCAATTTCCACAGAATTTGAATAAAAACCAATTTGGTTCAATTGCTGGGTTATGGATTCTACATAATGCGGATGCGTATGACCAACAGAAATTACAGCATGTCCGCCATATAAATCAAGATATTCGACTCCCTCCTTGTCCCAAACGCTAGATCCTTTGGCACGTACAATATTAATGGGGTTTATGGGATAAACATTAAATAAATCCATGTATGAAAAAGTAAAACTGGTATAGAAAAAATACTACACACAAATATAGCGCAACACGCTTAAAATAATAAGTAAATATGAAATAAAAAAGCCCGCCATAAAGTATGACGGGCTTTTCTATATAAGAGACAAAATTTTAGTCCTTTTTCTCTTCCTTATCCGAAGACTCTTCCGTTGCAGAATTTTCTTCAGTTGCAGGAGTTTCCGTTGCCGATGCTTCCGCAGCATCTACTTTTACCTCTTCCGTCGCGTCTACTTCTTCAGCAACTTCTACTTCAGCTGCTTTTTCTGTAGATTTCTTTCTACCACCGCGTCGGCGAGTAGCTTTTTTCTCGTCCTTAGCGATTTGACCATAAATCTCATTATAGTCTACCAACTCGATGAACGCCATTTCCGCGTTGTCACCAAGACGATTTTCAAGCTTGATAATACGTGTATACCCACCTGGACGAGAAGCAACTTTTTCCGAAATTTCGCGGAACAAAATCGTGATAGCTTCTTTGTCTTTCAAGTATGCAAAAACTGTACGACGCGAGTGCGTTGTATCGTTCTTTGATTTCGTAATCAAAGGCTCTACATACTTACGCAATGCTTTAGCTTTAGCTAAAGTTGTTGTAATGCGCTTGTGTTTAATTAAAGAAGTCGCCATGTTGGCCAACATCGCCTTACGGTGACTGTCCGTGCGCCCTAATTTATCTACTTTTTTTCCGTGTCTCATTTTGTTTTGTTTTTGTGCGTACCGTTCTTAAAAGAGGAATTACGCAACAGGTCGCTTATTTTGTTAAATTTAACTATTACTCTTCTTCCAACTTATATTTGGATAGATTCATACCGAACGACAAACCTTTTGATTTAACCAATTCTTGAATCTCACTCAATGACTTTTTGCCGAAGTTACGGAACTTCAACATATCTGCAACATCGTAAGTCACCAACTCCGCTAACGTACGAATATCTGCTGCTTTTAAACAGTTCAACGCACGAACAGAAAGGTCAAGATCCACCAACTCCGTTTTCAAAACTTTACGCATATGTAAAATCTCTTCATCAACGACTTTGGTTTCCTCTTTTGTTTGAGACTCCAACAACATATTCTCATCGGAGAATAACATGAAGTGTTGAATCAAAATCTTAGCCGCTTCTTTTAAAGCTTCCTCGGGATGAATAGAACCGTCTGTAGAAATATCCAGTAACAATTTCTCGTAATCTGTTTTTTGTTCTACACGATAATTCTCAATGGTGTATTTTACGTTTTTAATTGGCGTGTAAATAGAATCAACAGCAATAAAACCAACAGGTCCATCTGTAACTTTATTTTCTTCAGCATTTACATAACCGCGCCCCTTAGCTACCGAAAGCTCGATCTCTATCGTAACTGAACTATCCATGTTACAGATCACCAAATCGGGATTTAAAACGGTAAAATTATTAGAAAATTTGGTTATATCACCCGCTTTAAACTGCTCCTGACCATTGATAACCACAAAAATCTTCTCACTATCACCCTGTTCACCACTCTTTTTGAAACGAACTTGCTTCAAATTCAGAATGATCTCCGTAACATCCTCAACAACACCTTTGATAGTAGAAAACTCATGCGAAACGCCTGAAAACCTCACCGACGTAATTGCATATCCTTCTAACGAGGACAATAAAATACGGCGCAAAGCATTACCAATCGTTACACCAAAACCAGGCTCTAATGGACGAAATTCGAAAGTACCATCAAAATCTGTTGATTTTTGCATGATAACTTTATCCGGTCTTTGAAATGCTAAAATTGCCATTTATTTTCTTTTAAAAGTTTTTATTAATAACCATAAAATACAACCGAGAAGAAATATGCATACAAACCATATTTCTTCCCGATATTTTATTACTTAGAGTATAACTCTACGATTAAGTTTTCTTTGATATTTTCTGGGATATCAACTCTTTCTGGGTAAGAAACAAACGTTCCTGTCAATTCATTGACGTTCCATTCTAACCAATTGAACTTGTTGATTTTTCTTCCCTCAACAGAAGCGGTAATAGCTTCCAAAGACTTAGAACGCTCGCGAACAGCAATTACATCACCGGGACGCAAGCTATATGATGGGATGTTAACGACGTCGCCGTTAACTGTAACGTGCTTATGGGATACCAACTGACGCGCTGCTGCACGTGTTGGCGCAATACCTAAACGGTAAACAACATTATCCAAGCGAGATTCTAATAATTTCAAGAAATTCTCACCGGTAATACCTTGTTTTGCGGATGCTTTCGCAAACAATGTCCGGAACTGACGCTCTAAAACACCGTAGGTATATTTTGTTTTCTGCTTTTCTAACAACTGAACCGCATATTCAGATTGCTTGCCTCTTCTTTTCGATGGACCATGTTGTCCTGGAGGATAATTCTTTTTTTCTAATGCTTTATCAGGTCCAAATATTGGCTCTCTGAATTTCCGTGCAATTTTGGACTTAGGTCCTGTATATCTTGCCATTTGTTTTCTTTCTGTTTGAAGTATCTACCAGCCTATAGCTGACGAAGCTTATCTTAAACAATAACTATTATTAAACTCTTCTTCTCTTCGGAGGACGACATCCATTATGAGGAAGTGGTGTGATATCTTTAATCGTTGTAACATCAATACCCACTGTTTGTAATGTTCGGATCGCTGACTCACGTCCAGCTCCAGGACCTTTTACAAAAACCTCAACTTTACGTAAACCTAAGTCATGCGCAACTTTACCACAGTCTTGAGCAGCTTGACCAGCAGCATACGGAGTGTTCTTTTTCGAACCCCGGAAACCCATTTTACCAGCTGAAGACCATGAAATAGTCTGACCTTGATTATTTGTCAAAGTAATGATAATGTTGTTAAACGTAGCGTTGATATGAGCTTGACCAACAGGCTCAATAACGACGATACGCTTCTTCGTAACCTTTTTACTTTTAGCCATTTCTTAATTATTATTTAGTAGCTTTTTTCTTATTTGCAACTGTTTTACGCTTACCCTTACGAGTACGAGAGTTGTTTTTTGTCCGTTGACCACGAAGAGGTAAATGCTTACGGTGACGTAAACCACGGTAACAACCAATATCCATCAAACGTTTGATATTCAACTGAACCTCAGAACGTAAAGCACCTTCAACTTTGATCTCCTCATTGATGATGTTACGAATGGCTGTCAATTGCTCATCATTCCATTCAGAAACTTTAACATCCTCACTAATACCCGCTTTCTCCAAAAGATAAGCTGCCGTAGAACGGCCGATACCGAAGATGTAGGTAAGGCCTATTACGCCTCTTTTGTTTTTAGGTAAATCTATACCTGCTATCCTTGCCATATAATGTTTTAAGCGATTATGTTAATAAACTACCCTTGACGTTGCTTAAACTTAGGGTTCTTTTTGTTGATTACAAAAACTTTTCCTTTGCGACGGATAACCTTACAATCCGCGCTACGTTTTTTTATTGATGCTCTAACTTTCATTGTTGTAGTATTTTAAAAGCAAATTATACAGAAAAAACCAATCACTACTTGTAGCGATAAGTGATCCTTCCTTTTGTCAAATCATAAGGCGACATTTCCAACTTTACTTTGTCTCCCGGCAAAATCTTGATATAATGCATACGCATTTTACCCGAAATATGCGCAATAATTTCATGCCCATTTTCTAACTCTACACGGAACATCGCGTTAGAAAGCGCCTCCTTAATTATACCGTCTTGTTCTATTGAGGCTTGTTTAGCCATATATCCTAACTTAATTTATTTTTAGCCCGCACAAACAGGAGTGCAAAGATAAATAAAATTATTGAAAACCAACTACTTTTTACTCAAAACTTCTTCCACGTGTTCAAAAGTCAGTAGCACGTCTGGCTTGCCTTTTCTAACCGCGACCATCTGCTCAAAGTGTGCAGACAATCGCCCGTCAATCGTACTCACCGTCCAACCATCATCCCAAAACTTCACACCCGCCTTACCTGCGTTGATCATGGGTTCGATGCAAATAACCAAACCTTCCTCTAACTTTGGACCCGAACCACGTTTCCCATAATTTGGAATCTCTGGCTTTTCATGTAAATGCAATCCCACACCGTGTCCCACTAGCTCTCTTACTATTCCGTAGTTATAACGCGCCACATGCTCCTGCACTGCGAAGGAAATATCTCCAACCCGTTTACCCGCAACAGCACAATCAAGCCCCTTATAAAGAGCAGCTTTAGTGACATCAAGTAATTGACGAGCTTCCTCGGAGATCTCTCCTACACCAAAAGTATAGGCGGAATCACTAATAAACCCGTTGAGATTAACTCCCCCGTCAACAGAAACGATATCGCCGTCCTTCAACACATAATCACTTGGAAAACCGTGAACAATTTGATCATTCACTGATATACACAAAGAATGGGGAAACCCTTGATAATTTAGAAATGCTGGAGTACCACCGTGGTCTTGAATAAATTCGTAAGCTAGTTTATCCAATGATAAGGTGGTAATTCCCGGCTTTACTTCCTTGGCAATCTCACCAAGCAATAACGAGAGTACGTTCGCTGACTCTCGTATTTGCTCGATTTGCTCTTCTGTTTTGTAATAAACTTTCGACATTTATTAAAGTGCTGATTGATCGATACCTTCCACTGTGGCAGTGGAGCGTCCTTTTACTCTTCCGGTCTTCATCAAACCGTCGTAATGACGCATCAATAAATGGCTTTCAATCTGCTGTAATGTATCCAGTACTACACCTACTAAAATCAATAAAGAAGTACCTCCATAAAAATGTGCAAATTGATTATTTACGCCTAGTTTAGCCGCCAAGGCGGGCATAACTGCGATAATCGCAATAAATATTGCACCAGGAAACGTAATACGGGATATCACATTATCAATGAAAATATTGGTATCATATCCGGGCTTAATCCCTGGAATAAAACCACCGTTCTTCTTCATATCTTCCGACATCTGTTGTGGATTCACCATGATTGCGGTATAGAAAAATGTAAACGCAATGATGAGAACCGCAAACGTCAAATTATAGGCTACAGAGGTATAGTTACTCAGTGAAGCTAAAAAGTCCGATTGTAGATCTGGAAAAAATTGTGACAAAGCCATTGGCAAGAACATAATCGCCTGCGCAAAAATAATCGGCATAACTCCTGCAGCATTCACTTTTAAAGGAATATACTGACGAACGCCACCTACTTGCTTGTTCCCCACAATTTTCTTAGCATATTGGACAGGAACTTTACGAATCCCCTGTACCACCAAGATTGCGAAAATTACAACAAAGAAAAGTGCAACAAATTCCAATAAAAGAGGGATAGGACCACCGCCACTAGGGCTCATCCGTGATCCCCACTCTGCCACGATACCGGCTGGTAATTGTGCAATGATACCTGCCATAATAATTAAGGAGATACCATTTCCAATCCCTTTATCTGTAATTTTTTCACCAAGCCACATCACAAACAAGGTACCTGCTGTCAAAACAATTGCAGAAAGAATCGTAAACATAGGCTCCGCTAGTGTTTTTGCCTCAGCCGGAACTTGTGTTTTCACATAAGCCACTGCTTGAACCAACGTAATTGCCAATGTTAGATAACGCGTAATCTGGGTCATTTTTTTTCGCCCCGATTCGCCCTCTTTTTGCATCTTTTGAAATGCAGGAACCGCTATACCCAATAACTGAACAACGATTGATGCTGAAATGTAAGGCATTACACCCAACGCGAAGATCGCCGATCGAGAAAATGATCCTCCGGCAAACATATTGATCAAGTCCAATATACTATTTCCTTCGCTACTTCTAGCCACTAAAGCATCAGGGTTGACACCCGGCAGAACCACGTGACAACCGATACGGTAGATAAGAAGAAGAAGCAACGTAGTAATAATACGATTGCGTAAGTCCTCTATTTTCCATATATTGGTTAAGGTTGTGATTAGTTTCTTCATGTAATTTTATAGTTTTTCGATAGAACCACCTGCAGCTTCAATCGCCTTTTGTGCCGAAGCAGAAAAAGCGTGAGCTTTAACTTCAACTTTAGTAGTCAACTCCCCTCTTCCCAAAATCTTCACTAGGTCATTTTTGGAAACCAAACCATGAGCTTTCAACGTATCGAAGTCAACAGCAGATAAGTTGTATTTAGCTACCAACTCCTGCAGTGCGTCTAAATTAATTCCTTTGTACTCGACGCGGTTCATGTTTTTGAAACCAAACTTAGGTACCCGACGTTGCAAAGGCATCTGACCACCTTCGAAACCAATCTTTGTAGAGTGTCCTGAACGCGAACCCGCGCCTTTGTGACCACGAGTTGACGTACCACCACGACCCGATCCTTGACCTCTACCGATACGTTTCCTGCTTTTAACAGAACCTTTAGCTGGTTTTAAACTACTTAAATTCATTGTGTTTGAAAAATTGTGTTACGCCTTCGCTTTCACTAAACAGGTCGTAACGATGAATAATAATTACTAAATGGAATGGAAAGAATCCTAAAATCCTTTCCATTAACTCACTTTACCTTAAACTGTCTCTATCGCTACCAAATGGTTGACCTTTCTAACCATTCCGATAATGGATGGCGTAGCTTCAACCTCAACGGAGTGATTGATCCGCTTCAAGCCCAACGCTTGAATAGTTCTTTTTTGGCGCTCGCTTCTGTCGATAACGCTCTTTATCTGGGTGATCTTGATTTTTGCCATGATAATTAACCGTTAAATACTTTATTCAAATCGACACCGCGGTTTTGAGCAACCGTATACGCATCGCGCAGTTTAACCAATGCATCAACTGTTGCTTTAACAACGTTGTGCGGATTGGATGAACCCAGCGATTTCGCTAATACGTCCTTAATACCCGCGCTCTCCAATACAGCCCGCATTGCACCACCGGCAAGTACGCCCGTACCGTCAACCGCTGGTTTAATCAAAACGCGGCCTCCAGAGAATTTCCCATGTTGCTCGTGAGGAACTGTACCATTGATGATAGGAACTTTAATTAAATTTTTCTTTGCATCATCGATACCTTTAGTAATAGCTTCTGTAACTTCTTTCGCTTTACCAAGACCGTAACCCACGATACCATTTTCATCACCTACAACGACAATAGCTGAGAAACTGAAGGTACGACCACCTTTAGTTACTTTCGCTACACGTTGGATGCTTACTAAGCGATCTTTTAATTCAATTTCGCTTGATTTCACTCTTTTTATATTGCTTAATGCCATGTTCTTATTGATTAAAAGTCCAAACCGCCTTCGCGAGCACCTTCAGCCAATGATTTCACACGGCCATGGTATAAGTACCCATTACGGTCAAAAACTACTTTGCTAATACCTGCTGCAACGGCCTTTTCTGCTACTAATTTTCCGACGGCCTTCGATTGCTCGATCTTAGTACCATTTGCTGCAAAATCCTTTGAAGCCGAAGAAGCTGAAGCCAATGTTTTCCCAGCTTCATCATCGATAATCTGAGCATAAATACCTTTATTGCTTCTGAAAACGGATAAACGTGGACGTCCAGCCGTTCCAGTCAGGCTTTTTCTTATTCCTTTTTTAATTCGCTCTCTGCGAGATGTTTTCTTTCCTGCCATGGTTATTATTTTTTAGCTGATTTACCTGCTTTTCTTCTCAATACTTCACCTACAAACTTAACACCTTTTCCTTTATAAGGCTCAGGTTTGCGGAAACTACGGATCTTTGCAGCCACCTGACCGATTAACTGCTTATCAGCACTTTCCAAAGTAATCGTAGGATTCTTACCTTTCTCTGAAGTGGTACTTACTTTAATTTCCTTTGGCAATATAAAAACAATCGGGTGAGAGAAACCTAAGGCTAACTCCAATGTATTACCTGTACTTGTAGCACGGTAACCTACACCGACGAGTTCTTGTGTAGTTTTGTATCCTTCCGTAACACCCACAACCATGTTATTGATTAAGGCCCGGTACAAACCATGTAATGATTTGTGTCTTTTTTGTTCAGTAGGACGTGATACGATAATATTACCGTCTTCTTCTTTCACCGCAATATCACTATCTACTTGCTGTGTTAATTCGCCTTTCGGTCCTTTTACCGTTACCAGATTCTTATCTGATACGTTAATCGTTACCCCCGAAGGAATAGCGATCGGCGCTTTTCCAATTCTTGACATTTCTTTTGTGTTTTTTACCTAGATTAATAAACGTAACATAAAACCTCACCACCTACGTTTTGCAGACGAGCTTCTTTATCCGTCATCACTCCCTTAGAAGTGGACAAGATAGCGATACCCAAACCATTTAAAACACGAGGCATGCTGTCAACATTTGCATACTTTCTTAAACCAGGTTTACTCACACGTGTCAATGTGCGAATAGCCGGAATTTTGCTAATTGGATTGTATTTCAAAGCGATTTTGATACTTCCCTGAGGTCCATTCTCCTCAAATTTATAATTAGCAATATAACCCTTATCGAAAAGAACTTTTGTGATTTCTTTCTTAAGGTTCGATGCAGGAATTTCAACAACCCTGTGGTTGGCCTTAATGGCATTCCTTACTCGTGTAAGGTAATCCGCTATTGGATCTGTATTCATTATGTATAAAATTTGCGATAACGGTTTCTCACGGACTAACCAAATCCCGGAGACCTGTCATCTGTTAATAAAATTTCAAAACAAATTGCCCCGATAAACCAGTTTATGATTTATCCGGGCAAAAGTAATTTATTTTTTGCTGATTACCAAGAAGCTTTTTTCACTCCCGGGATTTTGCCATCCAACGCCATCTCGCGGAAAGTTACACGAGAGATGCCAAATTGGCGCATATATCCTTTAGGACGTCCAGTCAGTTTACAACGATTGTGTAAACGAACCGGTGAAGCATTCTTAGGTAACTTATCTAACGCAGCATAGTCTCCTGCAGCTTTTAAAGCTGCACGTTTCTCTGCAAACTTAGCTACAAGTTTTTGACGTTTGAGTTCACGTGCTTTTATTCCTTCTTTAGCCATTATTGTTTGAATTTTGATTTTTGAATGGTAAACCGAATTGCTTTAACAACTCCAAAGCCTCCACATCATTATCGGCTGAAGTTACAAAAGTAATATCCATCCCTTGGATTTTATTGATTTTATCAATATTAATCTCTGGGAAAATAATCTGTTCAGTTATACCCAAATTATAGTTTCCTCTGCCATCAAATCCCTTCTCGTTGATACCACGAAAATCGCGGATACGAGGCAGAGATACCGCTACCAAACGATCAAGGAACTCGTACATCATGTTGTCACGTAATGTTACGCGAGCACCGATAGGCATTCCTTTACGTAGTTTAAAGTTCGAGATGTCCTTTTTGGATTTCGTCGGAACCGCTTGCTGACCAGTGATCAAGGTTAATTCAGCCACTGCATTGTCGATCAATTTCTTATCAGCAGTAGCAGCACCTATACCTTGTGACACAACGATCTTCTCCAGCTTCGGAACTTGCATAACGCTTTTATACTGGAATTTTTCCTTTAGCGCAGTACGGATTTCTTCCGCATATTTCGCTTTTAATCTTGGTACGTAAGTCATTATTTAATTTCCTCCCCTGATTTTTTTGCGTAACGAACAATTTTGCCATCTGCATTCACACGACGACCAACACGACTAACCTCTCCCGATTTAGGATCGATCAACGCAATATTAGAGATGTGGATAGCAGCTTCTTTTTCAATAATACCACCGTTAGGGTTCGCTGCACTAGGCTTAGTATGTTTTTTAACAATATTTGCGCCTTCTACAAATGCTCTATTGGTTTCTTTTACAACCTGTAGAACCTTCCCTTGAACACCTTTAGCGTTACCGGCGATAACTTTCACCAAATCACCTTTTTTAATCTTGATTTTGTGCGTAGTTGCTTTTTTCTTCTGTGCCATAATTATAAAACCTCCGGTGCTAGTGATACAATTTTCATGAACTGCTTCTCACGTAATTCCCGAGCTACTGGGCCGAAGATACGTGTTCCGCGTGGTTCATCGTTATTATTTAACAATACAGCAGCATTGTCATCGAAACGGATATAAGAACCATCTTTACGACGGATCTCTTTCTTCGTACGTACGACTACTGCTTTAGAGACGGTCCCTTTCTTAACATTCCCTGAAGGTAAAGCACTCTTTACGGTAACAACAACTTTATCACCGATAGATGCATAGCGCTTGCGCGTACCGCCTAACACCCGGATTACTAAAACTTCTTTAGCTCCAGAGTTGTCGGCTACATTTAATCTTGATTCCTGTTGTACCATTATTTAGCCCTTTCTAATATTTCAACCAATCTCCAGTTCTTTGTTTTACTCAGCGGACGTGTTTCCATGATTAATACCGTGTCGCCGATACCGCAGGTATTTTCTTCGTCATGAGCTTTGAATTTGGTAGTTTTTTTAACGAACTTGCCATAGATAGGGTGCTTCACTTTACGTTCAACAGCCACTACGATAGATTTGTCCATCTTGTTGCTAACTACCAAGCCGATTCTCGTTTTTCTTAAATTTCTTTCCATTTTTCGACTTTACATTTATGCCTCAGCGGCTGTTTCGGATTGACCTGCAATTCTACGTTTTGAAATCTCCGTAGAGATACGAGCGATAGTCTTGCGCCCTGCTTTGATCGCATTGGGATTCTCAATAGCAGAAACAGCATGTGCAAATTTCAACTTGTTAAGAGCAGCCTTCTCTTGTGCGAGACGAGCTGTAAGTTCCTCTTGTGATAATTCGATAATTTCTGAATTTTTCATTTTTTTTCAGTATTGTGTCGGGTTATCATGGAGCTTGGATATTATCTAGTGGGTAACGGCCACAAGACTTCAGCCCATTGACATTACCAACGTTTATGCTTCTACGTAATCTCTACGTATAACAAACTTTGTTTGAACCGGTAATTTTTGAGCAGCTAAACGTAATGCTTCCTTGGCAATTTCCAAAGGCACGCCTTCCGCTTCAAATAACATACGGCCTGGGCGCACCACGGCTACCCAGTATTCTGGAGCTCCCTTACCTTTACCCATACGTACCTCTGCAGGTTTTTTAGTAACAGGTTTGTCAGGAAAAATACGGATCCATACTTGGCCTTCACGTTTCATATAACGTGTTACGGCAATACGTGCCGCCTCTATCTGACGACTAGTAATCCATGCTGGCTCCATTGACTTGATACCGAAAGAACCGAAAGCTAGCTCCGCTCCACGCGTCGCATTACCTTTCATACGGCCTTTCTGCATCTTTCTGAACTTTGTTCTTTTTGGCTGTAACATGTTCGTAGTATATTTAATCCGCCACAACGGCGAATATTTTTTTTAATCTATTAAACTAATTATCCTCTGTTTGAACCACCACGGCTATTCCCGCTACGATTGTTTCCACCACGACCTCCGCCACGGCCAACCTTACGATTGTCACGGCGATCACCACCGCCCTCATTTCCGCCACGCGTTTTGGTATTCGATGTTTGACCGATATTAGGAGATAAATCACGTTTCCCGTAAACCTCACCTTTACAGATCCAAACTTTCACACCAATTTTACCGTATGTAGTCAATGCTTCAGCCAATGCATAGTCAATATCAGCACGAAATGTATGCAACGGTGTTCTACCCTCTTTGTATTGTTCGGTTCGTGCCATTTCAGCACCGCCCAAACGACCAGAACACATTACTTTGATACCTTCCGCTCCCATACGCATTGTAGAAGCAATTGCTGTCTTCATCGCACGACGGAAAGAGATACGTGCTTCTAATTGCTTTGCAATTCCTTCCGCTACCAATTTCGCATCAAGTTCAGGACGTTTGATTTCGAAGATGTTAATTTGAACATCTTTCTTTGTCAATTTTTTCAACTCCTCCTTGATCTTATCGACCTCTTGACCACCTTTACCGATAACAATTCCCGGACGAGCCGTGTGAATAGTAACCGTGATACGCTTCAAAGTTCTTTCAATAACAACTTTTGCTACGCCTCCTTTTGCAATACGTACAGAAAGATATTTTCTGATTTTCTCGTCCTCAACTAACTTATCAGAATAGTTGTTGCCTCCGAACCAATTAGAATCCCATCCTTTGATGATACCTAATCTGCTACCTATTGGATTTGCTTTTTGTCCCATTCTTATAATAAATTAGTTGTTTACGTTGTTTAAACTATCTACTACCAAAGTTACATGGTTTGAACGTTTACGAATTCTGTATCCACGTCCCTGTGGAGCTGGGCGTAATCTTTTCAATTGACGACCACCACCCACTTGAACTTCCTTTACATACAATGCGCTGTCTTCCAAAGAAGCTCCTTCATTTTTAGCTTCCCAGTTTTTAATTGCTGATAATAATAATTTTTCAACACGAGCAGCAGCTTCCTTTCCTGAATGTTTCAAGATATAAAGAGCAGATTCTACTTTTTCGCCACGGATAAGATCTACCACTAAACGCATTTTACGCGGTGAAGTAGGGCAGTTCAATAACTTGGCAGTAGAAGCTCCTCCTACTTGAGCTTTTTCCTGCTCTTTGCGCTGTCTGATTAAGACAGATTTTTTGAGTTTGTTTGTTGCTTCCATTACCTAATTATTTTTTCTTTTCTGCGTGGCCTTTGAACGTACGTGTAGGCGCAAATTCGCCAAGCTTGTGACCAACCATATTTTCTGTTACATAAACAGGAATAAACTTATTCCCATTGTGCACTGCGAAGGTATGGCCAACAAAATCAGGAGAAATCATTGATCTACGAGACCATGTTTTGATAACTGATTTTTTGTTTGTTTCATTCATAGAAAGAACTTTTCTTTCTAAGTTGTGATCGATATAAGGACCTTTTTTAATTGAACGAGCCATTATTTTTTCCTTCTCTCAATGATGTAACGATTCGATATTTTCTTCTTAGCGCGTGTTTTGAAGCCTTTAGCTAACACACCTGTGCGTGAACGTGGATGTCCACCGGATGAACGGCCTTCACCACCACCCATTGGGTGATCCACTGGGTTCATCGCCACACCACGAACGCGTGGACGGCGTCCCAAATGACGCTTACGACCTGCTTTACCCAACACTTGATTTGCCTTTTCTGCGTTCGACACAGAACCAATAGTAGCGACACAGCTCAACAAAATCATGCGTGTTTCACTCGAAGGCAACTTGATAATGGCGTATTTACCATCGCGAGCGGATAACTGCGCGTAGGTACCAGCCGAGCGTGCAATCGAGCCTCCTTGACCAGGGTTCAATTCAATATTGTGAATAATAGAACCTAGTGGAATATTTGCTAAAGGCAATGTATTGCCTACTTCTGGGGCCACATGATCGCCTGCTATTATCGTTTGACCAACTGTCAATCCAGCTGGAGCAATAATATAACGTTTTTCACCATCAGCATAATGCAATAAAGCAATACGCGCTGTACGATTTGGATCGTACTCAATGGTAGCAACTTTTGCAGGGATATCTTTTTTATCGCGTTTGAAATCAATTATTCGGTATACTTTCTTATGTCCCCCACCGAGATAACGCATAGTCATTTTACCGGACTTATTACGACCACCTGATTTCTTGTTGATGCCCACGACTAATGATTTCTCTGGAACGTTAGTTGTAACGTCAGAATAGTCAGCACCTACTCTAAAACGAGTACCAGGGGTAACCGGTTTGAATCTTTTAACTGCCATTTCTTATTATAGTGTACTGTAAAAGTCAATAGTTTCACCATCCTTAACTGTGATGATGGCCTTTTTATATTTAGGAGCTCTTCCAGAAACAAATCCTGCTTTTGTATAACGGCTTTTTGCTTTACCAGCAACAACCGCTGTGTTGACTGCTAAAACAGTTACACCGAACATTTCTTCAACAGCTTGTTTGATCTGTATTTTATTAGCTCTATGATCAACTTTGAAAGCATAGCGGTTTAATTTCTCCGTCAATAACGAAGCTTTCTCAGTTAAAATAGGTTTTTTGATAATTTCCATATTACTTAGCGAATGCTTCCTCCAAAGTTTTAACAGAATCAGCAGTCAACAATAGTTTTGTTGCGTTCAATACGTCATACGTATTTAATTCTGCTGCAACAATAACCTTTGTTTTCTTCAAGTTTCTGCTTGATAAATAAACGTTCTTGTTTTCTGTAGGTAATACGAGAAGAGTTTTCTCGCCAGCACAGTTTAGTGCATTAATGAGCGACACATAGTTTTTGGTTTTAGCCGCGTCGAAATTAACCTCGTCTAACACCAAAATATTGTTATCTTTCGCTTTGTAACTCAATGCAGACTTACGTGCAACCTGCTTCAATTTTTTGTTCAACTTGAACGAATAATCGCGAGGCTGCGGACCAAATACACGACCACCACCATTAAACAAAGGGGATTTAATAGAACCCGCACGAGCACCACCAGTACCTTTTTGTTTATGAAGTTTACGAGTAGAACCCGCAATTTCATTCCGCTGTTTCGCCTTGTGCGTTCCCTGACGTTGATTCGCCAGATATTGCTTCACATCCAAATAGATCGCATGGTCGTTTGGTTCTACACCGAATACGGATTCAGGCAGTTGCACCTTGGCACCTGTTTCTTTACCTGATAAATTTAATACGTTAACTTCCATCTCTACTATTTGTCTACGATTACATAAGAACCTTTAGCTCCCGGAACGGAACCATTAACAACAATAAGGTTTTGGTCAGGGTAAATTTTCAAAACCTGCAAGTTTTGAATCTTCACTCTCTCTCCACCTGTACGGCCTGCCATGCGTTTTCCTTTGAATACACGAGAAGGCCAAGAAGCTGCACCCAATGAACCCGGCGCGCGCAATCTGTTGTGCTGACCGTGAGTCGCACCACCTACACCACCAAATCCGTGACGCTTCATTACACCCTGGAAACCCTTACCTTTTGAAGTACCAACGACATCCACATACTCGCCTTCTTCAAAGATAGTGACATCCACAGTCTCTCCTAGTTGCTTCTCGTCCTCAAAGTACTTGAATTCAACTAGTTTACGCTTAGGACTAGTCCCTGCTTTTGCAAAGTGTCCTTTTAAAGGAGCTGTCGTGTTCTTTTCCTTGGCGTCTTCATAGCCAAGCTGAACAGCCGAATAGCCATCCTTCTCCACCGTACGTATCTGCGTTACCACGCACGGCCCAGCCTCAATTACTGTGCAAGGGATATTCTTCCCTTCCGCATCGAACAGGCTGGTCATTCCTACTTTTTTACCAATAATTCCTGACATGTTATAAATAAAATTAATTAATCGTCCATCGAAGCAGTAGGGCTTCGCTCAAGACACAATCCCCCATAAAGGGATTGCAAAGGTAGAAAGAATTTTATAAGTATCAAATAGTTAGCGGATTATTTTTTATTTTATTGTCGCATATCTCTTGCTTCCTCCTGGCACCATCTAAATCGTACTAAACAAAAAAGCTAGTCATAAATGACCAGCTTTTTTGTTTAGTACTGCTCGGTATTTAGCATGACCAGCGTACAGGCTTCCACGGCTTCAATACCCGAGGCTTCGAGCTGCTGCTTAAACACCTCGTTCTCGGTGCCTGGATTAAAAATCACACGCTTTGGCTTTGTCTGCAAAATATAATCATAATAAACAGCTTGATTCTGCGGACCGACATATAACGTAATGGTATCAATATCCATATGGATATCCCCCATATCTTCTATTTCTACACCCGCTACTTTACCCTTTTTTCTTCCTACGTTCACAATCGGGTATCCTTTGCGAACCAACTTATTTGCCACCAAATAAGCATAACGAGCCGGGTTATTACTCGCACCGACGATAAGGGTCTTCTTCATAAATTAATATAACTTAGTTGACAATAAAATCTCCATTTGTATTATAAGCGTTTTGCCTTAACACAGGCATTTTAAGAATCCTATAGAGCTCATCCAACTTCACCAAGCTCCCATTTACCATATTGGATAATAAGACAATTGTAATATCATTCGTCAAATCCCGAACGTATAAATTACGAAACCCATGCCACCACCCTGTATGGTACACTATTTGAGCTTCTCGTGGCGAAAATGTCCTCCAACCATAACCGTAACTAAAAAGGTTACGTCGGGCGTCACTCCGAGGAACGTAAGCAGAATCTAGCAGAACCTTATCGATAATCCTACCTTCTTTTAGCGCGATATCCAACAAAAACAAATCTTGAACAGTACTATAAATACCTTTATCTCCCACCGGCCCGTCCAAATAATTTTGCACTACCGATCTCCTCCAAACCCTGTCATGTCCGACAACATCCGTCGGTATCTTATCATACACAGCTTTTGATAAAACCGCCGTATTTTTCATACCCGCCTTATCGAAAATCGCCTCCTTCATGTATACCGCAAAATCCTGTCCAGTAACTTTTTCTATAATGGCCGCCAGCACCATATAATTCGAATTATTATAAAGGAAACGTCCGTCAGGCGCCCCGTAGCGTGCTGGCTTATGCTCAATCAACAAATCTATCGCATCCATGGTGCTCATCGCCTTACTGCGATCCTTCCATTTTTCCTCCGCAAAATAAATATAATTAGGAAGGCCACTACGATGACTCAAAAGCATTTGTACAGTAACATCCGGATACGGAAAGTTCGGGAAAAAATCGTTCACGGTTTGATCCAATCGCAATTTCCCCATCTCTGACAATTTTAATACACCAAGAGCTGTCAAGGGCTTTGAAACGGAAGCTAATTCAAATTTTGAGGTTATCCTTAAACTATCCTTAAGTAAATGGTCAGCCCATCCAAATGTGTTCTGATAAATTATCTTCCCTTTTTTAGCTATCAATACGTTTCCATTAAAAGCCGATTTACGATGTAGATTCTGCATGAAAGCATCTATTTTTTCATCTACATCCACTGGATTATACAAAAGCGCGATACTATCTTTTTCCTGCTGCTTCTGCTCTGCCTGCTCTATTTTCTTTTGTTTTGCTGACGGCGAAGAACAGGACACCAAACCGACAAGCAAACTAACTACTGCAATCTTAACAATATATATACTCACTACACTACCTCTCTACTATAATTAGATAATTTTACCGTCCCAAATTAATATTTATTAGAGGAAAAATCAAGGATTTAACCTTATCTTCCTTTCCGCTCACAAAAAAAGCGCTTAAAAATTTCTCCTCAATGAGTTTACCATGGGCTTGACAACATTTAACATAAAAAGAGGGATAGCACACTCGTACCATCCCTCTTTTAATATTAAAACGTCGCATCCAGATGTTGGAAGTCTGCAAAAACAATCCCTTTGCACTACAAATCCATTCAAATATACGAAGCGACGAACTTATGAACTTGTATTTAATTTTGGTGTTCATGAACGCACTTTGTTCGGCTTGCTTCCCTTTTACAATCAAAAGTGGAAACAATAAACTTATGCTAAAAGTCTGATAGGCGCTTCTAACAACCCCTTCAATGTCTGTAGAAATGCCGCTCCTGTCGCGCCATCAACCACACGATGGTCACAACCCAATGTCAACTTCATAACATTTCCGGGAACAACCGCACCATTTTTTACTACCGGAGTCTGCTGGATAGCACCTACAGATAAAATAGCTCCATCAGGCGAATTAATAATAGACGTAAATTCATCTATTCCGAACATCCCTAAATTAGAAACGGTAAAAGTCGATCCTTCCCAATCAGATGGTTGCAGTTTTTTAGCTTTTGCTTTCTGACCGTATTCCTTCACTTCTGCAGAAATATGAGATAATGATTTACCATCCGCAAAACGTACAACTGGCACCAATAACCCGTCTTCGACAGCCATTGCCACACCAACGTTCACATGTTCATTAAAACGAATGACATCCCCTTGCCATGAAGAATTTACAGCCGGATGCTGTTTTAATGCTACCGCTACAGCTTTTATAACGATATCGTTGAAAGACACCTTCACTGGAGCAACCGAATTGATTTGACCTCTTGCTTCAATCGCATTATCCATATCAACGGAGATTGTCAAATAGAAATGTGGCGCTGTAAATAAAGACTCTGATAAACGACGAGCAATGGTTTTGCGCATTTGCGAAACTTTTTGCTCCGTATATTTTTCCTCTCCAATATATTGAGGTAAAGATATTGTTTTGGTGTCTGTGCTAGCTGCAGCAGATGTTGCTGGAGAAGTTGCTTCTTTCGCTTTAGGAACAAAGTTCTCAACGTCTTTCTTAACGATCCGCCCACCTTCAGCAGAACCTTCCACTTCGTTCAAATTGACACCTTTATCTTTCGCAATTTTACGAGCCAAAGGAGACGCTTTAACGCGCGAATCATCTGACGAATCATCTTTAGCACTTGGAGGAATTGCCGCTTCCTGCTTTGCCTCCGCTCTATCCTGCTTAGATTCTTCCGATTTCGAAGCCTTAGCAGCACCACCTGTGGGCTGGTTCAATAGTGGAGTTACATCGGTACCTTCTGGACCAACGATAGCGATAATATCGTTCACCTTTGCCGCTTGTCCAGCTTCCACCCCAATGTGCAATAATACACCTTCCGCATAAGCGGTAACTTCCATTGTCGCTTTATCGGTTTCTACGTCCGCAATAGCGTCATCAGACTTGATGGCATCTCCTACTTTAAAGTTCCATTGTGCTATTACACCTTCCGTCATGGTATCACTCAATAACGGCATCGTAATAACTGTACAATCTAGATCTTCAGCAGAAACGGTGGATGAACCTTCATCTTTATCCCCTGCAACAGCTTTTTCTTCCTGCTCTTCAGACACCTCACTTGCTTTATCAGACGACGAAGAATCATCTCCTTCTAATAATGCCTTATAGTCCTCTCCTTCTTCGCCCAACACAGCTATTACAGCGTCAACCGCCACTGCTTCACCTTCTTTTGGACCGATATACAACAACGTACCCTCTTGATAGGATTCAAAATCCATTGTCGCCTTATCTGTTTCAACTTCGGCAACCAAATCACCGGAGCTTACCTTATCACCGACTTTTTTGTGCCATTTAGCGATTACACCTTCGGTCATAGTGTCGCTCATTTTCGGCATTCTTACTACTTCAGCCATATTGTATAGTAGATTATATCTATTAAGTTAAAGTAATTTACTAAATCATTCCTTTATAAAAGGATAATCTTCTTGTACATACACATCTTCATAGATGGCCGACGGGTCCGGATAGGGAGATTCCTCAGCGAACTTCACTGCCTCGTCTACCACTTTTTTTACCTCAGCCTCTACTTCTTTAAACCAAGTATCATCCGCATATTTATTTTCTACAATAGCAGCTTTAGTCGTAATCAAAGGGTCTTTTCCTTTATATTCTTCTAACTCTTCCTTTGTACGGTATTTCGCCGGATCAGACATAGAATGTCCTTTATAACGATATGTACGAATTTCTAAGAAAGTAGGACCTTCACCGGCACGAGCCCGTTGCACCGCCTCATCCATAGCATTATGCACGGCCACCGGATCCATTCCGTCCACTGGTGCACTCGGCATATCGAACGCATGTCCCATTTTGTAAATGTCCATCATGTTCGTGGTACGCTTAACAGAGGTCCCCATGGCATAGCCGTTGTTTTCACAAACAAAAATAACGGGTAACTTCCACAACATCGCCATATTAAACGCCTCATTTAAAGCACCCTGACGAACCGCACCATCCCCCATGAAACATACATTGACATTATCCGTACCTAAATATTGTTCCGCAAAAGCAATACCTGCACCCAAAGGAATCTGCCCACCAACGATACCATGTCCTCCCATCATACGATGTTCTTTAGAGAAAAAGTGCATAGAACCGCCTTTACCTTTCGAACAACCTGTAACTTTCCCAAAAAGCTCTGCCATACATTCATTAGCAGACATACCCTTTGCCAAAGCGTGTGCATGATCACGATAAGATGTGATTACTGTATCCGCTGGTCTCGTAGCAGAAACAGTTCCTGCCATAACGGCTTCCTGACCAATGTAAAGGTGACAAAATCCGCGGATTTTTTGCTGTCCATACAGTTGACCAGCTTTCTCCTCGAATTTACGCATAAGTAACATGGACTTATACCACTCTAAGTATGTTTCTTTTGTTATAGGTGTTGAACTCATTTTGAAGTATTGAATTTCTTAACTAATCCGACTACAAATCTAATCAATTATAACGATATATCGACCAATATTTCCACATGAAGTGGGATTTTTTTGCGATTCCACCACTCTAGCTTAAAAAAGTAATTAACTCTTCCTGTGAAACTTTCCGCTGCGTTCCTGACGCCATATCCTTTAACGAATACCTGCCTGACGCGATCTCCTCCTCGCCCACTAACAGCACATAAGGAATTTGTTTATCATCTGCATATCCCATTTGTTTCTTTAACTTAGCCGCTACCGGATAAAACTCCGCGGAAATACCTGCATCGCGGAGTTGGTATAATAAAGGAAGCGCATGTGGATAGGTTTCGTCTCCAAAATTAACAATAAGCACTTGCGTGGAAACCGAAGAAGACTCCGGAAACAGATTCAATTCTTCCAAAACATCATATATACGATCCGCTCCAAATGAAATCCCTACTCCCGTGAGATCCTTTAATCCAAACATACCCGTTAAATCATCGTATCTTCCTCCCCCACCGATACTTCCCATAGCCACCTCGTTTGTCTTTACTTCAAAAATACAGCCGGTGTAATAATTTAATCCGCGTGCCAATGTGATATCCAGCTCTACGACACTATCCAACAAATCTGCTGTCCCAAACTGCCGCAAATAACGAAACACCTGCTCCACTTCCTCAATCCCCTGCAAACCAACGGAAGAATCCCCTAATACATCCTTTAAGGCCCCCAGCTTCTCTACATTGGAGCCACCCAGCAAAATAATGGGCTTCAATACATTCAAATCCTCTTCCGTAAAACCTCGGTCCATTAATTCCTTGTGCACTCCCTCCAGACCTATCTTATCCAGCTTATCGATAGCCACCGTCATATCTACAATCAGCTCCGGCTTACCCACCACTTCTGCAATACCGGACAAAATCTTTCGGTTATTGATTTTAACAGTAAAATCCTTCAATCCTAAAGCGGTAAAAGCCTCTTGATAAACGAGCACAAACTCTGCCTCATTAAGCAATGAGGACGATCCAACGACATCGACGTCACATTGATAAAATTCTCTATATCGTCCACGCTGCGGCCTATCCGCCCGCCATACAGGCTGTATCTGAAAACGTTTAAAAGGAAGTGTGATTTCGTTCTGATGCATCACTACATAACGTGCGAAAGGCACCGTCAAATCATAACGAAGTGCCTTCTCGGAAATATAGGGAATTAACTTCTGGGAAGCCCTTTCAGTCAACAACTGATCGTGCGTCTTGGCGAGATAATCGCCCGAATTTAATATTTTAAAAATCAATTTATCACCCTCCTCACCATATTTTCCAGTTAGGGTCGCAAGGTTCTCAAAAGAAGGTGTTTGAATTTCGCTGTAACCAAATTTTCTAAAGACTGCTTTTAGCGTATTGAATATATAATTTCGCTTTTCCATTTCTCGAGGCGAGAAATCGCGCGTTCCTTTTGCTAACGAAGGTTTGATATTTGCCATACGGCAAAGGTAATAAAACTGTTATTACTTTTTTTCCTCAAAAAAAGTAAACCAAAAAACGTCGTTTCAAATCTTTTAGAAGGAGGATAGTGCTAATATGCGTTTCTACAGGCCTCAAAATTTAATATATCCTGCTACCTAGCACTTCCCCCCCCCCACATCGAGAATAATTTGGATGCGACCCTTAAGGTTGGGATTTGGGTCGTGCAATTCTGTAAAAGGTCAATTATCGAACGTTACGAAAATCATAATAATCAAACAAATAAGTGATCCTTACAATTTATCAGTTCAGACAACCTGAAAGACTTTCAATTCTTCACAAGCTTTCTCGGCAGCCAATTTTTCTGCACTCTTTTTATTAAAGTCTTTTCCCACCCCGTGAACCTCACCATTTATAAGGACTTCTACCGTAAATAACTTAGAGGATTCGCCGGGCAGACTCTCGACCGGTACAAACTGTATATCTTTCCCCAAATGCTGACACCACTCGATAAGTCGACTTTTAAAATTGGTCTCCGTAACTTCTAACAGATGGATATCGACGTGTGGTTTAATAATCCTCGTAAGTAGAAACTCTCGGGTAAAAGCATACCCTTTATCCATATATACCGCTCCAACGACAGCTTCAAAAGCATCCCCCAGCAGGGATCCCTGTTTATTTGGATAACTAATCATCCGCGCATCATACTCGATCAACTCGTTGAATCCGAGTTTACGAGACAGCTGATTCAAATTAGCACGACTGACTATTTTAGAACGAAGTTCCGTCAAAAAACCTTCGTCTTTATAAGGATATAGCTTAAATAATAGCTCCGCCACGACACTACCTAACACCGCGTCTCCTAAAAATTCAAGACGCTCGTTGCTATTCTTCACTCCGCCCTTGACTGTAGTAGCCACAGATTTATGCCGAAAAGCTAGCTGATATAGTTTAATGTTTCCTGGCACAAAACCAAGAATATTCTTTAGCTTACGAACATAAGCTCTATATGGCGAAAAGTATAAATGGTATATCCGTAAGAAAGGCATTAAGTAAATAAATAAGTAATAGGCAGTTTCTCTTCGAAACCACCTATTATTTGTACCTCAATACGATCCTCTTAATATCAAAATATTTAAGAGTGGTATTTCTTTACAATAATGGACGCGTTATGTCCCCCAAAACCGAATGTATTGCTCAACGCAGCATTTACCTCCCGTTTTTGGGCTTTATTAAATGTAAAATTTAGATTATTATCAATCTCTGGATCATCTGTAAAATGATTAATAGTAGGCGGCACAATATCGTGTTTGACCGATAAGATAGAAGCCATAGCTTCTACAGCTCCCGCCGCACCCAGCAGATGTCCTGTCATGGATTTTGTCGAACTGAGGTTCATTTTATAAGCATGATCACCAAATAAACCGATAATAGCTTTTGGTTCACTGAGATCACCGACCGGCGTAGACGTACCGTGAAGATTGATATAATCAATATCAGTATATTCGAGCCCTGCGTCCGCAACCGCCATGGTCATCGCTAATTTCGCACCGAGACCCTCCGGATGAGATGCAGTAATGTGGTGAGCATCCGCGCTCATTCCACCTCCTGCGACTTCTGCATAAATTTTGGCTCCTCGAGCCAGCGCGTGCTCTAAGCTTTCCAAGATGATAGCACCCGAACCCTCACCCGAAACAAAACCATCACGATCCTTATCAAAAGGACGGGATGCTGTTTTCGGATCATCGTTACGGGTAGACAGAGCGTGCATCGCATTAAACCCACCTATCCCAGCTTCGTTTACAGTCGCTTCCGATCCACCGGTAATGATAATATCTGCTTTCCCTAATCGAATATAGTTAAAAGCATCAATCATTGCATTCGTAGCAGAAGCACAAGCAGAAACTGCCGAAAAATTTGGCCCGTGCAAACCATAACGCATAGAGATATGACCAGGAGCTATATCAATAAGCATTTTTGGAATAAAGAAAGGATTGAAACGAGGTGTTCCGTCACCTTTGACATAATTTGCTACTTCTTCGGTAAAAGTAGTCAAACCTCCAATACCAGCCCCCCAAATAACACCGATTCGGTTTCTGTCTAACTTATCGAATTCTAATCCAGCATCTTTTACCGCCTCATCGGTAGAGGCAATAGCATACTGAACGAAAGGATCGACCTTGCGAGCCTCTTTGCGATCCATATAATTATGTGGATCAAATCCCTTCACTTCACAAGCGAATTGGGTCTTAAATTTTGATGCATCGAAATGCGTAATAGGAGCAGCACCGCTCACACCATTAACTAATGCGTTCCAATAACTTGAAACGTCATTTCCTAAAGGTGTGAGGGCGCCTAACCCTGTTACAACTACTCTTTTAAGCTCCATTAAATATGTTTGGCCTAATAAATTAGTTATTAACGTTCTTTTCTAAGTAAGAGATAGCTTGACCCACTGTACTGATGTTTTCAGCTTGATCATCTGGAATAGCTACGTTAAATTCTTTTTCGAACTCCATGATCAACTCAACTGTATCAAGTGAGTCTGCACCTAAATCATTCGTGAATGAAGCCTCTGGTGTTACTTCTGCTTCGTCTACACCTAACTTTTCAACGATAATTGCTTTTACTCTTGATGCGATATCTGACATGATATTATAATTTAATTGTTTAATAAATCTGTGCAAAGAAAAATAATTTTCCCCAAATATCAAACCCTTTTTTGAGTTGATGCTGGGAAAGAAGAACGTTCAGACCTAATAATCCGTCCAAAAACCGCTACCATACAGAGCGTACCCCAATATTAACACTTTTTTTTGTTTATAGCAAGAACTTTAAAACCGATGCACTTTTTAGCCATAAAAAAGGAAAAGCTTACTTTAAAGACGATTTTTTCTTAATTTCGAAACTGTGAGTATTACAAAAAAGCATTTAATATTAGACCTCGATTTTGATATCGAACTTGATTTTGCGTTAGTCGGTATCAGTTCGCCCTTGCGAGATTATAGACTCTGTCATTTTTTATATAAACATACCGGTCTGGCATTTTTGCGCGGGAAAGAAGACTATATTGACCACAAAGGCTATGTAAAAGAAAAAGATCCAGATGAAATGGATTATCACATCGTATATGAAAAAAGCAAACAAAAAACACCTTACAAACACTATTTCACGATATACCGCTATTGTGACAATAATTTCGAATTCGAGTTTTATTTGATAAATAACCGTAGTTTAGAGGGTGCTTTACTGTTGCCTGAACTCCCAAATTTTGATTATTTTTTAATTATAAAACACTATATTGACCGTCATGACCTTCGAACATTATTGTCCGACATAAAAAACATCAACGAGGTCATTCTCGTCAAAAAGTTAGACCCCGCCTCATTGAAATCCAAAGAAAATCTTATATTTTAGCATATATTAATTACTCAAAGTGTAAATTTTACACTTCGCTAAACCTTACTTATTAAACATATTGTTATTTTTGCACATAATTATTACGCTAAAGAAGATAATATCTATACAAATAAAACACTGTAAATGAATAAGATTCAAAAAAGGACAAAAATTGTTGCCACACTAGGTCCGGCATCGTCGGATAAGACAATATTGACCAACATGATTGCAAAAGGCGTGGATGTTTGTCGTCTTAATTTCTCCCACGGCAGCCAGGACGACCACCTTAAAGTGATTCAAACTATCCAAGAAATTAATAATGAACATCCTTTCAACGTAGGGATTTTAGCCGACCTTCAAGGTCCTAAAATTCGTATCGGCAAAATGAAAGAAGGTGGCGCCATCTTAATCAATGGCTCAGAAGTTGAAATTACCACCAAAGAACTTATCGGTGACGAAAAGCGCATATACATTACCTACGACAACTTTCCGAACGATGTCAAAGAGAATGAAATTATCCTATTAGACGACGGTAAACTGCAATTGCGGGTCCTCAGTACGAATCACAAAGACACCGTAAAATGTCAAGTAGTGCACGGTGGCGTATTAACTTCCCGCAAAGGAGTCAACCTCCCCAATACAAAAGTTTCCATCCCGTCCCTGACGGAAGAAGACATGGACAATCTCCACTTTGCTTTGGATAACGGAGCCGATTGGATCGCGATGTCCTTCGTGCGTTCAGCAGAAGACATTCACCAATGTAAGCAAATCATCAAGGAAAAAGGAAGTCACGCGTTAGTCATTGCAAAAATAGAGAAACCAGAAGCTATAGATAATATTGATGCTATTATCGAAGCAACCGATGCAATTATGGTAGCACGTGGAGATCTAGGAGTCGAAATGCCTATGGAAGTAGTACCCGGCTTACAGAAGACCATCGTACAAAAATGTCGGGATCTTTCGAAACCGGTAATTATCGCTACGCAAATGCTAGAAAGCATGATCACTACACCTCGTCCTACACGCGCAGAAGTAAACGACGTAGCCAATTCTGTTCTAGACGGAGCCGATGCGGTGATGCTAAGTGGCGAAACTTCTGTGGGTGATTTTCCAGAAATCGTTATCGAAACTATGGCGAAAGTGATTACCCAAGTAGAGCGCACGTCATACCCTTATTACAGCCCTAAAGATGGAGTTCAAGCCAACCTAACGAGAATACCCGACGCTATCTGTGGTTCCTCCATACATCTTGCAAAAAACACCAATGCCTCCGCTATCGCAGTCATGACCTCTTCAGGCTACACAGCATTTGAAATTTCAAGCTATCGCCCAAATGCGGACATATATGTATTCACAGGCAACAAGAAATTGATTAACCTACTGAGTTTGGTATGGGGTGTACGCGTCTTCGTATACAGCAAGTTCGAAAGTACCGATGGTACTATTCAAGATGTAAACGGTTTGCTCAAAGAGCTCAACCTGGTATCTCCGGGGCAGATTGTCATCAATACTGCTTCCACACCGCTGCATCAAAAAGGAAAAACAAATACCATCCGAGTATCCCAACTGGATTAAGTAAGAGTAACGACATATAGACAAAAAAGCGTAGGCCAAAACCTACGCTTTTTTCGTGCCCCTATTTGTATCAAAGCTATTACAAGTGTCATTTTAACAGGAAATTATGCAATTTCTTGTTTTCTTTGACCTACTAGCTTTAATTAATGAAAAGGTGCATATTTATTTTTCTGTGCATGATTAGCCACTATCTGTCTGCACAATCCATCGAGGGAATGGTTGTCGACCAGGCAGACCAAAACGCATTGGAGAACGCCTCCATTGTCCTTTTGGACACCGACTCTATCATGCGCTATTTTACTCGAACAACACCGAACGGAAAATTCAATTTCAGCAAAATAGAAAAAGGGGAATATCTGCTACTGGTGACCTATCCTAAATTTGAGATCTACAGTCAACCTTTACATATAGAAAATAATACCGTTGACCTCAAAAAAATCGGTATCAACTCCCAATCCAACTTACTGGAAGAAGTAGTTATCAATCAAAGAATTCCCATCAAGATTAAAGGGGACACGATAGAGTACGATGCTGGAAGTTTCGAAACGGAAAAAAATGCCAAACTAGAAGATCTACTACGTAGACTACCCGGCTTAACCGTATCTGCTTCGGGTGAAATTACCGCTCAAGGAAAAAGTGTTTCTAAAGTATTAATCGACGGAGAAGAGTTTTTCGGCTACGACCCCAAGATTGCTATCCGGAATGTAAGAGCCGACGCGATAGACAAGGTTCAAGTGTATGAAAGAAAATCAGACGAAGCAGAGCTAACCGGTATTGACGATGGGGTTCGGCTTCAAACTGTTAATGTAGTTTTGAAGGAAGAAGCAAGAAGCGGCATCTTCGGAAATGCAAACGCCAATATCGGTACCAACCATCTTTTCGACGCCAACCTATTCGTCGGGAAATTCAACCGATCGGAGCGGCTCGCCGTAACCGGGAATTGGAATAACATGGGAAATAGCGGAGACGCCAGTCGAATCCGCATGAACAACCAGATCATCGGACATCCACAACATAAAAATGTAGGCATGAACTACGAGAACAATTTTTTTGAAAAAAAATTACACTTGACATCCAGTTACAATTTTAGTAATAATGGTATGGCCAACGAATCCGCGAATTATAATAGACGGATTTTAAACGATAATCAAACACAGGAAACTACGCGCGAATCCACCTCAGAGAATGACAACAGAAGGCACACCCTCCGTTCACGAATTCGCTATCGTATAGATTCCATAAGCAATTTAAATATCCGACTAGATGGAGGAAAAGGACGACAATCTTCCGCTTCCACATCTTCCAGCAACACCTTACGGAACGAAAACATAAAAGCAAACGAATTTAAAAGTCGGAACAACAGCGAAAGCGATAGTGAAAACATGAATTTGCGTTTAGATTACCGCAGACGATTAAATAAAAAAGGCCGGAGTCTAAACCTCCATCTCAATACCCAAACAGACAATACTACATCCAACAATCAAGTAAACGAACAAACCAAGCTGTACGACGCCCTTGGTATAATTCAAGATACGGTCATCGTCGACCAAACCCGCTTATCCGAAAACAAAAGCAATAATTTAGGAGCCGCTATCAACATTAGTGAGCCGCTCACGAAACACCTAAATCTGACTTTAGGTTACAACTTCAACAGTTCAAGCCGAAATGCGCTTGTTAACGCCTATGATAATGATGCAAATGTTCTAATCTTAGATAGTGTGTATTCGAAAAATGAAACAAACGATGCGCACACAAACGGCATGAATGTTAATCTAAATTTCCACAGCGAAAAATTGAATATTAACTTATCCAACCGGACGACGCACCGACATCAAGCCCTGGCAGATAGTTACCGAGATATCGAACTTTCCAGAAACTTCTGGCAGAACAATTTGAATGCAAACATATCCTATCGTATTACAAACAATAAAAACCTGAACATTGGTTATCAAAATAACACCAATGTACCTAGTTTTTCGCAGCTCCAACCTATACAACCTCCTACCAACGAGTTATACCGACAGCTAGGAAATCCGAATTTGGGTAGAGAAACCAACAACAATATAAGCTTCAATTTCAATAAATTTAGTTTATTGAAAGCATCATCCTTTAATATCAACGCAAATAGTGGCTTTACTAAAAATGCGATTGTCAACCGATCTATTATCGACACCGAAGGAAGAACCACCACCACTTTTGTCAATATTCAAGACCATATCAACTGGAACGGACGCATTCACGCAAATTATACGCGTCCCATCTTAAATGGCAGCGTTCAGCTTGGACCGTTTACGTCCGCGCAGTTCAGCAACAATTATGGATATATCAACGGCGATCTCAACCGCAGCAATAACACCAATACGCAGATAGGCATCAACTCCAACAAGCAAAACTCCAAAAACATCGATTTTAACGTTAATGTAAGTCTAGGTGTGAATAACGAAGTAAACAGCATACAGAAAGAATTGAACAATACCGCATTCAGATCTTCAGCAAATGCCGATTTAAAATACTTTCTACCATTTAAGTTTAGTCTAACACAAGTTATATTCTATAGTTATACCGGAAAATCCAAGGTTTTCCCCGACCCAATCCGGCAATTCTACATGAATTTAGAACTTACCCGCAAACTATTAAAAGACGAATCCCTGTTGTTGAGTGTTAAAGCCTTCGATGTATTCAATAGCTTCAACAATACCAATCGCTCTTTCAACAACAATAACTTTTCCGAAACACAGCAAGAAATGCTTACACAATACTTTTTAATAGGTATGAAATGGGATTTTAACAAGAATTTAGGCAAGAAAAAGGAAAACTAAAAATGACAAAACTGATTTTGTTTTATATCATATGCTGTAGTGTTTGTATCGCAGAAACCCGTGCACAACATGCCTATTTTCCTTCCAAAGGAATCATCAGTTTTGAGAAAGAAGTATATTTAAGGGCAAGGATACGGGAGATGGCCAATCAAACGGATGGAAGAAATCGCGGGATGATGATGCGCTTTGGTAGCAATATCGATGACGTCCCCGAAAAGAACTCCACGATGTTCACCTTGCGTTTTGACGAGGATGAAACACTCATGCTTCCTGCCGAAGAAGCCGAAGCAACATCAAACAACACTACTACTAGTCGAGCTACCGGGAACAGGGGCGGCAATAGAAATAGTAATCGTCGAAATGGCTCCACCAATATTCGTCAATCAACCAGGCCCGGAGAACATAAAGTATATTACCAGAACCTCCAGCACGGTATCAGTGAACTCGAAATCGATTTAGACGAAAAATACCTGTTAAAGGATTCATTACAGCATATCACCTGGCGCTTTACCGATGAGTATCGGAACATAGCCGGCTATGATTGCCGGCGCGTTAATGGAGCCACGCCCGATTCCCTTTATATCGTTGCATTTTATACGGATCAAATTCCTATATCCGGTGGTCCCGCATTAGTACACGGACTTCCCGGAATGATTTTAGGACTAGCAATTCCAGAAATGCATATCAATTACTGGGCACGCCAGGTAGACTTCGTTGTGGACAACGTACCTAACCAATGGCGAGATAAAAAGAGTAAGCCCATCACCATGACCGAGTTTTTCGATGCTTTAGGGAACAACCGGTTTTTCGGAGGCGGGGCCAATCCACAACAAAAACGACGGAATCTATTAGAGAATTTAATTTACTAAGATTACTATTTTAAAGTTGCTTTTACTGCTTTAGGTAGCGAATTGCAAACTAATGTATAGCTGTCATCGATAAACGTCCTCAAACGTTCATCCGAAAGTTGGCGATTACAATATACCGTATTCCAATGTTTTTTGTTCATGTGATAACCCGGAATAACCGTTTCCGAATAGTTCAGCCTTAATTCAATGGCTACATCAGGGTCACATTTCACGTTGAAACTTAAAGATTCTACTTGATCCAACCCCACTAATAGGAACACCTTTCCGCACACTTTAAAAACTAACGTATCCGGACCGAAAGGTAACTCTTCTGATACTTGCTGCTTCGTAAGACAGTACTCGCGGATGTCTTCAATGTTCATCCTACTAAACGATTAACTTAACTGCGCAAGCAGTTCTCTTTGCAGTATTTCTCCTTTATCCTCATTGTACCATTTCTGCAAAGCCTCTTTAATCTCTTCGAAAGGGCGCTCTTCATCCTTCATCTGCATATATATACGCTGTAATGGTTCCGGACGAGGCCCCCATATAACTTTATCATGCCCGACATCGTTCCTGATAATAAGTTTAGGAATAGATTTACTTCCATCAGTAAGATAATCCTCGATCAGAAACGGCTCACTATCACGCAGCTGTATTTCGAAGTCAATATTCGGATTGTTTCTCACCATTTGATAAAGCTGAGGCACGGAATGCGCAGCATCACCACACCACGGCTCCGTGATTACAATCCAATGTTGCGGCTCAGTTATGCTCGCTATCAAGCTCTTCATCGCATCCTGCGGCTCAAACCGTTTCAGCCAACGGTTCATTCTCGACCAATTTAACTTCGTATAATTTAAGTACTCCTCATTCCCGTAGGGGTCATAATCCTCCGGGGAAGCCAAAATCTGGTCAAAATAATCTACGTATTCTTGAAAGGTCATGTCTATGTTCGTCTTACCAGACGAATTTACTAATTAATTTCGGGTAAAAAAAAACGTGTCGCGCGGAGAGGATGTGTTTCACTCGTTTCCAAAGACTTTCTTTTCTTATGCACTATTATTTATGTTAATATTATGACAGTTTGACAGCGTCAAAAAGAATAATAACGACATAAAATACATTTTTGTGCCGTTTTTGACCTTGGCACAAGTGTTGTTAACACCTTACGTAGCATAAAAATTATTACTCATTCGTAAATATAAAATAACGAGATATGTCAAAAATTATTGGAATCGACTTAGGTACTACAAACTCATGTGTTGCCGTGATGGAGGGTAACGAGCCGGTAGTTATTGCCAACAATGAAGGAAAGCGCACTACCCCTTCCATTGTAGCGTTTGTAGAAGGTGGTGAACGTAAAGTAGGAGACCCGGCAAAACGCCAGGCGATCACTAATCCTCATAAAACAGTTTATTCAATCAAACGTTTTATGGGTTTGTCATACGATGAATCTATAAAGGAAGCCGATCAAGTACCTTATAAAGTTGTAAAAGGTGACAACAACACGCCTCGTGTTGAAATCGATGACCGAAAATATACGCCTCAGGAAATTTCTGCGATGACACTTCAAAAGATGAAGAAAACAGCAGAGGATTTCTTAGGTCAAGAAGTGACGGAAGCGGTTATTACCGTTCCGGCATATTTTAACGATGCACAACGTCAGGCTACGAAAGAAGCAGGCGAGATCGCTGGTCTTACGGTAAAACGTATTATCAATGAGCCAACCGCCGCCGCTTTGGCCTATGGCTTAGATAAAGCCCACAAAGACATGAAAATTGTTGTGTTCGACTGTGGTGGCGGTACACATGATGTATCCGTACTGGAGTTAGGCGACGGGGTGTTCGAAGTGAAATCCACAGATGGGGATACCCATTTAGGAGGTGACGATTTTGATAATGTGATCATTAACTGGCTGGCAGAAGAATTTGCAAACGAAAACAATGGCTTCGATCTTAAAAAAGATGCGATGGCACTACAACGTTTAAAAGAAGCAGCAGAGAAAGCTAAAATCGAATTATCCAGCACTACTTCCACAGAGATTAACCTACCTTATATCACGGCTGACGCTACTGGTCCTAAACACTTAGTACGCACCCTATCACGCGCTAAATTCGAATCTTTAGCTGCTGATCTTATTAGCCGTACTATAGAGCCTTGTAAATCCGCATTGAAAAACGCAGGATTTTCTACTTCCGATATTGATGAAATCATTTTGGTTGGGGGTTCTACTCGTATTCCAGCTATTGTAGAAGCAGTTAAAAGTTTCTTTGGCAAGGAACCTTCAAAAGGTGTAAACCCAGACGAAGTTGTAGCCCTTGGAGCCGCTATACAAGGAGGAGTATTGACAGGAGAAGTAAAAGATGTATTGTTGTTAGACGTTACCCCTCTTTCTTTAGGTATAGAAACGATGGGCGGTGTGATGACCAAATTAATAGAAGCAAACACCACTATCCCGACCAAAAAGTCAGAGGTATTCTCTACAGCATCAGACAACCAGCCATCCGTAGAAATTCACATTCTACAAGGAGAGCGTCCCATGGCATCTCAAAACCGTACAATTGGTCGTTTCCAATTAACGGATATTCCGCCAGCACCTCGCGGTGTGCCTCAAATCGAAGTAACATTTGATATTGACGCGAACGGTATTATCAAAGTATCTGCAAAAGATAAAGCCACTGGTAAAGAGCAAAACATACGCATTGAAGCTTCCTCTGGATTATCTGAAGAAGAAATCCAAAAAATGAAACAAGAAGCAGAAGCAAACGCAGAAGCAGATAAAAAAGTAAAAGAAGAAGCCGAAAAAATAAATGCAGCTGACGCCTTAGTCTTTTCAACAGAAAAACAATTGAAAGAATATGGCGACAAATTATCTGCAGATAAAAAAGGTGCTATCGAAGCCGGATTAGAGAAATTGAAAACAGCTTATGCTGCGAAAAACTTTGCCGAGATCGACACCGCATCTACTGAACTTCAAAATGCTTGGAATGCCGCTTCAGAAGAAATGTATGCCGCTTCACAAGAAGGAGGCGCACAACAGGCACAAGGTGCCGCTGATCAAACAAATGACCAAAAACAAGGCGGTGACGACGTGCAGGATGTAGAATTTGAAGAAGTGAAATAAATTTCTATTTATCATACCAAAAGAAAGCCCCGTTGGAAATTCAGCGGGGCTTTTTTATAAAATATTAAAATTATACGCTTGCTTCTGTTTTAAATAATATTTTAAGCGATACACAGATGGAATCCTTCCAAAGATGCTGTACATCGAAATTTACTATCATACTAAAACAATTTATTTGGATATATCCCTTCTTTAACCAAATTAGAAATCGATTCTTCCACCACCGGTTTATCTTCTTTGTAAGTTACCCCAAACCATTTAGAAGACGTCGGGATAACCCGAAAACTTGCCTTGTTGGCTTTCACCAAATAATCAGGAACCGAAGGGATAAAGAACTCCGATTTTGGATTATCCCCGTTCTGTTCTACGAATTCCACAAACATATCTTGAGCAACTTCAAAAATATGTGGTGTAAATCCCCAAAAATTCATAGAAACCCGTGTATCCGGATCTAAATCATGCTGCTTGCCCTCTTCTTCGTAAACGATTTTCCGGTTGCCGTCCCCATCCGTCACGTAATAGATATTCGTACGCTCCGTTACCGAAACCATATTCCCTCTTTCGTCGACATCACACACACCTCGGGATACATATCCGTAATCCGACATCGTATTACCAACTTTAAAACCCATTAATGCCATATTATCGTCACTCACCTCGCTTTGTAAGAAAGCTGCCATCTTTTCAAAAGCATCTTTCCCATAAAAATCATCCGCATTTATCACGCAAAAAGGTTCGTTGACGTGCTCCTTGGCACTCATCACCGCATGTGCCGTGCCCCAGGGCTTCGTACGTTCAATCACCTTATTGACACCAAATTTCGTCAAATCAAAACTTTGAAAAGCATAATCCACTTCAATCTTACCTTTCAACTTTTCATCAAAAACGCTCCGCATCCTATCCAGAAATTCTTCACGAATAACAAATACTACCTTTCCAAAACCCGCACGAATAGCATCGTATATTGAATAGTCGATGATGGTTTCGCCATGCGGGCCGAACCCATCCATCTGCTTAAGTGATCCATATCTACTCGCCATTCCCGCGGCTAGAATTAACAATGTTGGTTTACTCATTATCTATTTATTGTTATCAATTACAAAATCCACCTCTAACAAAGATAAAATTATTCTATCTGTTTTTTTTGAACATCGCATTTAAAATTCCGTTTGCAAGCTTTCCCAAAAGCTTCGCACCCTCACGGGCCAAGGTTCGGGAAGCCTGCGTTTTAGCAGCCTCCATCGGTGTTTGTCGGGAACTCCGCCTGCCGGCACTTCGCTTTACCGTCTTCTCCGCTTCCTTTTTTTCTTTTTCTTGCTCCTGTTTCGTTTCGAAAGCAACCATTTTCTCATCCACAATCTCCGCTGCACTTCTTCGCTCGAGTCGTTCTTGATACTTCCCGTACAATTCCGAATTGGATATAATTTCCGTATAAGTTGCCGCTTGGCATGGCCCCATTACAGCCCTTGCGGGTACCAGATGAGTAGCTACCACTTCAGTAGGAATCCCTTTCTCATTGAGCACGGTAATCAATGCCTGTCCCGTCCCCAGGGAGGTCAACACTTTGTCTATCTCATAAAAAGGCGTAAAGGGATATGTTTTTATCGTTTTTCTAAGGTTGTCGACATCATTCGGCGTAAATGCCCTGAGCGCATGTTGCACACGATTACCCAACTGTCCAAGTACCGAAGCTGGAATATCCGTTGCTGCCTGGGTACAGAAAAACACACCAATTCCTTTTGAACGAATTAGCCGGATAATCTGTTCCACCTGATTCAAAAATGCCTTTGAAGCACCATTAAATAACAAGTGCGCCTCATCAAAGAAAAATACTAATTTCGGTTTATCCAGATCCCCCACCTCCGGAAGTTTGGCAAACAATTGATCCAACAGGCTTAACAAAAAAGTAGAATACACCACCGTTTGATCCTGAATATCCGAAATATTTAATAAGGTGATGACCCCCCGGCCGTCAATTTTTTGAAACAGATCATGGATATCAAATGCTTTTTCACCAAAAATGTGAGCAATCCCTTGCTGCTCAAGAGCAACTATTTTACGTAAAATCGTTCCCGAAGTTGCCGTACTTATTTTACCATAATCGCGTTTGATTTCTGCAGCACCCGGACCTTCGCTCAAATAAACAAGAAGCTTTTTTAGATCCTGGAGATCGATTAAATCCCAGTGCTGATCTCCTGCATATTTAAATATAGCAGACAATACACCTCCCTGTATATCATTTAGATCCAATACCCTAGCTAACAAAATAGGCCCAAAATCCCGCACGGTTATCCGCATCGGCACACCAAGATTCCCACTAAGGGAACATATTTCTATTGGAAATTGCGCGGGTTCAAACGGTATGCCCACACGCTCACCACGCTCGATCAGCGCTTCATTCACGTTCCCCTTTTCGGCCAACCCCGACAGATCCCCCTTCACGTCAAGCATCAAAACAGGCACACCTTTGTCGGACAATTGCTCCGCCATCAATTGTAGCGTACGGGTCTTCCCCGTGCCGGTAGCGCCTGCAATAAGCCCATGACGATTCATAATTTTCAGTGCGAGATTCACCTTCGCGTCGCTGATAATTTCGTCTCCTAATAGGCCAGATCCAAGCTGAATATACGCTCCTTTGGGGTTGTAGGAAGCCGAAACCGCGTCTATAAATCGTTTTTTTTCAGTATCCATATTATTATTCTAAATAAGGTCGCCAATGAAGCAAAAATGCCACATATTTGTAACAATTTCAACTAAACAAGAAAAATTAAGAAGATTTAGCAAACAAATAACATAAAAAATATGGTTTACCCTATATTTTCCAAAGAAAGATTCATATTTTTGAAAAAAACAAAATAAAAGAGCGTGGCAACTCCAACCATTCGAGTAATAGCAGCAAAAATATGTTTTGCCATCTTTATGACAAAGATGCTTATCTCTGCCACTCCTATGTTTTTAAATGTGTTAGATAGCGGAACTATACTACAGGTCGTACTCCAGCTAGAAATTGAAAATGCCAAAGGAAATAATCCTTCCGAAGATTTACATGAAGCAGGAATCAAGTTATTCACCACCACGTCGGACTATCTACTGTTCTGCCCCTTTATGGAAAATTTGGGCAAAGAAAAACGCTACTTAAAAAACGAACGGCTTTTTAGCGTATTCCATCCCTCTGTCCCCCCCCCTCCTCCTAACAGTTAATCCGTTTCGATAACTAATCTGTCGGTTCTCAACAACCGTTCACAGATCATCATTTCAATATCTTATTTTTTAACGACAATAAAAAGCATGTACATCCTTTTTAGAGATACAGAATTTTTATTGGCCTTAGATTATTTAGCTCATATAACGGATTAAAATAAAATTTTATGTCAGGAACTCGTTTGTCTGCTTTTCTTAAATTATCGAAAAGAGACTTAAAATATGACTTCCCAGCTAGTATTGTGGTGTTCCTTGTAGCGCTACCACTATGTCTGGGTATAGCAATGGCATCCGGCGCACCCTTGTTTGCCGGACTATTAACAGGAATTATAGGTGGATTAGTCGTTGCATCCATCAGCAAATCTCCGCTCAGCGTGAGTGGGCCTGCCGCTGGCTTAACGGTGATCGTATTAGGTGCTATAGAACAATTAGGTGCGTATGAAACTTTTCTGCTCGCCGTTGTCATCGCCGGTGTTGTACAGCTCATCTTGGGCATCATCAAAGCCGGTATGATTGGGAACTATTTTCCCTCCGCTGTAATTTTGGGTATGTTAGCCGCCATCGGTATCACCATTATACTGAAACAAATACCACTGGCTTTTGGGTTATCAGAAGAACATGCTTTCGAACTCGATGCCGGAGGCGGTATCGCTGCAGTTCAAAACACGGTTTTATCCGGTATCAATTGGGGGGCGACTACGATCTGTTTATTGTCTCTTGCCATCCTTATTTACTGGCCAAAAATCAAAGGTATTAACAAAGTGCCTGCACCATTGGTCGTTGTTTTACTAGGAGTTGGATTAGCTTCTGTTTTCCAAGGCTCTACCATGCAGCTCAATGCGGATCACTTTGTCGTCATTCCCATCGTGAGCTCTTTTCAAGAATTCACACAATTGTTCATTTTTCCAGATTTCGCTCAAATCTTGAATAAAGATGTATGGATAGTGGCTTTTACAATTGCTATCATTGCTAGTTTGGAGACATTGCTTAGTATTGAAGCTGTTGATAAAATGGATCCCTTTAAACGCATTACCCCAACCAACCGAGAACTGGTTGCGCAAGGTGTTGGCAATATGGCTAGCGGTTTTCTAGGTGGGCTTCCGATGACATCCGTTATCGTACGTTCTTCTGCAAACACACAAGCTGGCGGGCGGACGCGGCAATCAGCTATGTTACATGGTCTCTGGCTTCTAGTCGCTCTTTTGGCGATTCCTGCTCTTATTAATTTGATTCCATTGTCATGTTTGGCTGCCATCCTACTCCACACGGGTTACAAATTAGCCAATCCCGCGCTATTCAAAAAAATGCTACGAAAGGGACTCGACCAATTTATCCCTTTCTTTGCAACCATCGTAGCCGTCGTTTTCACCGACCTGTTGATGGGAGTTGGAATTGGCATCGTAGTCGCTCTCTTTTATATCATCCGAGCAAACATGCAGAATGCTTTCAAAATAGAAATTAAGGACGAGAACGGGGCACAAAAGGTTACGATGACACTCGCCGAAGAGGTATCTTTTTTAAACAAAGTACCGATCCAACAAAAACTTTACAGCTTACCCAAAGGCACACTTGCGATTCGAATTGACGGCCGGCATAGCCGGTTTATAGACAAAGACGTCATTGAGGTACTAAAAGATTTTCAAACGAACGCGGTGAGTAAAGGAATTGACATCGAATTGGAGGCGGTTACCTATAAAAGCAACAAGCAGGCTGCTACGCCTTACAGCGGGCCGACACCGCGTCACAATGGAAAAAAAATAAAGATTTACAAGGATATTCATCAATAATACACTAAATTGTCCAGGTTGTAAATCGTAAAAATGCGTTCCTTTCAACCGGCAGCAAAACAATCAAATAACGTTTATAATAATCATTATGGGAAATAAAGAACTAGAATTAGGTTTTCAGAAAATAATGGATGGCAACAGGTCATGGGTAGAATTTGTTAAAAATGACAACTCCGGCCGTTTTGAGCAATTGGCTAAAGGACAAAGCCCAGAAATCCTTTGGATTGGCTGTGCAGATAGTCGTGTCCCCGCCAATGAAATAGTAGGTAGCCGGCCTGGGGAAGTGTTTGTACACCGAAATATTGCCAATATGTGCGTGCATTCCGATATGAGTATGTTATCCGTTCTTGACTATGCCGTTACTGTTTTAAAAGTAAAACACATTGTCGTCGCGGGTCATTATGGTTGTGGAGGCGTTGCTGCCGCTTTAAGCCGTCAACAATTTGGTGTCATCGATAACTGGTTATGCCATATAAAAGATGTTTATCGTTTATACGCCGAAGAAATCGACAACATACAAAATGAGGAAGAAAAAGTAAATCGCCTAATCGAGTTAAATGTTAAGGAGCAGGTATTCAATCTGTGCACCACCTCCATTGTACAAAACGCCTGGAAAAACAATCAAAACCTAGCGGTACACGGGATGGTCATCGATATCGCTACGGGAAAGCTTAACGATTTAAAAAACACGATTTATAGCAACGAAAAACTAGGAAAAGTATTTGCTTTCAAATAACGGAAGATAGCGTCAATAAAAAAAGGAAGGGGTCCAAAAAAGACCCCTTCCTTTTTTTATACAGCGAAGTAAAATACTTCGAAATATTTACTCCAAATTTTATTAAAAATACGTTCAGGAAATAAACCTAGACAGTTAAAAGATAAGGCAAAAAATAACCCCGCCATTAAAAAAATGACGGGGTTATTTTTCTAAGAGCAACTCTAAGCAGGCTCTTTGAGCGGTCTGGACGGGACTCGAACCCGCGACCCCATGCGTGACAGGCATGTATTCTAACCAGCTGAACTACCAGACCAAATTTTCCTTTTTACAGGATATGTTTAAGAACGTTGTTGAAGCAAAGCTTCCTTTATTTTAGCGGTCTGGACGGGACTCGAACCCGCGACCCCATGCGTGACAGGCATGTATTCTAACCAGCTGAACTACCAGACCTTGTTTCCTTCCCGTTTGAAGGTGTGCAAATATAGGTGTATTTTATAGAAAGTAGAAATTTTTTTGAAAATATTTAACCCGCTCCACCTTCCTTCATTTTCTCCGCATTCTCTGCAAATTGAAGGGCATCTATAATACCTTGAATATCACCATCCATCACTCCCGGCAGGTTATAAAGTGTCAAACCAATGCGGTGTTCGGTAACACGCCCTTGCGGATAATTATAAGTACGTACTTTAGCTGAACGGTCACCCGTAGACACCATAGTCTTACGTTTTGCCGCTACATCCCCATGCTTTTTCTGCACTTCTAGTTCATATAACTTATTACGAAGCATTTCCATCGCCAGTTCCCGATTGGCTAATTGGGAACGCTCCACTTGACAGACAACTACAATTCCGGACGGCTTATGTGTTAATTGTACTTTCGTTTCTACTTTATTGACGTTCTGCCCGCCTGCACCGCCAGAACGAGAGGTTTGCATTTCGATATCGCCTGGATTCAACTCCACGTCAACATCTTCGGCCTCTGGCAAAACAGCCACCGACGCGGCAGATGTATGAACCCGGCCCTGGGTTTCTGTATCGGGTACACGTTGTACACGATGCACACCCGATTCATATTTCAATTGCCCGTAGGCATCGTCGCCAATAACCTTTAAAATAACCTCTTTATATCCTCCAGAAGTTCCCTCCGTTACGTCCATCACTTCCGTTCGCCAACCTTTCGTCTCGAAAAATCGCGTATACATTCTATAAAGATCCCCTGCGAACAAGGCCGCTTCGTCACCGCCGGTACCACCTCGTATTTCAATAATCGCATTCTTTCCGTCCTCAGGGTCTTTAGGAATAAGCATCAGCCGGATCTCTTCCCCTTTGGTTTCTTTTTCTTCCAGCAAAAGGTCGAGCTCTTCTTTCGCCATTTCTCGCAGTTCCTGATCCTTTTCGTGCGCTAGTATATCTTTGTTGGTATCGATATTACTCACGATATTCTTATAGATATGATATTGATCCACGATTTTGCCCAAGTCCTTGTATTCCTTATTTAACTTAGCAAAACGCTTCATATCCTTCATGGTGTCAGGATTGCTTAATTCAGCTTCTACTTCTTCCCAACGTTCTTTTATAGCTTGTAATTTTTCTAACATAGTGCATATTGCTCTTAAGTAACGGGAAGGTAATTCTCGTTTTTATAAGGCACAAAAGTACGTAATTTTTTTTTATCAGTGTGTAGAAACCACCTTGAGTCCAATAATAGAAGCGATCAAAGTGAAAATAAAAAACATCCGCCAAAAATCCGTCGGTTCCTTAAAGAATAAGACACCCAACAACACCGTACCAACCGCCCCGATTCCAGACCACACCGCATAAGCAGTACCTAACGGAAGACCTTGGCTCGCTTTGATGAGCAACCCCATACTAATCGTTACGCTGACCAGGAAACCAAGATACCAAAGATACATTTCTGTCCCAGCGCTTTCTTTAGCTTTTCCGATACAGAAGGTGAACGCAACCTCAAACAGCCCTCCAATAATTAAAATAATCCAATTCATAGCTTTTTCTTATACTAATAATAGTTAGGGCATCCATTGCTTTAAAGCTAATTGTTTGCCGTCCCATACGGCGTAAGTGCAAGAATGCATCCATTCCCCGAGGTTTACGATATGGCTTTTTTCAGAAAGCTGAACCGCATAAGGGAGGTGGCGATGTCCGAAGATGAAATAATCGAAATACTCCTCTTGAAGAACCTCTTTGGCGTATTGAATAAGCCATTCCCGCTCTTCTCCTAAAAAGCGCTCTTCCCCCAAACTAGCAGCTCGGCTGTGACGAGACCATCTTTGTGCAATACCTATACCGAGATTGGGATGTAGCCTGGCAAAAAGCCACTGACAAACCTTACTCCGGAAGAAAGCTTTCAAAAATTTGTACTTCCGGTCGCCGGGACCAAGCCCATCGCCATGATGTATATAAAACCGTTTGCCATCGAGTTGGAGCGTGAGTTCATTGTCGACGATGCGCGCATTTAACTGTTCTTTTAAGTAGCCAAACATCCACATATCGTGATTGCCTTTGAAGAAAGTGATCTCCACCCCGAGATCAGAAAGCGTTGCCAATTTACCTAAAAAGCGGATAAAGCCCTTCGGAACAACCGTATTATATTCAAACCAAAAATCGAAAATATCACCCACCAAAAAAAGAGCTTTGGCGTCGGCCTGAATATGATCTAACCAAGAGACTAGCTTCCGTTCCCGTTCCATAGAAGTCGTTTTGGACGTGACACCCAAATGAAAATCTGAAGCAAAGTATATTTTATCTCTTACTGACATTGGGTCAAAACTAATCAAAAAATCCTAACTTGCGCTTGGTTTAAAAAAAGGATTATGAACAAAAATTTAGGTATTATTTTATTGGCATTAGGAGTAACAGCCTGTAACCAAGACAATAGTATACAATCAAAAGATGACATCGTGTTAAAGCCCTATCCAAAAACGGAAAAAATTGATCAGAAAGATGATTACTTCGGGACAACGGTAGAAGATCCTTATCGTTGGTTAGAGGATGATTTATCCGCAGAAACGAAACAATGGGTGACTGCTCAAAACGAAGTAACGCAAGACTATTTAGCGCAAATTCCATTCCGCGACGCTATCCACAAGCGCTTGGAAAGTTTATGGAACTATGAAAAAGAAGGCGCTCCGATCAGAGAAGGAGATTATATCTATTTCTACAAAAATGATGGACTTCAAAATCAGTACGTACTCTGGCGTAAGAAAGGTGAAGATGGAAAAGAAGAGGTCTTCCTGGATCCGAACAAGTTTTCGGAGGATGGCACAAGTTCTCTGGCAGGCATATCCTTCTCGAAAGACGGCTCGTTGGTCGCTTATCAGATTTCCGAAGGTGGCTCCGATTGGAGAAAAGTGGTGGTACTTAATACGGCGGATAAGTCGATCGTCGGGGACACCTTGGTGGATGTTAAGTTCTCCGGTTTAGCCTGGCAAGGAAACGAAGGTTTCTACTACAGCAGTTATGACAAACCCAAAGCAGGTTCCGCATTGTCTGCTATGACAGATCAGCATAAGCTTTATTTTCACCGGTTGAACACACCGCAAACCGCTGATGAACTTGTATTTGGCGGACCTAGCTTACCACGTCGTTACATTGGCGCTGGACTAACAGAAGACGAACGGTTTTTAGTCGTCACAGCGGCGAATGCCACTTCTGGCAACGAGCTGTACATTAAAGACCTATCTCTTTCTCAGGCGAAGTTTGTAAAGGTAGTAGATAATATGGATAAAAACCACGAACTTATTGATAACGATGGTTCGAAATTGTTTCTTTACACGGAGCTTGATGCGCCGAATGGCCGGGTGGTGACGGTGGATGCTGCTACTCCCCAACCAGAAAACTGGCAAACATTAATTGCAGAAACCGAAGAAGCACTCTCACCTACCGTGGGTGGCGGTAAAATTTTTGCAAACTATTTGAAAGACGCCGCATCACTAGTAAAACAATACGACCGTAACGGGAAGTTGGAAAGGGAAATTGAGTTACCAGGTGTAGGCTCAGCAGGCGGGTTTGATGCCAAGTTAGCCGATAAAGACCTATACTATTCTTTCACGAATTATGTAAACCCGGTTACAATCTATCGGTATGATATCACCTCAGGTAAATCCGAGATCTATAAGGAATCGGCTATTAATTTTGATCCCTCTTCTTACGAATCTAAACAGGTGTTCTACACCTCTAAAGATGGAACGAAGATCCCGATGATCATTACGTATAAAAAAGGCATCCAACTAGACGGAACAAACCCCACCTTATTGTATGGCTACGGCGGGTTTAATATAAGCTTAACCCCTTCGTTTTCCACCAGTAATATCATTCTTCTGGAGCAGGGAGGCATATATGCCGTAGCAAACCTTCGTGGAGGAGGAGAATACGGGGAGCGTTGGCACCTAGCCGGCACAAAAATGAATAAGCAAAATGTGTTTGATGATTTTATTGCAGCAGCCGAGTACCTCGTGGAGCAGCAATACACTTCTCCTGAAAAACTAGCGATCGCGGGTGGCTCCAACGGCGGACTATTAGTAGGCGCTAGTATGACCCAACGCCCAACACTTTTCAAAGTGGCATTTCCGGCAGTAGGGGTTTTGGATATGCTGCGTTATCACCAATTTACCGCTGGTGCAGGTTGGGCATTTGATTACGGAACGGCAGCGGATAACAAAGAGATGTTTGACTATCTGCACGCATATTCGCCTTACCATGCTTTGAAACCCGGAACAGCTTATCCGGCGACTATGGTGACCACAGCCGATCATGATGACCGCGTTGTGCCCGCACACTCCTTTAAATTTGCAGCGCGCCTGCAAGAGTATCACCAAGGAGATAATCCGGTGTTAATCCGTATCGATACAAAAGCGGGCCATGGTGCTGGAAAATCGACCGCCATGGTTATCGCCGAACAAACCGATAAATGGGCATTTATGTTCCAGAATATGGGTTTAAATTATAAAGAAATAAAGTAACAAATAGAGAAGGTGTCCGAAAAACGGGCACCTTCTCTATTTTATATCTACTTGTAACGACTACTCACGTTTAGCCTTTGGCTTTAAATCCGTCAGCGACGCTACCTTAATCGGGCTTCCCTGCTCGATACTGTGACGAGCAGCAACACCGATTAGGATAGACATTACCCCGTCGCGGAGCCCTGCAGCGTGCCCATATGGATCGGGCGTCTCTGTTCCCTTAAAGAGCTTATCGTGCAAACGACGGTCTCCCCCACCATGCCCTGCACGCTCACTCGCCACTTGGATAATCTGGTAATCATTCCAGTTTTTATAGAGCACAACCGGTTCATGTACGATATCCACATTTTCCACCTGGTCCATTTCCGCAGCATGCAAACTTTCCTGGTCCAAGGTATCATTTTTCATCCAAGGAATATCCAACCAGGCCTCTATACGCCCTTTCTGCCCATTGAACGCGATTCGCCATCCTTCAAAAGGAGAATAGGTCGTCAATGAGTAATTGGCGATCGCGCCATTCGCATATTTTATCTGCGCTGACATCTTGTCGTAAATATCAATTTCATTCCGATACACACAGCCGTCACGAATATAACCATCGTGTTCTTCGTTTGCCACATACAGGTTCATCGCATGCTTATCCTTCGTGATGTCCCAGTAATAGGCACATTCTTTTTTGTGCGAACAACTCCGACAGCTTTCTCCCCTAAACGGACCATTTTTACCATAATGTTCCAGGTCGCCATACGCAAAAACTTCCTCCGGCTCAGAGTCCAGCCACCAATTGAGTAAATCAAAATGGTGCGTAGCTTTGTGTATCCACAATGATCCCCCTTTATTCATAAGCCCATGCCAACGACGGAAATAAGAAGCACCATGGTGCGTATTGAGGTACCAATTGAAGTCCACCGACGTCACTTCACCGATCTCCCCATTCATGATCAATTCCTTGATCTTGGTCATGTAAGGGCTCCAGCGGTAATTAAATCCGACGATCAGCTTTTTATTGGATTTACGTTCCGCATCCAGAATAGCCTGCGCCTTAATTTCGTCAATCGTTAACGGCTTTTCCGTCAACACATCGCAGCCAGCAGCCAATCCATCAATGATCTGCTCGTGGTGAGCGGCATCTGTCGTACAGACGATGACCAAGTCTGGCTTCACTTTCTGCAACATCTCTTTATAATTTACAAAAGTAGGGCAATCTACCTGCATAAATTCCTTTCCGTATTGCAACCTCCCCGGGTTAATGTCGCTCAAACCGACAAACTCTAACTGATCAGGATATTGCTCTACCAAACGGCGTCCCCAAAAGGATATCCCGCGGATCCCGGTGCCCACCAAGGTAACCCTTAACTTACGACGCAAACCGAAAGCATTCGCCGGCAACGACACCACCGATCCTGCGGCGAGTAAACCGACGGCCTGTAAAAATGATCTTCTCGAAAAATTCTCCATGCTATGTTGTTTATAATAGTTGATTTCCTACATACATCCCTGCAGCAGTTAGCTTGCCTAAAATAGAAAAAAACTTGATAGCAAACAAAAAAAGGCACGACGAATGTCGTGCCTTTCTTCTATGACGTCGCATAAGTCTATGCGGTCTCTTCGATATCTACCGTTGAAAACTCTTCAAACACTTCTGCAAAACCCTCATAATCATCAGCACCTTCTGGTGTGAACGTACGGATTCCGCTCTCTGCTATGTAAACTTTAAGGTCGGGATGAATATCCTCATCCGCTAGCACCGCAATATCCGAATAAGATAACGCTCCTTTATACAAGTCTACATATGAACCATCACCATACCGAGCTGCATCTTCCTCCGCCATATCCACCTGCGCAGCCATCGTCGCATATTTTGCACCCACCGCATCGAAATCTTCGTCTGCATACAATGAATACATTACTTTAGCATCCTTAAATGTTGGGTCATCTTTATAGGCCGTTTTCAAATAAGCTGGCACCATTGCCGAAAACCAGCCATGGCAATGTACCACATCCGGTGACCATCCTAACTTTTTAACGGTTTCTAAGACGCCTTTACAGAAAAACAACGACCGCTCGTTATTGTCTGCAAAAAACACCCCTTTTTCATCACGAAAAACCTTTTTCCGTTGAAAATACTCTTCATTATCTAAAAAATAGACCTGCATGCGAGCTGCAGGCAATGAAGCAACCTTAATAATCAATGGATTGTCATTATTATCCACCACAATGTTCATTCCCGACAACCTTATCACTTCATGAAGACGATTTCTGCGCTCATTGATATTACCAAAACGTGGCATTAGGATCCGAATTTCAAATCCTTTCTCCTGCATAGCTTGTGGTAACTGGCGTGTTATTTCAGAAATTTTACTTATTTCAAGGAAAGGCGACATTTCATGGGTTACAAACAATATTTTCGTTTTTGCCATCTCCAATTCTTTATTTTTATTTATCGAACAGTAAAATCGGTCTACAAAGATACGATTATTTTATGAATTTTACAATTCATTAAGTTTCACACCTTTATATTACGGATTTAATTCTGCAAATTTGCGCCCTTATTTCAATGTTTTATCGTGAACATCTCTAAAACAAAACAAGCCCTTCAATCGTATCTCGACGGGGCACGTAAAGCCAAGTTGCGTATCGCACTTGTGCCCACGATGGGGGCCCTTCACGAGGGGCATCTTTCGCTTATTAAAGAAGCTCAAAAAATTGCGGATGTCGTCGTTTGCAGCATTTTTGTAAACCCGACCCAATTTAATGATCCCCAGGATCTCGAAAAATATCCCCGCCCCGAAGAAAACGACTTACGTTTATTGCAGGAAGTAGGTTGTGATATCGTTTTTCTCCCCACGGTAGACGAAATGTATCCCTCCACCGACCAACCTTGGCACTTGGATTTGGGAAAGCTGGAACAAGTATGGGAAGGCGAAAAAAGACCGGGCCATTTTCAAGGCGTTACGCAGATCGTATACAAATTATTCCAGTTGGTGGAACCGGACGTGGCCTGCTTTGGACAAAAGGATTTTCAACAGGTGATGGTAATTCAGCGCCTCATTGATTTAAAAAATCTGTCTGTTAGCCTACATATCGCCCCGACCGTCCGCAGCGCGGAGGGACTCGCGTTGAGTTCACGCAATATGCGCCTTTCGGAAGCCGGAAAACAAAAATCGTTGGCATTATATCGGGTTTTAGACCATATACAGCAGCATTTCAAAACAGAAGATTTGCATACACTCCGCGAAGAAGCATTAGCTATCCTGGAACAAGAAGGCGAAATCGAGCTGGAATACCTAGCGATTTGCGAGACCCGCTCGTTACAAGAAGTTGATCACATCGATTCCTCGAAAAAACATGTCGCTCTACTGGTCGCCTGGGTAGAAGGGGTACGGTTGATTGATAATATGATACTGGATTAGGTTTATTCTTTTTTTAGAAAAAAGAATGCAAAAAATCGTCGCTTCGGATGTTTGAAATAATGGATAGTACAAAGGATGAATTTCTACATACTTCAAACATCCGGATGCGACATTTAGTGTTAATAAGGGAGAGTGCAACTGTATAGCGTGTTAGTTACTCTTTATAATGATGATAGAATAGGGTTCTTTCGGTTTCGAAAGTATCTACTATATTAAATAATAAGAATAACACGAATGTAGACACCCACGCACGCGGAACGCGGGCTAGAGCGGCCTTATATTGTTTTGCTGTCATTTTTCAGCAGGATATTCCGTTAAAACAGCATAATGTTTGAGCGTAGCGAGTTATATGCTGTTTAGGAATAGACGAAGAAAAATAGCAAAACAATATACAGCCTTGATTTTTCTCTCTTTTTATCAAGAAAAAGAGACTTAAAAAAGATTTAGGAATAGGCTAGTAAAGGTAGCGAAACAATGTAAGTCTTGACTTTTTGTTTCTTTTTCGTCAAGGAAAAAGAAATTAAAGAAAGATTTTAGGTAATTTTGCAGTATGTTGATTGAAGTAATGAAATCAAAGATTCATCGGGTCCGGGTAACACAAGCGGAACTGAACTACGTCGGGAGTATCACGATTGATGAAGATTTGATGGATGCAGCAAATATTGTTGCAAACGAAAAAGTGCAGATTGTAAACAACAACAACGGGGCTCGGTTAGAGACGTATGTTATTCCCGGCGAACGCGGAACGGGTACAATTTGTCTGAATGGCGCGGCCGCTCGGTTAGTACAAGTGGGCGATATTATCATCATCATCTCCTACGCTAGTATGACGCCCGAAGAAGCTAGAATACACAAGCCCAGTCTACTTTTCCCCGATCATAACAATAAATTAACACTCTAGTTCACTTATCTTTTCGTAATTTTACGGTGCCCTGCACCCTATTACTTGATGCATATACTAAGTTCCACATACCGCAATCTCACCGCTTGGTTACTGAGCGTTTGGATGGTGGCTATCATCACCAGTGGTGTGGTATTTATGCACAAGGAAGTCACCTCGACGGGCGAAATCGTTACCCACATTCACCCATATGACTTTACGCAGAAAGGCGAACCCCAACATCACCATTCGGACGATGAAATTCAGTTTCTGAATGTTGTATTTGCAGGTGTGTTCGTGGCTAGTGATTTCCAGGCTTTCGAATTCTCCGTTGCGCCTATTCCCCTTTGCATACACTATGCAGAAGCCACCGAGAATAAGCTGACCCGCTTATTCTTCCCTTACGATTTACGGGGACCTCCCGCTTCTTTTTCATCCTAATCTCCACGTTCCGCTTCACTGTCGGAAACTTAACAGAACACATTTATTATTACGTAATAAGGTCTGCAGGAAGTTGTGATGTTTTCACGCCAGCATACCTTGATTGCTCATTCGTGTAGCATCCATCCAACCGTAATGTCGTTACATGACAAAAACGCTGAATCATGATGGGGTTAAGGCTTTGAGCTTCATATGAATTATTGCATGACAAAAAGATACAATTACAGGCTTTCCCTAATAGCCTTATTCTATATATTCCCACTGGCACTTTTTGCCCAAACAAAAATACACGGACAAATCACCGATGCTGACAATCAACCTATTTTCGCGGCTAGTGTACTACTAGAAGGATTCACGACAGGCACCACAACCGACGAAAACGGACACTTCGAGCTGGAAGGCATTCCTGCCGGCAAAGCCACTCTAGTGGTGCGCGCAGTAGGCTACCTACCGCACAAACAGGACATCCATACCGCCGCTACCCTTTCCCCGCTAGCGATCACCCTCCAGAAAGATAACCGCAACCTGGATGAGGTCGTGGTATCGGGAACCCTGCGGGAAGTCTCGAAACTAGATAGTCCCATTCCCGTTGAGGTATACTCAGCCAAGTTTTTCCGAGCGAACCCCACCCCCACCATTTTCGAATCGCTCCAGCATGTAAACGGGGTACGGCCTCAAGTCAACTGTAGCGTTTGTAACACCGGCGACATCCATATCAATGGCCTGGAAGGCCCCTACACCATGGTATTGATCGACGGCATGCCTATTGTTTCGGGCCTATCCACCGTATACGGATTAAACGGCATTCCGCAAGCATTGATTGAACGGGTAGAAATCGTCAAAGGCCCGGCTTCTACCTTATACGGTAGCGAGGCCGTAGGTGGGCTGATAAACATCATCACCAAAACGCCTGAAAACGCTCCCCTATTTAGCCTCGAAACCTTCGGGACAACCTGGCAGGAATACAGCTTGGATCTCGGCGGAAAATTTAAGGTGGGATCTGCCCAATCATTACTTGGCGTAAATTACTTCAATTACGCGAACCCCTTAGATAAAAACGGCGATAACTTTACCGACGTAACGCTGCAGGACCGCATATCCATCTTTAATAAATGGAATTTCGCACGTAAGGATAACAAAACAGCTTCGTTGGCCGGACGGTATATCTATGAAGATCGCTGGGGCGGAGAAATGGACTGGAACCGCCAATACCGTGGTGGAGACGAAGTATATGGCGAAAGTATCTACACCAAACGCTGGGAACTCATGGGTGTGTACGATTTACCGGGAAGCGAGGACCTTTCGTTCTCCTTCAGTGCCAACGGCCACGATCAAAACAGTGTCTATGGCGACACCAAATACACGGCAGACCAGAAAATTCTATTTGGCCAATTGACCTGGCACAAACAAATTAAAAATCACGATTTGTTAACGGGACTCGCTTATCGGTACACCTATTACGATGATAATACACCCGCAACAGCCAACGTATCCCATACACATTTACCGGGTCTGTTCGTGCAAGATGAAATCACCTTACATCCGCAACATAAACTATTGCTTGGGGCACGGTACGATTACAACTCCATCCACGGCAGTATCTTATCACCCCGCTTAAATTACAAATGGAATTCGAAAGACAAAACCCATGTCTTACGGATCGGTGTCGGAAATGGATATCGGGTAGCAAACGTCTTCACCGAAGATCATGCAGCATTGACCGGTGCACGAGATGTCGTGTTTATAGGCGACCTAAAACCCGAAACTTCGTGGAACGCTAATATCAATTACGTCAAGAAGTTTTACGCGGATAACGGTGCTATATTCGGTATCGATGCGAGTACCTTTTACACCTATTTCACCAACAAGATTATTCCTGACTATGATACCGACATCCATAAGATCATCTACTCCAATTTAGATGGACATGCGGTGTCAAAAGGTATTTCCCTCAATCTAGATTGGGCACATCCCAGTGGTCTCAAAGCGATGGTCGGCGGAACAATCATGGATGTGTATAGTGAAGCACAAGGAAAACGCGAATGGCAGATGCTGACGGAAAAGTATATGGGAACTTGGTCGATCGGCTATAACTGGCACCGCCTAGGCCTGAGCTTTGATTATACCGGCAATATGATAGGGCCGATGCGTTTACCGGTATTAGGCGATAACGATCCTAGACCGGACGAGTCCAAAGCATGGAGCATCCAGAATATACAGGCTACGAAACACTTCGCTAACGGACTCGAGATTTTCGGTGGGGTCAAGAATTTACTAAACTGGACGCCCACTAAAGGGATTCCGTTTATCATTTCCCGTGCCCATGATCCATTTGAAAGAATTGATGATCCGAATCTCCTACCCTTCGACCCGAGTTATGTCTACGGACCTAACCAAGGAATTCGAGGATTTCTAGGCGTTCGGTATAACATAGGAAGATAAAACTCCATGAAGATCACAGGATTAAATAAAAGCTATATCGTGTGGCTTGTTCTCATAGGGCTGTCCCCTTGGTATGGTCATGCACAGCCTCGGGCGGTGAAGATCACCGAGGTAGACAGCCTTATGGAGCAACAGGCGAAACCTATATTGATCCTGCTATCTACGGCCTGGTGTACATACTGCCAAATGCAGCAACACCAACTCCAGAAAAACCCCGATTTCGCCGAACGCGGAGACCTATTCTATTTCATCACCTTCGATGCAGAAAGTAAAGCCGATATTTCGTTTCAGGGCCAGCCATATTCCTTCCGGCCCACGGGCAAAAATACCGGAACGCACGAACTTGCACGAGCATTGAACGGCCCCGGCACACTCGCTTTCCCGACTTGGGTATTATTAGACCAGCAGTATCAGGTATTATTTCGGCACGGCGGTGTGTTAACCGCAACACAATTGAAGAAACTACTAGACGCTATCGCCGGCCTGCAACCCTAACTGCTAATATAGTTCTGCAGTTGGTCAATGGTTTGCTTTTGATCTTCGATGATATGTTTCACGAGGTCTCCGATAGAAATCATTCCAAGTACTCTACCATTTTCAACGACCGGTAAATGCCGCACATGCTTATTGGTCATCAATTCCATGCAATATTCCACCTTCTCATCGCTGGTAATCGTGCGCGGATCGGGGGTCATGACAAGTTGAACAGGCGTTTCTCGGGATGATTTTCCATGCAGGATAATTTTCCGGGCATAATCCCGTTCGGTGAAGATTCCCACTAAGGCTTCCTGTTCCATAATCAATAAGGCACTGATGTTTTTTTCCATCATCAACTGTAATGCGTCAAAAACAGAGGTACTTTGGTTTACAGCGTACACCGCCGCACCCTTTTGCTGGAGGATGTGTCTTACGGTTTTCATTTTATTATAATTTATAATGGTTGATAAGCACGCCCCCTGACCGTATCGGGAACGGCTTTCCAAAACACCGCAGCACGATAAAAAGCCTATCGACAACGGCAAATTGCTGATTACTGTTTAAAGATAACGGTTTTGTTCCTATAAAAAAAATAGCGACTAAAATACGTATGAGCTGACAACATCACTATAGGTTATCTGCGGATTTCGGCCAATATAGGCGACACGAAACTCGTACTCCTGTATCCGCTCTAGCGCGGTTATCGTTACTTTGGATTTCGAGCTCATTACCTTCTTCCAATGGCTATCGCCGTTTTTCTTTCGGTATTCAAATTGATAAGCAAGCACCCGCCTCCAGCTGTTCACTTTGAGTTCGGCAACACCCCCAACATGCGCATTGACCTTTACGAAAAAGGTTTTCGGTTTAGGAGCGGGTTCCAATACATGCGCGCCTCTTTTGGAAGGTATAAAACCTGCCGCTAAGATCATTGCCTCATCCCCGTCTGCCCGCCGTTCTACATACAATGACAAACGGTATACCGCAGCCTTCAATGCCGCATACGCCTGATTTTTGATGACAACCAAGCGCTTGTCCCGGTATGCGGCATTCGCCTGTGCACGCTTGAATACCGTCAGCGCATATCCCAAAGCATCCCGATCAGATGCGACACCCGGGAATAAAGCGATGTTATCCGTTAATTTAACCATGATGTTCTCGACGAACTTTACATACGCTGCTTCGCTGTTGCCCGGAGCGCCGGTTTTTAATGTTGTTTTTGCCATGATGAATGTTTTTAACGATTAAAAAAATAATGTCTATATCGATCAACAGGGGCAAATATAAGAGGGCACTATAGGAAACAGGGGGTCAAATCGTGCCAAAATTTTTCACTTTTTCGGAAAATTTTGGCGCAATTTGACCCCCTACTCACAAAAACGCTATGGTTTTATGCGTTTATAACTCAGAAACCCCGTTTTTAAAAGTTTGGCATATTTACTTTTTCAACTAAAAAAACTTCGTTTTTCCCCACAAAAAGGTCTTTTTGGTTTAACAAATAATCGTAATGATATACAAACAAGGTTATATGCCCGAAATAGAAACCTTATTGCAGAACAAAACATTCGGGCTACCCACAAAAACATTGTTTTGGCTTAACAGATGTAAGAAATGGCTTACAAACCGCATTATATTCCGGAAATAGAAAGGTTATTGCCCAACAAAACATCTAGGCTGCACACAAAAAAGTGCTGTTGATTTAACAAAAAATGGTAATGCCACAAATGAATGCGCTTTGTATAATTTTCTTACTTTTGCTGTAGCATTAACGAATAGACCTGCGTTCTATCCTTTAGAAAAGACAAAAAGAAAAATAATCAAATGAAAACTCTATTTAAACCACTATTAGTATTAGCAGTAACAGCCATCGCGTTCACTTCTTGTATGAAAGATGACAGTGCAGACAGAGAAGCTGCACAACGCCAGCAAGAAGAAGCCATCGCGGCTTCATTAGCTTCAGACGAGCTCAAAATTGAGGCATATTTAGCCGCAAACCCCTCGGAAGGGTGGCAAGAAGATGATACGGAATATCCTTTGACACTGATAGGAAAATCACCTAAAAGAGGTTTTTGGTTTGAAGTCTTAGAGACTCCGACAGAAGAGGATGATGAGGCTTATACATACGAATTTTCTGGACAAGGCTATAAAGCGCCAAAGGTAAAATTAACTTATACAGCGTCTTTATTAAATGGAACAGAAGTTCAGTCTGAAGATGCCGGCGATTTCGATTTTGCGACATTGGCTAATAACACTACCATATACAATCAAGTTTGGTTTTCCTCCTTCTTCCCTAAAACGATTCGAAGTAATGGAGAAGATTATCCGGTAGGAGGTCTTACTGCCAAAGGTTTAAAAAAAGGTAGTAAAATACGTGTAGTAGCTCCTTCAATCTGGGCATTTGGCTCAAATAAAGTAGGAGATATCCCAGCCAATTCTCCCTTAGTCTACGAATTTGAAGTATTAGAAATCGAATAATAAAACAATCACAAATAACACATTCAGAGGGCGTGTCCGACAGTAGACACGCTCTTTTTTTAATCAAAACAATGAATAACCTATTAAAACTTCTTTTTTTCTTTGCACTGGTAATGGTTGGCGTCACATCTTGTAGCAAATCCGACGACAACCAAGATTGGCGAGACGAACAACGTCGTCTAGATTCCATTAATAATGCCCGGATAGAAGCCTTATTAAAAGAACAGGCACCGGTACTCAAAGCTTTTGCCGAAGAACATATACCCGGCGCAGTGTTAGACGACTCCACCGGTATTTGGTTCAAGGTGCACACGTCTGGCACGGTAGGATCTTATACCCGTTGGTTGGTTCCGGGCGCTACTGGTGGCTTGTCTCTTTCGCGGCCTACCGTAGAAGTAAAATATACCGGTAAATTGTTAAACGGAGATACCTTTGATCAAACCTCTCCCGATGATCCGGAAGATAATACCCGTTCTTTCCCACTGGGCAGCGTCATTCCGGCTTGGGATATCGCTTTTTATCCTAAAGAAATCCGTCTAAACGGAGAAGACTATAAAATTGGTGGGCTTACCGAAAAGGGATTGCAGAAAGGCGCGATTATCGAATTCGTCGCCCCATCACCTTATTGTTATGACCGTAGCACCCGAAAAGACAAAGATGGGAATATCACTATTCCCGCGGATTCGCCACTTCATTTCAAGATTGAAGTTGTCGATATAAAGGATACAAAATAGTTTAATCGCTATACGAAACAAAAGCCCGTTGATTCCAATCGCGGGCTTTTGTTTTGACCGTGAAATAAACAAAGTCCGCCAAACATTTCAGGTATCCAAGGGTTTTATTATTTTTACTTCCAACAAATCCATGCATAATGAAAATAGCCCTTGCTCAACTCAATTACCACATCGGGAATTTTGCCGCCAACAACAAAAAAATCATCCATCATATCCAACGCGCCAAAACAGCAGGTGCTGATTTAATTGTTTTCGCTGAACTAGCTATAGGCGGGTATCCGGCTAAGGATCTGTTACGAAATACGCAATTTATTCAACAGTGCAGGGATAGCCTACAGGAAATTGCTCAAGCCTGCCAAGGTATTCATTGCATCATCGGCGCGCCGGTGCCGAACACCGATCCGGAGGGAAAACCACTTTACAACGCAGCCGTGGTACTGGCAGACGGAAAAATTCAGCACATCTGCAAGAAAAGTTTATTACCGGATTACGACGTATTTGATGAATACCGTTACTTTGAGCCTAACCGTTCTGCATCTTGTATTGAAATCGGCGGCGAGAAAATCGCACTAACCGTCTGCGAGGATTTGTGGGATGATGAAGTATCGAACTCCTATGTAGGCGACTTCATGGCGGAGTTGCGGAAGGAAAACCCGTCGCTCATTATCAATATTGCGGCATCCCCTTTTTCGTATACCCACTTCGAAAACCGCATCAATGTCTTAAAACGGAATGTCATTAAAGCCGGCTGTCCACTGGTGTATGTTAACCAGGTTGGCGCCCATGCCGATATTATCTTTGACGGGCGTTCTTTGGCCCTGGACAGAAACGGGAATATCTTATCCGAACTGAAGCGTTTTGAGGAAGATTATACCCTATTGGATATCCATACCGCTTCAGCCACAGCGGCACAGCCGGAAGAAAAGCCTTCGGAAATAGCGCTAATACACGAAGCGCTGCTGTTAGGGATCCGGGATTATTTTCAAAAGTCTGGTTTCAAAAAAGCGGTCCTCGGCCTATCGGGCGGATTAGATTCGGCCGTTGTAGCGGCATTAGCCTGTGAAGCGCTCGGTGCAGAAAATGTACTTGCCGTCCTGATGCCATCTGTCTATTCCAGTGACCATTCCCTCAAGGACGCCATGGATTTAGTGAATAACACGGGCTGTTCTTACCAAGTTATCCCGATCAAGGACGTCGCGGCAGCTTTTGAACAAACGTTAGCGGAACCCTTTAAGGATCGCGCTCCCGATCTCACGGAAGAAAATATACAGGCCCGTGTGCGGGGAACGATCCTCATGGCGCTTTCAAATAAATTTGGGCATATCCTGTTAAACACTTCCAATAAGAGCGAAGCCGCGGTAGGATACGGAACGCTATACGGTGACATGGCGGGTTCACTCAGCGTTATTGGCGATGTTTACAAAACCCAAGCGTATGCCTTGGCCGGCCATATTAACCGGGAACGCGAAATTATACCGGTGAATACCATCGTAAAACCGCCTTCTGCCGAATTACGTCCGGATCAGAAAGATTCCGATTCTTTACCACCCTATGATATCTTAGACAGTGTGCTGTATCAACTTATCGAACTGGAAAAATCAGCTTCCGAAGTGATCCAAGCGGGATTTGAGGAAGCCGTTGTAAAACGTATCGCACACTTATTAAACCGAGCGGAATTCAAACGTTTCCAAGCACCTCCTACCCTGCGGGTAAGCCCCAAAGCTTTTGGTAGTGGGCGGATAATGCCTTTGGTGTTCTTTTCCCCGTGAAAAGAACCAAAACCTCGTCGCTTGGAAATCTTTGCATAGTGGGTATGTGCAAAAGCAAATTTGTACAGATGCAAAGTTTCCTATGCGACATTTGAATGTTAAGGGGGGGGATATTGCAGGGGCATCCGTGCCGGAATTTAAATAGACTACGGTTCCTATGGCTTAATATGCAGTGAATATGCGACATTTGAATGTTAAGGGGGGGGATATTGCAGGGGCATCCGTGCCGGAATTAACAGCATTGCTAAAACCTTATCTGGGCATTTACTATGGGGGAAAGGATCGCGAATAGCATCGTGCCGGAATTTAAATAGACTACGGTTCCTATGGCTTAATATGCAGTGAATATAGAAACCGAATGAGGTAAGCTCATGGATACCATTGATAATAAATACTTATGAATAACACCAAAATAAGCACATATTCATAAAATGTCGACGCTTTGGATCTTAAGGATGAGGATCATGCCATTGTATTGCCCCTCTTTAACCGTTCATGTCGCATGTGGATGTTTTACATATGTAGACACTCATTCTTAGTACCATCCCTAATGTAAAATATCCAAAGCGACGATTTTTTTGGTTCTTTTTTGAGGAAAAAAAGAACATAAAATCCTTTAAACCTTTGCAAACCTCCTTTGTCTAATACATACAAAATAAAGAAATTATGAAGACGGTAAAATATATATTCCTATTGGGTGTTGTCGCGATTCTCGCTTCGTGTGCATCGGTGCAGTATAACACCACTCGGGTGCAGCAACAAGATTTTAGTCAATACCGGACGTATAGCTGGCTTCCGCCGGTGGATTCGTTATCTAAGAACTATCTAAATAATGATATCGCTAAAAGTAATATTCTGCATGCTGCCAACCAAGAATTAGCGGCGCTGGGTATGCAATATGGGAATGAAAACCCGGATATTCTTTTTCGCTATATCACCATTGTGAATAACAAAAGCCGAATGGTATACAGCCCATCGTATGGATGGGGCGGCTGGGGCCCGTGGGGTATGGGCTGGGGCTGGGGAATGGGCTACGGTGGTTATAGCTACCCTGTAGGTCATGAGAAATACCGTTATGCTCACCTCATTATAGAGGCTGTAGATAGACGTACCAATAGTGTGGTGTGGCAAGCAAGAGGGTCATCGGAAGTTAAATCACCTGAAAAGACTATTAATAAACTGCCAGAAATTGTAAAGGGCATATTTAAACAATATCCTCTAAATAAATAAGCTTAACACTAAAACAAAAAAGGGTCGATCCACGTGGATCGACCCTTTTTTGTTTAGTGCTTGACCTCTGGCCAACCTTCCGGCCCCCAGTCCAGTCGTTCGATACGAAGCTTAGGCTTTCCGCCGTCTTCCGCATCATAGCCGTGAAAAATTAAATAATCCTCCCCTCCTATCGTCACCACGGCATTATGCCCCACACCATGCCAACGCTGGTCTCCCGCAAGTAGAATCTTGCCGCCTCCTTGCGCCATATCTCTTCCGGTTTCATCCAAATAAGGCCCTTCCACGGTCTTCGCACGCCCTACAATCATCTTGTAGGTACTACGGATACCTTTGCAACAGTAATCAATCGAAGCGAACAAATAATAATAATCTCCTTTTTTAAAAATAAATGGGGCTTCGATCGCGTTTCCGCCTGCATCCACCGGATTATCGTCGATCGCCGGAGGGTTGGGGTCGTCGGAATTTTTTTTCCGGCTAGCGATGGTCGGCATGGTCGCAATGTCTTCCGCAACCGATAGCCGATCGTCCTGCAAGCGAATCAATTTCAGTCCATCCCAGAACGAACCAAAAGACAAATAGGCATTGCCATGATCATCCTCGATAATATTGGCATCAATGGCATTCCAGTTGGTAACATCCGGATACGATTGGATCACGCGCCCATGGTCTACCCAACCAAATTCCGATGAAGAGGGATCTAAGGTGCGATTAGTCGCTACGCCAATAGCGGAGGTATTCTTGCCGAAAGCAGACACCGAATAGTAGAGGTAATATGTGCCTTCATGATAATATATATCCGGCGCCCATATATGGCCTTTGAAATTCGGAATCGTATCGACCGCCCATTGCGGTGCTTGGTCAAAGACCGGTGCTTCCTGTTTCCAATGTTCCATATCGGTAGACGACCAGACGGAAATGCCATGCCCGGTGCTAAATAAATAATAAACGCCTTTTTCTTCCATCAATACCGGGTCGTGGACGACCATATCCGCCGTCCGGACGAGTTGCGCTTGTACCGTCATCATCCCAATGAACCACCATACGAATAAAATAGATGCTTTTCTCATTTGCTCGTTTATAAATTAATTTATTTTTTTCAGCCATATCGCCAATCCACCGCCGTTGTAACCCGTCATCACGATGGTTGACTCCTTCCCTTTTTCCCAGTCCCGTTCGCGGGACACTTTAAAGCTGTCCACGAACAGCCCCCCAGCCCAACGCAATTCCAAACTAGCGGTTTCCGGCACATAACGCCAGGTATTGTTCGTGTCTCCGAATATCGTGCCATCGGCATGCAGCATCGGATTCGCATCCACCGCCTTGTTGATATGGGGATCCGTCTGTTCCTCCGCATAGCCCGGTACGCGTACATAGCCGTGTATCACCTGCTCGTATTCTCCGATAATCTCTTCCTTAGTTATCGGCGTTTGTTCCACATTGGCATAGCGCTGCGGACTGACCATCGGCCAGCCATTGTCCGCCCAGAACATCTTTCGGACGTGCATCACCATATAAAACCGATCGACCGCCGGCCGCCCCTGTGTGGCCATAAAATATTGGCCTTGACCATCTTGAAAAACCGAGCAATGGGCTATACCTTGCCAACCCGCATGGCCCTTGAAGGCATAAGGCCCTAACACTAGCTGGTCGGCATGATCCGATGCCGCTGTAGCTAACTCACCGTTCCAATCGACAAATGGCCCTTCGGGGCTATCTGACCGGAAGACACGGACATTGTATTTGGTATCGATCCAATCGTACGAAACGAACAGGTAATACTTCTTCTGCTCTTCGTGATACACAATTTCCGGTGCTTCCAGATTGCCGTTATATACGCCATTGGTCATTCCCCGACGTACAATAAGGTGTCCTTGATCACCCGTTGCCGCCGCCAAGCCGGTAGCGGGGTCTAACTTGACCACATATAAACCGTCCCATGCGGAACCGTAATACATGTAGTGTTCGCCCGCCGGCGTTACCACGACACTGGGATCGATCGCATTCGTGCCCAGGCCGGCTGTCTTGGAGGTAACCGCCAGGCCTTTTTCTTCCCAAGGGCCATCCAGCGAGGCCGATGTCAGCAACCCGATAGCGCTCACGCGGAAACCGTCGGAAGCCAAGGAATAATACAGGCGGTACTCATTTCCCACCTTCATAATATAAGGTGCCCAAATCCCCTCGTTAGGTGTATGATCCTGACTTTGGCTTTTTATATAATCTACGGCCTGCTGGGGCAATCCATCGTATGCCCAGCCCCGGAATTCCCATTCGACCAAATCCCGCGAACGGCGTACCATAATACCTGGGCGAATGGCTTGTCCGTAGGCGACATCCGTACTAAAGCAGTAATACCATTCGCCGTCTTGGATAATGGAGGGGTCGTGGAGGTTATAGGGCCCCCATTGTCCGGTAAAGGCATAACTTTGGAGATGTCCGTAGGTATCGGTGATATTCCGGACATCAAACGGTTTTGGTTCAAAAATACCAGGATCGACCTCTGTTAATGGCTGGCTGGTAAAGGTATCTTTGCTACAGGCAGCCACTTGTAACAGCAGCCAGGCCGCTGTACAATACAATATTATTCTTTTCATCGCTTATTCCTTTATCAATTTGCATCGTTGGGTGACAGCTTCCTATTGTTATTTAACTCACTGAATGGGATAGGCAGATATTCTTTGCCCGGCCTCCAACTATCAAAATCGCTATCTCTTTCTTTTAGCGCAGCTAATTTATCGGCATCGTACAACCAGCCCCAACGGATAATATCGTGGATACGCTGCCCTTCGATAGCAAATTCCAACATCCGTTCGTGCGCTATTTGGTCTCGCATCCCACTTTTGCTGAGCCCCGGCTTCGTAACAGCCAAATCGGGTAGTTTGGCGCGCTCGCGAACCTGTTGTATAAAAGGGTAAGCTTCAACCGTACGATCCAGTTCGTTTAGTACCTCTGCATACATCAACAGGATATCTGCATACCGCAGTATCCGATAATTGGTTCCACCGGTTTCAAAGGTTTCCGGCGCATCATCCAAAATACCCAAGCCATCGTGTGTCCATTTCCGGATGTAACGTACGGTTTGGGATGCATAAGGCCACTCCCGTCCGTACACTTCCGTCGAATTATCGTCTGGCTCGTACGAGGTAATGGTTACCAAAAGGCGAGGATCACTTTTGCCATCTACCGTTTTTTCCTGCTTAAACGCCCGATACAGTCCGGGGGAAGGTTCATAGTCTTTGTACCCCCCGAAACCGTCGCCCGGTGGCGCATAAGTAACGGCCAAACCGGTGAACTGTCTCCAGTTTGCATTAGGCTCTCCCGTCCAGTTTCCGTCGGTTCCTCCTTCGGCCGAAAACTGTATCTCAAATAAACTCTCTGCATTGTTCTCATGGATAGTATTGAAATTCGAACGGAAATCTGGCATCAGGCTATACACCCCATGTAAATCTCCGCCCGGCTTTACAAACTTTTCCAACTGTACTAAGGCTTCATTATACCGTTTGGTGTACAAATAGACCTTCCCCAGCAAACCGGCAGCTGCACCTTTGGTTACCCGTCCTTTCTGTCCGGCATCTGGGCCACTGACCTCTGCATAGGATATCGGCAATAAACTTTCTGCTTGTTGCAAGTCGGCTATGATCTGCTCCCATACGGCTTCTGGGGTGGCCGTCTCCGGATAATAGGCTTCCTTTCCTACCGGAGGCTCCGTAATTAACGGTATCCGCTGATAGGTATTGATCAGGCTAAAGTAGGCAAATGCCCGTAAGAAATAAGCTTGCCCCAACACCCGGTTCTTATGTCCTTCGGCAAACTGTTCGTCCGGAATCTCGGGCACATACTTCAATACTTGATTGGCCCGCGTGGCGACGAGATAATGATCGCGCCAAATCCACATCACGGGATCCGAATTGCTCGGGATCGTAAAACGTCCGACCAAAACTAAGTCGCCCCAAGGGCTATTCCCCTGCACATCATCGCCACGACTATCGCTGAGCCCCGGAAACGACCGCGTATAGGTGCCCTCTAAAGCTAAGGCGTTATACGTGGCGATCACGCCGGCGTCGGCATGTGCCGCGGTTTCCCAAAAGGTCTCGGTAGTGGGATAGTTCGGGTTATATAAATCTAATTTATCATCACAGGCTATGAGCGACATGGCCGCTGCAAAAACCACTAAAATCTTTTTCATATTCACAAAATGATTAAAATGAATCCTTGGTTAAAATCCGAGCTGCACACCTACCATAATGGTTCTTGGCTTCGGATAGGATCCGCCGTCCAATCCCGGCGTAAAGACGCCATAGGTATAATCCGGGTTATAGGATTTATACTTTTGAAAAGTATATAAATTCTGCGCCGTGAGGTATACCCTAGCCTTCGATAAAAACGTGAAACGTTGTGCCGGCAGCGTATATCCCAACGAAAGGGTATTAATCCGTAAATAGCTCCCGTCCTGCAGCCAGCCTTTCCGGTCGGAGTTCTCCCAGTTGCGATTTGGATCTTCCCAATGCAGACGAGGAATGTCGGTATCCGTATTGACTGACGTGTAGCGATCTAACATATCTTGGTGATAGTTGGCATCGCCACCAGTATGCATCATATCGCGATAAAGACGACTATTGATCAAGTACTTCCCCATTCCCGATGCAAAAAGCGTAAAATCAAAATTGTGATACGCGGCCGTGAAATGGAAGCCATATTGATACTTCGGTAAGCCGCTGCCTAAATCCGTCCGGTCTTCATCGTTGATTAGACCGTCCCCATTGATATCCTGATAAATAATATCCCCGATGCCTGCCCCATCAAACTGACGCGGATGGCTGTCTACTTCCTCTTGGGTTTTGAAAATGCCTGCCGTTTTGAATCCGTAATGGCGTCCGACCTCTTTTCCCACTTCCGTGCGGAAATGTCCGTCGAGCCGTTGCTGTATATTTTCCCCTAGACTCAGCACCCGATTCCTGACGGTGGTAAAGTTAGCCCCGATATCGAAGGTAAAATCCCCGCCGGTCTTGTGATAGACGGCAGACAACTCCACGCCGTTATTGCGCAAGGTTCCGCCATTGACGATCGGCGCTGCGTTAATGGAGCCCACCGACAAGGGAATCGGTATCGGTACCAAGATGTCTCTACTTTCACTCACGTAATACTCGGCTGAGAGGTCAAACTTGCGGTTAAAAAGTTGGGCGTCTAAACCGATATTACTGGTAATGCGATCTTCCCACTTCAGATCTTCAGAGACCACGCTGGTTTGTATCCCCCCTAATACCCGCTGCCCATCAAAGGTATAGACAACCGAAGGGTTAATCACCGCTTGATAAAGGTAATTCCCGATATTCTCATTCCCCAATTTCCCCCAGCTCGCGCGTAATTTTAAATCCGAAATCACGCCTTGGGTATCGGGAAAGAAATTTTCATTGCTTAGTCGCCATCCAGCTGCAAAAGATGGGAAATATCCCACCCTGTTTTGGGGACGGAATCGCGATGATGCATCGCGCCGTATAGTCGCGGTAAATAGATAGCGGTCAGCATAGTTATAATTGAGGCGTCCTAAATAGGATGCTAACGCATTGAACTGATCAAAGTTATTGGCGCTGGTTTCCTCGGCATTGCGCAGGGAAGCAAAATTTTCGTCGCTAAAACCGGTACCGGTAACCAATTTTTCCCAAGCGCCATATTTCTGGTACATCTGTCCGGCCAATAAGGACAGGGAATGTTCATCCTTGGTGAAATCATAGGTCAGTAAATTCTCGATCAACAAGTTCTCATACCGGCGGTTATTATCGTTCACGCGGTTGATATTATTGATGAAGAAATAACCTAAATTAAAGCGAGGCGTGAAGGTCAGATCGCGCACCTCATTGATATCGTAGCCGAAATTCAGCCGATATTTTAGGCTATGGTGGTCGTTCTTCCAAAGCTCGGCCTCTCCCCAAAGGTTGCTCGTTAGCCGACTCACGGTCGTGCTGTTTTTGATTAAACTATTGAAGCCGATGCCATTGAGCGATATCGCATCGTGCAAGTCACTTGCCGTTCCGCCAAAGCCTCCTCGTCTATTTTCGTCATATAGGGGCATGGTTGGAATGGCAAACACCAAGTCGTTAATCAACGGCGGGCGGCCTCCTGCCAATAAGCCATCCCCAGTGACCAGGGCATTCTCATCGGAATGGGCAAAGGAAATGGTCTGGCCAAAACGAAAACGTCCCCGCTCCTGTGTCAGGTTTGCCCGCCCCGTATATCGGGTATAATCCGGTCCATTTCCCACAAAGGTTCCGGTATTCTCAAACATATCCAAAGACACAAGGTATGTATTGTGCTTTCCGCCTCCACTAATGTTGACATTCTGGTTGTGCCGCCGGCCCGTCTGGAGCCCTTCCTGCTGCCAGTCGGTATCTACGTCGGTAATAAACCGCGGCGAATTAGGATCATTACCAGGTGCTAGGGGTTTATTATTGGCATTGTACCGCGCTTCGTTATTCAGCATTTGATAATTATGCGCATTGGTAACCGGCATGATCTGCCATATTTTATCCACACCATAGTAAGCACTGTAATCTACCTTCATCGGCATGTCAGTGCGCCCTCTTTTGGTGGTAATAATAATCACGCCATTTGCTGCCCGTGAGCCATAGATGGCTCCGGCAGAGGCGTCTTTCAATACCTGCATAGACTCAATATCGTTTGGATTGAGTTCGCGAGGTACGCCCCCCAGCGGGATGCCGTCTACCACGTAAAGTGGATCCGAATTATTAAAGGTAGATATACCGCGTAGTTTGACCTGCGGGAAAGCGCCCGGTTGCCCGTCGCTGGTTACCGATACCCCCGCCACCCGGCCTTGCAACATATTCCCAACATCATTGGTGGAAAGTTTCTTGGCTTCATCCATTTCGACGACGGCTACCGAACCGGTGATATCTTGTTTACGTTGCGTTCCATAACCCACAACGACCACTTCGTCTAGATCGGCCTTGACTCTCTTAAGCTTAACGTTCAACGCACTTCGTCCGTTCAGGGCAACTTCCTGGGTTTCGTAACCGATATTCGAGAATACCAGCGTGGTCTGTGCATCGAGGACGGATAGCTGAAAACGCCCCTGTTCGTCGGTCATGGTTCCGTTTGCCCGGTCCCCTTTCACGACAACGGATACGCCCGGTACCGGTCCGATAGAATCGGTTACCGAGCCCAAAACCTGCTGTTGAAGCGCCTCCTGACGTACGTCGTTCCGCGCTCGTAGATTCGGCTTATCGACGCTTTTCAATACGATCGTTTTCTTACTGACGGTGTATACCAGGGGTTCATCGGCAAAAACTTGGGCGAGCGCCTTCTCCACTGGCATATCCTTTAATTGTAACGATATGCGTTTGGATTTATCCATCATTAAGGGATTATACAGCACGTGATACCCGCTCTTTTTCCCGATCGCTTTTAAGGCCTGCTCTAAGGATACTTCCTTGAGATTAAGCGAAATTCGCTGGGCGTAGCCAGATGCGTGTACACACATGGTTCCCAGCACCATAAAGAATATCATTAACTTCATGATTTTCCAGATTTTCTGCCACCTCCTATCCTTGCATAAGCTTGGCGGCACATCATAATTTTTGTACATTTGGTGTGTTGTGTTTTAATGTAATGAAGAATTTCGGTTTATTTTTTTACTTGCATTAGCCATCAACGTAACGACTGGGAGCGCGGCATCGCTCCCGGTCATTTTGGCTACGACAGCAGGATTAGTTAGCCCATCACCCGTATCCTCCTTCCTTCTATCGTAAAGGATACCGTCCCCGTCAGCGTTAACATATCTAGTATTTCTTCTACCTCGCTAAACCGGGAAACGGTCCCTGAAAATATTTTTCCTTTCATATCCCCTTGGTATATAATATCCACATCATACCAGCGCGCGATCTTCCGCATGACGCCTTCTATGTTTTCCTCTTGAAACATAAAGTATCCGGCCTGCCAAGCTAAAATCTCTTCGGGATCAAAAGAGGCTTTTCGCATGCCTGCATTGCGCTTGTCATAAATCGTCCGTTCGCCGGGATTTAACATAAATTGAGCCCCATCCGTCGAAACCTGCACCTTTCCCTCAATAAGCGAGGTTTCTATGTGATTTTCATCGGCATAGGCCATAATGTTAAATCGGGTACCCAAGACGGTCACTTTCTGCTTGGCTGATTTCACCACGAAGGGCCTTTTTTTGTCCGGCTGCACATCAAAAAACACCTCTCCTTCTATAGCAACCAGTCGTTCTTTCTCCGTAAAGGCTGTTGGAAAACGGATGGAGGAAGAGGCATTTAACCATACCTTGGTTCCATCGGCCAGCGTCAGTTGAAATTGGCCGCCTCGTGGTGTACGGAGTGTATGATAGGTGACTTCTTCTGGAGTGCGTGCATCATAATTCAACGCTCCCTCTCCGGTTTTACGGGCAAGCACTTCGCCTTCTATAGCAACCTCACCTAAGCCCAGTTCGTTCAGCGAAACTTCCACACCATCTTCTAACACAAGCACCGCTTTGTTCCCTCCTGGGGAAATCGTGACAACCTGTTCGGGCACTGTATTTTTCTCCCGGATCAATCCGTATACGCCGAGCGTCAGCAATACCAGCGCAGCCGCCCCGTACGTTATCCATTTTCGGAGCGTGTGGCGTATTTTCCCACGCTTGTTATCGTCCTGCCCCGATTGTATAGCCGCTTGCAAATGTTGATAAATACGTTGTTGTACAGCCTCTTTGTCTCCGAATTTCTCGTGATCCCAGGGCTGCTCCTGCAAAACAAAGTCATCCTCGTAGGAGGCCAACTCTGCCAATTCCGCAGGCGTACATTGTCCACGCTTATATTTTTCGTACAGTTTTATATATTCTTCTTTGGTCAGCATATTTTAGGCCCTTTATTATAGAGAGCCTTTTTCGGTTCCGCACACACATATTTTTTTATTTTTTTTTAAAAACTTTTTAGGTAAGTTTGAGATGCTGACCCTAGGAAGGGAAATGAACCTGCTTTACATAAACAAATCAACCTAGCGTACATAACAATAGAAGAAGTCTTACAAGCTATGGGCAACGGAAAACAACGGTCAACGGGATGTTCGGCACAGCACGATCAGGAACTTTGGTGCCGTGTACAGGACAAGAACTGCCCGCTATCTTTTTCAACCCTTTTTGAACGCCATTGGGAGAAGTTATACAGCACCGCCTTTTCTTATCTAAAAGACCAGGAAAAAAGTGAAGAGATTACGCATGATATCTTCCTCAATCTTTGGCAAAAACGTGAAACATTGGCTATTCAATCGTTCACTGCTTACATTCGGGCGGCAACACGCTACCATGTGTATAAAGAACTTAAAAAAAGGAAAGCCCTGACCATTTCGTATACCGACGAGCTGACAGAAACGGGTGAGGCGATAGCCAATCAGGGCGAAGAACGTCTCATTTATCAAGACGCAGAAAGACAGGTGGATAACAGCTTGCAATCGCTACCGGCTAGATGTCAAGAAATATACTTCATGAGTAGAAAGGAACATCTGACCAACGAGGAGATTGCGAACAAATTGGGGATATCGAAGCGTACAGTAGAAAATCAACTAACCGTAGCCTTACGACATATTAGGTTACAACTAAAGGTGATGGCGATACTGTTATGTTGGTTTATGTTATAAAAGCGACGGCGATGAGTACTCATCGCCGTCGCTTTTTATTATTTCACTAGAAACCGATACTCGGTTTTTGATGTGTATTGGTCGCCCGGCTTTAACACGGTCGACGCAAAAGATGGCTGATTAGGTGCGTCGGGAAAATGTTGCGTCTCCAGACAAAATGCGGAACGGAATGGATAAGCCTTTCCTCCCTTGCCTTTGGGATCGCTATCCGTCATAAAGTTGCCGCTGTAAAACTGCAATCCAGGTTCGGTTGTCAAAATCTGCATTTCTATACCGGTTTTGGGTGCATACACCGTAGCGACCTTACGAAAACCGTCACCTTTGATCAATTCAAAGTTATGGTCGTAACCTTTTCCTACCGCTAGCTGCGCGTTTTCTGCGTCGATACGGGATCCGATCGTCTGTGCTTCGCTAAAATCAAATGCTGTGCCGGCTACCGGCAAGCTTTTACCGGTAGGGATTAAGTTGGCATCAACTTCAGTAATCGCATCGGCATCGATCTGTAATTCATGATCCAATATCGTCGCGTCACCTTCTCCATTCAGATTAAAATAAGCATGATTCGTCAAATTTAGTACAGTCTCTTTGTCGGTCGTACCTACATAATCCATAACCAAGCCTCCTTCGTCTGTGATGGAATAGGTAACTTTCATGGTTACCGTACCTGGATATCCCGCCTCGCCATCGGGCGATGTGTACGCTAATGTAATGGCTGTATCAGCAGATTGCTCTACCGTCCACACTTTGTTGTACACGCCGTTAGTCCCACCGTGTAAGGAGTTTTCACCGTCGTTTTTTTCTAGTTCATACGTTGTACCGCTTAAGGTAAACGTAGCATTACCGATGCGATTACCATAGCGGCCTACAATAGCGCCATAATAATTGATGGCGTTTTGCTTAAATTCATTTGCCGTATCGTAACCTAAGATAACGTCGGTATCCTTGCCGTCTTTATCCTTTACGCGTAAGCTAACTAGCCGTGCGCCATAATTCGTCAACGTGATATGCAGTTTATCATTTTGTAAGGTGTACAATTGCACATCTTTACCGTCGATAACTGCATTAAATGCCGCTTGTTCGGTACTATCCATTGCGGCATCGCCAGTTTCGCCTGTATTGGCTCCTTGCTGACAGGCAAGCGTTAACGAAGCCGTAGCCAATAATGCCATGAAAACATTTCTTTTCATATTCTTTAAAGTTTATCGTTGTTGTGTGTATTCAACTACCAAAATCTCACGTAAATAGCGGTTACAAGTAATAATGTAATCACAATCATTACAAGAATAGAAGGTTCCACCTTAAACATCTTTTTATCGAGTTCAAATGCCTTCGGATTAACTTTAGGTCCAAATAAACTGATACCCACCATAACCAACATCGTGAAGGCAAAAGCCAATCCCATACAAATCTGGAACGGAATTTCGTACACGCCAAACTTGTTCAAATAAGCGGTGTATAACCAAGTTTCCGGACCGAAGACCTGAACCGCAAATTCATTAAAGAACACGGAAAGCACAAAACCTGTAATCAGACCGGCGATGGCTGCAGGTCCAGTCGTTCTTTTCCAGAACATACCTAACAAGAACATCGCAAAGACACCCGGACTAATGAAACCGGTATATTTCTGGATAAAGGTAAATCCACCCGCTCCGCCAATACCTAAAGTATCATTCCAGGTAAAGAGTACGGCAACGACGATAGAGGCGATAATCGTCAATTTACCAACCCAAACCATTTTACCTTCACTCGCATCTTTGTTTAGGTATTTTTTATAGATATCCAACGTAAAGATCGTCGCGATACTGTTCGCTTTACCGGCAAGACCTGCTACAATAGCCGCGGTCAATGCAGCCAATGCCAGTCCTTTCATACCGTTCGGCAAGTAACCCAAGATCGCCGAATAAGCGTTGTCGGCATGGAATACTCCGCCCGGTGCCATCTCTTCCTGTAGCGCACCGTTCTTATACAAGACGTAAGCCGCGATACCGGGTAACATCACGATGATCGGCATAAACAGCTTCAGGAAACCTGCAAAGAGAATCCCCTTACGTGCGGTATTCAGATCTGCTCCTAATGCGCGCTGGGTGATATACTGATTACAGCCCCAGTAGTTTAAGTTCACGATCCAGATTCCTGCCAAATACATACCTATACCGGGTAACATCAAGTATTTATTAATTTCTTCCTGTGTGGCGCCTGGCCCCGGTTTCTCTACGATCATATTAAAATGCTCCGGCGCATCGGTCATCAATGCGTTGAAACCGGCAAGTACGTCCTTGCCTAATCCGAAGTGCTCGCTCACTAAAGTAAGTGCTACGTAGGTTGTAGCCACCCCACCAATAATCAGAACAACGACTTGGATAACATCCGTAAAACCGATCACGCGCATACCACCTAGTGTAATGATAACCGCAAAGACAGCTAACGCAACCATAATGAAATGGAAAGTATCGCCTCCGCCTGCAAGACTGGAAATCGCAATAGCCCCTAGATAAAGGATAGATGTTAGGTTAACAAATACGTACAAGAATAACCAAAACACAGCCATAATCAAACTCGTGGTCTCGTTATACCGGTTATTCAGAAACTGCGGCATTGTAAAGATCTTATTCTTGAGATAGACCGGGATAAACCATACCGCAACGATGATAAGCGCGACCGCAGCAATAATTTCGTAGGCCGCCACCGCGATACCGACTTCAAAACCATTTCCACTCATCCCGATGAATTGCTCCGCCGAAATATTAGACGCGATTAAGGAGGCACCGATAGCCCACCAAGTCAACGAGCCTTCTGCGAGAAAATAATCTTTACTCGTGTTCTGTGCGGCCGTTTTTTTACGGTAGATCCAATAGCCGTATCCGGCTACCACAAAAAAGTAGATTACGAAGATGATGTAGTCTACTGTTGCAAATTTTTCCATTTAGTATACAGCTTTAGGTAAAAAGGCTTTCCGCTACATCGTGATGTGTTGGAAAGCCTCGGTTAGATTATTTTTTTAACAGGTAATAAAGTTCATTCCATCTGAGCTGGTTCTCCAACCCAGTTAATGTCGTATTTTCGTCAATAGCGACATATTCTAGTCCAGCTATCCGAGCAAAATCTTCTAGATATTCCGGTGTCAAGCTTAAGCTATACGCGGTATGATGTGCTCCTCCCGCATAAATCCATGCGCTACATCCGGTTTTCATATCGGGTAATGGTCTCCATAAAACCCGGGCAACCGGCAGTTTTGGAAGCTTCTCTACCACAGGAACCCCTTCCACCTTATTGACAATTAGACGGAAGCGTGTACCCATATCGACGATGGACGCATTAAGCGCCGAACCGCTGATACCGTTGAACACCAAACGGGCCGGATCTGCTTTACCACCGATACCCAACGGGTGTACTTCAATTCTTGGTTTGTGTGCCGCTAGTGCCGCATCGACCTCCAACATGTGCGATCCCAATACCATGGCATTGTCTGGATCGAAGTGGTAGGTGTAATCTTCCATGAAGGCGGTTGTTCCCGGCAAACCAGCGCCCATCACTTTACATGCACGCACTAAAGCCGGTGTTTTCCAATCACCTTCTCCGGCAAACCCGTATCCGTCGGCCATCAAGCGCTGAACAGGCAAGCCTGGTAGCTGCACCATGCCGTGCAAGTCTTCAAACGTGTCTGTAAATCCTTTGAAATTACCTGCTTCCAAAAACTTGCGAAGACCGATTTCAATTTTAGCCGCTTCGACCAAACTTTGGCGGTCTGCCCCGCCTTCTACTACATTATCTGCCAGTTCATAGGTTTCTTCATATTCTTGGAGTAAGGCCTGAAGTTCGGCATCAGTGGTCTCATTAATGATAGCCACTAAATCACCAATTGCATAGGTGTTCACCGAGAATCCAAATTTGGTTTCCGCTTCTACTTTATCCCCATCGGTTACCGCCACGAAACGCATATTATCGCCGAAACGTGCAAATTTAGCACCTTGCCAATCATGCCAAGCCGCAGCAGCCCGTGCCCATACATTAATGCGCTCGATGACTTCTTCATCCTGCCAATGGCCAGTTACTACTTTACGTCCGATATTTAAACGGGTTACGATGTGCCCAAATTCCCGGTCTCCGTGTGCACTTTGATTTAAGTTCATGAAGTCCATGTCCATCGTTTCCCATGGGATGTCTCTATTATATTGCGTGTGTAGATGCAATAAAGGCTTTTGCAAAGCGGTCAGCCCTCTTATCCACATCTTAGCGGGAGAGAACGTGTGCATCCAAGTGATTAAACCGATACATTCGCGGCTAGCGTTCGCTGCTACGATCGTGTCATAAATCTCATCGCTATTTTTTACGATGGGCTTATATACAACTTCTACCGGTATATTTTTGTGCGCAGAAAGATAATCTGCTATTTCCGCAGCATGTACCGCTACTTCGCGTAGGGTTTCTTCTCCATATAAATCTTGGCTACCTGTGAGGAACCAGACTTGTAAACGCTTAAGCTCTATATTCATTTTTATTATATCTAATTTTCTTTTATTCCTGTCCGTAATAAGCGTCTGAACCGTGTTTGCGGTCGTAGTGCTTGTTGATCAATGCGTCTTTAAGCTTAGGTGCTTGGGGATTAATCTGCTCCGTTAAATAGGCCATTTGTGCGACTGTTTCTAACACCGCACTATTGTATACGGATTTGATACCGGTCTTTCCCCAGGCAAAAGGGGCATGATTTCCAACCAGTATCATTTCAACCTCTTTATAATCCAACTGTTGCTGCTCAAAATGATTCATAATCTGAAAACCTGTCTCGTACTCATAGTTCCCTACAATCATTTCATCGCTCATCGGTGGTGCGCAAGGAATATCAACCGTTAGGTGATCGGCATGCGTTGTTCCAAAAATCGGAATATCCCGTTGGCTTTGCGCCCAGGCGGTACCATAGGTCGAATGCGTGTGGGTAATACCGCCAATTTCTTCCCAGTGCTTGTAAAGTACAGCGTGGGTCCGCGTATCGGAGGATGGACGTAAATTTCCTTCTACAGTATTCCCGTCAAAATCCACAATAACCATTTTATCAGGTGTCAATTCCTCATAAGGCACGCCACTTGGCTTGATGGCAAAGACGCCTGCGCTCCGATCCACCACACTGACATTGCCAAAAGTAAATAAAACCAGGCCTAATTTAGGTAATTGCATGTTGCAATGATAGGCCTCTTCTTTTATAGCTGTATACATTGTTTATTATTTAGTCGTTTTGTTACACCCGTTATCTGCTACGAAAGTGCCGAGTGTTTGATATTGTTTATAGCGTTCGGCATATAACGAAACCATTTCCGGACGAGGCACATAGGTGTGTTCGAAGCCTTGTCCCATCGCTTTCATGGCATCCTCTACCCGCGCGTAAATACCCGCCGCCGTTGCAGCAAACATCGCCGCTCCTAATGCACAGGTTTGTTCTGATTTATGCACACGAATCGGCATATTGATCACGTCGGCCATTGTCTGCATAATAAACGGTGACTTTTTTGCTACGCCACCAAGCCCGATAATACCCTTAACCGGAATTCCTTCTCGAATAAAACGCTCGACGATGCTTTTAGCGCCAAAACAGGTAGCCTCTACAATCGCTCTAAAAATACGCGGTGCATCGGTACCCAAGTTCAGACCACATAGCGCGGCTTTCACCGTCTGGTCCGCATCCGGTGTACGACGACCGTTAAACCAGTCTAACGCCAATTCGGAGGTCTCCGTTACGGGTAGTGCTTCGGCCTGCTTACCCAATTGAGGAATAACCTGATCATCGATAAAATCCAATACTTTTTTCGTATCCTCCTCAGACAACACCTCGCTGTTTACTAATAAATTTTTCACCGGCCATGTTAAGACCTGTTTAAACCAAGCATAGGCATCCCCGAAGGCTGACTGCCCAGCTTCCATCCCGATCATGCCGGGAATAACCGAACCGTCTACCTGTCCGCAAATCCCTTTAACTAATGTATCGGAAATATCGGCTTTCGGAGCAACTAAGATATCACAGGTAGAAGTACCTATTACCTTACTCAGGTAATAGGGCTCAATCTCTCCGCCAACAGCGCCCATATGGCAATCAAAAGCTCCTACGCCGATCACAACATCGGTGCTTAGTCCAAGCCGATTCGACCATTCCTCCGATAAAGTGCCCGCGACTTGGTCTGCAGCATACGTATCGGTAAACAATCGTGTTGTTAAGCCATCCAACAGGGGATCCAAAGCACTAAAGAATTCGTTTGGCGGCAACCCTCCAAATTCGGCTGCCCACAATGATTTATGCCCTGCCGCACAAACACTGCGCTTGATTTGATCTGCGTGCGTTCCGCCTGTTAATAAGAATGGAATGTAATCGCAATGTTCTACCCAAGTATACATGGCCTCACGCACCTGCTTATCTACCCGCAAAGTGCGTAACAATTTGGCCCAAAACCATTCCGAAGAATACACGCCACCCACATATTGCAGGTAATTTATATCAAATTTTTCCGCATGCTCATTGATCTGTTGGGCTTCCTGCACCGCAGTATGATCCTTCCACAACACAAACATGGCATTTGGATTATCAGCAAACTCCTCCCTAAACACCAGCGGAACGCCTTTATCATCTACGGCGATCGGTGTAGAACCTGTCGTATCGACCGAAATAGCCTTTACCTGTTGAGCACTTACAACACCTGCCGTCTTTGCCAAACAATCCTTTACTGTGGCTTCCAGCCCTTCTATATAATCCAAGGGATGCTGGCGAAATTGACTAGCCGCAGCATCGCAAAATGCACCTTTTTTCCATCTCGGATAATAAAAGACGGACGATGCCATTTCTTCTCCATTACCTGCATCCACCAATACGGCCCGAACCGAGTCGCTGCCGTAATCCAATCCAATCACATACGATTTTTCCATTATGAACACCTTTTGTGGTTTATAACACCTTATTTTTTACTCTTTTACCCCCGCTAAAACACCAGGAGCTAAGATTCACTTTTACCAAAATTAATGTCAAATTAACACTTAATTTTAGAAAAGTGAAAATTTTATTTTATTTTCATAAGAATAAGTATAATTGTCCATATATTAACCGATCAAATCAGGCATCTTTAACGTGGGAAAACCAGTCAATCAACTTAGAAGTTTTTATAAAAATGAGCCTCGAACCTTACTGGCGGTAGATTGTGTCATCTTAGGCTTTAATGGAGAGTCATTAGAAATCTTATTGGTTAAAAGAGCGATCGTTCCCGAACGCAATAAATGGAGTTTGATGGGCGGATTTGTACAGGAGGACGAAAGCCCTGAAAAAGCAGCCTCGCGCGTACTCAAACAGCTCACCAATCTGGAAGGAGTTTACATGGAGAATTGCGGCATATTTGGCGAACCTGGCCGGGAGGAGCGTCGCGTGGTGAGTATTGTGTATTTTGCACTCATCGACGCTACACAATACCGACATATCCTAAGCGAGGAGTACGAAGCAAAGTGGTTCCCGCTGGATCAACACCCTAAACTTATTTTTGATCATGAAGATATGATTTCTGCCGCGAAACATACTTTACGTACGAAGGCAGCGCTGTATCCTATCCTATTCGAACTACTCCCCGAAAAATTTACCATACCGCAAATCGCCTCGCTATATGAATGCGTGTATAATATCGAATTGGATAAGCGCAATTTTAGCCGTAAGTTACTTGCTTCCGGCCTACTGATCAAACTGAATGAAAAAGACAAAGAGAATTCCAGAAAGGGAGCTTTCTATTACCGTTTAAATATGGATATATACAAGGAGAAAATTATGTCTTTCCTACGCTATCTGCCAAGTTGGTCTGTGGAGGAATAATCACGACCTCTTATGCTATAGCGACGGCCGTATATTGACATAAAAGGGATTTTCCTTCAGCTCCTTTTTTTGTTGTTTGATAATTTGTGCTGCTGATTTCCCCATCAATTCAAAATCGGTGGATATGGTGGCAATCCCGTTGAGGATAAACTTTTTGAGCGGCGTCTCATTATAAGAAATCACACCGATGTCTTTGCCAATTTGGTAATCTTTGGTGATGGACTTTTCCAAGACATGAACCAAATCGTCTTCCGCTAATAGAATATAGCACTCTTCTTTTTTTAATAGTTCCGTGTGGAGGTTTCCCACGAGCAGGTGATCAAATGCGTATTGCTGACAAAATCTATAAAACCCCTTGATAATAGCTTTCGGATAATCGCTATGATCTGGGAAGACGAGTTTCAACGTGCGGTACCGCGAAAGAGCGGGTAACATCGTTTCCAGCGCTTCATAAATATCTTTTTCATAATTTTCATAAACAGCATCGAAATCCCCCTCTATTCCATCTATAAGCCTTCCTAACAACATCAGCTTATTACTCGGAATAAGACCAAGCACCTCGGGCGCCTGATCGCTTCCCTCTTTAAAATGTGGGAAAACGACGTAATGATCGTATTGCTTTGTCAAATTTAGCAGGAGACTTCGTAGATGAGAAATATCGCTATTATAGACAAACAAATCCAAAGAAGCCTCATCGCCCAATTCGCGCGCAAAGGCATCGTAGATAATTTTTTTATGTGCACTTAGTTTATTGAGAAATAGTGCAATCTTCTGCTTACTTACCACATCCGATTTGGCGACAAAATACCCTTTTCCGGGAGTAGAAGATATAATATCCAGACTTTTGAGATGTCGATAACCTTTCTCCACGGTATCTCTGGAAATATCGAAATAGACACTCACTTCATTGATCGACGGCAAGATATCCCCCTGTTTTAACCTGCTTTTACGCACGCCTTCAATGACCGCATCGGCCAATTGCAGATACTTTGGCGTGGATGAAAACTCGCTAATTTGGATACTTTTAATGAAATCAATGTCGCTCATGTTATGCCTGCTACATACGAAAGGTTAAAGAAACGCTTTTTTTAGAAAAAACACAAGTTTTTACGTTGTTCTACGTGGGATAGGATAACCTGAAGCACTACTTGAAGAAAATGTGTTTTCGCCCAAAAAATTCGCTAATCTTCATTTGAAACTTTAGATTTGTATAGAAGACCAAAATTTACATAACACAAATGAGTACCAACAGAAAAAAAGATGCTTTGGATTACCATGCAATGGGAAGACCCGGAAAGATCGCCGTTGTTCCGACAAAGCCTCACAATTCGCAACGCGACCTATCATTAGCGTATTCACCTGGCGTAGCCGAACCTTGTTTAGCTATTGCGGAAAACAGCGAAGACGCGTACAAATATACTTCCAAGGGAAACTTGGTGGCCGTTATTAGCAACGGTACGGCGGTACTCGGTTTAGGTGATATCGGCGCCCAAGCTGGTAAACCGGTTATGGAAGGGAAAGGTTTACTATTCAAAATATTTGCTGATATTGATGTCTTTGACATCGAGCTCGACACCAAGAATGTCGACGAATTTGTCAACATCGTCAAAGCACTCGAACCTACTTTTGGAGGGGTAAACCTCGAAGATATTAAAGCTCCGGAATGTTTTGAGATCGAGCGCCGTCTAAAAGAAGAGATGAACATACCGGTGATGCACGACGACCAGCATGGTACCGCCATCATTTCAGGCGCTGCTTTGATTAACGCCTGTGAATTGACCGGAAAAGATATCAGTCAGGTTAAGATTGTTGTTAACGGTGCTGGAGCTGCTGCTATCTCCTGTACGTCCATGTATATGGCTGTGGGGGCTAAAAAAGAAAATATCGTCATGTTGGATAGCAAGGGTGTGATCCGTGCTGACCGAGAAAATCTTGATGCTACAAAAGCCCAATTTGCTACGGATAAAGATCTGCACACCTTGGCGGATGCTGTGAAAAACGCAGATGTATTCATCGGGTTATCGGCTGCAGATGTATTGACACCCGACATGTTGCTATCGATGGCTCCAAGACCTATCGTACTGGCCATGGCAAACCCAAATCCGGAAATTGCCTATGACTTAGCGGTAGCTACACGAGATGATGTTATTATGGGAACCGGCCGTTCTGATTATCCAAACCAGGTGAATAACGTTTTGGGATTCCCGTATATATTTAGAGGTGCACTTGACGTTCGGGCGACATGCATCAATGAGGAAATGAAAATTGCAGCGGTGCACGCCATCGCGGAGCTGGCTAAACAACCGGTACCCGAGGAAGTGAATCAGGCCTACGACACGAATAACTTAAGATTCGGACCAGAATACATCATCCCGAAACCAACAGACCCACGTTTGATCACGGAAGTGTCCGTAGCCGTTGCTAAGGCGGCGATGGCCTCCGGGGTATCTAGAATAGAAATCCAGGATTGGGAAACTTATACAGATGATTTAAGGAAGCGCCTGGGTAAAGACGATCGAATTATCCGCAATTTAACCAGCAGAGCCAAGAAAAATCCAAAACGGGTAGTTTTTGCCGAGGCAGACAATTATAAAACCCTGCGCGCAGCACAAATCGTAAAAGAAGAAGGGATTGCATTTCCGATTTTACTCGGTGACAAAGTAAAAATCCAGGAATTGATCAAAGAATACAGCTTTGAGTTAGAAGATGTAGAAATAATCAATCCGGCTGAAGAAAAGGGCTCGGAACGTTTCCAAAAATTTGTAAAACACCTATATGACAAAAGACAGCGTCGAGGTTTAACAGAGCATGAAGCAATTAAATTAATTTCCAGCAACCGAAATTACTTTGCAGCGAGTATGGTGCAATTCGGTGAGGCAGACACCCTCATTTCCGGACTAACGCGGAACTACGCGTCTACGATACGCCCTGCTCTACAGGTGATTGGTGCTAAACCCAATAGTCGGGTTGCAGGGATGTACATCATGTTGACGTCTAAAGGTCCACTTTTCTTCGGAGATACCACCGTAAATGCGGATCCGACATCGGAGGAACTGGCTGATATCGCGATCCTGCTGGATGAAGCGGTCCGACGTCTCAATATCACGCCCCGTATTGCGTTGTTGTCTTATTCGAACTTCGGCTCAAACGACGGCAGAACTGCAGTAAAAGTGCGCGAAGCGGCTAAAGTACTCCGTAATAAAGCTCCCCACATTATCGCGGATGGGGATATTCAAGCGAATTTCGCTTTAAACAGTGAACTCCTAAAAGCGAACTTCCCGTTTAGCACGCTAAATGGGGGACCGGCAAACACTTTAGTATTCCCTAGCTTGGAGTCGGGTAATATTGCTTATAAACTTTTGCAGGAAGCCGGCGATGCGGAAGCTGTAGGCCCCATCTTATTAGGCATGAACAAGCCGGTACACGTATTGCAATTAGACAGTTCCGTCCGGGAGATCGTCAACATGGTGACCATAGCGGTAGTGGATGTTCAGGAACATGAAAAAAGAGGATAGTCATGTACGATTATTTTAACGGAAAACTAGTATTCAAAGCCCCCACCCACGTCGTCCTTGATGTGGGTGGCATCGGCTACCACATCCATATCTCGCTCACAACGTATAGCCTGATTAAAGATCAAGAACAATGTAAGCTCTACATTTCATTTCAGGTCCGAGAAGATTCGCAAACGCTTTATGGTTTTGCAACAGAGGGCGAACGTCAATTGTTCAACCACTTAATCTCGGTATCGGGTATCGGCCCCAATACCGGACGCATGATGCTTTCTTCCATCACCCCTGAGGAAATCCAGAACGCGATCATCCAAGGGCAGGTGCAGGTGATGCAGAAGATAAAAGGAATAGGGCCTAAATCGGCTCAACGTGTTATTTTAGAGCTTCAGGATAAACTGAAAAAACAAGGACCTGATGCGCTTATTCCACTTCCAGTTACCAAACAATCAGTACCAGAGGAAGCACTCAGCGCACTACTGATGTTGGGTTTTGGGAAACCTCAGGCAGAAAAAGTATTGAATAGTCTGGTGGCGAGTGATGCGGAGCAAACCGTGGAGCAACTGATTAAAGCAGCATTAAAGCGTTTGTAAAAACATCAACTGTCCTGCACGGAGACATCCCATATTTTCACGAGTTTGTCATCGCCAGCGGTAACTAATTGGTCACCAACCCAAGTCGCGGTATTAATGGACAAACGGTGTGCGTCATATCCCCGTTCGATACTGATATTTTTTAACAGAGCTAGCGATAAGGCGTTCCATATTTTGATCGATTTGTCGCGGCTGACGGTCGCGATAATCGGCAAACTTGGATGCGGAAGTATGGCATACACGGTAAACATATGCGGTGTAATAGCTTCTATAATCGACAGATCATGCTGCGCTAGCCGAACCAGCTTCGCATCTCTCCCCCCTGTAAGCAAACTCGTATCCGTAACGGCCAAAGCCGTAACCGGAAGGCTATGTACCTGCTGATTAGTTATCGCTCGAAAATCAGCCGTATCATAGAGGTGTACGACCCCATTTTTATCGCCGAAAGCAATCTGGTTCGTGTTTGGATAAGGCTCAATAACACGTACCGTTGTATCCGCTATAGGGAATTTGTAGAGCAAAGCATAATTATCTAACGACCAGACGTAGGCCACGCCTTCTTCGCCTGTTGCGATAATCTCTCGTTTATCAGGAAGCACCCTAAGATCAAAAACCGCTCCTTTTTCAGTCTGGGTTTTATGGATAAGTTCCTGTCGTGCTATATCCACAAACCATACCTCTCCATTACGCAATCCGATGATCAAAACCCCTTCTTCTTCTAGCAGATGAAGCACATAAACGGAAGCCGGAACGGCACACAAAATACGCTTAAACTTTCCTTCACGCATATCCCACTCTACCACCCCTTTATCATTACCTCCGGTAAAAATGGTCGACGCATCCAAACCGTGGGATACGGCGAATATAGGATTTTGATGACCTATGAATGTGTTAGATAAAGAAACATCAACCGTTAGCATATTACTCCTTTTTATTGATGCCGACTTTCTAGGTTTTTGGCAATCACCTGTAAATCCAAACCTTTTTCCCGAAGAAGTACCAGCAAATGGAAGAATAGATCGGAGGACTCATTGATAAAATCGTGTTCCGTTTCGGCCAATGCAGCTATAACTGTTTCTACAGCCTCTTCACCAACTTTCTGGGCGATTTTATTCAAGCCTCTCTGCCGTAGGCGGTTCACATAAGATTCTTCTATCGGATGATCGTAACGCTGCTGCACGATACGCTCCAATTGTAATAGGAAGTTCTGATTATATTCGGTCTGGAAACAACTGCGCGCGCCGGTATGGCAGGTCGGTCCCGCCGGCCTGACCTTTATTAATAAGGTATCATTATCACAATCCGCATGGAAAGAAACCATCTCTAAAAAGTGACCACTTTCCTCTCCTTTTGTCCACAATCTATTTTTGCTTCGCGAATAAAAGGTTACGCGTCTCTCTTGTTGAGTCTTCGTCCACGCCTCCTCATTCATATACCCTAACATCAGCACTTCGAGTGTCTGACTATCCTGTATAACAACGGGAATCAATCCGTCTCCTTTTGCGAAATCCATTTTATTGTATTTATATTAGCTATCTAACCACAATTCCGTTCGTTCGGAGCGTCTCTTTCAGCTCTGGGATCAAAATTTCGCCATAATGAAACACCGATGCTGCCAAAGCAGCATCTACATTGGCCTGCTGAAATACGTCCACAAAATGCGCTTGTTTTCCTGCCCCGCCCGACGCAATCAATGGTATATTTATCGTCTCGTTAATTTGTCTTAATAACGTGTTATCAAAGCCATTCTTCGTTCCGTCATGATCCATTGAAGTCAAAAGGATCTCTCCCGCGCCTCGTTGCTCTGCTTCTTTAACCCAATCCTCCGTGCGTATATCGGTTTTATCTCGACCACCGCGTAAATAAACAAAATTTTCTCCGTCGACCACACGCGTATCGACCGCAACAACAACAAATTGACGTCCGAAAGAACGGGCAAGTTCGTCAATCAATGCCGGGTTACGCACGGCTGCCGAATTGATTGAAATTTTGTCTGCTCCGGCATGCAATAATATCTCGGCGTCTTTCAATTCGTTTATTCCGCCACCTATGGTAAAAGGAATATTAATTTGCTTAGCTACAGCTTTTACCAGCTCGATGGTCGTCTTACGTTTTTCGTGCGTAGCCGTGATGTCGAGAAACACCAATTCGTCTGCTCCCTGTTGCGAATACTGCCAAGCGAGCTCAACTGGATCGCCAGCATCCCGCAGATCCACGAAGTTAACGCCTTTTACAGTACGACCATCTTTGACATCCAAACAGGGGATAATACGTTTTGCCAACATACTTAGATACTGATAAGCGCTTTCAGGTTCCAGTCTTTAATCTCGTCAATGCTAATCTTGTTCTCATAGATGGCTTTCCCCACCACGCAAGATTCCATTCTACCGAGTGCTTGTAAGTCACGGATGTCATCCATCGAACTTATCCCACCTGATCCTATCAATTTGATGATCGGTGAGTGATCCAGTAGTTTCTGATATAGTTCTACACCGGCGCCACCGAGCTTTCCGTCCTTACTAATGTCTGTACATAGAAAACGGAAAAAACCTAAAGAAAGACATTTGTCGATATAAGCGATCAGCTTAATGGGTGAGCTTTCTAGCCAACCCGAATATTTAATGACTTCATCCAATACATCGATTGCAATAACAATATGATCAGCGTATTTTACACGTCCTTCATTAAGCTTGCTAAGCTCCTCCAAAAAGGTTGGATTGGTAATAGCCTGCGTTCCAACGATCACCCGATAAACACCTGCATCCACTAATTCTTTGACTTTCTCAATGCTTCTCACCCCTCCGCCATACTGCACTTTCATATCTGTTTTACGAATAATGTCAAACAGATAATCCTGATTACTGAAATCGCCCTTCGCACCATTCAAATCAATGATATGAACGATTTCGGTACCATTGGCATGATACATCTTTATTTGTTCTTCCAATGATATGTCATACGTCGTGACGTCATCGTAATTGCCCTCTCTCAGACGGACAACCTTTTTATCCAAAACATCAATAGCAGGAATGATATACATATTCTACAGTAATAAGTTAAATGTCACGACTTATAAAGTCGTCAATTAATAATCAACAATTATAAACAATATCTACCTATAATTGAGAAAAATTCAGCAATATCTGCTCTCCAGGCTTCCCGGATTTCTCCGGATGAAACTGTACACCGTAAAAATTATCTTTTTGTAGAGCAGCTGAAAAAACCACGTCGTATGTACAAAACGCACTGGTGTATTGTTCATCCGCCTCAATAAAATAAGAGTGTACAAAATAGAAGTAACTATTCTCAGAAATCCCCTTAAAAAGAGGACAATCTTTCTTGGGCACGATACTATTCCATCCCATGTGTGGAACTTTCTTGCCAATACGCTTTTCGAAATGCAAGGTTTTCAATGGCACAATATTCAAAAGTTCGGCCGAACCTTCTTCTGAAAATGCCGTCAACAATTGCATCCCCACACAAATCCCCAATACCGGTTTGCCCGATGCGATAATATGCTGCACCAAGCCCGTCTCTTGCAATTTCAGCATGGCGGCTCCGGCGTGTCCCACTCCCGGGATTATAATACGATCGTAAAGATCAAAATCCGCGACCTTATCGATCATACCATAGGCAATACCGACACGGTGCAGTGCCGCGGTCAATGAAAAAATATTTCCTGCTCCGTAATTTACGATTCCGATCATCTTTTTCTACAAAACCCCTTTTGTACTCGGCAATTGCATATTCTCCGCATCTCGGCGAACTGCTTTTTTTATTGATTTCGCGAATGCCTTGAAAATAGCCTCTATTTTATGGTGCTCATTATCGCCTTCCGCTTTGATATTCAAATTTGACTTCGATGCATCCGAGAATGATTTAAAGAAATGGAAAAACATCTCTGTAGGCATATCCCCTATTTTCTCGCGGTTGAAAGTTGCCTCCCATACGATCCAATTTCGGCCACCGAAATCGATCGCTACTTGTGCCAGGCAGTCATCCATCGGCAAAGTATACGCATAACGTTCAATACCGCGTTTATCCCCTAAAACCTTTAGGAAGATTTCGCCCAACGCGATACCGGTATCTTCAATAGTATGATGTTCATCGATGTGCAAATCACCTTTCGCCTTTACCGTTAGATCAATTGCACCGTGTCGTGCGATCTGATCAAGCATATGATCAAAGAACGGTAAACCGGTATCGATATCTGATTTTCCAGAACCATCCAAATTTACGTGGATGTAGATATCGGTTTCATTCGTTTTACGATGGTGTTCGCCGGTACGCGTGCCTAGTTTTAAAAACTCATATATAGACTTCCAATCGGTTGTTTCCAACGCAATCGCATCGTTTTGTATCTGCACGTTCTCCGCCTTGCCTAACATTTCATCGTTACGCAACCAGATGGCTTGCGCGCCCATATTCTCCGCTAGCTTTACATCATTGACACGATCGCCTATCACAAAAGATCCTGCTAGGTCATACTTCTCTGCGTTGAAATAATCTCCCAACATGCCGATACCCGGTTTCCGGGTAGGGGCGTTTTCATGTGGAAATGTACGATCAATGTGCTCCCGGACAAATTGAACCCCTTCTCCAGCAAACGTATCTAGTATAAAATGATGTACGGGCCAAAAATTTTCTTCGGGATGCGATGTGGTGCCCAACCCATCTTGGTTGGATACCAAAACCAATTCAAAATCCAGTTCTTTTGCTATGCGTGGTAAATATTGCAGTGCTCCCGGATAGAACTTAAGCTTCGCAAACGAATCAATCTGCTCGTCTTCCGGCTCCAAGATCAACGTACCATCGCGGTCTATAAATAATACTCTCTTCATTTTTATTTTTTCCAATAACTGATACGGGGTTAACACCGTAGGTGTGCTATTTACATCCTTCTCTGCGTTTGATCCTCATAAAACTCCCGCATACTCTTTAATAACAGATTATTTTCTTGGGGCGTGCCAATCGTCAACCGCAAGCATCCTTCGCACAATTCGACTTTAGAACGGTCGCGCACAATAATCCCCCGATCAACCAAAAAATCATAAAGCGCTCTCGGCTCCTCTAACTTGACCAATATAAAGTTGGCGTCTGAAGGCGTCACATGCACAACTTGAGGCATCGTCAGCAATGATTCGGCGAGTTTTTCCCGCTCTTTCACAACTTCTTTAATCCACTCATTGACAATATCCACCCCATCCAAAGCCTCCAACACAATATCTTGCGTCGCTTGATTGATGTTATAGGGTGGTTTAATTTTGTTAAAAACCGTGATAATATCCTTACTAGCAAAAGCCATCCCTAATCGCAAGGCAGCAAGTCCCCAAGCTTTGGAAAGCGTCTGCAAGACCACCAAATTGGGAAATTCTCCCAAATCCGACGTAAAAGAAGCCTGCTTAGCGAAATTGATATAGGCTTCATCGACAACCACAATCCCATCGAAATTGACTAAGATTGTCTCGATATCTTGTCGGTGAATACTATTGCCAGTAGGGTTATTAGGGGAACAGATAAAGATAAGTTTGGTATGCGCATCAATAGCCGAAGCAATCCCTTCTAAATCCAGCTGGTAATCGGCTGTCAAGTTTATTTTTTTATAGGCGACGTTATTAATATTGGCCGAAACCTCGTACATACCATACGTGGGCGGCACTAAAATAACGTTATCTCTTCCCGGCTCACAAAAAGCACGAAAAAGAATGTCAATCGCTTCATCACTACCGTTCCCCAAAAAAATATTCTCCTCAGGGACACCTTTGATAAGGCGCAGTTTTTCTTTTACTCGATGTTGCAAGGGGTCCGGATAGCGATTATAGTTTTTAGCGTATGGTGAACCAAACGCATTTTCATTGGCATCCAATAGAACAGAGGCTTCCCCTTTAAATTCGTCCCGTGCAGATGAATAGGGCACTAATTTTTTTATGTTATCCCTCAGCAATACGTTTAGGCTAAAAGACGTCTTCATATTTTTTTCATTAGAACAATGTATTCTTTATGGCAATGAAGCTTGCATAGGCTAAATGATTTCTATTCTTTTCTTAGCAACTGCTCATGCAGGTCTTCAATTGAACGTGTAAAGATGCGGAAAAATATACAAAAACCCTATACTAAAAACCATTTGCCTTCCTCCGATAACTCTGTAGCAAAAAAAACTGTCCTTGCCTCTGACAATAGGGGCTGTAAATCTTTATAACGAGCGGAAAAATGCCCAAGCAACAGTTTCTTAGCAGCTACTTTACGCGCTACTTCTGCTGCTTCCAAACTGGTTGTATGAAACGTTTCCTTCGCACGTTCGACCCGATCATGCAAAAATGTTGCTTCGTGATATAACAAGTCGACTCCACGGATAGCCTCCAAATAATCATCGTGCACGACGGTATCGGAGCAATATGCATAGCTACGCGATGGGGGCGGCGTATCGGTCAGATCTTTGGCTGGATAAACGGTACCGTCTGCAGCCACGTAGTCTACTCCATTTTTGATAAGACGCCGGTAGGATGCCGGTATATGCAACCGCTCCACTTCTTCTTTTTTTAAGGAAGCTGACCGCTGTTTTTCATCAAAACGAAAACCGGTACAGGGGATACGGTGGCGTAGCGGAAAACTCCGTACACAAAGGAGATTGTTTTCAAATATAATTTGTTCCTGGTGCTCATCTGTTGCATGGAAAATCAAGGGGTAACGCAGCTGCGTATCCGAGTATTTAAATTGTACCTCCAGAATCTCTTTGAGCGCAGGCGGACCGTACAAATGCAATTCGTTCTTACGCCCCACCAAATGTTGTGAAGAAAGCAGCCCAATAAGACCAAAATAATGATCTCCATGCAAATGGCTGATAAAAATATGGTTAATCCGACTGCCTTTTATGCCATAGCGGAATAATTGCATTTGGGTACCTTCACCGCAGTCTATAAGAAAAAGCTGTTCATTAAAGTTTAGAACTTGGGATGTTGGATGACGCCCGAACATGGGCGTCGCCGAACTGTTTCCCAAAATCAAAACCTCAAACTTCGTCATGCTGGCCCGTTCTTAGATCTAATCGAATTTCATTACCAAAAATCATATCCTCTGCAGCGGAAACTGTTGGGGCTGTTTTAAAATACCCTTCCATATTGGCCATCTTTAGCAAGGTTAAGAGTCTATCGTTTAAGCCAGTAAGAATAAAGAGCCCACCCGAGGCTTTGCATAACCGACGCGCCAATAACCCCATGCGCAAGCCGTCTTCATCCGCATCCTCAACATTACACAGATCTAATACAATATTACGCTGGCCGCCCGTATGGCGCAACATAAACTCACCTTTCAATTTCGCTGCAGCCTCCCCGTCTAGGAAGTTCCGCAGTGGTTCAATAACCACATAGCGTTCATGCTTGTCAACCGTAAATTTCATATCAATTTATTTAATGCTTCTATTACATTTCGTTCCACCCGCGAAACGATGTTTTCACTGTCTGGATATTGAAATTGTTCTCCAGTAATATGTTCGTAAAGTTCAATATAGCGTGCAGATATGGACTGCACAATTTCATCCGTCATCTCGGGAACCGTCTGACCATCTTTGCCTTGAAAGTCATTATTCATGAGCCACTCTCTCACAAACTCTTTGGAAAGTTGGCGCTGTGGCTCCCCCTTGGCTTGGCGCTGCTCGTACCCCTCGGCATAAAAATACCGAGACGAATCGGGCGTATGGATTTCATCCATCAAATAAATTTGCCCCCCACGCTCTCCAAACTCATACTTCGTATCAACCAGTATTAGTCCGCGTTCACGCGCCATTTCTGTACCGCGTTGATAGAGCGCATGCGCATATTTTTCTAATTGTTCATAATCTTCTTCGCTTACGATGCCTTTCGCAATGAGATCTGTTTGCGAAATATCTTCATCATGCCCCACATCTGCCTTTGTAGTAGGCGTTATAATCGGCTGCGGAAGTTTATCGTTTTCTTTCAACCCGTCCGGCACAGTCACCCCACATATCGTTCTTTTTCCTTCCCGATAAGTACGCCATAAATGACCGGCAAGATAACCTCTGATCACCATTTCGACTTTGAATGGTTCGCACTTATAACCTATCGTAGCGTTGGGGTCGGGTACCGAAATAACCCAATTTGGAATAATATCCTGAGTAGCCTCCAAAAATTTAGCCGCAATTTGGTTCAACACTTGACCTTTGTAGGGGATCGGACGAGGCAAAACAACATCAAAAGCCGAAATTCTATCCGAAGCCACCATCACCAAGTAATCCTCCGCAAGGCTATATACGTCACGCACTTTGCCTTTATAAAAGGCCTTTTGTTTCTGGAATTTAAATGCTGTTTCTTTTATTGCGTTCATCTTGTTATTTATAATGCTTCGTACCGTGCTTTGCGCATGTTCTTTTTACTTGTTCATCATCATTATGCTAACCTAAATATCGCCATACGCCTCCAATATACGTCTTACAAGCTTATGCCGAACTACATCGGACCCGCTTAAGTGAATAATATCGATACCTTTTATTTTTTCTAAAAGTTTTACCGCGGTCGCTAGGCCAGATTGTGTTTTCTTAGGCAAATCGATTTGAGTCAAATCTCCAGTGACAATAAATTTTGCCGTAGGCCCCATTCGTGTAAGAAACATTTTCAATTGCATATCGGTAGCGTTCTGTGCTTCATCCAAGATAACAAAACAATTATCCAAGGTACGACCACGCATAAAGGCTAGCGGTGCAACCTCTATCACCCTGCGTTCCAAATAATCTTTCAATTTATCCGCCGGAATCATGTCATCCAACGCATCATACAATGGGCGTAAATAAGGATCCACCTTCTCTTTGAGGTCGCCCGGCAGGAATCCAAGATTCTCGCCAGCTTCCACCGCAGGACGCGTCAATATGATACGCTTTATTTCCTTATTCCTTAGCGCCCGTACAGCTAATGCTACGGCCGTATACGTTTTTCCCGTTCCCGCCGGTCCGATGGCAAACAGAATATCATTATGAGCGATACTCTGCACCATTTTTAGTTGATTCGGTGTGCGGGCACGGACGATCAAACCGTTAGGCCCATATACTATCGGCTCTCCTTTAAAAGCCACCGGTTCTGCTTTCTTTTCATCTGTTCGCACTGCGGAACCTGTTATACCCAAGATATCCTCTAAAACCGCGGCATCTAAGTTTTGAAATTGCGCTATATGTGTCAATATGCGCGCAAATACTTTCTCAAACCGCTGCTGTTCGGATTCTTCTCCTAACACCTTTAATTCATTGCCCCGGGCCACTAAACGCAGTTTCGGAAACCCCTTCTTTATTAACTCAAAATATTCATTTTGAGTGCCCCATAACGTCACCAAGTTAACGTCATCTAATGGTATAAGTACTTCGTTCAAATTGTTTGTATATATTATGTGTAATAAAGATAGATGTTTTACAGCAATCCGCTATACCTATTGACCAATTTTCTTATTAAGCTGCTTGATACAATTCATTTAATGAATCAAAAATACAAATTACGTTCCGTTATTAGTAGGTGCGCAACAAAAAAACCGAATTTAGCGCGGCAACGGTTTATATTGCACTTTCTTTTATTACTTTTGTAGTTCTTTTAAAGGAGAGAGCAGCATCACATTTTAATGTTTTTTTCGTATCTCTAAAGGGTACATAGTGTATGGGAGTAATAACGCTTACAACAGATTTGGGGCACCGTGATTTTTATCAAGCGGCATTGAAAGGCAGCATCATATCGCAGCTGCCGCATGTCCGTCTAGTAGATATTACGCACGAAATACCTTCTTTTGATATACAGCGTGCCGCTGTCGTGCTTCGTAACGCTTTCCATTATTTCCCGAAAGGAACGGTACATCTCATCGGTATCGATACTGTTTTTCAAGAGGATTCCCGCTACGCCATGATGAAATTTGAAGACCACTTTTTTGTGGGAGCAGACAATGGCATTTTCAGCATTATCTTGGGAGAACATGAAGCCCAAGAGTTATTCGAAATCGACATCATGCAAGACTTACGGTATCTTCATTTCCCGCTTGCTGATATTCTTTCTAAAGCCGCTTGCCATATTGCTAAGGGTGAACCGCTAGCTGTCATTGGTCAACCAATGGACAAACCGCTCAAAAAAGTATTGGTACAACCGTTGGTAACCGTTAACACGATAAAAGGACATGTTTCCTATATCGATGCATTCGGAAACGTCATTAGCAACATCAGCAAAGAACTTTTCAACGACATCCAAAAAGGACGAGCCTTCAAACTACATTTTAAAAGGAACGAAACCATCAGTAGACTGAGTTGGCACTATAATGAAGTACCTGAAGGAGAAAAACTTTGTTTATTCGGAATCAGCAATTTCTTGGAAATTGCTATCAACAAAGGCCATGCAAGCCGACTATTGGGATTACAGCAGGATGAGGTCGTAATGGTAGAATTTCTAGACGATTAACATGAAGCAATTCTTCATTTTTTTATTCTTTTTTGCGGGAATACTGCCCGGATGCCTTGCGCAACCTAATGTTGACATAGATTCCCTCAACTACGAACAACAAAGAAAACGCGTAAATAATTTATTAGAAGAGCGTAGTCGACGCTTTGGAGCGTTCGACACTAGCTTACGGCAGAAGACCGGGATATTCGGTTTGTTCAAGCGGAAAGCAGACATGCAGAAGTCCATTAACATTCTCCGAGAGGTTGTTCTAGTAGATAACGACATCTTTCTGGAAACGAAGAAACTACTCGATATCAAAGGCAATGAAAGTAGTCGAAATGAAAATTTGGTTATACAGTATGATCGGGAAATTTTGGGCTACATGCAAACCATTACGAAACTTCAAAGCGAAAACGAGAAACTACGTCAGCAAATCGACATCCTGAACAACCAACAACGCAGTCAACGTACCATCATCTTTTGCACGATCCTCCTCCTGTTAGGGCTAGGCTTTATCACTTTCAGATATTTTAGGGACCGTAAGCATCAAAATTTGACGCAAGAGTGATAAGGTCACATAAATAATACTGTATTTTTGCTAGCTAATAATCCCAGTTAAAGAGAATGGCGAGATCGCGTTTGAATAGTGGTAATACACAGTCGGAAGACTTACCTAAACCCAAGATAAATAAGGCGTTACTTAAGAAAGCGTTAAAAATTTTCACCTATTTAAAACCATATAGAGGAAAATTTATATGGGGCATGTTTTTTCTTATTTTATCGAGCTTGACGATGCTGGCGTTCCCTGCGTTACTTGGCGCGATGATCGATGCCGCTCAGGGACAACAAACCTATCCTTGGCTACCCGCTGATCTCCTTAGCATTGGAGGCATTGCGATGACCCTACTTTTTTTCCAATCGATTTTATCTTTCGGCAGAATACGCTTTTTTGTAGAGATAGCAGAGAAAGCGTTGGCAAGCATCCGCAAAGACACCTACCATAGACTCATCACTTTACCCATTGAGTTTTTTGCAAATAGACGAGTGGGCGAATTAAACAGTCGTCTTTCTACAGATTTAGCTCAAATTCAGGACACGCTGACAACGACTTTAGCAGAGATGCTACGTCAAGCCATCAGCCTCGCTTTCGGTATCTGCTTGTTAGTCCTCGTGTCGCCCAAACTAGCGCTGATGAATCTATGTATTCTACCTATCATTATCATCATCGCTATTGTTTTCGGCCGCTTTATACGTAATTTATCCCGCCAAGCACAAGATCAATTGGCCGACTCCAACACGATCGTGCAAGAAACACTATCAGGCATCACCAACGTCAAAGCATTCGTCAATGAATATTATGAGGCCCATCGCTATGCACATAAATTGAATGCGGTAGTAAAACTGGCGGTAAAAGGGGCTACTTATCGGGGCATTTTCGCCTCGTTCATTATATTCTGCATCTTCGGAGCTGTTATTCTCGTTATTTGGTACGGTGCTTCCCTTGTCTCACAAGGTGAAATCTCCGTAGGCGACCTCACGACTTATATACTCTATTCGATGTTTGTCGCTGGATCGATGGGCAGCTTCCCGGAATTATATGCGAACATACAACGCTCCATTGGTGCTAGCGAACGTGTGCTCGACATTTTGGAAGAAGAACCGGAGATGATAACAATATCGGAAAGCAACAATGACATCAGAACGCCCATGAAGGGGGCGCTCAGCTTTAACCAGGTAGGATTTACTTATCCTTCACGGCCGGACATCCCTATCTTAAAAGATATTTCATTTCATGTTGAGGCAGGTAAAAAATTGGCTTTGGTAGGTCCTAGTGGTACGGGAAAATCAACTATAGCCTCCCTCATTTTGCAATTTTACGCGCCTACAGCAGGAAATATCGTCTACGACGGCAAGGACAGCTCAGCTTATTCGCTTACCGACATCCGTAACCAAGTAGCGATCGTTCCGCAGGACGTGTTGCTGTTCGGAGGTACCATCCGCGAAAACATCGGATATGGCCGATTAGACGCCAACGCCGAAGAAATTATAGAGGCTGCTAAACGAGCGAATGCACACGATTTCATTATGACCTTCCCACAAGGTTACGAAACACTAGTGGGCGAAAGAGGCATAAAATTGTCCGGTGGACAACGTCAACGAATCGCTATTGCACGCGCATTATTGAAAGATCCAGCTATTCTAATTCTAGACGAAGCAACCTCCTCTTTAGATTCCGAATCTGAACGTCTTGTTCAATTAGCTTTAGAAGAGTTAATGCGCAACCGTACCTCCGTCATTATTGCCCACCGATTAAGCACCATAAAAGATGCGGATCAGATCGTAGTAATTGAAAACGGCAAAGTATCGGATATAGGAAACCATGTAGAGCTGATGTCCAAAGGTAGCGGTCTTTATCATCACCTGTATTCTTTACAATCAATACAGCATGTTACCCAAACCGGATAAACAGCTCTTTTTTTGCTCAGAAAAAATACTTACGAAAAACTTTTTGCAGCGCTTTTTGTTAGATTAATAAAATATTAATAATTTTTCAGAACAGACAAAAAACAGGTATTATGGAAAATAAAAATGGATTCATTGCATTCGCACTTCTTGGCTTAGCTGCTGGAGCAGCTGCTTATTATTTGTTAGGCACCGATGATGGCAAACGCCAGCTGGAACGTGCGAACGAAAGTGTAAAAGATTTGACGAAGTCAATTAAAGAACTTTCAAAAAAAGAGGCAAAACGTGCTGCTAAAATTGCAAAATCGACGAAAGCCGAATTAGAAAACCTGAAAGCCAAAGCGAAAGATGCGGGCGTGCGGGCAGTAGATGCAGCAGCCGACAAAGCACACAAATTGGCAGACAAGGCTTCACAAGCTGTACACCACGCAGAAGACAAGGCAGAAGAAGTAGTCAACCGAGCAAAATCAGAACTCGACAAAGCTTAAAGCTATTTTGGAGTTTGCGCAGTTTCACACGCAAGTATTCGTATCTTTACATCGTATATGAATACACTCCAACAGGTAAAAACATTAGTTTATAAAGATATCGTTCTTGAATGGCGTTCAAAATACGCGATAAACGGCATCTTATTATATGTTGTATCTACAGTATTTGTATGTTATCAAGCATTCCAATCTGTAGATACACTTGTTTGGAACGCCCTGTTCTGGATTATTATGCTCTTTGCAAGTGTAAACGCTATTAGCCGAAGTTTCGTTCAAGAAAGCCAAAACAGACAACTTTATTACTACACGCTGATTAGCCCCCACGCAGTTATTTTATCGAAGATAATTTACAACACGCTCATTATGGTCCTCTTATCCGTGATCGCGTACCTCGCCTATAGTGTCACCTTTAACAATCCGGTAGGTGATCCCGTTTTATATGCCACCGCAGTTTTGTTAGGAAGTATGAGTTTTGCCTCCGTCTTTACTATGGTATCCGGTATTAGTGCAAAAGCGGGCAACAACAGCACACTCATGGCCATCTTAAGTTTCCCCGTTATTATCCCACTACTTATTGTCTTGATATCCTTATCGCAAAATGCATTAGCAGGCGCACCAAGAGTAGATAGCACAAATGATATCGTCGTCTTACTAGCAATTAATGTAATTACGGTTACTATATCTTTATTGTTATTTCCTTATCTTTGGCGGGATTAATGCTGCAACCGATCCGCCTTCCGGTGGATCATCTTTAGATAATTTTTTAAGTCACCAGCATATGGTGATTTTGAGCAAAACAAACGACAGATGAAAAAATCTTGGTGGAAAATTCTAGGACTGGTGATGGTGGCCATTAGCATTATTGCAGGCTTCCTCGGTCCGGTACCCGCCTTATTCCTCCTACATGAGACCATCCGTAATGTGTATTTCCACGTACCGATGTGGTCTACGATGTTTGTCCTTTACCTGATTTCGGTTATTTATAGCGTGCGTTATCTAAGCAAGGGCCGTATTCAAGACGATCTGATGGCCGTAGAAGCCGTCAATACGGGCATTGTTTTTTGTATTATCGGCTTGTTAACCGGCATGCAGTGGGCTAATATCACCTGGGGAGATTTTTGGCCTAACGACCCAAAAACCAACGGTTCGGCGATCGCTACACTCATGTATCTAGCCTACGTTGTGCTACGAAACGCCCTAGAAGAAGAGCAAAAAAGAGCCAAGATATCGGCAGTATACAATATTTTTGCGTTCCCCATCATGATCGTACTGATGTACATCATGCCCAAAATGACAGATTCCCTACACCCTGGAAGCGGTGGCAACGGAACGTTCGGCGATTTGGATATGGACAACCAAATGCGTCCGGTGTTTTATACCGCAACTATCGGTTGGATACTACTCGGCTTCTGGATATGCTCGTTACGTTATCGCGTACGCCTGCTGGAAAACAAAAGAAACATTATCGAATAACCGTATTATCATGAAGAAGATAGCTACCTTTTTATTACTTCTCATCGCGAGCATCAATGTCTTCGCCCAGGGCGAAATAGAGATGGCTACTGGCCTACGTAGCTCAGGGAAGATATACGTCGTCGTGCTCGTGCTCGTAACCATTTTTATCGTATTGGGCATATTCCTGTTTTTATTGGACCGACGGATTAAGAAGCTGGAGGAGTAAAAAACGATGATTATAAACCAACATCGAAAATTTTCGCCGGTCAATATTATTTTCGTCTCGGCTATCGGTTTGGTTCTATGCCTCGGTATTTTCCTTAGCCTTCCAGCACACATCACCCCGATTTTATTTGAGCCGGCGGTCAATAACCTAATCGGGATACGTATAGGCTCCAATTTATCTCCGGAAGCCAACGTGATGGTAACGTTGATCCTCACGCTTTTACAAGGTTTTTTTTTAAACCGTATTGTCAACAACTTCAACCTGCTCGGCAAACCCAATTTCACCCCAGCATTGATGTATATGACGCTGGTTAGCCTCTTAACCCCCTTCTTAGTTTTGTCCCCTCCTCTTATCTGTAATTTCATCACGATATGGATGCTGGGTAAACTATTCAATATCTATAAACAACACGACATAAAAGCGCTGATGCTTGATCTGGGAATGATCGTAGCCATCGGGAGCCTGATTTACTTCCCCTTTATGGTGATGATGGTACTTTTATGGATAAGTTTATTAATTTTTCGTCCCTTTAACTGGAGAGAATGGCTAACACCGTTATTAGGCTTTTCGACCATATACTTCCTGTTAGGTGTGATCTATTATTGGATGGGCCGCCTCCCCGAATTTTTCGCCATTTTCAAGCCCCTTAGCTACGCTTTCCCGACCGAACTCTCTCTAAATATGTACGATTACCTCGTATTGCTGCCAGTCATTATCACCCTATTTTTTTTCCTCATTGTATTAAAAGACCATTTCTTCAAGAGTGTCGTCCATCTGCGCAAATCATTCCAACTTTTATTTTTCATGATCCTACTGACATTAGGATCTTTCTACCTGAATAAGCATATCACGATTAACCATTTCTTGCTCTGTGCTCCCCCATTCGCAATATACCTTGCATTTTATTTCACCAATTCTAAATCAAAATGGATATACGAAACACTATATCTTATTATCATAGCTTCTATCATCTATTTCCAATTCGTTTAGAAGAACAAACCCACAACTCCCTAACAACCATTCGATTAACCTTTTTTAACAAATAGAACTAACGGAATAGTTAAAAATTAGATAGTTTTGTAGCAAATTTTGACCATGCACATACGTTCGATAGGAAGTTTCACCAAAATAGCACTGCAATTATTGTTAGGATTAAGTTTAGTAGGTATTCAGCAAGGATACGCACAACGATCCACATCACATTCGCCTTACTCACAATTTGGTCTAGGACAAATGCGGAACGACTTATTACCTCAAACGCGTGCTATGGGAGGAATTTCCACCGGTGTGAGGTACCTTACGGGGCTCCCCACGTTGAATATTGCCAATCCAGCTTCTTATTCTGCATTAAACCGCACCGTACTGGAAGCGGGGATGTACGGCAACTTCACACAGCTCTCCAGAGATAATGTGAGTGATCATACCGCCGATTTTGCTTTCGGACACGTCGCGATTGGTATTCCGCTGCAAAAATACGGAGGTTTTTCTTTCGGACTCATCCCATTCTCCGATGTAGGCTATTCTTCGAAAAATGTAGAATCCATAGACAACTTAGTTTATGAGAAGCAAATATTTGGCGAAGGCGGCATCAACAAAGCCTATTTAGGATACGGGGTATCCCCAATTAAAGGTTTAAGTATCGGGGCCAATGCTGGTTTTCTTTTCGGAAACCTACACGACATAACCCAAGTCAAATTTGTAGGCGATCTATCTACGTATCCGGCAGAACTTAAGGAAACGCGAAACATACGAGGATTAACCGTTGACTATGGTCTTCAATACAGCAAATCTATCAATAACAAGTACAACCTAACCCTCGGTTATTCCGGAACGTTGAATAACAATATTACAGCGAGACCAAGTCGAATCATTACGATTTCGGAGAATAATTTCGACGAAGATTATATTGCACCACCACTAGACACGGTTAGTACAGGATCCTTTGCTTCCCGAAAAATCCAACTGCCTTTAAAGCATAATATAGGCTTCACCCTATCAAAAGGATATAATTGGTTAATCGGTGCCGATTTTAATTATGCCGATTGGTCCAAATTCGAAGTACAAGAAGGGCAAAACAAATTGGAGAAAAGCTATGGTGTTGCCGTCGGAGGCCAGATTAAACCCGACCCCACTTCGGTACGCTACTGGAACCAAGTGGATTATCGCTTAGGATTTCGTTACAATCAAACGCCTGTTGTCTATAGAAATCAACGCATCAACGACATGGCCGTTAGTGTTGGGATTGGATTACCACTTCCGGAAACAAACTTTGGTCGCACGTTTTCTCAAATAAACATATCAGCCGAGTTTGGACAACAAGGCTCCCTCAAACATAACCTAGTGCGCGAACGGTACATTAATATCAATTTTGGATTTACGATCAATGACTCTTGGTTTATCCGCCGCAGTTTAGACTAACTATGTTGTTGCGAGGTCGTCACATAACAAAAAGCTTATCCTTAACGCTATATGCATCGTTAGGCGCCTTCGTATTCATCGCCTGTGAAAACGATCTACGGGATGTAGAGAAGATCGCTAACATACAACAGGAAGAAAATGTAAACGTTTCTAAAGATGTAACCGTCATCTACAGTGACTCTGCACGAGTAAAGGCCGAACTAACCGCTCCTGAGCTTCGGGAATATCCGGATAGCATTGCGATGTACGAGTTTAAAGAAGGCGTATTAATACGTTTTTTTGATGAGAAGGGTGTCGAATCCCAACGTATTCGTTCAGAATACGCACTCCAAAAGCAGAACGAGGGTCTTACCGAATTTAGGCGCAATGTAGTGGTCAACATGGCTGATGGCTCCGTCATCAAGACAGAAGAACTGTATTTTGACGAGAAAAAAAACATCTATTACAATACAGTTCCGATCACATTCCAATTCAAGGACCAACGCGGAGATCTGCAGGCCACCTCCTTCGTTTCGGACGCAGACTTCAAAAAAATTGATGGCCAAAATATGACGGGCTTCTTTGTTCCGTCAAACGATCAACAACTTCCTTCTTTCGGCAATTAAAATGTCTGGTGATTTTTTTACACTTTTTTTTCATAAAAGTTGTATCTTGCGCCTTGTTTTTAATAAAGGTCAATTAAGTAACTGAATAAACAGAGTATATAGACTATGGGATTAATGAGCTATTTGCGGAACCGAGCGGGGCTGGTAGTAACCGTGATCGGTTTGGCAATTATTGCGTTTTTATTAGGAGATATCATCAGCTATGGGACTCCTTTTTGGATGAAGAATCAAAATCAAGTGGGCAGCGTTAATGGAGAATCCATCGACTATCAAGTCTTTAACGCACAAGTGGATCAAACGACGGCCATGTATCAACAGCAAATGGGAGGATCTGCATCCCCTCAGATGCGTAATTATGCGGTACAACAAGTTTGGAATCAATTTATCTCCCAAGAACTTTTGAAACAAGAGATCGAAAAAATCGGTCTTTCGGTCGGCAGAGACGAACTCAACAGTTTGGTGTCTGGTGCAAACCCATCTCCTCAAATTGTTCAAGCATTTACAAATCCGCAAACGGGGGTATTTGATAAAACCCAACTCAACACGTTTCTTTCACAAATAAATAGCCAAGGAACACCGGAAATGCGTCAGCAATGGGAGATGCTTTTAGAAAACATCCGTAACGAACGTTTGAACGAAAAGTATTCGAATCTATTGGTCAACAGTGTCTATGTTACTTCTTTGGAAGCCCAAGAAGAATACAACCAACGCAATAAATTGGCGAACTTTAAATATTTGACGCTTGATTATTCCTCGGTGAAAGATGCCGAAATTAAATTAACCGATGCAGATTATAAAGCGTATTATGATGCGCATAAAAACGCCTTTGAGAATCCAGAGGAAACCAGAACAATAGAGTACGTATTATTTGACGCTACACCTACCGCTAATGATACTGCCGCTACAAAATCAGTTATCGAACAATTGAAAAGTGAACTCATAAATTCCACGACAGATTCACTATTTGCAGCCGTCAACTCCGACACGAAATATCCCTATACTTACCTACGTAAAGGCCAAGTTAGCCCTGCACTGGATTCGGTAATTTTCAACAGCCCAATAGGTACGACGGTAGGTCCTTTTTTATCGCAAGATAGATTTGAAATAGCGAAAGTTGTAGAATCAAAATTTAGTCCGGACTCCGTAAAAGCGTCACATATCTTGTTGAACCCTACCGCAGAGGGTGGTGTAGACAAAGCACAAGCGAAAGCAGATTCTATCAAAGGTTTGATTCAGCAAGGAGAAAGTTTCGCTGCCTTGGCAATACAATTTAGCTTAGACGAGGGTAGTAAAATAAACGGCGGCGACTTAGGTACTTTTGCCCGCGGACAAATGGTTCCTGAATTTGACGAAGCCGTATTTTCGGGTAAAATCGGTGATGTCGTAATCGTTAATAGCCGTTTCGGCACCCATATTATTCGCATTGAGAAACAAGTTGGTAACTCTAAAATTGTTAAAGCAGCGATTGTAGACAAGGTGATTAACAGTGGTAAAGCTACCACGGACGCTGCGTACGCAAAAGCAAACAGTTTCTTTAGTGACGCAAATAGTAAAAACTTTGAAGAAATCGCCAATAAAAACAGCACGCCGTTACTTAAAGCAGAACGCGTAATGACCATGGACAATACGTTTAATGGCGTGGAAGTACCGAGAGACTTAATTCGCTGGGCTTTTGAGGCAGAAAAAGGCAACGTTTCTGAGCGTATCTTTGATACTGAAGATCATTTCATCGTCGCTCGCGTAGCCGATATCCAACCTAAGGGCACGCTATCGCTAACAGCAGCAAAGCCACAAATGGAAGCACGCGTTCGTAATGAGGTAAAGGCTAAAATGCTTACCGAAAAGCTGAACAATGCATTAAACGGGGCGTCGTCTATTGATCAGGTTGCACAAAAATTAGGAAAACCAGCAGTAGATATCGAGAATATCGTCTTAGCCAACCCAGTACTTCCAGGTATTGCGATGGAGCCAGCAGTAGTCGGAACAGCATTTGGCCTGCAACCCAACAAACTGTCGAAAGCGGTCAAAGGCGAGCAAGGCGTTTATGCGGTACAAGTAACCGGTTTTGTAAACCCGGCAGAACTTGTTGCCAGCGATATCAATAACCAGAAGCAACAAATACAAACGGCAAAAGCACAACGCTCTTGGGGAGCAATTTACCAAGCGCTTCAACACAAAGCCGATATTCATGACAATCGCATTAGATTCTATTAGGATATAATAAGTAACTTTATAGCCGGACAATAACTGTCCGGCTTTTTGTTTTGTATCGTATGGAGATTCAAGAAAACATCGTCAATAAAGTAGCCCAGAGCGGCCTAGTTACGGTCGATTTGGCCAATTACGCCCCCAAAGAGGAAATCGTGGTGTATGACATCAAGGATAATTTATTCCACGGGCTTATCTTAAAAGAAAAAGATTTTAGAACATTTATTAAAGAACACGACTGGAGCCAATATCAAAATAAACATATTGGCATCATATGTTCCACCGATGCGATCGTCCCTACTTGGGCATATATGCTCCTCGCGAACACGCTCGAACCTTTCGCTGTCTCGGTCCATTTTGGCGACAAAGATACCGTATGGAATAGCTTATTTAGCCAGGCCCTAGACGAGATAGACTTTAAACAATATCAAGATGAACGTGTAGTGGTAAAAGGATGTGGAGAAATTTATATCCCAGAATCTGCATTTATAAAATTTACGCTCGGCTTAAGCAAAGTCGTCAAGAGCATCATGTATGGCGAACCCTGTTCGACGGTACCGGTGTATAAACGCAAGCTTTAAACTATTACCGGCTATCTTTGTCCATTTCTATATGAAAAAATTTTATACGTTTATCACGCTTTGGATTTGTAGCATGGGTTTGACGATGGGACAAACCTTACCTTACCTATCTCAACCCACATACCAAGCCGGTGAGCATTTGACTTATAAATTGAAATACGGGATCTTATCCGTCGCAACCGGAACCCTAAAGGTGGAAAAATCGAAATTGCGCTTTAGTAATCCCAATGCTTTCCATTTATCAGCTTTTGGCCAGACTTCGGGGATATTTTCTGTATATAAAGTTAGAAACAAATACGATTCTTATATAGACGGCAATACCTACCTGCCCTATCTCTATATAGAAGACATCCATGAAGGGAGCTACACGCGCGAAGAGTACGCCACCTTCGACCATCGGAACAAAAAAGTTTCAGGTAAGAAAGGAACATTTACCAGTCCGACAGCACAGTTTTTCGACCTGCTTTCCGCCTATTATTTTTCCCGTAACCTAGACCTGTCTTCGGTAAAAAAGGGCGATTCGTTTAAGATCACGTATTTTTTAAATGACGAGGTAGCACAATTAGGTGTAAAATATATTGGCATCGAAAAAATCAAAACTTCATTAGGAGAATTGGAATGTATTAAATTCAGCCCAGAGATTAGTCCCGGCCGGATATTCCGAAAAGACAGCCAACTTTTCCTATGGGTTACCAATGATGGAAACCGGATTCCTGTCAAAGCCCATGTCGAGATTTTAGTAGGTTCGGTCACCATGGAATTGGTAGACGCAAAAGGATTGAAACACACACTCGGAAAACGTGTTAGTTATTCAAAATAAACAATATGATTGAAGTAGGAAACGTACTTGTGCATGAGGACATTATCAAGAATGACTTCGTTTGTAATCTTAATAAATGTAAGGGCATCTGCTGCGTAGAAGGGGACGCCGGAGCACCCTTAAGCGAAAATGAAACCCATATCCTTCGGGAAATCTACCCTAAAGTAAAACCCTACATGACCGAGAAGGGCATTCAGGCTATTGAAGAACAGGGCACACACGTCATCGATATGGACGGCGATCTGACGACCACTTGCGTAGATGGCAATAAAGAATGTGCTTATGTTACCTGGGATAACGGGATCACGAAATGCGCCATCGAAACAGCCTATGAACAAGGAGAAGTAGACTGGAAAAAACCCATATCCTGCCACCTCTACCCTATTCGAACCACCCATTACCCTGCCTTTGACGTGTTGCATTACGATCGCTGGCATATTTGCAGCGATGCCTGCACCTTTGGCCAGGAACTAGGTGTACCTGTATACAAATTTCTGAAAGAGCCGCTTATTCGGGAATACGGTGAAGATTGGTATAAAGAATTGGAATTAGCAATCGACGCTTTATAAGCTATTTCAGATATAATGTGTATCTTTTGTCCCTATGGAATATCCCGTTTATATTCATCCATGTTTATGTTTTGCCGAACAGGGATATTTCTTATATTTATCGCAATTTTAACTGTTTAAAAAGCCGCGGTGATTAGCCATTTTTCATGCTAAAATTAAAAGATATACAAACCCCAATAGCACAAGAGCTAAAAGAATTTCAAAGTCGGTTTAAGGAATCGATGCATAGTTCTGTCCCCTTATTGAACCGCATTACGCAATACGTTTTGAAACAAAAAGGGAAGCAAATGCGCCCGATGTTTGTTTTTCTTTCCGCCGGATTGTGCGGAAACATTAATGATTCTAGCTATAGAGCTGCCTCATTGGTTGAATTATTACACACCGCATCTTTAATTCATGACGATGTCGTTGATAATGCGAATGAACGCCGCGGATTCTTCTCAGTGAATGCGCTGTGGAAAAACAAAATTGCGGTACTGCTAGGCGATTTCCTGCTTTCGAAAGGCATGTCTCTTTCGGTTGAACATAATGAACTCAACTTATTAAAAGTTATGTCGGATGCCGTGGAAGAAATGAGCGAGGGGGAGTTATTGCAGATCGAAAAAGCACGCAAACTCGACATTCAAGAAGACGTATATTTTGAAATTATCCGTAAGAAAACGGCCTCCCTCATTGCAGCATGCTGCGCGTGTGGCGCATCCTCGGCAAATGCTCCACAAGAGACCATCGACCGTCTGCGCCTGTTCGGAGAAAAAGTAGGAATAGCTTTTCAGATAAAGGATGATCTTTTTGATTTCGGTTTCGACGACGTAGGGAAACCTGTGGGAAATGACATCAAAGAAAAAAAGATGACCTTGCCCCTTATCTATGCCCTTAAAAAAACTGACTCCGCCACCAAGAGATATATTATCAATCTGGTAAAAAACCACAATGAAAACAAAGATAAGACTACCGAAGTTATTACTTTTGTAAGGAGCAGTGGAGGTATGGATTATGCACGAGAAAAGATGTTGCAATACCAACAAGAAGCCTTCGATATATTAACAACGTTTCCTGATAATCCTTACAAACTTGCTCTGGAGCAACTAGTCAGGTTTACGACAGAAAGAAATAAATAGAAAAACATCATATGAGTCACGAACTGTTATTTTTTGGAGGGTTTATTGTATTCATCATCCTCATGCTGGCGATTGATTTAGGATTGTTCTCGAAGAGCGACAAGCCTGTATCATTTAAAGCAGCAGCCATTATGAGCGCTATCTGGGTATTCTTCGCGCTAGGATTCGGCCTAGTACTGTATATCTGGGGAAATGAGCTACACAATGTTCATGACTTCTCACAGCTACAGGAAATCATCGCTCGACATTACCATAATATAGATATCAATCCAAACGACCTAGCAGCAAGTATACAGTTATATAACAAAACGCTTACAATAGAATACCTTACCGGCTATGTGGTAGAATATGCACTCTCTGTTGACAATATCTTTGTTATGGTACTACTGTTTACCTCCTTTGGTATTCCAGAGAAGTACTACCACAAAGTATTAGTATGGGGAATTATCGGAGCGATTATTCTACGCTGTATATTTATTTTTATCGGAGCGGCTCTTATCGCGAAATTTGCTTGGATACTCTATGTTTTCGGCGCCTTTTTGGTGTACACCGGAATTATGATGTATTTAAACAGAAATAAAGAAGAGGAAGTTGACCCCCAAAACCACCCCGTCGTAAGATTCATGTCCAAATATTTTAAGGTGACGCCACGCATGGACGGCGGTCGGTTTTTCCACATAGAAAATGGAGTTAGATACATGACTCCCCTATTCTTAGTATTATTGGTTATCGAGTTTACGGATTTAATTTTTGCAGTAGACTCTATTCCTGCTATTTTTTCGGTCACAAAAGACCCTTATATCGTATTCTTCTCCAATATATTCGCCGTTTTAGGATTGCGTTCGATGTTCTTTCTGTTAGTGAATATTATCGACAAATTCCATTACCTGAAAGTTGGTTTAGCATTTCTATTAATTTTCATCGGAGCAAAAATGCTACTACACAGTTGGCTCGAAGCTTTTGGTTTTCAAACCGTGCACTCCCTAATTATTATTATATCTATTTTGTTAATTAGTGTTGTAGCATCTTTAATGTTTCCGAAAAAAGAAAAGGTTTGATCTTTTCTTTTTTCGTCAAGGTAAAAAGTACATAAAAATCAATTAATAAAATCCCCTTCTTGGGTCACAGCTTTTACATAAGGATTTGCATACCTATCTAGAATTACGGCAAATTGATAGCGATTGATGAACGCTTCCGGATCAAAAGAACCTTCGAACCCAAGCTTCCGGGACCATTCCTTTTCTATCTGTTGGTTTATTTCATCTCCGCGGAGCCCTACGAATTTAATTAATGACAGAAAATCTTTCCATCGAAAATAGTCTCCTGTATGGTCTAAAAACCACAATTGGCTCCGGGAATACAATCGATCAAAAATAGGTTCTACTTCCTCGAAACTTACTCGTTCTTCTTTCCCGAAATGAAAATCCTTTTCTTTATTTAGATTCGTCAATACACCGGCCAAACCAAAGCGCTGTAATGCATAAAAATGCGTATCGTCTATCGATATATCCTGATAAGGTAAAATGCGTGCCTGATAGGTCATTAATTCGGTTTGCAATTTTCGTATATCCACGCGATCAGCAGACGTTTTAAAAAAAGCTAGGTAAGCAGCTGTTGCACCGACAGCCTGACCAATAGCAGCCCGAAAAGCGCTAGACGCCATAGCTGCATGCCGTATTTCCTCAAAATCCCTCAAATTGAAAAAACCCGCTTTTTCACCATCGAGTATATTACTTATTGCTACCCCATAAAGCATATTGTCGATTTGTCCGGCTGCAACTAGTGTACGAACTTGATGTAGCGATAATGCGCGAAGGGGTTGCAGCTGCTTGGGCTTATCATCCCAAGAGACTTCCCCAAGTTGCGACAAAGTTTGACCCTTCGAAGCATCCACCACACACCGCACCACATATTTATTTTTACTAGAAACCTGCACTTCCCAATCACGCTTCCGCTGCTTGACGGAAAGGATATCTTCCCCCCTTATAACCGTTAGATGTGATAAATTACGTAATATTTTATCAGTAGCATTCTGAAATAGCCTAGGGTTCATTTCCCGCTTAACCACTGCCGCCAGCGAATCACTCGGCGATTTAGCCATGGCCATTTCCATCAATATTTCCATCCAAATCCCGCCATCGATGTTTGGCATTGTCTCCAAATCCACCTGTTCATTAGCAAATTCTGGCATGAATTGCTCCCCTTCAACCAACCATAACGTGGGAACGCTTGATTTCGCACTCTGCACCGCAGCGGAAAACGCTAACAAATCCGACCCATACACCATAACCAAAGGCTTCTTCGTTTTTTGTCCCAAACAAGGGTGTATAACGATAAATACTAGAAGAAAGATATTGCTGATGATAAGTTTCATGTTCGAAATTACAGAATTTTTGTCTTTCTTTTCCCATTGAGGGAAAAGAAGCAGAAGATCTAGGCTTGCAAGGTTCCGCTTTATTTACGCACTGCACCATACCATATTTAACCTTCCCATGTCGCATCCGAATGTTTTACAACTGTACAAACTCATCCTTAGTACTATCCCTGATGTAAACATTCGAAGCGACGATTTTTTTGGTTCTTTTTTGAGGGAAAAAAGAACTTAAAAAAGTTAACTTTGTAGTTATGTTAAACGAAGAAAAACCACTGAATTTTATCGAGGAGATTATCGAAGAAGATCTTCGCAAAGGCACCCATGACGGACGTGTTTTAACACGCTTCCCGCCGGAGCCAAATGGTTATCTCCATATCGGGCACGCAAAATCTATTTGCCTCAACTTTGGGCTTGCTCAAAAGTACAATGGAAAAACCAATTTGCGTTTCGATGACACCAATCCTGTCACGGAAGACACCGAATATGTAGACAGTATCAAACAGGATATTCAGTGGTTGGGATTCCAATGGGCAGAGGAACTATACACCTCCGATTATTTCGAAACATTGTATAGTTACGCAGTTGATTTAATAAAAAAGGGGCTCGCTTACGTAGACGACAGCACGTCTGAGCAAATTGCAGCATCCAAAGGAACACCCACGGAAGCTGGCGTCCCTACACCCGACCGGAACCGCAGTATCGAAGAAAACTTAACTCTTTTTCAAGAGATGCGAGATGGCGTATACAAAGACGGCGAGAAGGTTCTCCGTGCTAAAATAGATTTAGCGAGTCCCAACATGCACTTACGCGATCCCCTATTGTACCGTATAAAACATGCGAGCCATCACCGTACCGGTGACAAGTGGTGTATTTATCCGATGTATGATTTTGCCCATGGTCAATCCGATTCTATCGAAAAAATCACCCATTCTGTCTGTACACTAGAGTTTATTCCCCACCGACCTTTATACGATTGGCTGATCGAAAAGCTCGAAATATTCCCATCTAGACAATATGAGTTTGCACGGTTAAACATGACCTACACCGTCATGAGCAAACGCAAATTATTGCAGCTAGTAAACGAGGGGTATGTGGAGAGCTGGGACGATCCGCGTATGCCTACGATTTCCGGATTGAGGCGCCGTGGTTATACACCTGCCTCCATACGCAATTTCTGCGAACGCATTGGTGTCCAAAAGCGGGAAAACATGATTGATGCCGGTTTATTGGAATTCTGTATACGGGAAGATCTCAATGCCTCCGCTTGGCGAAGAATGGCGGTGTTAGATCCGATCAAACTCGTTATCACTAACTATCCTGACGGACAAACAGAGGAACTAAGCGGCGAAAACAACCCAGAAGTAGAAGGCGGAGAGGGTTCACGTGCGCTTCCCTTTACCAAAGAGCTTTGGATAGAGCGGGATGACTTCATGGAAGAACCACCCAAGAAATTTTTCCGTCTGGGTCCAGGCCTTTCTGTTCGCTTAAAGCATGCATACATTGTGCAATGCCACGACTACGTGAAAGACGAGGAAGGTAATATCACAGAAGTACATTGTATGTATGTTCCGAACTCGAAATCCGGCGAGGATACTTCCGGTTTAAAAGTAAAAGGAACGATCCATTGGGTATCCGCAGCGCATGCCAAAGAAGCAGAAGTGAGACTTTACGACCGCCTGTTTAATGAAGAAAATCCAGCAGCTGCGGAGGACTTTAAAGCATCTATTAATCCCAATAGCTTACAAATCATTCGCAAAGCTTATATAGAACCTGATCTGGCGACGGCAGAAGCGGGTAAAGGCTATCAGTTTATCCGTTTAGGATACTTCACCCTAGATACTAAATCCACCACAGAACACTTAGTATTTAACCGCACAGTCACCTTAAAAGATAGCTGGGCTAAAGAGGTTAAAAAGGGATAACAAATAAAAAGCGGCCATAAAAAATAGCCGCTTTTTATTTGTTCAATTATCTTCTAAGCTAAACGCGCCACAATTTTCTTGGTCGGCCCCGGATTACTCATCGTATAGAAATGCAAGACCGGAGCACCGAACTTGATTAACTCCTTACATTGCTCTACCAACCATTCCTCACCTACCTGACGTACGTCAGCATTCGTCTTACAATTCTCTACCGCCTCACTTAATTCCTCTGGAATATCCAAATGGAAAATCTTAGGCAATGTAATCAATTGTCTCTTGGTAGTCATAGGCTTTAGACCCGGAATAATCGGGACGTGAATACCGTTATCCCTACATTTCGTGACAAACTCTTTATATTTTTCGACATTGAAAAACATCTGGGTTACAATAAATTCCGCACCCATTTCCACTTTTTTCTTCAACCATTTAAAATCGGTATTGAAATTCGGTGATTCAAAATGCTTCTCCGGATAGCCCGCAACGCCGATACAAAAATCAGTTTTTGCAGAACTCTCTATATCTTCATGCAAGTATTTCCCACTATTCATATCCACAACTTGCTGAAGCAGTTCCGTTGCATAAGCATGGCCACCAGGTGTCGGGACAAAATCAGGGTCACCTTTCCTAGCATCGCCCCGCAGCACCAATACATTGTCTATACCCAGAAAGTTTAAATCGATAAGGGCATTTTCCGTTTCCTCTTTCGTAAATCCGCCACAAATCAAATGCGGTACGGCATCGACCTTATACTTATTCATAATAGCCGCACAAATGGCAACAGTTCCCGGCCGTTTTCGGTAAGCCACACGTTCCAACAACCCGTTATCATGTTGTTTATACAGGTAATCCTCGCGGTGATACGTCACATCAATAAACGGAGGGTTGAACTCCATCAATTCATCCATTGTACTGAAAATACTCTGTATGCCCTGTCCCTTCGCTGGAGGTAATAGCTCAAATGAAAACAAGGTCTTTCCGTTTGCGTTCTTAATATGGTCTATAATCTTCATTTCATATAAAAGTTGCGGAAAGATATGGAAGTTAAAGGAGTTATGAAAATGAAATTTATTTTCGTTTTATAACTCCCGATATAGATCGATAAGACCTTCCGGCAATTCGACTTCGATGACTTGTTCTTCCTCATCAATTCCCAAAATAAGATCTTCACTCAACGGAAATAGGAGTTCCTGTCCATCAAAGTCAACAGTAGCCAAGAATTGTTGCGGAAACTCTTGAACAGCGGTTATTTCACCAAGTTCACCTTCCTGCTCATCCACAACAAGATATCCCACTAAATCGGTGTAGCGAAAATCGTCTGGATCTCTTTCCGGCATTTTATCATTGGGGAGATATACTTTCTTTTTTATCAGCTCTTTTGCTTTATCTACATGATCCACATCCTCCAAATAAAGATAAGCCGTACTGTTATGGTGTAATTTTATATCCCCCACAAAATAAGGAACTAACTTTTGGTTCACTTCCAAAAAAAGAACATCCAAGTCTAAGTCCATATAATCGTCGAATTCAAAATAAAGCTGCATTTCGCCTTTTAAACCGCGCGTTTTTGTGAGATAACCGATATAGAATGCTTCGTTAATGTTCATAATGTTTTTTCTTTTTCTTTTTTTCTTGACAAAAAAAGAAACAAAAAAGTCAAGACTGTATATCGTTCTGCTGTTTTTCTTTGCCTATTCCTAAACAGCATGGAACTCGCTTCGCTCAAACAACATGCTGTTTTTAACGGAATAGCCGGCTGAAAAACGACCGCAGAACAATATAAGGTCGTCTTTCTTCCGCCTCGCCACTATCATTACCCATCGCGAGCAATCCGCTATTATGGCACCTTTCTTTACCTTTTAAGTCCCATCCGGATGTTTTACAATTGTACAAGTTCATCCTTAGTACCAACCCTAAAGTAAAAGACTCGAAGGGAAGATTCTTATGGACAAGTATTTATTTTAGTATCCATCAGCTCACTTCACTCAGTTACGCAATTGCACCTCCCCTCTTTATCCAAAAAAGGTCGCATCCGGATGTTTTACAATTGCACAAATTCATCCTTAGTACCAACCCTAAAATTAAACATCCTAAGCGAGGATTGTTATGCACAAGTATTTATTTTAGTATCCATCAGCTCACTTCACTCAGTTACGCAATTGCACCTCCCCTCTTTATCCAAAAAAGGTCGCATCCGGATGTTTTACAATTGCGCAAATTCATCCTTAGTACCAACCCTAAAATTAAACATCCTAAGCGAGGATTGTTATGCACAAGCATTTATTTTAGTGTCCATGAGCTCACTTCACTCAGTTACGCAATTGCACCTCCCCTCTTTATCCAAAAAAGGTCGCATCAAAAATTTTGAAATCTGTATAAATTCTATTTAAGCACAGTCCATCCCATCAAAATTTTTCAGCGACGAGGTTTTTGTTTCTTTTTCACGGGAAAAAGAAAAAAGCCGAATTTCATAAACTCGGCTTTCTTTCATCTGTTCGAATAATAATTATCCTTCAGTTTCTTCTGCGTTTTCAGCGCCTTCTGCTGATGCTTCTGGAGCTTCAACAGCTGCTTCTTCACCTTCTGCAGCTTCAGTTTCTTCTGCAACTGGTGCATTTTTAGCAGCTAAAGCAGCAGCTTTTTCTGCATTTTTCTTTGCTTCCGCAGCAAGAGCAGCTTTCTTAGCTTCTTCTTTCGATTCAACTAAACCTGTTTTCTTACCTTCGATCTTTGCAGTTTTGTCTTCCAACCATTTCGCAAATTTCTCTTCTGCTTGTGCTTCATCAAAAGCTCCTTTTTTCACACCACCTTCTAAGTGTTTCTTAAAAAGAACACCTTGGTAAGAAAGAATAGCACGAGCGGTGTCGGTAGGTTGTGCACCTACGTTCATCCAGTACAAAGCCCTGTCAAAATCTAAAACGATAGTTGCTGGATTAGTGTTTGGGTTGTAAGAACCTAAACGCTCAATGAATCTACCATCACGCGGAGCACGTGAATCTGCTACTACTACGTGGTAAAAAGGCTTACCTTTTTTACCGTGTCTTTGCAATCTGATTTTAGTTGCCATTTTTTTAAATTGTTTATGTATTCAACATATCCCCCGTGCTTCGCGCAAGAGGGGACGCAAAGATAAAAACTAAAAAGGGAAAACTAAAATTTATCTAACAATCAGCTTCTTAAAGATTACTTAGCTAATTAGAAACTTTTGCATTCTACCATCCCCGTCCACAACGACCTCAGCAAGCTGGAGAGGATGAGATTTTGCCTTTTTCAATTTTACTTCTTACTTTGTAACATGAACACTGTCGCTCCGTTAAAAATATTGAAAGCTTCGGCTGGCTCCGGAAAAACCTTCAGCCTTACACTTCATTATCTTACCCTACTGCTGTCCAACGAAAACAGCTATCGAGAGATTCTCGCCGTCACGTTTACCAATAAAGCCACAGCAGAGATGAAGGAACGCATCCTCCGTGTTCTACAAGGACTAGCAACAGGTGATAAAAGCCAAAAAACCGCAGCTTTCCGACAGCTGTTGTTGGCGCAATTCCCCCAAGAAGGGGAAACTCAATTACAACAAAAGGCCCATCTTGTCTATCGCAAAATACTGCACGATTACAGCCGCTTCACCGTCAGCACCATTGACGGCTTTTCCCAAAAGGTTATCCGTAGCTTCACCTATGAGCTTAACTTGGATGCGGCCTATAAAATCGAGCTGAACACGGCTAAAGTAAAACAAGATTTGTCCGTAATGCTCAACCAGCTACTAGACGAACGTCCCGATTTGTTGGAATGGATCATCGAATACGCCGAACAAAAAATAGCGAACAACGAAAACTGGAACTACCGGCAACAATTGCTAAACTTAGCCAGCCTTATTTTCACCGAAAACTTTCAAGAATTTAATGCCTATTTAGCTGCTGCCAAAGCCGACGACGTATTCGCCCTTCTCAACAAGGAAGTCCAGGAGAAAACAAAATTTTTTCTAGACACCTTGAGCGAAACCATCGCTACATTCAAAACAACATTTCGATCCTTTGATATCGATGCGGATGAACTGAAAGGAAAATCTCGCAATAAACTGATCGCAGCCAGCAAAATCAGCGAACATATTTACAAAACATCACCTACCGATCTTCAAAAGATCTTCGACCGTTTCCTAGCCTTGCTGGATAATGAAGAAGTCTATACCACGGCTGACAAGCACATCCGTTACGATATCCAACAGGCACTGCAACCTATTATACGGCAACTGGCAGAGTTACATAACCTATTTCCCACGTTCATTGCTTATCAAGCGGTACAGAATAACCTGTACTATCTTCGATTACTCAAAGAAATGAGCGATTTGCTAAGCCAATGGCGTAAGGAAAACAGCGCGCAGCTGATTTCAGATGCGCAAATCTTACTCAATCGATTGGGATTAGACGAACAAAACGACCCCACCTTTATATGGGAGAAGATTGGTAATCGATACAACTATTTTCTATTCGACGAATTTCAGGACACCTCCCGTATTCAATGGAAGAATTACAGCCCACTACTGATCAATGCCCTGGGAAACGCCAAACAAGAAATCAATGAACACCTCATCGTTGGGGATGTCAAGCAGAGCATTTATCGCTGGCGAAATGGGGATTGGCGAATTTTATTACAGCAGGTAGAAGATCAAATCAGCCATACCTTCCATTTATCAGCGCAGCAACGCGCTGGTTTTATTGAAAATGGCACCTTGGAAACAAATTTTCGAAGCTATCCCCATATCATTACCTTAAACAATCACCTATATGCAACGATCCCACAAAAACTACAGGCAACCCTCAACACAAAAGTTTTAGAAAATTTAGATGAAGAAGGTCACGCCTGGTGGACAGCTTCTGGTAATGCCGAAATGTTGGTCAAGGCCTATCAAAATAGCACCCAGCAAATTCCTCCGCATCGCCAGAGCGACCCCCACAAACTCGGTTCGATAGAAATTCAATATCTACCCGTACAAGACGGACGCTATCGTCGGAACCAGGTCATGGAAGAGGCCCTGAAACGCCTCTGCGATAAAATCCATACTTGGCTATCCACCGGTCGATACACAGCCAAACAAATTGGTATCCTCGTCAGAAGCAATGGTCAAGCCCGTCAAGTCATCGAAGCCCTGATGCTACACAAAAACCAGACGGGGCTAACCTTCGACATCATATCGGGCGATGCATTGCAACTATCATCCAATGATGCCATTTTATTACTCATCGAGACCCTCAAAGCCCTCGTATACACAACAGATAAACATGTTATCCACCGGGCAAAAATGACTTACCTTTACCAGATTATCCGTAATGGGCAAACATTCGACGAAGCCTATTGGTTAGCCTTTAAAAAGAATAATTTCGCAGATATAGAAGCCCTTTTACCCCAGCAATTATCCGCCCAATGGCTTCAGCTCCAACAATCGCCGCTGATACACCTCATTGAACAACTGATCGAAATATATGGGTTCCATGAAACCGACAACATCCATATCCCTTTCCTCCTAGCTTTTAAAGACCTTGTGTCTAATTTCTCTACCTCGGGCGAACGCGGCATCACCCAATTTCTACAATACTGGGAAGAAGATGGTTCTAACACCGTTCTACCCGCAGGCGGAAAAATGGATGCCATTGAAGTCACGACGATACACAAATCCAAAGGACTCGCCTACGATGTAGTGATGCTTCCCTTTTGCTCCTGGGATTTGGATGGCATGACGAATGGTGATTTCTGGATTGATACGGGGGATTCACCGTTCCAGGTACTCGGAAAAATACCGATTAAATACAACAGTACAGTCGGGAAGTCTATTTTCTACAAACAATATTTTGAAGAAATGTTGTTTAACTACATGGACGCCCTAAACACCTTTTATGTCGCCACCACACGAGCCGTTCAACACCTATATCTATTAGCGCCTTCCTTTAAAGAAAATATCGACAAGAAAACGGGCGAAGTATTAGGGATCGATAGCAAGAATGAATATATCAGTGACCTACTCTATCAGGCCTTAACCGACAGCAGCTCGCCCTTTCCGTTTGACGAAAACCAACTACGCGTTGACCATCCCCTTCCTCAAGAAACAGACAACGATTTATCAAGTCCCGAAAAAGACCTAACGGAAGCTCCTAAAATTAGCTTCCGTCCGATCAGCCTGTCCACCTACCCTATTTCGTCCGAGCTGCAAAAAGCATTTGATAAATCCAACAAACGCAGCATCAACAATATCCTCATGATGGAAAAAGCCGCTCAATATGGTATACTCGCACACGAAATCATGTCGGAGATTACCGACGAACAGGCGATCTCTAAACAAGTAGAAGCGTACATAGAAAATGGCATCCTAACAGCCGAAGATCGTCCTTTTTTGTTGCAAGAAATTCACGAGATATGGCACCATCCCACGATACATCAATGGTTAACAGGCCCCTATAAAATCTGGAATGAAGCCAGTATCATCTTAGAAAATGGGGAAACAATCCGTCCGGATAAAGTTTTTACCAATGCCGCAGAAACCATCGTGCTCGATTTCAAATTTACAAAAGGCGACTACGCAGACCATCAATGGCAAATCGAAAGCTACAAAAAAGCGCTCCGCAACCTCGGATACTCGAACGTGAAGGGGTATCTTTATTACGCAAAAATCAAAGAATTAGTAGAAGTGATATGAATAAACCTTTCTTATATACCGTGGCAGAAGACATCTGTCAGCGCTTTGGAAATGAATTAGCCGACGTCGCCATTATATTCAATAATAAGCGGCCGATCACCTATCTCAAAAAACACCTGGCAGACGTATATGGAAAAGCGATATGGTCTCCCCAGTTTTTCACGATTCAACAGTTTTTCAAACAAGCATCGGACGCCACGGAGGCCTCACCACTTACACAGTTCTTTTACCTTTTTCAATTGCACAATGAATTATTGGCAGCGGAAGGTTCCGAACCCGAAACATTGGAAGAATTTTATCCAATAGCCGAAATTCTCTTAAGCGATTTTGGACAATTGGATTACGAGCTCGTGGATATCGACCACATTTATATGGAATTGTATGACACCACTAAAATCGATATCGCCTTTCAACACTTTACCGCAGAACAACAGCATTTCATCCGTCAGTTTTGGCAATCCTTCAGTATAGCAGGCCACAGCGGTTTACAACAACGCTTCCTTCGGCTTTGGAAACGGCTCCCCGTACTATACAAAGCTTTCAAACAAAAACTAGAACAGGAAAAACAGCTCAATTACCCCACCTTATATCGGGCACTGGCGGAACGGCAAGTCCCCCATCCCGATTTTATAAATCGCTTTAAAAAAGTATTATTTGTAGGTTTTAATGCTCTTAGTAAAGCGGAAGCTCTTTTATTTCAACAATGGCAGGAAGCCGGACGTGCACTATTCTATTTCGATACCGATGCCTACTATATCGAGGATGTGCAACAGGAAGCAGGCCTATTCATCCGACGCAACATCAAAGATTATGGATTGGTCAATGCACTCGGTGAACACCCCCATATTATTGGAAACCGTCATACCGCGGTAAACCTCTATGCCTGCAACGGTAAAAACAGCCAAACGAAGATTTTGCACGAGGTATTAAATGCGTCCGCACAATCCGAACAAAGTGCAGCGATCTTACTTGCCGACGAAAGTTTGTTGGTTCCCTTGCTACAAAGTTTACCAGACGTCAAACCCAATATCACGACCGGGTATCCGCTTGCACAATCGCCGATCTATGGGTTATTAAACCTCTGGATGGATACCCAAGAAGAAATTTCGCATCACCATAGGCTTAAGGTACCCTTTCAATATATAGAAACCTTTGTCAACCATCCCTTAACAGGTGTTTCTTCCGTGGAACGCGATAACTTGTTACAAGAAATAACGGATAAGCAATTGGTAGACGTTGATATTCGCACCGTAACTATTGCGAGCAGCATATTTCCGCAGTTTTTCAAACCGCTAACTACCCCGTCCGCGCTCATCCCTACTTTAATACAACTGCTAGACAACCTGCTAACCGCCATTTCTGCCCAAGATCGCATCCGTCAAATCGATAGCAACTTGATTATAGAAACAAAAAAGGTGCTCCATCAGCTTAAACAGGGGATCGAGCACATCGCACCAACTTCCATTGCCTTTCAAATAGGACTCATTCGGAAAGCCATCGCACCGATCAATTCAGCGATCGAGGGCGATCCACTAAACGGCTTACAAATCATGGGGCTACTGGAAAGCCGCTGTTTAAATTTTGATCAGGTCTATATACTCGGGGCAAACGAAGGCATTTTACCCAAAACAGCCGCCTCCCCTACCTTTCTTCCAAACAGCTTACGTCGCGCATATGATCTGCCCGTATTGGAGAACCAAGATGCCCTATCCGCTTATCTGTTTTACCGCCATTTTCAGTACAGCGGTGGGCTCCATGTATTCTACAATAGTTTGGTAGACGAAAGCAGCACCGGCGAAGAAAGCCGCTTTATCAAACAATTGCAGTTCGAAAGTAATTTCCGCTTCGTGGTGCATACCCAGCAGCAGTCCGTACGCCTTCCCGAAAGAAGCGATGAACTCATCATACCCAAAGAAGGTGCCATATGGGATCAACTTTGGCACATGTATATCGTGCAAAAGAAAAAACTGGCTGCCACCGCACTGACCACCTATTTGCAATCTCCGCTCCAGTTTTTCTTAAAATATGTTGCGGAAATAAAGGAGCCGCCCAGTATTTCTCACGAATTCGAGATGAACCGACTAGGTACCGTGGTTCATAACGTCATGGAAATAATTCTAAAACCCTATAAAGGGTTGGCGACTTTTACGCCGACGAGCGCTTTAGCCGAAACACTATCCGATATAGAAGAGCTGGTAACCCGGGAGATCGGCACGCAATACCATACAGAAATCACAACGATTGATGCATTGAACAGCATGCAGCGTATTATGCACCGCATCGCTTCGGCATACATCCGGGTGTATATACAGTATGACATTAACCATTATAAGGCTTTCCGCATCATCGAGCTCGAAAACACCGAGGATTACACCTTCGACTTCCCAATTCTCGTTAACGGAAAAGAAGAAACCATCCGGTTATTCGGTATCATCGACCGCGTAGACGAAGTCCTTACGGCCGACAATCAGGTCACCACCCGTATCGTCGACTACAAAACCGGTGGTGACAGTGTCGAGTTTAAAAACATCGAAAAAGTATTTGCTACCAACACCGAAAACAAAGCACTGGTTCAGACCTTATTTTATGCCTATGTGTTTGAACAAGTCACAGGTCGGAAACAATTGGAACCGCACCTATACGTCGCACGCCGGATGCGGGAAGAAGGCACCTTATTCCGGGAACGGAACGATCTATTAACAGCCGAAAAGTTGCATACCGCGAAAGCAGATTTTGAGACTTTTCTTCGTAGCACCCTCTCGGAAATATTTAATCCGGACGTACCGTTCAAACATAATCCAGCTAGCCTGGTGTACCCCTCCGATCCCTACACGCTATTTTATCGCAATGCCGTAGCCGATGCAGAAGAGTAATTTTGGGGTAAATGTGTGTAATGCGGCCTAGTTATCATCGGCGACATCTGATGGTTCACTACCAAACAGCTTATCGAGCAATATTTTACGTCGGGCTTCGTCACGTTCCATCTCTTGCATCATAGCTTCCTGATCTGGATCGATCTCCCTAAAGGCAGTGTCAACTATTCCCTTTGGTCTCGCCGGTCGTAATCCCGGCTCCAACACCACGCTATAAAACCCGTAGGCCTCCGGCACCTGCTCATCTTGCAGTTGCCCCAGCCTATTCATAATATAACCATAGGTGTTAAAATGCCGCTGTACCCAAGGCTTTAGGTGGCCGGTATAATCAAAAGAAGACAGCCCTGTCTTCGGGCGAGGGATAATACTGGAAAGGAATAAACTCTCGCCCACGTTCAGCTCCGCCGGAGTTTTGCCAAAATAATAGGAAGATGCTTCGTGAATCCCATACACGTTTCTACCCCATTCAATCACATTGAGATATACCTCAAACATCCGATCTTTGCTGACCTGCCCCGAATGCTCGATCAACCACACCAACAAAATCTCCTCCAATTTCCGCATCATGGTTTTATTACGGTTCAAAAAAACATTTTTAACCAATTGCATGGAGATCGTACTCGCCCCGCGTTTAAAGGCCTTTTCCTTGACATTCGTTGCTATTGATAGTTTAAATGCCTCTTCTTCAAACCCCTTATGCTGGTAAAAATAGGGATCTTCGGTGTTCAGCACTGTTTTTTTCAGAATAGAAGCCACTTGATTGAGCGGTGTAAACTTGGGGTTGGACGCGCCGACTACGATCTCCCGCATCAAGACCGTATCCTCATACGCCTTATAAGTAAACGGGGCATTCAGCTGGCTCACATCAGCTTTTCCCCATTTGACGATTTTCAGTTCCTGATCATCAATTTTTGAGTTAAAAAACAAGCTGTCCGGCTGGGCAAAATTGATGGAAAAATCAAGGTCATAGGCTATTTGCCCTTCCACTTGGATGCCGTCCAAGGTCTCGAACAAGCCACGCGGAATCGCGTCAAAAAACTTTTGTGCTTCAAACTTGTCGGTGTGAATGGATAACCGCAGCACTTTATCCGGCTTGGGGATCAACTGCACATAGGGCCGGAACTCGAATTCCTTTACCCGAACCTTACTCGCCGGATCCAGTTCTAACGCCGCTTTACCAATGTTGAGCTGTCCTTCGCCAATGGCATCCGGAAGAATAATGTCCTCTTCCGAAAGCCGGCTATGCTTCACATGCAGATTATCAAAAGACCATTTACCCGCTAGTGTTAAAGAGTCCGGTGTAACACGTTTCACTTGTGCCAACTCAAACATAATCTTATCGAAACTCACGCCTAAGCCAAATTTTCGACGTAGAAAAGGCAATTCTACATTTTCTTCCTCTGCGGATACTTCCACCCGCAATTGCTGCTTATCGGGGTTCACCCGTCCGCTCAAGTTCCATTGTGCGTCGTGTTCATTTAGAAAAAGACTCGTCTCAAAATCACCATCATCTACCACCGCTTCGGGCAACCGGATCCTTTGCTGAACACTATCATCTTGGTAAGAAAGCTGGAAGTTTTTTAATTCCATATCCCGCGGAATTTTAAAAAACACCTGCTTGATCACCCCATCAATCAGCGCAGCATAGTTCCTTTCACCCTCACTCTTCTGCAGCGTTACCGTATCTTTTTCCTGCTTTTTAAAGAGAAAATCGTAGTTGCTTACAGAATCCCGCTTCACCAAGGCGAGATCCGCATTTTGTAACAGCAAATGGCCAATTTTCACCTCCTTAAACAACAAAGGAAACAACCGAACCGAAACGGCCATCTGCGCTATTTTCGCCAACGTATCGCGCTGATGAGGTATAACTTCAATATCTTGGAATGTTACGGTGGTTAAACCGGTAAACGCATACGTTCGCACGTTAAAGTCCGTCTGATAGCGCTCCCGCAGCGCATTCCGCACATTGGTCATCGCTTCATCCAACATTCTTGTGCGCACGGACAGCGCACCGATAAATCCCATGAGCAATAAAAAAACAAAAGTACCTCCCACTATCCAGGCTATATTTTTCTGTTTCCGTGTTAGGGAAGGCAACTTTTCGAATATCTTCATAGCAATCTATTTCGACTTAAAAATAGAATATTTTTCTGAAAGCGTAGCGGTGTTTTAGCTTAACAACAAAACCATGACAAGATTGTCTCCCTCAATGCGTAAATTTGCACCATAACAAACCATGGTCATGATTACAAAAGAACAAATATTACACGCTTTGAGTCATGTCGACGACCCCGACCTCAAGAAAGATCTGGTCACGCTCAACATGATTCAAAACATCGAAATTCTGCCCGACAAAATCAAGTTCGATGTGGTATTGACTACGCCCGCATGCCCCATGAAAGGGCCGATCGAACATGCCTGTCGGAATGCGATTGCTCTATTTGTCAGCAAAGAAGTGGACGTAGATATTAACATGACTTCTCGCGTTGTAGGTGTAGAATCTGCCCAGCTAGAAGGCATTAAAAATATCATCCTAGTTTCTTCTGGCAAAGGCGGAGTCGGTAAGTCTACCGTTGCCAGCAACCTCGCTTTAGCTTTGGCGGAGAGTGGTGCCAAAACCGGATTATTAGATGCGGATATCTATGGTCCATCGCTCCCGCTGATGTTCGGATTAGAGGGCACACGTCCAGATTCTATTCAAGTTAATGGGAAACAGAAAATTGCACCGGTAGAAAAATTTGGATTAAAGCTATTGTCCATCGGCTTTTTTACCGATCCCAACCAGCCCATACCGTGGCGGGGCCCTATGGCCACATCCGCTATCAAGCAACTCTTTGGCGATGCCCACTGGGGTGAGCTAGATTACTTAGTTGTGGACATGCCGCCGGGAACGGGTGATATCCATATTACTGTAGCCCAGTCCTATCCTATTTCCGGCGCGGTTATCGTTACCACCCCGCAACAAGTAGCCTTGGCGGATACGATGAAAGGTATGGCGATGTTCCGTATGGAAGGTATCAATATCCCTATTATCGGTATTGTGGAGAATATGGCCTATTTCACGCCGGCAGAATTACCGGACAATAAATATTATATCTTTGGCAAAGATGGCGGGAAACGTTTAGCAGCAGACAATAACGTTCCGTTTTTAGGCGAAATACCTTTAGTAAAAGCGGTTGCCGATGCGGGTGACAATGGCTTCCCGGTTCTTTTGGATGAAGATGAACCTGTTGTCCACGCCTATAAAGAAATAGCAGGCCGTGCAGCGCAAGAATTGAGTATACTTGCGAATAAAGTCGGTTAAGCTCCAAAAGCTCCGTAGTAGCCAGCGCCGATTAATGCGGCCTGGCTATTCAAGATAACGCGAACAGGTACTTTCTCTAGCAAATGCCCCATACGCGCATTTTGGATAAACTGCTTTCGGAAAAGATCTTTTTTCAATAACGGAAATATTCTTGGCGGAATCCCGCCTCCTAGCCAAAGCCCGCCTACCGCTTTATGCTTCAGCACCAAGCTAGCAGATTCACGCGCCATATAGCTTACGAACAAATCCATCGCTAAACTACAAGTAGCATCCAACTCCCGCATAGCCGCATGGCTGATCACTGCGGCCGGATTATCGCTATTTTTAAAATTCTCCTTCAACCAAGCAGGCTCCTTATGGCCTTTGGCATCTCGAAGGAATTTATAGATCCGGTATATTCCTGGTCCCGATACCACATGCTCCCAGCTGATAATTTCATCTTCTTGCTGTAAATACTTCAATAATTCCACATCGAGATCTGTACGCGGGGCAAATTCACTATGACCACCTTCCGTTGCAAAAGGGCGATGGTAAGCTCCATCCCAAAATATTCCCGCTTCGCCCAATCCTGTTCCGGGTGCCAACACCGCCATATTACCTGAGATCGTCGCTGAACTTTCAAACAAGGATACTGTATCTTCCGCACTTAATCCTACCAAACCATAGGCCGTCGCTTCCAGATCATTGATAATCGAGACTTTTTCGATATTAAATGCTGCCTGTAAAGACACCGCGTCCAGTTCCCAAGAGAGATTGGTTAGGGATACCCTATTCTCCAAGACGGGACCCGCAACACCGATCGACAAAACCTCCGGGATATCCAGATTACCCCCAGCTAGAAATTTTTGCAAAATCTCCTCAAACGTACCCAGCGAACGCGACCCAAACGTTTCTTCCCGTATTAGCGTCAACTTATTACCGTTTACCTCGAAAACACCAAAACTCGTTTTCGTCCCACCAATGTCGACAGCCAAAATATTTCTTCTGGTTTGCGCCTCCTTATCTCTTCCCGGTAAATAAAATCTATGTGACATAGCTGTTGCGATTGATACGCTATAATACGAATATTTCTCTACCTGTACAAGTCTCTTACGAACGAAGGAGCTAACCTTTATATTTTTAACGGAGAGGCTTTTTGATAGCGTATTGGAATAGATATTATATCACCTTGTACCAAGGTAACACCCGTGTACCACTTCGTTCCAACTCTTGATCACCTGCATAGACCAAATGTTGATTGACAATATGGGGAGAAGCTATCGTAGAAAAATGTTTTAGATTTTTAAACAGTTCGCTACTCAGTGTTTGCGTTGATTTAATCTCATAAATATCAAATTCTTGAGCAGATTTAAGGAGGAGATCTATTTCCAGTCCATTATGATCCTGCCAAAAATAATAATGCAGGTGCCTATAACGATGTTCATTTATTTTCTGAAAATTAGCTACGACAAAATTTTCAAAAATATTACCTTTTAATCTATTCAGCAGAAGTTCTTCCGGCTCTCTAATCTCCAATAAATGTGTTAATAAACCTGTATCGTAGAAAAATAACTTCGGTGTTTTTACTAAACGCTTGCTAAAGTTTTCATGATAGGGATATAGTAAAAAAACGATATAACTACTCTCCAAAATAGATAACCAAGCTTTTGCAGTAGGTTGAGAAATGTTGCATTCATTTGCCAATGCATTTAAATTCAAAAGCTGACCGGCACGTGTCGCACATAGTCTCAGAAAGGTTCGAAAACCATTCATATCTCTGATATTAATCAGTTGGGTAACATCTTTTTCCACATAAGTCTGGACGTAATTCGTATAAAAATTTGTAGGGGAAATTCCACGATGATAAATAGCCGGATACCCTCCGGAAATACAAGCTTGCGCATAATTGTCGGATAGAATATTGGCTTCCACCATTTCTTCCGTATCCAATGGAAGAAGGCGAAATAGTGCTACCCGTCCCGCAAGCGACTGCGTTATATGTTTCATGAGGTGGAAGTTCTGTGAGCCCGACAATATGTATTGTCCCATCATACCAGAATCATCTACTATCGTTTGCAGATAAGAAAACAACTCCGGCACATGTTGTACTTCATCCAATATGACTTTTCCTTTATACAGACGAAGAAATCCATTCGGATCTTCGGCAGCAAATGCCCGGTTATCAGGATTTTCTAGAGAAACATAAGTATACTCCGAAAAAAGTATCTTTAACAAAGTTGTTTTACCGGACTGACGTGGTCCTGTTATCGCGATAATGGGAAATTGCTGCGCTAATTTCCCAACCTCCATCGTTAATGTCCTGGCTATCCATTCTTCCATATTCCTCTAAATATATAATAAAGATATATACAATTTTGAAATTTCCGAACACAAATTTTGAAATTTCACACCCTATATTTTGAAATTTCTGAACATAAACTTTGAATTTTTGATATAAACCTTTAATCCTATATATCACAAACCCATACGGAAATGCAATGTCGGCGAACGAAAGTGTAGCATCGGCGGACGGAAGTGTCACGTCGTCGTCCGCCGACATCGTTTCGTTGCCTTACCTGATGAAATTTCCAGCCATCTTGTTTACATCGGTGTACGGGATGACCATTCCAGTGCCCAACATGTATGTATTGCCGTATACCGTGAACGTTTTGATGTACAGAAGTTGCTTCCCAGCGTACGGGGACATTCGCAAGAAGGACGAAAGTATCCTAACTATGCATAGAAGAAGAGTTTCCCTGCACAGAGAAATAAGCAGAAAGACCATCTTTATTACTTCCCCGAACGGATTGACCACATTTCCGTGCAACGACATTATGTCGTTGCCTGACGAACTGTTCAAGCCGTACGACGACATGACATCGGCTTACGGGAAAACAACAAACAATCGTCGCTTTGTCGCTATGTACATGTACATGTGGCTACCCGCACGGGACAATTAGATTTTGTTCCTTGACAAAGCGACTATGTCCGGTGCGTTGTTCATTTTGTCAGGGTAGATTGCGCGTATGTTCGCTGCCTATTGGACTAAGTACTGTCTCTTTACAATGCATGCACGCTACAAGTCTATTTTGTACAGTGACATGCCGGTGATGTCACGCAACAAATACGGTATGTAACGTGACATAGCCGACAACTACATTGACTTGTTGATTATGTCACTGTACATAGACGTTAACTACATTGCGGGAAACGCTATGTACATGGACGGCGAGGCTATGTACATGTACAAAATGGGGGATTTATCATCGATTAGAAGGGAAGAATCTATAGAGATATTGGAAATTAAACATAAATACAATACCGAATAATCATAATAATTCAGGATTGCAATCGTTAACTATCATAATAATACGGGAATGAGATTTAATTTAACTCGGAGTTTAAGGTTACATCCCCAACCAAATTGTACTTTTCCCAACGCAAAACACCCTTACCCTTTGTCAGCACCAGCAATTCTCCTCGCCACACCTGTTAAACGGCCGAAAATACTCGTCTCCATCACTACCAACATCCTTTAATAACCAATTCTTACGATTAAAACGAACCTGAGCAACGCAGCGGCTACTAAATTCGTCATACATTTAATTCAGCTTATTTTTCTCCGAATCAGGCTTTAATTCATCGGGACTATCTTTGGTGTACGTATCAAATATTTCGCGAGATGGTGTCAAAAACACATCCTTGATAATTTGCATACTAAGTTCATCTTTCGGATTGAATTCATCAGATTCCATATAACGCTGTAAGGAAAGAAACAATTGTCTGGAGGCCGGTTTGTTTTGAACATCGGGACCAAGGTCTGCGCTGCTCACGACAATCTTTCCATTGCCCACTTTTGCTTCGTAGACTAACGCTAGTCGGCGGTTTAAAAACCAGGTGTCAATAGGTTGGATCAACGGACGAAAATCGGCAGGGAAGTCTTCGATATTCATCACCTCGGCACGATGCTGTATATCCCACCATTGCAAATCACTGTGAAAACTTGTCGGAAAATCGGCAAAGGCCAGACTTTCGTCCTGAATCAACATACCCGTAACATGTGGGGGGCGCATTTTAAACCAGGAGGTATTCCAAAACACAGGAAGAAAATGCATTTCGATTTCTTTCCCTTTCACGATCTTTCCCGAGGCATTTAAGAATACTTTCCCGCCATTTTTCAATACGGTTTCGGCTTGTTCATCCAATGTTGTCGTATAATATACAGACGATGCTCTTTCCTGCCGCTCGTTGGGATACACCCAAAAATTCCAGTCATTAGCGAAAGATGTACCATCCACCTGTACTTCTAGATTTAATTTAGCCGGATTTTTGATCTTGTTTAAAGGAATCGTTATATGGCCAACCGACAAACCATTTCCCTGTGCAAAAGTTTGTGCCTCAAAACGCCCCTCTTCGAATGTCTGCGCATCGGCATCCCGGATTATCCAACTGACCACCGCATCTGTCAAGGGCGCCTTACCCGCATGGAAAAGTGCGATGTCGGCCTCGAACGTCTCTTCATTCGTAAACACGAACTTCTGGACTTTCGCTAAAGGCACCGTTTCATTACAGAAGCGCGCATATTCCTGCGCAGATATATAGCCCTTTTCCTCCCAGAAGGCATCCAGCACGCCGACCAATGCCGTCCCTTGCCCGGGAAAATCCTGCAATCCTAACAATTGGAATCCGGCATACTCCGGTGTTCGCAGCATTTTTTCAATTTCGTGCTTATAAGCAAGCGCCTGCAACATCCCTGAAGCGTTTAAAAAGTCATTGGCCTGATCGCCCATGTGCTGATCCGCCAAGATTTGACGAAACATCTCCATGTTTTTGGCTTTATAAACACCTTTGTATTTTTTGATTTCCTCAAAATTGGGGTATACACAGTATTGTCCATTTTCATGTGCTATAAAAGGAACGTCAAATGGCGAGATTCCTGCACTGAAATCGGAATGGGATTCAGGCATTCTATTCCATGCTAATCCGCGAACACCTCCTCTTACCTGAAATTCAGCATTCGGCACTACCGGCCAACTCCCCCCTACGGACATACCCGTGTACACCCGCCTGTCGTCGCGCGCCTTCCAAAAGTCAACAAAATCATTCAGGTATTCCACTTGGTTGCCTGCGGGTTCATTCCCGGCAGCCAGCATCGTAAAGGACGCATAATTGCCATAATGTTTAACTATTCTCATACTTTCATCGTACAAAAATTGGTCTACCGGCTCGCCCAGTCCGATTTTGGGACCATGGTTGGGCCAGCTTGGTGCTTCCGGTTGCAGATAAAGCCCAATTCTGTCCGCAGCGATAAAGGCAGCTTCCGGAGGACACCAAGAATGAAAGCGCACATGGTTTAAACCGTGCGCTTTGATTGTCCGGAAGATCTTTTCCCAAGCATCCACGGTTGTTGCCGGGTAACCTGTGAGCGGGAATTCGCAGTTGTTGAGTGTACCGCGTAGGAATACCGGCCTGCCATTGATCAGAAATTGCTTTCCCTCAATACGAAACTCACGCATACCAAATTGAACTTCTTTTGTAGTTTCTCCGACATTGGTGGAAAGCTTGACGGATAATTTGTACAATGCGGGATCAAACTCATCCCAGGTAAGCATGCCCGGCCCAAAAGCCAGTTCCATCTCCAGGGTATCGGATCCCGATATCTTGGTCTTCGCGGTGATTGCTTTCGTTTTGTCCGAACGGCTTGTATTGAAGCTTTGTGCGGATATTGTCACTTTGCCCGCTACCTCCTTGGCTGTGGTATTATTTAACTTCATTTGCACACGGGCTTTACGATTGTTAATGTCAGGAAAGATGTCTATCTCTTCGATGTATACAGGAACATATGATGCTAAAGCAATTTTCCCAATGATACCATTCCAGTTCCCTTGGGTATGATCACTAATACTATGCGAATCGGGCCCCACGTTGATCTCTTTAATGCTATTGTCGACGCGTATAGAGATACGATTTTCGCCCGAAGTGAGGAATGAACTAAGATCGTATATATGGGGAGCGACTAAAGAATTCCGCAGACCCACTTCCTGATCGTTAATCCATACCCTGGTTTCCGTATGTGCTCTTTCTAAATGGAGGACGATGCGTCGTCCTTCCCAATTTTTGGGAATATGCACTTCTTTTTGGTACCAGGCGGCTCCCACGTAATGTTTAGCTGGTGTAAGCCAAAAGGGAATATGGATATTCCCCGGTTGTCGAAATTTTTCCAATTTAGGGTTGTAGTAGAAGGAACTGTCATAAATCGATCCTGTCCATTTCGTTTCTAATGTTATTTCGTCGCCCATTAAGCTTTCAGCCATAGATCCCGGTAGCTTTATAACAGCAGAAAGGTTTCGGTTATACCACTGCTCCGTTATGCCTACGTCATGCCGATCGATTTCAAAACGCCAATTACCTGCTAAGGAGATCACATCATTTCCATAACCATAAGATATGCAGAGACAGAATAAATACAAACAGGAGATCATAAGCTTCTTCATAGCGATGTTTTTTTTAAATAAGACGGATTTCATTGTTTATTGCGGTTAGCCACAAAAATGGAAAATAAACGCTCTTAGACAAAAGTATAGAGAACGCTACAGAATAGAAATGGATAATATATTGAAAAGAATGTAATATCCTATGATTCCCTCCTACTTATTGGATGGATCAATTTCGTTATAGCGATTTCGATATTCTCGAGGGCTTAGTCCCATTTCTTTAAAAAAAGCTTTTGATAAATGAAAGGGATCATAAAAGCCAAGTTTAAACGCGATTTGCTTAATCTTTAAATCGGAAAATTGCAAATAATAACAGACCCGTTGGATTTTTAACTGATTATAATATTCAATAGGCGAGAAGGATGTTCCCTGCACAAAGAGTGCATTTAAATGGGAAGTCGAATACCCAACAGCATCGGCTATATCTTTTAAGCTGATCTTATGCTCCAAATTATCCCGCATATAGTATATACAATTTTGAATCACATCATCCCGCTCAAATTTATTGGTTTCCTGAAATTGTGGCATATACTTAAATGAAGCAAGAAAATACATAAAACAAAACGTAATATATTCCATGTTCTCCTGGCTATAACCCATTTCCAAATTTTTGTAAACCTCTTCAAAAAGTTGGATTCTATCGGTAAATCTATTGGTCGTTGTATCCGATATGCTAAGTACTTTTCCAAATATAGAAGTAAACATCACGGCATTCTCTCCTTTGAAATGCAGCCAATAAATGCTCCAAGGGTCATTCACATCCGCTCCATAAGCATGTCGCTGTTCGGCTGGAATGATAAAAGCCTGATGCTCATGCAGAAGAAATTGCTCGCCGTTATAGTCGATCCAACCACTTCCCTTCTCGCAATAAATCAATACATACTCAGTCGTTCCCTCACGGCGCTCTCGATAGTGATATCGGGCATTGGGATAATACCCGATGTGGGTCACGTATAGTTGTTTGGTTATCGGATTCGCAGCTTGTATGTCTCGAATCACATACGGTGTGATAATCGCTTTTTCCCCTTTGAATCCATCTGCTTTGCTCTTGTCCATATTATTTTTTCCATAAAATTTAAAATTAGGCTTTTTTTACATGTTTTACATTTTATCTTGCATCTTTAGCACAAATTATAGTCATACATTTGAGTTGATTATAAATCTATGTGAATCTTTATGGCAGCAGAAAAAAAAATAAAAAAAAGCTTTTTATACATGATTACCTTTATATCGGCCATGGGCGGGCTGTTATTCGGCTATGACTGGGTCGTAATTGGTGGTGCGAAGCCCTTTTATGAAGCATATTTCGAGATTGTCGACTTCCCTAATATGCAAGGTTGGGTGATGGGGTCTGCTATAATAGGTTGTCTGATCGGCGTTTTCATGACGGGGTTTCTAGCCGATAAGTTTGGACGAAAGCCCCTCTTGTTTATTTCGGCACTCATATTCATTATTTCTGCATACGGAACCGGAGCCGTGGAGGATTTGACCCTATTTATTATTTTCCGCGTAATCGGCGGTATCGGCATCGGTATTGCTTCCAACTTATCACCGATGTACATTGCAGAGGTTGCTCCAGCAAATATTCGCGGAAAACTGGTGTCTATTAACCAGTTAACTATCGTGATTGGCATATTACTGGCCCAGGTGGTGAACTACCTCATCGCGGAACCTGTCGGCCCGGGCGAACAGCTGATCGATACCTGGAACGGCCAAAGCGGATGGCGGTGGATGTTTTGGTCCGAAGGGTTTCCGGCTATCCTTTTCTTTATACTGCTTTTTACATTACCGGAGAGTCCTAAGTGGCTCATGTCACGGGGCAGAATGAAGGATGCGGCTAAAACATTAGTAAAAATTGGAGACGAAGAATATGTAAAGGCCGAATTGCAGGCATTAAATCAAGTAAATCAGGCCGTACAACCAAAAAATAACTATGCGGCATTGTTTAAAGGAAAAATGCCTAAAATTTTATTAATCGGTATGGTGATCGCCGCTTTTCAACAATGGTGTGGTATTAATGTAATTTTCAACTATGCCGAAGAAATTTTCTCCGCTGCTGGATATGGTGTTTCGGATATTCTTTTCAATATCATTATTACGGGCATTACCAATTTAATATTCACCATAATCGGCATGTATACGGTTGACAAACTCGGCCGGAGAGCTTTATTAATTTTCGGTTCGCTAGGTTTAGCAAGTATATATACGCTTTTGGGGGCATGTTATTATTACCAGTTTTCGGGTATTGCCGTACTCGTACTGGTTATGTTGGCAATAGGCTGTTATGCGATGACCTTGGCACCCATCACATGGGTGGTGATTTCAGAAATATTCCCCACGAAGATCCGGGGAGCCGCCATGGCGATTTCGACGTTTTCACTCTGGACGGCTTGCTTTATCTTGACCTATACTTTTCCACTTTTAAATGCATCGTTGGGTGCCTATGGGACATTTTGGTTATACGGTGTGATCTGCGTTCTAGGCTTTTGGTTTATCAAGAAAAACTTAACCGAGACGAAGGGCAAAAGCTTGGAGCAAATTGAACAAGAACTGACACAATAATACTTAGTATTTCAAACATATAAAATACATGGAAACTATTACAGCATATCTGATTCGTTCTACCGTGAACGAATCAAATGTAGTCAAAGCATGGGAAGAAGATGTTCTGCTCCCCACGTACCAAATAGGCGAAGAAGAAAAGAACCCCATGTTTTTGGAAAAACGCGTGTATCAAGGAAGCTCAGGCGTCGTATATCCATACGCTGTCGTGGAAAAAGTTTCCGAAGAAAAAAAGGATAAAGCCTATCACGCTATTTTTATCGAGAACGAATACATAAAAATCATGATCCTACCCGAACTGGGCGGGCGCGTACACATGGCTTACGATAAGGTTAAACAGCGGCATTTTGTTTATTACAATCAAGTCGTCAAACCTGCGTTAGTCGGTTTAACTGGACCATGGATATCCGGAGGCATCGAATTTAACTGGCCACAACATCACCGTCCGAGCACTTTCCTGCCGACAGATTCCTATATCGAACAAAACGCCGATGGGAGTGTAACCGTTTGGTGTAATGAGGTAGAACGTTTATTCCGCATGAAAGGGATGCAAGGGTTTACCGTTTATCCGGACAAGGCCTACCTCGAGATCAAAGTCAAGGTTTATAACCGCACCGTTTTGCCACAGACATTTTTGTGGTGGGCAAATCCGGCGGTTGTGGTTAATGATTCGTATAAATCCGTATTTCCGCCCGACGTACACGCGGTATTCGATCATGGCAAACGGGATGTATCCAGCTTTCCCATCGCTACAGGCATATACTACAAGCAGGATTACTCCAGTGGCGTAGATATTTCAAAATACAAAAACATTCCAGTTCCTACTTCGTACATGGCCATCCAGTCTAAATATGATTTCGTAGGCGGCTATCAAGACGATCAACAGGCCGGACTCCTGCATGTCGCCAATCATCATGTATCGCCCGGTAAAAAACAATGGACATGGGGTAATGGGGATTTTGGACAAGCATGGGATAGAAACCTGACCGATGAAGACGGCCCCTACATCGAATTGATGACGGGCGTGTATACCGATAATCAACCAGATTTTACCTGGATACAACCTAATGAGGAAAAATCTTGGGTGCAATACTTCATGCCGTATGCGGAAGTTGGATATGTAAAAAATGCTTCCAAAGATGCCATTGTCAACCTCGAATTAGAAGGGAAAACAGCACAAATTACCCTTTATACGACGTCTAGATTTGAAAACCTGCGTGTCCTACTTCGTTCAAGCGACGGCACGGTATTACTAGAAGAAACGACATCTACCAGCCCGCTAAAAAGTTTTCAAAAGAACGTTCTCGTTCATGAAGATAAGATAGAGAACCTCATTCTCGAGGTGATATCATCTGCCGGAAAAACGTTGGTTTGTTACCAAGCAGAGGCCTCACGGATCGAACCGATACCTGAGCCGGCTAAAGCAGCTAAGGATCCGAAAGAAATTGCTTCTATCGAGCAGCTGTTCTTGACCGGGCAGCATCTGGAACAGTACCGACATGCCACGTATAATCCACTTGATTATTACAACGAAGCACTCCAACGAGAGCCTGACGACACGCGATGTAATAATGCCATTGGTTTGCTGTTGCTACGCCGAGGGCAATTTGCCAAATCTGAACCCTACTTTCGAACAGCTATAAAAACCCTAACAGAACGAAATCCTAATCCCTACGACGGAGAAGCTTATTACAATCTTGGCATTTCGCTCAAATTCCAAGGACGACTTGACGATGCCTATTCATCCTTGTTCAAAGCGACTTGGAACGCTGCCTCCCAAGGTTCTGCTTATTTCTCCTTAGCACAGATCGACGCGATACAGCAAAACTGGGACGTTGCTTTAGAAAACATAGACCATGCATTGGTCAAGAATTGGCATAACCATAAAGCGCGTCAACTAAAAACAAGTATCCTCCGAAAATTAAGCAGAACGGACGAAGCATTACAATGGATATCAGACTCCTTAGTGCTCGACAAGTTCAATATAGGCTGTCTCGTTGAAAAATACTTGATCACCCATGACACGAGCGATTTGCATGCCTTTCAGCGTCTATTGTCTCAATCCATACATACCTATATTGAATATGCATTGGATTACGCCAACGCCGGATTGTATGATGAAGCCATTGCTTTGTTACAACATAGTATCGAAGACGAAAACAATGTCTATCCTATTGTTTACTATGCGATAGGTTACTTCTACAAGCAACTCAAGGATGGTATCAAAGCCAAAGAATACTACAAAAAGGCTTCCTCTATGTCTCCCGAAAAATGTTTCCCGAATAAGCTGGAGGAAATTAATATGCTTACAGATGCCGCACAGACCAATCCAGAAGATTCTTTTGCGCCTTACTATTTAGGCAATTTTTGGTATGCCAATCGTCAATACGATGAAGCACGAACATCCTGGGAAAGATCTATTCAATTAAACGGCCTATTTCCAACAGCATTACGAAATCTCGCATTGGCCTATTACAATAAATTTGACAAAAAAAATGAAGCGAAGGAATTATTGGAAAAAGCATTTTCGCTGGATCCAACAGATTCCCGTATTTTCATGGAGCTCGATCAGCTTTACAAGAAATTAAATGCTTCTCACGAATCAAGGCTCGCTTTGTTTCATAAATATCCCGAATTGGTTGAACAACGGGACGATCTTTTAATAGAGCAAATTACCCTCTACAATCAGACGGGCCAGTATGCGTCCGCGAAGGAGATGATAGACCGTCACACTTTTCATCCATGGGAAGGTGGCGAAGGCAAGATTACCAAACAATATACCATCTGTCGGGTTGAACTGGCAAAACAAGAAATCAAAAAAGAAAACTATCGGGAAGCACTTCAGCTATTACACGAAATCGACAGCTACCCACATCATCTTGGCGAGGGGAAGCTAGCCAATGCCGAAGAGAACGACATCCAATATTATAAAGGCATTGCCTATGCGGGTCTAGGTGATCAAGAGCAATCGGTATATTTTCTTCATTTGGCAACCGTAGGCTCGCAAGAACCTCAGCAAGCTTTTTTCTACAATGATCAACAACCAGATAAGATTTACTATCAGGGATTGGCTTATCAAGCATTGGGTTTAGAAGATAAAGCCAAGAGTCGATTTAACAAATTGATCGCCCATGGTAAAAAACATCTCTTCGACACCTGCCGTATCGATTATTTTGCGGTGTCCCTACCTGATTTAGCCATTTGGGAAGACGATTTGGATGTACGTAACCGAATACATTGCTATTATGTAATAGGACTGGGAGAACTGGGACTGGGAAATGTCGAAGAGGGGAAAAAATATCTCGAAAAAGTACTGCAACTCGATATAAACCACACGGATTGCCATTTAATATTAAAGGAGTACGAAAGAATAGCGCAAGCCTAAATGAAAATCAAACCATTAAAATACAGACACATGAAAATCAAAAAATCTTGTTCTTCCATCCTATTTGCGATCATGCTGGGCTTTCTTGTTTCTTGCAACACAGCAAACAGTAAGGCGCAGTCTCACAATATAAAAAATGATATCTTTTGGAATACAGCAGACGGAGAGCCGCTTTATAGCCAAGGGGGCGGTATCTTTAGATTTACAGATCCTAAAACCGGGGTGGAGAAATACTACTGGTATGGTGCTCAATACGAAGAATCTGAATTATATCGTCATGATCCATCTGTAACACAACCCAATGATAATTTTGTTTCCGTAACCTGTTATACATCGACCGATCTCGTGAATTGGAAATCAGAAGGAGATGTGCTTACCGTAGATGAGCTCAATAAGCATCATGGCAACACCAGTTGGGCAGGACGCTTGGGTGTCGCTTATCTCCAGGAGATCAATAAATATGCGATGTTTATACAGCATAATTCAGAATTATTGGTCACTGTTTCTGACCGTCCGAACGGGCCATTCACTTGGCATCAGCGGATAAACATGGAGAGCATGATCGGAACATCCAACACCGGTGACCAGACCGTATTTACAGATGAGGATACGGGGATATCTTATCTCGTGTACTCTCTCGGACGAGGACGGAGTAAAATTTATATATCAGAAATAGGCGTTAAAGATGGAAAAATCGGATTATTGGACTGCACACAGGTTTTCAAGGGAGAAGGGCGTGAAGGGAATTGCATGTTCAAGTACAAGGGCAAATATTACTTATTCGCCTCCAATCTTTACGGTTGGGATTCGTCTTACGCTTATTATCTAGTAGCGGATGATATAAGAGGCCCTTATTTACCGACCAATGAGATGCTGATAGCGCCCGGCAGTATGGATGATTACGCGCACGTATCGCAAACCGGCTTTTTTGTTAACGTAAAAGGAAGTAAGCAAGAGACGGTTGTTTTTTGCGGCGATCGTTGGGCTAACTTTGCCGGAAATGGCCTGGGATATAACCAATGGTGTCCACTTTCGTTCGATGGCGAAACGCCATATTTCAATTCGCTAAACTCGTGGGATCTGAATGCTGTCACTGGTGAGTGGGAAGTTGCTGCAGACAACGACTACGTTAAGAATGGTAGTTTTGAAGCCGATCGTCGTTACATTCCCAGCAGCGAAAAGCCCATACAGGAGCAGTTACTGGGCTGGGTAACGAAAGTGTACGAAGGCAATGCCATTGTTATTAGTGCCGCGGCGTCTCCCGTTCTCAATTATTTCAACACACAGGACGACAGGAAAGCTGTCGTGGGAGAAAAAAGCCTTCACATCAGTGACAAGGTTAAATTCAAAAGAAAGGTCTATCAAATCATCGAATCTAGCCCATACGTGAAATTGGCAGACGGGACATACACATTATCCGCAAAAATAAAAAACAACAACGGTTTCGAAAAACTGGAAATGTATGCTGAAAGTGCAGGAAAGGTAGATCGGTTAAAAATCACAGCGGAAAATCCAGCATGGGTGCCTATTAAACTTGAAAAAATAGCCGTAAAAAACGGCAAGGTAGAGATCGGGTTCTTGGCGGATGGGATTGCCGGTGCGAGTTGCCTGATTGATGATGTGTCTTTTATAAAGGCAGATTGATCATCCCCGATACAACTTAATGATGGTGTGTTTTTCGTGAATTCAAAAACACGCCATCATGTATCAATTTTCTTCCACACTTTTCCGAATCACGGCCTCACCGGTTACGCCTGTGATATTTAATCCCGAAAGATCCACATTATTGGCATATTGAATGGTGAATCCTTTTTTTGCTTCGATATGGCAATCGATAAACTGCACGCCTTGAATGGGACTATCTTATGTTCAACAATGATAGTGGGCTCTTCGATCCAATCGTAAGAAACAATACTACCCAACGGCGTATAGAAATAACCCATTCCCGCTGCATAAAACACACTGCTCGTCTTGAGTTTTAGGAAGTCTATATCCGGCAAACTACCATCCGACAATCTCGGCCTCAAAAGCTGGGCCTCATCCAAACTCAAGAAATCGTTCGCCGTTACCTCTATATTCACCGGTAAAAAGGAGTTATTGCTTAGCTGAGATAGCGCCTAATTAACATTGACGATATGTTGGCCAGCAGTACGCGGACTATAAGATAAGTTATGGCGGATAATATGTCCATACCCATTCACATCTACCGCTTCCTCTCTGGACTTCCGAGTCAACATATTAAAATTAGACGGATTCCGATATCCCGTATTATTCTCCCATAAGATCCCCCCTAAATGATGGTTCGCATATAAACCTTGATTACGGTTTTGGAAAGCAATATTATTTCGGACAACATGCATGGGTATCGTGGTAGGTGCGTCGGCATTTTCCCCCATACCATACCCCCCTGCTTTTATCCCTGTTCCATCTCCCGCTGTTTCAAATGTCCCGGGCTTATACCCGTTGTAAAACGCCCAACAGTTTTCAATGGTATACGCAGCATAGGCACTAATAAGATCAAAACCGTCGTCACTGTTCCACCATGCCCGGCAGCCGCGGAACACATTTCCCGTACTCGTCGTGTTGGTGGGGTGTCCACCAAAACCATCCACGTTTCCGCCGCGACCACCGTCCGAGATATAATCCCAGTTGTTGTACGCGTCACAGTTTAAAACAAGGTTATTCGAGCCTCTCACCAAATAAAAGCCGATCGCCATACCGTCATGCATGGCGAGGTTTTCGTAAATATTGTTATTTCCGCCATCGTTCCGAAAACATTCCGACTGCGTATGTCCTACAATAGTCACTTGTGTGCCGATCACTTCAAAGTTTTTAAAGTGCAGATTAGAACCACTCACGTAAAAAACAATCACTCGCCGATCGGCAGGTTTTACCGCCGACATATCAAATATGGGACGTTCGCCTTCGTAGCCAAAATAATGGATTCGCTGGTTTTCGCTGGTGCCACTTTTGCTCATATCAAATACATGTGCCCAAATCCCGCTGGTTGGCGTCATGATCTGTTCCGGCTGAATGCGGTATGTTCCACCCCGGAAATAAACCGTATCACCTGGCAGAACTAAGGATTGCGCTTTGTTCAGCGTCGCAAACGGATCCGATAACGTACCGGCATTGCTGTCATCCCCGTCAACAGCAATGTAGTACGTACGTGCCGATAAGGAAAACCCCATCAAACACAGTGTTAATAAAATAAAAAAACGTTTTTCTTCATCGTTTAAGGTTTGAAAAATTATTCTCCTACTTCCCAATCAAATGGCAAGTACCAATTTTCCCGATTCATCAATTTGCTCCGTACCTCATCGGCTAGTGGATTTCCTTCTTTACTCAGCTTTTCATAAATTTTATCGGCTAAGAAAGAAGGATCATTACGCCGCATAGCAATCCGTACCAAATCTTCCCACCGGCTACCTTCGAATGCCATTTCCAAAGCTGCTTCTTCTACCAAATAGTCTTCCACCTGTAGCAAGCTATCTGCTGGATTAATCTCCCGTTCTGTCACATACGCTCTTCCCCGGACACCAGCATGCCGGTGCCAAGTTGCCCGAAAGCGTGGATTATTACCATTCCGTGCGTCAAAATCGTATGGAAACGGTAGATGCGTTTGCATGACATCCGTCTTATCCGTCACATTTGGATCATCGTAAGCACTACCTATCGAGCCGTTTAAGAAAGCTGCTGCAAGTTTATGGTGTCCATCCCGATTAGCGGCTTCGGCAAAACGCAAATGCAGTTTTGCCGCCCGATACAGATGCCATTTACCCCCACGTTGAAATTGATCAATAGGCAACATAGTTTCGATATCCGAAAATTCATCGGTATACTTCGTTACTACACCTTCCTCTCCGACCATGGAGACCGATAGATCCCGTCGCGCATCATAAGGCACGCCGTTGCGTTGGGTCTGGTTATTCCATAAATCGAACGACTCTTGGCTAGGCTTCAGCAAGTGCTCTCCGACACTGGCCGAAAATAAACCGATGAACGGATTCTGTGGGCTAAAACTACTACTAAAAGGTAAAGACCATACCCATTCTGTGTGCCACAATGCATCTTGAGAGCGAGAGAACATGGAGCGCCAGCCTTGTGTTTTGCTATTAATTAGTGTGCGTACATCCTGCTCCCGATAACGTAGATATCCTACAGCAATATCATCATTGGACGCAACTTCCGACCATTTAATTTTATACCGATCATATCGGTAGTTATCGTTCCCCAAATTATCATAACTAGTCATCACCAACTTATAGTATTCGGCCGCTTTTTGGTAATCGTTGTTCCACAAATGCAAATCTCCTAATAAGGCCTGCTTATTGATATAAAAACGTTCCATGATGTAGCCGTCTACTGTGTACATCAAGGACTCGGTATCTGCATACAATTGTTTGTAAGGTACTGCTTCCATATCAGCAATAAGTTTGGTCAAGAGCTGTTCAAACTCCAATAGCGGATATTTATTTTTATCCAATACCGCATCGGTGTCTTCCAGTGGATCCGTGATATAAGGCACCCGGCCAAAATGTATCCCCAATTGCAGGTATACCCAACTCCGTACAGCCATGATATCGGAATAACGTTGGTTATACTCTTCCGGTGTAAACTTATTCTCTGCGCGCATCACCTGAAAATTAGCCAATACGTCGTTACAATTCAGGATAACCTCGTAAAACTTACGCGGATTGGCGTAAGGGTTATCCACACTAATCGCTCCTACATCGTTCGTGTTAATCTCTTTTAGATAGGGATTTGCCCGATTGGTCACCGTTAATAGATCCGCGCGCAACTCGTTCCAGAGAACATGTTGCTCAGCAAGCGACAAAAGTTTTCCATAAATACCGATCACGGCGGCATCTGCATCGTAAATATTCCGGTACATCTGCTCCTTGACCAATACCTCCTCGGGTTCCACTTCCAGAAATTTGCTACAGGAAGGGAAAGCCAAACATGCTAATGCCGCATATAAGCCATATATCGTGGTACGTTTCATTTTTCTCGTTTTCATGTTAATTCTTCTAGCTATTTTCCTAAAATCCAGCTTTAATCCCCACCTGTATCGTTCTGAATTGTGGCGTCATACCGATATCTATACCTTGTGCATAAATCGAACTATTCGCACTAAATTCCGGATCGTATCCCAAATATTTAGACACCGTAAACAAATTATTGACCGTTAGAAATGCATCAAATGATTTCAGAATGTCATGGTTGACCGGCACATGGTAAGCAAAATTGATCGTCCTTAAGCGCAGGTACGAACCATCTTCTATCCAACGGTCGGAGAATTCTGCATTGTTTAGCGGATCGCCCCAATTTGCCCGTGGCATATTTGTCTGCTGTCCTTCTTCTTTCCAACGGTAATTCGCCGCGATACTTTGGTTATGATAAGAAGACACACTTTCCAAACGATGGCGGGTCGCATTGTACACATCGTTACCCAAGGAATAGGTGAATAGTGCATGCATCGAAAAACGTTTGTAGCGCAGCGTCGTGTGAAACGATCCGAACCAGTCTGGATTTGGGTTCCCGATTGCTACCCGATCCTTTTCATCAATAACATCATCCCCATTTTGATCCACAAAATGTACATCTCCTGCTTCAAAAGGCAACGAACTGCCATCCGTCAAGCGGCGACTTAGTTCAGTGTTGGCGGCGTCAGCCGCTGTTGCGAATATCCCATAGGTCTGCAAACCATAAAACTGGTTCGCCGCGCTCCCTTCTTGGGTAATCATGCGTGCGCCATAATAGGTCGCTTCAAAGGCTCCACCCGGCAGTGTCCCGACTTTATTCCGGGAAGTCGCTACTTGCACACCCATGTCCCATTTGGTATCTGGCTTATTAATCAGGCGAGCGGTTATGTTCAAATCCAATCCTTGGTTTTTCATGGTGGCCCCATTGGTAAAAGCTAGATCCATTCCGGTTTGTGCCGATAAAGCCTGATAGGTAATCACATCTTTAAACTGATGATTATATACATCCAAGGATAGATTCACCCGCTCTTTGGCGAAAGATACGTCCAAACCCACATTGGTTTTGAAAGCGCGTTCCCATTGTAAAGCCGGATTACCGATATTGCCCCGAATAAGACCTTGCACTCCTAGAAAGTTTTGAGAGATATAATAGGTACGCGCCGCATAGTCGCCGATATCATCATTTCCCGAAATGCCATAAGATGCTCGCAACTTAAAGAGGTTGATCGCGTCCGAACGGAAAAAATCTTCCGCGGATACGAGCCAAGCTCCGTGCAGCGCGGTGTTCAACGCATAAGCATCCTTACCCAATTTCAGCGCACCATGCTGTGCTTGCTGTCCGAAACGTGAGGAACCATCAACGGCCAAATCCCAACGCAACAGGTATCGCTCTTTGTACGCATAATTATTACTCCAGTAGGCGTTCACCCAATTTGCATTCCCGAATCCACCCCGAATCTGACGCAAGAGATTACTTCCTCCCGTCACGTTCACGTAATTATCGTTGGCCGTATTGAATGCTAAACCATAATCATACTCTGCGTTGCGCTGTTGCACCCGGAAACCAATCCGATTGTCCAAACGGTGATCCGTCCCGAATCTATTATGCGCACTGAAATAGGTTTCGTTAAATAAGTTAAAGAGCTTCCGATTCTGGATACCCGCTTCATTGCGGATTTCAGCCGTGGGCTGGTCTTCCGAAAACACGCCCAGCTCCGGCAAAAAGAAACTCTCCCGCCCTTTGTCGTAAACCAATCCCGCAATAGTACGTAAGGCATACCGATCATTAAACTGATAATTGAAATGTAAATTTCCAACAAAACGATAACTCTGGTTTTCCCCGATTGTTTTATCACTCACCAATACGGCTGGATTACTCTGATTAAAAACATCAATGTCCGCAAAAACCGGCGACATATTCCCTTGCTCATCAAAACCGTATGGCGCTAAGAACGGTGCTTTCGTATGTGCTTGAAAAAGCGGACTGGAATAGGAATCTACACCTTGATTGCGGATATCCTGTCGGTTATAGAAAAATGACAGATTACTCTGCATCGTAAATTTTTCTGACAAGGTCAAATCGCCGTTCAGACGCATGTTATAACGGGTTAGGTTATCATACTTTAACACGCCTTTGTCATTGGTATAACCAGCGGACAGTGCATACTGGGCAATGTTATCGCCCCCCGCTACTTTCAGGTAGTAGTTTTGATTGATGCTATGATCCATCACTTCTGATTGCCAATCCGTTTCATTCGTGTAGCTATAGCGTTCCGTATTTTCCGCATCCAACCTGTAATAAGGCAAGCGTCCAATAGAATCAGCACTCAATCCCTGCGTACTCAACAATTCCGACAGGTAACTGCGATACCCCCTGCTATCCATCAAAGGCAAGTTTTTCGGCTTGTTGTTAAAACCGGTTGTTGCCAAAAAATCAATCCGCGTGGCCAGTTCCTTTGCACGGGCTGTGGTAATAAAGATAACCCCGTTGCTTCCTTTAGTTCCATACAATGCCGACCCATCCTTTAATACCGAGATATTATCAATGTCCTTGACGTCGATATTTGCCAGTCCCGACTCGCTGTAATTCGCCAGCAACTCCGCGCTATAATCCTCGTCATCATAAAGTACACCGTCTACCACCAAAAGCGGCTTCGATGTCCCGTAAAACGAATTAATTCCTCGAAGGCTCAGTTGTGCACCGGTATTGGTCGTTCCCGAACTTCGCACCACATTTAAACCTGCGATTTTCCCTTGCAGAAATTGTGCGGTGTTATCGTTAGAGGTAGTCTTCCACTGGTATTTACCTAAATCTACCGTCTGCACGGCAGCGACCTGAGACAGTACACTTTGTTTTTCATTAAACATGATCGCTTCCTGACGGATGGGGTTATACCCTTCTTCATAGAGCCAGACGGCCAAATCAGACTCTCCACTCTTCGCGAATATGATCTTCTCCTGATACCCAACCGCACTGACCGTAATCTTGGCGTTCGCCGACGGCAGTTTAAGCGAGAAAGTTCCATCATCTTCCGTAATAGCGGCGGAGAATCCGACCACCTGTACATTGGCTCCTACTACCGGTGCCCCTGTATCCGCTGCGCGCACCGTTCCCGATACCGTATTTTCCTGTACAGCATCCGTCCTGATTTCAAATGTAACGGCCGGAGCGATCGCTCGCGCCTGCAACGCCCCTACCGACATGCAAGTAGCTAATGCCGCACCGCCTATAAATGTTTTATATATCAATTGCATCATCTAATTGGTTTAGTTGGTTTTTAGTTTTGGTACAAAACGCAGATAATCCAGCACGAGCGTATTGTTTCCATTTGCCGTCGTTCCCATAGCACGTAATACCGGAACAATCCGATTGTAATCCGCTAAATTGAATTCCCCTAAATAAACTTCGTTGTAATCATTCCGTTCCACGTTCGTATACGGAAATTGATGGATTTGCGCTCTCACTAGTAGATCAGGATCCGCTTCACTCGGACGCGTATCAAATTCAAAAATACCCACCTGCTGCTGGAATACGTTACTCTGTATATCATTCAACGCACGCCAATACACATCATAGGTTGTACTATACATCCGAGGCGTCCGGTATCGTATTTCCAGACTCGAAACGCCGTGATTCTGCACCATAATATCGGTAAAGAACTCCCCGAACGGATCCTTGCGTATCCGATGGAAAGTACTTGCAGTAACCGATGCCGAAAATCCCCAAGGTTCTTCTCCCTGCACATAAGTATCAACCAATTTATTAACAAGCGGCAACGTCGCTCTATCCAACACATGTACCCAGCCGTTACTTAAACGCACCGACTGGCTGATGGCGGATTTATCCACCGGAAATGACACATTTGATGCACTCACTAACATCGCCGGTAGATTCTCCTTGCTATAGGCCTGGTTAAAGAGCAGATCTTTTACTATTTCATACTGACTAATCGCATAGGACGAATCCGCATGGTTCCGGTAATTTACATACGGTAAAATTTGCTGCGCTTCTGCGGTAAAATCGGCATCTTTCAATATAAAATACGTGAATTTTTGGTTTTCATCCCGCACATCGCCAACCTGGCGAAGGAACTCATTGTTTAAATAAAGATCTGCCGGATCTTCCACTACCGAGGTATCGTACAAGTTATAGGCATTCAAGCTCAAAATAAAAGCATTTTGCAAATCATCATTATGGTCATTTATATATTCCCATAAGCTTTGTCTTGGCGTCAATGCGGCTGTTATGATATGATAGATACCATCAGCGCCGGCTTGGTTCGACTTGCTAAAGGCAGCGCCATCAATTTGGCCGTTTACGAAATCCAAGGTCTTTCCACTCAACATGTTCAAGCGAACTGTATCTGCCGAGGCATTCACGCGATGGGTCGACACGGCAATATGGTTTTTCACAAAGTTGGCTAAACTCTCCGCGTCATCCGGCAAGCTGGCGAGTGCTGCTTGTACACGGCTATTTTCCGGAACAAAAACCGTATAGGCGTTATTACCATCTAATAGCTTATCCACGCCCGAAGAACGCAGTAACTTCATAAATTCGCTAGATTCTGGGTCTTTATCCAATCTTTCTAACAAGGGTTCGTTGGCTAGCCCTTCATTATCCCGGGCATGCTCATCCCAAGGATCAGAACAACTTACCGATAGTAATAGGATACAAATTAATCCTATTACAGGTGTTAGTATATCGTGTTTTTTCATTATCTTCATCATTAAGGTTTATGGATAAACGGCATTGCCTTCCGTATCAAACTGTGGATAAATCTGCTCTTGATCTATTGGAATAAATTGAATAAAATCCAGCCAGAACTGCGCACCTTGATTAGTCTTTGATTCTAATCGTAACGTCTGTCTATCGGTAATATCAATATCCACAATCCCTACCATTTTACAGTTATAATTATTTGCATTGGCAGATACATGTTTTTTATAGCCCAGTGCCTCTAACTCTCGTTCAGGAATGCTTCGTATCCTATATTCTCCATGATTTAGAGAACGAGAAAGCTTCACCCCATTAATATAAGTATCAATAATATTTCCCGCACCTTCAACACCGTTACGAGCCACGGTTCGCCATCCTATCCAAACCTTATAACGTCCACGCACAACTACTGGCGTCTTAAATTCAATCCAAGGGATGACCGCAGCTCTCAAATAGATATCTAAATAATCTCCAAAAGCTGAACCTGCACTACTTCCTCCTGCCACTCCAACGTAATTCAAACTTGCCGATTCTGCTCCTCCCCACGTCACGTCCTTTAGAAAACCTTTTGGAACAGGTAGATTTCCCCGACGATATACTCCAGCTAACTCAAGCTCCGGTTGATCGGCCGGATCCCAATCTACCCGGAAAGGTTGCCGTTGCTTGATATAAATATCGTCTTTGATATAGTGCAGTACGCCGTTAACCGTTGTGTTATCACTCGCTTGCCGGTCTATTTCTGCACCCTCTTCAAGGTTTCCTAGCCATTCTTCTTCATTCAACAATATTTTTTCCCGATCTACTTTTACTAATAGCACCTCTCGCGGAACCTGCGTGCTATGTGAACTGGAGAAAGCCAAGTCCGAAACATATTTCAGGTCGGGTAAGACGTGGTATGCGATATGCATATACAAACTATCTTCTGGACTTTTCGGATTGCCGGTATGATTATACTTATCAACCAAATCCTGTATATTATTGAAACCGCGCTGTGCAAAAGCCGTATTGCTTACCGCCAATACGGAGAAAAACTGTTCATTTTCCTTTTTATTCAACAACGCATCCACCCCTGTCAATCGCAACGCCTCTGCAAACAAACTCAGATTCGGGTCGGCCTCTATTTCTTCCATCACCGTGTTTGTTACTTTGGTAAACACCTTATCTACGCCATGAATCACCCCATTCCCTGTCCGAATATTTGGCATTACAATTTTTGATTCTTTATTGAGTACGAAATAAGACTCTCCTTCTATATTCTGCACGCCTGTGGTAATAAACATCCCAAAGACAGAATTCCGTTGGATTTTACCATCCCGAAACTGACCGGTAGATACCGTATCTTGTACAATATGTAGATTAACTAAATCTTTTACTTCGCTCTCGGAGAGATCGCCTACCTTATTTTTTCCCTCACTTTGCAAAAAGGTCTGCATCGCATCGTTATCCGGCGCAAATACCGTATAGGTTCCCCAAGCATCTAAATATGAGGCTGCACCTGAATTTTTAAGCGCCTCGGCAAAAAGGCTATAATCTTCATGTTCCGCAAGAAAGCTATTGATATTAGGACTCGTATCGGTCGTTTCTGTAAAATTCTCTTTCGTACAGGAAAAAGGCAACCATAACACTGTGGCTAACAGCAGTATTACAGCATATATGTTCTTCGTTTTCATTGCTATGTTCTCTTTAATTTCCATAAAAAGGGTTCTGCGTTAATACACCGCCACTACGCTGAATTTCTATGTAGTAAATCGGCAGGTAATGGCTATCCACATCCCGATATTTACCCAACATGGCCTGTTGTCGGTCCGCTGGCGCATAATTCACAATCATATTTGTAATCAAGTCCATATATTGATAATTGTTTCGGCGGGCATTACGCAGGACATCAAACCAGCGCTTCCCTTCATAAGCAAACTCCCGCGCGCGTTCTTCTACGATAAATGCGGTGATACCCTGCTGATCATCCGCGTCTGGATTCAAATCAGTACCCAGCATAGCATTTCCTCGCTCTCGTATAAGATAAATCAAATCTAAGGCTTCTTGTCCACGGTTCAGCCCATTTAGTGCTTCGGCTTTCATCAATAACACATCCGCGTAGCGGTAAACGATCCAATGCGTATACGAATCTTCCAGCGATTTGGTTTGCGTACGGCTAAAAGCATGGTATTTATAGATCATATTAGTCGCAGTCGATAAAGCGCCTCGGTCACCACGGACGTCAAAGTTCTCCGGATCAGTGGCATCAAATTGGTATAAATCCTCATACACATTTGCACCCGCGGTATAAAGTGGGTTTTGTCGAAACAAAGCATAAAATGGATTCAGCTGCTGCCGGTCGTACTGCAACTCAAAAATCCCTTCAACAGAATTCCCTTGTCCGAATAGTTCGTTTATCCAAGTCGATGGATCTCCTGATACCAGTTCAAACACCTCGGCATCGATAATCTTATCACAGGCATCCGCGGCTTTCTGGTATTCATCCTGCCAAAGATAGGCATCCGCCAATAGCGCATTGACGGTATACCGGGTAACTTTACCTTTATCTGCGGCGGTACTCCCGAATGTTTCGAGTACCATCGGTTCGGCACGAACCAAGTCTGCTACAACGGCTTTCAGCACCTCGCTTTGCGGCGATTTCGCGGCGGACATCAAGTCCTCATCTGAGGCCGTATAATCTAGTTTAATCGGCACGTCACCCCAAATGCGAGCGAGATTAAGGTACATCCAAGCGCGGATGGCGAGTGCTTCGCCGATATAGGCGTCTAGCTCCTCTTGTCTGAGTGTAGGATCCACCTCTTTGACCACAGGTGCATTTTCTATCACATTATTGCAATAGTTAATAATCCGGTAAAACGTCCCCCAGTTGCTAAAACTATTCGTCGGCAGCATGTTCGCAAACCGGTATTCTTCATAACTCTGTGAGGCAAACGTACTGATTTCTACCATATCGGTGCGGATCTCTCCATGCATAAACAGTTCCCGTGTCAAGGGACTCGTAATTAACGAGATATAAAGTCCATTGACTGCCGCTCTGACCTGTTCTTTTGTATTCCAATAATCCTCTGCGACCACACCTTCCTGCGGCTTTAGCTCCAACCATTTATCACAAGAACTGAAACTCAATAACGCAAGTGCCAAGGCAGGGATGGTTTTTTTGAATATATGTATCATTACTATCTTCTTCTAGGTTAAAAACTTGTCGATAAACCGAATGTAAAACGCATCGTCGGTGGCGTGCGTGAATTGTCTCTCGCCATCCCAAAGATTCCGCCTTTTATATTCACCTCGGGATCTTGGCCGAGATACCGTGTCCAGGTATAGAAATTTTCGCCCGTCACATATAATCGTAGATTACTCATCCCCAATCTATCGATTACACTACCGCGGTTAAAGGTATAACTCACCGTAGCCGAGCGAAAACGTAGAAATGATGCATCTTCCACATACCGATCAGAACCCAACCAGTTATAGCCTGAACCCATCAGCGCACGCGGCACATCCGTAACATCACCTTCTTTCCGCCAGCGGCGTAAAACAGCGGTCGATTGGTTATCATAGTTTGTCATCTTCGTGGTGTGCATCAGCGCATCGTTCGCTACTTCATAGCCGCTGCGGAAGTTGAAAAACAAGTTAATTCGTAAGCTATTCTTAATCGTTATGGATGGACCAAAACCACCTGTAAACTTCGGACTTGAATTACCGAGATACACAATATCTCGTTCGTCAATACTCCCATCGTGATTCATATCCGCATATTTGGCATCCCCCGGTTGGAATACATAATCGGTATAAGGGTAGTTAAAACGCATATACACGGGTTCGCCATCCGGCCCATAAATAGCTTGACCGTTGGCATCTTTGGCAATCGTCTCGTCCAAAGTCGAATACACGCCTTCATACCGATAACCGTAGAACGAACCAATGGGGTTATTGATTTGCAGATAACGTTTGTAATCACCATTATTCGTTCCTGTACCCGCTTCATTCACAAAGAATTCCGGCACTTCCTTGACCACATTTAAGTTACGTGCAATATTGAAAGAAAAATCCACCATCAAATCCTTCGAACGGTAAGGTGTTGCATGCAGGTTCAGCTCCCAGCCTTTATTTTCCATAACGCCATAATTCAACCAAATACTCTCAAACCCAGAGGTATTCGGTACGCCGAGGTCGTCAAATAACATATCCGTCGTACGTTTATGATAGAATTCCATATCCAATCGTACACGGCGTTTCCACATTTCTAAGTTTAGTCCGATATTTCCTTCTTTTACCCGTTCGAATTTTAAGTTTCTATACGCCATATTTGCCGGCGCGGTACCCGCCTCTCCCAAATACGTTTGGTCATAGCTAACAATATTACTGTAAAAAAGGTAATCATAACGTGGTGCCTTTCCCGAATGACCGTAACTGGCCCGTAAGCTGAATTCATCAATAAACGGCAGATGCTCCATAAAACGTTCGCCGGAAACACGCCAACGGGTGGAAATCGACGGGAAATAACCATAACGGTAATTGGATCCAAACTTAGAGTTTCCATCTCCACGTACACCCACATTCACGATATAACGGTCTAAAAACTTATACTGCGTGCTGAAAACTCCCCCGATAGAACGGGACTGTCCTTCGCCTCCTTTTAAAACCAATTCATTGTTTTGTGTACGACCCGGATTGGACGGGTCTGTCAATAATGTAGAAGCCGTATTCGAGATCATTGACTCATAGCTTAACCCTCGGAAATCGTCCGTTTGCCAAGAAAATAACATCTGCAGATCATGCTTCATTTTATCACCGAGATTCGGCGTATAAATGAAATTCGATTTCGTTTGTATCCGAAAATCATCCCGATCTGATTCACCCGCCCGATTGACCACGGTTTCTGTATAGGGTCTTCCTGTTGCCAATTGTGGTAAAAAATTGTTTACGCGCGTGTTGTTCATATCGAACATCACGCTAAAATCAGAAAACAAGATCCCTTTTATCAGCTCATAGCGCAAGTTAAACGTCGGAGTAATCCGCTCGCCCATGTGTTTATTATAAGCATATTCGGCCATTGCCGCCGGGTTATAGGTGCCTGGATACACTCCTTGAATGTTTCGGTCAGGGGAAAAGTAAACTGGCATCAAATTGCCATAGGGATCATATTCCCATAAACTCATATTGGGCATTTTGACATAGGCTGCACCCCGGATATTATCCTGATCATCTTTGGAATTGACATAATTACGGTCCGTTATTGTATGGGTATACGCGATGTCGGTTCGGAATTTAATCCGCTCGGAGATATCATAATCGAGATTCAAGCGTGCCGAGATCCGATTTAAGCCGGAACCAACGGTTACCCCCCGCTGCCCCAAGTAAGCGACGGAAGAATAATAGCGCGCTTTCTCGCCTCCTCCTTGTATGGAAAAGGTGTGGTCATTGGACAATCCTGTCTGGTTAATTGCATCTATCCAATCCGTATTCTGGCTATAATTATTGTAATAATAGACGTCTCCTGGATCATATTGAAACTCTTTACTAGCCAAGGTGTTCAGCGGTAAGCCCGTACGATTCATATACATCTCGGGAATCAATGAAGAGTATTGATCGCCACTGAGCAAAGGAATGGCACTCGGCACCGAGGAAAGTGTCCCCCGAAACGAATAACCGACTCGAGGTTTGGACATGGTCCCCCGTTTGGTCGTAATCAACAGTACCCCATTGGAACCTTTAGAACCCCACATGGCTGTGGCCGCTGCGTCCTTTAATACGGAGATTGTTTCGATGTCCGCCGGAGCCACATTCAATAATTGCGCATAGGCATCTTCATCCGCTGATCCAAAATTGAAATCGCTGGGAACCTCCGTTTCATACGGCATACCATCCACGACAATCAAAGGCTCAGCACTACCGCTCAACGTGGACGTACCCCGAATACGAATCTGCATACCCGATCCCGGATCACCGGAATTAGCCGCGATATCAACCCCCGGCAAGCGTCCTTGCAAGGCTTCGTCAATCGAACTTGATTGCATATCCTGCAATACACTTGCATTAATCGTCGCCGTCGCCGTGGTTAAATCACGCGCGGAAATATTTAACAAACCTGTATTTGGCTGTGTACCGCCAACACCGGTAATAACAACCTCTTCGATTTGACTATCGCTCGTGCTCAAGGCGATGTTAATCTGATTACGGCTATTGATTCGCACCACTTGGGCATTATAACTAATAAAAGAAAAATTCAATCGGTTCAACGGCGTAGTAACCGCTAAAGCGTAGTTACCTTCTATATCCGTTGTTGTCGCGGCTACGGTCCGGTTATCGGCACTAAGCTCCGATACCGTCACGCCCGCTAAAGGCTGTTTGGATGTTGCATCGACTACTTTTCCGCGCACAATATGCTGTGCGACAGCCGTATGCCCTACACAGCACAGCCAAAACAGTAAAAGTGTAAAACTATAGGTTAATTGTCTCATAATCTGGATCTAATTGTTGTAGTTTAAATACCCATTCAGTTCATGTATTACAGTACGGTCGCCCAGGTATATATCCGGCGTGTAAACGGTTGGTATCGTCCTGCCTTTTCTATCCACAAATCGTAGATTACCGACCGCGTTCGAAACATTGACGGTCAACGCTTCATCATTTTCGTCTTTCATCAAGGTAATAGCCGATAAAATATCCTGGTTACCATCTGCAGCGACATTCACATTGGTTAAGATGTGATATTTGATAAAGTTTTCGATCTGAACCTTACCTACCAAATCACCTGTCGACGGATTTGCCGGTAAAACCCCATCATTTATGGCTTGTTGCACGGCCGCATTATTGGGCATCAATAAAGTGTAGGAACTTCCCCCAGCTACCCCTGTAATTACCCGATCATTCGCTACATAGAGCGGAGATTTGGAAACATATTCCCAAAAGAGGCTGACATTCGGATTTTCTGTTGCCACGCGTAGCATTGCTTCCCCAGCCGTTTCGCCTGAGAACTCCAAAAGCTTGTCTACATAATAGACACGTCCGTTATTTCCGAACTTCGCCGCACCCACAATGTTTACAGGCTCCTGCAAACGCTCATTACCCGCTGCATAAATATCACCATTATTCCATTTGATAAACTCACCGGGTATCGCCCGATCCCCCGTTTGAATAAAGCCCGTCGTATTATTTATATTCGCTAATTCATCATTTGGCGTTTCGATTAAATGTGTGTACAGCAAACGTGTCAGACGCGTTTGTGTTTGCCCATGTGCCATTGTATTCCCATTCCGGTCTATCCAAGACCACTCGTTCAAGCGTTCGTTGTACGAATAACCTAAACTATTAAGCAAGCTGTTCGAGAATAAAAATAAGGTGAATTTAGTCCCGGGATTGATCACGAGCCTTTTATGCTCTTGTTCTAACAGCATACGCATCAAGGAGTAATCCGGGTCTAAAATCACGTGCTTATATACCGTATTAAATAAATCTGACTCCTGGATTTTGTTGGTCCCATAAAAGAATCCGTTGCTTAGCATTTGTTTATCGGTAATATCGGTTTTGGTAAAACGAGCAGATTCTTCGTGAGAGTTCGTTTTTGTATCAAATTGACTAGGCCACACCATACTTTGCCACAGCATCGTATTAACAAAATCAGCCATCACTTCTTTAGGCACCCGATTCAAAGTTTTATAATGTTCCAAAAAGACGGTCCGCACCCAAGGCTCGATAACCTCATTTTTGGGTATAAACATACTATAGCCGTCCTTCTGCCCATCGTTATCTTCTTCTTTTAGAAAATTCTCATTATTCGGTGAAAAAGTTAACATAGGATCATAGGCTTTGATGTACACTTCTGCCACTTGTCCGGTGCGGTATTCATAAGTCTTACTCGCCGTAGGACTATATTCATAGGTCACGAAAAACTGCTGCAAGATGGAATCCCTGAAAAAGCTGTATTCATCATGTTCCTGTAAATATTGATCTAAACTCGGACGCGGCAAGGTTACGGCATCTACCTCATGAATGACACCATTCTCTGCGATGATATCGGCTTTGGCAACCGTTCCACCCATAAAGTAAAAATTGGAAGCTCCTAAAGTCGGATAAAAGAACTGATAATCATCCACGGATAGACCATTCATTTGTCGATACAATTCGTGGAAATAGGTCACATACTTATTGTTGTTGTCGCCCTCCACATAATAAGGTGTCCCGAAATTCACCGTCCGGTTATTTCGGTTCGACGCCCCCACAATAATTTCCTTTTCAACACCGTCGATCTTCACTTTTTCCTTTTGGAAGCCATCGTAATAGGCGGTGCGTCTGCGAAACCCCATACCTTCTTCCCAACCGACATTGGATTGGTAGTCCGAAATGTGGTTGGTTTGAAAAGCATTGTACACCAATGCATAGCGCACGATCTGTTCGGCGACTGCATCCGGAACTTGATCGACAGAAGCATAATTATGTTCCTGGAGAAATTGATTCACGGCCTCGTCGTTCGGCGCAAATAAGGTCCAATAACCAGCTTGATTCAGGGTTTCCATATAACCGGCTTTTTCAATTAACTGCAGGAATTTGGAGAACCTCCCTTCCTCTTCTAAGCGCGTGTATATCGGAGACTCCAAGTCATCCGGCCGGCTGTAGTACTCGTCGAAAGCTTCTTTACGACAACTCAGGCAAAATACCGTCAACAGCCCTACTAATAAGGTTAATTTGTAAAAATGCATACCATAGTTTTATAGGTTTATAAAAATTTAAAGTTTACTGTTTAATTAATCGTTTCGTGTTAGTGTTAGATTAGTATTAGTTTATTGGGTTAATTGTGTTTATATGTCAAATATATTACAAAACAAACAATGCGGCAACCTGCGGCATCCTGCCTTTTTATTTCCCCACCTCGGGTGGATTACCTGCAAATGCCAAGCATTGCATCGCCGCTAAACTCCATTGCGCCACGGCATTGGTAGATAAAGGCGCCTCATCCCGCTCGCTGAGTACCGCCGGTGGCACCAAATGAATTGTTGGCGGTATGCCTAATTTCATGCCTGCTGCGCCCGCGTAAAATTCTCTCCAAGCGCGCCGCTTAAGCGCTTCATCTTTTAAAAACCATCCGGCATAGGCCGTAAGCCGGCTGTGTCCTTGCCCTAAGTTAGGTGTTTTAAAGATCTGACCGAGATGTCTCTTCTGCCAGGCCGCGTCGGCATTATAAGCTTCACAATATTGCATCCAGGCTTTTGTAAACGCCGGAACATCAAATGCGTCAATAAGCTCGGTACATATTTCAGACAAGCCGAAAGCAGCGTTGAGGTGCGATACACGTATGTTACGATGTCCGACCTGATCAAAACGCCCTGTATTTAGGTCCATATTTGCCGAACCCGTCAAAAAACCATAAGGCTGCTCCCCAATACTTTTCATACTATTTAACAGCCTTTGTTTGATACGTTCATCGCCGGTCCGCTCCCATTCCGTAAACCAAGCCGATGCCAAAGCTCCCCAATCCGTACCGAACGACATACTCACTTTATTTGCGTCCGTAGCGGCTATTTGCCCGACTTTCCGACCAGGCACAATGCGCTGGAGCGCATGAGCCGCGTCGATCTGTTCGCGCATCAGATCACTTATGCGCTCATCGGCCGTGAGATAATACAAAAAACGACGATTGATAACGGTACTAATACGCAACTGTTTGGCGCTACAGCCCCAGTGCATTACATTGTGACGTGATCCGAGCGGCGCAAAGCGACCGATATGATGAACGTCTACTTCACCGGTATGCCTGGTCATGGCTTCCGCCATGCGGAATACATCGCGCCGGCCCGAACGCAAGAAATAATACCATAACCAAAGGTCGGTAGACAACTCTGAATTATCCCATGCGAAACCGCCTACGTCATACCGCCACATATGGCGGTCGTAGTCGTACGCGTGCATAACATCCCCGTAATTCCAAAACCCGTACCAGCGGTGCTGTTCGATCTGCTTATTGTAATAGTCTATATAAAAGGCCAACTGTGTTTCTATCGCCTGTTCGCCTGCACGTTGGGAAGACGCAGCGGTAAAGGCACCGCCAAAAACACCGCTTGTTTCATAATCCGCTGGACGACATACCAACAATGGAGGATCCTGTATATCTTTCATCCTATCGGCCAGTTCCGCATGTGTGGGTGTATGATCCAGGGCGCAGATCTCTAGTTCGCTTGTCCGGGCAACCCCATAAGGCGTACCAAATTCTGGCTCGTAATCCTCGTAAGTAATATCCAAGCCTGCTAGTTGTTCTTTATACGTATCCTGTCCCATGCCGTCGTGGTAAAATCGAAGATCCATAGCCGGTGCATCGGGCGCCCACAGCCACAAGGTCAGCTCGGCCGACTCCGTATGGGCGTGCCGAACATCTATCTGTGCCGGGAAACTTTGCCAGAAATTTCGGATACCAAATACTAATCCCCCGCTGGCACCTCCAATATAGCCTCCTCCTGCGGCCCGCTGTCCGTGCGCCGAAGCTAGCCAGCCATGACCTGCCGTTGTACGTTTCCGGATTTCAAAACCATCTGGTGATAGCTGCGTCAGCGAGTAATCACCAAAAGACGGTATATAAGGTAGCCCGTTAGCCACACTCGGGTGGAAGTCAGCAATGGGCGGTGTCGCCCGTCCGGCGATCTGTGCCTCCCGAACTTCTTGCCCCGGATCACGTCTTAGTCCGGTCAATCCCTTTACCGCTTCTCCGAATACGCCGCCATTGTCCCCGCAAAATCGGATGTGCCGATCATACAAGGCGTCGCTCATCGGTACGGCAAAGCGAACGCCCACTCCGCGGATAAAATCTTTATATTCATCGGCATCATACACTAAGGTATGCACCATACGTATCGATGTCGTATGAAGATAACAATAACAACGCACCGTAAAAGGCAATAACTCGCGTCCGGTATCCGAACGATGTATACCCGTAATTTTGATAACCACGCGGATAGGGCCGGCATGTTCCACCACGGTATCCCGAATTTCGCTTTTTAACGCTTCACTCAACAATGCTTCTCCCACGGTAGGTTCCGGCAGATTCTGCCAATGGAGTATCAATTCCCCATCCGTAGCCGTCGTTCTTTCCCCCACTTGAATAGACCGAATCAGTTGACTCCCGTTTTTAGCGAACACGCACTGCATGGCGCCGGTATCTACATGTACGCTATCATCGTTTTCTACCACACCTATCGACCGATCTCCTGGATTAACGACTCCGTCCGTTGCACGCAAAGTTAGATCCGATCCGGCACCTTCCTGTCCCCATACCGCGGCATGCGCCGACCATTTAACGGATCCATCCGGCCATCGCGCCGTCACCCAATGTTGCACGTCGGAGTTGGATTTCCCCCCCGCCGTCAATAGCAGCTTTTCGGTATCCTGCAGCGCCCCTTTGCGCCACGGCACACCCCAGGTTACACCGCGATCAGCCGCCGGGGCTTGACTTCCCAACCAATGCAGTTTGGTTTCTGTTTGTGACTTTGCCTTGAGAGGGAATGATGCAAATGAGGCATTCCCATATAATGGTGCACTCGATAACAAGAGCGTCGACTGCTTTAGAAACGCTCGTCTCGAATCCCTACTCGTTTTATTTTCTGATCTACGCATGCTGGTTTTTGGCGTTTGTTTGTTTATTTTTGGCTTATGAAATGGATATATTCGATACTCTCGTCAATTGGCATTATCACAATGTTTTACTCTTGCCAGTCTAATCCGGACCGTTCCAATGAGGCTGGACTTTTATTCGAAGACTCGTTTGAACAGGGATTGGACAGCACATTATGGATCGCAGAAATAGCGCCAGAGCCAGGGTCACGCGTCTATGTAGCCGACGGTAAACTTTGGCTAGACACTTATGGAGGCGTAACGGTATGGTTAAATAAGGTACTGGACGGAAATTTTGCCATTGAGTACGAACGGACGGTAGTGGTAGATACAGGTGCCAATGATCGGCTCTCTGATCTAAATCAATTTTGGATGGCCAGCGATCCACGTCATGAAAAGCTATTTTCCAGATCCGGTGTATTTGAAAGTTATGACTCCTTATCATTATATTATGTAGGTATGGGTGGTAACACCAATACGACGACCCGTTTTCGGAAATATGTAGGCGACGGTACCAAGCCCTTACTTTATGAGCACGACCGTAAACTGGAAGCTAATCACACTTATCATGTCCGCACCGAAGTCGTAGACGGCGTGACAACCTTTACCGTGGACGGCCAAGAACTGTTTCGCCATAATGATCCAGACCCTTTAACTTCCGGTTATTTCGGATTACGTTCCACCTATTCCCGTCAAGCGATTGATAACGTACGTATTTATCGGCTTAACAATTAAACTAAGTTATTCTTTTGTACCATGGACAGCAACCTGTGCCGTCCTGCACCTACATGCATTGGCCCCGTCAAATATGACGCAGCTGTTTGGGATCAACTGGAGGTACCTTCCCTCGCTAGGTGTGCGGTCTCTTGCAACTGGCCAAACAACAGCATAACGACAAAAACAAATAAGAAAGCAAGCCTATGTTTCACCACTTAGTTCCCGTCTGGCTTCAAATCACTATTCTTCACACTCAACGGCCATTCCCAAGCCTGAACAGCATCCGGTTTTGCAGGATTATACCCTTCAAAATCAATAACATGATCAACCATTGGCAACTGGTTCGCTATCATTCCCTGCAAAACCATTTTTGCTATTTGGTAAGCACCATAAGTATTAAAATGTGTATTATCTTGCAAGGGTTCGGGTTGTCCTGGAAATGTATTAGCGGCATAATGTACCAATGCTTGCTTGGAACCTTCCACCCCTAAGGACTCGTAAAATGTCCGCGTCATTTTATTCAAATCAATCAGCGGAACTTGCAGTTCTTGAGCCACTTTTCGCGCGGCATCAGGATAATCACCCAAGGTATACTGTAACTGCCCATCCGAATCGAAAGCGCGTCGCGCAGTAGACGTCACAATAACAGGCTGCCCCCCTACCGCACGGAAAGCTTCAACAAAATGTCGCATCCGCTCGGTATATCCGTTATAAGCACCGGCTTTATCACCTTTCTCTTTTTGATCGTTATGACCAAATTCAATAAAAAGGTAATCACCGGGTTTGGCAACAGACAGTATTTTATCCAATCGTTTAGATGCCAAAAAAGAACTTAAGGCTAAGCCGGATTCTGCATGATTAGCAACCGCTACCTGATCATCGAAAAACCGCGGGATCATCTGCCCCCACGATGCCCAAGGCTCATGTTCCTGATTCACCACCGTCGAGTTACCCGCTAAAAAGATGGTCGGGACATCCGTCACCTGCTCGATCCGTAGAAAACGGATATGGTTAGTATGTTGAAACTCTAAAGTAAGCTTATCATCCCAATCTAACTTTTCGATTTCCCGAGGCTTTTTTAATTGCACATATTCCCCCTCACGAATAAGTGCATCTTTTCTGTTCACAATAAAGCTGTGTTCGGCGACCGTATGCGGTTGAATCTTAACTTGCTCCAGGTGCAATCTCCGCGATTCGGAGCGTACGGTACTCTTAAAAGTACTATCGAGTAGACCTTGATACCCAATTGTGACCTTATAGTTTCCCTCGGGCAAGTTGACAGAGAAATAAAAAGGTTGGTTACTAAAAAGGGCATCACTCCCTTCGCCAATGCGGACATGCTTTTCGGAACCAAATTCGAAACCATATTGTCCATTGGCATGGTAAGGGATCGCCGTTTTTACGACAACAGCTTCATCGTTATAAGCTTTTCCAAAGTTAAACTCTTGTGGCTTAATTTGAGCGGATAGCGCCAGTGCGCTAAACAGGCATATCGCATTTAAGGCGATACGGCGTAAATTAATCATGTCGATTAGGTGTTAAGTTTATTTCTACTAAAGATATACACGAAGTTATTGTTTTGCTGGTCAGGTTGCAACCTGCCGTCACCTGTTCTTCCTCCTTAGTAAGTGTTGCCCACGAGAGCGCATGTCTATTCCACCCATTTAACCCATTTCGTATCATCATTCCAGCCCGCTTTTACGATCGTTTCAATAAATTGCATACCTCTCACACCATCGTGCACATCTGGAAAATCCAACATTTCCGGCGTGGGTTGTTCACCTGCTTTATACGCTGCCACAGTAAGCGCGAAATTACGGTAGATATTAGCGAAAGCTTCGATAAACCCTTCGGGATGACCTCCCGGCGTTCGTATATTCCATTGCGCGCGCTGACTTAAATAAGGATAGTCTCCACCGATATAAATCGTCTGTTCGGGTTTATGAATCGTATTGAGAAATAGCTTATTGGGATCTTCTTGCACCCATTTCAAACTACCTTTCTCGCCGTAAACACGGATATTAATATGATTCGCATTGCCAATTGCGATCTGACTAGCCGCTAGCAAAGCTTTCACATCGTCCTCCATACGCATCATGGCCGTCCCATCATCATCAATAGGGCGCCCGGGTACAAATGTATTCAGCTCGGCACACATTTCTTGCACCTGCAGGCCGGAAACATATTCGCATAAATGCCAGGCATGCGTTCCAATATCACCCATACATCCGGCCTTTCCCGACAAACTAGGGTCGGTTCGCCACCCCGCGTTATTTCCACTTTCAATTTCAATGCGCTCCGCCAGCCAGCCTTGCGGATACTCTACATAAATACGGCGGAGTTTACCTAATTCGCCTGCCGCTATCCGCGTCTTCATTTCCTTAACCGCCGGATAGCCGGAGTAGACGTGCGTCACGGCCAAAACCAATCCCGTTTCCGCCACTTTCTGCTGTAAAATTTTCGCTTCTTCCAAAGAAAACGTCATGGGTTTATCCAACACCACGTGTATCCCATTGTTCAAGGCAAGCATTGCCGGTTCGAAATGATGTTTGTTCGGCGTTACGATGACGACAAAATCCATTCGTTCCTCTTCCGGCAAGACCATTTCTTTTTCAAACATCTCCTGATACGAACGGTATATGCGGTCGTCCGGAAGATTATAATACCTTCCGGAGTCTAGCGAAACCTCGGGCTTTGAACTAAAACACCCACAAACCAATTCAATCTTATTTTCCATCAGCGCTGCCCGCAAATGGATCGCACCGATAAAGCCGGTCAACCCACCACCGACCATGCCCATCTTTAGTTTCTTATTTTTCATATTCCACATTAAATAAAAGGTTAAGAAATTTGCGGTAAATGGTAACCGTTATGGTATGCCGATGCTAGGTAACGGTTAGCTTCGGGATCTGTAAATTTTCGACTTTCTTTATTCCAATATAGTTTCTTTCCGGTTCGGTAAGCAATATTCCCCATTTGCGAAAAAATTGCTATATGTGCTCCGGCTTCGATCGGCGCATGCAGCATTGTACGATCTTTACGCGCTATAGCCTGTACAAAATTGGCCATGTGATTATCCAGACCGCGGTCTTGGCTCGCTTGAAACGGTACAGCCGCCATTCGCTCGCCTTCTGGAATAACTTCCCACCCCTTTCTGTTCAGCACCAGTGTGCCATTATTACCGATAAAAGCAATACCATGGTCCTTGCCATAAGGTCCAAGATTAATTCCCGTAGCCTGCTCCCATTGTATATTAAACCCATCAAACTCAAACACGGCCGTCAAGGTATCGGGGGTTTCCGCGGCATCATCGGGATAGGCAAATTTACCTCCCGCAGCCATTACCGATTTCGGATCGGAAACCTGCATACCCAACAGGGCATAGTCTAACATATGCACCCCCCAATCCGTCATTAATCCACCGGCATAATCCCAAAACCAACGAAATTCAAAATGGAAACGGTTTGGGTTAAACGGACGTTTCTCGGCCGGACCTAACCATTTATCGTAATGCACCCCAGCTGGTACAGGTTCATTAGGCTTTACCGGGATGCTCTTCATCCAACCCTGATACGCCCATGCCTTTACTAACCTAATCTCTCCAAGTTTACCCGAGTGCACAAAATTAACAGCATCTCTAAAATGCTGCTGGCTACGCTGCCACTGCCCCACCTGCACAATACTATTGTATTTTAGCGCTGCTGCTACCATGAGTTCACATTCAGCGATAGAATTTCCGATCGGTTTCTCTACATACACATGTTTACCTGCTTTTACCGCATCGATCATTTGTAAGCAGTGCCAATGGTCGGGCGTCCCGATAATAACCGTATCCACTAAATCTCCTTGCAGTAATTCTTTATAATCAATAAAGCGTTTAACCTCAATATCTCTCTCCCGAAGTTCTGCTATCCGCTGATCTAAAACACGTTCATCGACATCGCATAGCGCCGTGCACTGCACATTAGGTTGTTTCAACAATGCCATTAAGTTAGACCAGCCCATCCCTTTCACGCCGATAACGCCCACTTTTAGCGTCTTGTTTTGGGCGGCAAAAGCATTTGCTTTATAGAACATGGTAGAAGCGGCTAGCACCGCAGCACTTTTAATAAAACTTTTTCTTTTCATCATATATAAGTTTTTAATTTCTATAGGTACTATACATCCATTATACATACCGCAACCCCCTAAATGAAATCGGTTGCATAGTGCGCTATGAATTGTTTAAGTTACATGTAATCCTTAACTTTTACAACAATGATGAAAAATTACAACGAAGTTAAAAACTCCAGCCATCACTCTCCCAAATAATAGGATGGCACCGGGGCTTGTGGGTACCCCTGCGAACGCTGCAATACATAGCTTCGATAAATTGGATCCTGCATTAAAGTGATCTTCCGATCTTTTGCCGGAATAGCCGTATGGTAAATACGCAGTTCGCCCGGTAATGCGGTAATCACCTCTTCCCTCCAATCTCCGAAAAGATCGGCAATCATAATAATATCACCATAGATACCCTTTGCAATTTTCTCGCCTTTCCAGTAACCGATGGACTGACTCCTGCCTCCTGACATCGATTCTGCGCCCCAGCGGTTATCATCGCCAAAAAAAAGTTGTCTAACATTTCCTGCATCCCACCATATCCAATTTCGACAAGGCGGCACGTCAGCATTGGAGGCCAGTTTTCTTCCGTCGGCGCTCAACATATATTTATCGGTAGAGCCACCTTTTCTATCTTCTGATGCAAAACACTCTAGCCCCGGACTACTCGGATCGATATCCGCTACCATACCATCTCCTACGTGGAAAGTTTTATGCCCCACACCCCAAATACGTTCCCCCGTATTCGCATCCACCGTACTCACCCCATAACCATTATCAATCCAAGGCTCAATAGCCAAGAATACCTCCATTCCCTCCCGATTCGGATCAATGTCCGTCAAATACGCTTTATCCGAATGCCCCAATCCTGTCGACCAACGCAACGTTCCATTGCTATTCAGCATGCAAGATCCCAACAAGATTTCATCTTTTCCATCGCCGTCTACATCCCCGCTAACCATGTTATGTGCACCTTGGCTTCGGACAACCGGATTTTCCTCGTCACCATCCCATCGCCATAATTTTTCCAATTTCCCATTATTTAGCTGCCATGCATCCACCACCATCAATCTATAGGTGCCTCGCATCGCGAGGATACACGGTGTCTTTCCATCTAAATAGGCCATACCGATCTGATTTCGGTTTTGCCGGTTTACATCTCCATACCGATTATTCCGTTCCGGCCAGTCGACACGCGCAATCTCTTTCCCTGTCATACCATCCAATATAGATAGATATTCACTCCCTCCATATATTCGACCGGCTTCATTTTTCAGATAGTCATCCGCTGCAGTTTTCAATGCCACCTCAGCTTTTCCATCACCATCAAAATCGTAGACGATAAAAGGCGAATACCAAACCCCCGGTTCGATACCTAAACCTAAATCCATTGTCCATAGATAAGTACCATCATGTAAGTAAGCTTCTATTTTATACGTTGTTCCATCATCGGGCGTTCGCACGCCCGGATCTACGTTACTATTTGGATGCCGAATGATGTAATCATATTTACCGTCACCATTGAGATCTGCTACCGCTACTCTGCCCGCAGTTACATTTGGATCTTTAAGTTTGACACGATGGTAGTTTGCTCCGTCGCCCCCCACAGGTCCGAAAGACACCTTCTCACTAGTTGTTCTTTCTTGGTCGTTGATCGCCTCCACCCAATAGGTAGCTTGTTTATCTTTGATGGATGTATCTACAAAATCCGTCGTGGCGGTTATTGGTTTTTGGTTTAGTTTCTTTGTCTCCTTCCCCACGCTCCGATACACATTAAATCCAACACCTTCATCATCCGCTTTTAACAACCGCCAACTAACATGGGCAGCCTGCTTTTCATGATTATAAGCAACCGTCAATCCACGATCCAACGGCTCTTCAACTCTTTTTTTTGCAAATCCATTGACATCCGGCTTGGGTGCGTGGTTGGGCTTGAGTATCTCGTACATATAGTGGCGTTCTCTGGTGTCTTGAGAAAACGCCCATGTACCTGTCAAAAAAATCAATAAAGTGCTGTAGAAGATTTGGTAATAGCGCATAGGAAGAGGTTTATTTTATACATGGTGTGTACAAGTTAATAATTTCCGTTCGCTACAGCATCCTGCCCTATCCTGTTATCCTATAAATAGTCGATGACAAAATGGGACAATGCCGTACGTTTACACACTTCGTGGGATACTACGGAGATATGCCCCATACACCGTACGGTTTGCGATGTTTACCAAACGCTTTTCAGCAAAAAGGGAACACATTATGGGAAAAAGGGAACGCTTGGCGGGATACATCATTCCCTCTACACCAAAAAGGGAACACTCTATTGGAAAAAGGGAACACTTCGCGCGATACACCATTCCCTTTTTATGAAAAAGGGGCACCAAAAGATCGTAGACCATTCGGTAAATCTCAGAAATAGTTACTGTTTTTCCTTCCGTTCTTTCAGATATGTAGAAAACGTCCAACAGCCTTAACCGATACCCTACAAATAGACTAGGATACCACAGGTTGCCCGTCCACAAAAAATAGCTTAGTATTGTATTTGCTAGATCGTATATATTAAATCGCTATGAAAAAAATCAACACCCTATGCTTGCTCTTCATGCTGTTATTATGTGGAACGCAGCTATCCGCTCAAGACCACAAAGTTCTCGAGAAAGACCTAACCGGGTACCTTTTCACCTATTTCGGCGGAGGAGAAAATGGGGAAGCCATTCGTTTTGCTATCAGCTTGGATGGTTATAACTATTTTGCACTCAACGATAATGAACCCGTTTTTGACAGCAAACAGATCAGTTCTGCGGGCGGACTACGCGATCCACATATTCTTCGTGCAGAAGACGGCAAAACTTTTTATATGGTCGCTACGGATATGATGGCTTCCAAAGGCTGGGATTCCAACCGAGCCATGGTATTGCTGAAATCGACCGATCTAGTCAATTGGAGTTCCAATATCGTCAATATCCAGCAGAAATATCGCGGACAAGAAGACCTAAAACGCGTATGGGCTCCTCAAACGATCTATGATAAAGAGGCGGATAAATACATGATTTATTGGTCAATGAAACACGGAGACGGCCCGGATATTATTTATTATGCTTATGCCAACAAGGACTTTACCGATCTGGAAACTGAGCCCAAACAACTATTTTTCCCGAAAGATGGCAAACCGTGCATTGATGGCGACATTATCCATTATCAGGATAGCCTTTACTATATGTTTTATAAAACCGAGGGACACGGGGATGGCATTAAGCTCGCGACCACTACCTCGCTTACTTCCGGCCAATGGAACGAAAAGGAAGGATATAAACAACAAACCCGAGAGTCTGTCGAGGGCTCCAGCGTATTTAAGTTGAACAATTCGGACACCTATATCCTGATGTACGATGTTTATCGCAAGAAAGAGTTTCACTTTACAAAAAGTGACGATTTAGAAAATTTCACAACCATTGATCAGGAAATATCAATGGATTTCAAACCGCGTCATGGATCTATTGTTTCCGTGACCAACGAAGAGCTACGAAGGCTGATCGACAAATGGGGAAAACCAGCAGGTCTCCCAGACATCAACAAAAACCCGATTATAACGGGCTATTACGCCGACCCGGAGATTATTTATTCGCAACGCGACAAAAAATATTACCTCTACCCTACCAGTGACGGATTCTTGGAATGGAGTGGTCATTATTTTAAAACGTTCTCTTCCGAGAATCTGGTGAATTGGAAAGATGAAGGTATTATCCTCGATTTAGCGAAAGATGTCCCTTGGGCGCGTGAGAAGGCTTGGGCACCTTGTATCATCGAGAAGGAGGAAGACGGTGCCTATAAATATTACTATTATTACACCGGAGCAGGGAAAATCGGTGTGGCTGTATCTGACGAGCCAACCGGCCCATTTGTCGATTCGGGCGCGCCATTGGTCGACTGGAAACCGGAAGGTATCAACAGAGGTGCCGAAATAGACCCCGATATATTTCACGATCCAGTATCCGGCAAAGATTATCTCTATTGGGGAAATGGTTATGTAGCTGTCGTCGAACTAAACGACGACATGGTGTCGATGAAGAAAGAGACGCTTCAGACCTTTTCGTTACCCCACTTCCGGGAAGCCGTCGAAGTCTTCTACCGCAACGGCATCTACTATTTTCTATATTCGGAAAACGATACGCGTAGCGAGGATTATCGCGTGCGCTACGCCATGTCTAAATCACCGACAGGGCCGATGGAGATCCCAGAAGACAACCTTATTTTGGTGAAGGATGTGGAGAAAGGAATCTACGGCACGGGGCATAATTCGGTTTTACAAATCCCCAAAACAGACGAGTGGCACATCGTTTATCACCGCTTTAGCCGTCCCAACGGCATTGATATGGGGCGCGCCGCTGGATACCATCGCGAGGTGTGTATAGACCGCCTACAATTCAACGCGGACGGAACGATTAAAAAAGTGGTGCCGACTTTGTAGTCGGCACCAACAAGTTTACTCCACCATTTTATAGATCTCGGTTCCGGCAAGCAATACACATCCCAAGCCGTAATCTTCAAAGTCCGGCATTTTATCTACCGTTACGGGCTGGCCGTCTTTCGGTTCTTTACCAGTAGATTGTACATAGCCTAAGAAACCGTTTGGTTGCAAGGCTTCGCTCGTAATAGCTGTCCAGCCCTTTTCTACGATCGGCAAGTAAGTTGCTTTATCTAGGATACCGTTGTTTATACCCCAGGACATGCCATACACAAACAGAGCCGTACCCGACGTTTCTTTCCCGCCAAAATGATTCGGATCATGCAAGCTTACATTCCAGAAGCCATCCGGGCGCTGTAAAGGAGCCACACCTTCGGCAAGATTTTTAAAATCTGCTAGATATTCCGCATAATGCGGATCGCTGGTCGGCAACTCCTGCAAAACAAGCGCCAACGCCGCTAATACCCAACCGTTACCCCGCGACCAATAGCAGTCTTCGCCATTAGGCTCTGTATACGGTGGAACAAAATCTTTATCACGCCACCATAATTTATCTTCCGGATTGTATAGACCATTTCCTCCCTCCACATATTTGATATGATGGTACATCTTGTACATATAATCAAAATACTTGGTATCGTTGAGCGTTACACCCAACTTCACAAAGATCGGCATAGCCATCTGGATCGCATCGATCCAGGTCCAATCGTTGTAACGGCCACTACTGATTACCGAATCAATGTTCGCTTTAATCGCTTCCAAGCGTACAGGCTGTGGATCGATACGGTAGAGATCAATGTAGGTCATCCCACAATTTTGGTTGTCGGCGTGGCGTGTATACACTTCGCCGCGTACCGGCTTCCAATCGTGCTTCTCGCCCCATTCTACCGCATAATCGTAATACCTTTTTGTCGGATCGATCTTATAGAACGCCATTAATCCTTCGTAATAGACGCCACGTGTCCAGATATTTCCGCGGCGCTCTTTATTGGTAATAATGGTTTTTCCCGGATCAGGCCACTTCTCCATGAAGTAATCATTCGCTAAGCGCATTTGCTTCACAACTTCTTGCTTTGTCGTGAAGTCTTGGGCCATGGAAGCAACACTTCCACAGCCTAATAACATAAATAAAAATAGTTTTTTCATATCGCCTACGGCATCTTTTTAAATCCTTCTTTCTTAATTTTCCATGAACCATCTTTCGGGAAGCCTGGGAAATCACCTTCCGAAGCATCCCAACCTTCTAACATCATCGCTACTGCAGTCAATGTACCTCCATTGCCCGGCAGATAGATCCGCAATCTTCCATCTTGGTAATTATGTCCGTTCTTAAGATAGGTATTTGTCTGGATATCCATAAATAACGCATCTAAAGCTTTCTCCGGTAAATTCAGGCGCGCAGCATTCATAGCCGTCATCGGAAAATCCCATCCCCAAGTTTTTTCCCAAAACCATTTTTCCCAGACGGTATCCAAAGTATTTTTCATAATAGCTTTGTCCAACTTCGGAGATTCCGGAACCATACCCAATGCGCCCAAAACCGCCGGATGATCCGTCATCCATTTCGGAAAGGTATACGAATCCGTTGCGGTTTCAGTAGCGAGATAAACGTCGCCCTGTACCGGTAATGGCGCCAGTTTGTTAATTACGTCATCCCATTCGGCAACCCGAGGTTCACCTAAACGCTCTTTCCATTCTTGTGCAATGCGCAATGCCCAGTCCCAGTAAGCCACCTCATAGGTAGGATTGATAGTTTCGGCAGCGCGGAAAACCTCCTGTGCCGGGATCACACCCAATCCGAGGTTATAGCGATCTTTTTCTGCGTCATAGTAGGCGTAGTCTGCCATAAACTCTGCCGAAGCAAAAACTAAATCTTTATATTTTTCCAACACCTTGCTATCTTGCTTATCGCGATAGGCCAATTCCGTCATATAAATGATATGCGGTTGCTGCCAAATTAGGAAAGCCGCTACGGAAGATGGACTCTCGTTGCCGTCGTTGTCGGACATTTTGATCCAACGTACACCCTTATACCCTTGTCGTTCGGCCAAAGCTTTTGCTTTCTCAAACGTATGGAAATAATAATTCAGCGTTTTTTCCATAATCTCCGGACGTCCCCAAAGTGCGAAATGTACCCCATGCCACCAATGCATCTCCGTGTGCGGTTTACCATACCAACTGTTAAAGGTCAGACCGGTTTCCTGCGGTGGAAAATCACCGCCACACTGCACCTTCGTTAAATATTGAGAAAGTACAAGACGACGCTCCAATTCATGCGCGCGCGGATCTGTACTACCATCAAAATCTACCGCTGCACCACTTTCCCAATAAGCTTGCCAACCTTCCTGACTTTCTCCCGCGACCTTATCATAGGCTGGTGCGCTAGCCGAAAAATTGTTCTGCTGTGCAAAAGCGAATGAAAACTCAAATGTTTCCAACGAGGATGAAGGTGTATAGACGAAATAATGCTTACCGGCTTCTGCAACTTCTCCCTTGGTGTAATCTAAACCCGTGAAGTAATTTGTTCCCGAAAGAACATGCTCCAATACGGCCGACTGCTCGTCATGGCGAATAAGCTTACTTTCGTGTTGATCTTCCTTTTCATAATAGGCGGCTTCATCTAGAAACTGTCCGCTCGGGAAGGGGTAGCGCACAAATACTTGTAGACGCTCATCCGCGATCAATGGAGAAGAAACTTTTACCGCAATTTTATCTGCTGACTGCGCCGCGGCTGTCCACACCTCTACCGATTCACCTTCTACCGTAAATTTACTGTGGATAAGTCCGGTCCAAAGATCCAGTGTCTGTTCCGCTTGCTGGATATCATCGACTGTGGCTTGTTCGCCATTTTTCAACGTGAATTGTAGGCCCACGTTCCCCAGCTGCAGACGATGCGGATTCACCCGGTAATATTCTGTCGCTTCGGTATTCCGCCCCCCTTCTTTATGTTGAACACTGTATTTTGCGTCCCTGCCCTCATTATTAAAATCGTATGATTTGAGGGTCTCTTCAAACCGGTAATTGTCATCGTTATCGAAGGTGTTCCAACCCCATTCCGACTGGGTTCCCAACGACACACCCTTTTTGTAATATACCGGAAAGGACTGCATACCCGTGACATCTACGGTATACGCAAAAACACCGTTACCGACAGTCAGGGAGGCTAAGGTATCGGCCGATTGATTAACGATATTGTGTCGCTGCACAACCGCTTTTCGATCAATTTTTTCACGCTCTGGCGTCTGGCAAGAGGCGAAAATCAAGAGGGCTGCGCCAAGCCCTGTTATCAAACTTCTACTCATTTATATCTATTTATATTTAGCAATCTATTTCTCATTTTGTAAGAGTGTAGCCGCAATAAGGCCGACTACCACATCGTTAGTTTCTGCAACAAGCTGTAACGACTTCAATTTTTTGGAGCCATCCAGCGGTAAGTCCAGAATCGTCGCGGCACCACCGTCCACGGCTCGGGTTGTATACCCTTTAATCTCGGTGTACTGCTTTTTTTCGCCACCGCGGTATAATTCACCAGTTTTTAGTGCTACCCGGTAAGGGATATCCGCATCGGGAATTTCGAATGCAAAGTTATCATCGAGATAATCTTGTTCGATCGGCCACCAATTTGTCGGGTTTTTTAATGCTAAAACAGCTTCTTCCCCATCTTCGTAGACCACTTTGACACGTGCGTTAACCATCTGTGACTGCATGGGATTGGTTGATCCAGTCATCAATAAATATACCTTGTCCGCCTGACCCGACAGCGGTATCTCCTGTACCGTTGGATAATTATCCCATTGGCTGACAAACAATACGTTTTTAGACGTGCCCTTAATCAAGAAGGGAATATCCAGGTAATTGACCACCTCCTGCTTACGTGCTGCCATCAAACCACTATCATCAATATTCGCCTCGATCAAAGGATAACACCAGTTTCCGATACCTTGCCACGGTAGTTGTAACGTTGGCACATCGGTACGTGGCGATAAGTAACGCTGCTCAAAGATGTCTCCTACCCGCGCGTTATAGTGGGCAGAAAGATCTTGGGTGTGGTATGTACCCTTATTTTGTATTTCCCATTGCACCTGTTTCACGGGTACCTGTGTCCCGGCGACATCGATTTGAAAAATATTAGTCCCTTTCGTCAACAATTGGTCGGATAGTTCAATTGCCGTAACAGTTGCGGGCGAAAACGACACGTTTTCGTCAAAACCTACACTTTCTATCCGGCCGGCCAACTGCTTATCCGTATAATTTCGTAAATGCAAGTAATTTACATCCCCCTTCGCCTGAACATCAATTCCCACCGGATCCAGCAGCGATACATCCACAGCATGCCACCAAGTCAGGTTTCCCTGTTTCAGCTTCACGAAGAAGCTACCTTTACGGCTTTGCTGTACAAAGGAAAACGTATTGTCAGATTGCCCCGTGAGGAGCTTTTGCGGATCGTAAACCTCGATGAGTTTCACACTGGATGGTAAGGCGAGGGTAAACGCTTCCGTGTAAGATTGTTCGACCAACGCATTTTCGGGAAAATCCAATTGACCTACACCGTTTATCTTCACGACAAATTCTGTCGCGGCAGGTGCTTCAAACGTCAGAACAGGTTTATTGATCGATGATCTTTTCACCCTCCAATCTATCGATTCTCCATTCACCTCAACCGAATTCATGTAGGCAAAGTTTAGCGGCACTTCCATGCTTAAAACCACCGGTTGTTCGTATTGGGTTTGGATCGTATAATATAGATTTTCAGCATCTCGTCGAAACGCATAACTCCACTCTGGAAGTTCGATCTCCGCAAAATCCCAATCTGACGGGAAGCCCGGTTTTACTAAAATCCTTTTATCTAACAATTTAGGATAAAAACCAAACAGCCCTTCCGTTAATGTCCGTGAAGCTACCCCAATAGGATCTGCAAAATCTCGGTATAATTCACCCCGGAAGGCGTCATAATGTGACAATTGTTGAAAGTTACCTGGACTAATCCCATGATACATACTTTCCATGATATTACTCTTCCACAGACGGAAGGCATCATCTCGCCGTCCCGATTGCCAATAGGCTAAAGCGCCCTGCAGATTCTCGGCTAGCGCCACGTTGTTGACTGACCACGTATAGGGTTGCCAAGTTGTTGTGGCTAAAGTATAAAGCCCTTCCTGCTCTTGTCCCTCGACCTGAACGGGAATATGGGGCAGGTGATTATCGATATAGCGGGTGTTTTGATAACTGTCGAATTCATCCAACAAATAAGCATCTGCTATATGATAAATCGTCCATAGCCCCGGCTTATCGTGCACCAACTGCTGTCCCAAAGCATCCTGATATTCGGCAAAATAGCCTTTCTCTTCTAGCCAAAGTCGTTCCCGTAACGCCTTACCAATCTCCGCTGCTTCTTTTTCATAAAGCGAAGGATCTTTGCCGAGCAGTTTTGCGAGTTTAGCTGCTGCTTTGTTCGCCCGATAATTATAGGCAGAGGTATGCGCTACTCCTCCTCCCGAATATTGTAATCCATCACTTGCCCATATGGCACAGTACGCATCATAAAGTCCACCTCTTTTGAAGTTACGACGCTCCCAATCCAAATGACGCTCGATCGTAGGCCACATTTCCCGGGCATACGTCAGGTCACCCGTGTAATCGAAATGACTAAATATCTGGTCAAAAAACACGAGGTTCATATCGTAGTGATGCGCTACGGTATTATTATTGGGATTGCGGGAGATATATCCACTCGAAAACATGGACGTTCCCATTTCCTCGATATGCCGGGCTAAATGTAACGCCGTATCCATCACCACTTTTGCCTTAGCCGGTTCCAATACCTGGGAGTTTGCATAGCTGGAGAAATGTTCTTTGGCCCGATCATGCCATCCCAAAGCATCGGCGGAATAGGCTCCTCGCCAAGCATTTAAACGCATGCGCCAGGCTACCGCTCCGTGCAAAAAGGTCGGACTCTCCCACACCCCGTCAGCTGCTACGGCTAAAGCCCCTCCAAACGTATTTAAGTATCGATCGGGCGTTTTTAATTTTACACGTTTTGCCAACGTTAAACGCCTCTGCTCGGCAGCGTCATATCGCTCAGACAGGTCTTTCTTGTTATATTTCCGTCCCGCTAGCTGCCCCTTCGCTACTTGGATATATACCGGCTGGCTTCCCAAACCATAGGTGTTGTAAACGATAGGACTACCCTGCGCTCCCGTTTCCGTCAATTTAGTCAAATCATCCAGCACTTTAGCGTCAGACAGTCGGATTTGATCCGTATCGGAAAAGGTTCCGTATACAAACTCTGGGTTCCCCTTTCCATCCAAATAGGTCAGCTCAAAATTATTGCCTGCTAATTGATAGCGGTTATTGACTGCATATTCCGGCAATAGATAAAAGCCAGATTCGGGATCCGCGCCAATGTCGCCGCCCCGACTAAATTTACGTCCGCTAGCACCGCCAAAAACGGTGTGTATCTTCGCGTCGCTAGGCATCCCATTTGCTTCCAGCTTGACGATCATTCCCTCTTCCTCCGCTTGTGCCAATACCGTGATACGGATTTGCCCACTGCCAATCAAAGGATCCTGTATTTGATACAGCATCGATCCGGAACGATAGCGTGTTTCAATATGGGCTGCATCAATCAGTTTCTTAAACTTTCCGTTGCTCTCTAACACAAATTGTAGGTTCCCAGCCATGCCCGGCATGTAGAGCGCAAACTCCGGTAGGTCGCCCGCTTCTACACGCGAGGGTTTATGCGTCCCATAGAGCGCCCGATTAAAACGATACTTACCGTTAACCAGTAAAAAATCACCCTGGTCTTCCGTATAATGCAAATGACGATTATTATTTTGCCAATGCTTAGACTGTGCCATGCCAGCCAACGTACAAACTCCACTCAGCAGGAGTACCGCTACAAATCTCTTCACCATAATTACTCGAAAGAATTATCTACTTTCCTGTTTATTTCTATTTTTCTTATTAACACCTATAGTTTTTAATCAATTACTCTTTTGCAAATTCAAAACATCGGTCCGCAGGTCGCGCCCTTTCTCTATCTGCGCGTCGGTATGCGCTCCATGAATATGGATATCGGCCGATCGACGCCCGGACACCTGAAACACCGTCGAAGGAACGTCTGTTTTTAATCCTTCAATGCGTACATCTTGTACATTTCGCAGGATAAGTGCCGGTCCTGCTTCCGGATAAATGGCGACATTTCGGAAGTTGATTTTCTTCGATTCTAGCAATTCACCCCCCACTTTTGAATGGACAACAAAGTTCTCTACATTGATGTTATCAATCATGTGTTCCGGCAGCCCGTAAAAATAGAGTGCTCTTCGAGCACTTGCACACACCACATCATTGATATAAATATTTTTAAATGTTGGCGTCGTTTCATCCACCGGTGGAATCTCTTCTATGATCTTGGATTCATCGCCATCTTCCAAGGTTTCCACCACCGATTTGCCACCATAATAGAGGTTGAAGTGAAGCGGCTCAGTAGCGATATCAAACATACTAATATGACGAATAAAAATATTCTCCACTACGCCCCCACGACCTCTACGGCTTTTAAACCGCAACCCAACATCTGTACCCAGGAACTGACAATTAGACACAAGAATGTTTTTAACACCGCCAGACATCTCACTACCGACGACAAAACCACCGTGCCCTTTAAATACGGTACAATTGTCGATAATGACGTTTTCAGTCGCGAGATTACGCTTCCGACCATCCTCATCTTTGCCGGATTTTATACAGATCCCATCATCACCCACATCAAAGGTGCTATTGACGATAATCGCATTTTTACAGGATTCCAGATCCAATCCATCGCCATTCTGTGCATAGGATGGGTTCCGCACCTGCACGCCATCCAAGATCACATTTTCGCACATCAATGGGTGGATGTTCCAGGCCGGGGAGTTTTGGAAAATCACCCCCTGTAAGAAAACGTTCCGACATTCGATAAAACTCACCATTACCGGCCGTAGAAAGTCTCTTACCGACATCCACTCTTCTTCCGTTTTTAAATGGCGTGGCACATTCATATCGCTGATGGTATCACCGTGGAGGTATTGCGCAGACGGCATCCAATAATTATCCCGTTTAAACGCTCCGCCGGATGCGGTCGCCCGTTTCCAATAGCTTTCCGTCACTTTCTCTTTCTTTAACGGGCGCCAGTAATGTCCATTTCCATCGATGGCTCCGTTGCCCGTGATCGCAATATTTTCCAGGTTTCTTCCCGAAATAGGCGACTGGCACCGACGGGTATCCAAGCCTTCAAACGAGGTTTCCACCAGCGGATACAAATCTTTATCAGGAGAAAACAAGATGATCGCCCGATCTTCCAGGTGTAGGTTGATATGGCTTCTGAAAACAATAGGCCCTGTAAACCATACGCCGGCAGGGACTACTAAGCGGCCCCCACCCTTCTGGGAAAGCGACTCCATCGCGTCAGCAAACGCCTTCGTGTTTAACGTTGTACCGTCACCGACTCCTCCAAAGTCGCGAATAGACACTTCGTTGTCAGGAAACACAGGTTTAGAAAGCAGGGGCATCTCAAACGGTAGATCGGCATATAAATAACCGTAATCGGTCGGTCTGGAATCTTGGCTTTGTACGGATAAGCTACCGAAGCATACCAGCGCGACTAACATGGTTTTTAAGCGACAAAACATTTTTCTCATGATTGTATTTTTATTCATTTAATTTTAATCGATAATCTTTACGGATCGAATCGATGCCGAATTTGCGCGGCTATTTGCTCCTTTAAGCGTAGCTCCCCCCGAGTTTATACTCATGTACCAAGCATTCGCATTGACCGCACCGGATACGCTGCTACTCCAATAATACCCCGTGGAATTCGCATTGCTCAGATTACCATTGCTCCGGCTACGCCATCCACCTATGGTATACCAAGTTTCGCCAGTAGTCGTCTGCACCAGGTACCCCAAATTCGTGGCATCCCACGTCGCGTCGGCAAATATGCTGGCAGCCTTGTCGGTCCCCGAAGCAGCCTTTAGCCATACATCTGCCGGCGCGACCATATACCCTTCCGGTGAGGGGTCGTAGATAGATTTACGCAAAGTAGAGAACGCCGGATAATTATAACCTTCCGGATTCCCCCACAACGCATCGTCCGCATAGTACAACCAGTCGTGCGCGTAGCGGAACGGACGCGATCCGGTGCTACTGCCCGTCTGCGACGAACGTATAAAACGTGTAGGATTTTGGTTGGCGTATTCGATCGACCCTGTGGACGCCCCACCGGCGACAACAGGCAGACTTACCGTCCCGTTGCTGCCATACATCGTAGCATTTGAGTTTTGGCCCAACGTACCTGTACTAACGAAAGGATCCTTGCGCCCCCATTGATAGAGCATGCCGATGGATCGCCAATCACCTGCCGTTGCCGACACCGCGCCTAAGTTACGGTCTAAAACGGTGTACGCATTACCTTTACCGTTCACACCAAGCGATATCTCCTGGGTCTCGGTAACCCAGATATGATACGACCAAAGGATCTTCGCATCCGCAGCGTCGGGATCCTCCTTATCGTAAATAGCGATCAGCGCATTTCCGGGCTGTCCGTTGAGCTGTGCCGTAAAAGATTTACCATCTACGGCGAGCACGACCTCACCCACAAAATCCGTAGACACATCGTTCCATAACATTTTGGCGGAACGCGGTAATTTGTCTTCATCATCATTCGGATGATTTTCGTAGGTATAGCGTAGACTCGTGGTGTAATAAGGCGTACAGTCCACGGTAACCGAGGTAGCGCCAGGAGCAACGATCACACTGTTCGCTTTCCCATAATAATCCGTTTTGGCCATCCATTCGATATCATCCAACGCTACAGCCAAAACTTTCCCGCTTTCAATACGCTCTCCCGTGAGGTTGACGGTGCAGCTTCCTACCCCCTTAAGAGTAGCAAATTTGATCTGCAACGCTTCGCTAAAGGTTCCAGGAGGTAGTGCGATAAACACTTCTTGACCATTGGATATATCGATATCCCCTTTGAGTGTCACTTTCTTTGAGGCCTGTTCTTCGAGAAGTTCGATCTCCCCGTCTTCGGCATCAACGTTTATCGTCCCGGCCAGAAAGTCGCTTTCCGAAGACACGGTTACAGACGTGATAGCGGCGAACATATCGTTGCTCGGAATAACTAGTTTCAGCGCGCCGGAGACCACATCCATCGTCATGCTGTCTAGCCGTTCGTTGTCCGTTAGGCTATATAATGGAAAAGCAGCCGGATCGACACTTCCTTTTACATATTTTTGGGTTTGGGGTAAAGTAAATTTGACATTTTGTTTGGAAAACTCCGCACTCGCCGGGTAATAGACCAGATATTTGGGTTTAACCGGCACATCATAAAGACTGACTAAACCGTTATAAAGCACGGGATAAGCTTCTCCGTTGATACCAACTTTGTCGTTCGCTTTAATCTGATAGCGCAACTCACTCGCTTCACTGATCGACAAAACAAAGGAATTAGGCTGTTCGACGATGATTTGTTGTAGATCATCTTTAGAACAATTTGCAAATAGAACAGCGATAAACAATATTTGCAGACTTTTTATCATGGATTTCATAGGGATATTTATTTAGAAGAACCAATAGAAAACGCGTAGTTTTCGATGTTCATGTAACCATTATTTGCAAGTTTCGTTGCATCAGTCGGATCGTTCTTATCTAGGTCATACTGATCTTCAAAACTATCCGGCATACCATCGCCGTCGCTATCCAAAGGTTTCTCGCCGGTCTTGATTTCACCGAGCCCTCCCAAAGGAAACTGCTGCGTATCCCGTTCGTTTTGGATAATTGTCCCTTTAGTACCTAATGAAGTTAATTCTTCAATCAGATAGCTATCCACCTGATCGCGCGCTGGTAAACTCGCACCCCCGTGTTCTACAATCCATGCATATGCGTCTGCTGCATTTGTTTGTTGCCCTATTTCCGGAAATATATTTGGTCGAGCGGAGAGGAATACCGGATTTCCCGAGCAATATTCTTCCCAATTGGAGCTAGGTATAATCTCCACACCATTCAGTGCACCGTCTTTGTCGTGATCGTAAAGATTTCCGGCAAAAAATGCACTAAAGTTTTCATTTCCACCCGTAAAAGGACGAGCAGGGTTCATCGGCACCAATTGCAGTTCTAAACTACCGTCATCCAGTCTAACCTCCTGCCAGTTGACCACAGGTCCCTTAATGAAATAATTATCTTCTATACTCGTAATCGAAAGTCCAGCAGACTCACCGCCCATATCATAAGCCGTGCCGTTACCCCAATTGTACACCACATTATTAACAAATTGGTTTAAACCCTTCACTTTCGGATTACGCGTTTTGTTATCGATATACAAGTTACGGTACAAGGTAATACCGTTTTCTTCCGTCGTTTGCATCAAACCGCCACAGGAATGGTTTTGCAACCCTTGGCCAATAAAAGAATTCTGAATGGTAATGTTCCGCGTCGTATTACTGTTTATGGAAAAGTTCTCGTCCCTCCCCCAAGTAGCCGACATGTGGTCAAAGATCATATTTTCTCCAGACGCAATCCCCATAGCGTCTTGGCCGCTCGGACCATTTTTCCCCATTCGGACACGGATATAACGGCAAATAACATTGGAAGCACCTGAAGCAGACATCCGATCCCCATATAGCACAATACCATCTCCGGGCGCAGTCTGCCCTAAGATGGTGAGATCAGAACTAAGTACCAGTACACTACTGAGATGGATAACCCCGGCCACGTCAAACACAATAATTCTCCCGGGTTTGCTGACCGCATCCCGCAGCGAACCTTCTCCGCTATCTTCCAGCGTAGTAACACGGTACACATCTCCCCCGCGTCCGCCGGTTGCGAAACGACCGAAGCCTTCAGCTCCGGGAAACGCGACGACTTCACCATAGTCGGGGAATGGTCCCTGACCGGGTTTCGTATAAATGCGTATTCCGTCGAGATCCGCTTTGCTACAGCCAGCGGTTCCTATTCCCGCAAAAAGCAGGAGGGCAAGCGTTTTTCTAAAAAAAGGGTTACTCTTCATTTCGAATAAGTGTTTATAAGTGAATAGTCTTTCTCTATTATGATTAGCACAGCTTTGCTAAAAAAAGGATGCTTATCCTATATTCGAGCATATCCAAAAATAACATAAACGTCCTTTTCATATATTTAAAAATTGACCTATTTCATCTAAAAACTGACTAAACCCCGTAGCTTTTAAAGCTTTACCCTGTCTACGAAAGTTTATACGATTCGATCTGAAAGACAAAAGTCGTCGATGTCTCTGCCTTTCCGCCCTGTGTTGCACCAAACAAATACCGAGGGGTTCCCTTAGTTTTGTCGAGCAAAAGCATGGGTCGCTCCAAACGCCCAAAACGCTTTAGATGTCCCGGCGGCTTGCCCTCTTGGACATAGCTCTTCATATCGAGGTAGGAAATCTGTGGCTCTGACCAATGGATACCATCTGCGGAAGAGAGTATAAGACCATATTCGTGGTTGTAAAAACCCATGTCCCGTGCGATCATATAATATCTGCTTTTTTCTTTCCAAACAAAAGCATCCTCTAGCTGCGCATTGTTTGGACGGCCCGAAAAGTCGATGATCGGACTGTCTGATACTTTTATATAGGGACCCAGGGGATGATTAGCCTTTGCCAGTCCATACTTGCGGTTTCCCCGAACTGCTCCTGACTGATTTTGGTATTCCGCGGTATTCCACGATTTATAGAACAACCAATATTTACCGTCGTTCCCCTTCACAAAGGCAGGGTTCGTAGTACAATGGTCGTCCCAGGCGCCGTCCGCCCCGGGCATTAAAGTCGGTTCATCCGAACGTTGCCAAGGACCGTCTAAACTTTTGGAAACCGCCACGCCAATGCGTTTGGTATCAGTTTTTCCATTCGAATTGCCCATGTAAAACAAGTAATAGGTATCCCCTACTTGCTGAATGAGGGGATTATGACAAGTGGTACCGTCCCAATATCCTTCCCGCGGACGGAGTACAACGCCAAGATCTGTAAAGGGCGCATCAGGTCGCTCCGCAACGGCATGCGCAATTTCCGAACCCCGCAGCCAGCCACTCATCCCTTTTTCCTTCTTCCATCGCGAATAAAAAAGATGTACTTTCCCGTCGTCGCCCCATATCGGAGATGAACACCAGATATAGTAATCATCCAAAGCCAACGACCGTCCTATAGGTTTCAAGGTAAAAGCCGGCGTATTTTCCGGGCGAAACGCAAACAGAGGCGGTGCGAGGACCGCCCCGGTTATTAAAAATAATCCAGACTTTATAAAATCTCTTCTGGAATGCCGGTCTGGTCCTCCTGGTTTTTCTGTCATGTTTATTACCTTTAACGCAGTGATTCAGGTTTATAGCTCTAAAATAAAGAAAAGTATCGTTGTCCGTATCATGGGCTGTCCTGTATATCCGACTAACGATCCAACTCCAACAAACCCATGATAAATGGACCGGTCGCTTTGGCATCGTTTTCCCGGATACGTTCGTTGACGTAATAATCATAACTACCGTCCCGATAAGGATGTCCGCCCAGACCCGCCACCGCATTACATTGAATCAAGGTAAGCGTACCATCGGCCTCCGTTTTCAACAACCGCTTCTGGATGCCTGCTAGTGTCTTCTCGGCTACCGCTTTATAGGAAGCAGGAATATATCCTTTATTCGCTGCTTTGGCGAAGCCATACATAAACATCGCGTTGACAGACGCTTCCTGATAATTTTTATCCTGACCGATCTTATCCATCACTTGCCACCACAAGCCTTCTTCGTCCTGATATTTAGGCAATGTTTTCGCTAAACCATTGATGATAGCTACAATCTCGTCTCGCTTGGGATAATCTGTGGGGATAAAATCCAGCACATCCACTAAGGCCATAAACCACCAACCGATACTACGTCCCCAAAAATTAGGGGATTGCCCGGTAACGTCATTGGCCCAAAGCTGCTTTTTACTTTCGTCCCAAGCGTGATAATAGAGCCCCGTCTGGGCGTCAAAGGTATGCTTTGCCGTAACGAGTATATGGTTGATCACATCCTCATAGCGGGCGCTATCCTGCGTAAACTGTCCATATGCCGCGATAAAAGGATCGGCCATATACACACCGTCTAACCAGATTTGATGCGGATAAATCAGCTTATGCCAATAGGCTCCTTCCAGTGTACGGGGGTGGACTTTCAATTGGTCCATCAACCGCTCTATAGCCAGCTTATATTTTTCCTTTCCAGTCTTCTCGTAAAGCGGGAAAAGAATTTTACCCGGATTGATATAGTCCAAATTATAGGTATCCCGTTTGTACAGGTATATCTCTCCTGCTTCGTTGATGATGGTATCCGCCCAAGCTTCGACATAATCGAAATATTTCTGGTCACCCGTTTTCTCCCACATCTTGAGCATGGCTAAACAGCCTAGACCTTGGCCGTAGCCAAAATACAGCCGTTTGCCGTGATCAATCTGCCAAGCCTCGGGGAAACGTTTAAGTTCCGATTCTGCAAACTGCATGTATAGCTTTTGCGCTAAGGCTTTAGACGAGAACCCTACCGAGCAGAGCAACAAGATTAAACCCGAAAGCGCTATTTTTCTAGTTGACATATCTAAATTAGTATAAAGGGTGTTGCTGTCCGCGCAATCCTGTGTTTGCATCGATGGTGTTGGTGGACAGTGGGAATAATTCTACTTTATTCTTCTCTAAGCCCCGGTAGATATTTCTTACCCAGACTTCATTGGCTGCCAACTTATTATTGAAAAAAGCTGCCGTGTTGCCATACATGTCCAAGATCGTGTAGCCTTGGTTCTGTAGCTCCTCTCTTTCCGTAGCGGTCGGCTCATTGGCAAACGGTATAAATGCTAAGGCTACCGTAGGATCGTTGAATGCTTTCGCATCGGTGATCTTGTAGGCGCGGTACCGCGGAACGGCTGCATATCTACCGGTGCGATTGGCTAGATCAAGGACTTCCTGCTTCGTCTCGGTAAGTTTTTCGTATAGAATCCCCCAACGGATAAGATCTGTACGACGCCAACCTTCAAAACCAAGCTCCAACTTACGCTCCTGGATAATGGCATCGCGGAATGCTGCGTAAGTACTTGGCGTTTCGCCGATTTGTGAACGATCGTTCTGAAAAGCGCGCAGACGGACCTTCTCATACATTTCTTTAGCCACGGACGTCGGCCCATTGTTCAGTTCATTTTCCGCTTCTGCATACATCAACAACACATCGGCATACCGTAAATGGATCCAGTTGATGTCTCGTTGAGCCGCAGAAACACCTTCGTCCGCTTTCCAGTTGACTCTAAATTTGCCAATCGTATGGTTCGCGTACGTATTCATCTGATGCGTACTTTCGGCTGTTATCGCATAGTTTGAAATCGTTACGTCACGACGGACGTCTCCCTCTTCAAACTCAAAATAGTAGGTAGGAAGTGCGGCCATCGCGGGCTGCGATTTGTTATAAAACGATTGGGTATGCGCAAATATACCGTTGGTGTACCCTAGGCGCGCCTCGTTACGATCGGCACCTTTCTGTCCATATTCGAACATCGACTCTTTGTTATATTTCCCGTTGACTAGATCACGAAAGATCGATTCATAGTCGACCAGCTCGTTTTCCCCGCGATCCACAACGGCCTTGCAAGCATCTCGGGCAATTTCGTATAACGCTTGAATGCGTTGCGTATCGGAACGTCGAGCGAGTTGCACACTACCTGGCGCATAGCTAGCTAAATCCCACCGCAGCGAATAGCCTGCTGCATAAAGTGCGGTACGTGCTAGTAGACCATAAGCGGCATTCCGCGTAACCCGCTCTACCGGCATTCCCGACTCGCCTTTCCATGGCAGCAATTCGATAGCGCGTTGCAGATCCTGTACGCAACCATCCAATATCGTATCTCTGCTTACGCGGGACGATGCGAAATCCGGCATCTCCACGACAGGAACGGTCGGATAAGGCACATCCCCAAAATGACGGACGACATGCAACATGTTCATCGCACGGATCGCATAAGCTTCGCCCAATAACGTATTCAATTGATGCTGCTCCGCCTCGCTGCCGCTCGTCATCAAGGGTATATTTCGAATCAATACGTTAGCCTGTTCTACCCCGGCATACATCGTCGTATAGGTACTTGTAGGGCTGATAGCTGGGCTATACACATAGTTTGAAACTTGGTTTTTGGAGTTGGTTTCTCCTTCCGTCGAAAAAATCTCGTCGTTACCCATACCAAACTGGTAAAATAGCTCCGCGTTGAAGGTACTCGTATAGGCTCCCAACACGGCCATTTCCACTTTTCCGGCATCTTCAAATATCGTGGAACTGTCAAAATCCTTTTCTGACGGCAGCTCCAAAAAGTCTTTACAACCCGATGTGCTGAGTAAAAGACCTGCCAATGCTATATAGATATATCTATGTTTTCTCATGTTTCTTAGGTTTAGAACGTTAAGTTAATTCCGGTTACAAAGCTTTTTACCCGTGGGTAAGCCGAGTTGTCTACCCCGCGCGTGAGGATTTCTGCACTCGCCGAAACCTCCGGATCAAATCCGGAATAATTTGTAAACGTATGGATATTGTTTAAGGTAACATAAAACCGCAACCGCTGGATAAATGCCTTTTTGGAAACTTCTCCCGGCAGGGTGTATCCGAAGGTGATGTTGTTTATCCGTAAAAAGGAAGCATCTTCCAAATAATAATCCAGTGGATCGGATATGGCGATGTTGTTGCTTGCATTTAAGCTCCATATCTGATCAGACGCCTGTTGGTTCGGATTTAGTTCTGCCAATCGATTCAAATCATTTGTCTCCAATCCTGTATTCGGATCGATTAAAGTAAAGCGATCCGCCATGTAGCCAAGCGAGTTTTGGTTAGGCAAATAGGGACCCATAAAACGCTGGCTATTCATGTTAAACACCTTATTGCCGTAGGCAAAGTTCAAGAACACACTAAGATCGAAACCTTTATAAATAAATTCGTTATTAAAGCCTCCGAAAAACTTAGGTTCTGGGCTTCCCAGTTCCGTACGGTCGTCCGCAGACCATACCGGATTGCCATCCGCGTCGGTTTGGCCAGCCACAGGAAGGTATTTCACATCACCCGGCTTCACGGAAGAACGGTTTTTACCTTTTAGCGAAGCCACACCATCTTTCAACGTATAGCTATCCCCGTTCTGCACGAAATCATCAGTGGTATAGACGCCATCATACTTATAGCCGTAGAACGTACTGATCGGGCCACCTACGCTGGTATAAAAATTGATCCGAGACTCGTAATTGGTGATCATGTAGTCATTACCCGCACTTCCGAAGAGTTGCCCTACTTTGGAGCGGTTGAACGTCATATTGAAGGCCGATCGCCATTGGAAATTCTCCTTACGGATATTTAACGTATTCAAGGAAAACTCGACTCCTCTATTCCGTAACGTAGCAATATTTTGGTATTGTTTACTATAACCTGTTGAGGTTGGAATATCCGCTTCTAACAATAGATTTTTTGACTCATTGTTGTAAAAATCAGCGGTCAGGTTTACCCGATTATTTAACAAGGCGATATCTAGTCCAACATTGGCTGTTTGCGTCTTTTCCCAAACTAGGCCCGGATTTCCTAAGGTGTTGCTCGGCTTGACGCCCACCACCGTCTTATTATCTACCGCAACAACGGTCGATCCATACAAAGTCGCATACCGCGTACTTCCGATCCGATCATTCCCGGTTGTACCATAGCCGACACGCAATTTCAACTGATCAAAAATGCCATTGTCTTCCATAAAACTCTCGTTATGGATATTCCAAGCGGCCGACGCCGATGGGAAAGCCCCCCACTTGTTGCCTTGACGAAAGGTTGACACACCATCGGCACGCACCGTTGCCGTGACCAAATAGCGGTCATCGTAGTTGTAGATACCACGGAAGAAACCCGATACCAGACCATAACGACGAGCTTCGGCTTCGCCACGCTCTGTCCGTCCGGCTAAGCTGACATCTTTGAGCCCGAAATTACTGGCTGGGAATTCGAAATACTTGTGTTTAAGCCCCTGGCTCTCCTCGTACCGCATTTCGTGCCCTCCCATCAAATTGATATGGTGATTTCCTAGATCCTTCATCCAAGATAAGGTATTCGTCCATTGCCATTCAAAACCTTCCGCATTCTCGATATCCCCATACGGCCCGCCGTTATTCCGTGCGTCCCGCGTCCGGCCATCGTCCCAAAAATTGGTCCGTGTCTGTCCCCATTGATAGGATCCTTGTGTACGAAACGTAAAATCGTTTAAGAATTTAGCGGTCAAACCGACGTTAACATTCGCTAGACGGGAAGCTCGCTCGCGGGTGCGGGCGTCGTTCATAATAATGGGATTGGAAATATCGTACTGCGAATCGAGTAATTGCATCTCGTCGCCAATATCCGTATACAACATTTCTTCGTTGGTAAAACGGACGCCACCTGTAGCAGGCTGCAAAGCTGACATCTTGAGCATCCCGCCCAACGATCCGCCACCTTGCCGATTGGCATCTTGGAACAAGGAGTTGAAATCTATGTTTACTCCTTTAAATAATTGGTGATCCACCTTCGCACGCACACTATTTCTGCGGTAACCCGACTTCGCTAAAATACCATCTTGATTGGTATTGTTGTACGATAACATCAATTTGGTTTTCTCGTTCCCACCGGAAATATTCACGTTGTGATTTTGCAATAAAGCACTACCACCGAATACTTCGTCTTGCCAGTCGATACCTGCGCGCGTCCCATAATCACTGTGTATGCGTGCATATGCACCCGATGCAAAACCAGGATCGTCTACATCTCCGCCATACATATCCGCAAATCTGGATGTATTACCGGAAAGCGTCTGGAATTCGTATTGGTATTTTACATAATCTTCTACACCAAGCAGGTCGAGTTTCCGACTCAATCGCTCGAAACTCAAGTAAGCATTATAATCGATCGCCGTACGACCGGATTTCGCCGATTTCGTGGTGATCAATACCACGCCATTCGCACCTCGTGCGCCATAAATAGCGGTTGCCGAGGCATCTTTTAAGATATCAATGTTTTCGATGTCATTGGCATCGATCTTCATTAACGCATCTTCCATCACAAATCCATCAACCACATATAGTGGCGCTGTTGAACCCGTGATAGACGTTCCTCCACGCACCGTGATATTGACGTCCGCACCGGGCGCACCACTCTGGGTCACGACATTTACACCGGCGACTTTACCGGTCAATGCCTGTGCCGCAGTCGTCACCGGTACTTGACGAATGTCGTCTCCTTTTACGGATCCGACCGCACCGGTGAGGTCTCTTTTCCGCGCCGTACCGTAGCCGATCACGACAACTTCATCCAGATCGTTATTCGCTTCCATCAATAAGATCGTAACGGGATTCTGATTCGTTACGGTCAGCTCTTCCGGCGTATATCCTACATAACTTACTTGCAAGATATCGCCCACATTAAGCGATAGCGAGAAGGTACCACTTTCACCCGTTAGGGTGCTCGCATTCTTTCCTTTCACTTGTACACTCGCTCCACTGATCGCTCGGTTAGCGGCATCCGTAACGCGGCCTGACAATGAAAATTCTTGGGCCCAAACAGTGGGCACCATTACACAACAAAACAGCAAAACAAATAACCTTTTTAAGTTACTATTCCGGACTGCATTCCATTTTGACATCTTTACTGGCATATAATTTTAATTAGCGCTTAAACTGAACATCTACTTCCCCCCGCAAAAAAATGTTATTCCTCGAAGATTATATTTTAGAGGCGGCTGGCTCGCTATAAACTTTTGTTAACAACGAAGGTAGATGTTATTCAACTTTGCCAAAAGTAGAATAGCACAAGGGTTTAGACTTTTAAAAATTGACGGAATCTGTTTAAAAATTGACAGTCGTCGCGAAATAACGGGCTATACGTTGTAAGAACTAATGCTCGAAATGCTTTTTCCCGTTTATACCATAGAAGATGAACAGCATCAAACAGTCGATATTCCTCACACCCTCGGCCCTATTGCCAGCTTCATCGACGATGGTAATCGGTTCATGCTTTTGAATTTTATCTCCGGATTGAGAATGATCCGTTGGTGAATAAAGATCATCGGTTAATGCTTTTGAACCTTATTTCCAGATTAAGAACCATTTGTTAGTGAATGAAGATCATCCGTTAGTGCTTTTGAACTTTATTTCTAGATTTAAAACTATTTGTTAGTGAATAAAGATCATCGGTTAGTGCTTTTGAACTTTATTTCTGGATTTAAAACTATTTGTTAGTGAATAAAGATCATCGGTTAGTGCTTTTGAACTTTATTTCTGGATTTAAAACTATTTGTTAGTGAAAAAGACTTTTCTTATTTCGAAAAAACAAGGCAAAAAACTTCGTTTAAGTGGCATTGGAGGCTGTTTTTTCTGTTAAATTCAACTTTCGGAATGGGGTATATTTTCGCCAGAAAAATGATGGATTTTCGTGTGCTGTGCGGCTCGTGGTATGCGAGAGCATATTGTTTGCCTTAGAAAAAGAGCTTCCCACGAGGCTATAAATCTCGTGGGAAGCTAGTCAACGGTTATTGAAACACCGTTTTATTGATAAAATCCTGTGCTAACGCTTTTTTCAACGCGACAGTCAGATCCTCCCGGCAGTTACGGCGGCGAGCAAATGCAGACTTATCATAACGGATATTGCACAAACCAGTTCTGTTCGTTCATCAGATGCCCGCGAACCTGTTGCTTTTGCCCGTCTGGGTATTTGGCAGAAACGATATCGGCCAAGATCGACGGATCATTCCATCGCTTCGCAATACGCATCAATGCGAAATAAGCTTTTGCTTCACCAGCACTTTCCATCAGGGTTTCTTCTGCTACTAAGCGGTCTAAGGCCTCCATATACTCCAGCTTTTCCGCTTCGGTATCAATATCCTCTTTAGACAAGCCCTGCGGAAAAACCGGACCGAGATTGACTCGACGGCGGATACCCCAATTCCGCTTTAATTCAGCGTTCATCACTTCATCATCAAAAGGCGCTTGTAGATTTCCTACATTACGAATGACATATTGCTCGATACCATCGTTCAATAGAGCCTCTGCTTGGCTGAATTTCCCGAGGTTGTTCAACGCTTCGATCAGGAAAAAATGGACATCCGAATCGCGATAGATGACGATATGCACATTGTTTTTATAAATTTCCGAAGCACTCTCCCGATCTCTGGAGAACTTCCGGATCACCCACTGTCCATTCTGGAAAAAATAGGTATAATTCTCTCCGCGATATTGGTCACCTAAGGTATGCCCGTCATAGCGTAACTGGGACGCATGCCGTTGCATGGCTACTTCCGTAGGCTTTAAATAGTAGAGCGATGGTTCCTGGTTGGAAAAAAAGCTGATCAAGCGATTCGTTTGGTTTCTTTCAAAATCGTACGGTACGATATTGATAAGCACACGGGTTTTCGTAATGGGATCCCGCGTAAAGACCTGTATCCATTCGCCGTTATAATCTTGGTTATCTACTTTATAACGCCGGCCGCCGTTGTCATATATAAACGGAATACCAACATCCACGACACGCTGATAGTCTTTGTTCCACAGGTATAATTCCATACGGAGAGGTGCAGGTGACGGACAGATCATATTCCACACCAAATCTTGCTCGTTGGCCGGCACACCCGGATATAGAATATTCCCCCAGTTGGTTTCATACAAACCATTTACGCCGTCCACACCGCTTTCCATCAAAGCGATCAAGCGTGGAATTAATTCATCGAACCCGATCACGGGAATCTCACCGATCTTGTCCAGATTGAGATCTGGATCATCGAAGTACGCTACTTGTCCATACAGCTTGCCAAGCGTCAGATACGTCCACACCTTAAAACGTATTGTTCCGGAGATCAAAGCTTGATAATGCGCCTCCTCAATGGCGGTGGGGTTGTTTTTTCTGTACGCGATAATCTTACTCAGGTAAGCATTTGCGTTAACGATTAAATCGTAATACGGCCGAGGGTTAGCAAAGCTATTGCCTGGCTTTTCTTTAAAATTGTAGAGATCCCAAAGATCTTGTGGGGCATTTACCGTAGGCTCGAGCAAATCCGTACGCAGATCACTCAGAAACACGGTCTGATCCGCGATGGCCTGCATCTTGGAGGCCACCCCCATATAGCCCGAGTAAAGTTCATTAGATTCCTTTACATAATCTTTATCCAATAAAATATCGTTCGTATCCACTTCAAAATAATCGGAACACCCCCCAAAGGTAAGGGCCATCGTGGCAATTCCACATACGAAAAAAGTCCTTCTCATACTCATATTCTTCATTACAGCTTAATGTTAACACCAAATTTAAATGTACGTGGCAATGGAATCTTACCATAGTCTGCTCCCAAATAGCTAATCGAATTGCTATAGGCCGTCACGGGATCCAATCCTAGATAATCACTCCAGGTAAAGAGGTTTTCACCTGCGATATACCACTCGGAGTTAGAAAGTACATTCAGCCGGTGTTGTCCGAATTTATAGGACAGCGTGATATTTTCTATCCGAAGGAACGAAGCGTCTTCTATCCAGCGGCTAGAAAAACGCGCATTTTCCATCGGATCGCCGTAAGCTGCTTGGGGAATGTTGGTCTGTTGTCCGTCCGTTTGCCAGCGGCGTAGTGTCGCCTCAGATTGATTCGCATAACTGTCCATACGCTCCAAACCGCGACGCAAACCGTTGTACATGCGGTTTCCTTTGCTGAAACTGAGCAACCCTTGCAGGTGGATATTTTTGTAACGGATCGCCAGTGAGGTCCCTCCGAAAAGGTTTGGCAAGCTATTGCCAAGCAGTTCTTGGTCTTCGGTGTCAATTACACCGTCGCTATTGGTATCGTTAAAACGGGCATCTCCCGCACCAAAAAAACGATTTTTGTAGTCTTGCAGACCTAAAGCGTTTGCCTCCGCCTCGCTGGAAATAACACCTAGAAAACGAGCGCCATAATAAGAGAAGGGGGATTCGCCCACGCGGTTAATACGCGTGACACCATCGGCTTGCTGATGTAGCATGTCCGCACCGCCGACTAGCCTTTTTACTTTGCTATCCAGTGTGGATAGGTTACCCCGCCAGGTAAGCGACCAGTTGCGGTTATCGATTACGGCAACATTCATGTCGACTTCGAGGCCTTGGTTATGTATCGCTCCACCGTTCATATAAATCCGGTCGATGCCACCGATCGGAGAGACCGGGAAGGCATTCAATAGGTTACTTGCCCGGTTAAAATAATAGCCTACATTCACATTCAGCCGTTGATTAATACCAGAAAAAATCAAATTGGCCTGCCAGTTTTCGTTGTCCTCCCAGCGGATTCCTTGGTTCGGGATATTCCCTACCACAATTCCCGCTAGCTGCCGGTAGAGCTGGCTTCCATAATATGCCTGTCCAATCTTCGACGAAAAACGGCTATTCCCAGTCTTAGCATATCCAATCTTAAACACCAAATTATCTATGCTGTTGATGTCTTTTAAAAGTGCCGTATTCGACAGTAGTAGCGATAAGTCGGCCGCAGGAAAAACACCAAAACGATTCGCGTTTACACCAGATACAGAGGTGCCATCGACACTCAGGCTGACGTCTAATTTGGCGAGACTACGCCAGTTATACTGGGTATACCCATACACGTTCATCCAATTCCACTGTTCGTTGTATCCCCAAAACAGGCGACCAGCATTATTCACATAATTGAGGGTTCGGTAAAAATCTGAACTTGTATTTCGTCCACTTCCGGCATCATACTCCTGCGAGGTCAAAAGACCTTGTACCCCACCGCCAAAGTAAGCTTCATCGCGGTTCCAGTTCTTGTGATACGTTCCATAAACATTCCAAGAAATATTGGAAGTTTGTCCGGCTCCTGCTCTCGCCGTGTTCAACGCTATTCCATTTTCTAATGGCAAGATGGTGCCACTTGATAATCCCGGGATGAAAGTGTTCTGCCGCGTGTAATTGGAGAAAAGACCTAAGACAGCGTTAAGTCGAAAGCGATCGGTAGCTTGGTAACCCAAGTTGGCCTGTACGAAGACATCGTAGATATCCGACTTAAAATCTCCCGTTTGCAAAAGGGCGAGCGGATTGGAAACCCCAAACTGACCGACACCATCGAGCTCTGGCAAAATATTATTGTCTGCATCCTTTAGAAAGGGACTTAGAATCGGCGCCCGGTAAAGTGCCGACATTAACGGACTTGTTGCGGGTAGGATGCCCTGCTCTTGCATCTTGGAGGTACTGTACGTCAGTGCCGTGATCGCTTTTAAATCGAACTTACCGCCCAGGTTAATGCTGGAATTCAGACGGGTGCTGTAACGCGTAGTCGCTGTTTGATCCAATGTCCCTTGTTGGCTCAGTACGCCCAAAGATAGATCGTATTTCGCCACCGCATCACCGCCCTTAATACGCAAATGATTATCGGTAACAAACGCGTTCCTGTAGATCACATCTTGCCAATCCGTCGCATTGTTATAGCGGAAATTATAATAGTAATCCGGATCGTCGCGGAGGAAAGGAAACCGTGTTAGTAAGTCGCCCATATCTTCGTATTGCGTCATTCCTACGGTTCCCAATAAGCTTTTATAGTCACTACCCCCCAATAGCGGAATCGTATTGTAATTATGGGCAATTCCATAATTACCTTTAAATTCTACCACGGTTTCCAGGTCGTCCGACGAGGAAGTTTCCAGCAAGAGGACACCGTTGGAGCCTAGGGATCCGTACCGTGCAGTCTCTGCTCCTTTTAATAAACGGATATGTTTAATATCCTGTAAGGCAAATGGTGCAAACATCCCCCGGGAATACCCGCCTATAATAGGCGAATTCCCTAAATCCGGCAAATAAGGGATTCCATCAACAACGATCAAGGGGGTGTTTTCTGCATCGAACGAACGTACGCCTCGAAAGTTCAACATTCCGCCCTCGGTGACCATGCCGCTTTTGTTCAACACCCGTAACCCCGGCATCTCGCCCGTCAGCACCTGTTCGATATCCGCCGCACCGACACGGTAGTCATTGTCGGACAGCACACTGGTGTTTTTATCGGAAAATGTCCCTTCTACGACATTGACGTAGTTGGTTCTACCTTCACCGATCAACGTGATCTCGAAGGTAGTACGTCCTAATATTTCGACATGTGATTCATAATAGCCGGGGCTCCATACCCGAATGGTGGTAGCACCGTCCTCTACGTCCTTTAACGTAAAAGATCCATCTTTCTTTGTGCGGATATTGGACGTGGTATTGAGCACAGTCACCACCGCATCCGACACTGGGCTCTTGTCATAATTGCTCACGACCTTTCCCGTAATCGTCGTTTGTGCGACTGCCTGTCCCACTCCACAGGCTAAAACTGTAATCAATAGCGAGCGCCACATCCTCCTCTTCATTATATTCGTCATATATTCAGCTAATATTCGGTTCATTAATAGTTATTTTGTGTCGGGATCAATGCCCAGTGGTACAGATCTAAGCGTTCTACATTCCCCTTACCCAATCCGGCAAACTCTACTTTGATTTTAAATGAAGTTACATCTGCTCCTTCGATCATCACTGGGCCGACTAATCCGCCCCAACCATTATATTTGGTTCCCGGTACAGTATTGGTTGAACGATCGTAATGCCAAGGGTTCGAAGGTTCCACATTGAGGTTCTGCGCGACGGGTGCATCGTTGATATATACGTTGACAAAGGGATGATTCGAGTGCTTAACCCCCATATACAGGTTATACTCTCCTGGCGGTACTTCGACTGCCTTATATCCAGTCGATCCGTCTTCGTTTCGCTCTAACATTATCGGCGTATACTCAATAGAGGCGGGTTTGTCATCGTTCAGATCACCCTCAACCCTTAGTACACGATACTGTAACTCTACCCCTATGGTAGGGAACGTCACTTTATCCTCGTCTTTCGGCTCGATATTCGTAACATTATTCAGCTTAAATAATGCATCTTTTTCGTCGTCCGGAACGAACTCCCAATAATGAAACAATTGTTTGATCATGTCGATATGGACATTATTCGGAATTTTGAGATGGGTCACTTCATAAATCCGTCCGTTACTCATTCGTTTAAAATCTGCGTCGACTTTCTGAACGCTCGGTTTCCATAACCTCCCGAAAGCCGAGGTAATATCCGCTTCCGTCACATCATCCAGTACGTTGTTATAGAATATGGCTTCTTTAATCCAGGTATAAGCTTTCAGTGAATCCGTATACAAAAAGTCTTTTCCAAATTGGTCGTAAAGCGTTCCCAAATTATCAAAGCACTTTTCTAACACTTGATTATTCGGTAGAAACATGGTTACATTCGCAAATTCCGAACGGATATTAACGCGTTCAAATATCGGATTTGTGATGACGTAGACCGAGTCGTAAAGTGTATTACCCGTCGGATCTACGCCGATCGGAATACTGTTTTCGAGATCGAAAATGGTATCGTTCATGGCGAGTATGGTGTCCCGGATAATGGAGTACTCATTACCCAGCGACGCTAGGTATTCGTAAATACTCAAATCGGGCGTCAATAGCTGATCGATCTCGTGCACGACTCCATTCTGACAGATCTGGTTACCTTTCACGACGGTTGCATCACCGACGCGTATAGCCTCTCCCTCCTTGTCAATGGACAAGTACTTGCCGTTGAAGGTCATCACGCGCAACCCACTCTTAAGCTTGGTATTGTCATACATTAAACTGTTGATATGATAGCGGAGGACAAACTTCGTATCCTCGCCCAAAGCTTCCAGTGCGCTCATTTTCTCGTTAGAAACGGCCCAAATGGTCAAGTTTTGGTCGCGCTCCAGTTCCTCAGCCAAATCATACTGTTCCAGCTTAGCGACGAAGTCGGAATACTGTGGCTGGGATTTCAAATAGTCCAGCAGATTCAGGGGCGATACGGTTCCTTCTTCTTCCCCGTAATGGGTGTCCCAATTTTTGCTGCAACCAGCAAGTATGGTCATTAAACATACTGCCGCATAAATTATCTTTTTCATAACAATGAGGTTTAAATTATTCTACCGGATCAAATTGCAGATAGTCCATGGTAATCAGACGGCCATCTAACGATAATATCCGCAAGGTATGATCTGTCGTTTCTGTAAATTCTACGGTACCCATCGCTTGGGTTAAATTGCGTTCTTGCCGAGAGTTCGATATCACCAGACGGGCATGGATCATTTCATTATCCAAAATAAATGCCGCAATCCCCGTATGTGACGAATGCTTAGGGCTCGGCCAAACAAACGACACTTTATACTTCCCTTTTACGATCGTAGGCCCTTTGAACTCTATCCAGCCCGACTCACCCAATTCCGCACGCAGATGATCGTGGTTCAGGAGGTTATACCAGTTCCCTTCTGAAGGCCTGTTATTCCGATAAGTGACCACATTCTGTTTGTATTCCGGCCGCGCGGACCAGGTGATGTTGGTCAGCTCATTGGCGGTAAACGTCTTGTTATATTGTGAACCTAAGTTATTATTGCGATACTGACTCACATTCGCTTCGATGTCCGGATAATCGGTCAGTTCCCAAATTACCTGCACCTGTTCGGGCAGAAACAAGGGCATCCAATTGTCTACCTCATGAATGACTCCGTTTTTACAGGCGATATTGGTTTCAACAAGCGCAACGGACTCTCCCGTCTCCTCGTTCTTATTAAGCACCAAGCCTACGCCACTTTCAGATACTTTGAGTAGTTCATTCGGCGCCATCGTTTGTAGATTCATTTTGGTTATGCCTTCGGGGAATTGGCCTAAATCGCTATACGAACGCTGTTGCGCTAGCAAATGGTAAGCGACGTATTTGTTTAGTCCGTTCGATGGGTCTGTATAATCTGTTCCCGCTACGACGCCGAGTTTCTCCAATAGGTCCGGCAGCCCGTTTATCCCTTCTTTCGTGTAGGTTTCGTTGCTGACCACGAAGGCCGTATATTTAAACCTTTGTTGAATGGGATTACCGAGTGGATCGGTCGTCTCGGTATAGACGGTTGCCAACCTTTCCTGATACCCCGTAAGTTCGACCAGCTGAGCAAACAGACTCCACCGTTCTTCCTCTTCCAATCGGTCGTAGATCGTCTCGACCAGCGGCACGAGCACATCATCTATGGTATGAATAATACCGTTGGTTGCTTTGATATCGTAGCTATTGAACCGGGACACGCCGTTCAAATAGATAGCGTCCGTTCCGCCGTCTCTAAATTCGACGAAAAGATTATCGTCCGTCGCGTTTAATTGGCTTATCGCACCACTTTGAAATTGTGCAAAACCCACTTCCGCTCCTGCAATTAAATGATATTTGACTAAAAGAGCGGCCTCTTCTTGGGTTATATCTGAAACAGCGGTCAGGTCCGAAGCGGCTAAATACCTTTTCACCCCCTCATTTGTTGGCACGAAGTGGGTATAAATCGCATCCAGATTTAATGTATTGTATAGATCTGCTTTTTGAAGGATTTCTACCCAAAGACCGTACTGTTCTTCATTATTTTTCAAGTAGAGTCCGATAGGTGTTTCTTCAAAAGCGGTGTACGTATTTTCTTCGAAAGCGTCTTTACAGGAGCTTACCAAAGTCAGCACCCAACCCATAAAGATCAGGAGCCCCCAGTTCCAATATTGTCTTTTTGTTTTCATCTTTCGATTAATTTAAATGTTCGTAATAAGGGTTTTGAACTAACAGCCTATTGTACCGCAACTCGTCGATGTGAATTGGCAGGTAATGGGCATTCTCGTCCATCAACTGGGCACGGATGACCGGTGCGGAAGCACCCGCATTTCCGGCCAACACCTGTTCGATAAAATAGTCTTTATACCGGTAATCGTTCCGCTGCGCGATACGTAAAAGATCAAACCAGCGTTTCCCTTCTGCCACGAATTCTTTACCTCTTTCTTCGAGCAGGGCATGCAGTAACTGTAGCTCGGTATTCCCGGCATCTAGGGGCCTCGATACGCCCGCGCGGGAACGCACCGCCGTGATAAGCTCTATGGCGGCTGGGTAGAAGCTTTCGCCCTTCATGATCAAAGCTTCTGCTTTCATTAGATAAATGTCGGCCATACGGTATACAATCCAATTCTGATCACTAAAGGAGCGAGCTATTCCCGTTCCCGCTTCTGCGCCGAGATACTTCCAAATTTTAAGGTCATTCGCGTAGGATGCACCCTGTCCACGAAGGTCTTCGGCATCTTGTGCAAAGAGTGTCAACGCATAATTCGAGATAATCCAATTGTAGGAAGCTCCGAATAGATCCATCAATTTATTGTTTTGGGCTTTCGAATTATCAAACTGTATTTCAAAGATGCCCTCGTTGGTATTTCCTTCGCTAAAAATAGTAAACCAGTTGTTTGTCGTATTTACGCGTCCTTGGATTAGGCCCACTCGTCCCGACTCCAACACAGCATTGCAGGATATAATGGCTTTGTCGTATTCTTCCATCCATAGGTATACATCGGCCAACGCCGCGTGGATCGCCCATTTGGTCGCACGACCTTTTGTTTCCCATACGGTAGGCCATATTTCTTTGCTGTTCGTTAATGCTGTTGTCAAATCGTGTTCGATCTGTAGGAGCAACTGCGCTTTCGATGATTTTGCTATTTCATACGCTTCATGATCGTTCATATACGGTTCTAGGATGAGGGGGGCATCTCCAAAGGTCCGAACGATATAGAAGTAGCTCAACGCTCGAAGAAAATACGCTTCCGACAAATAAGACTGCATGACGGCCTGGTTAAAGGATGGGTCTCGTTCCACCACGTCGGGTGCGTATTTTATAACCATGTTAGCATAATTGATAATTTGATAAAAGTTGCTCCATTTTACCAGCTTATTGGACGGTAAAATAGAAAAGCCTTTCAATCGCACAAGATCTACATCGACCAAACCGGCTAAGCTCAACGTGTTCCCGCGTGCCTCCCCAAAGTTGAGGATATCCGGAACGGCTTTTTGTAGCCCGACGTAAGCTGCTCCCAAAACGGCTTCTGCTTCTTCTTTATTGGCCCAATAGTCATCCGTCACCTGTTGGTTCTCTGGTTTCAATTCCAGCCATTTTTGGCAGGAGCTGCTCAGAAACAGTACCGAGACCATTAGAACGCTATACCATATTTTCATAATCTCTTTATTAAAAGTTAACATTAATTCCCAACGCAAATCGCCGTGGGCGAGGTGTGTTAGCATTATCTTGACTCAACATGTATACATCACTGGAAAGCGAGACTTCCGGATCCTGTCCAGAGTATTTGGTCCACGTGTAAACATCCTGAAGCGTTGCAAATACGTCAAATCGGGTGAGTCCGAAGCGCTCGATCAGCGGTTTAGGAAGCGAATAGCGCAACGAAACCATTTTAAGCCTTAGGAAGGAAGCATCTTCCACAAAACGATCTGATCCGAGGTAATTATAACCTTCGCCATACAGCGCTCTCGGAATCATGCTAGCGTCCCCTTCATTCCGCCATCTTCCTAACACGGCGGTGCTCTGATTGCCTGTTCCGCGCATGCTTTCTGTACTCATCCGCACTTTGTTCACCACCTTTTGCCCAAACCTCCCGTGGAAGAAGGTGCTCAAGCGGAATCCTTTGTAATGGACGTCGATACCACCACCGGCTGTAAAGAGGGGCATAGCATTTCCTAAGTAAACAATGTCATATTGATTGATCACGCCATTGCCGTCGATATCCTGATATTTCGCATCACCGGCAAAAACCCGTCGATCTCCATTGCGTGCGTATACTGCTTCTCCGGCTAAATCCCGGATAATTTCGCCATTCAGATCACGGGCATAGGTATCTTCGATGTTCTGGTATACGCCAAGGTACCGATAGCCGTAGAACGAGCCTAAGGGATTCCCTTCTACGATTTTATGTGCATAGTTTTCGTTATCGAAATCGTAGCGTTCAAACTCCATATTGTCCGGTAGTTCGAGTACGGTATTTCTATTTCTGGAAATATTCAGGTGGCTAAAGCTCAGACCAAAGTCTTTGCTACGAATGGCTTCGACGTTCATGATAAGCTCCCACCCTTTATTTTCCATCTTTCCGGAATTATAGAAACTCATCTCTGCAAAGCCGGTAGACGAGGGAAGCTTCACGTCCTTCTGAAGCAGATCGGTCGTTACCCGGTTGTATAGTTCCCCCGTAATGGTGAGCCTGTTTTTAAAGAAAGCCAAATCAACCCCAAAGTCTGTTTGCGTAACGGTCTCCCATTTGAGGTTATCCAATTGCATGGACACGGGGCGGATCGCCGCCATATCGACATAACCAGGGGTAATGGGTTCGAATACGCCAAGATAAGTATAGTTACCCCTAGGTGAGTTACCGGTTTTACCCCAGCTATAACGAAGCTTGACCATATCGGCAATACCGAGCTTTTTAATAAACTCTTCCTCTCCTAAATGGTACGCAACGCCGAGTGCGGGGAAGCCTTTCCACCGATGCTGTGCGGATACGGCCGTGCTCGCTTCCCAACGGTAGGTACCATTGATGAGATATTTATTCTTGAAACCGTAATGCAAACTCGATATCACACCGATATCCCGCCCCATCGAATTACCGGATCCCATTTTGGCAACGGCGCCGCCCGATGTAGGATCGCTTAGGGAGGAAGATGCGTTTCCAGAAGTCTCGCTGGCATAGCTAAAGTTTCGGGATTCGCGGGTCTGTACTAAAGCGGCACCTACGATACTGTGCTTCTCTTGAAAGGTTTTGTTGTATATAAATTTGTTCTCTGTCGAGATGTACAGGTTATCAGTTAACGCATCGGTGCCCCGGTTGAAAAATGGATCTGTCCAGATGACGCCGGTCACCGACTGCGGTAAGTATTTCGTGTTTTTCGTGGACCGCGTGTCAAAACCTACTGTACCGGTATATTGCAACTCGGGCAACACTTGGTATTGTGCCCTAAAAATGACGCGGGCCTGTTCACCCGCTGTTTTGTTAACGGATTCGTTAACCATCGCCACGGGATTATAGGTACTTCCTTTTTCATCTCCAATGAAACTTCCTTGAAAATTGAGCCGCGGTGTAAAATACTCGTCCGTGTAATTACCATATTCGTCGATAAAATAGGGGCTCATGTTCGGCATCTTAGTCATAGCCATGCCTCGCGGCGTTTGTATTCTACCCGTCCAAAAATTGTCCCGGTTACTCAGCGAATAGGACATATCAGCGTTGATATTGAATTTATTGGAGAACTTGTAGTTGACACTCACCAACGTGTTATAACGGTTTAGCGCGGTGCCCTTCGTCGTTCCAACATCATTAAGATACCCTAACGAAACGCGGTACGTGGCTTTATCTCCTCCTCCACTGATCGACAGGGAATTATCGACAAAGTGTCCGACCTGGGTAACCTGGTCCAACCAGTTGGTATTTTGATTGTATTCTTTGAAGTACACCCACGATGGATCGTAATTAATCTCTTGGGTATTGTATAACAAAGACAAGTAGGGAAGGGCCTGTTGATAGCCGCGGTCGTTCACCGAATTCCAGATCGCGTCCTGGATCATCGCCACGTACTGACCCCCGTCCAGCATAGGGATGGTTTCTGCCTCACGTTTAACATCAACTTTACTTGAAAATGCAAACCGGGTTTTACCCTGACGGCCTTTTTTCGTCGTGAAAAGAAGAACACCATTAGCGCCACGGGAACCCCATATAGCGGTTGCAGCGGCATCTTTCAATACCTCGATTGACTCGATATCCATCGGTGAAATATTAATCAGCGCTCCGAAATCCTCATCGTTGGCCGTAGAAAAATTGAAATCGGTCGAAATCTCTGTGGGATAGGGTACGCCGTCGACGACAATCAAGGGTTCGGAATTTCCATTAAGCGATGAGGTTCCGCGTATACGGATAGAACTGCGGGCCCCCGGATCCGCACTGGAGATGATGTCGACGTTCGCTAAGCGACCTTGCAATCCGCTTTCAATAGAAGCAAAGGGCATGGTCTCTAATGCTTTCATATCGATGCTCTCGGTTGCAGATACTTGATTGCGGTAAGAAATGCCCATCGCGTTGCGCTGCTGATCTCCTGCTCCGGTCACGACCACTTCTTCAATCGACTTGTCGTCTATTTGTAGGGTGACATTGATTTCCGACTGCCCGGTGTAAGGAATACGTTGTGATATGTAGCCTATACAAGCTACTACTATCGTCAAATCATTCTCGACAGGCACTTCGACACTGTACTGCCCTTGAGCATCCGTGGAAGCTCCGCGTAGATTTCTGTTATCTTTGTTTTCGACAAAAATCGAAGCTCCTTGTAGCGCTGCATTTCCCTGGCCTTTTATATTCCCGGTTAATACCCGGGAAGACTGTCCTACGACGAGGGAGATAACGCTGAAACATGTTATTAAGGTTAATATATATCGCCTCATTTATCTTTATTTAAATGCTAAACCTAAAATTCAATCGCTTATCTTTTTAACAACTTGTTTATCCGGTAAACAGCGCCGTCACTGAATACTTGTGGGAAATCCCCCAAAACGGGAATAATCGTTCCATCTGCATCAATTAGTTCGAGCTTATTTCCCCGGTCGGCCAGACTGATTTGCCGATACTGGGTGGCCCCGAGTCGCTTCGCAGTATCCCATGTGCCCTGTATGCCTAACCCAGCAAATGGATAATCTCCTAACGCGTTGTCGGGTACAGATACAAAGTATGATTTCAAGTAATCGGCAAGCGCTGCTTTTTCAGTCGGGATGGTCCCATCGTTCAGTCCTGCCAATACCGTCGCGTTATCGGGAGCGAAAAGCAAGAAGCGATTTCCGAATAGAAAGGATAGGGAATTCCCTACTTCCATCAAGCCTGCCCGAGCAAGTAGTTTGGAAAATTCGGCATATGGATGCAACACGTTTGCCGAAGATTCTGCACCGATCAAGGTAAATTTGATAGTTCGTGTTTCTCCGGTCATCGCGACCTGTGTTTCCATGCTCGCTCCGTTATACCAGGTACCTGGTATAAATTCTGCGGCAACATCTTCTACACCATTATAGGTCGACGTGGAGTGTACTTTGCCATCGATTACATAGACATAGTTAAAAGAGTTCCGGGTGCGGTACACTTGTTTTCCTTGAAGGGATGTTATTCTATCGTAAACGATATGGTCTGAAACAAAGTTCGCCATCTGGTTTTCGGACAATGGCACCAGCACGCCGTCCGAGTTCTCGACGAGAATGTTCTCATCGCCGAACGCATCGGGGTGTCCCTCGGTCCAGAATAGCTGGCTATCTCCAATAAATGTTTCTAATAGAACTTCGTTGCTGGGGATGAAAAGGGTAAAGTCAATGTCCTTGCTCGCCAGGGTTTGATTTAGGCCCGTTCTAAATAGCATATACATGAAAATCCGGTAGTCTGGATTCCGGAATGCTGCCCCCGTGACGCTATTGAACATGTCTGGCACCAGCACTTTATCCAGACCATAAAATGCACCATTCGAAGCGATTGCTTTTTGCTTCACATCGCTATTTGGATTAAACATGATGGGGGTACCAAAAGCTGTTTTAATATCGGGGTTCTTCCCAATTTCAGACGGGAACACCACATTACCTTCGTATACGTGATTATATAAAACTAATAACAGCGGTAGTAGATCCACCTGGTCTAAGGAGGCGTAATGGGCCGACAGGTAGGTGTTAAAAAAGCTTTGAAAGGCTTGGTTACTAGGCGCAAACACATTGAAACCCCTATAGGTTAGACCAGCTAGGTCAAAATAGGCTACTGCATCAGATAAACCATAAGTGGTCCATTCCGATGCAATGGACGGCAACAGGCCGTGGGACACGTTATAAAGTGAATCGCCCGCCATCGCGTAGTCTCGACTTGTTTCCTCATCATAGGTGAAGGTGCGGTATCTATCATATACGGTTAAAAAGTCTGCATAGTCGGGCAACTCTGCTATGGTAGCGTGTATAGTTTTCAACGGTTTCAAAACTTCGTCGACAATGTAGATGTACCCGTTATCGGTTGGAATGGCATATTCTGCCACGCGGGCATTGGCTACGTTAAAGCCGCCGTCTCCTTGCCATGTTCCGGCACCGAAGAAATATTCATAATTGCTCGCGGCATCAATTCCTTTGGTTTGAAAATGGGTCTGTGACAAAACGGGTAAGAATCGGTCTTTGTTGAATACCTTCTGTTGCTTGCCCGTAATGGGATCTAATTCAACGCTTATAGAGTCTGAACTTCGCGTACGGTGTTTATAGTAAAGACCTGCCATATTGAGCTCTCTTGCTTCGCTACCATTGGGTTGATAGTTGACCAACATGTCTCGGCTATAGGCGTAATAGACCAAATGGTAGCCAATTAGCTTTTTTAGTTCTTTCTGAGGGACTTGAGCGATAGACGACCAATTGTTTTCTGCCAGATACCGCTGAAACGCGTCATCAGAGGGCGCGAATACAGTTGCAATGGTTTTTCCGTCGAGGACTTCTTTAAATCCTGCTCGCTGCGCTCCTTCCAAAAACAAGGAAAATTGCCCCCTATCCTCCAACACTTCCCAACTATTGCCCTTGAGCCAATCGGGACGCTCGTAATGCGAAACTAGTTCTTTTTTAGAACAAGCTACAAAACAGGCTACAAACACACTTAACGTGTATAATAACAGTTTTCTCATTGATTAATCGGTTTACTAAATTGTTAGTGATTATTGTACTTATTCTCGTATATCTTAGTCAGCCGCGAGCTGATGCAAATAAACTTCTATATTCAAATATCCTTGATACCGTTCATCTGTACTTTTTTGAAGCGCATCGGTAGCATTATCTTTATCTAATCCTAAACGAACTTCCCACTCGTCAGGGATACCATCTTGGTCCGCGTCCGTCGGTGCTACCGCTGTCGCGATATCGCCTAATCCTCCATTACTTAATGGTAGGTCAGTTTCCTCGTATACGTAACGTCCGGACTTGCCCAGGCTTTTGAGTTCTTGGATCAAGAGCTCATCTACCTGATCTCGCTTTGGCCTTGTTGCACCCACCCGCGCGATCAAGTACGGAACAAGTTCTTCTGCCGACAACCAGGAAGATATGGAAGGATAATTGGCATAATCGGTTCGGGTTCTGAAATTTTCAGGCTGCAACCCGGGATACCACTGGGCGTTACCTTGGATAGCAACCCCGTCTAACTGCCCATTCTGATTGTTATCATAATAATTGCCTGTTTGATACAGATTAAAGTTTTCATTCCCTCTTGAAAACGGGCTTTGTTTGTCCTTGGGGGTGGCAGGACCGCCAATAAAATAGTTATTTGATATCAGGGCGTTAGACACCATCTCTGAACCGCCACCAAGAATATATGCGTCTGCAGACAGCTGATGTTCATCCTGTGTTTTATTGGCATTACCAAAATTGTAAACGACATTATTTACAAACTCGTTGGCTCCTTTTACTTTCGGGTTACGGGTCTTATTACTTATGTAAAGTGATTTCAATATAGAGAGTCTACCGCCTGTTTGCATCAACCCGCCTGCGGAGTGATTATACCGATGAAGCCCCTGCGCGATAATGCAGTTCTGGAGGGTTATACTATCAGGTTCTACTCCCTTCTTATCCCAACTGACGGAGAAAACTTCATCTAGCCCCCATGAAAACGACATGTGATCCAAGATTATATTCTTACCATTTGCGATGCCTGATGCGTCATCATTTTTTCCCGCCCCGGCGTTGGTCCCTAAGCGAATGCGCAAAAAACGCGCTATGGTTTCGTTAGCGCCCGAAAAGGAAACTTTCCTACCGTACAACACAATTCCATCTCCTGGGGCAGTGTGTCCCGCTATCGTTGTGTAAGGCGCGACGGTTATACTGCTTTTTAAACGTATGATCCCATCCACTTTAAAAATAACAAAACGTCCCGGCTGACTTACTGCATCTCGGAAGGAGCCCGGCCCGTCATCCGCAAGCGTAGTAACGGCATAAACGCGCGGTTCGCCGTATCCTCTCGCTCCTTTTGCGAAACGTCCAAACCCTTCGGCTCCCGGAAAAGACAGCAATGATTGCGCCTGTAACACGGAACTTAAGGTGAACAAGACACCAACAAATAATCCTCTGATTAGGTTTATATCTCTCCTCATCTTAGTAGTTAGTTTAAGATGGACTTAAAAAAGTCCATATTTTATTGTTTATGTTTTGGCGTTTAATGGTTACATCTGTTTTCTATAAAACGATGTATGTGTTACTACACATTGTCAAATGTAGGGGGAGTACATTTTTTTTACATTCAAAAATTGACAAAATCTATCTAAAAATTGACAAAACGCTTTTTTTTAATGACTTAACCGAAAATTGCTGCTAAAGCGCTGGTGTATTATGAAACGATACACCAGCAATCATCCCATTTTTTTCAAATAATCTGAAGGAGAAACTTGGTACATCTCTCTAAAGCACGTACTAAAATAACCGGAACTGTTGAACCCTACTTTGTAAGCGACTTCTGTTACGGTTAATTCACCAGTGTCGAGCAACTGTTTAGCTCTTTTTAATCGAATGTCCCGAATGAATTCCACCGGAGACATGTTCGTTAGACTTTTTAGCTTCTTGTAGAAAGTGGTCCTTCCCATGGCCATGGCACTCACCGCAACATCAATCGTGAAGGACGTGTCTGACATTTGAGTTTCAACAATTTGAATAACCTCCCGCAAAAATGTTTCGTCTTTAGAGGTGATAACCACTTCCGTGGGCTCCAATTTAAGGATCGTTTGCTTATCTACCATAGCGGCAACCATTTGTTGCCGGCTTTTTAAAAGGTTCTTTAACAAATGTCTAACATAATCGATATGAAAGGGCTTAGTGATATAAAAATCTGCTCCGTAAGATAAGCCCTTTATTTGATCCTCGACTGCTGATTTTGCGGTTAATAAAACAAATGGAATATGGCTCGTTTCTACATCATCTTTTATCATCTCCAGCATTTGAATACCGTCCGTTTCCGGCATCATGACGTCCGAGATAATGATATCTGGCATCCATGCTCGTGCTTTCTCATATCCTTCTCGCCCATTGGTTGCTTCTGCCACCGTATAGGTCGTTTGGAATTCTTCTGTTATAAAACGTCTTAACTCTGGGTTATCTTCCACCAACAGCAATTTCGGAAGTTGTGTTCCCGATTCAATTTCCTCGGGCGACATTTCGGTAGACGCCACGACCTCTTCGTTTTTATCACGCTCCACGAAATGTTTCGGGACAAAACTATCCTCCCCGAAATGGGTATTACCTGCTAAAAGCGTAATCGTGAAAGTCATTCCCTTTGTTTCATTTATGCTTGCCGCTATGGTGCCCTTGTGCAACTTCATAATGTCTTTCGACAAGGCCAACCCTATCCCCGTGCCTTTGAAGGCCTTATCTTGTCCTTTTCCGCCTTCATAATACGGTTCAAAAATGACTTCGAGTTGATCTGACGGGACGCCGTCTCCTTCATCACATACTTGCACCATGACGTGGTTGGCTTCCCGCGAGATCCGGATCTCGACCCGCCCTCCGGCTGGAGAAAACTTAACCGCATTGGATAGTATATTGAAAAACACAATATCCATCTTTTCTTCATCACACCAGACCTGAATTTCGGGGGTATCGGCGCTCAGCCCAACGGATAGATCTTTATCTCCTACGATGTCTGCAAAATTATCTAACATCTGTGTTAGAAAACTCACCAATTCTACTTCTTTTACATGCAGCTCCGCCTTTTGCTCTTGAATCTTACGGAAGTCAAGTAATTGGTTAACGAACCGCACCATACGACTGGTGTTTTTATTGGCGACATCCAAGTACCGGAGACCTTTTTTCGATAACGTCTCGGTTTGCTTTAATTTCAGCAAGGGATTAACAATCAACGTTAAAGGTGTCCGCAATTCATGGGAAATATTGGTAAAAAATTGTATTTTCAACTCCGCTATTTTCTTTTCGAGAGCCACTTTATGTTTCAATCTTATCATCGTAAAAGCGATGCGTCTTACAACCTCCAACCCTGCAAAAATCAAAACCACATAAAAAAATATGGCCCAACCACTTAACCACCAAGGTTTGTTTACGATGATGGCAATACTTTTTTCCGGCACGTTAGAAAAGTGTCCATTATTGGTCGCTTTTACCCGAAAGGTGTAACGCCCCGGCGGAATTTTCGTATAGGTGGCTTTTTTTTGGTTTTTCACGAAATGCCAGTCTTTGTCATACCCTTCCAGGATATAAGCGTAGGAGATATCATCGGGCGCTCGATAATCCAACACCGTATATTCGATGGTAATCACGTCCTGATCATGCTCCAGTATGATTTCTTGGGCATAATTAATGGCTATTTTCAACGGTGAGTCGGGATCCTTAATGTCGATCTCAGCATTGTATAACTGACTACCGGTGAAAACCATATTCCCGGGAAACTTCTCACTCACAATCTGATCGGGGTTAAAGGATATATAACCGTCTATTCCTCCAAAAAGAATCGCACCACTATTTGTCTTGAGGCAGGCTGCCTCCGAAAAACCTATTCTAGGGAGACCGTTGTACGTGTTGTAGTTTCGAAGATCTGCTGTAGCGATATCCATTACTGCAATACCATTCTCCGTTGCCATCCATAGGTTTTGCTGATTATCTTCAATGATACTTAATATGATATCATTGGGCAAGCCCTGCTCTTTGGTAAATGCTTTAAACCGGAGTTCCTCATGAAATTGACCTGGCTTATTCAGGACTTTATTCAAACCTCCCCCAAAAGTGCCTACCCAAACTTGATCATCGCTCGATTTAAAAAGATAAGTAATATCGTTGTTGCCCAAGCTGCTTTTATCTCCCGATATCTTCACGGTGGGTATAAAGGTCATGTTGTCGGGATCTTCATCGGGATCAAAACGCAGTAGACCATCCGTAGTTCCTAGCCATATTTTCTTATCCGGCCCCTCCATAGCATGTCGTATGACCTGAAAAGCACGCTTGGGATAATGTTTAAAAGAATTATTGATGTTTTTGAAATGAATATGCCCCTCTTTTTCGACCAAGAGATTGGGACCTTTCTGAAACGTACATATCCATAATCTCCCTTTGTAATCCTCGGTAATATTATAGATTTGATTGCTACTCAGACTTGTTAGGTCCTCGGGGTCGTGCTCATATCGAACAATCTTATATTTTGTTCGCTGTTCGTTTTCCGGCTCGAGCTTAATCAATCCGTAACCTTTGGTGCCCATCCAGATGTTTTTATGCCGATCCTCTGTGATACAATAGATACTGCCGGGCACCTGTTTACTTGTGAAAACTCTAACATCGCCATCCTTATGAAAATACACTTCGCCTCGCTTATTCGTTATCCATATCTTACCGTCGGAATCCTGTAATAAAGCGCGTATTTCATTATCGAAGCGATCTGGAGCAGCATCCACTAAGCGCGTATGTCGGAAGTTATCAGAAAAAAAGGTAGCTTTATTTACGCCTCCATTTCTGGTGCAGAACCACAATACGCCTTTTTTATCTGAATATACCGCAACAACATTGTTGGAAAACAATCTATTCGCATCATCGGGATCATTATAGAAATAGGCTATGTTATTTGTATTTTTTTCGTAAGAACCAAAGCCGCCCCCTTTTAAACTAACCCATACTGTTCCCTTAATATCCTCGACTATTTTAAAACTCCGGTCGTTTATAAACCCTTCTCGTGCCAGAAAGGGTAAATTATGTTCTTTTTTATGTACGAAGACACGGAATTTGTCCGCGGCTGGGCTATATAAAACTGCGCCATCTTTTTCCGGCTCTAACCAAATATTACCTATCTGGTCTTCATACATCGTTAAGTAGGTTGCTTGACCATTTTTTTGCTGTAGCGTTGTATTTTTGGGGTCATAAATTTTCAACCCCTGACCGGGCATCGTTAAATAGACGCTACCTTTCCGGGAAACCAACATGTCCGTAATCTCTTCTTCTCCGATCCGTGTTTGTAAAAACACCTCTAATTTGGAGTCATACGACACTAGAATGCCTTGTGCAGTCGAAAAGAAGATATTGCCTGTCGTGTCGCTTGCCAGGCCCGTAAAGTTATATGCGGGACTGTAAACGTGACTTTGCGATTTTAGGTAGGGAGCTGGGACGTATCCTTCCTTGTTTTTAGCTAAACAGATTAAACCGCGTTTCGTACCAAACCAGACCCGGTGCGTTGAGTCTTCGTGTATGAAATTAACGTTACTTCCCAGATAGGCCGTTTCCATACTATAGTTCACAACCTGAACCTTTCCATCAGCCAGCGCCGAAATGCATATCGCGCTACTGTCTTCGGTCGTTAACCACACGTCTCCATTCGACAGGGGAATTATATCGGAAATAAAAGCATGCTCCAAGCTTCCGCCTTTATCTGTTTTTGTAATGGGCAGAAACTCTTCTTTACGCTTGTCAAATCGATATACTTTCTTATCGTATGTTTTTATCCATAAATATCCTTGTTGGTCTTCAATGATGTCCCTTATTTTATTGTTTTTTAAGGTGGACTGGTCTCCGGGCCTAGATTTATACACAACAAATTTATTGCCGTCATACCGATTTAGGCCATCCCATGTTCCGAACCATATAAAACCCTCCCTATCTTCTAAAATACAGGAAACACCATCGTGAGATAGTCCATTTTCGGTCGAATAGCGTTTAAATCGAGGCTCACGCGCTGTTCCCGACATATAAAACACATGGATAAACAGTATCAATATCACTGCTCCCCAAGCTCTTTTAATTTTTGCAGTCATTTATATCGGCTCCAATGCTGTTGTCATCGTGGTTTACAATTTCTAAATATAAATCATTACCCGACACTACCCATCATGTGCTATCCTGCTCGGAGATACCTAACAAAAACAGGCTGCACATTTCTGTGCAGCCTGTAGGGTTATAAATCAATCTACTTACTATGAATCTAGTATTAATAACCTGGGTTTTGCATGGCTGTTTTTTCAGGTGCTGTCAACGGTCTACCGTCTACGTGGATATTATCCAAAAAGCTCTGCGGAATAGGACGAACGTAGTGTTTGTTTTCCTGTGGTCGAGCTTCGTTGTGGAATACTTCATTTCGTTTAACCAATGTTTTGGTACGAGCTAAGTCTTCCCAACGCATCAGTTCGCCCATAAGTTCACGCGATCGCTCATTTAGAATAAACGCTAAGAATTTATCTTTACTGGAACTTGCGCCTAACACATCATAGAATTGATCGGTTGCATCCAAAATATCTGCCACTGAACTCAGTACCATCGCATTTTCCGTAGCTGCCGTCGTTTCCGCTATATTATTAGATTCGTAGTAGGTGTTTTTATCCGAATAGGATACAAACGCAGTTGGAGGAACAACTGAATTATTTTTATATGCGACACCCCCATCTACGTAATCCGAACGATCCTCACCCTCTTTATAAGCTGCACGTTTACGAATTTCATTGATGTAAGGTAAGGCCTGATCATATTTTTCTTGGCGACCGTACGCTTCGGCTACAATAAGATAGGTTTCCGCCAAACGCGCCAAAATACCATCCCGATAGCCAAATTGAGATGCCACAGAGTTCCGGGATCCATCGGCAAATTTAGACATGGTTACGTATCGGCTAGCATCATAATTTCCGTGATCTCCTTTGTAATTCTGCGTATTGCCCGCGAAGTAGCGTACAAACATATGTGGCGCACGATTTCGAATATTCGCCGTTGTGTACCGATCATCACCAGCGTCGTTCACTATATATTTAATAGAAACTTCTCCTCCTTGGAATTTCGGCCGTCCCACCAGATCAGGGCTTGGCGCATTACTTGTTTCCCACAGCGGGGCTGATCCGGGATTGTTACTCCGATATTCTGTCTTAAAGCTCTTCCAAAAACGGGAATCATTTACCCGGTCATAAACGTCTACCGCGTAATCGGAAGTACGGAGGCGTTGAAATTCACGCCCCCCGGGAATGTCCCGTTGCATACCCGGCAGATTTTGGTATACCGACGGGTAATGCAAATGCAGTTGGTTTCCATACCGGCCTATCGTGGCATCATTGTTCGAGAACTGTGCTGCCAAGATAATTTCCGGCAAAGTCTCATTGACACTATTGGGTTCCGTATAATTCCACAAGTCCCTAAAGTTTTGAGCCAAGCTATGCGAACTCTGTTCAATCACTTCCCGGCCATATTTTATAGCCTGCTCCAGATCGGCCTCCCGAGTACTTCCATTCCAATCTGCATATAGTTCACTCGCACGGGTCAAATAGACTTTTGCCAAAAAGTGTGCTGCGGCCCATTTCGTAATACGTCCCGTTTGTGCACCCGTAGTAGGCAATAGCTCGTAGGCCTGTGTGAAATCTTCAATCACCTGCTTGTACACTTCTTCGGAGGATGCTCGAGAAAACTCCAATTCAACGGTATAGGAAGGCTCCAACTTAACAGGAACGCCACCAAACTGTTTCACGAGTTTAAAATAATTAAACGCACGAATGAAATATCCTTCCCCTAACCGGGTATCTTTGGTCTCCTCATTCTGATAAAATTCAGGCACATTCGCGATAACTGTATTTGCCGAGTTGATCGCGCCGTACATATTGTCCCATATTGCTGTCACATCGCCGTCAAAACTATTAAAATTCGCACTATAAGTCCCCCACATTTCTTTTGCCCGGTCTCCCCCTACCCAAAATTCATCTGTCCCGTAATTAGTCGACGCGTAAGCCCATTCATAATTGAAGTGAAATTTTAGGGTTTGGTACATTCCCGTTACCAAACCATCCAGTCCTTCCGTTGTTTCAAAATCCTGCGTATTTCTCGCCGTAATCATTTCTTCGTTCAGAAAATCTTTTTTACAGCCCTGCAAACCCATGAACGGAACAGCAGCAAGTAATAAATATGTATACTTATTTTTGACAATCTTCATCATTGTAAATTTAAAATCCAACATTTAAACCAAAAACAAAACCTCTGTTAAAGAAGGAGTTATTGGTATCAGGGTCTACCCAATCCACTTTAGAATACAACAGCCCCGGATTCATTACCTGTGCGTAGATCCGTAGATTAGCCAACTTGATCCGATCTGTATAATGTTGTGGCAGTGTGTAGCCTAACGATACATTTCTAAGTTTTATGAAACTACCGTCTTGATAATTCATCGCACTTCTGTAAGGATCTCCTGAAGCACTATTATAATTAGGTGCAGGATAGTCATTTGTCGGATTATCCGGCATCCAGTAATCCAGTACACGCTGTGCGTAACGTCCTTGCAAAGATTCTGCACCACTTTCAATCGTGAATCCCATCCGACCATAAATGAAGAAATTGAGATCAAAATTTTTATATGAAAAGGAGTTATTGAATCCGAAGTTCCAATTCGGCGCAGAATGCCCGCGGATTTCCCGGTCATCATTCGCATTGATCCTATAGTCTCCGTTCACATCCTTTACCCGAATCGTACCAGGTCTAAATTCATGTCCATTTTCATTAAACTTTGCTATTTCTGCCAGATCCTCTGGCGTGTCTTGCCAGATACCTTCTTTCACGAAATCGTAATAAACTCCAATCCTTCTTCCTATAAAAAAAGAATTCCCCACATCGTCTAATTTTCCATTTTGTAATTCGACTATCCGATCAATGCTGTGCGTAAAGTTAACCGTTGATTCCCAAGAGAAGTTTTCATTTGAGATATTCACGGTATTTAGCGTGACGTCAATACCTCGGTTTGCAGATATACCTATATTATCCCATGTTGACACGTATCCCAATACAGAAGGTATCGCTCGGTTCATCAACAGATCCGTTGTACGGGATGTAAAGTAATCAATTGATCCGGACAGACGGTTATTGAATAAAGCAAAATCTACCCCATAGTTTATTTGTGCAGTCTTTTCCCAGCCCAACGCTCTATTGGGCATTGGAAGGGGGTCACGCAATGATGGATCACTAAGTACATAGCCATCTTCTACTATATTTCCCCAGCTATAATACAACGGCGTCAATATCCCCAAAGTCATGTACGGATCGACAGCGGAATTTCCTGTCACACCAAATCCAACGCGGGCTTTCAGACTATTGATCCAACCCAGATCCTCCAGAAAGCTCTCTCGATCCAAACGCCATGCTACCGCTGCCGAAGGGAACAAATCCCATTTGTTTCCATCCGCCAATTGGGAAGCGCCATCCCAACGCAGGGAGCCGGTAAACAGGTATTTACCATCAAAATCATAATTGCCTCGGACCATATAAGACGTCAGTTGTGTTTCTACCAAGTTTGAGTTAAATCCCTGAAGTTGATCTACCGAGTTCATCTGGTACCACTTTTGACTTTCCCAAGGCAGATCATTTGCTGTCATGCCCTGTGTCTCCGTCCGGTTGTAGGTAGCACTCTGCAATAGGGTTAATCCCATGTTATGCTTATCAAACGAGCGGTCGTAATAAATCAGATTGTCCAATGTCCAGGAAAAACGCGTAGTTTGATCTAGCCGTGCCTCGCTCGTTGATCCGGGTTCTCCACCCCCTCTGTTTACCGAGTTCGCTCCGGCAAAACGTCCGTTTCTATTATGGTAGTAATCAGGGCCGAAATTAACACGATAGCGCAACCCTTTGATCGGTTCCACTTCCGCATAGATATTACCGAAATTCCGCCAGACTCTTCGTTCATTCACATTAAAATATGGCTCTTCTACAGGGTTCAGAATATTTACATCTCCTCCTGGCAGATTGATGCGATTCCCGTCATTATCATAAGGTACAGCATACGGCAACATACCTCGGGCTGCCGCATATAGATTACCCGGACCTGTCGCGTTCGATGTTTGATAGCCATAGTTCTGATCACCCAACGTAGTATTCAATACAGCTCCCATTTTAAACCAGTCCTTAGGTTTTATATCAATGGTCAACTTACCGGAAAAACGTTCGTAGTCCTGTCCTTTTTGTGTACCGTCTTGCTTTAAGTAACCAACCGAACCATAGGCTTGTAATTTTTCTGTACCTCCGCTCGCCGATAATATATGATCATGTGTGACACCGGTTTTTGTAACATAACTACTCCAATCCGTTGTAGGCACCAAGCTACCATCCCATTGGCCGTTTGCCCAGCCTTTCTCGACGTTTTCCCAAGCATAAGGGTCTCCCCCAAAGATCTCCTCGTCACGTTCCTTATTCGGCGCATCGGGATACTGCCCAATAAAGCGATAAGCATCCCGACGGAAATCAATATACTGATCTGCGTCCATCATTTTCGTTCGATCGGTTAAGTTCTCGACCGTGGAAGTTACGGAATAGTTGAGTGTCGTACGCCCTGCCACGCCACGTTTCGTGGTGACAATAATCACACCGTTAGCTCCCCTAGATCCGTAGATAGCTGTCGCAGATGCATCTTTTAACACATCTATTGCTTCAATATCTTTGGGATTTAAAAACTCAATACCACCTGAACTTAGTGGCACACCGTCGACCACATATAACGGAGAATTTGATGCTAATAGAGAACGCTCACCACGAACGCGTATAGATCCCATTTCACCTGGTCGTTCATTCGATGTTACATCCAGTCCGGCTGCACGTCCTTGTAACGCCTGTAACGGGTTTTGTACGGGCATCGCAGTAATATCTTCGCTACTCACCGATACTACAGAGCCTGTTAGATCACTTTTTTTCACCACGTTATAACCTACAACGACCACCTCTTCCACTAATTCGCTTTCACTTTCTAGAATGACGAACAGTGACGTTCGGTTATTTATATTTACCTCCTGCGTACCATAACCAATCATGGAAAATGTTATGGTTCCTGTTGACGGCGCATTGATTTGAAATGTACCATTACCACTCGTCGTCGTCGCCACCGTCGTCCCCTTTAATTGGACTGTTACACCGGGTAACGCATTTCCTGCGGCATCATTTACGGTTCCCGTCACTGTTGTCTGCGCCCATGCAGGGAACGTCCACAAACAGATCATACAGATCACCAGAAGACACCTGTTCGACAGATCCATTCTCTTCTTTTTCATCATTTTTTCTATGTGCATTTTACTAATTAGTTAACATGTCATGACCCACTTTTCATCCCGTCTCCAGAGCGGGGAAAACCAAATCATTTTCTTTTTTACTATTTTCTTAGCGTTTATAGGGGCAAGTTAGGCAAAGCATACAAGGATGGCAACCTGCCGCATCCTGCCCGAAGGGAGGGTAGTTAAAAGAAACAGGTGCCTTTTGGGGCACCTGTTATGTAATCAGTTTATCCGTTTAATACGTTTGTCCGTCGACGCCGAAAATGGCTGCATCCGTTTTAGGATCCGTTTCATAGTACTGAATGGCACTGTCATTCATTTTTGGATAACTTTTTTGAATTAAGCGAATCATCTCCGCCCCAGCCAACAAGGTTGGTCCATAACCATGTGCTGCATAGGGGTTCACCGGGCGGTGGTAATAAAATGCGGGATCAAAGCCCATGCCGGTACCTACACAGGTGCCTTCGACCTGCCCTTTTTCATTTATTTGAGTGGATACCGCACTCCATCCTAAGTGGGCAACCGGCCCGTAAGCTATCGCATCTAACCAGCCTTTATTAACGCCCCGTGCAATACAATACACATAAATAGCCGTTGCGGATGTCTCTAAGTAAGAATCATTTTTATCAAGTAATTGATGCCAGAAGCCGCTACCCGATTGGTAAGCCGTGATACCCTGTACATGTTGCTTATAAATTTTTAGAAGATCTGCACGTTCCGGGTGATCGGATGGTAACACATCCAGCACTTCGGTGAGGGTCAGCAAAGCCCAGCCGTTAGCGCGCGCCCAATGGAAGGCCGGATGGGTATCCGAACTTTCTATCCAACCGTGCATGTATAAGTTTTTTTCCGGAACGAACATCCGATCCGTAAATTGCTTGATCTGGCGCACCGCTTCATCAAAATAACGCTGCTCGCCCGTGTAGCTACCCATATAGGCAAGCGCGGGGATACCCATATACATATCATCGAGCCATAAACTATTCGCTTGCGGACGCATACGCGCAAATGTACCATCTGCTAATCGGTGTTCTTTATGCTCGATAAAATCCATATAATTATCGATCAAACCCTTGTAATCTACGCCAGAGGCAGACTTACTAAACTTTACCATCGCCGCACACATCGCCCCCGCATCATCAAGCGCACCCGGCATGATAACTTGGCGGATTTGCGCATCTACCGTGCGATGCTCCTCATATAACTTACGAAAATGCGGCGCTACTTCGGATAGAAAATCAAAGCGTCTCGCTACGTATTCCCGATATTTTGAATCCGCGGTAGCTTCTGCAGCTTCCAACATGCCGGTATACGTTACGCCCCATTCGTAGCTTGCTAGACGGAAATCACCTTTCTCCAATTGCGCATGTGCATTCAGTTGCGAATAATCCGTAATTTCCTTCCCGGTGAGTGTATCCAGCACACGTGTTGGCGTTTCTTCGTCTAAATACACGAATATCCGATCGAGATCCTGTTTGATCTCTTCCGCTGTCCAGCCCCTATAGGGCGTCGTATACTCCGGTGTTAACAGATGTAGCGGCGTATTCGAATCATTGATCTTCGTTTCTGGTTTGCTAGCTTCCTGGCAGGCCGTCATGCCCAATATGGAGATGATCCCCCAAGATAAATACGTCTTTCTCATGTTTTCAATTTATAACACAGTTGATGTTGCAATGTAGGAAAAGCATCCCATAATGGCGTCATGCCGCATCCTGTGCTGAAGTATCCCATCTTCTATATTAATATCCAGGGTTTTGTTCTGCCTGCTTTTCTTGCGGTGTTAACGCCCGCCCATCCTTTTGAATGGCATCCAAATGGCTTTGCGGTATAGGACGTAACAGGTGTCGATCTTGAATATTAGGTGCGGCAGTTTTACTATATGCTTTCGCTCGTGCGACTAACGTTTTGGTCCGCGATAGATCTTCCCAGCGGTAGAATTCTCCCATCAGTTCGCGGGATCGCTCGTTTAACAAAAAGCAGAGCGCACGGTCATAACTGCTAGCGTAGCCCAGTTTTTGTATTATCGCTTCGTCTTCGGCTGGCAGCGATGCGAAACTAGTAATCGTCAGGTCTGTTTCCGCCGTAGTTTCTGCAATATTGTTCGATTCATAATAGGAATTTTCGGGATAAAAAGAATTCCGATCACCGAAACGCGCGTAACCAGCCGGATTCGCTTCCGCGTTATAAGCCGCTCCGCCATCCGTATATGCCCGGCGATTTTCACCCTGCTTATAACTAGCCCTTTCCCGTACGGCATTGATGTAAGTTAACGCCTTTGCATACTGTTCTTGCCGGATACAAATCTCTGCCGCCGTTAAATACGTATCGGCTAGGCGCGCTAAAATACCGTCTCTATACCCGATTACATCAGCCACCGCTTCGCGCGAGCCATCAATAAACTTATTAAGCGGCGGAAAGCGATTTTGGAAGCCATCCGAATCTAAATAATCGTTACCGCCTACGCGAGCCGCAAATACTGACGGAATAACCTTATTTGTCTTGTAATCCCGTACGTTTTGCAACGCTTGTGCATCGGGAAAGCGCGTGTCATTTTTCCCGTTGATAATATATAGGATAGACAGGTCGCCCAAAACATAGTCCGATCCGGCTGCTGGTTTATTCACCGCATATTTCGTCTTAAAACTTTTCCAGAACCGCGAATCGTTTACGCGATCATAGACATCGTACGCATAATAATTGGTACGCAATCGCTGATATTCTCTTCCGCCGGCAATATCCCGTTCCATCTGCGGGAGATTGAGGTATTGCGAGAGATAAAACAAATGCATTTGATTACCATAGCTTCCTCGTGTCGAACGGTCGAACGTAAACTGAGCCGAAAGAATGATCTCGTTCAGCGTCTCATTAGGTCCATCCACCTTCGTGTAATTCCACAAATCCGAGAAATTATTTGCTAGCTGTCGGCCCCCAATGACCTCATCAGCATACCGCAATCCTTCCGTCAAATCAGCCTGTTTCGTTGCGCCGTTCCAATTATCATTGATCTCACTTGCCCTAAACAGATAGGCCTTCGCTAAAAAATGGGCAGCGGCATCTTTCGTAATACGTCCGGTTTCAGAAGCGGTCGGTTGCAACAATCCGTAAGCTGCTGTAAAATCGGTAATGACTTGCGCCATGACCTCCTCCGCCGTATTGCGGCTAAACTCCCGCTCTACGGATGTGCTAGCGCTGACTTTGAGTGGAACTCCTCCATACTGCCGAACCAGTTTTTGATAGTTAAATGCCCGCATGAAATACGCTTCGCCTAAATACCGATCCTTTTGTGCACCATCGGGTAAATATGCCTGTGCATTTTCGATAAGCAAATTTGCGGCGTTGATCCCTACGTACATGTTATCCCACAAGGTGTTGGCCATAACCGTATTAACGTTGACAGCCGTGATAAGTGAACTAAAACTCCCCGCATAGCTATCCCACATCCCATTGGATGCATCGCCACCGACCCGAAACTCATCCGTCCCGTAATTCGTGGTGGCAAATCCCCATTCCGACGCGAAGTGTATCCGTAAGTTATAATACAAACCTGTTGCCAGGTCTTCAATACCTTCCGGCGTTTTAAAATATTCCGTATCGCGTTGCGTTGTCAGTTCTTCATCCAAAAATTTCGTACATCCGAAGAACGCCGGTATTGTCAATAAGATGACAATAATCTTTATGCTCAATTTATGATAGATTTTCATCGTTTCCTTTTTTATTAAAACAAGCCCTAATTAAAACCCTATTGCCGCTCCAAACACAAATCCTCGATTGGAGAAATTGTTTACCATATCCATATCTATCCAATCGATTTTGGAATAGAGAATAGCTGGATTCCGAGCCTGTACGTATACCTTCATGTTCTCGATACCCCATCGTTGGGTGAGCGAACTTGGCAAGCGGTAACCTAGGTTTACATTCCGGAGTTTCAAAAAAGACCCACTTCTATATCCTAAAATATTATAATACGGATCTCCTCCTGCTACGTTGTAAATAGGTTTCTGGTATTCGGCATTCTTATTATTCTCATTATAATAACTGATACTGCGTTGCATATAACGACCTCCTTGCCATTCGCCATCCGTATTGTATGTATAGCCTAAGCGACCATAAATGAAGAAGCTGAAGTCAAAATTCCCAAAGGAAAAATTATTGTTCATGCCCACCGTCCAACGTGGACGGGTATGTCCTACGATAATACGATCATCATTCGGGTTAATACGATAATCTCCGTTTTGATCCACTGGTCGCGCCATTCCTGCTTGAAAATGCAAACCATTGGCATTAAATTTTGCCATTTCCGCCGCATCTTCTTCTTTCCACAGGCCATTCGAATCGTAACCATAGATGACCCCTATAGGCGCACCAATAAACCAAGTATTGGCGATATCGTCTTCCTTGCCGTTCGATAAGGCAACGATCTCTTCTTTCTGCCAACCAGCATTTAAAGTGGTTTCCCAAGAAAATTTATCCTTCCGAATATTGACGGTCGTCAAGCTAAGATCCACGCCTTTATTTTTGGTTTCTCCTACGTTCGCATAGGTAAGTGTATAACCGGTCAATGAGGGTATCGTCATCTCCATGAGTAAGTCTTTGGTGTGCGACGCATATACATCCACCACACCCGATACGCGGTTATTCCACAAACCGAAGTCTACGCCTAGATTGTATTGGGTGGTCCGTTCCCAACCTAAGGCCGGATTCGCCATCGGCACCTGTCCATCTGCCATTTGATACTCAAACGGTACATAACCACTATTAGCTGAACCCCCAAATGGGTAAAACAACGATACGATACCGCCTTTGGTCTGATAAGGATCTATCGCCGAGTTCCCCGTCGTTCCCACACCAAATCGTACTTTCATCTGGTTTACCCATGCGGTTTCTTTTAAGAAATCTTCTTGCTCCATGCGCCAAGCTACTGCCGCCGAAGGGAAAAATGCCCATTTATGTCCTTCCGCTAATTGCGAGGCTCCATCCCACCGCCCCGATAGGGTAACTAAATATTTATCGGCATAACCGTAATTTATCCGCCCCATATAGGACATTAATTGACGCTCGATAAGACCAGAATCCCAGTCGTTCAACGAGGCAATATTGGCTTTATTCAACGCATTCCATTTTTGACTAGCCAACGGTATACCAATTGCCTGCATGTACGAAGAGTTAATATTCCACGATGATGCTGTTTGTAATAACGTTACACCCAGACTATGTTTATCAAATGTTTTATCATAGAAAATAAGGTTGTCTAGCGTCCATGAAAAATCATTTTGGTTCTGCAAGGAAGCGAAATTCGGTGAACCTACGCGAGCAACAGATTTATCATCCACAAATACGCCGTTTTTAAAGTTCCGGAAGTCAGGTCCAAAATTAACTCGGTACCGCAGGCCGGGCAAGATATTAAACTGCGTATAGAAACTGCCCAGTGCGCGGAACATCTTACGCTCGTTGTCTGTAAAGTTCCATTCTTCTGCCACCGTCCGTACGACATCGTCTCCACCCGGATTAACAATCCGGTTACCCGCTTCGTCATAAGGTAGGGCATATGTAAAAACACCGCGCGATGCGGCATAGATATCGCCTGGACCCGAGGTCTGCCCGCCTACGGTCGACATGCCATATTGTTGATTACTAAACGTGGCATTAATACTCGCGCCCATCTCAAACCAAGCATAGGGTTTGACATCCACGTTGATCTTCGACGAGAATCGGCGATAGCCTTGCCCCTTTAGCGTTCCTTGATTATTCCAATATCCAAATGACGCGAAAGCTGTACTTTTTTCCGAGCCACCGCTCACACTAAGGTTATGTTCGTTGGTAAATGCGGTACGGGTGACCATATCGGTCCAATTGGTGGAAGTCACTTTTGACCCGTCCCATGTGCCGCCTTCCCAGCCCTTTAGAATATTATTCCAGGCCGTAGGATCGTTTGCCCCTAAAAATATCTGATGGTCGTTTTCTTTTGTAGGTTGATCTCCCCGTGGATACTTAGTCGGATCCGCATAATAATAAGCCCAGCGACGCCACGTGAGGTACTCATCTGCGCCCATCATTTGCATATGGTTTTGCAAGCTCTCGGTGATGAGGTTTCCCGCATAATTTAGCGTTGTTTTACCAGCTGTACCTTTTTTTGTGGTTACGATAATAACGCCATTGGCTCCACGAGAACCGTAAATGGCGGTAGCGGAGGCATCTTTTAGCACATCAATCGTCGCGATATCCGCAGGGTTCAAGGTTTCGATACCCGACGAGGACATCAAAGGCACGCCATCCACCACGTACAAAGGGGTATTGCTGGCCGTCAACGAACGGACACCGCGAATATTTATTTCGCCGATTTCTCCCGGCCGCTCACTAGATGTAATATCCACACCTGCCGCTTTACCTTGCATCGCTTCGAACGCATTCGCTACCGGTCTATCTTTTAAATCCTCTTCACTGATACGGATAATAGCGCCCGTGACATCACTTTTTTTAGCCGTTCCATACCCAACTACCACGACCTCATCCAATCCCGTATCGACTTGTTGAAGCGCTATCGTCAAATTGCTTTGGTTTCCTACAGCTATTTCACGGCTTTCCATACCCACAAAGCTTATGACCAAGGTCGCGTCATTCGGAATTTCCAGGGAAAAACGACCTTGCGCATCTGTTTTCGTGCCGATGGCCGCATTACCTTTCACCGTTACCGAGGCGCCGATAATAGGCGCACCGCTCGCATCGCGCACCGCACCCGTCACCACACGCTGCTGGGGCGTTTCGTTCTCTTTCAGTGGTGTCACCACAATATTTTTAGCGATCATCTCATAACCCAACGGTTGGCCGGCGAGACAGGTAGCAATGGCCTCCTCTACGGTGGCATGTCGCAAATTCAAATCGATTTTTGATGCATGCTGAAGCAGATGTGTATTCGCAATGATATTATAGCCGCTTTGCTTTCGGATTTCGCGAAATGCGTCCTGAAGAGAGATCTGTTTTTTGTCGATCGTAATCCTTTGTCCGTAGCCAATAGCGACGGCAGCGTGGAGATTCAACAAAGTCAGAAACAAAATTAGTTTCATAATTAATATGCATTGTAACAGCCCTCGGTTATACACCAAAGTTGTCTTTTCTAGTATTTTTTTATACATTTAAACGAAGCTTTAAATTGGTTAAACACAAATTAATAAAATGAGCTTTATTTTTTGGAGGTGTTCCCGCACCTCCAATATTTTTTACAAGCTCCTACTATTGTCATCAGTTAGTCGCTCACCGTATGCCTCCTTCCATATTTATTGTGATTTAAGGTTTATTGAAAGGGTTAACGCGTCAGGAAGGAAGATGGGTAGTGAGAAAATAAAATTTACTATTTTAGCGTCGCTATTATAAACCAGTAGTCAGAAAATCAGAAACGGTAAACACAACGATATAAACTATGTTACGACGATTAATTTTAGGGATGGCTTTCATCTACGCCTATACGGTAGTACAGGCGCAGGATAATTTAACGATCTGGTATGACAAACCTGCGAAGGAATGGGTAGAAGCATTGCCTATAGGCAATGGGCAACTAGGCGCCATGATATTTGGGAAGGTAGATGAAGAGCTTATTCAGCTGAATGAATCTACCCTTTGGTCTGGCGGACCGCGGAAACATGATGTCAATCCAGAAGCTTATACCTACCTATCGCCTATCCGTCAAGCTTTGGCAAATAAAGAATTTGAAAAGGCTCAAGAATTGACAAAAAAGATGCAAGGACACTACAGCGAAAGTTTCTTGCCGCTAGGTGACCTCAAAATTAAACAGACATTCAAATCAGGAGGGCAAGCGAACAATTATTACAGAGACCTCAATATAAGCAACGCTATCGCATCCATCCGCTACGAACAGGGCGGCACGAAATATCAACGGGAGATTTTCACATCCGCATCGGACAATGTTTTAGTCGTACGAGTCTCGGCCGATCAGCCCGGCGCGTTGACTTTGCACGCGAACCTCTCCAGCCAACTTCGCACCTCGATTGCTCCTCTCGGGAATGATCGGCTTTATATGAACGGCAAAGTGCCAGCTCGCGTAGACCCTTCGTATTATAACAAAAAAGAACGTGAACCCATTGAATGGGAAGACGTTTCGGGCTGTAACGGGATGCGCGTACAAACGATTCTACGAGTGGTCTCCGACGGCGCGGTAACGGCGGATCAAGACGGGCTACATGTCCGTGATGCCAGTGAAGTTATCTTTTATCTCGGTTCTGCGACGAGCTTTAATGGCTTTGACAAATGCCCGGACAAAGATGGTAAAGATGAGAAAGCATTGTCTGAAGCAACGCTTGCCGGCATTGCTCAAAAGAGTTATAAAGAACTCAAAGCCCGCCATGTTCAGCGCTATAAAGCGTTGTTTGATCGCGTATCTTTAGATCTCGAAGATCGCAACCCTAATCCGATAAATGCCAAAATTCCGTCGGATCTGCGGCTAAAATTGTACGCTTTTGGAAATAAAGATCTGGCATTGGAACAGTTCTTTTTCCAATATGGGCGCTACCTACTGATTTCTTCCTCAAGAGCAGGAGGTGCCCCCGCCAACCTGCAAGGCATTTGGAATAAGGAAATGCGCCCACCTTGGAGCTCCAATTATACGATCAACATCAACACACAGATGAACTACTGGCCGGCGGAAAGCGGCAACCTTTCCGAGCTACATGCACCATTGTTAGCTTTTATTCAGGATCTGTCAAAGACCGGACGTAAGACCGCAACCGAATATTATAAAGCGAATGGATGGGTCGCCCATCACAATTCCGATATATGGGCGCTCAGCAACGCGGTAGGGAATGTCGGCGACGGAGACCCGCTTTGGGCCAATTGGTACATGGGCGGTGCTTGGCTCTCCCAACATCTTTGGGAACACTATGACTTTAATCGAGATTTACAATTTCTAGAAGAAGAAGCGTATCCGATCATGAAAGACGCTGCTCTATTCTGCTTGGACTGGTTGATAGAGCGGGACGGCTATCTCCTTACATCACCATCCACGACCCCGGAAAATCTATTTTGGCATAACGGCAAACAAATTTCTGTGTCGGAAGCAACCACAATGGACATGGCGATTATTCGAGATCTTTTCCGGAATGTAATAGCGGCAAGTGAAATATTGGGTAAAGATAAAAAACTACGTAGACAGCTTGAAATCACGTCAGCTAAACTTTATCCCTATAAAATAGGCAGCAAGGGCCAACTCCAGGAGTGGAAGGACGATTATGAAGAAGTGGATCCTCACCACAGGCATCTCTCGCATTTATTCGGGTTGCATCCCGGTAAAGATATTTCTCCCCTAACGACACCTGAACTAGCGAAAGCGGCCGAGCAAACATTCGCACTTCGCGGAGATGAAGGAACAGGATGGAGCAAAGGATGGAAAATAAATTTCGCTGCCCGACTGCATAACGGTGACCATGCCTATAAAATGATACGGGAAATATTACGTTACTGCGAACCAACGGGCCATCAGACCGGTGGCACTTATCCGAATTTTTTCGATGCACACCCACCTTTTCAGATTGATGGAAATTTTGGGGCTACAGCGGGTTTTATAGAAATGCTATTGCAAAGTCATCTTAAAGAATTGCACTTGCTGCCGGCATTGCCTGCAGCCTGGCCTTCAGGCAGTGTGAAAGGATTGAAAGCCCGTGGAAATTTTGAAGTCGATATCAATTGGAAAGATAGTCAGCTGGAAAAAGCCACGGTACTGTCGATCCAAGGCGGTTGGTGTACTGTTCGCACGCAAACACCGTTAGATGTGAGCGCGGTAAAAAATGTACAGGAAAAACGTGACGGTATTCACTATTTGTATTCTTTTCCAACCGAGAAAGGAAAAGTATATAAGTTAAGTAGTAAAAACGCGACCAACACTGATTAACAAATCCTATATAATAATAAAATGAAACCGGTCAAGCCGGTTTCATTTTATTATTCCTGCACGATAATCTGACGTCCTTTCAGAGTGAATTTGGCGGCGCCGGTTAACGCTAAGGCTCCAAGTAATTGATTCAGATTTTCCATCCTGGAGATCGTACCGTCCAAACCTTTCTTTGACATCGCACCCACGTATACCACATCTACGTCATACCAACGTGCAATCTTCTCCATCGCACTTTTTATATGTTCGTTGTGAAAATAGAAATATCCATTTTTCCAAGCCACCATTTCCTCTACATCAACGGTTCTAACGGCGATTTGAGAATTTTTTCCTCTTGAAGTGCTCGCTTGCTGGCCCGGACGCAGCTTCCGCACAGCTGATCCTTTTTCTAAACGGACACTACCTTCTATCAAAGTGGTTTGTATTTGCGATGCATCGGCATAAGCGGACACATTGAACGCCGTGCCCAATACGGTAATTTTAGTTTCCGCTGCATGGACGACAAAAGGACGATTAACATCCTTTTTCACATCAAAATATACCTCGCCTGCTATATATACCTCACGCTGATTTCCAGTAAAACTTATCGGATAGCGAATGGATGAACTCGCATTTAACCATACCTGTGTACCGTCCGGTAATTCCATCTGGTACTCTCCACCACGTGGGGTATTAAGCGTAGCCATTAGCGGTACAGCTTGTGCCTCTTCGCCGGTGCATTGGAGTACACCGTCTACGAGTCGTAACGCATAATCTTCACCATCTATCAGACGGCCTTCTGTCAAATCGTCCAGTGCAATCACTTTTCCATCCGGTAAGGTAAGTGTGGCTTGTTGCGTTCCCGGATGAATCACCTCCTCCGTTTGCTCCGCCGTTGAAACCAACGCAGCATCTGCCTGACCTACATCCTGCGGATTACGTGGGGTTGAAAAATAATAGAACCCGATAACAGCTATAAAAACAGCCGCTACAGCTGCATAATATACAAGAAGCCGCGATCGTCTCCCAGACTCGGGAGGGGATGCCTGCCAGTCCATGCGGGAATCTTCTAAAATGGACGCCCATAACTGCTCAGTGGGGACGTCATTCATCTTGCCTTGTTCCAACAATTCATCGACGACTTTTTGCATATCTTCACCGAGCTTTCGGTCATCCGTACTACAGCGTAACAAATGTGAAAGTTCTTCCTTTTCCGGAGCGGAGAGGGTATCGTTTACATAGCTCTTTAATAAATAATTAATTCGTTGTTCTTCCATCCCGTTCAGCATATCGATGTATTAAAATAGTAACGGCTAACGGAGTAAAATGGGTAGTGCAAAAAGTAAAATCGACGATAACTCGTAATGTCCTAATGCTTTACGAAGATTTTTCAAGGCATTTACTAAGTGATACTTCACCGTATTTTTGGAAATATGAAGCCGCTCCGCGATTTCTTCGTAAGAGAGCCCCTGTACACGGCTCATTTCGAAAACAGATTGTTGATGTTCCGGCAGACGCCGGATGGCTGCTTCAGCGATCGCTTGCAGCTCCCTCCATGCTACGGTATTCGCCGTTTCTTCTACACCTAAATGAGCTTGCAACTGTTGCTGTTCATTTTGGAATTTATACGCATGCATCTTTTTGCGAAAAGCGTCAATCGTCATCCGGCGAACCTGCGTAAATAAATAGGGATATAGCGGAAGATCCGGCGATAATTTTTCTCTGTTGACCCACAACTGCACAAAGGCTTCATGGGCAATTTCCTGAGCCAGCTCTTTCTCCTTACAAAACGTGTGGGCAAAGTGAAATAATTGCCGATGGCAAAGTCGGAATATCTCTTCAAAAGCGGCTTCATCACCTTGACGAAGACGGTCGATGAGTATCGGATTAACTGCACTTCTAGCCATAGGATAGGTCTATAAGGTATTTTATAATGTATTAGCTACGTGCAATATACAAAAATATTTTCGTCGTGCTGTCATGGACTATCCTGCACCATTATCAAAAAAAGCTACTTCATCGAAATGAAGCAGCTTTACACGATACACCTAATAAAAACTAATATCCGTCATTTTGATCGTAAAGACCAGGGGTGGTATTCATTTCCGATTGAGGAATCGGATACAACACATATTCCTTCTTAAACTCGCGCATTTGTCCTCCCCCATCTTCTGCTTCGATCCATGCTTTCATCGTATTTTCTACTGTTCCTGAACGGATGAGGTCAAACCAACGTACGCCTTCGCCAATAAATTCACGACGACGCTCCTCCAGCAATTGCGCTTTGGTTACATTAGTCAGCGGTGTAGAACCTACCCCCGCACGAGCTCTCACTTGGTTGATGACGGCATCGACATCCGTCTCTCGCGAACCTGGAGCTCCATTCAGGACACACTCCGCTTTTAGCATCAGGAGGTCCGTATACCGGAAAACAATATAATTGATCGGCCAATCCGTTCTACTAGTTGTGGGAACTCTGCTAATATCCACGAACTTCTTAACAAACGGCCTGGTTTCTACATTGTCTCCATCTTTATAACCTTCTTGAATACTAAAACTACGGCGCAAATCATCTGCTTCGTATTTGTCCATGAGTTCCATCGAAACCGGTCGTATCGTCAATCCGCCCTGTGCTCCAAAACCCAAAGAACGAAACCAGGTATCGGGCACCAACACCCAGGGAAAAGTAGAGCCTACCGCCGGATTGCTACCCGTAGCATACTCAATGTTGAAAATAACCTCTTCATTATTTTCGTTTGCATAATCGAAAATACTGGCATAAGACGGCAAAAATTCAAATGCATTACTCGCAATAATGTCATTAAATTGCTTGACTGCTTCCGCCCATTCATTGGTATTTAAGCCAGCACCCGCTATACCCAAATCTGGTCCTGATCGTGTCATGTACACTAAGCCCAGTAACATTTTTGCACTATATTTATTTACCCGGCCTCGTTCCGCAGCAGCGTACTCACTTGGAGCGGGCAAATAATCGATTGCTTTGTTTAAATCGTCGATAATTAAGTTGTATACCTCACTCACCGGGCTACGTGGAATAGTTTTAGCTTCTGGCGCATCTACCACCCGATCGATTAACGGCACTTTTCCGAAATAACGGATTAAGTCGAAATAGTAAAACGCCCGAAAAAAACGTGCTTGTCCTTCCATACGTCGGCGTACTACCTCGTCTAAAATTACCGACTCTCCTTTGCTCGCTAACTGTTCTAAATAGTTATTAGCGCGAAAGATGCCGGTAAAATTCGCTTGCCAAGCCTCTACTATGTAGGGATTAGCTACAATGTTTTGATGAAAGCTATTAATTCCTTCCCAATCACGCACCCCTCCATCGGAAACTGCATATAAATTATCGGATCTCGTTTCGGATAAATTCATCAAACGATCAGGATATCCCCTCGCCGAACTATACACGGCATTTAAGCCTTGATTAAAATCGTCTAACGTTTGAAAATAGGTTTCTGTTGCCGGGTCCGATATCGGTTGTTGCCCTAAATCCATATCGCAGGATGACAATAGTCCCAAACTTATTACAAAATATAATATCTTTTTCATTGTCTTAAAAAGTCAAGTTTACACCAAAAGTAATTGTCTTCGGCAAAGCCAGCCCTCCATAGTCCCCTGGTTCTGCAAACGTACTGCTGCCGCTCAGGTTGGTATTCGCCGATTCCGGGTTCAATCCACCATCGTATTTGTCGTTACCCCAAAAGTTCTCTAACGTCATGTAGATACGACCCGAATTTAACCACGACTGTCCTGCCAAACGTAAATCTTTAAAATTGTATCCTAGCGTTACATTACGCAGACGCCAATAGTCGGATGAGTACAACCAATCGGTATTTTTAATCCGACCAAATGTAGAATATGCTTTTCCGACCTCACCTGCGCCCGGATCTTCAGCAGAACGCCATCTGTCTCGATAAAAACCTAAAGCGTTATCGCTCGCACCCTGCCCTGTACGGCCCAAAGCACGTCCCAAGAGGGAGTACAGGTGTCCGCCATTCTGGCCTTGGATTAAGAAGCTTAGATCGAAATTTTTGTACTTAAAGTTATTGGTAATACCCCATACATAATCTGGATTCGGATGCCCCACGATGACACGGTCATCTGCATCGATTACGTTATCCCCATTCGCATCTACATAACGAGGATCACCGGCGACCTGTGTACCATAAAGCGCAGCGCCATTATCGATATCTTGCTGCGAGAGAATACCGTCTTGTTGTACCACATATATGCTATACATGGGTTGACCGACCCGTAAGATAGAGTGCTCTATATCAAAAGAAGATGGTATGAGAATTTCTTGCTGGTTGCCTATTAACTTCGTCACCTTATTGGTATTATGACTCAGATTAAGAGAAGTAGACCAGGTAAAATGGTCTCGCTGTATATTGCGCGAGTTGATCTCCAGTTCCCAACCGCGGCTTTGCACTTCGCCGGCATTGTCCAATAAGGAACCAAATCCTGTTGCCCACATCGTAGGAACATTTAACAACAAATTGCTACTCGTTCTGGTATACCAATCAAAGGATCCTGATAAACGTGAACGGAATAAGGCGAAATCTAACCCGACATCAAAGGTTCGTGACTTCTCCCAGGTTAAATCTGGATTGATGATATTCCCTGCGGCCCAACCCGGTGCCGCTGCTCCGCCCCAAGCGTAATTGGCGGCACTCAGAACGGCCACGCTGCTGTAGTCACCGATATTGTTATTTCCGGACTCACCGTAGCTTGCGCGAACTTTCAGATCTTGCAGAAAATCGGCCGATTGTAAAAAGTTCTCTTCCGACAAGCGCCAACCTGCTGATAAAGAGGGAAACCATCCCCACTTGGTGTTTGCCCCAAAGCGGGATGACCCATCACGCCGCATACTGGCAGACAACAAATATTTACTATCAAATGCATACTGCACCCGTCCAAAATAAGATAACATGAGGTTTTTGGTCGCATCGGTAGAAGCCGTCGTTCCGACCGCCGCATTCAAGGTTTTTACGTTGCTGTTTCGATAACCTCCTTGTGAGGTAATGGAGGAACCATCGAACCTGTCGTAATTATAAGCATGACCTAATAATGCCGTCAAGTTATGCCTATCCCTTTCCAAATTATAAGTTAAGGTGTTTTCGTTAACGAATGTCTGTTTACGATAGGTACTATTCGACCCATAAGTGGCAAAGTTCGGGCGGGTAGTACGCTGGGGCAAATCTCCTCCAACGGTGTATGGCCGATACCGGAACGCCTTATAGTCAGTATGATCCAAGTTGACGGTAGTTTTGAAAACCAGATTATCTAGGATGTTATACTGTCCGTATAAAGTCGCTAGAATACGAGCGGTTTTATTCTCCCCATCGTAATGATTTAATTTTGCAATGGGGTCGTTTGTTGACGTACTCCAAGGGTACCGGGCATTATCAAACACATTGACCATACCTGCGGGATTTTCTTGAACCGGCGACATAGAATATAGTTGGTGCATGATATTGTCTTTACCTTCGACTCCCGGATCATTCGCTTCGGAATACGTCGGCGCGAGGTTCATGCCGAAAGCTAATTTTTTGGTAGGTCGCACATCCACATTTGCCCGCAATGCGTAGTTCTTATAATCTACACCACGTACAATCCCCTTTTGGTCCATGTAATTGCCCGAGATGTAGTAATTCACGAACTCCGTACCGCCCGATGCCCCCAATTGATAGTTCTGTACCAGTCCGGTTCGATAGGCTTCTTCCTGCCAGTCGATCAAATGTAAGCCGGGGTAGCCGTCTTGTAACCACCGTTCGTCATACATAAAACTCGTATTATAGGTTCCTGGACTCAAGCCTAAAATTGCCCGACGTTCGTCCATGCTCTGCGAAGCCGTGCGCCCGGCTCCCGAAGCGACCCACTGCCCATTGATCATCTCTATCGAACGGTCTATCCACTCTTCGCTACTCAGCATATCCAATTTCCGGTAAGGCGTTGATCCACCTAAATAGGTATTGAAGGTAATACTTGGTTTACCCGTTTTCCCACGCTTGGTGGTAATCAATACGACTCCGTTCGCCGCTCGTGAGCCGTAAATAGCAGCTGCCGAGGCATCTTTCAACACTTCAATCGATTCGATATCGTTCGGGTTGATATTGTCCAAAGGGTTACCCGACGCATAATTTCCTGACCCATTCGGTGCTGCTGTCGCCAACGGGAAACCGTCAATGACGTACAGCGGCTCACTACCCGCCGTAATCGATCCGGATCCCCTAACCTGCACACTAAAGCCTTTGCCCGGAACACCCGTGGTCTGTTTGACACGGACACCCGACATCTGACCCACTAACGCTTGATCCACCCGCACTAAAGGTCTTTCTTCTAGACCTTCCGCATTAAACTTAGAAACTGGCGCAATAACATCCGAACGACGCTGCGTTCCATATCCAATTACCACAACTTCGTCCAACACCTCGTCTTTCGTTTGCATAGTAACCGTCAATGGCTGTAACGTGCGCACAACCACATTTTGGGAATCGTATTCTACGGAAGTAAGGCGCAGCGTTTCCCCCACGTTAACCGAGACGCTAAACGTCCCGTCTGCTCCCGACGAAGCCGATCGGCTCTCATCTCCGAGCACTTGCACCGAAACCCCTACTACAGGTTCCTGCGATGCATTCACGACCTTCCCCCTAAGGATTTCCTGTGCGGCCGATATATGACCGGTACCAAGCAGAAGGGTAAGCAGGCTGTAAAAAAAGATTTTTGTTTTCATAGATTTATCAACTTGTTATACCATAGATTTATACTAGCTAGAACCAAGTTAGATAGCTTATGTCACAAAACTGTTATGCACTTACATGGTTAAATAAGTTACCGCACCCGATACACCGACCAACAAACTGGCACTCAATTGCATATGCAATAAATCTTCTGTAAATAAAAAGACCATTTTTTTCAAAATGGTCTTTTTCCAAACATATATAAGCGGTTTTAATAGCTGAATAGTTTCACGGGGCCTCCCAAACCACTATCCATCACCTTCCATTGGCTCGCATCGAATGCTTTGTAATCGATATTCACAAAATTAATTTCATGATAGTTACGCCAGTTCACTTTCCGCTGATCGAGATCACGCATCCGATTAGCCATTAAATTGGCTACTTCTATACGGATTTCGTTTTTACCATCTCGCAACAACTCCCCAATCTCGACTACGAAAGGATTCGCCCATACGATACCGGCATCTTTTCCATTTACCCATACGCGGGCACTTTCCCCCACGGCGCCTAAGTGCAATTGATACCCCTTATCACCTTGCTTCGCCAACATAAACGAAGTCTCGTAGGCTGCTTCTCCCGCAAACTTATTGGCTACTTCATCGTTCCAAGCCGTCCAAAAAGCCGGTGTCGATAATGTCCGCCCTTTTGGCAATTGTGCTCCACCTTTGAGAAAACTTACCTTCCATTTTTCTGAAAAAACACGCTCTTCTTGTAAATTATCAGCATATCGGTAAGCGACCTCGGCTTTATCCTGATCTGACACATAAACTACCCACGCATAACCTGCCGGGATCTGCAGCCGAACATCGCGTTTTTCGGCCGGAAGATTAAATATAGCACCCGTTTGCGGATCCAACAACGTGTAATGCTCGCCCTCCTTATTTAGTCGAACAAACTGGTCTATGGTTTTATCGGTGTGGTTCACAATATAATAATAGGTTCCTTTATCCGTCACGCGTCGGTTGAATTTCAATCCGGTCCGAGCTAAACGTTCCGCATATAGCTGTTCCGTTTCTAAAGCAGAATGCACGTCTTTGGTCAAGTATACTTTCCCTTTACCATACGCCGTGTATTGGTTCGGCTCATCTGCTGCAAACTTCAAGGTCTCTAAGAGGTCATGCAACTTTTTCCGCCGTGTTTCCAGGTTGGCTAATCCATCCACATCTTGTGGTAGTGTTTCAAAGATAACCGTCGCCCCATCCCGCGCCAAGTTCAACAAATTTTCCAACGTTTTTTCAGAAAAATATTGAGTGGTCGGTACGTAAATCACCTGGTAGGGGCGCGCTTCTTCTGCAGTTACGATCTTATTATCCTTAACACTTGATCTAGCCAAGATCGCATCGCTCGCAAAATCGAAACTATAGCCTAAACGTTGCAAATGCCTACTTTGTTTATAGAATTCTGTAGGGTGCAACCAATTGTCGACGTGGTGCACGCCTAATGTTTTGAACGGCGCATTCGTATCATGCCAAACATCGTATATTGGCCAATAAATTAGGAGTTCATTATCCGCCTGCGCTGTTTGTAGGATCGATTGAACCCGGGTGATATAAGTGTTTAACCCCGGAAGGTGTGACCAAAAAGAGTTATTTGTAGTAAAATTCACCGAGGCGTAGAATAACCAACCCGGATAGGCTACATCCTCCGGCGAATAGGTCGTACCATGATAGAAAACGTGGTTTACCCCCGCTAAAAACAACTGTTCTACTTCCGGTTTAGCTTGTGCGAGGGAAGTTTTAAAATGTTCCGTCAACCAGGTGAATGTTTCTGAGGAGGTATATTTTTTTCCTGATGTATGAGTTGCGGAAGACGCAAATTTGAACATCATCGGATCTGGATCAACATTTCGCACGTCTGCACTGTCCCGTCTCAAACCAGGAATCGCAAAGAAGCTGGATCCAAAAGTCTCACATTCGGCAATATCTGTACTGGCATACAAATCGATCAGATTCCCCGGCGATCCATGTGCCTGATTCTTAGATAACGCTCCATGCTGATGCGCAAAAGAGGTAAAAGGAATCAAAAAATTCTCCCTAAGGATGTCGTTTACGACCGATCGGTAATCAGATTTCACACGTTTTTCCTGTTCTTTGTCCGTTCCTTTTCCAGCAAAGTCTAATAAATAGGCTTGTAGTTTATATCCTTTTCTTTTTTCAAACTCTTCCAAAAAACTGTCCGTCCAGTTGGCACCGTATACTTCGTAGCTGTCATTAAAGAAGGAACGAATGCCCAATTCTTTTCCTTGAAATACATTTTGAAAACGCGCGAAATAATGTTGAACAGGCTCTTTCCCCAAATGATCTAAGGTAAAGCCTTCGCCTCCCGGCGCAGCACGCTTAACCTGTTGCCGCGTTCGTCCGGAAAAAAGAGCAATTACGGTAACATCTTCCGGAGCTGTCCAACTGCCCGACTGCCGGTGCATCTGCTCATCCAAATTAATCTCTTCGCCGTCCGATTTATAGGCGCGGAGAACCTGCAGCTTACTGAAGCTTTGCTTGGTATCACTCACCCCCAATGGGAATGCGATCTCCTGTCCTTTCTTTAATTTAATTTCATCCAAGAATAATTTGGTTGCAGCATGCTGCGCTTCGATCTGGGGCCCGCCAAACGGCCAGCCCGTCCCTAAATTAATATCTACCCCCATTTGGTGGGTTCTTGCTTGGTCTACCGTAAACGCCAGCATATCCATCCATTTGTCGGACAGAAATGGAATATAGCGATTTTCATATCCCTTAGCCCCATAAATAGGCGTTACTTCGACGCCGCCGAAACCAGCTTCGTTTAAAAGTTTTATCTCTCTAGATAAATTGGGTTTGTCAACGGCAGAGCCTAACCACCACCAACGCGTCCAAGGTTTCATTTCTTTAGTAACCTCCGGCCATAACTGTTGTGCCCATCCGGATGAGCTGGCCATTGCGCAACCAATCAATATTGCTAAAAATCTCTTTTTCATTTTCGTTTAATCTAAATGGAATACAGACGTTAAAGGTATCGAGATAGGCGAAAAATCAGGATTTGTCTCCATAATATCAGCCATATATTTCCACCAGCGTTGTACGATCTCCGTATTCCCTAATTCCTGAGAGGAGCTTCCTGTTAACTGTTGTACGGCAAACAGCGTATCTGTTTCTTCATCCAAAAAAATCGTATAATCAGCGATGCCGTTTTCTTTCAATAGTGTTACCAACTCCGGCCAGATAGCGGCATGTCGTTTTGCGTACTCCTCCTTCATCCCCGGCTTTAATTTCATTTTGAACCCTACTTTCATGTCTTTATAATTTTTTATGGATGTCAACTTCAATGATGCTTAATCTACCTTTTGCCCCAATATCATCGCGTGCAACGCCATCATCCAACTTTTTCCCACCAATTTCGGCGTGTTGATTTTCTGCTGCAATAACGGAAGTCCCCTTTAATTGGATTTTCACCCGGCGCCCCTCCGTACGTGGAATCTCAAGGGTATAATAGCCCAATGTGGTTTGGGTATTTCCGTCGAACACCAGTTTATCGTCTACAAAAACCTGCAATGGATAACTTCTTGATCTAAAATTATTCAATTTCAGCTCAATTTCATCAATCGCGGATTTTTTTGCCAAGGTGTACTCGATCCAAGCGTTCTGAAGTGATCCGTCGTTCACCCAATCCGTCAGTTCATTATCATCGTAAGATGCTGATGCCATCGCTTGATTTGCCCCAGCCTGAACGTGCTGTATCGGTAAGGTTATGCGTTGTTGTTTTAACGGTTCGCCCTGCAAGCCTTCGCCTCTGTCAAAATTTAACGGAAGGCCAATTCCTGCTTGCTTCACGAACAACCCATTTTTTTCCGCAACTGGAGAAACTTCCCACGTGAGACTATCTGCTAAAAGTCCGTTGGCTTGGGCTTTAAGTCGCATCTGACCTGCTTTTCCAAACCGGGTGCGCAGCAGGACGCGGTTTACGCCGGTCTCTACGGGCAATGATTCCGAAAGGATGTAATTGTTCGGGCCTTGTGCTATTCCGCCACGCCATTCCATCGGTCCGTCCCAGCTAAAATCGATCATATGGGTTGCCGTCGGACAACGACGTCCCTCCCTATCCAGTACTTCCACCTCCACGAGCACCATATCGTTCCCGTCTGCATACAGACCATTATCCCCATGCATGTAATGTAACTTGACACGATGCGGCTCGCCGGCAGTCTGGATTACTTTTTCGTTCAAGACCTTACCCGTTTCATCATAGGAACGCGCTTTTAATTCTCCTGCCGCAAATGCTATTTTTGGAAAGGTAAACAGAAACTGGTAAGAACGTTCGCCGAAGCCCTGGCTTTGCCCGTTCACAAACAATTCGACTTTCTCTCCAGCGCTAACCACCTGTATATCTTTTTTGGTATCCGCTGGGTAATTCCAATGACCGATAATATGAAGTCCTTGGGGATCGGGATCTACCCAGCCGTCCCACATAACTTGGTGTGCATAAAACGCATCTTTCGGGATACGCATCGCGTCCACCTCGCCGCTTCTTCGGTAATTTTCTTTACCTCTATAATGGGTATTGGAATCGGAGAAAATAATATTTACTCCGCCTGAGCTTACTCTTTTTCCGGTACCCGGACGAACCTTCCAGTATTCCCACCACCGCCGAACGGCCTCCATGGCGTGCTGATCTTGGTTCCGGTTATAATCACTGGCATCGTTGCCTTTATACAACGGCCCCTCGCCTTCCTTATGGAAGGGATATGTATATTCATCCCAATATTTCCGCAAACCTTCATCCCGCATATATTCCGTCGCGATCATCGGGTGCTTTGCACTCTTATTGATATAAAGCATTTCTCCACCATATTCCGCTAGTTTACTATCCAGCATTTCGCGGGATCCGATCGCCCGTCCGCCATGCGGATCATATTGATCCCGGATAGCAATCATTTCAGCCATATGTTCTTCGGAGATAGATTCATTTCCACTTTCCCAAAAAAGGACACTCGGACTATTCCGGTAGTAAATGATTGCGTCGCGCATTAATTCTGTGCGTTGTTCCCACCGACGTCCTTCCACATCGCGTTCCGCATCACCTGCGGGCAACATCTGCATCAGTCCGACGCGGTCGCAGGATTCTACATCTTGACGCCAAGGAGCTACGTGCATCCAACGAACCAGATTCGCATTGCTTTCTACCATCAACTTATTGCTATAGTCGCTTAACCAAGGTGCTACCGACAGTCCTACGGCCGGCCATTCATTACTCGTCCGTTGCGCATATCCTTTCATCATCAACACGCGGTCGTTCAGAAAGACCATCCCATCTCGAAACGCCGTTTTCCGAAAACCGGTACGGGTATCCACCGCATCGATAGGTTGCCCCCCGACCACCAATTTCGTTGTTACCGTATATAGATAACCATATCCCCAGTTCCAGAAATTTACCTTCTCTAATTTGGATTGTGCACGGATTGTTTCGGTCGCGCCGGCTGCCATTCCAAAAGGCGTTTCAAAGGTGTGAACAACGGCATCAGATGCGTCACGCACCTCGACGACAAACTGCCCTTTCACTGCCGCTTGCGTTTCATTTTTCACTTCCGATTCTACATGGAGATCCAGTCGTTTTTTCGCGATATCGATATGCTGTGCATAGACATATACGCCTGTAGTCCCTAAGTTAGCGTATAGGGGTAAGGTTTGATATGTCCCTCCGGTGAAGTGAATCCATACATTCTTCGGAATACCGCCGTAATTGGCATTAAAGTTTTTATCGTTCCATTGGAAAATACTATTGGATTCCTTTTCGCGGTAACGCCAATCGTTATCAGTGCGGATCGCTAGTACATTTTCACCGTTTTTCAACAAGGCCTCAGAGATGTCTAAGCCTGCTGCCATGACACCGTTTTCATGACGACCTATCCAAGTGCCGTTCAGATAAAACTCCGCACCAAAACGCAGGCCTTCAAATTCCAGAAACACTTTTTCCTGTGGAACATCATCGGGTAACACAAACGTTTTGCGATACCAAACCACGTCGGTACTATGTTCGTGTATAGGTTTTGCAAATGCTTCGTCCTCATTCCAGGCATACGGCAAAGTAACCGGCCGCCATTCCGAATCGTCGAACGTCGGCTGCTGCGCCTCCTGCAGATCACCGACGTGGATTCTCCAGCCGGCATTAAAACTGAGGGTTTGCCGAGGTTGGGCAAAACTCACCGCACACCATAACAGCATGCATATCGTACCCCAAAACTTCATCATTTCTATAGGCTATTTTTGTGATTTCTATTGATTTTTATCCAACAAACGATAGACCTCAGCACCAGCTAGTAAAAAGCAACCTAAGCCGTAATCTTCAAAATCGGGCACACTCGCGTAACTCACCGGCTGACCATCTTTCGGTTCTTTTCCTGTTCCTTGCAAATAGCCCAAGAAACCCGAGGGGTGTACGGCCTCTTTTACCATAGCATCCCAAGCTTTCTCCATAGCTGGGCCGTAAGTTTGTTCATCCAATAAACCTTCGTTTATTCCCCAAGCCATCCCATATACAAAAAGTGCCGTTCCACTCGTTTCGCGTCCGCCGAAATTGGTCGGATCGTGCATACTTACATTCCAAAAACCGTCTTCTCGCTGGGTAGCCAAAACACCTTCCATCAAATCTTTAAAATCCTGGATATATTCTGCGCGGTGTTTTTGGTTTTCGGGAATAAGATCCAGCACACGTACCAAAGCAGCGACTACCCAACCGTTTCCGCGAGACCAATAACAGTCTTCGCCATTAGGTTCCTTGTAAGGTGGAACAAAATCTTTGTCTCGCCACCAGAGTTTATCTTCTCGGTTGTAAAGTCCACCTCCTTCAACATCACGTGAGTGTACATACAGTTTGTACATGTAGTCAAAGTAATTTTCATCCTCATACATGACGCCTAATTTTGCGTAAATCGGCATTGCCATCTGAATAGCATCTATCCAAGTCCAATCATCTACTTTTCCGGAAGCGATCACAAAATCAATATTCTCTTTAATATCGGCAATCCGTTCAGGCTGTGGGTCTATTTCGTAAAGATCCAAATAGGTTTGACCACAGTTTTGGTCATCTCCATTTCGCGTTTCCGTACCGTTACGTAATCCCCAGTTATGGTTGTTACCCCAGTCGACAGCGTAATCATAATAGCGTTTATCCGGATCTATTTTATAGAGGGCCATCAACCCTTCATAATACACACCTCTTGTCCAAATATTACTGGGCCGCCAGCGCGTCGTGTAGATGGGCTTTTTTGTATCTGGCCATTTGTCCATAAAATAATCATTGGTTCGCCGCAAAACCTCTAAGACTTCCTGTTTCGCATCAGGTTTCGATACCAATTGCTTTTTAGATGCACAGGCGCTCAGTAAAACAGTCATTAGCACCAGTAGACTATAAATTGTTTTTTTTCCTCTATTCATATTATTATTGAAAAAATTAGTAGATCCTCATTTCTTGCAACTATAATACCGCATAATTTCTTAGCGGGCAACCTGTGGCATCCTGAGAAACGGGTACAAACCGGGCTTTAGCACACGTAATCGATATACAAAAGGTTTTGTAAAACCTTTATTACAGCTGAGTTCGCAAGGTTTTTCTATAACCGACAGCGTGTTTGGGTACCTGCTTACTTTTTCAAATACTTCTTCAACCCGATCGCTGGATTTTTGGCGAGGTAGTCTGCGATAAGAGAAGCATTCACTTCCGCCCCCGCTTTGATGGTATGGGTATGATCTTTCGGTCCAAAAAAGAGTTTGCCTACCTCTTCTTTTCCTCTTTTCTCGTAGTCATCTATAACTAAGTCCTGCAACGGAATGAAAAAAGCCCCCGCCTGTTCGGCCGCTTCTTTCGCCCATATCGCATAATCCGACTGGATGACCTTATCTCCCTCCCAACGATTGCGTGGAATGGGTGAGCAGATAACGGCAGTTGCCCCTTTATCCTGAATATTTTTCACAAAAAGCCGTAAGTAATAGCCATAGCTATAGACCATTTCGTTCTGTCCTAATAAGGGGTTTTTCACTTCTTGATAGGCATCACCATTTCCTTTAATCGTACCTCGCGCACGGAGCGTGTCCACAATAGGGCTTCCATCATTGTGTCCGAATTGCATCATCACATAGTCGCCCGGGCGAATACTATCTAATACCTGTTGCCATAACTTGGGGTTATTATAGAATGTCCGGCTACTGGTGCCACCCAATGCTTTATTTTGTACATCGATATGCTGTGGATTGAAATAGTCTCCTATAAAGCTTCCCCATCCCCACTGCCCGTTGGACCCGTCACCTCTCCCAGTTTTCACCGTAGAGTCGCCAATGAGAAACAAGGTGGGTTTTTCCTTTTTACTTACAAAAGAACATAAACCGATCAATAAAGTTACGAGGATTAAACCCGCACTTACTTTGCTCATATATTTCATATTATCTGATATATTTTACTAATGGATGCTGTATATTTTTCAAGCCTTCTATGACAGAGGCTGCGTTTTCCATGGCCCCCGCGTAATTCGTATGCGTATGGTCCCCCGGAAAATATTTTGCTTTCACTTGTTCAGGTCCAATTCCGTCGTATTTTTGGGCGGTGATTTCATTCAGATCTACAAAAGGAACCTGTTCTTCTGTTGCGATCTGCTTAGCCCATAATCCAAAATCGTTATGAGCGCGTTTGGTCTTCCCCTGTTCATCCCATTGATTCCGCGGAATCATTGATAACAGGACCGGATGAGCGCCCAGTTCTTTGGCTTCTTTGACGAAGCGACGTAGATTTTCTCCATAGGTACGCACAATTTCTTTCTCTCCGTTTCCCCAATCCAGCACCACGGAATCTTTGCCAATTCCTCTTAAAACCCCTCGATAACCTTGACGGGTGGTATCAGGTTTGCTTCCTTCATTATGTCCAAATTGAATTAAAAGATAATCTCCGGGCTTTAAGTTTTCTTTTACTTTATCCCAACGCCCTTCTTTTCGAAATGTGCGTGTACTCCGTCCGGCCATGGCATGGTTGGCCACCGCGATCCGGCTACTGTCCAAAAACTCACCCAACAGCGAACCCCAGCCCCAATATTCTTGGTTGCTGTTTCTTACCGTCGAGTCCCCAATCAAATAAATTGTAGGTTTGTCTGGTGTACTAAATGCAAATAATCCCAATACTAAAGCAATGAATGCTAACTGTTTTACCATTTGTTTACCGGTTTATTTTATTTTTTTAAGTGTTGTTCAGGCTTGACGATACGTACATCCGGAGCCTTAACAGGCAGTGTCATTCCTGTTCCTAGGTAAAATCCGGTATGCGGCGGTTGGTTATATGCTACATTTTGCCAAGCTACGCTGAGGCGGTATACCGGGTCGTGCATCAACGTATATAGGCGGTGATCTGTCGGAATCGTCGTCGTATAAATTCGTAGAGACTGGTTATCTTCCGAGCGTAGTATCAGTTCTTCTCGCCAGTCGCCCAAGATGTCAGCACTTAGGTTCGGCGTACGCTTTGTCCCGTTTATCGATGAAGCACCTTCTGCTCTAAAAATAACGCCTTCTTTATATTTCTCTATATAGTTACTATTTAATAATTCCCGGCTCAGATCCCCATCCCACCAGATAAGGAAGTTGGCCGAACGGGGGGCTTCGCTTACGCGGTTCCCCTGCATATCATACACACCCTGCGATCCTAACCACCACATGTAAGCCCCGCGGTGGTGGGGGTCGATATTAGCGGCTACCCCTCTTCCCACATCCTGATCGATCGCTCCTTTAAAGAGTACTTCACCTGTCCGAGCATCACGAAGCGCTGCTCCTACTCCTTTACGCCCGCCTTTCAGTTCATGGATACCGAACACTTCCAAGCCCGGCCGGTCTGGATCTAAGTCGGTTACATGCAACGCATCACCATGTCCTAATCCAGTGGTGTATAATCCGGTACCATCGTCATCGACGCACATGGCACCAAAAATAATTTCATCTTTTCCATCTTGGTCTACATCGGCTACGGACAAGCTATGATAGCCTTGTCCGGCATAGGGATGTCTTCCTGTTTGGGTGTCGAAAACCCAGCGGCTCACGAGTTGACCATCTTTAAAATCCCAGGCGGCCAACGATGTCCGTTCATAGTATCCGCGGGTCATGACGACACTGGGGTTAACCCCGTCTAGGTAAGCAATTCCCGCCAAATAGCGCTCGGAGCGGTTCGCCCGCGTATCCCCCCAGCTACGTAAATCACCTCTTACGGGGAGATAATCCACCGTACTGATGGCCGCGCCGGTACGACCATCAAATACGGTCAAGTACTCAGGACCTTCGAGAATACGGCCATAGGTAGACGAATTAGAAACTGTATCTCGCCAATCAGCGCTGGCATTTCCGATGACCTTGCCGAGTCCATCTATCGTCCCATCGGCCGTTTTGCATACCAGTTCTGCACATCCGTCACCATCCAGGTCGTAGACCATGAATTGAGTATAGTGGGCGCCTTCCCGAATATTTTTTCCAAGATTAATTTCCCAGAGAAAAGTACCATCTAATTTATATGCCTGAAAAATTGGCTCGCTCGTGATACCGTTATGCGCATTATCGTGTCCCTTACCGGTTTGGTGTATAATAATTTCATAAGCACCATCCCCATCCAGATCGCCTACGGAAGCATCCCCAGGTGTATAACCGGGTGGCGTCCGTAATGGAATCTCTAAATACGGTCTTACCGGGCTATGCTGGGCTAAATTAAGCTGGGCTTCCACGTTTTCCTGCTCGTTTTGCAGACTCACTAAGGTATAGTTTACATCTTGGGTTAGATCGACCTGTGTATCTTCAAAGTTTGTTCCTTTGCGCAACGGTTCGTCTGTAAGCCGTATTTTTTCCGCACCTCCGTATTGCCGATAAAGGTGAAAAGCTTCGCTCTCGTGATCTGTGGCACGTAGACGCCAACTGATGAAGACGCTGTTATGCGAGGTCTTGATACCTACCATCCCGCGATCCAAGTACTCCATGCGGCGCTGTGCCGAAAGCGGTACCGATATAAGCAGCACACATGCTGCTATAAATACTCCTTTGAGCACCTTGGTGGCGTAACCTGTACGTATATTTGCGTTCTTCATCTCGTTTTTTATCGCTGTTTTTGCAATACTTCTTTGCCGTTCACCATGACGTTCTTCAAGGTGAAGTTCGTGATAAAATCTTGGTTGATGTGGGGTCTTTTCGCTTTGATTTTCATATTCTCGAACGTGAAGTCGGACAACTCATATTGATTCGAGTTGCTTACATCAAATAGCACGTTACACTCGAGTTCAATATTGCGCAGGGTGATATTCCGCGCATACGAAAGCTTAATTCCTTCTTCTCCTTTTAGATCGAAAAACTGTGTCCACGGACGGATAAATAACATAATATCGGCGGTGCCTTTCACGTTTTCGATCAGAATATTTTCATATTCCTGCGGGGTATCGGGACGCATTTTAAGTTGCAGCATCCGTTTAGCACCATCTAGGGTGTTGTTCCGATAAATTACATTATAGCTATGGATCGACTCACTACCGCAGGTAAGCGTACTATGACAAAAACCGAACGTACAGTCTTCAATGATAATATTGTAATTAGGGCCATTATTCGGATCTTTATCTGCCGTCGGACCCTTTCCGCCTTTCAAGGCGATCGCGTCATCGTTGACTGACATGTAGCAATTTTTGATTAATACGTTATGGCAGTTATCTAAATCTACCGCATCAGAACTCGGTGCCTTGACGGGCTTTTCCGGGGCCGTGATACGCAGATCGACCAATTTTAAGTTCTCACAACGATAGTAGTGGGATGTCCAAAATGGTGAATTCTTTAAATGTATGCCCGATACCTGAACATCCTTACTGTTGGAAACATACAGGATGCGGGGACGCATTTCGTCCATATTGGTACAGTCTGGATTAAACCCGCGACGTAACCAAAATGCTTTCCAATAGCGCAGTCCATTTCCATCTAAAGTTCCTTTACCCGATACCGTAAAGCCATCCACCTTATCGGCATTTACTAAAGCGGCAAAATATTTGAGCGTTTGCCCCTCCATGCGGGTTTCTAACAGCTCAAAATGGCTGATGTCGTCGCTGCCTTTGAGTACTCCGCCTTCTTCCAGATGCAAATGTGTTTTCGGTTTAAAGAACAGGGAACCGCTGAGGAACGTACCTTTCGGTATAATGATGACACCGCCACCGCCTTGGTGTGCTTGATCGATAACGGCCTGAATTTTTTCGGTTTGGAGTATGGTACTGTCTGCTACTACACCAAAATCGGTGATCCGATAGGCTTTGCCTAGCGTTTCGATCCGGGTCGGCTCCACTTTCTTAAACCAATCGGATACAGGTGTGCCATCCGGGAAACGATCTTGCGATCTAACAGTGTTCGCTGCACCAACAGCGATCATTAAAAGGGCAATTATAAAGATTTTACGATTCATCTATTTTTATTTATTGTTTGGCTTAAACAGGTCTTCTGCGCTTCTGCAGCTTGCTAGCTTAATTTATGCACTTGTTTTATAGCTCTAAACTATTAACAATTGATAGGACAGGCAACCTGTAGTGTCCTGTACTCCCCCAGAAAATGTATGTTTAATGGACTATTTTTGGAGGAAAAGCCTTTCTATTTCTTTCTTCGTATTGTGTAAAAACTTTGTTATGGTTACTTTCCGTGGCACAGACATACAGAAAAGTGATCACGATGGCTCTGGAGTTTTGCCATACCGAAACGATCTTTTTCAGTTTACTAGCTTTACATACAGAAAAACGAGCGGTATCACGCCCTACTATAGCAGTATCATGCCCAATTATAGTGGTATCATGCTCTATGAGATCAGTATTAGCCAAAAAAGGAATCTTATTTTTTTGCGACGTATCCTTACTCTACGGAATAGTATCTATACTTTTTTGTTTACTACGCTGATGATTTGGCGTAGTACCTTTACTATATAGGAAAATACCCCTATTAATAACCTACCTAGCGATAAGATGCCACATAGAAACTATCCTTTACAAGACAATATCCCTACAAAAAGAAAAACAAACACTAAAAATTTCCACCAAAACAGTATAAAAAGAAATTGTATCGCATCTTCCCCAAAAAAGAGCCGTACTTCTTTCTATTGTAGGAGTATTTTTTTCCATTGTAATGCGTTTGTGCTTTCGCATTACAACTCGCTAATTTTCCAAAAAAAGCAGCTTTAAAACCGTTTAAACATTGTTTTAGAGAACGAAAAGGCAAAAAAAAAGACCATCTCATGGGGCAATTTTGTGACAATTTTTTTTCGGGGAACCCCTATTTTTGTCACAAAATTGCCCCATCGGCATCAGACCGCCGAAAATCACAAAAGGTTACATTCAGATAGTCCACGTTCGCTTATATTTCAGAAGTGACCAACTTCGTTATCCATGTTTACCGTACAATCAAAATTGTTTACTGCAATAAACAATCATGGAGGCATTAATCGAATTATTCCTTGGCAAAACAACGCTACTGTTGCAATATTAATTTCTTTATTAGACTTTGAACGTCAAAAGTCTATTTAAAAAAGTTGGTCAACGCTAAACGTTGACCAACCCAACTTAACAAAACTAAAAGAGTCCTTTAAAAGTTTGCATGCTCTTTTTAATCGGTGAGAATATTCTCTTTGGGCATCACAAACTGTGTGTTTTCTTTTTCACCGCGCGGTGTACCGAAATAAAAATAGAGTGTTCGCGAAACCGGTTTATCTAATATCGTCATTTCACCGGCTGGACCGTTAACTTGGGGTCTGGTATTGATCCCCATCGCTAGTTTGGTGCCGATTGCTGGGATAGCATCGAGGAACGAGATATCGCCTTCGGGTAACTTAGGATAATGTTGCGGACCCGAAACCCCATAAAACTCAAATAAACGCAGATACATGTCTTCCTGATCCGTAGCGACGAGAAACTTACCTTGTGTCGTATTAAATTGTACCCAGCTTACATCTGAAAAGTATCCTTTGAACTCTGGAAACTCCCATGGCCCAATGCCTGCATGTGAATCGTTATACATATTCTCCCAAGTGTTCAGCGTAACGCCCTGTAGACGATTTTTCCATACACGATACGGTCCGTTCCCCAACCATTTGGCGGAAATGATGTAGTTTTCCGGAAAATTAAAGCTGACACCAGCGTATGGCCGCGCGCCCTCCATCGCATAACGATAATCGAGTTGGAGCCATCCGTCCGGCCGCATCGTCCAACGAATATAATCCAGTTGGCCGTCGAAGACAAATTCCACCACTTTGTTGTCGCCGTCGGAACGGGTGGTTACATCTTTCAACGTATAGTTCCCGTCGATCAATATCGGACCGTTTCCAAAAGCAAGCTTCATGCTATAATCGTTTGCTAAATCGGCCAACAAACCTGTTTCTTTTGCAATGAATGCAGAAATGCCGTTGGCCTTCAACACGTAATGTGCGCTATCTTCCGAAAATTCGACGGCGGTTGCCGTTTTAATCGGTAAGATATCTTGTGTAATCGCTGCATGATCACGTACGCGCCACGACCATGTATAGATTTCTTCACCGTGCGGATCTGTAGCTGTTAACAAAAGTGCGTCATAAGCTTTCCAATCGCTCGGCAAATCGAGCTTTAAGGAGCCTTTTTCTGTCGGCTTGATCGCTGGCGTCACTATGCTATAGTCTTTTTGTTCTGATATGCCCTTCGCATCTGCATAGGGTGGTTGGTACCGCACCAATTTATAGGCAAAAGTACAAGCAGAAAGGTCGGTATGGTGATAGCGGTTTTCTACAGCAATACTGCCCTCGAAATCGGGTGGCAGCTTCTTCATCTTGATATGGACGGGTGAAAAAATTTCTTTGATGGCAAAGAAACTTCCCTCTTTTTGGCGGTAAGGCCCTAAAATACCATCAGGTGCATTTACCCGATTAACATCGATTGTACCGTTGAAATCTGTCCGTACGATCCCTTCGTCCGCAAAATTCCAAATGAAACCACCGCCGCCTAGTTTCGCTTCCCAATGCAGCTCCCAGATGTCTGCTAGCCCGGCCGCTGCACCGCCATCATCCTGTGCATGCAGAAATTCGGTCGTCATGTAAATATTTGGACCTTCCAATATTTTTTGGGTGGAGTAATAATCCTCGTAATGATTACCGTCTATACCATTAATAGCATTTCCTGGGCGATGGTGTGCGTGGATTACTGTGCGAGCAGATAAATCATACTTGGCATATTCTTCCACTAACTCTTTGTTATGACCACCTTCGTTACCGTTGGTCCAGAGTATAATGGAGGGATGGTTAGCGTCCCGCATCACCATCTCTTTGACAAGCTTCTTACCGACGGGTGTACCGTACGCCTTTTGCCATCCGGCGAGTTCATCGAGCACATAAAGCCCCAAAGAGTCGCAATACTCGAGAAACGATTTATCCGGCGGATAATGTGAACAGCGCACGGCATTCATGTTCATTTCTTTGATAAGCTTCACATCACTAAGATCCAGTCGGCGGTTAACAGACCGGCCAGTCTCCGGCCACCAAACATGGCGGTTCACACCTTTCATTTTCACTTTCACGCCGTTGACATATATGCCGTCTCCCTGACGTACCTCGACCGTACGAAATCCAAAACGTTCGTTGGTTTGGTATTGCGCACCGTCTTTGTTCAGTAAGGTAAATGTCGCACGGTAAAGATGGGGTGTTTCGGCGGTCCATAAGTTTGGTTGTTTGACAGCTAGTTCTACGAGTTTCACCGAGTCTGCGGGTTGCAGATCAACGGTTTTTGTTCCTACGACACGCCCCTCGACATCTTTCAGGTCTACCCGTAACGTCGTATTTTTTTGGATATTTTCTACATAAACATTGCTTCGGAAGGAACCGTCTGCCTTGGCATCGATCGCTGTCCAGGTTATGTGTTGTTGAGGAGTCGCTTCTAAATAAACCGGACGGTATATACCCCCAAAGATCCAGTAATCCGCAAGACGCTCCGCATTATTCACGGTGTTGTCTTCTGACATCTTGGATACCGTCACTTCCAGTTTATTTTCGCTGCCGAAATTAACCTTATCGGTGATATCGTACTTAAACCGATAGAATGACCCTTGATGGATGTCTCCTGCCAATTTCCCGTTTATCTTAACCTCGGTATCTGTCATCGATCCTTCGAAAACGATGGAGACTTTTTTATCCTTCCAACTTGCTGGCACGGCAAAGGTATGGCGGTAAATTCCTTTTTCGTCGTGAAACCGAAAGTTCTTGCCATAGGTAACGTAATCACGTCCGTAATTATAATTCCCAAAGCCTTGTTGTTCCCAATGGCTGGGAACAGCAATCTTTGACCAGGCACCGGCTTTTCTACCTCCGGTTACCCAAAAATCCCAATCTACCGTCTGTTCATTATCGATTCCGGATAGATATTGTATTTCTTTTACCGATTGCGCATAACCGTGGAAGGTAACGCATAACAGTATGATACAAGCGATAAAGGTGTTTTTTTTAAGTGAAAACATAGGTTAAATTCATTGTCTTTAAAAGTAAGACGAAACTACTAAACAAAATTACATTTTGCATCCTGCGGCATCCTGTCAGCTGCTTGCACAGTTGTGTATAGGTCTAAACCGAGGCGCGTAACACGGTATAGAACGGCACTTCTAAACGACTTTTAAGGCCGTCTAAAATACTGGTGGCGGCGTATTCTCCCATCAACCGAAAATCGGTTGAAATGGTTGTAATACCATTTAAAATAAATTTTTTGAGCGGCGTTTCATTATACGAAATAATGCCGATGTCCTTCCCGATTTCAAGCCCCCGGTTATTCACCTTATCCAAGAGCTGAAAAAGATCGTCTTCAGCCAAATTGATATAGCAACTATCGCTTTCTATGTGCTCTTCCTGTAGATTTCCGATCAAAAGATGATCGAATGCATAATCTTGGCAGAATCGGTAAAAACCTTTGATGATGGCTTTCGGATAGTCGCTATTATCTGGAAATATCAGCTTGAGCATACTATATTTGGAAAGCTGCTCCCGGATGGACTCTAAAGCGTCATAAATATCTTTCTCGTGATTTTCGCAAACTATCGGGAAATTGCCTGTAACTCCCTCTACATCGCGTCCTAACAACAACAACTTATCTGCCGGAATAGTGGACAATACTTCTGCCGCTTTCTCTCTTCCTTCTTTAAAATAGGGAAAAACTACATAATGGTTATAGGGTTGAGATAGATTTTGCAACAGCGTACGTAATTGGGTAATATCGCTATTATACACAAAAAGATCGATAGCGGCATCGCTACCCAATTTACTTGCCAGCGCGTCGTAAACAATTTTTTTATGGGAGCTTAATTTGTTTAGAAATACCGCTATTCGCAAGTGAAAGGTTTGTTCCCGGGCTACAAAGTAACCTTTCCCGGGTGATGATTTTATGATTTCTTCTTTACGCAGTTTGCGATAGGCTTTTTCCACGGTATCACGCGCAATCTGCAATTGATAACTCAAATCATTAATGGATGGAAGGGCGTCTCCAACTTCAACAACTTTCTGCTTAATTGCTTCCACAATGGCATCGGCTACTTGCACATATTTCGGCGTGGCCGAAAAATCATTAATCTTGATGATCTTGATTAATGCTGCGTTAATCGTACCCCGTGCTCGTGATGAAATATACAACGTTTCCATGTTACTATAATTTAAGGTTGGTCAACAAATCCAATTAATTTATCTCTTATAATATGTAGCGTTTTACAAAGCTATCCTCGACAGCATACCCTAGGCAGTAAAATCGTCTCAAATTCCCTGTAAAAACGTCTCAAATCACCGCACAGCATAAAAAACAGCGGTCAGCAGAAACTTCCGGATCGGACAGAATGGCTTTATAAACCTTTTTTTGTACTTTAGATTTTATGTTAAAGGCTAGGCTAACCTTACGTACCGCAATGACCCGCATAAGTGTTCTTATCTTATGGATGAGTATAGGTTTGTATAGTTACAGCCAATTTCTACAACTTAAGTTTGACCACATTACCTCGGAAGATGGTTTACCTCAAAGTACCATACATGGTATTGCAAAAGATAAACATGGATTTATGTGGTTTGGCACTTGGTCTGGACTTTGCCGGTATGATGGCTATAATATACGTGTTTATCGTTACGAAGCAAACAATCCAAGGAGCCTGATCAATAACCGCATACATAACGTGCTGTCGGATTATAAGGGTAATTTATGGATTTCTACCTTCGATGAGGAATGGCTGTGTCGATACAATTATGAGACGGACGACTTTGATCGCCTACCGATATTAGATTGTCCACCAGAACTAAAAGATAAAATAAACAGACGTAACCATCGCCTGCAAGTAAACTTCAGCTATCAACAGACCCGCTGGCATCTGGATAATCTTTCGACAACTTTAGTGGAAACACACCTCCCGACTGGAAAACAGAAGACATATACGATCGATGCTGGGAATCCGTGGTCTATCAACGACGCCTATGTTAGTGATATTTTCTTGGACGATCAACAAGTGATCTGGCTCGGCACATATAGCAATGGTATCAACCGCAGCTATCTAGACGCCAGTCCATTTCATTATCTCCACCATTATCCCGATCGTGAAAATTCCCTCATTGAGAACATCGTCCGCTCCATTTCAGAGGACAATGATGGTAATCTCTGGGTCGGCACCCGCAGTAAGGGGGTAACACTCATTCGGAAAAACGGGCAATATCAACATTTTCAACATAAGCCTTCGTCGGAAAACTCCATCCAAAGCAACTATATCAAGAAAGTTTTTTGCGACTCCGAGGGCTATATCTGGATTGGAAGTCAGAATGGTCTGGATCGGTATAATCCTCGTCAAGAGAAAATCGAACGTATGGACGACGATTCCTCCGCTTTAAATACGGGCGTATATGGTATGGTAGAAGATGCGGATGGTGACATATGGTTGGCTACTTGGAATGGCATCTCCAAGTTTAACCGACACAACCATAAAATCGAAACCTTCGACCTGAGCGCCGTGCTGACCGAACAACATGTGTGGACCATCTTTATCGATAGCAAGGGACAAATTTGGGCCGGGACGGAAGGCGGCGGCATCTTCATTTTTAAGGAAAACGCCGCTGGCCAACTCACCCTCCTCCGCACTTTAAATCATGACAGCTCGGGCGCTACTGCTTTAAGTGATGACCGTATTTATAGCATATTTGAAGACCGCGAAAACCGGATATGGATAGGTACAGGCAACGGCGTTGATTGCTATTACCCGCAGTCTAAACAAGTCAAACAGCTCTCTTTGCTCGGCAATCTTTGGCCGAAAGGAACCATAGCCGGCATTACGGAGGATAATAATGGTTTTATGTGGATCAGCCATAAACAAGGCATCTCCCGCATAGACAAAAAAAATCTGGACATCCGTACCTTCTCCAAACAAGATGGTCTGCAAAGTAACGAGTTTGCCGATGGAGCCGTCTATAAAAGTGTTGAAAAAAATCGTCTCTATTTCGGAGGGAATAAGGGGATAAATTATTTTTGTCCGGACAGCATACGCACCAATAACGTGCCGCCTAAAGTTGTTCTTACCGAACTGCGCATCCTGAATCAGCCGGTCGAGGTAAACCAAGAGATCAACGGAAGGAAGGTACTGCAACGTCCGCTATATTTGAGTTCTTCCATTGATCTTACCCATGAAGATAAAAGCATTAGTATTGAATTCGCGGCGCTACACTTCGTGAACCCTGCTGGCAATCAATATGCTTATATGCTGGAGGGGTTCGATCAAGATTGGATTTACGTGGATGCTCACAAACGTGTGGCGAGTTATTCTAACCTAGAGCCCGGGGAATATACCTTTAAAGTAAAAGCATCGAACAGTGATGGCGTATGGACGACAGACCCGGCAGAACTATCGGTGTCCGTAGCCCCAGCGTGGTGGGCGAGTTCGGGCGCTTACACAATTTATACGGCGGTTTTCTTACTTATGTTATGTGCATTTTATTATTATTTGATCCGCTACACTAAACTGAAATCGAAGCTTAATTACGAAGCGATTCTGCGCGAGAAGGAGCGGGAATTACACGAAAATAAGGTGCAATTTTTCACTAATATTTCTCACGAAATTAAAACTCCCCTTACGTTAATTCTCTCTCCGATTGAGCAGCTAAAGGGATGGGGAAAACAGGATTTTCGGATACAGGAGCAGCTCCAAACCATGGAAATGAACGGTCAGCATCTCCTAAAAACGGTAAACCAATTATTGGATATACGCCGTTTCGAAACGGGAAATGAAGAACTCCATCTCGAGAAAACAGAGCTTATTTCACTGGTTCAAAAAGTGGTTGACTCGTTTTCACAACAAGCACGCCAAAAGAAAGTCCGGTTGAAAGTCGCCGCATCAAAACCAGAAATATACGCGACACTAGATGCGGATAAGATGGAAAAAGTGCTCTACAACTTACTTTCCAATGCCATCAAGTTTACGGACGGCGGCATGGTTAAAGTGCGGGTACAACAACGGGATAAAAAATTGGAAATTGATGTGATAGACAACGGAAGAGGTATATCTCCCGAGGACCTCGAACGTATTTTTAAACCCTTTTTACAAGGCCAATCGACTGTTCCGGGTGGGACCGGACTTGGGCTGAGTTATAGTAAAGCGCTAATAGAGATGCATGGCGGAAAGCTGACAGCGGAAAGCCGTCCGCACACTAAACGGAACAAGTTAACACTGTTTCGTGTCCTATTGCCCATCGAGCAGGATACCGCATTAGATACCCGCGGAACCGACCTAGCGGATGAGTCGCCCGAGTCTCTGGTATCTGCCTCCACGGCGGCTCCATCAAACGATGCCGCAGAAAGGCTGCCCGCGCTTTCACGTAGATGCACGTTACTCCTCGTGGAAGACAACGATCAAATGCGCGGATATTTGGCTCAATTCTTTCGGCCTGACTATGATATATTAGAAGCACCGAACGGTGAGCAAGGATTGCTTCTTGCAAGCAAGCATGTACCGGACTTGATTATCAGTGACGTAATGATGCCTAAAATCGACGGAATATCATTTACCCGTCAGGTAAAGTCTGATGTTTTACTGCGGCATATTCCGGTGATTCTCCTTACCGCGCGAACTTGGGTAGAATATGAGGTAGAAGGGTTAGAAACTGGGGCCGATGATTACATGGTCAAACCTTTCCATCTTCCTGTCTTGGCTTTAAAGGTACGAAACCAGCTCCTAACCCGATTCCATATACAGGAGAAATTCAAACAGCAGGTTATTGCGATTGAACCGTCTAAAATAACATCGCAATCACCCGATGAAGCCCTATTACAAAAGGTATTAGCTTATATTGAGCGCCATATTCAAGACTCTGATTTAAAGATCGAAGATGTGTGTAAGGCGATTGGGCTGAGCAGGGCACAGCTTTATCGAAAAATGAAAGCCCTCACGGGGTATACGATGAATGATCTCGTGAAGGAGATCCGTCTAAAACGCGCACAACAATTACTCCAAGACAATAAATTCCAGATCAACGAAGTAGCGTATATGGTTGGCTTCAACGATCCGGAATATTTTAGGAAGACATTTAAAACAAAATTTGGCTGTTCTCCGAGTGCTTATGCTAAAAACAAACAGGTCTGTTCATCAGATGTCTCGGAAGGTCATACCTAAAAAAAGCGTGCAGACTTTACGTCTACACGCCCTAAAAATAAACACTGTATAATAAAAGCTATTGGCTACGCCCTGTAGTAGCGTAGTTCGATAATATCACTCGGAACGGATTGTCTATTCCACTGATCGTGTATAACTAATGCTGCACCGATCGCCGTAGCTTGTGCCATGGATGCGGCATAGATCTCAATATTGCCAAATGTTTTTGCAAGCAGGTTCATAAAGATATTGTTCTTGCTAAAACCACCATCCACAAAAATCCGCTGAATTCGTTTTTCTGCTAAAATCAATCGGGTAGATGCTACCTGCGCTGCGACAAGATAGATCATAAACGCGTGGTAAGCCTCCACATAGTCCGTGAATTCCTGCAGATCCACCTGCCCAAATGCGGCTAGTTCTGTGGGGATTTCTCTGCCTGCAGTCAGCTTATCTATTAAATCCCAGTCGATTTCAATCTGTTTAAATCGACCTGTAGGAACATGGAAATGTTCCGCGATACGTTTTGTTTGCACGTCGTGCTCGTACCCTGCGAACAATCGGGATGCCTTTACGGGTGTGCCGGCATATGTCATATAAAACAGACAGTCTTTCTCCAGTTGTTCTTTCGTTAACTCATCATCGTTGAACGGATTCAATGAAATACACCAGGTACCGGTAGAAATCAAAATAAAAGGTTCGTGGAAGTTGAGCAGATACGGAATGAGCGCCGACGAGCTGTCATGTAATCCGACGCCTACTTTATAGGTACTCCCTGGAAAAGCAGCGGAGAACACTTCTTCTCCCTTCACGACGGGAGCTAACTTTTGTGCGATCCCCGTATCTTTTACCCATTGATGGTAATCGTTCTTCTCAAAATCCCACAGTGCCGTGTGGCAACCGATACTGGTCATATCCGAATATATCTGCCCAGATACCAGAAAACTGAGGTATTGTGGCAGATGTACGGCATATTTCATCTTTTCGTATACCTCAGGTTTTTCCTGTTGTAGACGGTAAACCTGCAGGCCTGAATTTAAACTACCTAATGCAGGCGATGCTGTTTTTAAAGAAAACTCCTCTACCCCGCCATAATTATGGTACAGTTGATCCTCTAACGCTTTAGGGTAGGTTTTGAGATAATTGTACAACGGCGTCAATGGCCGCCCGCTCTCGTCTAGATAGACAAAACTGGCACCGTAAGAAGTAAAATTGATTGCTTTGATATCAAACTCGCCCAAACGAAAAACTTCATGAAGGGAGTCAAATACGGAGAGCCGTAAACTTTCCAGATTTTCACATGGGTCTCCATCTTCGTCTACCGTCTCTAAAAATCTCGCGGAGCGCTCAAAAACAATGTTGTAACGCTCATCAAACAAAAACAGCTTTTTGTTCGTCTTCCCTACATCGAAAATAGCGACAACAGGTGTACGCATTTTAAATTTTTTAAAATTAACTAAAGTTGATCCGCCTTTCGGCGGATCAGTTGTAAATCGAAATGTGATAGGCGACTACAATCCTGTAGCTATGGTATTGTTACCCCGCTCTGCAACCAGTTTATCCCGAAGATTCGACTCGTTAAACAGGCCAACTGGATTTAAAGCACCACCCGCACGTTTACGTGCTTCGGCCACTAACGGACGTACATCCGTGCGGAAAGCGTCTTGTAGAATTTCCTGTGCACGTACCACGTCGTTTTGTTGCTGTGCTTCTTTCAACGCTTTACGGTCTACAAGGAGTGCTTGCGCATAAGCAATCTTGATGGCTTCAACCGACTGTAATAAATCTACCAACGGATCTTTCAGGTTATGCGATGCATCGATCATCCAACCTAGTCCGCTAGCGTGGTCAATTCCACGTGCATCCATACCGTCTACCAGCTCGCTAAAAATAAGGAATAACTGATAGGGCTTAATAGCGCCAGCTGTTAAATCATCGTCTGCATATTTGCTATCATTGAAGTGGAAGCCACCTAGCTTTCCTTCCATAAGTAACAACGAAACGATCTGTTCGATATTCGCATTCGGTAAGTGATGGCCTAAATCGACCAATGTGTACGCTTTATCGCCCAACTTACTTGCCAATAATAGGGATTGTCCCCAATCAGCAATCGTTGTCGAATAAAAATTCGGTTCAAACGCTTTATACTCCACAAACATTTTCCAGTCTTCCGGTAAATGATTATAGATTTCTTTCAAACTTTCCAAGGTGTTTTGAAATGCCTCGCGGAAGTTAAGCTGCCCCGGGAATGAAGAACCGTCGGCTAACCAAACGGTCAACGATTTAGATCCCAATGCGACACCTTGCTTAATCACTTCGATATTATGATCAACCGCTTGTTTGCGCACTTTTGGATCTACGTGTTGTAGCGAACCGAATTTGTAACTATGCTCTTGGCCTGGCTGATCTTGAAATGTATTGGAGTTAACCGCATCAAAAGCCAAGCCGTAGGAAGCCGCGAGTTCTTTAATTTTCTCGGCATCTTTCGGAATGTCCCAAGGAATGTGGAGAGAAATAGCGCCGCTCGAGCGGTTCAACGCATGTAGCAAGCCAACATCTTCAATCTTTTGCTCTAATGTGCCTGGCTCACCCTTGCCCGAAAAACGACCAAAACGCGTGCCGCCGGTACCTAGTGCCCAACTTGGGATAGCAATGTTGAACGCCTGCAATTTTCCCAATATCGCTTCTACGTTTGGGATATTCTCAGCGGTATAGGAGAAAGCACGCTGGTGCTTCTCCGTTAACTGCTGGTTATGTTGTTCTATTACTTGATTGTCTAACTTCATGTTTTTATTTTTTTACTACTAAAATTACCGAACGAATGCCATGGCGACACCGCCATCCACGTTAAGTACGTTACCCGTTGACTTATTTAGACCGCCTCCGACAAAAGCAAAACACGCGTTTGCGATATCATCTGGTAAAATAATTTCATTTAACAAGGTACGTTTAGCATAATATGCTGGTAACTCTTCTACGGTGATACCGTAAGCTTTTGCACGGCCTTCGGCCCATCCGCCAGCCCAAATATTACTATCGGAGATAACCGCATCTGGATTCACGACGTTTACACGAATCCTCGCTGCTCCCAATTCCGCTGCGTTCAAGCGGCTAAGATGAAGTTGTGCTGCCTTTGCACTACCGTAACCCGCATTATTCGGACCACTTACTAACGCGTTTTTACTGACAATGTTCACCACGTCACCACCGATATTTTGTGCTTTCAATACGTTGGTAGCGCCCTGTGTAACCAAGAACTGGCCTTTCACCAATACGTCATATAATAAATCCCAGTCTTTTTGGGTATGATCTTCTATGGATTTAGAAATCGATAAGCCGGCATTATTTACAATGATATCCACACCACCAAAAGCTAATGCGGCTTTTTTGAACGCCTCTTCGATTTGTTCCTGATTGGTTACGTCTAATAGTGCTGTAGAAACTGAATCTTTACCAAATTGTTCGATAAACTCCTGCTCTGCACCCGCAAGACGTTCTGCATTTAAGTCATTCAAAACAACTACTGCGCCTTCTTGCACAAATTTCTTTGCAATTGCTTTACCAATTCCACCAGCACTTCCGGTTACTAATGCGATTTTACCAGATAGGGATTTAGGTTTTGGCATACGCTGAAGCTTCGCTTCTTCTAACAACCAATACTCGATATTAAATGCCTCTTGTCTTGGAAGGGAAGTATATTCGCTGACAGCTTCCGATCCTTTCATGACATTGATCGCGTTGATATAAAATTCAGCAGCAACCCGCGCAGTTTGCTTATCTTTCGCAAAAGCAAACATACCCACACCTGGGAACAGGATGATTACTGGATTTCTATCGCGTATCGCCGGACTATTTGGATGCTTACACGTCTCGTAATACTCCGTATACATCGCTCTGTAGTCTTCAAAAAGTGGTTCTAACTGTTTCTTTACAGCTTCTACATCGCTCAAGTCAGCGTCTTTATCTAAGTTTAGAATAAGCGGCTGGATTTTGGTGCGTAAGAAGTGATCTGGACAGCTTGTACCGAGGGGTGCTAAGCGCTCCAAATCGTTCGAGTTGATGTATTCCAAAACTTTCTCATCATCGGTAAAATGTCCGATCATATGACGTTCACTCGAACAGAAACCTCTTAAAATCGGTGCGATTTGAGCGGCTTGCTCTTTCCTTGCGTCAGCAGGTAAACTTTCTATCTTTTGACCGCCAAAAACCGGTCTCGTTTTTCCGAAATTCTGTGCCAAATATTCCGCACAAGCTTCGATAACATCCAAGGAATTCACGTAGCTTTCGTATGCGGTGTCTCCCCAGGTAAACAAACCATGAGAACCCAACATGATCCCACGAATACCTGGATTTTCTTCTAAACAGGCTCTTAATTGCAATCCCAAGTCGAAACCTGGCTTTTGCCATTCTACCCACCCGATAGTCCCGTTAAAAAGTTCTTGTGTGATCTTTTTTCCATCTTTCGCAGCAGCAATTGCTATCGCTGCATCAGGATGCAAATGGTCGATATGTTTGAATGGAAGAAATCCATGCAATGGCGTATCAATAGAAGGCGCTTTGGAATTCAAATCAAAGATACAATGGTTAAACAACTCGACCATTTCGTCTTCATGCTCAATTCCACGGTATACGTTTTCTAGATTCCGTAAACGTTCTACGTATAATGCAGCCAATCCAGATTTCTTCAATGTACCGATATCGCCACCAGAGCCCTTAATCCACATGACCTCCACTTCTTCACCCGTCAACGGATCTTTGTCCATTGTCTTACACGATGTATTACCACCGCCGTAGTTTGTAATTCTTAAATCTGACCCTAAAAGGTTAGAGCGATAAAGCAATAATGCAACTTCGTCTCCTGCTAGTGCTGCTGCTTTCTGCTCGTCCCATAGATAGTTTACATGTTTGTATTCTTTCACGGCTGTAAAATTTTGATGTTATTTTTTTATGCTAATTTTATTCTAAAGTTTTTGCAAATCCGACGATGCCAATGGATAACATGATAATCACGATTCCCGAAATAATTGCCGCATAAGTCGATTTATTGACGCCTTTCCATTCTTTGAGGATCACCCCCCAAACATTGGCTATTAAAATAATAAATGCCATGTGGAGAATCCAAGAGCTGGCTCCGTTGCCTAAACGGCTTTCGCCCATCCCGTAGAAAAAGAACTGCAAGTACCAAGTTGTCCCCGCAACCGCACACAATAGCAGGTTCTTGCTTAAAGGAGCACTCGCTTTACGGTAGTCAGAAAATGTTCTGTTTTTTAACAGGAGATAAAGACACCAAATAAAGTTGGTCGCAAATCCACCCCATAAAATCACGATATAGGTTACATTATTCTGATACAAAAATTCCCCTTGATTGGGATTTGCTGCTTTCCAAAGGTCATTGGCCACCTCCGCCATAGGTTTCCCGGCTTCAATGCCAAAGTTAAAACAGGCACTTAACACACCTGATACAATGGCAACGACAATGCCGACGCCAAAATTGTAGTCTGATTTAGCTTCTGTAGAAAGCGACGACAGGCTTTTCTCTTTTAAGAAACCGGCCCGTCCGCAAAGGTAAATCCCAATAACGCATACAGCTAGTCCAATCATCACGCAAATACCAGCATTGGTGGTGAAGAAATAATCTATTCCTTGCTTGCCGGGCGCTTGATTGAAGAAATAATAGATGGCGGGCATTAATGACCCAAACACCATACTTAAGCCCAACATAACGCTACTTCCTAGCGACACGCCGAGATACCTTACACCTAGACCGTAGGTAAGCCCGCCGATTCCCCACAACAAACCAAACAAAAAGGTGTATCCTAGGGTAGAAGCACCTGCCTCCGTAAGGATATCCCAAAAATTGGGAATTGTTAACCACGCAGCGATTGGCGGCACGATAATCCAAGAGAAAAGGCCTCCTAAAATCCACATGGCCTCCCAAGACCAATCTTTTACTTTTTTGTAAGGAACGTAAAAACTTCCTGATGCAAAACCACCGATAAAGTGGAAAAGAACTCCTGCTAATGCATTCATAAATTATGTTTTAAATAATATCGATTATTTATATAAAATTTGCCTCCTTATCGGCTTTGACGGCGTAAGGTAATACGAATATCCTAAAAAACTGTTATGTCCTGTCATGTCCCCTTCTCAAGGAGGTTCACGACATCTTTTTCCCGCTCTTTTGGAAAGACCTGTAGATCAATTATTTTCCCGTCACGTAATCGGCCTTCGACGGTTGTTTGTTGCGGAGCATGGAGCTTAAAATCTACATCCCAAGCTTTAGGCCAAGCGGGAAATAGATAGAGCTTATCATCCACTGCCTGCAGCAACATTTCTTGTAGGCCGATCATCCCTGAACCTCCCCAGTTATGATCCGGAACCCAATCAAAACCGGGACCCCAAAATGTCGGAAAGCGACGATCTGCATTTTTTAGTTTGAGGGTCGTAAACTTTTGGGCCTCTTCCGTCAGTCCTAACCGAGCGGCGAAAATATTATCTTGTTTCCACCCCACATGGCTTCTAAATTTTAGTACATCAGGGTCATAATGAAAGGTGTTGAGCGCAAGTTCTATATCCGGGCGACCAACGCCGTAAATTCCCCACGGATAAACGCCATATAATTGGGGCGCTTCGGTATTGTTGAGGCGAGACCATATTTCCGCTGGTGCCAACATTTTTTTTCCGTCCAACTCACGAACCGGTAAGGGCGGTATTTTTTGCTGAAATTCTTCCAAATAGCTGCGTAAACGATCATCCACCTCGTCGGTAGAGAGTGCTAACAATCGAGCAGTTACTACTTGTAGAGCGGCTACTGTGGTAGACGCATTGTATGCCATTTTATAGGTTTCCGCAGAAGATCCTGGATAAAAAATTAAGTGCCCATTCTGGTCTAAAATTTTACTACCGAGTTGCTTGGCTTGGTATGAATAGTGTTCGTCGAAAAAGCGCAGACAACTTTCTATAAAAGGAATATATGGTCGGATATCTGCTCCGGCATAATTTTTTGTTTCCAACATCATCATGCAAAATTCAAGCACTGTATCCCATTGATGCTCCAGCCAAGCGTTATACTGCAGCCCTTTATCATGGGTGTCAGGACGCTTCCAATTGTATTCGGCCGGATTTGGTAACCCAAAATTCTCTAATTGTTCGGTAAAGCTAGCACCGTCGTGGTTCCAATAAACCTTAGACCGCCATTCTGCATTTTTTTGAATACGCTGATAAAACTTAAATTGTGCGGGCATCATATCAAAATCGCCGCTTTTCAGCATTGGCCAGTACACCAAACGTTGATTTTGCGCCGTATGCGTCCCTCCTCCCCAGTTTCGGAAGTCGGGTGTAAAAGTCATGGCGCTGTCGATAGTCGACGGATCGTAGGTAAATAGTCCTCCATTGAATTTTGTCGGATAATCGCCATACGCATTTGCGGCAAGCATAAAACGGAAAAGCTGGTAATTACGTCCGACCTGCCAACCTTCATGCGCTTCCGCGGGCTGCGCAGGTTGTATGCGGATATAGCTTCGGTCCCAAAAATTACGCCACCAAGCAAGATTTCTATTTTTAATCTTTGCCCGTGATGCCCGTGTAGCAGACAATGCGGCTATTTCTTGTTTCCACTGAGCCACCGTGGCGGGTCCGGCGACATGCAATGCGATCTGTAATTCGTGCTTTGTTTCCGGCTTTTTGCTTTTCAACACCCAAGCGCTATAGTCGGTGTCCATGTAGGTACCCGACCGTTCTTCTTTAAAATGAAAATGCTGGCCATACATCATTCCTCCAGATATCAAATCTAGCAAGGGGTTGTAGAGTGAGTCTTTGACCGCTTCCATACCCTGTTGCCGAACGACGATATCGAAAACCGTACTATCGGTATTTTGGTGAAAGAACGTAACTTGATTATCATGCGCATACACGCTATCTCTTTTTGTGACGATTTCATGTGGAGGCGCCCATTTCCAAGAGTTCGCATTGTTCTCTCTTTTTTTCGGAAAGCGTTCTTTATGCCGCCAATTCTCATAGGCGGCTTCGACCGTTATCTTTTTATTCGCCTCGACATCGACATAAATATTAGGATGTTCTACATCCACCCACAGTGTCAATTTTGCTTGTACACCGTTATGTTTCCCCGAAATCACCACTTGCCCTTTGTCTGGCAGCAATTGCTGTTTGAACACGGTGCCTTCAAATGGGTTTGGAAAAAGTTGTAACCGAACGCGTCCAAGTTTGAGAAGGGTATTATTCTCATCAAAAGCGCCGGATTTACCTAAATAAAATAAAACATCACCTTCTTCTACCCACACATTCAGGCCAATATCTCCACCTCCTAATGGCATGGATTCTCCCGAGTGTTTACTTTGTTTATCCCAGGTGATATAATAATCTTCCCACTTGAATTCCTGTGCACGGAGCTTATTGCTAAGCTGCACACAGCCGATCAATAATACTATAGCACTATAAGCTAATCTATTCATTTTTATTTCATTTTTTTGCGTCTGTTCGCTCTATTTGTCAGACATCACACATTGTACTCCCTTCATTTTTTTCTTGATAAAAAAACGAAGCAAAAAAATCAAGACTGTGCACGTTTTTGCTGTTTTTATTCGTCTATTCCTAAACAAAATAAACTTGCTTCGCTTCAAACAAATTTTGTTTTTAACGGAATAGCCTTCATAAAAATGGGCGCAAAAAAGCGCAAGGTCGTTTTAACCCGCATAACGGTGAGGCAATATTGATCGCGTTTATTTACGCCTATGCATCATCTCCCTGTTTATTCTAGTATCCAGGAGCTCACTTTGTTCGGTTTTGTTTCTTTTTTCGTGTTTACGCTCTATTTGTCAGACATTGCACATTGTACTATCCCTAGTTAACACCTCAAGTCACCTCCGGATATTTGACGACTGAACAAACTCATCCTTAGTACTATCCCTACCTGTCAAATATCCGAAGTGACGAGTTTTTTGTTTCTTTTTTGCGGGAAAAAAGAAAAAATCACCAATCATCTGTACGGAAGGAACTTACGGGAAGTCCGTTAACGCCAAACAAGTCTCCGTGTACAAAATCTTTAAAAGCATAGCGTACGGCAACTGGCTTTGTAACATGGGGAGATGACAGCACCACGGTTTTACCGCGTATGAGGGCCTGTGCAGGATGAAATACTTTACTTTCGTCCGCTATTTCAAATGTTTGTATGGCTTGCCCAAAGGATGTTAAGCCAAGTGGGGCATCATCAAATTCCACGATTGCTGCACCATCTTGCACGCTCATACTTTTGTAAACGGGACTCCGATGATTCAATCCGCCTATGCCATAGGTATCTCCAAGTGCTAGTAGCGCTAGGCGTTCACCACCTTCTTGTTTACGAGCAGGATGAATACAGTTTTTTTCACCGAGGTCCATCGTCACGGCCATCCCCGAATGGGGAATGTTCGCGAGCGATTTACGCTGTGCATCCCGTATAAAAGCCGAATTGTACTTCCCACCAACGTAATAGGGTGGTAGAGACGCGTAATCAAATGGCGCAATCTGTGTGAAATAAAAAGGCATAGTGTCGTCTTGCCATAGTGTCCGATATTTTTCTACCATTCTCGGAAACAGAATCTCGTATCGATCCGAAGTTTCATAATTAGATTCTCCCTGATACCAGATGATCCCTTTAATCCCATAACCGATCAATGGATGGATCATACCATTATACAGCATCGTGGGCTGCCGGTTTTTATTCTTAAGACCTTCCTCTTCTTGTGGGATCTCTACGCCTTCTATATCGGCTAACCAAGCCGCTTCCATCCAAGCTTCGATGTTCGATCCGCCATAACTGCTGTGGATTAGTCCAACGGGAACGTCCAGTACCTGCCGCAGTCTGCGTCCAAAAAAGTAAGCTGTCGCACTAAAATTTGCGACATCCTGCGGATTCGCTTTTTTCCAGCTAGAGGGCTTACTGTCTTCTGCAGGCTTCAATAAAGGGTTACGTGGAACGGTGTAGATGCGTAGTTGTTCATCTCGAGACGTCAAAATAGCTTCTGTACTGCCGATAATCGGCTGACCGGGATATCCCTTTAAGGGCATCTCCATATTCGATTGCCCGGAACACAACCACACCTCCCCTATCAGCACATCCTCTAATACGATGGTTTTCTCTTCCGTGAACTGGATACGGTACGGACCGCCTGCTACCGGTGTCTGTACGAAAACGCGCCAAACGCCGGCCTTATTAGCTTTAACATCATAGCTTCGTTGATCCCAAGAAGTTGTTATCTGCACGGATGCACCACTCTCCGCCCGTCCCCACAGGGGGACAGACTGCTGCTGTTGTAGAACCATGCCGTCGGTAAAGATAGAAGAAAGACGTATCTCAGCCTGCAGAACGAGACATGTACATAATAGAAGGGCAATAACTAAATACCTCATATGCTAACAATCTTTTCTTATTTTTTTCGGGGTAGCCAAACTGCCATATCGCCAAACGTCCGGTTACCCCACGCAAAATAGGGAACAAGGCGTACCGGTACAGTTTGCTGCTCATCGACAGCAACTTTACGGTATAAGGTGTTCCATTCTTCTGTATTATCGGTATATGCATTTCCTTGCAGAAATACGATGGATTGTCCTAAAATGGATTCCTGTACCGGTTTAAAGGTATCCATAGCGTTAATTTTAAGATCGAAAAGATCCACATTTGCAGGAATGTCTTCTTTCTCTAAGCAATAGACTACTGGACCACGCATTACAGCTACCTGGTTGCGTGCTTCTTCAACTAATGGATTAGCCTCCATAAAGGTTACCGACATCGGTAAACGTAGACTTATGCGATCGCCCTTTTTTAGATTTCCCGCTAAGATGGCATATCCCTTTTCTGTTTGAAATGCTACTTTTTTGTTATTTCTGGTAATTTCAGCGTCTGCCGCCCATCCTGGTATGCGCAGTTTAAGTACGTAATCCGCTGGAATTTCTTCGATCACAAATGAAGCATCGCCATCCCAAGGATAGTTAGATTCCTGCTTAATTTTTATATGTTGTCCTTTATACTTGGTGTCCAGTACGTTTCCTCCAAATAGATTCACCCATACGGCGTCATCCGAAACGCTATAGGCGTAGCTGTTCACCTCGGCAATAGTACGCACGACGTTGGGTGGACAGCAATTAGAAAGAGAAATGTAAGGCACTCGTTTTTTAGACCAACGTTGTTGGAAGGGTAAATTGGACGAATAACTCAATGGATTCGTGTATAAAAATTTATCCCCATCTAGACTGATCCCTGACAACACACTATTGTAAAGCGCCAACTCAAGTACGTCAATGTATTTCGCATCACCGGTCAATGTGGCCATACGCCAATTCCATAACATATTTCCAATATTGGCACAGGTTTCGTTATGCGCAGTTAAATTCGGTAATTGGTAATCTCTTCCAAAGGCTTGGTGTATTTTCTGCACATCCGAAGGATCATATGACGTACCGTCAGGTGATGTTCCGTCATATAATGAACCTAATCCTCCTGTAATATACATCTTATGCTTTACTACATCATCCCAAATGGCAAAAAGACGATTGCTTAAGGTGGTATCCTGTATTTCCGTGACAAGATCGGTAACACCAGCGTACAGGTAACTCGCTCTTACGGCATGCCCCATGGCTTTGTTTTGTTGGCGAAATGGAATTCGATCCTGGTTATCGTCTGTACCATCCTCGATCTCTCCTTTGATATCAATGAGGTGTTGCGCCAATTCTAGATATTTTGGATTTTTTGTCGTCCGGTAGAGTTCAATGGTCCCCATGTAGTGGGACGGGCAGATGGCGTTTCTAGCTAAGGTTGGATTTGATTTTTTATAGAATCCATATAGATAGTCGGCTGCTTTTACGGCAATATCTAGGAGGCTTTTGTTTCCGGTGACCCGGTAATGTATACAGCCGGCCGTCATCAAGTGACCGATGTTATACGCTTCGAAACTTAATCGATCCTGAAATTCGATATTTTCTCCAGAATTACGTTGGTCTATCGTTGCTTTGGTATAGATATAGCCATCCGCACGCTGGGATTTTGCGATAACTGGAATCACTTCATCAATCATTTGAAGTAATTTTGCATCTTTCGTCTGCGCATACAATGCACATACCGCTTCCAATGTTTTGTAGAAATCTCCATCGTGAAAAGAGGGCCCTTTGTGCTCGCCTTCGTGTAGACCGGCAGCAATCTCAAAATTGCGATAGGCATGGCTAATATCTGCTCGCGTATATACTTCCCAAAGATGTGGTACCATATGGTCGTAACAAGTTTCGGTACGCTCGGCCCAAAAACCCTTCGTCCAGGAAACATCTTCCATATTTACTGCCCGCTGCTTCGCAAATGGACTCTCACTCGTGTTGGTTATCGCTTTGTCCTGCGCTGTCACGTTTCCCGCAAATAGCGCGGACAACGCCCATAACAATATGTTGTTTTTCGTTTTCATCTGTACTTTACTTTTTTTGGTACCATTTTAAGTAAACATTTCCATGCAATCCCGCTGGTTGAAGTTCTTTCAGGTATTTCGGAGTCGCTATCGTCTGAACGCGCTTCTCTGCAGACTCGTTACTATTTTCGTATCCGAAACGGTTGCCCCAGGTATTGTAAACTTTTATTTCCAATTTATTTTTGCCACGTTTCAAATGTTTCGTGACGTCGATTTCCAATGGATCTGCCCATATTACGCCTACAAATTCGCCATTTAATATAATCTCCGCCATGCTTTCTACGCGCTCTAGTTGCAACATAACGCGCTCCTCTTGTACTTTCGCAGGTTGATTAAAGGCGAGTGTGTAGGTCCCGGAGCCGGAGTGATAACGAACATCATCGACGGTTGATGTTGTCCAGAAATCTGGCAGCTTTTGCTTTATCGGCTGATGTGCTACCTCGTCTAGCTGTACGGTCCAATTCCCTTCAACTGGCACTGTTTTAGTCACAGACCATTCCGATATTTCGGCGGCTTCCTCACTAAATAACACAAAGAACGATTGAAATGGCGCAAAAGACAAGGTCAATTCTGTTCGATTATGCTGCTGGAGGACATCGATTGGTAATAGTCTATCTTGCAAAACATCATACAGGTAAGTATGCGCTGCTGTGGTACGGAAAGAAAAAGTTACTTCACGGTGAATACTATCTTTGTTGGCCACAAAATAACTGCTTCCGCCTTTAAAGCTCCGATGGTTCCACGAAATGGATGTATTATTTTTGTTCGCAATGATAACATCTTCTTCTATGCCCAATGCACTAAAACTGTCTTCTTGATAGGTTCCCAAATACACGTGTCCTTTACCGACTGACTTATGCTGTAGGCTGTTGTTAGCTTCCATGTTGTGAAAAAGCTTATTCACCAATCCGTTAAAAGCAATGGAGTCTTGCTTAGAAACGATGCCATGTACGGTAGTTGGCTTTTCTTTAAATAAGACGGTTGCCCCCTGCTCAACTAAGTCTACAAACTTTTGCAAAACATCTAGCGAAAAATAAGTAGGCGTGGGATTTAAGGCATGTTTACCCGGTACAACTAACAAACGATAGGCTATGTGATCGGAAAAAACGACAGCGCCATTCTCGACTTTTGCCTGACGCAGTAATACGTCGGGATTAAAAGAGTCATAAGCATATCCGCGAAGGGGATCCACCCAATCGGCAGGGTTATACATATTGGCACTTGTCGTCACGCTCGCGATGCGCTGCGTGGGCCATCCTTCATTATGTTTCAATGAATCCGTCCGCTCAACGCGCGCGGTTCCTATTATCCCGGGCAATGTTTCTGCTAAGCGATCCGGCAGGATGGAACGTCTGGGCATTTCTTCGCCGCTGAAGACCGCGATATCGCGTACTGGCTTACCATGCTGTAGCAATTGCTGTGCACGGATAGCGTAATCTACCCAGGCTTTCCCCGGTTTCCACCAGGTTTGGTCGCGTTGGAAATAAAGCCCTATACCATCTAGGGTCATCCCTGGTTTACGATCCATCCACGGATTATGTACGTACACATGATACACCAAGCTATTAATTCCTAATGCAAAGTTTCGGTCTTGCAGGGATTTTAAGAGGCGAGGATGTTCATCCCATTCCATACGGATCTGCGTAAACGCCTCCGCCATGATGTTGTTCTTGCCGTAGATATGTCCACCAGAAACCGCGTCTAAAATATCATTCGGTTTATCATGTGATGGGCTGCGGAACCAGAATTCGCCCATCGGTCTATCCGTCCAACCGAAATGCTGCATACCGTCCCCTAACATGATCGGAGCGGTCATCTCTGCAGTGAATTCTACGCCATATTCGTCTGATTTCCGACGGAGTGTTTGGAAACCTTGATCCTGCAATAATTCGCCGATCGTTTCACGAAAGTCATGTAAGAAGCCTTCGGATTCTTCCACGCTATTCACTATATATCCCGCCAATACCGGAAGATACGGCGTAAGATCATATCCTCTTCTGGCTTTAAATTCCTGCGGCATTCGTTTTGTCCAGTTTTGACTTCCAGACTCCCAAGAATCAATATGATAAACGGTCAAGACATCTTTTGCCAACTCACGCCCCACCATTTCATAGGCTTTTCCAAACCATTGCTCGAATTGGAAGGCTACTGTTTCTGCGTTTAATTTATCACACTCCAAGCCTTTGCCTGCTCCTGCGGTTTCATTTTTATGGCCAGTAGTCGTATGTCCGACTCGCAGGATTTTCCACGTACCTTTTGGCAATTCTGTCACTAAATTTTCTCCTTGGATGGTGGATGCGGGTAACCGAATAATATTTTTGCTATTTAGCATATAACCTTCTTTCAGGTCTGCTTTATTAGTAGGCTCAGAAACGCGCCAAATTTCGCCGGTTTTCCCTTCAAATTGATGGATACGGGGTTCTTCGAACAACGTAAGGCCTATAATATTGATGGATGGTTTCCATTTTGCGGCATCTAAATCTTCTGCTCCTGGTTCAAAGTTAGCCGGATCGAAAACGAAACGATAGTATTTAGCTACGGTATAAGGAATTGTGTGTGTTACGCCGTTATCCCAATCCAGCCAGCCCGTCCGGGGGGAAGTCAACTGGGTAAGCTCCTCAAAATTTTCGCCATCGTCGCTCACTAATATTTTTAACCTGCTCGAACCATAGTTATTCGTCCGCCGGTCTACTTTTAATGCATTGGCCGGAAAAGGCTGATCGAATGCATATTGGATCCAACCTGCCTGTGAGGTAGCAAAACGCTCTTTGTTATCTTTTGTCGCTAAACGCTGTACGTCCTCGTCGTAACTGCTAGTCACCTTCGGGGATGCTTCGTCGCTACGTCTATATGCTTGGGCGACTGGTATGGCAAACAGCTGAATATCCTCGTAATAATCGTATAACTTTTCCGGTTGCGGTAACGCCACACGAACCTTGCTTTTGCGGTTTAAAACGATGGTTGTATCCGCATACACCACTTTTTGCATCGATTTCTCCGGAGTGATCCATGGTCCTCCGGCTGTTGCAAAACCGTCGTTCGGAAACATGGCGATCTGTATACCATATTTCTTAGCCTCTGCTACCAAATGCCGAAACATCTCCCACCATTCCGGCGTTAATGTTTCTGCTGGCGGATCAAATAAAGGTGGATCTGTTTGAGCCTTTATCGGCGTAAAGTATGCCCCCGCAATATTATGCTCAGCCATGGCTTTTAGGTCGGCGGTAATGCCCTCTTTCGAATAGCTGGCATGCATAAAATACCAAACCACCCACGGCTTTGCGTTTTCGTAAGAATCCGCGGCAAATGGAACAATATGGGACGGAATGCCTTTTATCTGCGCTTGGCTCATACACCAGCTTAACAAAATCCCAATACTAATATAAATTCTCAATCTCATCACTAACGTATATACTGTTGCACATCTGATTTTTCGTCCATCGGTATTAAATGGAACGAATAATGATAGTTTTCCGCGGGTACCTGATATTTCTCTAAAGGAGCCGACACGTCTGTCCAGCTATCATTCCCACCTACGCCCATCTGTTTAAAATCGATATTCAACGTGATTTCATCTTCTTTCTCCAATTTAAACCAGTGCTTGCCTTCTTCGATGGCTTTTTGTGAAAATGGCCATGCACTCGTGTACAGTGGCTGATCTCCTACGACAAGAAGCCCTCTCTTGTTCTTATTTTGCAGCCTGAACCAACGTACATCCATGCGGTTACCGTTCTCTTGAGGTACTAAGTATGGCTCCATAAACGTATCGATATCCATCGTATATACGCCTAAGTCGAACCCGTAAGCACGATCGGGGTAGCTTTCCATTTCGCCGAGGCCATAATATGCAATGCTTTCGAAACTAGGATGAATTCCCATCTGCAAACCTACTTTAGGAATATTAGGTAATCCTGGCTTCACTTGTAAATCATAACTTACCGAAACAATACCTTGCGGCTTCACCGTATAACGAACAACTACCTGTGCGGAATCACCAGACAATGTATAAGCAGATTCGATATGCACTTCTGCTCCTTCTTGGCGCAGACTCATATCAGTCAGTTTGGTATCGCCATACCAGTATTTTAGTTTTCTGTCTGGTTTCCATCCCCGGCGATCATTTTCGGTAGCTGGACGAACAAAATTAGGTAGCAGGTCTCCCGAGATCACTTCCTGTCCTTGGTAAACAAGCTGGCTCAAAGCTCCAGAGGTTTTGTCAAAAACAGCTTCGAAAGCGGCCCCTTTAATATGATAGTCGCCTGCAGCCTCATCAACTTTCAACGACTTCCCCTGTGCTTTTATAGGTTTCATGATACTCCCTAGCTCGTGCCAACGTACTTGAGAGGACGAAACCACAAAATCTTTGGAAGCCCATAATGTTGCTTGCTTCAACCGGAATTGTATATCCAACTGGTATTCTTTTCCTTTTTTTGCTTTTATCGGAATAGCGGACAATAGATCAATTTCGGTCGAATCTCCCGGTGCAAGTTCGATGGCATCCAACATTACTTCTCGAAGTATTTCTCCATTCTCCCGAACAATCATGACGGGCTGGTAAAAATCGAGGTTGGTTTCTACCGCACGATTTTTGATCTTAACGCGTGCTTTCGTTGCATCCAGAAGTGTTACTTCTGCTGGTTGATAGATTCGTTTATTATCGTACATCGCAGCTTTGGGCCGATTCCAAGCATCTACAATACCGTTGAGACTAAAGGCTCCATTATGAATTTTTTCACCAAAGTCTCCTCCGTAAGCTAATACTTTACCATAAATCGAATCTTGCCGAACAAGCGCTTGATCTTTATAATCCCAGATAAAACCACCGATTAGGCGAGGGTGAGAGCGAAAAATATCCCAAAAATCTTTCATGTTACCGGTAGAATTTCCCATGGAATGAGAATATTCTACAAAAAGAATCGGTCTATTGTCACCATTATCCTGATCCAACAACAGCTGTGGTGTAAAAATTCCCGGATAGAAACGGGACACCATATCAACATAGTACTGATCTTGAATATTTTGTAAACGATACGCGTGCGCGTTGGATTTCGGGTATCTCGGATCGGATGGGTCTATATAGCCCGGTAATTGATGGCTACCCATTGCCGGCTCATAATGCAACGGACGAGTGATATCAAAATCATGTACCCAAGCAGCCATAGCTGCCGTGGTAGGACCGCGGCCCGACTCATTTCCTAGAGACCAGATCACAACGGACGGATGATTTTTGTCTCGCTCCACCAATCGGGTAATACGTTCCATATGTGCGGCGATCCAAGCTGGATCGTTCATTAATTTCCCGCCTAGCCCATGGGTTTCCAAATTCGCTTCGTCCATCACCATTATACCATAACGATCACACAGTTCATAGATGTATGGATCGTTTGGATAGTGTGATGTGCGGATCGCATTAAAATTAAATTGTTTAATCTGCCGGATATCAGCTTCCATATCGGCCCGCGTCAATGCTTTTCCACGTTCGGGATGATGATCATGGCGGTTAACACCATAGAGTTTCGTAGACTTTCCGTTGATTAAAAAAGCCCCTGTTTCTTTGGAAATTTCTATGCTGCGGAAGCCCACATTACAGCTTTTCGCTTCCAATAACTTTCCTTGTTTGTTATACAAGGTAACCACCAACCGATAAAGATTCGGATCTTCCGCCGACCATTTTTTTGGATTGGTAATGTTGGTTTCCAACAACCCGAATTTCACATTATCTAATCGTGGATATATCTCGTCAAAAATCTCTCCGGCATCCCGTCTCAGTTCCTGAGGCAGGATAGGGTTATTATTTTCATCGTATAACTGCGCTTTTACGACAAATCCGTTGATACTATCGCCTGAGAAATTATCAATACGCGGCCGCAACGAAAATTTAACATCTTCGTAAGCAGCGTCTAAGGTGGCTTGCCAATGGAAATCGGCGATCCGGACGCTAGGTTCGGCCATGAGGAAAACGTCTCGATGTATACCGCTCATGCGCCAATGATCTTGATCTTCTAGATAAGAGGCATCACTCCAACGAATAACCTGTACCGAAATGCGGTTCTTCCCAGCTTTCAAATAGGGTGTCGCGTTAAACTCGGATGGCAAATGAGAATCCTCTGCATAGCCAACGTATTGATCATTTATCCAAAGATGGTAAGCCGACGAGACAGCACCAAAATGAAGGGTTACATTCATTCCCTGCCAATCCGACGGTAGATCAAATGTACGTTGATAAGAACCTACCGCATTATAATCTTGTGGTATCCGTGGTGGATCAATGGGTAAAAAAGGATATACGGCAGAGCGATAAATAGGAATATCATATCCTTTCATCTCCCAGTTCGAAGGAACTTCAATCTTATCCCAGCCGGTCACTTCTTTTAAATGAAAATCCTTTGGTGCATCCGCGGGCTTCATGACAAAGTTAAAATCCCATTGTCCATTTAGCAGCAGCAGGCGTTTGTTGGCTTCGCGATCGTTCTTAAGTGCTTCTTCGACGGACGCATAGGAATAAGCGGTCGCGCGTGCAGGCTCTCTATTGATTGCCGTTATGGTGGGATCCTCCCATGCCGTAGCAATTTTACCGTCGGGTATCGGCGGAATAACCGCCGGTTTTCCGTCGACTGTCTGCCCATACACCGATATGGACGACAAGCCGACCCACAGACTAAAGATAACAGCTGATTTTTTTAACCACATATTACCCAGCGTATTCAACCTCATACTGAATTTCTTTTTCTATTTCTAGTGTATAAATGCCTTTCGTTACCTGTTTTATCGTTCCATGGTTGGTACGCGGTAAAGATTTACTTTTGATTTTCAAGGTGCCCGTACCGATTGGTGATTTTACTTTTATTTTCTTTTTGGATACGAAAAGATCAATCTCGCCTTCCGGCGTTGGAACTTTCCCTTCCATCCATTCCTGTGAAGCTAAATAAGGCTCAACGGTGTATGTCTCATAACCTGCAGCAGTGGGTTCTACGCCTAAATAATATTTACCTAACAAATAAATCGGACTTGCTCCCCAGGAGTGGCAAAGGCTTTTACCAAACTCTCGGCCATACATGGTATAGTGTTCTGCACCTTTTTTCTCTGGGTTATATTCTTCCCAAAAAGTTGTTGCCCCTAATTTTAACATACCTCCCCAGTAGCTTTTAATCTGGTTCATCACATAATCTTTTTCGCCTAATGCACAAAGGGCTTCCAATTCATAATAGCGCATATAGGGTGTCATGATTTTTTTGACGTCATCGTTCAATAGGACGTTTTCTTTAACGCCTTGCTTTTGATCAGAAGATAAGTAGTCAAAAAAGATCGCAAACATATTTGTGTAACGGGTTACTTCATCTGTTTGCTTGCCGTCAATACGACTATGGACGAACGCTTGCTTTTGATCATTCCAGTAGAACTGGAAAAACTTTCGCTTTAGGTCTGCCGCTTCTTTTGCATAAAAGCTTTGATCTTCTGGAATGTTGAGTAAGTCTGCACAAAGAGCCATGGTTTCTAGACTACGGCACAACAAGAGCTGCTCAAAGCTCACTTCTCCTTGCTTGCTTAATCCTTCTGCCCAATCAATAAAAACCCAATCTCCGGCCAAACCTTCCATTAATCCATCCTTATTTCGTCTGTTCAAACAAAACTCCATCAGTGTCTGCATGCGGGGGTAAACAGACTCAATAAATTCTTTGTCTCCCGTATAATGATAGTAGTCATATATACTCAAGAACCAATAGAACGTATAGTCCATAATGGTATTGATATGCGTAATGGTGGGCTCTTTACCGCGCAACGCCAAAATGGTACGCTTCACGGTTTCAGAATCAAAGCCAAGATAGTAGTTCATCGCATACGATTGGTAAGCGTCGCCACTCCAGATCCAACGGTCTCGTTTAATACCGTCGATATAAAATTCCCGGGACGTTAATTCCATCGTATATTTAGCAACTTCCCAAATATTATTTAATTCTTCGTCCGAGCTGCGGAAGGTTCCACGATCTTCTACCGGCAAATACTCATATTGCATCGACACTTCGTCAAATTGGACATTTCCAGTAGGCTCTATGTATACATAGCGAAAAGCTTTGGAAAGTTCCAGGGTACTGTCTTGGGCCGAAGATGTTGAGACATCTAGAAAATCCAAGGTTTCACAGGTTTCTGTTGCCAAGGCTTCTTCTTTCGACTCGCCGTAGTAAATCGCTAAGTTTCCTTCTCCCTGTAATTTATGCAACGTGAGAAAACCAAACGTATTCTTCCCAAAATCTACTAAAAAGCCTTTATCATGTGCGGTTTTACTTACAGCGTGTTCTGGGCGGGTAGGTAGTCTGAATTGGGACGGTTTTTCATTGGGATTGTCCATATTCCAATAGCCTACTTTAACATAAGTCGTACCGGAGGCATCCGAAGCTTTTCCTGTTTCATCAATCCATTCTTTATCTTCAAACGTGGCCAACCACTCTTTACCAGTCTGCACATACTTGCCGGTAACATATAGCGCCGGCACATGAGCTTGGTTATATACTTTAATATTAATCTGTTGCTTGCCCTTATCCAACTTAACCTTGGATGGCATACCTGGTAACATTTTACCGTTTACTTTAACGTTGTACTTCCCCTCTGCATAAATGGTGATTTCGTCTGCTTCGGGTAAATCGAACTGTTTGTTAAACTCAACGAGAACATAATGGCTATCCATTTTCCAAAAAGGCGGAAAAAATGTTCCTCGCTCCGTTCTGCGGTTTTGCATATCATTACTCAACCAAACTTCGAAATCTCCCGGATACCATATCCAAGTACTTGCTTGTTGGGCGAAGGATGTTGCAGCCGCGAGGATACAACCTACAATTAAAATAATTTTATTCATCTTATTTCTGTTATGATTAATAGAAAGTGCTTGATGTTAAAGCGCATACACAATTGAGTCAACACTATATAGCGCCAACTACAAACATAGTCCAAATGTCAAAGGAGACCTTATAATATTTTCTCCAGCTATTATATTATGTTGCCTCTAGGTGGTAGAAGCCGGTTTACAGCCTTTGCGGGCAAACCACAGAATGACGATATAACATACAAATGGCACCACGTATCCCATTTGTGTATTATCATCAGCTAAGTCAATAATCCCACCCGTAATATAGGGGAAGATTGCGCCGCCGACGATTGCCATGATTAGCCAAGATGAAGCTTGCTTGGTCTCTTTTCCTAAACCGGCAATTCCTAACGAAAAGATAGTAGGAAACATGATGGACATAAAGAAACCTAAACCACCTAAAGCATATAATACGACCATCCCTGACCCAAGTACCGCTACCGCCGCCAATGCGCCACAAACCAATGCATAAAGCGCTAATAAACGGTCAGCAGTCGTGTAACGCAATAAAAATGTTCCTACAAAACGTCCTCCCATAAACAGTAAGCCATAGATGCCTAAATAGTAACCCGCCGTTTTTTCGTCGACGCCGGCACCTTGTTGGGCCATCCGAATAAAAAAGCTCGTTACACACACTTGTGCGCCTACATAGAAAAACTGTGTAATTGCCGCGAACGCAAGATGCTTATGTCGAAGTACCGAAAACAGGCTCGTTTTCTCATTTTTCTCCGTTTCATTTTCAGCTTCTTTTATTTCGGGAAGTTTAACAAACATAAAAACTACCGCCACAAGCAGCAATATAAAGCCGAGTACAAAATACGGGGCTTTAACGGAAGCTGCTTCTTCCGTAAGATAAGCCAATCGCTCTGCTTCGGCCATTGCCTGAAGTTCGACGTCTGTATACGATTTACCAGATAAAATAAAAGCAGTTCCTACAATAGGTGCGACCATGGCTGCTAATCCATTGAAAGACGCTGCCAAGTTCAACCGATGAGTCGCCGCTTCTGGCTTACCCAAAATAGCCGCATAAGGATTCGCAGCGGTTTCCAATACCGCCAGGCCACATCCGATAATAAATAACGCTAATAAAAAGAGCTCGTACATGCGGTAATCCGCAGCGGGAATGAATAAGAACGCTCCGATAGCAAAAGCGATCAATCCCATGATAATAGACAATTTATACCCCCATCTACGCAAGAGATAACCTGCCGGAAGCGCCATGATAAAATAGGCTAAAAAAATTGACGTGTCTACTAAGGCGGATTGGCTGTTATCTAACTGACAGGCCTTCTTTAAGTGAGGAATTAAAACGCCGTTTAGGTTATGGGCCATCCCCCATAAAAAAAATAAGCTGACGATAAGCACGAAAGGGAGCAAATAGTTTCTGCCCCCTCCATTTGTAAGTTTTGCGTTTGTTTGTGTACCAAGTTCCATAAGTCGAATAGGTTAGGTTTCCATATTTTTGCGCTTCGCTAGCAAGATATGGTCTGCTACCAAAACTACTTCTCCATGTTGATTAATAATTTCTACGTGTTCAACCACGGTTCCGAATTCCGGTCTTTTTGCGTCCGATTTTTCGGAGATAGTCACTTCTGCATGTATGGTATCGCCAATAAACACCGGTTTCACAAACCGTAGGCGATCGTAACCCTTTGAAAATGCTTCGGGATTGATCACCGAAGCGGTGAGGCCGATACCGATCGAAAATATCATCGTGCCGTGGGCAATCCGTTGGCCAAAGGGTTGGGTTTTACACCATTCGGCGTCCATGTGATGTGGAAAAAAGTCTCCGGTATGCCCTGCGTGTACGACAAAATCGGTTTCGGTAATGGTGCGCCCGAGTGTCGTTCGTTTATCTTGTAAGATATAGTCTTCAAAAAAAATAGATTCAAAATGCATATTATGATCTGATAAATAAGTTAAGAATGATAAGGAATAGACTGCCCACCTCGCGCGCTGCTTTCATAAGCAGCTTCTACGACAGCCATCGTATGTATTACGTCTTCGACCGCCGCGGGCAATACTTTTATTTCACCTAGTTTAAAGCGCATTAAGCTTCCCATACTTCCGATGAAAGCGTCAGGAAACCACGTGCCCTCGATCGGAAATTCCACCCACTGCGGAGCGCTTCCGTCGGTTGGCTTAATACAATATTCAAACACATCGGGAACGCCGTGAGGATAGTCCATGAGCACCCCCATCGTGGCTTTGATAGCGCCTTTCGTCCCTTCCCATTTGATATAGCTTTCTTGGTGTTTCGGGCCGAAATCATGATCATGATTGGTATTGACAACAGCATGCAAGGTATCTCCGTAATCAAAAAGAAGCGTCGTCCGGCTGGACGATAGCTCTTTGGCGGGATGCTTCAATGTCTTTGCATATACCGAATGAGGATTCCCCAAAAACGAGCGGATCAGATCGATATAATGGACACTATGATACAAAATTTCTAAACGGGGATGCACCATTACATGTGGGAAAAGCTGCCATGGTGTATGTAAATTTACACGTACCTCCATGTCGTATACTTCACCGATATATCCTTGTTCAATAAGCCAACGTGCTGCATTAACGAAAGGTGCTTGACGAAGTTGACAATTGATGGCCGCTACTAAGTTCTTCCGTTGGCAGACTTCCAAAATAGCTTGGCTTTCCGGATAATAATCTCCCATTGGTTTTTGAATCAACACGGCGGCACCGTCTGGTAGGGCTTCCAACGTTTCGATAAACGTATTCGGCATAATCGTAATATCATATACGGCATTTTCGGGTGCTTGTGCAACTGCCTCTGAAACGCTATCGTAAACATTTGGGATCCCAAATTCTTGTGCTAAATCTTCCGCTCTGCTTTTCGTACGGTTTACAATACCATGTACATTGAACCCTGCTTTTCGGTATGCCGGTAGATGGGCATCTTTCACAATTCCTCCTGCGCCAATAATAATAATGGGCAGTGAAACTTGGGGTAACTTCGTTTTATAATCAATTGGGATCATATCCATTTGTTTATTTTTTCTTGTGCTTCGGTTAATAAGGACAGACTGCTTTGGCTACTTCGCACGGCGTTTGTAACCGTTTCGTCGATTATATGGGCAATCTGTGTCCAATTCGCCAATCTAGGCAACGTATGCGCTGTCTCGTGCAAAGCTGCGAGCTTGTTGTAGAAAGGAATGGATTGGTTGATTTCTTCATCCTGCCATGTCGAATACCGACACCCCACTCCTCCTGCTAATGTTAGTTGTTTATCGTTTTCTTTACTTACCGCAAAACGGATAAAGTCGTAAGCTAATGCGGCATGTTGGCTACCCTGCGCGATAGCATATAACCAATATACATTTAATGAAGGAGACATCTGTCCAGGTTTTGAAGGAATTGGAGCAATGTCCACTTTTCCCCTTACAGCTGATCCTTCATCAATCTGTGCCCAAGATGCAAAGCCAAACCAATTAACCATCATGGCGACCTCTCCCCGGGCAAAAGCCTGCCCGGCTTGGACAGATTCGTAGGCTGCGGACTGCGGATGCAGACCAGATTGGTTTTGAAACAATGCGCGATAAAAATCCAAGGCTTCTGCTGCCACGGGCTGGTTCAATTGGACGACTTTATCTCCATCGGTCAATTCTCCTCCGCGAGACCAGAGCTGGATACAAAAATCGAACACCGCGTTATGTCCATCTGGATAACCGGCAAATACAGTCCCGTATAGATTTTCTTCCGGTCTGGTAAAGAAATCGGCAACGGTCAGAAACTCTTCCCAAGTGGTCGGAACCTTTAATGGCTTTCCATGGAGTTCCTGAAAACGGGTCTGCTCATCCTTATTCTCAAATAAATCTCTCCGCACGACCAAGCATTCTGGGCCGTCATGAAAAGGAAGACCGTATATACGGTCCTCAAATTGCTGCAAGTTTGTAAGGCTGTCTGGCCAAGCATGGTCATAATCTTCTGGTGGGTTTTGTGCGATGAGATCATTTAAAACACGTAGTCCTTTTGACTCATAAGCCCGTGCTATCCAATCGGTATTGATATGCACAATATCCCAATCGCCGTTTTGCAGCCCCTGTTTTTCGAAAAATGCTTCTGTTAGCTGTTCTAAATCCAGAGGGACAAACTCCATCTCTACATTGGAAGGATACAGCTGTTGATAAGCCGACCAGCATTTCTCCAACGCTTGTTCGAAGGGATCAAACTTCCTGACAGCAAACCTTAATTTATTCATACAACTCTGCTAATATTTTTTCTGTATGCTCACCTAGTTTTGGTGAGCCTTTTCGTGAGCTCAATAACTCGCCGTCAATACGGATAGGGCAGCGGGTGGTTTTATATTCAAAATTATCCCCCATGTTAACTTCCTGCACCATCTCCAATACCTTAAAACCGTCATGCGCGGTCAGTCTATTCCAGTCCAACACATCCGCACACCATATATCGGCCGCCTCCAGAATGTTTAACCAATGCCCAGTTGGTTTAGTGACTAAATGCTCCATCAGCACTTTTTTAATCGTGTCACGCTCTTGAAATGCTTGTTCGCCATCTTCAAAATTTGCTAATGCAGGACATGCTAACAATTCACTCAAATAGGGAATAGATCCCATTGCAAGTGCGAGGTAACCATCTGCGGTACGATATACCCCATAGGGAGCAGCCAAATAGGCATGCGCATTACTTACTTCACTGCGCTGAGGCAATAAATGACCGTCTCGAAAATAGGTCGTTACCGCTTCAAACTGTATGTCTACTGCCGAATCGAGCATGCTCACATGCACATGTGCGCCTATGCCCTGTACGGCTCGTCGATATAAACAAGCTAAAATGGCACTGCACAAGTTACCTCCCGCAAACATATCTACAATTGATAAGCCCATTGGAACTGGCCCATTATCGGCATTACCACTAAGCCAAGTCATCCCTGTAAGCGATTGCAATAGCAGATCTTGCCCGGGTTGACCAGCCCATACTCCTTCTTTTCCATATCCGGAAATTTCGCCATAAACAACCGTCGGGTTTATATTTCGAACATGCGCATAATCGAACCCTAAACGTTCCATAACGCCCGGACGAAAATTATGTATCACTACATCCGCCTTGGCAATTAAGTCACTGATAACGCGACGATCTGCATCATTTTTAATATCTAAAACGATGCTTTCTTTATTTCTATTAATCGCGTGGAACACCGTAGATGTCCCATTTAATACCGTCTCGGATGTGTACAATTGTCGGCAGATATCACCTATGCCGGGCTTCTCTATTTTGATAACTCGAGCACCTAAATCTGCTAAACGGAGACTCGTTAAAGGGCCTGAGAGAAATTGACTGAAATCTATTACTGTATAACCTGCTAACGGCAACATATTAACGTCTCAAATAATCGTGTATAATTTTTTCGTTATCCTCGCCCGCTTTCGGCGCAGGCTTATCCACGTACAGATAATGGCCGTCGATCCCGAATGGGCTACGTGTAGTTTGTAAAGTCGTGCCATCCTGTAAAGCTATTTCTTGCAGCATTCCAGCTTGTACAAACCCTTGCTCTCCAAGGAAGGACTTATAATCAAGTACAGCGCCACACCAGATGCCTGCTGCATCTAACAACGCTACCCACTCTGTGGTTGATTTTGCGCGAAGCGCTAGTCCAAGCTCTTCCATAATTTGATCGCGCTGCGAAAACCAAGTGGATGGATCCTGATAGCAATCTTCGGGTAAGCCGATAAGAGTTCCAATTTTTTGTAAATCACCCATCGCTAGCGCCAGATAACCATCTTCGGTATTATACAATCCATATGGCGCACTTAAATACGCATGTCCGCCACCACGCACGGCTGATCGTTGCGGTAACTTACCACCATCATTGAAGTAGGTTGTGAGCACCTCGAATTGCATATCTAAGGCCGACTCCATAAGGCTCACCTCCACCAATACGCTTTCCTGTGTGCGAGCACGTTTGAGCAACGCTGCTAATATTCCCTGCGTGAGGTGTGTCGCACAATACATGTCGATCACCGCTAAACCGAATGGAACCGGACCGTCGCCCTTACTTCCCGAAAGCCATGAAAGACCTGATAACGATTGTACTAATAAATCTTGTCCAGGTTTTTTTGCCCAAGGACCTTCATTCCCATAACCGGTGACCACTGCGTAAATAATCTTCGGGTTAAGCGCTTTCACGCTATCGTAATCGAGACCGATTTTTTCCATCACTCCTGGACGAAAATTGTGGGTGATCACATCCGCTTTCTTGATTAATGCTTTGATATCTGCCAAATCCGCTGCATTTTTTAAATCTGCTGCGTAGGATTCTTTGTTTCGATTGATCGTATGGAAAACCAGACTACTTTCGTCTACAAAGATATTTTTAATGGCTATTTGTCTTCCTCCTTCACCTTTTCCCGGGCGTTCGATTTTCACTACACGTGCACCGAGATCGGCTAGTCGTAAACCAGCAGTTGGTCCCGCCATAAACTGCGAGAATTCCAACACCAATAAACCATCTAAAGGCTTGTTATCCATTGACATTTTCCCATGCTAATGATTCCTGATACATTTTATTAAGCTCTTCCAATACCGCAAGTTCATCCCCACCATTTTTTAAATAATTTACAACGATATCGCCAGCGTGGTCTTGAAAATAAAGATGTCCGTCGTAGCGTGGACGAAGGTAAGCGCGTTGCAACGTGGGCAAAGTATTCTTAAAATAATTTGCTGTAGCCGCATTAACATTTTCGTTTTCCCAAGCTTTTAAATGCCCCGGTTGCCCTCCTGTCTCCACATATAATGTTTGTTGTATTTCGGCTGAAGCCACAAAACGAGCATAATCCACCGCGACATCCAAATGCTTGCTTTGGGACGAAATAGCGAGCCCCGCACCTCCCAATGTGCTAATAAGCGGTGTACCTCCTTTTTCCATGGACACTAAATCATGAAAATGCAACAACTTTCTCGCGTATCCCGGTCTAGAATAATTGGAGTATCCATACGCAAATGGACAATAAACAATCTCGTCTTGTTGGGTCATATCCTCAAAAACCTTAAACGGATTTTTTGTGTAAAATCGTGGATCTATATGATCTGCAAGGGATTTAAAAAGTTTTAATACTGTCACGCCCGTTTGTGAGCTGACAACTTCATTGTCTCGTTGACAGGGTGATTCTCCCAATGAACAACAAAACATGTAAAAACTCATTAATACATCAATAGGTATGAGAGAAAATCCAACACGTCCTTTTTTTGCCAAGGCTAAAAGGTCTTCAAAGGTGCTCGGAACCTCCAAACCGAGTTCCTGTAAAAGATCTGGTCGACTTGCCGCCACTGGCGTTGCAGCATCTATCGGAAGCGCCCATTGTTTGCCTTCGAAGTTGTAACTCGCATAAGATTGTCCTACGCTATTTTCGCGTTGATCGGCTAAAAAAGCTTCTGGCAAAAAATCATCAAAAGGAATAACCATCCGTTCTGCGGCGGCATGTCCTGTCCAGGGATGATCGATAACCATCAAATCGTATTCCCGAGCTAAATCCGTTACGGATTTGTCTGCGAATTCTTGAAGGGAACGCTTTGTCCAAATGATTTCGACTTCCGGGTGTAACTCTTCATAACGCTGCGCTGTGGCAACCATCGGCACAAATCCTCTTGTATGCCCCCATGTAATCCCTTTCAGTTGGATTTTCTCTCTGTTCATGTATTAAAATTATTATTATTTCTCGTATTATCCGAATAAAGCTTATTTAATATATCCGATGTTCTGATCGAGTTGTGGATTATTATCTAATTCCGTAATACTAAATGGTAATCGATAATTGTGCTCCTCAAACACGTATGATACACCAGAAGGATTTTTCAACGTTGGTAATAAGGTATGTGCTATTTTCCAACGCTTTAGATCATTATAACGGTGTCCTTCTAAAGCAAACTCTATACGCCGTTCATGACGAATATACTCCCGAAGTTTTTCTTTCGTATTATATACAGCGCGATCGACGGCCGGCAGACCTACCGTGGTTCTTCCACGTACCAAATCGAGTTGCTCATATACCGTGTTAACCGCTCCATCCAATTCGTTAACGGCTTCTGCGTACATCAATAAAATATCCGCATAACGTAAATGGATATAATCCTGATCCGATTGGGATGCCGTCGCGGCTGTAAACGGTATACGGCGCAAATCTACCCATTTTTTGGTATGGAAACCGGTATAGGTATTGTAAATCGGCCCTGTTTCTCCCGTACTCGGATTTGTCCAAACGTCGCCCGGTAATCTTACTGTGGCATACAGTCGTGGATCACGGTTTTCATAAGGTTTAGCTGCATCGTATAGATCGGAATCAGCAGGACGTTTCCCGTCCTTCATTTCGTAATCGTCAACTAAGTTTTTGTAGGGTTGCATCAATGCATACCAGCCTAGCTCAATATCTAATCCGCCAGCCCCTGGACGCAGGCGGTGCACACTATTTGGCGCCAGATATTGGGTCGCGAACATAATCTCCCGATTTACCGAGGCTTTTGCTTGTCCGGTAGTCGTGAAAAGATCTTCGTAACTATCCGCCAAACCAAAATTGTTATCCGCAATAATTTCTGCTAGTAAAGTACGTGCTGCGCTCCAATTTTGCTGTGTCATATACACGCGCGCTTTGATTCCCTGGGCGCTGCCCTTGACGGCATGACCGGTATAGACCGCTTTTGGCAAATGGGCAATGGCAAAATCTAAATCTTCGTGGATAAAGGCATATACCTCCTCTTCAGAAGACTGGGGAATGCGCGCATCTTCCAATTTAGAAAAGAAATTGCGATAAACAACTACCCCTCCAAAAGATTGTACAAGATCAAAATATGCCAAGGCACGGAGAAAGCGCACTTCCGCTTTATAGACATTGACGGTTTCCTCTGGTAGACTAGCTTTGTCGACATTGTCTAAAAAATAATTCGCACTCGCTATTAATTTATAAGGCGTACTATACAAATTATCCATTACTCCGCCTAATCCAGGAGAAATAGCTCCAATCGTCATGGATCCCAAATTTGGTTGGGTATTGTTGCCTGGGTCTGGGAAAGCATTATCGGTCAAGGCATCGAAGTAGACCCTTTCATATCCCAAAAAATTCTCTTGTAGCCGGTAATATACACCTGCCAATGCTGTCTCTACATCAGTCTGGCTCTTCCAAAAAATTTCGCCGGACACACTATTTTCTGGATTTCTGTCTAAAAAATCCTTATTACAGCTTCCTCCTAACAAAATCATTGAGGCGGCCGCTGCGCATGTTAATATTTTAAAACCTTTCATGGTAAAAATTCCTTTAAATAAATCTTATGCTTTGTCGCACTTAAAATCTGATACTCGCTCCAATATTAAAGATTCTCGCTTGTGGATATTGCGCGTAATTTCCTGATGTCGATGCACGTTCTGGATCGGACCCTTTATAATCAGTAATCGTAAAGAGATTATCGGCAGATATATACACCTGCGCTCCTTTTAACTTCGCAGATTGAATCCAATCCGATGGTACATCATAAGAAAGCATGACATTTTTCAAACGCAAATAGGTCGCATCACGCAAATAATACGTTGACCCTTTGTAATTGGCAACGCCCTGGTAGCCCGCCACGTATATTCCCGGAAGCTCATTACTTCTGTTTTCTGGTGTCCAGGCATTTCTCCACTCCGTCGTCGGTGCAGTACCCTGCATAAACGGGTCAATCCCCCAGTTCTCCACTCTATTTTTCAACCCGTTCACGCCTTGGAAAAATGCGCTTAGATTAAAGTTTTTGTACCCTACGTTCATTCCAAAAGAATATGTATATTTCGGATAAGCTCCATCAACGACGACACGGTCATTCGCATTTACGACACCGTCCCCATTGACATCTTTCATTTTCAGATCACCTGCTTGTGGATTGGGGTTTAGCTCGTGTGAAGGCACGTTAGCACCAGGAAGCACATCTTCTTCCTGGAAAATACCGTCCCATACATACAAGTAATGTGCGTCATAAGCTTGTCCCACTTCTTTTATACGTGTTCCATAACTCGGTACGCGAATATGTAAAAGTTCATTACGGGCAGTAGATATCATTGCGTTAACACTATAACTCACCTCACCTATACGGTTATGATGCGCTAACGCCAGTTCAATTCCTTTATTACGCATTTTCCCATCATTAGTAGTCGGCTTTCCTAACCCTAAGCTTGCCGGCACCGGTTGTTCCGCCAAGATATTATAAGCCGTTTTATTAAACCAATCGAAGTTTACTTCCAACAATCTATTTTTCAAAGCAAAATCGAACCCGAGGTTAAATATGCTCGTAGACTCCCAACGCAAACTTTGGTCACGAAATACATTCACAACTGCACCGGAACTCAACTGCTCATTATCAAAGGAATAGTAGATATCGCGGATATCTAAGTTATTTTGGTATAAATAGGTTCCGATATCTTGATTACCCAAAATACCATAGGATGCACGAAATTTCAACTGAGAAGCCCAAGGCATTATCTCTTGTACAAAGTCTTCCTTAGATGCCATCCATGCCCCAGAGAACGAAGGGAATACTCCCCAACGATATTCTGGAGATACCTTAGAAGTTCCATCATACCGAAGATTGGACTCTACAAAATATTTTTCTTTGTAATTATAGCCTACTCGACCGAACACAGACTGTAACGCCCATTCAGCTGGTGTGATTACTCCCGGCAGCCGTGGATGACTGAAATATAAAGTTTCGCCAGACGGCAAATACCCCGTGATGTCCTGCAAATCAGGATAAACACTGGATGTTCTCCGTCCACGAAGACTCTGTGTACGGTAAGACACCTGCTCATAACCGGCTAATGCAGAAAAATTATGATCGCTACCAAACTGTGTATTATAGTTTAAAACAGAGTAAATCGTCGGAGTCAACGTCTTGGCATATTGATCAGTAACCCCAACTATATCAGGTCCGAATGTCGATCGCTTGTAATCGCCTGTTACTGCATCACGCTCCTGCAATAAAAAAGCATCATAAGGAACTTGATGCATTTTATAATATTGGTCTTCGTAATTGACCGCAAATTTCGTTGTCCACGTTAAATCTTTGAAGGGAGTAATATCAATAAAAGCTTGGGCATTTACGCGGTAATCCTTTGTATACTGATTTCCCATCGCATAATATTCTTGAGGATTACGGTTCCGTCCTTCTCCTTCGTAAGCTTTAGAAACTACTCGACCGCTACCATCGGGCAAGAAAGCTCCATATAGTGGCCCTGCGGCATAGATCGCCAACGCCATGTTCTCGCCGGTAAAAGGTGGTTCTTTACGATCGCGATACGTTGCATTCACGATAGTCCCTACTTTTACATAATCTGAAAGCTGATTCGTATAATTTAATAAAGCATTATAACGTTTGAAATCGTAGCCTTTAATCATGGCTTTCTGATCTAGATAGCCTAAAGAAATATTAAAGGTATTTTTCTCTCCTCCTCCGTTGATCGATAGGTTATGGTCATGTACCGTGGCCGGATTAATATAATAATCTACGGCATCAAAGTTCGGATATTGTGTACGATCCGTAGCATTACGATAGGCTTCAATCTGATCCTCTTCAAATCTAAATGAAATCCCTGATCGACTTGCGGCCTCGTTATACATTTCCATATACTCTGCCGAATTGGTAATAAAATCAGGCAAAGCAGTTGGAGTATGGCGGCCGACATTCACCCGGTAATTGACCGATGTCGCTCCTCTTTTACCACCTTTGGTCGTAACCAAGATTACGCCATTCGCTGCTCTAGAACCATAGATTGCTGCCGAAGACGCGTCTTTTAAAACCGTTATATTTTCTATATCACCAGGAGAGAGAGATTCCAGCGAACCGGTTACCCCATCAATTAATACCAACGGCCCAGTACTCCCACCAAAACTTCCACGCCCTCTTATTAAAAGATTTGGATTGTCCCGTCCTGGCTCACCGGAAGGTTGTGTTACCTGCAAACCAGGGATTCTACCTTGTAGCATATTCGCTGCGTTCGGCACTGGCCGTTCGTTCAGCGTTTTCCCGTCTACGGTAGCTAAGGATCCCGATACATTGGATCGCCGCTGGACGCCATATCCTACCACCACGACTTCATCTAAAGTAGATTGATCCGTATCCAATACGACGTTTAGTACCGCATCTTCGGTAACCCGGATAGTTTTGGGTTCGTATCCGATCGACGAGAAAACTACATTCCCAGCAGCTGCCAAGCGAATGGAAAAACGACCATTTTGATCGGCAGATGCTTCTGCTCCACCATACAAAATAGTAGCGCCTGCTACTGCTGTACCATCTGCTGATAGCACTTGACCACTGACATTAATAAATTCCTGTTTATACTCAAAAGCACTGTCAGCCTTACCGAGTACAGGGACAGCTAAGCACCACGTTGTAGCACATGTTGCATACAAAAGCCATCGTTTTTTTGGTGTTACCATAATTGATTTGTTTATAATTCACTACTTTTTGTCCATTCTCGCATAATAAAAACAGACGATATAATATTCAAATATAAATACATAATTTGAATATAAAAATGTTTTCATTGTTTTTTTGCCGGAGAAAGACTGTTGTTCATCCAAATAGTTTTATATCTTTAACAGTTATCCCTAAATATTATATTATGTCCAACAGTTTCGATAAATATAGAGCGCCCGCCTTAGAGAAAGGGCTTGAGATTATCGAATATTTAGCGTTACAACCTGCGCCGCAATCACAATCGGAAATCGCAAGTGGCCTAAATAGAAGCCCGAATGAAATTTATCGTATGTTAGCCTCCCTGGAAACACGGGGTTACATCCTCCGAGATCCGATCTCTTCTAAATATGCGCTTACGCTCAAACTATATTACCTTTCTCATCGACATTCTTACATTGAAAAACTACGATCGGCCTCTTTACAGCCAATGAAACAGACCTCATTAGAGATACAGCAACCTTGCCATCTGGCGGTAATATTTAATGACAAGGTGCTCGTTGTGGCCTACAGCAAAAGCCCGCGCCCCATCGCAGTAATGATTGAGGAAGGTAATTTGTATAACATTTTGACCACTGCGTCTGGGAAAATATTACTTAGTTTTTTAGAGGAAAACGAACGCAGTAATATTTTGATGAACAATGAACAATATCAGCGGTTCTCCGACAAACAACAAATACAATTTGAAAATGAACTTCGACAGATAAAAAAACAAGGCTATGTAGAGATGTCGAGTACTTATGCACAGGGCATAGTGAACTTTGCTGTGCCCATAGGTGATACTTCCGGCGCTATCACAGCTTGCTTAACGGTCTCCAAATTGCTTCTCGTACAAGATGAAAACACCGTTTCTCACCAAGAGATTATTGCGACCATGAGGAGGTGCAAAAAAGAAATAGAAGGGAACCTTGGCTTAGCTTCCCTTCCTAAGATACAATGATGGCGCTTATTTCAGCTGTTCATATTCTAACGATGCGAGGATAAAGGTTCCGATCGCCTTTCCTTCATTCTCGACGACTGTCACATCTTTTCCTGCTAGGTAATAATTGATGGTCCCCGTACGAGATTGGTCTTTAGCAGGACCTAACCCGGCCGAAGCACAGCTCTGTATAATGTCAACTCGGTTGCCGTCCGGATTGTCACGCAAGAATGCTGTTAGAATTCCCCGATAGGCTTTCTCTGCGACGGAACGGTACGATTTCTGGTCTAGCACACCTAATCGCAGACCTTTTAAATAAGCATAGGTGAAAATACAAGAGGCCGAGGATTCTAAGTAATTCGCCGCATCTCCCACGTTATAGACTTTGTCTCCAACGCGATCACCCTGACCGTCGGCGGTCATACTGCCATCGTACTGTAACAGTTGATACCATAGTCCAGACTCTTTGTCTTGCCAACGTTTAAGCCCAGCGGCCACTTGATTGGTAATCTCTACTAAATCTGCATGAGCGTTGTGCTCTTTTGGAAAAAACTCCAGCACATCCACCAATGCAGCGAAATACCAACCCATACCGCGCGCCCAAAACTCAGGGCTAGCGCCTAGATAAGGAGCTGCTGCGTTCGCCCAAAACGAGTTAGAATCAAGCGGAGTGGCCGACCAAGCGTGGTAGTTGAGTTGCTTTTCGGCATTGTAGGTCTTCTCATGGATCGTTAAAAATTGCAAGGCGATATCATCCCAGCTGGCCATTTGTTCCGACGCGTTCGCTTTCCCGAAAGTATGTTCCCACTGGGCATAGATCGGAGATCCCATGTAAAGCCCATCTAACCACATTTGATTCGGATATATAGCTTTGTGAAAAAATCCTCCAGCACCCGGTAAGTCTTCCGCGATCCTGGAATGTTTATATTTGAGCGTATTTCGTATCAAATCGACCGCATTTTTATAACGTTCGGCGTCCTTAGTATTGCCTTTTCGCAATTCCTCTTCATATAGGGTAAAATAGATACGCCCCGCCGGCAAATCGTCAATATTACTCGGACGCAGTGCTGATCCTCCTTTGCTATTAAGAATCATAGTCCCGTCTTCATTCAAGTTCAAATCCGCAAACGCTTTTACCGACTCGTAATATGCTATTTGCTCCGGATAACGTTTCCAGGTTTCCAGCACCGCACCGGCGACAAGTCCGGATACGTAGTCCCACCCCGTTGAATCCAGTGTGGATTGATAATGCCTGTTACAATAAAAATCACCCAATCCGTGGGATTCTACCATTTTCTGTGACCATATTACCGGATTATCTTCACTTTGCTTACCACATGCAATTAATAAAAAAGGCAGTATGGTTAGTATAAAATACTTTTTCATGTTATGCTACTTATCAAATATCCTCTAAAATACAATAAACTTTCTTTTTCCGTTGTAACATCCTGGCGATAGTCTCTTCTATTACCGGAAGACTATATATAATAGCAGCATGACAACAAATAACACTCCCCATGCCCATTTGACGCGCAAAGTTGGCTTTTCCATCTGAAGCTGAAACGCGGTTTCATTTTCTTTTTCGTAGCTCGACTTAGGCACAACTAGGGATATAAGAATACCTAATACCAACAAAATGACGAATAAATAAAAAGATAGCATCAGGTAATGCGGCCAAAACGTATAGACATCTTTCGGGAATACCCATAGATAACAGACGCCCGTGCCTAGACTAAGGACCGCCCCAAAAGTCAGCAGTGTATTAACAGCTGCCTTATTAGTACGTTTCCACAGAACCGCCATCAAAAAGATGACGGCGAGCGGTGGTGCAATAAAACCTAAAATGGATTGGAATACATCGAATAAGTTTAGGCCTTTTATTTGATCGATTGCGATGGCTACCAATACGGCCAGTACACATCCTACAACAATCGTATAGCGCCCTACCTGCGTTATTTTTTTACTATCAGCATTAGGATTAACATGCTTTAAGTAGATATCCATCGTATAAACCGTTCCCAAAGAGTTAAGTGACGAGCCGATCGTACCTACGAGTACAGCAATTAACACCACGATAATCAAACCATTTAATCCAGTGGGAAATAAATTCGTTACCATCGTCATGTAAGCCAGCGAAGGATCGTCCAATCCCGGAAATAGGATATAACATATAATACCTGTTAAAATAAACAGTGGTAGTGAAAGGATTTTTAACCAAGCAATGAAATTTACCCCCAGTTGGCCCTGCTCTAGATTCTTTGCCCCTAAAACGGATTGAACCATTGCCTGATCTGTGCAGAAGAAGGCAATAGCCGCAACAGGATAGCCCAACGCAATGGCATACCACGGATAATCGGGGTCGCCTGCGGGCTTAATCAAAGACCAGTATCCCTGAGGCGTGCTTTCGAAGAGCGTCCCTATTCCTCCTATTTTCGACAATCCTAGAAAGGTTAATAAAGCGGACACAATGATCAACAAAATCATCTGAAAAATATTAATCTTCGCCACGGTTCGGAGACCACCGGTATAGGCAAATAAACCTGCTAATGCGACCAGAAAGATCACCGATTGCCACATTGGGATACCTAAAATTTGACGGACTAAGAAACCTCCGGCAAAGAGACCAAGAGATAACCATGATATCATCATTTTTACCAGCGAATACCATGCTAAAATCGTCTGCGTATCCGATCCGTATCGTTTCCCCATAAATTCAGGGAGGGTGCGCACACCAGAGGATAAATAACGTGGTGCAAATACGACAGCCAGCAAGAAAAGAAATACAAAAGCATACCAGTCAAAATTTACCGCAACGATTCCTGTAGTGTAGCCTACAGTGGCGAAAGCTAACAACATGGAAGGGCCTACATTGGTTGCCCACATATTGAAACCAATACTATACCAACTTAGGGATTTCCCGGCCAGGAAGTGCTCGGCCCCTTCCGCATTTTTGCGCGATGAAACAAGCCCTATGACAATGAGAGCAATGAGGTATACGACTACGATTACATAATCGTATATCGTCAATTTGTCTAACAGGTTGTTCATGTTATCCTTTACAAGTTTACGCCGTATTTTGCTAATAAGTCATTCGGACGAACGGGCTTACCCGTAGACAATGACTCATCCATTGCCTGCAGTAACGCAATTGTTCCAATTCCTTCTTTCATGTCGGGGAATGCAGGAGCACCTTCTCTAATCGCTTTGGAAAAATGTTCGAGATAATTTTGATATTCGCCAGCGTGGTGACTCTTTCCTTCGAAGCGGAAATAATGTTTAAGTTTGTGTTCCCATGTCAGCATTCTTTCCTCTCCTGTACGGTCGGTAATAGCGTAGCGCAGGTCCATGTAGTCGGCCTGGCTACATCCTTCGGTACCGCGTAGAATACAACTCATCTCGCTATCCCGGGTAACTGGCTGCACAGGTCCTGTGTAGGCGCCGCTAACACGGGCTACTCGGCCATCTTCTGCCTTCAGGATAAAATGCATGGTATCCGCATTTTGCAAACCGCCTTTACGACCGTTTGCGCTAAGCATCCCATATCCCATCACTTCCTCAATATTAGGAAGGTACCAGCGGATAAAGTCAACCGGATGGCTCAAACCTCCGTACAGCCATTTAAAAGAGGATTGTAAAGACCAAGGTTTCTCCAAAAACCACCGATGATCTGCGTGGTAATAACCCTCAATTGTAATTAAATCTCCGATCAAGCCGGCATCAAAGTCTGCCCGCTGTTTTTTCATGGGTTCAAAGAATCTGGAACTCTGCCCAACAAAGACCCGCTTGCCCGTACGCTCAGCTAAAGCCAACAATTCGTTCGCATCGGCTAAGTTATCGATAAAAGGTTTGGTACAGATAACGTGTTTATCGTGTTCCAATGCTTGTTTAATATGTGTAGCATGTAGATGATCGGGCGTGTAAATCGCAATAGCTTCAATAGCTGGATTTGTGAGCATATCTTCATAGCGATTTGTATACGCATGAAAATCGAATTCTTTCATTCGTTTACGACCTAAATCCTCGTTTAAGTCACAAATTTGCACTAAATCGATATATTCGCTTTGCAGCGCACCCGACATGGTACTTCTGCCTTCGCCTAGCCCCAGAATACCTAATCTTAATTTCTCCATTTTTCTGTTATCTCTTATAAAAAATCCATGTTTCATTATCCGCAGTCCCGGAGATCCCCTCTTGATATGTACCCATCAATTCGTTCCATTTCAAAACTCTTGGATTGTCTTTCGTCGTGAGTGCGTCTATTTCTGAAAAGTCTTTTCCCTTAGGAAAAGAAATATACAATAATAATTGTCTACCGCTTCTATACAGCAACACCTCTTGAAACCGTGCATTACAGAAACCAGCGGCAACTTCCGGCCATTCGTCAAACTGCTTTTCATGATAAGCGAAATATTCGGCTTGTTTTGATTCATCTGCTACCAATTGTGTTGTTAGCAATACAAAATCTACGTCATCCGATTTCTTTGTAACGGCGCAATGTTGCTGATCGAATGTATAAAACACATCGTTAAATATCTTTACAGACAGCTCCGGGAAATTGGCAATCATGGCACTTGTTAATTTCTTCGCCATTTCGTCGTCCGTCATTAGCAACAGATAATCCCCCCAATTATAAATTTCCGCTTGAGCAATGCCCTGTCCCTCCGCAAAAGTCGAAAACGCTTCCTTAGAAAAGGATTTTTTGGGATCATAAACCTGCACAAATACCGGTTTAGCAAAAGGAACGTGTTGATTAAATGTGTATCCATCTTTGACCGGTTGCTTCCAACGGAGCAAATTCCGATACGGTTTTTCTAAACCTGCATTAAGTGCTTGCTTATCCGTTTCCGGACCATTGTTTTTCCAAATTACTCCCGGCCCGTTTGCGTTTTTTAATATTTTGTTTTCGGGGAACCAGTTGTTGGTAACATCCATATAAGCCGATCCCTCATCGGTATACAGATAAAACCAATGGTCAGGAATATGGGCATAAGGAGATACATAGATACTGTCAATCTCGTTGTTCCTTATTTTTGTACCAGGCTGTGCGGAGAGTGTATAAATACCAGCAACATCGTACATGAATTTACCATAGCGGGTGATTCTATTCCGTTCCACAGTATTATTTTTCATACTGTTAATCGTCGGGGTCCAACCCCAACCTAAACTGATTCCGGAATAAGCAACGTCGCTGATATCATTGTGCGAAATATCAACACCACGTACGAACCCGGCGCCGATCCCTACGGCACCCCAATCTTCATTAGCTGTATTATGGATCAAGTTATTCCGAACGACAACGTCCCGGGTGAGCTGCCTTTCATCTTTAGGGTCGTAAGGTAAATGTGCTTCGAACTGATCATCTGAAAAAGTACCGATAAGCACCGCGTTTCCGCCGATATCGTAAAAGGAATTACCTTCCAAACGATCTCGATAATTTCCCGCATAAAAATCAAACCCAGTTGATGCTAGATGACGAAACCCACAACCTGTAAAATGTACATATTGCGTATTTTTAAGCACCACTGCGCTGGCCGGCCGGCCTACCCATCCCTGATTTTCCAGTCCTTTCTTATCTGGTGTTCCTGGCTTACTTAATTTGTAAGCTTCATGAAAATACATACCTGCTTGCAACGCCACATGTCCGTGTGTGTTCGGTCGAAACCAAGCCGCATGTTCAAAAGATAAATTTTCTACCTCTACATGCGCAACGGGGTACTCAAGCGTTCCCTCAATGGACAAAATAGTTTCCAAATAAGGGAAGATAACATCTGCTTGTTCTAGATCCTCACCCGCTCGCTTGAAATAATAAACTTTCCCTGCGTCTTCATCTAGAAACCATTCGCCCGGCTTATCTAAAAATTGAAGTGCGTTCACCAGACGGAAGGCAGAATTTCCAGATTCCTTAGATAACCAAGGCTTGGGCCAAGGATGTTCACTTTGTATTTTACTTTCTGGTTGAAAGAAATAGAGTTCGATACTGTCTTTATGAACGATAGCATCTTTTACGCGCAACTGCGCGATCGCCCACCATTGATGGATAAAGAACTCCATACCCGGCACGAACTTAAAATCGTTGAATACGTTTGGAATAACCGCCGTTTGCTTCGTGAAATTCCAATCTAATATTCGTGGTAGCTCCATATCCCCGTGGCTTTCCGCACGAACCGCTTTATTACCGTTTACCCAAAGCTGACGGAAGTTTACGCGTTTTCCGCCAACTTTGGGTGCATCGGCAACATAAATATGTTTCGCTACCGCCGAAGGTATATGCTTGTGGTTTCCTAATTTCTTCCAGCCGTCGATCGATCTTCCACCGGAGAATACTACATTTCCCGCTAATGGACGTATCCGTGTCGGGCTAGTAGCGGTACCACTATCTTCCGGACGGAGCCGAATCGTTTGCTCGGGGAAATAAACACCTGGCTTAATCCAAATATTTATACCCTCAGAAATACTTGGATCATTTAATCGACGTAGTTCCCTGGCGTGCCGAATAGCATCTTCCAGAGAATGGTGCGGATGTGCTTCCGAACCATCGCTACGCGTTTGTCCTTCATTTTTCCCTACGTAAATGTCTGCGGCGCTTACTGAAAAAGCGGCGCAAAGCATTCCGATCAACCAAACGATTTTCCTAGTTATATTCATGTTTTGTATTAATATCCATTATTTTGTCCAAACTCTAATGGATTGGTAATTACGTCTAAAAATTGCTGTGGAATAGGCCGATTTACGTGATACGGTTGCATTGTCGTAATATCTTTATTATAGGCTTGCACATAGTTGTATAATTTACCCGTCCGTTTCAAATCAAACCATCTGATATGTTCTCCACAGAGTTCTCTGCCACGCTCTTCCAAAATAAAATCGATATCCAAATCACTTTCGGTTATCAACATATCATTTTCCTTACCAGCTACAGCGGCTCTTTCACGCAATACATTCATTAGATCCTTTGCTAATGTCTTATTGCCCCCCCCCATCAATGTCTCTGCTTCTGCTGCGATAAGATACATTTCTGCCAACCGCATAACAATCACATCTTTAGAGCCTACATTCGAACCTGCTTCTGGCAAATCCGGATCATCATACTTCATCAGTGCTGGAAAGTGTACATTAAACCGCGCGTTGGTTGATACACGTTCCCCATCATAGGTGTCGTCAATATCGACTAAAGCATAGGGAAGATCTCTTTTTTCGCCCGTCACTTTTTTCTTTGTAAATCGAAGTGCTAAATCTCCTCGATTCAATTGGGTACCCGCCAAACTGTCAGGCTTCTCAAATGCTGCAAGATCATCAGCTTTCCAGGTATAACTATCCACGTTTAGATAATAATCTTCCCGGAACCAATCACGATAACGTCTGTCTACCTCTTCATCGTAAAGCTCCAGCAAATGTCTGGTAGGCATTAGACACATACCTGATTGCGAATTACGGTCGGCACCATACTGCAGGTCACGTACCATCCCCGCTTTTTCGGAATATTTCGCTTTGAACCAAATATGAAGTCTATTCGGATTATTAGGCTGTGGATTCAAGGAATTAATGGTAGAATGCGTAATAAAAAACATCGCCTCTTTGTTGTTTTTATTATTAGCTGGACGAAATACTTCCTCTGGCGTATCATAAAGACTCACTTGTAATGCTGCTTGGTTATTAATTACATATTGGGCGGCCTCCGATGCCATTCTGTAATACTTATCTTTTTCCGACGTAGCAGACTCGTAAGCTACTCGCGTCAAAGCAACTCGTGCTTTTAACCCATAAGCCGCTTTCTTAGTTGCGCGTCCTTGGTCAGTAGCTGGAATCGGTTGAACCGGCAAATTTGCGATCGCTACTTCTAAATCACTCAACATTAAATCGTAAAATGCGAGCTCAGGAGAACGTTGTGCTGTAAGTACTACCGCTTTTGTTTCTTCTGTGCGCAAATCGATATCACCGTACTGCTCTACTAAGTGCCAATACGCATATGCGCGTAAGAAAGATAGCTCCCCAATACGAGCTTTCTTTTCTTCCTCATTTGTAAACGAAACATCCCCAATACGCTCCAAACCGGCGTTACAGTAGTTTACAATTTCGTAGAACCGATTCCAGGTATTTCTTATCTGTCCAGTTGTGGCTACTAAACCATCATATTTTGTCATTTGTCGACCATAGCCGGTATTAGCGATATTAATCCAAAGATCGGTACCTCCTTCGGTTAACATCAAGATGTCTTCCCGACCGTAAAATTGGGAACCGAAATACACGTACGCTGAATTTACCAGTGCATTAATACCATTTTCCGTTGAAAACACGACCTCTGCAGTTGTTCCTCCAGGATTATTTTCTTCTAAAGTACAGCCTGCTAGTGTACTAACTAAGCCTATTCCTATAATATATTTATATATTTTTCTCATGATAATTCCTCCTTAAAAATCTAAATTAATACCGAATACAAATTGACGCAATAACGGGCTTTTCGCTGAGCCTCCACGTTCTGCATCGTAATTTTGTACTAAGTCACTTTTCGACCATGAGAACAAATTGTTCCCGCTAAGGTACAACCGCGCTCCATTTAGGTGCGCACGATCTGTAAAAGATTTCGGCAAACGGTATCCTATTGTTACCGTTTTCAATTTGATGTATGAACCGTCTACGTAGCTGTACGACTGGTATCCGAGGTAATTATAGAAATTAGTCAAATCCGGGCGAGGAAAGTCATTGGTTGGATTTTCCGCTGTCCAATAGTCTAAATAAGCCGGATGGTTACCTTTCCCCTGTGGATCATAGGAAGCAGTAAAATCATACTCCATCATCTGTCCCCAACGTGCGATCGTATAGATGTTAACGTCGAAGTTTTTATAGGTAAAATTATTATTAAAACCTAATGTCCAACGCGGAGATGTTGTTCCTATATAGGCCACATCATTAAGATCGTCAATCACGTTATCTCCATTCAGATCGGCCAATTTAATATCGCCCGGTTTGAAAGGCTGCGTCTTAGCTGCATCTTTAAAATAAGTCGCCGCTTCCGCAGCCTCATCAGTCTGCCAAATTCCTAATCGCTTGAATGTATAAAACGACTGTAATGGCCGACCAATCAATAAGCTCTCCGTTTCCCTAGTGGTCGCTCCGATGATATCTCTTCCATCGATCAAATCTAGGATTTCCTCCTTATTTGCTCCAAAGGTGAAGTCCGTGTTCCATTTAAAAGTCTTATCAATATTTTTGGTATTTAAGACAACCTCGACTCCGCGGTTTCTAGAGCTTCCGATATTCTGATAAATTTGAAACGGTGTATTATTACCTGATCCCATGGACGTCGGTAATGTTCTAGGCAATAGTATATCGGTCGTTTTGGTGTCGTATACATCGACTACTAAGTTGATGCGGTTTGCAAACAAACGAAGATCTGCTCCTAAGTTCCATGCTGCCGACCTCTCCCAGCCTAAATTGCGGTTTCCGATTAATGTGTTATATGCATAATAGGTGAATCCTTGGTCTTGAAAACCCGCATTAGCATAAGAGGTCAACCCAGATTGTGTGCCATATGGACTGATACCCGAATTCCCAGTTTGTCCATAACTCAAACGAAGTTTGAAATCGTCTACCTGAGGTAGATTGAACCAATTTTCATCACTCATACGCCAAGCCGCAGCAACAGATGGGAACATCGCCCATTTGTTATCTACAGAAAGACGGGAAGCACCATCCCAGCGATTAGATACTGTTAATAAATATTTTCCCTGGTAGGAGTAATTCGCACGAAATGCATACGACATCGTTTGATTTTGTATATATCCCGAACGAATAACATAAGAGTCTTTATCATTAGCCCCTATATTATGCCATAACTGCTCAGCCACTAACTGTCCCGTTCCTTCCATATAAGAAGAATTAAATTTTGACTGCGTCCAGGAAGTTAAAGCCGTCAATGTCAAATTATGCGCACCCGTTTCATAGTTGTAATTGATGATATTATCCCATGAGATAAAGGACTTATCCGTTTTTAAGATAGACGCTAAAGAGTTAGGAAATTCTCCTGCCCGATCAATAGAGTTTTCACTGTCAAAGTCTTTATTGTTGTGATAAAATAAGTTTACCCCCAAGTTAGAGCGGAAAGTAAATCCTTTAAAGGGCTTTATTTCAGCAAATCCGTTAGTAATTAAATTGGTGTTTGCAATACGATGCTGAGCAGTATATGGTGTCGCTTCATCAGCTAAGGGACTTACTTTCCCTTCACGACCCAATGGCCATAAAATCACATTTCCTTCATCGTCATATGGCAAGCCTAAGGGCACATTAGTTGCTGCACGCCAGAGAACATTATCTGCACGCTCACTACCGTCGTAGTGCGTTATCTGACTGGATGTTCCCACTTTTACGAAACTTCCAATGTTATGATCCACATTTAAGCGCAGATTATATTTATCTAAAGCATCATCTTTAAAAGAACCTAATTCCCTGTAATATCCCCCAGACAATAAGGCTGTTGTATTATCAGTACCTCCGCTAATCGATAACTGATGGTTCTGGACTACTCCATTTTTAAATACTTCATCTTTCCAATTAACCCACTGGTTGTTTTGTAAAGCTGTCCACTCACCTACCGTGAATAAAGTTTGGTCGTCCGCAGGGCCGTTCCACTGTCCCGACGTTATCGCGGCTTCGCGCCGAAGCTGAACATAATCGTCGCCTGTACGCATCTCAGGATATTGTGCCCAGCCATTAACACCTATATAGGTATTAAAATTGATCTTAGGCGCACCGGTTTTCCCTCTTTTGGTCGTTACAATAATAACACCATTTGCACCCTGCGAACCATAAATCGCCGTAGAAGATGCATCTTTCAACACTTCTATCGATTCAATATCCTGCGGATGAACATCACTGATATTGCCACCTTGCATACCGTCAATGATTACCAAAGGATTATTTGCTATCGCATTACCATATTCATCTTGAGCCGTAGACAACGATCTTTTCCCACGAATATTCATATTGACTCCAGAAGTTGCACTACCTGAGGTCCGCGTAATATCTAGTCCAGGCACTTGTCCCTGAATAGCTTCCAAGGGATTATGCGCTGGTGAACGAACAATATCCTCCGATTTAACAGAGGTAACTGATCCCGTCAAATCGCGCTTTCGAACGGTTCCGTAACCGATAACAACAACCTCATCCAGCTGTTGATCATCAACTTGCAGAGAAACCGTTACTTGGTCATTCGCCTTCACTGCTAAAGGGTAATCTAAATAGCCTACTGCTGTGAACAATAAAGTTCCCGTTGGAGTGGCCAAACGAATAGAGAACGAACCGTCGTCCGCTGTCAGCGTACTTACAGTGGCATTTTCCAAAGATACTGTAACACCTGCCAATGGTTTTCCGTTCTCGTCTAATACAGTCCCATTAACACTTTGCTGTGCTTGCACGGCTGCTAACGTGTTTTCAATCGGTAGCATAATGATGCATCCCAGCATCATCAGCGACATGATGATTGATCGATGTATCAATCTCCATGTGTTGGTAAAATGTAGGCTTTTCATAAATTTTGGATTAGTTTTAACTTGTAATTACTTATTATTTAATGGTCACTTCCTTTTCGAATTGGGCTGTTTTGATTACAATTTTTCCTGGTTTATCACCATTTTCCTTCTTCAGTATGCCGACAGCCAACCCTTTATAAGTATTCCGTTTTGGACTACTCAATGAATTTAGGTCTGCTTGATAACCGTTGTCCGTTCCAACGACAGTGATATTCTCTTTCGGCACAAACGATAATTCTACATCATTATTGGGCACAATCGTGCCTCGTTCATCAACTAAAGATACCGTCAGAAAATGAAGGTCTGTTAAGCCATCTACCGCATAGCGATCGTGCTCCACATCAACTCTAATATCTACGGGTTCTCCCGCCGTTCGTTTTATCACCTCCTGCACTACCTTGCCATCTTTTATTTTTACCACCTTTAACTCTCCCGCCTCAAAAGGTACCTTCCATTCGGTGTGCAACTGATCGTCGGTTTTGGATTTCCGACCGAGCGAACGTCCATTCAAAAATAATTCAACCGCATCTGCATAATTATAATAGCACCATACATCGATGGTCTCGCCTTCCTTCCAGTTCCAATGCGGCAAAAGGTGCAACACTTCTGTATCTGTCCACTCCGATTGATACATGTAATACACATCTTTTGGTAGGCCTGCTAAGTCTACAATACCATAATAGGAACTACGTGCAGGGTATGGGTAAGGTACCGGCTCTCCCAAATAATCGAAGCCCGTCCAAACGAAAATACCACCCAAGAAATCTCGTTTCTTCACTTCCAACCAAGCACGTTCGTGACTTGTGCCCCAATAAGCGGCCACATTATCGTATGCAGAAACCGTGAAATCGGGATTTCCATTTGTGACAAATTTGTCTTGTGAAGAAGCCGGCCACAATTGAATCGTATCATGTACGCTATCATACACCCCTCTAGTCTGCAATGCTGACGTCGTTTCTGATGCGATTAAAGGAAAGCCCTTGAATTCTACTGGCAATTTATCGTAATCAAAATATTTATAGTTGAATCCGAGTACATCCAAAGAGCGTGCTTGTGCAATAAAATTCTTGTCGTAGTTTGTTTCTGTCAGGGCAGCAGTAACAGGACGCGTTGGATCTAGCCTTTTAACCACCTCTGACATATTTTTAGTCAAAGCGATACCTGTGCTGTCGAATTGCTCTCTAATTTCGTTGCCAATACTCCACATGAACACAGAGGTGTGATTACGATCACGCTTGATAAGGCTTACAAGGTCATCGATGTAATGCTGCTCAAAATCGATATGGTAATCAAATTTATTTTTACGCTTGGCCCACATATCATAAGCCTCATTTTGCACCAAAAAACCGAGCTCATCACATAAATCTAAAAATTCTTCCGCTGGGGGGTTGTGCGCGGTTCGGATAGCATTAACGCCCATATCTTTCATGATGAGCAACTGGCGCTTAGCTGCTGATTTATTAAAGGCGGCCCCTAATGCGCCAAGATCATGGTGTAAACAGACCCCGAATAATTTATAGGGTTTACCATTTAAAGAAAAACCCTGTTTTTCATCAAAATGAAAATGCCTGAAACCTACTTGATAAGTCAACGCATCCTGTACTTTATTAGCATTATCTAATAAAACAATTTGTAAGTCGTACAAAGTTGGATTCTCTGGCGACCATAAGGACAAAGTACCTAACTGAAGTTCGTCTTCAAATTGGTCACCCGCTATCGTTACCACTTTCTCTGCAAGCAGCTTTTGATTTTTATCCTGCAGTTTTACCAATATTCTGGAGGGTTTAGCCGTTGCTCTATTAAGTGCAGATTGTATACGGAGCGTACTTTTCTCTATAGTAACCTCTGGCGTCGTAATAAATGTCTCCGCGCGCAGTAGGTGCACAGACGACCGCTTCTCCAATTTCACATCCCGATATATTCCCGATCCGGTATACCAACGGGAATTGGGCTGTAAACTATTATCTACGCGCACCGCGACAACGTTAGGTTTATTTCCGTAGTGTAAATAGGGGGTCAGATCATGCTCAAACGACAAATATCCATTTATATTTTTACCTAAATACCGGTCGTTGATCCAAACTTCAGCGTATCGGTAAACTCCGCCAAAATGCAACACAATATGTTTACCTTTATCCTCCTCCGGCAAGGAGAAATCTTTCCTATACCAACCAACTCCACCCGGCAATGCTCCGCCTGCATTGCCTGCAGGATACTCTTCACCAAAATCGAATCCTATACTCCAATCGTGTGGTAAGGCAATTTTTTGCCAATTTGCTGCCACGAAATCTGCCCGTCGAAATTGCAAGTCATCTTCTAAAGTAAAAGACCAATCGCCATTAAAATCAACCGTTTCCCGAGGTTGTGCTATACCGAACAAAAATGTAACGAATAGAACTAGAAAGGACACTAACTTCTTAAACATAATTATGATGAGATTTACTTGTTCTTATTTAAACTTTACTTTACTTTTCCCTTTATCGGTTGAGGTCGCTAGCGCTATGCCTCTATTTCCCTCTTTATCCACCGCACAATAATAATGGTAAACCACGCCTTTATGCTTAATAACAAAGGATTTATGAGCATATTGATTATCAAAATCTTCCGTGGATTCTATTAGATTATTCCCTTTCCAATCGGTCCAATGGATAAGATCCTTAGAAGCTGCGAATCGATTAAACGCACCTGCCCTGTCTTTCCAAAAGGCACCGAAATAAAACATCACCCAGGTTTTCCCGATACGTTGAATCATTGGGTCACCAGTGATACCCACCGGATGATGTACCACAGGATCTTTTAAATAACGTTTCCAATTTTTCATATCATCGGAGACAGCCATTCCTATCCGTTCGTACCATCTTGTGGGTTTATTGTTTTCCAAGGAATCACCCACAGCATTGTAGTACATAATAAAACGATGACCTGTATTTCGCTGTTTATCTTCAATCACATAGCTCTTGAAGAGCTTATGTCTATTTTCCCACCAACGGACATCTTCATCCTCGCTAGTTAAAACGGGACTATCAAGTCGTTCCCACTCCATAGGTTTCGATGGTCTTTCGGTCGTGTACGCCATCCCGATCGCCAACGGCTCGGGCTCATACCCTACCGAGACACCCCCAAAATACGACATCCAATATTTACCATCATATGTATGTGGCTTGTAAGTTCCACCCCATTTGGTGTCTATTAAGGCGTTGTATCCAGCACGTTGTTTGCTATCCCATTTATCACTATTTTCTTTCGACATTTGTTTACCTAATGTTGTCCAATTTAAGAGGTCGGTACTCTCGGCCAGCCAAGTTTCGTAACCTTCTCCATCGAAAACAAGATAACTCATGTACCATTTTTTTCCTATCCGGTATACACTCGGACAATCCATAAGGTCACCTTTCTGCTGGGGAGTCAATACTAACCCGTATTTATAAGGAGTTTTCACCTCTTGATAAATACGCTCCATTTCAGCATCGGAAACCATTTGTGGTTGTGCAATACTCATTTTCCCTATCCAAAGGAGACACAACAATAGCGTTATTCTCTTCATTACCTTATTGTTTAATTTCATACTCTCCCGATCCTAATTCTATTGCCAGGCCGTCCGCTGTCAATTCATGCTTGTAAACTTCGAACGGTTCACCATTCACTCGATATTTCCGAGATTCAGGAAGTACCAAGGTCGCTTTACTGTTCGCAGGGATTTCTATCTGGAAAATATCGCCATTTTGTTCAAATTTCACCGAGCCATAAGGACTTTCATAGGCCACCGATCTTTGTTGAACAACATCCAACAATTTAGGGGCTATACAAACATGTTTATAGGCTATGGATCCTTCTTGTTGACCCAACCCTCCTAAACACGTGTGAAACCATTCCATTAGGTGGCCTAACATAAAATGGTTGTTAGAAACCGTTGGCAACGCAGCCCAGGACTCGGTTAACGCGGTCGCTCCCTGACGGATCTGATATCCATACCCGGGCCGGCTATCGTCTTTATGCATCGCATAAATCAAATCATCCCGCCCAGCCTGTTGTAACACCTGGAGTAAATAACGGTGTCCAATATCGCCTGCGGTAAAGCTAGTATCCCTGCTTACAACGTCTTGAATAAGATTTGCTAACACCTTCTCACGGTTGGCCTCCCCTACAAGTCCCATATACAAAGGCATAGCAAGTGCAGTCTGGCTGCCTGAACCGTACAATGCGGTATCTTCGTTATAAAAAGTATCATTAAAAGCGTGATATACGACCTTTTGCAAGGAGTCTGCATACGTTTTATAGGCTTCATCGTTCATAAGATCAGCAATCTTGCTCATTACTTGGAGGTTGTAATAGTAAATGGAGGTTGCCGTGATACCGGGAGTTGTCAACTGAGAAAAACCAGGACGTTCCGGACCTAAATCATACCAATCGCCTAACCCGTGATAAAGCACATTGTCTTTTGTTTTTCCGTGGAGATAATGCATATATTTTTTCATCATCTCATAATTATCGGTTAAAAGCGCTTTATTTCCATACCATTGGTAGGCATACCAAGCTAGTAAAATCGAACTCGATCCCCATTCTGGAGAATCTCGGAACACATCACCTCCCCAATCGAAGTGAACATACTCGGGAGCGATTTCAGGCACTAGGCCTTCCGCCGTTTGAGATTGTCGCATATCACGGAGTGATTTCGCAAACAAACGTTCTACATCGAAGTTATATTGAACAGAAGGCCCCATCAGATGTAACTGCTCCAGCCAACCTAATTTCTCTCGATGTGGACAATCGGTGAATACACTCACCATATTACTTTTTATACCCCAATTTATCAACGTATGTATTTGATTAAACAAAGTATCTGATGTATTAAAGCTTCCAATCTGTCGAGCTCCGTTCCGAATGTGCTCTGCAGTAAGTTCTTTAATCTCAATTTCCTTGTTACCTGCCGGCATTAAACGCACTTCGGCATAACGAAATCCATAATACGTAAAACGCGGGCGCCAACTTACTTCCCCATCTTGCGCAAAGACATATTGATAATAGTAAGGACTTCCGGAATGCTTTTGGTTTGCACGTCCTCCATCCGTTAACAACTCTGCCGGATAAATCCGAACGGTATCGCCTTGCTGACCTTTCATTTTTACATGTACAATCCCCGACGCATTCTGTCCAAAATCATACACGTAAATATTTTTCTCCAGTGATTTTACCAATTTCGACGCAAAGCGCTCCATAATACGAACGGGCTCTGTCTCCTGTACACGCAGTGAAGGACCATCGACCAATAACGCATTATCCCATGCGCTATCATCATAATAGGGTGCACTCCAATCTTTAGAAAGCACATGTTCATCGTAATCTTCGCCACCGTACATACTAGAAAATGTAATCGGCGAACGATGTACTTTCCAAGTATCATCACTTACGATTGTTTCCTCCGTTCCATCATCGTATCGATTAACCACTTTCATCTTCACTTTCGGTAATCCGAAAGCTACTTTATGCTTTTGAAATCTTCCGCTGATAGGGGGGATATAATAAAAACCATTACCCAGCATCACACCGATCGTATTCTTGCCTTTAAGCCACTGATCCGTTAAATCGTAAACTACATAATAAGCTTCTTTATCGTATTTTGTCCAACCCGGCTGCAATACTGCACTGTCCACCGCCTCACCATTCAACAATAATTCGTAATGCCCAAGCCCCGAAATGTAACCTATTGAAGACACGACTTTCTTGTCTACATTTATATTCTTCCGAAATACGGGTAATTCATAACTTTTATCAATCCTGAGCTTACTCGAGCTTAGCGGAAGCGGGTTAACGAAAGAATCGGGAAGTATCTCTTTTGTAATCCATTGGGCACCTTCCCAGTCAGCTTCCGCTAACAGTCCTGTATGAAAATTTTGTACAATACTCTTCGCAACATTTCCTTGATTATCTTTTACTTCAACACGTACATAATAGGTTTTTCCCGTCTGCAGATGCTGTCCATTGTATATATTATATAACGACTGATCCGTAGCCACCCAGTCGGAATTCCACAGAATATGCTTTTGTTTCGATAAATCTGGATGACTACTAACGATGATTCGATATGCCGTCTGCACGACGTTATGTCCGTTACTATGGAGTTGCCAGCTAAAGGACGGCACCAGCGTATTAATGCCTAAGGGATTTTCACGTCCTTCGATTTGCACCTGTTCTACATGTAACCGCTTTGATACAGAACAACTAGATGCACCTACTAAAATAAAGGTGACAAATATGTAGAAAAATAGATGTTGATCAATTTTGAGCCCCTTCATTTTGTATAAAATTTTCATTTACTTATATTATCTTATCACGCTTTCCAACCACAAGGAAAACAAACGTCAGTTTCTGGTGAAACTATCAAAACACTACTAAACCGCCGTCCTGTAGTGTCCTGTTTGTTACATAAGCTCTCCTCCCTTTTCCATACGTAAAAAGTAATCGATACCACCTACTTGCCCCCCTTTGAAATTGATCGTCATGCCTTGAATATGGGGCTTTTGGGCATGTATCTCGCAAAGTGGTGCACCGGGTACCACAGGAGCCACCATTTCTACGGCTTCAATACCTAAATGACGCGCAAATAAACTTGACGTATCCCCGCCAGCAACCACCACGCGGTCCAGTTTCAATACCTGAGCCACCTGATCCGTAATATGTGCTAATGTCTTACCATACAAACTAGCCGTATACCCGTTAATTTCTAAGGAAGACAATCCCCGCTCTTGCAAAACTTCTCTTGTTTTTCCCAACCGAGGATCATCCGGACCAATACTGGTATGTACGATTACGCTCCGCCCCATCAGCATGTGTTCTCGTACTTCTTCCACTACAGCAGAAAGATCGTAGGTATCGGGATCATTAGCCAACCCTACACCGTCTATAGGCACCTCTTTAAATCCATGTGCAATTGCATATTCGATCTGTTTTCCTGTAACTACCGAACCGCTTCCCGAAAGCACCAATAAAGGTTTAGCCGATTCAAGCGTTGGCCATTCTGTCCGTGGCGATACTATTCCTTGCTTGTTCCATGCGGCACAAAGTGCCTTTGACACGGCTGAAGATCCGACGGAATAAAGTGGGTGCTGCTGCCGCGTTGACAGTTCTTCCAGCACCTCTCCGATACGTTCTAAATGCTGTTCTGTCATCGCATCAAACAACGTTACTGCTGCTTGCGTTTCCTCGTCGATTTTTCGAACGATGGTCGATGCATCCAAGCTATCCAGTTGCGTTACATCAATCAAACCAATTGTCTTATCTGTTTGCTGCGCGAGGTGAAGACGGAGATCACTTTCTTTAGCGGGCGTAACGGGATGTTTAGCCATACTAGGATGCCGGTCCAACCGAAAAACTTCCCCCTCTCCTCCAGTTCCCATCCGGGCAAATAGATTTCCAAAAGCACAATACCTCCCCAAATACGGCGCTCCCACCACTAACGGAACCATCTTGGCAGAAAATGCGTCCATTCCGATATCAATAGCTTCACCGATGCTTCCTATGGTCGGAGAAGAGTCAAACGTGGAACAAACCTTATAATGGACATGTTTTACATCCATCGCCGAAAAAAGATCAAACACCTTTTGGAGCTGTTCGCCAATTTCCGCTGTCGGCAGCGTACGTGTCATCCCGGCTATACCGATAGCCTGCTTATCTCCAAAAGCTTGCAACTGCTCAACTGTCGGAACGCCGGTAAATAGAACCGTATCAAGCCCCATTTCCGCCAATGTTTGCAATGCGTCCGTAGAACCAGTAAAATCGTCCCCGAAAAAAGCTATGCTGTATGCCATCTTTCCTATTTTTACGATTTATTCCCTCCAAATTTTTCGACAGCTTGTTTTACTGCCGGATACTGTTGCGCCGCTTCCGCTAAAGTTAAGCCCGCTACCGCCGCTTCCCAAGCTTGCTTAATACCTTTGACACCGCTATCGATCCCGCCGGGATGTGCCATTATACCACCGCCCGCCAAATACAAAAAGTCGGTCGTCTTACTTAGTCTATAGGTATCGATAGCTTGTCCACCCCACTGTCCTGATGACAGCACCGGGAGAGCAGGCTGTATGTTGCCCATCGGTGCCAGACATCCTTTAATAGATTTGAGCACCGAATCATCAGATTCCCAAAACTTATTACGAATACCATTGACATGTAGCTGATCAACACCTGCCAGCCGCCATAATTTCTGATAAGCAGAAAAAGTCACGCCTAATAAAGGATGTCGGTTTAGCATTCCCCAACCGTTGCGATGTCCGTGGATGATTAGCTGTCCAATATCCGCTATACGCTTGGTTGCCGTTAAGCCTACACTGTATAAACTAACCATTGCACAACTCCCCCCTGCTTTGACCACCGTTTCATAGTTCCGAAGCATATTATCCATTTCATCACTAATGTTGAACGCATACATTACCTTTTTTCCGGTTTTGTCCTGATAGCTATTCAACACCTTCATGATAGCTTCTACCCGTTTTTCAAAGGGAGAGTTCTGGCTAGAGCCCATTAGTTCGTCATCTTTGATGAAATCTATACCGGCTTCGGCCAATCGCTTTACCAAATCTGCTGTATCCGGTATCGTTAGCCCCACACTTGGCTTAATAATCGTTCCTACCAAGGGTGTTTTCATTTCAGGGGAAATAAGGTTTGCCGTTCCTTGGATACCGTATTTCGGACCACGGAAATGCTTCGTATAACTATCCGGGATCTGAATATCCATCAGCTTTATGCCCGTAAACTGACGCAATTCGTATAAATTGCCCATCACGGTAGAACAAAGCACCGGTAGATTCGCACCGAAATTGGCAAGTGACCAGGAAATTGTCACCAATCCCCGGTGATATTTGTCGAAATGTAGCTGTTCGCTTGGTAACGAAGCGTGTGTCACCGTTTCCAATTCTTCTATCCGCTCAACGCGTGCGGCATACTGCATTTTTAATTCTTCTGTTTCGCCAGGTATGGCGACAAACGTTCCCGACGACTGTTCTCCTGCCATTACCGCTGCCGCATCAGCTAACGGGTACGGGGTTTCCACATAATAAGTCGCTTCAATTCTATCCATGCTCTTCCTTAATTTTATTATCTTCTCGTTGTTCCACGCCGGCTTGCCCATTCAACCGGTCTTCTTTCTCTTGTTTTCTTCTCCAATAATTCGCTAAAATCGACCCGGATATATTCATCCAGGGACTAAATACAGCTGCGGCAAGCCCCACGGTACCTAACTTGCCCATACTGCCGGCCAATCCACTGGCCATTCCTCCGTTTTGTAAACCAATCTCTAAGGCCATGGCGCGAGCAGAGTAGTCATTCAAACCAAACAGTTTACTGAACCAGTAACCAAAAAAGTAACCTGCTCCATTATGTATGACCGCAGCCAAAAACAATACTGCTCCAATTTCCATGAGGTATTTTTGCCCCGCAGCAGTTGTCACTGCTGTAAAATATATAATACCGAACATAGAAAAATAGGGCATGCGTTTATCTAATGACGGCAGTCTTTTTGTCAATAAATGATAGCCAAACCCGACCGGTATAGCACCCAATATAAAGCAACAAGCTTCCACTATGGCCATTCCCGTCGACGTAATGACATCCTTAAAAAATAGCTGAAAACTAACGATCGAAACCGTCAACAATAGGAGAATGATGATAGACGTCCGGCCCAAGCGTTTATAGGTCGTCGGGGATGCCGTCTTAAGATAATCATGCAGCAACCCTGCACCTATAGGCACAATCATGATTTTGATAATTTCCATAGCCATCTCTAAAAAACCCACCTCTACCATCGTCCCTGCATAAACCTTCATCATAAAAGGCGTCATGATGGGTGCTACTATGGTCGTTAGTGCTGTTACCGTTACCGACAACACCAAATTAGCTTTCGCAATATAGGCCATGACATTCGAGGCCAAGCCACTGGAACAACAACCAATCAAGATAACGCCTGCCGCGATCTCCGGTTCAAAATCAAAGACCTTGGTGAGCAAAAAGCCTACCAACGGCATAATCGTGAACTGAGTAGCCAAACCGATAGCGACTCCTTTTCCAGAAGCCCCGATTCGGGTAAAATCTTGCACTTTCATCTGTATACCCATTCCAAACATCACCAACTGGATGACCACTAGGATAAGCCATTTATTTCGCATATCAAAATCACCAACATGCAAAATTCGGTCTGGAAAAGTCATCCCTGCAATAACGGCTACAATAATCCACATGGTGTATTGGTATCCCTTGGTACTACCGAAAGCACCAAGACCAATCGCACTAAAGATACTACCTAAGAGCAGCGCCTGCTGAAAGTCAATAAAAATATCAAAAAAGAATCCTATACCCGCAATCGCGAGCCCAAACATCCCTAGCCAAAAGCTCCATAATCTCCAATTGCTCATCATCGATCTTTTTTATTAGGATGCTTCGCATACTGCTGCCAAATGGTCCACTGCAATGCCTGGACTACTCAATATTGGCACGTTTCGTTCGCTGTCGGGCATTTGGTTAACCGCTCGTGCCATGGAAGCTTGTGCCAACAAAATCACATCCACCTCTCCCGACAACTCACGAAGCGCTGCTATAATCATATCGTCGTGCTTAACTGGATCTCCTCCCATAAGGGCTTCAAAAGCCCCTTCGCATAAACGGCTTGTCAGCTCCACTTTTTTCCCGGCCTTTTCTGCCCTACGCAAAACTAGGTCACTAGTCGGTTCTAATGTCGTCGGCAACGTGGCCACAACACCTATACGTTTTCCTTCTGCTACTGCCCGATCTACCATAGGCTGATCAACTCGAATAACCGGCACTCCTGCCTTTTCCGCTGCCCGTTCTACGGCTCGGCCTATCGAGGAGCAAGTCACCATGATCAGGTCTGCACCCGCTTGTTCGGCAGACGTCACATAATTGATGACACGTTGGGCTGTGTCTTCTTCCAATCGACCCTTTGCAATGACATCTTTAATGAGGCTGTCATCAACGATATTAAATACCTCCGCCGGAACAGCCTTGTCTTTAAACAAATCTTGAAATACCGGAACGAGCGTCGCCGATGTATGGATAAGTCCTATCTTTTTCATATTTTTTCTTTTATTTTTTTCTTTATATATCGTAACTGCTATGTCGGTTTACAGAAAACGTTCGACCATATCCCGCCATCTTTTATAGCTCTTCTGTGTTGCGTCTTGTGACGAACTAGGGTAAAAAATCACCGTATTGTTTTCGTTTTGTGGCAAAACTACTTCCAGCGAGGTTCCCCACACGCCAATCCCTGCTAATCGCGCACAGCCTAACGCCGATGCATCGGCCATAGCACCACACACGACCGGCTTATTTAACAAGTCAGCTAGAAATTGTACGACAAACTTGTTTTTTGACATACCCCCGTTAACCATCAATTGAGATAGTTTCAATTGATGCTCTGCCTCCGTTGCTAGAATAACATCCTTTATTTGAAAACATACGGATTCTAATGCTGCTCGGATTAGATGCGAACGATCGCTGCCAAAAGTCAAGCCTGTAATTGTGGCTTTAGCATCCTTTTTCCAATAAGGGGTTCCCATTCCACTAAAGGCGGGTATCACGGTCACACCGTGATTTGCAGGTACTTCTTGGGCAATTTGTTGTAGCTCTTTTTCCTCCACAAATAACCTCAACTGATCGCGCATCCATGTAATCGTGGCTCCACATGAAACGATAATTCCTTCAGCAGCGTACACCACACCTTGTTCCGTACTATAATAAATCGCATCTACGGTATCCTGACCTTTATAACGCAAATCCTGTCCGACTGCCATCATAATTGAACTACCAGTGCCTAAAGTAGCTTTTGCTTCTCCACGCTTAAAGCACCCCGCGCCTAACGCCGCTGCTTGCGAATCACCGATAACCGCACGAATGGGCAAAGGCTCATCAAACAAACCATCAAATGTAGAAAGGGCATATTTATCAGAAGAGGAACAAACCTCTGGAAGCCTTAACCCCTGTAAACCAAACTCTTTCAACAACGCCTCATCCCAAGTCAGCTCATAAATATTGAACAACATCGTACGCGATGCATTTGTATGGTCGGTTCGATAACACTGACCTGCCGTCAGCTTATACAGTATCCAGGTATCTACGGTGCCAAAAAACACATTTCCCCCCTTAAGTTCCGCAGCAATAGCCGGCACATTTTCCACTAGCCAAATCAGCTTTGTTGCCGAAAAATAAGGGTCAATCGGTAAGCCTGTTTTGGTCTTTATTAAATTTTCTTTACCATTATTCTTTAATCGATCACAAATGGCTGAAGAGCGTTTACATTGCCAGGATATCGCGTTATATAGTACGTTTCCCGATGCATCCCAAAGCACGAAAGTTTCCCGTTGGTTCGTGATACCCACCGCTGCAATCTGATTCGAATGTATGCCCTGTTGTACGAGATCATCGCGACAAGCCTCGACCGCTTGCAAGACACTCTGGTAAATTTCTTCGGGGCATTGTTCGACGAAATTTTGTTCATAACGAATATCCAACTTCGCCGCTCCTTTGGCCACAACCTTGCCCGACGTATCAAAAGCGAGGGTTTTTGTGCTGCTCGTTCCCTGATCTATCGCTATAATATATGGTTTGTTGCTCATCTTATTTTTTATCTTTGTGCTGCGAGCGATCAATAATGACCGCAATCAAAATGACCATACCTTTCACGACCTGTTGCCAAAAAGGAGACACCCCCAGCAGCACCAAACCGTTGTTTAACACCCCGATAATTACCGCTCCCAATACGGTGCCCATAATTAGGCCTCGTCCGCCTGACAGGGAGGTCCCTCCTATCACTACCGCCGCAATAGCGTCCAATTCATAGCCAACACCTGCATTTGGCTGGGCAGAGTCAAGACGAGAAGTGACCAATATACCGCCTACCGCAGCTAGCATACCCGCTAGCATATAAACCAAAGTCTTCACACGGTTCACTTTAATACCAGACAACCGTGCCGCGCGTTCATTTCCTCCAATCGCATAAATGTAGCGACCAAATCGGGTTTTTCTCATCGTAAAAACCGCTAAAACAGTCACCAAAGCAGCAATCCAAACTGGTATGGGTACCCCTAAAAACCAGCCTGTCCCCAACTGCGCAAATGGTTCTCCTAAAGAACTTATCGGATATCCCTTCGTCCAAAGCATCGTAAGTCCGCGGGCAATCGTTAACATAGCCAGTGTGGCCACAAATGGTTGCACTTTAAAATAGGTGATCACCCAGCCGTTAACCAGGCCCAAAACACCTCCCATAACAATTCCCATTAAAATGGCTCCCACCGTCGTAAATCCTGCATACACCCCGAAGACCGGAAGTTCCACACCCATACTCAAAAAAGAAGCCGTGACAGCTCCTGCGAAAGCAAGTACAGAACCTACTGACAAATCAATGCCTGCCGATATGATGACCAAAGTCATCCCGACCGCGATGCAGACGTTCACGGAAATTTGGCGCATCACATTCCAAAGATTGGTCACCGTCATAAAACGATCGGAAAAGATGGCGATAATAAAACACAGCAAAAATAAAGCAATTAACGGCTGCAACTGCTGTAATCTTTTTTTATATGGGGCAATACTTAAATTCATATGGTATACTTATTTATCTGGCAAAGCTGCCTGTAAAATCGTTTCTTCAGTAGCTTCGTCTGTCTTAAACTGTTTTGTAATTCGGCCATCACACATCACCAGAATACGGTCGGTAATGGCAAATAATTCGGGTAATTCCGACGAAACAACGATAACGCCCAATCCGAGACCAGCTTGCTCTCTTATTAAATCATAAATTTCTTGTTTGGCGTATACATCAATACCCCGTGTAGGCTCGTCCAGCATCAGTACTTTCGGATTCGTAGCCAGGTATTTGGCTAGCACTACCTTCTGCTGATTCCCTCCACTCAAATTACCCACAAACTGCTGGTCGCTCGCCGTTTTAATACGCAAACGTTCCACGTACTGCTGGCAAAGTTCCTTTTCCTGCACATCGGCTAAAACACCTAAGTTTTCTAAACTCGACAACACCGAAAGGGATAGGTTAGATCGCACATTCATTCCCAGCACTAATCCATCTCCTTTACGGTCTTCCGGTACAAGAGCCAGACCGTACCGAAGCGCTTGATTAGGCGAACTAAAAAAAGATATTTCATGCTGATCAAAAGAAAAACTGCCCGACAACGGCTTTCCGCGTAAACCAAACAATGTTTCCAGCAGTTCTGTTCTTCCCGCCCCCATCAAACCAAAAACGCCCAAAATTTCGCCCTTCACCAAATCAAAAGATAGGTTATCCAGTAGCATCCCCTCCTTATCCGGATGGGCAAGCGACAATTTATCTACCCGAATTACTGTCGTTTCGGTAATTCGATCGGGACATCTAACCCGTGCTGCCAAGTCTCTTCCTACCATCATATTGACCAGTTGCTGCTCATCTACCTCACCCATCAAGCCTTGTTTAACCACCTGACCATCCCGCAATACGACATACTCGTCTGCAAGCGCGAATAGCTCCTTCATCTTATGGGATATATAGACCACTGTTTTGCCCGATGCTTTGAGATCCGCGATGATGTCATATAATGCGTTTACTTCCGATTCACTGATAGCCGACGTTGGCTCATCCATAATTACCACATTGCTTTCAACGAGCAACGCTTTGGCTATTTCGATCAATTGGCATTCGCCAACCTTCAATTGAGACACAGGAGTATCCAAATGAAGATCTAACTTCAGCCGCGAAAGGAGTTCCTTGGCGACCCGTTTCATCTGAGCAGTGTCCAAAGCACCCCATGGCGTCATAAGCTCTCTACCTAAAAAGATGTTCTCCACCACGCTGAGATAAGGTATCAGATTGAGCTCTTGGTGGATAATGGTAATGCCCTGATCTTGTGCATCCCGAGGGCCCTGGAAATGCATTACTTGATCTTTATAAACCAAGTCCCCTTCGTAGTCCCCATACACGCCGCTCAATATATTCATCAACGTCGATTTGCCGGCACCATTCTCACCAATCAACGCAATCACCTTTCCAGCAGGAAACTCCATGCTAACATCGCGTAGTGCATACACACCGTTAAACTGCTTGGTGATATTTTTTAAAGAGACCATGATACTTCTCATTCCGTTATAATTTGTAGCTGTGTCGGCATAACTTCAAAATCGGCCGTTATACCCAGACGTTTGTTTAGTGCAAACGCACCCTGGACACTAACTCGCTGCCCCACTTGCACGGCATCCAAAAAGGCCGGAACCACTTGTTCCCGCACTTGTTTATTTATAATCTCCGAGATCGCATTAAACTTAGCCAATTCACCTACATCCTCCAATCGTAACTCTCCCGAAGCGTCGCGAATCTCATTACCGAAAATATAAACGGTTGCTAAACGCAACGAACAAGCTTCCGGTCCTGCTCCAAATTTTATCCGCACGAAGCTATCGTTAATTTCTTCCACTATACCTTCACCACGGACTAAAAAATAATATCGATTCCCAATATTAGTCTGCTTTCCGTACTGTCCCCAGTCCGCATCCTCTTGGGTTAATGCCTGCAATAATGCACAGGGTTCAGCCGCACTCGCCAACACCTCTGGGAGTCTTTCGGTTAGATACATGTCTGCTAATAACTCAGCCTCTCCATCTACCTGCTTCGAAATACGCGAATCCAGCGATACCACATAAAAGGAATTATACAGTAAAAAAATGCTGACTAGGCCAATAAGGCCATACTTTAAAACTTTGCGGTTTTTGGACGGTTTGCCTTTATCATTCTTTACCATAGCTCGAATATATACGTACATTTTCAGGAGTAACCAATTCTACGTCCACCAAGGTTTTTTGCGGAAAGGTAGTTTTACCTTCAAAAAACTCTCCAGAGAACGCGACAGCCGTCTCTGCTATTTTTTGTGGAAATTGCATCACCGTAGCTGAAAGTCCACCCGATTGGATAGAACCTACCGCATCTTCCGAACCATCGAAACCAAAAACTTGAATCTTTTCATCTTTACCTACTGCTACCAATGCTTGATAAGCCCCCATGGCCATCGCATCATTTCCACAAAAGACCGCATCTATATCAGGATGCGCCTGCAAAATAGACTCCAATACTTCCATAGCCTTGTTTCTGTCAAAGTCCGCACTTTGCTGCGCCACCATCTCGATTTCTGGAAAATGATCCACCACATAATGAAATCCTTTCGATCTGTTCCACGTATTATTATCGCCAACTAAACCTAACAATTCCACATATTTGCCTTTCTTTCCCAATGAACGGACGAACAGCCCCCCTAATTCCACACAACCGGAATAACTATCCGACACAATTTGCGATGTTGCTGCTTTCGGATCATTCAGTTCTCGGTCCATACAAAAAACTGGAACGCCCGCTTCCATTGCTTTACGTGCATTCGCGACAGAACCGTCTGAATCAGTCGCATTAAGTAGTATCGCATCGTAACCTAGTGCTACCGCATTTTCAAAATGATCTGACTCTAAAGACGTATTATTCTGGGAATCAAAAATGCGCGCGACATAGCCCCGTTTTTCTGCTTCATCCTTCGCCGTTTCGGCTAGGAATACAAACCAAGGGTTGTTCAATGTTGAAACAATGATCGCAATCTGTTTTTCCGAAGGGTTGTTCTTTTCACCACGACCACAAGCGATAATTAGCGACAGCAATCCCCCTATAAGCAGATATCTATATATGATATACATAATAAATAGGTTTATTTAGCAATTTCCAGCAGCTGTTCCGCAACCGCCGTTATCCCTTCTTCATTAAGACCATAATGGTCGAATATTTCTTGTTGTGCGCCGGTGACCGTATATTCGTCCGGAATCGCCATAATCTGGAAACGATTAGAAAAGCCTGCTTGCAATAAAAATGAAGCACATGCTTCCCCTAGACCACCGTATACACTATGCTCTTCTACGGTTAAAATAGGCATTCCTGTGGCCGCTAGCTTCGTCAACAAATCTGTATCTAGCGGTTTTACAGTATGCATACTAACAACCGTGGCGGCGATACCCTGTGACTCCTTCAACCTTGCGGCGGCTTCCAAGGCCGGATGCAACAGCTCGCCAGTCGTCACAATAGCAATATCTTTTCCTTCCCGCAAGACACGCCCTTTCCCAAATACAAAAGGCACCTCTTCGCTCAACACTGGCATCGGCCGTTTACCGAAGCGCAGATATATCGGATGCGTCGCCTCGGCTGCTTGTCGCACTGCTTCCTTTGTTTCAAAATTATCAGCCGGTGCACAGACCACTAGGTTATGGATTGCGCGTAAAGCCGCATAGTCGTGCAAACTATGGTGGGTAGAACCCAGCGCTCCATAGCTCACTCCGGCACTGATCCCTACTAATGTCACCGGGTTATCGGAATATGCTACGTCATTTTTTATCTGCTCTAAGGATCTTGCCGTCAAAAAGCAAGCGGGTGAAACCGCAAAAACCTGTTTACCAGTAGAGGCTAATCCGGCGGATATACCAACCAAGTTCTGTTCGGCGATGCCAACTTCTACCAGTTGTTTTGGAAAACGCTGTGCAAAAGGAACCAATTTACCCGATCCGCGGGAATCGCTTGTTACCACCAGCAAACTTTTATTCTCCTCTGCTATACCCTGTAGCGTTTCAGAGAAAGTTTCCAAGTTTGCTTTTCCCATTTTTATCTCTTTATTCATCATCTAAAGCCATTTTAATCTAAAGCCAAAAGGGATTCCTCCAATTCCTTTTGTGCTTGCTCATATTCTTCTTCATTAGGTACTCCGTGATGCCATTTCAATACATTTTCCATATAGCTGATACCTTTTCCTTTTATGGTATGTGCAATCACCAAACAGGGCTTTCCAGACGACAAAGGAAGTTGCTTGAAGATGCGCTCTAACTCCTCGACATCGTGCCCATCGACCTCCATCACATCCCATCCAAAACTCCGGAACTTATCAGCCACTGGATCGGTGTTACACACCTCACGAGTAGGAGCCGAAATTTGCATCCTGTTATAGTCCAATACGGCACAGAGATTATCCAATTCATAATGAGCTGCGGTTAACGCAGCCTCCCAATTGGAGCCTTCGGCCAGTTCTCCGTCACCCAATAGCGTGAAGACTTTATAATCTTTCTGATCTAGTTTCGCAGCAATCGCCATACCTACACTCAGGGAAAGACCATGTCCCAATGCTCCGGTATTCTGTTCTACCCCCGGAACCTTTCGGGTAGGGTGCCCGATGAAATGGGAGCGATATCGCCCTAATGTCTCCAGTTCCGACTCCGGGAAAAAACCCTGATCAGCCAGCACCACAAAAAGAGCTTCCACACAATGTCCTTTGCTCTGCACATAGCGGTCCCTGTCGGGACTATTAAAATTGGAGGGACTCACATTCATAACGCTGTTATACAGCACATTCAATATATCCACGCAAGATAAACTCCCTCCCGTGTGACCGGCTTTTGCCTGGTAGATATATTTCAAAATACGTTGGCGGTATTCAACAGATTTTTTTGCTAACGATTTTTCCATTACACTTTATCATGATTATAGACGTCCCAGGACAAGTAATTCCCTAACGCCTCCTCTAATATTTTACCGGTCTTTGAGGCATTCATTACTACATGATGCTCAAAGCCATTTCTACATACGTATTGCATCAGGCCCTGTAAATTAGGTATCTGAGCTACCGCACGATTACCGAAAGTATTTAACTCGTCGTCAGTCAGTTCTCCCTCGCCGAGATAGACCTTAATCTTACCTTGCACATCATCGGTACTAATTCGACCATATGTCAGCGGTGAAGCTGGTGTGCGACCATCCAACGCCCCCCAAGTGTTCTCTACACCCAAAGACGATCCCAAGATTGGCGCATTGCTAATTTCGATCTCTGGCAAGAAAGCTTTTGCCCAGTTTCCACAATGGAATAGTACTGTTTTATTCGGATCGTCGGCGTAGTTATTATTCCAATCTACCAACGCACTCGGAGTACCTGAGGCCAGCTGCATAGCATACATCGTCAGCGTACCTGTCACATCGACTTCACAAGCACTGGGCAACATATTTTCACTCATCATACTCATAGAGGTACAGACGTTGCATCCATAATTTTGTTGTAAGGAAGTCCAACATTGTAGGGCTGTAGCATCCAACGCATTCTCCTGAACAAACTCTTCTAAAACCAGGTCCAATTTAGCCATCTGAATCAGTGCCTCATCTGGCGTTAGCCCGCGCTTTGCATAACTCAACATCTTATCAATACGGTCTTTCACGACCTTGTCGTCGTTTTTAATGCGATTCGCCTGCCCTAAAATTTCGGACAAATCGACTGTCACCACGGTAATCCCGTTCCGCTGTAAGATTTTTTCACTGTAACGCACCGTGTTAAAACCACCCGGGCGAGCACCAACTGCGCCGATACGCATGCCTTTCAGACCACGAACTACCCGACACACCGCGGCAAAGTCTTTAACTTCTTGTACAAAATCAGTATGATCTGGACGAATAACATGTTGTTCCGTCAAACTATATTTGATACCGTATTGATATAAATTATTACAAACGGAAATCTTACCACACCAGGCATCACGACGACGGGCGACGTCCAATTTATCAAGATCGTCTGGATATGCCTGCACCAGTACGGGCACATCTAGCCCCGCCATATTAATCGTTTCAGCAATTCCCCTTTCGTCCCCAAAATTGGGCAATACAACCAATATCCCCATAATCTCTTCGCGATGCGCCTTGAAAAGATTGGCACATTTTTGGGCATCTGCAAATGTCTTCACTCCACCCATCTCCGTATCCGATTCCTGCAGCATCCGATAGCCCAAGCCCGCTTCTTCCAACGCGCGCATTACCTCGCTCCTCGCTGTTCCCACTAAATGATCCGGAAAAAAATCTCGATTTCCGAATATTACACCTAACACTCCTTTATTCATTTTTTTTCTCTCTCTATATTATTTTTAGTTATATAGCGTCTCTCAATCCGCTATGATGATCTCAATTTCGTGATCCCGGAATACGTTTTTGTGCCCCTCCTCGATTTCGGCGTCCGTGACCAAAAAGTCAATTAACGACATTGCACCCAAGCTTGCGAACGATGTTCTTCCGATCTTCGTGGAGTCTGCTACGAGGTAAGTCACTTCCGCCGCGTCTACCATCGCCTTTTTAACGACAATATCACTAATACTAGGATAGGTCAAACCCGCTTTCAAGGATACGCCCGCCGTCGCTAGAAACAGCTTCTGGACGTTAATGCCTTTAAAAAAATCGGCTGCTTTTTGTCCGGTCAGCGACAAAGTAGGCGGTTTAAATTCTCCACCGGTCATGATCACTTCTATGCCCGGCTCTGCTCCTAGCAATAAGGCGATGTTCAACGCATTAGTAATGACGGTCAAATTCTTGATTCCCTTGATCCTTTGTGCGATTTCTGTCGTTGTGGAACCCGAGTCTAGAATAATGGTATCCCCATTTTCGATTAGTTCGACACATTTTGCAGCAATCCTTTCTTTTTTGCCCACATTTTCATGTTGGTGGGCGAGCGAAAACGTACGGACCTGATCTTCAATATTACGCAGATAGGCTCCCCCATGATCCCGCGAGATAAGCCCCTCTTTTTCTAATTTCTCCAGATCCTGGCGAATAGTTGCTTCGGTCACTTTAAAAAGTGTGGCTAAGCTGATGACTTTAGCCGCGCCGTCTTCCTTCAGGAGACCTAATATTTTCTCTCTACGTTGGATGGGTAACATAATTTATATAGCAGTCTGCTCGTTTATATATGCTAAATATCGAAAATAAAACGAAACAAACAAAGAAAAAAGAAAAAAAACGAAAGAAAACATCAGGTTATAGGTAGGTTCATCGCTACGTAACATGGAACCAAATGCAACGTTCTTCACAGGAGCCTCGTCATGAATACTGACAGTGTAATAGAACATCTCCTTAAATTCCATTAGATTTAAGGAGATGTCCGTCTACATATTTATAGGATAAAGGAGCAACGACACGATTTTAAGGCGATTCGACGCTGCTTCATGCGAAAACGAGAAAAAGTTCTCTGTTAGGAATCCATCGTTAACGGTTTAAAAATCGTTGCGGGTCGGCTACATATCCACGTAATTATTGTTGAAGTTAAAAAACACTTACTTCGGAAGCAATACACATTTCGTTTAAAGCATGTTACGTATCATGAGTTCAAACGCAAGACAATATCTCACATAAACGGGCGTAATCAATACGCCCCTACTGTGTGATGATGTTAACATTCTGCTGCACTAAACCAGTTACATTTACACTATCTATAACACAGTCGTCACAATATATCTCACTGTCTTTGATCAAAAAATCTTTCGCATCCTTGATTGCTAGATAACGCTTACCGGTAGCATGAAGGTTGGAGATTGTTACATTTTCCAAGCGTGATTCGGGAATTCCTTCTACCTGGATACAATCCCGTGTCGATTCAATAAGGATGTTATCGATGGTAACGTCTGAAAACTTCGGTGTTAGTGCGTTAACTTCCACGGCAAAATCGCGACTAGCTTGCGCGCCGACGTGTGTTGAACTACCCAACATATCCCAGCGTAACGCCGATTTTCCAATATTCATCCGAATATTTTCAAATACTATATGCTGTCCACCACCGCCGCGTGGACGACGTGTCTTAAAACGTATCCCCACATCTGTTCCGTCAAAGGCACAGTCGTGCACATATAAATTTTTAATCATACCGGCAGTTTCGCTGCCCAAGGTGATCCCTCCATGGCCTTCACCTGCTAAGCAGTAGCGCACAACAATATTCTCTGAAGGCCTGGCTGCGCGCAATCCATCATATCCTCTGCCTGCTTTGATCGCGATACAATCATCACCGGTATACAGGCTACAATACTCCACCAAGACATTTTTGGATGATTCGATATCTATTCCATCCCCGCGAGGAATTCCTTTGGAATACACCTGTACACCTCGTATAATCACATCTTCACAAAAAGTAGGTACCACATTCCAAAAAGCAGAGCGCTCCAAAGTCAGCCCTTCAATAAAAACTTGTTTACAGTTGATAGGCGCAATCATTGCTGGAGGAAAAATAAATTCCGCAGTCTTACCGTCGTATATACGATCTCCAATCGGTGTATCGCTACTGACGATGTTTTCAATAACGTCGTGCGTCATGGTACGTTCGCGGATCGATCCTTCACCCGGACCAATAAGTTTACCTTTACCTGTAATCGCGATATTTACTGCATCGTTCGCATAAATACATGCCCCTAGCGAATAGAGCTCTATCCCCTCATTTCGCGTGTATACTACGGGTAAGAAATCTTCAATCTCACTTTTGAACGTAATCACTGCTCCGTCTTCGAAATAGAGATTGATATGAGACTTTAACTCGATTCTTCCGGACAAGTAGTCCCCCTTTGTTAACACCAATGTGCCTCCTCCTGCTGAGGCCAATCGGTCGATACCCGCTTGGATCACATCTTCACCAGGAGCCAGTGAATCGATACGTTCGGGAAAAGTCGGGCGTTTGAAATCGTGTGTAAAAAAAGGTGATTGCACGGTGGCAATAGCTTCCGGCATAACTGCGGCCCCTACTTCATCATATTGCAGCAAGCTACTGTCTAGTCTTTCCTTCAAAGAGCTCGATGCACAACTAGCGCATAGAAGCACGACCAACCCAATCCATATCGTTCTCATCTATAAGTAATATTAGTTTTGAAAAATTGATTTTACATATCTTGTGTTCGCGCCAAAGTTTTCGGTTACTGCACGGGGCGATAAACTCGCATCGCGCGAACGCTCAATAACTAGCCAGCCCTTCCAACCCATCTTATCTAATGCCGCCTTCACCTTTGGCATGTCCAATCGCTGGTTATTTTGCAACCATACCCCATCCTCATCCGTACAATGAATTTGACAAATTCGTTTCTTACCGAGTATCTGGAGCTCCTCTATTAAATCCCTTCCCTCTTTTAAAGGGTTCGAAAAATTAAAATAGATTTGAATATGCTTCGATCCAATTTCTTTTAAAAGTTCCACGTCTCCTCGTGCATCTAAAGCCGTTTCGATACCTACGATGACACCCGCCTTCTTAGCCATCTTTCCAACTTCGCGGAGCCGTTCTACAATAGCTGGGCGCAATTCTGGGTTTTGCACCAAATCTCCCTGTACACCAAGCGGTAGAAAGGCGATTTTAGCACCGAGCAACTGACAAGTTTTCAAACAATCACCTACCATTTGTTTGTAAGTAGGCCTCGTTGCAAAGGATTGTGCATAAAAACCCGTCATAGCAACGGAAGCTACGTCGATGTTATATTCTTTTAAGGCTTTTAGATAGTTCGCTCGAAAAGCGTCGTCAAAAAACTGATTATCAAAGGTATCCCGATTGCCTAAACCGCCCATATCTACTTCGAGTCCATCTGCGCCGATCTCATGAGTGAGTTTCACGGCTCCAAGCTTTTGCCGTTTCAAGATCATCAGATCGATAACTGCGACTTTATAACGTTGTTCTTTTCGGCCCCATGCCCACACGGTATCAGGGGTCATCAGAGCCGCCGTGCCTAGTACGGCGGTTGCGATAAATGCTCTTCTATTTAATGGATTCATACGCTTCTTTTTTAAATAGTTTTTCCAAATTTTCGTAACCCTTTATGGCGTTGGACGGCAAGTTCTCTCCATGAGGCCCAAAAGCATACAAGGCTGTTTCTTCTTCGATGATGCAGCCCGATTCATCATAATCTCCGGTAGCATCTTTTAAACCTTTGGTATCCAAGTTAAAATGCTTACTGATAAAATCATAAACCGGTTTCCGCTTCGAATAGCCAAAATCATGAGCATCTTCCGGCAAATGTATATTCTTTACGAGATCCGCTTTCCCATAGTATCCATATATCGTTTGGAGGTAAGGGAAGTCATGCTCCGGCATGTGTGCTGTCCAGTCTTTACCATCTGAAATCAACAATTGTGGTCTCGGCGCCGCCATAGCTGCTAATTCCACGTTATTAGTTCCTCCAGCTGCCGCATGTATCGGCATCCCGCTTTCACAGGGACATCCCCCAAAGTGATAGGAGGAAAGTGACACGACTGGTACGCTCAGTTTAATGCGATCGTCCAGAGCGGTTAGAAGTACCGACTGACTTCCGCCGCCGGATCCACCACAAATCCCTACCCGTTCGGTATCGATATTTTTGTCGGCCAACATCCAGTCCAATATCCGCAATGCTCCCAAGGTTTGTATGGTCACGGCTAAGCTCCTGCGGTGATCACTATAATCGAACTGCAACCCCGATTCTCCCCAAGCAAAGAGATCATAACTCACAGCCACGGCTCCCATTTTTGCGAGCATGGCGTAGCGGATCTGCGCATCTTTGCGGAAACGATGACCAAACCAATGTCCATCGGGACTCATCACTAGCGGAACTGCTCCTTTCGTCTTCAACGGACGATAAATAGAACCATTGATATAGACTCCCGGCAAGATCTCCAATGCAAAATTCTCAACGGTATAATCTTTGAACTTTCTTTTTTTCGTAACCAAGGGCATCGATTCCGGACGGCTCGGCAGTGGTGAGAGTTTCAAGGCTTCGTATACATCTGCCCGGAGTGCCTGCTTTCGATCTTCCCAACTCCCTTTATCGTGGTATTGCGAAGCGAGATAATCGAGATAATCCCATCCATCTTGCGGTTCCCAGCGATAATATTCATATTCTTTTAATTTATACTTTCCATTTCCTTCTTTGTTTACCTTTAGATCTAACGGACTCAGTACATTTCGAAGGGTTTCATCTACATCTGGTCGGAAACGCCATTTCGCATAATTCAACCATTTATCTTTAACTTGGTTCTCATCATATTTTATCTGAATGTCGTATCGTTCTTCCAGCATGCCGATAACGTCTTCCAAGGGGATCCGGAATTTGTTATCCGAATTTTGTGCTCTGCTAAACTGGCTGGAACAACATAAGCATGCCACGATAATCGCTAAGATTCCTTTCATGATTCAATTCCCCTTTCTCTATCGAATTTACGGTTGGCCTTCCAACCCCGATAATATAAATTTGAGTCCAGCTCCGGCTTTGGAAAGAACAGGCTGGCGATATACCCCACAATTATAACCACTAAGTGGCTATACACCCCCAGCATCATTTTGTTATGTGTAAAGTTAAATTCACCTAAGTCGAGCAGAAGGAACGATTCTCCTCCAAATTCGATCTCGGTACTGGTTAAAAATGCATAGGCCGTGAAAAGTATACACACCACAATGGCGATATTGATACCCTGACGGTTCGCCCGCTCGGTGAAAATCCCTAACAAGAAAATACCTACTATCCCTCCCGAGAATATGGCATATAGTGTAAAGATAATCCCCAGGATGCTTTCACTCCCCAGCTCCACGTATATAAAGCCTATCAACATGGATATGACACCTGCAATAGCGACCATCCAACGGCTAGCTCTCAGATACTCGTTGTCCACCTTATCCCGCCGAAGCTTTTTGTAATAATCCTCGATACCCACCGCTGCCAATGAGTTGAGGTCTGCACTCAAACTACATATCGCTGCCGAGATCATTGCGGAGAGGATAAAACCCACGACCCCTACAGGTAGCTGCGTCATGATAAAGTACGGAAAAACACTGTTGGGCCCGACATCATCGGGAAGGGGCTGCTGCGTATAATATACAAAAAGGGCCGTACCGATAAACATAAAGAGCGACCATACCGGAACGGTTAGCAGAATACCCATCAAAGACGCACGGATGGCTGATTTATCCGAGCGTGCCGTCAGGTAACGCTGGATTACCGTTTGGTCGGTTCCGTATTTTTGGATAGCATAAAACGCACCGTTAATGGCCATCACCACGAAGGTCAGACGGGTAAAATCCAGGTCATAAGGCCCGAAGCCCGTCCGCCCATTTTCCGAGGCGACCCGCCACACTTCCGGAAACCCGCCGTTGACAGAAAAAATAATAACCAGTAGACAGAGAATTCCACTGGCAAAGAGCATAAAGCCTTGAAATACGTCTAGCCATATAACAGCTTCAATCCCTCCTAATAAATTGACAATCACAATAATACTTCCTACGACCAAGATAATCCAATAGGTATTGATGTTAGTCATGCTGGATAGAGCCACCGCCAGTAGGTACAAAACGGTTCCCATACCCGAAAATTGGCGCAACACGAAGGCAATGGAACTATAATAACGTGCAAAATTACCAAAGCGCTTTTCGAAGTATTCGTAGGTACTTAGCCCGATGACCTTTCGATACAATGGGACAATAAACCATACCGTACCAAGTAACACGATAGGTACCATTAATCCCTGCACCAATAAAATCCAGTTATTAGCATACCCTTCGGCAGGATATCCTAAAAAAGTGACGCTACTGATCAGGGTGGCAAGTAACGACATACCAATTGCCCACGAGGGCACACGTCCCTTTGCCGAGAAGTACGCTTCCGTTGATTTTTGATTTTTAGCATACCGAAGACCAAAATATAGGGTGATCAGTAAAACAGCTATAATTATTCCGTAATCAAATATGCTTAACATAAGGATTGATCTAAAACATCCATAATTTTTCTGCCCAAGGATAACTTCCTGGCTTCAATGTTATTGTTACCGTCCTTTCCGGTACGACGGTGCGAAGAACGCCTTGCTCGTATTCCCATACCGGCCGAAGCGTATGCATTTGTAACGCCTCCAATACCGCTCTAGCCGTTGCTCCCCCTTCAATTAACAGCTCGTGCACAACACAAGACTGCTCTATATGCGCCACCACTTGCGCCATGGACTGACGAACCGTATGAGCTTTCACGGGCTGTGACGGTTCCACCGCAAATACGACTTTCCCATTTTTATTCATTTTTTCGCAAATCAGATTAGCTAATCGATCTTCTTGCCCAACCTGTTGCCAATAAACCACCATTTCCGGATCTAAGGATTTCACTCGTTGAACACTATCAATATGATTCGAACCGCAGACATAGAGCAATGGTGGCTTCGGAAGAGGTCCGACCGCCCTATCTCTGGAAAAACCGCCCATCTGCCGATCTAATAGAGCTTCAAAAAAAGCTGCCGCTCCGGCATAAAGCCCCCAAGCTGTGGGCAAAGCGGCCCAACGATCCAGCGCCTCTTTATTTGCAACCGCGGCAACGGTGAACGGCTGATCCTTATCAGGCTTCGAAGGCACCTCTTCAGCGAGTTCCCATGCTATTGCCCCGATAGCTTCTAATACCGAACTATGCCATATAGGAAACTCTGGATCATGTGCAAAATCGGTATCCGCAATGGGTTTTCCTTCTACCCAATATTCCCCATTTCGTATAATACGTTCCAAACTGAGGTTTACTGGACAAAAGAACACATTATCTTTCTGAAAAGCTAAACGATAAAACGATATTTCTGTTACAATATGTCCACGTAATGCAGAGTCAAACTTCAGATAGATCCAATCCCACTGCTCGGCGTGACCCGTAGCTAGCAACATACGAAGATGCGGGAGCACCTCATCCGCCTTTAACGAGCGTGTATTCGTGTTTAGAACGAGTACCTTTTTTGTGGTCGACTCTGCTAAAGTATGAACAATTTCCACCGATAATCCGTACCGCCAGGCTATGCCCGCAATTTCAGCAGCGCCTGTCAAGTCATCCGCAATTACCAATATCGCCATACTATGTCTTATTCTGCGCCAATTGTACCGCTGATTCGATCGCTAACACCATAGCGTCGGGGCTGGCCACACCTTTTCCAGCAATTTCAAAAGCAGTTCCGTGATCTACAGAAGTTCGGATAATAGGGAGTCCCATCGTAATGTTTACTCCCTTCACACTATCCATTTGCTTTTTCTCCGCATTCCATTTAAAGCCCGTCAACTTGAACGGAATATGACCTTGGTCGTGGTACATCGCTACAATTCCTCCATAGTAACCCGTAGCCGCTTTAGAAAACAGGGTGTCTGCTGGAACAGGTCCTTCTACATCATATCCTCGATTGCGCGCTTCTTCAACAGCAGGCACAATTTCTGCATCGTCTTCCGTACCAAATAATCCAGAGTCACCTGCATGTGGATTCAAACCCGCGACACCTATTTTAAGATTCGTTTCGCCTAGGCTTACCAAGCCTTGGTGTAACAACTCGGTAACTTCAACAATACGATCCTTTCTCACAAGGTCACAGGCCTGGCGTAAAGATACATGTGTGGATACGTGGATAACCTTCATGTTTTCTTCCACGAGGAGCATCGCATATTTTTTCGTTTGCGTATAATGCGCATAAATTTCGGTATGCCCCGCGAAATGATGCCCGGCTTCGTTCACCGACTTCTTGTTTATCGGCCCGGTGACGGTAGCATCTACCTCACCATTTAAGGCTAAATCTATCACCTTAGTAACAGCTTCGAACGATGCGTTACCTGCTTCTGCCGAAATTTCGCCGAAATTCACCTTGGATAAATCTGTATTTTTTAAATCCAGCACATCCGCTTCACCGGCTATAAATTTTGCATCGGAAACTTGGCTTACCGCATGAATACGGATTGGAATCTGTAGCAGGTCCGCTATTTGCCGAAAAACCTGCGCATCTCCAACTAAAATCGGGTTACAAATAGCTTGCACACGAGCATCCAACAATGCTTTCAACGCTATTTCGGGACCGATACTTGCCGGATCCCCCATGGTAATACCAATAATCGGTTTATGCATGACTTATTAAATTCAGTTTAATGTTATCTTTTGCTATCAATGATTGATAAGCATTTAAAATATGCTCTTCTTCCTGCTGCCCTAAGGTATACAAAGGCGGCATCATATACGATTCACAAAGCCCCAGCTGCTTCATTAATATTTTAAGGGCCCACAAGGACTCACCCAACGATTTATTTGACTGATACAAAGCACCTAAATCATCTGATTGTTTTTGTAATGCATAAGCACTTTCCAAGTCACCACGCTCTACAGCAATACACATATCCCGGTAAATTGCTGGCGCAAAATTAGCCGAACTTGGTACAATCCCACTGCTACCATTAATTAATGAATGTGCACAAGCGCCTGCCCACCCCATATAATGTTTAAAATCTGTTCGATCCCTCCATAACTCCAGCGACTGATCCAAACGTTCCATATTACGCTCAGAGTCCTTTGCAGCCACAATTTTAGGGTGATGACTTAACCTATCTAACAGATTAAGGGGTATAGACATGTGTGTAGTTGCGGGGATATTGTAGACAATCAAATTAGGCTTAATCGCTTCAGCCAAATCCAGATAATATTTTTCCATCTGTCCATCCGACAACTTATAATAGGTTGGCAGTGTCGCCGCCACCTCGGACACCCCTAAATCGAACGCCAAGTCGGCAAAGGAAATGGAATCCTCGAGGATATTCGACGAAATTCCCACATATAATTTTTCACCCTCCGGTCTATTGGCAACGGCTGCTTTGAGATATGCCTCCTTAAACGTGTTGGAGAGCGATGCCGACTCGCCCGTCGTTCCTAAAATAAATGGCGTGGCTCCGTTGGCATACAAATACGAAAATATACGGGCTACAGCATCTTGATCCAAACTTAAATCTTGTTTCAGCGGAGCAACCACCGGTACAATCGTTTCTTTTTTTGTTCTTATTTCTTTCATTTTAATAGGCAGCATTAAATATTGATATGGCATCGTGCAGGGTAATTTCCCGCGGGTTGTTTACCAACAACCGTGTAATCTTCATGGCATCCTCCGCCATTTGAGGAATAGCCTCTCGAGGTATTTCCACATCGCGTAAACGAGCTGGGATACCGCAAGCGCTGATCAGTGTTCTTATTTTTGCAATACCGGCACGAGCTGTCTCTTCATCCGTAGTTAAGCGATCACATCCTAAAGCAATCGCCACTTCGGCATACTTCTTTGGAGAAGCCACATAGTTATACTCCATCACATAGGGTAATAGCAATGCATTGGAAAGTCCATGTGCCAAATGAAACATACTGCCTAAGGGATACGACAAGGCATGCACCGCAGCCGTGTTAACAGGACCCAAACAACATCCTCCCAACATGCTACCCATCGCCACGTTATACCGCGCCGACGCGTTCGCGCCATTGTGTACCGCTTCCTCCAGATTTGCTGCGATCAGCCGCATCCCCTCGAAAGCATACATATCGATAAAAGGCTGTGAAAATTTATTCGTATACGCTTCCAAACAATGTGTCAGCGCATCTAAGCCTGTTGCTGCGGTCACAGTAGGCGGCACTCCTATAGTTAATAACGGATCGATATAAACTTTATCGGGCACCAAAAAAGGACTAATAATTCCCTTTTTCTGATTATCATCATCCACCAAAATCGCATTTGGAGACATCTCACTTCCCGTTCCCGAGGTCGTGGGCACACAAATAAGTGCCTTGTTTCTTCCCTTTAACATCCCGTTTCCGACAATATCTTCCAGAGATTGCGTATTATCCAGCTGTGCAGCTACCACTTTTGCCACGTCTAATACACTGCCACCACCGATGCCGATGACTGCATCTGCAGGAAACGTTGAAAGTTGTTCCAGCACTTGTTTCACATCTGAAAAGGAAGGCTCCTGTTCAATACTGGTATCGATCAGTAACGCTATATTATTTCTTTCCAATGCTACCATCAAATCCGCTAACGAACCCAACAATGGCTTGATTGTCATGATAACGACCGCTTTATATCCCTGCGCCACCACATCTTCGGCCAGCTGCTTCAGCACACCATTTCCAAAAACCAACGCCCCCGGAAAGCTAACCTTTAATATCCGATCTATTGACATATTCTTATTTCGATAATCTATTTATTCTTCTTCTGCTTTGTACGTTTCCAAAGTAAGCAGCTCGTAGCCCTTGACACTTGGCCAGACGCCGTCTTTGATTGCTCTTCTCTTTAATTTCTTCGGATTTACCACCACATGCTTCATCTTTTGCCGCCGCCATGTATAAGCGAAATGCAATAGACCATCCTTCGTTTGTATAACCGCCGGATAAGAATATTGACTGATCGGCGAATCCTCCAAAATCAATACCGCATCCCATTTTTTACCGTCTTTCGACACCGCAACATTCAGTGGCGTACGCGGTCCTTTCGGATTTTCGGGACCAGGCAAAACGTGGTTGTAAACGAGTACGTGCATACCATTTTCCATCGTAACCGCATCGGTACCCGAGTTATTGTTAGGCAATGTTGTTTTGTTAAGCGGTGTCCAAGTTTCGCCATAATCATACGACCAAGATTCGACCAACGCCCAATTCCGGCTTCTCGCCAATATTTGCAATTTGCCGTTCCCATGGTCTAATACGCTGGGTTGGATCGCCTGTAGATTATCCGTTCCGGTTGCAATAGGTCCTACCTTCCGCCAAGTCTTTCCAAAATCGGGTGTTATTTCAAAATGAATATACCAGCCGTTACCTTCCGTACTGGTCGGACAAATAAGATTTCCGTTGTCCAGTAGCACCGGCTTATTCTTGATCGGACCGAGAAATCCCTCCGGTAGATTCTCCGCGGCTGACCAAGTCTTTCCGCCATCAGCCGAACGCTTTAACAAACCCCACCATTCCGATGGTTTCGGCCCGACTTTATAGAACAATAACAAGTCGCCGTCAGGAATTTGATAGAGTACCGGATTCCAGGTTGGCAATCTACTTCCGTCTTCCTGCACGCCGTCGGCGACAGACATCGGCGCAGTCCACGTTCCATTTTCATACCGGCAGATATAAATTTCTACATCTGGATTCCGTTCCCTTGTTCCGCCGAAAAAAGTATAAACCAAACTGCCGTTTGTTGTTTCGGCTATACTTGCCGAATGGCAGGACGGGAAATCCGCTTTATCATAAATAAATTCGTCTTTCACGATGCCTTTTTGCCATTTGTATAGCGCATTTTGCTGTGCTTGTGCCCCAAAAAGGAATAAAAAACAGGTAATAACAGATAAACTTATCTTATTTTTCATTTGCCCTAAGTATTTATAATTTAGTTTTGAATTGATAGCTACCCGATCCGATTGCTACTCGCACTCTCCCTCCTTCTTCTGATAGCACCTCAATATCACTATTGTCTTCTAACTTTCTATTTCCTTCCGTAATGGATGATACATTTTTTGCGGGCAGATATACCTCTGCTTTTGCATTCGCTGGAACAGAAACTGCCCAGGTAAAGGTAGATTCGCTCTTTGTCCAGCTAGATTTTATATCACCGAATAAACTGTGATAGCTCGCATCCACTACGTTTAATCCTTTAATCATTTCTGGCTTCATGACGATCGTTTGGAAGCCGCTTTCTTTGGATTTGATACCCGCCAGGTTTTCATAAAACCAAACCAACAGGTCACCTAGCATCATCACGTGGTTCTGTGAGTTCATACGTGGATGTGCGGTATTTCCGTTCCAAAGCTCCCAGATAGTGGTCGCACCGTTTTCCAACATATATCCCCACGAAGGATAGCTCGTATTTGTCGCCAACTTGTACGCCAAATCCGTACGTCCCATTTCGGTCAAGGTTCGCATTACCCACTGCGTTCCGACCACACCTGTACTTAGATGTCCGTTATTTTCAATTTCGATAATGGTCACAATCCGATCAGCCAGCTTTTCTTTATTTACCTCTTCCACCAAACCAAAATACATCGCCAAGATATTTTCCGTCATGGTATTATCACCGTAATACCCATCCGCGTGGTAAAACCGCTTATTAAAATCTTTTTTAAGCTGTTCCGCAGCTTTCTCGAATGCAGCACGATCTTGACCATTGTTTACTACATCCGAAAAATTAGCCATCACGTTCAACAGGTAATAATAGTAGGCCGAAGAAATAAGTGGACTCGGATATTTTTTATCAGCACTCTTGCCGCGTCCCGCTTCAATCGTTACTGGCGGGGCACACCAATCTCCATAACTATCCTTCGTAATAATGCCTTCCTCATTCATATATTGCGCCTGCATATAATACATCCACCGCTTCATCGCAGGATAGTGGTCTTCCAAAACCCGACGGTCACCCGTCTGCTGATATAACATATCCGCAACCATTAGATAAGTACCCGGCCAGGTCATATTATCGCTGTAATACCGCCAGAATGCCGGGGCTACATCCGGAATAGCACCATCTTCTTTTTGAGATAATCGAATATCTTCTAACCACTTGATATAGAAGTTTGTATTATCGAACAAAAAACTTTCTCCATAAGCACTCACCGGCCGATCGCCCAACCAAGCTTGTCTTTCATTTCGCTGCGGACAATCGACTGGAATCCCTTTGTAGTTGGATGCAATTCCCCACCAAGCATTTTGGTATATCTGATTCAATAACGCATTGGAGGAACTAAATGATCCAATAGTCTCCATATCATCGTAAACTAAGCGTCCAATAAAATTATCGTTTACCGCCTCATCCGGATATCCATCCACTTCTACGTATCGAAAACCGTGATAAGTAAACCGTGGTTCCCATTCCTCCACCATACCACCTTTCAAGATATACGTATCCGTGGCCATCGCCGCACGTAAGTTATCTCGAAAAAGCGATCCATCCTCGTTGAGCGATTCCGCAAATCGCAAGGTCACTTTCGTGCCTTCTTTTCCTTGCACACGCATTTTGATCCAACCTGAAAAATTTTGGCCATAGTCAATAATGTACTTACCGTTTCCCCGCGGGGTAATTGAAACCGGTTGTAGATCCTGCATGACCTTCATATTGCTATTAATCTGCGCCTCGTACTCCCCTCCCGGTTCTTGAACATATGCTGCCTTCATCCACGCAGCATCGTTATAGCCGACGGTCGCCCAACCGGACAATTCCTTTCTTGCGTCATATACCTCTCCATCATATTCATTGTTGGAAATAATCGGGCCTTCGGTGGTACCCTTCCAGGTATCATCCGTATGAATAGTTTGGCGGCTTCCATCTGCATAAGTGATCCGAATCTGCATCTGCATCTTCGGAAACCCGAAATGCTTCACCTTATAGGGCTTTTCTTGCCGCACAGCATAGTAGCGTCCGTTCCCAAGTATCACGCCTAAAGCATGTTGATTGCCGTTCAGCAACTCCGTAATATCAAACACGTTGTATTTTACATTTTTGGTGTAGTCTGTTAAGCCTGGCGCCAATACTTGATCGCCTACTTTTTCACCGTCGATATACAACTCATACAACCCCAATCCCATGATATAGGCCGTTGCCTGTTTTACCTTCTTCGACAACGAAATCTCCTTCCGGAAATAGCGAGCGCTGAGATAACCCGCTTCTTTATTGTCGCTGTCGAAGTATCCGTCAAGGCCGATCCATCGCCGGTTCCAGTCCTTGTAGTACAACAATCCTACCCGCCAAGAAGCAGGAGCGGACCAATCCGATTCCCCCTTATTGGTATAAACTTTTACTTTCCAGTAAACCTCGGTGTCACTTTTTAAAGCTTTCCCATCGTAGAAGACCGCAATCGAATTATCAGAAATTCGCTTACCCGAATCCCAAAGATCACCGATATTTTGGGCAAGCTTCTCGGCTGAAGATGCCACGAGTACATGATAAGCCGTCTGTACAACGTTGCGCTCGTCGGCCTGTATCTGCCAACCTAATCGCGGATTGGTTTTATCAATCCCTAGTGGATTAGTGAGCAACTCACATCGCAACATATCTACGTTTGGTTGCGCAAAAGCTACAAAGCTTAAGCAGCACCAAACAAGCAAACCGATTATCCTCTTTCCAGCCCTCCTCATAATGACCAATTTTTATTGTTGAACAGAAAAATCAAAATACAAGACCATATGCAGTGCACGCAAAGGCTCCTTCTCAAAATCGTAATAAACATGTTTCATACCCATGGGTCCCGTCGTTTCCGGCTTCTGCGTCTTCGTACCGATCGCGGAAATTCCGTTCATGAACGAGATATCACCGTTCGGAAAGGTAGGCTCCATGTTTTTCCAGTCGGTATCCTTTTGTTCTCTCGGCGTAAACAAACGTAAGAATACATCTTCTCGATCAGTAAACACCAAAAATGACTGCTCGTCGGTAATAAACTTCGTCCAATACATATTACTGTGATAGCCCTTAAACTCCGGATATTCGAATGGAATCTCGCCGGTAGCTGCATCATTGTAGTCTTTCTTCCACACACCAAACTGATTTCCCTTCATTCGGTTTTTCCATACCCGGTATGGCCCCATACCCATGTACTCCACCCCTTTTATCTTCTCTTCCGGAAATGAAAAATTGACGCCTACAAACTTCGTGAAGTATGCTTCTGGGAAATATTGCACATGCATTTTTACCTGCCCCGAAGGATAGACTTCCCACGTCAACGTGTTATAGCTTTCTTTTCGATCGAATGTAGAAGCAATAACGACTTTGTCATCTTCCTGCTTCACCGTGAAATTTTTGAAATTCGTTACCGCCTCTTGTATGGTAGGACCGTTATGAAAAGGAATGACGCCTTTGGCATTCTTAACCTCTTCCAACAAGCCATTTTCTTTATTAAAGCGTACGGTAACACCATTTGCGGTGACGACGAAGTGGGAAGCTGTTTCATCCAGCGCGATACGCGAACCCGACTTCTCTTTTAAAAGTTCCGCAATTTGATTTGGACGACTGATGGGGAAACTCCAGGTAAAGATTTCCAAGCCGTTAACATCCTTAGCAGTTATGTAAAGCACATCATATTCCTGCCAATCTGCTGGGAAATCGAGCTTTAGGACCCCACGGTGATACGGTTCAATATCAGGCGCGGCAATTGTGCCGTTGTGACTGCCTTTATCCTCTCCGTACTGGCCCAATCTTCTCAATTCATAGCTAAATGAACATTGGTTTGTGTTGGTGAATGAATAGCGATTTTCGATATTAAACGCTCCATCGAAGCCTGGGGTCATTTCCCTTCTTTCAAAAAATATGGGGCTCCATACTTCCTTAATCGTATAGAAACTACCTTCCTTCTCGTAATAAGGCCCAACGATGCCATCTGCACCGTGATTACCGTCGGTATCAATAATATTATTTTTATCCGTCCGGACTAATCCCTGATCTTGGAAATCCCAAAGAAATCCCCCGGCTGACAAGGGATTCGCCCACATTGCTTTCCAGTAATCTTCAATACCTGCTCCATGACCTCCATCCCACATCCCATGTAAGAACTCTGTAGGCATCACAATATTACGACCATGGTCATAGGTTCCTATACCATAGTTAAATTCCCTATAATGCGTCGTTTCGAAACCACCATATACTGCCCAGGGATAAATTAACGGACGTTTTTGAATGTCGTAAGCAAAAAATATACTGTCTAGTTCGGGGTTATGTCCACCCTCATTTCCATTTGCCCAAAAAATAATGGAAGGATGATTTTCCGATACGACCATCATCTCCTTCAAGAGTTTTGTGCCTGTAGGTGTATCATAATATCCGTGCCATCCCCCCAATTCATTCATTACATACAAGCCCAAGGAATCACAAACTTCTAGAAAATGGTTATCAGGCGGATAATGCGCCATCCGCACGGCATTCATATTCATTTCTTTCATCAGCTTCACATCGTGAATGCTGATGTCTTTACTCGTCGTACGACCGGATTCGGGATGGAAAGAATGCCTATTGACACCTTTGAACTTTATTTTGGCTCCGTTGATATAAACCCCGTCGCGTTCCCGTACTTCAACCGTTCTGAAGCCAAACCTCTGCATTTTCTTATGCAATGCCTTTCCCTTCTTCAGTAGCGTAATGTGAGCCTGATAGAGATTAGGAAATTCCGACGACCATAACGCCGGATCCGCGAACTGTCCGTTCACCTCCGCTACATCGTTCTGAAAGCGTGCGGACAGGACTTCCCCATACGGCTGACCCTTCGCGTCCTTTATCTGCACGTGAATTTCATCCGCACCACCACTTTGCTGTATTATACTACGAAACTTTCCGTCAGCTTTCGCATCGATCGATACACGATCTATATGGCTTTGCGGTAACGCCTCTAAGTAAACGGGACGGTAAATACCTCCGAAAATCCAGTAGTCCGCCTCTCGCTCAGCCTCATTGACCGATTTGTTCGCCGAGTGCTTAGCTACCGTAACTTCCAGCGTATTGTCTCCCTTATAATTAAGCAGCTTGGATATATCGTATTTAAAAACGTAAAACGACCCTTGGTGAATTTCTCCAGCCGATTTTCCGTTGACTTTCACTTCCGCATCGGTCATAACCCCTTCAAAGACCAGATTAACTACTTGACCTTTCCAAGCTTTGTCTACGGTAAACGTATATTTATATAAGCCTTTTTCTTTGCCTTTATTCTCTTCTTTGTTAAACCCGTAATTGTATTTCCCAAACCCATACATTTCCCAATTCGAAGGAACAGGTATTTGAGACCATTTTCCGGAATTCATTCCATCGGTAACGAAGAAATCCCACAACACGCCATCATCTTTACCTTTTCCAGATAAATACTGTGTTTGTGTGGTTTGTGCATAGGATAACGGTAATCCTATCAACCACAAACACAACATCCATACGCATTTAAAACTATGCTTCATATCCATTTTTTCGGTTAATCTTTAATTCAATTTTTCTGCCTGAAACGTGGAGATTGCATATGCAGCTTCTTCCCCAATTCCATCGGCATCTTTCACATCAAAATGCTGATCCGTCGGCGTATCCGCATCTGGGTAGCGACGCGTTTCCCCTGTACGGAACGTCACGCGACTAATTTCGTGCACAGGTTGAAAAAACAACCGTGTTCCTTTATCTGCACCATTAATTTGGATCGTATAGGAACGTGTGCGTACATCTGCAGTCAATACGATATCATACGTTTTCCCTGCTTCGTAGCCTTGCACTCCCGCCATCCGGTAGCCGGCTTTATTCGAGATCTGCCCTTCTTCGTCAAAAACGAGACGTGCAGCTGCTTGCCCAAGATCGTTGACCAATTCAATCTCCAAACGACCATGATCCGTTTGTTTCGGAGTCACCGTGAAAGCCACCTTTACTCTCGTAGAAGAAGGAATCACCCGTTCTGCCTTCGCATGATCAAATGGATCTTTATCTTTAAGCAACAAGGCATTGTTGTCCAATTTTACCGGTGCCCAAAGCGGACTATAGATATTCCAATGTTGGAATACCTCTACCCCATTTTGTGCGAAATCATCGTTTACATTGCCTTCAACTGTCCCCGTAACGGGTACAGGCACTTTTGACACCCACATGTCCTCCTTGTTGACACTATAGGTAACCCACATATTTTTATCAGGGGTCACACCATTGCCTTCCTGGATTCCTCTAGGGTACTGCGGACCATACGATTTATAGTTTCCGCCGTAACGCATCGTCGTAATCTCCCCATGGATCAGCAGTAAATCGGTATATGTCAAACCGTCATCACTGGTGGAAACTGCTAAAGGCCAACGAAACTCTGAGGGATTGTAAACCGTAGCAAAGCGATTATCCGCTGTACGTTGTCCCCAAATTTTAGCGTTACTATTGACAAAACCCGGCGCCCGCAACGGCTCGTATGCCCAAGTTTTACCCTGATCTTTACTGACAGAAGTCAATGCGTGTTTCCACATACCGACCACATTTCCATTATCTAATGTATAATAAGCAAATGCTTTTAACGGACGGTTATAAGGGATTAAAGGATCATTCCGATCCGCCTCTTCTACCCACTGCATCATTTGCAAAGGCTGTTTCATTAACTCGTTACAGGCTTCTACAAATGCCTTATCTTTACTTTTCGTGTATAAGGGGTATTTCGCTTTTTTCTGATCAAATGAAGCATTAAAGCGGATAAAATAAATCGGTCCGAAAGAACCGTCCTTTTTAATTTCCCGCACAACGCGCCCAACACCATACCCATCGTTCGGACTATCTTTTGCATCCAGCGCTACGCCGTAATATCCAATGGTTAAGAGTTTCCCGTTTTTAGCGGTATAAAAGCCCATACGCTGGTGCATAATAGCGTACAGATCTTTCCCTGCTTTGTCGGAACGGCCAGGTTTCGTAAAGCCTTCGGGTACCAGATAAGGCGGAAACAGCTCCGCCGGATCTGACCAGGTGTAACCGTCCTTCGACGTTTGTAGGGAGGTAATCCCTTCGGCGATGTGCTCGCCCACCGGATTACTTAAAAATTGTAGATAATAGGTATCGTTCCAATATGCGAGAAACGGCTGATGATTATAGGTAAAGTTTAAGCCGCCGGCGCGTTCCGGAAAAGCCCTGTTTGCCCGAAAGGTCTGTATATTATGAGTACCCACAGCAGGTTTCAATTGTCCATGGTGATAATCCACGTTGGATAAGGTCTTTCCCACGTAGGTCATCGTGTCTTGTGCCGTCACATACTGTGCCGTACATAACAGGGCGATACCTAATATTGTTGATTTCATTTAATTATCCTATTTTATTTGTCGATGAGCACTCTCCCGATAATATCGGGATCGGTTTCATGCTTATTTTTTTTACGCTTTACTCGTCACTTATTACTCATCACGCGCTAACAATCGCTCCAAATCCTTTTTCGAAGCTTTGAAAATCGTACCGTGTTTATGTCCTTGCGGAACCGAAATTTTATGATTAGCGTTTTTGAACGTTTTGAAATCCGTGGTCGATACCGCTTCATAACTCATCGTGCCATACGAATCAAAATAAATAAGCCATTCCCCATCGAGTTTCACGACCGAAGGCCCCTCTGTTTTAAATCCGCTATAGGGTACTGATACGTTTTCGTACGGTCCTAATGGATTATCCGCGAAAGCCACTTTCAGATTTCGGTTGGGACGCGTATTATCTTTCAGTACCAATACATAATCGTTCTTATCTTTTTTTACGATCACCGCATCGATGATGCTGAAACCAGGATCTGAGAATAATTTTGTTTCGGTAAACGTCTCAAAATCTTTTGTGCTGGTGTAATACATCCGATGGTTGTTGCGTTCTTCCTCTTCTCCTCGCGGGAAGCGTTCGGGAATGGTAGACGCCCAGATAATGATATAGCGGTCTTCATCCTCATCATAGAACAACTCCGGCGCCCAGATATTTACCGTCGTTTCCTCATGCGCCATGACCGGAACGATTTTCTTATTCTCCCAATTTATCAGGTCTTTCGAAGAAGCATAGCCAATTCCCTCGTTTCCTTGCCAACCAATGGTCCACACCAAATGGTATACGCCATCTTTACCGCGCACCATCGAAGGATCCCGCATAATTTTTTGCTCGCCTAGTTCCGGCTTCAGAAAAATGCCATCGATCGCCGTCCAGGAATAACCATCTTCGCTGTAGAGATACTGTAATCCGCCGTCGGCAGGCTCTCTAAAAGAGGTGTACATATAAACATCCCTTTGGCAAGATGCCAAGAGGGATGCTATTAACACAACAACTAAAATATTTAATCTTCCTTTCGTCATTTTACAAGCTGTCTAAAATCAGTACCCAGTCATTCCCATCTCGTTCCCCACCTTCTGGTTTGAATGTCTGCACACCTGTATTTGCCACTTCTCCAATTACAGTCGATTCGCCCGTACGCGGATCATACCAAGATGCTTTTACCTTATCTCCCTTAATTTTCCCCATATTGATTTTCATCTCCCTACCGTTGTAGTTGTAGATAAACGCATAATCATCAGTCCGGGTTGCCAGCAAACGGTTATATTTTTCGCCGTTTTCAGCGATTAAGCTTTGATCTGGTACGCGATCGAAATAGCCGTCTCTCGATAAAATAAGTTTTTTCAAGTATTGCATTTGTCCGGCTCCAGGTGCATTGAGTCCTTCTGTCCAGAGTTCGGACGATCCATAAGCCGTGGTAGAATCCGTTGCTGAATGCATCTGCATCACCGAATTCTGTCCGTAGGTATATCCAAAAGCACCCGCGAACACGGACCAATATCCATAACGGCGTACATCATGATCCAGCCAGCGTGGCTCTTCAACATCGTGCAGTCCTTGTGGAATACCTTCGTAGGACGGTTCACCGTCGATAGACGGCTTTACCGGATTTAATGCCCAATCCACCTCCATAAACTTCCAGTTGTCTTCACCGTAGTGTTTCTTTTCATTGCTCGATGTGTCCTGATCGTATCTTCTATGTCCGGACTGCACCATATTAAAATCCAACCAAGGTTCGTTGTGGAACCAATCGGAAGAAGCTGTTCTGCCGCGGGGGTGGTAGGTCATCAAGTGGTTTTTATCAATGGCTTTGATCGTTTTCCCCATCTCCAACCATACTGCTGTAGAATCTGATCCCGGGATATCTCCTCCATTTAACCAAATGATATTGGATCTATCTTTCCAACGCTCTGCTAAAAACGTTGCGTATTTCGTCGTCTGTTCAACAGAAACTTTCCCCTCTTTAACATTCGTACCCCAAACCGGCACCAAAGCCATATATAACCCCTTTTCAGCCGCTTTGTCAATCATATAATCAATATGATCCCAGTAATCGTATTCTTCCGCAACTTCTGGATTATTTCCTTCCGTCACCCAAGGACGAGAGATATCTTTATTTATAATAGAAGAGTCACCATACACATTCACCGAAGGCACCGTATGTAAAACCATCGCCTGCACCACGTTGAATCCTTTCTGACGCCGGTCTTCCAGATAATGATCGGCTTCTTCGCGATCTAGTTTGTTAAATAATAACCAACCCGTATCGCCGAGCCAAAAAAAAGGTCTGCCATCTTCGGTCATTAAATATCGTCCGTTTTCAGATACGCTTAGCGCACTCATCTGAGAAGAATCTCTTCCCTCCTCTGGTGTAGTGGAATTACAGGAAAAAAGTGCTCCTGCAAATGCTAATGGTAACAGTTTTTTGCAAATAGATATCATATTATTTATTAGTTATCCAGACCACCGCTGGTTTTTTATATTTCTTTAAAGTAACACGTTGTCCGGTTTTCACACGTTCTGAGCCAAGAATTTCTCCTGTCTTGGTATCGATATGATACGCTTTATAGTTTCCTTTCCAAGCAGGAATGTCTACCGCAGACACTGTGTTATAGGGGCTATAAATAATAGCCGATTCTTTTCCTTCCAAAAGCCACATCTCTCCCCCACTCTTCGCCCGCATACCAGAAGCATCTTTGGTAAAGCCGGAATGGGCCACTTTTGGAATATTAGCCATCGATCCGCCAGCCATGAATGCGGCCCACGCATATTCAGGATAACTCGTACTGTGATAAACCACTGCTTTATCTGGAAATTTCGTGCGGTATTCCGACACGGCGCGGTAAACCTGTTCTGCCGAAGTTCCTGTTGATTTTAGTTGGCGAGCATGTTGACGCGGAGCTAGATTTTTCCCTCCTTCGGGTGCATATGCTTCACCATTTTTTTGATAATACCAATATCGGATATCGATAACTTGGATTTCTTTCGCGCGTTCAGCGTCCGCTAAGATAGCATCTTGCACATCTTTTGTTGTGCTAAGCCCAATAATTGGTTGAAGACCGGTTTCTGTTTTCCATTCTTTGATCACATCGATCCAAAACTCTACGAAATGCAAAGGACCGGTATACTCTGCACTGATCAACTGGATAACGCCGGTGTTTCCCTTGAAATTATCTAAACATTGACGAATATAAGCTCGGTGCAATTCACGTCGCACCGGATGAGAAACATCATAAAACTGTTCCGCCATAAAAATTCGCTTATCGCCCGCATACGGCACAGGTTCCGGGAAGCCTACATCGTTGATATTGTTTGCCGTACGCCATGGAGAATCGGTATAATGCGCGCCTGCTTCTAGAATATTGTGCTGGAAATAATTTTGATGCAGCAACACCAATCCCTTTTGGTCTGCCAAATCTGCAAATTGTTTAAGGCGATCCCAGTAAAAAAGATTGTATTTTGTTAAATCATATTTCGACAAGCCATCGTAAGCAAGCCCCTGTCCGCTTCTGGCAAAAGGCAGTTCGTAAAACGGCGGCCATACATCCCCGTCCATACGGCGGATACGTTCATGATCATCACGACGTCTATCATACCAAAGGCCGTAATTGTGATCTATGCTCAACACATTTCGGTCGACCATATTATCTGTTACCTCTTGTAGATCATCGGTTAAGCCAGTTCCGATTTCACCCGGCACATAGCGCGTGATATGGGGCTTAGCATCTTTTAGCCCACGAGGTCTTATATTCCCATTCCACCACTGTACATCCATTTTTCGGCCCGTCAATACTTCTTTACCACGGACCAGCCAACCGTTTGAAACCACCATTTCCGCAATACGCAGTGGTGTCGGCTGCTGTGGAACGTCCTTATCCGCTAACACCTTTGCACTTTGTACATCAATGGGCAAAGGATTACGTTCGGAAGCATTAGCGATTAAGTCTTTTAGTTGAGGCGCTGGATCTTTTGCTATTTCAGTGAGTTCCTGTGCTACCGCTATCGACGGACTACTGGATGCCTCCGTACCGATTTCCAACAAAATGCGTCTCTTATCCGCTTCATCCCCAATCCGCTCCTTAAGCTGCGCATAATATAAACTTCTCGGATTGATATGGCTATTTGATTCTGTCCAGTAGGCGTGTCCTTGGAATTGCGCCCAAAGGCCAAATCCCCAATTTTGTGCTGTAGGTGGCTGTACATTTTCTATCAACGCTGCGGTCGATTGCCAGAATACACTGTTTGCAGCCGTCCATCCGGCACCCTTCCCGTCTTGCCCGCGGTTACCGAAACGCAGCGCCTGCCCATCGATATCCACCACATCAAACAACACACCAGAAGCCCAGCTATCGATCGTGCCGCTAAAGCTATACGGCTCTACTGCTTGGCATTGTACGAAAGCATTCGGCCCCGCAGCGGTAAACCCAACCGCAAAATCGTGATAACCATTTTCCGCATATAGCCTTTGAAACAACGTTTGTTGACCGCGCGTGTAAAATGTGTAGCGACGCTGGCCACCAATTTCAGACACCGGAGCTCGGGATATACAATCTTCCACCGTCAATTTACTCGCCGTTTCCTGGGCATATACAGCCGAGCCGGCGAAATGCTTAAACTGCATCCGACGAACCCATACATGCTGCGCATTGCCGATTGTGATGGCCATCCAACGATGATCCTCATCCTTGGGGTTACGCACGTCATAGGTCGATTCCAGCTGTATGTTTTCCACGCCTACCTGTTCGATTCGTCCGTCCCAAGTATATTTTTCGACCGTCGCTCCACCATAACGCTGATCTAATGCCGTCGTGATAGGTGCATCTACCTCCACTAAATTCCCATCTAAACGGACGATCTCCCGATCCCAAGCGCTATTCCAGAACCCCGGCTTCCAACCTAAGAACGACATTTCGCCTCCAAAATCCTCCGCTTGCAAAACCTTAATCCACGCGTCGGTCGAAGGCCGCGTAATCTGAATGCGATCGCCAACCTGCAAACCCTCTACCTTATCCAAATGAAACGTTTTCGCATTTACGGGCACATATTCGTCCTTTACATTGCGCTGTTCTTCGCGCACCATATTCTGCACCCCGGCGACACGAATCAGCGTTTCCCGAGTCGTTCCTGTCCCTACCAATACAGTTCCCTGTCCGGTAAATCCACTTCCCCGCAACACAACTCCAGAAGTATGTAATTTCAACGATCCCTCGATTAAATATTGACCAGCCTGTAAAAGTACAGCTCCTCGCAGCCCTTGTTTGTCCATCGGTAATCTAGAAACATAATCTATGGCTGCCTGGATACGTGCAGTTGCATCGCCAGATCTAATAGGCACCACAATTTTCACGACCGCTTCTGGAATCGCCTTGTTGCCACCTGCGTAACCTGCGTATGAAAAATCAGGGATACGATTGCCTAACGAATCGCTTTGGTAAACCAACTTTCCATCTTTCCAAACTAAAGGCTTTGATACCTCTTGCGCATATCCTACAAAATAGCTCAAGCATAGGAAGAAACACACCAATGGAGATATCTTCCGAATTAAATGCGCATATGTACTTATATTATTCACTCGTCAAACGTTTAAAAGAGACAAACTAAGCTCGAAACTAAGCAGTTATATGAATTATCCAAAACAGCAAGTAGATGTATCTTAGTCTATATCTATAATATACAAACATAGCTATTCGGGTATAGCTATGTTTGTAGTATTTTCTCTAGCTATTGTATTATTTTGTCGGAGGACGGCAAATCACACTTTACGACTCAAACGACAATGGGTGACCAAATCGACAACAGACTAAACAAAGAGAGCGCACAACTCATATCAAGAGTCATGCGCTCGCTTGGACACCTCATAAGATGATACAATTAACTGATCGTATCTACGTTGTTACCCAGATTCCGATAATCAATTTTTTCGGTTGGATTCGTCCCGTTTAAATACTCTTCGACGTTAGTATACCCATCGCCGTCCGCATCCTTAGCCCCATCGGTAGGATCATTCGGATTCAAACCATATTTTTTTTCCCACTCGTCGGGCATACCATCGCCATCCGTATCCACCGGGACCTCAGCCGGATTGTAGGTTAATTCTGGATATCCACCTACTTCAGCAATTTCCTTGATGATACCTGTGGGCGTCGTGGTTTTTCCGCTACGCACCATCTCTACCACCCTTTTATCGACCGCATCTCGTTTAGGCAAGGTAGCGCCCGCTTTTGCCAGCACCGCTTCAAAAGCTTCTTCGGCGGTGTGGTGTGGAGCAACCGGCCAACCGACAAATGGTGTATGCGAGCGTGCATAATCGCTAGGGTCGCTCCCTTCGGGGATGATAGATCCCTCGGTTTTTTTGATGCGCATACCCTCCCAATTGTTATTTGTTACTTCGGCGTTATCGTGCATAACGTTCCCGGCAACATACCATTTCCCGGGTCGGTTCACTTCTTTTTCATACCAATCGCCAGCTGCCCATGCATTTCCCGGTGAGTACATGCTACGTTGTTCGATACGTGCAAATACATCGCGCATATTTTCGTTCGTTGCCGGTCCCGGTTTGAAATAATTATTGATGAAGTTAACTTGTGATGTTTCATCACCACCATCTACCGAACGGTGACGCCAGTTGAAGACCACGTTGTTTCTAAAATCGAACGGACCCGACATCCCAATAGAAGGGTTTCGTGCCGTGTTACTCGCAAAGAGATTGTGATGGAATGTAGATGGATCTCCCCCCCAAGTTCCCCCAAAAGCATGCCCTCTGGCATCCAATGCTTCGCTGGAAATCGTCCATTGTATAGTGATATTACGAGCAGGATCTTTTATTTGCGTACTGCCATCGTGTGACGGTCGCATATGACGATATAAAGAAATATTCTCATCCATCCCCCAACTTGTAGAGCAATGATCGATAATAATATGATGATGTGGATTACCGCCGATATTATCGTCGCCCTGTCCTCCTACCGGAACACCTCGGCGCACCCGCAGATGCCGCACGATAACATTATGTGTATTGATATTTAAGGTTCCGGCAATACAGATACCATCGCCCGGAGCGGATTGCCCCGCGATCGTGACATCGGGGTGGTTAATATTTAAATCGCCTTCCACATCGATCGTACCGGCTACGCGAAACACGACAATACGCGGGCCTTTTGCTTCCAATGCCGCACGGAGGCTTCCCTCGCCACTGTCGTTTAAGTTCGTCACGGCAATCACTTTACCGCCCCGACCTCCAGTCGTAAACATTCCTCCGCCCCACGCGCCTGGAAATGCGGGAATTACGGCTTCGGGTAAGCGCGGTGGATGCGGCGGAATTTGGCCGCGTTCGGGAGTGCTTTGTTGGGCATGAAGGCTCGTTGCCGTAGCCAAAAGCGCCATAAACAACGTACTTTTTTTTATCAAGTTACTTGATCGTGTTCTATTGGTCATCATCGTATCGTATTATTTATCGGTTCAACTAAAACAAATTTAGCCAAAAGAGCCGAAGCATACTTGTAGTATATTCTCCGGCTCTTGTAAGATTTTGTCTCCGGCACTGCCCCTAATAAAAGTATCCTCATCGTTAGTTTTACATTCAGATCAGGGATGGCAGTACCAAATGAGGAGATATCAACACTTGCTTAGAGAAAATGGAATCACCCAAAGCATGTCCAGGAAAGGAAATTGCCTGGATAACGCCGTGCTTGAAAATTTCTTCGGCACATTAAAGTCAGAGCTCTTCTATCTAAAAGAATATGAATCAACTGAACAGTTAAAAAGTGATATAAAAGACTATATCTCCTACTACAACAGAAAACGAATAAAACTAAATTTAAATGAAATGAGCCCGACTGAATATCGAGCTCATTATTACAAATCTAATAACTAAATTTGTCCAAACTTTTGGGGACAGACCATTTTGACACCTTCATGAAATAATAAGTTATAAATAATTATCTACTTCTGAATCTTTACGTACACATTGATATACGACCGGCCGCCTGAGACCTAATCGTCTATATTCTAATAATCCTCCAAATAAATATGCAAAGCTGGGTCATTGACATCATCTATGACAATATGTTCTGTCAATACCGTAGAGTATGGAGAATTAAGATTAACATTACTACCGGACTGGTCATCTGCCCACCAATTAAAATTTAAACCATAGTGAGGTATTAAATTGGACGGCATTAAACGTATCGCAATGTAGTAATTACCAGGTGGCACCCTACCTAAACTGTATGTATTCGGATCATTTGCTTGAGGACTTAGGGTTTGAAAATGATAGTTTTCATAAATATCCTTGTTAAACAATTCAACGTCAAATCCCACAAAGTAATATCCCCAGTAAGATTCGTAGGTCAAAAACACTCGAACGCCATTGGGGTCACTCTGTGCTTTGGCTTTTACAGTAAATGACAATGCAACAAAGATCATCGCAATTGTCAAAAATAATGTTGATCTTTTCATTATAACAAGATTTAAATTTATGGATTAATTATTTACGTTTACTACCGCTATTAATAACCACCTACTTCTGAATCTTTACATCGACACTCACGTAATATCGACCTTGCTGATCTCTTGTAGCTTGGTTAACATACATTGCCCCATATTTTCCTTCGGGCGTTTGGAAATATATCATATTTGCTGCAGCAAGACCTTGCGTGTATTCTACCCCGTCAGTTTGCTCTCGGTTAATAGTTTGATTTAAGGCCTGTTCCTCAATCCTACTTGACGACACCAATGTACGGGTAAACGTAGTATAGGCATTCGAAGCCGTTATAGGCGCACTAAATTTCGTTTCACGTTTCGTCCAATTGGAAACATCATAAAATTCGACAGGATACTCATCTACCGTAAGTGCGTACAAATTATACACCAAAAACGTAGAATAATTAGCTCGGCTATCGTATTGCGTATCAATGCCGAAATCTATCTGATCGGAAACAGCAACTGCTTCATCGTACGTATATGTCTGTCCGGTACTCAGCGATATAAAACTGGGAGAAGGATTGTCCAAATCCGCATTAACGCGCGGTGCATACAACCTTCTGTCCGCGAAAAGCGTATAGCTCGGCGCGCCTTCCACCGTAATGGAGGTATACCCGTCTCCTATATACACATTTTCTTCATTCTTAGCATAAAAGCGGAAAGTCATTTTTCCATCACGCCGCATCTTAAACTTCACTACTCCCGAATAGGAACGGCGTTCGGCCTCGGTCACTGGAATCTCTCGCTGTGAATAAGTTCCGGTACCGTTGGTGCTATCCACCACCACCGACATCATATCTTCATTAGGCGAATGAACCGTATAGTAAATATGCACACTATCCCCGTCATTGACAACCGCGTCTTCCACAATAGCATATTGACTGTTATTGTGAAAGGTAACCTCCACATCAAACATGTTAAATATGCTTTCTGATTCCACTTTACAGGCACTAAAGACCAGTAATATGCAAAAAAAAGGAAGGATTCTTCTAATATTTATCTTCTTCATCATTTATTATTTAAATCAATTATCAACGTCCTCTTAATCATCTAGGGGATCAAAAGTTCCACCTTCCCAGCCAATAGTCGTTTCGATGTTCACTCCTCTACGGACAAAGTCATTGTGGAATGTGTAAAAATTATGATACTCGGGTATATTCATCGCACGAAATCCATTTCCCTGCGGGACAATGTAATGCGGTTGGAAATATTCCAAATACACATTTCGGTCATTCAAATCCAATCCGTCGCGAAATGGTTGTCCTGTATCCGGGTCAATTGCCTCAAGCTCGTTAATCTTTGCGGTTCGGTCGGCGCCAGTTTCACCCGCGACTAAAACTTGATAAACTTCCAGGAACTCCCCGGTTAGCTTATGCCAGTTTCGAGTACGGCGCAAATCAGAAGTGCGTTTATTTTCAAAGGAAAATTCCACCATACGTTCGTTAAGTAATAAATTCCGCATTTGCTCAATACCGGCAATATTTCCCAAACCATAATCATTACTTCCCTGCTCAATACCGGCTCGTTGGCGAATTTGACGTACCATATCTTTAGCCGTAGCCATATCACCAGTTTCATTGGCACAATCTGCTAGGTTCAACATAACCTCTGCAAAACGCATCTCGATCCAGTCCATACCGCTTCCGCCCCGTCCATCGGTATAGGGAACAGCCGCCTCCGCTAAGCCGGGTGTACTAAACTTTTTACAGTAAACTGCCCAGTTTCCACTTTCCGCACGACCATTGTTAGATGCACCTTCGTAATTCCATTGTCGACGCCCTGTCTTGCCACTAAGCTCCCACACACTGCCATTATAGGCCATTGTTGCTTCAAAACGCGGATCTCTATCCTTCCAGAACAACACATCGTCGTAAGCATAATTTCCTGTTTCGTCAATTCTATTGCCATCTTTCATCGGGTATGCACGAAGCAGTTTTACAGTTGCACGGTATCCGCTATGTGATCCGGAATTCTGGTTCTCAGAACGCGGACGCACTCTCCTTTCTTCATCATGTCCTCGACGTTGACGCGTACTGGAATAAGGTCGGGAGATCAAGGTTTCTGTATTGGCGGCCCCTTGAATACGAAATATCTCCGCATAATCGTCAACAAGGCGTTTACCGACGGATAAACCAATGTCATAAGCCTCTCGGTTTGCAGCCAACGCTTCGTTCCAACGCGAAATATCATAAGGATGTGCCGGATCGTCTAACGGATTGAACTGTGGACTTGCCCAATACAATAGGGCTTTTCCTTTTAATGCCGCAGCTGCGGCATAGGTAATCCGTCCCCAATCTTCGCCACTCCATGTTACGCCTTCGAGGTACTGCATGGCATGATTCAGGTCATCCACGATTTGTGCGAAACAGAGTCTTGCACTGGAACGGCCGTCGGTCATGACCGCATCAGGGTCCTGAGGTTCCAGCACCAGCGGTACACCTCCGTATACTTTCACCAATTCAAGGTACACCATCGCCCGCAAAGCATAATACTGTCCTAACATCGGGTATTTAGTCTCATCCGGAATCATACTTTCCGGTAAATATTTAATCGCATTATTACAACGAGCAATATCCATGTATCGATTGTCCAAATAGTTTTGATTATAACTATTTCCTACATATCGCACATCATGATTAATCAACGCATTGCCAGCAATTCCCATCGCTTGGGCGCCATACGATCCATTGGAAGCAAAAAAATGTTCGTCGCTAACCAAGTGTATATCGAAACGGGAAGGTACCGTCTGCCAAGGAAATCGAGGAATTATCAACTCATAAGCTTTGTTTAGGTGCATGTTCACGGCACCTTCGGAATTCCATAGGAGTTCACTACTCATCCCTCCTCTATCCGGCAAGATAAAGAAATCATCGTTATTGCAGGAAAACAAGACGGCTGAAGACAGAGCCACTAACAGCCCTTTTCTTATCCTAATATATATATTCTTCTTCATGTCTACTTATCTTAATTAAATCTTATAAACTAGCACTTAAACCTACAGAAATTGTCCGTACCGTCGGGTAATTATACACTCCGGACGAGTATGGATCCTTATAACTAAACGGGTTCACCAAGGTCCATAAGTTATTACCTGTCAAAAGGATACGCCCACTACCTAAGCCTATTCGGCGGGCAAGGTTCGACGGAATGGAGTAACTTAATGTCATGTTGTTCACCCGTATGGTTGTTCCACCTAGCGCCCAGATATCGGCATTGTCGTTGATCAAGGGGTCATCCGCCCTCGGGTATTTCCCATTCATCGGATCATCGGGCGTCCAGCGATCATGCCAAAACGCGGGTACATTGGTATCCGGCTCTGGCTTTGATCGAGCCCGGCTATCAACAAAGACCTTCCCGCCGAAACGCGCCATAATATTGGTTCTGAAACTGAAGTTTTTATAACCTAACCCGAGATTTATTCCCGTAGAAAACCTTGGGGTAACGCGATCGAATAACACGACATTATCATTAAAATTAACAACGCCGTCGCCATTGGTATCCTCATAGATCATCCAGCCCACTTGTGGTACGTTGCCGTCAATCGTATAGTTTGGATTCTCTGCTAAGAAAGCATCCAGCTGTTCCTGGGTACGGAACATACCCTGCGTACGGAAGCCAATATTCGCGTTCGTGTATCGACGAGGATCAACCCCGAAGCTTGTTCCCAGCCAATTTCCACTTGCGCGATCTGTTTCGATAAAGTTGTTTTCATTATAAAGCATTTTGGTGACGATCGAATTCCCCCAACCGAAGTTCATTCCCGCATTGATACTCCAGTGGTCGGCTACTTTGGTATTGTAGCCTATAGAGAATTCCGAGCCCCAGTTATAAGCTTCCCGATAATTGACAGGGGGGGCAATGATACCGGAATACAGCGGATTGGTTTGATCTGTACCTTTGTCAAAACCATCAAAAGTTTTGTTCTGGAAGAACTCCATGCCGATGTTCAGTTTATTGTTCCACATGGTGGATTCTATTCCAAAGTTAAAAGAGCGTCTTTTCTCCCAAGTAATATTCAAATTCGGATAAGATTTAGGGTTTAAGCCAACACCGTAGTTATCATTGCCAAACATATAACCGTTATTTAGATCTACAAGATAACGATCTTGCCAAAGACGTTCGCCCACCCGGTCGTCACCGGTAATTCCCCAATTTACTTTCAGTTTAAGGTGGTTCACAAAGGAAATATTATCTTTAAAGAAGTTTTCCTCACTGATGTTCCAGCCTGCCCCTACACTTGGGGACCAGCCCCAACGATTGCCTGTAGCAAAATTGGACGAGGCATCCAAGCGTGCTACCACCTGTAGAATATATTTCTTCTGATAATCATAACTTAAGCGCCCAAAGCCAGATCGTTTGGTGGTTTTTCCTATAGAACGCCCACTCAATTGCAGTAAAGTCGGATCAAATGCCCAAAAATCCATATTATCGAGAACCTCCTGGTTATCCCAACGCACACCTAAGAGTTCATTGTTCGATACCGTTTGTTCTCCCCCCACAATGACACCTAAAGTGTGATCGGCGAAGGTATTGTTATAGGATAGCGTAACAAAGCCTTGATACCCGCCATTGTTGGATAAGGTCGAACTTAAGTTAGCGCTGGATGCCGGGATTACCCAGGTGTAAGGCGTACTGCCGGCCTCCAGTGAACTCGAAAACAATTGATCATTATTCCCCATCCTGACGAAGTTCCACAGTTGATAAGGCGCGGTATATTGTTCTCCGCTAGAATTCCCTCCGCGTTGCGATACCTGAAATTTCGCATTAAAACCCTTCAGAAAAGAAGGCTCCCAAGTTAAACTGGCATTAATGCTATAATCCTGTGACTTCCGGGTTTCCATATATCCGGAATTGAGAATAGCCAGCGGATTACTTCCTCTACCGGCGATATTTACCGGAAGGCCGTCAATATACATAGGCACCCAATCTGGAGTCGATATCATCCTTGAATAAAAATCGGCGTCCGTTTCATTACCCAGTTGATTTTGGCTTTCCCGTATATTATGATTAACGTTAAAGGCAATATCGGCTTTCAGACCGTCTACAATGGTGGTCGACAGGCCACTTCTCAAGGAGTACTTATCATTTTTCATTCCAGCATAATTGGCATTCTGATTCTGAAAACTCCCCCCTACAAAGAAAGTCGTTCGTTCGCCTCCGCCGGATATACTTAGGTTATGACGCTGCATAACCGCCGGTTTCCAAAGTTGGTCGTACCAGCTATCTACGTCCAAGCCCCTAATGTAAGCGAGGTCTTCATCCGAAAACATCCTGCTCGCCGGCGCATTGCCTACGAAATAACTTTCGTTCAAAAATTCTGCTAACTCATACGCCGAAAGGAAATCCGGATGTCTGGCCGCATCGTTGATACCGACGTAGCCGTTGTAGGAAATACTGGGCTTCCCTTGTTTCCCTCGCTTAGTCGTTACGAGCACTACACCTTTTGCACCAGCTGCACCGTAAATGGCTGCCGAAGCATCTTTTAGGAAGGTAATATTGTCTACCATGGATGGATCTAGCGCGTCGAACACATCGCTAGACACCGTGATTCCATCCACAATATAAAGCGGTTCGGATGTCGATCCAATGTTTGCCGCCTGCTGACTGGTAGAGGCTCCCCGGATATTCAAGGAAATTCGTGCACCGGGCCGGCCCGAAGCTTCACTTACCCCTACCCCGGCAATCTGGTTGCGCAAAGCACCGGCAATATTTGGTGCCGGAATATCCATCAGCTCCTCTCCTGTTATCGTCGCCACGGATCCCACAATTTCGGAACGCTTCTGCGTACCGTATCCTGTTACAATGACTTCTTCTATAGCGTCGCTGGGTTTCAGCTCTATCGTAATACTTGTCATCCCGGCGACATCTACTTCGTATACGTCATAGCCAATATAGGTTACTACGATGGTTGTATTTCTCTCCGGAAGGTTAATCCGAAATGTTCCAGTTTCATCAGTTGTTACACCTGATTTTGTTCCCTTCACCAGCACCGTAGCCCCAACCACCGGGTTCCCTTCTTGATCCACTACTTTACCCGTTATATTGACCAGTTTCTCTATGTTCGTCAGCTCTGGGATCCCCCTTTCCATTGCTCCCACACGTATTCCTGGAGTGGCAAGCAAACAGGCCAGCAGCACATTTCGAGTTCCCCGTAGAAAACTCGACGGTATATCTGCTCTATTCTTCATATATCTTATTTTAAGTTTATTCATTCTACAAATAGGTTCCAACTTTTTATATTACACCATTCATCATTTTATTAAGCTATTCAAATAAACTTCCAGATTCGTATAATGATCAGTAAAAGCAAAAGCATTACCATCCGAAGGATCTGCTGGATCCAAACCTAATTTACGTTCCCAATAATCTGGCATTCCGTCGCCGTCAGTATCGACGAAGGCTTTGCCACTCTCATATACAGGATATCCACCAACCGCGTCGGGCGAGTCAATCATACCAAGACCGCCGTGGTTTCCTGTTCCAGAGGCATTGCCGTTCCGTGTTTCCTCCACGACACGCATGTCCACGGCATCTCGCCTTGGTAGTGTTGCTCCCGCACCAGCCAGCACATCCAAATAGGCCTGTGCCGCACTTTTCTCTGGCAATTCCGCAAAACTTTCCACCGTAAAGGCGGCGTCCATTCTCACTTCACTTTTCAAGGCTTCTGGAAATTCGTCCCGGTTCAAGCCCAACCAATTGTCAGCGGTCATCTCTGTCCGACCATCCATCATATTTCCGGTCAGATACACCTGACCAACACCAGTCGCTAAGTCCGCATTATAGCTTGTTCTCATAAAGTGTATACCTCGGTCAGGCGTTGCAGGCCCCGGTTTATAATAGTTATTAACCATATTAATCTGGGAAGAACCTCCCGGAAGTTCCACCAGTCCGCCATAACAGCCCAGGTTTCCGCCCCAGTTGTATATGACATTATTTCGGTAGTCTACCCTAGCTATCGTATCGTGTGCGCGCGATCCATTAAAACCTAAGGTACGACTCACATTATGCGCAATTAGATTGTGGTGGAAGGATGAAGTCGTTCCTCCCCATATACCTCCGTATCCACGAACCCCCTTCTGATGCCCTGCATCGTACAGCCCCTCGCTGACAATACACCATTGAATAGTAACATCTCTAGTGTCATAGGTAGCCACACATTCCTCATTCGCCCAACCAAAGGAACAATGATCGATGATAACCGTGTGATAATTCTCTAAGTTAAACCCATAGCTCCCCTTTGGATCTTCCGTGCCCGGACGGGAACGAATATAGCGCACGATGATATTTCCATGATTACCTCCTTGACTTTGTACTCTCGCGCCATTAAATATTAAAGATCCCCCGGATATACAAATGCCGTCGCCCGGCGCCGTTTGACCAGCTAGTGTAATATCTGAGCGACTTACCTTAATGTCGGATGACAACTCAATCAAGCCGCCAACCTTAAATACGATGGTAATTGGTTCGTCAGGATACTCCATGAACGCCTGACGCAAGCTTCCCGGCCCGCTATCAAGCAAATTCGTAACCGCAACAACTTTCCCACCACGCCCACCAGTGGCTTTGCTCCCATAGCCAAACGCTCCTGGGAACGCTATCCCGGGCGTACTATCATCGATATCCAATGAAATCTCCGCTTCAGGATCTTTTTCGAAAAAAGGAGCTTCCCCTTCTATACGTTCCTTGTCACAGCCTATTAGCGCCGAGGAAAGGAAAAGTATAGCTGTTATAACTATATATTTCATATTCATTTTTATTCTTTTCATTTTGCTTATTTTACAAACTCTATTCGCTTATATTTCACTAAGGTCTCCAACGCAAGTCTCCAGTACCTTGCAAATCTTCGACCTGCACCGTAAAGTCTCCGTTATTAGGAGCGACAAATACCTGCGCTGCACCTGCTGAATGCAAGCCTACTCCGTTTATCAAGTCTCCCCCAAAATCGCTGGTGGCGTAGCTATTTTCAACGCTAATCGATGGGCTACCACCTCCTCTGAGGCTTCTTGAGGAACTAGCCGGGCCAAACAATACGTTGCTGATGGTCACTCCAGATGTGATTGACGGTCCATTATAATCAATCACATACTGACCGCTTCCGGGGGATTGATAGAGGGTTAGATTCTCCAAAGTAATAGATCGTGAATTACTTTTACTGACGACTAGTCTGTTTGCGTTAATAATGGTACTGTTGGAAATACGTATATCCTCTAAGCTAGCCAAGGTATTATCAACGTTAATCACACCATAACCGCCGATATCCTTCACAATGGAATTATTCAAGATAAAGGTTCCGACATTTTTTTGATTGTTATCCTTCATTCGTACTGCGCCTCGATGATTATTTATCCGACAAGCTTCAATCTCGATAGCACCGACGTTTGATGCTGGGGACAGGTTAAACACATAGGTTGATTCTATATTGCCGGTAATTTCTACATCCTCGAATTTGACCAACGCTATAGTCGCCGCCTCCGCTACATCGAAAGAAGACGTCATGGTTATACGTGCTTGCGCCCCGAAGCCTGGTTCCGACATGATGGTTACATCGCGGTCTAATCTAAAGTTTCCCTCAATGGCATAGGTCATACCACGCCTCAGTACAATCGTACTACCGCTCGGCACCGTGTTCAACGTGGAAGCCAATATAGACGGATCCTCTGATGTCCGTAAATCCACATACCCCATTCCGTCAACCGACGACTTAGTGGTAAAGGTTAATGCGCCCATACTTCTGTCACCGGCGAAAAGTGTTGCGGAATAATCCTGACTAGACGACAAGCCTTCTAGCTGGATTGATGGTTCGCTTCCAGAAGACAGGTTAACAATACGGTCATTATCTTCATCTCCCGACGAAACCACTAAGCGTGTCAATTCATCGTTCGGCTCCCAATTTAGCACCACAGCATTATCTGTCAATTCCCAAACTTTTACTGTACGGAATAAGTTAATTTCGGGCAACTCATCCAAGATAAAAAAGCTCGGACTGCTTATCCATCCGGATCTTGCGGTCGACGTACCAGCATAAGCGCGAACCCGGGCATAATAGGTATCCAAAGGGATTATATGCTCTTCATTCAGAAAAAGATAGGCTGAATCTACGACTCCACTGTATGCTAATTTAATAGGATCTGTAAACGTCTCATCCAAAGAAACCTGCACCTCATAATGTACGTCAGGTACATAATCACCCTGCCACGCCGTATGCGCTTTATCCCAAGTCAACGTTATAGCTGTATCTACGTTGATAAACTCGATCCGCCCTGTCATCTCCGTCAAACTCGAGGGCGGACCTAGCGCCGCATTCTTATTACACGCGTAAATAGACGCGACCAACAGAAGAAGCAAAAACATCCTGCCAAACGAAAATACACTACCCGTAAAGTTCTTATATCTCATCTTTTTAGGTTTTTTATTATTCATTAAATTATACTTTAGGTTACTAAATTACATTCCTTTAAATAATCCGCAGCCACATAGCGACAACATACCATAATCAAGAACCACCAATAAGATAGTCGATTATTTATATACGGAACAACTATCGACGATATTCCAAACTGCCAATATTGTACAAAAGACACTAAGCGCGACTCTTATTATTCTTTTAATCTTTACGATTTCTCTATTTGTTAGTACTAAAAAAACGTTTATAATGCTACTTCTTTCTCACCTCTACACATGTATTACTACAAACATGCTATAACTAAATATATAATCGCTAGTCGTTGTAACGAAGTTGATAATAAACGCTGCATATATATTATATTGCATTACCCTTTTATTATAACATATTATCATTCGGACATATATATGACCAATATTTTAAAAAAACTAGGATTTCAACACACACAATTCGATAGCCGATAAAGGAAATTAGATTATGCCGGCACAATAAAAAAGCTGTCTCACCATGCGACAGCTGTATTATTACGATTTCTTTTTAAGAAGATAAGAGAGGCTATTGTAGCGTCATTCTGAAAAAGCCACATTTTTATCCTTTCTAAGTTGAGCCTCATTAGCTGCAAGGATAAAAGCCCCCATTCCTTTCGGATCATCCTGTATGACCGGTTCACTCATATAATAAGCAAAAGAACCATCTCTATAGGGTGTACCCCCAAGACCAGAGACCATGACCGTCCCGTTGAGGTGATAATAGCCATCATCACCTTTAACGATAAATTCTTTGATCATTCCATTATACCCTTTTTCAGCAATAGCGCCATATTTTGCAGATATGTAACCTAATCTAACGGCTTTCATCATGGTATACACAAACATGGATGAAGCCGATGCCTCGGGATAATTCTGCTTCTCTCCTCCTTTATCCAGTACCTGATACCATAGACCGTTCTCCGGATCCTGCACCTTGGACACGGCTTCCACATAGCGGTTGAGAATATCAAGCAACGTTTTTCGATCCGCATGATCCTGTGGAAAATAATCCAGTACATCCACTAGCGCGACACCATACCAGCCCATTGCCCTTCCCCAAAAGTGAGGCGATTTGCCAGTTTGTTTATCCGCCCATTTTTGTTCCCTACGCTCATCCCAGGCATGATGTAATAGCCCTGTTCTTTCATCTCGAGCGTGTTTTTCCATCAAGGTGAACTGCCTAGCGATATCCGTAAAATTTTCCGTTTCGCCAAAGATTTTGCTGTAGTGCGCATAAAATGGCTGCCCCATATATAAACCATCCAGCCACATTTGGTGCGGGTATACCTTTTTATGCCAGAAGCCGCCCTCGCTTGTACGCGGGTGTGTGTACAGTTGTTGCCTTACATACTTCGCTGCATCTTGATACTTTTTATCTGTTGTCTTTTCATAGAGGTACAATAAGATTTTTCCGTTTCTCACATAGTCTATGTTGTAACTATCTCGCGTATAGTAGCGGATACTGTCGTTGGGTAGTATAAATCTGTCGATCTGCTTTACGATATAATCATAATAGCGGTGCTCACCTGTCCGCGCATAAACGTTGGAGATAGCTTCCAGATAAAGCCCGATATCGTACGACCATCCCGCTGACTTACCATCCAGACGAGATAAAGAGTCTGGCCATTTATGCATAATAGTGTTGCTTATTTCACGGGCATAATCAATATCTGCATCAGTCGATTTAATGGATGTACAATTGCAGAAAAAAAGAGAGGTCAATGCAGAACTCAAAAGGAAGGTGAGGTACTTTCTGTACATATTTTTTGATTTAAGATAGTCTATAATAGATTACAAAATACGACTTTTATTTGCTTTATCCACTTTTTGGCTTCTTTTTGTGCAACAACATGAACACGGCGAGAGACCTATTTGCCTTAACGAGCTCCCACTTTGTACTGACGAAGGACTTCTTTTCTTTGTTGAGGTACCTCAATGCGTTGCTGAGCCCCCTCAATACCACATTGAGGGACAACTATACGCGCAAAAAGTACCTCGACATCTATACGCCATGCGTATCGGAGGTTATGAGCGGCATCAACATGACATGGAAGAACGAAAATACAGTATTGCCGTTGCTCAAAACATTTTCGAGATAGGAGATGACTACATTGACGGAGGAATAGGTTACAGAGAGGAACGCATATAACGTGTAGACGTACCGATACATCTCGTCGAGGGACAACCGGAGACATCGAACGGACCTCAGTGCTTTATTGCGGTATGTAGAAAGCATATATCGCTATCTCGACAAGCACACGAAGGCCCTCATCAAGCTCAACAACTACGGCGCCAGGCCAAAGTCGTACCGCAACGGACTATTGAGGTACCGCAAAACGACGGGAAAGCGCCTAAATTAATCATTCTATTATATCCCACTAAGAATATTAACCTTACGCGTCATGCTATCGCCCTCTGCATCTGTAACCGTAAATTCAAAAGACCCTAAACCTACCGCAGCAGGTTTGAAAACAGCTTTTCCTTTTTCCACGGATACTATCCCATTCTTTTCGTTGCTTACTTTGAACATAGGACGCTGCGTAAACCCGCTCGCTAACACTTTGAGGTCTATTTCTAAGGACTCGCCCTCTCTTACTCGAAAGTTTGGTTCAGACATCCATTGTAGGTATTCATCTAACTCTGTATAACCATCACGATTTTCATCCAGATTAGTGTCGGAAAAATCACCTTTTGGTGATTGAGGATTTAAGCCACGATGAATCTCCCACCAGTCAGGCAGCCCGTCGCGGTCACTATCCCAATTATGAGCGCGTTTTATCTCGGGATAGTCCTCATAACCTCCTACGTCATCTTGATGATCAGGGAATCCCGGCTTACCGGATATACTGCCTGTGGCTGAATAGGTACTATCGATCGTTTCTTGAATAATACGTTGGTCGTGCTCATCTAAGACGGGGCGGTTATTGCCCACATCGGACAACACCAGCTTATAGGCTAGCCGCGCACTATGCGTAGTCACTTTTGAATCAAAGAACGGCTGATCCACAAACGTTTCATATTTTTCATAATCACCATTGCTATACCGCGCCTTCCGACCCTTTTCTTGATCTCGCTCATCAAAGTGTCCCGGCATTACATTTCCCGCAAAATAGCATCGCTGCATCCCTTTTCCGACATTTTCATGATCGCCTATGAAGGCAAAAAACTGAGTTGTTCCTGCGCCCGGCTTATAATAATTGTTCACAAAATTGACCTCATGCGCTCCACCATCTGTAGCGCGCGCGCCCCAATTATACACAACGTTATTGCGAAGATCCAGTTTACCGCTATAAAACCCGTCGCCATTCAATCCCCCAGCCAGGCTCCAATTTCTACCGTAGTTATGCGCCAACAGGTTGTGTTGGAAGCTGCCAATCTCACCACCGATGCTAGCGGCATAACCATGCATTTTACCCTGTTCATATTTGCTGTGCCCCGCCGAATTCAACGCCTCAGAAATTAACGTCCGTTGCAAGGTAATATTTTTTGCGCCACGCGAACTGAATCCTTCGTCAATCGTCCAGCTGATGGAACAGTGATCTACAATACTATAGTTCGCTCCCGTTAAGCCCATACCGTCCGCTGTTTTCCCGGCCCCCAAACGAACCCGCAGGTGTCGAGCAACTACGTCGTTCCCCGTGAATCCAAGCGGAGCCCCGGCGATACAGATCCCTTTCCCTGGTGCTGTCTGTCCGGCTATCGTCACATAAGGCTGGCTCACCACCAGACGGGACTTTAAATGAATGATACCGGAAACTGTAAAGACAATTGTCCGAGGGCCAGTAGGATTCTCCACGGCTTCGCGCAGACTCCCCGGACCGCTATCGTTTAAATTAGTTACTTCCACGACGATTCCTCCACGTCCGCCGCGTGCATAGCGTCCATATCCTTCCGCGTCCGGAAAAGCCAATTGCGCTGGCCTAAAATACCAGACGTCACCTTGCGTTTTACCTTCGCTCGTGATTTCGTCTATCCGCCAATAATAGGTATCCATACTGTAGAGACCGCTAGCCGTATATACTGTCGTATTTTGTTCACCTTTAAATTCAGAAGAAGTAGGCGTAGCATCCGCGACTGCGGCAGAATCCAAACCAAAATAAACAGCATGCTTTGTTGCTCCGGGAGCAGCGCCCCAGATTAAAGTAACGGTTTCACGTTGCAATTCTACGTGTTCATCGGCATTACCCGGTAAAGGCGAATGAGCCTGTTTTGCCGCATCGGGGGTGTTAATTTCAAAAGCATTGATAGCCAAATCCCTGACAACGGAAGCCGTCAGGTCTCCCGCTTCAAATACGACGACCGCGTCCTCTCCTCGTTTTACATCTAAATAAGTATAGGCGGTCACGGCGTCCGCTGTCTTAAGCGCCCTTACGCTAGGCTGCACCGTTTGCCTTTTGCCTTTATACGAAATTACGATGGGACTAAAAGTGTTATCATCCGGGCTATGGGGGATGTTGTGGTAAGTCAACAAGGTATGCTCGCCTGCGGGCAATCCGCTAATACGCATTTCAATTTTTCCAGATGCGTCTCCATCTTTTAAGGTTATTCCATCGGAAATTAGATAGGCGAAATGCGGCGACCCCATACCTGCTTTATACCATTCCGAAGCAAGTTCACCCCTACCCGAATCCACTTTTGTAAAGGTCACGCTTATAGCTCCCTCGGTAAAGCTATCCGAATTTCCACTTTTTATTTGCCACGAGGAATAGCCGCTTTCATTTGTCTCAGCGACTCGGCGACTACTTTCGTTAAGGTCCACTTTTACTACGGGTTTTTGTTGAGCCCAAGCTACACACACTGTACATAAAACCAATGCCAAGCAGCTAAACGCAAATGGAAAAAAAATATTATTTCTAATAAACATACTCTCGAGATTTTGTTAGTTTATACTTCGTCCGTGTAGCATACAGCTCGTATCTAAGGGTTTAATAGCTACATTTATCAAATGTAGGAGGCTTTAAGGATCGTATATTATAGCATTTTTACGTGTTCTTCTACTATGTTACCGAAGCCATAATCTGCCTACCGACAAGGGGTTCATCCCGATATCCAGCTTATACGGAGACAGATTTAATCCTGTAACTATATATTTAACTAATTGTTACACCAAAAGACCTATGTAATTTTGCAAATTAAGTAACTGTTTTTATAAAACGTGTAGCTATTCCGCTCGGCAAGGTAATTAAATGAAGTACCGAACTAGGTATTTCCGTAGATGAAAGAGTTAGGGACAGGAAACTACTATCTTACATTGTAGGGCTACTAGCTGCTTCTATGAAGCAAATAGCTTTTTGACAGAAAGAGGTATATCGTCCGGAAAAACAGCCAGCGAGGATAGTCCATAGATGAGCTATTTATCGCCACAAGCTAGACGGAAAGGTAGCCGACATAGCTTATTTGCGAAGCCAGCTACTCCCCAAAGAAAAACAGATAGCTATGCTTTACCAATCAAGATCTTTTTTAAACAAAATAATTAGCTAGATGATAAAATAGATAGGTGATACAAACAAAAAAAGCTGTTGCACGATATTGTGCAACAGCTTACCAAACTAACTAAACTAATAAAAGAGTGCCTTTAAAGGGAATTATAAAGGTCTAACAGTCTTCTCGGGAACTACACTATTAAGGTAATTCTCTATATGGGCATATCCATTTTTACTGATTTGTGCGGCATCCGCGGAATTATTGGGATCCAGCCCCATCTTCCGCTCCGCCGCGTCTGGAATACCATCATTGTCGGTATCTTGATAAGGTGTACCGCTATACACGGGATATCCCCCTACCTGATTAATATCCGTAATAATACCTTGCTTATAAGAGTCCATTGGCAGGCGACGCTTTACGTACGGCGACGGCTTAACGGGTTCTGCAGGCTCGGTATAAAACACCTTCCCCGTTTTGACCTGCTTGACAATACGTTCGTCCACTGCATCTCGTTTAGGAAGGGTAGCACCTACATTCTTTAAGACATAATCATATGCTTTCTGAGCCGATAATATCTTACCAAAATTAGACAACGGAAATGGCTGATCGACTTTGATCTGCTGTAAGATAGCATCGACATCCCCATTTACTTCCGGCTGCACACCGCCATCCCAGTTATCTTTCGTTACGCGTTTATTCCCCGCTACTATATTTCCCTGCACATAGGCTTTTCCAAACATGTTGGCATTTTCCTTACTTCTGCCAGACTCTGGCTTGAGAAGACGATAGGATATAGGCTTATCAAGCGGAGTGATTGGCCCCGGTTTGTAATAATTACTGATAAAATTATATTCCGAACGGTGATCGCCGCCATCCGCACTTCTGTTCCACCAATTCCAAACCACATTATTCACAAAACCGAAATCACCGTACATCCCTATCGAAGGGTTACGACTGATATTGGAAGCCCATAAATTACGCATAAAGGTGCTGTTCAATCCGCCAATCGTACTTCCGAAAGCATGATTGTAGGTATCCAAAGCTTCTGAAAAAATCGAGTTTTGGATCGTAATGTTCACCGTCGGTAATTTTAAATTCTTACCGGTTCTGTCGTAAACGTGCCGATACATCGACATATTTTCATCTAATCCCCAACTGGCGGAAACGTGATCAAGGATAATATTTCCTACGCCATTTCCTCCCAATGCATCATCACGCCGCGTGACATCCGTCACACCTCGGCGGAACCGCATAAAGCGTACGATGACGTCATGGGTGTCAATCAAGAAAGACTCGCCGGCAACACAGACACCGTCGCCCGGAGCTGTTTGCCCTGCAATGGTCACATACGGTGCTTTGACAACAATAGGTTTCTCCAATTCGATTACCCCAGCTACATTGAAAACGATAATACGCGCACCGCCAGCTTCACAAGCTTCGCGTAAAGTACCCGGCCCGCTGTCCGCCAAGCTAGTTACGACAAATACGCGACCACCTCTACCTCCCGGCGTATACGCACCTCCACCTTCAGCTCCCGGGAAAGCCGGGATATCGGCCTGCGGCAAATCTTCGGGTTTCGCTGCCCACGGAATATAAGGCTTGCCCTCTTTTTCCATCACCGACTTTGCTACTTCCCAAGCCTTTTCCAATCGCTGTTCTTCTACCATTTCTCTAGCATCCGCCATCTTCTGCAAAGAATCTGGAATAACGGGGTACTGTGCAAACGACAAGGCAGGCAGTAGCAATAGCAATCCGGGTAGGAGTGATCTGATGTTCATCTTTTAACCTTTTGAAGCTAAATTATTTAAATAAATCTCAATGTTGGCATATCCCGATTCGGTGATTTCTGCAGAATCTTCCGGATTCTTTGGATCTAAGCCCATTTTTATTTCTACCTCGTCGGGAATACCATCGTTATCGCTATCCTTATAAGGCTTTCCTTTATATTTTGGATAACCGCCTACTTGCGAAATATCCGTGATAATACCTACTTTGTAAGAATCCTTCGGTAATCTTCGGTGTTCAAAATCCTTCTCAGGTAGCGTCACGTTTTTCAATGGAGTTGGTTTCCCATCACGCACTTCTCGAACAATCCGCTGATCCACAGGGTCACGTCTCGGCAAGGTTGCACCGGCATTTTTAAGAACATATTCGTATGCCTCTTCGGCGGATGTAAGGGTAAACGCTGCATGAGGGAAAGGCTTATTAGACCGCATAGCCGCGAAATAAGGAGTAGCTTCCTCAAAGCTCATGAGATTTCCTTGTTTGTTTTCGATCTGAACACCGCCATCCCAGTTGTCTGCCGTAACCGCTGCATTTCCATCAACGATATTACCTTCTACATGTGCGCGGCCAAATACGACATAAGGCAACTTACTTCTTCCTGATTCTGGTTTCAGTAGACGATAGCTTATGGGCTCGCCTGCCGGCGTTGCGGGACCTGGCTTAAAGTAGTTGTTCATAATATTATACTGCGCGGTATAATCACCACCGTCTATCGCCCGGTGCACCCAGTTATAAACAACGTTGTTCGCGAAGTTAAAGATACCGTTCCAACCGATGGACGGATTCCGCGCCGCATTGTTCGCCCATAGGTTCCGCATAAAAGTCGCGTTTTCTCCTCCTAACGTACTACCGAAAGCATGGTTCCAAGTGTCTAATGCTTCCGAGAATATCGAGTTTTGAATAGTGATGTTGACGGTTCCGAATTTCTTTTCTTGCGATCCTGTACTGTCGTTATACATATGACGGTACATGGACATGTTTTCGTCCAGCCCCCAGCTTGCCGAGACGTGATCGATCATGATATTTCCAACGGGGTTACCGCCGATCGCATCATCCCGTCGGCCGACATAAGTTTCTCCCCTGCGGAAACGCATATGCCGTATCAGGACATCATGTGTATTGATCCATACCGATTCGCCGGCAACACATATCCCATCCCCAGGAGCAGATTGCCCTGCTATCGTAACGTAGGGTGCCCGTATAATTAAGGGCGTTTTGAGTTGAATGATACCGGATACATTGAAAACGATAATACGTGGACCGCCTTGTTCACAGGCCTCGCGTAGTGTGCCGGGGCCACTATCGGCTAAGCTGGTAACGACATATACTTTACCGCCACGACCACCATACGTATATTTACCGCCGCCCTCAGCTCCTGGAAACGCCGGTATTTCTGCCTGTGGCAAATCGGTTGGGCGGGACGCCCAAGGAATATAGGGTTTGCCCTGCTTAGCATACGCTTCGATTATCGGAAGTGCTTTGCCCCACGCTATGTCCGATTGTTGGCGGGCATGTTCCATCATTTCATTGGAAGCTTTTTGAACATCCGCCGGAATTTTTGGATACTGCGCTTTTGCTGTTATCACGACTAAACTGAAGATTGCCGCGACTAAAAATGATATTTTATTACTCATATATAAATATTTTTTTATGCTAATATCAGGCATATAAGCTTACACTTGAATTAGCTTGATCAAAGTTAAAGGTATAAACGGCGGCTTATTTATATTATCTTCACGAGAGTTTGTAAAATATTATCGTCGTTCTAGTTCTTCCGTCGCCTTCCTCAAATCATATCCTTGCTTAGAAAGATAATTGTTGGCTCGCCCGCGATATTTAGCGAACCACTGATTTCGCTCCCGGTTCGTCAACACATTCAGCGCGTTTTCCCGACCCTCTTTTAAATAGACTACTATCGCAGCCTTGTGCTCGTCGGTCAGTGCAGGCAGTAGTTCTTCAAAGCGTGCAAGTTCCTTCGGAAATCCCTGATGCGTCATCTCATTTTTTACCAATTCAATTTGCGCATCATCCAATAGTAGCGCTAGCTTTTCGAAAAAGCGATCGCGTTGCCAATCTAAAGCCTTTTTACTATCCTCCCAGATTTGCGTCGCACGCTTCTCTTTTTCCGCTTCGTCTAATCCGGCCTTGTTCATTTCAGCTGTTTCCAACTGCTTCGTTGCGTAAATGGTCTCCATCTGCTGATATTGAAAAGCCAATAGATTTCTGACCTGCTCCGCTTGCCATTTATCGGATAGCGCTAATTTCTGCATCACGCTGCTTGATTCCGTAATATAGGTTGCAGAGGAATTCAAATCTCTTCTTTCAGCCCATCTTTCTCCTTCTTCTTTCAGATTATATCCGTTAGCTGCCAATGCATTGGCAATCCGTCCTTTGTACTTGTTGAACCAAGCATGTTTTTCCTTTGCGGAGCCACCGTCCATCGCGTGTTCCCGGGCTTCCGTCAAGTTTTCCAAGATCATCGCTAACTCCTCGTCCGTCGCAAAAGGAAGCATTAAAAGATAGTTGTTATAGGTTTTCGGCACCGTGTAATAGGTCATTCCATTTTTTATCCCTTCTACCTGTTCGACGGTTAGTAGCTTTTGTAATTTGCTGAGGTATTCTTCATGTTGTGAGGCCACTACAGCCGCGGCATGCGCAAGGATTTTGTCTCTGTTGCCTTCATCTTCCGCAAGCTGACGATCCCGTTCTGCATGGATAGCATGTAGTGTGGAATACTGATCTGCGACTAAATCACGGACGATAGGTTTTTGATCCGTTTCTAAACTAGGCGCTATTTCCGCTACGATTTTTTCCGCACGTTCTAGCGCGACTTGTTGATAGACTGGGTCTACCTGCCCTTGAGATGCCAAGAAGCCGAACGATAAGAAAAGGGCTAACAATTTTTGTTTCATAAATGTTTATATCTGGTGTGTAAAATCGCAATTACCCTACTAACGAAGGATTTACACCTCAAAAGTAACCAAAGCAGTTACAGCGATTCTGTATTATTTTATCCTGTTTATATCTGTTATTAACTAGGAATTCCTAAAAAAAAACACCCTACTCTTCGTTTGAGTAGGGTGTTTTTGGCATATAATTAAGCCTGTAGCCTATTGCAGGGGGTCAAAGGTACCTGCACCACTTATGCTATTCCAGCCTTTCGTTTGTTCGAGGTACGGCGATGTTTCCAACACGTTTTGATGGATTCCGAAGTAATAGTATTCGGGATACCACTTGAATGTCCATTGCGGAGAAACATTGGTACGATCCAAGTCATCGCGCTCGTCTACTACAAAATAATGATCATATAGGTAGTCAAGATATTCCTCGTAGGTTTCTATACCCGCTGGATAGTCGCTCGCGTTTCGGTCGATTACCGGCACGTTGCCATCGTCACTTGCTCGTAGGGGATCTACCGCTCCGAAATACTCACCTGCGTCATCTTTAACGGTGATACGGTAACCGGTACGACGTGTACCGTTCAATACCGGAATACCTAAACGTGTATTCATACCGGTCGCATTATCAAATAGCATCCAACGTCTAAGATCGTAAAAGCGCTTGCCTTCATAAGCAAATTCGATTTTTCGCTCGTCTAGAATCGCTTTAAATAGTTTATTGCGATCTCCTGCTACAGCTGCTAAACCATAAGCTCCATCATTATTTTCAACACCGGCACGTGCTCTTATTTCCGTCAGCCCTTCTAGCCCTTCGTTCAATTTATTGATACCAACGGCACATTCCGCTATATTCAACACCAATTCTGCGAAGCGGAATTCCATAAAGTCTGTCCCGCTTTGTTCAAAATTGTTAATCGCGTTGCTAGCGCCTAAGTTCGACGCCTTGCGCACGTAGATACCACTAGTATTCGCACCTCTTGTCTCGGTGGGCAAATAAGCGCTACCGTTGTCTCTTCTCCAAGAATACGTCCAAAGCTTGAAATTATCATTGCCTCCATAAGGCCAAATAGCGCCGTTATAAGCAAAGGATTTATAAAAACGTGGATCTCTGTTTTTATAAAACTTGTTGGCGTCATATGCATAGGCTGATGAAGCGTCATTTATAGCTTTACCATCCTTCATCGGAAAAGACTCAACAATCTGTTTAGTAGGCGAAACAGATCCCTCACCATTAATTTCCTTTGGACGGATGGCTTGTTCCCACCCACTATTTTTAGCAAAATTGCCTCCTTTAGCCAAATTATTGAAACTAAATACGATAATAGCTTCGGGATTTCCTTCTTCTTTAAACCACATATTTCCCCAAGCTTCGCCGTTGGCTAAATTGCCTTCTTGGTAAAGACCAAAACCATTTTGTTCGAGTAGCGCCTTGGCTTCCATGTTGGCATCGTAAGCTGCTTGCCAGCGCTCGACGTCATCATTAGGATTAAAAAGCGGGCTAGCATAGGTAAGCAACACGCGCCCTTTTACAGCTGCCGCCGCACCACTAGTGATGCGCCCCCAGTTAGCATTATCCCATTTACCGGGCAAGAGCGCGATAGCTTGGTCTAGGTCCGCACAGATCTGCGTAATGGTTTCGGCCGTTGAACTACGCGGTGTCGCATTTTTTTCAATATCACCTACCGCGGGATTTTGGGGTTCGAGTACCAACGGTACGCCACCGTACAATCTGACTAGTTCGAAATATTGCCAGGCACGCCAAAAATACATCTGCCCTTTTAAGAGATTCTTAGGGGCTTCGTCCATATCATACTTATCGACCTCTGTTAGGAATAAGTTAATCTGTCTCAAGCGCGTCCAGGTGTTGTTGCTGATACTCGTCCCCATGCGCTGACCAAAGTACTTATTGGCGTGGTTGTTCACATAGGAGATGTTTGCCCATTCCTTATTGAAATCAGTCTCTCCCGCCAATTCGTCGGTAGTTTGGGTAAATACGGTATTGTAGGAGCCATTTTCTGACGCGGTATTTGTTTGCATAAAACCAGTTTGGTTATTCGCCGGCAAAAACAGCCCATAAACATAGTCGATATAAGCTTGTCCCAATACCGGATCGATAAACACATCTTCGTTTACCGCTCCTAAATCGCGCTTTTCTTCTAAAAACTTATCACTACAGCCGGTAGTCAGCAAGAAGAGCGATAGCAACAAATGGATATATAGATACTTTTTCATTATTATTCGTTGTTATTTAATGGTGATTATAACGTAAGATTAAGCCCGAAAGAGAAAGTCTTTAAGTTTGGATACGAATCCCAAGACGTTCCATAGGCATCTTTATAGCTAAACGGCTGGTATAAAGCCATTGGATTGATTGCCGAAAGATAAAAACGTGCATTAGAGACCTTTAAACGATCGATGACCGAAGAAGGCAATGTATAGCTCAAATTCATACTGGCTACACGCATTCTGAATGCACTTGTTCGCCAGAAGTTTGAGCTGACACCATATATATTTTCCCATTCCGGATTAGGCATGGTTCCGGTTGGATTAAGTTCCGGATCATAAATATCATTCCATATAACCGGAAGGTTATTATAGACTCGGGTGATGTCGTTATTCAATTTCTTGCGTTCACCGATCTCCGACCATCCTCCGAAACTACCGGTAATGACCGTCTCAAAAGCAATACGCTTGTACCCAGCCCTAAGCGTAATACCATATGCGTACGGGTTACCCTGTTTTTTGCTTAACAATATTTGGTCGTCTTTGTTAATGACCCCATCAGGTGCGGCAAAGGTACCATCCGCTTGAAGTGGACCGCGAACATCGCGATAATACAGCATACCCGGACGGAGCTGATCAGCCGCGGTACCAAAGACTTCGGTAATGTTGTATTCATTTACGTAGGCATCAATTTCTTGCTGCGTTCTAAACATGCCTAAGTAATCATAACCCCACATACCAATATCGCCGGAAGCACCATTTCTGTCGGGGTTCCAAGGATAAGCCTCGTAGGCTTCGGATTGGTCAATGCGAATGATTTTGGAATCCGCCCATGACAAACGACCGCTGACGCCATAGCTAAAATCACGACCGATCCGATCGTTCCATCCCAGCGAAATTTCGTATCCATAAGTGTTTACGCGCGCATAGTTTTCTGCCGCCACTGATCCACCTACAGAAACCGGTACATTGCCCACGCGCTCCAATAGGATGTTGGTTCCTTTATTAAAATACCCATCGACCGTTGCAGACAATCGGTTATTCAAAAAGCGAGCATCTATCCCAAGGTTATTTTTAAACTCATCACTCCACGTCGCATTCCGATTGGGTGTTCTTTCCATCCGCATACCGGTTTGTGCGTTACCGTTTCCACCGAATACAGGCCCTTTCCCGACTTGATACGTATAGCGTTGTCTCCACGCCCAAGGGGTAAATTGATCATTCCCCATAAGACCAACGGAATAACGTAATTTCAAATAATCAACACCTTTCACTTCTTTGAAGAAATCTTCTTCACTCAACACCCATCCTGCGGATAGGGAATAGAATTTTCCCCAATAATTTTCGGGCGCAAACTTGGTAGAGGCATCTGTACGGAACAAGAACTCAGCGAGATATTTTTCGCCGTAACGATAGTTAACCCGGCCGATATAACCCAACGAACCCGATTCATTCGCAAATGTACGTCCATCAATTTCGCCGAATGCGGTACCGAACTGACCATTTGTTGTTTCTAATGGATCGGATTTCCAAACATCTTCTTGCTGACCTCTCGCCTCACCACGCTCTACCGAAAACAACCCACTGAAGTTGTGTTGTCCGATTTGCTTATCATAGGTTAGAAAGAAGTTGACTTGTGTGTTGCTCCCACTTCTATTCGAGAAATAAAGGCGATTACCATTACTCACCGTTAGCGGTCTAGGGTCGGTTGATCCTTCGTAGATGTGGCCATTTTCCCCTCTTCGGGTAAATTCATAGAGCTCGTATTTTGTTCCAATTTGGCTACCTGCCGAATGGCGCATATTACGAGCGTAGGTTGCCCGTGCTTTTAAGCCTTCCAAAAATGGAGCTTCATATTCTGCGGAGATATTGATCGAGAAAAAACGAGAATCGGTTTCCGCTAAGTTACCCAACCGCTCAATTTCGTAAAAATGGTATGCCGACAGGTCGTTGTTCCGTCCTGGAAGTTTGACCGGTAACCCGTCAATATATGCTGGAACGTAAGGCGCCGCCAACAATAGGTTCTTATAGTCATCCTCCGGACCTTCACCAGATACTTTATTGAAAGTTTTATCCAACTGATCCTCATTACCCGAGACCTGCAAGCCTACTTTTAGGTTAGAAGCCACTTTTACATCAGTTCCCGCACGGAAGTTCCACTTATTATAATCTAGTGTCCCGAGGTTACCATTCTGTTTGCTGTAAGTTACACCGCCAAAATACGTAGCACGCTCCGACCCGCCGCTTACACTTAATGCATGACGCGTATTATAAGAAGCTTTCCACGCATCGTCTAACCAGTTATAATCTACATTTTTGAAATGCTCCAATTCATCTTGTGAGAAGAAGTTATTACTTCCCGGCTGTGCATTTCGGCCATAAGGCCCATTCATAATATTGAAGTATTGCCCAAACTCGTAGGCATTCATCATCTTCGTACGGTAAGTTCTATCATTTACCGCAATGGAACCGTTATAGGAAATTTTAGGTGCGCCTTCTTTCCCTCTTTTGGTGGTCACGATGACCACACCGTTGGCACCCCGCACGCCATATACGGCCGCGGCACCATCCTTTAAAATCGATATACTTTCGATCTCCGAAGGATCGAGATTACTAAACAAGGTAGACTCTGGTGTATTCTGTTCGTTCACCTGTATCACCCCATCGATCACATATAACGGTTCGGTGGTTCCGGCGTCTTTTCCATAAGGAATTGTTTTCCGAATTTCCAAAGCGGCCTTAGACCCGGGTCTGGATGTTCCACCGGAAACTCCAACACCAGCCAAGCGGCCAGACAACGCAGCACCCAAGTTTGTCGCGGGAATGTCTTGAATCGCCTCCATATCAACGGTCTCCACCGAACCGGTAAGGTGGGCCTTTTTCTGGGTTCCATATCCCACAACGACGACTTCCTCCAATGCATCCGCTGGCTCTAAAACGATTGTTACATTGGTCTGATTATTAACCGAATACTCTAAGGTTTTATAACCCACGTAACTTACAACTAAAAGTTCATCGCCCTGCGGTAAATTTAATCGGAATACTCCTTCCACATCCGTATGTGTGCCGGTGGTCGTTCCTTTTATAGCCACAGTCGCTCCGATTACCGGATTGCCCTCCGGATCTAGAACTTTTCCGGTTACATTAACCAACATATCCGCATGCACGGCCGAATGATGAACTGATTCGTTCGCTACAGCCATGTGCAATGACCCCACAACAAGTAAAGGGCAAAGTAATAATAATGGACTCTTCATCGTATTTATGGATTAATATTTTTTGTTTGTTGTTCGCGACGTGCTTTCCAATTATCGCCTTCTTTCTGCAGGTCGTAGCCCTGCGCTGACAGGTAATTATTAATACGGCCTTTGAATTTTCCGAAAACCGCATGTTTCTCTCTCGAACCCGGCGCATCCATAGCAAGTTCCCGCGCTTCAGTCAAGTAATTTAAAATCTTTGCTTTCTGCTCGTTCGTCAGACTCGGAATCATATCCTGAAAAGCGCCATACGTTAAGGGAAGTACGCCATAGGTCATACCATTTTTTATCGCCTCTATCTGTGACGCGTCCAATAACCTTTCTAATTTGTCAACAAAGATGTTATGGACGACACGGAGTTCTTTGTCCTGATCGGCTTCATAAGCTGTACGTTTATTTTCGAGAACTTCCTTCTGGCCAACAAACTCTTCCTTTAGCTGCTTAATAGCTTCTTCCCGCGCTTCGTGATGTGTATTCAATACACTGTACTGTTCAACCAAAACATCACGTACCTGATAATATCTTATCGAATCCATAATGCCCAAAGTGGCAACTATTTTATCCGCACGTTCAGTAATAACCTGGAGGTATTTCTCCTCGTCTGTCTGTGCGAATCCTTTACTGACAAAAATCGCCATTAGTATCCCCACGAACCACTTAACTTTAACTCTCATATTTACAAATTGATCTTTATATTTTAATATTCTACGATTACGCACTTTTGCTAATAACATACATGAAAATGCACTATACATCCATAAGCGATTCGGATTGCTTTAATCTTGTGCGACCAACAAAAACCACCTATAAACGCTTAATAAATACCGAATTAACACGAAACATACATGCTACTCGACATAGCCACCAATTCCAAAATCAAAATAACATCAAATTATTATGTTAATCATATGTTAATTTATCTGATCGTTATAAAATATTAGCATGCCACCTATATACTAAGATTATACAATTTCAGCCTGATATGGGGGAGCGTAATCTCAACATGGCCCATAAAACCGAACAATAGTTGCAAATCTAATCAACATGAGAAAGCTATTATACTAAGGATCAATCGCAAAACGCTACCGGAAGGAAACACCAAAATGCACTAAAAAAACAGAGGGGAACTTGTAACAATCTCCTTTCATTATAGCATATTGCCATAAAAACCAAAATGAAAATCTTATATTCGAAAACCGAAACATGGATTGTACATTTTTTACGGATTAGCTCGGAACGCATATGAAACCTTTATATCGGAAACTGCCGGCAGAATTAGAAAGTTCCTTTTCCGCCCGACATGACGTTATGCCCAACTTTGGGAATGTGTGGCATTATCATGCGGAGCTTGAACTCCACTACACCATACGGGGCGAAGGTATCCGTTTTATAGGAGATAATATCAGTCAGTTTGCAGCTGACGAGATTATTCTCGTAGGCGAAAAACTCTCCCATGCGTGGCGGTGTAAAGACGAATATTTCCAAAACAACCCGGATTATAGCATTGAAGCAATCGTATTGCAGTTTCTGCCGGACTGTCTGGGCAAGCAGTTACTCCAGCTTCCCGAGTCATACTTAATCCCTAAAATGTTCGAAAGGGCTAAAAGTGGATTACTGATCAAAGGAGAGACCAAAAAACAGGTGGCCGAATTGATGCATAAATGTGTGGACGAAACGGGACTTGGCCGTGTAATTTCGCTATTGCAAATCTTAAAAACCATTGCAGAAAGCGACGAGTGCGAAACGATCGTGAAGACACAAACGACTTTCCACCAATCCAACGAAGCCGACAATATCCGCTTAAACAATATCTTTAACTATACCCATACGCATTATAAAAACGACATTACTTTGGAGGAGGTTGCTAATATTGCTAATCTCAGCATCACCTCTTTTTGTCGTTATTTTAAAATGATGACCAGAAAGACGTATTATGACTTCCTTGTAGAAATACGTATCAGTCACGCCTGTCGGCTATTGGTCGAGAACAAAATGCCGACCGAAGTGATCTGCTTCGAATGCGGTTTCAATAACGTCTCGAATTTTTACCGCCATTTCAAAAAGGTTATGGGGTTGACTCCACTGGAGTATAAGAAGAGGTATCTTAATCGCAATTGATTCTTCATTTTTTTCCTTGATGAAAAAAATGAAGCAAAAAAAATCAAGGCTGAGTATGGTTCGGCTATCTTAGTTTGCCTATTCCTAAACAGAATAAAACTCACTTCGTTCAGACATTATTCTGTTTTAAACGGAATAGCCTGCTCAAAGATGGCCGCCGAACAATACAAGGCCGTTTTAATCCGCTTGACCGCTGGACATAATTCATCGCGTTTATTACACTCTTGTACCATCCCTCATTAACCTCAAATGTCGCCTCCGGAACTTTGACATTTGTAGGAACTCATTCTTAGCACTATCCTTTCTGTCAAAGATCCGCAGCGACGATTTTTTTTGTTTCTTTTTTTGAGGTAAAAAAAGAAAAGACTACTTGACTTCTACGGCATCAATATAAATATCCTTAGCGTCAATTGACGTTACGCGAACGCGATACGTACCGGCATTAATCATCGTTCCGGTGTCGGTGTCAATATAATTCCATTTTCCGTCGCGGGTAGGCTCTAAGCGTACTTTTTCTGCCGGCTTCAAAACTACATCATCCATCGTAATCAGTTCGATCGTTGCTTCGCGCGTTTCCGTCGAAGCGTTATGGTATTTGAGCATCAAAGCATAGACATCGGCTACACCAACTTTTATTTCAAATTCCATCCATCCATCATTCGCCGTGTATTGTAAACGGTCGCTTTTCTGGAAATGCACCTGTTGCATCTCTTTATAACGGCTGCTTTGGTATGCTTTATAACTCGTCGATTCCTTTAAATCAAAGGCGGGCTGCAAACCGCTTTGCTGCTGGAATACCACAAGCTCCGCATCTACGCTCTTGGGAACTTGCACCACATCTCCTGCATCCAGCACTTTTCGGTAAACTTGATAATACGCCCCCTTATTATTCATAACGGAATCGCCCATAAACTCGTATCCAGATTGCTCTGTATTCGAAAGAAGGTAAAAATTTGTCGGCTGACGGAAGGTCAATACCAGATCTTCCTGCATAGTGTTCGGCAAGAAATAATCGGATCCATATAAGTAACCCGGAAGCTTGTGGAACGACAGTTTCCGGCTAGCGTCATACTCCTGTCCAATATCCATCCAACTCGCTATTTTGGGAACTGTTCCAGACGGAACTGCGATATTAAAATGGGTAAATTTCTTCTCGTTTATAGGCTGTGCATCAACTGCTGCAATTGCAATAGCATGAATGAGCGCTTGCCCAGCTGCAACATGTGGAAAATGAACTTTTAATTCACCGCCTTGCACATGCACTTCGTATACGCGCTTCAATGCAGCATCGTGTCCGACTTCTTTCCAAATGTCGATATTTTTTTCTTGTACCGCGCCATTAATCGCTACGTCAAAAAGACGCATAGCCGTACCATCCTTCAACCCCGCACCACCGACCCATGGTTCTGCGAAATAAAGTTCTACCTTATACGTTCCATCGGGAACATCGAAGCGGTAAGCCAACTGATCCAAGCCATACCGGAAGGTCTGAAATAACGACCAATCGGCCACCCCTTTTATCGGATCGAAGACACGCCGTTGGCTGGCAAAGGTGGAAGAAATATCATCAAAGTTATCCGCCCACGACACTGAGCCCCATCCTGCTTCTTTGGCGTAAGGCTGGTCTGCAAGCCAATTTTGTCCGAACGCATCCGTATAGGACGACCCTCCACTATTCACGCGATAGAGATACTGCAGCCCTTCCTCCCCTTTTAATAAGGTTGAAGCGGTGTCTCGCATTTGAGCAAAACTCGGACTTTGTGGCAAGTTGAACAGGATAATAGTATCCCGAACAACAGTCTTACCGCCATTTCTGCCTTCTGCATAAAGCACGTTATATTGAACATCAACGCCGTTAAATTCAAAAGGTCTTCCAAATCCGGGATGTTTTTGTACACCCAGAGAAATGTTTTCCAAATCATTGAAGAGTTCTACTTCTTCACAGTTGGAATAGATACGAATCGCATTTTTCACGCCAGCCTCGAGCCAGCGGTTAGGCCAAGTATGGGATGCTATATGAACCATCGGGTCATGCTGTTTATCGCTATAATGCGCCCGGTACATATAATAAGCATCCGTCGGTTCACCCCAAGGGGTTAATAGACCTTTATAGTTAACCGGCCCAATCTTATCGAGATCACGTAAGCCTTCTCCACCCTGTATACGTCCCGGATTATCATGTGAATTCCACAACCATTGATAATGGCCAATCGCTTCACCTTTTACCGAGTCGGCCAGCCGCAATTTGGTTTCCAGAATTTCGGTAAACCTCGCCTCGCTGTAGACCGGATGGTTAGGAAGATAAGGAGGTTCGGCATGGAGTTCCAACGTACGCCATGCACCGTATTCTCCCACCAATAGTTGGCGCTTTAGATCTTCTCCATAGGTATTATGATCTCCTCCATACGTCCCTGTCCAGTTTTGTGGCACATCCCAATCCGTGCCACCTCCGCCATTACAGGTTGTCACGAGGCGCTGAATAGAAGCCGTCGGATCCATGGAACGGATAATCTCCATGCATTCCCGGGCAAAGTCTTCCGGCAGGGTACTTTCGTTTTCTATCCCCCAAAGGAAAACGGATGGGCTGTTACGGCGTTCTTTCACCCAATCACGTAACAGGCTTTTAAAATTCGTACGAAACGCTTCGTTATCAAACCAGATATGGGCCGCCATCTGCGTCCATAACAAAATACCGTTTTCATCCCAAAATTGCTGATAACGCAAATTATGAGGCTGATGGGCATCCCTAAAGGAATTGAATCCCAAGGCTTTCATATCCCGTACGCGAGACGAAATTTCTTCTGCAGTAAAAGCGTGGGAGCCCCCTAATTTATGCTCGTATTCGGCTATGCCATGAATAAATACGGGTTTTCCATTCACCAGTAGTTGATTCGTTCCAATAGGTTTTAACCCTTTCGGCCAACGTATGGAGCGAATTCCATAGGGCGTTTCGATTTTATCCAATAATTTTCGCCCTTCTTGCACAATGGTTTCCATTGTATACAGGTAGGGGTTCTCCGTATCCCAAAGATTCGGCCTAGTAACGGAAATTGTCGATAGTGTGAATTCGCTAGTAGTACGCGCTTGGATATGATGCACGTCTTTTGTACGATGTACCTGCTTACCCGTCGCGTCCCGCATAATAGTCAAGATCGTAAGCTGCCGGGCTTTCTCCGAGGTATTGACGACCTCTACGGTCTGCTGTATCTTTGCGCCATTTTTATCTGCCGTCTCATCATTCCAGTAATGCACGCCAAAGGGTGCAATATTGATTTCATTCTTTACAATCAAACTTACAGGACGAAAAATGCCCATGGGCTGTGAACCTTCCGAAAATCCACGCTCGGCCGAGCCTCCGCCGTCTACCCAGGGTAAGTCCCGGATTAAAGGTGGATGGTCTGCGCGTACGGCTAATACGTTAGGGCGTCCATCTGCATGGATTGCCTCGCTTACATCCAAAGTGAAGGTAGTCCGGCCCCCTGCATGGTACCCTACTTTTTTGCCGTTTAGCCATACCGTAGCGTAGGATCCAACACCTTCAAAAAACAGATAAAACCGTTTTCCTGCTTGCTTTTGCTGAACCGTAAATACTTTGCGGTACCAGGCATGTCCGAATTGATTTCCACGGAGCATCCGTCGGTAACCGCCGTATTGATCCCAGTTATGTGGTACATTAACCGATTTCCAATCGTCTGCCCCCACGTATGACTCCTGCTCAAACCCCTGATAAAGGGTTGAATCATCCTCGTGCATCACGGTCTGCCAATCTGCATCCAACGATATGATCTGACGCGGTGCTTGTGCGAAGGCTAGGGTCATAAAAATATAGAGGAAGGTTATGCTGGCAAATACTTTACGCATTATTTTAAAAGATTAAGAGCTGTATCGAATGTATATTTTTTATTCTTCTTGGTTGGGATCTCGACTACTTTCCCTTGATAGCGAAGCTTGAGCGGCTTGCCGGCATATGACCGAACAGAAACTTGTGTTAATTTATGTTCGTCCCATGTGAGGTCAATTTCGAAATTACCGCGTGCTTTTAAGCCTCGTACGTTTCCTTGAGAAAGTTCTTTCGGTAAAGCTGGGAGAATATCCACGAAAGCTGTATGGCTCTGGAGCAACATCTCGCCTATACCCGCCGCCCCGCCGAAATTACCATCAATCTGGAAAGGCGGATGGGCGTCAAACAGATTAGGGTATGAACCACCGGCACTACCCGCTGGACGCAACAACATCTTGATCATGGTATAGGTGTGTTGCGCATCCTTTAATCGCGCCCAGAAGTTTATTTTCCACGCCAGACTCCAGCCGGTGCCATCGTCGCCCCGCATACGCAAAGACTGTTTAGCGGCATCTACCAAAGCGGGTGTATCGTCCATATTGATTTCACTTCCCGGATGTAGTCCCCAGAGATGCGATACATGTCGGTGCTTATTATCGGGATCGTCTAGGTCTTCCAACCATTCTTGCAATTGTCCGTATTGACCGATTTGGTTAGGTGCAATTTGCGGTAACATCGTTTGAATCGAGTCCCGCAGCGCGGCATCTTTACCCAGTAATTTCGCGGATTCTGTAAAAACCCCGAACAAGGCACGGATAATCTGGTGGTCCATGGTCGGCCCTTTTACTAGTCCGCCATATTCGGGAGAATTAGACGGTGTACTGACTAACCAACCCGTTTTTTGGTCTTTTACTAAAACATCTTTAAAGAAAAGCGTAGCTCCTTTAATGATATCGTAATATTCCCGAATGATTTTAGGGTCTTGGTTAAACAAATAATGCTCCCATAAATGAGTGACCAACCAAGCGCCACCAGTCGGCCAAATTCCGTGATTGGAATTATTGATCGGAGCGGTGCCCCGCCAGACATCGGTGTTATGGTGCAATACCCAACCGCGCGCATTGTAAAACTGACGCGCTGTTTCTTGACCGGCTTCGCTCAACTCCCGGATCATCCGGAATAGCGACCCATGCAATTCGCTTAGATTGAGCATCTCTGTTGCCCAATAGTTCATCTCCAGATTGATATTGGCCGTGTATTTGCTTCCCCACGAAGGTTCTAGCCACGGATTCCATATTCCCTGTAGATTAGCGGGATGCGTTCCTTCACGGGCGCTGGCTATCTGTAAATAGCGTCCAAATTGGGCATATAAAGCGATTAGGTCGGGATCGGCTGCTGTTTCAAAACGACGTAACCGCTCATCGGTCGGGATCTCCCGCTGGGCTTGCCCTCCCAAATCTATATGAAAACGGCTGAAGAGTTGACGGTAATCGTGCTGATGTGCGTCCAGCAGCTTTTCAAATGACTTTTTTCTTATTTTTCGATGATGTGCTGCCGCTTTGACCATGTAATCCGGAGCGAGCGTTTTGTAATCTCCGTAATTGGTGGCACCCGTAAGATATATATCTGCGGTAGTTGCATCTGTCACTTGCAATTGACCATCTTTTTCGACGATGGTTCCTCCGTCAAGTTTGATGGTTAAGAAAGAGGTTCCCTCTAAAGCGCCATCTTTGACATGTACCGTCATCGCCAAAGTCTGCTCATCTACTTTCCAGATACGATGTTTTTCGTGTTTGGTTTCTACGGCCAAACCGAAAGAAATTTCACCCGGCTTATCGGCCGTAAGACGAATGCCAATCATATTATCCGGATAGCTCGCAAAATAAGTCCGGGAAAACTGTACGCCTTCTCTTTCATATTTTACTTCCGCCAATCCGGTTTCCAAATTTAAACTACGTTTATACCCTCGGGTCTCTCCTGCCGGAAATTGAAACTTTAAACTACCGAAAGGTTGGTAAGAAGCTTGGTATGCTCCTACTTTGGGGGCCTTCGAATCCTGGATCCAGTATTTCCAGTCGCCCACTAAGGAAACAAACTTCCCTGCTGTATTTTTTACCCCGATAGGAATACGGGTATCTTTGTAGCCAGAAATCCCACCTTTGCCTGCAAAGTTGATTACCTGTACGGCGACAACATTTGTTCCTTCGCGTAGGGCTTCTTTCGGAATAGTATATAAACGTTTTGTCCCATCTCCCTTTTCGTGTCCTACGAAGTGACCGTTCACGTAAGTATAATCATACTGTCGGACCCGATTGAGATCGAGCTCCCAATCGCCGTTTAAGTCGTCAGCGGTTAACTGGAACGTTGTCCGGAACCAAATCGCTCCATCGATTCCTTCCAACCCCACTTCTTCCCAGCCTTCGTATGAAGGCATAGGAATCGTGGACCAAGCTGTATCGTCAAAACCATGCGTATATACGCCATTCTTTTTCTTTCTCTCTTCACTTACACGTACTAACCAAGGTTCGTTCGCTTCGGTCTCGCTTTTTAGACCCATAAACTCGTTCATCGCGAGCTCTTCTGCTTCACGCTGCTTTCCTTGGTCTAACAGAAAACGAATGGTATCCAGATAGTGATGTGCGCCTACCTTATTATAGTTCCTCGGCTCACCGGTCCAAAGTGTTTCTTCATTAAATTGCACTTCGTCCAAGGTGTCTCCTCCGAATATCATCGCACCCATCCTCCCGTTCCCGATGGGTAAAGCTTCTTCCCATTCACGAGCAGGGGCATCATACCATAAGGTATGTTGCCCTTGCGCACTTACAACGCTTAATCCATACAAGAAAAGAAAGAAAAATGTTAACCGCATAGTCTTATTTCTTTTGTGCTTCGATGTTGTTGGTTACAATAGCAGCTGCCGTTGTACCTTTCACCGTTTGCCGCACGTTATTAAAGTTATTACCGTGTATAAAAATGCCTTTATTGTTGTCTCCTACAAGTTCAACAAAAGTATCCGTGCCGGCGCTTGGGAAACTCTGCTGTATATTCGCATCTGTTACGTCTGCTAACACTAACATGGGACGACCGTCCTTTGGCGTGTTATTCTGGATACTGGTCAGGTTCAGTACATGGACGTTTTTCGCCTGTAAGAACGGCTCATTTTCCACGTCTACCTGGACATTATTAAATGTTATATGCTTAGCATTTTCTATTTCGAAGCCGGACTTCGCTTGCATATTAATGTTGTTAACGCTAATATTTTCAATCGGCATCTCTTCCAGTCCGCGTATCCGCATGACGCGGTTAGTAGTACCACTCATATTACTGATGTGGATATTCTTGAACTGCGGTGTGCGCTCGCTCACCGGTTCGGGTTCGGTTTTAGCATATTGTGTATTTAGTACAATCGCCTGATCGCGAATATTACGCATCACAATATTACTTACCCGGATGTTTTCTACCACACCTCCTCTACCGCGCGCCGTTTTTAAGCGGATACCGCGGTCTGTTCCGTCAAAGATACAGTTGGAGATCACGATGTTCTTCACTCCTCCGGACATCTCGCTCCCGATGACTACACCACCGTGTCCGTTCAACATGGTACAATTAGTGATCGTATAATTTTCTGCCGGGATATTTACCTTACGACCTGAACGATCTTTACCTGATTTGATGGTGATACAATCATCCCCTACCGATATATGACAGTTGGCAATATGCACATTGCGACAGGATTCGGGATTAATACCATCGGTATTGGGGGACTCTGGATTGTAAATGGTTACCCCGTCAATCGTTACGTTATCGCAATACTGTGGATTTACGGTCCAAAAAGGTGAATTCTGAATTTTTATGTCTTTAATCTGTACGTTCTCGCAGCGTAAAAACTGAATGAACGGCGGGCGCAAGAAGCCGCGCTCTACCCAACCCGGCAGATCAGGAGCTAGAACATCTTTATTTAGCCGCTTGAATTCTTTTTGCCATTTGGTTTCTTCTCCCTCTTTTTGCTGCCGAATGGTAACTTCTGAATATCCCCACCATTTCTTACCATGACCGTCGATCAGACCACGCCCTACGATTGCGATGTTCTCTAAGTCTGTTCCGTAAATTAATGGCGAAAAGTTCGTTACCTCCGTACCTTCCCACCGGGATTCTACCATTGGTAAGTAATGATCGAAGTCATCGCTGAAATGTAGCTCTGCGCCTGCATCAATAAAAAGTGTGATATTACTTTTAAAATGGATAGGTCCCGTGATGTATTTTCCGGCTGGGAAATAAACGGTTCCGCCGCCTTTGTCAGCCGCGGCGTCAATTGCTTTAGCAATAGCTTCCGTGTTCAATCCGGTACTGTCGTTGCTCCCACCATATTCCAATACATTATAAAACTGTTGTGCCTGTATCGACATGCCCATCGTGGCTATCAACAGCCCCAATACAATAATTCCTTTCTTTATCATTATAATTTAACTTTTATCGATTTCAATTTTTTTGATTGTGCCACACGTTTACCGTCTGCATATACCGTTAATCCTTTTCCTTTTCCGTACTTGCTGCCATCGGCATCCCAATAGAGATCCACAATTTTATTCTTGTAAGGCACGCCCTGTAGGGTAAAATAATCCCACTGCTCTTCTGGGATAAGCGGCTTTAATTCGAAACTGTTGTCTAGCTGTGGTTTAAATCCAACTAGATCTTGGATAATAACATCTGCAAATGTGGAATGATTATAAAATTTACTACGTGGATTATCCCCTTTGAGCCAGAAGCCGGTCACCTCATCTTGGTATTCACCAATATATGCCTTACCATCCATCACATGAGAGGCGGCATATTGCTGAACCGCTTCGTAAAAATCAGCTTTCGTAATCTGTTTGCCTTGCTTGTAATCCGCTAGGAAATTAGCCATACCTCGCAATGTCTGACTACTCGCGAAAGGCCATATCGCACCATCCCATTCGCAGCTGTGTCCTGATCCACGTGTACGGAAGGTAGGTTCTCTACGTTCTGCGGTTGTCAAGCCCCAAGGAGCTTTAAACCCAGCGGTATCAATCACTTGTAACCAGGCTTCTGCGTACATACGCTTATCGGGTACAGCATAAAACCCCCAAGGGATGAAACCGATCGCTTCGCGCGCCGAATGCAACTCTCCGGATTCCAAACCGGTTTTAAAGAAGCTATCCTTCTCATCCCAGAGCGAATCCAATAGGAGCGTCTGTAAATGCGCCGCTTTTGTATCGTAATTTCGCTTTAAGCTATCATTGCCTGCCATCTTGGCCATCGTCGATAATGCGCGGGCATTTGCGTACATGTAGCTATTAATGGTCGGACGCCGGTTTTCTACGTGCCGCCCTCCCGATACAGACTCTTCCATACCGTCTTTGACATCATGCTGCCAAAATAGGCCACTCGGTAGTTGGCGTTCTTCTTCCCATTTCAAATAATCCTTATCCAGATCATTCAAGCGTTCAAGAAGGTACTTCTCGTCGTCTTCCACCATATGATAGGCGAGCAGGGCATCAGGTAACCAAGAGCTGAACTGGTGAAAGCGGGGTCTCGTTTCACCTTCATCCGCATGGTAGAGAAAAAAGTCGACATACTCTTTCAGGAAATCGCTATTCCGCAGCCACCTTCCTTCATAAATATGATGTCCTAATGCACAACTAATGGAATTATACTTTCCGGCATGCGATACCGGCTCAATGAACTCCGTTACAATCGTTCCCTCCGGCGTTTCTTTAATGTGTTTTCGATAAGACCACCAGCGGAAATAATAGGTTTCTTCTATTGCACTGTCTGGACAGGCAAACAAAGGGATGTTATCTTTCATCCATGCTGCAGCGCTTTTATTATCAATCTTGTTAATAACAGCCTCGTTGTCCTGACTATTAAATTTATCAACATAGCTCTCAAGCTTCGTGTTCAGGTTTCCCTGTGCAGCTAATGTCCCCGGAATTAGGAGCAGGAGCATACTTGCAAGTTTGTTTATCGTCATTGTTATTCTATTACAGTTTAGTTTCCTCATAATAACCGAAGAGGTCGTCCATATCATCGCCTTGGTTATCGACATCTGCATTATAAGCATGTTGAAGCTCATCATCCGCGACAAACCCAAGAATCAATGCTTCTCCCTTTGGTATTTTCAGCTCATTCTTCCCTTTCGGAAAGGAATAGGTGTGAATATCTAACACGGGCATATATTGCACACGCAGGGCATTGCGAATCTTGGCTTCTGCCTGTCCATAATCGTTAGCGGATGCATCGATCTCCAATACCGGCTTAGGCGCGAATACTTTATCGGGGTTATTAAAATAGCCTACCAAAACCTTTACGGGCTGATCACTTTCGAACGGTAGGGTTGTACCGTAGAGCTTCTGTTCTTCCGAGTTAATCATAACTGCTTTCATACCTTCCAGTTCGTTGGCCAGATGGGTAACAACTAACTCTTGATCTAAATGCAGCTTCGCCCCCTTCTTTAAAACAGCATAAGAGACATCGGCTTTCACTTCCACCGCTTTATCACGGAGGTACTGACGCTCTTCTTTGGGTTGGCCGACTGTGGCTACCAGCGAATCTATCGACCATTCAAAGTTTTGTAACTCCGTTTCGAATACGGGCAACATCTCGTTCCAATGTTTGAAGGTAGCATCGGCTCCGCGCATCGGAATTTTGCGCTGTTTTGTTTGCATACTATTCGCATATAAATAGCTATCGGTGGTTAATGTCGTCAGTTTTTTATAAGCGACTACACTTTGCCGGAAATCAGGCAGTGCTTTTCGCAACGACTCCACATCTTGCGTGTACTTATAACCTAACAGTTGAATTGCAGCTTTAACTTTGAAGCTATAATGCTCGGCCAAGGCTTGATGAATGTAAATATCGTTGATTAAACGCTGAAACTCCGCTTGATTTCTGTTCGCTGCTTGCTGCATACCTTGAATAGCTTGGACGGCTTTATTAGCGTGCCGTACAATCTCATCTGCCACCCGAATCGGTGTTTCGCCGACATGCGATTCGCCCTTGAACTGCTTTTCTGCATAATCAATAATCATTTCCCCTTCGGGAGCTTCTGATTCGTACAATAGCGTAAAGAGTCCATAACGATAAGGGTTAATAAGCTGAGTCATAAGCATACCTAACGAGGATGTTTGCCGATTACCGTCCGTAATTCCGAAACGGCGTAGAATTTTGGGAGATATCTCGCCTATTTCATCTAATGCCAGCAACAGCGCCGTGCTCTGTGTTTCCGAAATTCCGTAATATGCGCTTAATTGTGCTGCCCAATAGACCTGCTCTTCTTGCTCGGGACGGGCTGCTTTCCACGCGTAGCGTGCCCACGCTTTATACCACATCCAGTCTCTTTCTACCTGCAATAATCGCTTATCTGCTTTATCTGCCGTATAAGGCCAATCCCAATAGGATGCTTGCGGGTATAAATGAAGACCGTTAGAGAAATGTATATCATGCATAGATTGTACAGATTTCTGTATAAAATCGGGGGCCGCGTAACGAAAGGGCTCCAAATTAGCTAGAATATGTACATTTTGTATATGGACCGTACCAATACTACCTAGTGTCTGATGTAACTCTGCCCATTTCCCTCGTGTCTCATAGGTCGTTAGCGCTTCACCGTTAAATTTAGCGGTGGTATATAAATTTTTATAAATAGGGAGAGCCGCTTTCATAACCGCAGGTGCATCCGTGTCATGTGCACGCAAAATAATAGGGGGTTCTACCGTATTCCCAACAGCTTGCAAGCCGTCTTTTACTCCTGGAATAATAGTTTTGGTAAACCAGTCGATATCGTCCTGACCTACCCCCTCCATTGCTTCGCCCAAAGTGACCAACAACCCTACATTTGGATATTTTTCAACGAACGCAGCGATCGATTTACGCGTATAATCGGAAATTAATGGCGTAATTACCCGATTTCTCTCTTGGGTTTTCAACCCGTGATGATCTGCAAAAGGTTTCGGCAATAAAATGTTATAAAACATTTGAATGACCCATATTCCGCGCTTATTGGCTTCTTCGGTTAGAAAACGATAAATTTCTTCGTTTTTTGCAAAAGTTTCTTCGTCCACCTCCAACGCGTAGGGATAATCTTTTAGTTTCACTAGGGATGAGAAAGGATGGCCGTTCCACAAATACAACGTATTGTACCGATTCTCGAGCATCATATCTAAATACTGCTTCCATAGTTCTTTATCATAGAACCAAGGGAACAACGATTCGGTATAGGGGTACTCATAAACATCACGCCCAGGTAAGTACTCCGTTTTCTGCAAGCCAATAGCTGTACCACGAAGAACCATTTCTGGGGCATCGCTATACGTAACGGGCTTATCCGTATAAAATTCATTTTTAAGCGCTTCTTCACAACCGTAGAGAAGGCCACTCTCGTCTTTCCCGACGATAATCAACGGCGCCCCTGCTTCCTTTCTATACACAATAAAGGATTCTGCACCTTCCAAACCTTCCAATAAAGTGGTTGGGATCAGTTCAGTCCATCGCTCCGAGGTTCCGAGAACGCCCAACAGTAGGTCTCCCTGATGTAGAGAAGTTTCACCAAACCGAAACTCCGTAGACTTTTCCCCCGTGGCATCGACCATTTTAGCCACCGCATATTGTAAGCGTTGGGTGTTCGAAACAGCTTCCTCAGTGTATAACACGCGTATCGGCGTCGCGCCCCAAGCATTCCAAGTAAATAGCCCCCATACACAGAGCGCTAAAATATATTTCACAAAAAACTTCATCATTCAAAACAACTATTAAAATTGCAATTTTTCCTCTGTATAATTATCTTATTACTACACAATATTATCATCTCGTCCTTTTATAACACGTCCGTTACACAAAATGGAGGAGAAAATACTACAGTAAACATCTTTATAATTGTACATTTCTTTTCGCCTAATTATTTATTTTTTTGCAAATCCCTTATTTATTTTCCACCTTTAGCGTTTCATCTATGAAGCCGTATTATTTTTAGTTATTTCAAAACTTATGTTAAAAAATCTCTTGTTTTTAGCTTGTATCATGTCGTCACTTACACTTTTCGGACAAAACAAACGGATGTTGCCTTATGCCATTCAAGAAGGTACGCTAAACGAACAATTCAACAACCTGAATAATTTATCAAGATCCCAAAATGCCGACTTTAAGCTTATTCGAAAAACGAATCTAGAGATTGTGCGAAGGAATGTCTTGGATTCTATAACGCATTACCGAAATGAGATTGCGACACTTAAATCAAATTCATCGTCTTCAACAGGTACAATCAACGCTTTAAGGGATTCGGTAACGACATTAGACACTGCTCTACAAGCCGAACAGCATAAAACAAATACCATTTCATTTCTAGGTATCGATTTTGCGAAAGGGTCGTACCACACGATGGTATGGAGTATTATCATTGTTTTTGTACTAGCGTTTCTGATCACGTTAGCTTCCTTTAGGAAAGCAAAAGTGGACACGAATGAGTTTAAAAAGACTTCAGATCAGCTGCAGGAAGAGCTTCAGGCATTGCGCAAAAAATCCTTAGAAAAGGAACAACAACTTAAACGCCAATTACTGGATGAACAGATGAAGCGGAACACTTAATATCGTTTCAATGAGGAAGCAATAAAAAAATTTACGATTAAGCGTTTTGCTTTTAATAAGATATAGCTTATTTTTGCATTCCAAAATACGGATGTATTAAAACATCCGCTGTAAATTGATTAATAAATATTTAGTTCCTATAATATGCCCAATATTGGTAAAATAGCGCAGATTATCGGCCCCGTAGTTGACGTCAACTTCGCCGACAATGACAATCTTCCCAAAATTTATGACGCTTTGTACATTGAGAAAGACAATGGTCAACGCATCGTTCTGGAAGTTCAACAACACTTAGGTGAAGACCGCGTTCGTACAATCGCAATGGATGCAACGGAAGGTTTGGTACGTGGAATGAAAGTAGTTGATACGGGCGCTCCGATCAAAATGCCTGTTGGCGAAGAGATTAAAGGTCGCGTATTCAACGTCGTTGGTGGAGCCATCGATGGTATCCAGGAATTAGACACAACCAACGGACGCCCTATTCATAATGAACCACCTAAGTTCGAAGAGCTATCTACTGAAACCGAGGTGTTATTTACAGGTATTAAAGTAATCGACTTACTTGAACCTTATGCTAAAGGTGGTAAGATCGGTTTGTTCGGTGGTGCCGGTGTAGGAAAAACGGTATTGATCCAAGAATTGATCAATAATATTGCCAAGGGACACGGTGGTCTTTCTGTATTTGCGGGCGTTGGTGAACGTACGCGTGAAGGAAATGATTTGTTGCGCGAGATGCTTGAGTCAGGTATCATCAAATATGGCGATCACTTCATGGAAGGTATGGAAAAAGGCGAATGGCCTTTGGATAAAGTAGACAACGAGTTACTTAAAGATTCCAAATGTACTTTTGTTTTCGGACAGATGAACGAGCCTCCTGGGGCACGTGCGCGTGTAGCTTTGTCAGGACTTACCGTAGCGGAATATTTCCGTGACGGAGACGGACAAGGTCAAGGACGTGACGTTCTTTTCTTTATCGATAACATCTTCCGTTTCACACAAGCAGGTTCTGAAGTATCGGCACTTTTAGGCCGTATGCCATCAGCCGTAGGTTATCAGCCGACACTTGCAACAGAGATGGGTTTGATGCAAGAGCGTATTACTTCAACTAAAAATGGATCTATTACATCGGTACAAGCGGTATATGTACCTGCCGATGACTTAACCGACCCTGCGCCAGCGACAACTTTCGCTCACTTGGATGCCACAACGGTATTGTCTCGTAAGATCGCTGAGTTGGGTATTTACCCAGCGGTTGACCCATTGGATTCAACCTCTCGTATCTTGTCACCAGCAGTATTAGGCGACGAGCATTATAACACCGCACAACGCGTAAAAGAAATTTTACAACGCTATAAAGAACTACAGGATATTATCGCCATCCTTGGTATGGACGAGTTATCAGAAGAAGATAAATTAACGGTTCACCGTGCACGTCGCGTACAACGTTTCTTATCTCAGCCATTCCACGTAGCAGAACAATTTACAGGTTTGAAGGGTGTATTGGTGGATATTAAAGACACCATTAAAGGTTTCAATATGATTATTGACGGCGAAGTAGACGAATATCCAGAAGCTGCATTTAACTTAGTGGGTAACATCGATGAGGCTATCGAAAAAGGCAAAAAATTACTTGCGGAAGCCGTTTAATTAAGCACACCGTGCAAAGTGTAGATATTACGAACATGAAACTAACAATCATTACTCCAGATAAATTAGCTTACGAAGGTGACGCCACGGCGGTGACGGTACCAGGCAGCGCTGGTTCCTTTCAAATCTTGCAGGATCACGCTCCAATCGTATCTACTTTAGAAGATGGAAAAGTTATTATTCGAAGTACACAAGGTCACACTGTTTTTGTTATCAAGGGTGGCGTCGTCGAAGCAAAGGATAATAATATTACGGTTTTAGCAGAGGGAATCGTCGAAGAATAATAAGTTAAAAAACACCTCTAAATAAGGTAGCCCACAGTTTCTAACTGTGGGCTATTTTTTTCTAACTTTCGGCTAGCTTCTCCCCTTTTTAAGAAGAATTTAGAGCTTATCAGCGAAAATTACATTTTCTAAAAACTATACCGATTTTAATTCGAGTCTATCTACACTAAAATTTAAAACCACTATAAAAATATAAGCCAGAATAATATTTTGCACAAATAGTAATATCAAAACAATAAACTTTTTCAAATTTCCTGTTTTTGCTATTGTAATAAATTGTTAATAGCCTTACCTTGAGCATAGCGAAACGGAAGGGATCAGTATGCAGTATTATAATCAAGACACGTACATTTATTTGGATGGGGATTTTGTGAAAGCCACAGACGCCGGAATAGATTTATTCGGTCAGTCGCTGCATTACGGTTATAGTGCCTTCGAAGGGCTAAGAGCTTACAGCACGCATCACGGAACTAGAATTTTCAAAGCAGAGGAACATTTCGCGCGTTTACAGCGCTCTTGTGAAGCTATCAATCTCCCCTACCTATGGAACAATCAGCATTTGATTGAAAAATCTTACGCGTTATTAGAAGCAAACAATCTACGTGCCGCATATATTCGTCCTTTGGTTTTCTCTGGTTCGAATATGCATCTTACCTCGGCGAAAGATGCCCATATCATGATCGCAGCTTGGGAATGGGGTCCATATTTGGGACAGAACTTGCTTCGTGTGTGCACTTCTAAGGTTCAACGTCTTCATCCAAAGTCTTTTCATATAGAGGCAAAAGTGTCGGGTCAATATATCAATGCAATTCTAGCATCGACAGAAGCTATTCGCGAAGGGTTTGATGAGGCTTTAATGTTGGATCACAATGGTTTTTTAGCGCAGGCATCTAGTGAGAACTTATTTATTGAAAAGGGACATAAGCTTTACACCCCACCTCTTGGTAATATATTTCCGGGAATCACCCGCAAAACAGTAATAGATTTGTGCAGACACCTACATATTGAGGTAATTGAGAAAAATCTTACTATTAAAGATGTCCAGGACGCAGATAGTGCATTTTTATGTGGTACCGCGGCAGAAATCATTGGAATTAAAGAGGTGGATGGTATTGTATACAAAGAAGATTGGGAGCATACTATTGGCGCTTCCATCCAGCGAAAATATAAACAGTTAGTTTTAGAAGAAGAGAATTATGAAGTCATCATCTGACAAAAAAAGTGTTATGAACAAGTACAGTCGCATCTTTACACAAGATGAAACACAGCCTGCGGCAAAAGCCATGTTGTATGGTATCGGGCTTACGGATGCCGATATGGATAAAGCGCAAGTAGGTATTGCCTCTATGGGGTATGACGGAAATACCTGTAACATGCACTTGAACGATCTGGCTCAGTTGGTAAAACAGGGTATCTGGAGCAACGATTTAGTGGGACTCACTTTTGGTACAATCGGTGTAAGTGATGGCATGAGCAACGGTACAGAAGGGATGCGCTATTCGCTGGTGTCACGGGATGTCATTGCAGATAGTATAGAAACCATCTGTGGCGGTCAATATTATGACGGTGTGGTCGCTATTCCTGGTTGTGACAAAAACATGCCAGGCGCTATTATGGCGATGGGTAGATTAAACCGGCCGGCTATTATGGTCTACGGAGGAACGATCGCACCAGGTCACTATAAAGGCGAAGAATTAAATATCGTATCTGCATTTGAAGCGTTAGGTAAAAAAATTGCAGGTACTATTTCTGATGAAGATTATGATGGCGTGATCCGTCATACTTGCCCAGGCGCTGGTGCGTGTGGAGGAATGTATACGGCAAATACGATGGCTTCGGCGATCGAGGCTCTAGGGATGAGTTTACCATATTCCTCTTCTAACCCAGCCATATCCGAAGAAAAAAAGAAAGAGTGTTTGGAGGTAGGAAAATACATGCACATCCTCTTGGAAAGAGACATTAAGCCTACCGACATTATGACGCGGAAAGCCTTCGAAAACGCTATGCGAATGATTGTCATTATGGGTGGCTCAACCAATGCGGTCCTCCATTTTATTGCTATAGGCAAGGCAGTCGGCGTCGATATCACGCCGGATGATTTCCAACGGATGTCTGATGAAACTCCCGTATTAGCGGACTTCAAACCTTCCGGAAAATTCTTAATGCAGGATTTACAACAATACGGAGGTACGCCTGCGGTCATGAGATTTCTTTTAGATGAAGGTTTGATCCATGGTGATTGCTTAACGGTGACGGGAAAAACGGTTGCAGAGAATTTAGCTGGTATTAAATCGATTATGGATTATAATCAACCTATCATTCAACCTCTAGACAAGCCGATCAAAGCTACAGGACATCTTCAAATTTTGTACGGCAACTTGGCAGAACAGGGTTCTGTTGCGAAGATATCTGGTAAAGAAGGCGAGAAATTTACCGGTACCGCACGTGTATTTGATGGAGAGCAAGATTTGGCAAAAGGAGTTGCTTCGGGTCGCGTTAAACCTGGTGATGTGGTCGTCATCAAAAATGAAGGCCCCAAAGGAGCTCCAGGTATGCCCGAAATGCTAAAGCCTACCTCATTAATCATTGGGGCAGGATTGGGAAAATCAGTAGCCTTGATTACAGATGGTCGTTTCTCCGGTGGAACCCATGGGTTTGTCGTAGGGCACATTACGCCTGAGGCCTATGAGGGTGGTCTTATTGGTCTGGTGGAGGATGATGACATTATTGAAATCGATGCGGTAAACAATACGATCAACGTAAAACTATCGGACGAAGAAATTGCTGCCCGCCGGGCAAACTGGGAACAACCAGCGTTAAAAGTAAACAAAGGAGTGTTATATAAATATGCGAAAACCGTAGCCAATGCGTCACAAGGCTGCGTAACAGATTTGTAAATCAAAAACCTCAATACTATCGAAATGAGTACACTGGAAAAAGCAGAATCAAAGGAGCAAGCACAAACAGCTGTTAATACCCAATTAAGTGGGTCGCAGGCTGTATTGGAGGCTTTGATTCAAGAAGGGGTAGATACCATATTTGGTTATCCAGGAGGGGCTATCATGCCTATATACGATGCGTTATACGATTATAACGATAAACTGAACCATATTTTAGTCCGTCATGAACAAGGTGGCGTTCATGCCGCTCAAGGTTATGCGCGCACGTCTGGACGTGTGGGCGTGGCTTTCGCGACAAGTGGTCCGGGAGCAACTAATTTAGTGACTGGACTAGCGGATGCAATGATTGATAGCAATCCTATCGTTTGTATTACGGGACAAGTGTTTGCTTCCTTATTAGGAACAGATGCTTTTCAAGAAACAGACGTGATCAATATTACGACGCCGGTTACCAAATGGAATTATCAGGTGACCGATGCTACGGAGATCCCTAGCATATTGGCTAAAGCATTTTATATCGCGCAAACCGGTCGTCCGGGTCCAGTTTTAATTGATATTACAAAAAACGCACAGATACAATTATTTGATTATAAGGGCTATGAGAAATGTGATCATGTGCGTAGCTATAGACCTAAGCCGATTGTTCGTAAAGAATATATAGAAAAAGCAGCCGAAATTATTAATGCTGCCAAAAAACCTTTTGTACTTTTTGGACAGGGTGTTATTTTAGGTAAGGCCGAACAGGATTTCAAAAATTTTATCGAAAAAGGTGGTTTTCCGGCTGCGACAACTGTCATGGGATTAAGTGCTTTGGAAACAGACCATCCATTACATGTGGGTATGCTGGGTATGCATGGAAACTATGCCCCAAATGTCATGACCAATGAATGCGATGTATTGATTGCCGTGGGGATGCGATTCGACGACCGCGTTACCGGTCGGTTAGACAAATATGCTAAACAAGCAAAAGTCGTCCACTTGGATATTGATCCAGCAGAAATAGATAAAAATGTAACTACCACTGTTCCGGTATGGGGCGATTGCAAAGAAACTTTACCTCTGCTTACGCAGCTTATCCAACAACATGACCATAGTGCTTGGTTGGCCGAATTTCGGGAACTAGAGAAAAAAGAAGTGCAGGAGGTCATTCAGGATGAACTGAATCCGACATCAGATATTATGACTATGGGCGAAGTCATCCGAGTTTTAAATGAACTGACGGGAGGTGATGCTGTTATTGTAACGGATGTGGGCCAGCATCAAATGGTCACTTGTCGCTACGCTAAGTTTAACAAATCGAAGTCCAATGTTACCTCGGGTGGCTTAGGCACAATGGGCTTTGGATTACCTGCGGCAATCGGTGCTTGGTATGGTGCTCCGGAGCGCGACGTCGTAGCGGTTATTGGCGATGGAGGTATCCAAATGACGATACAAGAATTGGGGACAATTATGCAATTTGGTGCAAAAGTAAAAATCCTCATTCTCAATAATGAGTTTTTAGGCATGGTGCGTCAATGGCAGCAATTATTTAACGATAAACGCTATTCTTTCGTAAACATTACGAGTCCAGATTTCGTCGCCGTAGCAAAAGGATACCATATTGAAGGAAACAAAATTTCTGACCGTAATGATCTCCGTCACGCACTAAAAACGATGCTTGACCACGATGGCTCGTATTTGTTAGAGATTATGGTAGGTAAGGAAAATAATGTTTTCCCAATGGTTCCACAAGGTGCTTCCGTATCGGAAATTCGTTTAAAGTAAAAAGCAAAGAAATGGAAAAAAAAGAATATACCATTACGTTGTACACCGAGAACTCTATCGGTATGATAGGGCGCATATCGGGCATCTTTTCCAGAAGAAAAATTAATGTAGAAAGTTTGAATACTTCGCCGTCCGAAGTGGAGGGCATTCACCGTTTCACTATTTTGATTCAAGAAAGTGAAGAAGTTGTCCGTAAGCTTTGCCGACAAATCGAAAAACAGGTGGAAGTTTTGAAAGCTTATTACAACACGGATGAAGAGTTGATCTGGCAAGAACAGGCACTTTACAAAGTTCCCACCGAAGTCATCGCTGAAAAAGCATCTGTGGAGCGACTACTTCGGGAATACGGCGCTTCTGCAGTCGTTATCCGACATGATTACACAGTTTTCGAGACAGCTGGTCATCGAGAAGAAATCGACCGTCTTACCGCAGCGCTGGGCGAATATGGTCTAATCGAATTTGTGCGTGGTGCTCGTATTGCGATCATTAAAAACAGTGCCGGATTCCACACAAAAATAAAACAGTTTGAACGCGAAGAGCCTGCGCCGGATATTGTTGGAAACGAATATCTTGATCAGCAGCAAAGAGTGTTTACCATGTAGTTTGAAAGAGTAATGAGAGCAACATTTAAATTTATACTAGATACGCGGAAAGCCTTTATTCAGTTATTAGAAGATCTTTCTTTAGAGGAAATCAACGAGATCCCAACTGGTTTTAACAATAACATCATTTGGAACTTCGGACACATCGTCGTAAGTACACAAACTTTATCTTATGTGCGAACGGGAATCACCACTGACACCTCGTTTGTTAAGTATCTGGAAACATATAAAAAAGGTTCGAAACCCTCCTATTTTGTCTCTGCGGAAGAAGTCGCTGAACTTAAGGCATTGGCTATTTCTACCGTCGAGAAGATTGAAGAGGATTATAATAAAGGCGTATTTGAAACTATTCAGTCTTATGATACCGCAACTTACGGAGCAACATTACATAGCTTTGCGGATGTGTTGGTCACCACTTCGGGACACGACAATTTACATCTAGGTTATGCAATCGCTCAACGCAGAACAATTAAAAAGTAAATCAATCAAAAACAACGTATTATAACAACAAAACAATGGCAAATTATTTTAACACCTTACCTCTTAGAGAACAATTAAACCAATTAGGAGAAGCTGAGTTTATGGATTCCGCTGAATTTTCAGACGGTGTAAATGCTTTAAAAGGTAAAAAAATCGTAATCGTAGGTTGTGGGGCCCAGGGTTTGAACCAAGGCTTAAACCTGAGAGATAGCGGGTTAGACGTTTCTTATGCATTACGTAAAGAAGCTATTGAACAAAAAAGAGATTCTTGGAAAAATGCTACAGACAATAACTTCGCTGTAGGCACATATGAGGAATTGATTCCGACTGCAGATCTAGTTATCAACTTGACACCAGATAAACAACACACTTCTGTGATCAACGCTGTTCAACCTTTGATGAAGCAGGGAGCTGCTCTTTCTTATTCGCATGGATTTAACATTGTGGAAGAGGGTATGCAGATCCGTAAAGATATTACCGTTATTATGGTTGCGCCTAAATGTCCAGGTTCGGAAGTTCGTGCAGAATATTTAAGAGGTTTTGGTGTTCCGACCTTGATCGCTGTACATCCAGAGAATGATCCTGAAGGCAAGGGATGGCCTTATGCAAAAGCTTACTGCGTGGGCACAGGTGGACACCGAGCAGGGGTATTAAAGTCTTCCTTCGTGGCAGAAGTTAAATCCGACTTGATGGGTGAACAGACGATCCTTTGTGGTTTATTGCAAACCGGTTCGATCTTATCTTTTGATAAAATGGTTGAGAAAGGAATCGATGCTGGTTACGCGTCTAAATTGGTACAATACGGCGTGGAAGTGATTACAGAAGCTTTGAAGCACGGTGGTGTTAGCGGGATGTTGGATCGCTTATCTAATCCAGCAAAAATCAAAGCTTTTCAAGTGTCTGAAGAATTGAAAGATATTATGCGTCCATTATTCCAAAAACATCAGGACGATATCATGTCTGGCGAATTTAGCAAAACGATGATGGAGGACTGGGCGAACGGCGATGCTAATCTTTTAAAATGGCGTGCTGAAACAGGAGAAACCGCTTTCGAAAAAACGCCTGCAGGTGATGTAAAAATAAGCGAGCAAGAATATTTTGATAATTATCTATTAATGGTTGCTTTTGTAAGAGCGGGTGTGGAATTAGCTTTTGAAACAATGGTGGAAGCTGGTATTAAACCAGAATCTGCTTACTACGAATCGCTACACGAAACACCACTAATTGCCAACACGATTGCGCGTAAAAAGTTATTTGAGATGAATCGTGTAATTTCTGATACGGCAGAATACGGCTGTTACCTATTCGATCAAGCATGTAAGCCATTATTAACGGACTTCATGAAAAAAGTAGATACTGATTTAGTGGGCAAAAATTTCAATGAAGGTAAAGATGGTTCTGTAGATAATGTCCAACTTGTCCAAGTTAACGAAATCTTACGTAATCATCCGGTAGAAATCGTCGGTGTTAAATTACGCCAAGCGATGACCGCGATGAAGGCCATTAAAACGGTTTAAGAGTATTGCTGATAAAGTTTAATAAGGTTGAGTAATTTCTTAACCTTATTAACTTTTATATCAACTAAAAGAGAGAAAAATAAAATGGGAAAAACATTAGTAGAGAAGATATGGGATGCGCACGTTGTCAAACGTGAGGATGGCTTTCCGGATATTTTATATATTGATACGCACTTGATCCACGAGGTGACCTCGCCGCAGGCGTTCGACGGATTACGTAAACGAGGAATACCCGTCTTCCGTCCGAATCAAACGGTGGCTACTGCCGATCATAACGTACCCACACTTAATCAACACCTACCTATCCAGGAAGAACTTTCACGTTATCAAGTAGATATGCTGACCAAAAACTGTAAAGAGTTCGGCGTGGAGTTGTATGGTTTAGGGCACCCTTATCAAGGTATCGTCCATGTTATCGGCCCTGAACTAGGTATTACGCAGCCAGGCAAAACGATGGTATGTGGCGACAGCCACACCTCTACGCATGGGGCTTTTGGCGCTATCGCTTTTGGAATAGGAACGTCACAGGTGGAGCAGGTATTTGCAACGCAATGTTTGTTGCAGCAAAAACCAAAAACGATGAAAATCGAAGTGAACGGTGAGTTAGCAAAAGGCGTAGGTGCAAAAGATATTGTCTTATATATTATCTCTAAAACAACAGCTGCCGGTGGTACCGGGTATTTCGTAGAATTTGCGGGTTCCGCTATTCGATCATTGAGTATGGAAGGTCGGATGACGGTCTGCAACATGAGCATCGAAATGGGAGCCCGGGGAGGACTTATCGCGCCCGACCAAACCACGTTCGATTATGTGCATGGCCGGGAATTTGCGCCAAAGGGTGAAGAGTGGGAAAAGGCCCTCGCCTATTGGCAAACATTGTATTCTGATGAAGATGCGCAATTTGATGAAGTGTTGGAATTTGATGCCGCAGATATTCAGCCTATGATTACCTACGGAACGAATCCAGGAATGGGAATCGGTATATCTCAGGCTATCCCTGCGACCAGCGATCAGCCCGAGTCAGAACGTCCGTCGTATAAAAAAGCGTTAGAATACATGGGTTTTCAGGATAACGAAACCTTGCTAGGTCACCCTGTAGACTATGTGTTCATCGGTTCCTGTACCAACTCCCGTATAGAGGATCTACGAGCGGTAGCGTCCTTTGTAAAAGGCAAGAAAAAGGCCGATAACGTGGAAGTCTGGATTGTTCCCGGATCTAAACAGGTGGAAGCGCAAGCGAAAGAAGAAGGAATTGACAAGATATTTGCAGAAGCCGGCTTTATACTTCGCGAGCCAGGATGTTCCGCTTGTTTGGGTATGAACGAGGATAAAATTCCTGCAGGTAAATATTGTGTGTCAACGTCGAACAGAAACTTCGAAGGCCGCCAAGGCCCGAACGCGAGAACGATGTTGGCTAGCCCACTAACAGCAGCAGCAGCAGCAGTAAGTGGAAAGATTATGGATATACGGGAGATACTCTAATCGTTTTAGATATGAAGAAATTTGAAAAATTAACATCTAGGGTAGTACCCCTACCCATAGAAAATATTGACACTGATCAGATTATTCCCGCGCGCTTTTTAAAAGCGACTACGCGAGAGGGGTTTGGCGACAATTTGTTTCGCGATTGGCGTTATGATGGTGCAGGACAACCGAAAGCAGACTTTGTCATGAACAATACCACCTATGCGGGAAAAATATTGGTAGCTGGCAAAAACTTTGGTTGTGGATCTTCCCGCGAACATGCGGCATGGGCTATCCAAGATTACGGCTTTGATGTCGTCATCAGTTCATTCTTTGCTGATATTTTCAAAGGAAATGCGTTAAACAACGGGGTATTACCTATCACTGTTCCAGAGAACTTTTTAGAAAAAATATTCGATACCGTTTTTTCGGATCCGAACACAGAATTAACGATAGACTTAGAAGCCCAAACGGTCACGATCAACGCTACGGGTGAAAGCTTTGCGTTTGAAATCAATCCGTATAAAAAGTCGTGTTTGATAAACGGGTACGATGATATCGACTACATCTTAAACCACAAAGAGTTGATCGAAAATTACGAACAGCAGCGCTAATGAAACAACCACTCGTCCAAATTGTCCAATTAAATCTCCAATATGCTGATCAGGTCGTGTTGTCCGATTTTAATTGGACCATATATGCTGGCGAGAACTGGGTAATTGGAGGAAAAAGCGGTACGGGGAAAACTTCGCTAGCCAAAACGATAGCCGAAGATAAGCATCCCGCACACGTTTATTATGTTTCCAACTGGTATCAGTTCACTAATCTGGAAGGAGATCGTAACTTTTATTACCAACAACGGTACAATAAATTCCAGACAAACGATACACTCACGGTTTACGCGGATCTCTTGCATTTTGGGCAGAAACACGGTCTGGATTTTGCCGATGCCGAGCCTATTTTAGAAGCTTTAGGCTTCCAGAATTGTAAGGATACGCAATTGATCGAGCTATCGAGTGGAGAACATAAAAAACTACAACTGGTACAAGGCTTGTGGCTGCGTCCGAAACTTTTAATCATCGATGAACCCTTTACCGGACTAGATCAGCAGTCCAGAGTAAACTTACTGGATATCTTTGATAAAATAGCGGAAATGGGGACATCCTTAATTCTCGTGACGAACGAGGAAAATTTACCCACTTGCATCAACCGTTTTGCGGAAATCGAAAATGGGAAGCTCCGTGTAGTAGAACACCCTGCTGATTTTTCGAAAGATGCAAGACGGAACAAGAAACCGATTCCTTATTTTTTGCAACAGGCGCCTAGCTTCACCAACACATCCGTCGTTGAATTACGAAATGTGTCGGTGCGATATGGAGATAAAGTTGTATTGAAAAATGTAAATTGGAAGATAAATGCCCGTGAAAAATGGTTGTTACAGGGACCGAATGGTTCTGGAAAATCCACGTTATTGAGCCTGTTAAACGGAGATCATCCACAAGCTTATAATGCGGATGTGTGGCTATTTGGTGCCAAACGTGGATCGGGCGAAAGTATTTGGGATATCAAGGAAAAAGTAGGGATTATATCGCCCGAAATGCATTGGTATTTCGACCAAAACGCGACTGTCTGGCACACCATCGCATCTGGCTTTTACGATAGCATCGGTTGGTTTTTAGAGGTAAAATATGAAGAGAAGAAACGCATAGAACAACTCTTGGATTTTTTCGATTTATTGCCTTATAAGAACCAGTTGCTCCGTACCCTCCCTTTAGGAAAACAACGTCTGGCTCTTTTGGCGAGAACTATTATCAAAAACCCACCTTTATTGATCTTGGATGAACCTTGTCAGGGCTTGGATGTTGCACAAACGAATCATTTCAATGCTGTAGTTGACGAACTATGTGCTAACGGCAACACCTTAATTTACGTCGGGCATTATGAATCACAAATACCTTCTTGCATCGAACACAGACTTCTTTTAGAAAAGGGTGAGGTTGTAGAGGAAGTAACGATATAAATAACAGATATACAAATGAATAAAAATATTTTAATCATCCCCGGAGACGGCATAGGACAGGAAGTAACGACATGGGGAAAACAAGTATTAGAAACTATTGCCGCGAAACACGGCCATACGTTTAGCTTCGATGAGGCAATCATGGGGCATACCGCTATCGAAGCAACCGGCGATCCGCTACCTGATGAAACGTTAGCAAAAGCGAAAGCCTCGGATGCTATCTTATTTGGAGCTATCGGACATGCAAAATATGACAACGACCCATCGGCAAAAGTTAGACCCGAGCAAGGCTTGTTAAAAATACGGAAAGAACTTGGCTTGTATGCGAATCTTCGTCCTATCTTATTATTTGATGAATTGCTTGAAGCATCAAGTCTAAAACCGGAAGTATTACGTGGAACAGACATTTTGTTTTTCCGGGAGTTGACAGGCGATGTTTATTTCGGGGAAAAAACACGTAGCGCAGACAACACTTTCGCTTCAGACCTGATGAATTATCATCGTTATGAAGTAGAACGTATCGCGCGTAAGGCATATGAAGCGGCTCGTACGCGAAATAAAAAATTATGCTCGGTTGATAAAGCCAATGTTTTGGAAACATCCCGTTTATGGCGAGATGTTATACAAGAAATAGCGCGTGAATACACAGATGTGGAAACAGAACACATGTTTATCGACAATGCCGCTATGCAGTTAGTGAAAAATCCCAAAAAATTCGATGTGGTTTTAACCGCTAATCTATTTGGAGATATATTAACCGATGAAGCTTCTCAGATTGCGGGCTCCATGGGCATGTTGGCTTCTGCGTCTATTGGAGACGGAACAGGTTTTTTCGAACCGATTCACGGCTCAGCACATGACATCGCCGGACAAAACAAAGCAAATCCGCTAGCTTCGATTCTTTCCGCTGCCTTAATGTTAGACATTGCGTTTGGTCTTCAAGAAGAAGCTAAAGCCGTAACCGATGCAGTAGCAAATACCCTCAAAGCAGGATGGAGAACCGGTGATATCGCTAATGCAACAACTGCTCCGGATTATATTCTGGGTACTCGGGAAATGGGGAGCAAAGTATTGGAATATTTGCGATAAGGAAAAATATTTTTAATTTTAGGTATAATTACAAGATTATGTTACACGATCCGAATCACTTATATATTTTTGATACAACGCTTCGCGATGGCGAACAGGTTCCTGGTTGTCAATTAACTACACTGGAAAAAATAGATATCGCTAAAGATTTAGAGCTATTGGGCGTTGATATTATTGAAGCCGGATTTCCGGTTTCAAGCCCGGGTGATTTCCAATCGGTAGTGGAATTATCCAAAGCGGTAACTGACGTGATCATCTGCGCACTTACCCGAGCGAACAAAAATGATATTGATGTCGCGGCCGAGGCCCTTAAACATGCTAAACGTCCACGTATTCATACCGGGATCGGTGCGTCGGATATGCATATTCAATATAAATTCAGCTCTACTCGTGAAGAAATTCTGGAACGAGCCGTAGCCGCTGTAAAGCATGCTAAATCCTATGTAGAGGACGTTGAGTTCTATGCGGAAGACGCCGGCCGGGCCGATTTAGCCTATTTGGCTCAAATGGTAGAAGCGGTAATCGCCGCCGGAGCAACAGTGGTGAATATCCCTGATACTAACGGCTATTGCCTACCAGATCAATACGGTGCCAAAATCAAGTATTTAAAAGAAAATGTAAAAAACATTGATCAAGCGATCATCTCTGCACATTGTCACAACGATTTAGGCTTAGCCACAGCCAATTCTATCGCTGCCGTTCAAAACGGGGCACGACAAGTGGAGTGTACCATCAACGGGATAGGTGAGCGCGCGGGAAATACTTCTTTAGAAGAAGTTGCCATGATCATGAAGGTACATGCCAACCAATTCCCAGGCCTAAGTTCTTCGATAAACAGTAAAATGTTTACGCATATTTCACGCAAAGTAAGTAGCATGATGCGAATGCCGGTACAACCTAACAAAGCCATTGTAGGTAAGAATGCTTTCGCACATAGTTCAGGTATCCATCAAGACGGATTTTTAAAGCATCGGGAAAACTATGAGATTATCCGGCCGGAAGATGTGGGTTTGGCAGAAGCTGATATTATCTTGACGGCTCGCTCTGGTAGACATGCTTTAAAACATCATTTAGAACGCTTGGGGTATCAGGTAGATAAAGATAACTTAGCGATGGTTTATGAGAAATTTCTCCTTATGGCAGATGCCAAGAAAGATATCAATGACGAGGATTTGCATACGCTATTGAAATAAAATGGCCAAACATTTAGAATTTGGAAAGCTGGGAGAATCGGAGGCACAAGAGTTCCTACGTCTCCAAGGCTACCAAATTCTTCAATTAAATTGGCGCTACAAGCATTGGGAAATAGACATCATTGCTAAAGAGGGTGATATACTGGCTTTTATAGAAGTAAAAAGCCGTAGTTCTACCGATTATGGCGAACCGTTTCAGTTTGTTGATCTAAAGAAACAGAAAAATCTCATCCGAGCAGCCGGTGTTTTTTTAAAAAAAATCAACCATCAGGGCGACGTTAGATTTGATATCGTATCTGTTTATAACCGTGACGGCAAAAAAGATATTTCACTTGTTAAAGACGCTTTTTGGGGACGTTATTCTTAAACAACATGACCTTAAATATAGATTCATTACAAGCGGCAGAACGCCTTAAAGACGTTATAAACCGCACACCCCTGCAATACAACACTCAACTATCCGAAAAATATGATGCGGAGGTATATTTAAAACGGGAAGACCTTCAGGTAGTCCGTTCCTATAAGCTTCGTGGCGCATATAATAAAATCGTCAGCCTTTCTGAAGAGGAAAAAAAACAAGGCGTGACGTGTGCCAGCGCAGGTAATCATGCACAAGGTGTGGCGCTATCCTGTAAAAAGCTAGGCATTCGGGGTGTTATTTTCATGCCCGGCCCCACCCCTCGCCAAAAGATTACGCAAACCGAAATGTGGGGCAATGGTCATATTGAAATTGTATTGACGGGTGATACATTCGATGACTGCCAAAAAGCGGCGTTGGACTATACGAAAGAGCACGATATGACCTTTATACCGCCCTTCGATGATGAAAAAATTATCGAGGGCCAGGGCACAGTTGCTGTAGAAATATTAGAAGATCTGCCCGCCGTGGATGCTGTGATCATTCCAATAGGTGGTGGCGGATTGTCTTCTGGAGTCAGTATACATATGAAAAAGTATGCGCCTCAAGTAAAATTATACGGTGTCGAACCCGAAGGGGCCCCATCGATGATTGCTGCTATAAAAAATAATGCCCCTGTTGAATTAGAACATATCAATAAATTCGTCGATGGCGCGGCAGTCAAAAAGGTAGGTGCATTAACCTACAAAATTAGTAGTAAACTGCTCGATAGTATAAAACCTATACCCGAAGGAAAAATCTGTACAACTATCCTCCAACTCTATAATAAAGATGCGATCGTGGCAGAACCCGCTGGTGCATTATCGATTGCAGCGTTAGAATTTCATAAAGAAGAAATAAAAGGCAAAAAAGTAGTTTGTATCGTTTCGGGCGGTAATAACGACATTGACCGCATGAGCGAAATCAAAGAAATGTCGTTGCTGTACGAGGGCTTCAAACATTATTTTATCGTCCGCTTCCCACAACGCCCTGGTGCTTTACGGTTACTCGTAACCGAAGTGCTCGGTCCGAAGGATGACATTACACGATTTGAATATATTAAAAAAACAGAACGCGAAAGAGGTCCCGCACTGATCGGTGTCGAACTAAACGACCCGAAGGACTATACCTCTTTTATCGAAAGAATGAAATCGTATAAATTCGATTTCATCGAAATCAATAAAGATCAGACATTGTTTGAGTATTTGGTATAATAGTAACCCTGCCAATTGGCAAGGTTACTGTTTATTCGCGCGTCTTTAACATATTCCGTTCTTTCACTTTATTGATCATGCCTAACCCAACCGCGCGCGGCGATACATACTTGTTCCTAGCTGAAGCCCGCACATCATTCTTAGGAGCAACGCCAACTCGTTCCAGCGCCATAGCAATCATATCTTCGGTAGAATCTCCAAAATCTTTAAAAAAGTAATCTGCCACGCCGGGCACATCTACACTTAAACCATTCCAGTAGTCGGATTGACCATCTTTATTGAGCGTCTGAAAAGAAGTCACCCAAAGCGTTACGTCACCAATTTCTTGAGGAAAGAAACCTACAGGTTTTCCATAGGTACGCCCCGTATCTCCTATTAAAGTCACTTCCATGTACGGCCTTAAGACGTTTATTAGTAACTCTGCAGCGGAAGCTGTCTGTTCAGTGACAAGTACGATTACCTTACTCAAGTTCAAAGCATTGTCTCTTTCAAAATTAACATCGTCAAAATCTAATCCAAAGGGTACATTACGAGGCACAGCTAAATAATGATTCGTTTTGTACGAGAACATCGGCTGCTTATCGCCAGAAGCTCCGATGATTTTATTGGCTAAATATCTAGCTGTCTCGACATACCCTCCAGTATTATACCGTAAATCCAAAATTAGATCTTTGATATGTTTTTGTTCGAACCCCGTAAACACCTTTTCCATCCGATTCCAATCGACACCGGTTCCAAGGTATTCCTCTTCAAACGAGGAATAAGCTAAATAGCCAATATTCTTTTCAGAGACGGTATAAACGGAATCTAGAATTACGGGATTAATTGCATATGATGAACTATAGTTCATTGAATAGTCTGTTCCTTCTTCTCCGAGAGTCGCCAAAGTCTTAACTTTCAATGTCAATGAATTAACTTCCAATCTTTTTTCAAATTCCCGATTATCAACATCGTCTACTTTACCTGCTTCCGTAAGATTCGCTATAAAACCCTCATTATTAACAGCATAAACTATCATTCCACGCTTAACACCTGCCTTTTGTGCCGGCGATCCTCCTTCTACAAAAGTAATGACAGGAAGCGCATAATCAACATCACCAATCACGCCCCAACCAAACTGAATACCATAGCCTTCATTTGGATCCATCCGAAGCCCTGCTGCACGACTGCTGGAATTACTTGCTTCGGCTTCTTCTAAAAAGGAATATCGATCATAGTGGTTCCCCACGTTAATATCCAACGTTTGATAAGGAACAAAAGAATAGCGAGGCGTCATATTTTTTAACGCCGTTAAAAGACTATTATTAGAAGAATACTCCTTTACAAAGTCAACCCGCCCCTGCTCATCGAGATCTGGGATCTGTTCCGTCCACAACGAATATTTGTTATAATAATCGTAAATAGTAGCTTTTAAGCGATCTTGTTCGGTCGGTTCTATGGGAACAATTGGATCCGGAGGATTCGTAATTTCCTTTTTACAGGCTAGTGTTAAGCCCAGACATACTAACACTAAAAAAAAACGATATAGGCTCATGAATTGTCTCTTTACGGTATACGAATATAGGAGTTATTTTCTAAATATGCGAGACCTGCTCAGCAACTGATTCAGGCACAGAAGTGATGAAAAATAAGTCAAAATACCGTCAGTTTTCTCCTTTGTCGAAAAAGAGAATTATTGAAAATTTATACGTAAATTTAAGCTGAAATAGGAATTTTAAAGTTATCAACATTCATATCAGCAACTAAAGATCAACGTCTTACCATAAAAAACATTCATAGAACGCGGTTTATTCATTCTTTTTGCTGTGCATGTGGAAAAGTATCATTACCGCTCCGAATTAAAATATTGGATATTTGTTATGCTTGAGATGCAGACCCGCTCCAAGTATCGTGTTTTAACTTCTTGAAGATGGCTAACCATCTTCATAAATTTAAACTTACAACAACATGGCAAGAATCATTAAATTCGAAAAAAATGACTGTGCGCCATGCGCACAAGTGTCGGCCTTCTTAGACAACAGAGGGATTACATACGAAACCATTAATCCGTTCGACCAACCTGATTTAGCTGCTAAGTTTAAAATCAGAACAGTTCCAACGGTTCTTGTACTCAACAATGACGAAGTACAACAGCGTATCATCGGCTTCAAACCCGATGAATTGGCTTCTATAGCCCTTTAATTGTTTCACCCTTAACGGAGCGAGATATGGTTCATCTATATTACGATTCAAAAACAGGAAACGTCCAACGGTTTATCAACAAAGTTGTCCAGATAACCGGATGGCATGCACATAAGATCGAAGAAGATCTAGAAATGCAAGAGTCCGGACATTTAATCACGTACACGACGAAAATAGGATGTATGCCCGAGAAAACGAAGTTGTTTATGGATAACTACGCCGAAAAAATCTATTCCGTAACTTCCAGTGGTAATAGAAACTGGGGTAGAAACTTCGGATTAGCAGCCGATAAGGTATCAGAAGACTACGATATCCCACTTGCCATGAAATTCGAGCTTTCAGGCACGATGGAAGATATCAATCAATTTATTGAAATTATAAAACACCAATACAATGATAGCAAACGAGGTAGCAAAAAATTGGATATTGCTTAATAACGAAATCATGATTAAGCATGATGAGGAATACAGCTTACATAAAGATAAAGAAGCTGTACGTGCTTATTTCTTAGAACACGTAAACAAAAATACGGTGTTCTTTTACACGTTAAAAGAAAAGATTGATTACCTAATTGAGCATAACTACTATATCGATTTCTACGAATGGTTCACTTTCGAAGAAATGGAACAAGTATATAACTATGTTCATGCAAAGAAGTTCCGTTTCCAATCCTTCATGGCAGCATTTAAATTTTTCCAGAGCTACGCCTTAAGGGACGATTCGGGAGAAAAATTCCTAGAGCGCTATGAAGACCGTGTGGTAGCTGTATCACTTTTCCTAGCTCGAGAAGAAGGTATACAAAAAGCTATCGAGTATGCTGAAATCATGATCAATCAAGAATATCAACCTGCTACCCCGACATTCTTGAACGCTGGAAAAAAACGTTCTGGCGAATTAGTATCTTGTTTTTTAGATGAAATTGGTGACAACCTTAATGGTATCGGTTATGCAGTCGACTCGGCTATGAAACTATCTTCTATTGGTGGTGGTGTTTCCTTTAATATCTCAAAAATACGAGCACGGGGCGAAGCGATCAAAGGTGTGGATGGCCGTGCCGGCGGCGTCCTTCCGATTATGAAGATCATGGAAGATACATTCTCCTATGCAAACCAACTAGGACAGCGTCCGGGTGCCGGAGCCGTATATCTTAATATCTTCCATGCCGACATCGAAGAGTTCCTCGATTGTAAAAAAATTAATGTTGACGAGAAAGTACGTATCAAATCCCTTTCTATCGGTATCATCGTTCCGGATAAATTTATGGAAATGGCCGAAAAAGATGAGCCTTGCTACCTGATCTATCCACACACTGTGATGCAGGAGTATGGAGAATACATGGATAACATGGACATGGATAAGATGTACGATGAATTGATTACCAATCCGAACGTCAAAAAGAAAAAGGTCAATGCCCGTCACTTATTAGTTCGTATTGCGCAAATTCAGAAAGAATCTGGTTATCCCTATATCTTCTTCAAAGAAAATACGAACAGAGTACATGCTTTAAACGGAATCGGTCAAGTAAAATTCTCAAACTTGTGTACAGAAATCATGCAGGTTTCAGAAGTTTCGGATATTGAAATATACGGCAAAGAAGACACCATTCGCTATGGTATATCCTGTAATTTAGGGTCCCTAAATATCGCTACGGTGATGGATAACAAACGTATTAAAGAAGCCGTGAAAACGGCCATGCGTTCGTTAACCGTCGTAACGGATGTGACGAACATTGATATGGTCCCCTCTATCGCCAAAGCCAACAGAGAATTACACTCAGTAGGTTTAGGCGCGATGAATCTACACGGCTTTTTAGCAAAGAGCTTCATCATGTATGAATCCACAGAAGCATTAGATTTTGCTAATACCTTCTTCATGATGATGAATTACTACTCTTTGGAAGCTTCCATGGAGATTGCCAAAGAGCGGGGAAAAACATTCGTAGGGTTTGAAAAATCAGCTTATGCAGATGGCTCGTATTTTGAAAAATACACGTCAAAAGATTACGCACCAACGACCGACAAAGTAAAGGAATTATTTGACGGCGTCCACGTACCTACAAGAGAAGACTGGGAAAACCTGCAAGCACAGGTACAAGAACATGGCATTTATCACGCCTATCGCTTGGCTATCGCACCAAACCAGTCTACTTCCTATATCATGAACGCGACCGCCTCGGTTATGCCGGTAGTTGATATTATCGAGGTACGGGAATATGGTGACAGTACTACCTACTACCCTATGCCTTATCTCACAAACGACAACTATTTCTATTTCAAGTCGGCGTACGATATGGATCAGTTTAAGGTATTAAAATTAATTTCAGTCATCCAGCGTCACATCGATCAAGGCGTATCGACGATTCTTCACACCAACTCTAAAGATAGCACAAGGGATCTAGCGAAATACTACATCTATGCACATAAGCTGGGATTGAAATCGCTATACTATACACGTACACGTAAATCAACCGTAGAAGAATGTATTTCTTGCTCGGCATAATGGAAGGCTAGCAAGCAGAAATTAGGTTACGGATTACGAATAAAAAAGACATACACCATGAAACAATATAATGCGGTAAACTGGAATACTCCAGATAATGATTATGTGTTGATGTTTTGGGAACAAAACATTAAACAGTTCTGGATAGATACAGAATACATCCCTTCAAAAGATATCGATAGCTGGAAAGGATTGAGTTGGGATATGAAAGAGTGTTATAAAAAAGCTTTAGGAGGGCTAACCCTATTAGACACGCTGCAGAGCCATACGGGCATGCCAAAAATCATTGATCACATCGATTCTTTACAGAATAAATCGGTACTGTCGTATATGTGTATGATGGAAGCAATACATGCCAAATCATACTCTACCATCTTTACGACGGTTTCCACCACTAATGAGATTAACGACGTATTCGGCTGGGTAAAGGAAAACAAATTTCTTCAATATAAAGCAGCAACGATCGATAAATATTATCGCGGTGTCGATAAAGAAAATGTATCTAACGAAGAACTCTTCATGGCGTTAGGTGCCTCTGTATTGCTAGAGTCCTTCTTGTTCTATTCAGGCTTCTTCCTGCCGCTTTGGTTATGTGGACAAGGGCAGATGGTTGCATCCGCGGATATTATCAAGAAAATTGTTGCGGATGAGTCAATCCACGGTGTATTTGTGGGGCTGATCGCACAAGAAGTATTTGCCAAACTTCCAAACAAAGAAGAAGTTAAAGCACGTTTCTTGAATCTGTTAAACGACCTCTATGAAAACGAAATTAAATATACCGAAGAACTTTATACGGTAGTAGGTTTGACGGCCGAAGTGAAAGAATATGTGCGTTACAATGGAAATAAAGCGCTTATGAATCTCGGTTTTGATCCGATCTTCGAAGTAAAGCAAGTAAATCCGATTGTATTGAATGGCCTCAACACCGAAACGACACAACATGATTTCTTTTCAAAAAAATCAACGAACTACGAGAAAGCCATGGAAATTGTCCATCTAAAAGACGACGATTTCAAAATGGATGTTACCGTAGAAGTATAAAATTCAACAAACCGTATCTATTATTAACAAGCCCTTTTGGATTCAAAAGGGCTTGTTTTTATAGCATATTTTTTCCTGCTATCTGAACACCTCATTTTCACCTCTCTTGCTCCTGTTTTTCATTACGCATAAAAAAAGTTAAGTTTGAAAAAACAACTGATGTAGATGAAAGTAATAGCAGTAGGCAGAAATTATATTGATCACGCTAAAGAATTAAACAACCCTATACCCGATAAGCCGGTAATCTTTATGAAACCGGACACCGCTCTATTAAAAGACAACAAAGATTTCTATTACCCCGAGTTTTCTAACGACGTCCACTACGAAGTAGAGCTAGTAATCCGTATTTGCAATGAAGGAAAACATGTCTCTCCGAAATTTGCTCATAAATATATAGATGCCATTGGATTAGGTATTGATTTTACCGCCCGCGATATTCAGGCAGCCCATAAAGAAAAAGGTCTGCCTTGGGAACTGGCAAAATCATTCGATCATTCCGCTGTCATTAGTCCGTTGTTTCCAAAAGAAGACTTTCCTGATCTAAACAACATAACGTTTTCATTAACAAAAAATGGTAAAACGGTACAATCCGGAAATACTAAAGACATGATTTTCAACATAGAGAGTCTGATCGTATTCATTTCAAAATATATTACACTTCGCAAAGGAGACCTGATTTATACAGGAACTCCCGTGGGTGTCGGACCGATTGCTATCGGTGACAAATTTGAAGGATTTATCCAAAACAACCCGGTATTTATATGCCATATAAAGTAGGAGTCCATCATGAAAAAAACATACAAATTCCTATGTCTATGCATGGGACTTATGTGCTTCGAGGTTCAGGCGCAAAATAAAGACATCATCACTACACGTGAATATCCACAAGGATATTTTCGCAATCCACTCCATGTACCTATGGATGCCTCTGGCACATTTGGGGAACTACGGTCCACCCATTTCCATGCAGGCGACGACTACCGCACGCAACAACGCATTGGCTTGCCTTTACACGCCGCCGCAGAGGGCTATGTTTCTCGCGTACGCGTGCAGATCGGCGGCGGTGGAAATTCCGTTTATATTGACCATCCAAATGGCTACACAACAGTTTATCTCCACATGGATAAATTCAACGATGCATTGACGAATATTATCCGAGCCGAACAATACAAACAACAGCGATTTGATGTAGATGTCATTGTAGATGCGGGTGTGGTAACACTAACAAAAGGACAACAGATAGGTAACGCAGGTAATACCGGCGCTTCGGGCGGGCCACACTTACATTTTGAAATCCGGGACACAAAAACACAACGTCCGCTCAACCCACAGTTATTCGGACTACGTTTCGCTGATCGCTTTCATCCTACGATCAACAACATCATGGTGTACGATTTAAACGACGATGTGTTTAATGAATATACTCCCCGACGAGCATTGCAAGTAAAAGCGATCCGCAACGGAATCTATACATTAGCATCTAATACGCCCATTCAGGTCAATGGACGATTTGGCCTAGGCATTAATAGTATCGACAGGCATCGCGCCGGTGGCTTTCGGAATGGCGTTTATTCGATCGAGTTATTCATCGACGGAGAAGCTGTTTCTACCGTTGTATTCGAAGAACTTGATTTCAATACCTCCCGTGGCATCCATGCTTACATTGATTATCCCCATTGGCGTAAAACGAAAGCAAAAGTTCAAAAAAGCTTTAAAGATCCTGGCAATCCTATTGATATATTTAAAGTCCTAAAAAACGAAGGGGTCATAACCCTGCCAGACGATAAAATATACGATGCCAAGTATGTTGTCAAAGATATTGCCGGAAACTGCAGTGAGCTGAACTTTAAAATACGGAATAACCCCACTACGCAACCCGCACAACAAAAACGTCGTGGTGTTCAATTATTCACATACAACACCGACAACTCTTTTGAAAAAAATGATATCGAAATAAACATGCCCAAAGGCGTGCTCTATAGAGATTTAGATTTTGAATACAGCAAAGCGCCTCAACCTGTTGGAGGCTACTCGCCGATCCACCGCGTACATAATAACTTAACGCCCTTATTTAGCACGTATAATTTACGTATTAAACCAACCAACCTGCCTATCCATCTGGAAAGCAAAGCCCTGCTTGCCTCTGTCGAAAACGGCTCGGAAGGCGGGAAATTCGAAGACGGATGGGTAACCGTCAATACACGCAATCTCGGAAACTTTTATGTTGCCGTAGACACAATAGCCCCAGCTATCACACCGCGCAACTTAAGCAACGGCAAAAACGTAAGCGCACAAGCTAAAATTGATTTTACGATCAGAGACAACTTTTCGGGCATACAGTCATTTAATGGCTACATAGACGGGAAATGGGTACTCATGGAATACGACCCCAAAAACCGACATCTATGGCATACCTTCGATTCGTCCCTTACTAAAGGACAACACACCTTTAAACTAATCGTTACCGACTGGAAAGACAATAAACAAGTGTACGAAGCAAAATTTACTAAATAACCGCTTAAAAAAACGAGCATGGATAAACTACAAATAGGCGATAAAGCGCCCGCAATCGAAGCTAAAAACCAAAATGGCGAACTCATCAAGCTCACCGACTTCTTGGGAAAAAAAGTTATTTTATATTTTTACCCAAAAGACAATACGCCAGGATGCACGACCGAAGCCTGCAATTTTCGGGATAATTACCAATCATTACGCAACGACGGATTTGAAGTAATTGGCGTGAGCATAGACAATGAACAATCTCATCAGAAGTTTACCAGCAAATTTGACTTACCTTTTAATTTGCTCGCCGACGACGATCAGAAAATCGTAAACGACTACGGTGTGTGGGTGGAGAAAAACATGTACGGACGAAAATATATGGGAACAGCACGTACTACTTTTGTGATTGACGAACAAGGCATTATCCAGCATATCATCAAGAAGGTAGATAATAAAAATGCCTCACAGCAGATTCGCGATCTAATCCGCAAAGGGTAAGTTCTTATTTCTCTATCCATTATCTTTAATCTTTGTTCTTTTATCTATATTTGCCGTTATGAGTAAGCAAACAGACGATTTTTTCAAAAATATTATATCACATGCGAAGGAATATGGGTTTGTATTCCCGTCGAGTGAAATTTATGACGGCCTGAGTGCCGTGTACGATTACGGTCAAATGGGTTCCGAGTTGAAAAACAATCTCAAAACCTATTGGTGGAAATCAATGGTGCAATTGAATGAAAATATTGTCGGCATTGATGCCGCCATTTTTATGCATCCTACCACCTGGAAAGCGTCTGGTCACGTAGATGGTTTTAATGACCCCATGCTCGACAACAAAGATTCCAAGAAGCGTTATCGCGCCGACCAACTGATTGAAGATAAAATCGACCGTTACGAAAAGGACGGTAAAACGGAGAAAGCCGCCCAGCTTCAAAAAGATTTGGATGAGGCGATCACGGCAGACGATTTAGTCCGTTTGAAAGCCCTCATCGAAGAACACAATATCGTATGCCCAATTTCAGGAACAAAAAACTGGACTGAGGTCCGTCAGTTCAACCTGATGTTTGCTACGCAGATGGGCGCGATGGCTGAGGAAGCAGAGAAAGTGTATTTACGCCCCGAGACAGCCCAAGGTATCTTTGTAAACTTCCTAAACGTCCAAAAAACAGGTCGGATGAAGATTCCATTTGGAATTGCACAAATTGGTAAAGCATTCCGGAATGAGGTTATTGCCCGTCAGTTCATCATGCGTATGCGTGAATTTGAACAAATGGAATTGCAATTTTTCATCCGTCCGGGCACAGAAATGGAATGGTATGAAAAATGGAAAGCTACCCGCTTAAAATGGCATTTAGCCTTAGGATCAGATCCTCAAAAATATCGCTATCACGACCATGTGAAACCAGCCCACTATGCGAATGCAGCTGTGGATATCGAATACCAATTCCCATTTGGATTTAAAGAAGTGGAAGGGATACACTCCCGTACAGACTTCGATTTGAAGCAACATCAGGAATACTCCAAAAAGAAGATGCAGTATTTCGACCCGGAGATCAATCAAAACTACGTACCATACGTCGTCGAAACCTCCATCGGTTTAGACCGTTTATTTTTGACAGTATTAGCCAACTCACTGGTAGAAGAAGATTTATCAACGGAAGACAAGAAAGATTCCCGGGTAGTATTGAAGTTCCATCCGGCCATCGCTCCTGTTAAAGCAGCCGTACTGCCGCTCACTAAGAAAGATGGCCTACCGGACAAGGCACGTGAAATTATGACGAAGCTAAAAATGGATTTCAACATCCAGTATGACGAAAAAGATGCTATCGGAAAACGCTATCGCCGCCAAGATGCTATCGGAACACCTTTCTGCATCACGGTGGACTATCAAACCCTGGAAGATGATACGGTAACCATCCGCCATCGGGATAGCATGGAACAGGAGCGCGTTCCTGCCGCGAATCTTCGTAACATCATCGGAGAATTGGTAAGCTGGAACAACCTATTGGAACAATTGGTATAATATAACGAGACCCGAGAGACGCAAATTGCGTCTCTTGTTGTATTATGCCATGCAACGGGGGTCTCTACTTCTTTGAAGATAAATTTAAGCTTATGAAAAAAATCGTAGTATTAGACGGCTACGCCATGAATCCGGGAGACTTAACCTGGGATGGGCTAGAGCAGTTGGGAGAAGTTGTAATTTATGACCGTTCGTCCGAAGACGAGATTGTCGAGCGGGCAGCAGGAGCCGAAATAATTCTAACCAATAAGGTAGCTCTTCCTGCACACATCATCGATGCGCTGCCGACATTAAAGTACATCGGGGTTATGGCTACAGGCTACAACATGGTCGATATGGATTGTGCTAAAAAAAGAAATATTATCGTAACGAATGTCCCCGGTTACAGCACACCATCTGTCGTACAGTTAACCTTTTCCCTTTTGTTTGAGCTATGTTATCATACCCAACGGCATAGTGATGCGGTAATAAAGGGGAAATGGACAGCAAGCCCCGACTTTTGTTTTTGGGATTACCCACTCACCGAACTCTCTGGAAAAACACTCGGGATCATAGGGTTCGGAAGTATCGGACAAAAAGTAGCCGATATAGGCGCTGCTTTCGGCATGTCTATCTTGGCATATAGCCGCACAAAGACCGATCAATCTCATCGCAAGAACTTCCGATGGGCCGAGGAACAAGAAGAACTTTTATCACAAGCAGATATCGTCAGTTTACATTGTCCGTTAACACCGCAAACCGAGCATCTAATTAATGCCCAATCGCTCGCTTTGATAAAACCTTCGGCATTTATTATCAACACCTCTCGTGGCGGATTAATAGATGCGCAAGCACTTGCAGATGCACTAAACGAAGAGCGTATCCGTGGTGCCGGAATCGACGTCTTAGCCATAGAACCACCACCTATCGACCACCCACTTTTCCAAGCCAAAAATTGTTTAATAACACCACACATTGCCTGGGCAACTAAAGAGTCCAGATTGCGCCTCCTAGCGGTTGTTATAGGAAACATCAAATCCTTCCTAAGCGGTCAATCCGTCAATGTGATATCATAAAAAAGAGACGCGACCATAAAATCGCGTCTCTTCTATCAGATAAATTATAACTCTTTATTTAAAAAATTTTAGTTACTTAATTGAAATCAACTTGTTTGTCGCCATCCCAATCTTCATTTAGACGAACGACAAACTGTCCGTTTGTAGCATCTAATAATTTGCCACGAAACAACAGCCGTATATTGTTACGAATCTCACTTTCTACTTGAAACGTCCGCAATAACTCGTCTGCAGCGTTATAGGCCTCCAACGTATAGCGAAGCAGAACAGGCAGGGAAGTATTACCCACGAACTGGTGGAAGAACACCTCCCTAGTACTGGCATCAAATTCCGGAAAGAGGACTATTTCTGAAAAATCCTCTACCGGGTTTTCCATCGTAGGCAGGAACGGTGCATAAAAACTCGGTTCCTGTTCCTGCTTCACAACAAGCTTAGCGACCTCCGATAGGTCTCCGCTATCCGTGAAGGCAAATCGGATCTCACTATAATAACGATTTAATTCGATATCCCTTTGCATATCGCCCCCTACCGAAAAGGTATCTAATACACCAAAAATTTCTGCTTTACTATTCGAGAAGGGATTGGTAATGAAATAGGTCGACGCATGTCCAATTTCCGGTATATTTAATTCCTCATTAGATACGTTTGTCACGAACGAAGCAATATAATCTCCGGCAGGAATCTCCAAGGCAAAATCAGCAAGCGCACCTTCTCGAAAATGATCAGCTCCAGATAGAACCAGATCTTGTGTAACGGCATCAAAAATGTGGTAATGTATCCGGCGTACACTCGCATCCGAAACGGCTTGAGCAATTCCGGCCAGACGAAAGTTGTCCAGACGAAAAATTCCCGAGGTCGGGTTGTAATCAGAAGCGTTTCCCCGTAGCCCAGCCTTCGCGATCAATTTAATATACAAATTTTTAGAAAAATCCAGCGAAAGCTCCCCTAGGGAAAAAGAAAATGAATTTTTACTGTGTGGGGTGGTTGTATTCTCGAATTGATTATTTTCTTTAATCATCGTATAATCTACTCCGTTTTGGGAAAAGAGTAGCGAAAAACCTTTCGGACCTGTGCCTGAAGAACTTACGTCAAAAGACAATTCGTGCACCGCCGATATATTCGTCAACGGCATTTCGAAAATGAGGTTTTTCAAACCTTTTAACGATAAGGCCCGGCCCGCACCATAATCTTCATACATCCAGCCTGGCCCGTAGTCAACGGGAGCCTCCCCGTCATTATACGTAATGTTCCAATGCGTACTCGGATATAAGTCCGGCATCAAAGTTTCTGCATTAAAAGACCAAAAGTAAATAGCCCCCTCGTATGCACTGGGGTCAGCCGTCTGAGTCGTAGCCTTCGCACTACTTTTAGCCCTTTTTGGCCCTAAAGGGGCAACGTGTTGTTCAAATTCCTGGAATCTGAATCCGATGGTATAGGTTTCCTGAGCATCATTTGGTATCTCTACATTTTTCTTGCACGAGACCAAAGTAAGAATGATAAACAAGATGGAAAAACTATACCAAGCCGAATGGATTGGTTTTTTCATCATAGTTCAGTTGTCAAGTTATAATTTAATTGATAACCAAATATATAGCGCAACTATTAAAAAACCAAATTTGTGGTGATTTTTCTTATGTTTATCTAACGATCCTTAAAATAATCGATTCTTTAATTTTAAATTTCGTACCTTAATGGTCCTATTTAAAATTAGAAATCATGGCTAAAATTACATTTAAAGGAACAGCAGTAAATACACAAGGTGATTTACCAGGCATTGGATCTTCTGCTCCTGACTTCAAATTGACCGCAGGCGATTTATCTGAAAGAAGCTTAAGCGACTTTAAAGGAAAAAAAATAGTTTTAAACATTTTCCCAAGTATAGACACAGGTACTTGCGCTGCCTCCGTACGGAAATTCAATGAAAAAGCTTCCGGACTGGAAAATACTGTTGTACTCTGCATTTCTCGAGATCTGCCTTTTGCACAGGGGCGTTTTTGTGCAGCAGAAAATTTAGACAATGTGATCACCCTTTCCGAATATAAAGACAACAACTTTTCCGATGCTTACCAAGTCAAGTTTACAGACGGGCCGTTAACCGGTTTGTTGAGTCGTTCAGTTGTCGTCATCGACGAATCTGGGAAAGTATCCTATACGGAACAAGTAGCGGAAACAACCGAAGAGCCCGATTACGATAAAGCGTTAGCAGCACTGTAATAGCTCAAAAAGATAAAGAAATAAAAAGAGCAAAGACGATGTGTATACCACTACCATATCTTTGCTCTTTTTTTATCCTTCGGAAGCTTCCAAAGCTTGCAAAATATCTCCTATAATATCTTCTTTGTCTTCCAAGCCTACCGATATACGTACAGTACCCGGCATAATGCCTAAGTTCAGTCTTTCCTCTTCTGTCAGTTTAGCGTGTGTCGTCGAAGCCGGGTGTGTAGCAATGGAACGCACATCCCCCAAGTTCGAGGTGTAAAGTATCATTTCCAGCTTGTCTAAAAAACGAAAGGCCCTTTCCCTTCCCCCTGTAACCTCAAAAGTAACGATACCACCACCCGCTTTCATTTGCTTTTTCGCCAATTCATACTGAGGATGAGATCGTAGGAATGGATATTTTACCTGTACAATCTCCGGCCGCTTCTCTAATATTTCTGCCAAAGCCAAAGCGTTGCTACAATGTCTATCCATACGAAGGGCAAGCGTATCCAAACTCTTTGACAGCGTCCAAGCGTTAAACGCAGACATAGCAGGTCCCGTATGACGAATAAAAAACATCAATTCATCAATTAAATCTTGTTTTCCGACAATAACACCACCTAATACTCTACCCTGACCATCCATATATTTGGTCGCCGAATGCAACGAAAGATCAAAACCATATGCTAACGGCTGTTGCAAATAAGGCGTAGCAAAACAATTGTCAATGATAAAGATGATTTCTGGATATCTTTTCTTCAAGCTACCCAAAAATTCTAAATCTGCAAGCTCTAAACCCGGATTAGAAGGCGATTCTAAGAAAATAATCTTCGTGTTAGGCTGTATAGCTTTCTCCCAAGCCTCATTGTCTACCGCATTCACATAGCTGGTCGTGATCCCCCAGCGAGGGAACAGTTCTGTAAACAATTGGTGGGTAGAACCAAAGATAGCACCCGCAGAAACAATATGATCGCCACTTCGTACAAAACCTGCAAAAGAAGCAAAAACAGCAGCCATTCCCGATGAAAAGGCTAAACCATCTTCCGCTCCTTCCATAATACATACCTTATTTATAAACTCTGTAGTATTCGGATTGGAGTAGCGTGAATATATCGTACCTTCTTCTTCGCCCGCAAAAACAGCACGACCTTGTTCTGCACTATCGAAAATAAAGCTTGAGGTTAAATATAATGGAACAGAATGCTCACGGGTTGCAGATCGCGGAGCTTGTTCACGTATGATTTTCGATTGTTCTTTGTCCATAGCAAAGCAAAGTTAGAATTTTTTCCAAATTTCACCGATATAAAAGACTAGACTGCATTTTAAAATTTTTCGTAACTTGAGCGCATGAAAATCCATTTGCAACGAAAAAACGAAGCGGTCTATTTTGAAGGCTCGAGTGAGCTCTCGCATATAAAAGTCCATATTGATGGTGCAGAAAGCATTGGTGGTGAAGGCAAGGGTGTACGCCCTATGGAACTTGTGCTGATGGCTCTAGGTTCGTGTAGTGTATTTGACTTATCCAGTATTTTGAAAAAGCAACGACAAACACCAGAAGATCTACAGGTAGAAGTCGAAGGAAAACGTCGAGATGAAGTTCCGAATATATTCACGCATATTCACCTTACATTTATCTTAAAGGGACAACTAGACGAAAACAAAGTTCAAAAAGCTGCGGAATTGGCTGTGAAGAAATACTGCTCCGTTCATGATATGCTTGCTGCGGGTGGCGTCGAGATCACCTATAGCTTGAAATTTATTTAGCAGAATTCGGAAGGAGGTGCCCAGCATCTCCTTTCGCTTACATCAATTCCCCTTACGCCAAATACGTTCTGCCCAGCGTCCAACCAACCAAAATGATCCAGCCAGCAGCAAAAAGAAAATCGTTCGATTCATATTATCCCATAAATACTCAACAAAACGGGTGTACAGATTCAAGATAAAAAAGACAAAGCCTATATCACGCGAAACATGATCCTTTGTTTTCATTCCATACAAAGCCAATCCTAGCGAAAGTAGAATAGCCAAAAGCCCCCAATACAGAATATGATACTGACGAACCTGCGTCCAAGCATCAAAATCGCTATAATTCCCAAAAATAGAAAGACACCATAAGGCAATCATCGTATACAACAATCCTACGACATAGCTCGTAGATTGGAAAGGTTTAAGCGGCTTTATCCTTTCTTGTCCCCATAAGGCAAAAGACGTCAAAAGTAACCCGAACAACGTAAAACGGAGAGGGTAGTTCATTCCCCAAAACTTAAAGCCCCAGTTACTGTGATAAGCCGTTTCTGTCGCAAACCAAACCCCTAATGCCACCAACGTAAACACCCATATCAATTTCGAATTCAGCTTGACCGACAAGGTTCCATATATGATAATCGACAACAGAAAAAGAAGTGTAAACTGGCTGGTTGTTCGATCCAATACCTGACCGAGGAAACCGATACAAGCGGCCGTGGAAAAGGAGCCAGCAAGCATAAGCGTTTCGTTAGAGAAAGTTTTTTCCGGATACCGCTTTTTATTTTGGAAACCCAGAAAATAAAAAAGTACGGCTAGTCCTGCAAAAAATAGACAAAAAACAATATTAGGTGTTTCATAAAAACGTTCTACAAAACGAACCAATGCATCATCTGCAAAGAGCGAAAACACCGCAAAAATCAGCGAAACCAAGGCTATCCAAAATGCATACCGGGCCAAATGTTTCCATTCAAAACCCTTTTCGTCAATAGTTTCCTTCAGCTCGTCAACTTTGTTTGCTTCCAGTAAATTCGACTCACGCCAATGATCAAGTGCATTTTCAACGACTTCTCGTTCCTGTTTTGTCAAATCCAGTTTTCTCACGCTTTTTCCTTTTTTGCTAATACCAAGGTACAAATTAGCAGCCAAGTTTTTATAACACCACTTTTGATCGCAAAAGTGATGCAAAACTCGTCGCTTAAAATCTTTGGCATTAGAGATAGTGCTAAGAATGGAATCCTACATTTGCCAAAGTTTAACTTCGTTGAGCTCGCCAAGGGCTCGGTTTTGATGCGACCTTGAATGTTAAGGAGGGGATGATGCAAATACGTAAATGAAAAGCGATCATTAATTTATAGCAGTTATACGGGTTAAAACGACCTAGCATTGTTCCGCGAGCAGCTTTACGCAGTGTATTCCGTTAAAACAGAAAGCTGTTTGAGCCGCCCTTAGGCGGTGAGTTCTGTTTAGGAATAGACAAGTAAAGGTAGCGGAACAATGCCAGTCTTGACTTTATGGATAAATATTTATTTTTACGGAATCCATGAGCTTACTCCGTTCGGTTTTGTTTCTTTTTCACGGGGAAAAAGAAGATAAATAAACCGTAACTTTGTCATTTGCAAATTCAGGACGACATCATATGAGCTCTACCAAGCAGCATAGCCCCATAGATTTAGGTGAACAACATGAAATTGAGGTATTTGGCGCACGGGTACACAATCTCAAAAACATTGACGTATCTTTTCCTCGCAACGAACTGGTCGTGATTACCGGACTTAGCGGTAGTGGTAAATCATCCCTCGCTTTTGATACGATTTACGCCGAAGGACAGCGCCGTTACATGGAAACTTTTTCCGCATACAGCCGCCAGTTTTTAGGCGGAATGGAGCGTCCCGATGTCGATAAAATATCCGGATTGAGTCCGGTAATATCTATTGAGCAGAAAACAACGAATAAGAACCCGCGGTCAACCGTAGGTACCATCACCGAAATATACGATTTTCTCCGTTTGCTGTATGCTCGAGCAAGTGAAGCCTATTCTTACGTAACAGGCAAGCTCATGCAACGTATGTCTGAAGAACAGATTGTCGAACGAATACTCGTCGAATTCAAAGAAGAGCCTATATACATCTTAGCTCCCGTTGTAAAAGGCCGTAAAGGCCATTACCGCGAACTTTTCGAACAGATTAGAAAACAAGGCTACACAAAAGTACGTGTAGACGGCGAAATTTTGGATCTTGTGCCTAAGATGCAAGTCGACCGGTACAAAATTCACGATATTGAAACCGTTGTAGACCGACTATATGCCAACGAAGGCGATAAAAAGCGGCTGTATACATCCGTCATGCAAGCGATGAAGGTAGCGAAAGGTATTATCAAAATTGCAAATAAAGAAGGTCGCGAGCACTTTTTCAGTCGTTATCTTATGGACGCCGAGTCTGGTATCTCCTATGACGAACCGCAGCCCAATACATTCTCTTTTAACTCACCCTACGGTGCGTGTCCCAAGTGCGATGGCCTCGGTTATGTATTCGAGCTCGACAAAGATAGTGTGGTCCCCGACAAAAAACTAAGTATACAAAAGGGAGCTATTTTACCCTTGGGACCATCACGTGATTCTTGGACATTCCAAGTGATAAAAGCAGTTGCTAAGAAGCTAGATTTTTCGTTGACCAACCCCATTGAAAAACTAACCGAAGAACAACTGGACACCCTTCTTTTCGGTGGCGACGAGCCCCTGAACCTTACGATTTCTTACGGCAGTTATGGCGCTCGCGAATACAAAATCCAATTTACGGGCCTCTTTAACATGCTCGAGGAAATCAATAGACGAAATTCGGATGACACACCTATCTTAGAAGATTTCCGCACCAAGGCCGTATGCCCGACATGCGACGGCGCGCGATTGAAAAAAGAGTCGTTACATTTTAAAATCGATCAAAAAAACATCTCGGAACTGGCTAGCATGGATATCACGACCCTCCATAATTGGTTTCATGATCTAGAAAGCCGCCTCAATGATCGACAGAACACCATTGCAGCCGAAATTCTGAAGGAAATACGTGCGCGAATAGGCTTTCTCCTCGATGTTGGATTAAGTTACCTCACGTTAGATCGTTCATCCAAAACCCTATCCGGCGGCGAAGCCCAACGAATTCGTTTAGCCACACAAATAGGCTCTCAACTCGTAAATGTTTTATACATCCTCGATGAGCCGAGTATCGGACTCCATCAACGGGACAACGAACGTCTCATCAAATCACTAAAAAATCTGCGTGATATTGGCAATTCCGTTTTAGTGGTAGAGCACGATAAAGACATGATCTTACAGGCGGACTACGTCATCGATATGGGGCCAGAGGCTGGCATACACGGCGGAGAGGTCGTGACCCAAGGAACCCCACAAGAACTCATGCAAGCCAACACATTAACCGCGCAATATCTTAACGGACAAAAAGAAGTCGCTATCCCTACCCATCGGCGCAAGGGAAACGGCAAAACATTATCATTAAAAGGCGCTTCCGGGAATAACCTCAAGAATGTACAGGTAAACTTTCCTTTAGGAAAACTAATCTTAGTAACAGGCGTCTCCGGATCCGGAAAATCCAGCCTGATTACCGGTACACTTTACCCTATCTTGAACAAGCATTTTTTCCGTGCGAAAGGCAATCCCCTCCCTTACAAAAAGATAAACGGAATCGAGCATATAGACAAGGTAATCGAAATCAACCAGAGTCCAATTGGACGCACTCCACGTTCCAACGCATCCACTTATACAGGGGTCTTCTCCGATATACGCACCCTGTTTGTCCAGCTACCCGAAGCCAAAATACGGGGCTACAAACCGGGGAGATTTTCCTTTAACGTCAAAGGCGGACGTTGTGAAACCTGCCAAGGGGGCGGCATGAAAATTATTGAAATGAATTTTTTGCCCGACGTACAAGTTCCGTGCGAAACTTGCCATGGAAAACGCTATAACCGAGAGACTTTAGAAGTACGCTTTCGCGGAAAATCTATTGCTGATGTATTGGACATGAGTATTGACGAAGCTGTCGATTTTTTTGAAAACATTCCGTCCATCTATCGGAAAATAAAAACCTTACAGGATGTCGGACTAGGTTACATTACGTTAGGACAATCCTCCACCACCCTATCTGGCGGGGAAGCTCAACGGGTAAAACTCGCCACCGAATTATCCAAAAAAGATACCGGAAATACATTTTATATTCTGGATGAACCCACTACCGGACTCCATTTCGAAGACGTCAATGTTTTATTAGGCGTTATTAATCGCCTAGTTGACCGAGGAAACACTGTATTAATCATCGAACACAACTTGGATGTAGTTAAAACAGCTGACTGGGTAATTGATATGGGACCCGAAGGTGGAAAAAATGGCGGACAGTTGATGTTTGCCGGCTTGCCCGAAGATCTTGCTCAACAAGAAGACAATGAAACAGCGAGATTTTTGAAAATGGAAATGAACGAACAATAGCGACAACCAAGACTCGCAAAGTAGTTGTGTGTTACGAAAAAGTACATCCAAAATTTTCGTAACTTTGTTTTTCGTATGTCAGACATTATACAGTTACTTCCGGATTCGGTCGCCAATCAGATCGCTGCAGGAGAGGTGGTACAACGTCCCGCTTCTGCCGTAAAGGAACTTATTGAAAACGCAATCGATTCAGGGGCGGACAACATTCGGCTTATCGTTAAAGACGCCGGAAAATCCCTCATACAAGTGATCGATAACGGGTGCGGCATGAGCACGACCGACGCCCGTCTTTGCTTCGAAAGACATGCTACATCCAAAATACGCCAGGCAGAAGATCTGTTTGCCATCCGCACGATGGGTTTTCGTGGAGAAGCCTTAGCTTCTATCGCTGCCATTGCACAGGTAGAACTTAAAAGCAGGCGTGTGGAAGATGAATTAGGCACCATGATACAGATAGAAGGCTCCAAGGTCGTCCGTGAAGAACCGGAAGCCCTATCACCGGGCACAAGCATCTGTGTAAAAAATCTTTTTTATAACATTCCAGCCCGTCGTAACTTTCTAAAAAGTAATGCTGTTGAAATGCGTCATATCATTGACGAATTTCAACGCGTAGCCTTAGCGCACCCGAAGATATTTTTCAGTTTGCACAGCGATGGCAATGAACTCTTTCATTTACCAGCCGAAGCATTGAAACAGCGAATCGTCCATCTCTTCGGGAATAGCTATAACCAACGCCTCGTACCCGTGGAAGAAGACACGACCATTATTACGGTAAATGGATTTATCGGCAAGCCCGAATTTGCAAAGAAAACCCGTGGCGAACAGTTTTTCTTTGTCAACAAGCGCTTCGTCAAGGACCCCTATCTTCATCACGCCGTCATGAATGCCTACGAAGACATCCTTCCCGCAGACGCCTATCCATTGTATGTACTGTTTATTGAGATCGATCCTTCAAAAATTGATATAAACGTCCATCCCACGAAAACAGAAATCAAATACGAAGACGATAAAGCGATGTATGCCATTTTGCGGTCTACCGTCAAACGTTCTTTAGGTCGGTACAACATCGCACCAACCTTAGATTTCAATCAAGAAACGAGTTTCAGCAACTTCATCACCAACAAGCCTTTAGAAGAGATTCAAGCACCGACAATCTCCTTCAACCCGGATTTTAACCCCTTCGAAGACACCAAATCCACTTCAGGGAGCTTACGAGCATCGAGCTATGCCGCCGGACTAGAAAAAAAGGCCGGCATTCCACAAAACTGGGATACGCTATACCAGATTGCTCAAGAAGAGCCGTCTGAACAACTTTCATTACATCAACCTGAAACAAAGGAAGATCCAAGGCCGGATACAGAAAAAACCAACACGTTTCAGGAAGGAACAAAACAATTTTTTCAGTTACATAACCGCTTTATCGTGTCCCAAATTCATTCGGGCTTCATGCTTATTGACCAGCAAGCCGCCCACGAACGAATTCTTTTCGAACATTATCTCGAACAGTTGACACATAATCAGGGAATCAGCCAGCAAAGTTTATTTCCGCAAACTATCGAACTCAACCCTGCGGATTACGCATTGATGGAAGACATCCTACCCGAAATTCAAACTTTAGGATTTCAGGTTCGTCCTTTCGGTAAAACGACATTCGTGGTTGACGGTATACCGGCCGATTTAGGTTTGGGTATCAATGAGACAAAAATACTAGAACAGCTTTTAGAAGACTTTAAAAACAATAAAGACAAATTACAACTTAATAAAAGAGAAAACTTAGCACGTAGTCTTGCAAAAAATGCGGCGATAAAACCGGGAACAGCATTAAACAACCAAGAGATGTCGGAGTTGATCGACAAACTCTTTGCCACCCCCTCACCAAGTATATCTATACATGGCAAGCCGATTGTAGTGACGATTACCTTGCAAGAGCTCATGGAACGATTTAATAAAAACTAAACATTTTACGACCTACAACATAGCGTATATGAACAATCTCTTCTCGAATTTAACCCCCGTAGTCAAAAACCTGCTTATCATTAATGTGATATGCTTTATCGGCTCGGCGATTTTTTTGCAAGCACCCCGTTTTTTCGGCGTATTTTATCCGGATTCCCCTTTCTTCCATATTTGGCAGGTGATTACCTATATGTTTATGCATGGCGGATTCGCCCACATTTTCTTCAATATGTTCGCATTGGTGATGTTCGGCTCCATTATAGAACAGGTTTTAGGATCTAAACGCTTTATCAATTTCTACCTCATCTGTGGTATTGGAGCGCTGGTCTTGCAGTATGGCGTGCAAGCGGCCGAAGTATACAATATCGCAGGCACCGTCAGAGCTGCCGAATACCTAAACTTCGATATGTTGAATAACCGTGTGAGTTCTCAGCTTGATGTGACCCAAAGTGAATTCAATACACTAGCCTCTATCTACGGCACACCCTTAGTCGGTGCATCCGGTGCCATCTATGGATTGCTCCTCGCCTTTGCTTACCTGTTTCCAAACATGTCGCTCTACCTCTTTTTTATTCCGGTTCCCATTAAAGCAAAGTATTTTATTCCCGTTTTAATTTTAATTGAGATATATTTAGGTTTTTCAAATTCCGGCGGATCAATTGCCCACCTCGCGCACGTTGGAGGTGCCTTATTTGCTTATATCCTTCTTAAAGTTTGGGGGGTACGCAGGGGAAGTATGTATTAATCGATAAGTGCTAAAGATGAAAGAGAGTGTGTTAAAAACATTTTGGCGGGATACTTACCAAAGTAAGTCTCCCATTCCTTTTATCATATCTGTACAAGTTATTCTCTTTGTACTTATCCATATTTTTGACCTTTTAAAGGAGGTTAATGTCCTTCAGGTATCCCTGTATGATTATGCTATCGACTATCTGAGTTTACCCATATCCTTCAGCCATTTCCTGAAGCAACCCTGGTCTATAGCTACCTATTCCTTCCTATATACCGGCTTGTTTCAATTGCTATTTGACTGCCTGTGGTTATACTGGATGGGCAATATTTTCCTGAACTTTCTTAGCAGAAAACAGTTTTTGTTTCTCTACTTCAGCGCAGCCTTTCTAGGAGCATGCTTGTATTTGGGTCTTGGCTTTATCCCCCTACTGCAAAACAGTGTACAGCTATCTTTTCGCAGCGCCACCTTTCCTTTGGGAGCACTAGTGGCCGCCATAGCCACACTCGTACCCCGTTACGAAATACGCCTATTTCTACTAGGTACACTCTCCTTAAAAACCATCGCCCTTGTTTATATCGGTATAGAGCTGATCTTTACCGGTCTTATGAATAAAGCAGGAGGCATCAGCTTTCTCGCAGCAGCCGGCTGGGGCATCTTCTTTATCCAATCCTTGAATAAAGGGAACGATTTTAGTGCGTTCACGCTAAAAAATTTAACCCGGAAATCGAAAATGAAAGTAGTGCACCAAAACAAATCAGCACCAGCAGCTTACCGTAACTACCGACATGTATCCGATCTCCCCAACCAGGAAGAAGTAGACGAAATATTGGATAAAATTTCCGTAGGCGGGTATGAAAGCTTAACTTCACGGGAGAAAGAAGTGCTATTCAAAGCAAGTAAGGACGATAAGTAGCCATGGCAAAGAAGGGATTCTTCAAAAAGGATTTAGGTTATTTTAGCAAAACGGTATTTCTATGTAACATGGTTGCGGTATGCTTCTTGTTATTAAGTTATGCAGCATCTTTCATCAATCCCAAAGCAGCTTGGTTTCTTCCTTTCTTCGGCTTAGGCTACCTACCCATCCTTATCGTTAATATCGGCTTTGTATTATACTGGTTGGTCCGGCGGCCGGCCTATATATTCTACACTTTAGTTCCGATTCTTTTCGGATGGAATTTACTCACCCAGCACATCGGTTTTCGCACTAAACAGAAAGATATCAGCAAAAAAGAAAACGCGATACGCGTGATGAGTTTCAACGCTCACCTTTTCAATGAAGTAAAGGAAACCTCCTCCAATACAATCCGGGACGAAGTCGTATCACTCATCAAAAATACAGATCCTGATATCCTCTCCATACAAGAGTTTTTCACGAAGATCAAAGGTACCAAACAAATGAGCGACCGCATTTTGGCCGAGAGCGGGCTCCAAGATTACTTTTTTGAACCAGCCAACAAAAGTGAACACGAAGGCTACGGACAAATTATTTTTTCAAAATACCCCATTATCCATTCGGGTACAATCACAGAAAGTGAGTATGGGATCAACCGGATTACCTTTGCCGATATCGTAAAAAGTTCGGATACCATCCGCGTATATAATGTACACTTACGTTCTTTTGGCCTGCAGACAGAAGACAAAGAATTTATCCAAAACCCCTCCAATACAGCCCATGAAGAGCAAGCTACTACTCGAGTAGGAAGAAAATTGAAATATGCCTTCGAGCGTCGCAGCCAACAAGCAGAAGCCTTACGCCATCATATAGAAGCTACACACTATCCCATTATCATCACCGGTGATTTCAATGACACCCCCATGTCCTATAGTGTGAACCTTATCGGAAAAGGCATGAAAAACACCTTTCAGGAAAAAGGACAAGGATGGGGCGTTACCCATTACGAGATGCTGCCAATCTTCCAGATCGACTATATCTTCTGTAGTCCACAGTTTCAAGTGGAAAACTACCAGATCATAAAGCAGGAGCTTTCCGACCATTATCCCATTTTTGCGGATATTCGGTTAGTAACCGATAAGCATTAAATAACTTCGTTATCCCGAGCGTAGGTAAGCAGCTCCGCTATGGTACGGCACTTCACCTTCGCCATCATTTTTCGACGGTGGGCCACCACCGTATGTGGACTGAGGAATGTCTTAGCTGCCGTTTCGGCGATGCTGTTTCCCTGCGAGAAATATTTCAACAATTCGATTTCCCGGGGCGTAAGATTTATACCCGGTTTATCAGGCTGCGTTAACAAAGCCGCAAATCGCGGATCAATATGGCTTATCCCACTTTCGACGAGCTTGATACACTTTACGACTTCCTTTATATCGGCAAATTTACTAATGATACCATGCGGTTTATACTTTACGATGTTTTTAATCACCGCAGGAGAAATCGCGCTGGTAACAAAGATAGTCTTGGCCTGCTTATTCCATCTTTTAATATCTGTAAATATAGAAAGTCCGTTCCCCTCCGATAGATAATAATCCAAGAAAACATAGAGTTTTTGATCACCAAAAGACTGGAGAAAACCCAAAAAATCATCTACTTTACTAAACGAGGAAACAGCTTCAAATGTACCGTACTTCTGTAGCAGAAGCGCAAAAGAATCCGCAAACAGCAAATGATCATCTAATACAGCAGCGCATGTTAAACTTTTCATATTTGCGCAATATCTTATTAAAAATTAATACTTTATTCATCAAATGCAACAGAAGTTGTAAATATAGCTTATCTACTACAAAACCTATCGCAAGCCATAGCATTATTTTGCTATATCAACAACAACACATAACAAAACAACGCTATGCTTGAACATGCCCTGTTGAATATCAAGCACAAAACACTTTCCTTTGCACCGAAATTAATATTACGTTGATAAAAAGACGTGAACAGACATAGGGAATTGTCTTTTTTACAAGCGAAATCGACATTATTGCCAAACATAAAATTATTTGCAAACAGCGGTCTAGAGCTGAAAAATATAGGTAAGAACACACATCAACAATAAAAAAATCATGAAAACTAAAAATTCGACTGAAAACCTAGGCACTAAGCTTCCCTATGAAGCGCCTGTTCTCCGTTCCATGGAGGTAGAATTAGAGTATGGTATCGCTGCCGGTTCCGTAACACCGTCCGTAGACCAAAAATGGAATACCACGGAAACACAGACCCAAGAGGTGCAAAACAATCATTGGTAGATCGGGTGATAGCGTCACTACATTCAATTTTATATTAACATTTGAAATTATAAACAATGAAATACAACAACATCAAAACATTTTTGGCTTTATTTATGGCCGTTACCGTTTTTGCTTCTTCGTGTCAAAAAGATAATGGCATAGATGGCGTAAACACAGGAGAAGCGACGGTTACGATTGACATGAAAGGTGTGGGCAAAGCGACTGGCAACAACGCGAAAGCCGGTCTACGCGCTTCGGCTTCTTCTAGCAAAAGCGTAGCTACACCCGCCGTACAACGTCAAGTCGTTAAATTTAACGATCAGTTTAATGTTACAGCAACATTAAGAGAGGTAACGACTACCGCACCGGCATTACGTGCTTCCGCAAAACGTGCTGATGTAACGGCTACCGGAGAGGGCGATGTTTTGCCTTTGGCAGACGGTACAGCATATACGGTTGTCGTATACAAAGACGGAAACGAAGTAACTACCGAAACATTCACACAAGGTGAAGGAGAACATAAATTCAACATTGAGGCTGGCAACTACACTTATGTGGCCTATGCTTATGGAGATGCAGGCGCTTCCGGCGCAGACCGCGACCCACTTTGGGTATCGGGTAGTTTCAGCGTAGAAGACGGTGCTAACACCCTTGCAATTGTATTGGAACACAAACTTACCGAAGTAACCGTTGTATTCAATGCAGGTTCCGGACGCGAGATCACAGCTATTAATGCAGGTACCCTTGCGCCAAACCACGACTATACATTTAACGAAGAAACCGGCGTTGTTAGCTTTGGTGCAGCGACAACAGCAGCAAGCATCAGCTTCGCAGGACAAACGGCTGGTCAAACGTGGACAAGCGCTCCTGCCATGATTGCGGTAGAAGACACCGATAATGGTACCGTCGAATTGACAGGCGTAACGATCAATGGTATTGACGGTGCGGTTAGCAGCGACGGATGGGCTTTAAGAGCTGGTGTTCAATATACGCTAGAGTTAAACTTGGGTGATAAAGAGGAGGAAGAAGGATTTGAGATTGGAGGTTTTATATGGGCACCCGGCAATCTTGTCTATAACGATGGTAGCTATGGTTTTGCTGCCCCAACTGAACAAGGTGATTTTTGGTACTTCAACTGGCCATTACCAGTAGGAGAAGGAACTGCCCCCTCAATCGCTGACATGCCAGAATACGACGTAAATCGTGACCCTTGTACATTGGTACCTGGAGGAGAATGGTATACACCTTCTTCTGAAGAATATGCAACGCTAATTGCTACACCTGGTGTAGACACAGATTGGCAATATCATTATGGAGGGACAAGCACTGAAGATCGAGGTGTGTTTTACGGAACAGATGATTTACAATTAGCTTCCGAAAACTCTGCGGATTATTTGTTTTTCCCTGGAAATGGAGGCCATGTGAACAAATATTGGACCTATAATAGCGAAAACACATCAAACGCTGCCAGTATACAATTTGGAGGATATAACAAACCAAATACTGTCGGGTTTTCTGAACAAAAATCATCGACGGACATTAAGATTAGATGCGTTAAGAACGCTAATTAAATTCAACACAATTTTTACACTATTGCAAAAGAGGCTCTCCAAACGGTTAGCCTCTTTTTCACCAGATTAACCCCGGGGAAGTTTGATGGATAAACAGAACAAGGAAACAAATGAAATCAAAACAGGAGATACAGCTCGAAGCTGTTAAGGCTATTCTCAGCGGAGAACTGCTTTTGGAAGAGGCGATGGAAAAATACAGATCCTGATATCCTCTCCATACAAGAGTTTTTCACGAAGATCAAAGGTACCAAACAAATGAGCGACCGCATTTTGGCCGAGAGCGGGCTCCAAGATTACTTTTTTGAACCAGCCAACAAAAGTGAACACGAAGGCTACGGACAAATTATTTTTTCAAAATACCCCATTATCCATTCGGGTACAATCACAGAAAGTGAGTATGGGATCAACCGGATTACCTTTGCCGATATCGTAAAAAGTTCGGATACCATCCGCGTATATAATGTACACTTACGTTCTTTTGGCCTGCAGACAGAAGACAAAGAATTTATCCAAAACCCCTCCAATACAGCCCATGAAGAGCAAGCTACTACTCGAGTAGGAAGAAAATTGAAATATGCCTTCGAGCGTCGCAGCCAACAAGCAGAAGCCTTACGCCATCATATAGAAGCTACACACTATCCCATTATCATCACCGGTGATTTCAATGACACCCCCATGTCCTATAGTGTGAACCTTATCGGAAAAGGCATGAAAAACACCTTTCAGGAAAAAGGACAAGGATGGGGCGTTACCCATTACGAGATGCTACCCATTTTTCAGATCGACTACATATTCTGTAGTCCACAGTTTCAAGTCGAAAACTACCAGATCATCAAGCAAGAGCTTTCCGACCATTACCCGCTTATGGCAGACATTAGTTTGTAGGCTGTAAAAACTCCAACGCTTTTTGCACGAAGCTATCGTTTCGGTTTTTGACTTTAAAATAAGCCTCGCGTCCAAAATAAAGCCGTCCTACCAAAGCCTCGATATCCGATTCGATAAGATCGCGCAGCTCGTCTTTTTTCCGGTCGGAAATCACAAACCCTTCTTCGCGTACAAATTCAATAAACACCCCATATTCATTATCCGGCAAGTGATAACCCTGCAAGAAATTTTCGATCGAATAAGCCGGCGCCTGTTTCGTAAAACGCGTATACACAAATTGCTCAATAAAGCTATATTGTATCAAATCCTGATAAAAAAGACTCAAGGCATTCGAATCCTGCGCCACGTGAATATCGGGCAGAATCCCCCCTCCACTGTAAACCTTTTTTCCCGCCTGGGTTTCAAACGCCATTCCATGCGCATAGAGCGTATCCAAGGCCCATAAGCCATTATACATATTATTATAATCGATCATGTTCGACCAATTCGGTATATACTTTTTCTGGATACTCCGTCCCAAGGGCGTGAAATAACGTGCTATACTCAAATTCACGGTCGAGCCGTCCGAAAAATCAAATTGTTCCTGAACAATACCCTTTCCGTACGATCGCCTCCCGACGATTGTCCCCCGATCCCAATCCTGTATAGCCCCCGCTACGATTTCGCTAGCCGAGGCCGTGTTTTCATTAATAAGAACGACCAGTTGTCCCGTTGCGAAATTTCCGCCCTGCGTACTATCGGAGTAATATTCATGTCGCTCTTCATGCGCCCCTTGCGTATAGACAATAAGCCGTCTATCAGCAAAAAACTCGCTAGCCATTTTAATCGCCATGTGAAAATATCCACCACCATTGTCGCGCAGATCAAGAATGAGTTTCTGCGCTCCCTGCTTTTTCAGCTCAATAATCGCCTGTTTAAACTCTGCTGCCGTATTAATCCCAAATCGCCTAACCTTGATATAACCAACACCCGATTCAATCATATAAACCACATCCAGCGAACTTACCGTTATCTGATCACGCACCACTTTAATCGGTGCCACCATCTCCTCACCATCCCGCTTAACGTGGATATAGACTTCCGTTCCTCTACGCCCCCGGATCAGCTTCTCCACACTCTCCCGGGAAATGTTCATACCTGCTACGCGCTCGTCCCCAATCTTCAGCAACTTATCCCCCACCCTAAAACCCGCCTTATCCGCCGGACCACCATTAATCAAGGAAACAATCATCAACGTATCGTTGAGATTAAAATACTCCATACCAATACCCTCAAATGTTCCCTCCAAAATCTCCGTCTGCCGTTGGGATTCATAAGGAACTAAATAACTCGAATAAGGATCCAAATGGGATATAATATGGTTAATCGCGCCGTTCTGCACCGAATCAATATCGACACTATCCACATAAGCCTCCGCGACCAGGTTTAGCAATTGTTGTACTTTCCACGTGTTGCTCGACAGCCCGATAGGCACTAAGGTACTACCCGGCTTACTTCCCTGCTCGTCGGCATAATTCTGACCGAGCAAGATACCCAAAAGTAAAACTGCGGCATAAGTAGCCGCGACAAAAATATTCCGTTTAGTGCCTTTTTGCATGGATAAAATTCGGTTGCAAAATTAAAATAGTTTTCTCAAATATTTACTGAATAAATAAAACAAGTATGTGAATAATATACATATTAAATGCGGGATTGTTCATAATCGTTCCGTAAAATCTACGTGATAATTTATTTCTATCTTTGTTTTAGTTGAGGACAGTATTGCACTTCCCTCCATGAACTGAAGAATGTCGCCTCCGGATATTTGAAGCATGTAGAAACATGCCTCTGCACTACACATTCTTTCTAATATCCGCAGCGACGATTTTTTTGTCCATTTTTCTAAAAAAAGGATACATTAAAATATATGCATGAGATAGAACCCTATTATAATTGGCGCGATGATTATATCGCTGCAGAAGACGAGCGATCGCCTTTCTATGGTGTCATCTATAGTGAATTCGAATACGACAAGCAGATTTATAATTTCCTGTTACATCCCCAATGGGATGAATTCGGTTCACAGACACTGTATCTAAAAATTCTTTATGCCGATTATGACACAGGTTTTGCCGTCATGGAGATCATCGGCGAATGGAACGACGCCTTATACAACGACATCATGCTCTTAAAGCGCGAAATTATCGACATGATGATTGCAGAAGGGATCACCAAATACTTGCTTATTGGCGAAAACATACTCAACTTTCACCCGTCAGACGACTCCTATTATGAAGAGTGGTTTCAGGATGTCGAAGACGGATGGATTGTAGCGGTAAATTTCCGTGACCACGTCATGCAAGAATTCCAGTCCGAAGGGATTGATTACTACATCCACTTTGGCGGTGATTTTAATACATTTCCTTGGCGTACATTGAAACCCAAACAGCTCTACCACCATATACAGCAACGTATCAATAATCGGTTGGGGATGTAATTATTTTCCTTAACTTTGTCATACAACCTTTTACAGGTTGATTTTTAACATTTAACTTTCATAACATACTATGTCATTTAGGATAGAAAAAGATACCATGGGTGAAGTTCAGGTTCCCGCGGATAAATATTGGGGAGCACAAACCGAGCGTTCACGCAACAATTTTAAGATTGGTCCGGCAGCCTCCATGCCAAAAGAAATTATCGAAGGCTTCGCCTACTTGAAAAAAGCAGCAGCTTTTGCTAATCACGAATTGGGTGTTTTACCCGTAGAGAAACGCGATGCCATTGGCGCCGTATGTGACGAAATCTTAGCCGGTAAATTGGATGATCAATTTCCGTTAGTCATCTGGCAAACCGGATCGGGCACACAATCTAACATGAACGTCAACGAAGTAGTTGCTAACCGTGCACAAGTATTGGCAGGCGGCAAAATTGGCGAAGGTGAACCCGTTTTAAAAGCCAATGACGATGTCAATAAGTCCCAGTCTTCCAACGATACTTTTCCTACCGGCATGCATATTGCCGCCTACAAAGCGGTCGTGGAAGTGACCATCCCTGGGGTAGAAAAACTACGCGACACCTTACAGCGTAAATCCGAAGAGTTCATGCATGTCGTTAAGATCGGCCGTACACACTTGATGGACGCTACACCGATCACACTTGGCCAAGAACTATCCGGCTATGTCGCCCAACTTAATCATGGACTAAAAGCTTTAAAAAACACCTTAGCCCACCTATCCGAATTGGCATTAGGCGGTACAGCCGTAGGAACCGGGTTGAATACACCAGCAGGTTATGATGTTGTCGTTGCAAAATACATCGCTGAATTTACCGGATTGCCTTTTATCACGGCTCCCAATAAATTTGAGGCACTTGCCGCACACGATGCAATCGTCGAATCCCATGGTGCGCTTAAACAACTCGCTGTTTCCTTAAATAAAATCGCTAATGACATTCGCATGTTAGCTTCCGGCCCACGTTCGGGTATCGGCGAAATTTTAATTCCAGAAAATGAGCCCGGTTCTTCCATTATGCCGGGAAAAGTGAACCCTACCCAATGTGAAGCATTGACCATGGTCGCTGCTCAAGTTATGGGAAATGACGTTGCCATCACGATCGGCGGCACGCAAGGGCATTATGAACTCAACGTATTCAAACCCGTTATGGCGGCCAACTTCCTAGAGTCGGCGCGGCTTATCGGCGATGCTTGTGTATCGTTTGAAGAGCATTGTGCTATCGGTATTGAGCCGAATTACGAACGTATCAAGGAATTAGTCGACAACTCCCTGATGCTTGTTACAGCATTGAATACCAAAATCGGCTATTACAAGGCAGCAGAAATAGCACAAACCGCCCATAAAAACAATTCTACCCTGAAAGAAACCGCGATCGCTTTAGGTTACGTCACCGCCGAAGAGTTTGATCAGTGGGTGAAGCCAGAAGAAATGGTGGGAAGCTTAAAATAACGAAGTGATTATATCTTTTGTAAAAAAATATAAAATACACGCATGCCTATCTACGATGGTAGGCATGCTTCTTTTTATAAGCAGCTGTGTACGCCATTCCGAGATGCAATCCGAAGGCGCTGATTATCTTCAAGGAGTTTGGATACAAGATAGCATTGCCCATCAATCCCAAATGATGGATTACACCTTGCATGAGTTCCGGTTCGTCTGCGATTCGGTCTACACCACCATGGAGGTTAACGCCAAAATGCAACGCATTCCTGATTCCTGTTATCAGGACGGGCAATGGAAAGAATACGCCCGCGGAGTCTATGTCATCCGTGGAGACAGCCTAATCGGCGAGGGTATCTATACACGCCCAAACGGCCGATACAAGACTTCGGGATGCTATCGAACGGGAACCTATTTACCGCGTTACCGGATCGCCTATTACGATGCGGATTCGTTGGTACTAGAGAGTCGGTACGACCAACGGCCGATTGTGTTGCGGAAAACGCAGGGGATTTCGTGTGTGCCTAAAAAGAGATGGGAAGACTGATTTGGGTTCTTCATTTTTTGTCTTGACACAAAAAACGAAGCAAAAAAAGTCAAGACTGAATATGGTTCTGCTATTTTTCTTTGCCTATTCCTAAACAAAATAAACTCGCTGCGCTCAGACAGTATTTTGTTTTCACGGAATAGTCTTCGGAAAAATGGGCGCAGAACAATATAAGGTCATTTTAGCCCGCGTTCCGCGTGCATGAGGTGTCTACATTTGTGCTATCTTTCTAATTTATCATTATATAACGCCTATATTTGACACGCTATACACTATTGTACAACCCCTCCTTAACACTGTAATGCCACATCCAGATATTTGAAGTATGTATAATCTCATCCTTAGTACTATCCCTAATTTCAAATATCTGAAGTGGCGAGGTTTTGGTTCTTTTCACGGGGAAAAGAACACGCTACTCTTCAGTAGCAGACTTCAATATATGCGTCTTCAACTCATTTTCCGTCTGCAATAATTCCTGTTCGACGACTTTGCGTTTTTCTCGGCCTTCTCGTTGTATTTGAAGTACCTGATCGATTGTCGAAACGATATCTTGGTTGGCTTTCTTAATGGTTTCAATATCCACGATACCACGTTCCGTTTCTTTTGCGATATTCACCGTCGATTCCTTTAACATTTCGGAGTTACGTCTCAGCAGCTCATTCGTTGCATCGGTAACACCCTTCTGTGCTTCCAGCGCGCGTTGCGAATGTGCAATGCCTAAGGTTAACACCATCTGATTTTTCCATAGCGGGATCGTGTTGACCAAAGAAGACTGGATTTTTTCCATCAACGACGAGCTGTTATTCTGTATCAACCTGATCTGTGGGGCAGTTTGGAGCACCACCATACGGGTCAGCTTCAAGTCATGGATTTTGCGTTCAAAACGCACCACATGCTGTTCCATATCTTTATAAGCTTGTACCTTATGCTGATCGCCCGAAGCCTCTGCTTCCGCCTTTAGCTGCGGCAAGGTCGTCTCATGGGCTTCCTGCAATTTTTCCTCACCTGCTGCGATATAAAGCGAAAGTTCTTTAAAATAGTTCTGATTCTCTACAAAGAGCTTGTCAAAAATGTTGACATCCTTAGCCAGGTTTTTATAATGCCCTTCCAACTTTAATTCGATCTGATGGATGTTCTTCTCCACAGATTGATATTCCGTACGCATCCGCTTCACCTTTTTCTTCAGGTTGTCGAAAAAGGGAATCAACGGCTTTTTATTTAGGTTATCGTCAAAAGACTTAATGTCTGAGCGCAGATTCAGTAGAATATCTTCTGCTCCCCCCATATCTTTTGTACGTACTTGTTTCAGTATTTCATTTGAAAAATTACTGACTTTCGTTTGGCTCCCCACACCATATTGGATAACATCGGTGGTAGAGCTGAGGTTAATTTTATCCTTATATTGTTTGATGATAGCCTTCTCTTCATCGGAGAAATTTGCCGACACTTCGTTGCCTTTTTTATGCTCCTCGCTATCACCATTTATAGTCAGATCTAGATTTGCCATAAGTTAATCTTTTAATAGGTTTCTATTTTTTAATGTCTGTATATATACATCTGTCTCCGCCGATACGTCCAGAATACCCGCTTTCATCTGATTCGTCACCTCCTGTTCGATAGCAATCGCCGCCTTAGCGATAACTTCTTCCAGTTTCTTTTTCGAGGCTACGGTAACCGCATTATCCAGTCTAGAATTCTCGATTTCATCATATTTCATCAATACATTGACGACCGTGGAGTGACGGACCAGAAATTTTTCTGCTTCTATTTTATCCCGTTGTTCGAGCAAATGAAAAAGGTGAATAATCTTATCGATATTTTGATGTATAGCTCGGTTATTGATTGCTTTGCGCCAATGCAGTAAACGTTCGATAAAAAGCTGAGGCGTGTCCAGCGTCGCTTGCGGTAATTCCCGCAACCTGTTTCGGGAAGACGCCGTCGGGATCCAAGCCAAGGGACGTACCTCTGCCAGTTCCAATCGTTGCAAATACGGCTTCGCCCGGTTCAATAACAGCCCATTTCCAACGATATAAGAAGCCACGTAACCACCGAGTGTCAACAGCAAGCCTTGCGAAATAGCACCAAAAAAATAAACGAACGAAGCAAATAAGCCCAGTTCCAACATCAACAATCCAATCCCCGTAGCGTACCACGAACGAATCTTACTTTTTTTAGCCTGGAACAACATCACAAACGGAAAAATATGCACCGGAAAAGGAATGAACATGGCAATGGAAATAAATGTCCATGTCAGTTGCCGTAATTCCCAGCGTTTCGGTTTTTTTGTTGCAAATCCCACGTTGCAATTTACTTATTTTTTTGGAAAACCATAGCGGACTCTCCGTTGGAAAATACGGGCAAAGCCTATATCGTTCAACACGTTTCGCTTCCACAAACCACATGCAGCAAGCAAAAAGAAAGCCTGCAGTGTATGCAGGCTCCCTAAATATTCCGATCGTAAAACAATACTTACAAAAGTTTTTTATACCGATAATGCTCCGCTAAATTGCCCGTGATCTCTTTACCTTCTTGGTCTAATTGAAACAAAATGTTCTCCCCCACTTTGAGTTTAAGATCCGTATTTTCCCCTTTCAGGTGTACAACCGATCCGTTATCTTCCCAAACAAAGGTCCCTTCGTCCGCCGACTCGGTATCTCGCTCTAGATATTCGTTCCGTATCTCAAAGGTCTCATCTTCCCGAAGCACCAAAACCGACTTAATTCCCGGACAATCCGCGCAAGGCAAAACCGCCTCATAAGTTCCCATCCAATCCACCGAGTTTTGCGAATTGTGCGCAGGATCCGGATTCGTCGTATCCAACGGTCGGGAAACCATTTGATCCGTTAACGAATCTTTTAACTCTTCCGAGTTCGTTTGCGAATTATTTGGTGACGTACAAGCAGAAAAAGCAAACAAGGCTAACCCGCTATAAAATAATTTTTTCATAACTTTTTCAGTATGTCTCACAAAAAATGCACCATCTTTATAAAGAAACATTAACACGCTATACCATTGCACAATCCCCCTTAACATTAAAAGGCCGCATCCGAATGTTTTACGGCTGTACAAATTCATCCTTAGTACAATCCCAAATGTAAAACATTCGAAGCGGCGATTTTTTGGTTCCTTTTTTCTAAAAAAAGAACAACACTACATCACTCTTCCCATCTCACTTTCTCCGCTATCGGCGAACGTACAGGTTCCCGCGATTCAGCGTTATGATGCCCCATGTAGAACAACCCGACACATTTCTGATTTTCTTCCAAGTTTAAGAACGGCCCCAAATGATTAATCAGTCCCGGTGAAGCCCAGTAGCCGCCAATGTTTAGCGAATGTGCTGCCAGCCAGATATTTTGTACGGCGCAAGCCGTAGCGGCTAGCTCCTCCCATTCCGGCAGTTCGCCCGTGTAGTTCACCACGATAGCAATCGCTACGTTAGACATCGTCGCCTTTTTCGCCATATTTTGCTCTGCCACTTCCGTATATTTATCCGTCGCGGTGGTCGTTCTGTAAATGCGGCTCAGTTCTGCCCCAAGGCGCTCTAAGCCCTCCTTCCGGAATACCACAAAACGCCAAGGCTGCGTACGCTTATGTGTCGGCGCCGCATTGGCAGCCTCCAGAATCGTTAAGATATCATCCTTTTTAATATCCTCGTCCGTAAAACTGTTCTGGTTTACAGTCCGTCTCTCATGTATCGTCTTTAAAATTTCGTTTTTCATCATAACCTATATTATTCCTTCCTTACCATTATTGCTGTTCCGCACGTTCTTGCCAAATATACGCAATATGTAAGATCGTCTGTACCGCTTTTTCCATATCCTGTCTACTCACCCATTCCAGCTTCCCATGAAAAGCATGACCACCCGCGAAAACATTCGGACAAGGCAAGCCCATAAATGACAGCCGCGAACCATCCGTACCGCCGCGTATACTCCGGCGTTCCGGCGTCAGGCCAACGCGCTCAATAGCCTCCATACCCACCGCCATCACCTCCGGGTGCTGATCGAGTATTTCTTTCATATTCCGATACTGCTCCACCACCTCAAAACTATACGTTGCAGCCGGATATCCACCGACCACATCCGAAACGATATTCCGTAAAACCTCCTCATATTCCCGGAGCTTTGCCGTATTATGATCGCGGATAATAAAACCAATTTCCGCTTGGTCCACCCCACCCTTAAGTTCCGTCGGATGAATAAAGCCCTGCTTTCCGGAAGTCGATTCCGGCGACAACTTATCCTGTGGCAAACGCGCCACCACGTCCGCCGCAATCTTCAAGGCACTCACCATCTTCCCCTTAGCGAATCCCGGATGAACCGAGACCCCTTGAATGCGTACCTGCACCGCATCCGCCGAAAAAGTCTCGTCCTCAATGGTGCCGGCCTTCTCTCCGTCCATCGTATAGCCAAACTGCGCCCCCAACTTCTCCAAGTCCACATGATCCACTCCCCTCCCGATCTCTTCGTCTGGTGTAAAAAGCAGTTTGATTTCTCCATGTTTGATCTCCGGATAAGCCATCCATAAACGCACCGCCTCCATGATTTCCGCTACGCCAGCCTTATCATCCGCGCCTAGCAACGTGGTACCACTCGCCGTTATAATATCATGCCCCATCTGCTGCTGCAGATCCGGATGTTCCGCAAACCGAATCACCACCGAAGGATCATCCGGCAACACGATATCATGCCCCTGATAATTCGCATGTAACAAAGGTTTGACGCCTTTTCCGGAGCAGTCGGGCGACGTATCCACATGCGAACAAAAACAAATTACCGGAACCTCCCCATCCACATTAGACGGGATCGTTGCATACACATAACCGAATTCGTCCAGATGTGCATCCTTTACCCCCATCTGCTGTAATTCAGACACCAGCAACCGACTCAAATCCTTTTGCTTTTCTGTCGAGGGAAAAGACACCGCATGCGGATCCGATTGCGTATCGATCTGTACGTAGCGCATAAAACGCTCCGCTACCTGAAAATCAGTAATAGGAGGAATACCAAAATTATGCATAGAAACCTGTTGATTATCCTCCAAAGGTAGAAAGTTTTGCCGCTATTTGCCCAGTCTTTGTTATTTTTGGAGCATGGTCAACCAGTCCTTCCATATTTCTACCCTCCGCCGCGGACGGTACATGCTACTGCTTTTAGCGGGTGTATGCGTAGTCACCCTCATCGCTTCGCGGCTTCCAATTTCCGAAATCGCGAAGATTCTTATGGTGCTATTTAGCCTCCCTTTATTAATTTACTGCAGCACCAAATGGAGCAAAAATGACTCCGTATGGATGGTACAAGACGGAGAGATCCGTATCGAATTTGGAAACCAACAAGTAGAGTCATTTCCCTTAGCAAACATCAAATACCTTCGCAACGTACCTCGGTCGGGAGGCAATCTCCTGATGTTCTTTTTTAAAAAAGATAAAACGCCCAAACGTTATTGGCGGAATAAATTATTCACGAAAGCGGACGATCTCAATGCCCTTGTCCACGCGATACGACAAGCCGGCGTAGATTATTATTATATGTAAAGATGAAGACAAGAGCGTTTCTATTTTTTCTCCTATTTGCCCCGATAAGCCTATGGGCACAACGTGCGGGTTATTGGCAGCAGGCAGTCGACTACCGGATGGACATTGACGTGAACACCAAAAAGCACCAGTATCAAGGCGAAATGACGTTGCGATACACGAACAATTCGCCACAAACGCTGAAAAAAGTTTATTTCCACCTGTATTTCAATGCCTTTCAGCCCGGAAGCATGATGGATCACCGACTAGCCCATATCCCCGATCCCGACCCCCGCATGACCATTCGCACAGGCACTGCAGAACGGCCCACTACAACCAGCCGTATCGCAAAATTGAAGCCGGCACAGATCGGCTATCAACATATCCAATCGCTGACGATGAATGGGCAAGCGACCTCTTTTCAGGTGGACGGCACCCTACTCGAAGTCACCCTCCCCGCACCGATCGGCAGCGGTGAAACCGTCACTTTCGACATGCATTGGGACGCCCAGGTTCCCGAACAAATCCGCCGTAGCGGACGTAATTCCGCCGAAGGCGTCGCCTTATCCATGACCCAATGGTACCCCAAAATGGCCCATTTTGATGAATTCGGCTGGCACCTGGACGAGTACGTCGCGCGCGAGTTCGTTGCCCCCTTTGGCAACTTCGATGTTACCCTCCATCTTCCTAAAGACTATGTCGTGGGTAGTTCCGGCGTACTCCAAAATCCCCACGAGGTAAAAGGTTACGATCAAAACGCTCAGGTCCGCGCGCCGAAAGGAAAAGCCTCCTGGCATTTCAAAGCCGAAAACATACACGATTTTGCTTGGGCAGCCGATCCGAAGTTTGTCGTAGACTCGACCAAGACCGCCGCCGGCGTAACCGTATACACCGTATATCTCCCCGTCGATAAACAAGTTATCGAAAACTGGAAAACAGCGCAGGAACTCGCAGCCGATTTCTTTGATTTTTGTGCTGACCGTTTTGGTCCCTACCCATGGTCTACCTATACCATTGTACAAGGCGGGGACGGCGGTATGGAATATGGCACCGCAACGCTGGTGACCGGTGGGCGGAATATCAAAAGCTTAGTAGGCGTGATCTTCCACGAAGCGGCACACTCCTGGTATCAACACCTGTTTGGCATAAACGAAACCGTCGATGAATGGTTCGATGAAGGTTTTACCAGTTATATCGAAGAATTAGGCTTTCAAGCCTTGTTTGAAAAACGCGGTGAACTGGCCAGTAACCCGGTCATCAACGCCTACCGAGCCTATTACAAATTGGCCTTATCCGGCAAGGAAGAGCCGATGAGTTTACTCGCCGATTATTATAACACCAACTACGGCTACAGCCATCAAGCGTATAACAAAGGGCAAGTATTTGTACAACAGCTAGGCTATATTATCGGCCAAGAAAACCTTGACCGCACCTTCTTACAATTCTACGATTTATGGAAGTTTAAACACCCCACTCCAAACGATTTTAAACGGGTGGCAGAAGAGGTTTCGGGAATCAATTTAAAGTGGTATTTCAACCTATTCGTCAACACGACTCGCACCATCGATTATGCGATAACGAACGTAACGACCAAAGAAATTACCCTACGGAATAAGTCCAATCTAGCGATGCCGATCGACCTTTTGGTGGAATATGAAGATGGCACGAGCGAACTTTTCTACATTCCACTACGCGAAATGCGCGGCGAGAAGCCAGCGGAATCTTTCAAGATCTATGACGGCGTGCAGCGCACGATATCGCCAGACTGGTTTTGGACCAAGCCGACCTATACCTTACCCATCCCGAAGAAAGCGGTGCGGGTTCAGATCGATCCATCGTTACGGTTGGCCGATATCGAAGCAGCCGATAATAGTTGGACAAAATAAGATAGCACCCATGATCTACTTTCATATTCCCTTTTGCAAGCAAGCCTGCCATTACTGCGACTTCCATTTTAGCACCTCGCTACAATATAAGGATGAGCTCCTGCAGGCCCTTCAACAGGAAATAAAACTTCGGGCAGACGAACTTACCGATAAGACGATACCCTCCATTTATTTTGGCGGAGGGACACCCTCGTTGCTAACGGCGGATGAAATCCAACAGTTAATCGGCGAGGTTGCCGCACATTTCGAAATTGCGGCCGATGCGGAGATCACCCTGGAAGCCAATCCCGATGACCTCGACAAAGCGAAGGTACAGGCGCTCCGTCATACCCCGATTAACCGTTTCAGCATCGGCATACAATCCTTCTATGACGAAGATCTACGCTGGATGAATCGTGCCCATCAAGCTGCTGAAGGAGAGGATGCCATTAAACGCGTGCAGGACGCCGGCTTTGAGAACCTCACCGCCGATCTCATCTATGGCTATCCTTTACTAACGGACGCCAAATGGAAATCCAATATGGAAAAACTGATCGCCTTGGCTATCCCCCATATCTCTTCCTACGCGATGACTGTCGAGCAAAAAACAGCCTTGGCACATTTCATTCGCAACGGCAAAACAGCCCCCATGCAAGAAACACAAAGCGCGGAACAGATGCAGATGATGATCGAAACACTCACAACGCACGGGTTTGAGCACTATGAAATCTCCAATTTTGCCAAGAATGGCCAATATGCCAAACACAATACCAGCTACTGGCAGGGCAAACACTACCTGGGCATCGGTCCATCCGCCCATTCTTTCAATGGCCATTCCCGGAGCTGGAACATCGCCAACAATGCCCGTTATATCGAAGGTATCACGGCCGGGAAACCCCACTATGAGGCCGAGCAGTTGACAGACGAAGACCGTTTTAATGAATATATCATGACCGCCCTACGCACCATGTGGGGGATAGATCTGGAGAAAATAACAACAGACTTCGGTATCGACTACCGTAAGCACCTGTTAACAAACATACAGCCCTTTATCGATCGGCAAGAGGTGGAACTGCGTGCAGACCGTTACCTCATCCTATCCAGCAAGGGAAAACTATTAGCAGATTATATCGCCTCCGAATTATTTTTGATTCGCTGATCGTGGCCGATCAACCCTTCGGTTTCTAAGTACTTCATAATAATCTGTGTGGCGCCCGCCTTTTCCTGCACATACTTCCGGGCCGCTTCTCCGGCCGAGATTCTTTTGGGCTCGCTGGATAATGCGTACGCCACGCGCTTTAATTCCTCCGCGTTTTCCACGGGGAAACCACTTCCGACTTCGATCAGATCGACCGCCTCCTGAAAGCGGCTATAATTCGGGCCGAAAACAACGGGGATACCGTACGCAGCTGCCTCCAAGGTATTATGAATGCCTACCCCAAAACCACCGCCAATATAGGCCAAATGCCCATAACCATATAGCGAAGATAGCATCCCGATATTATCGATGACCATCACCGAAGCCTTTTCTACTTCGTCAGCCGCATACGCGCTGAAATGCGAAAAAAACAGTGCCTGTGGGATCAATTGTTTAATTTCCTGCAAATGGGCTTCGTGGATTTCGTGTGGCGCTAAAAGTATTTTCCAGTCAGACTGCGCGGTGAGGAGCGCCGATAACATGCGTTCATCCGGCGTCCAAGTGCTTCCGGCGACCAACACCCGGCCGTGCCCTGCCAGAAACTGCTCTACTTCGGGAATCGTGCGCCGCTGCTTCGGTAGCTCGATAACCCGGTCAAAACGCGTATCGCCCGCCAGACCCGCCTGGCGGATGCGTATTGCCCGCAGCCAGAGCACAGAATCCATATTTTGTGTAAAGAAAAAACGAACATTTTTTAGTATCCCCCGAAAAAAACCGCCGTACCATTTAAAGAATACCTGCTCCTCCCGAAAGATCGCCGAGATCAGAAATAACGGAATATCCCGTTTATTCAGCTCCCGAAAATAATGATACCAGTATTCGTATTTCGTAAACACGGCAAATTTAGGCTGCACGATCGTCAAGAATTTCCGCACATGAGCAGCCGTATCCGTCGGCAGATAAAATACATGATCCGCCAGAGGTGTATTTTTCCGGATCTCGTATCCCGACGGAGAAAAAAAAGTAATGATAATTTTTTCGTCTGGATATTTCAACCGAATAGCCTCCATAACCGGCCGCCCCTGCTCAAACTCGCCTAAAGACGCAAAATGGAACCAGATAGGGTGGGAACCTTTCTCCATCGCCTGTTCGATACGGGCGAACAACTGCTTGCGCCCGTCTACCCAAAGTTTAGCCTTCCGGTGAAAAGGAGAAATAACACGCAGTAACAGCGTATACAAACCTATTCCGGCATCGTAGAGAAAACGCATATGGATAAAACCTAAATAATTTATTTATTTCCGCTCTGCGGCCCTAAAGAACTACACGACAGCGGAAATATGCTTATATTCGTATCAAACTTAGACAAAATGCGTAGCATTCACGAACGCAAAAGAAAAAATAAGTACGAACGCAACAACAACATATTATAATCGAAAAGAATGAGTAAAATCTTAGTCACAGGCGGAACCGGATTCATCGGCTCCCATACGGTAGTAGAACTACATAATGCCGGCTACACCCCGGTTATTATTGATAATTTATCGAACTCAAACATCCAGATTTTAGACCAGATCGCAAAAATCACCGGTGTACGTCCGGAATTTCACGAGTTCGACCTGTGCGACGAAGCAAAAACCCATGCTTTTGTTCAAGCCAATCCGGATATTACCGGAATCATCCATTTTGCCGCTTCGAAGGCTGTGGGAGAATCTGTCGAACAACCCTTAAAATACTACCACAACAACTTTTTCTCGTTAATCAACCTCTTAAACGCTTATCGAGGCAAGCCGATTAACTTCGTGTTTTCCTCCAGCTGTACCGTATATGGCGAACCCGATACCCTTCCAGTCACCGAAGCTGCTCCTGTAAAGCAAGCCGCTTCACCGTATGGCAATACCAAGCAAATTTCCGAAGAGATATTAGCAGAAATATCGGCCGCGTACGGTAACTATAACACCATAGCGCTACGCTATTTCAACCCGGTGGGCGCACATAGCTCGGCATTGATCGGCGAATTACCCCTCGGCGTTCCACAAAACCTTTTGCCTTTCATCACGCAAACCGCCATCGGCAAACGAGAAAAACTAACCGTTTTCGGCGGTGACTACGATACGCCAGACGGTTCTTGCATCCGCGATTATATTCACGTGGTCGACTTAGCCAAAGCACACGTCGCCGCCATCCGCTTGTTGGAAAAAGGGAATCCAAATGGCAATTACGATGTGTTCAATGTGGGTACCGGTAAAGGTTATTCGGTATTAGAAGCGATCGCCGCCTTTGAAAAAGCATCCGGTCAAAAGCTTAATTATGTTATTGGCCCTCGTCGCGACGGAGACATCATCCGCGTATGGGGAGATGTTACAAAATCCACCGCGCAACTGGGTTGGAAAGCGGAGCTTGGCATTGACGAGATGATGGCCTCCGCTTGGGCTTGGGAAAAGTATTTGCAAGAAAATCCGATCGGGTAGAATCGACATATGCTCCAAACATAATACTAAACAGCAGCTACTATCGAAAATATAGCAGTTGCTGTTTTGTAAATATCACATACTATTCAAGAAATAGCATGTGAAAGCGATTCGTTTTCTCTCCTTTTACGTGCAGACGATTACTCGTACTCACCATTGGAACCGCAGCGATCAAATTACGCATCAAAGCGTGGCGACCGGCAAGGGTATATCAATTCGAATATCGAAAAAAAGAAAACGACAGCCCTTGGACTGTCGTACTCAGCAGTAAGTCTAGCTGCCTTATTTCTAACCTCGCCGTATTGGAAGAATATGAATTCCGTGTGTGTTATGTGGGTCGTACTGGAAAATCGCCTTACTCGACGATTATTTCTTCCCGAGTTTATTAAAACTTACGATCTTTTGTAGGCCTCCCCATAGTATTTCTCGTTGAAACCTATACTTGGCGTCAACCAATAAAGCTGGATTACCCGGGAATAACGAAAATTAAAGCCCGACAGTACGATCGTCGTGATTGTACACGCGGCAAGGTAAACCCAAGGAGACTCCGAACCGCCGGATAACACATACGTCGCGATACAAACCGCTATAAACTGCGCTACGCTCAACGCATAGCTGACAAACATCGCCACGTAGAAAAATCCAGGCTCTATCTCGAATTTGAATCCGCAATGCGGACAATTTTTGTTCATGCGCTGTTTCAAACTGAACGTCCCCGCTCCAAATATTTTACCTGTTCTGCACCGCGGACATTTGCATGCCGTAGCCGCTTTAAACTTGCTGATAGTATAGTTATTGTTATGCTGCATTTCTAAACACGTTACCTTACAAAGATACGGAGATATATCTTTATAGCACAGTATATGCACCCGTTTAACGGGTTTTTTACTTCCTGTTGAAAATTAGACAATTTTCCTTAACTTCACGTGATGTCGTTACATAAGCAACCCGAATTAAAAGAAGCGGTATTAAATCTTCCGCAGAAGGAGAAAGACAAATTGCTCGTCCGTCTTGTTGGGAAAGATAAGATGTTGATGAAGCAGCTTCATTTCCGACTATTGGAAGACCAGATGGATCTAGAAGACCGTATAGAACGGCTCAAACAGCAGCTGGTCGATCTCTTCGCCGAAGGCCGGCACTCGGTTAAGAATATCCCCGTGTATAGTAACTACAAGGAACTTCAAGGTCTGATCCGGCAGGCGAGCGGAATGGTTAACGAACACGAAAAGGTTACCAAAGATAAGTACAGCGAAGTCGATTGTCGTATTTATATCCTACAGACCGCCTTCCAGCGGTTCCCCCGTCTTTTCGAAAAATCCGCCGTACATAGCGCTTTCAAACTACAAGATTATACCCGTGCTCGGATCAAAGCTACGGCTGCCAAATTCGACAAACTCCACGAGGATCTACAGTTTGATCTCCAAGAATCTATGGAGGAGATGACCGCTTTTGCGATGGAGCATGGATTGCTCTAAACGCAAAAGCAGCAATGGCTTGTAACGCCGAGCGGCAAATATTTTTTTTCGTAAGTTTGCATAAACAAGATCCGGCATTCCGTGAGTATACAAGACATTCTCGATAAATACGCGCAAAGCGACAACATAAAATTACTGGTCAAAAGCATACAGGCCAAGAACCCCAAAATTCAACTTAAAGGACTTATCGGCTCGTCGGATGCCATGACGGCAGCGGCAGCATACACCCTGCAAGAGCGTCCTTTTGTTTTTATCCTGCCGACCCACGAAGATGCCGTGTATTTTTTAAGTGATCTGGAAAGCATTTTGGACAAACAAATTCTGTTTTTCCCGGCATCCTTCCGAAAAGCCTATGAGTTTACGCAAACAGACGCAACACATGTGCTGCAGCGGGCCGAAGCGCTCAGTGCGCTAAACCACACCTCGGAACTGCCTAAAATGCTTGTCACTTATCCCGAAGCAATTGCTGAGAAAGTCATCAACCGGGGTGATCTGGAAAAAAACACCCTGCATATTACCCAGCAAACCAAGCTCAGCATCGATTTTATTAACGAATTTCTGTATGAATATGACTTCGAACGGGTAGATTTTGTCTACCAACCCGGACAGTTTGCGATCCGCGGGGGCATTGTGGATATCTTCTCCTTTTCGAACGATCTGCCTTACCGGATTGAGTTTTTTGGCGACGACATCGAAAGTATCCGGACGTTTGACGTAGAGACGCAGCTTTCCGTCAATAAGATCCATACCGTTACGATCGTCCCTAACGTACAGGCGAAATTCCTAGCCAATAACCATATTTCTTTATTGGAATATATTGACCGCGATAGCGTCATTTGGTTAAAAGATGTACAGTTTACCCTCGATATTCTGAAAGAGGGCTACAAGAAAGCTTCTGAATTCTGGAAGGCCCTACCCGAAAAAGATATACAGACCAATACCGAATGGGTAGACCCTCGCGTCACTTTTACCACAGACCGTACCTTTGGGGAGATGCTCTTTGATTTTCCCAATATTGAATTCGGCAAACAGTTTTTCTACAAGCCGGATGAGACGATTACATTTGATACCCATCCGCAGCCTTCGTTCAACAAGGACTTCAACCTCCTGATCCATAATTTTCAGGGAAATGAAAAACGAGGTATCCAAAACTTAATTTTCTCCGATTCAACCAAACAGATTGAACGGATATACACCATTTTGGAAGACATTGATAAATCAGTCGTCTTCACACCGATCCACCGGGCCTTACGCGAAGGCTTTCGGGATGATGCACTCCAACTAGCCTGCTATACCGACCATCAGATCTTCGATCGGTATTATAAATACAAACGCAAGAAAGGATACGAACGCTCGCAGGCGATTACGCTGAAGGAGCTAAGAGACCTCAAGCCCGGGGATTACATCACGCATATCGACCATGGTGTCGGTAAATATGCCGGCCTGGAAAAGGTCGAGGTAAACGGCAAAACACAGGAGATGATCCGTTTAGTCTATGCCGACAACGACCTGCTTTACGTAAATATCAACTCCCTAAACCGGATTTCGAAATATTCTGGCAAAGAGGGTACTGTTCCCAAAATGAATAAACTAGGAACAGACGCTTGGGACAAACTGAAGAAAACGACGAAGAAAAAGGTCAAAGATATTGCCCGCGACCTCATTAAGCTGTATGCCAAACGAAAAGCCCAGACCGGAAACGCGTTTAGCCCGGACAGCTACCTGCAAAACGAACTCGAAGCCTCTTTTATTTACGAAGACACGCCCGATCAAGAGAAAGCCACCAACGATGTCAAACGCGATATGGAGTCGCCACACCCGATGGACCGCTTAGTCTGCGGCGACGTCGGTTTCGGAAAAACAGAAGTTGCGATCCGTGCGGCTTTCAAAGCTGTGGCAGATAGTAAGCAAGTCGCGGTATTGGTACCGACCACCATTTTAGCGCTACAACATTACCGTACCTTTAGCGAACGCTTAAAAGGCTTACCGGCCAATATCGACTACATCAACCGGTTCAAGTCAACGAAGCAAATCAAAGACACCCTAAAACGTCTGGAAGAAGGGAAAGTTGATATTATTATCGGTACCCACCGGCTCGTCAGCAAAGACGTTAAGTTTAAAGATCTCGGCCTCATGATCATTGATGAGGAACAAAAATTTGGCGTGACCGTGAAAGAGAAATTAAAGGCGATGCGAGCCAATGTGGATTCGTTAACCCTTACCGCAACGCCTATTCCACGCACCCTTCATTTTTCCTTGATGGGTGCGCGCGACTTAAGCATCATTTCTACACCGCCACCCAACCGGCAGCCTGTACAGACCGAACTCCACGTATTTAACGAAACGCTTATTCAAGAAGCCGTTTCCCATGAACTCGAGCGGAATGGTCAGGTCTTTTTTATTCACAACCGCGTGGCCGATCTGCCCCAGTTAGGGCACATGATTCAACGTTTGGTACCCGGTGCGCGGGTGGGTATCGCACACGGGCAGTTAGAGGGTGATGAACTGGAAGATGTGATGTTGAAGTTCATCAATCATGAGTTTGATGTATTGGTCGCGACAACGATTATTGAAGCCGGACTGGATATCCCGAATGCCAACACGATTATCATCAACCACGCCCACATGTTCGGGCTGAGCGACCTGCACCAGATGCGGGGCCGTGTTGGCCGTTCCAACAAAAAGGCCTTTTGTTATCTCTTAAGCCCGCCGCTATCCACGCTCACCAACGAAGCTTATAAGCGCCTTTCGGCCTTAGAAGAGTTCTCGGAGTTAGGTTCTGGCTTCAACGTGGCGATGCGGGATTTGGATATACGCGGATCCGGAAACTTACTCGGGGCTGAACAGTCCGGGTTTATCGCTGAGATCGGTTTCGAGATGTACAACAAGATTCTCGACGAAGCCGTCCAGGAGCTGAAAGAAGACGAATTCGGTGCGCTATTTACCGACGAACAAAATCGAAAATATGTTTCCTTTACACAGATAGATACCGATCTAGAAGTCATGATTCCTGATGAGTACGTAACCAACATTAGCGAACGCTATAACCTCTACAACGAGATCGGCAACCTCGAGAATGAAGAACAGCTCGCCGCTTTCGAGAAAGCGTTGGAAGACCGCTTCGGGCCTATCCCACAACCCGTATACGCCTTGTTCAACACCTTGCGTCTACAGTGGATGGGCAAAAAAATCGGCTTCGAAAAAATAGCCTTTAAAAAGAATACCCTCAAAGGTTACTTCGTCAACAACCCCAAATCCAGCTATTATGAGTCGGATCAATTCGGAAAGGTGTTGGCCTTCGTACAGGCGCAACCGACCATATCGAATCTAAAAGAAGTCAAAGGGCAGCTGCGGCTCGCCTTGAGCAATGTCAATAGCATTGATTATGCGTTGCATTTGCTTAAAGAAATGACCTAGTTTTTCTTCTTCTTTTCCCATTGATGGAAAAGAAGCAAAAGATCTAGGCCTGCATTGTTCCGCTACCTTTACTTGCCTATTCCTAAACAGAAAGGAACTCGCTGCGCTCAGACAGCTTTCTGTTTTTAACGGAATAGTCTGCGTAAAGCTGGCCGCGGAACAATGCGAGGCCGTTTTACCCCGCATTATCGCGCGACGTTCTTGATTGCTTTTGTTTACGCATTTTGAACCAACCCCTCCTTAACCTCTAAAGGTCACATCCGAATATTTGAGGTATGCAGAATTTCGTCGTTAGCACTATCCCCTTTCCTCAAATATTCGAAGTGACGATTTTTTTGATTACTTTTTTGAGGGAAAAAAGTAATGCCGTGCTCCGGCGAGGAGCCGAAAGAACGTATGCTGAGAAGAAATCACTACTAAAAAAGTAGATTATTCATTAACTTTGTCGAATATCATATACGTATTATGGCAAAGCTAGAAACCTCTTTGATTCACGAAGGTGAACAATTTAATACGACCAAATCGGTTGTAACGCCGATCTTCCAGACATCCACTTATCTTGCAGACGATATCGCGGCTTTTGCACAAGCAGCAGCAGCGACCAAATCACCCGAATTTTATCATCGCCACGGCAACCCCAACAACAGCCAGGCAGCCGCACTAATCGCCAAACTGGAGCAGAAAGAAGATGCACTCGTCTTAGCAACCGGCATGGCAGCTATCAGCGCAGCTATTCTGGCCGTGGTCAAAAGCGGCGATCACATTATTGCTCAACATGCCCATTATGCCGCATCGCTGACCTTCATGCGCGATTTTCTACAGCAATACGGCGTGGAGGTAACGCAGGTAGACCAGACCGACAACGAGGCTTTCAAAAATGCCATCCAACCGAATACGAAACTCATTTTTATAGAAACACCTTCCAATCCGAATCTGGACATTACGGACTTAGCATTTATCGGCAAGCTGGGAAAAGAACACGGTATTCTAACCATGATCGACAATACCTTCGCTTCCCCCATCAATCAGGTCCCCGCAGATTTCGGTATTGATATCGTTGTCCACAGTGCGACGAAATATCTAGGCGGACATAGCGATCTCACCGCCGGCGCCGTATGCGGTTCCGCCGAATACATCGAGCAAGTTTGGCGTAGATCCCTCCTCTTAGGGGCTTCTTTAAGTCCGTTCGATTCTTGGTTGCTTTTACGCGGTTTAAAAACCTTAGCCTTACGCGTCCGTCAGATCAATGAAAATGCACTTGCCTTGGCACAATGGCTGGAAAAACATCCACGCATTAAGTCGGTAACCTACGTCGGACTAGAAAGCCATCCCCAATACGCTTTAGCTAAAAAGCAAATGAAAGGGTTTACCGGTATGCTGGCGATTGAAGTGGACGGCGCAGACGATGCCCAGCAATACCAACGTGCACAAGCCCTATTAAATACCCTACAGTTTTTCCAAAACGCGGTCAGTCTGGGCGGCGTAGAATCGCTGATCACCCACCCAGCCAGTATGTGGGGCGCCCACCAATCGGGAGAGAAGAGCAACAAGCCATCCTTTAGCAACGGCTTACTCCGGGTTTCGGTAGGTATCGAGCATATTGATGACCTTATTGCGGATTTTGAAACGGCTTTAGCCAATCTGTAAGTCTCCGCATAGCACCCATAAAAAAAGGCGTTCAATCAAAAGAACGCCTTTTTTTAACCCATTGTTGGTCACTTTAAACCTTATAAAACTGCTCCCATCCTTTAGCTGGTGGTGGCCCTACCAACAAAGCATTCGCAAATTTATCGTTAGTAATCTCCTTTTTAATGGGATCAAAAGCTATTTTTCCATTTAGCCGCTGGGTAATTACCCCCAGACAGAACACCTGGCTCAACGGTCCGGCAACCTCAAACGGCGACCGCGTCTTTTCCTCTCCCTTACAAGCCTTCAAGAAATTCGCAAAATGATTGGAAGGCGACACCGGCACTTCCGGCAATCTGTATTTCAAGTCCTCCGCTTTCCCTTCCGGGATAATCTCCAACGTACTTCCGTGCGACCCACCTTTAAAGGTCAAGTCCTTACTATAGATAATCTTGCCCGGATTAAGCTTTGCTGGTTCCAGTTCACCCGTACTCGGTGGCGGAATGTTGGGATCCAGCCCTGAAACCCCGTAACCCTCGGGAATCTGCGGCAGATTATCCAGCCCGTCGTACCAAGTAATGTCCACTGCCGGCATTCTTCTCCGTTTGGGGAAATGAAATTTAATCGTAGACGACTTCGGGAAAAAGAAGGCATTATGCCCTTCCAAGAAAGTAGCCTCTACCTCCGTCGGCAAACCAAGTTCGAGAAACTCGTGTGCGGTATCTAGAATATGTGCACCCCAGTCGCCCAGCGCGCCCATTCCGAAATCAAACCAACAACGCCACTGCCCGTTTACAAAATCTTTATTGTAGTCATGTCCTAAGGTCTGCATCTGCCAGACCTCCCAGTCTAACGTATCCGGAATCCGTTCCGCCGCTGGGAAGTTTTTAATATTCGTGTCCCAAGGATGCCAACGGCGCGCATTATTCATGTGCGCATCAATCCGCGTTACATCCTTAATAATTCCGGCATCCTTCCAAGCTTTGAACTGAAAATAGTTCGCTTCCGAATGCCCTTGATTTCCCATCTGCGTAACCACCTTATGGTGCTTTTTCGCTTTCTGCATCATCAATTCGGCTTCCCAAAAAGTATGTGCCATAGGTTTTTCCACATACACATGGATCCCCAAATCCAAGGCCATCATCGTTACCGCAAAATGGGCAAAATCCGGCGTACCGATCACTACCGCATCAATTTGGTTCCCCATTTTGTCGAACATCTGCCTAAAATCCTGGAAGCGGGGCGCATCCGGAAACTGCTTTAAGATCGGCTCCGTCTGTTTCGCGCCCATATCGACGTCGCACAGCGCCACAATATTACAAAGCCCCGTTTTATATAGATCGCGGATGATCTCGCCCGCACGGTTTCCAACGCCCACACAAGCTAAATTTACGCGCTCATTAGCCGATGCAAACGGGATTTTCCCTAAAAGACTATTCGATAACATCACGCCACCGCCCACCATAGCAGCGCGGCTAATAAAACTACGACGTGAAAGGTAATGGTTCATATCCTATTTTTTTAGCGTAATTACTTTGTTTTTTTCACCTTGATATTCCGGAAAGACACGTGATCACCATGATCCTGTAAAAGGATATGCCCCCGGGCTGCACCACCAAAATTATCCCAATCTTTGTATTTACTCTTCGCTACCAAATCCAAGTAATCTTGCGATCCGCGCTTGTATTCAAGCATCTTAAAGCCGTTGAGGTAGTGCGTCACCGTATTATCTTCCGATACGACCACCCGCCCACGGTTCCATTCACCAATAGGTCGACGCGCGCGGCGCTCCTTATTAGAAGTGATCAAGTCATACAACGACGCCAAGGTACGATTCCCGTCGCGCCCCGCCTTGGCATCCGGGTGTCGCTCATCATCTAAAATTTGGTATTCCAACCCAATAGCTGACCCGGTCGTCTGTTCCTTAAGGGTAACGAAATACTTCACGCCGCTATTGGCGCCCGGGGTTAATTTAAATTCAAACGAAAGATCAAAAACCGCATACTGATCACGCGTGATAATATCTCCCCCATTTGTAGACTCACCCCCATCCGATTTCAATACGGTGATCTCGCCGTTGGCCACTTTCCAACCTTTCGTAGGGAAAGTATTATGGTGTACACTTCGCCAACTTTCAGTCGATTTACCGTCAAATAACAAAGAAACACCTGCTTTTTCTTCAGCAGCACTTAAGGTGTTAGGCTTCACATTCACGATAAATACATCTTTCGGAAATTCCGTTGGCTTTAGGCCTTTTGTTTGGATTCGCACGTTTTTAAAGTAAACTTTTTTCCCGTGTAAATCGTCAGCGATACTATGTACCTGCAGGCCAATAAAACCTTTTCTATCTATGGTATCAATAACATAAGAAACCGGCACACCGTTTACCCACGTACGCAATTCATCGCCGATTGCTTCTATACGAATGCGGTTAAACTCCTCCTGCTTATAAGCCGATTTCGCTTTCTCATTCAGATCCAATGGATAGAGCCATCCGCGGCGCGCTTCGTCATAAATACCACCCGTCCAAGCTCGGTCACTCGGATCAATTTCTACCTGCCGGCCCTGCACCCTACCTTTTCCATCATTCGCCGCCGGATCATACTGACTACGCGTCTGAATACCCGAATTCGTGCGGTTACCTTCCAGTTTTACGTCTACTTCCAAAATAAAATCGCCATATTCCTGCTCGGTGACCAAGAAAGAATTTGGTGTTCCTTTCGTCATCGTCCCGACAATCATCCCATTCTCCACGTTATAAGGCGCTTCTCCCCCAAGCGTCTTCCAACCTGTCAATGTTTTACCGTCAAACAGATCCATCCATTTGCCTTTGTCTTGCTGTGCTTCCACATGCAGGGGCTGGTACGCCATAAAACCTACCGCCGCCGTAACCAAAAATTTAGATAGTATATTCATTTTACTGTGCTTTTTATAATGGCATATTGGTTTACTTATTTAGGTTATACTTTCGGTATTTTATAACCGTTATGATATTTTGCCGCTAAGTAATCGTTGGCTTTTCGATCCGTGAACTTGCGTCTGCGGTGGTCCCAATAGAGTTTCTCACCTGTGCGATAAGCAATATTACCTAGCTGGGAGAAGACGGCAATATGGGCCCCTACCTGGATCGGTGCATTAAGCAACTTAGCATCCTTACGTTGGATGGCCTGAACAAAATTCTCCATATGTATATCCAGTCCACTGTCTTTTGGCTCTTGCAGCGCCACCGCTTCCATCTTGTCCTTCTCCGGAATTACTTCCCAACCGTTCCGGTTGAGCACCAAGGTGCCATTGTTCCCGATAAAAGCCACCCCGTGGTTTCTACCATACGGCCCTAAACCAATCCCTAAAGCCTGTTCCCATTCGATATTAAAATCCTCAAAGCCGTATACCACGCGCATGGTATCCGGTGTTTCCGAAGCACCATTTGGATCCGCATATTTACCCCCAGCAGCCATCACCGATAGTGGATCAGACACCTTCATACCCAATAAAGCATAATCCAGCATATGCACTCCCCAATCCGTCATCAAGCCGCCCGCATAGTCCCAGAACCAGCGGAATTCAAAATGAAACCTATTCGGATTAAACGGACGCGTTTTAGCCGGTCCCAACCACCGATCGTAGTTTACACCTGCCGGAACCGGTCCGTCAGGTTGCGGCTGGATAGTTGTTTTCCAATCCACATAAGACCAAGCCTTCACATTTCGAATCTTGCCTAATTTTCCCGAATGAACGAAATCAATCGCGTCCCGAAAATGCTGTTGACTGCGCTGCCACTGCCCCACCTGCACGATGCTCGAGCTATTTTCCACCGCTTTCACCATTACCTCACATTCCTCCACCGAATTACCGATGGGCTTCTCCACATACACGTGCTTGCCTGCTTTAACGGCGTCGACGAGCTGCAAACAATGCCAATGATCCGGCGTAGCGATAATAACGATATCCACCAGATCCGCGGCCAGCATCTCTTGATGGGATTCAAACGTGCGCACATGGATACCACGCTCAGCTAGTTCTGCAACACGTTTTTCTAAGACCCGCTCATCCACATCACATAATGCCGTACATTGTACGGGGGTATTCTTTAATAAAGCATTTAAGTTGGACCACCCCATCCCATTCGCGCCTATTAATCCCACGCGAAGAGGGGCTTGACTAGCAAAGACGTTAGAAAACGGCATAACAGCAGATGCAGCAAAAACGGATGAAATTTTTATAAAATCTTTTCTGTTCATTAGTACGTTCTTTTACCGACTTCAAGAAGTTCAATCTTATTTTTTCGGGTTTACAATTAACCAAATGTAAAGAATATTGCACGTAGTTGGGCTAAGCGTAATAGTTAATTTACGAAAACGTTGTAATTCGAACGATAACCAAAGTAGGGTGCTTTGGTTTCCAGATAGGCATCAAGGACGAGCGGAATCATCCAAAAAAAATCCTCTTTATGCGTAGGAAAGTCTACCCGCGCATAAAGAGGATTTTGAAGGTCTTTTAGTTCTTTTGGGGAACTAACTGTAGATTGATCTTAACGCTTCCTAGAACAAAATCAAGAAAAGTCCTAATATACCAGCTACCAAAACATAATACAGCGTTGGAATGATCGTTTTTCTTAAAATAGTTCCCTCTTTCCCCATTAAACCCACTACTGCCGATGCGGCTACTACGTTGTGTATAGCGATCATATTGCCTGCTGCTGCCCCTACCGCCTGTAAGGAGACAATAATCACATTCGATATCCCTAGTTTCGTTGCCATACTATTCTGAAACTCCGAGAGCATCAAATTACTGACCGTATTGCTTCCGGCTATAAAAGCTCCTACCGCACCAATGGACGGAGAAACCAAAGGCCAAAAGTTACCCACCTTGTCGGCGGTCCAATTCGCCAATGCAACCGGCATACTATCGATGTCCAGATTGTTCATGCCGGAATTGATGTAAATCCGAACCAACGGAATGGTGAAAGCAAGGACAAACGCGGCCATTAAAGCGGTTGAGAACGATTCAGAAAAGGCTTTTCTAAACTTCGGCACCGTCATTCTATGGATTAGAAAGGCAAAAAGTGACGCGATGATCAAAACCGTTCCCGGAAGATACAACGGAGTAGATATCGCGGATATTTCTGTCCCATAAATACCCGTCCAGCTGATCTTAAAATTTTGCAGAAAGCTGCCAATTCCCCAATCCTGTTTTCTAGTAGCAATCAGAAGCAAGGAAACCAGCACATAAGGTGACCAAGCCTTTACGATATTCATTTTTTTGACAGACAAATCCTCTTTCTCCACATCCAATGTCCCGGACCAAAATAGCGGCCAGCTTTTTCTTTCTGGAAAGTCCCATGTATCGGATGGGAGCAGAAATTTATACTTTACTGCAATAATCACGATTACTAATCCAATCATAGCACCTAGAAGAGACGGGAATTCAGGACCTAGAAATGTAGCTGTCAATGAGTAGGGTACGGTAAAGGCGAGACCTGAAAATACCGCGAACGGGCCGATTGTCCAGCATTTTTTCCGATCCTCTTTTTTTCCAAACACCATTATGACCATGATGATCATTATCCATGGAATGAACGTTCCTATTATGGCATGGATAATCCCTATCTGAGCAGTTGCTTCTTGTAAAAAGAGCAGCTTATCAGCCTGACCAGTAAATCCGCTGGTCAGGCCATTGTTCAATCCTATTAACACCGGCGTTCCGATAGCGCCAAACGTAACGGCAGTACTTTGTACCATCAAACCAATAATTACTGCCGACAACGCCGGGAAACCCAAAGCGACTAAAAGGGGGGCAACAATAGCCGCCGGCGTACCAAATCCAGACGCTCCCTCGATAAACGATCCAAATAACCAAGCAATAACAATGATCTGAACTCTTCTGTCGGCACTTATTTTTGTAAAAAAATATCGAATGCTGGACAGGGCTCCTGAATATTTAAGTACCGTCAGTAACAGCAATGCCCCAAATATGATATATAACACATCAAACGTAACAAACAGCCCCTCTATCGTTGAGGCAACAATATATTGTGCATCCATTTCCCAAAATTGAAAGGCTATAAAGACTGTCAACAGGAAAACGGAAGGCATCGTATATTTAGCCGGCAATCTAAAACCGACCAAAAGAACTAGCGCTAAAAAAATCGGAGCGAAAGCTAATACAGCTTGAAGGGTTAAACTCATTGCGTATTCTCTTAATTAAAGCTTCTCCGGTTTCGCAAAAGGCGTATTCATCTCTTGCGGCAACCTATACACATTCCCCTCTTTATCAGAAAAATAGAACCTAGATTCCGAAGGTTGCCTTCCGTGACCATCTGCCCAAAAGGCATAAAAATCCGGGTGTACTTGCACCGGTCTACGCGCATAGGTATGGTTGTATTTGCTATTAGCTGTCAATTGTTTAACCTTTTTCCATTTTTTCCCTTTGTTTGTAGATCGCCACAACACCATCTCTCCCCCAGTATTGAAATCCTGCGGGCCGACCGTCGTCGGAGCAATGATAAACCATTTGCCCTTTTCGATATAGATAGAACCCATGTCATAGTTATTGTTGGCAGAAGAAAAGCCGCGGATGTTCCATTTTTTTCCTGTCCAATGCGCCGTATGCCATTCTCTGGGACCATCCTCTGGACCGGGTTGCGGCCCTGTGCTCGTTAAATAAAGGATAACCGGATTCCCTTTTTCATCGAAATTGACGTCCGATATATATACATTACGTTTTTCGGTATCGTAATCGTGTACCAACGCGGCATTGTCGACTACACTGAGTGGCAACTCCATGGGCTTACCATCTACACTCTGCCAGGTCTTACCAAAATCATTCGTTTGTAGATAGTATAAATTGGTACGGAAGTCTAGTCCACCCCGCACCTTACGTTTCGGATGGTAATTAAACGCAGTCCCTACTAATTTATCCCGATTCCCGCTAGTTTGATACTGCCCCACACCGAGTTCTGACAGATTTTTCCATTCAGACCATTCTACACCGTCTGGACTGCTCATATACTTAATAACTCGTCCACTACCTTTTTCATATTCTGTAAACAATCCTAGAAAACCATCTTCTTTCGTATAATACACCTGCAAGTAAGAGAAATTATTCATAGGCACTTTCTTTCCCTCAACGATCTTAGTCGTCGTTACCCGTTCAAACACACTGATATCATACGGCTTCAAACTTTTATGTATAAAAGAAGGTCTAGCTTTACCGTGTGACGTTGAAAAAAGCCAGATATATCCCTCTTTGTCCACTTGTATAACCGGATTATCATGTGCATCGTTTGTTGCTTTGTCCACGACCATTATAGGTCGCGCTACCTCGCCGGTTTTGTGATCGAAATAAGACACTGTGTGAACAAGTGTCTTTCCGCTCTCGTCGGTTCCGCCATAGCAAAAAAATGTTTTGTCTGCTTCTGGAGCGTAAACAGAGAAAGGATAGTGATTGGACGGGTAAGTGCCCAGACCTCCGCTGTATTTGTATTTATACTCACTGGTCACCTGGCCCGCCGAACCTGCTCCTGCAATCATATACCAGATACCATTAAATCCGCTCGCAGGCTTGTTAAGAAGTTTTGCTTGGCCGTAGACTTTATCGTTCTTAGCATTATCTTGCGCAACACCAATTATTGAGCAAAAGAGAAGGGCTATAGCTAATCCAATATGGATACAATATTTTTTCTTCATACAGTTTTACTTATTACGCTTTCTGTCATTTATATCAATACTGATCTATCGTTTCAACTTGATCACCTCGCTGCCGGCCAGTAAAAACGCACCGGTTCCATATACTTCCCAACTATCTTTACTAAAGTTCTTTTCAGGCGTTGCGCCGATAGGCTGTACCCAACCCACACGTCCTTCTTCATTTACACATTCCGTAAGTGCTACCCAGGTTTTTTCGACAACTGGTAAGAATGTCTTAGCATCTAATAGGTTATTATTGATGCCCCAAGCCAATGCATAACAGAAAAATCCAGAGCCACTGACTTCTCCTCCCGGATAGGATGCCGGATCTAATAGACTGGCCCGCCATAAACCGTCAGCTTGTTGTAACTCGGCTACACGGTTTGCCATTTCCACAAACAGTTCCTCGTAAAAAGGGCGCTCGCTATAATCTTGGGGCAGCTCCTCCAAAATGCGAACCAATCCGCCCATTACCCAACCATTTCCACGCGACCAGAATATCTTTTCACCATTGGCTTCCCGTCGACCTGATCCATCTGGTTTGATAACAAAATTGAGATCTCTGGCAAAGAGCTTTTCTTCTTTATTGTATAGCAGGTCATAACATTCTTTGAAATATTCGTCATTCGCATCCAGGTATTTTTTCTCCCCTGTGATCATCCCTAATTTCACCAAAGTCGGTGGTCCCATAAACAGTGCGTCACACCACCACCATTTGATGATGTCTATCTCCCCTTTTGTGGGGTAAGGGTTGGCTAATAACTTATCCACCACATCAATGGTAGGTTGAATCCTTTCAGGCTTTTGTTCCTCTCTGTATAAGTCCAGATAAGTTTGATTAACGACGATATCGTCCGCATGGTACCAACGGCGGAATGGTCGCCAATCCTGTGCGCTGGAGATATCCCGCATGGCGTTATACACTTTCTTTGAGCCGGTGGTTTGCCATGTCGCCACCACGCCGGCATATAAAGCACCATTCGTCCAATCCTTGGGATCATGTTTGGGATGCCTAAGCTGCCAGTCAGTTGCTTTCAGCATTACGTTCTTAATATACTTCTTACCAAAAACTTTCTTGTTTGTAACTTGAGCGAACGTAGTCCCTGTAGCAACGAACAGCATCAATACCATTAAAATTCTCTTTGTCATAGCTTGTTTCTTCACAATAAACTTAAATTGAACAACACATTATTAATATAATAGAATGTAAATTAATACACCGGTTTCAACATACTCTCAAACGAAGGATATCCATTATTGATCAACGGCCAACCTTGAGCATCCCAGTGGATTTTATCCAACATGAGCACACGCTGATTGACACCGCCAACCATGGCATTGTTGACGTCAATCGCATGGTATAACATCCAGTCATCACCATTATTATCCGTCATAATCGGTGCATTATGCCCCGGTCCTGCGTATTGGGCATTCCGCTGCAATACTAAAGTACCATTACCTCTGTTAGCAATATCATTCCCATTTCTATCGAGATACGGCCCAAGCAAGTTAGTAGACCGCGCTACCAAGACACGATATGTACTGTTCGCCCCATCGCAACAGCCTCCTTTAGAGCCGAAAAAGTAATAATATCCGTTTTTCTTAAAAATGTTGACTGCTTCCCAGTCTCCTGCAGCAATTTTGAATTTCTGGGACATATCTCGAACGCTTCTTCCGTTTTCCATTAGCTCCACCACATAGGTCCCCTGTTTGGGCGTATTGTCAAAACTTCCCCAAAACAGATATTTTTGGCCGCCGTCTTCATAATAAAACGGATCGATGGAGTTTGGCACATCGATTTCGGACGAAAGAAACAGCTTTCCGTAATCAGAGAAAGGTCCCACCGGATAATCCGCGATTGCTAATCCAATACCCGGATCTGGATCACCCCACGTTGACATCGAGTAGTACAGGTGGTACTTACCATTAACATAAGCAATATCCGGTGCCCATACACCGCCGGAGGGTTTCCATGCGGGTTTGGTCGCGAAGGCATTTCCAACATAAGACCAATTGACTAAATCCTGCGAGCGCACAATCGGAACAATTTGGTTTGTTCCATTAGGCCAGCGATCTTCCGTGCCATATGCGTAAAAGTATCCCGTCAATGGATCTCTGATTACGGAAGGGTCTGCCAGGATCGGTGTAAAGACCGGGTTCGTATATTCCACTTCAGCTGGGTCAGCAAATATATTGACGGTTGCACTCATCGAATAAAACAAATCAGGAGAAAGCACCTGTGGCTTATAAATACTCCTATGGGTAAATTCTTCTCCCGAAAAATCTTCAATAATCAGTTCCGGATCAACCCCAGCTTCCAGTACAACCATCTTTTCTTGGCCGTCCACAGACGATATATAAGTAACTTCTTCACGGTCATATTCCTCCATTCCTTCCATCGGCCGAAACCGGATCCGTAGCCTATTTCCCGTCAGCGCCATCTGGCTGACGCTTCGTAGGATCAATCCGCTTTCATAAACATCGCCATGGGCCCGTCCAACAACTTCTGCCTTCACCGAGCGGTTGTCTGCGGCATCATAAGTATAAAGATCAAACACGTAATTACCTTCTTCCAGTCCTTCTATCAACGTAAGTGTATCCTTTTCAGACGTAATCGGCACCTCCATACTACCACTTCCGGACGACCAGGAAATTACCACTTTAGTTACGCGTGGATCCACAATAGGTTCCCAGGTTAGCAGTATCCTTTCCCTTCCGGCATATGCCTTGACGGAATCTACCTTTTCTGTATAGGTAATCGGTCCATCTGTCAGAAAATCTCTGTAGGTGCTGTCCATCTTGTTACAGCTTGATTCAATCAACGCCAATAAGATTATTATAACAGCAAAATATCTTTTCATAATATTAAAAGTTTAATAACATAACATGCATTACTCGACTGGATTCCCAAAAAACTGAAACTGTATAGAAGCCCAATAGGGTTGATTTCCCCAAGTGGAAAATACACGATAACGAATATAGCGATAAGGCTCAATGCCCTCCGGCATATCAAAATTTTCACCGTTCGTCGTGACGATCCGATCTTCCGGCGTACTATTTTCATCTCCCGGGATTGGATTGCCCGACGGTCTTACAGAGTTAAAAGAACCGATCAAGGTCCAGGATGCCCAGGAGCCATCCGGATTTGGATCATTACTGCCCCATAACTCGAACCGCTTCACATGCGTAGCAGCGAACGTATGCGCAGAAGGATTACTGCTGTTACGTACTTGTCGGGGGAAATAAACAAACCGGCTCAACTCATATTCCCGCCCCATATCAATGGTTATACTGCTTGGCAGCCCCGCAGTGGTATTGGAAAAGAAGAAGTATGGGTTAGTGCCAGAAAAAGGCTGAGTCGTATTTCCACTCCAAAGCGCATGAATATTTCCTACTCCAGCACCAGCACCCGTATGCCAAGGTTGTGCAGGAGGGGTTCTGTTCGGCATATCATACGTAATATCTCCCGGTAGCGGAAGGTTTGCAAATAGCCCTCGATCTGCCATCTCTTCATAAATAGGTGTTGCCTCAATCTCCAACGTATCCGACACATTTTGCCAGCGGTCCCTACACACCACGCCAAATGTCGTTTCTACACTTTCCAATCCCCTGACGTAAAATTCTCCCTCTTTTAAACTAGTGTATAAAGTTTCTAATTCTTCCCATATACCGCCATCGTTTAATTTATAAAAAATAAGTTGCAAATTAGCCCCTGTCGGATTTCTATATATCGATTTCACACCGCCGAAAACCGGCTCTACATCTAATGTTTCCGCTACGGTTAAAAAAGGAGGTGTCGTTGGATAAACTGTAACGTCCACTGGTTCAGATCGCACCTCCGAAAAACTCACAGAGTAGAGCGAAACTTTGTACTCCCCCACTTCCGGGAAGCCATCAAGCTCCAGTTCATTCGTGTAGAAAGATCCTTTTTTTGTTGTTTTAACACCTTTTATATAGTACACGGCTTCTATATAATTGACATTATCATCATTGGGCAGGGCGTATTTAACAATGGCGCCACCACTAACATTCTCTATTCCAGTTACCGTTACTGGCTGCGGAACACCATCGCCCTTCCCCCAAGGACGGTTCATATCTTCATCACCACAAGAAAACAAAATCACGACGGAAAGCAAAAGTATGATATGCTGCATCAATAAAGCATATCCGTTTTTATGCTTGCTTTTGATTTCATAATAAATTTTCATATACATATATCTTAGATTCTATAATCAATACCCGAAATTCTGAACGAGATTTTCATTTTTCTGTAACTCGTTAACCGCTATCGGCCAAAAATAATCTTTCATAGTAAACAATGGCTGGTACAAGTTTACCGGAACATAATACTCTTCTTCTGTAGAGCCATATACGTACCATCCGGTAATCGGTTTATTGAGTTCTTCATAAGCCGTCTTCCAGCGGCGCAGATCCCAATAGCCTTTCCCTTCAAATGCCAGTTCAATAGTACGCTCCCGTTGTATGATTTCTCGTCTTCCTTCCAATGTATTAGGTTTATCCGGCCGACTCGAATACAAGCTCCATGACTGATCTACACCTTCGAGCCCAGCTCTTTCTCGTACGCGATCCACATATTCCAGCACCTCTTCTTTACCTCCTCCTGCCTCATTCAGAGCTTCCGCATAGAGCAAATAGAGGTCTGCCAGCCGCATAACCGGCCAGGCGTAGTAAACAGCTGTTGCGTTAGAGCCTGTCGATACAGTCGTCTGATAGTTATTTAGCTTTTTTCCGGAATATCCTGTCAGATTGTGGCTGTTGGCACGGAAGCTGCCAGCACTGCCCGAATAGCGCATCTCTGCTACAAGAGGATTACTTTCGTCCAAAAACCCGGAACCAAACCATATCCCTCCATCAAAAACTAAATCTGCATAAAACCTTGGCTCACGGTCGAAATTCAGTCCGGCTGTGGTATATCCCTCCCTAATATTCAATCGATGGTCTGCTCCTGCAGTCCGCAAGTCATACATTCCATTCCGATCGTAGGTAATATCTTCTTCAATCGGCACACCATTTTTGGTATAGAATTTCTGAACAAACTTCAAAGGGACATTCAGGCGCGCCGTGAAATTCGTGTTGGTTGAAGTAGACACCAATCCTCTTGGCCAATTATGTCCTGCAATGGCTGACTGCCCATTAGAAGATGATGTTCCCCCTACCCAGCAATTTGTGTTCGGCCATATCACTTCACGGTTCCAATTTTCGTTTACCGCACCACTGATACTCAGTTTCGTCTTCGTGATATCCGATATGGGCAAAGTTAACCCACCTTCAAAGGCATACAATGAACGTCCCTGTATTTCCAACATATCGATAGCCTCCTTACTCGTTGCCGCGGCCTTTACCCAACGTGCCCTTTTCTCTTCATCTGTTTTATTTGGGCTGAATATGGCGATACCACGGTTATCGACAATGCTTGCATAGTCTGTATTACCATTGAATAAAGGACTAGCTGCTGTTACCTGTACATATGCTTTGAAGGCCAACACGATTCCCTTGTTAATACGTCCCAATTCCTCGGCTTCATTTGCCGTGTACTCCGGCAGGTATTCATTCGCCAAAGCTTCATCGAATAACCTTTCTATATATTCAAAACATTCATCCAGCGTATTCCGATAGACTTTGGTCTCCTCAATACTTGCACCGACCGGTAGATTTTGATCCATGATATAGATGGGGCCGTAATTCCGGACTAACCAAAAGTGGTAATAAGCTTTCAAAAAGGTCACTTCCCCCTTCCATTTTTCCTTTTCATCCTCTGTCATGTCGGGTACGCGGTCGATGTTTTCTAGAAAAATATTACAGTCACTAATCCCTTGGTAGAGCGAACGACCCGGAGCATTTAAGTTATCATATCCTATCCAAGCATCGGCATGGGGCGCGTTGGCATTCTGGTTTCCGTATTGGATATTAGCGCCTACACCGCCTAATGCGCCATTGGTACTGACTTCGTTCGTAGCCGTAAAGTACTCTTCTCCCGCTGTAAACGACGGATTGGAAGAAACACTCCCTTGCTGTGGCATATAGGAATAACACGTGAACAGGTATTTCTCTGCGGAAATTCTGGTCGTAAATGCATTATCGATCGTTGCAATACCATCAGGAACGATATCTAAATATTTTTTACAAGCCCCCGTGAAAGCGATGATTGATATCACAAGTAGGAGCTTACCGGCACGGTATAACAAAAAGATAAACCCACGCATGGTAATTCTATTGGTATAAATAAGATTTTTTTTCATTTTCAAAGCTTTATAGTGAAACATTGATCCCTACGTTTATGACCCGCTGTATAGGATAATTCAGTGCATTTCCTCCCTGCTCTACATCCCATAACTTAAATTTGCTCCACGTAAATAAGTTCAGCCCATTAAAGTACAACCGTGCTGATTTCAAACCAGCCTTGGATGATATACGTTCGGGCAGCTTATATCCGATCTCTGCCGATTTTAACCGGAGAAAAGAGCCGTCTCGCATAAACCAAGTACTGACCTGCCGATTATTCTCCACACTCGATGTAGAAAGCCTCGGCCAAAGCGCATAGATATCTCTCGAATCTTCATTCCAATAACTATCGGCAATAAACTGCGTCAATTGGTTATGACCAATAAGGCCGCTATTGGTGTTGTTTGAAAAAAACGGAGAGTTATCGTTATAACTTATCCAGAGGGATTCGTTGCCCAGTCCTTGAAAAAAGACCGACACATCAAAGTTTTTATAACCGTAGGATGCTCCGAACCCGTAGATAATTTCTGGTACGGTAGGGTAACCAATGGGCACCTGGTCCAACTCTGTAATAACCCCATCACGATTTACATCCCGGTATTTTATATCACCTGCTGCGTAGGTACCAAACTGTGTCGGAGAGTTAGCAACCTCATTCTCATCAATAAAGAGACGCTCTGCGATATAGCCCCATCGTTGCTGAAAGGAATAACCCACCCGGGATTGCCACGGCTCGTTTGGAAAATGCAGTTCATCGAAGGTTTTATAACGGTTTCGGGCAAATGTAAAGTTTCCCATCAGTTGTAACCAGGAATTTGTGAATGATCTATTGTAAGCTAATTGCCCATCTATTCCCCATGCTCTTGCCTCTCCCACGTTAGAACTCGGTGTTACCCATAATCCCATAGTTCTCGGAATATTCGATCGGGTCATTAAAATATCGGTTCGATCCTCGAAAAAATACTCCCCAATCAATTTGAGTCCGTTACTAAACTCCAGCTCTGCACCGAAATTTGCTTTTTTAGCTTTTTCCCAAAGTATATTCGGATCAGCATACCGCCCGACAGAAATTCCGGAATTGCTATACCCACGTTGAATTCCAAAGCGCTGTGTCAAGTTCGTATTATCCATGTTGATATTCGACAAGTATAAAAATCGACCAGACCCGATATTGTCATTTCCTACGACACCATACGTGGCCCTTAATTTAAGCATGGAGATGGTATTATTCAGTTTTGAACCGGCAAACCAAGGTTCATTAGAAATATTCCATGCCACACCGGCGGAAGGGAAAAAACCAAACTGGTGGTCGGGATGGAATCGTTCCGAACCATTGTAACCAAAGTTAAATTCCGCGATATAACGGTCGTCATAGCCATAAGTAGCCCGCCCTGATAAACCCACGTTTCTGTAGGGCAATGATCCTTGGACATCAGAGGCCCCTAATGAAACATTGTTACGCAACATATAAACTAACAAACCGCCTACACTGTGCTTGTCATTAAACGTGCGATTATAATTTAAATGTCCTTCAAAATAAAAGTTTGCTGTAGGCACACCAATAGAGCTCTCATATCCCAGATAATCCGTACCATCATTAGGGTTAAGATTATATATGGAATACGTGTCGTCTAGTCGATTATAAGAACTGAGTCCATACCAAAACGGGTTATAATACCGTGAAATAGAGTGCGAGCCAATGCGTAATACGTTGACCAATGCCCTTGCACGTAATCCTTCCGTCAAAAAATTCAACCTCTGGCTAACCTGAAACTGAGCAGAAAGGTTTGATCGGCCTCGTTCCTGATAACCTTTAACAAGCTCGGCGTAAGGATTGATATAATAGGATCCGTTCGACGCCAATTCATTTCCAAACAAAATGTGTTCTGTTAATCGATGCTGCTCATCTACCGGATAATATGCGGGAAATAGCACAGGATTACTCCGTTTAATCAAATCATACATCTGCGTACCTGTGTACGTTGGCCCAGTATAATTACTAAACGTTCCACTGAATCTTGTCGTAATTTCCATGGTATTGATCGGTCTGATGATGACATTCGACCGTAAAGTAAAGACGTTATTGCTGATTCCGTTATTGAAATTATTACGGCGGTCCGTTTTCAAAATACCACTGTCGTGTGTGTATGCTCCGGTAATATAATATGTCGCTAGCTGGCTTCCCCCACTCACACTCATATTTGCCCGTCGCGTTAGCGCATAATCTTGCAACAACTCCTTGTGCCAATCCGTAGACGGAAACATAAATGATCCTGATCCCAGCACCGTATTGTCGATTTTCTCGGGCGAATAAAGCAAATCGGCGAGCGGCTCGCGCGTTACAATAGCCTCATTGTGCAACCGCATATACGTAATTGGATCAGCAAATTCCAAGTTTCGTGTCGGCGCCGATATGGATTGCTCGAAACGGACGTTCGTATTTATTTTACCGACTTGCCCTTGCTTGGTCGTTACGAGAATAACACCATTAGCCCCTCTTGCACCATACAATGCTGTAGCTGCGGCATCTTTCATTACGGAGAAGCTCTCAATATCATCCGGTTGCAAATAGGATAAATCGGTAGCAGTTAATTCAATATTGTCAATCAATATCAGTGGGTTGGTATTTGACCCAAAGGTAGAAATACCGCGGACAAAGAAAGAAGCATTGTCAGCCCCAGGCTCACCCGAACGTTGGAAAGCAATCATTCCGGCCACGCGGCCAGCCAAAGCCGTCGTCAAATTACTCGACGGTATCTTCAGATCTTTCGGCGTAACGGTTGTCACCGCTCCGACGAGTTCTGCTCTTCTGGTTTGACCACCAAATGCCGTAACCACGACATCTTCTACCATCGACGTAGACTGATACAACACAATGTTAATGACAGGGTTGCTTTGCACAGTCGCTTCTGTATCTTGGAAACCAACTGCTGAAAAACGCAACGTAGAACCCTTGGGCACGGAAAGAATATACATGCCATTGCCGTCCGTAGCGGTAGAAATAGAAGAGCTACCTTTTACGGCAACGGAAACGCCACTAATTTTTTGTGCTGTAGAATCTGTAACCGTTCCTCGTATTTCGATATTCCCCACCTCCGGGTCTTTTTTTACATCGGTAGCCGTTAAGCTTTGTAATGTAACATCGAGTTGGTTAATGCCTCTTACAGGAATTTCCAAAGGTTCAAATCCTTCTTTTGAAAAAACTAAGATATCGTCGTCGGCAACAGCAACAACGAACTCTCCATTTTGATCGGTCGTGACCCTCGAACGTTGAGATTCTTTGATAAAAACCGCAACATCAGCTAAAGGCCCCGTGGCATCTGCGACAGTCCCTCGCACTTCTTTTGTTTGTATATCCAAATCGGCAAAAGAGATAGAATGCTCATCTCGCTCCACAACTTTCTCCGAGCCCAATGCTTCAGAGAAAGACAAGGCGCCGACAAATAGGAATATAAGCTTAAAAGGAATATGTAACAATTTGTTCATGATATATTTAAGTTTATTGACTAGCTAATTAACAGACATCAAAAAGTTGTATCAAGACTTTCTGAATTTAACATATGCTAAGTACATCAAAAATTCGCAAGTCTATTCAACATTTTGTTTCAAAACATAGTTAGTTTGTCTTCTTTACAATCAGATTGGTAAAGTAGCCCCTCTTTGCAATATTTCTTGTTTAGATTTTTCATCTGTTCTAATTTGTTTATAATTATGTCTTATACGGTTAATATAATAATGGCATTAATAACAAACGCAAGTAAGCAAATAAGTATATTATAAATTCCACGTTTTGTATCAAAAACTCTTTATTTTGTCTTTCTCTGATTAATCTACTCCAATCACGCTTTCCAAAAGAAAACTTATGTGTATTTTTAAAAAAGAATAAGAGCCCGAGAAGTAAACAACGAAAAGAATATGGAAGAGATGATGGACCGTAACTATAAACCTGAAATTCTTATTGTAGACGACAATATGGAGATTTTAGACTTTCTGGAAGATGATTTAAGCGATCAGTTTGAGATCGTGAGGGCGACCAACGGGGCAGAGGCGCTGGATATATTAAACCGTGTCTTGATTGATCTCATCGTGTGTGACGTGATGATGCCGGAAATGGATGGTTTCGAGGTATGTAAAACGATCAAGTCAAACCTTAAAAATTCGCATATCCCTGTCATCCTCCTCACGGCAAAAAATTCGTTGAATGCAAAAATTGAAGGACTGGAAATCGGTGCCGATGCCTACATCGAAAAGCCTTTTTCGCCAGAATATCTTCGTGCACAAATTCACAGTTTGTTACTGAATAGGAATAAGGTAAAAGAGTTTTTCATTTCCTCTCCTTTTGTGCATGTCAACACCACAAATATTCACAAAAGTGATGAAGCTTTTTTAGAAAGAATATACGAGGTTATCCAACAACATCTAGCAGATCCGAATTTGGATGTCGAAAAATTAGCCGATTTGATGAATATGAGCAGACCCACCTTGTATAGAAGAATCAAGTGCATATCGGCTGTCTCCCCCAATGAACTCATCAATATGGCGCGATTGAAAAAAGCAACAGAGTTATTGATCCAACATAACTACAAGATATTTGAAGTATCCTATCTCGTCGGTTTTAGCTCCCAAACACACTTCGGGCGTAATTTCCAGAAATATTATGGTATGTCACCGAGCGAATATATTCAACAAATAAACAGCAGAAAAAACATCATCCAATCTTAAAGGTTATCATCTTTGTGTGTTGGTCCTAATACCACTAATGTTCCATCGTCCCGGATTGTCATTTCATCAATAAATACCATACGTTGTTGCCCGGTCTCGGCTGTTCGGCCGTGATACACACACCACATTTTCCCGTCCGGCGTTTTTAACACACTGTTATGCCCTGTTCCCGAAACTTTCCCTCCCTTATGTGTATTTTTTTCCAGAATTGGATTATTCGTTGCTTTGCTGTATGGCCCTAAAGGATGATCCGCGGTGGCATAACCCACTGCATAGTTTTCTCCTGCAAAATGATTTGCAGAGTACATCATATAGTACTGTCCCCCCCACTTAAACGTATATGAACCCTCTGTCCAGCGACGGTTGATTTCCTTACTCGTAACGGATCGACTTTCCCATTCTGCTTGTTTATCATTCATTTTAAGTGGCGGACGAAGCAATAGAACCGGCTCACCTATAATTCCGGTCAAATCGGGTTTAAGCTCCACTCCGTAGACCCAACTTTCTTCAATTTCATCATACAGACCTTGTTTTCTCGCCCAATCCGCAATTTCCGACTCCACAGGATGTTTATAGCAACATCTTGAATAGTACAGGTATTTTCGTCCGTCATCGGCGATATACACGTTGCCATCAATCACGGGGTAGCCCGGGTCGAACAGCGGCTTTCCGGTGACATCCTCAAAGGGCCCGGTAGGGGCCGATGAAACCGCGATACCGATTTTATAGTTCTCCAACTCATTGTCGGGATTTACTTTCCAATGCGCGCTATAAAACATATAAAACTTATCCCCCCACTGATATACTTCTGGCGCCCAAAAATCCTTGACCCCCCAAGACTTTTCTTGGGCAGCCGTGTATACCACGCCCTCCTTTTTCCATTTTTTTAAATCATTTGAAGAATAGGCCACAAAACCATTTTCGGTCCCTCCCGTTCCATACATGTAATATATCCCGGTCCGTTCATCTAACAGAATATAAGGATCCCCAAAAGGCACTTCCAATGGGTTGACAGTGGCTAACTGCGCTTTAGCTGTTATCAAACAGCTAACAAAAAATATAAATAGGTGTAATCTTTTTAGTATCATCCGTTCAGTTATTTACAATATCGATCATTTTTAAAAAGATGGCACTACGTTCCGTGCATGAGATGGCTCTCCGTCATGGATGATAGGCCAGCCCTCTTCCCAACGCACCTCGTCCAACATCAAAACTCTCCTAGAAGTGCCGTTTATTAACTTAGCGTCCTCTTTTTTTATGGCATGGTACAATATCCAATCCTTTCCGTCTTTATCCGTAAAAATGCGTGAGTTATGCCCAGGCCCGGCATAGGTATCGTTGCCTTTCATCACCACCGTACCGCGCCCTCTTACCCGTATATCATTTCCTTCTTTATCAAGATAGGGGCCGAGTAAGTGCTGCGACCTGCCCACTAATACATGGTATCCGCTTTTAGCTCCCTCACAGCAACTTCCTTTGGAACCAAAGAAATAATAATAGCCGTCTTTTTTGTGTATCATGACAGCTTCAAAATCTCCGGCAGCAATCTTCGTCGTGTCTAAAAAGCTCTTCACTCTTCTGCCATTGTCTTTCAATTTAACAGCGTAGGTCCCCTGCTTTGGACCGCGATCGAAACTGCCCCAAAAAAGATATTCTTCGCCATTTTCCGCTATATAGAACGGGTCTATCGAATTGGGCACATCCATCTCTTTACTCGTAAACAACTTCCCTTGATCGACAAACGGACCAGTCGGACTATCGGCAATAGCAAGTCCAATTCCCGGATCGCTATCTCCCCAAGTGGATATGGAATAATAAAGATAATACTGGCCGTATATATTATTAATATCCGGGGCCCATATCCACCCTTCTTTCTTCCACGCCGGCTTCTGCTCGAAAGCCTCAGCGACATACCGCCAATCCGTCAAATTCGTCGATTCTAAGATCGGCACGAAACGAGCGTCTTGTCCGTCCCCCCAATTATCTTCGGTACCGTAAGCGTAGAATTTATTTTCATTTCCGTCAAATACCACAGAAGGATCTGCCAATACCGGCTCAAATACCGGGTTTGCAAAACGTTGTTCCTCCGTCGAACCTGCGGAGTCTTTTGTCACTCCAGACAAAGAGCAACTTGAACTTAATATCAAAACCAAACAAATATGAAGGTAGGTAAAAGTCATCTTTTGTATCAAAATAGTATCGTTATATTTAATCGTATCGTTTTAAATAATACACTGACCAAAAATCTTGAAACATCTCCAAACATTATTTACATTTTGTGTCAATAAATACCTAAATTGTCTCATCGGTTTTTTTTATTTATATAGTACTCCTAATTCCGCTATTTTTGAAGGGATAAATTGTGTGCATCTTCATAGAAAATCGAAAACAACTGAATAAGCCAACCCATGTCTGCTATCCAAAAACATATCGTTATACTCCTGATCAGTCTATTACAGTTCTTTGGTGTGTATAGTCAGAAGTATTACTTCAATCATTATAAAGTAGATCAAGGATTGTCTAACAATTCTATTTTATGTGCCGTACAGGATGGGGACAGGTTTTTGTGGTTTGGAAGCAAAAACGGATTAAACAGGTTTGATGGCAATCAATTCAAAATTTATCAAAGCGATCCGGCAGCCAGCAATGGTTTAGGAAGTAACTTTATCCGGCACCTTCTGGTCTACAAAGACCACACTATTTGGGTAGGTACAGATCAAGGAATTTATATTTTTGATAAAGAAAAAGAACAATTTAGCGCCTTTCGAGAAGATATAAAAGGTGAAGTCCTCACTATACAAGCAGACAAAAATCAAGAAATATGGTTTGTCGCCAATCTCACTTTACATCATTACATCCCTTCCTCCGACCAACTACGACAGGTAACCAAACCAAAAGACTTTTTTGTTTCTGCGCTCACCTTAGATGCACGGGGTAACGTATGGTACGCCACCCACCGGGGTATATTGACCTGTGTCCAAAGTCAACAATCGATCAACCTAAACAAAGCCATCGACACAAAAGATATCTGGGTGGAAAAGCTCTATACCGACCACGATGGGTATATTTTGGCTGGGACTAGAAACAATGGACTATTACGGATTTCACCACGGGATCTATCTGTCGAACGTATTCTTGAGACAAGTTCAGAAAGTACTACTCTTTTTGTTCGCGATATCCTCCATTTAAACGACGAATACTGGGTAGCCACGGAGTCCGGTATATTTATATACAATACAAAAACGCGCCACACCAAAAAGCTACATTATGAGCATGACAACCCCTGGAGTCTTTCGGACAACGCTGTATATACATTATGCCAGGACCACGAGGGAGGATTATGGGCTGGCACCTATTTCGGTGGTATAAATTATTATCACCCACAGCTCGATTTATTTGAAAAAATATTTCCCAGAAGCAAAAAGCCGTCGATTTTAGGCTATGCTGCGCGTGAAATGGTAGAAGACCAGCAGGGAAATATTTGGATCGGTACGGAAGACAAAGGTCTCAGCTGCTGGAATCCTGATATGGGAACATTCGAACATTATGGAACGTCTGATGGACTGTCGCATGACAATATCCATGGTTTATTGTTGATAGGCGATACGTTATTGATCGGGACATTTGATAAGGGGCTCGATTTATTTGATACCCGTCGACGAAAAATCATAGGACATTACGATAGCCATAATACACAGGAGGCGCTGGGAAATAATTTCATATATCATATTTATAAGACAAGAACAGGCACAATTTATCTCGCTACAAGACGGGGGCTCTATATTTTTAATCCCGAAAGTGAAACATTTACCTTGTTTCGAAAAGTCCCTAATTATATTTTCTACACGACTATTTTTGAGGATACGCAGGGAAATATCTGGCTAGGAACATGGCGAGATGGCTTACTTAAATATGATCCCACAAGTGACCAAACAAAATGGTACACCCACAATATGCAACATCCGCGCTCCCTGAACAGTGATCGAGTCAACCGTATTTATGAAACAACTAAGGGAAAGATATGGGCGGCAACTGAAAACGGAATTGCTGTTCTGAACGACAACCAAGAAGATTTTATGCGGATCACCACTGCAGATGGTCTCCCCAGCAACCAAATCCTTACCTTTACGGAAGATGCTTTTAATACGCTGTGGATATCAACCTCGCACGGCCTTGTCAGTTATCATATACACACCGGAAGTATACAGGTCTACAATAAAGAACGCGGAATAATCGGGCTACAATTCAATTATAATGCCGTGTTACAAGATCACAATAAATTCATCTATTTTGGTGCATTAGGCGGAATGATACGGTTTAATCCTGCTTTAGTCAACAGACATACGCGCTCACAACGTATTCCAATTTATCTCACCCGCCTCGAGGTACAACATAAAGAAGTATTGGCTTCTACACCAAACGCTATTTTAGATACAGCCATTGCCTATACACACGCGCTTCAGTTAGAACATGATGAATCGACGTTCAGTATTGAGTTCGCCGCTATGACATTTCTCTCGCCTCAGTCAAAAGTATACCGTTATAAACTGGAAGGATACGATAAACAGTGGGTTACGCTTAAAAATAGTAATACGGCTTATTTTACACAGGTACCTGCCGGAAAATATACGCTTCGCATACAACTGACAGAAATCGACGGCACGCCTATTTCTTTTGAAAAAAGACTACCGATTACCATTCACCCCCCTATTTGGCTGTCTCCACTCGCCTACACCCTCTATGGATTGCTCCTGCTATCTATCATTAGTTATATCATCTGGATCTATGATCAACGTATCAAAGAAAAAAACAGAAAGCGTCTAGAAGCACTTAAAATCCATCGCGAAAGAGCATTATACAAGGCCAAGATAGACTTCTTTACCGATATAGCACATGACATAAAAACACCACTAACACTGATAAAGGCTCCCCTCGAGAAAATTATGTCGAAAGTGGACGAACAATCTCCATTGTCGAAATGGCTCCATACCATAGAAAGAAACACCAATAAACTAGTCATGATGACGAATCAATTGCTCGATTTTCGGAAAATAGAATCAGACGGTTTTAAATTATACTTTATACCGGTACATATTAACCAACTCCTAAGAGAAATCATCCAGGACAATAATACGCTTATCCATTACAAAAAGATCAAGATATCTTGGCAATTAAACGCCCCCGAACCGTTAACGCTGGATAAAGACACCGTTTCCAAAATTATCAATAACCTCCTTAGTAATGCCATCAAATACACGCATCAATACATCCATATAACAACCGAAATTGCGACCCCGCAGCAGTTAACGATTACCTTTAAGAATGACGGAGATCTTATTCCAAAAGAAGAAATGGAAAATGTTTTCAAACCGTTCTATCGGGCAAAAGCACATATTGGCAAAGCAGAAGGTACAGGCCTTGGATTATCGCTTGCTAAATCATTAGCTGAACTACACGGAGGCTCTCTCCAGGTGTCTGTAGAGGGAAATGCCAATATTTTTAAGTTAACATTGCCCCTATTGAATCAATAGAAACAACATATATCATACTTTTATATGATCATATCTATCCCCTACAACAACTCCGTTCCGTTCGAAGGAACCACCTTAATCGCGGTCAAGTCAAGATTAAACCGCTCCTTGTATATCGGCGTCAGGCGTTCCACAAGCAGATCTTGAAAAGAGTTCTTTACCAAGTTAATGGTACAGCCCCCAAAACCACCCCCCATCATCCGCGCACCGATCACCTCCGGGAATGCCTTCACATAGTCTACCAAAAAGTCCAACTCCGGACAACTCACTTCATATTCCTTACTCAAGCCCTCGTGTGCCCGAAATAACTGCTCGCCCAAGCGGTCTAAATCCCCCTGCTCGAGCGCATCACACGCCCGGTTCAGCCGTTCATTCTCCTCCACCACAAAACGACACTTCGTATACATATCCAGATCTACCGGCTTAACATGCGCCTCCAGCATGTCCAGCGTCACATCCCGTAAACTATTTACCTCCGGAAAATGCTGCTGAACCAAACGCACCCCCTCTTCGCAGGACGCCCGCCGATCATTATAAGCCGTAGAAGCCAAAGAATGCTTCACATTCGTATTCAATAATAAAATCGCATAATCCCCTAATTCCAAAGGCTTATACGAGAAAGAGAGATCCCGGCAATCCAATTTCACCACATGGCCCGCCTTGCTCATCACCGAGGCAAACTGATCCATGATTCCACATTTCACACCCGCATAAGTATGCTCCGCCAACTGTCCAATTTTCGCAATATCCACCCGGTCTATTTCCAAGTCAAACAGGACGTTCAGCGCAAAACCTGCAGCACATTCCAAGGCAGCCGAAGAGGACAGTCCAGCCCCTAAAGGCACATCCCCATCAATATACATATCAAATCCGCCCACGGCTTCACCCCGCAGTACCAATTGATTTACCACGCCGAGTACGTAGTTCGGCCAGCCCTTATCGACGGGACGAATATCCGCCAAAGCCACTTCAAAGTATTCTTCGAAATCCTCCGCATACAAACGGATAACCGCATCGTTTCGCTTTCCAACCCCTACATAAATAGCCTTATCAATTGCCGTAGGCAACACAAAACCCTCATTATAGTCCGTATGCTCACCGATGATATTAATCCTTCCCGGCGATCGGACGATGTGCGTAGGCGCATCTCCAAAAACGCTTGAATATCTTTCTGCTATCTGCTCTTTAAAAATCATGGTGTATTATCCTTTGTAATGAATCGTAGATTGTTGTTTTAATGTATTCGCCGCCTGCTCCGGCGTAATATCCCGTTGTGGTGTAGCCAGCATTTCATAGCCCACCATAAATTTCTTGACCGTGGCCGACCGCAACAAAGGCGGATAAAAATGCATGTGCCAATGCCACTCCGGATGCTCCCCTGTATTGACCGGTGCCTGATGCATCCCGGCTGAATAAGGGAAAGAAGTCTTGAAAATATTATCGTAACGTGTAGTTAACTCCTTCAAAGTACGGGCGAGATCAGCCTTTTCTTCTTCCGTAAATCCCTGTATAGTCGATACCGGACGTTTACTCACGATCATGGTCTCATAGGGCCACGCCGCCCAAAAAGGGACAAGCGCCACGAAATGAGCATTATCGACGATGATACGCTCGTTCTTTTTCAATTCCAGCGCGACGTAATCTTGCAACAAGGTACGCCCATGCTGCTCAAAATACGTTTTTTGCTGCGCGCTCTCTTTTTCGATCTCTACCGGTAGCGAACTTTCTGCCCAGATCTGTCCATGCGGATGCGGGTTACTGCATCCCATGATACTACCCTTATTCTCAAATATCTGAATATATTTTATCCACTCGTTTGCCGCCAACGTTTCAAATTCCTGCTGCCAAAGGTCTACGACCGCTTTTATTGCATCCACCTCCATCTCCGGTAGCGTCAAATCGTGACGCGGCGAAAAGGATATCACTTTACATATCCCTCTTTCCGATTCAGCGACAAGGAGATTCTCCTCGTTGAACTGTCCGGTCGGCGTATCTTCCAATAAGGCCGAAAAATCATTGACAAACACAAAGCTGTCCTTATACGGCGGATTCTGCGTACCATCGGCACGCGAATTTCCAGGACACAAGTAGCATTTCGGATCATACTCGGGCCGGTTGTCCGGTGCCAGATCCTCCACTTGTCCCTGCCACGGGCGCTTACTACGATGGGGCGAAACCAGGATATATTCTCCCGTTAAAAGATTTTTACGTTTGTGCGGTTGTTCTGCAAAATCCAACATGGTTTAAGGTTATATTTTTATAAATATCACGTTTTTTTAGCAAAAACAAAAAAGGAAGGAAACAAAAAGTGTCCATAATACACTTTATCGGAAGCAGACAAATTGAATGCCAGCACCTTAACCATACTGACAGCTGCCCCAAAAAAAAAAGAAAGATTAGGAAAGAATTGGCTTTTCGCCCTTAATCAGTTCAAAAACGGTGATCTCCGGCAACATGCCTACCCGTCCCGGGTAACCTAAAAACCCAAAACCCACATTCACATAAAGTTGCTGCTGCTGCTCTTCGTAAAGACCCGCCCACTCTTTGTAAACATATTTCGCCGGACTCCATTGGAAGTGCTCACCGCGCACACCAAATTGCATCCCGTGCGTATGCCCCGCAAACATCACATCCACATCCGTATCCAATACCTGCGCACGCCAATGCGAAGGGTCATGCGACAGCAATAACTTAACCGGCGACTCTTCCGTACCCGACAACGCTTTCGTCAAATCGCCTTTTTTCGGGAAACGGCCCGTGCCCCAGTTTTCCACCCCCACAATCGCAATCTGCTCGTTATTCACCACGATATCGCGGTGCTCATCCAACAACAAATCCCATCCCATCACCCGATGCGTTTCCTTCAAATCTTGCAAGTTTTTGCGCTTCGCGGCCGAATCTTCCCGACCAAAGTAGTAATCGCCATAATCGTGATTACCCAATACCGAATACACCCCCAAGTCTGCTTTCAACTTCGCGAAAATATCCTGGTAGTCGCGCATTTCCGACGCCACATTATTCACCAAATCACCCGTAAAGAACACTGCATCCGGCTTTTCTCCCATCAGCATTTCTATACCGCCGAGTACGGCCTTTTTGTTGTAGAAAGACCCCGAATGCACGTCCGATAGCTGCGCAATGCGCATACCATGAAAAGAAGCCGGCAAGTTGGGTAAATATAATTTTTGCCGAATGATTTTATAATCGTATCCGCCCGAGATCATCCCCCAAGACAAGGGAAAAATAGGGAGAGAAGCAACCAATATACCCGATTTTGTTAAAAATTCCGAACGAGAAATACCATGCACCGGTTCTTCGGGTAAAGGCTCCGAAAGCTCCTCCACACGTCCGGCCAAACTCTTACTTTTTCGTGGCGAAAAAAGCTTTGCTATCCAGATTCCACCCCGACGGATATCATCCAGCAGCAAAATAATGATAAAGATAAACTTACTGACTGCCGTCATAAAAAAGGCCACCAAAATCACCGATCGATAAGCCAGCGGAATATTAAATTTTGCCGAGATATACAGCCCAAGCAAAAGGGAAATCGCATAACCCCACCACACAAAAGCAAACCACTTTGTTTTCGCCACCTTAATTTTCGTTGCCCGTAAAGCAAAGAAAATGTAAAAGTCGAAAACAATTAATAATATAGCGTTAAATATTAACATAACCTCTTTTTATCCTTGTGCCAATCGCTTCAGCACATTAATCCATTTTGGATCATCGTTCAAACTTTCCACCATCGTAACCTTTTCCCCTCCCAACGCTTTGAACTCGTCCGCATACTCCACCTGGATTTCATCAAGCGTCTCTATACAGTCCGCCACGAAAGCAGGACTCAAGACCAACAGCTTCTTGAAACCACGCTGCGCCATCTCGTGCAAAGTATCCGATGTATACGGCTGTATCCACGGAGTTTTCCCTAGGCGGGACTGAAAACAAACGGCATATTGATCACGCGTTAGGCCCATTTTTTCAGCGATCGTACGCGACGTCGCATAACACTGTGATAGATAACAGAAAGAATTTTTAGTCACCTTACACGATTCACAGCCCGCATCTGGACATTGCAATTCGCCGGACGGATCCACCTTCCCAAGCTGCCTTACCGGCAAGCCGTGGTAACTGAACAATACATGGTCATAATCTTCAATAGGATGTTGCTTCGCGTGCTCCGCAAAAGTCTCACACATTTCCTCATCATCACAATAACTACTCACAAAAGAAACCGCTGGAAAGTACTGCCAATGACGCATAATTTCCATGACCTTATCGATGACCGAACCTGAAGTTGCCGAAGCATATTGTGGGAAAAGCGGAATCACACGGATTGACTCCAGCATCATACCTTCCATTTTCTGGAGTGCCGAAGCAATCGATGGGTTTTGATAGCGCATCGCCAGCTCCACGTGGTAATCCTCTCCGAGTTCCTGTTGTAACAAATCCCGTTGCAACTCACTATAATACATTAGTGGCGAACCCGTTTTCTCGTCCCATATCGTTCTATAAGTAGCTGCCGAACGCGGTGCCCGCTTCGGGACAATAGCCCCTTTTACCAACAGCGTACGCCCCAGGTAAGGAATATCCATGACCCGAGGGTCCATTAAAAACTCTGTCAAATACCTGCGTACGTCAGCAGTAGTCGGGTTATCCGGTGTGCCTAATTGCACCAAAAGAATTCCTTTTGTAGCGCTCTTCCTCATTGCGACAAAAATAACCATAAAATACAGGGAAGTTCGGAAAGCACCGATAATATGAGAATAACATGACTGAGCCTAAAGCTGCTCCAAATCCTGCTTTACCTTTTTCATCAGCCACATCGGGGTAGACGTAGCCCCACAGATCCCTACCCGATCTCCCGCTTCAAAAAGCGACGCGTCCAATTCGGCCGGATCGGAAATAAAATAGCTCTCGGGATTTGCCTGCTTACACACATCATAAAGCACCTTCCCGTTAGAAGATTTTTTGCCCGATACAAACACGATTTTGTCGTATTGGCGCGCAAACTCACCTAGATCCTCGTAGCGGTTAGAAACCTGCCGGCAGATCGTATCATTGGCTTTCACCTCATACCCCCGCTGCAGCAGCTCCTGCTTGATTTCATAAAACTTATCAACACTCTTTGTCGTTTGGCTGTACAAGGTAAAAGACTGCGGAAGCTCCACCCCATCCAGCTCCGCGATATCCTGAAACACAATTGCTTCATTATTCGTCTGCCCCTGCAGCCCGATCACCTCCGCGTGCCCATGTTTACCGAAAATCAAGATTTTTTCCTGTCCATCATAAGAGGTCTTGATCCTGTTCTGTAGTTTGAGTACTACCGGACAGGAAGCATCAATCAAGGTAATATTATTTTCCAGCGCCGTACGGTAGGTTTCAGGAGCCTCTCCGTGCGCGCGGATCAACACTTTTTCGTTTTCTAAACGCGCTAAATCTTCATGACCGATAATACGCAGACCTTTCGCCTTTAAGCGAGCCACCTCTTCGTCATTATGCACGATATCCCCCAAACAATACAAATATCCGTCCTCTTCCAGAATTTCTTCCGCCATATCAATGGCATACACCACACCAAAACAGAAGCCGGAGTCCTTATCAATCGTTACTTGAAGATCTTTAGCCATAGTACAAAAGTAAAGATTATTTTCTAGATAATTTCTCCCCCTTTTTTCTTGACAAAAAAGGGGACAAAAAGTCAAGACTGAATATTATTCTGCTGTTTTTCTTTCTCTATTCCTAAACAGCATGGAACTCACTTCGTTCAGACAACATGCTGTTTTTAACGGAATAATCGGCAGAAAAACGAACGCAGAACAATATCAGGTCGGCGTTATTTCTGTCGATAGCATCCAAATAGCGGGATGCGACAAACAAAGTTAAGGAGGGACAATACATTGTATGCCCCCCGTCGCTCAGACAACATGCTGTTTTTAACGGAATAATCGGCTGAAAAACGAACGCAGAACAATATCAGGTCGACGTTATTTCTGTCAATAGCATCCAAGTTACCATACATTGCATGAACCCCACATTACCAATAATTGTCGCATCCAGATGTTTGAGATATGTAGAAACTCCCCATTCGTAGTATCCATTCTCTCAAACATATGAAGCGACGCTTTTTTGGCACAACTTTTTTCTAAAAAAAGTTGCAAAGACTAAAACGGTATGAAAACAAAAAGAGACGCCGGGGGCGTCTCTTAAAATATCAGTAAATCATACGATCACTTCCTATTGGAATTTCTTCGCGTTAACTTTCCGCTCGTTTTCCGTTAAGTAAATCTTCCGCAAACGGATAGACTGAGGCGTTACCTCAATATACTCATCCGCTTGGATGTACTCCATACATTCTTCCAACGAAAATTTGATCGCTGGTGCAATACGCACGTTATCATCCGATCCCGAAGCACGCATATTCGTCAACTGCTTACCTTTCGTAACGTTAATCGTCAAGTCGTTATCCCGGATATGCTCACCCAAAACCTGTCCTTCATAGATGTCCACACCTGGATCCACAAAGAAACGACCGCGATCTTGTAGTTTATCAATAGAATACGCTGTTGTCGTACCCGTATCCAAGGAAATTAACACCCCTGCCGAACGACCTGGGATAGATCCTTTCCAAGGCTCAAATCCTTTCAGACGGTGCGCCATAACAGCCTCTCCCGCCGTAGCCGTCAAAATATTATTCCGCAACCCGATGATACCTCTAGATGGAATCGAAAACTCCAAGTGTTGCATCTCGCCTTTTGTTTCCATTACCAGCAACTCACCCTTCCGTTGCGTAACCAATTCGATTACTTTTCCAGATACCTCTGCAGGAACATCCACCACCATCTCTTCCACCGGCTCACATTTCACCCCGTCAATTTCTTTGACGATTACCTGCGGTTGGCCCACTTGTAACTCGTATCCTTCGCGGCGCATCGTTTCGATCAAAACCGACAAATGCAGGATACCCCGACCATACACTAACCACGCATCCGGAGACTCCGTCGGTACCACGCGCAAAGCCAAGTTTTTCTCCAATTCTTTCTGCAAACGGTCGTGGATATGACGAGACGTTACGAATTTACCCTCCTTACCAAAGAATGGCGAGTTGTTGATCGTAAACAACATGTTCATCGTCGGCTCGTCAATGTGGATAACCTCCAATTGCTCCGGATTTTCAAAATCCGCAATAGTATCACCAATTTCGAAACCATCTATCCCAACCACCGCACAGATATCACCCGCTTTCACTTCCGCTACCTTCGCTCTACCTAAACCCTCAAATGTTTGCAATTCTTTTACGCGTGATTTCACGACTTTACCATCCCGCTTCACCAAAGAAACCGGCTGGCCTTCTTTAATCGTACCCCGCGCTACACGTCCGATCGCAATACGACCCACGAAGGTCGAATAATCTAAGGACGTCACCTGCATTTGCAACGTACCTTCCGAAATTTTCGGTGCCGGTATGTGGCTCACGATTGCTTCTAGCAAATCGGTAAAATCTTCGGACGGCTGCTTCCAATCCGGCGACATCCAACCTTGCTTCGAAGAACCATATAACACCGGAAAGTCCAGCTGCTCTTCGGTTGCTCCCAAATTGAAGAACAAATCAAATACCTGCTCGTAAACTTCGTCCGGACGACAGTTTTCCTTATCCACTTTATTCACAACGACGATAGGCTTAATCCCTAGCGCAAGTGCCTTACCCGTCACAAAACGTGTTTGCGGCATCGGCCCTTCAAACGCATCGACCAAAAGCACCACACCGTCAGCCATTTTCAATACACGCTCCACTTCACCACCGAAATCGGCGTGACCTGGCGTATCAATGATGTTGATTTTTGTGTCTTTATACCTTACCGCTACATTCTTGGAAACAATGGTGATTCCTCGCTCGCGCTCCAGATCAATATTATCCAAAATAAGTTCTCCGGTATTCTCGTTTTCCCTGAATTGGCTTGTAAAATGGAGGATTTTATCAACAAGAGTTGTTTTGCCGTGGTCAACGTGTGCGATGATCGCAATATTTCTAATGTTTTGCATTGAGCGATAATGTATTATAAAAAATTCGAGGTGCAAAGATAACCATTTTACGACTCAAATTTTTATTTTTCAATATATTAATTTATTATTTGTATATATAAACCCTTTACTCATACCGTAAAGCCTCTACCGGATCCAGCTTAGAAGCCTTAGAAGCCGGATAATACCCCGAGAGCATTCCTACCCCTACACAAACCCCCATCCCTAAAAATGCCCATTTCCAAGGGATAATAAAATCTGCTCCCAATCCCAGCGCCAATAAATTTCCGATCGCAATCCCCACCAGCACCCCCACAATTCCGCCCAACAAACAAATCACCACCGCTTCCATGAGAAACTGCCTCCGGATCACCGCCGGTGTCGCACCAATAGCCTTCCGAATCCCGATTTCGCGCGTCCGTTCCGTCACCGAAACCAGCATAATATTCATCAACCCGATAGATGCCCCCACCAAGGTGATAAAGGCAATAACCACCGCCCCTAGCGTCACGTAGGACAAGTTTTCCATCAATATCTGCGCAACCGCGTCCGATTTAACAATCTCAAAATCATTCGTCTGCTTCGTTGTCAAACCTCGTATTTTCCGGAAAGCCGCAATAGCCTCCCCTTCTGCCCGCTCCATTTTATACGGATCCTCCGTCATCACCGTAATCCCATAAGAAGGATCACCCTGTGCCATCATGGCCCTTCCCCGCGACAACGGAATAAGACAGGTTTTATCCGAGCTAAACCCCGCACTAGAACCTTTACTTTCCAACAGCCCCACAACCGTAAACCTTTCGTCGCCGATCATGATATATTCCCCGATCGGCTGCTTATTATGCTTAAACAACCGACTACGCACCTCCTCGCCAATAATCACCACACTATGTGCATTTTCCACATCCTGCATCGTGAAATCACGACCATCTGCCAGCGTATACCCCGAAGTCTGTAAGTAATTATCATCTACGCCGATCACGCCGATATTCGGATTCGTTTTTTCCGCCGAATATCGAACCGTTGCTCCCCAGGTCACATTTACACTAATAGAAACCACAGCATTATAATCATATCGCTCCTTAAAAGCAAGCGCATCCCGATACGTGATCGCCGGGAAGACTTTTGCTTGGCTCCCCGAGTCACCGATCCGGACGTTCACCCCCCGATTACGGATGTTAAACGAATTGGACCCCATAGAAGAAAAGGAATTGGTCAGCGAACTCTGCATCGCATCAATAGAAGTCAACACACCGATCAGCGCCATAATACCAATAGCAATAATCAGTGCCGTCAGAAAAGTACGCAACCTGTTGCTTACAATGGATTGCAAGGCAAGCTTCACATTCTCTCGGTAAGACATCGTAACAGACATGGCACGTTATTTCATCCAAAGTAAACGAAATAATCTGGAAAAACCTATATCCATCAGACACAGTGCGCCTGCTGCACGAAAGCCGAAAGATTATGCTGCAAATTAACCACCTCACCAATCACAATAATCGCCGGATGCGACATACCCGCCTGTTGACTCGCTTTCACAAGATCCTTTACCTTGCAGACCACTTTCTTTTCGTCGGCCCGCGACGCTCTTTGTATAATCGCCGCCGGACGGTCGCCCTCCCCGTGCATCAGGTAGATCCGCGCAATTTCCGCGAGTTTTCGCATCCCCATATAGATCACCACCGTAGAATGACAACGAACCGCTAACGAAAGATCGGCCGCCATATCCCCATTTTTTTTCATACCCGTCAACACCCAGACCCCCTCACTCACCCCTCGGTGCGTCAACGGAATATCACTCAGTCCCACCCCCTGCATACTACTAATACCCGGAATATACTCCACCTTGACCCCCAGCTCTTTGGCCACAAACCACTCTTCGAATCCCCTACCAAAAATATAAGGATCCCCACCTTTTAATCGCACCACGTTCGAAAAATGCGAACAATAATAAACAATTAACGCATTTATATCCTCCTGCGGGACATATTCACCATAAGGATGCTTGCCCACATATATTTTTTGACAATTTTCAGGCGCTATTTTCAACATTTCCTCATTAATTAGGTTATCAAACAGAATTATCTCTGCATTTTCAATGCTTTTATAAGCTTTTACCGTTAATAACTCCGGATCACCCGGCCCTGCTCCCACTATTTTCAGAATTTTACAACTTTTACCCATAAAAATTACTTAAAAACCAATATAAACTTATCAAAAGTAAAATTTATTAAACAAAAACGTGAAAATATTTGATTTTTAAAAACAAAAATCCATACATTAGCAGAAAATAAAGTCAAAAATCATTTTTTACACACAAAAACTCGAAAAATGAATGCAAAAAAAGTGGTGATAATCGGAAACGGAATGGTAGGACATCGATTTTGCGAAAAATTATCAAAAAAACAACCCAATTTCGAGTTAGTTGTATTCGGTGAAGAGCCCATTCCAGCTTACGACCGTGTCCACCTAACCGATTATCTCGGAAAAAAGACCTTGGACGATCTATTTCTAGCAAAAAATAAGTGGTACGAAGAAAACAACATCGAATTACACCTCCACGATCCTATTTTACAGATTAATACCGCTGAAAAATGCGTCATCTCTCAAAACGGCATCCAAACACCTTACGATTACCTCGTATTCGCCACCGGATCCGCTCCATTCGCTCCTGTTATCCCGGGTTTAGATAAGGAAGGCGTCTTCTTATACCGCACCATCGAAGACCTGGATCGGATAAAAGCCTATGCCGCGACCGCCCGTAAAGGAGCCGTTATCGGCGGCGGACTTTTGGGCCTAGAAGCCGCAAAAGCCCTCGTGGATCTCGGCATACAAGAAACTGCCGTCGTAGAATTTGCTCCCCGGCTTATGCCCAGACAAATTGACGACATGGCCAGCAGCATTTTACAAAATAAGCTGCAAGCCCTGGGACTAACCTGCTTCCTGCAAAAATCCACTACCCAAATACTGGGCGACCAACAGATCACCGGTCTTGCTTTCGCGGACGACACCCAATTAGAAAGCGATATCCTGATCATATCCGCCGGTATCAAACCGCGCGACGAACTGGCCAAAGCAGCCGGATTAACCCTCGGCCCGCGCGGTGGGATCCTCGTCGACGAACACATGCGCACCTCCGATCCCGCCATCTTCGCCATCGGCGAATGCGCACTCTACAACGATATGATATACGGCTTGGTCGCTCCGGGATACGAAATGGCCAGCGTAGCGGCCACCACCATCTCCGGCGAACAACAACGTTTCACCGGCTTCGACATGAGCACCAAGCTCAAATTAATGGGCGTCGATGTAGCAAGTTTCGGTGATCCATTTATCACCGAGCCCCATGCACGCACCATACTGCTCGAAGATAAAAACAAAGGCATCTACAAACGCCTCAACATCAGCCCAGACGGCACCCGGCTATTAGGCGGTATCTTGGTAGGCGAAGCAGCAAGTTACAACATGCTATTACAGACCGTAACCAACAACATGCCCCTTCCGGAACACCCCGAAACACTACTTTTAGGCGAACAAAGCGAAAGCAAACCCGCAGGAGCCGGACTCGAAGCCCTGCCCGATACCGCGCTGATCTGTAGCTGCGAGGGCATTACCAAAGCACAGATATGTGATGCTGTCACGCAGCAAGGATGCGAGCACGCCGACGACGTCAAAAAATGTACGAAAGCCGGTTCCGGTTGTGGAGGCTGTGTCCCGATGGTCAAAGACCTGGTTGCCTACACCCTTAAAAAACAAGGTAAATATATTCGCAACACGATCTGTGAACACTTCAACTTCAGCCGGCAGGAATTATTTGACCTGATTAAGATACATGAGCTCCGCACCTATGACAGTGTACTCGATGATTTAGGAACCGGCCATGGGTGTGAAGTCTGTAAACCCCTTGTATCGTCGCTACTGGCCAGCCTCTGGAACGAAATGATCCTCAGCAAAGGCAACGACGTCGCCCAAGATAGCAACGACCGTTTTCTGGCCAATATACAACGTGGCGGAACCTATTCAGTCGTACCCCGTATTCCCGGCGGCGAAATTACCCCGGAAAAACTCATTGTTATCGGCGAAGTTGCCCAGAAATATGGCCTATACACAAAAATCACAGGCGGGCAGCGGATCGACTTATTCGGCGCATACCTCAACGATCTTCCCCTAATATGGGAAGAACTGATTGCAGCCGGATTCGAAAGCGGACACGCCTACGGGAAAGCCCTGCGCACCGTAAAAAGCTGCGTCGGCAGTACTTGGTGCCGTTTCGGCCTACACGATAGCGTATCCTTTGCCATTCAGATCGAAGAACGCTACCGCGGTATCCGTTCACCACACAAACTGAAATCCGCCGTCAGCGGCTGTATCCGGGAGTGTGCGGAAGCACAGAGCAAAGATTTTGGTATCATCGCCACCGAAAAAGGCTGGAACCTATACGTATGTGGTAATGGCGGCAGCAAACCGCAACACGCACAGCTGCTGGCCAGCGATATCGATAGCGCGACCTGTCTCCGCTACCTCGACCGGTTTCTGATGTTTTATATACATACCGCCGACCCATTGACCCGTACCGCTACCTGGCTAAACAAAATGGAAGGTGGTATCGAGTACCTGCGGAATGTCGTCGTAGAAGACAGCCTTGACATGGCCGCAACCTGGGAAAAAGAAATGGATGCCTTGGTCGCCGCCTATCAATGCGAGTGGAAGGTTGCCGTTAGTGACCCCGAAATACGCAAGCGCTTTGTACATTTTGTAAATGCCCCCGCCGAAAAAGACGAAACCGTCAAATTCGAGGTCATGCGCGGACAAAAGAAAGCCGCCGACTGGAATGCACCCGTTACCCCTTAATACAATAACACACGAAACTTTAATACAAGATCATTATGGAAACTTTAAGCATCACTTCATGGAAATTAGCCTGTCGCGTAGAAGACACCATTGAAAACGGAGGTATCTGTTTGAAACTAGCCGATCAGCAGGTTGCGCTGTTCTATTTCAAACGCCGCAACGAGTGGTACGCCACCCAGAATGAATGTCCTCATAAAAGACAAATGATCCTCAGCCGCGGCATGATCGGCTCACTCGGTGACCAACCCAAGATCGCCTGCCCCTTCCATAAAAAAACATTCGCATTGGATACGGGAGAATGCCTCTCGGGCGATGAATGCGCCATCAAAACCTATCCGGTGAAAGTAGAAAATGGCTGCGTTTACATCGCTCTTCAAAACTAATACACGGCACGATAACAAACGGCAAAACCGCATAAAAAACGATGGATAGCAGATTTTATAACGACCACCTTCAGTTGCCCTTTATCGGCAAGCCGGGTCTCGACCGCTTACAGGCCGCTCGAGTACTCGTCGTCGGCGCCGGCGGCCTAGGCTGCCCCGTAATTGCGGCATTAGCCGCTAGCGGTATCGGACAGCTCGGCATATTCGACGGCGACAAGGTGGAGCACAAAAATTTAGCCCGCCAATACCTTTACACACCGGCTCAAGTCGGCGCATGGAAAACCGCCGCAGCCTGCGAGCATGTACAGACCCGCTACCCCAACACCACTTGCCAGGCGTATCCCTTCTTTGTAGATGACAGCAATGCCCCGGCAATTTTTGCAGACTACGACCTCATCGTCGATGCCACCGATAATTTTCCGTCGCGCTTATGCATCGGTCATGCCAGCGCAGAACTCGACAAACCGGTCGTATACGGCGCTATATTTCGATCCGAAATACAGATCACCGTCTTTGAAAAAGGCATGTCGCACCGCACCATAGACGATCTATTCACCTTGCCCGCTCATACCGCGAGCACGCCCTGCGCCGTATCCGGCACCTACGTCATCGGCAGCATGGTTGCCGGTACCCTGATGGCCAATGAGGTCATCAAAATATTGCTCGACCTGCCCGGTAAACTGACCGGCCGCCTGCTTTTATGCGATGTATTGTCCCTGCAGCAGCGCGTGATCCATCTCTCCGGCCTGCCGACACAGCCCAGCGAACGCATTGCGGAAAGCCATTCAGAAACCCATCCCATCCTGCAAGAATGAGAGATATTAGCCACAAAATCAGCACCCTACGCACCGCTTCCGCACAGGCTGTGATCTATATCCGGGAATCCACCGCGACCCAGATTAAAGAAAACCGCCTGCCCAAAGGAAATCTGCTGGATGTGGCCCGCGCAGCCGCCTTCTTGGGAGCAAAGTCCACGCCACAGCTACTTCCCCACTGCCACCCCGTCACGATAGACGGCATGCAGGTCGATTTCGAATACATCTACCCCCATTCACACCGTGCACTATTTAGAGGAATGGCTGCACAGGCCGGTATACAAATTACCGTAGCCGCGAAGTCTATCGGTCGCACCGGTATAGAAATGGAGGCGCTGACCGCCGCATCGGTTGCCGCACTCGAACTCTACGACATGCTGAAACCCGTCGACGACCAGTTGGAAATCGGCCACATCCGTCTGGCAGAAAAAACCGGCGGAAAATCCGATCATCACCGCTTTCTAGCACCACTGGCAAACTGTGCCGTTCTCGTCTGTTCCGATGCAAGCTCCAGCGGACAACGACCCGATAAAAGCGGCCGGAAAATCGAAGAAATGTTACAAGCCACCGGTGCACAGGTACTGGATTACCAAATCGTGGCAGACGAAAAACCCCTTATCCAACAAGCTATACAGCGCTGGGTAAATCGCGATATACCTTTTATTTTTACCACCGGCGGAACCGGACTAGGACCGCGGGACGTTACCGTAGAAGCCGTTTCCGAATTATTAGAGAAAACGGCCGAAGGCATCGTCGAAGCCATGCGCACACACGGGCAGCAACGCACGCCGCTGGCGATGATGAGCCGTTCGGTAGCCGGTACCCTGCGCAATTCCCTCATTGTTACCCTACCCGGTAGTACCAACGGTGTAAAAGAATGTTTAGAAGCGATTTTACCCGCGCTGTTTCATGCACGCAAGATGATGATGGGAGGAGGCCATTGATATGTTGACCTATCCGGAAGCTCTCGAACAGATTCGAAGCCTAGCAAAACCGCTTCCCCTGGAACATGTCCCGCTCACGCAGGCCTTAAACCGGATACTCGCCCAGCCCATCTTTGCCGATCGGGACTACCCCCCGTTCAATCGGGCCGCCATGGACGGCATCGCCATCCGCGTCGCCGACTGGCAGCAAGGCTTCCGGGAATTCCAGATTCAAGATACCCTTTTTGCGGGCACGGAAACCGCTACCCGCCTGGCCGCTGGCGCATGCTATAAGATCATGACCGGAGCCGCCTGCCCGCCCGATGCCGACACGGTCATCCGAAAAGAAGATATCCACTATACCGCACACGGAACCGCCCTCATCCAGCTGACCACACTTACAGCCGGGCAGCACATCGCTAAACAAGCCGAGGACCTCCAACAAAACGCGCTGGCAATCAGCGCGCCGCGGGTATGCGACAGCGCCTTAATCGGCACCTTAGCCGCATTAGGCATACAACAGGTTCCGGTTTATCAAATGCCATCAGTCGCGATCGTCACCACCGGCAACGAAGTAGTCCCCGTCGATCAACAGCCCGCACGCTTTCAAATTCGCAACAGCAACCAGCACCTTTTACGCGCCCTTTGCGCCACCTGCCAGTTGCCCCTTCGCTCCTGCCAACACGCCGCAGACGAACCCGAAGCCCTAAAAGCAGCCCTACAACAGGCCCTGCAACAGCAGCTCATCCTGATCAATGGCGGCGTTTCCGCCGGCGAGGCCGATTACGTCCCTCAGATCTTACGCGAACTAGACATTACCGTTCAACTGCACAAAGTCGCGATCAAACCGGGCAAACCCCTCTTAGTAGGCACCCTTCCCGAAGGCAAACTGATCTTTGCCCTACCGGGCAACCCCTTATCCTGTTTCACGACTTTCAAACTGTTTGTAGAAGAGTACCTGCACCGCGCCCTGGGCTTCACCCACGAGCGCTTCCAAATGGGAAAATTACAGCACAGCCGAAGTAAAAAAACGACCCTCGATGAATTTTTTCCCGTATTTCGGCAACCCGGCACCACGGGCTACAGCTGGAAACCACACCACGGTTCCGGCGATATCACCGCCACGGTCGGCTGCGCGGGCATAGGTTGGCATCGTCACGACCAACAGCTGCTTCCCGGAAACGACCACATACCCATACTCCCTTTACACCCCTTTCTTCCCATCATTTAAACATAAAACGACATAACGATGCAACACAACCCAGCCCCTCTTTCCAAGCTCCAGCTCTTCTCCTTCAAAGGCATCCAGATGCGTACCTTCCACATCACGTGGATCACGTTCTTCTTCTGTTTCTTTGGATGGTTTGGTGTCGCGCCCCTCATGCCCCTCATTCGCGAGCAACTACATTTAACCAAGAGCGAAGTCGGTAATATCCTTATCGCCTCCGTCTCCGCCACCATCCTTGCCCGTCTACTGATCGGGAAACTCTGCGACACCCTCGGGCCGCGCCGCACCTATACCCTGTTATTAATCATCGGCGCCATCCCCATCATGCTCATCGGGTTTAGCAACAGCTACACCTCTTTCCTCCTCTTCCGGTTCTGTATCGGCATCGTAGGCGCTTCGTTCGTGATCACGCAATTCCATACCTCCATGATGTTTGCTCCCAATATCATCGGCACCGCCAATGCCCTAACCGGCGGCTGGGGGAACCTCGGTGGCGGGGTCACTAACCTCGTTATGCCCCTACTCGCCGCAGGATTTGCCGCGATGGGCTGGGTAAGCGAAGCGGATTCCTGGCGGCTCGCCATGGTGGTGCCCGGCATCATCTTGCTGATCCTCGCTTTTATCTACTACCGCTACACCAGCGATACCCCGGCAGGCAATTTCAGCGACTTGCCCCAAACGGCCGCAGCCAGTGCCCCCCAAAAAAACAAAGGATCCCTACTGGCGGCCTTGAAAGACTATCGCGTGTGGGTATTGACCCTCGCCTATGCCGCGTGTTTCGGTATTGAGCTCACCGTCGATAACGTAGCCGCCCTATTTTTTATAGACCGGTTCGACACCAGCCTCATTCTGGCCGGTGCCATGGCCGGCATATTCGGGGGCATGAACCTTTTTGCCCGCGCCCTAGGCGGCATCGTCAGCGACAAAATCGGCAGCCGGTTCGGCCTAAAAGGAAAAGGCACCCTGCTGGGACTACTACTGGTTTTAGAAGGCATAGGCATCGCGTTTTTTGCCGCCTCCGGCACCTTGGTCTTCGCCGTGGTATCCATGCTGATTTTCGCCCTATTCCTCAAAATGGCCAACGGGTGCACCTACGGCATCGTACCCTTCATCAACAAAGATAATATGGGCGCCGTGAGCGGGATCGTCGGTGCCGGCGGAAATATGGGCGCCATGTTGGTCGGCTTCCTGTTCAAATCCGAGTCGCTCACCTATGCCGACGCCTTTCACTATATCGGTATCGGCGTCGTCCTCATCGGCTTATTAGTCTCCCTGACCCGCTTCCAGCCCAAACCCGTCACCACGAAGTATGCCGCGACCCGAAAGCTAGACTTTCAACCGTAAAAACAAAAAATGATGAGCGTTTTGTCACACATGAAGAAAACAGCAGTCACCAGCACCTGTTGCTATTGCGGTGTCGGGTGCGGTGTCAACATACAGCTAGATAAACACGGATCCGTATCGGTAACTGGCGACGAAACACACCCCGTTAACCGGGGAAAACTGTGCAGCAAGGGCATGAATCTGCAATACACCGTCAACGATAAGTCCGATCGCTTGCTCCATCCGCAGATGCGCTATCACCGCAATATGCCCTTGCAGCGCGTCAGCTGGGACGAGGCCTTGAACCGCACCGCAGCGGTATTCCAGACCATGATCAACCAATACGGGCCAGATGCCGTCGCTTTTTACGCCTCCGGCCAATGCCTCACGGAAGAATACTACGTCCTCAACAAACTTATCAAAGGCTTTATCGGCAGCAACAATATCGACACCAACTCTCGCCTTTGCATGAGCAGTGCCGTGGCCGCCTATAAAATCGCCCTCGGCGAAGACTCCGTACCCATTTGTTACGACGACATCGAACAAGCCGACTGCCTGTTCGTAGAAGGCGCCAACCCCGCTTGGTGCCACCCCATTCTGTGGCGTCGGGTCGAAGCCCACAAAGCCGCCCAGCCCCAGACCAAAATCATTGTCGTCGATCCCCGGAAAACCGATTCCGCAGCGATTGCCGACCTGCACCTGCAAATCCAGCCCGGTACCGACATCGTCTTGAATGATGCCATCGGCCGGCTGTTGATCGAAAACGGAGCTATCGATACCGATTTTATCGCGCAGCATACCGAGGGATTTGACGCCTATAAAACCCGCGTCTGCGAGCGCTCCATCAGCGCTGCTGCCGCCCTCTGTCGCATCCCCGAAGCCGACATCCATCAAGCCGCGCGTTATATCCGCGAATCCAGCAGCTTGCTGACCATGTGGACCATGGGACTCAATCAAAGTGTACAAGGCGTCGCGAAAAACCTCTCGTTGATCAACCTCAACCTGATTACCGGAAGAATCGGCAAACCCGGCTCCGGCCCCTTCTCCCTAACCGGCCAACCCAACGCCATGGGCGGGCGGGAAGTCGGTGGGTTGGCCAACCTATTACCGGCCCACCGCGACCTGAATAAGGAAGCCCACCGGCAAGAGGTGGCTGCTTTTTGGGGAGGGGCCTCCATTTCTGACAAACCCGGACTTACCGCTACCGAAATGTTTGATGCACTGGCCGAAGGAAAACTGAAAGCCATCTGGATACTCTGCACCAATCCCTTAACCAGCCTGCCCAATGCCCGAAAAATCGAACAAGCTTTGGAAAAAGCGAAGTTTGTCGTCGTACAGGAAATCAGCAACAAGCCCCAGACCTTAGCCTATGCCGATGTCATTTTGCCGGCAGCCGCCTGGGCAGAAAAAGAAGGCACCATGACCAATTCCGAACGCCGGATCAGTCACTTGCACAAAATCATCGACCCGCCCGGCGAAGCTTTGCCCGATGCCGAAATCATCTGCCGTTTCGCCCAAAAAATGGGCTTCAGCGGTTTTGATTATCCCAGCCCCGAAGCTATCTACAAAGAACACACCCAGCTTACCGCCGGCACGAGCCTCGCGATCGAAGGACTGGATTATGCGCAGATCGACCAACACAAGACCCTGCAATGGCCCTATAATAAGCGGCGAAAAAGCGGCACCCAACGGTTATTTACCGACCACCGGTTTCATACCCCCTCGGGCAAAGCCATCATCCACAGTCCGGAGACCGAGCTCCACAGCGAAATGCCCGATCAGGCCTACCCCTTCATTCTGACCACCGGCCGCATCCGCGACCAATGGCACACCATGTCCAAGACCGGCAAAGTCAGTAAGCTGAAACAACATATCCCTGAATCACTGCTTGAAATACATCACACCGATGCCCAGCGTCTGGGTATCCAGGAAGGACAATTGGTCGAAATCAGCTCCCGGCGCGGTCAGGTACGCGTCAAAGCCAGCCTCAGCAACAGCATCAAACCCGGCTGTGTTTTTCTGCCCATGCATTGGGGAAAATTCAGCGACACCGACCTACATCGGGCAAACAACCTCACCAACCCCTTGGTCGATCCCATCTCCAAAGAACCCGATTTTAAATACTGTGCGGTACAAGTAGCACCTTACAAAAAACCGGTGGAGCACATTGTCATCGTCGGGGCCGGTGCCGGCGCCTTCGGATTTGTAAAAGCCTTCCGCGAAATCAACACGACCGATCAAATTACGGTCATCAGCAATGAAGACCTACCCTTCTATAACCGCGTCATGCTGCCGCATTACGTCAGCGGTGACCAACAATGGGAAGAACTCGTCAAAATGCGGGATGAGGAAGAGAAAAGCGTATATGCCATCCAACATATCCGAGGCGTCACGGTGACTCGCATCGATCGCGAAAATAAATACGTCGAAGATTCCCGAGGCATAAAAACCACCTACGACACGCTCATACTAGGCACCGGTAGCCGGCCCGCCTTACCCAAAGATATCCCTTCTTTACCCGGCATCTTCAGCATCCGCCGCCGTTCGGACGCCGACAACCTCCGGAAATTCCTGCGCAAAGACGCTTCCGTCGTTATTATCGGCGGCGGATTACTCGGATTGGAAATGGCCGCCAGCCTACGGGAAATGGGTGTACACATCACCGTCGTCCAACGCGTTTCCCGCTTTTTGAACCGTCAGTTAGACGTCCTCGGCAGCCAACTCCTCCACGAAGAGATGGTCGACCAAGGCTGCGACGTCTACTACAACGACGAGGTACAGCTCTATTACGGCCGGAACAAAGTCAATAAAGTCGAACTCAAGAGCGGCCGGCAAATAAAATGCGACGCCGTCATTGTAGCCATTGGCACCACGCCCAACATCGAGCTGGCCAAAGCAGCCGGCCTGCAATGCCAACGGGGCGTGGTTGTCAATGCCCGCTTACAAACCAGCGACCCGTCCATCTATGCCATTGGTGAAATCGCCGAGTACGAAGGCGTGCTTTACGGTATTTCGGCAGCGGCCGAACAGCAAGGCGCCGTCGTCGCCCGCTACCATAACGGCGACATCGGCAGTAACTATTCCGGTTCCGTTTTTATGAACATCATCAAGATACAGGGGTTTGATCTCTGTAGCATCGGTATGGTGGACTGTCCTAACGCGGAATATGAAGAAATCGTGTTTATCGACAAGGCAAAGCGCTATTACAAAAAATGCATCATTCACCAAGACCGACTCGTTGGCGCCATACTCATCGGAGATAAAAATGAATTTCTCGAATTCAAGGACCTCATCACCAACAAGACCGAACTCAGTGAGAAACGTTTGCAGCTCTTACGTAGCGGCAGCGCCAAAGAACCGGTTATCGGCAAATTGATCTGCAGCTGCAGTCAGGTGGGCGAAGGAAATTTAAACAAGCTTATCCAATCCGGCTGCACCGAACTGAAAACCCTATGCGATACCAGTGGTGCCGGAACCGGCTGCGGCTCCTGCCGGCCACAAGTATCGGCGCTCTTAACCGACTTTTTAGCAAGCACAACAGAAACGGAGGTCGCCCATGGCTAAACCGAACAAACCCACCGCACAGCGGGTAAAAATTAACCTGCCGGGAGGCTTCGTCTCCGTCGGTGATTTCAGAACACTTTTGGAAGCCGCACAGGCAGCTGGCGTACAACACGTAAAGATCGGTGCCCGGCAACAGCTGCTTTTCGCCGCCGAACCCGCCCAAATAGAGGAAATCGAATACCAGCTATTCAATCAAGAACTGCCCTACGAGCAGAACAAAGATCAGCACCCCAATATCGTCAGCTCCTACGTGGCTGATGGTCTATTCAATCAAGCGCATTGGTTGCGCGAAGGCATTTATAAAGATATACTGGCCTCCTTTACCTTTACACCTCGCTTAAAAATCAACATTGTAGACGCCAAGCAATCCTTTGTGCCCTATTATACCGGACACGTGAATTTCGTATCCTCCAGCATCGGTAACTACTGGCACCTTTATATCCGATGGCCCAAAACCAACCAGGTCTGCAACTGGTCCTCGCTGGTCTATTCCATGGACATCGCCGCCATTAGTCAAGAACTGGAAAATTGTATGCTTCATAACAGCTACACCTCCAGTGCGCAGGCGGCCGCCTTACTGGCCGAGCTGGAATCCACCATAAAAGCCTCCGGAAACTTCCATCTACAACAAGGTGCCGAAGCCCTCACCGAGGCCGATTTTCGCCTACCCTACTACGAAGGCTTCAACCCTTATGCCGATAAATATTGGCTGGGCATCTACCGACCAGACGAGTGCTACACCGTCTCCTTCCTGCTCGATGTCTGCAAAGTCTGCCAAACGTCGCGCGTCGGCCAGCTCTACACCACCCCTTGGCGATCCATCATTATTAAAGACATCCACCCCGAGGATCGCCCCGCATGGGATCGTATTCTCGACCGGCACCGCATTAACCTGCGCCACGCTTCCAACGAGCTCAACTGGCAAATCGAAGACTGGTGCGAACCCGCCCTGAAACTAAAGCGCAGCATTGTCCAGTATTTTGACCGCTGGAATATACGCACCTACCGCCTCTGCTTTGGCATTAAGATCGGACCAAACACCGGTATCTGGGGCTCCATTATTATCAAACAGCGCAGCGAAGAGCGGCCGGATGCACCCCTTTTTGATATTTTTCATACCCAAGATTTCAAAGCCAATTCGCGCCAACTGGTTCCCTATAAACAAGGCATTACAGCAAAAGCACTGCCCAGCACCCTCAAGACACTCTGCGATTGTTTTTACGATGCGACGCTGCAAAACAGCCCGCCTGCGCCCGAAACCCCGTCTGCCGATTCCCCGGAATTTTCGGCCGGCAACCCGCACCAAGCCCTATACCGCTGTCCACACTGCCTGAGTATCTACGACCCGACCTATGGCGACACCTTCGCCGACGTCGCACCCGGAATCGCGTTTGACGACCTTCCGACAAGCTACAGCTGCGGACTGTGCGGTGCGCCCAAAGCAGCATTTATCGCCCTTGACCCCCATAACCCCACACCTTTAACACCTTAATATGGAACTCTACATAATTGCTCTCGTTCTCTTTATTGTCGGTTTCCTCTACGCCTCCGTGGGGCACGGCGGCGCCAGCGGTTACATCGCCGTCTTCTCCCTCTTTTCCGTTCCGGTAGCCCACTACAAATCGCTTATTTTAATGCTCAATATGCTGGTCGCCGGCACCGGATTTCTGCAGTTTCGGCGCGCGGGGCACTTCCGCTGGGCAACCTGCTGGCCCTTTCTGATCACGTCCATTCCCTGCGCATTTCTCGGCGCCCGGTATGCGCTAGACGGCAAAGTTTATTTCATACTCCTCGGTTTGGCACTCATCCTGCCTACCATTCGGCTCCTGGGCATCCGCCCCACCGAACAGCCCGAAAGCAAACCCGTAAACACGCCCCTCGCCCTATTCTTCGGCGCTCTGATCGGCCTGTTATCCGGCATGCTGCATATCGGCGGCGGTATCTTCTTAAGCCCCCTACTGATCCTATTCGGCTGGGCCAATGTCAAAGAAGCTGCCGCAACCTCGACCATTTTCATCACCTTAAATTCCTTCAGCGGCTTGTTGGGCAATAGCGGCTCCTTACACCTAGATAGCTCGTTTGCGCTCTGGTTTTGCGCAGCAGCGGCCGGCGGCTTTATCGGCGCCTATTTCGGGAGCGCTCGTTTTGCTATGCCCACCGTACGCAGCCTGCTGAGCCTCGTGCTGCTGATTGCTTGTTGTAAACTCTTATTTTTTATGTAATGCACACCCTGACAGACCCCATCGGAAGATCCTTTAAAGTGCTACGCGTGAGCCTGCTCGATCGCTGCAACTTCGCCTGCACCTACTGTGTATGCGAGGAGGAGCCTCAGGCTGCCCCACATATGTCTATGCCCCGCCAAGTGATATTGTCCAGCGACGAACTGCTAGACCTCATCAGCCGCCTACACCAACTGTTACAATTACGCACCATCCGTTTAACCGGTGGCGAGCCCCTTTTATACCCCGATCTTCCCCAGCTTATCCAAGGTATACGTCGCTTAGGCATCTCCGATATCCGGATGACGACCAACGGCTTTTTGCTCGCAAAAAAAGCGGCCGCCCTACGGGAAGCCGGACTACGTTCCATCAATGTATCGCTGGATGCGCTGTCCGAACGCGCATTCCTCCGCGTCACCAAGCGAGCGGGGTTACAGCAGGTACTCGACGGGATAACAGCCGCACAAGAAACAGGATTGGAAGTGAAAATTAACACGGTGATTATGGCCGGCGAAAACGATCAGGAGATTTTACCGCTACTGGATTTTGCTTTCCGGCATGGCCTTAAAATACGCTTTTTAGAACTGATGGGCATGGGCCATCTATTTGGCGATACCCACAAGCAGTTCTTCTCCCGGCAAGCCATACTCGACCGCATCAGCCGCATCTATACCATCGAAGAACAGCCCAAACCTTGCGGTGACACCGCCACCTACTGGCGCACCGCCTGCGGCCATCACTTCGGGATCATTGCCAACGAAAGCCACCCTTTTTGCACCGACTGCAACCGCCTGCGATTGGACGGCTACGGCAACATCTACGGCTGCATCAGCAGCAACATCCCCATACCCCTGCGCGAGGTCCGCAGTCCGCAAGGATTAGCCAACGGTGTACAGGCCGCGCTACAGCAAAAACAAATGCGCTTTTCAGGTAGCAAAAGAAGTATGTTAACAATAGGTGGATAAAGAAAAAAAAACGAGGAGGATAAAATATGATTACTTTAGAATTTTTTGCGGGATTGAAAGATTACTTCCCGACGCTTATGGAGGTCCGGGAAGCCCCGGCAGACATCCATCATCTACGAACCTATTTAATGTCCGAACAATCCTTGGCGAAGGCCCTGCTGCAACAATGCCGGTTTGCCGTCGCCGATCAATTTGTACAAGAGGATTACCCCCTACGTCCCGGCGACGTCGTGCTGGTTATCCCACCAAGCAGCGGAGGATAACCATGAAACATCTCAGCACCGATAAAATTGATGTCCACGCCCTTTGGGCGCAGGCCCACCACCCCGAAGCGGGCGGTGTGGTTCTGTTCAGCGGCGAAGTACGGAATAACCACCAAGGCCAGGAAGTTTCGCACCTCTTTTACGAAGCCGCCGAACCCATGGCCGAGAAGATGATCGCCGCCTTACTGGCGGAAGCCACTGAGCGTTGGGGATTACAGGTAGCCATCGCCGTCCACCGCCTCGGCGAAGTCGTCGTTATGGACACAGCGGTAGTCGTGATTACCGCAGCGACCCATCGCCAGGAAGCTTACACTGCCAACCAGTATATCATCGATCAGATCAAGCATCAGGTACCCCTCTGGAAATGCGAACATTTTGTGGACGGTACCCGGGCTTGGGGAGGCCATTGCTCCTGCCAACACGCACCCCTCACCAACAAGATACCCTAATTATAACGATGAAAAAACGCCGCGATAATTTAGTAGGATTGGTGCTATGCGGAGGCCAAAGCCGCCGTATGGGCACCGATAAAGGACAGCTGCGCAAAGACGGCCTCGCCTGGGCGGAGCATTTACAGCATCGTTTAGCTAGCTTGGGGCTCGACACCTACCTCTCTATTAATCCGCTACAGCAGCCAAGTTACCAACAGCTATTCCCCCCCGAAAGCCTGATTACCGATCAGGTCGACGTACCCGGTCCGCTGGGCGGCTTACTGAGCGCCCACCGGCACCTTCCCGACGCAGACCTCTTCGTGTTACCCTGCGACATGATCGATATGGACCTGCCCTTGCTCGAGCGCCTGCTGGACATCCGCCGACAAATTGTCCAGGCCGACCTCTATTTGTACGCGACAAACGGACAGGTAGAACCCTTATGTGCCATTTATACCGCGTCCGGGCTCGCGAAACTCTATCGTGCTTACCAAAATCAGCACCTCCACAACTTTTCCGTAAAACGCGCCATACAAGGACTTTGCACCGTCAAACTTCCGCTCCATGGTCACGAAAAAAAATTCCGTAATTACAATACGCCCGAACACATCCGCAAATGGCAAAAGAATACCGCAGACCCTGTCTTTGGCACTTTTTTTGAATAGTTTTGAGAAAACATACAAGATGAAGTTTATTATCAGTTTACTCATTACCGGAGTGGTTGTAGCATTAGCAGCCTATATCGTTCCGGGCGCACAAGTAGCCGGTTTTGGCTGGGCGATCGTCACCGGATTGGTTATCGGCTTAGTCAATGCCATCGTTGGTGGTATCTTAAGACTGTTTACTTTTCCGTTAAACTGGCTCACCTTCGGATTGGTTTCCTTTATCATTACCATCTTAATGATTTTGTTGAGCGATAAGTTGATGGGAAGTAAATTCGATGTAGACGGTTTCTGGACAGCCGCTTTATTTGCGATCGTGGTCGCCCTGATAGACATGCTATTTGCCCGCTTATTTGCCAGCCGGCGTTAATCTACCCGGCACTTGCAGATACGCTCAGCGGTCTTTCACGATATCCGCCCGATACTCGGGGAATTGCCGTAAAAGCTTTTTCCCCGCTTTCTTACCCAACACCATCATGGAGGTACTCAGGAAATTCGCAAATTCCGCCGAAGGCCCCCATACCGTCACACTCATCAAACCAGTAGACGGGCATCCTGTAGTAGGATTAATGATATGCGCATAGCGCTTCCCTCCGATTTCCGCAAACTTCTCATTGCTTCCCGAAGTCGCTACCGATGCCTCATAGAGTTTGAGCACCTTTTTCATACGATAGGTTTTAAACGGATCACTCACCCCAATTTTCCAAGGCTCCCCATCCGGTTGCCTGCCCCAGGTCGAAAGATCCCCCGAGGCATTGACGATACCGCCCTTAACCCCTAAGGACTGCAACAAGGCGCGTCCCTGATCGGCCGCATAGCCTTTTCCGATCGAGCCGAAGCCGATTTTCATACCTTCCTTTTCCAGAAAAATAGTGGAATTGAGGCTATCCAAGCGGATATGCTGGTAGCCCACGCGTTCGATCGAACGACGGATCAAATCTTCCGACGGAAGCTCCGTCATGCTGCCATCAAAGACCCAGATCCGGTCCAAGGCAGCGATGCTAATATCAAAAGCCCCTCCCGTAAGCTCCGCATAGCGGATCGCCCGCTGCGTCAGTTCGAAAACCTCCCGATCCACTTTGACCGGTGCAATCCCTGCGTTTTGGTTGACCTGTGCAATCTGCGTGTGCGGCCGCCATTCCGAAATCAGGTTTTCGATCCGCTCCATCTCGGCCGACAGCCGCTGGAAATAGACCGCCGCCTCGGCTGCACTATCCGCCACGACCACAAAGCTGAAGGCCGATCCCATATGTACCGTCTGTTTCCGAAAAACTTCCTGAGCAAGGCTGACCGAAAGCATCCCAAAAAGCAAACAAACGACAACGACACCCTTTTTCATTAGTAACAATCCGTTAAAATCCGATCCCGGCACTGGTTCAAATCGTGTTTCGGGCACACCTCCTCCAATATTTTCTCCACATCCCGCTGCATCGCCAACGATCCACAGATCATGATCACGCCCTTATTTTCCAGCAAATCCGCAAAAAAATCCGCATCATGACGAATCAGATCCATCACATACTGCCGGCCTTCTTCGCGCGAAAAAGCCATCTTGAAATCCGTTAGGCGACCCGCCGCGGTCGCCTCTTCCGCAAACTGTCGGTATTGCTCCGAAAGTACATTTTTATGTCGGAACCCCGCGTAAAGGCGTATAGGCCTGCGCTGCTTATTTTCCGCGATCATCCCCAGAAACGGCGCGATACCCGTTCCGTTAGCAATCATGGCCACCTTCGTCGCCTTTGCCGGAAAATGGAAGCCCCGGTTCACCACAATCCGTCCGGAAATACTTTCCCCTTCCTGTAAACGATACAGAAATTCCGAACCCAGTCCGTCCGGAAACAACTTCACCATCAGCTGGATCTTTCCATCCACCTTACCGATCGAATACAGCCGTTCCCGACCATTGTCTGCCGGATAAATCGCCAAGAGATCACCCGAACGGAAAGACTGGCGTCCCTGCGGTTGCAACACGACCTTAAACGTCGCGTTATCTTCCGTAATCGTCGTCCGTTCCCGCACGGCAAATTTCTTTAATCCCGTTATCTTGGTTGCATATAGCGCCGGGGTTACGCCCAGCTCATCCCCGGTCTTCGCGTTCCAGGCCTGCACCCAGGTCATGAACTCCTCTACCGAGCGATCATTTACCGTATGTACATCCAGTAGTCGCGTCGCCCAATGCTGTTCCGCCAATAGCGCGTCCACCTCTTTCGCATAGGCACAAAAATCCGGGTAAGCTTTCGAACCAAAACCCACCACCGCATACTGCACCGCTTGGTTCTGCGGAAACTTCGCTAGCAATTTATCAAAGTTAGCCGCATTCGCCGGTGCGGTACCCAAACCATAGGTCGAGGTAAAAACCAGTATATGCGTAGCTTGGGGGAAGGGTGAAAACCCATTCATTTGCGTCAAGAAAGAACGCTTTCCCTGCGCCAGCAGCTGTTGGTGGATTTTGTTGGCAAAAGATAAAGTACTGCCGTTTTCCGTACCCACCAAAAGCACATATTCCGCATTTGCCACCGTGAATTTATTTTTCACTTTCGTTCCCTTGCGTCGTAAGGTAATGACAAAGCCCGTGTAAATGAAAAACAGGATATTCAGCGAAGCAAACGCCAGGATGATTGCCCAAATCGCGTTCGTGCGCCCGGTATGCAGGTCGAAGCTCAGTTTTTCCAGCAATAAGCTGTAGGGATACCGAGTTTCTTCCACCACCTCCCCGGTTAGCTGATTCACATAGAGTTCCCGGTCTTTCAACTTCAGCACATAAAACTCTTCCGGATCATCCGGCATAAACGGAAATTCGATTTTCTCGACATCCGCCAGTAAGGTTTCCTGAAACACCGGAAAATCTGCTAAAGCAAGCTGTTCCTGTTCTCCATCGTCTTCGCGCTGCAGGTGTTCGATGGTTTCGTTTTCTCCCCCCGTGAGGCCGATGCGCACCATAAAAAGATGCGTACCCGTGAGGGCAAGCAGCAACACCGGAATCAAGAAAAACCGTCCGGTAACCACATGAAAATACTGGGAAAAGAAATCCTTGTTGATCTTCGCAAAAAAGTTCCGCAGACCCTGTTGGCGTTTCGCAATCAATACGACCCCAGAGATCGTGATCAACAACAGTAGGAAAGAAACGACCCCGACGATGATACGCCCTGTTTCTTTTAAGAAGAGGGACCGGTGCAGCGCAATATTCCACTGAATAAAATCCGACTGGGGTTTCACCTCCCCCAGCGCAGCGCCTGTCCGCGGATCGATGTAGGTTTTGGTCATGTTACCTTCCTCATCAAACGCCTCCAGCGACACGTGCTGGTTATGGTCTACCGTAAGCTCCGTCATTTCGACATAAGCCTCCCACAGTGCCGGAATGCTCTGCGCGAGGCTTATGTTATTAAAATCATCGACCTTATACCCTTGCGTTTTTTCCTCCACGGCACCGATGGCCAAGATGACGCCCGTCACCGACAAGATCAGGAGAAACAGCGAAGAAACAAGAGCTAAAGCCAAATGTGCATACCGCCAAATGGATAGCGTCATTACTGCACCTTATTTAATTTTACAAAACGGATATAACCCGTCCCTGCTTTACGCGCTACCAATCCTTCCGGTGTTACTGCAAGCTCCACATCTTTCACGTGGTAATCCTGTTCCTCCACCGCCGATTCAAAGCGCAATTTATACCCTTTATTCAGTTTCGCGTTATCGATTTCCAAGGTACGTACCGCACGGTCGCCCCCACCAATCGATGCACCCGTCACCGCACTGATTTTCTCCTTCGTTGCCGTCTGGAACTTATACCATTCCTTCAAGGTGTTGAACCACTGCTTATCCGGGCCCAACACCGCAAGCGTTTTTTCATACGCCCCTTTCGGATCAATCAAGGAGATGATGACATAGGCCTTCTCCCCCTCATAACTATTCATTTGGATCATACATTTGTATTTTCCGCTTTGCGCGAAAGCTGAGTGCGCGCAGAAAAACAAACCACAGATGGCGACGATAAACTTGATATGTACTCTCATTCCAATAAATTTATAGTTGCTATGTTATTTTAAGAAATCAATAGCCACGTTGTTCCCTTTCAAAAAGTCATTTTGGTCGGCCAAATCAAAAGCCGTTTCCTCAAATTCGGTCATCAAATCTTTTTTTGCCCCCAAAGCCAGCAGTTCTTTTAAGATTTTATCATCTTTCGAAATCAAGGCCGCTTTGTGCAGTGCCGTTGTTCCCTCGCTGTCCTGCGCGTTAATATCCGCACCGAGTTCCGCTGCCTTTTTGACCAGATTTACATTTTCTTTCGCTACTGCCAAATGGAAGAGCGAACTACCGTCACCTTGTGGGGCAGTTACGTCCAAGCCATTGCTTTTCAAAACGCTCAGCTTATCGGAAAAATCGTCCGTCTGCGGTTGAGCTGACGCACCCGGTCTGCCTTCTCTATACGAGTTGAACCAGTAATACGCGAGGTTATGACCGTCCTTATCCGTTACCTGAATATCCGCACCATTTTTTAATAACAAAGCAACCGTCTCTGCCGTACCCGTTGCCACTGCCTTTGTCAAGGCCGATTCGCCTTTCACGTTTACCCCATTGATATCTGCCGTTTTTGCAATCAAGTCCGTTAATAAGGCTACATCGTTGCCCGCTGCTGCATTGATCAACGCCGTATTGCCTTCGTGGTCTTTTTTATTGACATCAACCCCTTTGTCTAGGAAATACGAAATCACTTCCGCATTCGGTCTGCGCACTAAGGCATGCAATACCGTAGCACCGTCCTTCGGATTGATCGCTTTCGGATCCAATTTCAGGTCTTCCACAAGATATTTGTAGGTTTCGAGACCATTTTGAACCGCTCTAGAACCCTGCGTTGCAAAGAAAAGCGCACGGTTTGTCGGCTTTATACCCTTCGCGATTAATTTTTCCATCAAGGCTTTGTTGCCCAGTTTTGCGGCGTAATCCACCGCCGTACTTCCATACTCATCCGTATCGCTGTACGATAAACCCTTCGTCACGAAATAATCCGACTTTTTCAACTCATCGTCTGTCGCAACGCCCAACAATAATAAGGTCGCGCCATCCGTAAATTTCTGTTTCGGATCGATGCCCGCTGCGAAAAGCGCATCCAGTACCGCGTAGCTATCACTGCTAGACGTAGCCGCATTCTCAATAACCGAACGGCCATGGCTGTCGTTCAAATGAATATCCGAACCTTTTTCGATCAAGTAAGTTACTAAATCAACATTCCCTCTCCCGGCTGCCCAGTGCAAATAAGAAGCACTGTGGTGCGTCTTTTTGGTTACACCGTTACCTTCTTGCTCCACCATAAATTTGATGGTTTCCAAAGGTGCGCCATTAAGGATTGCTCTCGCCGTAGGATCCCAAGAAGCCGCATTCGGTTGCGAAGGGCTATTCCCCTTAGCAATCTCCGCTTTTACTTGTTCTACGGTCGGTTGTGTTTTCCAAAATTCCGCGTCCATTAAGGTATTCGTTTCCCGTTGTTGGGCGGTAGCATATACAGAGGCAAATAAAAGAGATGCTAGAAATATTTTTTTCATTGTATGGAATTTTTTACTGAATGAACAATAAAGTTAAGTAAATCTATTTTACATCAAATCAGATAAGGCGCTTCACACCTTATCTGATTTTGACGTACATGCGCTATTATTTTCTAGTAAGAACCAATGTAGCTCGAACCAGTTTGACCAGTCAATTTAGCTCCTTTAATCACCTCCTCTCCCGTTTTCCAGTTGATCAGGTATAAACGACCTTCTTCACCCACCGGTGTAAGCGGCACATACGCATAATCCCCCACCGCTATTAGTCCTTGCCATTGCGAAATATTTAAGGCCGTCTCGTAATCATTGGCAATCGCTTTCGCCGTGCCAGCGTTCAAGTCAATTAATGCAATATAACCACCGCCGTTATTGGAGCCTTTACTGTACAATACAATCCCTTTTCCGTTCTCAATGTAACGCCAAGCTTGAATGCGCGCGCTATTATCGCCTAAAGCTTCGCGTAAGTTAAAGTAGAATGAAGCATCGTAGTCATTGGTGTTTTTGCTGATTCGCAAGATCTCATAACCACTTCTGTCGGTAGCAGCTTGATAGATATGTCCGTCATTACCCACATATTGCGACATGGTACGATACGCGTGGTTATTTGCTTTAGAACGTGTAGACGTAATAATTTTTGGATTTTGCAAAGAAGGATAGTCAACCACCAAAGTCACGGTACCGATTTCTCTATCCGCATTTTCCCAAACTAGATCACCGTCTTCGTCCAAAGTAGGTGGCAGGTTCGGGTCTTTTCTAGACACGTTGCATCCGATGAAAATCTTATTCTTCGCTTCATTTAATATCGGTACATCGATACGCCCTACTGCATAACCAGCTTCCTTCTGCTCCTCTGTGAAAGGGAACTCAAATTCAGTCTGTCTCGTAATCTCCGGATTATCCAAATTCAACGTCGCTATCTTTACGGTACTTTTCGTAGACTGGAAAACAGCATTTACCCCTTCACCGGTGTACAATATTTCCGACGATCCATACACCCCTACGCCAACTCCTTCCGCAGCCACTACCCAACGCGGAGCAGACCCTAGGATAGGCTCTGTGTTAATTTCCTCGCGGGTGTCTGTAAACACCGAGCCTTCCGATACCTTATATTTATTAAAGGTACCGCCAGACTCACCTGTGTACTGGATGTTATAGATAAAATTTCCGTTCTTGGAAGCCTGCGCACGCGCCGTACGCTGCGATCTCAATTCTGTACCATTCGCATAAATATTAATCACCTTGTTAGCGTCTTTTGCTTCATCTGGCGTAAGCGCGTACACCAGCGTACCCCCATTGCCCGCTGTTCCGGTTTCATCTGGATAAGAAGCCAATAAGGTAATCCATTGACGATCCCAGACATCGGGACCGGATGCGCCAACCTGCGGGTTTGGATCATTATCTTTATCACAAGCTGCTAAGGTACTTAGGGCAAGTGCCGACCCGAATAATACTTTTTTTAGCGTATCTATTTTCATGGTTATTAAAATTTATTAAAGTTATTTATCGTGTAATTCAATTTAAGGTAGGCACCACGGCCAGGTTTGATAACGCCGAAATTATCATAAACCTCTGCGTCAAATATATTTTTCAAATCCACACTCACCACCATTTTCCCACTTGGGAAACGATAACTCGCACCCAAATCGTGATGAAACTGTGTAGGTGTAGTAAACCATTCCGATTCTGGCCATACCGTTCTAAACGGCGCCACATAACCCATATTGTAATAAACGTTCAAGGCAGAACGCTTTTGGATGATATTATTCATGCGATACTGCACGCTTCCGTTCATGGTGAAAAAAGGCTCGTTCGGAATTTGCTTATTGTAAAAGTCATTTGGTTTGCCGTTATCATCCAACGCCTGTTTAAAGAGTGAGTTAAATTTGGACAGATTGAAAAGCATATTCAATTTATTATCATAGATATAAATAATCTCTCCTTCGAAGCCCCGTGACTGCGTTTTAGACAAGTTGACATATTGTGTTACCTGAATATCCTCATGGTCTTGCTCACGCCCTTCAATGATACCGTCTACGACCGTCCTGAGCGTAATCTTATCGTAACCATTACGCCAGAATGCATTACCGTAAAGCGACAGCTTGTGCTTGCCGAACTCGATCATACCATAACGCAGTCCTAAGTTATAGTTGATGTTCTGCTCCGAAGTAATCTGCGTATTCGGTAATAGATTGTTCTCCGGATCTCCAAAAATCTGCGCTTCGGTAGGTGCCACAAAAGAGTTTTCGGCCGAACTTATAATAAACAGATCAGGCACCACATTGTAAGAGACCGTCGCTCCGTAACCAAAATTATTATCCTTCGTTGTCCTTTTCTCGCGGTTAATTATGCCATTGACTTCGTCCACAGGTCGCGTTTGCGTATTCTTACTCTCGGTATATTTACCCATAATATTAGTCCGCAATTTACCGCCGAAAGTTTGTGCCTCATAATTCATCGAGACGATGCCTTTTGAAACCTGATTTGTCGTAACCCAACGGTCTTTCGCCGGATTCAATAGATCCTTATCGTTCCGATCCGTAACTTCATATTTATAATTGACGGCCACCCGATGTCCCGAAGCAATGGTATACGCCAAGTTCGAACGGATGTTGGTAATCTGTCGGTGGATATCCGAAATAACGGCATCACCCTGCTGCCCCTTACCCGAGCGGTGGCCTTCCGGCAATAACTCTCCGTCCTGGTTGGGCGCCAGTAATAACGGCTTCCCGTCCCAATTATAACGCATGCTTACCGTGTCCTCTAAATAGGTAGAACGTCTACTATGTACCGCGTCTACATTTAGCGCCAGCCCTTCTACGAATAGATTTCGTTTATTGTAATTCAAGCTAAAAGCATTGGCCTGGTATTCGGCGTGACGTCCCACATAAGGTCTCGCCATCGTTGTTCCGTGCGGAATCTCGTTATAGGTGTCCGAAGCATTAAATCCTAGGAAAAACTGATCCGCCCATTTCACGTCGGTAAATCCTACTTCAAAACGCCCGCCTGCTGACCGGTACGCATCATTAAAACGCTTACCTTCGTAATAGCGAGTTACCCGACCGCCCGGCTGGGTATATTTCGAGAATTTACCGCGCATCTTATAGCTGTTGTCCGTCTTCGTGTAGAAGCCCGACATCCGCGTGGTAAAGCCGTTTTTCTGGTTCCGATACAAACCACTTAAATCCGCCTGCATCGTATTAAACGAGCCATAGGACAATGCCGCGGTAATATTATTGGCAGACGCATCCTTTTTCATCACCACATTGATCGCTCCACCCACATAATCACCACTCAGGTGCGAGGGCAAAACCCCTTTATAAACCTCGATGCGTTCAATCATCGCCGGCGGTATGTTACTCAAGTTAAACGAAGAGCCGTAGGTTGAGACCTCTATTCCATCTAAAAATATCCCTACTGCACTTCCCGACATCCCATTTAAGTTATATTCTATCGGTGCACCAATTCCCCCATTCTGCCGCACACGCACCCCAACGGCACGATCTAACAGCTCGTTGGTCGTTAAGTTTCTAAGTGAAGCTTCTTTGGTTTCGATCACCGCTACGGCAAAACCACTCGTTTCGATGGCTTTTTTCTCCGTCATCCGACTTACCTCTACATCCTCAATCGCGATGTCGCCGGTAGCCGATACCGAAAAGGAGAAATCATGGGTAGGCTTATTCACTTTCAACCGGACAGTTTTCGGTTTAATTTCTATTGCCGTCACCTGTATTTCCCGATCACCATACGGCACATTACTTAACGCGTAATGCCCATTTATGTCCGACATATTGCTGATGTCTGTCCCCTTCACCCGGACGGTTACATGGCTGGCCGGTTCGCCCGAATCCAGTTGGATTTTTCCTTTCACAACCGCCTGCTGACCAAAGACAACCGTCGCAGAAAAGCTTAATAAGCCGATAAAAATAAAACGTATGAACTCCTCTAACTTCATTTTAGAACTGGTCTAAATAATATTGCGGTGCAAATATAGATTTATTCTAAATAATAACATAACGCAATCGGAAATTAAACATTCAAATTCGGAAATTGACGATACGTTTTTTGCTTCAATTAGCAAGGTTTTATCCTTAGATTTGTTCTACAGCTTATAAACAACATCGATTATCCCGCATGCTATGGCAAGACTAAACTTATTGGATAAGACCCTCCTTGACCTAGCCTGGTCAGGAGAGGACATAACCTGGACCGACACGCTGATCAAACAAGCCGTGGTATGGCTATCCTTAAAACTGAATAAAGCCATTTTGCGGTTGACCGAGGATGATTACAACGACAACGGCTTAGCATCGCTGCTGACCGACAAAGGCCCTGCTGATCACATCAATACCAAGATCTTTAATGCATTGCAGCATACCATTACCGGCTGGCCCGGCGGCAAACCCGGCGTAGACGACCGCAACCGGCCCGAACGTGCCGAACCCGCTCGCAAAAACGTGCTCCTTTTTTCGCCCCACCCGGACGATGACGTGATCTCGATGGGCGGCACCTTTATCCATCTGGTAGATCAAGGCCATAACGTGCACGTCGCCTATCAAACCTCCGGCAATACGGCCGTATGGGATGACGACGTACGGCGATACCTTGAGTTTGTACAAGATTTTTCCGCAGCCGTCGATAGTGACAACCGCATAACAAACAAAATCTATCAGGAAGCCATCCATTTCTTCCAAACCAAACAAACCGGCCAGACCGATCCCGAAATCATCCGGACTATCAAGAGCCTAATCCGCAAAGGTGAAGCCAGCGCTGGCGCTCGCTTTGTCGGCCTCCCCGATAGCAACATCCATTTCCAGGACCTGCCATTCTATGACCGTCGAAAGTTTTCGAAAGAAGCCTCCTACGAAGAGGATATACAACAGACGATGGCCTTGCTACGCGCCGTAAAACCCCATCAGGTTTTTGCAGCCGGCGACTTTGCCGATCCACACGGAACCCACCGCATATGTTTTGATATTATCGCAGAAGCTTTAAAACGGTTAACACAAACGGATGAGTGGACGAAAGATTGCTGGGTATGGCTCTATCGCGGCGCCTGGCACGAATACCCCATCCACGAGATTGAGATGGCCGTCCCCCTATCGCCCGAAGAAGTCAAGCGCAAGCGCCTAGCCATCTTCAAGCACCAATCACAGAAAGACGTGCCCGTATACCCCGGAGACGACCCCCGCGAATTTTGGGTCCGGGCAGAAGATCGCACACGCGAAACCGCCGCCCTCTACCATAAATTGGGACTAGCTGATTACGAAGCTATAGAAGCATTTGTAAGGTGGAAATTTGTATAGCCTGTTCGAGCGTAACCCACACCTCTGCGGCCGGCTGGAGTAGCAGGCTGTATCGTAAGGAGTTGGGGATAAAGCCAAAGTGTTTTTTAAATGCCGTCGTGAAATGCGTCGCATGCTTATAACCCGTCATGCGCGCCACGTCTGATACCAGGTAATTACCGGTGAGGATAAGTTCTTTGGCATAAGCCATCTTTTTCTCGATCGCATAATTCAGCACCGTTTTCCCAAAGTATTGCTTGAAGTATTTTTTCAGGTATTGTACATTCGTACCCACCTGCTTGGCCAGTTCGGGAATACTGTGGTTCTTCGACAGGTCTTCTTCGATAATCGCTTTCACGCGGAGCACTTTCTCGTAATGATCCTTCACCGCTACTTTCTGCGGTACTGTTTCATTTTGTTCCGCCAACGTTTGGATCTGGTATAAGAGCATCTCCAGAATCAGCAAATCCGCACGCATTCGGTAAAGCAGATCAGTTTCGGAAAGTTCCAGGAGCTGATCGAGCAAAAGCCGAAAGCGTGTATCGCTGGCGGTCATATAACCCTTCGCAAAACGCTCGGTCTCCTGCTGGTATTTATCATGAAAAAAAGGAAGGCTTTCCGGCGTAATCAACACCACGACTATATGATTGCAGGGATCTTCGCTGTATATCACAATCTTGCTCCCCACCTCCAAATAATGCAGCACATGATACCCTTCCGGTAAGAGGTAAGCTTTATCCGCCAAGCTGTAACGAACCGTCTGCGACTCTTTATAGGAAAGTATATTGATGTAGCAAGCTGCCGTCGTTTCGTACGAAAACACCGCATTCCCTTTCAGATGCTGCTGTCGAAAAACGTATTGTGTACCTGTCCACGCACAACTATTCTCCATGTTGATTATTTAGATCAATTCTATGTAGAACAAATATACATATATTTTAATAACCCTTAAGGTGTTTGATCTAAAGACGTCTCCTTCCACAATCCCCGCTCGGCCTTACGCGCTTGTCTCTGCAGCGCAGTAAACTGTTCCACATACTTTACATTAGGTGGATGCGTGTCGACAACCGCATAGCCCTGTTCTATCAGGGAGGCATTGAGAAACGTTCCGTCCTGCAGGTAGACATAAGCCAATTTACGTTTGTATCGGTCCGTCGCTTGCACATCAAATTCCAGACGTACCCATTGCTGTTCGGTTTTCGATCGCACGTATGCCCTGGACTCCGCTCCATAATAACCTTTTTTCTTCCGAGCCGAATTCCGGGTTTCCGGCGCATCGACACCGATCAAGCGCACTTTAAAAGATTCCGTGCCGTTGTCTACCCAAAAAGTATCGCCATCAATAATTTTCGTCACATACACCCATCCCTCTTGCTGACGTTTCGCTTTCTCTACCGGTGAAAGTTCACTTCCCTGGAGGATCCGAAAAGCTTCTGCGAGATCTCCTTTAACACTATCTATATAATCTGACGAGCTTTGACAGGCGGTAAGCACAAAAAACAAGAACATCGACAACATCGTAGCAAAGAAATTTTTCTTCATGCCGCAAAGATACCGATCATAAGCTTGGGAAAGGGGTCTTTTCTTTCTTATAGCTTATGCCAAAGAAATCCTACGACAAACCGCCACTGACATTTTCCGAGCAGCTGCAAAAACTCTTAATTTTTTTGCTTTTAAATAAAAAAGCCCCCGAGAAACTAATATTCTCGAGGGCTCTTTTAAAAAAATGACCAAACCTAAAAACGCAAATCGCTACTTATCTTCGTGGCCGTCGTCGGCCCTCCAACAATCTACTGACGAGGTAACTCACCGTCGCTCCTACCGCAGCAAGAACTGCTGTCTGCAACATATTACCCCAGTCGAAGCTGTTCCAGACCGAACAGAGCGTACCGCCCAGCGTGCCGAGCTGCACATTACTTAGCGGCTTCATCGCTGCCCTCCTTTCCCGTAGTTTCAGTCGGACGCGATTCTTCTTTCTCCTGGTCGAGCACCGTCTCGATGATACCCAAACCCACCGCCACATACTTTAGCACCTGCAAGGCCTTTACCGGCAGCTTGATCGGCGCCAGCAATACCACCTGTACCACTTGGCTAATTTTTCTAACTATCTTTTTCATCTTCGTTCTTTTTTGATTTATGCTTTGTTTTAGGCTCCGGTTGAATCATATCCTGCAGCACCACATACACCTCCTCCTTTTCCATCGCGGCAATTATTCTCTTGTAAAGCGCCACATAGGCCTTTTCTGAATCCAGGATCTCATAGTCATCGAAATCCCTGTCGTATACCATGGTGTAACCCACTAAGAGGCAACCCGAAGTATCCGAAAAATTGTTGCCGATATGGATGTAGATGTAAGAGTAGTTGGGCACATTTTGGAGCTCCAGCATTCCCTTATGAAAGCGTGGAAAACGCTTGCTGTACCGGCCGTGCATACCGCCTAGCTGCCGGAAGGCTAGTTTATAGCGCCCCGCAGGAATGGCTGTTTTCGTGGGGATCTTTTCCTCGCGGACCGAATCCTCTAATACGTAGCAAATGTGCTCGCCGCCGATATAAAGTTCAGACAGGGTACTATTTTTCCCCTGCCTGACACGCTTTACGTGGACTTCCATCCCGTTAACGCACTACATGTGAAACCATCTCCGACCAATCCGAACGCCCATAGCCGTTTATGGCCCGAACACGGACACCGTAACGCAGGAAAGGCGTAAGCGGCGCGATCGTGTGATTCTTTGATGAGGTCGTGATATAAACCTCGCCCCATTCATCCGGCATACCGTGCGCATCAATTTCGCAAATTTGATA
>NZ_JAJEWJ010000001.1 GCF_020687765.1 Sphingobacterium sp. FBM7-1 | reverse complement strand
TACTACGTTGATAGGCCACAGGTGTACAGGTAGAGATACCATAGCCGAGTGGTACTAATAGCCCGAAGCTTTCCGCGCCGGAAGATCCGCTGTCCTCTTTTATGTATTTCTTTTCTATATCTTTATATGTCATTTAAGCCGGATGTATGCTGCCAATAGGTAGGTTGTATATATAATATAAATCCGGTCACGATATTCAGGTGCCTATATCGGCGGTGTCTACCTCTTCCCATTCCGAACAGAGCAGTCAAGCCCGCCAGAGCCGATGGTACTGCCGTAACAGGTGGGAGAGTAGGTCGGCGCCAAATTTTATACAAGCCCCTTCAGGAAACTGGAGGGGCTTTTTTGTTTTTTCTCTTGTGTAGAACTCATCGTGCTTTGCTAATGTAGTTGTTTATAGCAAACGTAGAATTAGAATAGTATAACAGAAACATTAAGAATTATTAATTGCGTATGAATATTTATGAACTAATTTCTATCGGGATATATATGTTGACGATGGTTTTGATTGGGATTTATGCTTACCGGAAATCCACCAGTAATTCAGAAGAGTTCCTGATTGGTGGACGAAAGATGGGACCCCTCGTCACGGCGTTATCTGCCGGAGCATCGGACATGAGTGGTTGGCTGTTGATGGGTTTGCCGGGAGCAATGTACTTTATGGGCCTATCTGGGGCTTGGCTCGCGATAGGATTGACTATAGGTGCTTTTTTAAATTATGTTATTGTTGCGCCGCGTTTACGTGTATATACCGAAATCGCTAAGAACGCTATTACACTACCCGTTTTCTTTGAGAACAGATTTCATGACAAAACGCAGCTATTGAAGCTGGTTTCTTCCGTACTTATCCTTGTTTTCTTTACTTTGTACACTTCGGCAGGCATGGTCTCTGGCGGCCGACTTTTCGAATCCGCCTTCGGCGTCGATTATCAAACAGGATTATGGGTAACAACATTGGTAGTTGTTTTTTATACGTTTTTTGGAGGGTTTATGGCGGTGAGTCTCACCGACGTCGTTCAAGGTACCATTATGGTTATCGCTCTATTGATTGTACCAGCGGTTATTATTTTTCATATCGGCAGTGTGGGGGAAACAGTGAATATTATACAAACTAAAAACCAGAATTATATGGACTTATGGAGAGGTACCACCACAGTTTCTATTATTTCTTTATTAGCATGGGGATTAGGATATTTCGGTCAACCTCATATTTTAGTGCGGTTTATGGCTATAGATAGCGTTCGTGACATTCCCAAGGCGAGACGAATAGGAATTACTTGGATGTTATTTACGGTAGGAGGGGCTCTGTTAGTTGGTTTTTTCGGTATTGCCTATCTTCAAAAATTTGATGTAGCCACTATGGGGAAATTTGATGCATCCAAGGAACTTGCCGAGACTATATTTATCCATTTGTCTAGAGTCCTCTTTCATCCGTTGATCGGCGGATTCTTATTATCGGCTATTTTAGCGGCGGTAATGAGTACAATATCCTCACAACTTTTAGTCACATCTAGTTCGATGACGGAAGATATCTATCGGACCTTTTTAAATAAAGAAGCTAGTTCCAAAAATATGTTGATTATGAGCCGGGTTTCTGTTCTGGTAGTAGCAGCTATTGCGGTATTGCTTTCGTTGAATCCAAAGGAAAGTATTTTGGGTTTAGTAGGTAATGCTTGGGCTGGTTTCGGAGCAGCGTTTGGGCCCTTAGTTATCCTCACCTTGTTGTGGAAGCGTATTACGGCAATGGGAGGTTTAGCCGGTATGTTAGTGGGTGGAGTGGTAGTATTGCTTTGGGTTTATATGCCGCATGATTATAAAGAAATTTACGAAATTATCCCAGGTTTTACAGCGAGTTTTTTGACGACCATTGTGGTATCTTTGTTGACTAAGCCAGTTTCGAAAGAAATCGAAGAAGAGTTTGATAGTGTACGAAGAATAGCAGCGGGAAAGTAAAACAAATAAAAAAGAAAGCCCGGAGAAACCTCCGGGCTTTTAATACCTTCTTAGGAAATAAGCATGTCGTTATTTTGCTAACTCTTCTGCAATAGCGACGCCAATTTCAGCTGGAGATTCGACTACGCGAATACCACATTCACGCATAATCTTCATCTTTGCAGCAGCTGTATCATCTGCTCCCCCTACAATTGCACCAGCGTGTCCCATACGGCGGCCCGGAGGCGCTGTTTGTCCAGCGATAAAGCCGACTACAGGTTTTGTTCCGTGTTCTTTAATCCAATGAGCAGCCTCAGCTTCCATTCCCCCGCCAATCTCACCGATCATAATAATACCTTCTGTTTCAGGGTCATTCATTAGTAGCTCCACAGCTTCTTTGGTTGTTGTTCCAATGATCGGGTCTCCGCCGATACCAATAGCAGTGGTTATTCCTAGACCTGCTTTTACGGTTTGGTCCACAGCTTCGTAAGTTAAAGTTCCTGATTTAGAAACTACACCTACTTTTCCTTTTTTGAAAATAAAGCCAGGCATAATACCGATTTTAGTTTCTTCAGCCGTGATAATACCCGGACAGTTTGGTCCGATTAATCTAGATTTTTTGTCACTCAAGTACGATTTTACTTGAATCATATCTTTAGTAGGTATACCCTCTGTAATACAAACGATAACTTCGATACCCGCTTGAGCTGCTTCCATAATAGCATCTGCAGCAAATGCAGGGGGAACAAAGATGATCGAAACGTTAGCGCCAGTTGCTTCTACTGCATCTTGTACTGTATTGAACACCGGACGTTCTAAATGAGATTGTCCTCCTTTGCCGGGAGTAACACCTCCAACAACATTTGTACCGTACTCAATCATTTGAGATGCGTGATAAGTACCTTCATTTCCGGTAAAGCCTTGTACAATTACCTTTGAATCTTTATTTACTAATACACTCATTTTTTCTGTTTTTTTGCAAAGCAAATTTACCATTTTGCACTGACTTCTGAAAATTTAATATACTATTGTCAAAGACGTAATATTTTTTTACAACGGTAATGATTACAATCGTTTACGGTCTTAGGATGCGATATTTATAATAGCTTCCAATTTTGCATAAATTGCCATAGAACAATGCCGATAGTGACCGAGACGTTTAAAGAGTGTTTGGTGCCAAATTGCGGAATTTCGATACAACCATCCACGATTTGCATAACGTCGTCCGATACACCATGTACTTCGTTACCGAAAATTAACGCGTATTTCTTTCGACATTCTATGGAGTAGTCCTGTAAAGGTATGCTATCAACAGCCTGTTCGATGGCGAGTATGGTATACCCTTCCTTTTTTAATTGTTCTACCGCCAGAAAGGTGTCTTTATGGTACGCCCAGTCTACAGATTGGGTCGCACCCAAAGCAGTTTTTTCGATTTCGCGATGTGGAGGAGTACCAGTAATACCACATAAAAGGACTTTTTCTACAGCAAATCCATCAGCGGTGCGGAAAGTCGATCCTACATTATGCATACTCCGTACGTTGTCCAATACAACAATAAATGGAACTTTTTCTTGGTTTTTAAATGAATCGATATCAACCCGATTCAACTCTTCCATGGATAATTTTCGCATAGACGAAATTAAAGAGTATAAAGATGAAAAAAGAAGGTTTATTTAACATTTTTCAAATTCATTTTGAATATTGGAAATAGTATGCTATTTTTGCATTCCGAAATTAGTATAAAAGAAATATAAAATATAGCTAGAGAAATGGCAAATCATAAATCAGCGCTTAAAAGAATTAGAGCAAACGCGGCGAAACGCCTAAGAAATCGTTACCAAGCAAAAACAACTCGTAATGCGATTAAAAAATTACGTAACACGACCGATGCGGAAGAAGCTAAAGTATTGTTACCTAAAGTTGTTTCTATGCTTGACCGTTTAGCTAAGAAAAATGTTATCCATAAGAACAAAGCTGCGAACAACAAATCTAAGTTAACCAAATTAGTAAGTAAGTTGGGTTAATTTTAGCCAGTTCTTTAATAAGAATAAAACAAGGGATGTATTCATTTACATCCCTTGTTTTTGTTGAGTAGATGGGGTGTTTTCTTTAGAGAAGCTTTTGGATAATTGCACCAAGTTTCTCTTGGTCATTTTTGTAAGGTGCCAGATCATATAATTCTACTTTTCGGAAATCGATCGGATGACTTTCACTTTGTAAATAGATAAATCCTTCTTCAAGCAGTTTGCCGTCTGTTTTTTGTGCCGGATCATATGGGTTCACACTTCCGCCACCAATTTGAGGCTTGTTATATTCCAATACCACTTCTCCCTCCAGAATATGCCGAATGAGTGAATCACCTAGTACCAAGAAATCAGCCGTCACCCATTCGTCTCCGTGATACGTTTTTGACGTAGAACTTATACAATGAGGGGTAAACAAAGCATCATCTATTACCACATTGGTGCCTGGTGTACATAAATTCAGGGTGGTACGTTCATCCTCACCATTTCCACCTAAAAACTGTCCTTCAATAGAGATCGGGAAATCTTGATCTTTTAACATGGTATGCGGATCTTGTCCATGAAGCATAGCACCGCTATTTCGCCAAGCCCAGCCTTCACCTCCTTTTACCTGCTCGTCGACAAAGCGGTATTCTACGCGAAGAAAGTAATAGCTATAAGGCGTGTTGTAAGCAAGGTGACCATATTGTTTGTTGAATTCATCATAGCCGTCATAACGTACTTTCAACAAACCATCCTCTACACGAAATGTATTTGCGTAGTTTTCACCGACTTCATGCAGCCTGATTTTGGGCGTCCAGTCATTGATGTCATTACCATTAAATAATTGGATCGGTTGCGGGATTTCATCATCTGACGATGCCGTTTTGTCTCCTGCTGAGGCACAGGAGAATAAAATAGCTCCAGTTGCTAGTACGGATAGAAAATTTGCTTTGATTTTCATGCGAATGGTTTAAAGTTATAATAATAAGTTTTTGTTTTTAATGTATTCACTTGGCCTTACACCGATAACCTTATAGAAAGTATTACTGAAGGTTGGTAAGCTACTATATCCCACACGCATTGACACGTCATTTACACTCATTTTTTCGTCTAATAAAAGTTTAAGCGCGGTAAGCATGCGCAGGATTGTATAATATTGAATAAAGCTCATGTTCAGTTCCCGTTGGAAAAGCCGCGCTAAAGTTCGCTCGCTGAGCTCAAATTCGTTGGCCAATTTTTTAAAGCTAATGTTCTGATCTATTCGTTGTTCCAAATAGTTGACAATCAGCTTTAGTTTTTCATCCTTTGGATAAGGGAGCGCCAGCGGTAATTCAGTTTGCGATACCTCAGGAAGAATTAATTTAAAAGCTTTAGCAATAGAAAATTTAGGTTCTTCTGTCGGGAATATATTACCCGTCCAACGATTCGTAAACATAATGAACTCAATCAGAAAGTCATTAACCGGATAGATACTCACCTCGTTAAAAAAATCCCCATCGGTCGCAAACGCCGGAAAATATAGGTTGCGCATCACCACCTCCGGGCTGCTTGGATAGATGCTATGTTTTATTCCACCCGGTATCCAAATATAATGTCGGGCAGGCAAAAAGTAAGATTTTTCACTTGTCTTTAGAAACACGATCCCGCCCTCCGCATATAGGAACTGCCCTTTTGTATGGCTATGTTCAGAAATGAAGTTTTCCCCCATAAGGGCATGATGACAATAGATACTATCTTCGAACGTGTCAACTTCCGTCATATAATACCTGTCTACGTAAAGCGTTCTGTCCATGGTTATCTAAAGTCAAAGTCATAAATTTCTTGATTTTCGATGACATAACCAAAAAAGTCAGAGACATACCGAAAATTGCTTATCTTACATGTGGTTAAAGTATAATAATGGATTTATATGGACACAGAAAGAATAAAATTAGAACGATTAAAAGATAAAGTAATGACCGTCCACGAAGCGGTTGGTTTTTTTGAAAACGGTATGGTGGTAGGTGCCAGCGGCTTTACCAAAGCGGGAGATAGTAAAGTGATGCTGGAAGCCTTGGCTGAGCGGGCAAAAAATGAAGATATAAAAATAACGCTCATGACCGGAGCGTCGCTCGGTCACGATACAGACGGCAAGTTAGCCGCTGCCGGTGCGTTAAAAAAACGTATGCCGTTTCAGGTAGATCGGACACTACGCAATAAAATCAATGGAGGAGAGGTGTTGTTTATCGATCAGCATCTCAGCGAAAGTGCGGAGTTATTACACAATAAAAATCTTCCACCTGTCGATATAGCCGTTATTGAAGTAGCATACATTGATCGAGACGGTAGTCTAGTCCCGACCACATCTGTAGGAAACACCGCAACGTTTGCTGAATTAGCAGAGAAAATCATCATCGAGATAAATACAGCAATTTCGATGGAGGTCTACGGTATTCATGATATATACAAACCCGAAAACTACCCACATCGAAATGTAATTCCTATTGTAGCGCCTTGGAATAAAATTGGACGTAAAACAATTTCCGTTAACCCTGATAAAATTGTAGGAATCGTCTTTACCGATAAAAAAGATAGCCCTGCTGACGTAACCGATCCAGACGAGAAAACAGTAGCAATAGCAGCACACATTTTAAATTTCTTTGAGAATGAAGTGCAGTTGGGGCACTTGACTGATCGCCTTCAGCCCCTACAGGTCGGCATCGGAAAAGTCGCAAATGCAGTACTGACTGGATTTAAAACAAGTAATTTCTATGATCTAACCATGTTTTCGGAAGTACTACAGGATAGCACATTTGATTTGATAGACGCCGGGAAGTTGTCATTTGCTTCCGCATCATCGATAACCGTGTCGGAAAATTGCTATGACCGCGTGTTTAATAATTTACAGAAATATCGGGATAAAATTGTACTCCGGCCTCAAAATATTTCCAACACACCGGGTTTGATTCGCCGCCTAGGGATTATTGCAATCAATACCGCGATCGAATTTGATATTTACGGAAACGTCAACTCTACGCACATTTCAGGCTCTAAAATTATGAACGGTATCGGTGGATCTGGCGATTTTGCCCGAAACGCCTATCTCAGTGTTTTTGTCACACAAGCTGCATCCAAGAATAATACCATCTCGCATGTGTTACCTATGGTATCCCATGTGGATCATACGGAACACGACGTGGACGTGTTAGTTACCGATATTGGATTAGCGGATTTGCGCGGTCTTGCTCCGAGAGAGCGAGCACAGAAGATTATCGACAATTGCGTGCACCCCGATTTTAGAGAAGAACTTCAATCTTATTTTGATAGAGCTTGTGAAAGAGGAGGACATACACCCCATCTATTGGAAGAAGCCTTTAGTTGGCATCTACGGCTAGCTGAGACGGGCACGATGAAGCGGTAGCCGTCACCATACTATTATAAAAAGCCCATCCTCATTCTCAGAGGATGGGCTTTTTAATCAAATCGCGTTATACCGCTTACCGCTGTCCTGGTAAATAAATCTGAAAACCGAGACTGACCCCAAGTCCACTTTGTCCACCGCCAGAATTGATATTAGCTTTATTGTAATTGTAACCAACTGTAGTTTCCAAAGCCACCGTTTGGGTGATAAAATGCGCATATCCTGCTGCTACCCCTAACTCGAGCGATACATCATCCCCACGCGAACTCCCTGCAATACCCACGTTGCCATGTCCGAAGAAACGTCCACTTGCGCTAGCTCCACCTGGGAAATAATAACGTACAAATGGCGCTACACCGTAAGTCCACTCGTTGTCACTATCTTTAACCGAGGCAAAACCTAAACTGGCTTGAGCTCCAATTGCAACTCCGTCCGACACAAAGTAACCTGCACGTGGCCGTAACCCTATATTAAACGATTCTGCTTCAAAATTGTACCCGAGACCAGCTAATTCACCACCGACCATCCAATTGCCCTGTCTAATCGGTTCTAGTCCCACATTAGCGGAGGATTGTGGTCTAGTTTCTACCGTTTGTGCCTGTGCACCGATTGCGAAACCTCCTAATAAGAGGCATAAAAAAGTAAGCTTCTTCATATTACGATCCTTTACGTTAAAATTATTTTAATCTAAGTTAATAACGTTCCGCAAGCGTAATTGTTTGAAGCGATTTAATAAATTCAGTAATCAATAAAAGGAGAAGAAAGCCCCCGCTGTCGAATATAATAATCTAGGGTTTTCGCGACCTCTAGCGGACGATCGGTGCTCAGAATATCTGCACCGTGTTCAATGTATTCCGCATAAAGGTGCTCCCCGTTTTGCTGCGCTTGGCGGTCCAAATTTCCCATGGTACCTAAAATACACAGAATTCCGTGTTGATGCAGCAGGTCGGTCAATGCCTGATCCGCTTGAGAAGTACCAACAAAAGCGACAAGACGCGTATCTGGAATATCCCGATCATTCAAACGTATCAAATCTTCCACACGCTTAATGGAGGCAGATATCATCAATTCAGGAGCGAGGTTATGAACTATCGCAGCTTGATCAGCACTGTAGGTAATGATGATCGTATAAGCTTCCGCTTTTGTTTTTCGAACCGCATCAACAACCAACTGATAGGGAACATTTCTTTTTACATCTAACGTGAAAATAACTTTTCCTATGCCCCATTGTAAGGCTTCTTCCAGCGTTGGGATCCGGTAATTCGTCGCAGTTCCCGTAACATCTAACAGGCGTAGCTCTTTCAACGCTGCTAAAGTATGCCGATTCACCCTTCCCTTTCCGGTGGTCGTCCGGTCTAAAGTCTCATCATGCATTAAAACCAATGCAGAGTCCTGTGTAAGAGCAATATCACATTCGATGATAGCTGGCATTTTGAAGGCTACCCGTTGAAAAGTTTCCAACGCATTCTCCGGATAATTAACGTCTGGCCCACCACGGTGCGCGCTGACCAGCGGAACCCGGTGTTCAGAATAAGTGAGGAAACGGTAGAGATCCTCAACCCCTGAAAAGTTAAACGTCGTTTGCCCATTCCCAAACCGAACTGTATTTGTTGAATTGTTGCTGAAACAGCTACAAAAAAACAATAAGCATAGAACAAGTAAATAAGGACTATTTGTTTTTTGCATAGGTTTCGATGGATTGACGAACTGTCTCTAAAGAAGCATTTAGTTGATCAATATGAATATGTGCCTGTTTATAAAAAGGGTCTCGTTCACGTAGTTTTTCCTCGATAAATGCTAGGAGTGCCTCATCGCGTAAGCCGCGGAGCGCCGGACGAGAAGCAATATCAGACTGCTGTAATCGATTATGCAACGCCTTAGGCGTAAGATGCAAATAAACAGCAATACCGTTTTCCAGCATCCATTGCATGTTATCAAAGAAGCAGGGGCTGCCGCCTCCCGTAGAGATAACCGAGCGTTCATCCTGTTGCTCTTTAAGTACCTGGCTTTCCAATTCACGAAATTTCTGCTCACCATATTGCGTAAAATATTCAGGTATCGACATACCTATACGCGTTACAATCAAGTGATCCAAATCAACAAACTTCCAATTCATATGGTTTGCCAATTTCTTGCCTAGTGTAGTTTTCCCACTACCCATAAAGCCAATTAAAAATATAGGCTTATTCATTATTTTCCTAAAAAATTATCTTCTAAATCTTCTTTTGATGGAAATGTAATTTTTGACCATTTTTTAATGACGGTGCCATTACGTAATAAAAGTACGCCGGGGTTAGAACGAACCATACTTTTAAGCGGAACGGCATCTACATAAAACGTTTCCAGTACCAAATCCATTTCATCATGAAGATCCCTAACCACTTGTGGCGGGCTAGCCGTTAATAATAAAGCCCGCAGATTGTAATCCGTTGCTAGATCCCGGATGGAGGTGTTAATACGGTCTAAAGCAATGATGTCTGTCAACGACAGTTTATCGATATAGGTGCTCACCACCACGAAGTTGTAATAAGGATTAGTTATGATCTCTTCTGTTACGTCACTTCCTTCCATGTCGGAAATAACCAAATCAGGAATAGGAATTTGATACCCTTTCTCAATGAGTTGCGAAGTTGGTTCACCAATAATCTCCCAATTATCATCTTCCCAAATTCCCGCCATATATTCCTCATCCGTCACCTTTTTGATCTCCTGAGTTTGCTTATGTCTGATTTCGTACGTATACGCATAACGGTCGCCTTCCTTCCCCTCAGGCATTACACGTAATTCGGGGATATTGTTTCCTTCTTTATACGGAAGAAAATCTATAAAAGGAAGAAAGTAAACGGTATAGATACCAATGCCGAAAGATATAAGAACCACCAGGGCACTAATTAAGCCGCTCGCACTCGAATTGGAAACCAAGGGCTTTATACGCGCCCGGTATGTAAAAATGATCGAAACAAAGATCAGGAGAATAACGTCCTTAATAAACGATTCCCAAGGCGTTAACGGAATAGCATCGCCAAAACAGCCACAGGAACTGACCACCTCAAAAAAAGCAGAGTAAAATGTCAGAAAGAGAAAGAATACTGTTAAAAGTAATAACCCCCAGGCAACTTTGTTTTTATAAAATCCGAGTAGCAAAAATATCCCAAGGCTAATTTCAACACCACAAATAAGAACAGCGATCCAAGTACTATAATCACTAAAAAAGTCCAAACCTAAAACCAGAAAATATTCATCCAGTTTATAGCCAAAGCCTGTCGGGTCATTTGCTTTAATAAGACCCGAAAATATAAAAAGTAAACCGACAAATAATCGACTAAATCCGAGTACTATATCAATAGCGCCAGTTTTCGTTTTTCGTGTGGGATTAAAATTCGTTTCCATGAGTCTACTTATGTTCGGCAAGTCCTAATTTTATAAGTGCAAAAACAGCATAGTTCAGCATATCTTGGTAGTTTGCATGCAACCCTTCCGAGACTAGTGTTTGCCCATTATTATCTTCGATTTGTTTTACCCGGTGAATTTTCATCAGGATAAGATCTGTCAGCGAAGAGATCCGCATTTCACGCCACGCCTCACCATAATCGTGATTTTTAGCCAACATCAAATCGCGCGTTTCATCTACTTTTTCGGTGTATTGCTTATCGACCGCCTCATAAGGCAAGTTTTCCTCCGCATCGGCGGGAAGCTCCAATTGCATCATGGCAATCACGCAATAGTTAACAATACCAATATATTCCCCTAAGATATCTTCACCGACTTTAGAGACTTTTTTCACCTCCAATGTTCTTATACGCTGGGCTTTAATATAAATTTGATCCGTTATGGAAGCCGGACGCATAATCCGCCAGGCGGTCCCATAATCTTTAGTTTTTTTTAGAAATAAATCCTTACAAAGTTTTATAACATTATTATACTCGGTTGTCGTATCCGTCATTGTTGCTCGTCTTTTCTGTTGCTCGTTTTACAAATATAATTAGAATATGTTTAAAAGGGTAGGATGCAAACTTTCACAAGTTACCATAAACAAAACCATCACGATTTATCCCAGGCACGTTGGCATGATGACTAAATCGAGCTTCCGAACGCAGGAATACTTGTTTAGCAGAACTAAACGATAAATCTGATAGTTTTATCACCTTTAAAAATAACCGAGTATAACGAGCTCATTTATTCCATGGAAATCTTACAGTCATAAATAATTACATACGGATGAAAAAATAATGCCGTTCTTTGAGAGTAAATCAAAAAGAAAGATGAAATTTATACGAGCGTAGTCCCATGAAGATATTTAAACCAGAAATAAGAGATGTACGTATCACACGTTACATCCAACCCTTTCGAGAAGGAGGATCGTTGCCCGCCTTGGTCGACGCCGACGATGGATTCAGCTACGTTATCAAATTTCGCGGGGCCGGACAAGGTAGAAAAGCACTGGTTGCCGAGCTTATCGGAGGCGAACTCAGTCGTTTCCTAGGGCTGCGTATGCCCGAAATGGTATTCGCCGATTTGGACGAATCCTTTGCACGTATGGAACCAGACGAAGAAATACAAGATCTACTGCGCTTCTCGGTTGGAAAAAATCTGGGTGTACATTTTTTAAATGGCGCGATCACGTTTGATCCGAATGCAGACGAGATAGACGAAGCAGAAGCTTCTAAGATTGTCTGGCTGGATGCCCTACTGATGAACGTAGACCGCACCGTGCGGAACACCAATATGCTGATATGGCATAAAGAACTCTGGTTGATTGACCACGGTGCATCACTTTACTTTCATCATGCTTGGGATAACTGGGAAGAACAACTCGCCAAGCCGTTTATACAGATAAAGGATCACGTGCTGCTTCGGTGGGCGTCTCAAGTAGCAGCGGTAGATGCACAGTACCGCACACTTTTTACCGAAGAGAATTTGTGGAACATCTTGCAGGTTGTCCCCGACGAATGGTTAGTAGACGAGCATGGGCAGCTCAGTGCGGACGACGCGCGGCAAGTCTATGTATCTTTTTTGCAGGGAAGATTAGCTAATTCGGAAAACTTTATAAAACAGATTCAGCATGAGCGAGAGAACATTGTATGAGTATGCTATCGTACGCGTAGTCCCTCGTGTCGAACGCGATGAGTTTATCAATGTCGGCGTGGCACTTTATTGTCGGAAACAACGCTACGCACAAGTAAAGATCCATGTCGATGTGGATAAATGTAGAATGCTGGATCCTGATGTTGATATACAGCTCATTACAAAACACCTAGACTCTTTTCGGAACATCTGTGTAGGCGATAAAGCAGGCGGAAAGCTCGCTACTTTAGAACAACCCGAACGCTTTCGGTGGCTCACCGCAAAACGGAGCACCATTATCCAATGTTCAGTAGTTCATCCGGGATTATGTGTTTCCGCAGAGGAAACCCATCAAGAACTATTTGAAAAATTAGTACTATAGAAACCCTCTTTTTTTTAGAGGAATCGTAAATTTGACAACATACGAACCCTATTTACAGCATGGAAGAATTTTATCGACATATATATCAAAAACAATTAGAGGTGCAGGATATGCCGAGCAATGCCCGCATTGCAGATTGGGCGATGCATGTACTCCATCTGCTGTTTCCTGAACGGCAATCATCCCATTTTCAGAATGCAGACGATGTGCGTAAAGCTTTTGAAGAAGCAGAAGCAGAACTGTTGGAGTTGTTAATGAAAACCAAAGCCTGCTCGCAATGCGATAACCAGCGGATCGCCCGTCATTTTTTGGAAGAACTGCCAGCGATTTACGAGGTTATGCTTACCGATGCGCAAGCTATTATGGACGGAGACCCCGCTGCGCGGAGTTTACGAGAGGTTATACGCACCTATCCCGGCTTCACCGCGATATGCGTGTACCGCTTGGCCCATCAATTATGGAAATCAGACGTGCCGCTTATTCCGCGGATCTTAACCGAACACGCTCATTCGAAAACCGGTATCGACATTCATCCAGGCGCACAAATAGGCCGATACCTATACATCGATCATGGAACCGGCTTGGTCATAGGAGAGACTTGTATTATCGGGGATCATGTTAAGCTCTATCAAGGCGTCACATTGGGCGCGCTGAGCGTAGAAAAAAATATGGTAGATACCCAGCGGCATCCGATTATAGAAGATCATGTCATCATCTACGCAGGAGCCACCATCTTAGGCGGACAGACCATTATCGGCCATCACTCCATTATCGGTGGAAACGTCTGGCTCACTGCTAGCGTAGCACCCTACACCACCGTTTACCATCAGCCAAATTCAAAATTTATTGATTCAAAACCTGTCGTATAATGGGAACACTGATAGATGCCATTGGCAATACACCTCTTGTGGAACTGACCTCGTTTCACGATAACCCTAAGGTTAAGATTTTTGTGAAACTGGAAGGTAATAATCCCGCCGGCTCTGTAAAGGATCGAGCCGCTTTAAACATGATCCGTTCTGCCCTAGAGCGAGGAGAAATTACAAAAAGCTCGAAACTGATAGAAGCCACTTCTGGTAACACGGGCATTGCTTTGGCAATGATAGCTAGTGTATACGGATTGGAGCTAGAACTCGTTATGCCTTCATCGTCTACCCGAGAGCGCACATTGACCATGGAAGCTTACGGAGCGAAAGTGACCCTATTAGAAAATATGGAGGTTTGTCGCGATTACGCCGAAGAAAAAGCCGCTACAGGCGATTATTTCATTTTAAACCAATTTGCCAATCCCGACAATTATCAAGCCCATATAAAATCAACCGGACCGGAGATCTGGCGCGATACCGAAGGAAAAATCACACACTTTGTAAGTGCAATGGGTACAACAGGGACGATTATGGGGTGTTCCATGTTTTTTAAAGAGAAAAACCCCGGCGTTCAAATTGTTGGCTGTCAACCCACAGAGGGATCTTCCATACCAGGAATACGTCGCTGGCCAGCAGCCTATCTGCCCAAAATATTTGATGCCACACGCGTAGACCGTGTAATCGATGTCGCCGAGTCGGACGCTGTCCAACGTACGCGGCAGCTCGCTCAAAAAGAGGGCGTTTTTGTTGGAATGAGCACGGGCGGAGCTTTTCACGCCGCTTTAAAAGTGGCGAGTGAGTTAGAAGAAGGTGTCCTTGTATTTATTGCTTGTGATCGCGGTGACCGCTATTTAAGTTCCGACTTATTTGGATAAAAGCAACATGGACCAGATCTCATCTGGTCCATGTTGCCTTATTTACGATCTCTACTCCAAATTTCATAAATCGGATCACCTTTGGAGCTTAATCCGCTATGATGCCATTCCCCGTCTTTCAGCGCGCCGTCAAAAGTAAGGTCTGCACCGACGCGGGCATTATCCCTGGAGAAAAACAGAATGTGCTCGGTATATTTACCCTCCGCAAACGTATAACGTCCGCCACCTGTACCCGAGAAAGTCTTAGCACCCGGATCTATAGCCATCCATTGAAAATACCCATCCACTAAGAGTTTAATGGTTTTACGCGTGCCGCTCTGATGTATCTGTACGATATCGTCGCCCTGTTTCCGTCCGGTTATCCGCCATAAGCCATCCAGATCTTGCGGTTTACCCACTTCTTTTTTCCATGATTGTCCAGATTGTTCCCGCAGTCCATCCACGTCTACCGTCAACGCAAAGCTTTTTGTTTGTCCTACCATGTCCACATCCGCGTCATTATATTCTACCTGAATATTTAATTTTCCGTCCTGGTAGGTATAAGGTCCACCAAAGGTCGATATATAAGCATTACGCTGATAAATAGTCTGTGAAGAATAGCCATCAATAAACATCCAGATAACCTGTGTGTCTCCATTTTTGGTCGAATACACGCCCGTTAAATCAGGAGTTTTTTGTGCCATTAAAAACGTAGCGGTGAACATTAAAATAAACGATAAAATAGCTTTTTTCATGATTTCTTTATGTTGGTGCACTATAAAAATAGCAAATTAGCCGGAAACTTGTGCGCACAAATGATACCTTTGTAAGTCTATTATGAAAACAAGATCACGTCGCTACCTTTTTTTATTGCTGTTTTTCGCCCTATATAGTCTTCCTAGTACGGCACAACATTTTGGTACCCTGCATGAGATTGATACGAATATACAGTTGATAGACACGAGTAGACAAGCCCGGTGGGGGGAGTGCGAACGTACCGGCCCACTGCCACGTTTTGCCCGCACTACACAAGAACCGGAGCGCGAAAAAAAGTTTCTACGAGCAGGTTCAGAGTGGCTTATTGCCAATATTATTCCGGCCACATTTAACCGGTTTATAACCAAAGACCCCTATTCCTATATCAGTTTTAAAAATTTCATTAACCATCAGCGGCTTTCTGCATGGGATTGGGACGATAATCAATTTACGACAAACCATTTGGACCATCCTTATCACGGCCAGCTATATTTTAATGCATTCCGAAGTAACGGTTATAATTTCTATCAGTCCAGTTTAGCCACATTCGCTGGGAGCTACCTTTGGGAAACCGGTGGCGAAACACAGGCCCCCTCGATCAATGACCTCGTCAATACGACCTATGGCGGAATAATATTGGGAGAAATGACCCACCGGATCGCCCGCAATATCCTCGGAAGAGGAAGCCGGCATGCGCGTACACGTGTTTCCAACGAGATAGGTGCATTTTTTGTTAACCCCGTAAACGGTCTAAACCGTCTCCTCGATGGTAAATGGGGAAAAGTGGATGCCTATAATGCAGTTGACTCCTCTAGTATCTGGGCAGAAGTAAATATAGGTATACGACGATTCGACGCCCAAGAAGGAGATATTCTTGAAAAAGGAAAAAATGGTTCCTATGGTCGTCTTCGACTTTGGTACAGTAATGGCCCCGACAATATAAAGCGTCCGTTCGACCAGTTTTATGTCAATCTGGAATTTGGAAAAGGGGATAGCACCTTTATTAACGCCGTTAATGTACATGCCCTTCTGTACGGCCATAAATTCTTTACCACTAAGCGCGGCAGTCATCATGGGATATGGAGCGCCAATTACGATTTTTATAATAATGATGCCTTTTTTTACGGAGCCCAGAGTTTGCGCTATAATTGGAATTCAGAATTTCGTTATAAAAAGAAAAATCGCTTAAACATGAGTGTGGGGGTAGGAGCCATACTCCTTGCAGGAGTACCCGATCCTTACCTCCTATATGGTGCTAGCCGTAATTATAATTACGGCTCGGGAGCAGGATATAACTATCGGGCCGAGCTAAGTTTGCTGAACCGCTTACTTATTACAGGCGATTATAACGGGGGGATATTTTTTACCATTAGCGGTAACGACTCCTATTATATCTTACACGCCGGAACAGTAGAAGCTAATCTGCGCCTCTATCGGAACTTCTCCTTAAACGTCAGCTCAGGTTATTTTGCATTGGAGGGGCATTTTAAAGAAGAACAATATCCCGATTTTAATCGCAGTTTTCCTTTCGGCCGCTTATCCATAGGCTATAACGTACGCTTCTAAACCTACTTACGAATAGTGTAAGTGCTCGAACGTTTTGTCAAATAAATGAACCGTGCCTGTAGGTTTGAATCCTATATTTAAATACAGGGTTTTCGCCCTGTCATTATCTTTTTCTACCAATAGACCTAACACCTCGCCATAACGGTGCACGAAAAGGTCGATCACATACAGCAATAAAATTTTACCGATACCTCTCCCTTGTGCTGCCGGATCTACGGCAAGCGTATCAATATACGTTTCCTCTGCATGTGTTTCTTCCCCTAAAGCGGGGGCTCTGTTGAAATGTTTCCGCAAATAGGCACGAACCGGAGCGCGCAACTGTTCCAAGGCGTCTCCCGGATAAAGACAGATCTGACCGATGATTTTTTCATCTTCTTCAGCGACGATAATATGCTCGTAGCTATATTGATTCTCGGGCTGGCTGATCAGGTAAGTCAGCAAAGCAATCGCTTTTTGTCGGTCACGTTCGCCCATAAAATAAAATATTATTTCCTCCATTGCCGACAACATAAGCGGCGCAATAGCAGCAGCATCAGCTGGGAAGGCCTTTCTAATCTTTATCATTTTTTAAAAATAGCAAAGGCTGCCCTATAAAAGGCAGCCTTTTGTTTATCCTTGTTTAAAAACGTTACTTGTTGTCTTTATCCAATTTTTCGAAATCCACATAGGAAATTTCTTGTGCGTTTAGCGTTACGTTTTCTTTTAGATGACTGAATACCTTAAGGGCCTTCGCTTCTTCAAAAAGACGGTTTGCTTGCTCGCGGTCCTGCAATAATTGCAAAGCATATTGTCCCAGCTGCTCATCTGTAGGCTCATCATTGACGTTGTACATCTTAATTTGCGCATAGATACGTTCTTTTGCTAGGTTAATCACTTCGTCGTATTTAACTTCCAATTCATTTGCAGTAACGATGCGGTTTTCAATGATTGTCCATTTTAAGTTGCTCACAAAGTCCGCAAAGCCTTCTTCCAGCTCTTCGTCAGAAATATTAGGATTAGTAGCTTTCAACCATTTTTTCAAAAACGTCTCCGGGAAATTCACTTCCACTTTCTCCATACCATACGTATACATGTCGTTACGTAACTTCTGGTCAGCGTTTTGTTTAAAAAGATTTTCGACTTCTTCTTTCACCTTAGCTTCAAACGCTTCAGTCGTCGTTACCTCACCCGCAGGGAATAACTTGTCGAAAAACTCTTGGTTGAGGTCAGCTTCTTCCAAACGGTTGATATTCTTCACCGTCAACTCAAATTTTGTAACATCTAAATTTGCAGCTTCATCTTCCGTAACACCAAGGATCCGTGCAAGATCAGCTACTTTAAAGGCTTTTTTAACATCGATTTTAGCAACATCATCAGCTTTCAGACCTATTAAAGACTTTTTGATTTTCGCATCCTCGATGATATCTGTACGTACCGAAGTTGTTTTTTCGATACCTTCCTCTTTGCTTTGTTTTAGCGTCGCATAGAGCACATCACCATCCTCGGAAACTTCTGGATTAGTCATTTTACCATAGCTGCGACGAAGATTTTTCACCCGTTCCGCTAAAGTTTCGTCATCCGCTTTAATGTCGTAAACCGTAAAAGGCGTTTCTGCCGAAAAAGGTGTTTCGAATGCTGGAGCGATTCCGATCTCGTATGTAAAAGAGAATGTATCGTTAAAATCCCAGTTATATTGTGCGTCAGCATCGCTTTCAAGCGGAAGAGGCTGGCCTAATACTTCCAGTTTATTTTCACCGATATATTCGGAAATTTTATCGTTAACCAGTTTATTGATCTCGTCGAATAAAATGGATTTTCCATACGTGCGTCTAATATGTCCCGGAGGAACCATACCTGGCCGGAAACCGGGCAATTTTGCTTTTTTAGCCTGTTCTTTGATAGCTTTATCTACCGTAGGGTTATAATCCTCGGGTGCTAGTTCAACCTTGATGGTCGCATTGACGTCGTCAACTGTTTGATGTGAAATATTCATACTCTCGTTTCGCTTTTACGCATTTTACAAAAAAAATCCTCCCGAGTTTATTAAGTTCGGGAGGACATCAAGTGCGGAAGAAGGGACTCGAACCCCCACGCCTTGCGGCGCCAGATCCTAAGTCTGGTGCGGCTACCAATTACGCCACTTCCGCAGTTATTAGGACTTTTATTGTGGCACAAAGATAGTGACGGGAATGTAATTCTGCAAGTATTTTTTTAATTTATTTTTCAAAAACTTCTAGGAGTGCTAATACCCTTCATGTTCCGTTTTTAAATGGATGTTACATTTCCTATCTTGCGGCAATAAATGAGCAAATCCTATGGATAAAAGAGCAATTTTAGCCTGTGCTATATTGACCAGTACCCTGTCCTTCGGACAAGAGCAGTCCAATATGCGGGTAAAGAGACCGGTGACAACAAATAAAGTATATCATTTGAAAAAAGAAATAATGACCCCCGAAACCTTATGGGAATTGGGGCGTGTATCTGCAGAAGGCCTGTCGCCCGATGGACGTTGGTTAGTTTACGGCATTTCCAATTACACGTTTAAGGAGAACAAATCGGAAAAAAATCTCTTTGTCATGCCGAGCCAAGGAGGTAAACCGATCCAGCTTACGCAAAAAGAAGGCGGAGAGTCGGTTGTACAGATCACCGAACAGGGGGAGGTTATATATGTATACCAGGGCCAGTTATGGTCACAACCCTTAGCGGGTGGCGAAGCAAAACAATTGACCGACATAGCAGGTGGTTTAGAAAATGTTAAACTATCCCCAGATAGCAAACACATCCTTTTTAGCCGGACAGTGCTCATTCATCCGTACCACAGCACCGATAAATATAGCGACCTGCCCAAATCAGATGTGTATATATATGATGACTTAGACTACCGACATTGGGATACCTTTAACGACGGGCGTTTTAACCATCCCTTTATCGCTACTTATGATGATGGGAAAATTGGAACGCCGATCGATCTTTTGGAAGGTGAACCATTTTATAGTCCGCAGGCACCTTTCGGAGGAGCAGAAGATTTTGTCTGGACGCCTGATAGTAAGGCTGTGCTTTACGTCTGTAAGAAGCGCTTCGGCAAGGCATATGCTTCCAGTACAAATACCGATATATATCGATACGATCTGCGCAGTAAAACAACGACGAACATCACCGAAGGTATGGCCGGGTATGATACCAACCCTGCATATAGTCCGAGCGGTCGGCAGTTAGCCTGGTTAAGTATGCGTAGCGATGGTTACGAGGCGGATAAGAATGACATTGTACTATTCGACAAAAAAACAACACAACGCAAAAATTTAACTGCCCATTGGGATGGTACGGTAAGCAGCTATCGATGGAGTAAAGACGGAAGAAAAATATATTTTACGGCTCCCGTTCGTGGTACCGTACAGTTATTTGAAGTGGAATGGAAGCAAGCTATTGCCGGAAATACCCTGCCTCGTATAACGCAGATCAGTGAAGGACAGTTTGACATAACGGGCATAGTAGGGGAGGTCGATGGAAACTTAATTGTCACCTCTACCACCCTAACACGTGCCACCGAAATCTACCGGTATGACTTGAAAAAGAAAACGCTAACCGCGATTACCGGCGTAAACGATAATCATTATAATCGTTTAGCAGAAACAAAAGTAGCAGGACGATTTACCAAAGCATCAGATGGTGCCGATTTGTTTTCCTGGGTGATCTACCCACCTAACTTTGACCCCGCCAAAAAATATCCCACCCTGTTGTTTTGTCAAGGCGGACCACAATCACCTACTACCCAAGCGTATTCGTATCGTTGGAATTTCCAGTTGATGGCATCCCAAGGCTATATCGTTATTCTACCCAACCGAAGGGGGATGCCGGGTTGGGGCGTCAAGTGGAACGAAGACATATCGAAAGACTGGGGCGGTCAGCCCATCCGGGATTATCTGTCTGCCATTGATGATTTCGCTACCGAGCCTTATGTCGATCAGGAGCGGATCGGTGCTATAGGTGCGAGTTATGGAGGCTATTCCGTGTTTATGTTGGCCGGTGTCCATGAAGGTCGGTTCAAATCCTTTATTTCGCACTGCGGATTGTTTGATATGACTTCTTGGTACGGGACCACCGAAGAATTGTTTTTTGCAAATCACGATTTAGGCGGCCCCTATTGGGATAAAAATAATGTAAAAACCTACACCGATTTTAATCCCATTACCCACGTCGATAAATGGAATGTGCCTATCCTGATTTTTCAAGGTGGGAAAGATTATCGCGTGCCGATAGGGCAGGGTTTAGCCGCCTTCCAAGCCGCCCAATTGAAAAATATCAAAAGCCGGCTGGTTTATCTTCCCGAAGAAAATCATTGGGTGTTGTCCGGTCACAACGCATTCGTGTGGCAGCGTGAGTTTTTCGGCTGGTTAAAAGAGACGCTATAATATTTATGGCGTATCTTTTTTTCCGAAAATACTGAGGCGTATATACCTTCCCGGGCGCTCCTCTACATCTTTAATTAAATTGTCGAGGCTTTCGGATGCATTGTTGAGGTTGTGATAAAGTTTATCGTCGTTTAGCAATAAGCCAATTGAACCTTCACCATTGTTAATTCTCGTCGTAATGACTTCTACATTTTTCATTACTTGCGTAGCATTATCGATGGTCGCTTTGATTTCCGTTTTAGCCAAGTCATCCGATAAACTATCGAGATTCGTTAGAATATTATTGATTTTGCCATTATTCCGGTGGAAGTTATTGGTAATGGATTCCAGATTCTGCATAATCCTGGACATCCGGATCTTTTCCGATCCCATCAGCCCTTCGACATCATTCGTAATCGTCTCTATATTCTTTAGCGAAACAGAAATGCTGTGTAAACTGCTTTTAAAATCACGCTGAAATTCTTTATCCAGTGCCGTATTTACCGCCGACAAGACGGAGTCCAGTTTAACCACGAGATTCTCGACTTTCGCTTGTAACGGCTCTACCTTTTCCAATAAATTTGCCTGTACATCGGACAGAAGCGGGTCGCCGCTTTTGGCTAAGGTGGTGCTATTTCCCAATTCGAACACAATAGCTTTGCTTCCCAATAAGTCAGCGCTTACAATTCGTGCAACCGTATTGGAAGGTATGTCGAATTCATTTTTAATTTTGAAGTGCGTACGGATTTTGCCATTTGGTAAAAGCTGCATGCCCGAAACACGGCCAATTTGGTAACCGTTGACAACAACAGGTTTCGATATGGTTAAGCCATCCACATTATCATAATCCGTGTAAAACTCATGTTCACTGGAAAAAACATCGTTTCCTTTTAAGAAGTTATAGCCTATAAACAATAGGGCAAGTGCAACCACGGTGATGATACCGACTTTCGTTTCGTTTGAAATCTTCAAAATATGTCTAGCTAGGATAAAATAAAACCATTGTACGTTTAACAACAAACGAATTTAACAAATGTTTATCGTTCCGCTGCGGTTTTGTACGTTTTTATTGCGTCAAATAAGTTCTGGATGATTTCGTTTTGCCCAGCCGTAGAAAGCATGTAGTTTTCTTCCGTCGAGTTGCTCATGAAACCCAGCTCCGTTAATACCGCCGGCATTCCAGCCGTGGAAAGTACAGCCAGAGACTGCTCCTTTACACCGCGGTCGGGGCGTCGAGAGGTCGAAAACTTATCCTGCATAAGCGAAGCTAACTTAATACTCTCTCTACGGTACTGGTTTTTCATCAACTGGAAAACAATCATACTGGAGGGATCTTTCGGGTCAAAGCCCCCATAGTTTTCTTCGTAATTATCCTCTAATAAAATGGAAGCATTCTCCCGGATAGCCGCGTCCTGTTGCCCCAATCTACTATATCCACAAACCAACGTTTCGGTCCCTCTAGCAGGAGAGCGGCGCGTAGCTGCTGCATTACAGTGGATCGAGATAAAAAGATCCGCTTTGTTTTTGTTGGCTACCGCCGGACGTTCATATAAAGGTATAAATACATCGGTTTTTCGCGTATAGATCACCCTTACCCCAGGCAGTTCTTTTTCTATTTTTTTGCCCAATTTTAAGGCAACTTCGAGAACAATATCCTTTTCATTTGCCCGCAAACCCCGCGCGCCGGCATCTTTTCCACCATGTCCGGGATCCAATACGATGGTGCGGACGGGTTGACTGACGGCTGTCGGTTTCAGCGGTATAGCCGGTTCGGAAGAAGCGTTTGGTGTAACAGAAGAGGTAGTGAATGTTAACGTAAAAATCGTAGCAACAAATACGGTCAGCTTTTTTACATTTAAATTTCTGATCATGTGTATTATATCCTTATATATTTTCGTTTAAAATATCGTACAAAAGTACTTGAAATTATTTTTTATTAACGTTTGTCTGTCGTGCTTTCTAAATCTTTTTTGCCTATTTTTGCCGACAGGTAGTTTTAAATACACACAAAAATAGCATTCATAATTCACATTGAAGACGTTAACTTGTTTTTTCTGTAGCCTATTAACCCTGTTTGTGGCCATTTCGGCTTCCAATGCACAGGTCGATCCGTCTTCAAAAGCTACTTCATTAAACGCAAAAGATACCACATTAATTGTTGCAGACAGTATTAAAAATCTGCCCGATACTGCCGGCCTCGATAGTTTAACCAATTTGTCGGACACGACCCGAAATCATTTAAAAGAAACACAAGGGCAGGATACCGTCATGATGGAAGATGACAGCGGGTTAGAAACGATGGTGACCATTGTGGCAAACGATTCCTCCTGGAATGAGGTCAGTAAGAATATCCTTCACTTATATAACGGGGCGAAAGTTAAATATCAAGATTTTGAACTTGCAGCCGATTACATCCGGCTAGACAGGAATACCAACCAATTGTTTGCAAGCGGGGTATCCGATCACAACGGGAAGTACATCGGTCGTCCGGTGGTTATATTTCCTGGGGAAAGCCCCAAATCGGTCGACTCCTTGGTGTATGACTACAAAACGCGCGAGGGGAATACCTTCGGCATTATGACCGAAGAAGACGGCGCCTATATACAAGCACGGGTGGTTCGTAAAAACCTGTACGATGAGCTCTCGCTGCAGACGGGCATGTATAGTACCTGTAACCTACCTTTCCCCCACACACACTTTGGTATCCAATTTACGAAAGGGCTTTTGGCGAAAAATCATATTATTGTTGGCCCCGCGTATCTCGTCGTAGAAAATATTCCGATCAAGTTTGTTGCCGTTCCTTTTGGTTTTTTTCCCAAGAATAATAAGCGATCTTCCGGCCTCTTGTTCCCGTCTTTTGGAGAGGATGCTACCCGCGGCTTTTCGATCCGCGATATGGGATGGTACTTAGCATTTAACGATTACTGGGATTCGGAAATCAGAGGGAGTTTATATTCCAAAGGCGCATGGGAAGCGAGTATCCGTACAAATTATTTAGTGAATTACAAGTTCAGCGGTGGTTTTAACATCCGCTATGCGTCCACCCCCTCGGGCGTGGAAGGAACCGAAAATTACGGCGTGAACCGAGATTTTAACGTAACCTGGAACCATAGCCAACGACAAGAAGCCAATCCGGGAACTTCGTTCTCCGCTTCGGTCAACTTTGGTACCAGCTCTTATTTCCGAAATACGGGCTTTAACCAACAAAACTCGATCGAAGATTTAACCCGGAACAATATGTCTTCTTCGATCGCCTATGGAAAAGTATTTGCAGACGGGAAGGTGAATTTTACCGCCAACATGAGCCATCGGCAAGATATGGCATCTGGGCAAGTGAACCTGGAATTGCCGTCTTTCAGTTTAAACGTGTCTACGTTTAACCCCTTTGATTCTAAAGACCGGGTAGGGGATCAGAAATGGTACCAGCGGATTACCGTAGGATACAGCTTGCAAGGTCGGAATACCATTTCTACCGCAGATTCCTTGCTTTTTAAGAAAGCAGCGCTAAACGATTTTACCAACGGCTTTCAGCACAGCATCCCCATTAGTTTAAGTTTAAACGCATTTAAGTATTTTCAGTTTAATACCTCGGTTAACTATACCGAACGGTGGTATCTGCAAAGTGTACGCAAGCGCCTCGTAAACGAAGTCAATGGTTTCTCTGCAACACGGGATACGGTGAGTGGATTTGAACGTGCTTACGACTATTCCATGTCTGCCGGTCTTTCCACAAAGATTTACGGAATGTATCCCAAAATGGGGAAAGTAGAAGCCATCCGACATGTCGTCACACCATCCGTCAATATCAATTACCGACCTGATTTCTCAGACCCTAGTTTCGGGTTTTACCGGGACTTTGTCAACGATAACGGCGTAAACGAACGATATTCCATCTTCGAAGGAGGTATCTTTGGAGGTCCGGGAGCAGGCAAATCGATGGGTATTGGTTTCTCGGTCGATAATAATATCGAAGCTAAAGTCCGAAACAATAACGATACCACCGGCAATGAGGCCTTTCGGAAAGTGAAAATTCTGCAAGGTTTGACCTTTAGCGGAAACTATAACTTCATGGCAGACTCGTTGAAACTTTCAACCATTAGTTTCTCGGGGCGTACATCCTTGTTCAAAGAAAAGATAAACTTAAACTTTAACGGTACGTTCGATCCTTATATGGTCGACCAAGAAACAGGGCGGCGTATCGATCGGTTTGCTATTCAAGATGGAAGCTTAGCGCGTCTTACCAATTTCGGTTTGTCTTTTGACTATAGCCTGAACCCGAATGCCAATAAGAGTAGAAACAATAACCTCGACTCGCTTCGTAATCAGATGCCCAACATGACCGCGGAACAGGCAGATGCCTTGGCCCGTATCAGTACCAATCCAAATGCTTTCGTCGACTTTAATATTCCCTGGAACCTAAATGGCTCATTCAGTATGAACTACAATAAGTCCTGGAATTCTTCGGAACGGCGAATGATGAATAATCTTACCGCTACGGTTAATATAAACGGAGACCTAAACGTAACGCCCAAATGGAAAATACAGTTTAACACCGGCTACGATCTCCGGCAAAAAGCCGTTTCCCTGACCCGATTCAGTATCTATCGTGATTTGCATTGTTGGGATATGTCGGTCGGCTGGACGCCATTCGGGCAATACAAAAGTTATAACATTACCATTCGAGCCAAAGCGTCTATTTTGCAAGACTTGAAACTGACGAAGCGGGAAAGTCATTATAGTTATCGATAGTTTTTCTTTTTTTGCCTTAAAAAAAGAAACAAAAAAACTCGTGGCTTCGGATATTTGAGATAGGGGATCGTACTAAGGATGGATTTCTTCATACCTCAAATATCCGGATGCCACATTTAGGTGTTAATAGGGGGTGGTGCATTTTGTATAGTAATCGGTAGTTTTTCTTTTTCTCCGTGAAAAAGAACCGAAACCGACCGGAGGGAGCTCATGAACACCGAAATAAACACAGGTTCATAAACCTCGTGGCTTCGGATATTTGAGATAAGGGATCGTACTAAGGATGGATTTCTTCATACCTCAAATATCCGGATGCCACATTTGGGTGTTAATAGGGGGTTGTGCATTTTGTATAGTTTATTAATTATGTATCGTGTATTATTTGTACAACGGGTTAACTGTATAGCGTATTAAATTTATGGTGTTTTATTGTACAGCGTATTATTTGTACAACGTGTTAACTGTATAGCGTATTTACTTGTATAGCTTATTAATTATGTATAGGTGTATTATCTATATAGCGTGTTAATATTATAAAAGCATGAAAGCAGAAATTATTACAATAGGAGATGAGTTATTAAACGGACAGGTGGTCGATACGAATTCGGCTTGGATTGCGAAGCGTTTAGGGGAGTTGCATATCCCTGTCATGCATATCACTTCTATATCGGATAAGTCTGATGCTATACAGGAGGCGTTGCGGCACGCGGAAGCGCGTGCGGATGTAGTTATTATGACGGGTGGGTTGGGGCCAACGCGAGATGATATAAGCAAAGCGACTGTAGCGGCTTATTTTGGGACAACGCTTGTACGCGATGAGGCAGTATTGGCGCATGTAGAAGCTATTTTCCATCGTAAAGCAGGGCGCGTGATGCCTGCGATGAATAAGGGGCAAGCCGATGTGCTAGCGAATAGCACGGTGCTGTTTAACGATGTTGGTACTGCACCGGGTATGGCGGTCAGCCGGGACGGTAAATTTTTTGCTTTTTTGCCGGGCGTGCCCTTTGAGATGAAGTTCTTGATGGAAAACCGCGTCTTGCCTATGTTGCGCGATACCTATAAAAGTGATACCTATATCTACAATAGTTATTTATTGACGGTCGGGATCGGTGAATCCCATCTGGCACAACAAATTGCGGACATTGAAGACACTTTTCCAGACCATATTACATTGGCTTACCTGCCGAGAATAGGCATGGTGCGTTTGCGTTTTACCGGTGAAGGGGAGGATTTGGAAGCACTGACGAGTGCCGTCGAGGATCTGAAGGATCAGGTTGTAAAGCGTGTAAAAGACCACGTAGTTTCCTTAGATAACCGATCGTTCGAGGAAGTCTTGGTGCATACGTGTAGCGCAGCAGGTGTGACACTTGCCACGGCCGAAAGCTGCACAGGAGGAACGATTTCTGCCCAGATTACAGCCGTTCCCGGGGCTAGCCAAATGTTTCAAGGGGCTGCCGTGGTGTATTCCAACCAAGCCAAGATGGATGTATTGGGCGTTTCATCAGATACACTCGTCCAGTATGGTGCCGTGAGTGAACCTACTGTTCGCGAAATGGCCGAAGGCGCGCGGCGGGTGTTTGGAACGGATTATGCTATTGCTACAAGCGGTATTGCTGGTCCGGATGGCGGAACCGAGACAAAGCCGGTGGGCACCGTATGTATCGCCGTGGCCGGAAAATCCGAAACACGAACCCAGACGTTCTACTTTAAAAACGATAGAGCGATTAATATCGAACGTTCAGTAGCAGCCGGATTGACGATGTTTTGGGATATGCTGAAATAAAATTCTAAATTTGTCTCCGTATAAAATATTATGTTTTGTTTAATCAGATTTGTTAGATTAAATGTTAATTTAGTAAATCATTCAACGAACTTAGATCAATATGGGTATATATAAAGTGGTGCTTCCCAGAATGGGAGAAAGTGTCTCCGAGGCGACCATAACAAAATGGGTGAAGGCCATTGGAGATTTGGTAGAGGAGGATGATCCGATTGTAGAAATAGCGACCGATAAAGTAGATTCCGACGTTCCTTCTCCGGTGATGGGGAAGCTTACCAAAACCCTTTTTGAAGAGGGTCAGGTTGCACAAGTGGGCGACGTGATTGCTTGGATCGAAGTTGAAAATGACATAGCGGAAGAGGATTCTGGATCTGAAGAAGCGGAGGAAAAAGCTTCCATCCCCCCAACGGAAACCAATACGGATACGGCCTCACCAGAAGATGCTATAGTTGGTATTCCGGGCACAGAACTTTTGAACCGCGAGCCACAAGATAAAACCGTTATACACTCCGGACTTCGCTTTTATTCTCCTTTAGTCAAGAATATTGCGCAAGAAGAAGGGCTTAGCCAAGCGGAGCTGGATAGTATATCCGGTACGGGAGCCGAAGGAAGGGTTACAAAACAGGATATTTTAGCGTATATCGAAAAACGCACCGATAAAGAATCCGTAAGGGCATCCAGCGAACCTGTGTCTCAGCCAGACAAAGAACAGGTTCAACAAGTGGAAAGCCCTTCGTCGAGCTCGCAAGCGGCAGAAGCCCCGAAGATAACGACACCCGGTGATGAAATCGTGGAGATGGATCGTATGCGCAGAATTATAGCGGATCACATGGTTCACAGCGTTAAAACGTCACCGCACGTGGCCTCTTTTGTCGAAGCCGACGTCACCAACCTGGTGAATTGGAGAAACAAAATAAAAGATAGCTATAAAAACCGGGAAGGCGAAAACATCACCTTCACACCAATTTTCATTGAGGCGATCAGCAAAGCGCTACGTGATTTTCCGATGGTTAACGTTTCCGTAGACGGAAATCATATCATCAAACGGAAAAATATTAATATCGGTATGGCCGCCGCATTGCCGTCAGGTAACCTCATCGTGCCGGTCATCAAAAACGCCGATCAATTAAGTTTGGTAGGGCTTAGTAAAACGGTCAACGACCTGGCAAATCGGAGTCGGCAGAACCGGCTAAAACCAGATGATACGCAAGGAGGTACATTTACGTTTACCAATATCGGTGCTTTCGGTAATATCATGGGGGTTCCTATTATCAACCAACCCCAAGCGGCTATTTTAGCTGTGGGCACCATTAAGAAAAAGCCAGCCGTGTTAGAAACCGAGCAGGGCGATGTCATTGCAATTCGTCACATGATGTACTTGTCGATGTCCTACGATCATCGAATTATCGACGGAGCATTAGGCGGAACGTTCTTGAAGCGTGTGGCCGATTATTTAGAAAACTGGGATACAAATCGAGAGATTTAAATTATAAAAAAGGGCGTGTAAAATACACGCCCTTTTCATTACTTGATATTGTTAATCGCGTCTTGCTCCCGTAATTTGTCAATATTGTTTTTATCACTGTATTCGTCCGTCTTCTCTTGGAAGGACTCCAGAATCTCCCGTATGGCATCCGCATTATCTGCCGTACGTTGATAGATGTCTGGAATTTTGGATTCGATAATTTTATCGCCCAACTCGATATTGTCCACTTCAATCTTGCCTATCTTTTCTAAAACAGCCTGCTGACTATTTCGTACGTCTTCCAGTTCTCTGACAATTTTTGCCATTAAATCGAATTTTTTCAATTTGTCCATATCACATTTTGTTTTAGTTTCTTATAATAAAACGTGTTTGTAGATAATTTGTTTTAAAGCTATTTAAAGCAACTCGTTGTCAAATTCATCTATTCCTGTTGCGCGTACCGGAAATCGATACGGAAAAAAATAGAGAAAAGGTGTAGATTTTCGCCAAATTTAGGGATCCCCAAAAAAAGTTTTGGCTCAAATCTACACCTTTATAAAGTGCTATTTGAGCTGATTTACAGCTGAAAAACTTGGTTCTTTGTAGGTTTAAGGCCGTTTTAGATCGAGCTCAGGAGAAAAAACGGCGCCAAAAACACCTAACTGTTTTTGTAAAATAAGTAAGTGTTTTTCGAAAACAAGTAGGTCCTCGACAAAAGTAAGTCATTATTCTACTTGGCGAGGTAGTTCGCTCGTAAAAACAGATCATTACGCGAGTCGGCAAAGTAATTAGTCACGCCAAACAATAATCTTCGTCAGCAGGAAAGGTAGTTGTTCCGCTAGAAAAGATAGCTGTTTGAGACAAACAGGTAGTTTGCCGGTGAAATCAATTCTTTAAATGCGCAAACGAGCTCACCGTTTCGGCGCGGAAGCTAGTTCGCAAGATAGCGACGCTAGTTTATGGACCAAATGAGCTACGCCAAAAAGAGAATTAATTAGTTATCGGTTCAAAATCACTTGTTCTTTGTGTAAAATAACAAGCTGGATGATGGTCCTTCTTATGAAAAATGAGCAGGAAGGCTGTATTTTCGGATAATCAGTAAATGAAACGCTTCCGTTTGGGAGGTGTATTTCCGATTGCCAATGCACCACGTTTTTGAAAGATTGGTGAATGAGCCGAATAAAAGCTTCAATCGGCTCATGGTGTTAAAAGAATGATTTACCCAAACCGATCCATCCGCTGCCGGATTATGGCACGATAGCGGAAATACAAGAGTATCGAAGAGGTGAGCAATCCGAGTGAAAGCCCATACCATACGCCTTGCACGCCGATGTTGAGGTAAACGCCCAAAACATATGCCGCCGGGATGCCGACAATCCAGTAGGCAATAAACGTAATTAGTGTCGGAATATTGACATCGCCCATTCCGCGCAGAACGCCCAATCCGACAACTTGCGTGCCGTCAAACAATTGGAACAGCCCAGCGATAATGAGGAGCTGCGCCGAGATATGGATCACGGATGGGTCATCACTGATTATTCGCGGTAAATATTGGTTAAAGACGGCAAAGATCACCGCACAGATGAGCATAAAGACGATCACCAGATGATAGGATACCGTTGCAAACTTTTTTACGCGGAACATGTTGCGTCGGCCATAACTATGACCGGTCTTAATCGTTGCCGCAGAAGCGATACCACTGGCCATCATATAGGTCATAGCAGCCAAAGTAATAGCCACCTGATGGCTGGCCTGTTCCACCGCGCCGATCTTTCCGGCAATAAGAGATGCCGCCGCAAAGGACCCTACCTCAAATACATATTGCATCGCCATCGGGGCGCCGATTTTAAAAATGCCCTTGATTCGCGAAAGCTCCGCGTGAAAAAAGGAAAATGCCTTTGTGTATAGACTGAACCGTTTGGAGCGTAAGACATAAAATGACATCGCCAGCATCATCAAAACACGGTCAATTAACGTAGCATATCCCACGCCTACGATGCCCATCGGTTGGATCCCGAACATACCTTTTACAAAGACAATGGCCAAGACCACATTCAGTACATTACCCCAGATCGTGATGTTCATGGCCTGTCGCGTAAAGCCGAGCCCCTCCGCAAATTGTTTGAACGTGTTAAACGCCATCAAGGGGATAATGGAAAACGTCAATACCAATAGATAAGGTTTGGCCGTTTCTACCACTTGAGGGTCTTGATCCAGATGTTCCATTGCGTACGTCGAGCCGAAGCTGACCAGCCCGAATAGCACAACAGCAGTAGCCACATTCAACCAGAGACTACTGGACAACAACTTGCCACAAGCTTCTTTGTCGCCTTTGCCGTTAGCTTGAGCAACGAGTGGGGTTAACCCGTAGGAAATACCCAGGCCAATCACCATGACCACAATAAAGACCGAATGCACCAACGAAACGGCTGCTAGCGGAATCGTTCCGGCAAACTTGCCTACTACAATGGTGTCCATGGTTTGCACCAGCGTATGCCCGAACTGTGAAATAATAATAGGGCCTGAAAGCGCAAAAGCACTCCAATAAAAATGTTTATTTTGTTTGTAGTAATGCTGTAACATAGTATTTGAAGAAGCCAAAGTTAGTGGTTTTTTACGGTCAATTTTTTTGTTGCTTTTTTTTGAGGTTAAAAAAGTAAAAAGACTTACCTTAGTTGCTTGTAAAGAAAGATTAAAAGGAGAAGGATAGCATGACTTTAGGATTCTTGAATATTGGAACACAGGAAATGGTGTTGATTGTGATCGTCATTTTGCTGTTGTTTGGTGGGAAGAAATTGCCAGAATTGGCTAGAGGCTTAGGCCGCGGGATACGTGAATTTAAAGATGCATCGGACGGTATAAAACGGGAGATTTCCGATCAGATTAATAATTTTGAGAAGGATCTGGATGTTACGGTAGACGATGCACCTTCCGCTAAAACAAAATCCGAGACCATCTCGGAACAGATTAATCAGCAAGAATCAGCAAGCAACGAGGGCGCAGCCTCGGAAGAGGAAACCAAAAAAGCGTTTCCGACATTCACGACGCCCGAGCATAGCGTGCAACATCAGCGTGGCGATCGCCCCGCTTCAGACGATCAGCATTACACCTATGGGTACGATGACCATTTCGCACCCGAAGATAACGATGCAGAGACATCACCAGGAGAACCTACACCAAATAATACGACGGCTACCGACAAGGAGCAGCCTAAAAATAGCTAATTTATAATTCAATAATATCCACTATACAAGCTGTCGGTAAACGCCTACAGCTTTCTTTTTTACTTTATTTAAAACATGGCATACGAAATTATTCTTTCGCAAGAATTGGGGGTAAATAGCCGTCAGGTAACCACTACCATCGGTTTATTGGACGAGGGTGCAACGGTTCCATTTATTGCCCGCTATCGTAAAGAGATGACCGGTAGTCTGGATGAAGTGCAAATCACCACGATCCGTGACCGTATACAACAATTACGCGATCTGGATAAACGCCGCGAGGCTATTGTGAAATCGATTACCGAGCAAGGGAAATTGACTCCGGAATTGGAACAGCAGATTCAGGAAGCGGAGACTATGGCCATTTTGGAAGATATCTATCTCCCGTTCAAGCCTAAGCGTAAAACCCGTGCATCGATGGCTAGGGAAAAAGGACTGCAGCCGCTTGCAGATAAGTTGCTATCGCAAGAAAAAATGGATGTGCAGGACGAAGCTCAAGCATTTATTGACGAAGAGAAAGGCGTAAAATCAGTGGAGGAAGCCTTAGCAGGTGCCCGGGATATTATTGCAGAGCAGATTGCCGAGGACGCAGAAGTCCGGGCAAGTACGCGGAAGATATTTCTAGAGAAAGGCTCATTTGTTTCGCGTGTTGCGCCGGGCAAGGAAGAAGCCGCACTCAAGTATAAAGACTATTTTGAATGGTCGGAGCCCCTCAAAGACGCTCCTTCTCACCGCGTGTTAGCAATGCGCAGGGGCGAAAAAGAAGAAATGCTCTACCTCGATATCGCCGTGGACGAAGAAAGCGTGCTTTCTAGTCTTGAAAAAATATATGTGCGTGCCGCAAACGAAGCTGCCGCACATGTGCAAATCGCTTTGCAAGACAGCTATAAAAGACTCTTAAAACCCTCGATGGAGACAGAGGTTCGCGTACTTACCCGTCAAAAAGCAGACGAGGAAGCCATTCGCGTATTTGCCGATAACGTCCGTCAATTATTACTAGCGGCACCGCTCGGACAAAAGCGGTTGTTGGCAATCGATCCGGGCTTCCGGACGGGATGCAAAACGGTGGTACTGGATGCGCAAGGAGCGTTGTTGGAAAACACGACCATATTCCCCCATAACGGTGCGGGTGGACAAGCAGAAGCCGCAAAAACGATCGAACTCTTGGTAAAACGCTACGAAGTAGAAGCGATAGCGGTTGGTAATGGTACCGCGGGACGCGAAACAGAAGCGTTCGTACGTCAGTTAGGATTAGCCAATGTTACGGTGGTAATGGTCAATGAATCTGGCGCTTCGATTTACTCGGCGTCCGAAGTTGCACGAGAAGAGTTTCCGGACTACGATATAACCGTTCGTGGCGCCGTGTCGATCGGTAGGCGCTTGATGGATCCCTTGGCCGAACTGGTGAAAATAGATCCCAAATCGATTGGTGTAGGGCAATACCAGCACGACGTGGATCAAAACAAATTGCAAACTTCGTTGGACGATACGGTAATTTCTTGTGTAAACGCGGTAGGTGTAGAACTCAACACCGCATCGAAGCAAATTTTAGCCTATGTGTCTGGATTGGGGCCATCGCTTGCCCAGCAGATCGTTAACTATCGGATAGCCAATGGACCCTTTAAATCTAGAAAAGAATTAAAGAAGGTGCCTCGTTTAGGCGATAAGGCTTTTGAACAAGCGGCAGGTTTCCTTCGTATCCGCCACGGCGAACATCCATTAGATGCTTCGGCTGTCCATCCCGAACGTTATGCGCTCGTGGAGCAAATGGCCAAAGATCACCAGGCAGCGATTTCGGATTTGTTAACCGATGCTGATTTGCGCAAGCAGATCGATTTGAAGAAATATGTCTCGGAAGAAGTTGGACTCCCGACATTAAATGATATTATCGCGGAGTTGTCTAAACCAGGGCGTGATCCACGGGAACAGTTTGAAGAATTTAAGTTTACCGATGGCGTGAACAGTATCAGCGATTTACGCATTGGTATGAAATTGCCGGGTATCGTGACCAACATTACTAATTTTGGCGCATTTGTCGATATCGGTGTGCATCAAGATGGCTTGGTGCACCTCAGCCAGTTGGCTAATCGTTTTGTGTCCGATCCGAATGAGGTCGTGAAGGTACAACAACATGTTATGGTAACGGTAACCGAGATTGACGAAAAACGGAACCGTATCGGGCTTTCTATGAAATCGGACGAAAAGCCAGCTCCGCGCAAACGTTCGGACAACCAGCGGAAAGCAAAAGCACCGGAAACCGATATGGCGAGTAAATTAGCGGCATTGGCCAGTAAGTTTAAAGCATGATAGGATGACATTCGAAGATTTTAAACAGACATTCTCCGGAGAGCTACCTCCTCAAAATTTATCGGTACACCTTCAAGCGCTTTGGTACGATGCAAAAGGGGATTGGCAGACCGCCCATAACTTGATTGATCATCTGGAAGATCGTACCTCGGCACATGTGCATGCTTACCTGCACCGTGTCGAAGGAGATTTATGGAATGCCGGGTATTGGTACAATCGTGCAAAACAGCCGGAATACCAAGGTACACTGCAAGCGGAGTGGGAGAGTTTGGTGCAGATGTTGTTGGAAGGTTAATCCTCTTCCCGCTTTTTACGTTCATTCCAGATCCAGAGCTTTCGCCAAAATTCGGACAGGGAGTTGAATTCCTGCCGGTAAACGAGGCCCACGGCGCTGATGTAGTCGCTATACGGTGTAAATAAGAAGTTTCGGGTATTGAGCCGGTTATAGGCTCTCAATACGAGATTGCCGTCTTGGCGTAGTCGAAACGTGACTTCGGCGTCCGTAGCGATCTGGTCGGAGAACAGCATCAGGTCGTTCAGTTGATTTTTACTGCGGTCGGTGACTCCTCCCGTAAAGATCAAACGGTCGTCGAAAAAGCGCAAGGAAGCAGAAGCATCGTTAAACGAACGGATATTGAGGTCTAAGAAGTGCATATTGAGCGATTGCGAGATAATGCTGTTCAGCTGGTTAAATGCGATCTCCGTCCCCGCAGACAGTAGGGTGTTATTCACTTCTCTTCCGAACTCCTGCGTCGATGCTGGCGTGAAGCTACGCCGGACGATTAAACTGATCGCCTGTTGGTTGACGTTGTTCACATCGCTCAAATAGCCTTGTAGTTCATCTTTGACATACGGCGTCTGCGGAAAGTTCAGGTCGAAAGAGACATCCGGCTGGGATAAGGTACCTTTCAATATCATGTCGGCCTGTGCTAAGATGCGGTCGTTATTTTCGGCGCGACCGGCGGCGTTGTAAAGGGGTGCAATGGATGTGCGTTGTTGATAGGTGGCACTCAGGTTCACGATCGCTTCGGCAGGATTCCCCGCCCAACGGATCGTTCCGCCTTCTTTCAGATCAAAGAACTTGTTGAAAAGGTCTTGCGCCGTAAAATGGAGTTTCCCCGAGATAACATGGTAATCACCGAACATCTCAAAGTCGCCTAGACTGGATATCCGCAAGGAAAGATCGCCCGTACCTAAGCCAGTTAACGAGCCGATATTGTTTTCCAGGTTAATTTCTGCATCAGGCGTCACATTGATGTCCATGTTCATGGTTAAGCCCTGAAAGAGCTTTTTCGAAACAGGTGTGGCTTGTTGAGCAGAATCGGGGTTGATAAAATAGAAGAAGTCGTTATCACTTACTTTTAACGAAGTGTTAAAAGGTAAGGTAATAACCGTGTTGGGGTTAGGCCGGACGTCAATATCCATCACCATCGCACTGGTGGGGCCGTTAAAACGGAACATGCCCGTCGCATATGCCGTACCGAAAAAAAGCTCGTTATCTTTCCTACTGGTGTTGAGTATCTGGAAGTTATTAGCGGTCACTTCGATAGCTAGCGAGGGATCACTCAGGGTATTGAGATTGATTTCTCCATGCGCACTGGCGGCAGTACCTCGGATATCATTGATCTGCAAATCCTTTAAGAAAATAGTGTTGTCCTGAATGCGGGCGTATTGATCAGCGATATGATACCGCGTCTGTAAATAATTGACCAAAAATGCGGCTTCCTTAATATGGGCTGTTCCGCTAATTCTGGGCCGAGAAATAGTGCCGCGTATTGTCACATCGCCACTCATTGTACCATATACATTGGAGACAAGTGTTCGGAGAAAAGGTTGGACGACCCCCAGATCCATCTGGCTGACGCTTCCTTTTAAATCGAGGGCATCATCTTCTGCGTGTAAATCATACGAGCCACTTAGCGTAATACCATCCCCGTCGACATCCAGCAATTTAGAGTTTAGTTGTACCAGTCCTGTCTGTGGGTCAAAATCTGCGTTCACTTCCAGGTTTCCGATCGGAAGACTGTTGTAAATGATCGGTGTGGTGGAGATATTTGCCGATAGCATAGGCGACCCGAACGCCGAATGAATTTGAACTTCTCCACTCAGTTGACCGAGTAAATCTATGCCCAGTGGTCGCGTAATGCCCGACAAGGAAGTAAGGCTGAAGTCTTTAAACGCGACATGGAGTTTATCATTTTCGTTGGAAAGGATGCCATTTAAGCTAACTTGTTGCCGATCTCGAGTAATATGGAGGTTGTGAAGGTATAGCTTACCTTTTGAAATCCGTAGGTCTGCTTCCTGATTTACTTCCCAGGCCTCTTTATTTAATACGATCTCCGATTGATCAAACCGAATGTTAGCCGGTTGATTGTGTGCGAAATGAATGTTGCCGTTTAATTTAAGATAGTTCGGTCGATTAGTTTCCGACAACGATATCTGGAAATTCAAGCTGTCGTTGGCCAGTACGTTCTTGATGGCGATTTGGTCTACGTAAGCCGAGTCTGAAAAGCTAAAACGATCCGCTCGGATGTCTAACGAAAATGCCCGATCGTCCGCATTTTCCGTGAGTACAAGGTTCGTGATTTTCATGCCCTTGTACGTCACTATCGGACTAAAAGCGTCGAAATTAGCCGTGTAGTTATCGGAAGAGAACCTTGCTCGTAGCCGTGCGCCATCATCTAAGGCTAAATTGGGGTCGAAAAGTGCTGACAAGGGAGCAAAAGACTTCACATCGATATGTAGATCAAAATTCTGCGGATTGTAGGGACTTTGCTCCAGATTGATTGCAGGGGCGTAGCGCATGGCAAGCGATCGGAAGTAAGCGCCTATGCTCGACAAATCGATCTGGCCCGACATAACACCGTCCAATACATCCGATTTTAAGGTTAATTGTTTGGACTGTTCGTCACCTTCCGACTCGAAATCCAAATAGTTCATCACAAACTCGCCGCGACTCGTTCGAAATTGCAGATGGTCTGACGTAAGCTGACCATTCAGCGAGTTGAGGGAGCTTCCGTGCATTTCTGCCTGCAGGTTCGATTGGCTGACCACCACACTATCCCTGTCGTAAAGGTTAAGTCTTTTTAGATCAAGATGATCCAAGGTCGCGTTCAAGCTGTATTTTGGAATCGTGTCTCGCCAATTTATTTCACCATTAAAGGCCAGTGCTGCATCTTTATCATCAATTTCGCCGCTAGCGAACAAAATATGGTCTACCATCTCGCCTTCAAAATCGACGTGGCGATAAGCATGATTTTTGAAAATTAAATGGGATAATTGGCCCTGCGTACTTAAATGTACGGATTTTGCGTCACCTCCCTGCCCATCGAATTGCAGATCAACGCCCGTTGTGCCTATTTCGTCCACGTGTATAAACGCTCCCAGATCAAAGGACGTGGACTGGACTTTGCCGGCATACTGTAAAGTGGGCTTTATGTGAATTTTACTTTCGGTGGACAGCGATCCCAGTACGGTGTTTATGGTGCCGTCCACATCAAAGAGATGATAGAAGCCATGAAGCTCCCCTTGATAGGATATCGTTTCTAGGCGATGAAGTTGATCGGGAAGTGAAAAGCTCACCTGATTCGATAAGGCGGGTACAAGCGCTTCCACATCTTTCGCGGAGGTTTGTAAATCCGTTAAGGAAAAATCGAACGTTGTTTGTTCAATCCTGGGTAAACCGTCTATGCTAAAATTACCCCGTAAACTGGTTTGTGTTGCGGTTTTCAGGTAGACGTCGCGCGCCTGGAGATGCTCAACGGTGCCCGTTACAGATGCCTGTATAATATCCGTTTTGAAACGTACGCCAGCCATCGCCGGAGCAAAAAACTCAATGTCGCGGGAGTCCACGTAAGCCTGATGAAGGTTACCTTCCAACCGTACTTTTTTTATAAAGTCGGAGAAGTCCGCAAAGCGATCGTAATGGAAAGCGAGATAATTCCCTACGCTTGACCGATTGGTATGCAGGACCAGATCGGTAAATTCCATGGTGGTATTGGATACATAAGATTTGGCGCTGAATTCCTGCAGGTAGAGACCGCTTTTTTCTTTGAACGTGAGGTGTCGTACATCGGCTTGCACCGTGCTGTCGCTGTAACGAATCGCTTTGAAATCGCCGGAAATCGCCGTCAAGTCTAAATCACTGAAATCCACGCCTCGGTTATGGTGTTTAAAGCGGTGATCGGTCAACCGGAAACCGTTGTTATGCAAGGTTACCCGTTGCAAGTCCAGTTGTAGGTTGGTTGTTTCCTCTTTTTTTTCTTCCTTCTTAGGGGAAAAGTAATCAAGCAGAAAACTGAAATTTGTACTGTCTTTGTATATTTCGTAATGAATCGTCGCACTGTCTAAGGTAAGCTGTTGAACAGCAATTTGCTTGTTCCATATTTTTATTAAGGAAATGCGGGCGGTGGCACTTTTAGCCGATAGCATGCGGTTACCCTGCCGATCGTTGATAAAAAAGTTATGTAACTCCAACGAACGGAACGGTTTAAAATATACTTTTTCTAACGAGATATCGGCCTGGAGTTCTTCACTTAGGTAGTTGGCCACTTTTTGACTGAGGTAGGTCTGTACCGTCGGATAACGCAACAAAAAAATACCCGCTACCGTTAGCAAGACGATGCTAAGCAGGGTAATCCACGTTATTTTAAGTATTTTTTTGATATTTTTGTATTCTATTTAAACATTGTGCAATGGCTATTATCCTCGCTATCGAGTCTTCCTGTGATGAAACTTCTGCCGCTATCTGTATAGACGGTGAAATTAAATCAAATATTATTGCTAGTCAAGCGATTCATGCAAAATATGGAGGGGTTGTACCCGAATTAGCATCGCGTGCGCATCAGCTGCATATTATTCCCACAGTGGATGAAGCCATTCAACAGGCAAAAATACATAAAAATGATGTGGAAGCGGTAGCTTTTACGCGCGGTCCAGGACTTTTAGGCGCTCTTTTGGTGGGTACCTCCTTTGCCAAATCTTTTGCCTTAGCCCGGCAGATTCCACTGATCGAAGTTAATCATATGCAAGCCCATATTCTTGCCCATTTTATAGAAGATCCAAAACCCAGTTTTCCATTCTTGTGTCTAACGGTATCGGGCGGACATACACAGATTGTGCTCGTAAAAGATTATTTCGATATGGAGTTGCTCGGCCAGACGCTGGATGACGCTGCTGGCGAAGCTTTTGATAAAACCGCTAAAATTCTTCACTTACCCTATCCTGGCGGGCCGTTAATTGATAAATATGCGCAGGAAGGGGATCCAAAAGCTTATACATTGCCAGAGCCACAGATTCCCGAATTGAACTTCAGTTTTTCTGGACTTAAGACGGCTATTTTATACTTAGTGCAAGCCGAAGAAAAGAAGAACCCAGATTTTTTGAAGGAGCATATGGCCGACATATGTGCTTCGGTGCAACAACGTATTGTTTCTATTCTCTTAAACAAACTCCAGAAAGCAGCTAAGCAAACCGGTGTACGGAATGTAGCAATTGCGGGCGGTGTATCGGCCAACTCGGGCTTACGACAAGGTTTATTAACGATGGGCAGTCAGTATGGTTGGAACGTGTTCATTCCCAAATTTGAATACTGTACCGATAACGCTGCTATGATTGCGATCGCTGGTTACCATAAATACTTGCGAAAAGAATTTGTCGGGCAAGATGTGGCTCCTTTGGCGCGGATGCACATGTAGTCAAAAGGCGCGTTACCTTCTTCCTATTGTTATCATTTTAACAACTACTTTCCCAATTGTGGTATTTTTATTGCTAGTACTTGCATCGTTTCAATAGATCAATATTGAATCAAACAAAGTGCTACTAAAATTAATATCATATGAACGTAAGTAAAAAAGACAATTCAAGATGGTTACACGTTGCTATCTCTTGGGGAGCTAGTATCGTTATTATTGGGGTCCTCTTTAAAATATTGTATATCGGAGGATCATTCGCCAACTATATGATCGGTATCGGTTTAGCCGTTGAAGCCTTTTTGTTTTTCTTAATGGGATTCAATCCCCCGCCTAAAGAGCCGGCTTGGGAGCGCGTATACCCCGAATTAGACGAAAACTATCGCGGCGAATTGCCCCAGCGATCGGTTGCGGTCAGTCCTCAACCTGTTAGTCCGTCGGCCACCGAAAAATTAGATAAGATGTTTGCGGATGCACAGATAGAGCCTGCATTGATTGAAAATCTGGGAAGAGGCCTACGGGATTTCGGCGACAAAGTTTCAGCGATCAACCAAATATCGGATGTCTCGTTTGCTGCTACGGAATTTACAGAAAAATTGAAACAGGCAAGCTCTAAGTTTGACAACCTGAGTCTCGCCTTTGAAAAAGCATCGGCAAATCTGGTCGCCATGTCCAATACCAACGCGGATACAGCGGGTTACCACCAGCAAGTAGAAAACCTAACCACTAACCTGAAATCATTGAATCAGATGTACGAACTCGAATTGCGAGATTCTGCTTCCCACCTACAGTCTATGAATCAATTCTACGAGAGCTTAAGTCATACCATGAAAAACTTCAATGAATCCCTCGATGATTCGAAGGCATTTAAGGAGGAAGTGAATAAGTTGGCGAAAAATCTGTCGGCCCTGAATACGGTATATGGCGGCATGTTGACGGCCATGAACCAGCCACGGGTGTAATTTATTCGGATGAACATCATTTTATAACTAAAAAGGAAAAGAATGGCTTACGGAAGAGAGACGCCAAGGCAACGCATGATCAATATCCTATATTTGGTATTGCTAGCCTTACTCGCATTGAATGTACCAAACTCCATATTAGATGCTTTTAAAAATATCAACGACAGTCTGGAAGCATCTAAAACCAATGTCGACAATTCTGTCGAACAGTTGTTTGCTGCATTTGAGCAGACAAAATTGAAAGAAGAACCAGAACGGGCCAAGCCCATCTACGAACAGGCCAAACAAGCAAGTGCAGTGGTGGAGGAATTGGAGACCTACATTAATGAATTGAAACAGGAGTTCGAGAAACAGGGTGGAGGATATGATGAAGATACTGGTGACTTGGTGCGCCGGGAAAATGCAGACATTGCTCCGCATCTGATGATTAATGGGAAAAGAGGTGCCGCATTAAAAGATAAAATAAACGACACCCGTGAGAAGTTATTGTCGTTGCTAAGTGAAGACGACCGTAAATCGGTTTCATTCTCTTTGGAAGCGAAAGATCCAGAGAAGGCCGCTAACGGCAAACGAAAATGGGAGGATATCAACTTCGGCAGTGGCACCCCCCTGACTGCTGCTATGACCACGCTTACGAAGATCCAAGTCGACGCGCAAAACGCCGAATCGGATGTCGTGAAGCTTATTTTAGGTAAGATGGATCAGGCGGTGGTGAACTTGGATAAATTTGCAGCGGTAGCGGTAGCCCCTACATCTTATCTTGTACAAGGGCAGCCATACACGGCAGAAGTGTTCTTAACAGCTTCAGATTCTAAGTCGGAACCCGTTATTAGTGTCAACGGGACGGCGCTGCAGGTCGTGGATGGAAAGGGAGTTTATACCGTCCCTACCAACCAAGAGGGGATTTTCACTTGGTCGGGAACCATTCAAGTAAAGCAAACGGACGGAACCATCAAGGAATACCGTACGCCGGAGCAGACCTATCAGGTGGCGCGTCCATCGGCGGTGGTTTCGCCGGACAAAATGAATGTGCTTTATATCGGGGTCAATAATCCGATTTCTGTTTCCGCACCGGGTACACCGACGAATAAGATCAACGTCAGTATGAACGGGGGAGGCGGACGCATTGCGGGATCGGGCGGAAAATATAACGTGACGGTAAGTTCTCCGGGAACGGCGCGTATATCCGTATCCGCAGAAGTAGCACCGGGCAAAACCCAGACATTGAGTACAACGGAATTTAGGGTGAAACGGATACCGGATCCGATTGCCAAATTCGCGGGAAAAACAGGTGGTACAATGGCAACCGTGGCGCTTAAAGCGCAGAATGCTTTATTTGCTACATTGGATAACTTTGACTTTGACGCCAAATTCAAGGTCACCAAATTCAGTATGATTATCGCCAAACCACGCGCGGATGCGATCGTGCTTTCTACGAATGGAGGTACGTTGAGTTCCAGTATGAAATCGGCGTTAAATGGTATAGGCCCAGGTACACGGGTGATATTTGATAATATTATAGCGGTCGGTCCGGATGGTTCGCCCAGACAGTTAAATGCGGTTGCACTAACCGCTAACTAATAAGTTGTCCGATCTATAAAAATAAAAATGCCACTCCTTTTTCGAGTGGCATTTTTTATAGGTATGCGTAAATGCATAGCTCCAATTATTCCAATTCTTCTGTTTCCGATGTCGGGTCTTCCTCCATCGTATCCGTTGTCGTGGAGGTGTCCTCTGTAGATGGCTGGTTATTTTGTTTTTGCGCGGACGGCTGATAATTCTCTAGCTCTTCGGGATTAACACCTTTTGGTGCTGACCAGAGGCGTTCTTTGTAGGCTTCCAGTTTATCCTCAATTTGTTGCGCTTCTTGTCTTTGTTCCAAGACATTCTCTGCATATTGGGCTTCTTGACGCATCGCGCTAGGGGAAGACTCGCGGATAATCGTGCTGGCGAACTTCCGTTGAACGAACAAGTCATCCATACTCATATCATACAGTCCTCTATCCGGGTCAGAAACGTCTACCTTAACCAGTGTGTAACGGAGTTGGGGAAAATACAACCAAAATGCCGGTGTTGAACCTACTGCCTCGGCTAATTCGGCCGACGTAGAGATGTCCATCAAGGGGGCTACGCCGATGATGCGTGTTTCCAAACGGCCCCGTTGTTTGTCAAAGAATATATCCTCTTTGATCCGAAACTTCGTCACGCGTTGTGGATTAAACTCATTTAAGGTCATCTGTGCATCAATCTGGTTTCCTTCTTCGTCAAAAATAGGGACCAACACACTGTCGGCAAACTGTGCCACACCTTGGCTAGCGGTCATTTTTGTTTTAAATGTATCATCTTCTGGGCTGTAGGGCGTTAATTTGCCTTCGTTTATCCCCTGCATAATGGCTTCTATGAGCGAAGCCCCCGGAATGGCGTAAATATAATTCTCTTCATTGGACAAATCGATGTCTCGCCATACCCGTTTGTAAAAACGGATATTTTTCATATTTACTTTTGGGTAGGCAAATGGAACGGCATCTTCCAAGTTGTTCGCCTGATAGAAACCGTCCGTTACCGGTATGGTATCGGTCAATATCTCTTGATTGCCCGTGTCGTACAATGCATTCTGCTGTCCGTTGTCCAGCAGAACATCTTGTGTAAGTGTATCAAACACGGTCGTGTCTTGTTGCGGTTGAATATCGACCAGTTGTTGTGCTATCGTATAGTTAAATCCACCGATTAAAGCGATGGTGATCAATGCTTTCATCTCTCCTAATTTTATATTTCTAAATCCTATTCACTCTTTGACTAATATCTCCTTGTTTTACTTTGGTCGGTAGGCATCTCAAAAGCAGACATGACGCAGCGGAAACCGATATAGGAGTGTGGTTCATACTCCACAACATAGTTTCGAGTTTCGCTGTTTAACTGCTCACCGTTGTCTTTCCAAGAACCACCGCGCACTACTTTACGTTTTAGCGCATCGCTATCGCTATCGCGCGCATCGTATAATAGAACGGGATTTAGGTCATTTACGAAAGCAATGGCGGAGGGGCTGTAAGCGTCAAGCGTCCATTCCGAGACGTTTCCCGCCATGTTATAAATACCGAAAGCATTAGGGGTATACGATTTCGCAGGGACCGTAAAGGTAGCGCCATCTTGTGAATAGGTACCTTCTCCTTGTTTGTAATTAACCGCCAGTTTCTTTTTACCTTCTTTGCCATCAATGGTTAGCCGTGTTCCAGAAATCGTATCCCGTGGATCTAGTTTTCCTTCCGCAGCATATTGCCATTGCGCTTCGGTCGGCAGGCTGAAGGTGAGGTGGTAGCCGCTCAAATAAGAATTTTTCATAATGTTGGCCATTAATTCTTTACCTCTCCAATCGGTGTATGCGCGGGCTTGTTTCCAAGTCACCCCCACTACGGGATAATAATCAAATGACTCATGCGTAAAGTAATTGGCATCCATAGAGGCTAGCTGTGCATTCGGGAAATCTTTTGACCAGATATCTGCTATAGGCATCACGGGGACAGTATCCGTAACATACTCCGTTTCCTCTTGTCCGTTCGCCCTCAAATACGAGAAACGATATTTTACAACCTCTTCGTTCAATGCTCGACGTGCTCCTTTCATCAAGACCATCGGTGCCAATCGTTCTTGAATGGATGGATCATTACTCCGCCAGAGGGGCGAGACACGCTTTACGCGTTTCCAATCTATCCGGCGTTGGCCATCTTCACCAACGATATCTAAAAAATATTGCTCATCGTTTAGGTAGTCGGTAACGGCAACGGAGTCTGCTACCCAGTTTACAAACTGCCGATATTGTTTATTCGTCACTTCCGTTTCATCGATAAAGAATGCGCTCAGGCTGATGTTTTTACCCACATTTCCACTGTCCAACGAACTTTTATACAGAATAGTTCCAGAAGGTACATATACCATGCCCGGAGGAGCGGGAAGTTTGCCGCCTTTGAACGCGGATACTTTCGGAGCATTATAAAAATGGTTTGATTTACACGCCGCGACGACTATCAATGAAGTTAGCAATCCGAAGATAATCGTTCTAGGTTTGGATAACTTGTGTCTCAAATTCTTCTTATTCATTATATTGTCATTTATAATCTGTGTGGATGTTTTCTGTTAATTACGGTTGAACAAAGCTAATTTTACGCCTAAAGAAAGGTAGGAATATTGGTCCATTTTGCTGTTAATTACCCCGTCAACGTTGTCTTTCGGAAGCAAGGACTGTTGGTAATTGATGTTGATAGCCCAACGTGGACCATAGAGTGTTCGTCCGATCGGTATGTCTAAGCCGATATGGAGCGGGATCGCCAGTTGGTAGCCGTTTAGGTCGTCGGAAATTTCTCCCCCCGCGCTCTCAATAGAGCCTTGATAAGTAGGGTCTATGCGGTGGTTAATGTTGTTTTTCAGGGCGCCAACACCGGCTCCTACGTAGATGTTTGCGAGTATCTTGCTAAAGGTGCCTGCTCCCAACGTATAATAGCTGTAGTTTTCGGGTAACGATAAGAACTGGCCGAGCCTGACTTTCGCATTAGCATGCAAGGCTAGGTAGCTGTTTTCGAAATCGCTATTCCATCCATAAGCACTAAGCATCCCTTTTTCACCTTTCACACCGACGGATATAAAGGGGGTTATTAATCCTTCGGCTTCTAGGTAACCTGCAAATCGCGTATCGGTATTTCCTAAATCAGCCCATACCATGGTACCACCTGCGCCGGCTCCTAAACTGATCGGACGAGAAAATTGTGCGAAAGTAGTCTGTAAAGAGAAAAAAGAGAATAAAATAAAAGCAAAAAAAATACTTCTTTTCATGTTGTGTATTGATTTATGAATGCATTAAATAAAAATCGATACTAGCGAAGCAATTATCTTGCCTTAATTTTTATATTGCTATTTTTCTCTTAATTTTAAGGCTATACAGAATATAAAACCCACTATATTGAGATGAAGATTGCTTTCTTTTCCACCCAGCCTTATGACCGCGTGTTTTTCAATCGTGAAAACCAAGATGAACGTTTCGAATATCAATTTTATGACACCCCTTTAGGTCCTCATATTGTACAAGCTGTAAACGACGTAGATGCGGTGTGCGTTTTTGTGAATGACCGGGTAAACCGTGAGGTACTGGAGGTCTTGGCCGAGCGGGGTATTAAGATAGTGGCTTTGCGCTGTGCTGGTTTTAATAACGTGGATGTAGATGCTGCACGGGAATTTGGCATTTCCGTTTGTCGGGTCCCGGCTTATTCGCCAGAAGCGGTTGCTGAACACGCTATGGCAATGCTGCTCACGCTGAATCGCAAAACGCATAAAGCCTATAACCGCGTGCGGGAACAAAATTTTTCGTTGAACGGTCTTTTAGGGTTTAACCTTCACGGTAAAACTATTGGGATCGTGGGAACTGGAAAAATCGGGAAGGCCTTTTGTCGTGTTGTGAACGGTTTTGGATGTAGAATAGTTGCTTTTGATCTCTACGAAGATAAAGAACTGATGGAAATGGGCGTGTCGTATGTAAGCATAGATACCTTGTATAAATCGTCTGATATTATATCGCTTCATTGTCCTTTAACGCCCGAAAACAGGCATATGATCAACCATACATCCCTACAGCACATGAAAGATGGAGTGGTGTTGTTAAATACCAGTCGAGGGGCGTTGATCGATACTACTGCTGTGATAGAGGCGCTCAAAACTGGTAAAATAGGGGGGCTTGCCTTAGATGTATACGAGCAGGAGGAACATGTGTTTTTTAGAGATCTTAGCGATACGATTATCCAAGACGATACCTTGCAACGTCTGATGAGCTTTCCTAACGTACTGATTACCGCACACCAAGCCTTCTTTACGCAGGAGGCATTGACGCAGATTGCTTCCACTACGCTAAGCAATATTGTAGAATTGCTCCAAGGACGTAAACCCGCTAATGAGCAAGCGATTGTTGTATAAGGCCCTTACAGCAATTCTACAGTACGATAAATGCGGTGTTTTTGCCCTTATTCATTCCACATTCGTCAGTGGTATACTCCGCGCTAATTCCACCGATTCCATCGACGTAGAGTCGCTTAACACACGATCAAACCATTCTTCGGGCTTGTTTGTGCCGCTTCGTTCCATTAAAAAACGAGCTAGTTCGATTACCTCCGTATTGGCCATGCGTACTGAACCGTGCGACTCTGCCTCACCTAACGATTCGAGATCAGTGGTGCCGTGGATCGTGTAGGGCATCTGGTAAATGATGCGTGCCCGTCCCATAGGATTTCCCGCTTCACCGGGTTTTTTGTATGTTTTATCTTTTGACCATTCGCTGTCCGGCGGTGTCCAGTCTGGATTCCAATCAATCTGATGTATTTTGAAATCACCCTGTGGAGTTGGATGTCCCTGTTTACCGACGGCTATCGCATACCGCTTGACCGTGTCATCGCCTTCTATTACAAAGAGCTGCCGTTGCGATATGCTGATCATCAATTTGATTTCGGCGGAATCGGATTCCGTATCGTTTTGTGTTGCAGGTGTTCTTTCCCTACATGAGAAGAAAGTGGATAGGATAGAAAATAGAAAAATGTAACGTATACTTCGCATAGCTTTTAATTTTATTAGGCTATCCTGCAAAAAATAAACCAAATTTAAACCGATGTAAAATATAAGTTGTACAACTTTACGGGTAGAAACGGATTTTGTGTCAGCTAAACGCCCAGCTCTTCGCCTAATTGAGTGGTGTTTTGTTAAAAAAATGAAACATTTTGTCGGAAAATTAAACGTCCGGCAATGTGTATCTACGTAATTTTGTATAGCTTAGCCTTAGTTAAGCGTACTTTTTTGAACGTTATAGATACGTTGGAATAGACTTAGATTAGTGAATTCTTAAATAACTTATTTCTTATATGAACGATAACATAGTGCTTAAATTTCTTTTTTTATTTCGCCCGTAATGGTATACCTTAACCACGCGGTAACACGGGAGCCATAGCCGAGGTGCGGCTGATGTTCAAGCTATAATGAACTAACTATGAAAAGAAAAATTGTTGTTAATTGCTTCTTGGCATTTGTAATTCTGCCAGTCCTATTCTTTATCCAATATTATAGAGGTGAAATTTCTAGAGGATACCCCAATACTTACACGCTATACGAAAACATAGGGCGTTTTTTTTATGTTTATGGTTATATGTTGCCATCGGCGCTATTTACCTTATTCATCCTATTGCCCTTTCAATCAATCAAGGATAATATGAACGATAATCATAAGCCTTTTTCGTTTGTAGGGAAATGGATGACTATTAGTGCACTAATTATGTTTTATTTGTTATTATGTGGGATGTTTTTAAATATATGGATGATTCCTTGGTGGCATAATTTCGCTTATCCTGTTTTTGCATTAGGTTTAGGAGGGTGCGCTAATATCCTACTTTATTTTATGGTCGATCGTCACGTTGAATAAAGTAATAAACCGGAAGTTATGCATGTTTTAGATCAGTTGAATTGATTGACAACAAAATAAACTTATTAGATGGAAAGCTACCGCTTAGTAAATTGAATTCTGATTGCAATGATTATGATAAGGAAGATTATTGGAAATATTCTAGTTGGTTTACTTTTGCCATTTCTATTTTTAGTTAGATGGTGGCCAAGCACTTACGATGCAATTTTTTACGGCGTTTATAAATATTATGATTTTCATATTACTTCTTTATCTGAATACCTATATGAGGTGTATGGGAGAGATTTTATGATAAGTTTCATATTCCCTTTATTATTTATGTTGCTTCCGTTTCAAATCATAAAGGATGGCTATTACTGGAAGAATAGACAAGCGTTGACATTGTGGAAAAAAATGCTCGTCTTTACAGGGATTGTCCTTTTGGAGGTGATGTTATTTGTTAGGGGGCCGATATACGATTATTACGCGTTATATTTAGGATCCGCGATAGGTATAGGCGTTCCCATTTCGGCACTCTTGTATTTATTGATAGATCGTTACGTCGAAAAAATAGCGAATGAAAAATTATGATTACAAATAAGTGATGGCATTGATGACGAAAATAATTTATTACATTTCCATTTTTATCTGTTCGATCCTTTTCTGCCCATCATCTTTCTGCTATTGATATTGCTTCCTTTTCAATTAATTAAAGATTATTTTAGTGAGAAGCGAAAACCTTTATCTCTGCTTGTAAAGAGTCTCGTTTTTACGGTCTTCTACACCGTTTGCTACGCATTCTTGGCTGGGGGATATATGGGTTATATGTTAAAGTCAAATCCTATGAGCTTCTGGGAGCCTATTATTATTGCGGGAATATTATATCCGATTCTGCTTTATTTTACAATTGACCGTTATGTCGAAAGGAAATGACAGACCAGAAGTTATGTAAATTCTTTTAAAAAATTGGACTTACCATAGACAATTGTCTTATCCGTGGCAATTCCAATATTATTTTTTGATTGATCGATTAAAAAGCAACAAAAAAAATGTTATTTTTCGTCGAACGCTGCTTCGGTAAACTTTTCACGTCGTCCACGTTAGGCCAGCTACTGCCGATTACATTACCAACTTTTTCGGTATAGGCTCCGTAGATGCCTTTTAAAAATTTTGCCATTTTTTCTGATTATTTAATTTGTTAAACCATTGCGGACAGGTACGACGTTTTTCTGATATCGGAAGCTAAACTATAGCTCCGCAGCATGCGAAAAGAATAATGGAACAAATTGAGACAACTTGATAGACGGCAGTATCATCACCGACCAAAAAAGACACGCAGCGTCCCAGCACAGCACGATGGTAAGGATGCTAACGGACCCTGAAAATTCAGCTGAAATGGAGGGTTTTTAGACCAGCGAACGGCTGGTATTTGGGAATTGTAGGGGAAAAATAGCGGATAAGTTCGAAACAGGCAGAGCTTTTCTTCGGCAGCACTTCGGGTGTTCTTCGACTAGCAGCCGAAGAAACCCGAAGCGGAGTCGAAGAACTGTCGAACAGCTGTCGAACAAGTGTCGAAGAACAGTCGAAGAAAACGACGTACGTCCTTATTTTTTTGGTACTAACTTTATCTTACCGGTCGTGTTCGGAATCGGGTATCGACCTTGTTCATCTTGTTGGATAGCCTCCGCGATGTAGTGGTTTTCCCCCTCAATATTCAGTAGTACGTAGGGGTTAATATCAACATCTTGGTTGCGCAAGGTAAGTTCAACTACTTTCGTACTGGGGTTATATAACAAAGACGAAATTTGGCCGGCATCTGTGGTTATCCAAAGTTTCTCTTCCGCTAAAAATACACGAGCTTTGGATGCAGTGGTCAGTTCTACCCGAATCCTATTATCGTTTTCCGTGAGATTTCCACTAAAGGCGAGCCAGCCAAATTCGGGATGACGGTGGATATAGGTGCCCGAATTCACGGCATAACCGTAGAAGCCACAGCCGTAATCGCCTGTTATACCGTCATTTGCTAATGTCGAAGGGTAGGAGTGAAACGCTGCCGGACCGAATCCATCTTCTGTAACATTGGCTAAAGCGCCCATTGTTCCGGCGTGTCCAATACGCAGTAAATAAAAATCATCTGGATCGCTTCGATATGCAGTCAAAACGGGAATAGCATTTAAGGCTGAGCCATAATGGTGGAGCTGTCGTTCGATTCGGGATAATTTACCCCCATAAACAAAGTCCCAATAGCGTCTGGCGCTGCCATTATACCCCCAATGCGGAACGGTAGGCATATAGGCCAAAATGGCGCGAAGGGTGGTTTGGGCTTTTGCATCAAACCCAAAGTATTGCGACCATAAGTACACTTCTTCTTGACCGGTGGAGTCCCAGGGCATTTCACTGCCAAATGGATAGTTTAGGCTTTTCCAGTGCAACGCTCGGTTTTTCATGACGGCTTCGAGTTTGGCAGCCGAGGTGTGCAAGCCTTCTTTTTGGAGTTCGGTTAAGATAATCAAGAATATGCTGCCTTCCATTTGTCCGAATTGGGCATAATGGGGGGCTTTTTCTACCATAGCAAGCGCGGTTTGGTAAGCGCGGTCCAAGTAGGTTTGCCAAGACTCATCCGACACGAGCCCGTTGTAATTTCGTGCCAAACGGTACAACACCCAATGTGCTGCAGCAACGTGCGGGTAGTTGTAGGATCGTCCGAGGTTGTCTGCTTCTTTTTTAGGCCATGCGGACCAAGCGTTCCAATTGATCGTATCGCTGTATGTGCCTGCTGGCATGGAATCCGGCTCATAATAAAACAAACTTTTTACCACGCCATATTTATCTTTTCCTTCGGCGTGTTGTATACGCCCGTAAAGGGTTTCGTTTGCAAATCGTTTTAGTTTATGGATTTCTTCGGCATTAGGCAGTAGTATTTGTTTCATCATTGCGGCGAGCCAACTGGCCGCACCGGCTTCGTCGCTCAGTCCCGCGTACCATGCGCGCTGTTCCTGCGTGACCGGCGATTGTGTTTCGTAGTCGTAGGTGATAATGGACGGCGAACGTTTGAAAGGGTCATTGGGGTTTTCGTACCATTGTTTGGTGGTTAGGAAATGCCCAAGGTCGCGTACCACTTCTTGCTCCGGCTTGATCACTTTGTATTGTATGGTCTGTGTTAATCCATCGGCATAGGTTACGGTGACACGTGCTCTGCCCCAGGTGTGACCGGTGACCATATAGCTCGCCCATTGGTTTGGCGTAGGAGTGAGCTGTTGGAATGACAACGCCTCCCTAGGATGAACTTCTATTTTCTCAACCTTTTTCGGGTATTTTAAAAAGAGCTTTGCCGGGCTATTTTGAGGAAGCACGTAACCGGGTGCTCCTATAGCCACCGGGCGCTGCTGACGAATGAGTTCCTCTTCGATTTGTTTAATACTGGGAGCTAAAACAAAACGCAGCGAAAAGCTTTTGGATGCTCCTGCTTCTAATACCGTAGATGTGGGCTCGTTCCATTGTTCGGCGTCTTTCCATTCCGTTTCCGCGTGTGCTTTGCTATGGATCATCCACTCATGAAAGCCTTCAAAGGTGATGCTACGTGGAGTAGGGTCGCTGTTTAGGGGATTGTAGGCCTCAAACGCTGCGTTTTCTTGCGGCAAGACCAATAAGCTCGGGCCATTTCCATGCAATCTGTTTACCTGTAAATAACCGGCCTCCATACCGATATAAGGGTCAAAAAAAACATTATCAGCGTGGGCGCTATCTAAGCTTTTCCCATCCAGATTATTATTGAATATCATGGGAATGCCCAGACTTCCGATTTCCACAGCTTGATCGGTGTTGTTTTTGATGACGAAACGTAAACTAAGATCGCCATGGACGTTCTCCCAGAAACGATGTACGGTTAATGGTATGTTGCCCAACGTGGCGGTTATGTCTGCGGCGGCCAATGTATTTTGGTTTGTGGGGAGTGAATTCACCGGCCGACGTTGTTCGGCAGAAGAAAAATGCGCCCATTCGGATGTGCCTACCTGCCGGATCGACAAATTGATGTCGCCGAGGTGGAAGAAGCCGTCGCGATCGCGTTTGCTCAAGAGTTCATCCGGCGTGTAATCGAAATGTGGGTCGTCGTTTAATTTTAGGGAGGATAGGGTTTGTGACGTTTGTAATATATCCAACTTGAATGGAGATACCGTGAACGTACTACTGCCTTGATCTATACCCAGTGTCATCGGTTGTTGCTGGATTTTATCCCAAATCGCATGTTGGGCATGAAGTAATCCGCTAGAAGCTTGCAAGAGCACGGATAATACAGACCATCTAAAAAGATACATACGTAGTTGTTTTGTTAGATTTTTTTTTGATTTGCGCATATCTAATAATGATAGGTGGATAATTTAAAGGTAATGCAGTTTTAAATTATAATGTTATTCAATTTTAACCAAAACCGACCTTATTTTCACCAATATGCGAGGCGATATTGTTAATATTAGGTTAATATCGTAACTTTCATTCGTAACTATACGCCGGTGTTATAGTTTAAATAGTGAACGATAAACCTATGTTGTCATGAGAATGATTCAGTTTAATGTGCCATTCCCCAAGGATAAATCTTTGCATGTTCAAGAAGATAAGCTTCAGGAGTTTTACCCCTATTTTCATAAGCATGAAGAGTATCAATTTATGTGGATTGTACGAGGGACAGGAACACTATTTGTCGCGGATAGTTTTCATCCCTTTCAAGAAAACGATATATTTTTATTGGGCTCCAACCAACCGCATGTATTTAAAAGCGATACGGACATGCTGGCGCCACACGGGGTCGAGTGTGTGTCTGTTTTCTTCCATATAAAAGGAATGCTCTCGCATTTGTCTCATATGCCCGAGTTGGAGGGATTAATCGAATTTGTGCAACGGAATTCAAATGGCTTTAAGGTGCCGGAAGGCTATAAAGGGCGGGTGAAACGACGGATTATGTTAATGAAGAAGTCCAGTATGTTAGAACGTTTAATCAGTTTTTTATTCTTGCTCAAGGAACTGAGTGCGGTATCTGATGAGCTTAAGCCGCTTTCTGCATCGGGTTTGCAGGATAAGGACGATGGTATGTTGCGTATCCACGAGATATGTCGTTACGTAAAAAGTAATTTTAAACGAAACATAACCTTAGAAGAGGCGGCTAGCCATGCTAGCCTCACACCACAGGCTTTCTGCCGATATTTTAAAAAACATACGGGGCTGACTTTTGTAAGTTATATCAATGAACTTCGTATTCAAGAAGCTTGCCGACTGATTACTTCGGAGCGGTATGAAAGTATCGGATTGGTGGCGTATAATTCGGGTTTTAATAGCATTACCAATTTCAATCGCGTATTTCGGACAGTTACCGGTTTTTCGCCGAAAGAATATCACGGACGTTATAAAAGTAATGTGCATTGAGGATGGTGTTAAAATCGGATAAGTTTTGATTAAAACTAGAGTAGCATTCCATTTAGATAGGTCATAGTTTTGAGTAAACAAATAATAGTTATGACAAATTTAAATTGGAGTGGGATTTTCCCTGCGATGTTAACACCATTTCACGAGAACGGTGACTTGGATTTGGAAATGCTGGCTATAAATATTGAAGCCCAATTAGCGGCGGGTAGCGAAGGTTTAATTCTAGCTGGAACGCTAGGGGAAGCCAGCGTATTGACCACGGACGAAAAATTTGAACTATTGACCTATACGTTGGGGGTAGTAAACGGGCGGTGTCCGGTGTTGCTTAACGTGGCGGAAAATACAACGCGGGATGCTGTTGCTTTCGCGCAAAAGGCTGAGAAATTGGGGGCTACAGGATTGATGGTGCTTCCACCGATGCGTTATCGCGCAGACGATGTCGAAGTTGTAACGTACTTCCGGACGGTTGCCCAGAGCACGAGTTTACCTATTCTTATCTACAATAATCCCGTAGATTACGGCATCTACATTACCTTAGATATGTTCGAAGAATTGCTTCAAGAACCGAATATACAAGCTGTGAAGGAATCGACTCGCGATTTGACAAATATTACACGATTACGGAATCGCTTTGGTGATCGTTTGAAAATTTTGGGTGGTGTGGACACCATTTTCTTGGAGAGTTTGGTAGTCGGGGCGGATGGTACGGTGGCCGGTTTGGTAGACGCTTTTCCGCGCGAAACATTTGCCATTTTTGATGCGTTTCGGAAAGGAGATATCAAAAAAGCAGTGGATATCTATCGATGGTTTATGCCTTTGTTGGAGCTCGATATACAGCCAAAGTTAGTGCAGTATATTAAATTGGCCGCGACTAAGGAAGGGCTGAGTACCCCATATACGCGTGCGCCAAGGCTTCCGTTGGAAGGAGAAGAAGAAAAACGAATTCATAAAATAATTGACGATGCAGTTGCATTGAGACCTCAAATTTGATTGTGTATGTTTATAGAAATATCCGACGAACAAATCGATGCCATTATTAACGGTTCCTTATCGGGGTACCGATACCTGCAGCATATTTCTTTAAAAGAGCGGTCGGTGTTGATGCATACTATTGCTGATGAAATAGAAGCGCTGGATGATGGGCTGCTAGAAATTGCACACACGGAATCGGCTTTACCCTTGGCTCGGTTAAGAGGAGAAAAGGCGCGTACGGTGAATCAATGGCGATCTTATGCCGATGCTGTGAAAACGGGAATTTACGCGGAAGCACGTATTGATAAAGGGGATGGAGCTGCCAAGGCGGATATTCGGAAATATAACAAAGGGATAGGACCCGTTGCGGTTTTTGGTGCGAGCAATTTTCCGTTTGCGTTTTCTACGGCAGGCGGCGATACCGCCAGTGCGATAGGAGCGGGATGTTCTGTGGTATTTAAAGAGCATCCGGGTCACCCCCAAACTTCGCAACTCATGGCACAAGCGATTGGTCGTGGTTTGGAAAAGTTCGGTGCACCGGCATCGGTTTTTAGCTATCTGCAAGGCGGGAGTCATGCCATTGGTCAATCGCTGGTGAGACATCCTGTCATCAAGGCCGTGGCCTTTACAGGCTCGCTGGGTGCAGGTAGATCCTTATTCGATATTGCTGCGCTTCGTGAAGAACCTATTCCGGTATTTGCCGAAATGGGCAGTGTGAACCCCGTGTTTGTGCTCCCACAATACCTGAAGGCTAATCAAACAGCGCTTGCCGCAGCATATGTGCAGTCACTGACCTTGGGCGTAGGGCAGTTTTGTACGAATCCCGGACTATTGTTTGTGTTGAAAGACGAATCGCTAGCGGGTTTTAAAAAAGAACTGCGAGCGGCGATACAGACGGTAGACGACGCAAAGATGCTGCATTGGGGAATTATGCGGGATTATAATTCGGCCAAATCTAAGTTATCGATGCAGGGTGGTGTCGAACTGCTGGGGGAAGGGCGCGTATCTGCGACAGATACGGGCGTTGCGGCACTCTATTCGACAACAGGAACGGCATTTTTGGAAAATAAAGCGCTTGCTGCGGAAGTTTTTGGCCCTACTGGATTATTGGTAGAATGTGATAGTTCCGCCGAACTGGGTAAGATCGTGGAATCGCTCGAAGGGCAGTTGACCATTACTTTTGCGGCGACGACGGAAGATATCCGAACAAATACTGCTTTACTGGATAAGGCGCAGGAAAAATGTGGTCGTATACTTTTCGGCGGGATGCCGACAGGGGTAGAGGTGGTATATGCCATGCAGCATGGTGGCCCTTATCCCGCAACGACCGATAGTCGTTTTACTTCTGTAGGGCCGGATGCTGTTAAACGTTTCCTTCGCCCGGTCAGCTTTCAGAATTGGCCCGATGAATTTTTGCCGCTAGAGCTGAAAGACGAGAATCCACTGCAGATTGAAAGGATAGTTGATAATCGTCGTGCGCTTGCATCCGATGAATAAGCATAGACGTTAAAAAAATGAAGAAGACATTTTTTTGTATAGACGCACATACTTGCGGTTGTCCTGTCCGTCTAATCGCGGGCGGAGCGCCTTTGCTGAACGGCAATTCGATGATGGAGCGGCGCTTGCATTTTATGCAATCTTATGATTGGATACGTAAAGGCCTCATGTTCGAGCCCCGCGGGCACGATATGATGAGTGGAAGCATTTTGTATCCAGCCATCGACCCGGCTAATGATATTGGTGTATTATATATCGAAACGAGTGGCTGTTTGCCCATGTGTGGACATGGCACGATAGGGACCGTGACGATTGCTATAGAGGAAGGGTTAGTGCAGCCGAAGGTGCCTGGCAAGTTACGGCTCGAAACACCCGCGGGACTGGTGTTGATTGATTACAAGCAAGTTGGGGAGAAGGTGGAATCGGTTAAATTAACGAATGTAAAATCTTTTCTGCATAGCGAGCGCCTAACGGCGGATTGTGCAGATCTAGGGACGTTAGTGGTCGACGTTGCTTACGGTGGGAATTTCTATGGTATTATCGATCCGCAGGAAAATTTCCCGGATATCAGTGCTTTTTCGGCACGGCAACTTATTCACTACGGTAAAATTATCCGGGGTCTATTAAATGAACGATATGAATTTATCCATCCAGAAGATCCCAATATCCGAGGCCTAAGTCATATTCAGTGGACAGGTGCGCCTATGCTCCCGAATTCTTCTGGGCGAAATGCGGTACTTGTGGGAGAAAATGCCTTGGATCGCTCTCCCTGTGGAACCGGCACTTCCGCACGTATGGCACAATGGTATGCAAAAGGTAAGCTCCGAGGAGGAGACGTGTTTGTCCATGAAAGCTACATCGGATCACAATTTATCGGGCGGATCGAAGAAGAAACGGAGGTGGCCGGGAAACCCGCTATCGTACCTTCTATAGAAGGTTGGGCGCGTATCACGGGATACAACACGATTTTTATTGATGATGAAGACCCTTATAAGGAAGGATTTCAAGTCATGTGATTTATAGAAATACGAGATATATTTAAGTTGAGAACAGCAAACAAAGGAACCGTAATTATAATCGGCGCTGGCATAGCGGGGCTGTCTTCTGCATTTTACTTGGTGCGGGACGGTTGGAAAGTCACGGTATTAGAGCAAGGTAGTTTAGCAGATAATTGTTCGTACGGAAATGCGGGGATGATTGTGCCGAGCCATTTCATCCCGTTGGCGGCACCAGGGATGGTGGAAAAAGGCTTGAGATGGATGTTCAATAAGAAGAGTCCTTTTTACATACGGCCTAGCTTGAACTGGAATTTACTGAACTGGGGAATAACTTTTATGAAATCGGCGAATAGGCGACACGTGGACAACCACGTGGAGGCCATACGCGATGCAAATTTATACAGCAGTGGTCTATATGATGCTATTGCCAAAATGCCCGGTTTTAATTTTGAGCTGGAGAAAAATGGTATTATGTTGCTTTATAAAACGCCTGAAGTAGAACGTGAAGAAATTGAAGTTGCCCAACGGGGACGGGATCTTGGACTGGATGTTGAGGTGTTGGATAGTGCGGGTATTCAGGAGCTGGAGCCTCATTTGAAAGTAGATGTACGAGGAGGTATACGCTATAAGTGCGACGGAAAACTCTGCCCACAGAAACTGATGCGACAGCTTATCGCGTATTTGAAAGAAGCGGGGGTAGATTTTCAGGAATACACCCATGTCACAAAATTCGTACAAGCGGCACAGCGGGTTAAACAGGTGCAGACTAACCGAGGAGACTTTACAGCCGACGAAGTGGTGTTGGCGACGGGAGCATCGTTGCCCGAACTGGCTTCGAAATTGGGTCTGAAGATTCCCGTTATGCCTGGTAAGGGTTATTCTTTTATGTATGCGCCTGAAGGTGAGCGCCAGTTGAAGCATGCTGCTCTTCTGGTGGAAGCTAGGGTAGCCGTTACACCCATGGATGGGCAAATTCGATTTAGCGGCACGATGGAGTTAGGTAGCGCGAATAATACCGTTTATCAAAGCCGTGTGAAAGGGATTGTCGAAGCTATTCCGCGCTATTTCCCATCGCTAAATGTCGATTATCCCCGGGATAAGGTGTGGTTGGGCTATCGCCCTTGTTCGCCCGATGGGATCCCCTATTTGGGCAGGGTAAATCGATTCGCTAATGTTACGGTTGCGGGTGGAGCCGGTATGATGGGCTTAAGCTTAGGGCCTGCTTTTGGAAAAACAATCGCCGATATTCTGGGGAACCGTTTTACCGAAATTGATATACAGAAATTTAAACCTGATCGATTTTCGTAATCGGCATGCATAAACCTTTAATGATGATAAAATATATTCTTCTACCTGCGTTATTTTTTTCTTCCATGTCACCAGCACAAGATCTAAACGACTATAGTCATACTACACCGATCGAACCCTTGATTGTCCAGTATGGCCATGACGTACAGGCTATAAATTATTTTTACGGACCCATGCCGAAAGGATGGGGACACCAGCCTGCTTACGAGTCGCCGGAGCAATTAGAGAGGCTATTATTATTGAATCGATCCTATCTGGATAAACTGGCGTCGTATCCTTATGATCAATTGGAAACCAATGGTCAGGTCGACTACATTTTGTTGAATAGGAAAATAAAGCAGTACAGTGAAGAACTCGAAAATAAGAAAGTCCGTTTAGAACAGTTGGATAAATATATTGCTTTCAGCAGCGATATTTATGTATTGGAAAAACTTCGAAGAAGGGGAACGACGATAAACGGCGAAGAGGTTGCGGAGCAGATAAACAGTATCACTAAAAGGGTGATGCAAGCCGAAAGAGACCTAACAGAAGACGCGACGCTGACGTTTAAAGATGTCCAACTCTTACAAGAGGTGTTACATTCGCTGAAATTAAGATTACAGAGCGTTTACGATTTTTATCATGGTTATGATCCGATGTTTACCTGGTGGGTGCCACAGCCCTATCAACAGCTATCGGAATATATGGACCGCTATGCGGCGGCGCTCCACACGCAGGTGGAGCGAGCGATTTTTGATGACGGCAGTGGTATTGGCGGAAATCCGATCGGTCGGGAAGCACTCAACGCGCAATTGAAAAAGGAGATGATCGCATATTCGGCCGATGATTTATTACGATTGGCTGATCAGGAGTTTGCCTGGTGTCAGGCCGAACTGCTGGCCGCTACCGCAGAAATGGGGTTTGGTCAAGATTGGAAAGCTGCTCAGGAGAAAGTTAAAAACGCCTTCGTACCTGCCGGCCAGCAACCCGAACTTATCTTAAGACTGTACAACGCGGCGCAGGATTTTATCCGCGAAAATGATTTGATGGATATACCACCACTTGCCGATGAGACTTGGGGAATGATTATGATGACACCGGAAAGGCAACAGATCAATCCATTCTTCACGGGTGGACGGGAAATTAGTATTTCCTATCCCACGGATGGGATGACCCATGAGCAGAAACGGATGAGTATGCGCGGAAATAATCCTTATTTCTCGTTCCCGACGGTGCAACATGAATTAAATCCGGGGCATCATTTACAATATTTTATGAATCGACGGTATAAGCCTTATCGGGAAAAAGCGTTTAATACACCGTTTTGGACAGAGGGTTGGACACTCTATTGGGAGCTCCTGATGTATGATAAAGGATTTGCGAAAACGCCCGAAGAACGTTTAGGGATGTTGTTCTGGCGGATGCACCGGTGCGCCCGTATTACGTTTAGTATTCAATTTCATTTGGGCGAATGGACGCCGCAACAGTGTATTGATTATTTGGTCGACCAAGTGGGGTTTGAGCAGGCAAACGCGCATGGGGAAGTCAAAAGATCGTTCGAAGCGAATTACGGGGAACTTTACCAGTTAGCTTATTTAGTCGGCGGTCTGCAATTAATGGCGATAAAAAAAGAATTGGTTGACAAGGGGATGATGTCTTATAAAGTATTCCACGACCGGGTTATCAAAGAGAATTATATGCCGATGGAGATGCTGCGAGCGATATTGATCGAGCAGGATCTTTCGCCAGATCATGAGGCTGCATGGAAATTCTATTCTTTTAAATAGATGGGGTGATGGGGCAAAGAAATCAAGGTTTTCATAAATCGATGGGCCTGCTGGATGCGACCATGCTGGTGGCTGGGAGTATGATTGGTTCGGGGATTTTTATTGTCTCGGCCGATATCGCTCGTCATACCGGATCTGCAGGCTGGTTAATACTGGTTTGGGTGATCTGTGGCTTCATGACCTTGACCGCTGCGCTGACTTACGGCGAACTCAGTGCGATGTTTCCCAAAGCGGGCGGGCAGTATATCTACCTTCGGGAGGCTTATAATCCATTGGTGAGTTTTGTTTTCGGCTGGACTTTCTTTGCCGTTATACAAACCGCTACTATTGCAGCCGTGGGGGTGGCTTTTGCTAAATTTACCGCTTATCTATTCCCTATTTTAGACGAAGATGTCATTGTACTTCGTTTAGGTACCTATTCGGTATCTTCCGCCCAGTTACTGGCTATCGTGGTGATTATTTCGCTTACTTTTATCAATTCCCTCGGGATTAATAGCGGGAAGCGCGTACAAACGACGCTGACCTTAATCAAAATTGGTAGTCTTTTATTACTACTCCTGTTTGGCTTTTTAGCATTCAAACATGAAATTTGGATGCTGAATTGGTCTCACTCGGATATATGGAACCTGCGCAAGCTTAACTTGGATGGGAGCTTCGAAGATTATACGACGGTCGGAGCACTCGGGGCGCTGTCGGCGGCATTGGTAGGTGCTTTGTTCAGTAGTGATTCCTGGCATTCTTCATCGGCCGTAGGTGGGGAAATTAAAAATCCTCAGCGTAACATCGGATTGAGTTTGGCCTTGGGAACGATCACGGTAACCGTCGTGTACCTCTTGACCAACCTCATGTATACCGCTGTTCTCGATTTACAAACCATGGTGAACGCGCCAAAGGATCGAGTCGCTATGCGGGCTGCGCAAGAGATTTTTGGACCGGTGGGGATCACCCTCATTGCCGTATTGATTATGATCAGTACGTTTGGCTGTAATAATGGGATTATTCTTTCTGGGGCACGGGTTTATTACTCCATGGCGTTAGATGGGCTGTTTTTTAAAAAAGTAGGGCGATTAAATAAGAATGCGGTGCCTGCATACGCCCTGTGGTTACAAGGCATCATTGCTGCTATTTGGTGCTTAAGTGGGAAATATGGGGATCTATTGGATATGATTACCAGTGTGGTCGTTATATTTTATGTGCTGGGGGTAGCGGGGGTTATCCGTTTGCGGTATACCCGCCCCGGGGCGCAGCGACCCTATAAAGCTTTTGGATATCCCTATTTACCCATTATCTATATCGTGATGGGCGTCAGCTTTGTGCTATTGATGATCGTCTATAAGCCGACTTATACCTTGCCTGGAATTTTTATAGCGCTAACGGGAATTCCAATTTTTTATATGATTAACAACAAAAGCGAGAAAAATGTATAAAAGAAAATTGATTACACTTTGCTATCTTTTAGCTTTTTACGGGAGTTTTGCACAGGGCAACGCAGCAGACTATCAACGTGCTCGGGATATAGCGAATAAAATCAGTAATAAGGTGTGGGACGTTCCTATGGAGGTGCAATGGGATGAAGCGGGTACGTTGTCCTGGTATGAAAAAAACACCGCTGCGGGTAGGGTTTTTGTACTCGTAAACCCAGCTAAGCCCTCCAAGGAAGCACTATTTGACAAGACCTTATTGGAAAGACAACTTGCTGAAGAAGTCGGTAAAACGGTTAGCTTTGAAAGTGTTCCTCGCCGAAGTATCAAGTTGGCTGGCGATAGTGTGTTTGATTTTGAATATGAGCGATGGGTATGGTCTTGGGACAGAAGGAAGAATCAACTGCACAAAAAAGATAGCGTCATCCGACAAGACAGTGGTGGTGGATATTGGGGAAGACGTTTTGATGATAGCAAAGGCAAGCCTGTAGCGTCTCCTAATGGATCGACTATTGCGTATCTTAAAAATAACAATATCTATATCGCTGAGAAAGAAAACCCACAAACGGAACGTCAACTAACGTACGACGGAAGTCCGGGTGAATATTACGCCGCGGATATACAATGGTCGCCGGACGGGAAAAAAGTTGCAGGCATGAAGGTGCGCAAGGCTGAAGTGCGTCAGCTTACTTTGTTGGAATCTTCTCCTTTGGACCAGCTGCAGCCCAAGTTGCAAACTCGAGATTACCCGAAGCCTGGAGACGCTTTGCCTCAATATTATCCGGTTATTTACAATTTGGAGTCTAACAAGTTGTATAAAGTCGATCCCGCTATGGTGGATAACCAATTTTCGTTAAGTCGTTTGGGTTGGCGCCAAGACAGTCGTTCGGTGACTTTTGAATTTAATAAACGTGGGCATCAACAATATGCTATCGTTGCGTTGAGTGCGCTGGATGGGGCTACCCGATATATAGTCAATGAGACAAGTAAAACATTTATCGATTACAGTGGTAAGCGTTATCGCTATGATGTAAACGACGGAAGCCAGTTGATCTGGGCTTCGGAAAGAGATGGTTGGAATCATCTCTATTTGTATGATGGAAATCGTGGTCAAGTCCTCAACCAGATTACGAAAGGCGAATGGGTTGTGCGTAAGGTGGTGCATGTGGACGAAGGAAGGCGGGAGATTATTTTTGAGGGGAGTGGTAAACATCAAGGCCAGGATCCTTACTTTATACATTATTATATCGTTGATTTTGATGGGAAAAATCTTCGGACACTCACGCAGGAAAACGCCAGCCATCGGGCCTACTTTAATAGGGATCATCATTATTTCGTAGACGTTTACTCTCGCGTGGATCAGGCTCCGATATCGGTGCTGAGGGACCGGAAAGGACGCGTGGTGATGGAACTGGAACACGCTAGTGAAGAAGCCTTAAAAAAGGAAGGCTGGCGTGCTCCGGAAGTATTTACGGCAAAAGGTAGAGACGGTGTACACGATATATGGGGCATTATCGTGCGGCCGACGAATTTTGATCCAACTAAAAAATACCCTGTTATAGAGTATATCTATGCAGGCCCCCACAGTTCTTTCGTCCCTAAAACGTTTACGCCAAATCCGAGTGGTATGCAAGAACTTGCTGAACTGGGTTTTATTGTGCTGCAGATCGACGGAATGGGCACCTCTAACCGCTCGAAAGCGTTCCACGATGTTTGTTGGAAGAATCTAAAAGATGCAGGCTTTCCGGATCGTATTATTTGGATGAAAGAAGCGGCGAAAAAATATCCCTATATGGATTTGGATAGGGTAGGGATTTACGGGACATCGGCGGGGGGACAAAGCTCAACAGCCGCCTTATTGTTTCACCCAGAGTTTTATAAGGTAGCGGTCTCTTCCTGCGGGTGCCACGACAATCGGATGGACAAGATCTGGTGGAATGAACAATGGATGGGATGGCCGGTGGGACCGGAATACGCTGCGAGTTCAAATGTAGAACACGCGGCAAAACTGGAAGGAAAATTAATGCTAATTGTGGGCGAACTGGATGATAATGTAGATCCTGCATCGACTTATCAGCTTGTGCATGCATTGATTAAAGCAGAGAAGGATCATGAATTGATTGTGGTGCCGGGAATGGGACATTCCTCAGGGGGAACTTATGGCGAAAAAAAGCGTCGTGATTTTTTTGTAAAGCACTTGATGGGAGTTGATCCGCCGGCTTGGAGTTTGCACAAATAAATGTTATACTCCCTAATTAGGGATAGGAAGTTAAAAAGGAAAAAGATGATTTTTGTAGATAATGAAACCATAGCGACACGGTTGACGCACAAAGCGCTTATAGAAGCGTTGGAAGCGATGTTTAAATCGGCATATACGATGCCTGTACGCCATCACCATTTTTATGAAAACAAAGAAGGACAAGAAAATACGCTTATTCTGATGCCTTGCTGGAATAGCGAGTATATAGGGATTAAACAGGTGGTGGTGGCGCCTGATAACCATACGAAGCATTTGCCGGCGATACACGCCATTTACACACTTCTGGACGCGGTTACGGGTAGGCCGCTAGCCCAGATGGATGCAACCGAACTCACGGCTCGGCGCACGGCTTGTGCTTCCGCGTTAGCGGCCTCTTACTTAGTACGGAAAGATGTAAAGACTTTACTGATCGTGGGTGGAGGAAAGGTCGCGGAACATCTCCTTGATGCACATCGCTGTGTTAGAAATTATGAACGGGTATGGGTGTGGATGCGAAATAAGGAGAAAGGAAAGCAATTTGTGGAAGAACAGAAAAAGAAAGGTGTGCCTATAATGTTGGTAGCAGATTTAGAAGAGGCAGTGCGAAATGCGGACGTTATTTCTACCGCGACCCTGTCTCAGGTACCGTTAATTAAGGGAGAATGGGTGCAGGCTGGAACACATTTGGATTTGATTGGGGCCCATACGCCCAAAAGTCGGGAAGTGGATGACGACGCGATTCGCAAGAGTAGCATTTTTGTAGATTCTAGAGCGGGTGCATTGCACGAAACGGGTGAAATGGCCATACCTATTGCCCAAGGAGTTTTAGATCCACAAGCCGTAAAAGCCGATATTGTCGAATTATGTAAAGGGGAACATCTGGGTAGAGGAAGCGAAAGTGAGATTACACTGTTTAAATCGGCTGGCCTGGCCATCGAAGATTTTGCGGCAGCGCTGCTGGTGTACCGCAGTCTTCCAATTGAATAGGGATACTTTTTAGATTTTCGGACGGATTATACATAAAATATGTTTTCATCAACAACCTATCAGCGAAGACGAGAAATATTGAAAAAAGAGGTTTCCCATGGAGGGATCCTGCTGCTGGGCCATATAGAAAGCCCCATCAATTTTGAACATAATACCTACCCTTTCCGACAGGACAGTTCCTTTCTGTACTATGTCGGTATACAGGTGCCCCGATTGGCTGTCTTATTTGATGTAGACGAAAATCGAGATATCCTTTTTGGGGATGAACATGATTTGGACGATGTGATTTGGATGGGTAGACAAGAAACATTACAGGATAAATGCCTGAAAGCTGGCCTGCAGGAAGTGCGCCCCTTTAATCAGCTGGGCGCCTATATACAAAACATGTTGCGGGGGAATAGAAAGGTTCATTATCTTCCTCCTTATCAATCGTATAGTGAGATTTTGCTTCAGGAGGTGTTGGGAATTCCCCGCGCAGCAATTAGCCCTTCCGCAACCTTGATCAGGGCGGTGGTAAAACAACGGTCTGTCAAGGAAGATCAGGAGATCGAACAGATCGAAAAGGCGGTGCAGGTTTCGGTGGATATGCATCGGTTGGCTATGCAGATCGCCAAACCGGGTATGAAAGAATTTGAGATCGTGAATGCGATTCAGAAATTGGCGGCTGATCAAAGTTGTTCACTCGCTTATCCACCAATCGTAACGGTTCATGGAGAAGTGTTACATAATCATTATCGGCAGCACACGCTCCAAAGCGGTGATATGGTGTTGAATGATTCTGGTGCGGAGACCGCTATGGGCTATGCTGCGGATTTGACACGTACTTTTCCGGTGGATCGAACCTTCACGGTGCAACAACGAGAGGTGTATCAAGTGGTATTAAAAGCTTTTGCTGATGCGCGCTGCATGTTGCAGCCTGGCGCACAGTTCAAAGAGGTCCACCTGCAAGCTGCTAGATCCTTGGTTACCGGGTTGATAGAGTTAGGATTGATGCATGGTGACCCGGAAGAAGCTGTCCAAAACCATGCGCATACCTTGTTTTTTCAATGTGGTTTAGGGCATATGATGGGGTTGGATGTTCACGATATGGAAGATCTAGGAGAACAATACGTGGGTTATACCGAGGATGAACCCAAGGATACGGAAACCTTTGGGTTAAAATCTTTAAGGCTCGGAAAAGCGCTGCAGTCCGGTTATGTAATCACCGTCGAACCCGGTATATATATCATACCCGAATTGATTGACCGATGGCAAGCAGAAAAGAAACATAGCGCTTTTATAAACTATGCAACACTGGCACAATACCGTAACTTCGGCGGTATCCGTATAGAGGATAATTTTTTGATTACACCACGCGGAAATCGTGTTTTGGGTCCCGAATTAATGATCACGGTAGATGAAATAGAAGCCTATAGGTCAAGTTTTTGTTGATCTGATTTGCGTACGTATAGCGATTATTATGGATGTTAAAATTCGGTTAACTTTAGGTAAAATAGAGGTATAATCGAGCGTTATTCGATCGTAACTTTAATGTTATTATACACCCTTAAATTAATAACATATAGTTATGAAAAGAGTCACTATACTGCTTTTATTGCTGTGGAATGTTAGTCTTTTTGCCCAAGCTCAACAGCGGTTGAGTTTAAGTGGGAAGGTTGTCGATTCCGGTGGCAATCCGATAACGGGGGCTACGTTATCCCTAGAAGGCCAAGATCAACAGGTCTCCTCGCAGACCGATGGTACTTTCTCGCTCTCCTATGAAACAGGAAATACCCTTCGGGTTACGTCCGTAGGTTACATGCCATTTCGCATGATGTTAACGGGACAAACTGTATTTACAGTAGTGTTACAACATGCTTCAGAAGCGTTAGATGAAGTGGTCGTTGTAGGTTACGGTACACAACGGAAAGGTGAAATTACCAGCTCTATCGCGAGCGTGAAATCGGAGGACTTTACGAAAGGTGCTGTAAAAGATGCTGGACAGTTGATCCAAGGAAAAGTCGCTGGATTGCGGATTAGCACGCCAAGCGGAGATCCCGGAGAGTCTTCTCAGATTAATCTCAGAGGTTTAAATTCTATTAATGGGTCGCAAAATCCTTTAGTGATCGTTGATGGGGTGCCTGGTGATCTAAATACCGTATCCCCGGAGGATATTGAGTCAATTGATGTGCTTAAAGACGGATCGGCTGCCGCTATTTATGGAACGCGGGCTACGGCGGGGGTTATTCTGGTGACAACCCGGCGTAATACGGCTACGGAAAATCGGACGACCATTGAATACAACGGGTATACGAATATGCAGACGTTGTTTCGCAAGCCGGAAATGATGGAGGCAAGTGATTACCGGCGGCTGATTGCCACGGGCGTTCCTTATGAAGATCTGGGAAGCGAAACCAATTGGATCGATGAAGTAACCCGTAGCCCACTAAGTCATAATCATAATGTAACCCTTTTTGGAGGAAATTCACGTACTAATTTTACGGGGTCTGTTAATTATCGGGATTGGGAGGGCATATTTTTAAATAGTGCACAAGAGCGCCTAAATGTTCGGACAAATTTGAATCACGATATGTTCGAGGGCAAGCTGAAAACGAATGTACAGCTCATCAGTCGAAATGAAAAAAGTAATAACGGTGGCTCGTCTCCCTATATGTGGAGACAGGCAATTATCCGTAATCCGACTGATCGTATATACAATGATAGTGGCAAGTGGCAGGAGCGCGATGCTTACTTTTATGATAATCCATTGGGTATGATCCATGAGTCGATTGCCGACCGGGTGTTCCGGGAAACACGATTGAGTGGGTCTTTGGATTACAGACCTATTGACGGTTTAAGTTTGAAAATGTTAGCCGCTCGTGTACAGAGCAACGATCTATTTGGAAACGCAACGAGTTTTGACCATGTAAATACGACCAAAAATAATATGAACGGGACAGCGTCACGTGATACCCGATCGTCAGTGGATAACCTCATGGAACTTACGGCAAATTATACCAAGACTTTTTCGGATCATAAGCTCGATGCGTTAGTGGGGTATAGTTGGCAGGACAATACCTATGAACAGTTTTACGCTTACAATTATGATTTTCCTACGGACGATTATACCTACAATAAACTCGAGGCTGGGACCGCTATTCAGCGCGGGCTAGCAGAAATGACGAGCTACAAGGAAAATAGAAAGCTAGCCGGTTTTTTTGCCCGGGTAGCTTATAACTATAAGGAGAAGTATATGGCCATGGCGAGTATCCGACGGGAAGGATCATCTACCTTTGGCGAAAATTATAAGTGGGGGAATTTCCCAGCGATTTCTGTCGGATGGGATATCGCAAAGGAAGACTTTATGGCTGGTGTAAAGCCTATCAACCAGTTGAAACTGAGAGCCGGGTTTGGGGTAACAGGTACGATAGCGTCTGCTGCGTATATGTCTCAGACTAGTTACAATTTTGAACGAACACAAGGTGCCTACATCAATGGTAAATGGGTTCCCGGTTTTGTACCGACACGAAACTTTAATCCTGATTTGCGGTGGGAGAGAAAGCATGAATACAATGTCGGACTCGATTTCAGTGTATTCGATAATAGAGTTCATGGATCACTAGATTATTACAACCGTGACGTAAAAGATTTGCTCTATCAATTCAATGTACCCTCTCCGCCCTATCTCTATTCCAGTATGATGTTGAATGCGGGTGAGATGCGTAACCGTGGTTTCGAAGCGCTCGTCCATGTAGACGCTTTCCGGAATGGTGATTTTAAATGGAAGACTGGTTTTACGGTAGCAACGAATAAGAATGAATTAATTAACCTTTCGAATGATCAATTTAATGTGACGGTTCCGTTTTTTGATGCGGGTTATACGGGAGAACCCATACAGACCTCTACACATCGGGTAGAAGTAGGGCGTTCCGTTGGAGATTTTTACGTGTTAAAAACGGTTGGTGTGGACGAAAATGGTAAATGGCTCGTTGAAAATAACGCGGGTGAAGTCATACCTATTGGTGAATCTTCGCAGGATGACCGACAATATTATGGGAATGGGATACCGGATGTTAATCTCGGATGGAATAACAGCTTCAATTATAAGAATATAGACTTTAGTTTTAGTTTTCGCGGCTCTTTTGGTCATCAAGTGCTCAATATGACCAGGTTGTATTATGAAAATCCGATTAACAAAGCTTATAACGTGTTAAAGACGGCGTATGATCCCGTGTATGGAGAAACGTTGACGAACGATTTAGTTTATGTATCCCATTATATTGAAGATGCTGATTTTTTAAAGCTCGATAACGTGACATTAGGCTATACATTTCCTGCAAAAGCAATTAAAGGTATACAAAATCTGCGGGTTTATGCCTCCGGTTTTAATCTGATGACGATAACGGGTTATAAAGGTCTGGATCCGGAGGCCACTAGTTACCAGGGGGACTTTACGTTTGCGCCCGGAATAGAACACCGGGATCGGTATCCGACCACGCGAAGCTTTACCCTGGGATTGAATGTTACATTTTAAAAACGTATATCATGAAAAAGACATATAAATCTATGCCTCGTAAATTTGCTCGGATGCTTGCCGGGATGAGCATGTGCGGTTGCTTACTTTTTACGGGTTGCACCAACCTCGAAGAGGAGGTGTTTTCAGAGGTTCTAGCAAAAAACTTTGAGCCAACAGAACGGGATTTACCTTCTATTGTGGCTCCGGTATATGCTTCCTTTCGATCTTTAATGTTTGGTTGGCAAGGATATTTCGATCTGCAAGAAGAATCAGCTGATCATATTATCACACCCGTACGACCCAACGGATGGGACGATGCGGGAACCTATCGTAGGATGCATCAACATAATTGGACAACTATTCAATGGCAACCCTACAATACCTGGCAACAGGCCTATTCTAGTATTACAAAAGCAAATATGGTCATGATGCAGATTGAGGATGGAACACTTCCTCTTCCGGAAGATGTGGCGGCGACAGCTATCGCCGAATTACGAGCGGCTCGTGCATTGGCTTATTACTTGTTGTTGGATAATCACGGAAATGTGCCGATTGTCACCGATTATCGGGATGTTGAGCTACCGGAACAGAAGACACGTAAACAATTGTATGATTTTGTGGTCAATGAACTGACAGAGGTGATTCCGTCACTGTCTGAAGAGGTAGCGCCCATGTATGCACGAATGAACGTATGGGCGGCAAAGGCCTTGCTAGCAAAAATATATCTCAATGCGCAGGTGTATACGGGGGAAGCACAATGGGCAAATGTTATCGTACAAACAGATGACATCATTCAGTCGGGTGCATTTCGTCTGGATTCCGACTATAAAAATGTTTTTTCGCCTACGAACCATGAGTCTCCGGAAATTATTTTTTCCGTTCCCTACGATGAGGTATATGGGCATGGAAACCAGTTGCATATGAAGACACTCTCGCCTCTTAGCCGCTTGGTATATAATATGGCGGCCGGTCCTTGGGGAGGCAACTGTGCAGTTCCACAATTTATAGATACGTACGACGTAGACGATCAGCGTCTTTATGATAGTTGGTTGCAAGGTCCGCAGTATCATGCTAGCACTGGAGAACTTGTAATTACCTATCAACAGGATGTTCCGGGGATCGGTGGAGACGGTACAATCGCAGCCGATAACGCTGGTTTTAGATTGGGTAAATATGCCATAAAAAATGGGGCTACGAATAATTTAGATAATGATTACCCCATGTTTCGCTATGCGGATGTTTTAATGATGAAAGCGGAAGCACTGTTACGAACCGGAAGGGAGCATGAAGCCGCTGTCTTGGTTTCAGACGTTAGGGAGCGTGCATTTAAAACGACACCGGAGAAGGCAACGGTAAATGGGGTAGATTTGTTAAAAGGTAGTGCATACAATTACGGCTGGCAAGAAAAGGATGGAACGGTCAATGGGACGAATGGCGGGGCGGATATTCCATTTGGTCGTTTTTTAGATGAATTGGGATGGGAGTTTACGGGCGAAGCACATCGTAGACAAGATATTATTCGTTTTGGGGTATTTCAAACTAAATCCTGGTTCAACCATAGGCCACATGCGAAAGCACAGACGCGTACGTTGTTTCCTATTCCAAATGATGAGATTAATAAGAATCCGAATCTGGATCAAAATCCGGGATACGAAGAATAGTGTTCATGAACACTGTTGAGAAACAAAAAGGCCATCGCAAAATGCGATGGCCTTTTTGTTTTTCTTTTTTGAGGACTAGTTTAAAGTAATATCCAAGTAAACAGAATGACGTCCATAAGTATCATAGAAGGGTTTAAACATAACGCCGTCAATGGTAAATTGTAGTTTATGTGGATCTCCGTGTATCGATTTACTGATATCGCTGGCATCCAGTGTCACTTTGCGCCACTCTTTTCTCGCCTCGGTTTCTTGTGCAGCTAACAAAATCGGCCCGTAAAACAAACTGGCTATATTCTGTTGATCCATAACGGGATCCAAATGGAATTGAAAGGGCATTTTTAATTCAACGACATCCCCATCTTTCCAATTGCGGCTTAGTTTGAGGTAGCTGCTCGGTGTATTGTCTACTTGTTGGTCGATTCCGTTGATCCTCACGATAAAACCTTTCGTAGCCCAATGTGGTACCCGGACATGAAGATCAAATTGCCCATTCCCGCTAATGGTAAGTTTGGTGTGATCTTCTTTAGGAAAGCGGGTTGTTTGCTCTACCGTGATTTGACGTTCTTCCCATTTCAAGGTAGAGGGGATATAGAGGTTGACAAAAAGCGCCTTGTTATCTTTACTTTTTAAATAGATATTACTTTGAAGCTTGGTGCTACTTTCTATCGCCGTTCCGTTACAACAGGTAAATCCGGTCATATTCGGGTTCCCGAATTGTTTTATGGAGCCAGGTAGAAGTGGTACGTGATAGGTATTGGCTGGGCTATCTTCTGCGACGGAAGCCAAAATATGATTGTATAGCGCCCGCTCATAGTAATCCATGAGTTCGGCCCGCTGGTCGAAAAGGAACAGGTTGCTGGTTAATTTTAACATATTGTAAGTCGCGCATGTTTCGTTTTGCCCGCCGGTAGAAAATCCATTTTCGTATAGTGTGGCTGGCTGGCTGGTGAAACACTCCGCATTTGCCGGATTTCTGGCTCCCGCAACGCCTCCAATACTGTACATATAGTCTTGAACCGCCTTATACCAAAAGTTATCCGCGACTTTATAGTATTCGGGCATGTCTGACGCGTGGTACATGGCAATGCTCCCCACGACTTGCGGTATGTGTTGATTAGCGTGTAGTCCTCGAAAGGTATCCACATTTTTCGCCAACCCATGTGTCCGGTCGGCATTACCGAAAAACATATCGATATTATCAAATAGTTTTGCGGCGTCAAGATACTTTGGTTGCTTAGTGATACGGTACATATGTGCCATGGTCTCGTTCATTCCGCCAAATTCTCCGGCGATATACGTATTCCATATTTTAATCAGTTTTTCTTCAGGCAATTGATTTAAACGGGCGTGCACCCAATCACTCATACCGATAGCAATGTCTAGGGCCTTTTGGTTCCCACTAACTTCATAGATGTCGATTAAACCTGCTAAGATCTTATGTAGGGTATAATAGGGCGCCCATACCTGGTTGTTCTGCCCACCATAGGTTGCACCGTTTTCTAACATAATAAACTGATCGGGAGGATAAGCGCTGATGAAACCTACTCCCCAATTCCAATAGTCCGTACGGATGCCGTTTTCGCTGAGATCAGAATCATAATGTGCTTTTCCTTCTCCCGGTGGAACGGCGGTAGGGTCGGACACGTATTTGCCTCCCTGTTCGATTGGTTTACCGGATAAATGGGAGAGTGTATACAGTGTGTTGACCATATATTCCATTTTTTGAGCGAAGTTAGCTTGTAAGGTTTTATCGTATCCTGTACTAGCGTAGGCTTGGGCGATAGCTGTGAGGTAGTGTCCTGTTGCGTGTCCTCTTAGTTTTGTATCTTGGCTATCCCAAACGCCTAAAGGTTTTGCTCCCGTAGGTTGGGGTTGGCCGAAGGCATTGCGAAACATATAAAGAAAGGAATTGGGATCGGTCTGGGCCAAGGTATGGATAAATTTATCACGATTCTCGATGAATTTGGTTGCTTCGTTATGCGTATCACGTTGTAGGGACACCTGATTTAGGTCGAAGGGAATCAGGGTGCTGTGGGGAGTTTCTGCGGGATGGTATCCTTTTATTATTACTGTTGCTTGCGGTCGCAAATCTGTCCCGGGCACACGGCCGGTAATGGTATAACGACCGGCTGTTACAACGGCACTGTTATCAATAGGAGATGGCCATAAAACACGTACTTTAGGCCCAGCGATTGCATCTTTGTAAACACCTTCCACAAAAGCGGGTAGTCGCGGAAGATGTCCTACTTCCGTTTCGACTTCGATATCCGAAACTTTGGTTAAATAGGTGTTGTATAGTTGTGCCTGGGTGACGGGGAATTGCGGGAGATCATCCTTCGACTCCCGGGTGTTCACGGAAACTTCGTTGGCGACGCCCCAAGAATTGTTGTAGATTCCGGCCACTTGAACACGGGTTAAAGGGACACGATAAATGCGGAGATCATGGAGCAACGCGTCGAGGTAAACGTCGTTAGACGGCAGGGACTTTCCGATATATAACTGATTGGTGTTGATCGATGGTGTCTTAAATATTTCTGCTAGGGAAGGGATGGCTTTAACCTCTCCAGCGTGTTTACCGTCCATATAAGTGGTCATCGTTTTGGATGGAGCGTCTATGACGATAATCAAGTGTGTCCATTTATTGGTGGGTAAGGCCGGAGAAGTGATGCGGTTGTTTTTGTTGTTTGGTGTGGTCATGTCCGTTTGCAAATTGCTTTGTTCGGCTGTTCCACGGGTTGCTGTAAAAACACGCTGATCGCTGTTTTGGCCGAAATCAAAAAGGTGTTGTCCGGGCTTGTCGGAGCGTAAGTATATCCACCCCGATATACTTAGAGATTCCAAATCGGCTATTACTTCGGCTGGCAGACTAAGATAGTTGTCTTTTTTGCCGGAGAGTGATAATACTTTTCCAAACCGGTCATCGTTAACAAATGTCGCTTCACTGCCGGGAACGGTAGCATGGAGATTGTTTCGGGACCAGTCTCTGATATTTCCGTCGAGTACGTAACGCGCAACCATGTCGGTTTCGCCGATACCGTCTAAAATTTGGTCACCACCTTGTGCCTTTGCCGTGCTTATTCCTCCGATTAATACACTCGTGAAAAGTAGGAGTGGGGTAAGCACGTTGATAACTGATACATTCATAGAAATCATTTTATGGGATGAAAATTCTTTTTTATAAAGCTAGTAAGAGGACTTCGATTTTGCTACGTCTATTTTAGCTAATGATCACAAGATATTAACGTTATATTCCATCGAATTGTTAAAATGTTATTTATACATTTGCGAGAAGAGTGTATTAAACCTAATTAAATAGTGAAAAGGATACTTGTTTGGTGTAAGTCGGTGTTGCTCGTGATAATGATAGTTATCAGCACGATGCTCGTAGCTCAAGAAGATTATATTTTTAGACGGATTGATGCCAACAGCGGACTATCGGATAATATGGTCAAAGGGATAACGATCCAAGCAGAAGTGCCAACAAATGCGGTGTAGAAATACGCCGGCGGCAAATATTATGTGCATGCCGAAATGCCGATTACGATCCAGAAATGAAAAAAGAAGAGTAAGGTAGAAACAAAGTTTTAGTGAAATCCAGTTATAGTATACAAAATGAAACGCCATATGAAAAAGTCAATGTTAGCGGTGATTACAAATGAAATCATGAGATATTCTACCATAATTATACTGATCTGTCTAGGTTTTCTTACCCAGGCTTGTCAGGGTTCTAAGACACAAGAAAATGATGAGGGGTGGATAGAACTGTTTAATGGAAAAGACTTAGAAGACTGGTTTGTAAAAATAAATGGTCATGAAATTGACGTAAATTATGGAGAAACCTTTCGAGTAGATAGTGGTATTCTAAAAGTGAGTTATGATCAATACGACGATTTCAACGAGCAGTTTGGTCATCTCTATTATAAAAAGCCTTTTTCCCATTACCATTTGGTGGTCGAATATCGTTTTGTGGGAGAGTTGCACAAAGGAGCACCAAGTTACACCTTACGGAATAGTGGTGTGATGTTCCATTCTCAAGACCCACGGAAGATGCTCAAGGATCAAGATTGGCCCATATCTATTGAGATGCAGTTTCTGGGAGGGTTGAGTGATGGGAAAGAAAGACCCACAGGAAATATGTGTTCTCCGGGTACACATGTCGTGTACAACGGAAAACTGTCTGAAGAGCATTGTATTAATTCTACGTCCAAAACATACGATGGTGATCAATGGGTTACGGCAGAGCTAATCGTTCTTGGGGATTCTTTAATCAAACATGTGATCAATGGCGACACGGTGTTGCAATATTCGAAACCCCAAATCGGTGGCCCCGTGGTCAATGGTTACGATCCAGCAGAAAAAATCGACGGTAAATTACTAAACAATGGTTTTATTGCACTGCAAAGTGAGGGGCAGCCCGTGCAATTTCGAACAGTAAAATTATTAGATCTTAGTCCGAAGACTCAATCAGGGCAGAAAAATTAGAGCCATAAATTAAAGAGAGATATAAAGAGACGCATTCGACTCATCGCTGGCAAGGCTTTCTTATATTTATCTGTCCCGTATAGAAGGTGATCGGGCGTTTTATGCTGATAAAGACCTGTTTTAATTGATTAAAGAAAAAGCAGAATATGAAGAATGCTAGGTACTGCGCTTTTCTCCGAGGCGTGAATGTAAAAGGAACGAATATGAAGATGGCAGAGGTTTGCGCTGTCTTCGAGAAAGTGGGGATGGAACAGGTTTCCTCGGTTCTAGCATCCGGAAACATCCTGTTCTCGTCGCATAAAAAAGAAGCTGAATTGAAAAATGACTTGGAAAAAGCAATGTCGGAATATTTTAAATATGAGGCTTTTTTGTTTGTTAAGAATCAAAAAGAGATAGAGAAGATTGTTGCCAACAATCCATTTGGAACCCATCCGGATTACCATATCTATGGGTTTGTCGGTATCGACGGTGTTGAAGACACGTTGCTATCGGAATACGAAAAATCGAAACAGGCGGAAGGGGAGGAGGCGACGATCGTCAATGATAATTTTTACTGGAAAGTCCCAAAAGGAAATACACTTGGTTCCGAATTTGGAAACATACTCGGTAGAAAAAAATTAAAAGATACCTTTACCTCTCGAAATCTAAATACCATAGAAAAAATCATCAAGAAAATGTAGGTGTAATCGTTATTCTGCTGATTTTGTTAGTAGATCCGTTGTTCCTATCTGGTAACTAGCCTTATTCTTAGAAAGGAAATGAAGCTATTTTGTGGATTTTACTTCTTAAAATCCTTATCTTCGTGCAATGGATAATTTTATTGTTTCAGCACGAAAATATCGCCCGGCGACCTTCGACTCGGTTGTAGGTCAACAGCATATTACCGGCACACTTAAAAATGCGATCCACAATAATCAACTGGCACAGGCCTTTTTGTTTTGCGGACCGCGGGGAGTCGGTAAGACAACCTGCGCACGTATTTTAGCGAAAACAATAAATTGTGAGCAGATCTTAGATCAAGTAGAAGCTTGTGGTACTTGTGAGAGCTGTAAGTCTTTTCAGCAGGGAATTTCTTTTAGTATTCACGAGCTTGATGCTGCCTCTAATAATTCGGTAGACGATATCCGGAGTTTGATTGAGCAGGTTCGTATCCCACCGCAGGCCGGGAAATATAAGATTTATATCATTGATGAGGTGCACATGCTCTCACAAGCAGCGTTCAATGCTTTTCTGAAAACATTGGAAGAACCGCCATCATATGCTATTTTTATTCTAGCGACTACAGAGAAGCATAAAATTCTTCCAACCATCCTTTCGCGTTGCCAGATATTTGATTTCAACCGGATCAAAGTGGAGGATATGGCGAATCACCTAGCTTCCATCGCACAAAAGGAAGATATTGCTTACGAATCGGACGGATTACACGTGATCGCTCAAAAGGCCGATGGTGGACTTCGGGATGCATTGTCCATGTTTGATCAGATTGTTAGCTTTTCGAATAAGAATATTACCTATCAGACGGTTATCGATAATCTGAATATATTGGATTATGATTACTATTTTCAACTCATGGACTGTGTTGCGAAGGAGGATGCCGCACAAGCATTGTTAATTTTTGATAAGGTGTTGAATAATGGTTTTGAGGGTGGTCATTTTATCAGTGGTTTAGCGACGCATACGCGAAATTTATTGGTAGCAAAAGAACCTGCAACACTGAAGTTGCTGGAAGTCAGTGAAAATATTAAACGAAAATATCTAGAACAATCGCAAGCGTTGAGTTCGGGGATACTGCTTTCTGTGCTCAATATCGCCAATCAATGCGAAATAAATTATAAGAGCAGTAAAAATCAACGTCTCCAGGTGGAGCTTGCTTTGCTCAAAATGTGTCATATTGCAACGGCTATTTCATTGAGTCAGCAAGGAAGCTTGACAGCCACTGCTGCTCCCGCAGAGGTAAAAAAAAAACGCCCTGATGTCGTAATAGACCGTTCTGCCACTATAGAGAGCAGCGCGCCTACACTACAGTCTGTAACTACTGCACCCCGACGACCGGTTGTGGAACCGGTCTCTGTCGCTGCACCGAAACATGTGACAGAAAGCGATCCCGTAAGTTCGGAGCGTGCGCCGTTAAAAAAAGGGTGGGGTAAGATTTCTACCTCCCTGAATGTACCCAACTTAAATACTATCTTTGAAGATAAAGCGGAAGAGGAGGCAGGGGAACATGATCTCGTTCAGGGGAATACCTTTCAAGAAGTTACGTTCAATGCATTTATAGCGAAGTGGAATGCTTTTGCAGATCGTCTGAAAACGACGAATCGGATTACGTTGTATACCATCATGACCGCAAACCCACCCCGTTTAAGCGGGGTAATGATCGAGGTGGATGTAGAGAATGCGGTGCAAATGGACGAGCTTAAGCTAGGTAAAATAGATATCTTAAATTACCTGCGTGTGGAGCTGCAAAACTTTTCGCTCGACATCACAGGTGTACAAGTAGAGGTAACCAAGGTAAGGAAGCCCTATACCTCTATAGAAAAATACCAAGCTATGGTTTCGAAGAACCCTGCGCTCGAGACACTTCGTAAAGCATTTAATCTCGGACTGAGTTAAATGCCCCATTCTTTTGCTATCTTTGCCCGAGTAATTTCTAATTTTAAAACATGCGAAACTTCCAATCTAGGGAAAGAGGAGAAAAGCGCGAATCAAACCAAATGGTGTTTGGTATACGTGCGGTTATTGAAGCGATAGATAGCGGTAAGGAGATCGAATCGTTGTTTGTACAACGCGGGTTGAGTGGTAGTCTCTTTCTGGAATTGAAATCCTTATTGAAGGAACACAATGTTGGCTATCAGCAGGTGCCCATCGAGAAGTTAAATCGCATTACTCGAAAAAATCATCAAGGGGTTATTGCCGTAATTTCGCCGATTACGTATCAGCGTATTGAAGATTTGTTGCCGATGATCTACGAAAAGGGGGAAATACCTCTTTTGCTGATGCTGGATGGTGTTACCGATGTACGTAATATGGGAGCAATAGCCCGTACAGCAGAGTGCGCAGGAATCCATGCAATCATTGTACCGAGAAAAGGTTCTGCGGAAATTAATCCTGATGCCATTAAAACGTCTGCTGGTGCTTTGTATAAAATTCCCGTATGTCGGGAAGATGCTTTAGGCCGCACAGCACGTTTCTTAATCGAATCGGGTGTACAAATGGTGGTGAGTACCGAGAAAACTACGGATTCTGTATACGATGTGGATTACACTGTTCCTACCTGTATTGTTCTGGGAGCGGAAGATGTCGGTGTGTCTGACGATTTGATCCGTGTTTCTGACAAATTGGCGAAAATACCCATGTTTGGCGAAATTAAATCGCTCAACGTTTCGGTTTCCGCAGGTATTGTGATTTATGAAGCTATACGACAACGTCATCAATAATTCCCTAATTGAAAAAACAAATTTCTAGACAACTTCGGGTATATCGATATGTCTTTTATCGAGAAACACTCGTTGATCCTCGTGAACATATTTGGTCTTTTGTCGGCGCTTTCGTCGGCATTTTTATTATAGCCTTTATGCAGTCGCTACATCTACCGGTGTTGGAGAATGTTTTCCTGATCGGTTCGTTTGGCGCATCTTCAGTGCTGGTATATGGTTCGATACAGAGTCCGCTAGCGCAACCCCGGAATCTCGTGGGAGGACATGTGGTATCGGCATTAGTTGGAGTCACGGTTGCTTGCCTATTGCCGGATATAATCTGGTTGACGGCTCCATTGGCCGTGGCTTCATCGATTGTTTTTATGCAGATGACCCGTACGCTACATCCACCGGGTGGTGCGACGGCATTGATCGCTGTTGCAGGTAATACTAAAATTGCCTCTTTGGGATATTGGTACGTTTTAAGTCCTGTTTTATCTGGTACGCTGATTTTGCTCCTCACCGCACTGATATTTAATAATATTACTTCCAAACGTCATTATCCGGTTAAACACTCACGGTTGCGCCGTTCGCGTAGGCAACATTTAAAAGCTCGGCGACGGAGCGGGAGACGGTAGATTCTTAGAAAACGAAGAGGCCGGATTTTCATATTGAAAATCCGGCCTCTTTTATTAGATTAATCGTTGTAATTAATATCTTGAACGAGAAGTCTGACGTCTTCCAGCACGTTCTCCAGAGCGTTCTCCACGGAAACCTCCAGAATCTCTTCGGTCTCCTCTAAAAGAGCCGCCTGAGCCGCCTTTTCTTTCCCGACGTCTGCCGCCGTCGCCGCCTCTAGAACGACCACCGCCGTTTTCGTCGCCAGATACTTCTACGCGAACCGCACGACCATTGTACTCTGTACCCTGGAATCCATCAAATACTTTTTTAACCTCTGCATCCTGTACTTCGAAGAAAGTAAATACGCCTTTCATATCGATTTTACCTACAGATTTTCCGGATATATTTGCAGCATCGCAAATAAGGCCGAGCATGTCGCCGCGTGAAAATTCGTCTACAGAACCTAAGTTGATGAATAAACGTGTGTATCCGTTGGAAGCTGTTCTGCTTCCGCGATCTCTACGCTCACCACGTTCTCCGCGATCACTGTCTCTTTCACGAGCGTCTACATTCAGATCGGGTGCATTCTGGTAATAATCCAAAAAGCGGGTAAATTCTAACGATGCGAAACGCTTGATGATGTCTTCTTTAGACAGATCTTGCATGCTTTCCATAATACTTGGAAGATAAGGTTCGATCCGCTCTTCGTTGATATCTACGTTGCGTATTTTTTCGGTCATAGCAAGAAGTTGTTTTTCAACGACTTCGGAAGCTTGAGGTACTAGTTTCTTCTCAAAGGACTTCCCTATGATTTTTTCGATACGACGTATTTTTCCTAATTCTTTACCGTTGATTAAGGAAAGGGAAACACCAGTCTTACCTGCGCGAGCTGTACGGCCTGAACGGTGCGTGTAATTTTCAACTTCGTCTGGTAGGGAGAAGTTAATTACGTGGGTTACATCGTTTACGTCGATACCACGTGCAGCTACATCTGTTGCGATTAATAACTGCAAACTGCGGTCACGGTAACGTTTCATTACTTTATCCCGTTGTTGTTGAGATAAATCACCATGTAGGGAATCTGCATTATAACCATCGCGTACTAATGCTTCGGCAATTTCTTGCGTTTCAATTTTTGTCCGGCAGAAGACAATACCGAAAATCTCGGGATAAAAGTCTACGATACGCTTGAACGCTGCATATTTGTCTCTAGCCTTAACGACATAATAATGGTGCTCAATGTTTGCATTACCGGTATTTTTCGTACCAACGGTAAGTTCATGAGGGTTTGTCATGTAGTTTTGTGCTATACGACGTACCTCTTTTGGCATAGTTGCAGAAAACAACCATGTTTTTTTAGTGTCTGGAGTTTCTGAAAGGATATTGTTGATGTCCTCTTGAAATCCCATGTTTAACATCTCATCTGCTTCGTCTAAAACAACGTACTTCACGTTAGAGAAGTCGATTGCGTTTCGACCGATGATGTCTAACATACGTCCAGGAGTGGCTACTACAATCTGTACGCCACGACGAATTTGACGTAATTGGTCAGAAATATTTGCGCCACCGTAAACGGCAACAACATGTACATTGTCAATGTACTTAGCATATTTCTCTAAATCTTTTGCGATTTGTAAGCAGAGTTCACGCGTAGGACATAATACTAATGCCTGCGGATGCTTTTGAGTAAAGTCGATTAACTCTAAAAGTGGGAGACCAAATGCCGCTGTCTTCCCGGTGCCGGTTTGGGCTAATCCGACAAAATCGTCGTTGCCAGTCAATAAAACAGGAATGGCTTTTTCCTGAATAGGAGAAGGGGTTTCGAAACCCATCTCAGTGATGGCATTAACAACTTCATGACGGATCCCCAAGTCTAAAAATGGGTTCATGAAATAAATTATACAATAGGCTCTATTGCCTAAGGCGGTGCAAAGTTATGAATAATAATTGAAAGTAGAAAATTATATTCTTTTTATTGGACGGAAAGCCCGAAAAAATGGCAGCCCAACACGGGAGGGACGCCATTTTTATTTCGTGATTTACTTTCGTACTGGAGCAAACAGGGTGGGTATGGTCATGTTATAAGCCATTTTTCGTACGATATTTTCTTCGATGAACCTTCGGAAAATACTTTTACGGCTGCGGGTAATGAGCAAGAAATCGATTTGTTCATCGATCAATACATTCGAAATGGCATGGGATATGTTCTCAGCGGCTCGATTGTAAAGCACTTGTGGTTTTATGGTGTAAGATATGTTTTGGATGCCGGTTCTATTTATGATTTCATCGATCCAGCGTTTAAATTGTGTGTCTACGTCGCTGATACGGCGATCATCCTTGTTTACATAGATCAAGACAAGCTCAAAGGTGTTTCCGACTAATTTGATGGCGTGTTGAAGCACTTCGATTTCCCCTTCTTTAAAATTACAGAGTAGCCCCACCCGATCTTTTTTTACCCGTTGTGTGTTTTGTGGGATGCCCAGGACGGGTGTTTTTGTGTTTAAGATAACATCGTACGTGTTGCTGCCTAGAAAGATTGCTTCTAATCCAGAGGAGCCTTTTGTTCCCATGACGACAGCATCATAAGGAAAGCTTGCGGTGACTTTACTGATTTCCTCGAACAAGTTCCCTTCTTTAAAGAGGCTGTTAAATGTAAGGTCTGGGTATTCTTTGCGGATATCCGTTAAAAGTCGCTCCATGTCCTTTTTCGCTATTTGAACCTGAGGGTCTACCAGAGGTAACACCTGCCTGTTTACATATGAATTAGAATGATGGGTGAAAACATGAATAAGATCGATCTCTTGTTTACGATCGTTTTGTGCAATAAGCTGGCAAGCGTATTGAATAGCAGTAAGAGAGTCCTCTGAAAAATCAACTGGTATTAATATTTTGTTCATGGTATACGAATTTTTAAATTGTTTTTCCAAAAAAAGCCGGCTTTTGTAGCTTTAAGGTCATAGCTTTCGAGACCGACGATTTAAACAACCGTTCAAAAAAGGTTTTTCGCGTCTTCGAAATTAAAATGAGATCAATGTCGTGTGTGTCGACCAATTTGCTGATGACCTCGGGTATGGTATCCTGATCCTTATCTTCTTTTAATGTAGGCGCGATCAACTTGTCGGTGTGGCGTACCGCAGCGAACTCAGTGACATTAAAAGCCCAAGAGTCTAGTTGATTGTCTACGGAGGTTGCGCGTTCGTTTTCTTTGTATACGTGTATAAGCGCAACGTCCACCTCCTGTTTGAAAATATGGACAAACTCCTGAAGCGTTTCTAGTTCTTCCTGTTTGAAATTGGTCAATAGCCCAACTTTTTTAATAGTTGTCGGGATCTGCGCTACATGTGGGATGACAATAACAGGGATAGGTGATTTCGCGACGATAAGCGCTGTATTGCTTCCCCAGAATATGTTTTTGTTCGCTGATGCTCCCTGAGTACCCATAACGATGGCTGCATAATTATCTCGTTTAGCTTCTTTTGGGAGTGCATCATCCAAAAGACCCCGTTCATTATGATAGGATATGAGTACATCGGGATAAGCCGATTGGAGTTCGTCCACCCATTCTTTGATGGTGAGGTCGGCTTTTAATAAATCAGACCGATAGCGGTCTCCCGCTAGCTCTTCATCTTCGAAGCCCGACGAAACCGCCGTATAGAAGTGAATGATATGTAAGCTGTATTGATGTTCTTGGGCAAGTTCTGCAGCATATCGGGCAGCCGAAAATGCATTTGCCGAAAAATCCGTTGGTACTAAAAGTTTCATCCGAATAAATTATCTATGCGTGTTATCGAAATCGTATAGATGCGTTTGTTATACCGTATAAAAATACAAATAATAAGCGGTTTTAAGAATTAAAAAATGGCTCCTTAAGGTATCGGAATACCAAACGTTGTAAGAGCGAGCATTTTTAACTATTTTTGTGCTTCAAATAGAGTATAGAAGATTCCATGACCAGTAAAGAAATACGCGAAGCTTTTTTAAGTTTTTTCGAGAATAGATCCCATCATATCGTGCCATCGGCTCCCGTTGTTGTTAAAGATGATCCTACTTTGATGTTCACTAACGCGGGGATGAACCAGTTTAAAGAGATTTTTTTAGGAGAATCACAGCCCAAGTACACCCGGGTAACAGATACACAGCGGTGTTTGCGCGTATCGGGTAAGCATAATGATTTGGAAGAGGTGGGGATAGATACCTATCACCACACATTATTTGAAATGTTGGGCAATTGGTCGTTTGGTGACTATTTCAAGAAAGAGGCGATAGATTGGGCTTGGGAGTTGCTGACGGAGGTGTATAAACTGGATAAAGAGCGTTTGTATGTGACTATTTTTGAGGGTGATGCAAAGGAGGGATTGGAACGGGATGCAGAAGCATATGATCTTTGGAAAAACCACGTGGCGGAAGACCGTATTTTGTTGGGCAACAAAAAGGATAATTTTTGGGAAATGGGTGACACAGGGCCGTGTGGTCCGTGTTCGGAAATCCATTATGATATGCGTCCTGAGGTAGAACGGGACGTGGTACGAGGACAGGATCTGGTTAATGCGGATGATCCGCAGGTGATTGAGATCTGGAACCTGGTTTTTATGCAATTTAACCGACTGAGGAGCGGAAAATTGGAATCACTGCCGGCGCGACATGTAGATACGGGCATGGGATTTGAGCGGTTGGTCCGGGCGATCCAAGGGAAGACTTCTAATTATGATACGGATGTATTTCAGCCGATCATACAATTTATTGCCGGAAAAGCTGGGGTAGTATATGGTGCCGATGAGAAAACGGATATCGCTATGCGTGTTTTATCTGACCATATAAGGGCGGTAAGTTTTGCAATAGCTGATGGACAGCTTCCTTCCAACAATAAAGCAGGCTATGTTATCCGGCGTATCCTACGTAGGGCAGTGCGTTATGCATACACATTTCTCGGATTCAAAACGCCATTTATTAACGAGCTTGTTCCGTTGTTAGCTGAACAGTTCCAGGGCGTGTTTGACGAACTGATCCAGCAACAGAGTTTTGTGCAGAAAGTGGTGTTAGAAGAAGAGGTTTCTTTTCTACGGACACTTACAACGGGTATACAACGATTTGAACATTATATAGCGGACCATACGACCATCGATGGCGATTTCGCGTTTGAGTTGTTTGATACTTATGGTTTCCCTATCGATCTGACCAGTTTATTAGCTCGTGAAAAAGGTCTGCATGTGGATATGGATGGATTCCAGCGCGCATTGCAACAGCAGAAGGAACGTTCGCGCGCGGCGACGGCAATCGATACAGGTGATTGGGTAACGGTGTCCGCAGGGGATGAAACAGAATTTGTAGGGTATGATTGTCTGGAAGCTACCGCACAGATATTAAAATATAGAAAGGTGACGGCTAAAGGGAAGCAGCAATACCAGCTGATCCTCTCCGCGACGCCATTTTACGCGGAAGGCGGAGGTCAGGTGGGCGACTCGGGGTGGCTTATTTCAGAAGCTAAAGAAAAGGTATATATTACCGATACGAAAAAGGAAAATGGGCTTTTTGTACACTTTGTCAAAGATCTTCCGCCGGTATTGGCAGGTGATTTTACAGCGGTAGTGGATAAAAGCAAAAGGTTGGACACGGAAAGCAATCATACGGCTACGCACCTGTTGCATGCAGCGCTGAGAGAGGTCTTAGGTGATCATGTAGACCAAAAGGGCTCTTTGGTATCTTCAGATATCCTGCGTTTTGATGTTTCGCATTTTGCAAAAATTACTGCTGATGAATTGAAGAAGGTAGAGGACCTCGTAAATGCGAAAATCCGGGAGAATATCCCGTTAAAAGAGGAGCGTCAGGTGCCCTATCAGACCGCCATAGCGGGCGGTGTTCGAGCATTATTCGGTGAAAAATACGGCGATTTTGTACGGGTCATTACTTTTGATGATAGTTTCTCCAAGGAGCTTTGTGGTGGTACGCATGTCCAACGCACTGGACAGATCGGTTTTTTCAAAATTATTTCGGAATCGGCCGTAGCTGCAGGTGTGCGACGCATAGAAGCGATTACGGGATCCAAAGCGGCAGCCGTAATTCGGGAGCAGTTCGAACTGGTAGAGAAGATGGGGGAGCTCATGAATAATCCGAAAGACTTTATCTCCACGATAGAGAAAGTGCTGAGTGAGAACCATGATTTGAAAAAAGCGATCGAGAACCATATTCGGGAGAAATCCTTGGAGATGAAAAAGGAAGTGCAGGAGAAGTTTGAACAACTAAATGGGGTTAATTTCCTAGCGCTGGTCGTTGATTTGCCGAATGCAGATGCGGTAAAGACATTGGCTTATGCTTTAAAAGGTGCTGTTGACAATGCTTTTGTTGTATTAGGAGCGAATATTGATGGGAAACCGAGTTTAACCGTGATGATTTCAGATAACCTTGCTAAAGAACGGGGATGGAATGCAGGGACGATTGTAAAAGATTTAGCAAAGGATATTCAAGGTGGTGGAGGCGGACAGCCTTTCTTCGCCACCGCGGGCGGAAAGCTACTGGAAGGACTTCCTAAAGCAGTGGCTCGGGCAAAGGATTTCGTGGAATAGAAAAATAATAAACATGAAGAGAACGGTTGGTTTACTGCTCGTATGGGTTGCATTATGTGTGGCCTGTGCGAAAGATGACGTAATTCATATATCGGGACACATCGATAACCCGGGAAATGTAAAGGTCGTTTCATTTTATGAAGGAGATAGAAAATTGGATTCTGTTTTCCTTGCAGACGGATATAAATTTAAGTTTGAGCGTCAGGCTTCGCAACCCCGCTTGCTTTCTGTTGTGGTTGGCAATAATAAATTTCCGGTTATTTTGACACCTGGGGAACCACTACAATTCGTCGCTGATATGCATCAGCCGGAGGATTATCAGGTAGAAGGTTCGGCATTGACTACTGCTTTAAAGGATTTTGCTCCTTATCAGCGTCAAAAGGAGTTTGTGCAAGATTCTTTACAGGGTGCGTTTGCGAAAGCGACCTTAAATAAATCTGCGGAGGAGATCGAAAGTTTACGCTTTGATTACCTCACGGAATTCAAATTGAAGTTATCTGTCTATACGAAGCAGGCCGTAGCTTTTGCGGAACAAAATAAAAATTTAGCAGGGTTCTATGCGATCAGTACGTTGGATCCGGAAATTGCTGAAGAGGAAATTATTGCGTATGCTGATGAGATTGAACATGAATTTGTCGATAATCGCTACGTATCGCAATTTAAGGAAGAAGCGAGCAAGTTAAAACGTCTGGCGGTAGGGCAACCTGCTCCGGAGATTGTTTCTTTTACACCGAATAACAAAACCGTAAAACTTTCTGACTTTCGGGGGCAGTATGTGTTGGTCGATTTTTGGGCGTCATGGTGTGCGCCTTGTAGACAGGAAAATCCGAATATTGTGCAACAGTATAACGAGTTTAAAGATAAAGGATTTACCGTGTTGGGGGTTTCGTTGGATAATAATCCAGGGAGCTGGATGCGTGCTATTGAAGCTGACAGATTGGAATGGACACAAGTTTCGGATTTGCAGGCCTGGAGTTCTGACCTCGTTCTGGATTATCGTATAAAAGCTATTCCGGCATCTTACCTGTTAGATCCCGACGGAAATATTTTAGCAAAAAATTTACGTGGTAAGGCTCTTGCCGAATTTTTGCAAAACACTTTAAATTAAGAATATATTGAAGAAATGTTAACTGATTAACAATTTGATAACATATCTTTAACGTTGTTTTACCATTTAGTACATATTTTAGCAAAAAAACAATAATGAATGCCAATCAAAAAATACTAGTGGTAGATGATGAGCGTGATATCGTCGAATTAATATCATATAGTCTTACAAAAGAAGGCTATCAGGTTTATCAGGCATATAATGGTAAAGAAGGGATTGAAGTTGCCAAGCAGGTTAATCCGGATTTAATCATTTTGGATGTGATGATGCCTGAAATGGATGGTATTGAAGCGTGTCGTATTATGCGTGCTATGCCGGAGTTTAAGCAAACGTTTATGGTGTTTCTTACCGCGCGTAGCGAAGAATATTCTGAAATCGCCGGATTCAATGTAGGTGCTGACGATTATATTGCGAAGCCAATTAAGCCGAGGGCCTTGATGAGCCGTATTAATGCAATATTAAGGCGTAATAATACCGAATCAGGTGTAGATCAGGTCGATAAACTGGAAATTCTGGATTTAGTTATTGATCGGGATTCCTTTTTGGTTTATCGGGATGAAGAGAAAATCGTGTTAGCGAAAAAAGAGTTTGAATTACTCTATCTGCTTGCTTCAAAACCTAATAAAGTTTTCACCCGGGAACAAATTCTAAAAGCGATCTGGGAGGATTCCGTGGTGGTGACGAACCGTACTATCGATGTACACATTCGTAAACTCCGAGAAAAAATTGGAGACCATTATGTTTCGACCGTAAAAGGAGTAGGATATAAATTTGAGGTGGCTTAGCCACCTCTTATTCGTATAAGCTGTCAAAGAAAGTGGGCTTATCTAATTTGACCGCGATGCGATAAGCTGCGTTTATCAGCCCGACGTGACTATAGGCCTGTGGAAAATTACCCCATTGTGAGCCGTCATCTTCATGTACATCCTCACTGAAAAGCATGAGGTGATTGCCGAACGACAATAGCTTTTTAAATACTTCCTGGGCTTCTTCTAATCGACCGACGCAGGCTAAGGCCTCTACATACCAGAATGCACAAACGAGAAAGGTTGATTTTGGTTTTCCGAAGTCGTCCTTATGCAAATAACGATAAAATAGTCCGTGTTTGCCTTTTAATTCCCGTTCTAATTGTTCGAGGTGTTTCTTCGCCTTCTCCGATGCTGGGTCCAAGTAGTTCATCATGATGAGCTGGAGGGTAGAGGCGTCCAGGCTCTGGCTTTCACTCGCATTGGTGTATACTTGTTTTTCTGGATCGTAACAGCTTTCTATATGCTTTTCGGCCTGTGCGCGTATGGTTCCGGCTTGTTGCTCTATGTCTTCAAAGCCGTATTGTTTTGCGATTTTTAGCGCGGCCGTGGCACCAGCCCACTGAAAAAGGTTGGAATAGCAATGTCTGTTTTGGAAATTTCTGAACTCCCATATCCCTGCATCTTTTTCATCGATGGTTTGCGACATTTTTTGAAGAATGAGGGCTGTCCAGGCTTTTGCAGCGTGCAGGTTCTGATGTCGGAAGCGGTGATCCGAAAACAGGGGGAGTAAAGCAATCAGCGCCTGGCCGTATACATCGTTTTGGATGTGTTCGGAGGCTTGGTTGCCGACACGGATGGGTTTATTTCCCTGATAGCCTGTCAGGTAAGGAATTGTATATTCTTTTAGATCAGATTCGCCCATAATGCCATACAACGGCTGTAGTCTACCGGTGTCATTTTGTGTAATATTAGCAATATAGGATGCGTATTTTTCCATTTCTTCAAACTGCCCCAAATGGCTAAGTGCTGTTAATACGTAATAGCTATCGCGCAGCCAACAAAATCGGTAATCCCAATTTCGTCCGGCGCCGGGATATTCTGGCAGGCTGGTTGTACTTGCTGCGATGATGGCGCCTGTATCTTCGTACTGGTGCAATTTAAGGGTCAGCGCAGATCGGATAACTTCTTTTTGGTAGAATGCCGGTATGGATGCATTCTTTACCCATTTATACCAGTATTCTTTTGTTCGGATGAGGAAATCTTCTGCTGTGCGGGCGATAGGTGCTTCGAAGGGGCTGCCATAAGTAAATATTAAGTAAATAGGTTGGCTTAGCACATGGGTATTGTCATCGAAAAAATGACTGATCGGCATATTGGTTGCTAATCGGATTTTGATATGCTCCATTTCGAATTGCACATGGTTGCTTCCCCGGTATTTGTGAAAAGCTTTGCTCCCATATTCGTATGTTGGTTCACATATCACACGGATCTTGGGGTTGCCCCGCATAGGTTCGACTTTCCGGATCAGTGTTAGCGGTTTGAAGTAACGTTCGTACTGTTCGAAACGGGGTGCGAAATCGGTAACCTGATAAACACCATCTTTCGTTTCTATTTCAGTCCGCATAATATTAGTGTTCTCTAGATAGTATTGTCGGCTGTTGATCGTTTCTTCGTGGGGGGATATGCGGAATGTTCCGCCAAGCGATTCATCCAATAAGCCTCCAAATACAAAGGAGTCTTGAAAAGAAGGCCAACATAACCAGTTAATGTTTGTATCCTGTTCGATGTGGGCTATATAGGCACAGTTCCCGATAATGCCCGAGTTATATCGATGTCTTTTTGTTTTCTCGTCCATATAAATTATTGTTTAATGTTTAGCGTGCTTTCCTGAGGTTGCGATTCAATCTGTTCTACAAAATAGTGAATGAGTCTCACCGCGTCTTCTTGGTTTTCTACATAAAATTGTGCTTCTGATTTTTTATTCCCGACTTTGACGGTAAATGCGTTGGTAGGAAGTTCGATAAACATGTCTTCATCGGTTACATCATCTCCGATAGCGAATATGAAGTCGGGATTGTAGTCGTTGACGATTTCGAGTGCCGCCATCCCTTTATTGACTTCTCCGTTTTTTACTTCAATAACTTTATCGCCCTGAAGGAGTTGCAATCCGTGATGTGGAATGAGGTAACGCAAGGCATCGACGAGTTCTTGTGAGCGCAGCTGTCCTAGCCCCTGTTGTGCTTTTCTGTAATGCCATGCCAAAGAGTATGTTTTTTCCTCTACCGAAGCGCCGGCGGTGAGGTTGGCAAATTTGGACATGATATGTTTTACTGGTATTTTCCAGCGGGTGGACAGTTGTGACCGTGGAATCCATTGATGGGCCGGATAGTTCGTCCATGCGCCATGTTCAGCTACCAAAAAATAGTCCTTGCCGCCAAACCAACGTTCCAATGTTTCGCGTGGACGTCCGCTGATAATAACGATCTGGTTAGCATCATCCGATTGTAGTTTTTCCAGAATGCTGTACAAACCTGTTGTCGGAGCGGCCGCGTCGGCGTCTTTATGAAAGCCAATTAGGGTGCCATCATAATCAAGGAAGAAAAGTCGTTTTTTGCTGTTTTGGTAAGCACTAAAAATAGTTTCTCGGATTTCGTCCCGTACTTTGCGCGACATTTCATTTTTTTGAATAGTTTTGATTTCGCGTAGCCGGTTAAAAAACACTTTTACCCAGTGGTTGATATTGAATTTTTTAACAATTTCGATATTGGCGTCCATGCGCGTCCGTTGTTCCTCCACAGGCATCTGCAAGGCTTGCGCAATGGCTCTGCTGATTTCATCGATCGCGTTGGGATTGACTTGTATGGCGTCTAAAAGTTCTTTGGAAGCTCCGGCTAGTTCGCTCAGGATGAGTACCCCCAAGCGATTTTCTTTACTCGCAATATACTCTTTACACACGAGATTCATCCCATCTCGAAGGGAAGTGACTAAACATATATCAGCTGTCGTATAGAGTGCAGACAGCTGTTCAACCGGATAGGTGTTGTAATAATATGCAATAGGCGTCCATTCGTTTGTACCGTAGACCGCATTAATATGGCCAGCCATCCGATCGATCTCGTCGCGTAGTAGTTTGTATTGGGGTACGGTATCTCGAGACGGGACGACCAGCATGTAGAGTACGACCTCATTTTCGTATTCCGGCCAGTTGATCAAAAAGTGTTCGAAGGCATGTAGGCGTTCTAGGATGCCTTTACTGTAGTCCAGTCGGTCGATAGAGAGGATGATCTTGCGGTTTTGATATTGCTCTTTTATGGATTTCCCTAGGTCGTGAACTTCGGGGCTTTCTGCCAACACACTGAACTTATGGTAATCTATCCCCATTGGGAAGACTTCTACATATACGCTTCGGTCTCCCACCTGTAGCGAATTGTTCTTTATGGTAAGGCCTATAATGTGGGTGCAGGCACTCAAGAAGTGCTGCGTGTCGTTATAAGTATGAAATGCGATAAGGTCTGCTCCCAGTAAGCCCTCTAATAATTCGTTCCGCCACGGTATGCATCGGAAAATCTCGTCAGGAGGGAAGGGGATATGTTGGAAATAACCGATGGATATTTTCTCGTCGTTTTGACGAATCAGCTTGGGAAGTAGCATCAATTGGTAATCATGTATCCAAATTTCATCTCTCGCATCGGGTTGCTGCGCTCGGATGGTATCGCAGAATGTTTGATTTACTTCTTTGTAATACTGCCAGTTCTCTTGGCGGTAAACGGCATATGATAAACGATAATGGAAGATTGGCCAAAGAACCTCGTTGGAAAATCCTTCGTAGTATCCTTCTATTTGTTCTTCGGTAAGAAAAACGGGAATAAGATTGAGGTCTTTTAGTTTTTCCTTAATGATTTGTTTTTCTTCTTCAGACTCGGGTATGTATCCTGGCCACCCGATCCATATGTTGTTTTCTTTTTTATAAATGGATCCTAAGCCTGTTGCTAACCCTCCTTCGCTCGGAATAAATTTAAGTTCACCTTCTTGTTTTTCAATACGTATCGGCAACCGATTAGAAATAATTATCGTTCTCTTTTTATACATGTATTTATTTTTCATAATGATGCAGGAGAAATGCCTCTCAAGTGTAGAGAAGCCGTAATTATAACCTTTGAGAGCGGAAATTGTTTTGGGAAATATGGAAATGTTCCCAATTGTTGAGTTAGCTTGGCTGAAAATTTGAACATGTGTTCGGATGAGTTAGATTTCACCATAGCCGAAAATTATGTCTGCACAATGTCTGCACAACTTTCAGCGTGAGTTAATAAAACATCCGTGTCAAGGGTGTGTCTATGTCGTTCAAATAGGGTTTTTAAGCAAAAAGAGCGAACCGTGACCAGCTCGCTCTTTTAAAAGTACCCAGCGCCGGAGTCGAACCGGCACATCCGAAGATATTGGTGTTTGAGACCAACGCGTCTACCAATTCCGCCAGCTGGGCGTGCTGTGTCCTTGTTTGACGTTGCAAATATAGGAGATGTTTTAGGTTTTCCAAAAATATTTTTTTCTGTTTTTTCAAAGTGACTGATTTTAAAATCTTTATTTTTTTTCTAGCCATTCTTTTTAGTGTTAACACTATTTAACGGCCCAGTATTAAACGTTTCTTTCTTTTTGGAATCTATCCTTATACAAACAGAGCGATACGGAGTAGGAAATAAAATTTTAATTAAATTGTAAAAGATGAAAAAGGTATTCACATTAGCAGCGTTGTTTACGGGGATTAGTTTGGCAACATTTGCACAGGAAAAAATAGACACGAAACGTCCGATCCATAAAGATCGTAAGCCTAGGATGGAAAAGAAGTTCGATCGTCGTACACCGGAAGAAATTGCTTTGCAGAAAACCGATCAGTTAGATGAAAAATTGACGTTGAGTGAGGGGCAGCGCGCCGAGATGTATGCGCTTCAATTGGACTATGCAAAGCGAACAGCAACTCATCGTGAAGAAATGAAAAAAAGGCAGGCCGAGTGGCACGAAGATATGAAAAATACGCAGAAACGGATAGGAGCTATACTTACACCGGAACAGCAAGAGCAACTTAAAGAACGTTATGCTCAACGGCGTACAGGTAAGTATAGGGGGCAGCGTAGAGAGTTTAGAAAGCAATTGCCGATAGAAAACCAGATACCGAAGGTCGATAATTCGGAAGGTTAATATTGAGGTTTTATGTGTAGTTTAGTTTTATGTTTGTAATGGAGGTATTCCGAACGATACCTCCATTTTTTATGTGGGCGTATATTATATTTTCTGAATAAGCTGCGTTATCATGGGGTAGGTGTTGTCTAGCACCATTTTGAAATCGTCTTTACTGATCCAGCGTGCGTCCGTGATGTCTTCTTCTTTTTGTGGTGTTAACTTAGGGGATTTGTTTACGCCCATTTCGTACCAGTTCGTTTGTTTGAGCACCAACTTTCCACGCATCATATAGGTATGATATGTCGTGTGGAGTTTTGGCCCCAAATAATCTATTCGGATACCACATTCTTCTTCCACCTCGCGGACTGCCGCTGCTTTCATCTTTTCATTATTTTCTACTTTGCCTTTGGGTAAATCCCATTTCCCTAGGCGGTGTATAAATAAATACGCTCCTTCTCCATTTTTTACCAAACCTCCGGCGGCTTTGATGATTTCAACCTGCTGCGAGATGGATTTAAAAATGCTGTTGATATCGGGATGTATATAAAGATAAATGCTACCTTTTGTTGTTTTGTGTTTGGAGGCTAAAGAAAGTTTTTCAAGATCAATCTCTTGTAAACCAATCGTTTGAATGTTAGGTAGTTTCTTGGGGAGAAAATCAGCCAAAATAAGCTGAGATTCGTTCATATAAATTTTATAAATTTGCGCCATGAATAATTTAAATGAGGTTGAACAAAAAATTGCTGAATCCTTATTGCAAATTAAAGCAATAAAATTACAACCTAAAAACCCTTTTACATGGGCATCAGGTTGGAAGTCGCCAATTTATTGTGATAATCGGGTTACCCTGTCGCATCCGGCCATCCGAACCTATATTCGCCAACAGCTATCACAGCTTATTCAGGAAGAGTTCGGTACGGTAGAAATGATTTCAGGTGTTGCGACAGCGGGAATACCTCAGGGGGTGCTGATTGCCCAAGATCTCGGCTTGCCGTTCACGTATGTTCGCAGTAGTGCGAAAGATCATGGCCGTCAAAATCAAATTGAAGGTGAAGTGGTGAGTGGCCAGCGTGTAGTGGTGGTGGAAGACCTTATTTCTACCGGAAAGAGTAGTTTACAAGCTGTAGAAGCTTTGCGCGCCGCGGGATGTAATGTGGTGGGGCTGGTGTCTATTTTTACGTATGGGTTTGATGAAGCGGTAGCGAACTTTGCGGAAGCGAAATGCCCATTTTTTAGCTTATGTAATTACGAAGCGCTTATCCAAGTAGCCGTGAATAATGGATATGTACTAGAGTCGGATGTAGCGCTATTAGAGAAATGGCGTAGAGATCCTGCTGTTTGGACGGGACAGGAATAATATAAAAAGAAAGTGTAATGACGGTTATCCAAAATAGTGTTGATATTCATAAACCGATAGAGGCGGTCTATGCTTTCTTGTCCGATATGAATAATCATAAGCGGCTCATGCCGGACAATATCGATAACTGGTCGTCGACAACAGATGAAGCGCGTTTCGCAATTAAGAATATGGCGACCTTTGCGCTGAAAATCAGTCAGCGGGTGGTGAATAAGGAAATTGTTTGTACGCCTATAGAAAAGCCACCGTTTGCACTTACCTTAAAATGGAAACTGGAAGATAAAGGTGTAAATCAGACAGGTGCAACATTTGTTATCGAAGCGGAGCTTAATATGATGATGAAAATGATGGCGTCGGGGCCGTTACAAAAATTAGCCGATCATCAAGTAACGATGCTCCAAAGTATTTTAGGATAGTCATGTATCTGTATAAGGAAGCTGAATCCCTCGCGTAAACGAGGGATTTTTTGTACATTTGTGTACGACAGTTTATAATCAATCGCTATTAGATGGAATTAAAATTAAAACGCCCCTTGGCTTTTTTTGATCTGGAAACGACGGGGGTAAATATTGCTGTAGACCGCATTGTGGAACTCTCTATATTAAAAATCTCACCAGATGGTAAAGAAGAGGTGTTGACGATGAGAGTTAACCCGGAGATGCCGATCCCTGCAGAATCTTCTGTTTTTCACGGAGTTTATGACGAGGATGTCAAAGATTTAGTTCCTTTTAAAGAGCGGGCGATAGAAATTAAAAATTTTATCGGAGATGCGGATTTAGCGGGTTACAATTCCAATAAATTTGATGTGCCGATGTTGATGGAAGAGTTTTTGCGCGCAGGTGTAGATTTTTCATTGGAGGGAAGAGCTTTCGTTGATGTGCAAAATATTTTCCATCAGATGGAACAGCGCACGCTAAAAGCGGCTTACAAGTTTTATTGTGGAGCGTCATTGGAAAATGCACACACGGCAGAAGCTGATGTACGTGCAACGTATGAGGTGTTAAAAGCACAGCTGTCCAAGTACGAAGACGCAATTTTTGAAGATAAACACGGCAACGTAACAACTCCCGTAATAAATGATGTAGAGGCTTTACATACCTTTACAAACCTAAGTAACCCCGTCGATTTCGCCGGGCGCTTGGTTTACGATGAGGACGGTGATCCCTGTATTAATTTTGGGAAGCATAAGGGCAGAAAGGTCACTGATGTGTTCGATGCTGAGCCGAGTTATTATGCTTGGATGCAACAAGGTGATTTTCCACGTTATACAAAAAAGGTACTGGAGAAATTGTGGAATGCGCACCGGAACAAAAAGAAAGATCAGCAACAAAATAGTCGGATGGATATCAATAAAGCTCGACCGAATAGAGAGCAGACACCGGCGAAACCCATTACCAACGATATGCTTAAACAGCTTCAGGGAAAGTTCGGTAAATAAATAACAATTTAGGGTTTGTCGAGCGGATGACTGATGCGAATAAATAAAATAACAATGGCAAATACAAACATAGAGCACTTAAAGTGCTTAATTATTGGATCAGGACCGGCAGGTTATACAGCGGCTATCTATGCGGCAAGAGCGGACTTGAAGCCTGTTGTGTATACGGGAATTGTACCGGGTGGACAATTGACACAAACTACAGAAGTAGATAACTTCCCCGGGTATCCCCAAGGTATTACCGGACCTGTTTTAATGGAGGATCTAAAGACGCAAGCCGAGCGTTTCGGCACGGAGGTTCGATTTGGCTATGCAACAAAAGTGGAGTTCGCGAAAGATGGTGGCGTGCACAAAGTCGAGATTGATGGCACGACCTGGGTTTCTGCGGAAACGGTCATCATTGCGACCGGTGCTACTGCAAAATGGCTGGGACTGCCTTCTGAAGAAAAATATAACGGGTTCGGAGTATCTGCTTGTGCTGTTTGCGATGGATTTTTCTTTAAAGGTCAAGATGTGGCGATTGTAGGTGCCGGTGACACGGCGGCGGAAGAAGCAACATACCTCGCTAAGTTATGCCGAAAAGTGTATATGCTTGTTCGCCGTGACGAATTCCGCGCTTCCAAAGCAATGGTACATCGCGTGATGAATACATCTAATATTGAAGTGTTGTATAATACGGAAGCCCAAGAGATAGTGGGAGACGAATCCGGCGTTACGGGTGTTCGCGTTGTGAATAATCAAACGCAGGAAACACAACACCTAAATGTCACCGGGTTTTTTGTTGCTATCGGACACAAACCCAATACAGAGTTGTTTGAAGGGGTTTTAGATATGGATGAAACAGGTTACCTGATTACCAAGCCGGATAGTACGGCGACGAATATACCTGGCGTTTTTGCTAGTGGAGACGTGCAAGACCATGTGTATCGTCAAGCGATTACGGCGGCAGGCACTGGTTGTATGGCTGCCTTAGAAGCGGAACGCTATTTGACTGAAAAAGAAAATCCCGTAGAAGGATAAAAAATATAGGCGCGTGTTCCGCGCCTATATTTATATTACCTTAAAATATTGTAGGGCATTAAAGATACCGTCGTCGTCCACATCAGTGGTAATGTAATCTGCGATTTCTTTCACTTCGGGGTTCGCATTTCCCATAGCAACGCCGATGGCTACATGTTTGAGCATCGTTATATCATTTCCCCCGTCTCCAAAGGCCATGGTCTGGGTTATATCGATACCAAAATATTTGCAAAAAATTTCTATTCCCACTTGTTTACTCTGACCTTTCGGATTTACGTCGGCAAAAAGAGGTGTCCACCTCGATGCAACTGAGTTGGGCATAATGCGTTGCATAAATGCTTTCTCCTCTTCTGGGCCTAAAAATATATTCGCCTGCAAAATGCTTGAAGGATCTAGCTTATTCACGTCCACTAATGGTGGTATTGGAAGATTCAGGTGTGCGTACATTCCTGCTATTTCTGGTGTGACATCATAGATCGTTATTTCTTTCTCTGACATTAATGAAAAACTTAAGGAATGTTCTTTCGTATAGTTTAAAAGCGCCTCTATATCGCTCGGGTGTATAGCTTTTCTGAATAAAAGTTCGTTTCCTTGTGTTACGCAATACCCGCCATTGAAGGTGATGAACCCGTCGAAATCTAAAAATTTAATATGGTCAATACTATTGATCGATCGGCCAGTGGATAAGATGACTTTAATCCCCTGCTTTTGTAATTGCTCGATGGCTTTCTGAGCGGAAGCGGGAACTTGGTGGGTCTTAAAACTTAAAAGTGTACCGTCTATGTCAAAAAATACGGCTTTGATTTTAGGATATAGCATATTACAAAGGTACAATTTCTTTATATTCTATATCTTTGCGCTATGGATAATTACGCCAGTTTTTTTGATAAAATACGAGGAGCTATTCAACAAGACGTGTTTGTTAAGATCTCTTTAGGAGATTATAACGGTACAGAACTCTATCTGAAGAATGTATATATCAAGCCCGTTGTCATCAAGCGAGAGAAGAAGCTATCTTTTGTTTTTCGTTATAAAACACAAGACATCACCCAAAATTTTGAGATAGCGACAGGTATCATGGAGATACAGGGACTATTACAAGTAGAGGGGTTTCGAGTGGCTACTTTGTTTACAGAAACGGAAAATATTGTATGTCAACTGTCAAAAAAAGGAACGTGGCTACTGAGAAAAGAGGATCCTACAGCGAAAAGGCCAGTGGCGCTTACGCATGACAAACAAAAGGAACGCAAGTTAGATAGCTTCGGTAAAATATATTTACAAGCGTTAAAACTTACGGATGCAGAAGGGAAGGTGTATAAAAATGCACAAGATAAATGGAAGCAGATCAATCATTATATCGAAATATTAAGTTCCATATTGCAGCGATTACCGCCGAAAGACAGGTTAAATGTGGTTGACATGGGGGCAGGAAAAGGTTATTTGACCTTTGCGTTGTATGATTATTTAGTGCATACATTAAAAAAGCAAACGGATTTAGTAGGAGTAGAATATCGTAATGATTTGGTCGCGTTGTGTAATCAGATTGCTCAGAAATCGGGTTTTAATGAATTGCGATTTATGCAAGGAGCGATAGAAGATTATCAGCCACAGGGGGATTTAGATGTTTTAATTGCTTTGCATGCTTGTGATACGGCGACTGACGACGCTATTGCTAAGGGTATTAAGCATGATGCCGACCTTATTGTGGTCGCACCTTGCTGCCATAAACAAATTCGCCGCGAAATAGAAAAAAATAAAGCGAAAAACGAATTAGACTTTCTGCTTAAGCATGGGATTTTTATGGAGCGTCAGGCCGAAATGGTGACGGATGGCTTACGGGCACTAATCTTGGAATATTTCGGTTATCAAACCAAAGTGTTCCAATTTATATCAGATACACACACGCCGAAAAATGTGTTGATCGTGGGGGAAAGACGGCCTATTGATACCCAAAAGCAGCAGGAAATTTTAATGAAAATAAAGTCTACAAAGACTTATTTTGGGATCAGCTCCCATCATTTGGAAGGGCTGTTGAATATCGCATAGACCCCGTCTTATAATACGATCTTCATTCCCCCATAATAGTTTCGGGTAGGAGCGGGGTTGAAAAAACGGTTACCGAAAGCATTGATATCGTTCCCCAAGCTATACCGTTCATTTAACAGGTTATCTATACCGGCAAAGATTTGAAGCTGCCGTTTGTTTTTCAGCGACCACATCCATGTTCCTTTCGCTTGCAACAGGTGAAACTTTTCGGAAAACACGCTGTTCTCATCATTGAGCGGCATAGCGGAGGTGAAATTATGGGATAGATTCAATCCAAATTGTTTTGGAAAGCTCATTAAAACCGTATTTGTCCACACCCAGTCGGGAACGGCCGTCACTTTATTGCCAGAAAAGTCCTGTTCAGCCACTTCGTAATTCCCGAAACGATAATGATTATAAGATGCACTAGAATGAACGTTTAATGCTTGGATAAACCGTTGGCGATTTGGAACTAATACATACGTCCAAACGGAAGTTTCTATACCTTGCTGTTTAATTTCACCCGCATTACGGTAATAATCTTCCGCACGGTCATTACGTTGCTGGACGATGCCATTATCCATCTGATAATGATACATGCTTAAATCAACGATTAGTCGTCTGTTCGCCGTTTCGATGCGTCCTCCTATTTCGTAATTAGTCCCTGTTTCGGCTTTTAATTCAGAGTTAATGGTTTGATTGGATGGTCGAACTTCTGCAATAGTTGGTGGTGAATAGCCTTTCGAAACGGAGCCGCGAAGCGCTAATCTCTTATGAACGCGGTAAGACGTGGCGATTCTTGGCATCCAGATACCACCAAAGTTAATGCGCCCCGAGGCGTTCGTTATTTCAGGAAAACGATGATTATAAGCTATCTTCGATTGGTTTAGTCCGATTGAGCCTTCTATGGTCCATCGCGTGTATAAATTAATCATAGCACGATAAAAAAAACTATGCTGTATATTGTCTAAATTATCCTTGGCTTGCGGATCGGTAGAAACGCCCTGTTCATTGTCGTAATTGTCAATTTTATACCATCCTTTTTGCCCTTCGAAACCTAGCTGCATTTGCCATTTAACTTGCGGATGGTCTATGTTTTCATATGAAAAATAGGTGCGCAACCCGAGGTTGTTCTCTTTTCGGTATTCGTAATTGGTAATAAAGGGGTTTTCGAAATCGGTATTCGAACCGAATATACTCACGGTGTGCGATAATTTAGGATGGAGTTGTGCCCGATGTGTGATACCACCGTAAAAAGTTTTATTATATATGCCCGCTTGCTGCGCTTTAGCACTCGGATTTGGTCCAGCCGCTGGACGGGACATGCGTGGGTTTTCTTCCATTTGATCCCGGGTCAGCCCGCCAGGCGTACGATAACCTAAATTGCTATAAAGGGCAAAAAAACGAAGGTCATTTTTAGGTGTATATTGCCAGCGATGTGCGGTTTGTAATGTCTTCTTATGAAGTTTGGTGTTGTCTCGATAGCCATCCGAACGTGTAAACGATTGATCGACTGAAAAATTATAATTGTTGTCTACTTTACGTTGTATAGAGAGTTGTTCCTGAAATAGGCCAAATGACCCACCACTTAATAATAAGGAGGTTTGATTTTGGCTGACGTCAAAACCTTCGGGTTGTATATTGATCACACCGCCAGAATTGGCTCCATATAGAGAACCATCAGGTCCCTTAATGATGTGGATCGCATGTATGCCCGCGGGATCAAGAAGATTGAGATAAGTGTTGCCCCCGGCGTCGGTCAAGGGAAGGTCGTCTATATATATCTTGGCATTTCGAATTCCGAAAGGGGATCGGATAAGACTTCCACGCATAGCGAGCCGATAGCTTCCAGGCGACCGTTCTTCCATCCGGACTCCCGCTACGGTATTGACGGCTGGTAGTAGCGTAGTGGTCTGTTGTGCTTCAAGAAACCGCGTATTAATCGTTTGTGCAGACGAGGTCAATCCTAAAATCGGCTGTTGACTAAAATAAGCGTTAATAAGGACAGGAGTAATGTCCTGCTCCGTCGAAATACTATCGGACGGTGTATGGCTCCAAACGGTAAAAGGAAAATATAAGGTAAGGGCAAATAGAAAAAATTTAAATTTAGAATGCATGTACATTTGTATTAAAAAGCTTCGTTTAATCCAAGGAATAAACCCCGCTGACCGAACTTACCAAAGGCATAATCGATGCACAGATTGGTTCTCGTTGCTTTGTTGAATAACATCCGTAAGCCGGTGCCTCCAGCAGGTTGCCATTTTTCGAAAAGCTTCGTGCCTAAACGATCGTTTGCAGTTTGCACATTGGCGAAGATCACGCCACTTAAGAATTGATTGCGTAGTATTGGGAACCGGTATTCGATCTCCGAATAAAAGAAAGAATTGCCTTTGAAATAACCATTGGTGTACCCCCTTCCGGTACGTGCGAAGGCATCTTTTCCTGTGCCGGGTAGATCAAGATAAGCTAAATTGCCACTGATATTATAAGACGCCCAATGCCAAAAGCCCAAGACATGGTTTGGCCGGGAAGCGGAGAGTTGCCAATATTTACGAAAGTCAGTTTGCAGTTGGAAAGCGTTTTGTGCGCTACCCATCCACGTTTGGCTCATTCGCAAAACGATGTCGGTATAAATTCCCTTATAAGCACTGTTCGGATTATCGCGTGTCATATACTGCCAATTGAACATCAATCCGTTGTTGTTATACCGGTTCGGATTATAATTGGTAAAGGAACTGTAGACATCTAAGGGGGTATACGTATGCTCGCCTAGGGTCTTGATATTACGTTTCAATTCGATAAAAACACCCGCTCCTACAAACATGCCAGGGAGCAGATTTTTATATATACGCTCGTTAAAACTATAAACCGTATACTGATTGACAAAACGTGTTCTTGCGGGGTTGTTTAAAGTTTCTTCTTGCGGTAAGTCTGTAGGCACTTCATTTCCCATGCCCATTCCATAATCTAAACCTACAGCCTTGGCGATAAGAACCGCGCCCTTTAAATTCCATTTGTTTTGGGGCGTATAAGTGTCATGCATAAAGTAACCCACTATAATACCACGTGTGGTATAGTTTAAAGCTGTGGCAAAGGTGGACATGGAGGTGTTTTGCGGATCACCAACATAAATGCCGCCCACTACTTTCGCACCGATTTGCGCGCCTATGCTGGGATTATAATTCACATTAGGAAGTATAGAGATGCCAGAACGTTTTTTGGAGACGCGCGTGCTAGTATCTTGGCGGACAAATCGGATGATATCTTTGATGCCATCGTTGATGTCATAGAGTTGGTCTACGTTCGTTGTAAGGGTATCTTTGGCATTTGTTGTAGAAATGGTATCCTTCAGTATGATTTTTTGTGCAAATAATCCGGAGTAACAAATTAGCAGGAAGAATAGGAAGCCCCATTGTTTATACATCTTACAAATGTAGAATATTTCTGCTGCTTTTTTGATACATAGATATTTATTGCGTCTCTAACAGCTGTTTTTCGTGCAAGTCAAAATAAGCGCCTTTCAAATCCAATAACGCATCGTGTGTTCCCTGTTCGATGATTTGACCTTCATCCAACACGAGGATGTGATCCGCATTTTTTATAGTGGAGATGCGGTGAGCGATGAAAATAGTCGTTTTATCGCGCATAATACGAGAGAGGCTAGATAAAATTTCTTCCTCCGTTTTTGTGTCGACTGCGGAAAGACAATCATCAAAAATCAATATTTGTGGGTCTTTAACTAAGGCCCGAGCAATGGAAACTCGCTGCTTCTGGCCTCCGGATAAAGTGAGACCTCGTTCACCGATAGATGTTTGAAAACCATTGTCAAAATGCATGATGTTATCGTAAACAGCAGCATCTTTAGCAGCTTGTTCTACTTTATCCATCTCTAGGGTATCCAAACCAAAAGCGATGTTATTCGCAATTGTATCGGAAAAGAGAAATACTTGTTGAGGTACAAAGCCAATCTGCGTGCGTAAATCACTGGTTTTGATATCTCGTAAGGGCACCCCATCATAATAAATATGACCTGTATCTGCGTCAAACATTCGCAAGAGTAGATTAGCTAATGTCGATTTCCCTGAGCCGGTTTTTCCGATAATGGCGAGGGTTTGTCCGCGTTTTATCGTAAAAGACAAGTCTCGTATAGCTTGAATTCCAGTTTCAGGATACGTAAACGATAGGTTTTTTACGGTAATATCGCCTTGAAGTATAGTATGATGCGCTCCATCTTTTATATCCGATTTGGTTTTTAGGAACTCATTGATTCTTTTTTGTGACGCTGCTGCGCGTTGAAATAATGAAGTAACCCAAGCCAGGGACATAGCCGGAAAAGTGAGCTGGTTGACATATAAGATGAATTCTGCGATATTTCCAGCAGTGATCGTGCCGTTCTTTACCTCGATGCCGCCTACGTACACCGTGATGATGGTGCTGAATCCTACGAGGAAAATGATGAGGGGAAAGAATATGGCTTGCACACGGACAAGGTCTAATGAGACTTTATTGTATAGATTACTTTCGTCTTTAAAAATGTCCATCTTCTGGCTTTCACGTGCATAGGTCTTGATGACACGGATGCCGGAAAAGGTTTCCTGCACAAACGATGAAAGTGTAGATAGCTGCCGTTGTATTCTTTCGCTTCGTTGATTGATAACTTTATTAATAAATAGAATAAGCGCTGATAGGATAGGAATAGGCAACAAGGAATACGTGGCTAACTTAGGATTGACATTATACATCGCATAAATAATCATCAGTGAGAGCACTACCGTATTAATAGCATACATAATCGCAGGCCCTAGATAGTTCCTTACTTGGTTAACGTCCTCCGTTGCCCGGTTCATCATATCGCCGGTATTATTTCTGAGGAAAAAAGAAAAGTCTAGCATCTGATAATGCTGGTAGATCTCGTTTTTGAGGTCGTATTCGATATGCCGCGAGGTCAAAATAATCGTTTGTCGCATAAAGAATAGAAAAAGGCCTCTTAATAAGGAAAGCGCCAGAACTACTATGCCGAAAAAGAGTAAGCTAGTGCCAAATACCTGATACACCAGATCTTGCCTTTCAAAGCCATCATAGAGCCTATAGAGATCGATATTCTCCTTGACGAGATCAAACGCTTCCCGGATAACGACGGCGGGTAAGATGCCAAAGTAGTTGGATATAATGACGAATACAACTCCTGGTATGAGTTTCCACCGATATTTATAAAAGTATTTATTGAGATAAGCCAACTCCTTCATCGGAAACAAACCTAAACAAAATGCTCTGCATTCACGAATACCATAAGATAAAAACCAATCATGAGCAAATCGTTTTATATGCAATATAATTGAATCTGTATATAAAGCGAGTTTCTTTCACTCTTCTCAGCCATTGAAAACATTTGATAGCGGAAATGTAAGGCTAAAATTTGAAAAAATATTCCCTACTTTTGCAGTAGCAAAACGAATATACAGGCATTTAAAAAATGTTATGGAGGTGAAAAGTTCTTCTGTTTTTGATCAAATGGCAGTTTCCGGGCATCAAAACCTATTGTTCTGCCAAGATAATGCAGTAGGTTTGAAAGCGATTGTAGCGATCCACGATACCACGCTAGGTCCTGCTATCGGAGGTGTTCGTATGTTGCCCTACGAATCATTGTCAGATGCGGTTGACGACGCGTTACGCTTGTCAGAAGCAATCACATATAAAGCGTCACTTGCGGGCCTAAATCTAGGTGGAGGAAGTGCGATCATCATCGGTAATCATCGAACGGATAAAACAGAGGTTTTGATACGCCGATTCGGGAAATTCATCGAAGGATTGAACGGGAACTTCATCGCGTCTACCGATGTAGGGACGACACAGCAAGACTTGGAATTTATGCTGGCCGAAACCAATTATGTAGCCGGTTTGCCCGCATCTTTAAATGGAGGAGGCGATCCCACACTTTTTGCTGCTCGGGGCGTGTTCTACGGTATTAAAGCAGCGATTAAAGAATTATATGGTGATGATGGATTGGCAGGACGTAAAGTTGCTGTGCAAGGTGTAGGAGCTGTAGGAGAGCAATTGGTCGCCATGTTGCGTGCAGAGAATGCCCGGGTATACGTCTCCGACATGACTGAAGAACGCAAAATGAAAATTGCAGCCAAATATAAAGCCGAACCGATTACGTACTCGACAAGTTTTGAACTGGATGCAGATGTATATGCTCCCTGTGCATTGGGCGGGACAGTAAATCCTGAAACGGTGCCGCGTATGCGTTGTCGCATTATCGCAGGATCGGCAAATAATCAATTAAAAGAAGAGGAAGAAACAAATAGGCTACTCAAAGAGCGGAATATTTTATACACCCCTGATTTTTTAATTAACGCCGGAGCATTAATTAGCTGCTATTCTGAACTTGAAGGATACGGGAATGACCGCACGGAAGCGTTGATTAAAAATATTTACAGTGCGACCCGTCATGTGATTCAAAAATCCGCCGAAGACAACATTACCACGCATGAAGCTGCTAAACAATTGGCAGAAAAGCGTATATTTGACATCAAGAAAATTAAGTAAGGTAGAGGTGTGGAAAGTATAATACGTTCTTATTTTATATACAATCGTTCTTTAATTTAAATTATGCTTAATAGAAGGCACCTGCGGGTGAAAGTTATGCAGACGCTGTACGCGTTTAGTTTGTCGGAGGATAAACAGTTGAAAAATTTCGAAAAAACACTCTTGACGAGTGTTGACGAAGTTAACCAGATGTATATTTGGACACTGAATCTATTAGACGAAGTGGCCGAATACGTATTGATTGACGCCGAAGGGAGAGCGAACAAGTTTTTGCCGACCGAAGCGGATAAAGTCTATACGACAAAATTGAATAGCAATAGCTTTATTGAGTCGCTACGGCAAAATCGCACGTATTTAGAAAACGTTAAGAAATATAATGTTTCGTGGACGTTTGACCCTGAAATAGTGCGTGCGATCTTTGCGCAATTAAAAGGTTCGCCGGAATATATGACTTATTTGCAACAGGAAGATCGGTCAATTGCTGCCGAGAAAGATATTATTAAATTTATTTTTAAAAAAATAATATTAAAGTCACCCGAGATTGAGCAAGCTTTCGATGCAAAGTTTATCAATTGGCAAGTGGATAAAGAGGTGCTGCAGGCGATGGTCGCGAAGACATTCAAAAACTTTAGTAGTGAGAATCCGGCGCAAAACAAATTGGCTGAGTTAACACCCAATTGGGAGGAAGATGGGGAGTTTATAGTGGACTTGTTGAAACAGACCATCCGTTATAGTGATGAATACCAGCAGTTGATCTCCGTGAAAACTAAAAATTGGGAAGCTGACCGGATAGCATTGGTAGATACGTTGTTAATGCGTATGGCCATTTGTGAATTGCTTAATTTTCCAACAATTCCGGTTAAGGTAACGATTAACGAGTACATCGAGCTTTCAAAAGCATTTAGTACAGCAAAAAGTAATACGTTTATCAATGGTATCTTAGACAAGATCCTGGGAGAACTTTCCCAACAGGGACGTATTCAAAAAACGGGTAGAGGACTTAAAGATTAACAAGATGAATAAATTGAAATCATTTTTAGCTTGCTTTGTATTGGTCACGTTGGTTTCCTGTGGGAATGCTGAAAAGACGACTGAACAAACAACGACGGATACTACGACAAACGAGGCTGCGCAAGGCGGTAAAATCGAGTTTGAGGAGTCGGTGTACGATTTCGGCGAGGTAAAAGAAGGCGAAGTGGTGGAACATGTATATACATATACGAATACAGGCGCTGCTCCGGTCATCCTGTCGCAGGTTTCCGCATCCTGCGGCTGCACAACACCGTCATATACACAAACGCCGGTTCTTCCCGGAAAAACGGGTGAAATAAAAGTAAGTTTTGATAGTAACGGACAAGTTGGTAAACAGCAAAAAATTGTGACCATTGCGTCTAATGCAGAAAATGGCGTGACAACGATACAGTTGAAAGGCGAAGTTCTGCCGAAATAGTTTTTAAAGAGATAATTGAAATAGTGTAAACCTTGTAACTTTTAATTTATATAATATGATGACTACGTTATTACAAGCTGCGCCAGGGGGCGGTGGATTGATGAGTTTCCTACCTATGATTCTGATTGTTGTGGTATTTTATTTCTTCATGATCAGACCACAAATGAGAAAGCAAAAAGAGCATAAAAAATATATAGAGGAATTAGGTGTGAATTCTAAAATTGTAACGACTGCTGGAATTCACGGACGTATTGTAGAAGTCAGCGAAACTACTTTTTTAGTAGACGTTGGTTCGGGAGTAAAAATGCGCTTTGACAAATCAGCTGTTGCGCTAGATGCCTCTAAAGCGGCAAACGGTGAAACCGTAAAGAAGTAATTTTTACATTTAACCGAATAAAAAGCAACCTAAACACAGGTTGCTTTTTTATTTTAGTATTTTTGTATTTATGGCACAACCTCGCATCACGAAGACAAGACGACGAAAAATCGCAATATTTTTGCGGTGTTTAGCTCTTTCGTTTATTGCTTGGTTACTATTTGCCGTCTCTACGGAGCAAATATATCGTATTGATGCTGGTATTTCCTATGTCAACATCCCAGAAAACAGAGCATTTCATCCTTTGCAGTCAGATACAGTCAATATTCGTATGCGGATGAGTGGTTGGAAGATGTTCATGAAACGATTGCGACCGGATACCCCTCGTGTCCAGGTGGATCTCAGCGGCTTGAAAACGAGAAACCATATTGTTTTTACGAATCAATTGGGGTATATCAACCGACAATTTCCTGTGGATAATCAAGTGATCGGGGTGTCTCCGGATACCCTATATTTCGATTTTTCGAAGCAAACACAGCGAAAAGTGCCTGTCCGACCATTGTATGATATACAATTTAAGAAGCAATACGGTATCGTAGGGGACACCCGAGCAAATCCCGAATATGTTACGGTAACGGGACCGTTGGAAGATGTCGCGAATATTGATTATTTAGAGACAGATACCATTCGGGGTGCGAGCGTGGCTACTGATGTACGCACGATCGCGTATTTAAATAAACATCAAAAAAATAATATTACCATTTATCCCACTTTTTCAGAAATTACTATTCCGGTCGGGGAGATTACTGAAAAGGTTGTTGAAGTACCTCTTAAGGCTGAAAATGCTTCCCGCTATACTTCCGTTCGGACCTTACCGAGCAAGGTTAAAGTTACCTTTTTGGTCTCGTTGAAGGACTATAATAAATGGTCTTCGCGGGACTTCGAAGCGGTGATAGACATCGAGAATTGGGAAACTAATAAAGTAAAGAATCTTCCTGTCATCTTAACCAAAGTTCCGGAGCATTGCGATGTTATCCGTATAGAACCGCAAAACGTCGATTTTTTTATAAGAAGATAATATGGGATTGAAAATTGGTATTACGGGAGGGATTGGATCCGGAAAGAGTTATGTTGCAAAGATTTTCAAGGCGTTAGGTGTGCCATTTTATGATGCTGATAAAGAAGCGAAAGCATTGATGGATAGCCATTTGGAAATGAAGTCAGCGTTGCTACAGGAATTTGGACCGGACGTTTACGATAGGCTAGGGCAGCTGAATCGCGGTTATCTAGCGTCCGAGGTGTTTAGAGATAAGAGCAGGTTAGCTAAGCTGAATGCAATTGTACACCCGATCGTTATCCAGCATGGCGAAGATTGGGCTTTTTCACAAACTTTTCCCTATAGCCTGAAGGAAGCGGCTCTGCTTTTTGAAAGCGAATCATATAAAAAATTGGACTATACGATTTTGGTAATAGCACCATTGGAGGTGCGTATTAGTCGCGTGATCCAGCGGGATAACACGACGAGACAAGATGTGTTAGATCGGATCGGTAAACAGTTGCCCGACGAGGAAAAACAGGCGATGGCTGATTTTACGATTGTAAATGACGGAATAACTCCATTACTTCCCCAGTTACTGCCATTGCATGAACGATTTCTAGAAGAAAAATATGTATGAGCATAATTCATGACGATTTTTTAGTGAAAGATGAGCTAGGTTATTATTGTCGGTATGGCGATTTTTATATTGACGCGCTGGCTCCTGTCAAAACAAATATAATCTCCCATGCGCACGGAGATCACGCTACGCAAGGACATCAAAAGATATATGCAACTCCTGCTACGTTTGCCCTGATGCAGAATAAATTTCCAAAAATGGCTGCAAGTAGTATGGAAGCTATCGTTTTTAAACAGGTATTTACGGTGGGAAAGGTAGCTATTACGTTTCTTCCGGCAGGACACATCTTAGGTTCTGCGCAAATATTAATGATTTATCAAGGAGTCAGTTACCTGTACACCGGCGACTATAAATTGCAGCGAGACGATACTTGCGAGCCTATCGTCATTCAGCGAGCGGATGTATTGATAACGGAGTCGACTTTTGCCGATCCATCCGTATCACATCCTGATGTGGACAAAGAGATTTTAAAATTGGAGGATATACCTCACAATATTATGCTGGGTTGTTATACGCTAGGTAAAGCACAGCGGCTAACCGCCTTGATCAATGATTTGCTCCCCGAAAGGGAAGTGTTGGTGCACCACAAAATGTATCCCGTGCATAAATTATATGATCAGTGGGGATACAAGCGGCTACGTTATAGTTTGTACAACCGGAAAGCGATGAAAGAAGGGCGTACAAACAAAATATACCTCGTCCCTCCACTTACATTTAATAGTTATTTTAAAGCGAAGAATGTGTTAAAAGCTTTTGCTTCTGGTTGGGAACGATTGCAAAGACAAAATGATATTGCGCTTTATATTTCTGATCATGTGGATTGGAAAGATATTCTTTGGTATGTAACCCAAGTTAACCCCCAACAGATATGGACTGTGCACGGCGACGGTCGCGCGCTAAAAAAACATTTTGAAGGAAAACTTATCGTGCGAGACATTCTATTGGCTTCATAAAACGGCATTTTTCTTGCAGGACCTCCTGATACAAGAAAAATAAGATTATATGAACAGATTTTTTAAGACGATAATAGCCGGATGGGGAGCTAAAAAGCTAGGGTTCGGTTGTTTTGGGACAATTATAGCGTTTATTATTATTTACTGGCTTTTGGGATATTTGTAAGAAAGGAGTGCAGTACGCGAACCGACGCACTGCACCCTTTATCAATAGCTAGTGTTTAAAATGTCTCACTCCGGTGATGACCATGGCTACGCCTTTTTCGTTGGCCATATCTACAGATAATTGATCTTTAATAGAACCACCTGGTTGTAATACAGCTGCAACACCAGCATCTCCCGCGATTTCCACACAATCCGGAAAAGGGAAGAATGCGTCCGAAGCCATGACGCTACCTTTGATAGCAAAGCCGAATGATTGTGCTTTTTCGATAGCCTGCTTTAGGGCATCTACTCGAGAAGTTTGTCCGACTCCAGAAGCAACCAAGGTTTTATCCTTCGCAAATACAATTGTATTCGATTTGGTATGTTTAACGATTTTATTGGCAAAATAAAGGTCATCAAGTTGTGCGGTGGTAGGCTGAACCGTTGTCACCGTTTTCATTACCTCGGGACCTTCCACTGTATTATCTTTGTCCTGTAGAATAACGCCGTTTAATAATGTTTTGAACTGTTCTTTAGGAAGTTGGACTGCTTTACGTTTCAGAATAATGCGGTTTTTCTTTGCCGTCAATACTGTTAATGCATCCGCTGTATAAGCAGGAGCGATAAGCACTTCAAAGAAAAGGTTGTTGATTTCTTCCGCAGTTTCTTTGTCGATCTCTCCATTCGCGATTAATACACCACCAAATGCCGATATCGGGTCACATGCTAAGGCATCTATCCACGCTTGTTTAATCGTAGGGCGGGATGCCACACCACAGGCGTTTGTATGTTTCAGAATAGCAAATGTTGGATCTTGAAACTCGTCAATAATAGCTACTGCCGCATCTACATCCACCAAATTGTTATACGAAAGCTCTTTTCCATTCAATTTTTCAAACATCGCGTCCAGGTCACCGAAGAACGTCCCTTTCTGATGCGGATTTTCACCGTATCGTAAGGTTTGTGCCTGTTGGACCGATTGTTTAAAAACCGGAAGGGCATTCTCTTGGTTGAAGTAATTAAAAATAGCAGTATCGTAATGCGAGGAGGTATTGAACGCACGTTTTGCAAATTCTTTACGCTGTTCCAATGTAGTTTGTCCCTCCTGCTGTGCCAAGATTTTTTCCAGTTCGTGGTAATCGCTTTTGGAAGAGATAATGACTACATCATTGAAGTTTTTGGCAGCAGCACGAATTAAAGAGATTCCGCCAATGTCAATTTTTTCGATAATGTCTTGCGCTGCGGCACCAGAGGCAACAGTCTCCTCAAACGGGTAGAGATCAACGATCACCAAATCAATTTCCGGAATTTCGTATTGCGCTAATTGCTGTTGATCATCGGCCAACGGACGACGAGCCAATATACCTCCAAATACTTTTGGATGAAGAGTTTTGACACGGCCACCTAAGATCGAAGGATAACTCGTTAAATCTTCGACGGGAATGACGTCGACTCCCTGTTCGCGAATAAACGCTTCTGTTCCGCCTGTAGAGTAAAAAGTAACTCCGTATTTGTTTAATAATTTAATGAGGGGGGCTAAGTTGTCTTTATAATAGACGGACACCAAAGCATTTTTAATCTTAACAGGATGATTCATATGTGTAAAAAAAGTGTTTTTTAAGCAACAGGAAATACCTATTGCCCTATTTTTGGAGCCACAAAGGTAAGCATTAATTGTATTTCTTTAATAAATTCTCGATAATTTTAGGGAAATGCTGATGCTCCAACTGCTGTCCCTTGAACTTAATAATTTCTAAGCTATCTTCCGATTCGATTTTGAATTTTGCTTGGTAAATAACTTCGCCTTCATCAAAGTTTTCATTTACGAAATGGATCGTGATACCGTGTTCCTCGTCGCCAGCTTCTAGTACTGCTTTGTGCACGCGATCGCCATACATGCCTTTGCCACCATACTTCGGTAGGAGAGCTGGATGAATATTGATGATTTTATTGGGAAATGCTTTCAATAAATTTTGAGGCACCAGCCATAAGAAACCAGCTAAAACAACTAGGTCTATTTCTAAGCGTTTTAGAATATCGATAATTTCGTCTGTTTCATAAAACGCTTGTCTATCAAAGACGTGCGTCGGGATTTCGAAATTATCCGCGCGTTGTAGAACGTAAGCATCCGGATTATTGCTTAGGACTAAGGCTACTTCGGCCAGACTGGAATATTTAAAATACTCCATAATTTTTTGTGCGTTGGAACCCGAACCAGAAGCAAAAATAGCAATGCGTTTTTTCACGATTAAGTGTCTTTTTATGTTGTCAAGTTGATTTTTACCCCAAACTTAGGTAATTTTTTATTCCCTTAATAATTTCTCCATAATTTCTATGCTGATCGGCGTTACACTTTTAGCAGCATTAGATAAGGTAATTACGACCGTTTTGGTATCTGGCGATATACCGATAAAGGCACTGCTACTTGGCGTTTCTCCAATTTGATGGCTACTTGGCGTTTCTCCAATTTGATGTAAATAGAGCACGCCGTCTAACATACTCATATGCCAAGCCAATCCGATATCTGTATTATCCGGCAGGAAAAATGTAAATTGTCTGGTCAGCGCCAGTGCTTCCTGTAGCGAATTTTCTTGCATTTTGAAATGCTCGACAGCAAATAGCATTAGGTCGCGGAGGGTAGATTTCTGCGCCGTTGTGTTATCGAGTTGGAGAGGATCAAGCAGTACCTCTTGTAGATATTGCGAATAAGGCTTTTGACTGATAGTAGCAATAAGTTCTTCCAGTAGCGCATAACCCGTTTCACTGTACGCATATTCGGTGCCCGGCTCAAGTGGCGCCTGATAATTTTTTAAAAAGCTAAAAAGCGCCGCCCGATCGGCTGCTACAACTACGTTTTCGGGAAGGCTCGAGGTATGGTTGGCTAAGGTTTTAAAAGTAACATCTTGCAGTGATGGGTTTTTCGCTACGGAATCTGGAAGGAAATTAATAATGGACTCCTCCAACCCAATGGTATCCTTCACGATTAACCCAGCGAGTACCGTGGCAGTGAATAGGTGCTTGAGCGCACCGATTTCATACGGTGTGTTTTCAGTAGGCAAAGTATCGTTTCCTGCTGCTGTTTTGCCATATAGAAAGGTACGGTATTTATTTTGGTGAAAAACGGCAATCGCCAGTGATTGCGTGTTTTGTTTGCTAATGTAACTGTTGGCTACCGAATCTACGTGGAAATCCAGCGGTGTTTCCGTTTCTACTTGACGAATGACCACTTTCTTTTCAGGTAATTCAGTTTCTTTTATCTTCTTCTCCGCAGCCGTAAAGGATAACGTTGTATAACGAAATGTACTGTCTATGGCGAACTTGGTGAGCAACTGATGCTCGTTAGCGAAATATAGCCGATAGGTGGCCGTCTGTCCTTTAAAATCTTCTACTTCCACATCGGTTATACGACCTAAGGGATATATATATTGCAACATAAAGGTGAACTGATCCGGCGTAACCTGTTCTTGAAAGGCCTCGGACGCTAAATGGTAAATAGAGTCCGTCATCTGGGTATTGATAAAAAATTCTATTTTATTGAAAACGGCGCGATTGGCCTCTTCTGTTTTTGTTTGTCCAAATCCCGTCAGTGCCGTGCACATAAACAGTAAGCAAAATAACATCCGAATCATACGGCAAAATTACAGAACTATTGTTTATAAGCCAATTATTTGTTTTAAACGAGCGTAGCCGGACTTACTGATATTAATTTTTTCGCCTGTCAGCAGCGTGGCGATATAACTTTCTTTTTCCATCGGTTCAATTTTGGCAAGTTGATCAACCTTAGCGATATAAGAGCGATGTACCCGCACAAACTGCTTAGGGTCTAACTGTTTTTCAAACGAGGCCATGGTTTTGTTTTTAAGAAACATGCCGTCTTTCGTATGGATTTTAACGTAATCATCGTAGGCTTCTAAAAAGACAACTTGTTGTACGGGGATAATCTTAATCTGTGTCCCGTTTTTTACAACAATCCTTTCCAGCACCTCTTCCTCGCGTATTGCCTCGACTTTGGCCGCTATTTCTTTTGTTGGCGTGCACTGGAAATTGTTTCTGAACTTTGCCAAGGCCTGTTCAAACCGTGTCTTGCTGATTGGTTTAAGAAGGTAATCGATGGCATTTTTTTCAAAAGCTTTAATCGCAAATTCGTCAAAGGCTGTGGTGAAGATAACGTTTGGCATTTCATCCAGGATCTCTAACATCTCAAACCCCGTCAATTTAGGCATTTGAATGTCTAAGAAAATAAGGTCAGGCCGGTGCTGTTGAATCATTTTTGCACCTTCGAATCCATCCCCACATTCAGCCGAAATTTCAATATCCGAATAGGGCTGTAAATATTCAGCGATGACCATACGTGCTAAAGGCTCATCATCTACAATGATCGTCTTAATCATATTGTGGAATTTTTAAGGTAGAAGTAAACGTATTTTTATAAGTCGATGTGTTTAATAAATCCGTACGGCTATATAGTAAGAACAGGCGTCGTTGGATACTGGAAAGCCCGAATCCCGTTCCTTTTCGGCCTTCAAACTGATCGGTATCAAAGGGATTGGTAATCGCAATATACAGTAGATAGTTTTCCAATCGGATATGGACCGTTATTTCTACTTCACCGATGACATTGTACAGGCCAAATTTGATAGCGTTTTCCAATAGCGGTTGGATAATCATCGACGGGACTTTCGCTTTTTTTGCTTGTTCTTCTATATGAAAAGTAGTTGTCAGCCGATGGCCGAACCGCACTTTTTCGATGTCGAGATAGAGGCTCAAATGCGTGATTTCATCACTGAGCGGAATCAACTGCTTATCATCCTTTCGCATCGTACCACGTAAGAAATCAGAAAGTTGGAAAGTCATATTACGCGCCTCGTCTGGTTTGCTGCCGATGAGCGCAATGATCGAGTTGAGGCTGTTAAACAAAAAATGGGGTTGAAGCTGTTGGCGTAGATTATACAATTCAGCATCCCGTAAGATACGTTCCGATTCTTCTTTGCGCTTTTTGTTCTCTTCGTATTCTTCCTGGATGTTCCAGAAAACATTAATAATGATGATGCATAACAGCAATAGGAAATTAATGACAAACCGGTGGGGCAAGACCTCATAGAAATGCGTGAACGAAATGTCGTCAAAAAACTGATTCAAAAAGAATATCGATAACCCTACACTGACTATGGTCAAGGTTAAACAAATCAATATAATTTTTACGTACTGATTTTTTCGGGGTAAATAGAATTGAAGCGTACTGTATATAAGATAGCAGCAGATCGTAATCGATAGCGCGCCGATCAGCGGCTCGTAGGGAGAGATGTTTTTAGGATGCAGATCCCACCACAACAAACAATAAGAAACGGCAAAATATAAGATGCATATTGTCCATGTACTTACATGTATCAAGCGGTTTTTCGTTGTGAGTTTGAAAGTCATCTTATGCTTAGCTGTTTTTTATCGTGATGCTACCAAATAACGAGGTGCCCGTGATGTATAGGCATTTGTTCTGATCCTGTACATTCGAGAGAATCGCCCGGCGGTCGTCATTTTCGCTCAAAATCGAAGAGGCCGTCGTTGTTACAATCCAATGCGGTGGTACAATAATTTTTGTGCTGCCTAATAGCTGAAAAACATCCAGGGCTATAGGTTGCTTAATATCTGCCTGTAATAAGTTGATTTCGATGCTGCCAAAAAGATTGGTCATGTTTCCACCCAGAAAATTCTTAGAAAAAACGATTTTCTTGGCATATCCGAATATCGATTCTACCCGAATGTAATTTTCGCCTTCATAGACGTATTCATTTTTTTCGTACGGATTATTCCCTTTATTCTTTTCACTTTCCGACGGCTCAAAGGGAGAGGCATAATCGGTATCCGCTTGCGTATCCACCCGCTTATCCCAATCAAATTCATCGCTTGATACACTTTGGGGTGGGGGAGGCGTATGTGGTGGGACGGGAGGGAGACTGGCGGGCTTGCGGTTTCGCGCAATAAAATAGATGCCGAAGGTAATCGCGGCGATGGGCACAATCACCCCCCAGAAAGGAAGGTCGATTATTCGCTTCACAATAAAGAGTCCACCGATGGCAATTAAAATCACTGCTGATTTATTTTCGAATTTAGAGTTAATTCCAATCACGACACCGATGATAATCAAAATCATCTCCCAGCCGAAGAATGCTCTCAAGAAGGGTAAGCTGATGCCGAGATTGCGCATTAGGAGCGCAGTCCCTAGGAATACGATTGCAAACCCCACGATAGTCGCGCTTTTATTATTTCCTCTCGGAGGGCTCGGTGGTGGTGTTTTAGAATCTCTTTCTCTTTCCATTATACTTACTGTTTTTATGTTATTCAAAAGTATAGCAATACTTCAATATCCGCTTGCCAAAATAGGTAATCCAAGATACTTTTTCGGTAAACACCCTGATTTTTTCGGTGAAACCGACGCACGTTCAAAAAAATGTTTATCGCATGGATTAACATTTTTTAATTAAATTTGGAAACATGAAATTAATTATTATATATTTATAGCGAAAAAGGATTTAAACTTAAATACTTACAATCTAATGGGAGATTTTGAAAACAAAGAGCGTGAAGAAGTATTTTCAAAAAAGGTGAGAGCGGGAAAGCGTACCTATTTTTTTGATGTAAAGGCAACTCGTTCTAACGATTACTATGTAACCATCACAGAAAGCAAAAAACGCTTTGAAGATGGACAGTTTATTAAGCATAAGATTTTCTTATATAAAGAAGATTTTGAGAAATTTGCTGAAGGATTGACAGAGGTGGTGGACTATATCAAGGCTAACCAAGACGTTGTTGAAAAACGCTATGAACCGAATCAAGAAGACTCAGCCGAATATGCGCAAAAAGACAATTATTCTTTCTAACATATTCAACAATAAAACATATAAAAGCCACTATTAAGTGGCTTTTTTTTATATTATTGCTAATTTCGTGGCTTATCATTTTGTTTGATTATGCATAAAATTAAGGTTCACACACTCTTGCTAGCCGGCCTGTTATTTGTCGGTCCATTATACGCACAACAGAAATCGTTGCGTTTTGCACAAGCATGGGGACAGGAAGCATCGGTCACCAAGCCGATCAACCAATATGTCGGTTGGGCAGACGCTAATCATTATATTGAACAGGATATCACCGATAGCAAGCGTTATCAGGTACACGTCAAAACCGGCGAGCGGACCTTGTATACACCACCGGTGACGTCCGATACAGAAGTTTTTGTCAGGGATAACGATATTTACATCCGCCGTGGACAAGGCCAGGCTGTACAGTTGACACACTCTCCTGAGATCGAGGAGAAAAACCCGACCATTTCGCCGGATGGCCAATATGTAGCGTTCACGCGTGCGAATGACCTATACAGCGTGAACATAGACGACGGCAGTGAGCGACGTTACACCTCGGACGGAACCGATGTCATTTACAACGGTTGGTCATCTTGGGTGTATTACGAAGAAATATTAGGTCGCCGGACAAACTATAAAGCGTTCTGGTGGTCGCCGGATAGCAAGCAATTGGCTTTTATGCGTTTCGATGACACACAGGTCCCCATGTTCCCGATCTATGTTTCCGAAGGGCAGTACGGTTATCTGGAGGAAACCCGTTACCCCAAGGCAGGTGATTCCAATCCACAGGTCAAAGTAGGATTTGTTAAGACAGAAGGATCGCCGATCGTTTGGGCTGATTTTGAGGAGCAAACAGATCAATATTTCGGAGAGCCCTATTGGAGTTTCGATAGCCAAACCATCATGGTGCAGTGGATGAACCGGGACCAGACCAATCTAAAGTTTTATGCCGTGGATCCTGTCAGCGGTCGTAAGAATGCGATATACAATGAAGAACAAGCCACTTGGATTAATCTGGACCATGACGAACGGATTACCTATCTGGCCGACAACAAACATTATATACTGAAATCAGACCGTACGGGCTGGGCGCATTATTACTTGTATACATTAGCGGGCCAGCTGGTAAATCCCCTAACGTCGGGCGACTGGCAGGTAACGTCGCTGGAGCGCATAGACGAAAAAAATAAAGTCGTGTATTTTACGGCACGTAAAGAAAATTCGGCTACGGTAGATTTATATCGGGTCGATTATGATGGAAAGGGATTAAAGCGCCTAACATTCGGGAAATATACACATGAAGTAAAAATCTCTCCTGATGCAGCGTATTTTATCACCACCTATTCGAATGTTTCTACCCCGCCGAGAGTAGCTTTAGTCAATAAGCATGGAAAGATCATAAAAGAGCTGGCGGACAGTAGGTCAGCAGATTTTGATCAGTACGATATCGGGCGGACAGTCTATTTTACCATTCCATCTGAGGATGGGAAATTTGATCTCCCGGTAATCATAACTTATCCAATCGGTTTCGATGAGGCAAAAACATATCCCGTCATTATGAGCATCTATGGCGGCCCGGATGCCGGAACCGTTAAAAATACCTGGAAAGGCATGTCAAACCAATATTGGGCACAAGAAGGCATTATTCAGATCACCTGTGATCACCGCGCATCTGGCCATTTTGGCAAACAAGGCGTTGCATGGATGCATAGAAATTTAGGGAAATGGGAAATGATCGATTATACAACGGTAGCCAAATGGTTAAAGGCCAAACCGTGGGTCGCAGATAATAAGTTGTTGATTACCGGACACAGTTACGGAGGTTACCTAACCTGTATGGCCTTGACCCAAGGGGCTGACTATTTTGATTACGGTATCGCTGGTGCGCCCGTTACAAGTTGGGAGCTGTATGATACCCATTATACAGAAAGGTGGATGGATACCCCGCAAGACAATCCACAAGGCTATCATGCAGGATCCGTGTTGACCTACGTGAACCAGTATAAGGGCGGATTACGGATTATGCATGGCGATATCGACGACAACGTTCACCTGCAGAATACCTTACAATTGGTCGATGCGCTGACCGAGCAAGAGGTGCCCTTTGAACTCATGATTTATCCTGGGAGTCGACACGGCTTCGCGCGGTCAAAAACAGCATATGACTTCAAAGAGCGGGTGCGCTTTTATTACCAATACCTGTTAGAAAGACCTGTGCCCGACGATTTTAAGTAGGAGACAAAGTTTTTTATCCGGGGTATTAGGCGTTTTTTCACTTTCAGAGACATGCAAAAACTCATTTAACATTCGGTTGGTGAATACAGGGCATTTTATTTAGGTTTGCATAATTATTTTTCAGCATGTTACAATATTTAAAACAGAGCACCTTTAAGGCGAATGATGTTTTTATGAACGCCATAAGTCTCCTGAAAAGCCATTATTTTTCGATTGCAGGACTATGTTTTTTACTGTTCATTACGTCCAGTTTATCGTCCTATTTAGCATTTAGGTTGGCCGATGCCAGTGGTGATGTCGTAAAAGGTTTGCTATGTTTTGTCTTCGTGACGCTTTTTTTCGGTACCCAGCTCGTACTTATAAAAAGAGCATTATTGCTGGCACGAGGTGTCGAACACGCCGCTTTTAAAGACTACATTCCATCCGCGAAACAATTTGTGAACTTTCTGATGGGGTTTATACTATACTCTTTTTTGCTAGGCATTGTTTATCTGCTCTCTTCGGTGATTAGTTTTCCCCTACTGTATTTAGGAGCCGATATGGAGACCTTGAGTATGGAGATCAATCCATTTCTTACCGGGTTGATTATGATGTTTGTTTTGCTTCGTATTACTTTTTTTCCTTTTTTTATTGTGGATAAGCGATATAGCCTTTCCCGTGCTTGTCGCTTAAGTGTGGCTTTAACAAAAGGGAACGTCGTTAAACTGTTGGTACTGATGCTCGTGGTCGGAACAGCCTATATCCTTCAGGTCTCGTCAGAGTATTTCGGTTATGCGATTATTGCCAAAATATTTAGCGCGATCAATACATTTATTATCATCCCGTCGGTTAGTTTGGTTATGGCAACAGCCTATCATGGTATGATGAAAGACTACACCGGAGGAGACGATCCCCAATTATTAAAAAATATAATTTAACAGGTATTTTGAAGAAGAGAAATATTGCCATATTAGGCTCGACCGGGAGTATAGGTACGCAAGCCTTAGCGGTAATAGCAGCATTTCCGGAGTTATTAACGGTTTCGGTCTTGACCGCGGCTGAAAATGCAGATCTGTTGATTGCCCAAGCGAAAGCCTTCAAGCCGAAAGCAGTTGTGATTGTCTGCGAAAGCAAATATATCCAAGTGAAAGACGCCTTAGCGCATTTAGATATAACGGTGCTGTCGGGAGAACAAGGCTTAGTCGAGGTCGTTCGATTGGAGGAGATCGACATGGTGCTCAATGCTATTGTGGGGTCAGCAGGATTGCGACCGACTGTCAAAGCCATCACAGAGGGGAAAGACATTGCGTTGGCGAACAAAGAAACACTGGTCGTAGCAGGGGAACTGATCATGGAACTGGTACGTCAATATAAGGTCGCCATGTTGCCGGTAGATTCCGAGCACTCCGCTATTTTTCAATGCTTGGTAGGCGAGCAGGCCAATCCCTTAGAGAAAATCTATTTAACCGCTTCCGGCGGACCCTTTCGGGGAAAAGATCGGGAGTTTTTAGCAAGCGTTACGAAAGAACAAGCGTTGAAGCATCCCAATTGGGTGATGGGTGCCAAGATCACGATTGATTCTGCCTCGCTAATGAACAAAGGTTTGGAAGTTATCGAGGCCAAGTGGCTTTTCGATCTGGACGTTGAGCAGATTGGCGTGATTGTACACCCACAATCGATCATTCATTCTATCGTCCAGTTTCAAGATGGTTCGATGAAAGCGCAGATGGGCTTGCCTGACATGAAGTTGCCGATTCAGAACGCGTTGACCTATCCCCGTCGACTACGTAATACATTTGAACGATTTGATTTTATGAATTACACGTCATTCACCTTTGAGGAGGCCGATCGGGATACTTTTCGTAATTTAGAGCTCGCTTATCAGTCACTTCGAGAGGGAGGAGATCGTCCCTGTGTCTTGAATGCCGCGAACGAAGTTGCTGTAACGGCGTTCTTGGCAGATGAGATTTCTTTTTTAGGAATGAGTACGTTGATTGAAGCGACAATGTGTCAGCAAAAAAAGGTGGAACACCCTACTTTAGAAGATTTGTTGGCGATAGATATGGAAACACGTATTGTGGCACGAAGTTTAGTGAAATAAGGAAAAAACAAATAAATGGGAACATTGGTCATGATTGGGCAGGTGATTTTAGGCCTGTCGATTTTAATAATATTACACGAGCTAGGACACTTTCTAGCCGCTAGAGCCTTTGGTATTAAAGTAGAAAAATTCTATCTTTTTTTTGATGCCTGGGGAGTCAAACTCTTTAAATTTACGTACAAAGGCTGTGAGTACGGAATAGGTTGGTTGCCCTTGGGCGGTTACGTGAAAATAGCCGGCATGATAGACGAGTCTATGGATACCGAGCAGCTGAAACAAGAACCACAGCCTTGGGAATTCCGCTCCAAACCAGCCTGGCAACGTTTGATCGTCATGTTAGGCGGTATCATTGTCAATGTCATTGTCGGAATCGTCGTTTTTTGGATGCTAGCATTCGCTTATGGCGACAGCGACGTAGACAATAGTAAGCTAGCCTATGGTGTAGTGCCGGGCATTATCGGCAAAGAAGTAGGTATACAACCCGGAGATAAGATTGTGCAGGTTAATGGTAAACCTGCCGTGGGCTTCCAGTCCGATTTGTTGAGTGCTGATGTGATGATGGGGGATGCGGTGCTGACCATCGAACGCCAAGGTGAACAAACAGAAATTGCCCTGCCTTCCGATATCTTGAATAAGGTAGCCGATCATAAAGTACTAGAATTTGTTCAGCCACGTCGGAAAATTCTTCATGTAGGTGACGTACAGCCCGGATCAACCGCAGAACGAATGGCATTTCAGGTGGGCGACAGTATTCTTGCAGTAAACGGTACGCCGACTGTGTTTTTTGACGAGTTTTCAGACGCTATTAAGAACAATGTCAACAAACCCTTAGCGATTAGCGTGATACGGGACGGCCAAGAAGTCAACCTCAGCGGGCGGGCAGACTCTTCTGCGACCGTTGGTGTTTCGCTGATTACCGAAGATTTACCCATCATCGCGCATACCTATGGTTTCTTGGAATCGCTGCCGATCGGTGCTACCCGCGCTATCGAAGTGATTACCGTGAATATCAAGGGCTTTGGTAAGATCTTTAAAGGAGATGTACGGGCAGATAAAGCTTTGTCGGGTCCGGTAGGTATAGCTAAAATGTTTGGAACAGAAGTCAACTGGTTGAAATTCTGGAGTCTAGTAGGTATGCTTTCCATGGCGCTGGCATTTATGAATTTGTTGCCCATACCTGCTTTAGACGGCGGACACGTGCTCTTTCTTTTGGTAGAAATGATTCAGGGTAAGCCCCTAAGCGATAATTTCTTAGAGAAAGCCCAAATGGTTGGTTTCTTTATTCTGATAGCATTGATGCTATTCACATTGGGAAATGATATTATAAAATGGTAATCTGCCTAAGTAGGATAGTGGTGGAATCCGTTTCGGAAGAAGTCCGCCAAAAAAAAATAACGTTGTAGTCATGGACGGAAAAACAAGAGCAAATATAAAACCCGGTATGTTGGTGCATATCGTATTGAAAAAAGATCAGCGTACGGGTAACCTTACGGAAGGAATAGTGAAAGATTTGCTTACTTCTGCACCTTTTCATCACCGGGGTATCAAGGTACGCTTAGAGGATGGACAGATCGGTAGAGTACAGGAAATATTGGAGGAATAATAATTTTGAATTTACACATTTTTATCCGTACCTTTGTCTCCCGTGAAAAAACAGATAACATGTCTCGTCGCAATGTCGCAAAGTTTCAATGTTTACGTTGACGCACAGCATATTAAATTTAATTTTTAGCCCGTTTGGGCTTTTTTTATGTCCCAAAGGTTTAGCTACGCAAAAAAACAAACAAATATAATAGAGCAATAAAAGAATGACCAACTACAGCAAACTACCAGCCATTTTGGTGCTTGAAGATGGAACGGTTTATCACGGTAAGGCCGCCGGAAAAATCGGTACAACTACAGGCGAAATCTGTTTTAATACAGGGACAACCGGTTACCAGGAAATCTTCACAGATCCATCCTATTACGGGCAGATTATGGTGACGACCAATGCGCATATTGGTAATTACGGAATTGACGAGGACGATACAGAGTCTGAAAAAATTCAGATTGCTGGTTTGGTCTGTAAAAATTATAATATCAACTACAGTCGCCACATGGCGGAAAAATCCATTCAAACCTATTTTGAAGAGGAGAACTTAGTGGGTATTTCGGATATTGACACCCGTTCACTGGTACGCCACATACGGCATAAAGGAGCAATGAACGCTATTATATCCTCGGAAACCTTGGACGTCGCGGAGCTCAAGGCGCAGCTTGCGCAGGTGCCCTCTATGGAAGGACTAGAATTGTCTTCTATCGTTTCCACCAAAGAGCCATATTATTATGGTGACGAGAGTGCACCTACCCGTATAGCCGTGCTCGATCTCGGGATCAAAAAGAATATTTTACGTAATTTTGATGCACGGCAGGTGTACGCAAAAGTATTTCCAGCGAAGACAACCTTTCAGGAAATGGAAGCCTGGAATCCCGATGGATACTTCATCTCCAATGGTCCAGGTGATCCGGCAGCCATCGACTATGCGCTACAAACGATCAAGGATATAGTGGCAGCCGATAAGCCGATGTTCGGTATATGCTTAGGGCACCAGATGCTGGCCTTGGCGCATGGCATCCGTACGGAAAAAATGCATAACGGACACCGTGGTATTAACCATCCGGTAAAAAATATCATTGCTAACCGCTGCGAGATTACCTCACAAAACCACGGCTTCGGCGTAGTGGCGGAAGATATAGTGAATTCAGATAAAGTGGAAGTTACGCATATCAACCTGAATGATAATTCGGTAGAGGGAATCCGTTTGAAGGGAAAGAAAGCATTCTCGGTGCAGTATCACCCAGAATCCTCTCCTGGACCGCATGACTCCCGTTATCTATTCGATGATTTTATAGCCATGATAAAGGGATAGCAAGAGAAGTTTTACGTTCTTTGTGAATGTGAAGCTTTTTCGCTAAATTTGGTTGTGCTAATTGTAAATAGTATTTCAGTGTGTTTTATACACTAAGATTGGAAGAAACTAATATAAGACGATAAAAAAATGAGTTTAATAATTGATGTTCATGCGCGTCAGATTCTGGATTCGCGCGGAAACCCTACAGTGGAAGTAGATGTAACTACGCAAAATGGTTTTGTTGGTCGTGCAGCGGTACCTTCCGGTGCTTCTACTGGTGTACACGAAGCTGTGGAACTACGTGATGGAGATAAGACGCGGTATCTGGGTAAAGGTGTTTTAAAAGCAGTAGAAAATGTAAACACCAAAATCGCCGAAGCACTTAAAGGTGTAGATGTGTTTGAACAGAATACCATCGATAAAATAATGATCGACTTAGATGGTTTGGAGAATAAAGGTAGTCTGGGTGCCAATGCAATCTTAGGCGTTTCTTTAGCAGTGGCTAAAGCTGCTGCACAAGAGTCACACCAACCTTTGTATCGTTACATCGGCGGTGTAAACGCAAACACATTGCCTATCCCAATGATGAATATTGTTAACGGTGGTTCGCACTCGGATGCTCCGATTGCTTTCCAAGAATTTATGGTGATGCCGGTAGGTGCGCCTTCATTTTCAGAAGCCCTTCGTTGGGGAACCGAAGTTTTCCATAGCCTAAAGAAAATTTTACACGACCGTAACCTATCTACAGCGGTAGGAGATGAGGGTGGTTTTGCACCTACGTTCGATGGTACAGAGGACGCGATTGAAACGATCCTAAAAGCTATCGAGACAGCAGGGTATAAGCCAGGATCGGATATCTGCTTGGCGTTAGACTGTGCTGCTTCCGAATTTTACGTAGATGGTAAATACGACTACAGTAAATTTGAAGGAGCAAACGGCGCCGTGCGCACGTCAGAAGAACAAGCGGCTTATTTAGCAAAATTAACAGAAAAATACCCGATCATCTCTATCGAAGATGGTATGCACGAAGATGATTGGACAGGCTGGAAATTATTGACAGACAAGATCGGCGACCGCGTACAATTGGTAGGTGACGACTTGTTTGTAACCAACACCAAACGTTTGCAGCAAGGTATAGATAGCGATACGGCTAACTCGATTTTGGTGAAAGTAAATCAAATCGGTTCCCTAACCGAAACGATCAATGCAGTTTCATTAGCACAGAACTCGGGTTATACGTCTGTCATGTCACACCGTTCCGGAGAGACAGAAGACTCCACAATTGCAGATTTAGCAGTAGCCTTGAACTGTGGACAGATCAAAACAGGATCCGCTTCACGTTCCGATCGTATGGCAAAATACAATCAGTTATTGCGTATCGAAGAAGAATTGGGCGAAAACGCACGTTTTATCGGCAAAGACTTCAAATACGCGATTAAGTAGCCAGATACGCAATCACGCAATAACATATAAAGAAGAGGAGGCATTTGTTTTTACTGCCTCCTTTTTTATAACGATTGGGGTTGATCCAAAGCTTGTACGATCCCTTCGTAATACCTTATGGCACATCCGGCTGTCCGCGATTGTAGGAAACAAAAAAATAATATTATCTTTATCACAGGATTCTTAATTTTGCCTTATGGAACGGTTTCTTGCATTGATTCAAAACAAATATCTAATAGCAGGTGTGGCATTCGTCATTTGGATGTGTTTTTTTGATCGCTACGATTTTGGGACCCAGTTTGCCTATCAGCAGGAAAAAGAAAAGTTAGAGCAAGAACGTACTTTCTACAAATCGGAGATAACCCGGATTGAAAAAGCTATAAGCGATGTCCAATATAATCCCAGCGAGATTCAACGCATCGCACGGGAGCGCTATAAAATGAAAAAGGATAACGAAGACATTTACGTTATCCAGTACGTTGAGCCAAAAAAATAAGGATCCCCGCTAAAACTTCAGGTGTTTTACTGTCAATCCATTATTGATAAGTTGTTTTAATGCGTCTATACCAATCTTCAAATGGGTTTCGACGTATTTCTCGGTGACTGCCAGATCACTTTCCGCTGTTTTAACACCATCGGGCACCATGGGTTGATCGGAGACCAATAAGAGCGCACCCGTCGGGATTTTATTAGCAAAACCCACACTAAATATGGTTGCGGTTTCCATATCCACCGCCATTGCCCGTATACTTTTGAGGTATTTCTTAAAGACTTTATCGTGTTCCCATACCCGCCGGTTAGTGGTATAAACCGTACCGGTCCAATAATCGAGCGAATAATCGCGGATGGTGGTAGAAATAGCTTTTTGGAGCGCAAAGGCGGGTAGCGACGGCACTTCCGGCGGGAAGTAATCATTAGATGTTCCCTCGCCACGTACCGCAGCAATCGGCAAGATCAGTTCACCTAAAGGAATCTTCTTTTTTAGCCCACCGGTTTTGCCCAAGAACAAAACAGCTTGCGGTGCGATAGCCGACAGCAGATCCATCACGGTAGCGGCCATGGGGCTTCCCATTCCAAAATTGATCATGGTAATACCGCCTGCTGTACAAGCCTGCATCGCTTTATCTTCCCCATAAATCGGGGCATTGTCATGCATGGCAGAAAACATCCGGACATATTTTGAAAAGTTGGTCAACAGCACATAAGGTTCAAATTCCTCTAAGGGGCAGCCCGTATAGCGGGGGAGCCAGTTGGCCACAATATCTGCTTTCGATTTTAATCCCGGTGTCACCGGCGTTTCTACGGTTTTCTTCGCTTTCGTCATAAAGGTATCCTCCTGATTAAACATGCTGACATTTAAAGTGTCCTAGGTAATATACAAAAAATCCCCCAACATCGTTGAGGGATTTGTGTGAAAAATAGTGTATCAACTAAATCTTAAGCGACATGCAATTTCTTCATGTCCGATTTCGCAAACTTCTGTTTCGCGTAATCCAGTGTGATATGCAGGGTTTTTGTATCCACAAACTCCTTACTGGTTGGAATCTCAAACATGGCATCCAGCATGATGGCCTCACAGATACTGCGTAAGCCACGCGCGCCGAGTTTAAACTCCCAAGCTTTATCCACAATGAATCCATAGACATCTTTGTCAAATACCAAGTCAATATCCTCATACTTAAATAGCTTCACGTATTGCTTGATGAGGGAATTCTTAGGCTCGGTTAAGATGCTTAATAGGGTGTCCTTATCCAACGGGTTCAAATACGTTAATACCGGAAGACGGCCGATCAGCTCCGGAATAAGTCCGAAGTTCTTCAAGTCTAATGGCGTAATATATTTATACAAGTTGTTAAGATCCACATCTTGCTCGTCGTCTTTCATTTTATACCCCACCGTTTGCGTGCGCAAACGATTAGCGATTTTCTTCTGGATACCGTCAAAAGCGCCGCCACACAAGAAAAGAATATTGCTGGTGTTCACGGAAATCATTTTCTGGTCAGGGTGTTTACGGCCGCCTTGTGGTGGTACATTCACGTTGGTCCCCTCCAAGATTTTCAAAAGCGCCTGTTGTACGCCCTCACCGGATACATCCCGTGTAATGGATGGATTATCACTCTTACGCGCTATTTTATCAATCTCATCAATATAGATAATTCCTCTTTCTGCTGCTGCCACATCATAATCTGCAGCTTGTAGCAGGCGCGTTAAAATGCTCTCCACATCTTCCCCCACGTAGCCCGCTTCGGTCAAAACCGTGGCATCCACGATACAGAAAGGGACATTTAATATTTTGGCAACTGTTTTTGCCAACAATGTTTTTCCGGTTCCGGTTTCCCCTACAATAATAAGGTTTGATTTTTCGATCTCAATTTCATCCTTATCCACCTTTTGGTTTAACCGTTTGTAATGGTTATAGACGGCGACCGAAATCACTTTTTTGGCATCATCCTGACCAATGACATATTGGTCCAGATGCTGTTTAATCTCTGTCGGGCGAACCAACTTCAACGCAGTTTGCAACGATTTACTTTTTCGTTGTTTCAGTTCTTCCGCCAGAATTTCGCCGGCCTGCGTGACACAGCGATCACAAATATGTGCACCGTCCCCTGCAATAAGCATTTGTGCATCATTTTTACTGATACCGCAGAAGGAACAACGGACGTCTTTGTTATTAATCTTACTCATTGATTAATGGTTATTTAACTTCTTTTTTGGGCAATAGTACCTCATCAATCATACCAAACTCTTTCGCCTCTACCGCTTTCATCCAATAATCCCGATCGGACGACTTCTCTACCCACTCATAGGATTGGCCTGAATGGTCGGCAATGATGGTATACAATTCTTCTTTCAATTTTAACATTTCGCGTAAATTGATTTCCATATCAGCTGCGACGCCTTGCGCACCGCCAGATGGCTGATGGATCATTACACGCGCATGTTTAAGCGCCGCACGCTTGCCTTTCGCTCCGGCTACCAATAAGACGGCACCCATAGAAGCAGCCATTCCAGTGCAGATCGTCGCAACGTCCGGCGCAATGTATTGCATGGTGTCGTAAATACCTAATCCGGCGTATACGCTACCTCCAGGCGAGTTGATATAAATCTGAATATCCCGTTGCGCGTCCGTAGACTGTAAAAACAAAAGCTGCGCTTGGACAATATTCGCCACTTGGTCGTTAATCGGATCCCCTAGAAAAATAATGCGATCCATCATCAGACGGGAAAAAACATCCATCTGCGCCACGTTCAATTGGCGCTCTTCAATGATATAGGGCGTCAAATTCGTAGGCGCATTTTGCACGCGGGAAATAAAACCATCGACATGCTGGCTTCCAATCCGATGATGCTTGATGGCATATTTTCTAAATTCGTTTTTATCTATATTCATGCTGTTCTTTTTTTCTTGTTTTCAACGACTAATATAAAATTATAATTTTAATATGTATTACAAATTTAGAACCGAATTATAATTTGGCAGTTCAGGTAAAAATTCAAATCTATTTTCGTCAAAATGTATGCGGCAATAATAGTGTGTTAAGCCGTTACTGACAAGGAGTAACGGTATTTTGTATACACTGTTGTAGTTGGCGATCTGATGGAACACCTTTTCGGTAATTTTGACAGTAGGCGATTTAAACTCTGCCAAAAGTATTTTTTCTCCCTTATTATTAAAAACCAGCAGATCGCTGCGCTTTTGCAGACTGTTCAACTTTAATCCGCCCTCAATATGCATCAGCGACTTGGGGTAACCCTTCGTTTGGTAGAGGTAATGCACCCAATGCTGTCTTACCCATTCTTCCGGCGTGAGCACCAGCTCTTTTTTCCGTAGCTCATCAAAAATAAAAAGCTTGTCCAGCTTTTGTGTGATTTTAGAAGAACAGGGAGGTAAATTCAACGGAATCGGCTCAAACATACACAAAAGTAAAAATTTAATATCGTATTTTCGCAAGGTATGAATGTAAATGCGATCCTCACCGATATCAAAAAAAAGAAATTCAGTCCGGTATATCTGCTTCACGGCGAAGAATCCTACTATATTGATCTAGTCGCCGAGGCATTGGAAAAACAGGTGTTGACCGAAGCCCAAAAAGGTTTCGACCAAACGATTTTATACGGAAAAGACACCAGTCTTGTGAACATCGTCAATGCAGCCAAGCGATATCCCATGATGAGCGATCATCAATTGATCATCATTAAAGAAGCACAGGACTTGAAGTGGAAAACGGAAGAGGAAGTCTTGCTGAAATACCTGACGCATTTGACACCCACCACGGTATTGGTATTTGCTTACAAGCATGGTAAATTCGACAAGCGCAAAAAAATCTACAAAGCATTTGAAAAGGCCGGCGTGGTGTTGGAGTCGGCCAAGCTGTATGACAATAAAGTAGGGGAGTGGATTACCGAACAATTTCGGGCGGCTCAACGGCAGATTCACCCACAAGCGGCGGCTTTGATGGCTGAATATCTCGGTACGGACCTCTCCAAAATCGCAAATGAGATCAACAAACTCGTGCTCAATGTAGCGCAGGAACAGGAAATTCAACCCCTGCATATCGAGCAGAATATCGGTATCAGTAAAGATTTTAATGTTTTTGAGCTGCAATCTGCGTTGGGTAAACGAAATGTTGTCAAAGCCATGCAGATTGTCGACTATTTTGCGGCCAACCCCAAATCGAATCCCTTGCCGGTTGTGATCGGTAATCTAGGGAATTATTTCACGAAAATCTTAAAATATCATTATCTGCCCGACAAATCCCCCGCTGTTGCCGCAAAGCAGCTAGGCGTGCATACATTTTTTCTAAAAGATTACGAAATAGCCGCGCGCAATTTCAACCGCGCCAAGACATTTGAAATTATCCATCAACTGAGTGCGTACGATTTAAAAACCAAGGGCTTAGACGTGGGGCCTTTTACCGAAAGCGGCGAAATTATCCGGGAACTCGTGTTTAAGATTTTGCACTAGTATCCGTCTCGTCCTGATCTTTCGGCAAGACTTCCGATTCGTGAACTTCCTTGTACGTCATTGTGACCGTCTCGGGGCCGGTTTCATTTTCTACTTTTAAGTCAACTTCCACTTTCTTCGTGCTTTTGGGCTTCCGAACCACGCCCCATTTCATCAGCAATACCTGAGTCGAGTTTCTTTTGAGTAGCTCCTTTTCCGGCTCGCCGATTAAGAAACCAAAGGCTTCCATAGAAGGGATCGCATCAAAGAGTACTTTGATTGTTGCCGTCAGTGGTAAGGCAAGAATCAAGCCTGAAAGCCCGAATAGCATACCGCCCAACAGGATCGCAATCATCGCCATAAGCGGGTTGATACTAACTTTACTGCCCACGATATTTGGCGTGATAATATTCCCTTCTAAAAATTGCACCACCTGGAACCAAGCCACCACTCCCACGGCATACCAGGCATTGTCTTTTACCGCCAGGGCGAACAGTGCTGGTAAAATGGAACCGATCGCAATCCCGATATAGGGTAGGAGCATCAGCAACGAAGCCAAGGTCCCGAAAAACCAGGCGTATTCGATGCCCATCAACATCAAACCCGCCGTATTGAGTATAGCAACAATACCCATTACGGTGATTAAGCCCAGTAGGTAGCTCTGCACGACATCATAAATCTTGTTCAAGGTCGTGTCGACCTTCGTGTGCGGTACACTTTTAAAAGCACGGAAAAAGAACTCCCGGAAGAAATCCCGGTAGTATAACAAGAAAAAGCTAAATAACGGCACCAAGATCACCCCGGCCACCATGTTGCCGATAGAACCAAATGTAGCGGTGACAACGCTACCCGCATTTGCCGCCAATTTGTTGCCCTGTTCCCGTAATTGATCCATCATTTCCGTACGCTCGATACCGAAACTTTCTTCCACCCAGGTCTGCGCCCGTTCCAACACCGAGACCACTTTCGCCGTTATGGCCGAGGCATCCTTCCCGATGATGATGGTCTGGTGGACGATAAACCAGCCGATGGCCCAGATAATCGCGATGGCGATCAATACCGATAACACGGCCGCAAAGGCTTTGCCCAGACGCAGACGCTCCAAGAACCGCGCTAGCGGAAATAATGAAATGGAGATGAGGATAGAAAACAATAACGGTACGAGGACGCTCTGCGTGATGTACATGAAAGCGAGTAAAAAAGCAGCGGCGATCAGGCTCGATGCTAAATCCAGCGAGTAGGGGTACTTTTTTGAGTTGTTATCCATTTCAGGGCTTTTCATATGTAGTCAAACGATCAACGATTTCTTTTGTTTTTTATGTCCCAACGCAGCACATAAAAAAATGCCAAGAAAATAACGAGGCTATTGAGTATAAATATAGCGGGAATTTTGCTAATCTCATCACGATAAATATAACCGGCCAAAAGCGCCCCCCCGCCAATACCAATTTCTAGCGCAATATACATCGTGGCCATGGCTTTTCCCCGGTGCTGGGGCAAGCTCAGATCTATCGTCCATGCGTTGACCGCCGGCGAAAGAATACCGCTCCCTATCCCGTAAACAACCGCTCCCAGGATCAAGCCCTCCACGGAGTCACCCAGTCCCAGGAGGAGCAACGAAATGGAAATGATCACGATGCCGACATACATCACGCGTATCCGTCCATAACGGTCCGATACCTTACCGGATACAAAGCGAATACCCAGTGACGCCAGCGTGTAAGCCGTAAAAAACAACCCTTTGTTACCAATCCCCAAATGATCGCTCCAATCCGGGATCAAGGTCAAGATCACCCCGTAGCCCGAATAAGAAAGCAAGGTCACGACACCTGCCGGAACAGCGCGCCACTCGATGATTTCTCTGCGGTTGATCCGGAGCATGCTCCAGGAAAACTTTTGCTTTTCGGGCAGCGTTTCGCTCATACGGATGACAATAAGAATGGAAAGCAGCGCAAAGGCCGAGGAGCAGTAAAACATGTTATGTATGCCATAATCCGCAGCGATGTAGCTCCCGATTGCCGGACCAATGGCACTTCCAACGGCGAAGGCAAGACCATGCATGCCTAGAGCTTCGCCCCAGCGGTTTTGCGGAACGATATCGGCAATATAGGCCGCGGTGGCCGTCGGTTTGAAACCCGTGGAAAATCCATGAACCAGCCGCAAAAAGAAAAAGCCCGCTACCGAGCTGAGGATGGGGTAAAGAAAGCCACAGACGAAACATACGATAGAGCCGATCGCCATCACCGGCACGCGGCCCCAACGATCGGTTAATTTTCCGCTAAACGGACGTGAAATGCCCGCCGTCAACGTAAAAAGCGCAATAATTAATCCTTTGTGTTCCGCACCACCCATCTGGCTGAGGTAGTTGGGCAATTCGGGGATAATCATGTTGAAACTCGCGCAGAAGAGCAGCGAACTCAAACATAATAAATTAAAAGGCAGTGTATAGATCGAGCGGTTATCGTCTTCCCGGTTAACCATGTTTCAACTTTTGTCTGGCGATTTCCGAACAGAAAACCGTGCTGGCCACGGCGACGTTCAGCGATTCCGCCCCGCCGAAGCCCGGGATTGTCACCGGGTAATCCACCTGTTCGGTGATGGCCGCGCGGATACCGTTCCCTTCATTGCCCATAATAATCAGTCCGGCATCGCCGAAGTCAGTCTCGTAGATCGAGGTGCCTTCAAGCAGCGCGCCGAAGGTGGGCAGCTTAGCCTGCCGTATAAATTCCCCCAGCTCGGTATAGTACACCTGCATGCGTGCCAGCGAACCCATCGTGGCTTGTACCACCTTCGGGTTAAATGCGTCTACCGTGCCGACCGAACAAATGATATGCTGTATACCAAACCACTCCGCCGTGCGGATAATGGTGCCGAGATTGCCCGGGTCTTGTATATCATCCAGTAGCAAGTGATGTTGTTTCCGCAATTGCGTCCAGTCAAATTTTTCCAATGCGGGTAGGTAAACCAGCGCCAATACACCCTGAGGGTGGGTCAGTGCAGAAATTTTTTGGAATTCTGGCACCGTCACCTCGATACATTTTAAATTTTGCGGTAAATTGCCCATTTTTGTCCGAGCTTCCGCCGTGGTATATAAGCTGTGAATTTGGTAATCCGAAGCGATAAACTCGCGTACTGACTTCACACCCTCGACAATAAAAAGACCATGCTGTTTGCGAAACTTTTTATGTTGCAATGACGTAATTAAACTAATTTGCGCTTTTGATAACATTGCTTGATGATTAAGAAGTACCGTTTTTTTGTTAGTGCAAGTATAACGCTTTTGTTGCTATTTTTTGCATCCTGTCGTTCGGCGCGGTTCTTGGAAGAGGGGCAGGCTTTGGTGACAGATGTGGACATCACCGGTGTTACGCCGCAGCTAAGAGAAAATGCCAACGCGTACGTCTCCAATGAAATTAAACCCAATTCGCGGCTTAACCTGACGATCTACAACCTGTTCAACACGCGCAATGGGCAATACAAAGTTACGAATCGGCGAAACGTGGGCGAACCGCCACATGTGTTGGACAGCAGCCTCGTCGAACTATCGGCCCAACAGATCGGTCGTTTTCTGCAAACGAAAGGCTATTTCAATGCCCGCGTGACCCCGCAGATCAGCGTTAAAAAAAAGAAAGCCCATATTGATTTCGATGTGGCTTTAGGGCAGCCCTTCCAGCTCGGCCATATCAGCTACCAAGCGGACGATCCCGCGATTGCGCAGCTCTATGCGCAAGAGGTGCGGACAAAATCCACCGCTACACCGGGCAAGCAATTTGATAGTTCCGATCTGCTACAAGAACGAGAGCAGCTTTATGAAGCCATGCGGACACGCGGGTATTACGATTACCTCCGGCAATATATGCGTATCGGTATCGATACCAACCGTGTGGCCAAGCAGGCCGATCTCCAGGTGGAGATACAGGATCCAAGCGACAGCACCCGCCATGCCATCTACCATATTGACAGTGTATTTGTGCGAATTATTTTACCCTACGGGCAGAGCCGCACCCGGAATCCGCGTTCGATTGTAGACTCCAACCTGCAGATCAGCTATCATGACGAAACCGGACGCTTTCGCTTAAAACCTTTGTCGCGCTACATGTATCTCCGGCCCGGCATGCCCTACAACCTTAAAAAGGAGAACCAATCCTACGACCGGTTGTACGAGATGAACGGTTTTCGGAACGTGAAGATCAATCACGAAAAAACCGGCCCGGGGCGTTTAAATACCTGGTACGAGCTTACCCCTCGTCCCGTGATGGCTAATCAAGTTGAGGGCGAGTTTACCTTTAGCTCCGGCATGAGCGGATTTAACGTCGGGAATACGTTTTCGCATCGTAACGTATTTGGCGGGGCAGAGCAACTCGAAGTCAAGCTGCGATATGGGGTGTTGTTTGATCCCCGTTTAGAAGGAAGCTTGGGTGATAAAATATTTAATAACGACTTTCAGGTAGGGGTCAATTTGATCATCCCACGCTTGATGACGCCTTTCGAGAATTCCAGCACCGGCACTTATGGACTGCCCCGAACGACTTTCTCCAGTACCCTGCAGTTCTTTCAGCAGGATCAAACCTATTCCAATCGGTATTTTACAAACGCGCTAAACTACCTGTGGCATACCAGCCCGCGTTCGCAGCATAGTTTAACACCCGTCTCCGTCGAATACCGTGTCGGAAAATTAGACGATGCTTTTCAGCAACAATTGGAAGATGAAGGGTATCTGCTATACGTGCGCAGCAATAACCGCGAATACTTTGGTCTAGGCGCGCAGTATAACTATACCTTCAATGCCGGGAAACTGCTCACCAAAGAGAATTTTAATTATTTTCGTGTGGGGTTGGAAAGCAGCGGAAACCTCTTGGGCGTATTAAGCGAAACATTAAAACTAAAGATGTCGCCCGAAGGGGAGCGCCTATTGTTTGGCGTGCCGTATCTTCAATTTGCGAAAACCGAAATTGATTACCGCTGGTACCGGCATTTGGGTGGGAATCGGCAGCTTGTATTCCGGTTCAACGGCGGAATAGCCGTACCCTATGGCAACAATTCCCAGCTGTTGATCTTTGAGAAAAGCTTCTTTGGCGGGGGTATGAATGGTATACGCGCCTGGCAGGCACGTACTTTAGGCCCGGGAAATTATAACCGAGCGGATTTACCGGAACGCTTACGGCTAAACCTCCGGAATCTGGATCAGCTGGGCGAACTGAAATTGGAAGCGAATGCCGAATACCGCTTTCGGATGCTCAATAATTTTTTGGGAGCAAAATTGAATGGGGCTACTTTTCTGGATGCCGGAAACATCTGGTTGCTGCGCGATAATGAGATGACGACGAACGGTACTTTCAAAGCAGACGCCTTTCTCTCGCAGATTGCACTAGGCACCGGATTCGGGCTGCGGTTAGATATGGACTTTTTTACGATCCGTTTAGACGCTGGTCTAAAACTCAAAGATCCGCAATTTGCCAAAGGCGATCAGTGGGTCATCAAAGAGTTTTTCAATAGTCGCGAATTCAAGCGCAATTACTACGAAACCCATCGTCCCGACCGATATAATTTTATCCAATATAATTTCAGTGTGGGCTTGCCGTTTTAGATCAAACCGCTAAAGGCATCGAATATGCTTTCCATGATCGTGGAAAAATGTAAGCCTTTTGCAAAGTTGAAATAGGCGTAAATAATGGCGATGATGATCAGGGTTACGAAAAACCGCCTAAACAGGTAAGCGATCAATAAGATCGCCAACGGAATCAGTAATAATAGTAAACCGTTGATCTTATAAGGTTTCAGTTCGCTCTCTTTTTTGTGGATGTAATACAATTTACTGACGGTATTTTCCTGATTTTTGTGCTTGAACAAGACAAAAATGGAGGATTCCACCGGTTGCTGTACCACCGCTACACCATCATGAAAACGTAAGTCTTGTTGAAAGCCGTTAAGGTTAAAAACAAAGGTTCCGTCGATCCGTTCCAAGGGCTGATCGGCACTATCTAAGGCGATAATAGCCAGTTTGCCGTTTTGGGTCAGGTTTTCCTTAACTATAAAATTATCAATGCGTATCGGTTGCGCCTGCGCAGATAGCAGTGAAAAAATACTGATAATAAGTATGCTAGTGATATACTTCACGTTAGAATAAAAGCTATGCTGCAATAATAAGAAACCAGCCTGATTTATCCAAACGGCGTAGGCGGTATTCTCCGTAGTCATTCTCTGCTTTTTGTGATGCGGGGCAACCCAACTCAACCGGGTAGGGGGTACGAAACAATAGCTTGTAGGCCTGCTGGAATTTTAGCGTAACTTTCATCCAACTAAAATCAAAGCCATTATATTGCATATCCTAATAAATTTATTTAGGTTTGTAAACAAAAAAAGATAAAGACGGATATGGAAAATACAGTATCGCAAAGACCTGCAAAAAAGACGGACAATAACGCAAATCGGACGGAATATTACGTACAGTTAACGGTTGCTATTGTTGTTGGTATGGTAGGCGTGTTCATCCGGTTTGTTCCTGATGTGATGCCTTCGTTGGATCAGATGACCTTTTTATTCTCGGCAATCGCCAACATCTTGATCATTGTGGCGTCCATTATCGCATTCAAAGTTGTATTTGATATTTTAGGATTTGGAAAAAACAAAAACTAAGTTTTCTTTTTCCATCAATGCATAAAAAAGCCCGGATAAATTTTATCCGGGCTTTTGTTTTTCGTGTTATGCAAAGAGTGACCAAGTACTCCAGGGGATACGCGAAAGAATAAAAATGAGGCCGATAATATAAAAAGTCAGCACCAATTTATTCGCCTTTTGGCTATCGGTTTGTCTTTTTGCTTTAGAATAACCAATGGTGATCAACACCACACCAAGTAACATCATGAGCGGGTGTTCTAAGAAATAGAGACGCGATAAGCTGTTCCCCATATTTTCGCCAGAAAAAGATTGTATACCCAGGGGAGATACGAAATAAATGATCAGTCCCACAAGGAATTGAAGGTGTGTCGCAATAAGACCCAATAAAGCAATTTTGCGGTTATACGGTTTTTTTCCTGAATAATTTGCCAAGGTGATCACGATGGCAACGACCAATGCCAGCAAAAGTACAATGGCTAGCGTCGAATGTAAATGTTTCATTCCTGTTAACATGTTTGTTTTTATTTAATTGTTCTCTCTAATTGCACTTACAACCCCAGACGTTTGTCGCCCAGGCTCTTAAATTCTGATTTCGTTTTGAAGTTCGGAAAGGTGTCTTCCAGACTCAGGGTGTAGCCGATGTCGAAAAATAAACGTATATCTTCGATAATGCCACCAAAATCCCAATTTTCGTCTACTTCATCTGTTACAGTATGATAGCGGCCATCCAGCGCAGCTTTGCGACGGGCCACATCTGCCGTATCGGTGGACAGCGCCTCCGTGCCGGCACCCATAAATAGCCCCGGAATGCCTGCTTTTACAAAGTTGAAATGATCCGAACGGTAGAACCCCCCGGAAGTAGGGTCACTTTCGCCCTTCACCACCCGGCCAAATTTGGCTGCCGAACGTTCTACATAGTCTTCAATTTCCGTTTGCCCGATACCGACTATAGACACATCCTTTGTAGCGCCGATTGGGCTAAAAGCGTCCATGTTGAGGTTCGCGACCGTTTTGTTTAAAGGGTATAGGGGGTGTTGCGCGTAATAGGCTGAACCGAGCAAACCTTCCTCTTCGGCCGTGAGGGCTACAAATAGGATGGAGCGCTCGGGCTGTACCTTCGCGGCCTGAAAAGCCTTCGCGATTTCGAATAAGGCCGCAACACCGGCTGCATTATCGATGGCGCCGTTGTAAATGCTGTCGCCATCCACCGGCTCCCCCACGCCTAAGTGATCCCAGTGGGCGGTGTAGATAATAGTCTCATCGGGGCGTGTCGTGCCTTCAAGCTTGGCGATCACGTTATTGGAAGTAGATTTCCGAAAGGTATTGCGGATGCCTACCGAGGTGGTTACCTGCAAAGGCTTAGCTTTGAAGCCTGGTTTCTTCGCCTCTTCCATGACCTCGGGCGATACGCCTGCCAGTTGGAAAAGTTTATGTGCGGTTTTGTTCGAAATCCAACCTTCAAAAGCCGTGAACGATGCGCCGTCATCTTCAGCAATTAAATCCAGCTGCGGTCCCGACCATCCGGAGCGTACCACGTTCCAGCCATAGCTCGCCGCTTCCGTTTCGTGAATCAACAGGACACCCGTGGCGCCTTGCCGCGCAGCCTCCTCGTATTTATATTTCCAACGACCATAGTAGGTCATGGTATCTGCCTTAAACAAATTTTTATCGTAGCGGCCTGGGTCGCTCACCATGGCTACCACGGTTTTTCCCTGCACGTCCAGACCGGCATAATCATCCCAGCCGAACTCCGGTGCCACGATGCCGAAGCCCACGAACACCAGCTCCGACTCCGCGACATCAATTTGGTCTTGTAGGCGTCGGCTTCCGATCACATAATCATCCAGATGCTGTGCCGATAGGGAACCCGTTGCGCTTTTAAAGGTTAATACCTTGTTTTTTGGCTCGGAGGCGATCTCTACCAGCGGGACCTCTTGAAAATAAGAATCCCCATTACCCGGTTGTAAGCCTAATGCTTTAAACTGCTGTTCGATGTATGCTACCGTGAGCGTATCGCCCTTGGTGAATGGTTTGCGGCCCAGAAACTCGTCCGACGAGAGCTTCACGACGTGCGCCTTATAGGTGTCTTCATCAATCGCGGCCAACGCAGCAGAATCCAATCCGTCCGTTTGGTGTTGGTTGGAGTTGCCTTGCTGACAAGATAGAAAAACGCCTGCGAGCGCCGGAATAAGAACTAAATTTTTTATCGTCATATTGTGTAGAAAGATTATGCGTGGTTAAAATTACGAGATTATTTTTTAATACCGGCCGCTTCCGCAATCAAAATCACCTCTGCGATTGGATGGATAAGATAAGTGCGCTGGGTGTGCAGCTCCACGCAGGTATACCGTTTTCGGCGCTTTTCTCCTTTTTGGAACTGGCGTCCGTTGGGTAAAGCAAAAATACTATTGGCCGGAATGGACTCTATCGTGTGGGTTTCGGCGGCATTTTTGTCGTGTTTTCGCAAGGTACGGTAGAGGTGCAAGTCGGTACAGCTAGAGGCTGCCGGATTGGCCATATACTGTTCAATCGCCTGCCGGACATCCGCCGGGAAAATAGCCAGTTTTAGAAAAGGATCCATCAGCTGTTTATAATGCCGTTTCCATTCGATGCCATGGGGCTTTACCTGGTGTTTGTGCTGTTGCCAGGTTTTTAGATGCGCAAATTCGTGTATCGTTGTGATTAAAAAGGCGTAAGGATTAAGATCGTGATTGACCGATATCTTATGCGGCTGGCCGCGAAAAGGAGCCCGATAGTCGCCGAGTTTGGTGGTGCGGCTGCGTGAAATCCGAAATTGACACCCCGTATCGTTGATCCATGTAGAGATGATCGGAGCCGCGGCCTCCGGCATATATCGACGCAGTTGTTTCGAAAAATCGGACATGTGTTGCAAACATATTGATTTTATATTTCTTCTTGTGCAACTTTTTGATGTTCTTTTTCTTTGCGAAAAAACACCAAAGCCGACCGAATGGATCTCATGGCGCCAAAACAGACACTTGTCCATAACGCTCGCCGCTGAAAAAATTGAGGCGGTCTTCACATTAAAAACGAAGTGAAGGAGTGTTAGAATTGCACGATCCCATCCTTACCCTTCCTGGTCGCCTCCGGATGTTTTACAACTGTACACATTCGTCCTTTGTACTATCCCTCCTGTAAAACATCCGAAGCGACGCTTTTTTGCGCAACTTTTTTCTAAAAAAAGTTGCTTATAGAAACAAATAACAAATTATTATCTTTGATAGCACGAACGAGAAGCCATGCTAAATAGACTTTTTATTAAGAATTATGCCCTGATGGAGCATCTGGATATTCAATTCGATGCCGGGTTAAACATGATTACGGGCGAAACAGGAGCAGGTAAATCCATTATGATGGGCGCACTGGGGCTTATTCTGGGCAATCGTGCAGAAGGAAAACATTTCTTTCGGGATGATCAAAAGTGTGTGATCGAAGGCTTTTTTAGCATAGCTGCTTATGGCCTACAGCCATTTTTTGATGCCTACGAGTTGGAGTACGATGCCGAAACCATTATCCGGCGGGAGATAGCCGTCGATGGGAAATCACGTGCTTTTGTGAACGATTCGCCCGTCACGCTGAACACCCTAAAGCTGTTGGGTGAACAATTGATCGATATCCATTCGCAGCACGCTACTTTGCAGCTGAATACCGAGCGTTTTCAGCTCATGATACTGGATAGCATTGCGAAAAACCAACCTATCCGGCAGGCATATCAAGAGGCCTTGCAGCATTACAAACAACAAGTAGCGTCGTTGAACCACATAAAAGAGGAGATTGCCAATGCCCGTGCGACGCAGGATTTTAACCAGTTTCAGTTTGATGAACTGGCGCAGGCCCAGTTGCAGGATAACGAGCAGGAAGCGCTGGAAGCTGAGCTTGCTCAGCTGGAAAACGCCGAAGAAATAAAGAAAGGGCTGCTCGCGGCGGGCTATTTACTGCGCGAAAATGAGCCGTCGGCCACTGGTGCGTTAAAAGAAGCCTTGCAACAGTTGCAGGCCGTACAGCGTTACCTGCCCGCGGTAGAAGAAATAGCGATGCGTTTACAAAGTGCCTGGATTGAAGTAAAAGATATTGCGGACGAAGTAGAAGCCCACGAACAAGCGGTTTTTATGGATGAAGGCCGGTTAATGCAGGTCAACGAGCGTTTGAGCCTGCTGTATAATTTGCAGCAGAAGCACCGTGCCGATTCGGTGAGCGACCTTATTCAGTTACGGGATGAACTGGAGCAAAAGCTGTCGATGTTGGCCAATCAGGACGAGGAACTCGGAGCGCTAACCCAAGCGGTAGCCCGAAGTTTGGACTTGCTGGCCGATAACGCCAAACAGCTCCATGATACCCGGCAGCAAGCTATCGGGCAGGTGGAAGCTTATGTGCAAGAGGTGCTTGCCGATGTGGGGATGCCCAACGCCCAGTTGAAAATAGAATTGTCTTTGTTGGAGGTGGATCAGTATAAAACTACGGGGGCGGATGCTGTGCAATTTTTGTTCTCGGCGAATAAAGGACAGCCGCTGCAACCCATACACCGGGTAGCTTCGGGAGGAGAGTTATCGCGTGTGATGCTAGCGGTTAAATCGCTCGTGGCCCAGACTTCAGCGTTGCCGACCATTATTTTTGATGAGATCGATACGGGTATCTCGGGCGAGGTGGCGCTGAAAGTAGGCGAGATCATGGAACGCCTAGCCAGCAACATGCAGGTGCTTGCTATTACGCATTTGCCCCAGATTGCGTCCAAAGGGCAGACCCACTTCAAAGTGTTTAAGCAAGACGAAGGGGATAAAACCAAGACCGACATTCGTCCGTTGGAGAAAGAAGCGCGGGTGCTGGAAGTTGCCCAGATGCTCAGCGGTGCTCATCCGGGCGCATCCGCTTTGCAACATGCAAAAGAGCTGCTTGCAAGGTAAACGCCACTAGACGATAGATTTCTTATCGTCTAGTGGAATTTTTCTGATGTCTATGATAGCCGGGCAGATGCGAATAGGTAGGAGAACAAAATGTCTGTATACCAGCTTGCTTAAGTGGAATAGGTATACGTTGGAAAGGCAGGGGAGGACGCACAAACCCAAGACGTTCTGCCTGTGACGGTATACGCAGATCGCCAATCCGTATAACCTTCGTCCCTTTCGGTATTCTTTTTCCACCATCGGATAGCGGTGGCGCGCTATCCCGTATTCGATATGACGCGTCACGTCGACGGAACGTCTCTTATTATATACGGTATTCCTCATCGCGTATATCTTACGACGCATTCGGTATAGCTTCCCCGACATGACGCATAACTTATATGCAATACCGTAGCGTTGATCGGTCATCTCGCCTAACTTTTGCAAGATCGGGTATAACTTTCCTGTCATTACGTATAAGAAATGCCTGATTACGTATACGTTTTTTCTCATCACGTATACGTAACGGTAAGTGTTCGCTCACCTTGAAAACTGCTTTGTCGTTATTTAAACGCATTTTTTCTACGTTTTTTGCGTCAAGGTGACTAAAAATGCAAGAAGAAAATGCCTTTGTGCGAAAAAGTTTGCACGTATAGACCCCATGTTTCCTTATTTTTTTCCTATAGAGCCCATTTTTGTAGCAGAAAATCTACTGTTCTTGAGATATAATAATCAGTTTATCATCCATCATAAACCGCAAAAAAGAAGGAGAACATTTGTTGTTCTCCTTTTTGTTGTGTTTTCGTTAAAAAATAGTTGCTTCCGCAGCATTAAACACGTTGTCCAGTATGTTTTCCTTCCGCGTATTCTTCTACAATTTTCCGATTAAAAGCAGGCAGGTCGTCTGGTGTGCGGCTTGTCACGAGCCCCTGATCGGTGACTACTTCGGTATCTTCCCAAAGAGCTTTTGCATTGATCAGATCCTTTTTTATTGCAGCCACGGAGGTGAGTTTCCGACCTTCTACGACTTCCGCATCAATCAATACCTGCGGTCCGTGACAAATGGCCGCCACCGGTTTACCCGCTGCGAAGAATTCGCGTACGAAAGAAAGTGCTCTTTCATTGGTGCGCAGTTTGTCCGGATTAATCACCCCGCCTGGAATCAAGAGACCGTCGTAGTCGTCCACCCGTGCTTGGCTTAATGGTGTATCTACCGGATAATCTTCCGCCCAATCGTCGCCTTTTTTTGAACGCACGGCTTTTTCTTGCGGCGAAACGATGTCGACCTGTGCACCTTCATTTTTTAAGGCATCTTTTGGACTGGTCAATTCCACTTGTTCGAAACCATCTTCTGTAAGTATGGCGATTCTTTTTCCATTTAGTTTTCCCATAGTATATGTTTTTTTATTTTTTTCGCCTCTTATGCTTTCGATCATAGAACAATTGAGATCGGATCTGGTTCTAAAAAATCCGAAATACATGTAGCCGGCCTCCTTCCGAAAATTACTGGTGTAGCGTAATTTTACCTGTTTATCTCCTTTTCCAAACAACTCCGGTTCGTCGGACATTCCATCTTTAGCGGCGGTTTTCGTACTTTACGACGCGCATACCCCTGCAGGTGTGCAACTGATGAGTTTCCGTTTAACGCCGTATAGAAGTTATATACAGGTATGGGAACTCGAGGATCAGGTGACTTTGCTAGATGGGTTGGTTTACGATATGAGCGATCCGTTTCATTACTTCCGGCGGGTAGAACAGGGCGGGAAATCCTATATGATGATTGGCGGGCAGGATCATAAAACGGCGCATCAGGCGAATGAGCAGGAAAGTTTTCGCCGCCTGGAAGCCCAGGTGAGAAACCTCTATGCCGTTCATCAAAAGGTATACGAGTGGTCATCGCAATACTATGAAAGTCAAGATAGCCTGCCTTTTATCGGTTAGGCTCGAAAAGTAGCATCGGCGCCTAGCGTTTACGTTTCCACCAGACTTTCTTAGGTTTTTTCTCGGTGCCGATCAAATAACCGTAGGGCTCTAGGCGTGGGATGCGGTCGCAGATAATTTTGATCATCCCGGTAACGGGAATCGCAAGTACCATTCCCGGGATACCCCATACGGCTTCGGCTGCTACGAGGCTAAATATAGTGAACAGGGGATTAATATTGACTTCGTTCCCGACGATCAAGGGCTCTAGCAAGTACGTCTGGACCAATTGTACACAACCGTATATCAATGCCACGCCGATAATCATGTCGGTTCCGCCGCCTTGAGCCGTCACGCCTAATATCGTAATGGCTGTTCCCGTCAGGTTCCCGATAAAGGGTACCAGTTCTAGCAAGCCGCAGATGACCGCAAAAAATAAAGCGTTTTCTACACCGATCGTCGTAAATCCTATGCCATAGAGTATCCAGAGTACCACAATCATTTTTGCGAGTCCGGTGACATAGCCTGCAGCCACCTTCGTGGCGGAAGCGGCCATTTCTAGTGTTTTCCCCTGCTCGTCGGAAGGCGTAATGGTGAGCAAAAAGTTTTTTAACCGCGAGCGGTAGAAGAGTAAAAGATAGGTGTATACCAATACCAGAATGAAGTCTACGGCTAATCCCAGCGTGCCCGATGCAACTTGTTTGACGGTTGAATCGCTTCCCGGTTCGCCTTTCATCTGCTCCTCGGCAATGGCCTGCTGTTCCGCTTGGTTAATGTTTAGCCGATCTTGTATCCAATGCTGTATAGTTGTTAGCATCTGCGATAGATTTTGTTTCAGCGCGCTGGTTTGCTCGGCAAAGTTTTGCAGTTGCCAGCTCAAAAGAAAGCCGATGCCTACGATGCAGAACATCAGGAAGAGAATCGCGAGTAAGGCACTTGCCCAGCGCGGCAGGCCTTTTTTTTCTATCCAGCTAGAGGGCGCGACAAACAACATGGCTAAAATGCAAGCAATGGCCAAGGGAGCCAGTATGCCTTTGCCATAGTATAAAATAATAACCATGAGCACGATGGTCAAGGTAATCTGTACGACCTTAGAAACGGATTTATTCATGTTGTTTTACAATAAATTTCGGTTTAACCTGCTAATACAACAATTAATGGGGCAAATAGTTGTGCTATCGCGTATCATTAATGGTTGTCTGCGTTGGCAAGCCCTTCTACCAGTGCTTTCCATTGGGGAAACGAGGCGCCCATTTTAGCGCCCACACCCACGAGAAAATTACGCAAATTATCGAGGGTAGACGCGTTTTTGGTGTTGATGATTTCGTTTCGGCCTGCATAATGCACAGAAATTACCCTGCCTTTTTGTTCGATTAAAAAAGAAGAGGTCGCCAGTTGGGTGAAAAAGTGTGCGGTATCGGTGTTAGCCTGGGTAGGATCGGGACAGGGTCTAAGGGTTAAAAGTATTCGTGTAGCTTCCTTATCCACAGCTTCGGTAATATCTTCTACGGATACCCAATCGTATCCGCCTGCAGAAGGGAGGCCGGGTCCGGGTATATCAATCCGTATCGTGTCGCCTTTTTGAACTGTGCGGTCGAGCGGACTGCCTGAAGCATCTACGATGGTAAATGTAGCCGATGGGGCGTTCGTGATTTCGTTCCAACGATTCACCGTTAATAATTTACTTCTAACACGCTCAAAAAAACGTTTAGCCTCCTCCTGGGAGGAGAGGGTTAAGGATTTGGAGCAGTCCAAGGATTTGCCGGTTACTTGCTCTGGGATGTGGTTTTTCATATGTGCTATCTTTTAGGTAAAGGAATAAAGTCTATTTTATCTTTCTATACGATTGAATGTAGATCAGCTCCAGGAATTAGGTGCGTTCTCTAAATAGAAAATAGCAGACTAATAGGGTAGCGTTTACAAAAACAGAAAACGCATTGGATAATATAATGGGCCACTCTTTTAACATAAGGCCGTAAACAACCCACAGCGCTACACCGGTTAATAGAATACTGATCATGTAAGGCGAGATGTTTGCTACATCTTTTTCCTTTAGGATCTTTATCAATTGTGGGAGCATGGAGACGGAAGTTAATATACCCGCCGCAATGCCGATGACTGTTTCCATGTGCTGTTTATTAAAATACGCCGAGCATCCTGAAATTGTTTTGTCGGGAGAAGTTTATTCATAAAAAAATCCTGAGACGGGGAATCTCAGGATTTTTAAACTAACTAACCAATTATAAACCTAAATTATGAAGTACTAGTATAACACCAATTTATATGCCTTTAGTATAACCAAGATGTATATTTAACACCTCTTAACATTTCTTGATTGGATTTCGCGTCGAATTGACATTTTTTTGATATAAATCCGTTTCTAGACCAGAAAATCTAGGACATGCTGCTGTAAAGTGATCGTCAGGCTGTCCGTAGGTAAGGTGAGATATTGATCATCGAGGTGTATATTTTTATTTGCGGATTGTATGGTGAAGCTTTTGCCTCGTAAGGTTTGAAAATCAAAGGTAGTTTTTTCCTGCCGAATGATTTTGTGTAGGTGTGTGATGAATGCGTCTCGTTCGGACTCGTGGATCGTGACCAGATCGAGGTAACCATCGTCTATTTGAGCACCGGGTGCTAATTGGAGATTCGGACCGATGAAGGGGATATTCAGGATTTCTAACAGTAGGTACCGGCCTTGGTGTGTTTTACCGTCTACCTCCATATGATATTCCTCGGCGGTTGCGGTTTGCATAAGCTGGGCGAGTTTTTCTAAGGCCAATTGCAACTGTTCTTCGGCTCCGAGGTGATCCACCGCTACGTTTTCCATGGTTTGGATGAGCGCCGGAAATACGCCGTAGCCCGTACCTTCTAAAAAAATATCGGTATGGCCAAGGTAGGAAAGGGCACCTAGGTCAAACCGCTGTCGTTTTTCTCGTTTCCAGTGTAGTACCTGTTCCTCTAGGCTGCTGTCTTTGTCAATGGACAAGGTTTTCGATAGATTATTGGCCGTACCCCTTGGTAGTAAGGCCATCGTCGTTTGCTTATTAGCCATTCCCTGATCGAAAAGTACGTTGACAACTTTTCGTACGGTGCCGTCGCCGCCGGCTACGACTAAAAGATCGGCTTCACCTAGCTTTTCTTTCCACTGCTCATCTTTTTTTATGGAATAGTAGGTGCAGTCATAGCCTTCGTTTTCGATGGCTGTAATCAGATCCGTCGAATAATGATCGGCGTCTCCGGCGTTAGGATTATGCAGTAAAAGGGTTCGTTTCATGTGTGCTGTTTAAAGGGAGAACATTTTGATCGGGTCAATTGTTGTTTATTTAAAGAAAAAATAAAGTGTTATGAGGATTTTAGTTACGAATGATGATGGCATATACAGTCCGGGAATCGCTGCCCTGGCAAAAGTAGCCAAGAATTTTGGGGAGGTGCGTGTGGTGGCGCCCGATGTGGAACAGTCTTCTATGGGGCACGCGGTAACGCATTCAAGGCCCTTAAGTTATAAGCGGTCGCCTATTGAATTCCCGGATATACAGGCCCACCGTGTTAACGGAACACCAGCGGATTGTGTAGCGATGGGGATGCACCTGTGGAAAAATGTGGATGTGGTATTGTCGGGTATCAATATGGGACCAAATTTAGGGAATTCGATGTGGCATTCGGGTACGTTGGCCGCTGCGAAGCAGGCCGTATTGTTTGGTGTGAAGGGAATCGCTTTGAGTACCCCAGTGGGGAAGGAGGAACCTGATTTTGATCATCTGGAGGGATATGTCAGCCGAACGCTGGAGGGATTATTAGAAAATGATGAACTGGCGCTTTATAACGTCAACTTGCCGCCAGGGCCTACCGATATTGTATGGACGAGACAATCTGTGCGTTTATATGATGGTACGATCGTGCCCGGCACGGATCCTTTGGGCCGGAAACATTATTGGTTTACCGTGTCGCCACTGGAGCCGGCCGAGGAGGGGACAGACCGCTGGGCGGTAGAGAATAACATGGTTTCGGTCACGCCCCTGCGGTTGGATTTAACGGATGAAGCGATGCTGCGCGAGAAATTACCTTTTTAGCAGGGTATAATGCGAAAAAGTAATGGTGTTTCCCACAATTATCTATATTATTGTACCCATTCGTTCGATTTAAGAAATGTACATGGAAAATAATACTAGAAATACTCTGCTGAGCCAAATCTTACCTCCCGTGGTATTTGGTACGAGCGGACTCGGAAACTTATATGTGGAGCTCCCATTTGAAGAAAAACGGGCTATTGTGGCAGCATGTATAGCACATGCGCCGGGCAAGCCGGTTTTTGATACGGCGGGCAAATATGGAGCGGGACTCTCCCTTGAGGCGATCGGGAAAAGTCTACAGGAATTGGGCGTTCCGCCATCAGAAGTGTTGATCAGTAATAAATTGGGCTGGTATCAGGTGCCGTTGACGACGGATGAACCGACTTTCGAGCCGGGTGTTTGGAAAGGCTTGAAAAACGATGCAGAACAACGCATAAGCTATGACGGTATCCTTGCTTGCTTTCATCAGGGAAATGCGCTCCTAGGCGATTATACCGCGCAATTGGTCTCTGTGCACGATCCTGATGAATATTTGGCCGCGGCTACTAACCCAGAGGAGGAGGAACAGCGCTATCAAGACGTGCTGGACGCTTATCGTGCTCTCGCAGAGCTCAAGGCGGAAGGGAAAGTGTTGGGTATAGGGGTCGGTTCGAAAGATTGGAAGGTTATCCGCCGCATTACAAACGATGTTGCGCTCGACTGGGTGATGATCGCTAATAGTTTGACGGTACACCAGCATCCTGAGGAGTTGTTGCGTTTCATCGCCAACCTAGCGGAAAATGGGATTGCGGTAATTAACTCGGCTGTATTTAATGGCGGGTTTCTGGTGGGGAGCGACTATTATAATTATCAACTTGTCGATAAAAACGCTGAAGAAGGGAAGCAGTTGTATGCTTGGCGTGATAAATTCTGGGCGCTATGTGCGCAATTCGGCATCTTACCGGCGGAGGCTTGTTTCAATTTTAGCTTTAACGTTGCGGGGATCCGAAGCGTCGCTTTAAATACCACGAAATCAGAAAAGGTACCGGTTAACGCGGCGATAGCGACTAAAGCGGTTCCGGCGGACTTTTGGAAAGCAATGCGGGAAGAAGGGTTGATTGGGTAACAAATACTTGCGCATTAAAATACAAAAAGGAGAATACACGATCGTATTCTCCTTTTTGTATGTGATAGACTGAAAAGCGTTATTATTTTGCTTCTGCAGCTAGTTGATCTAAAATCGCATTGTTTTTTGTGATTTGGCTATCTTTTGGCATTCTGCTTTTTGATCCCAATTCCACATTGCGTCCTAAACTCAAAAACTGTACTTCCATACGTGAAGTAGTTTTATTTCTTCTATCTTTTCTTTTTAAACGTGTAACTCCCATGGTTCAATTTTTTTATTTTTAAAGCGAGGTCGGAAGCGGATTCGAACCGCTGTAGGAGGTTTTGCAGACCTCAGCCTAGCCACTCGGCCATCCGACCCTTTCCCGTTCAAGGGAATGCAAAAATAAAACTTACTTTTGATATATCCAATAAAATAAAAAGTAAAAATGGAAAAACCGAGGATAATAACAATAGTTTATTGACATTGAGCTAAATAGACGTTCGCGGGGGGATGATGTTATTTTTGGTCTGAATATTGTTATGGATAGGGTACAACAAATTTAAAAAGTATGAAAAAGATTTTACTTTCATTAGGAGCAGCAGTTTTATTAGCTGCAGGAGCACAAGCTCAAACGTCATGGGGTTTGAAAGCTGGTGTGAACTTAGGTAAGTATAGTAACGTACCGGCTGCATATGAGGATTATGCTAAAATGAACCCTTCGTTTTACGTGACGGGTTACGCGGATATTCCGGTTGCACCGCAATTTTCTGTACAGCCAGGTGTATCCTTGCAAGGTAAAGGTGCAAAATACAAAGCGAGCGACGAGAACGCCGATGGTACGTTAACGCAGAATGTAATGGCTATCGAGATTCCGGTTAATGCCGTGTATTACATCCCAACAGGATATTCCGGATCGGTATTTTTGGGTGCTGGTCCTTATGTGGGTTATTCAGTGAGTGGTAAGAACAAAGCGAGCGGAACGATATTCGGAACAACGGGTAGTTCGGAAGAAGATATCCGGTTCGGTAGTGATGCCGATGATCACCAAAAGCCGTTTGACTTCGGGATAAACTTCCTAGCAGGTTATAAGCTTGCTAATGGGTTTTTGGTAAACGCGGGGTATGGACTTGGTTTAACGAATTTGTCCCCGACGGGAAGTAGTGATAACAAGTTTTCGAACCGTGTGCTATCGTTCGGTGTAGGATACCAGTTCTAACAAAAGGTTCTTTAAAAGAAAAAGGCAGTCCAAATGGACTGCCTTTTTTGTTTCATTGAAATCGATCACACTTTGATTTCCACTTCAACGCCTGAAGGCAATTCAAGTTTCATTAACGCGTCAACGGTTTTAGAGTTGGAAGAATAGATATCCAACAATCTTTTGTAAGCACACAATTGGAATTGCTCACGTGCTTTTTTGTTAACGTGTGGTGAACGTAAAACTGTATAGATTTTTTTCTCTGTAGGCAGTGGAATAGGACCGCTGACAACTGCACCTGTAGGTTTTACTGTTTTTACGATTTTCTCAGCGGATTTGTCTACTAAGTTGTAATCGTAAGATTTCAATTTAATTCTGATTCTTTGGCTCATCTTTATGTATTTAAATATGACCACCGATTAGAGCTATTCACAACCAGTGGTCGGTAAATTGTTATTATTATTCTTCGATCGCTTTGATCTTACCTTTAGATTTAGCGATTACATCGTCCTGTACGTTACGAGGTGCTTCTGCATAGTGATCAAACTCCATCGTAGAGGTCGCACGACCGGAAGTGATTGTACGCAATTGTGTTACGTAACCAAACATCTCGGATAAAGGTACGATCGCTTTGATAACTTGTACACCGTTACGTGTATCTAGACCTTGCATTTGTCCACGACGACGGTTTAAGTCACCCATGACATCACCCATGTTCTCTTCTGGTGTTAATACTTCTACCTTCATGATAGGCTCCATTAATACAGGAGAACATTTAGGTAAAGCATTCCGGTAGGCCATCTTCGCTGCTAATTCGAAGGATAACGAATCGGAGTCAACTGCGTGGAAGGAACCGTCTATCAAACGAACTTTCATGCCTGAAAGCGGGTAGCCTGCTAATACACCATTGTTCATCGATACTTCAAATCCTTTTTGAACGGAAGGAATATATTCTTTCGGAATAGCACCACCTACGATCTCGTTCACGAATTGAAGCGGTGATTTTGTGGTATCGAAGTCTTCATCAGCTGGAGAAACAACCACTTTGATGTCCGCAAATTTACCACGACCACCGGATTGTTTTTTGTATACTTCGCGGTGTTCAGTAGTTCCGTTGATAGACTCTTTGTAAGCTACCTGTGGAGCGCCTTGGTTAACCTCAACTTTGAACTCACGTCTCAAACGGTCGATCAAGATATCTAAGTGAAGTTCACCCATACCAGAGATAACAGTTTGACCAGTTTCTTCGTCTGATTTTACAACGAATGTAGGGTCTTCTTCCGCTAATTTACCCAATGCAGTACCTAATTTATCAACGTCTGCTTGTGTTTTAGGCTCGATCGCTAAACCAATTACTGGTTGTGCGAAAGTCATCGACTCTAATACGATCGGGTTTTTCTCGTCAGAGATGGTATCTCCTGTTTTGATATCTTTAAATCCGACAACTGCGCCAATATCACCCGCACCGATACGCTCGATAGGGTTTTGTTTGTTGGCATGCATCTGGAAGATACGAGAGATACGCTCTTTGTTGCCTGAACGGGTGTTCAGCACGTAAGAACCTGCTTCTAGAACGCCTGAATATACACGGATAAAACACAAACGACCTACGAATGGGTCTGTCGCGATTTTAAATCCAAGTGCTGCGAATGGTTCTGCTTCGGATGGCTTACGAGAGATCTCTTCGCCATTGCGAGGGTCTGTACCTTGAACAGCTTCTTGATCGAGTGGTGAAGGCAATAGCTCCATCACGAAATCAAGCATGGTTTGTACACCCTTGTTTTTGAATGATGAACCACATACCATAGGTACGAAAGCATTATCTAATACTGCTGCGCGTAGGGCGTTCAATATTTCGCGTTCTGTCAAAGAGTTCGGATCTTCGAAGAATTTCTCCATCAAAGATTCGTCGTACGATGCTACCGCTTCCAATAATTTCTCCCGGTACTCTGCAACTTCGTCCAGCATATCTTCCGGAATAGGCACTTCGGTAAAGGTCATCCCTTTATCTTCTTTATTCCAAACGATACCGCGGTTGTTGATCAAGTCAACTACACCTTCGAAATCATCTTCCGCACCGATAGGTAATTGTAAAGGAACAGCGTCTGTTCCTAACATTTCTTTTACCTGTTTTACAACTTTTAAGAAGTCAGCGCCAGAACGGTCCATTTTATTGACGAAACCGATGCGTGGAACTTTATAGTTGTCCGCTAAGCGCCAGTTTGTTTCGGATTGAGGCTCTACCCCGTCAACCGCCGAGAATAAGAATACCAATCCGTCCAATACACGAAGGGAACGGTTTACCTCTACGGTAAAGTCTACGTGACCTGGTGTATCGATAACGTTTACTTGGTATTTTTTGTTACGGTAGTTCCAGAAGACAGTAACCGCAGAAGAGGTAATGGTAATACCACGCTCTTGCTCTTGTGCCATCCAGTCAGTCGTTGCTGAACCTTCGTGGGTTTCACCCAATTTATGGTTAACACCAGAGTAAAATAAAATACGCTCTGTTGTTGTTGTTTTACCAGCATCAATGTGTGCAGCGATACCGATATTTCTTACTAAACTTAAATCTTTTGCCATGTTGTTATTAAATGAAAATTACACCGATCAAAAAAGGATCACACAGACTTCAATATTATCCATCTGTGTAATCCTTTATCGTTGTGTAATCAATTTCACAATATTAGAATCTGAAGTGTGAGAACGCTTTGTTTGCTTCCGCCATTTTGTGCGTATCTTCTTTCTTCTTAACAGCAGCACCTTCACCTTTAGAAGCGGAAATGATTTCTCCTGCTAATTTTTCACGCATGGTTTTTTCACCACGTCTGCGAGAATAGGAAATTAACCATTTCATACCTAAAGCGATTTTACGCTCTGGGCGTACCTCCATAGGAACTTGGAAGTTGGCACCACCTACACGACGAGATTTAACTTCTACAGCTGGCATAACGTTGTTTAACGCTTTTTTCCAAGTCTCTAGACCGTTCTCTTGTGTTTTTTGCTCTACTATTTCTACTGCGTCGTAAAAGATGGAATAAGCGACAGATTTTTTACCGTCTACCATCATGTTGTTTACGAAACGTGTTACCTGAGTGTCATTAAACTTTGGATCAGGTAAAATGATTCTCTTTTTTGGTTTTGATTTTCTCATTTTCTTTCCCTCCGTTTAATTATTTTTTACCTTTTGCTGGAGCTGCAGCTTGTCCTGGTTTAGGACGCTTAGTTCCGTATTTAGAACGACGTTGGTTACGACCATTTACACCGGATGTATCCAAAGCACCACGGATAATGTGGTAACGTACACCTGGTAAGTCTTTCACACGACCGCCACGGATTAACACGATAGAGTGCTCCTGCAAGTTGTGACCTTCACCAGGGATGTAGGCGTTCACCTCTTTACCATTGGTAAGACGTACACGAGCGACTTTACGCATTGCTGAGTTTGGTTTTTTAGGGGTAGTAGTATATACACGTGTACATACACCTCTTCGCTGTGGACATGAGTCCAACGCTGGAGACTTACTCTTGTCTTCCAGAGCTACTCTACCTTTTCTAACTAATTGTTGAATAGTAGGCATTTACCTGTTTTTGTTTTTTAATTTGTTTAAAAAAAAATTTTAAAGTCCGCAAAGATAGCGATTCGGTTTTGAATATTAAATAGTTGCGGTATAAAAATATCTCAACTTATCGTGGAGTGGCTTTAGTGTTAGTAGATAATAATTCAGATAGAGCCAGGAGCTGGATGACACGGGAAATTAGGGGATATAGTTAATAGAATTTTTACATTGTATTTACATCTGATGGTGAATACACCAAGACGGTAATGTAGGGTTAACAATTTGTTAATATTAGTTATTCATTTTTGTGCCGATGAAACAGAGACTAATAAAATGGGTTCCATTTATAGGTTTGCTTATTCCCTGGATAGGGGTTTCCTGCGGTGGGAGTGGTAACTCCATAAAAATGAAAGGCTCCGATACGGAGGTTAATCTCGCGGTAAATTTAGCGGAAAAATTCACGGAACAAGATCCTAATTTCAGTATTGCGATTTCGGGGGGCGGATCCGGACTGGGGATAACCTCCCTGTTAAATGGTCAGGCAGATATCGCGAACTCTTCGCGCCCGCTATCGGAAAAAGAACGTCAGCAATTTAAGGATAAGAATATTGAATTAAAAACGGTCATCTTTGCGGAGGATGCGACCGCTTTTGTGGTGCATAAGGATTTGCCTATTGAGGAAGTGACGATCGCGACCTTGGGAGAGATTCTAAGTGGGAAGATAGCCAACTGGTCGGAAATTATTGATGCGGACTTCCCTATTAATATATATGGGCGCCAGAGCAGTTCGGGTACGCACTCGTTTGTAAAGAAAAAATTGGCTATTGAATTTACAAATGCGGCTAAAGAGATGACGGGAAATGCGCAAATTATTGAGGGGGTTAAGGCGGATCGTACAGGGATAGGGTATGTGGGGGCTGGCTATGTGGCGGAAGATCCGGTTGCATCGCAGGGCATTAAGGTGCTAAAGATTATTGAAAAGGAGGGAGAGATCGCGATTTCTCCATTGGATCAAGCAGCAATTAATCAGGGGATTTATTTTTTTCAACGTCCGCTGTACCAGTTTGTATTGGCGGAATCGTGGGAGAAGGTCCGCCCGTTTATTGCATTTGAACGGAGTGCAAAAGGTGGAAAGCTCATTGAAGAGCATGGATATTACATATTAAATAATCAACAGGATGAAATATAAAACCCGTTTATCTTTAGATATCGTATTCAAGTTTATATTTAAAGGAACCGGATTTCTGGTCTTGCTTTTATTGGGCGGTATTCTAGCGATGCTGGTGTACAACTCCTTTTCGTTCTTCATGGATGTAAAGCCGTTAGACTTTATCACCGGAATGGAGTGGAGCCCCACGGCTACTAATCCAAAATATGGTATGCTTCCTTTGGTGCTAAGTACGACGATGGTGACGTTTGGCGCTATGTTGATCGCTATTCCGCTCGGAATTGGTACCGCTGCTTATATTGCGGAATACGCTTCGCCGAAGGTGAAGAATTTTTTGAAACCGGCGATAGAGATGTTGGCGGCCGTGCCTTCGGTTGTTATCGGTTTCTTGGGTATTGTGGTGGTAAGCCCGGGTATCGCGAGCTTGGCGGACTTATCCAACGGACTCAACGCTTTAAATGGTGCTATTCTATTGGCGGTTATGGCGCTGCCGACAATTATTACAATCGCGGAAGATGCGATTCATGCGGTGCCCCGAACCTATAAGGAAGCGAGTTATGCGGTAGGAGCCACGAAGTGGCAGACGCTGCGTAAAGTGATTATACCTGCGGCGGCGCCGGGGATTATTGCAGCGGTTATGCTGGGTGTTGGGCGTGCTATTGGTGAGACGATGACGGTTTTAATGGCTACTGGAAATGCTTCAATTTTGCCGACAGGTATGTTTGACTCTGTTAAAACCATGACGGCGACAATTGCTATAGAAATGGGAGAGGTGCCTTATCAAACAACGCATTACTTTGCACTTTATGCCATCGCCACGGTGTTATTTTTAATGACATTAGCGGCAAATATGTTGGGTGAATATTTTATTAACCGTTTTAGAAAATATCATGCTGCTTAAGTCTTCAAAGATATCTACTGTTATTGAGTGGGGAACGCTGTTGATCAGTACCCTGTTAGTCTGTTTTTTTCTAGTTGTTGTCATCTGGGAAATTGTTTCTAAAGGCGCCGGGCAATTGTCCTGGGAGTTCATCAGTAAAGTCCCGAGCGAGGGGATGACCAAAGGCGGGATTTTAACGCCTATTGTCGGTACGGTTATGCTGACCCTCTTGACAGCCTTGTTTGCTATTCCGTTTGGCGTTTGCTGTGCTATCTACCTCAATGAATACGCGGAAGATAATTGGTTAACACGCACGATTCGGGCTTCTATCCGTAACCTCTCGGGGGTTCCTTCCATCATTTATGGGTTATTTGGACTGGCCTTATTTGTCCAGGCACTTCAGCTTGGCACTTCGTTGTTGGCCTCCGGATTAACGCTGGGCTTGCTTTCCTTGCCTTATATCATTACGACCACTGAAGAAGCTTTGATGCGGATACCAAACAGTACGCGGGAAGCAGCTTTAGCGGTCGGTGCTACGAAGTTCGAAACGATTAAAGATGTGGTCTTACCTTCGGCTATGCCAGGTATACTTACGGGGGTGGTGCTCACCTTATCAAGGGCTGCCGGTGAAACGGCTCCCATATTATTTACAGGTGCGGCATTCTATATTAATCAATCGAGTGGTTATCTTGATCAGGAGTTTATGGCTTTGCCTTATCACCTGTATATGTTATCGACGCAGCACCAGTCGATCGAGGAGGTGCGACCGATCGCCTATGGAACCGCGTTGGTGTTAATTATTGTGGTGTTCTTTATGAATTTAACGGCTTTCTATATCCGCTTTAAATATAGAAAGAATGCAACAGAGATGTAAATTACGATAGAAATGAAAACAAAGTTATCTGCTGAAAATTTAAATATCAGTTTCGGGACAAAGCATGTGCTGAAAAATATTGATATCCAATTTGTAGAAAATCAAATAACCGCTCTTATCGGTCCGTCGGGTTGTGGAAAGAGTACCTTACTACGTTCCTTTAATAGGATGCATGATCTTTCTTCCGATGCCAAAATAACAGGTAAATTACAACTGGAGGATCTTGATCTCTATGCTAAATCGGTTCCGGTTACCGAAATCCGTAAGCGGATTGGTATGGTTTTTCAGAAAGCGAACCCCTTTCCTAAAAGTATCTATGAGAATATTGCGTATGGGTTGCGGATCAATAATCTGCCTTGCGACAAATCCGTCGTAGAGAAGGCGCTTCGGGAAGCGTTTTTGTGGGAGGAAGTGAAAAACGATTTAAAGATGCCGGCTACACGTCTTTCCGGTGGTCAGCAACAGCGTCTGTGTATTGCTCGTGCTGTTGCCCTGCGGCCGGAGGTGATCTTGATGGATGAGCCTTGCTCGGCACTGGATCCGGTGAGTACCTTGAAAATTGAAGAATTGATCGTTTACTTGAAAAAGAAGTATACGATTGCGATTGTGACGCATAATATGCAACAGGCACAGCGTATAGCGGATAAGACGGTGTTCTTGTATCTGGGAGAGATTAAAGAGGAAGGACCGACTAAAAAGATCTTTGAATCGCCGGAAAATGAAATGACCGCCAATTATATTCACGGTCATTTTGGATAGAAGATAGTTATATACGCGGTAAGCGTTTTATAGCAGCTGTAAAAAAACCGAGTGATCGGTTTTTTTTATGATCAATAAATCACTGGGTTCTATGGTTGCCTTGTTTTACTTTTACACATTTATTGGGTTTTTGGATTTGTCTTAAAGGTTAGATCTTCTTTAAATGGTGGCTGTTACCTCCTCTAACGGTCTGCGGAATTTTGGTTTGCGCGTCGGTTGATTAAAGTCTTCCGGATCACGGCGACCGATCGCCACAGCGAATAATGCGGTATAACCTTCGTGTTGTAATAGGTTGTTGTAGGCCTCGGGCTGAATGCCTTCCATAGGCGTGGAGTCGATCCCCATACTGGCGGCGGCGGCCAAGAAAAAGCCTAGGGAAAGATAAACTTGGTGCTGCATCCAGTTTTTGATACCGGCGTCACCTAGGGGTTTTACATGTTGGTTGTAGTAATTTACGGCACCCTCGGGTAATTGCGAGAGGTTCTCCTGCTCAAATTTCGCTACCTGATCGATCACATTGAATACAACGAGGTGGCTTGCCTGATTGATTTTTTCGAGGTTATGGTAGGATACGTTTGCTATTTCGCTTTTAATTTTTTCATCAGAAATAATTGTAAACTTCCAAGGTTGGCTATTGATAGAGGAGGGGCTGAGCTGCAAGATTTGTGTTAATTGTTGAACGATATCTGTCGAGAGCTTTTCGTCCGGATTGTATTGTTTCGTGCTATATCTGTTTTTGGCAATATCTAAAAAGTTCATGTCTGAAAGTTGTTTGTGCGTAATGTCTTACAGCTGCAAAGCTAAATATAGTCTACTACCTTTGCAAATGGCGTGTGACGATCGAGCTGTGGGGAAGTAGGGTTTTAAAGCGTGCTATGGATAGGTAGGTAGTTTGGGAAAAAAGGATCTAACGATACAGGAAAATATTTCGGGCGAACGTCTGGTGAACTTCCGCCCGAAATACGTTGCGTATCCTACAGGTGGGTTATGTGCTACGATACCAAGGTGAAATCAATCTGTCTTTTTTCTAGATCTACTTTTTTTACTTTGATTTGTACCTCATCTCCCAGTTGATATTTCTTTTTCTTCCGCTGGCCAATGATGGTGTAGTTTTTTTCGTCTAGGGTATAGAAGTCGTCTGTAATGTCGCGAAGACGTACCATGCCTTCACATTTATTCTCTTGGATTTCGACATACATGCCCCATTCGGTAACGCCAGATACGATCCCGGTGTATTCTACCCCAATTTGATCTTCCAAAAATTCGGCTTGTTTGTATTTGATAGAAGCACGTTCTGCGTCGGCAGCACGTTTTTCCATTTGGGAGGAATGCTCGGCCATTTTTTCGTAATGCTCTGCGTTGATCTTCTTTCCGCCGTCCAAATAGAATTGCAATAAACGATGTACCATCACGTCTGGATAACGACGAATAGGAGAGGTGAAATGGGTATAATAATCGAATGCCAGGCCATAATGGCTCGTATTTTTGGTGGTGTAAATTGCTTTAGCCATAGAGCGTATGGCGAGTGTTGTTAATAGGTTTTGTTCACGTTCTCCCTCAATTTTGGTAAGCAAGGTATTTAGTGATTTCGCTGCCTCCTTATCGGTTTTAATCGAGAGTTTGTGTCCGAAACGCAAAGCAAACTGCGAGAAAGTGGTCAGTGTCTCTGGGTTAGGCGTGTCGTGAAACCGATAAATGAAGGTTGGTTTGTTTTTACCTTTTCCCTGTTTCCCGATATATTCAGCAACTTTTCGATTGGCCAGCAACATAAAATCTTCGATGAGTTTATGTGCGTCCTTCCGCTCTTTGGTGTAGACTCCTAGGGGTTTCCCTTTTTCATCGAGGTGGAATTTAACTTCTTCGCTTTCGAAGCTGATAGCGCCGTTTTTAAACTTGCGTTCCCGTAGGATATAGGCTAGTTCGTTAAGTTTGAGGATTTCTGGAGCGTGGTCGCCTTGTTGGGTTTCAATGACCTCTTGTGCTTCTTCGTAACTAAAGCGGCGATCAGAATTGATTACGGTCCGCCCGAACCACTGGTTCAAGACGGCTGCTTTGTTATCCATTTCGAATACGGCGGAAAAACATAGTTTGTCTTCCTGGGGACGCAAAGAGCATACACCGTTGGATAAACGTTCCGGAAGCATGGGGATGACTCGGTCGACCAGGTATACGGACGTGCCCCGTTCATAAGCTTCTTTATCCAGTAAAGAGTCTGGCTGTACGTAATGAGAAACATCGGCAATATGTATGCCTATTTCATAGTTTCCATTGTCCAATTGCTGAAAGGAAATAGCGTCATCGAAATCTTTAGCGTCAAAAGGGTCGATGGTAAAGGTTAGTACATCGCGGAAATCACGTCTTTTCTGAATCTCATCAGCGGGTACTTGTTCGGGGATCTTATTTGCCTCTGCTTCTACTTCGGGAGGGAAGGATAGGGGGAAGCCGAAATCTGCAAGGATGGCGTTCATTTCCGTTTCATTCTCTCCTTTTTTACCGAGGATACTCTTTACGTTTCCGATAGGGTTTTTGGCATTCTTTGGCCATTCCACAATCGATACAACAACTTTTTCGCCGTGTTGCGCGCCGTTTAGATTATCTAGTGGAACGAATATATCGTGAATCATCTTTCTGTCATCGGGAAGGAAGAAGGCATACGATTTTGCGATATCGATTGTTCCGGTAAAATCTGTTTTCGCGCGTTGAATAATTTCTACAACCTCACCCTCTCGTTTGCGACCTCGTCTGCGTTCATAAACGTGTACCTTCACAATATCGTTGTGAAGTGCCTGTCTTAGTTTTCGCGGCGCCACGTAAATATCGCTTTCAAGTTCGTCATCCGGAACAATATATGCGGAGCCATCGGCCGTCATATCGACCTTGCCTCGAATGTAAACACTTAATTGGCGTAGCTGAAATTTGCCGCGTTCTGTTTGCAGGAATTTGCCGGATTTGCTTTCGTCGGAAAGAATTTCCAAAATCGCATCTTTGGATTCATTATCGCTCAGGTTGAGTTTTCCAGCTACCTGTTTGTAATTGAGAGGTGCGTTGTTTGATTTCTCAAATATGTCCACGATAAGATGGGTGAGGACTTCTTTGTATGGGTTGTCTTTTTTATGTCTCATATATTTAAAAGTTGTGCTCGAATCCTATTCCTCGTCAATTAAAGTATTGGTGGTGGAAGAGGAAGATCGGGCGCTGACAGGTTCCGAGTGAGGGGACCTTGTTTGTATAAACTAAGATACATAAAAAAGTTCTTTTTGGACGTTTCAGTCTTTATGTTTTTTGTCTTTTTTAATTTATGAATTAATTGTTTGTTTTATCTTGTTTAATATGTTGGTTATTTGTTGTTTATGATTCTTAAAGATAAAGTGTGATTTACTGATAGGTTGGTTTGTGGGCGTTACAGGCTGGTTTGAGGGTTTGGTGGGGGGTAAGTCTGTTATAAAAATCGTTTTATGTATTAATTTTATGTTTTGTTTACTATTGTAAATATGTTATAGATAAGATGTTTATGATTTTTTAGGTAAAATATGTAATCGATACAGTTGTTGAGGTTGTACCGGCTTTTTACAATAAAAAAAGCTTTCCCATTCGGGAAAGCTTTTTGTTTTTTGGTAGTGATTTAATGCTGTATTTAGTCTTCTTTTTGGCAACTCGAACAAAGTCCAACGGCGTTTATAGCGAGTGAATGTAGGGTAAATCGAGTAGGTAAATTAATGCGTGGTAGGCTGACTTCATTCAAACAATATACGCTATTGCAGATGGAGCAAATGAAGTGTACATGTTGGTCATGATGGTGATTTTCGGTACAGTTGGATGTGCACATGGCATAGGTTGCTGTACCGTTCAAATCGAAGATTTTGTGGACAATTCCTTTTTCTTCAAAGCTGGATAAGATGCGATAAAGTGTGACTCTATCGATATCCTTTCCGATTATTTTCTCCAAATCGGGTTGTGAAATAGCTGCGTCTTTTTGCGTTATTTCATTTAAAACACGCAGTCTTGGGGCGGTGACTTTTAGTTTGCTTTCCCGCAAAAGTTCTGCAAAATCTTTATTTTTTTTGTTTTTTTCATCCGTCATGATAAAGGTAAATTTACACAATTTTTTTAACACGATGGCTTATCCGCTGGGGAGAAAGGTGTATCGCCGGCGTTAAGTGCTTCGGATTTCTACTTGTATGTTGGCGGTTGATAAAGGTTTTGGATCGATATAACAGTGTCTGTCCGAAAGGGGAGACAATGTTTTGACACCATTCATAAAATATTGGATAAAGTATTTTCCTTGATATCCGCGTTGCGCCAGAAAGTTAACCATAGTGGTGATGTCTTCTATAGAAAGAAGGTCTGGGTGCCAAGTGGTTCGGATTTCAAACGGAACAGCCATTTTTTGTAATAGATTTAAGCTCTTTTCAAAAGTAGAAAAGGTGTCGGATACAGTAATATGGCGATGTTTGTTCCTCATGCCTTTAAAGTCTAATGCAACATAATCTAGTAGGTGTTCTTCTCGCATCTGACGAAGAACGTCGGGTCGGGTACCATTGGTATCGACTTTGATGTTATATCTCATTTCTTTTGCCATTCGAGCGAGTTGAATTAAGTTGGGGTGTAACGTACATTCTCCTCCGCTGAACACGACGCCCTGCAAAAGGGATTTCCGTGATTGTAAAAAGTGTTCGGTCTCTTTGATCGAAATCTTTCCTTTTCCCAATACTATTTCGGGATTATAGCAATATAGGCAACGCATATTACAGCCTGCAAACCATAGAATGCAGGCTGGGTAGTCTGGATAATCCAATAGCGTAAAAGGTGTAATACTGTAAATGGGTTTAGCCATGCTGTTCTCGAAAATGCGTACGCTGGCGATGTTCTCCCTTTTTACCAATATTAAAGCTTTCTACGGGCCTATGGTATCCCATAACACGTGTGTAAACTAAGCATTTGCTGCGTCTTTGTTGGTTCTGCTGCAAAATCAACAATTGTTTTTCGGTGTTTGTCATGTTTTATATATGTTGATGGTTAGAAATAATAATATCATCGCATTGTGGACAGTATTCATGTTCGCCATTGAGATAGCCGTGCACGGGGCAGATGCTAAAGACGGGCGTGACGGTGATGTATGGAAGTTTGAAGTTCGTGATAACCGTCTGTACAAAGGCTCGGCAGGCTTCAGGCGAACTGATGCGTTCGTTCATATAAAGATGGAGTACCGTACCGCCGGTGTATTTGCATTGGAGTTGATCTTGTAGTAACAGCGCTTCAAAGGGATCCTCGGTATGGTCAACGGGAATCTGTGAACTGTTTGTATAGTAGATGTGATCACCGTCTCCGGCCTGTAAGATTGTGGGAAATCGTTTCTTGTCTTCTTTTGCGAAACGATAAGTTGTTCCTTCGGCGGGGGTGGCTTCTAGGTTGTAAAGGTTGCCGGTTTCCTCTTGAAATATACGTAAACGGAGTCGAATATGCTCTAAAAGCTCGGAAGCAAAGGTTATCCCGCGGTCGCTTACTATATTTTCTGTATCGCCACTGAAATTACGTATCATTTCGTTCATTCCGTTGACTCCGATAGTGGAGAAATGGTTGCGAAAGTGGCTTAGATACCTTTTTGTATAAGGAAATAAGCCATTGTCGTATTGTTCTTGGATGAATTGTCGCTTCTTTTCCAGCGTGGATTTGGCTAATAGAAGGAGTTCATCAAGGCGCGCATAGAGTTTTTCTATTTGGCCAGCGTAAAGGTAACCTAGCCGGGCCATATTGATCGTGACAACACCGATGCTTCCGGTCATCTCTGCACTTCCAAATAAACCGTTTCCGCGTTTTAGGAGTTCACGTAGGTCCAACTGCAATCGGCAACACATACTCCGTACAGCGTTGGGTTTGTATGCTTCGGGATTTTCTACGCGCTGGCCATCTGCATCGATAATATACTGGCTCCCGATGAAATTTTGGAAGTATGACGACCCGATTTTTGCGGTGTTTTCGAAGAGTAAATGTGCATTTTCGCTCTGCCAGTCAAAATCTTCCGTAATATTAACGGTTGGAATGGGAAAAGTAAAAGGTTGGCCGTTCGCATCGCCCTCCGTCATGACCGTATAATAGGCTTTATTGATCATATCCATTTCTACTTGGAAATGCCGATAACATAAATCCTCCAAGGAGCTGACGCCACGTTCGCGCGCGCGACTGCTTAGTCCAGGATCGTCAAATGCTGCAAAAAGATGCCGCCCGCCTTTAGTGGGTATTTGCGCCCGTAAATCTTCGGGCACATTCCAATCCAATGTGATGTTGGTAAAGGGAGACTGACCCCAGCGAGCGGGAACATTCAGGTTATACACGAAGCTGCGTACTGCTTTTAATACATCGTTATATTCCAATTGGTCCTTGAAAACATAGGGTGCAAGATAGGTGTCGAATGAACTAAAAGCTTGCGCTCCTGCCCATTCACTCTGTAGGATGCCCAGAAAGTTTGCCATTTGGCCCAAGGCTTCACGAAAATGGGAGGGCGGGCGGCTTTCTATGCGTCCTCGGACACCATTAAAGCCTTCGTCAAGCAAAACCCTTAAGCTCCAACCGGCACAATAGCCGGTGAGGCAATCTAAATCATGGATATGAATGTCGCCATTCCGATGGGCATACCCTTCTTCTTTGCTATAGACGGCGTCCAGCCAATAGTTGGCAATGATTTTTCCAGCAGTATTATTGATCAATCCCGCATTGGAATAGGAGGTGTTGGCATTGGCGTTAATGCGCCAATCTTGTTGGTGGATATATTCATGGACAGTTTGACTGCTGTCCACATAGGTCGTGTCGTCATTAAAATGGTCGATGTGCTCGCGTTGTAGTTTTCGGGTGTGCCGATAGAGCATGAAGGATTTCATAACCTCAAAATACCCCAGTTCGTATAATTGACGTTCAATCTTATTTTGTACATCTTCTACAGCCCATGTTTCTTTTTCATCTAGCTCGATCAGTATCCGTTCAAATACACGATCATCAATGGGGTAGGAGGTACTTTGAAAACCTTTTCGAATCGCATCTTGTATTTTGTAGGTTTCTAGACGCTCGTATGCGCCATTTCGCTTGATTACATATTTTTCCATAGCTACCATATTGTTTTGAAGTAGTCCCGTCACTCCGGACATGTGCTTCACAAATTTAGCTGGGATTGCCGCGTATTTTTATGACCCCAAACATAAATGATAAAAAAGAAAGAAGTAAAATAAAAAAGCCCTTCCAGAATTTATTGGAAGGGCTTTTAGTATAAATTACCTTGTTTTTATTTTCCCGCTGCTTTTGCGTGATCCGCCAAAAACTGCGCCAATCCACTATCCGTCAGTGGGTGTTTCAATAACGATACAATTACCGATAACGGCCCTGTCATGACGTCTGCACCGATTTTTGCGCAACCTAATAAGTGTGCGCTATGACGTACAGATGCTGCTAGGATTTGTGTTTTGAAACTGTAATTGTCGTAAATTAAACGAATTTCTTCGATGAGACCTAAGCCGTCTACCGAGATGTCGTCTAATCGGCCGATAAACGGAGATACATACGTAGCACCTGCTTTAGCTGCCAATAAAGCTTGGCCAGCGGAAAAAACCAATGTACAGTTTGTTTTGATACCTTTCTGTGTAAAATATTTGATAGCTTTAATACCATCTTTGATCATTGGAACTTTCACAACGATTTTGGGGTTTAATGCCGCTAATGCTTCTCCTTCTTTGATGATATTTTCGAAGTCTGTAGAGATAACTTCTGCACTTACATCGCCATCGACAATTTCACAGATTGCTTTGTAATGATTAATTACATTTTCTTCTCCACTGATGCCTTCTTTCGCCATCAAGCTCGGGTTGGTAGTAACGCCGTCTAACACGCCAAGATCTTGTGCTTCTTTGATCTGTGCTAAGTTCGCGGTATCGATAAAAAATTTCATGTTTATTAGAGTGTTTATAGTGATTTAAAAAATTTTAAAACATAATATACCTAAGTATGTTACAAAAGTAATTATATTATTCTCAATCTGGTCAAGTTTAGTCAAAACATTTTTGCCGTTCATGGACATATTTAAATCGCTTTCCTATCCAAATTTTCGTTTACATGTAATTGGTCAGGCGATATCGCTTTTAGGTACTTGGATGCAGCGTATCGCCATCAGCTGGATGGTCTATGAAATAACCAATTCGGTTTTCTGGTTAGGCTTTGTGCAATTTATTTCCTTGCTTCCATCGCTGATTCTTTCGCCGTTTATCGGTTCGTTTGTGGATAAACATAGAAAGTACAAGTTGGTATTTATTACACAGATAGGTCTGATGCTACAAGCCGGAGCATTGACCTTAATTGTGGGGTTGCAGTTGGAGACCGTGCTTATTCTCTCCATTTTAGGGTTTATACAGGGGGTGATTAATGCGTTTGATGTTCTCGGTAGACAATCGTTGATGATATCTCTTGTTGATAATAAGCGGGATCTACCCAATGCCATTGCCCTAAATTCTTCTATTTTCAATGCGGCTAGAATGGTCGGACCAGCCATTGGAGGAATTTTGCTGACGGAATACGGCGAATTCGTGTGTTTTGGTGTCAACTTTATCAGTTTTGTGCCTGTTATTGTGTGTTTGCTATTGATGCGAGTAAAAGAAGATTCTTCTCAACTTACGAAGGAGAGCAACTGGCAAGCACTTCAGGCGGGTTTTAGCTATTTAAGTCGGTCGCCACATATTGCTTCATTGATTATTGTCCTGTGTTTTTCCAGTTTGTTAGTTATTCCATATACCTCTTTGTTGCCTGCGGTGGCGAAGGATCTTTTTTCGGGCGACGAGTCTACTTTTTCATGGTTTGAGAGTGCAGCGGGTTTCGGTGCCATGGTCGGTGCGATCAATATGGCAAGGTTAAAAACAGGAGAAAACCTCCGGTATCGGGTTTTATTTTCTGCGTTCTTAATGGGAGCAGCACTTTGTTTATTGGCATATGCGCGTATTTTACCATTTGCGCTGGTGTTTACGATGATCGTGGCGTTTGCCATGATGATGCAAAATTCATCGATCAACACGTATATACAGACGCATGCTGTGCCAAGCTACCGGGCTAGGGTAATCGGCTATTACGTGATGGCATTTCAAGGTGTTGCACCTATCGGGACGCTTATTGTAGGTGCGGTAGCGGAATCAATAGGAATCAAGAGTACGTTGTATGTTATGGGTACAGCAGGTATCGTTATTGCGCTAAGTTTTTATACTTATCTAAGATTACATATTCACCGGCGGTTATTCAAGAGAATATAAGCATTTAGATCAATAAAGCAGAGATGGAGCCTTATTTTTAAATCGATAGCCAAGTCCTAGCATTAAGTGGTTGGGTCTATAAAAATCTTTTAGGTTATAACCGATGTGTAAAAAAGAATTTCTAGTGGTCGCAACTTTTAGGACGAACGTTTGATAGGTACCGCGGAAATCGGTTCCCTTGTGCAGCAGATTGCTGCCTAAACCGACGCCGATCGTAAAAATAGGCATGATGTATTCTGCTCGGATAGACATGCCTAAGGCAATTTGTTGATTGATAGGCGGCTTAAAAAACTTTTGGGCGGTTCCGATAATATAATCTTCGGTATAGACATTCGCACTTCCATCATAAACGGCGTCGACGGACATTCCCGCACGAAACCGATAGCTCCAGTTGTACATAGGTGCGAAATACATGCCGATAACGGGATATTTGTGGGGAGAAGCGACGGGCTGATCCATAAAGTCGACGCCTTTGCGACGCGAGGAGCCGAAGATAACTACATCGTAATTAATATGTCTTGGATAGGGGGGCAAGGAATCGGAAGAAACGACAGGCTTTCGGATCGTTTGCCGTCTCCGCAAATCATATGAAACACCAAATTTCAAGCCTAACATATTGAGACCCGCATTGGGGAAATTAGTGTTCCCGTTTGAAAAGTGTGTAAAATCAAGCCCAGTGGTTAAATGGGTTTGTGTGGTTAATCTCCATCTCAAATAAAGTCCGGCATTGAGATACGCATTTGTTTTAGAGCCAATCGCGACATTGTATGGGTTTTCTATAAAGTGGTGGGGTTTCCAACCTGTCGACAGGCCAAAGTTCCATGCATAATCCAAGGCTACGTGATCGCTCAGGGCGGTAATCTCGGAACGTTGAAAAAGATATATCGATTTAGGATTACCTAATTCTAGTTCATTCCCAAAGTTGTAAAATGACAGGCCGATTCCTTGATAGGTATTCGGATATATTTTATCTCCCAACGAACCGTCGGGGAATCGAAAGGCATATTTGAGATGTGTGGAGAAAGCGTTTCGAATAGGTTTTTGTTGATGATTAAGGCCGGTGTAAAAAGGGATGTTTGGGAGTATACGCCCTGGTCGGAGTTCTATTCCGGCTTGGTGTACAAAACGTCTCACGCTATTCAGTTTATACAATGTATCTGTCGAAAGTGTGTCTATACCCAAGGTGTAAAGCGGAAGAATTAGAAGTATACCGTATAAGTATAATACGCGGAAGAAGACCGATTTTATACCTCCAAACATAAGCCTGTTTAACTAACTTTACGATCCCGTAAGGTCAAAACCCGTTTCTGATAATCGATTCGTGCGGCGTAAGAAAATAAGATATCTCCCCCTAGCACACCGATAACGGGCTGGAAGTTCATCTGTTCGTAGGCGTAATTGACTGTACTCAGATCTAGTACCGCCGTGACAAATTTCTTGATTTTCCACGTGCCTATTTCAAACGTCGGTAATTCGAGGATGAAGCTTTCCATAGAATTCGTCCCCAATCCGGTCGAGATAATGTTGGTATTCATAATTTTTTCCTCGGGAATGCCTGATTGCAGCAAGGTCGTTTTATCGAGGACGGTTTTCGATGCTCCTGTATCTAGCACCATTTTAAAGGGTTTGTCGAATAAACAGACATCAATCAATATATGGTAACCATCCCCATGTAGTTCCAATATTTCGAACGGAATTTTTTGCATGGGTTAAACTTAGGAAATATAAGCATAAAACCCATGCAAAAAAACGTGTTATAGGATATTACTGTCTTTTAATACTTGATTCATATTCCGTACCGCATTTGCACTATTTTTAAACAATGTTTTTTCCTCTTCGGACAAGGTTAACGGCACGATGCGATCCCAGCCATTTTTGTTTATAATGACAGGCACGCCGATGTTGATATCTTCTTCATCAAACTCACCTTCTAAAAATACGGATGCTGTGAAGAGTTTGTTTTGGTCGCGCACGATACTCTCCACCATAGCTGCTGTGGCGGCTCCAGGAGCGTACCAAGCAGAAGTACCAATCAAAGCCGTAAGCGTTGCACCTCCTACCATGGTTTTCTTCACAATATCATCTTGCTCTTCCGGTGTGAGGAAGCTGTTGACCGGAATGCTATTCCACGTAGCATGCCGTATCAATGGAATCATCGTCGTATCCCCGTGCCCTCCGATGACAATGGCATTCAAATCATTCGCAGAAGCTTGTAGTTTCTGTGAAATTTGATATTTGAAACGCGCTGAATCCAATGCTCCACCCATGCCTATAATTCTGTTTTTAGGTAAACCACTAGCTTTTAATGCGAGATAGGTCATGGTGTCCATTGGATTAGCGACAATCAGAATAATAATATCCGGGGAATGCTTGACTAAATTTTCCACTACAGACTTCACGATATCGGCATTAGTGCCGATCAGTTCTTCTCTTGTCATTCCGGGTTTTCTAGGAACGCCTGATGTAATCACTGCAACCGCCGAACCCGCTGTTTGGGTATAATCGTTCGTAACGCCTTTTACTATGGAATCAAATCCTAAAAGTGCGGCTGTTTGCATCATGTCCTGTGCCTTTCCTTCCGCAACGCCCTCTTTAATATCCAGTAACACAATTTCTTCTGCGATATTCTTCCGTACAAGATTGTCTGCCGTAGTAGCACCTACTGCGCCTGCTCCGATAACTGTTATTTTTGTCTGCATATTTTTTTCGCTTTGTATGGGTGTCGAATGATGTGTAGATAAATATACGAAAAAGGGTAGGAAAATAAAAGAATTTAGAACGGATATCCGATGGCTAAATTAAATACGAGGTTTTCTCGTCTCCATTCCCGATCGCTAAAATCGATGTACTTAAATACCCAACGATCGCCAGGATTCCGGTAAGGTACACGAACGGGTATAGCAAAATCGGTACGGACGATGAGAAAATCTAAATCAAGTCGTAAACCTAAACCTGCGCCAACGGCCAGCTCTTTATAGAAATCTTTCGACAGTGTTCCCCCAGGTTTGTTTTCATCCCTACGCTGTAACCAAATATTACCTGCATCTATAAATGCTGCCCAGTGTAACATGCCCGCGATAGGTGCACGGTATTCGGTGTTAAGCTCTAGTTTAAAATCACCTGTCTGATCGGCAAAAAAATTATCCTCTCCTAAGTTTTCAGGGTAAGCTGATCCCGGCCCGACGGCGCGCGCGCGATAAGCACGAAGTCCATTTGGACCTCCGGAGAAATATTGTTTTAAGTAAGGGAGAGACCGGGAGTTTCCATAAGAATGGCTCATCCCAATCATGACTCTAGAGGCAAGTTGGGATTTAGACGACAACTTCATATAATGTCGAAAGTCTGCTTCCGCTTTAATAAACTGTGCGTAAGGCGTCCCGAAGATTTCTTTAGCTCCTTCGTCATAATTCGCTCCTTGGATTAGCCCCAGTACATTACCAGAAGTATTTAATCCCGTTTTTACATAAAAAGTATGTTTTCGGTCAGCTTCCATGGAATTGGTAAACGTATAGTTGTAATTCGGCCCGAATGAAAATTGCGGATCAACGATGTGCCGAAGGGTAGGGATAGTATCCATCTGTGCCCGGTATTCATCGGTGATATTACGCGGCTGTACATAGATGATTTCAGCTAACGCCAAATCGTGTTGTTTTTGATCGTTTTCCTTCCAATTATAACCGTAATTTAAGGTTAATGAATTGAGTGTATACGCATTTCGTCTGTTTAAAAATTCATAACCCACTTTGGCATACGTTTTCGGGATATAGCGCCGGGAAGGTGCCCACTTGTACGGTGATAACAACCGTGGCCATACGATACCGGCTTCAGCTCCATAGCGTATGTACGCAGAGTTTAGGTTTACACTACCTCCCGTTTGCGTTTCATATCCCCCAAAGACGCTTAATGTAAATGTCTCGAATCCCTTGAAGGCATTGCGCAACGTCCAATGCACATTCGCTTCTGTTCCGTTATAAACCGATGCGGTCTTCCCGATCACCTCAAAACGGATCGATTTACGCTGCATGGGGGTAAGGTGGTAGTATACGTCCATCGTGTTGGCCGAATCGGGATTGTCTACAAAGGTGTTTTTGACAAACTTAAAAGCGTTGAGATTGACCAAATGACTAATGGTTCGGTTGTGTTCCCAGCGGGTATAGGTGTCTCCTTTATTAAAAAAGACATGGTTTGCCAACACGCGTTTACGATAGGTGTTCTGTGGATCTATAATATAATATTGATCGTCAAATAGTTGATTCGCTCTCGGACGCGTTGTCCTAAATCCCTCGGATGTTTGCCGGTAATTCGGATAAATAAAGATATTTCCAATTTTTTGGGGTTCTTTGGCTTTACCAGGTGTCTCCGGTTTTACCGTCACGTACATATCGACTTCGTGATCACCCCCTGTACTATCTACCTCTACCAGTAAATGATCCGGCGAAAAATAATAATAGCCTTTATTCTTTAGCTCGTTGTCGATTCGGTCGCGTTCATTGAGGATAACATCTAAGTTGTAGTTGCTTTTTACCTTTAAGAGCGATTCGGATTTCGTACTTGCAATATCTTTCCCCAGCTGCGTAGTAGAGTCCACTTCAAAATCAACGTTAGCAATACGGTATATTTTTCCCGGATGAGCGTTGTAAATCACTTCAGCCATTTTTCCATCTATCGTCGTATCTGAAGTAACATAGGCATTAAAAAAACCAAAGTTCTCCATCCGGTTTCGTAACAGATTTTCATTGTATTCCCGGTTGACATCGCTAAGTAAGACCGGTTCTTCTCCTTGTCGCCGCAGCCAGCGATTAATGACACCTGACGATGAATCGGGTCCGCCCGCCATATTATATAGACCGAGTTTGAAGCGAACGCCCAGAATCTTTTTGTTCGGTTTAGGACGTAACATTTCTTCTAAATACGTTTCAAACGCTTCTTTCCTGTCATTCGGGATGCTATCTTCAGCATGAATCACAACATGTCCCTTATTGTAGAGTTTTTCGTCCTCTGTAAGGTATTTCGTAGGGTTACAACTCGCCCCCACAACGGTTGCAACTACGCCCAGAGCAAGATGCGACCAGTTAATCTTCATACCGTTTCCTTTCTTCTTCGTCATCGCGGATGGCATTTTTTGTTGTATCTATTTTGGTGTTTTCTGGTTGTTTTTCTTCCGATTCTTCGAGTTCTTCTTTTCGGATTACATGCCCAGTCGAGTCTACAGGATTGTTGTTTGATGCACTGTCCGTGTCATTTTTCTGCTCTTGTAGTTGTTCGCTTTCGCGGCGTTCTTCTATTCTTTTCCGAAATTCGGGGCTATTCTTCATGAGGCTGTCCCGGATTACCATGCGAACACTGTCCCTATAAGCAGAATCTGTCTCCATCCGTTCTACATTGAAGCGGCGGCGGAAACTACGGCTATCGGTATTGTAATATTGTTCTAACGCTCGCGAACTCATAAACAACTCTTTGAATTTGTCGTAACTCATCGTGATAATAAAACCGATGCCGGTTTCTACGAATTGTCCTTGTAAAGTTGCTTGATATTGGTTTTTGCGGTATACACGCGCGAAATACCGACCATCTTTTGAAAGCTGATATTCCAGTGATATATCGCCTGCAATATTGGAAGCTTTCTCTCCTGGTCTTGTATTTCCTTCTACTTCAAAATTGGAGCCGATAGTGACTTTCAAGCGATCATCAAATAACATTTTCGATACCCCGACATTTAAGTCGGTTCTTGTCTGTGCGTTTCCGGTTAGGTAATCCTCTTCCGATTGCAGATTGAAGTCTAGTTCTACGCCTTTGATCAAATCAGAAGCGAGGTTGTTCAGCTGGCTGCTCAAAAACGAACTGACGGTATTTCGGGCCATTGCTTCTGCTCCACCACCTCCTGATAGACTCTCGAAAGGATTGGCAGACATAAAGCGACCGAGCGCAATCAATGAGAATACTTGCTTATTCAATTCGGCCGGATCGTCGCGGATATTTGCCAATGCGATATTAACCTTACTTACGACGTCTTGTGAGACAATCGCGTTATTCTCGTCTAAATCGATGTCGAAGTTAATTTCCGGCTTAAAGAGTTCTCCGGTTAAGATCAGCTTCACATCGAATGGAATACGCTGCTTATACAAATTCTGGCTTTCGCCTCCAATTTGCGATTGTACGAGTTCTAAGGTGGGAAAGCGATTTCGGTAGATGGCGGTAATATCCATACGGGCATCTAATGGGTCACCATTCCAGGTAATCGTACTGCCTTTCTGGAAAAGGAAAGGTTTCGAGATAGGGCCTAAGGAGAATGTGTAATCTCCGCGCTCTACGGTATAGGTGCCTGACATCGTTATTTTGTCACTCGCATCGATAGTCGCATTCAACTCGGCTATACCTTGAATGTTGAGGGCATCTTGTGTGCCTTCGTCCAATATAACCTTGAATTTAGCTTCCGGATCGGTAGCCAGATTAAGGGCGATATCCATGCCGGATAGTTTGGTTGCTGTCGTAAGGGAATCCAACCGAGCGAATACATTTGCGCGTGCGGTATCAGAACGATCGACAAATTTAACGACTCCATCCCGCTGAGCGATGCCCGGATCCTCGTTGGGCACGATTAAAACGAAATCGGTATTCTCATTGGCTTTAATATTTCCATCTATACGCAGTTGATCCAGATTGCCGCGTATGCGGAGGTTCGACGTTAAGTATAATTTTCCGAAAAATAGATCATTGTCTTCTCGGGTAGAATTAACGGCGGCGAAATCGTCCATCGTAAGATTTAGATTGAAGTCGAAATCTGTATAGGTGGTTGTGGCAATAGAACCGCTTAATGAGGAGGTGTTACCCCTTAAATCTTTAATTTCAAATTTTTTGAGTTGTATGCCTTCCTTGTTAAAATAAATGGTTTGGTTATCCATCAGAAAATCAGCATTCAACATGGCTACGTTCAATCTGCTGTTCTGAAAGGTAAGTTCGCCGTTAATCTGCGGTGCATCTAGATTACCGGTAATTTTTAAGTCGCCCACCAAGTCGCCCGCACTGTCCTCTAAGTAACCCATGCTAAATGCTTGTATAGTTGTCATTTTCATTGGTTTTAAAGATAAAGTAGCATTGAGCGAAGCAGTTTCATTCGGCGGACTGATGAAATCACCGGCAAGCTGTACATCGTTACCATTGCCTTCTATTCTAACATCGGCAGAAAACGTGTTCTCTTTAATATTGTCTACTTTAACCAGGATATTACCCACCGTGTCCGTGCCAAAATAGAAGCGATCAATTGTTAAATCCGATACAAATACCGGGCTGCTTTCCAGTCGGGACAACGTGGCTATGCCGTTGATTCCGCCGCCTACGTTTAAGATGTCGGAAGCTAACATTTGCGCAAATGTCTCGATTCTAAAATTATTAAATATTACGTCAATAGGGGCGTTAGAAATCGAATCTTTCGACTGGATAAGCAACTCTTGACCATTATTGGTTAAACGGAAGTTATGTGCATAAACGCCGGCCCCACCGAAACCGATGGTATTGGCGCTGTCAATATTCCAGTTTTCGTAGTTTAATTTTAATCCATCCTCATGAAGCCGGAAAACAAAATTGTCGGCCGCAACGGCCAAGTTCGCGCCTAAGTGATATTGTTCCTTATCGTCCTTATCTTTGATCCAAAGACCAAAGTCGATTGTGTTGTCCACAACACTGCCACTGGCCACCGTATTATTCAACTCAATATTGCCCATTTTTATTTTGTGGATAAGCGTAGAATAATAGAGTGTGCTGTCGTAGGTGGTAATGTCAACCCCTACATTTTCTATCGTGGTACCCCCATACACAATCTTTGGTGCAAGTAACTTGGCCATGACGCTTTGCGTGGCGCTATTAAATGTACCATCTAAAGTGATGTCACGCATTTCTTCTAAATCGGGTAGAAATTCGCGAATAAAGCGGGAATTATTAAGGGTAGCGCTAAATTCAAATTGTTGCGGTTCGTACGAAACAGTGTCCTTCGTTGTGTTATTCGGGTTGTAGTATACCTCTATGATATCCTGTATGGCAGGTGCTAAAGCGGTTAGCTGATATTTTCCAACCATATGTGCTCGAAGAAATCCAGACCGCAATAAAAGAACGTTTCTACTCGTGTCCGCCGATGCTCTTAGGGAGATGCTATCTAGCGTATAACGATCGGCGTTGTATGCGATTGCGGAATTGACGATGTCTAAAGAACCGTTCAGAAAGTCGGGGTCAGCCGTTTCAAAATTGGCTACAATTTTTCCGTGGTAACGGAAATCGTCCTCCATAAGGTTTAAGTTTTGTAGATTAACGCTATCAATCATAAGCATAGCATCGAGCTTAGGATAGGTCGGGCGCATATCCGCTGTGAAATCCATATGGAGCTGTATATTCGGATCCGGACTGTCCAATGTGCCTGCGATCAGACCTTCTTTGGCCTCCGCATGCAATTGGATATCGTGATAGGAATAGCTCATCGCTTCCAACTGAATCAGTCGGCCATCTACTGTCGCGGTCATGTTCTTTGGGTTCAATCCCGTTCCAACAACGTTTACTTCTGCCGAAACAATTCCTAAAACAGAATCCTGATGTAATATGTTGCCAATGTCTAGATCGTTGATGGATAAATAAGCGTTATAGGTCGTATCTGCACCCAATTGCATGTTGCCGTTTACGGTAGCATTGCCTTTCTCGGTGACTAGACTTATATTCGCGTCAAAACCGGCCATTCCGCCCTTAAATGTCCCCGATAAACTGATGGCGTTGGGGAGTTGTAAACTGTCTGGCAGCATGGATGGCGCTACCAGTCGGGCGATGTCTGCCTGCCCGGTAGTTAATTTTTTCAGATTCAGATCTATGTTTAGTTTCTCTGGATCGGGGAGTCCTTTGATTATAGCGCTCGCCAACAAATGGGTGCGGTCCAGAGTTTTTATTTCGATATTTGGAATCGTCAAATTGTTCATCCGACCTTTTACCAACCCATTCACGTAAAATGAGTGTGTCAAAAGAGGTTGCATAACCTCCATGGTGTCCAAATCCGGTACAAAGTAGCGGATGTCACCCATATCCAGTGTGGAGTTTTTAATATTAGCTTCTACAAGCACTTGGCCTGGATCGTCTGTTATTGCATCCAAGGACGGGTAGGATAGTTTGATATATTCCCGGATCGTGGTTTTGGGTGTTTGCGCGAGCAGATTGCGAATTTCGACCCCGGTATTATGATATGCGAAGTCTGCTTGCAACTTTTGAATTGAAAATCCCGAGTGATCGACCATAGCTAGGTTTTTTAGGGAGCCTGAAATCGAGTCGCTAGAAAAATATAGATCGTCTAATTCCGCCAAAAAGTCGCTGATTTTAATGTTGAAATAATCAAACCCCTTCATGCGGGGTTGATTATCATCTTTAAACCAAACATTCGTTTTATCAACCCGTATTTTGTCTGCCGAAACTACCCAGTTCATGGAGCTGCTGTTCGAAAGCGTGTCGGCTTCTGGGGTTGTGGCGTTCATTGTCGCCATTTTACCCATCAATATCTGTGAGTCAGAATCAGCTAGCGTAACGCTGCCTAAACGTACAATTTCTTTGTTGAGATCGATCTCTTTAATGTCTGCCGTTAGTTTCTGTATATCGAAATGGGTATCCATCGCGGCCGAAGAATCCTGATATTCCACCAGTATATTACGTAAATCTAAGGTCTTGATATCCAGATCGGGTAGGAGAGAAGATGCTACTACCGAGCTGTCTTTGATCCCAAAATCCTCGGCTGACGGTGCCTCTCCTTCGTTAATGGGCGCCCATTGGCGAACTTTTGCTGTTAGTCCGTCCAACTTAATGTTGGGCATCGAAAATGACATGTTGTTCGTTAAGTCGAACCGCTTTACTTTCGTGTCAAATTGCCCCAGCTGGATATCTGCATGAGTACCGATCACTTCGTCGTGATAAACGAAATGGATCCGTTCAAAACGCACATCGTTGATATCGAAAACGAGAGCAGAAGCCGTATCGGCAGTTGGGGTACTTTCTTCTTCTGAGGCAAATGCCGCTACAATGTAGTCGAAATTAAAACTGCTATCGGGCAATGTTCGGTTTATTTTTGCGGTAATACCCTTTAGTTCCAATTGTTGGATCTCAACGGTGTTTTTCAGCAGTTTGAACATGTCGATATCTACCAATAATTTTTCGCCGGCAATCAACGTGTCTTTGGATTGGTCTTCAAAATAAACATTTTCAAGTACCAATTTTTTCGGAAAGGTAATATTTATGTAACCGATGTCTACAGGGGTGCCAATTTTGTTTTCCAGATAGTTCGTAACTTTCCCTACCACGTAGTTTTGAACCGCTGGCATCCGTATAAGTAAAATAACCAATAAAAGCAGGGCGATAACACTGCCAATAATCCATAATATAGTTTTTAAAGCTATTCGTCCGAATCGATTCAAAGCGGTTTTATATTAAATTTATATGACTTTATTTTGCAATCTCACTAATCAACAAACGTTAAACGAATAAAAATGTTTATTTCTACTCCTATTTTTGTGCTGTAAATTAACAAACAAAAATAAGCTTTGTTAACGATTAATGATATAAAAAAGGAGATTGTAGATTAGTAGTTGCACACAGGTATCCATTTGGGGCGATCGCTCGTGATTTCTGAAAAAATAAAGTTTAAAAAACTTTTCTCGTTGTTCATTGTTCTTGACATTGAATGCTATGACATGGAAGAGCGATAATTATCAAATGGTTAGATTATGGAAAAAAAAAATGACGTGCCTCAGGGAAGCCATGATAGAATACATCAGGGAATGATTGCAAATGAATCATTTTTAATGTTCATGGTGGGGTTTATTTTGTTTGTTTTTAAACTTTGTAGACCTTAATATGCCGCATAGGCACCAAAAATGGTGCAATAGGGTAAAATAGAACAGGAGCTGAAATAAGCTCCTGTTCTATTTCTGCAAGCCTCGATTCCATAAGTCATCGCTTCTAAATGCTTAACTTTTTCTGGGCCTAACAATCGCGGCAAATCTATTTGGGAAGTCTAGGATCTTTTACAAAGTACTGAAATGTATCGGTATTCTTCTCTACAAGCCACTCATAGATTTTCGCGCCATGGCTTAGTCGTCTTACGCCCCATTGGTGAAGGGTCGGCAAGTCGGGGAGGTTATCGGTTAAGAAGACATTGAGAGGCAAGGAGGTAGAAGAAACAATTTTTTGAATATCGTCTTTCGTTTCCACAAGTGGTATAAAAAGGCCGTCGGCGCCTGCTTTTTCGTATAATGAAGCACGCGCGATGGCTTCTTCTAACGCTTGGGGATGGTCGGTGGTATAGGTATCCGCCCGAGCATTGATAAACATTTCTGGGACATGGGCTTTAATCGCTTTGATCTTATTAGCTAAGCTATGTGCATCCTGAAGTTTTCTTTTTCCATTCACGACTTTTCCATCTTCTAAATTAATACCCACGATACCGAGATCTTTTAATTGCTGAACATGATCAGTCACGATCTCCGGATCATCCGAATAGCCGGCTTCGAAATCTACGGATACGGGAATACCAACTGCTTTGACAATTCGCTTCACCATAAAGAGTAATTCGTTAACCGTTATCTGCTCACCATCTGCGTAGCCCAGTAGGTTGGCGATCGCGTGACTGGAAGTTCCTAAAGCTTTAAAACCAGCGTCTTCCGCTATTTTTGCGCTTTGAGCGTCCCATACGTTTCCTAATACCAAGGCTTGGTTTTCATTGTGAAGTTGCTTAAATATAGTATAAGACATAATGTAACGTGTTTTACTAAAGATAATGTGTTCTATTAAAGAACACTGGAAAGCAGGTTTGGTTTGGAGGTAATCTCCAATTGGAAGAAATCGGAGCTTCGGCAGAATTATAAGTGCTGTTTAACAAAAAACGTCTATGGAATTAATTAATTCCATAGACGTTTTATAAAAAAAGATGTGCATTTCGAAGAAATACACATCTGTTAGGGAAGAAATGAATATTTTTTTTATTCCAATGCCGCGAGACTTTCTTCTAAAATACGGATTTTAGTTTCGGCGTCTACTTTTTTGTTACGTTCATTCTCTACAATTTCTGGTTTCGCATTTTGAACAAAACGCTCATTAGACAACTTTTTGTCTACTGACGTCAGAAAACCTTTAAGATAAGCGATTTCTTTCGTAATACGTTCCTGTTCAGCCGCCACATCAATATTGTCCGCATCAAGCTTTACATAACACTCGCTTTTTCCGGCTAGAAAGCTCAGGGCGCCAGCTACCTTTTCCTCTACGAAGTTTAGTTCCGAGATATTCGCCAGCTTGAGAATGCTTTCTTGATATTTGGTGAAATCAATTTCTGTACTGCTAATAGCCAGGGGGAGAGCCGTTTTTGGCGATATTCCCTTCGTATTGCGAACATTTCTGATCTCCGAAATGATCTGTTGTACGATCGTAAATTCCTTTATGATTTGCTCATCATATGCTTGTATGACGGGGTATGGTGCAACGATAACACAATCTTCGGCAACTCGATCTCCAAATAATTCATCGTGCCATAATTCCTCCGTCAAGAACGGCATAAAGGGATGTGCTAATGTCAACACTTTTTGAAAAAATTCTTTAACCGTTTTATGTGTTTCCTTTTCGATGGGTGCTTGATAAGCAGGTTTTATCAATTCCAGATACCATGCACAAAAGTCATCCCAGATCAATTTATAGGTTGCCATGAGGGCATCGGACAGACGATAATTTGCAAAATGCTCATCAATTTCTGTAACGGCTTGGTTGAAGCGGTTCTTAAACCATAGTGCTGCTGTCTTTTGTCCTGCCGTCGCCGGCGCATCCGTACTTTCCCATCCTTTGACTAAACGAAAGGCATTCCAAATCTTATTCGCAAAATTACGGCCCTGTTCGCAATATGCCTCGTCAAACATGAGATCATTACCGGCAGGAGAGGATAGGAGCATACCCACGCGTACGCCATCCGTACCATATTGCTCCATCAATTCGATAGGATCGGGCGAATTACCTAACGATTTAGACATTTTACGACCCAATTTATCCCGCACGATTCCTGTAAGATATACATTGCGGAATGGTGGCTTTTGCGTATAGTCGTGCCCCATGATAATCATCCGTGCCACCCAGAAAAATAGAATCTCGGGTGCGGTCACCAAATCATTGGTCGGATAATAGTATTTGAAGTCTTCATTGTCCGGATGACGCACCCCATCGAAGACCGACATGGGCCAGAGGCCCGATGAAAACCAAGTATCCAATACGTCGTCTTCTTGACGGATGCCTTGGATAGACTTACCCTGTGCCTGCAATTCGGTTACAGCTTCAGCCTCGGTTTTCGCGACTACCCACTCATTATTTTCGTTGTACCAGGCTGGGATCCGCTGTCCCCACCAAAGTTGCCTCGAGATACACCAATCCTTTACGTTTTCCATCCAATGCTTATAAGAGGCAAAGAATTTTTCAGGGATAAGTTTTATCGTGCCATTTTCTACGTATTCCAAAGCAGGCTTAGCCAATTCATCCATTTTGCAGAACCACTGCATGGAAAGTTTTGGTTCTATAGCGGCATCGGTACGTTCTGAAAAACCTACCTGTGATTTGTAGTCTTCGATTTTCTCGATTTGACCCGCTTCTTCCAGCATTTTAACTACTTTCTTACGGGCAACAAAACGATCTTCATTTATCAGAATCTGTGCTTTTTCGTTCAACGTTCCATCGTCGTTCAAAATATCGATAACGGGAAGGTTATGCTTCTGTCCCAACTCGTAATCGTTTAGATCGTGTGCTGGGGTAACTTTTAAGCAGCCCGTACCAAACTCCATCTCCACATATTCGTCTTGAATAATCGGAATTTCCCGATTTACTAAAGGCACCAAAATGGTTTTCCCTTTAAGATGCAGATAACGCTCATCATGTGGGTTTATGCAAATAGCCGTATCAGCCATGATGGTTTCGGGACGGGTAGTGGCGATAACGATGTGTTCTTCGGTACCCGTTATTTTGTAGCGGATGTAATATAGTTTCTGGTTGACTTCCTTCCGGATAACTTCTTCGTCTGACAGGGCCGTTTTACCCTGCGGATCCCAATTGACCATTCGTACTCCGCGATAGATGTACCCCGCTTTGTGAAATTTTATAAACGTATCAATAACAGCGTCTGATAGATCAGGGTCCATCGTGAATTTCGTCCGTTCCCAATCACAGGAGGCCCCTAATTTTTCCAACTGTTTAAGAATGATTCCGCCATATTTTTCTTTCCACTCCCAAGCGTGTTTCAGAAAATCTTCGCGGTTTAGCGATTTTTTATCAATACCTTTCTCTTTGAGCATAGCGACAACCTTGGCTTCCGTCGCAATAGAAGCATGGTCAGTACCAGGAACCCAGCATGCGTTCTTACCTTGCATACGTGCTCGACGTATCAGAACGTCTTGAATAGTATTATTCAACATGTGGCCCATGTGCAGCACACCCGTTACGTTGGGCGGGGGCATCACAATCGTATAGGGTTCGCGTTCATCAGGTATAGACCGGAAAAAGCCCTTATCCATCCAATAGGAATACCACTTTTCTTCCGCTTCTTTGGGGTTATAAGTTTTTGCTATGCTCATTATTATAAATCGTTCAAAATCGAAAGGCAAAAATACGGAATTAGCAGCAATACTACGAATTGGAGGATTTGTATTATTATTGCATAAATTTGCGGTTAAATTTATATTAATTAACGGTTAGCGAGGGTTTTCATTTTTGAATGAAGGTTCTAGGGGCGACGGAGAACACGCGGCGAAGCATTCATTGATACAAACCGAAACAAAGAGCGATCAATAAATATTTACGAATGAAATATAAGGTGTCTTATAACTTGGTCAATACCTTTTGGTTGTTGGCCATTCAATTTCTACTTCTGTTACTCCTATATACCTTGCTACGCCTAGGGTTTTTCGTCTATAACCAAGCGTTGTTTCCTAACGTAGGTCTAACGGATCTACTTCGTATGCTTTGGGGAGGCGTGAAATTTGATGTAGTTGCACTTCTTTATTTAAATGTGCTCTATATTTTAATGCAAGGAATACCCTTCTCCTTTAAGTATGCTCGCTTCTATCAAAAGGTAGCACAATGGCTTTTTATTATCACCAACAGTTTAGGAGTTATGTTAAATGTGATCGACTACGCCTATTACCCGTTTACGCTCAAAAGAACGACGGGAACAGTGTTTGAGCAATTTGCGAACGAAGAAAACTTGGGCAGGCTGGCTTTCGATTTTGTCTGGGGATATTGGGGGCTGGTATTACTTTTTATCGCCTTAGTTTTTGTCGTAAGAGCGGTAGCCCGTGTTATAGTCATTTACCGCCCTCAAAAGCTATCGCTGCCATTTTATATTGCTCACACAGGATTATTTCTATTAATAGCTTTTTTATTTATTGGGGGGGTACGCGGTGGTTGGGCGCATAGCACCCGACCAATTACGTTGAGCAATGCGGGCGATTATGTGCAAAATCCGGAAGAAATGAATGTTGTGCTGAATACGCCTTTCAGTATACTGAAGACACTAAAGGCCGTCCAGTTAGAGGAAGTACATTATTATACGGATGCAGAATTGGAAACTTTGTATCCAGTCATTCATCAGCCCGAAGGCACTGAAGAGTTTAAAAAAATGAATGTGGTGGTTCTGATTTTGGAAAGTTTTGCAAAAGAACATATCGGAGCATTGAATAAAGATATACAAGGCGGAAGCTATACGGGATATACGCCCTTTTTGGATTCCTTGATTGGCGAATCCTATACGTTCTCTAGGTCGTTCGCGAACGGCAGAAAGTCCATAGATGCTTTGCCTTCCGTTATTACGGGAATACCGTCCGTAGGTGAACCCTACGTCTTGTCCATTTATTCCGGAAACAAGACCACCAGTATGGCGAAGTTATTAGGTGATGAAGGCTATGAAACTGCTTTTTTTCATGGTGCACCTAACGGAAGTATGGGTTTTTCTGCATACATGCAACTGGCAGGTATTCAGCATTATTTTGGCAAGGACGAATACAATAATGATAAAGACTTTGATGGGATGTGGGGGATTTGGGATGAGCCCTTTATGCAATTTATGGCGAACGAATTGAACCAATTTCATCAACCCTTTTTTGCCGGTTTCTTTTCGTTGTCGTCTCATCATCCCTTTAAAGTACCTCCGCAGTACCAAGGTAAATTTCCCAAAGGCCCCCTTCCTGTCCAGGAGCCTATAGGGTACACCGACTATGCGCTTCGACAGTTTTTCCAAACGGCTGCTCAAATGCCTTGGTTTAACAATACCCTATTTGTCATCTGTGCTGATCATGCAACTGTGAGTCATCTTCCTGAATATAAAACGTCTGCCAATAGCGTAGCTATTCCTATTATCTTCTATCGCCCGAACGATAAGAACCTGCGCGGTATCTCCGATAAGCTGGTACAACAAATTGATATCATGCCTACCGTACTAAGCTACCTCGGGTATAATAAACCATATTTTTCTTTCGGTTTTGATGCACTATCCAGTGATAGGGACAATTTTTTAGTCAACAATATCAGTGGTACATATTGCTTTTTTCAAGATGATTATTTCATGACGCATGATGGTGAAAAACCATTGTCTTTATTCAATCTGAGAGAAGATCGTTTAGAACAATATGATTTATTAAAGGCAAGTCCTGAAACGGTAGAACGTCTGGACAGAAGTCTGAGAGCATTTATTCAGCAGTATAACAACCGTATGATTCATAATAATTTGGTGGCGCCGTAAAAGTATAAAATTTAGAACGCTTTTCCGAACCGATAACGCAAAGTAAATGCTTGTTGGTTACTGACCTGATCGGGTGCGAAATGGAAGGATGCGGTGAACTTGCCATCCACATTTCCTTTTTTAAAGGGCGTCCAGCCTAGATCAAGCCGGTTGTAGGTGTCGCGGTGATAAAATGAATCGCCATTGGGGAGATTTTGTGCTTCCCCCAAATATAAAGTGTTGTGTAAGAAAAAGCTTCGATAGCCTAGATGGACGTTAGCTATAAAACCCCTAGCGGTACGGAGATCGTATTCGGTACGTACGCGGTCGAACCCGAAGGCCACACCGGCATCCGCGGTGAGGGTGTCTAAAAAAGTTGTGTGGCTGAGATCCACGCCTGCGCGTACAATCACAATGCCATTGTCCTGAATATGTTCTTCTATCTCTGGATTGCTCGTCAATGCATTATGGTAAAGTAAAGCATCATCTGCCATATAGAATTTTCCAAACGTATATTTTCCCGAGAGTCCGACCACAAATCGTTCCCGATGCCGATAACTTTGCTGGCTCATCCAATCGATATAAATAGCCTGTTTGATGTTCTTGTTTTGAAAAGAAAAGTACATACCTTCCATGTTAGGGCGATCGTACAGTAAAGTATCCGCTAGTACCATTCGCGGGATATCGGCTAATCGTTTATGGCGCGGGAAAAGGCCCAACGCAAAATCTATATTTTTGTTGTTAAAATTGTAATAAGCGATAGGAGAGAGACGCTCTCTATTTTCACTGTGTCTACCAAAATCTTGATTGTAATGAAGACCACCATAGATTCTATGGTTGCTATCCAAGGCAAAATAGAGCTGGGGAGTTAAAATGGAACCAAAGAAAGTTTTATCCTTCGTATAAAGAGATTTGTATTCTCTATTATCTGCGTATCCGAAAAAATCAACTTCCAACCCCGCGTGTTGTGCCCGGGATAGTAATGTGATACTCGAACAGAAAAAAGTCAAAATGATGACAACGTATTTATAGTTCATTAGTGGATGTTCTTGTAAACCAAAATAAAAGCGTTTTTATTCAAAAAAAGGTCGTCTTGTTTAAGAAGACGACCTTTTAGAGCGTATTGATGTTTGTTTAAACTTCCAATAATAAGCGTGCTGGATCTTCCAACAGCTGTTTTACGCGAACCAAGAAACTTACGGACTCACGACCGTCGATCGTACGATGATCATATGATAATGCGATATACATCATCGGACGAATAACCACTTGGCCATTTTCCGCTACCGGACGCTGTACAATGTTGTGCATGCCTAAAATAGCTGATTGTGGCGCATTAATAATCGGGGTAGACATCATGGAACCAAATACACCACCATTGGTAATGGTAAACGTCCCACCAGTCATTTCTTCTATCGTTAATTTATTATCACGCGCTTTTGTCGCTAAGTTAATGACTTCTTTCTCAATCTGGTATAAGCTCATAGATTCTGCATTGCGGATAACTGGAACCACCAAGCCTTTCGGTGCAGATACCGCAATGGAAATATCGGCAAAATCCGAGTAAACAATTTCGTTGTCTTCTATACGTGCATTAACCGCAGGCCATTCTTTCAGAGCCATCGTAACAGCTTTTGTGAAAAAAGACATAAATCCTAGACCCACACCATGTTTCTCTTTGAAAGCATCTTTGTATTTTGAGCGAAGATCCATTATCGGCTGCATGTTCACTTCGTTGAAAGTGGTCAGCATCGCTGTCTCATTTTTTACCGTCACTAAACGCTTCGCAATTGTCTTACGGAGCGAAGTCATTTTTTCACGACGCTCATTACGAGAGCCGGCAACAGCTATTGGAGCGGACACTGCTGTAGCAGGTTTACTTTCTGTTTTAGTTGCAGCAGGCTTAGCCTGTGCTTTTTCAGCATCTTCCTTCGTAATACGACCCTCTTTGCCCGTACCTTTGATTGTGGAAGGATCAATTCCTTTTTCTCTTAATATCTTTGCTGCAGCCGGAGATGCTGTCCCAGCAGCATAAGAATCTGAGCTTTCGGTAGCTTCATTTGCTGGGGCTGTTGCTCCATCTGCTTTTGCAGCGGGAGCATCTTCTTTTTTCTCAGCGCTTCCAGCCGGTGCATCACCTTCTTCTATGCTACATACTACCGCACCGATTTCTAAAGTATCCCCCTCTTGTGCTATAATTTTGAGTATACCCGCCTTTTCTGCCGGTAATTCAAAAGTTGCTTTGTCAGATTCCAATTCGGCGATGTTTTCGTCCATTTCAACGTAATCACCATCTTGTTTTAGCCATTGTGCCAAGGTTACCTCTGTGATCGATTCTCCTACGGCGGGTACTTTGATTTCTAAGCTCATATTTTTAATTTCTATTATATCAACAACAAGAATGCTTGTTAATAAGTTTTATATTTCGAATGCTTTGTTAATTATCTCTGCTTGTTGTGCTAAGTGGCGTTTCATATATCCTGTTGCAGGAGATCCACTTTCTGGTCGAGCAATTACCCGTAGATTGAGCGACGAACCGCTAAGTTTACGGCAGTAGAATGGCCATGCGCCCATGTTCTCATTCTCTTCTTGCACCCACACGAATTCAGCTTTAGCATATTTTTTGCGAATCGCTTCCAGTTGATCATATGCGATCGGGAATAGCTGTTCTATACGCACTAGCGCGATATCATTGCGTTTATCCGCCTCTTGTTTTTCCAACAAGTCATAGTAAATCTTACCTGAACATAGTAACACCCGCTTTACCGACTTAGCATTTGCATTTGCATCGTCCAATATTTCCTGAAATCCCTTCTCCGTAAAATCGGCAAGCGAAGAAACTGCTTTAGGATGACGCAAAAGGCTTTTCGGCGTCGCCACAACCAATGGTTTGCGGAACTCGCGGTGAAGCTGACGACGTAAAAGATGGAAGTAATTTGCCGGGCTTGTACAATTTGCTACAATGATATTGTCATTGGCACTTAGTTCGAGATAACGTTCAATACGACATGAAGAATGTTCCGGTCCTTGTCCTTCCATTCCGTGCGGAAGAAGCATCACAAGCCCATTAGAACGTTTCCATTTAGTCTCTCCCGAAGAGATGTATTGGTCAAATACAATCTGACCGCCGTTAGCAAAGTCTCCAAATTGTGCTTCCCATATTGTCAGTGAATTCGGGTTTACCGAAGCATAACCGTATTCAAAAGCCAAGACCGCATATTCAGATAACAAAGAATTATAAATACAGAATTTTTCTCCACCCTTTAATTTGGATAGAGGTGTATACGTTTCGTCAGAATCTTCCAATGTCACCACGGCATGACGGTGTGAGAATGTACCGCGTTGTACGTCCTGACCGGAGATACGTACACGAAAATCCTCATTCAATAAGGTAGCGTAGGCCATTAATTCACCCATAGCCCAATCGTATCTGTCAGTTTCGATCATTTTCAATCGATCCTCATACACTTTGGTAATCTTTCGGAAGAACTTTTTGTCTTTTGGCAGGGTATTCATTTCCTTAGCCAGTTCTAAAAACAACGTTTTCGTAACCTTTGTAATGACGGGTTTACCAATATCAGATTGTCTTGCCGGACGTAGACCTTTCCATGCACCAGCAAACATCGGACGCTCATCACTGATTTCCTCCACCGTTTTCGCAGCCTCTAAGCGATCTTGTAAAATTGAACGAAAATCTTTTTCTAGGGTTTTGGCATAACCGGCATCGATGGACCCCTGTTTAATCAGTTTATCCACATATATTGCCAAGGTATTTGGATGCTTTTCAATAAGTTTGTATAATGATGGTTGGGTGAATTTTGGTTCATCTGCCTCATTATGACCGTATCGTCTGTATCCCAATAGGTCTATAAATACATCAGTTTTGTATTTTTGACGATATTCAACCGCTAAGTTAATTGCGTAGACCAATGCTTCTACGTCATCTCCATTGACGTGGAATACAGGAGATAGTGTAACTTTCGCAATATCCGTACAGTAAGTTGATGAACGAGCATCTTTATAGTTTGTCGTAAAACCAACTTGGTTGTTAATCACGATATGGATAGTGCCACCTGTTTTATATCCATCTAATTTAGACATCTGTATCGTTTCGTAGACGATACCTTGAGCGGCTACGGCCGCATCACCATGAATAAGGATCGGCGCAATCTTAGATGAATCACCACTATATTTCATGTCGATTTTGGAGCGTACCATACCTTCCGCCACACCGTCTACCGTTTCCAAGTGAGAAGGGTTGGGTGCCAAGCTAAGGTGGATGTTTTTACCTTCCTGGCTGGTAATATCCGAAGAAAAACCTAAGTGATATTTAACATCGCCTCCGAACTGTGTTTCGGGATCGGCTTCGTACATTTTTCCTTCAAACTCGGAAAATATGGTTTTGTAGGGTTTGCCCATGATATTCGACAACACGTTCAAACGTCCACGGTGAGCCATACCAATAACAAATTCCTCTATGCCGAGCGATGACCCTTTTTGAATAACAGAATCCAATGCAGGAATCAAGGATTCCCCGCCCTCTAATGAGAACCTTTTTTGTCCCAAAAACTTGGTACCCAAAAAGCTTTCGAAAATAACGGCTTCGTTTAATTTCTTTAAAATACGTTTTTTTGTCTCTATTGAGAAATTAGGCGTGTTTCTCTCCGCTTCCATCCGATCTTGTAAGAACTTAATCTTTTCTGGATGACGAATGTAACGGAATTCAGCCCCTATCGAGCGGCAATAGGTTTCCTCGATAAATTGACGGATATCACGGAGTTTTGCTGGTCCCAAACCAATTTCCACACCCGCATTGAAAACAGTGTCCATATCGTCTTCCGATAAACCAAATGTTTCCAATTCCTTTCCAGGGAAATACTTACGACGCTCGCGAACAGGATTTGTTTCGGTAAACAAATGTCCACGATCGCGGTAGCCGTGAATCATATGTAATACTTTGATTTCTTTAATGGTGTGTTCAGGAGTTTGTTCAGTAACACCTTCGCTACCGTAGGCTTGTCCGAAATCAAATCCTTCAAAAAATTTCTGCCAGCTGGCATCCACTGAATTTGGGTCTTCCTTGTATGCTTGATATAACGCGTCGATATATCCCGAATCGGCGTTACTCAAATATGTTAATTTATCCATGAGGAAATCTTACGTATAAAAATTTTGTCCAAAGTTAGCAAATATTAAATACTATGTCCTAGATAAATGCAATAAAAAGCAAGTTTAAACAGCAAATAATCCAAGATATAGCCGTTATGAGCGTACACTACGAATTCACCATTTTCTTGGTCTGATAGTTCTTCTTTAAGAGTTCTTCCCACGACACTTTTAAATTATCTTTCGGGCTCGTTCCATATCCAGCGAAATGCAGCCAATAACCGTATGTCGTGGCGGGGGCATAGTCCAATAAATGTTCTTCAAAAAAGCTGGCGCCCGCTAAATGATTGACCTTCCACTCCTGTAGCATATAGGCAGCCAAAATTTCGCGGTGTTCGTAAGGTAAATTGCCTGTAGTTTGCAATTCGCCCAGAAACTCACCTATAACAGAGGGATGGCGTTCTTCCGCTATACATTGTTCTATTTCTGCTGCAGACGTTGTTAACCCGTCTTCGGTTGAAACTCCAGGCTTAAAGAATATATTCGGATGTTTTTTAAGCATAAACCGAAAATAATCTCGCCATAAAAGACGCATCAGTAAGCGGTCGTATTTCTTTTTATTTGAAGGACGGTAGTGTTCCTTTATCTTGTGGAAATAAAAAGCAGGAGATACGGTTCCAATTGCGATATAAGGTGATACCAGGCTGTAGTCGTCTATCTCATTGTAGTCTGCAGAGAGCGTTCTTTCAATTGTTTCTAGTGCCTGGTCTTCTCCTCCCTTCGGTAGCTCGTTTAGGTCACCTACAGAGGCGATGGCTTCCGGCGAAAAGCCCAATTCCTCCAAAGTGGGGATGTGTGTGCTTTCCAGATGCGGATGTGTCGTGATTTGCGTAACGGGCGGTAGTACCGGTCGTACGAAACTTTCTTTTTCTACTTTTTTCTTAAATGCAGCAAAAGAGTTCGGTACATCTCGGATAGGAATCGGTAAATCCTCTTTATGATATAAAGTATGGCCTATAAAATGTTTCAGATTAATCTTCTGCTTCCATAGTGTTTCTTCTACTTTTTCGGATATGTCGGTTTCGCGTTGCGCTACCTCGCGGTGGTGATATACCTCGGTTACTTCGTATTTTGCGCAGAGTGTATCGATAATGTCTTCCGGCTTGTCATGGAAAACCAGTAAATCGGCACCTATTTTCTGCAAGGTTGATTTAAATTGAGTAACCGCATCTATCAGAAACAAGGTGCGAAGAATGCCGGTGTTTTGAAAACCTATGTCGTTTGGCTTAAAGTAACGAGGGTCAAAAAAATAGACGGGTATTATAATATCACCTTTTTGCACAGCTTCGTGCAGAATTTCATTATCATGAATACGTAAATCATTCCTGAACCAAACTAATATTACTTTTTTTGTCATACAAGAAAATGCCAAACGGAGATGTAAACGATGAGACAAATATAGCGAAAATATCACGTTATGTCGGCCGGGAAGGACTTTATTACAAAGGGGCGACAAACGATTAGTTCACCAACAAGAAAGTTTGTTTGTAACAAATCAAGTTTTCTGCGAACATTCATCGTTGTATTGTGTTATGAAGAAAATAATATATAACTGAACTTTTTATGGACATTTTGATCAGCGGGCTCAATAACTATGTAGGACGACGATGTGCCAATTTGATGGCTGATGGAAATTTCCGTTTATTCGCTATCACGAGAAATCGAAAGCTTTTTGAGGAACGTATGTCTGAACCGATAAATGCCAAAGTGGTAGAGATAGATCTATTAAAAGAAAATGTAGAAAATGGGGGAGGTCTCCCTGATATAGATGCTTCTTTTTATTTTGCTCAAGTGCCGACTTTAGATGATTTTTTGGATATCGGAATCGAGCTATTATCGCTGCGCAACTTTATTCGATTAATAAACCATTTACACTGCAAACGGTTGGTGTATGTAGCAAGACATACCGACAAACAATATTTACAGCCTATTATAGATCTGTTTAAAGAATGCAAAATAAACTATACGGTTGTACTGAAGAATCTCGTTGTAGGGAAGGATTGTTTACTTTATCAAATATATGGACAAGTCGCTGATCGGAAAGTGGTGTATTACTCCAAACGATATGGAGGCGGTTTATTGCAGCCTATCGGGATACACGATCTCGTGCGTTGGTTAAAGGCGATGTTACATGTGCCTAACTTTAGCCATAAAATATTGGAAGTAGGGGGAGGAGAAGCCATTTCGTCTGTAGACTTGTATCGTCTTTATCGGAAATTGAAAACGAAATTGAGCGTGCATCGTATCGTATCTTTGCCAGACTGGTTGTTTATGCTGTTTTATGGCCGGCGTGTGCGCGAACATACGGGCGCTGCGGAGTTTTGGCGTGTACTTCGGATGGAAGGAAAGGTGGATAACAGTTGGCGTGTCCATTTGCCTTTTAACTTTTCGCCGTTAAAAGACATTCTCATGGCAGAGTAATTTATTGCTGATTGTCCCTTTTCGGCTTATTCTGTTATTTTTGTCTTTTAACATCTTTTTAAGCTATGGGGTATAACAGTTTAGCAGATTGTGTCGCTGACTTAGAGCGGCACGGTCATTTAGTTCGTATTAAAGAAGAGGTCGATCCTTATTTAGAAATGGCAGCTATTCACATGCGTGTGTTTGATGCAGAAGGGCCGGCTCTCTTTTTTGAACGCGTTAAAGGTTCCCCATTCCCGGCTGTTTCCAATCTCTTCGGAACATTAGGTCGCTCCAAATTCATGTTTCGTGACACACTAGATCACGTGAAAAAATTGGTTGATGTAAAAATGAACCCCATGTCGGTGCTGAAAAACCCTTTGCATTATGTGGGATCGTCGATGGTAGCACTAGGCGCCTTGCCATGGAAGAAGAAAAATGGAGCACCTATCCTATACGGGCAAACGCAGATTTCTGCGCTACCGCAAATTGTCAATTGGCCAATGGACGGAGGTGCGTTTGTAACTATGCCTCAGGTATATACCGAAGATGTTTCAAGACCCGGCATTATGCACGCTAATTTGGGTATGTATCGTATACAACTTTCCGGAAATGACTATATTTTGGATAAGGAAATTGGTCTTCATTATCAATTGCATCGTGGGATCGGTGTGCATCAGACTAAGGCGAACCAGCTTGGTGTGCCGCTAAAGGTCAGTATATTTGTAGGTGGCCCGCCATCCCATGCACTTTCCGCTGTGATGCCCCTGCCTGAAGGTCTTTCGGAGATGATTTTCGCAGGAACTCTAGGTAATCGTCGATTTCGTTATTTTTATGATGAGGAAGGTTTTTGTATCTCGGCCGACGCCGATTTCGTTATTACTGGGACGGTTTACCCGGATGAAACAAAGCCCGAGGGGCCGTTTGGCGATCATATTGGTTATTATAGCCTAACTCATCCTTTTCCGCTCATGCATGTGCATAAAGTATATCACCGACGAGACCCTATTTGGTCCTTTACGGTGGTCGGTAGACCCCCGCAGGAGGATACTAGCTTTGGCGCTTTGATCCATGAGATTACCGGGAATGCTATCCCTGAGCAAATAAATGGTTTGTATGCTGTGCATGCGGTAGATCCAGCTGGCGTGCACCCATTGCTGTTCGCGATCGGTAGCGAGCGTTATACGCCTTATCAAGAAGTAGACCGTCCGCAGGAAGTGTTGACAATTGCCAACCAGATATTGGGAACGAACCAGCTGAGCTTGGCGAAGTATCTTTTTATCGGTGCGCACGAAGATAATCCACGGTTGGATATCCATGACATTCCAGGCTTTTTTATGCATATCTTAGAACGTATTGATTTGACCCGCGACTTGCACTTTCTGACAAATACGACTATTGATACCCTGGATTATACGGGGGATGGTCTAAATGCCGGTTCCAAAGTTACTTTTGCTGCTGTGGGCAAGAAAAAGAGGGAGCTTTGGAGAGAGATTCCATCAAACTTAAATCTTGCTCGCCCATTTAACCAAGCGAAAATGCCTTTCCCTGGTGTTATCGTGGTGGATGGAAAACCTTTTACGACCTACGCAGATGAGGGTGATGCTATCGATACTTGGTGTAAAGAAGTGGAGAGAGAGGATTGGTCGGGGATTCGGCTTATTGTGCTGGTTGATGACGCTGCTTTTGCTGCGGACAATGTTAATAATTTTGCTTGGGTTACATTTACACGCAGTAATCCGGCTTATGATATATACGGTGTTGATAGTTTCACGTTGTTCAAACATTGGGGCTGTCGTGGCCCAGTTATTATAGATGCAAGGCGTAAAGCCCATCATGCGCCTGATTTGATAAAGGACGAGGCGGTGGAGCGGAAGGTCGATCGGTTAGGTGCCAAGGGGGGATCGCTGCACGGAATTATCTAACGAAATAGTATTTGGTCACCCGGTTTTCAGCATACGTAGGGCCGGGTGCATGGCCAGAAGCGCATTGTTAACGCTCGATCACTTCGAGGTACAAGTCCTCTACTTTCTTTCGAGCCCAAGGTGTTTTCCGTAGGAACGTCAACGATGATTTGAGGCTGGGATTTTCGACGAAGCAATTAATTCGTATTTGTTGGCCTAGGGGCTTCCAACCGCCATAGTAATCTAGTAACTCCGCTAGTATAGTGTCCAGCCGTTTGCCGTGCAAAGGATTGTTCGGTTGCTTCTCCATGGTGTAAAAATACAATTTCTTATGATCTATTTAAGTGGACAGCCGTATTTTAACGCTAATTGATGATCTGTATTAAAACAATGGTTTTTATGTAAATTTAATAACTTAAAATGTTTTTCATTAAATTATTTTCAATAAAATTGATAAAATGTTATGATATTAATCAATTTATATCTTTCTTTGTGTTATGATATTAATGATAACGAGTAAACAGTATTAAAATTTAAATTTATGTGTGGAATTGTTGGGGCTTTTGATTTAAGGCCATTTTCTTTAGAGACGTTGAGACCGCAAGTACTGGAAATGTCAAAGCGCATTCGTCACCGCGGACCGGATTGGTCAGGTATTTACACAAGCGACAAAGCTATTTTAGCCCATGAACGGTTGGCTATCGTCGATCCAAAATCCGGCAGTCAACCGCTATTCAGTCCGGATGGCAACGTTGTTCTTGCCGTCAATGGCGAAATCTATAACCACCAACAACTCCGAAATACACTACCTCATTACGAATTTACCACACAATCGGATTCAGAAGTTATTTTGGCGCTGTATTTGGAAAAAGGAGCGTCATTTATAGAAGATTTAAATGGGATATTTGGCTTTGCGTTATATGATGCACGTGATAATTCTTTTCTAGTCGCGCGGGATCATATGGGGATAATTCCTTTATACTATGGTAAAGATAAAGACGGACAGTTTTTTGTCGCGTCGGAACTAAAGGCACTCGAAGGTTTCTGTATAGAAATAACGCAGTTTCCTCCCGGACATTACTTGTGTAGCAACGAAGGGGAAGAACCTAAAGCGTGGTATACACGTGATTGGACATCTTATGAGGTGGTGAAGGACAACGAAACAGATTTACAAAAGTTACGAAGGGCGCTTGAAGATGCGGTACAACGGCAACTGATGTCGGATGTCCCTTATGGTGTACTGTTATCGGGTGGGTTGGATTCATCTGTAATTGCGGCGGTCACGAAAAAGTTTGCTTCTAAGCGCATTGAGACGGGAGGGGTCGATGATGCTTGGTACCCTCAGCTTCATTCATTCGCCGTTGGTTTAAAAGGTGCGCCGGATCTTATTGCGGCTAAAAAAGCCGCCGAACATATCGGTACCATCCACCACGAGATTAACTTTACGATCCAAGAAGGTCTGGATGCGGTGCGGGACGTTATTTATCACCTGGAAACCTATGATGTAACTACTATTCGTGCCTCGACCCCCATGTACCTTTTGTCGCGCGTCATTAAATCCATGGGAATCAAAATGGTATTATCGGGTGAGGGGTCTGACGAGCTTTTTGGTGGCTACCTGTATTTTCATAAAGCGCCTAATGCCCAAGAATTTCATGATGAAACCGTTCGAAAACTAGGGAAATTATATCTGTACGATTGTCTGCGGGCAAACAAATCATTGGCAGCCTGGGGAGTGGAGGGACGTGTGCCATTTTTGGATAAGGAGTTTATGGATGTGGCGATGACCATCAATCCGGCTGATAAAATGATCAAAGATGGCAGAATGGAGAAATGGGTCTTACGTAAAGCGTTTGAAGACTATCTACCAGAAAGCATAGTTTGGCGACAGAAAGAACAGTTTTCGGATGGAGTCGGGTATAGTTGGATCGATACATTGAAAGAATTAGCCGAAACAAAGGTGTCCGATGTCGACTTTGAAACAGCAGCTTCCCGTTTTCCGATTAACCCGCCTAAAACCAAAGAGGAGTTTTTGTACCGTTCTGTTTTCGAATCTCATTTCCCATCGGAGGCCGCTGCTAAAACGGTTCCTTCTGTGAAGTCGGTGGCTTGTAGTACGCCGGAAGCCTTAGCATGGGACGCTTCCTTTCAGCATTTGAACGATCCGTCCGGCAGAGCAGTAGCACAGGTGCATAACGATAGTTATGAAAAAACATCCCATCCGGCCCTATAATATTTGTCTATGGAAATAATAATAAAGACGTCCCGAAAGGGCGTCTTTATTATAAAGGTCTAATCCAAATGTTACGAAAGCTCACGAGGTCGCCATGATCCTGTAGTACGATAGGTCCTGCTCCGTGCGCTTCCATTTTAGGTAAACCTATATATTCCGTTGTACCTTCAATCGGTGTATTATGCTGTACTAACACACCATTATGCAATACAGTAACATTAGCCTTTTTAATCAGCATGCCATCTTCATTAAATCGGGGAGCATTGTATATAATGTCGTAGCGATGCCATTTGTCCTCCGAAGCTCTGACTTCGACCAGTGGAGGGCGTTGCTTGTAGATGCTTCCTGCCTGACCATTAACGTAGGTTGGATTGTTGTCATTATCTAATACCTGGATTTCGTATAGCCCCTGCAGGAATATGCCACTATTTCCGCGCCCCTGACCATCCCCTTTGATCACGGTGGGGCTTTTCCATTCCACGTGAAGTTGAAAGTTCTCAAATTGCTGCTTGGTCTGTATGTCGCCCGTTCCGGGCTTAACAGTTAAAATATCGTTTTCAATCGACCATGCTGCGGCTTGATCCGGAGTTTTTCGGCTCGTCCATTGGTCTAGGTTTTTACCGTCAAACAGAACGATGGCATCGCTCGGGACATTGTGCTGTACGGATACTATCCGAGGTTTGGGTGAATAGAATTCGGTGTCCTCGGGTTGGAATTTTGTTTGTGCCATGCCGCTGGTTGCCAGCGCCAAAAACAATAAGGTACTTCCTAATCTGATATACATGGGACGTTTAAGTTTTTGTGTTTTATTTTAACAATAATATGTAATTAATTTTAATAATTGCAAAAAGTCCCCGAATGTTTGCATCCTGACGGCATCTTTTTTTATGTTTGCGTATGGGTTCTATTACGCAGGAAGTGGCATTAGAGAAAGTGCGTTTTTTTTCACCGATCGGATTTTATGAAGAAGAACGTCTTTTAAGAAATGAATTTTTAGTGGACGTACATGTTTTTTTTCCCTTCTGTAGTCCCGATCCAGAGGATCTGGTTAATACCGTCAACTATGAAGAATTATTTCAACTGTTAACGGCGGTTATGAAAAGCGAACGCAAACTGCTAGAGTCTGCTGCGGAAGAACTGCTTTCGGGGATTCGGTCGCGGTACACATTTGTGCATGAAATACATATCACTATCCGTAAATTAACGCCTCCCTTTGGGCATGACCAAGTGCAAACAGCAGTAAGTCTGCATTATAAATCTTAATCACCTATTTTAGTGTCATTTTGTCTGTATAAAATAAATTAAAGTGTCAAAATGTCTTTGTTTTTGATCTTTTTCGCGTCGGTATAACATTTGATTAATACCAAACAGATAAAAAATAAAAAATAGGAGGATATAAACATGGCATTAATAAAATTTCCAAACAGAACTGTAAATTCAGACGTTGTCAACCCTTATGTAAACAGCTTTTTTGACAACTTTTTCAACGATTCATTTATTTCTGACCGTTTAGTAACGCGTGTTCCAGCGGTAAATATCTCGGAAACCGAAAAAGCATACGAGATTGCGCTAGCTGCACCCGGATTACAGAAATCAGATTTTAAAATAAATGTGGATAAGAATCTGATCACTATTGCTGTTGAAAAAAAAGAAGAGTCGGCGTCCGAAGACAAATTCTACAGTAAAAAGGAATTTAGTTTTAGTTCTTTCACACGTTCGTTTTCCCTTCCCGAATCTGTCAATTACAACCAGATCGAAGCGGCATATACGGACGGTGTATTACATGTAACCGTCGGTAAGAAAGAAGATGCAATTATTGCAAAAAGACTTATCGACGTGAAATAATTGTGAGTAGTGTGATTTAAGGTGAGGATGAAGCCCCTACATAAATGGTAGGGGCTTTTTATATGCGCGAGATATGAAGATGATGTCATAATGATCATCCTTACCGCTCACCTTTTCCGTCTTGGATATCTGGTAAAAGAGTGTCTCTGTTCGCATGTTGTTTGCCTCTGTTTGAAACGACTTGCTGAGGTGATTTAAAATCGTGTGAACCTCTACTGCAGAAGATAAATCGTTAGGTGACCGGCGCAAAAAGAAAAAGGGGATACTAGTGTTCACATGCAGGAATCGGTTTTAAAATCCTAGCAAGAGTTTGTATCTTACCGTATAAACATTAAATCATATTCAGCTTATGATCACATACAGTACAGCCGCTTTGCTTTTTCCAGCTATAAGTTTAATTATGCTTGCTTATACCAATCGGTTTTTAGCATTAGCCGCTTTGGTTCGCCGTTTACACGCTAAATATCTGGAACATAATCGACGAGGTATCCTAGAAGGGCAAATCGGTAATCTTCGTTATCGGTTAAAGCTACTTCGTCACATGCAGGGCATGGGCATATTAAGTTTCCTTACCTGTATCTTCTGTATGTATGGCATCTATTTAGACCATACCCTGATAGCGGAGATCTCGTTTGGGCTAAGCCTTTTATTTTTTACGATTTCGTTGATCATATCCTTTATCGAAATCCAGTTGAGTAACAAAGCATTGGAATTAGAACTCAGTGATATGGAATAAGCAGCCGGATTAGGCCGGAACCATCAGCGCGCCGTCATGGGGATCATACACAGCGGCGCCCGTACCGCCCCATTGGGGATCGGCAGAATCCATCACTTTTTGCCACTCGCCTTCTTGCTGAATTTCGAAGACCTGGGGCGACGAGGAAAAATTAAAGAAACATACGAGTGCCCTATCGGCGTATGTATACAAAAACGAGATTGTAAACCAAGTGTTATGTAGGTACACTTTAGCAAGTTGACATTAAATGATCTACCGTGAAACCATCATGATTTTATGCAGACCGAACAGAGGCCTGGATAAATGTGATAGTTTCATCACCTTGAAAAATAATTTGTTATGATGAAAATAGGAATAACTTTCTCTGCATTTGATCTTTTACATGCGGGACACATTAAAATGCTAGAAGATGCAAAAGAACAATGCGATTTTCTGATTTGCGGTTTACAGACAGATCCTACTTTGGACCGTCCAGAGAAGAACAAGCCAACGCAGACCGTTGTTGAACGCTTCATTAAATTAGAAGGCTGTCGCTACGTCGACGAAATTATACCGTATGAGTCCGATGAAGACCTGCTCGATATGTTACAGTCATTGCCCGTGGATATACGTTTCGTACAGGAGGGGATAACCCATTTCCCAGGCAGAGAATATTGCCTAAAAGAAGGAATAGCAATTTATTACACCAAACGGAAACACCGTTTTACAAGCGATGGGCTTCGGAATTTGGTCACCGAGAAGGAGATGATGAAGGCAAAATTAGTTAAATAACATTATTTCATAGCGTTATGGACAAGGTTACAGTCGGGATAGTGAGTAATAATAAGCGGTTTCGCATGGCTTACCGACTGCTAATTGAGGCAGAAGCCGACGGCTTTGTCGATGTTTTATGGGATGCACTAGCCGGTAAAGACGTGCAAGCAAGCTTAAATCACTACGGACTGCCGGACGTCATCCTCGTGGATTACGAAGGGATATGTACCCAACCCTCCTTGAATCTGAAAAAACGGAAGTTAAAAGAGCTGCAGAAACTTTTTCCCAATAGTAGCGTTTTATTTATTTGTAACGATTGCGAAAAAAATAGTCCGGTAAAGGTGGGCAAAGACTTACGGCAGTTTTTAGTTTCTAAATATTGTTCCGCACAAAAACTGCTGCAGTTTATTTCAAATACAGTTTTGTGTACCATTCTCTTAAAGCGGCCACCCCGCATTGGATTGCTCCATAAATAAATCTGCCCAGAAATTCAAAAGCCGTTACTATTCGTAACGGCTGTGAACGGAAATGCCTATTTTTATAATAATGTTCGGCGTAACTCTTCCTCCGATTTTGGAGAGAGGTATGCAAAGGGAATGTCTAAAACGGTTCTTGCGCCCGTTTGTCCCTGCTTAGCCATTTTGCCTACCGCGCGGGTATATGCCACCAATACACTGGCCGTAAATTCAGGGTTGCTTTCCAAAGTGAGACTAAATTCAATACGCTGCTTGTTACCTTCGCCAGTTACTCCTGAGCGAAAAACAATGCCGCCATGAGGCATCTTAGCGTGATCCTTTTTTAAATCTTCTTCACTGATAAAATGGACTGTAGTATCGTAGTCGGCGAAGTAGTTAGGCATTGTTTTGATCGCCGTTTCTATCGCATCGCAATCGGCGCCGTCTTCCGGAACAATATAACATACCCTTTGGTGTTTTTCCGCAGTGGTTAATACCGGGTTTTCGCCCGAACGGACACGCTCTAATGCATTATCGATCGGAATGGTGTATTGTACACCGTTTTTAACGCCCGCTACACGTCTGACGGCATCAGAATGTCCTTGACTCAAACCTTTTCCCCAAAAGGTATAATCTTCCCCTTCTGGCAGCACACTTTGGCCGAGTAATCTAGCCAAAGAAAATAATCCTGGATCCCAGCCTGTCGAGATTAGACTAAGGGTGTTACTTGCTTTCGTACAAGCATCTACTTTCGCAAAATATTCCGGTATTTTTGCGTGAGTATCAAAACTGTCTACCGTGTGGTACCATTTAGAAACATCAAGCACTTGCGCAGGTAAATCAGTGGAAGATCCGCCGCATAATACCATGACGTCTATCTGGTCTTTATAGCTTTCCAAATCGTCCATTGACACGACTTTAGCTTGGCTATCGATCGCGTCCGGCGAACGTCTGGTAAAAATAGCAATCAACGCCATGTCTGGGTTTTGTTTGATAGCTTTTTCTACACCTTTTCCCAGATTTCCGTACCCTACGATACCAATTCTTAAAATATTATTTGTTGTATTTCCCATGGTTAAGATAAAAAACGCTGCATTAAAGAGGGCGAATCTACGAAAAAATAGCGAGTAAGATGGCCGTCCTAGTCATCGAAACGGTTTATATAATCAGATTTATATCGTACCTTGTACAGTAATAAAAGGATGTTAAACGGAGAATAAAATATGTATTATAACCCTAATCCAGACAGGTATCAAAAAATGGAATATCGCCGATGCGGTCATAGCGGCCTGAAACTACCGGCGATATCGTTGGGACTTTGGCATAACTTCGGGGACGACAAGCCCCACCATATTAAACAGCAGATTTGCCGGACGGCGTTTGATCATGGAATTACGCATTTTGATCTAGCTAATAATTATGGCCCGCCTCCAGGAAGTGCGGAGCTTGCCTTCGGCCGTATACTCAAAGAAGATTTTGCAGGATTGCGGGACGAACTAATTATATCTTCCAAAGCAGGCTACGACATGTGGCCCGGGCCGTATGGAGAATGGGGGAGCAAAAAGTACCTCATCGCTAGCTGCGACCAAAGTCTTAAGCGTATGGGATTGGAATATGTGGATATTTTTTACTCCCACCGCTTCGATCCGGAAACACCATTGGAAGAAACCATGCAGGCGTTGGATCAGATCGTACGATCGGGAAAAGCATTGTATATCGGGATCTCGTCTTACAATAGTGTACGGACAAAAGAAGCAGTTTCTATCCTAAAAGAATTGGGAACCCCCTGTTTAATCCACCAGCCGAGCTATTCGATGTTAAACCGTTGGATCGAAGACGATGGACTGCTCGACACGCTTGATGAACACGGAATTGGATCGATCGTTTTTTCGCCGCTTGCACAAGGCATGCTTACCACGAAATACCTGAATGACATTCCGGAGGGAAGTCGTGCCAAAGAGAAAAAGTCGTTCCGGCCAAGTTTTATTAATGCAGATAACTTGCAGAAAATTAAAGCCCTGAATACTATCGCTGAACGCAGAGGGCAGACGCTCGCGCAAATGGCGATTGCATGGGTTCTTAGAAAGGGCCGGGTAACCTCGGCACTTATTGGTGCCAGTAAGCCAGAACAGGTCATCGATTGCGTAGGTGCGATCGCTAATTTAGACTTCAGTGATGTCGAACTAGAAGAGATCAATCGTTATGCGACGGACGGAGGTTTGAATATCTGGGCAAAATCAGCGGAATTGGATGCCGGAACCTGAGTAAACGGATTTTCGGTTAGCTTTTTTTAGATTGTTACTTTTCTCAGACTCGACTAAAGGTATTTAGTCGTAAATTTAACGTTATGAAGAAAGCGGTAAAACACAACGGATTCATCTTTAAGCGATACGAAGAGCCCTTTCAGACCCCATTCGATAAGCTTTTTGAGCTATTCAAAGAACTTATTACCCACACCTCAGGTGACTTTGAGGAAGCAATAGACTGGTTGCGCCAACTGGACAAGGAGTTTAAGCTAACCACCCCAGCATACACGGTCGATGATTTTATCGAAGATCTAAAAAACAAAGGTTACATTGTGGAGCGTCTAGACTTCCGTGGTGGAGGAGGAGTAGATCTCACCTCAAAACTGGAGAAAGCACTACGGCAAAATGCACTGAACCAAATCTTCGGTAAAATGCGTAAGGGCAAGTCTGGAAATCATAAAACCAATTATGCGGGAAGGAGCGATGAGAATACCGGAGACTTTCGAAGTTACCAATATGGGGATAGTCTAGAAAAAATATCGGTCACAGAGAGCTTAAAAAACGCACAGATTAATCATGGAATAGGCGATTTCAGTTTGTCCGAAAATGATCTTGTGGTGGAGGATACCCAATTTAAATCACAAATGAGTACCGTCCTGATGATTGATATCAGTCATAGCATGATCCTATATGGAGAAGATCGGATTACACCCGCTAAGAAAGTAGCGATGGCTTTGTCCGAACTGATTCTTACACAATACCCTAAAGATTCGTTGGATGTGATCGTTTTCGGGAACGACGCTTGGCCTATAGCCATTAAAGATCTCCCTTATCTCCAAGTTGGTCCGTTTCACACCAATACCGTAGCCGGCTTGCAGTTAGCCATGGATATATTAAGACGGAAGCGGCATGCGAACAAGCAGATATTTATGATTACGGACGGAAAACCAAGTTGCCTGAATATGCCCGACGGTACCTATTACAAGAATCCAATGGGGCTAGATCCGTTTATTACCAATAAATGTTACCGAGTAGCAGCTCAGGCCAGAAAACTAGGGATACCGATCACCACATTTATGATTACCTCAGATCCCTATTTACAGGAATTTGTCGATGAGTTTACCGCTTCTAATCGCGGCAAAGCTTATTACACAGGGCTGGGAGATCTGGGTGAAATGATCTTTGAAGATTACGAAAATAACCGAAAAAAGCGGATACGTTAAGTTTTATGCCATTAAAAAGATAGCATACGAAAAATTGAATAACGAAACATGGATTATACGAGTATAAAAACTTTTGGAGAATTGAAAAATAGGGGTTATGCGCCCCGGACAATAAAAGAAGAGCTACGTCAAAATTTGATCGCGAAAATAGGTAAGGGAGAAACGGTTTTTGAGGGCGTCCACGGATATGAAGATTCGGTCATCCCCGAATTACAAAGAGCAATTTTGTCCAAACACAATATTAACTTATTAGGACTTCGCGGCCAAGCGAAGACTCGATTGGCACGTCTTATGGTGAGGTTGTTGGATGAGTACGTTCCTGTCGTAGCTGGCTCTGAAATCAATGATGATCCTTATAATCCAATCTCTCGCTATGCGATAGAGCTGCTGAAGGAGCAGGGAGACGATACACCGATCAGCTGGCTTCATCGCGATGAGCGCTTCGCAGAAAAACTGGCCACACCGGATGTCACCGTTGCAGATTTGATCGGTGATGTGGATCCAATTAAAGCAGCGAATTTACGATTAAGCTACGCGGACGATCGCGTCATTCATTTCGGCATGATTCCACGTGCGAATCGGTCGATATTTGTGATTAACGAACTACCAGATCTCCAAGCAAGGATTCAGGTCGCCCTATTCAATATCTTGCAAGAAGGTGACATACAGATCCGGGGATTCAAACTACGCTTGCCCTTAGATGTGCAATTTGTGTTCACGGCTAATCCAGAAGATTACACTAATCGAGGAAGTATCGTGACGCCGTTGAAGGATCGTATCGGATCACAAATTTTAACGCATTATCCGACTTCTATAGCCGTAGCCAAGGCAATTACCGCGCAGGAAGCGCAAGTGGAAATTACCCAAAAAGAACATATTTACGTTCCCGAACTAGCGCGTGAAATTGTGGAGCAAATTAGTTTTTCAGCACGGGAAAGCGAATATATCGATGCAAAAAGTGGGGTCAGTGCACGCATGGGTATTACGGCATTTCAAAACTTACTAAGTACGGCAGAACTGCGGATGTTGCGTAGCGGCGACACGGGCACGGCGGTCCGATTGAGTGATTTTATGGGAATTATACCCGCAATTACCGGAAAAGTGGAGTTACTGTACGAAGGTGAACAGGAAGGAGCGGCATCCGTGGCGATACAACTCATTGAAGATGCAATAAAGACTATTTTTCCAACATTGTTTCCCGAAATAGAAAAGTTGGAAAAAGAAAATATACGCTATCCTTATGATGACATCGTGCGTTGGTTTCTAGAGTCGGACGGTATCGAACTACCCAACGAATTATCGGAAGCAGCATACCAGGAGGCCCTAGCGCAGGTGGAGCCTGTTCGTACGGTGATAGATACATACCGTCCAGACACTAAGCCGGAAGATATTCCTTTTCTTAGCGAATTTTTACTTTGGGGACTAGCCCTGCACAATAAATTAAGCAAGTACCGCGTGCGTAATAGTATACAGATTCAAGACAATATCCAAGGATATTTGCGAAATAATATCTGAAACATTTATATTTAATTCAAATTCTCATTTGTAGGTTTTTTTAAGCCGGCTATCGTTTTTGAACTAAAGACAAGGGCCTGAATAATTACCGCGATTATAATCAAAATAATCAGTTCCAGATACGACAAGATGTTTGAAAAATAAGTCATGCTCAGTACTTCGTCTAGCAGGTTCTTTCCTTCTTCGACCTGTATAGATGACAAGATTTGTAGTCGCTCAGCGGCTTCCCGTGCCGCTCTTAAGGCTGCAGGACGGTTATCCGCCTTATCATTTTGGGCGATCGTTTGGCACAGCTGTTTGAACGCCTCAAAATTTGTCCTTTCGGTCGCCGTCAGCGTAGTGCCCTCATATAATACATTAAGGGCTGCCACTGCACTAAGTCGCTGTGCAAGTACGGTGGTATTTCCTGCATCCCCCTTTTCAAACGTCGCTATAATCGATTCTATTTCTTTAGATAGTTTAAGGATATATTGAGCAACCACCAATCTGTCCTCATAGATAGAGGTCACGGTCGTACTAATACGTGCGGCTATTCGTTGCTCGCGCATATTCGTCAACATGACCAGACCGATAACGGTGAACAACAAGATTGCTGCCGTCATCTTTTGTTTTATCGCAAATGTCCACATAGTCCTTATTTTAATCAAACGACGTCATACGCTAGGCTTATAACGCACGCAATTTAAGGAATTATTTAAAAAAGCACGAGCGATTTTAAAAGCGAAGACCAAATAATTGATTGATATTCAGCGAAAATGTTTTATCGCCTTGCCCACATAGGATTTCTTTTTACGGTTTCGTGGTGTATCGGACAATCTTCCGAATGGGCGCCGGGCAAATAACCAATACTCATTAAAAATTCGTTAACGATCTCACCTCCTGTAAAGCGAAAGGTTTTCTTGAATAATTTTACCCATTCTTCTTTCGTTTTCGGATGGTGATGTGTCAGCCAATTTTCGAATGAGCCAAACTCCCGTTGTAGGCCGAGAATTGTTTTGGCATTTTCGATTGCTGCATTTACTTTAAGTTTGTTCCGTATAATTCCAGGGTCAGCTAAAAGTCTTGCTTGATCCATTTCGGTATAGGCCGCAATCTTTTTAATATCAAAGTTATCATACGCCTTCCGGAAACCGTTTTCTTTTTTTAAGATTGTTTCCCAACTCAACCCCGCTTGGTTGATTTCTAATAGCAATCTACCAAAGAGCTCATTGTCGTTATGGATGGGAAAACCGTAGTGATTGTCATGATAATTTTTGTGCAATCTCTTTTTTTCTTCGGATTGCATGGCTTCTATAGCGGAACAATAACTCATTTCTTTGATTCTAAGATTTTCTGGATAAAGCCGGTTTGCACTGCAATATACAAACTTTGTGCTAAACATTTCGGTTTTTACCGATCAATGAAATCAACCAGTTTATCCTAAATCGCGGTGCAATCCGAAACAGTTTTGTACAGATCGCGTTGTTATATACATAAAGCAACAATATGAAAGTTTTAGTGATATTAGGACACCCTCGTAAGGATAGCTATTGTGCTGCGGTGGCCGCAGCCTATGTGCGCGGAGCAAAAGAAGCCGGTATGGAAGTAGCTTACCTCCAACTGTCAGATATGAATTTTGAATGGAACGTAATCGTGCCGTCTCCGCAATATCAGCATTTAGAGGATGATATCATTAAAGCGCAAGAATTAATTAAGTGGGCCGATCATCTCGCGTTTGTCTTTCCCACTTGGTGGGGCAATATGCCCGCGTTGCTAAAGGGCTTCCTTGACCGAACATTGACACCCGGATTCGCCTTTAGAGAAATCCAGCCAGATGCTTTCGATAAGTTGTTAAGTCCGCGAACAGCACAAATAATCACGACAATGGATACACCTGTGCTGGTGGATAGGTTTATGAATGGAGCCCCCGCCGTTAAAGCATTAACCAACGCTACACTCAAATTTTGTGGAGTGAGACCTGTAAGGAAGATGTTGCTGAGTCCCATTAAACATTCGACTGATGCAAAGAAACAGCAGTGGTTGATGAAGGTTTACGAAAAAGGACGAGGTCTTCAAAACGGCGTGCTGACTCCTTGGGAAAAGACTATGCGAAAAATAGCACCTTGGATACAGGCTATCCGGTTCCAGTTTTATCCCATGACTTTTTTTGCATATGGAATAGGCGCTTTGGCATTTTTGAAGTTGCACGGTGGGTTTGATTTAACCGTATTTTTGCTCGGGTATGTTTTATTGTTTCTGATGGAAGTGATTGTCGTTTTTAGCAATGACTACTATGACCGGGAAACGGATAGATTAAACCGATTCTTTAGTCCGTTCTCCGGAGGGTCTAGGGTTTTAGTAAACGGCTTGATTTCAGCGTCTGCCATTAAACGGGCTATTAAGTTACTTTTTTTTATAACTTGTGGGCTTATGATGGCCGTAGCCTTGCTATCGGCGACGGCTTTTCCTCACGTTGTTTTGATGGTTAGCATCTTATTCCTGATAGCTGTTTCCTACACGGCTCCGCCGTTAAAACTTTCTTACCATGGCTGGGGAGAAGTGGTGGTTGGTTTTACCCATAGTTTTGCGGTCATCCTTTGTGGTTTTGTGTTTCAGGGAGGAAGTATGGATACCGTTTTCCCGTGGCTATTGGGGGTGCCACTATTTCTATCGATCCTTCCTGCGATTATCATGGGAGGGGTTCCCGATTTTACGGCGGACAAGCAAGCCGGAAAGCGGACGCTGGTTGTTCGTTTGGGGAGGGAGAAAGCCGCTTATCTGGCTGCTTTTTTTGTGTCGTTGTCTATTGTATCCACTTTGCTTTTGAGCGAATCAGCTCTATTGCAGGAGATTTACGGAGATATGATCTATATCGCTGCGCTACACGCTATCTGGCTCCTCGTATTGTTGTTTAGATTTGCACGCGCTGAGAGGAAACCCGATAGAATCGACGGCATTCTCGTGGTAGCTTTATCCTATATTATGTGGTTTGCGTTGGCGCCTTTCATTAAGCTGCTATAAACTAGTCTTCCCTAGGATAGGGGTTATCGCGGATAATATTTCTTTTTCCAGCGTATTCAGCAATTTTTCTTTTACAAAATGCCGGTAGGTTATCATACCGATTTCCCGTGCAGGTTCCGGCTCGGCAAAATATTTTACGCCTGCCTTTCTTTCTGGCGTGAAAGCAAGCACGGCTAATTCTGGAATGATGGTGATACCATTGGTCATTTCTACCAAATTAACTAAAGTCTCTATACTACCGGCATCAAAAGTCAAATGTTCGCTGTCTGAATTGGTTTTTTTCAAGGAGCAAAGGTTCATGACTTGCGACCGCAAGCAATGTTCCTCTTCTAATAACCATAACTTACTCAGATCAATATCATCCGACAAGATATAATTGCTTTTTAATTTAGTCTGTGGTTCAGGGGCGAACACCAGTAAACGTTCCCTAAACAGTGGGTGGGTTTTAAACTCGTTAGTTTCTTGTTGAAGTGCGATCAAACCGACATCGATCTTGTCCTTTCGAAGGTGATCCGTGATTTGTTGCGTACGTAGCTCTTTCAACTGTAATTTTAATTTGGGATATTTTGCCGTCATACCCGGTATAAAAAGATGTAGTAAATAGGGAGCAAGTGTAGGAATGATCCCAATTCTTAATTCTCCTTGTATTTCGTCATCCGTCGTCGCATATTTTACTTCATATTGCATCTTGTCCACTGCAGATAAGATCGTCCGTGCATTTTCAATCACAATTTTACCCATTTCGGTAGGTACGATCGGGTGCTTTGAACGGTCGAAAATCGTGGTGTCTAATTCTTCTTCCAGTTTTTTTAGCATAATACTTAATGTTGCCGGTGTTACGAAACAGGCCGCTGCGGCTTTCTGAAAGTGGCGCTGTTCATCGATAGCAACCACATATTGAAGTTGTTGTATATTCATGTTAGATAAAATTTAATCAAAGGTAGAGATTTTTAGTTTTGTTTAATAATATCTTTTCAGCTCCTTTGTATCACAAGATAAGAACAAAGTTAAAAACGAAACAAGCATGGAAAATATTTCAGGAGACATCAGCAAATGCCCGTTTCATAACGGAGAAGCAAAAAAAGCGCATCAAGGAAACAAAGGTACGGCTAATCAGCATTGGTGGCCTGACCAATTAACACTGGATGTGTTGCGTCAGCATACCCCCTATGCGGCTCCCTTTAGTGGAGCATTTAATTACCGGAAAGAGTTTACTTCATTGGATTATGCAGGGTTAAAAAGTGATCTAAAAGTATTGATGACAGATTCGCAGGATTGGTGGCCCGCAGATTTCGGCCATTATGGTCCCTTGTTTGTGCGTATGGCTTGGCATAGTGCTGGCACCTATCGTATACAAGACGGTCGAGGAGGCGGAGGCCGAGGTCAGCAGCGATTTGCACCATTAAATAGCTGGCCAGACAATGTGAGTCTAGATAAGGCGCGCCGGCTACTTTGGCCGATCAAGAAAAAATACGGTAAAAAAATATCCTGGGCCGATCTAATTATTTTAGCGGGTACGGTGGCGCTAGAGGATATGGGTTTTGAAACTCTAGGTTTCGCTGGCGGTCGGGAAGATGTCTGGGAAGCAGATAAAGACGTGTACTGGGGGGATGAGAAAGAGTGGTTAGCACATCGTAATCCAGAGGAATTAGCTAATCCGCTAGCGGCAACCGAAATGGGCTTAATCTATGTGAATCCGGAAGGACCAAACCGTAACCATGATCCGTTGGATGCCGCTCGGGCAATTCGCAAAACCTTTGCCAATATGAATATGGATGACGAAGAAACGGTGGCATTGATCGGTGGTGGGCATACTTTTGGCAAAACGCACGGTGCAGCTGCGTCAGACAAACATGTAGGCGTCGATCCGGAGAGTGATGATCTAGCGTCTCAAGGTTTAGGATGGCAGAGTACATACGGGTCAGGTCATAGTGATGACACCATCACCAGTGGCTTAGAAGTAACCTGGACATATCACCCCACCCGTTGGGATAACGAATTCTTCCATATTCTATTTGCATACGAATGGGAGCTTGCGGAAGGAGAGGGTGGTGGTTTCCACTGGCGTCCGAAAGATAACGGAGGGCAAGATATGGTGCCGATGGCACATTCTGAAGCGCGCCGTGAGCCGCGGATGTTGACGACAGATATTTCCTTGCGGGTAGATCCCATATACGGCGCTATCTCTCGTCGATTCAGAGACGATCAACAAGCATTTTCAGACGCTTTTGCCCGGGCATGGTTTAAATTGACGCATCGCGACTTAGGCCCTAAATCACGTTATATAGGTCCGGAAGTTCCGCAGGAAGATTTCGTATGGCAAGATCCAGTACCAGCGATCGATTTTGAATTGATCGACGAGCAAGATATTGCCCAATTGAAAGCAGACGTATTGGCGACCGATTTATCCGTGTCACAGTTAGTATCTGTAGCTTGGGCTTCGGCCTCTACGTTCCGCGGCGGAGATAAGCGTGGCGGTGCAAACGGCGCACGTATCCGTTTAGCCCCGCAGAAGGATTGGGCTGTCAATAATCCCGCCCAGCTTGAAGATGTTCTTCGTGTGCTGGAAGGGATACAAAAAGCTTTTAATGCAGCACAAACTGGAAATAAGAAAATTTCTTTAGCGGATCTTATTGTGTTAGCCGGTAACGCCGCTGTAGAAAAAGCCGCAAAAGATGCGGGTGTTCAGGTAACGGTGCCTTTCCGTCCAGGTAGAACGGACGCAACAGCCGAGCAAACCGACGTGGATTCTTTCCAACACATGGAGCCTTATGCTGATGGATTCCGCAATTATTTAAAAGCGAAAACCACTGTTTCTACAGAATCTCTTTTGATTGATAAAGCGCAATTATTGACGCTGACTCCACCAGAGATGACGGTTTTAGTAGGAGGGATGCGCGTATTGGGCGCCAACTACAACCACTCCGCAGACGGCGTGTTCACTGATCGGGTAGGGGTGTTGAGTAACGACTTCTTCGTTCATCTCTTGGATATGCAAACTGCTTGGAAGGCTACAGATGCCAGCAAAGAACGCTATAATGGTGTGGATCGTCAATCGGGCGAAGTGAAATGGACGGCTACACGGGCGGATCTTGTTTTTGGCTCGCATTCCGAACTCCGTGCATTGGCTGAAGTTTATGCTGCCGATGATGCACAAGAAAAGATGGTAAACGACTTCGTCGCTGCCTGGGCGAAAGTAGCAGATTTAGATCGATTTGATGTCAAATCGTAACGCTTGCTGCGTCCAAAAGAAATAGCCTTACGTTATCAACTGTAAAACTCTACGTAAGGCGAAAGTAAAGCGCCCTGTAGTAAAAAAGCTGCGGGGCCTTTATTTGTTTCTAAATATCAACAAATAAACCTCTCCAGCCTGCACGTCGTTAATACGATAGTCAAATGCACGCTCTTTAAGCTCCTCAAGCAAGTATACCGGAACTCTTTTATGATGTACATATAGTGCATGATCCGCAGGTAACGTCTCCAGTTGTTCCAATATCGTCATCATAGGTTGGGGCATTTCCAGCTCCCGGACGTCAACTTCGATGCAATTTCCTTCATATTGTTTCATTACGGTAGACCAGTCGTCCGAATTATTCTTTGGCGGGGAGTACACTTCCGGCGCAGCTTGATCATCCTTATTTATTTTATAGAAAAAAGTTTCAATAGTATCGGTGTCAACAGGATTAACATAGCTTGTAAAACCTTGCTTTTCCAATAGTTTGATTAAAGGAGTCGGTTCGAAACTGTTGATGATGACCAATACTTGCCCGCTGCTGATAGATTTTACTTTCTGTTGAATAGCCTTGAGCGGATCGCTTCCTTTGGCTAATATCTCCCGTACATCAAAACGGATAAATTGATCGGGTTGCGTATGCTGAAGATAGGCCGGTTTTGGCTGCGGATCAAGATCTCCCTTCGGTGCGTCGGCTGGGGAGAGATATTCTCTTTCAAAACCCAAAGGCGTCAAAGCTGCGAAAAAGTCTGCGGGTTTGCAGCCACCTATCTTTGCTGCCATCGCTATAGTGGTTCTGCCCGCCATTAAAGTTCTCAAAATCGGGTTTCTAAGTTTTTTAAAATCCGGGCTGAGTTTAATAATCGTCTCCAATGCATCGGGATGATGCTTCAGCAAGGTAGCAATTTTTGTGCGTTCATTGACCAACATAGGCTTGGCATTTTAGTACACTCAAATATACGGAAAAGAGCCGGTAAATAACCTACGGCGTAGGTGCGTGGTTCATGATTCTTTGTGAGATAAGTAATAAATTGGTTTTTTATAGTTCTAAATATTTTTAAAAAAAGAATAATTTTATTCTTTATATACTACCGTAAATAATATCTTTGTTATCAAACGGGAGGAAATGAACTATAAACTGGTTAAGGATGTTATTGATTTAATAGCACAGTTTGAGATAGAAAATAAGCGTGCTGTCCCAGAATCGGAGCCGACTGTCGAGCATTTTAAACAATGGATCGCTACCCATAGCCAAAGTGATAATCGGTTGGATGAGCCCTTTTGGGATGGTAAAGAAAAAGGACGCAGTGCGGACAGCGTAATTAATACGCTAATTGTCCATATGAATAGGTATGCAAAAAGTTATTCCAAATCAGCGATATACGGTTCTCCTTTTTCTAGCCAGGAAGATTTTATATATCTCATTAATCTGAAAGCTTTTGGAGAAATGACAAAGATGGACCTGATAAAAAAGAATGTGCATGAGAAGCCTAGCGGTATGCAGATCATCAATCGCTTGATTGGGCAAGGATGGGTATCTCAAAAAGCTTCGGAAGATGACAAACGGAGTAAGGTGATAAGTATCAGTGAAAAAGGAATGGAGGTCTTAGCAGTGCATATGGATAAGATTCGACAAGCGACTGAAATAGTTACCGGAGATCTCACCCATCCAGAAAAAATGGAGCTTATCCGTTTGTTGCATAAATTGAATGATTATCATCAAATCATATACGAAAAAAATATAGATTCCGAGCATTTGCTGCAGGAAGCACAAAAAGAAAAGAAGATATGAAAAAGAAAATAGCCGTCATAGGTGCTGGTTTTTCGGGCTTATCTGCTTCTGCATATTTAGCAAAGTCGGGGCATGAGGTTCATGTGTTTGAAAAACATGGCCAGCCAGGGGGCCGGGCCAGACAGTTTTCGACGGATGAGGGCTATGTATTCGATATGGGGCCCAGCTGGTATTGGATGCCCGATATTATCGAAAACTTTTTTATGGATTTTGGTTATAAAGCGTCCGACTTTTTCGAATTGGTTTCCTTGAACCCGCAGTTTGAAATGATTTTTGCGGATGAAAAAATCAGCGTTCCCGAAGGTGTCGTAGAACTAAAAAATCTAGCCGAACGCCTGGAGCAAGGCGGCGGAGCACAAATGGAAAAATTTCTTCAATCCGCTAAATTTAAATACGAGGTGGGTATGCGGGATTTTGTGTATAAACCCGCTGCGCGTTGGAGCGAGTTCGTGTCCATTACGACGCTGAAAAGTGCATGGAAATTGGATCTGTTAACAAATTTCAGGACTTATGTGGCCACTTATTTCAAAACGACGAAGTTACGGACCTTAATGGAGTTTCCGGTTATTTTTTTGGGAGCTTCGCCCAAACAGATTCCCGCCTTATATAGTCTGATGAATTACGGCGGATATGCCCTCGGAACACATTATCCACAGGGCGGTTTTTATCAGTTGGTCCTCGCCATGAAGGCTGTTGCGGAAAAGCAGGGTGTACAGTTTCACTTTCATAAGAATGTTGAACGGATACATGCCAAAAAGGGAAAGGTAACCGATTTAACGATCAATGGTGCAACGTACGCTTTCGATGCGGTTGTTGCCTCTTCCGATTATCATCATACGGAAAGCCTATTAGACGACGCATACAGAAACTATACAGACGCTTATTGGGAGAGCAGGGTATTTGCTCCCTCTAGCTTGATTTATTACTTGGGTATCAACCAAACCCTGCCGAAATTAAAACATCATACACTCTTTTTTGAACATCCGTTGGATGATCATATCGATTGTATCTACCAGGAGAAGAAATGGCCGGAGAAGCCCTTGTTTTATGTATGCTGTCCTTCTAAAACTGATAAAGCAATGGCACCGATAGGCAAAGAAAATCTATTTCTCTTGATGCCTTTGGCTACGGATATTGCGGACGACGAGAGCATACGGGAAAAATATTTAACCGAAATGCTCTCCAGAATCGAAAAGCATATTGGTCTGAGTGATTTACGTTCAAAAATTGAATATAAGCGAAGTTATTGTGTTCAGGATTTTCGAACAGATTATAATGCTTACGGTGGCAATGCCTACGGTTTGGCAAATACTTTAAGCCAAACTGCTGTTTTAAAGCCGAAAATCAGCAATAAAAAATTGAAAAACTTATGGTATACCGGTCAGTTGACGGTCCCCGGTCCGGGCGTTCCACCGTCGATTATATCCGGGAAAATTGCAGCGAGGGAAATAGATAAACAAAGATAAAGCGAGGTATTATGAAACAGCTTTTTGACGAGCTTTCCTATTCGGTGAGCAAAATAACGACTGAAAAATACAGTACAAGTTTTTCGCTTGGTATCTTAGCGTTAAAACCGTCTATCCGGTCAGCAATCTACGCCATCTACGGGTATGTTAGACTGGCCGATGAAATCGTGGATAGTTTTCACGGATACGATAAAGAGAAGTTATTGAAACGCCTAAAGAAAGAGACGGAAGATGCCTTGAGCGACGGTATATCCTTGAATCCCATTTTACAATCCTTTCAGGAAACGGTGAGCCGCTATAGCATTGATCGGCGTTTGATTAACCAGTTTCTGCACAGCATGGAGATGGACTTGCAAAAGGTAGATTATAATTCGGACTTATATAAGGAGTATATTTTCGGATCGGCAGAAGTGGTCGGTTTAATGTGTCTGCAAGTTTTCACCAATGGCGACAACGAAAAATACCAAGAATTAAAGCCCTATGCCATGAAGCTAGGGTCTGCATTCCAGAAAATAAATTTTTTAAGAGATCTGAAGGACGATTACCTGGTCTTAGGTAGAACGTATTTTCCAAATATTGACATGGCGGTATTTGATAACACGGTAAAATACCAGATTGAAAAAGAAATTGAAGCAGAATTTAAGGAGGCGTTAATCGGTATCAAGAAGCTCCCGAGTTCGTCGATGTTCGGCGTTTACCTCGCCTACAAATATTACTTGTCCTTATTCCAAAAGATAAAGCGGAAATCGTCCCATGAGATATTAAGCGAACGGGTTAGGGTTCCTAACTCAGAAAAAGCATTTGTAGCTTTCAAAAGTTATCTGCGCTATAAGATGGCCAGTCTATGAAGCAACAAGAGAACAGAAACACATTTAAACCACACTAATATGAATTTTTTAATTGCATTAGGCACGTTTATACTTATGGAGGGTGCCACGTGGATCATCCATAAATACGTGATGCATGGTTTTCTATGGGTGTTGCATAAAGATCACCATGACCATAGTCATACCGGTGTACTCGAAAAAAATGATTATTTCTTTGTCATCTTTGCCATTCCTACGATCGCGCTAATGTATTTCGGCTCATTAGCAAATTTTAACTATCTATTTTACATCGGAGTAGGTATCATGGTATATGGAATGGCATATTTTTTCGTTCATGATATTTTTATCCATCAACGACTAAAATATTTTACCCATACCCAAAATCCTTATTTCCTAGCCCTTCGGCGTGCCCATAAGCAGCATCATAAACATATAGGTAAAGAAAATGGGGAATGCTTCGGATTTTTATATGTGCCGTTCAAATATTTTAAGACCTATTTTCAGTACGCCAAAAAATGATGAAATATACCTACGCATTAGTACTATTTTTAACGGTTATTATTTGTTTCATAGCATCTTTTGATCGACGCATTCGTTTTGACCGACATTTCCCTGCTTTTCTAAAAGCAGGGCTCTTAGTTGCAATACCTTTTATTACCTGGGATGTCTGGTTTACCGCCCGTGGTGTGTGGTGGTTCAATACGGATTATACCCTAGGCCTCGTTATCGCCGGCCTACCGTTAGAAGAGTGGTTGTTTTTTATCTGCATTCCTTTTTCATGCGTATTTACTTATTTCTGTTTTGATAAATTTTTTAAGCTAGATGGCTTAGCGGGCTTTAATAATATGATCGTTTTTATGAGTGTAGTGGTATGTGCAGTCGTGGCCCTGTTACATTATGATAAAATCTATACCTTGGTGACAGCGGTAAGCACGTTGGCAACGCTAATCTATCTGCATTTTATTGCCCGAGCCAGCTGGATCGGGAAAGCTTCGCTCGTGTTTACCGTGCTGATGCTCGGATTTTTCCCAGTCAATGGGGTGTTAACCGGTACGGGGTTGGAAAATCCGATCGTTAATTACAATCCCGGGGATTTTTTGGGGATACGCTTAGGAACCATACCCATCGAAGATGGGGTTTATGGTTATACACAGTTCCTTTTAGTTCTTTATTTTTTTAAACGCTTTCAAACGGTATCGCCCTACACTTCAGCATGATAAATAAGGTTTCGGTTTTTTGGTTTCGCCGGGATTTGCGTCTAAAAGATAACGTCGGCTTATATCATGCCCTGTCGGCTGGTGGTTCTGTCCTGCCTATTTTTATATTCGATAACAATATTTTGAGCAGGCTGGCTAACCAACAAGATCGGCGAGTAGATTATATCCATCAGGCACTTACGCAGCTCCAACAGCAGCTGCAAGCGGTTGGCACCTGTTTGCAGACTTTTCAGGGCGACCCAATAGAAATTTTCCAGTTGCTCGAAAGAAAATATGATTTGCAGGCGGTTTACTGCAATCGAGATTACGAACCTCAAACTATCGCACGGGATACGGCTATATATACCTATTTTAGGCAGAAAGATATTCCATTCCGCAGCTTTAAAGATCATGTAATCTTCGAAAAAGCTAACATCTTGAAAAACGACGGATCTCCTTACACCGTTTACACCCCTTATGCGAAGAAATGGAAAGAACGATTGGATGTGGCAGACTACCGCGTGTATCATCCCGATTACAGTAATTTTTTGCAACAGGAATATATCCCTATTCCGTCCTTGGAAAAAATTGGATTTGAAAAAACAGACTTGACTTTTGAGTTTCCTAAGCTAGACGAACGGATCGTCCGCGCATACGATACGTGGCGTGATTATCCGGCTAAGGAGGGTACAACGCGGCTCGGTATGGCACTTCGGTTCGGCACCATCAGTGTACGCCAATGCGTGGCCTTCGCCCTGCAGCATAGTGTCGTTTGGTTAAACGAGCTGATCTGGCGAGAGTTTTTTATACAGATCTTGTATCATTTTCCGCGGGTGGTGCAACAGTCGTTCAAAGCAAAATACGACGCAATTCCGTGGCGAAATGATGAAGAAGCATTTGAACGTTGGTGCGAAGGTAAAACCGGGTATCCCTTCGTCGATGCCGGTATGCGAGAATTGAACCAGACCGGCAATATGCATAACCGGGTACGCATGATTGCGGCTAGTTTCTTGTGTAAGCATCTATTGATAGATTGGCGTTGGGGAGAAGCGTATTTTGCGCAGAAGCTGAATGACTACGAACTAGCAGCAAATAATGGGAACTGGCAGTGGGCAGCCGGCTCAGGTTGTGATGCTGCGCCCTATTTCCGGGTATTTAATCCGACAATACAAATGAATAAATTCGATAAAGGCTTTGTTTATATTAATAAATGGCTACCGGATTGGGGTACCGCCGCGTATCCTAAGCCTATAGTCGAACATGCTTTTGCAAGAAATCGGGCTTTGGAAATGTATGGAAAAGCCTTACAAGAAACATAAACAATAACCTGTAAATTAGAACAAGATGGAACGTAATAACGTCGTACTGGTCGATGAAAAGGACAATGCACTGGCTATTATGGAGAAGCTTGCTGCACATGAACAAGGGCAGCTGCACCGTGCATTTTCTGTGTTTATCTTTAATGATAAAGGCGAGCTGTTGTTGCAGCAGCGTGCAGATCACAAATATCACGGAGGGGGGCTATGGACTAATACCTGTTGTTCGCATCCGCAATGGGAAGAGGATGTCTCTTCCGCAGCGGTAGAGCGGCTCGATTACGAAATGGGGATAAAGAGTCAGTTAAAGTTGATTTATTCGTTTATATATAAGGAGCGCGTAGAAAATAATCTTATCGAACACGAACTGGATTATGTTTTTGTGGGTTGTGCGAATGAAAACCCCGTGATCAACCCGGATGAAGTAAAAGCGTATAAGTGGGCGCAACCCGACCAAATTCTAGTAGCCATTAAAGCGCAACCCATGCGGTATACCGTCTGGTTCCGACAAGCGTTCCCGGAACTGATGAAAAAGATCAATAGTTCAGTATATTTTTAGTGCAATCGGTTTTCAGTGCGGGCTTTACCGCGCGTTGGGCGCCTGAAAATACATGGTTTCAAGTTTTGGTGACCAGCCTTTCAGAATAAATTCAGGGCGACGATAGTTTGCAATCAATTCTGCGTCTTTTTCCCTGTCTAATTGGCGGGAAGCAGGGTGTCGCTTACTAAGGTCCACGGGCTTTCCGTCGAACGTGGAACTGTTAAATTCCCAATAACGGATGTGATCAGTTACGTCTGCAACTTTGCCCCAACCCTCGGCTGTGATGCCGTCCAATTTACAATCGATCAGAACGGCCTCCACAAATGGATAAGTTTTTCCATTGCTATCAGGCGGCCGGGCGATGGTAGTTTCAATATCTCCGATCGTTCGCAACTGACAGTTTAGCAAGACATTGCCGTGATTGGCTTGTGTATTTCTAACCCAAAGGTGGGGACCGTAAGTGGATACGAAATCGCAACTGTTAAAAAATACAGCACCATAGCCCAATACGTTATCTCCAAAGCCCTGTATTTTTGAATCGGTTACATAAATCCTACCGGTGGCTTGTAATGCATCTCCAGATCCTTCTATATTAACATGACTAACGATATTTTTGTCCCCAATGATCAGCAGGGCTTCTGCCTGTGCCGGTTTTTCCCCTAGCGAGCGTAAAGTCAAATTAGCGATATGAATATTGTTCGAATGATCGGCTGCTAATACCGCCCGTAAACTATGGCTTCCTCCCGAAAGTGCCGGATCGGGTCGGTCGTAGCGTCGTATATTCTTATCTGCCCTTCATTATGCAGCTTAAAGTTGTCGGGGAAGGTTAATATTAAGCGGGTGTCTGGATTTACCTCCGTTTTCAAATGCGCGGGCTGCATCAAAATTGGGTTTGTCGTGACAGTCTGCCCGGCGGCTGTATAGAAGAATGTGGTACTAATTTGAAAAATTACCAACAGGGTGAAATTTTGAAAAGATTTGTTTATAATCATAACGGTCGTTTTGTTATTTGGAAACGAAGATGCAAATATCTAACTCATTCTGTTACAGATTAGAATCGGTCAGAAAGTTTCCTGTCAGTGATCACTTATGCTGCAGATGTGTTCACTGCTGGACTAATTGTGATCACTTATGCTGCAGATGTGTTCACTGCTGGACTAATTGTGATCACTTACGCTGCAGATGTGTTCACTGCTGGACTAATTGTGATCACTTATGCTGCAGATGTGTTCACTGCTGGACTAATTGTGATCACTTACGCTGCAGATGTGTTCACTGCTGGACTAATTGTGATCACTTATGCTGCAGATGTGTTCACTGCTGGACTAATTGTGATCACTTACGCTGCAGATGTGTTCACTGCTGGACTAATTGTGATCACTTACGCTGCAGATGTGTTCACTGCTGGACTAATTGCGATCACTTACGCTGCAGGTGTGTTCACTGCTGGACTAATTGTGATCACTTACGCTGCGGATGTGTTCACTGTTGGACTATTTGTGATCACTTACGTTGCAAAGGTGTTCACTGTCAGACTAATTGTGGTCACTTAACAGGCAAAAGTGATCACCGCCGGGCTATTAGTGATCACTTCTAGCAGGGTATCATCCCACGAAGTGTGTAAAGGTGTTTTAATACTATCGATTATCGCTCTCTTCCACTTTCCCTTCTTCAATAAGTTCATTCACTTCCTGCATCTCGCCGTTTTCTAGATGTTTGACGTCTTCTTCCTGCTCTTTTGATCGGGGTTCGATGTGGAAGGTGCAACCTATAGGGAAATGATCGGATCCGACTGATGGATAAATGAATAGTTTGTCAATAAAGATGGTTGTACTATGGAATAAAAGATCTAAGGGTACCCTAAAAAACCAATATTTGGCGTGAAAGGTAGATAATATGCCGCGACCGATACGTGCATCAATCAGCTCGCTGGTTTTCTTAAATAGAATGGAGGATTTTGCCCAAGCTACATTATTAAAATCACCTGTAACCAGTACAGGTAAACGAAGCTTTCGGACTTTTTTGGCCACGGAAAGTAAGTCTCCGTCTCTTTCTTTAGAATTTTCTTCTTCGGTCGGACTAGGGGGAGGAGGGTGCACAGCGAAGAATGCGAATCGTTGGCCGTCCCGAGTTTCGAGCTCGGCTTCTATGCTTGGGATATCATCTGCCACGAAATAATGGGTTTGGAGACGATGAACTTTTAATTTGGTGTAAAAATGCATGCCATAGGTGTTTTCGAGTGTGACCTTTTCCTGGAATGGATAATCTTTCTCTAAACAGCGCATAGCTTGCTCCCAATCAGCATTGCTCTCCATGGTAACGAAAATATCCGGATGCTCACGGCGGATAAGTGAAATAAAACGCTGGTATTCGGTATTGTATTGATAAATATTGCAGGAAACGATTTTTACACTTCCAGAACTAGCGCTTGTTTTTTTGACATGTTGCTGCCTCCAAAACTTTGTATACCGCATAAGGATGTATATGTGATATACGATCAAAGCAAACTGAACGGCTTGTACACCCCAAAGCCAAGGATGCCCCTGCACGTAGATCAGTGTAAGACCGAAAACGAAAAGTTGTAGAAAAAGTAGCTGGATTTTAATAAATTCTGCCACACGAAACACCCAGTGCTGATGTTGGACGAAAGGCAATACACTGACTATAATTAAAAGGATAGCGATAACAACGAGTGCCGTAACCATAGTATATGTGGGTGTTTTTTGATGATGTCGAACTTATGATGTTTAAAAATAAGAATTTTTTCGACTTGGTAAAGCATAGGGTTGTGTGTAACTTCGGGATATTGGGAAATCGATGAATTTTTTGTATTAGATTTAGATAACGATATGGCTATATTATTTTCTCCAATCACGATAAAGGGTATTACGTTAAAGAACCGGATTGTTGTTTCACCTATGTGTCAATATACGGCTGTAGATGGCTTTGCGAACGACTGGCATTTGGTACATCTAGGTGGTTTTGCGGTAGGTGGTGCCGCACTGATCGTGGCAGAAGCGACGGGGATCTCGCCCGAGGCGAGGATTTCGCCAGCAGATTTGGGATTGTGGAACGATGAGCATATTATTAAACTGGCACAGATTAATGCCTTTATAAAACAGCACGGGGCAGTACCAGGTATTCAATTGGCGCATGCCGGCCGAAAAGCGAGTACCATGGTGCCTTGGGAGGGACGTGATGAGGTGAAACCCGAAGACGGAGGTTGGCAGACGGTTGCGCCTACCGCAATCCCTTTTGCGGATAATTATCCGCATCCGATAGCTTTAGATGAGACGGGTATCGAGAAAGTTATTGCCGATTTCAAATCGGCTACGGAAAGAGCTGTTAAGGCGGGTTTCGAGGTAATTGAAATTCACGCATCGCACGGATACTTACTGCATCAGTTTCTTTCTCCGTTGAGTAACCAGCGTACGGATGCATACGGAGGAAGTTTTGAAAATAGAATCCGTTTATTGTTGGAGGTGATCGCAGAGGTACAAACCGTGTTGCCGCAACAATTGCCTTTGTTTGTACGAATTCCGGGTTCAGATTGGGCGGACGGTGGGTGGTCTGCAGATGATGCGGTTGCGCTGGCAGCGGTTTTAAAAGCTCGTGGTGTGGATGTTATGGATGTAACAAGCGGTGGTCTGGTCACGCATCAAAAGATAGCCGTCGGACCGGCCTACCAGACGCCGTTTGCAGCGAAAGTAAAAAGGGAGACAGGTGCTCTGACTTCCACGGCGGGATTGATTACCAATGCCGTCCAAGCAGAATCTATTTTAGTGAATGGAGAAGCAGATTTGATTATGATTGCCCGCGAATTATTAAGAGATCCGCATTTTCCCCTACGTGCCGCGCATGAATTGAAAGTAAACATAGACTGGCCGGTACAGTATGAACGGGCACAGTGGTAAGGTCGATCTACGTCTTCGAGCGATTGTCCGGCCGTTGGCCGCGTTTATAAATAATTAGGCCATTAAGAAAATTTCGGAGTATTTGGTCGCCGCAGGGCTTAAAATTAGGGTGGTCGTCTTTGCGGAATATTGCGCCCAACTCCGTTTTTGAAATCCGGAAATCCACGAGTGATAACACTTTAATGATGTCGTCGTCCGTAAATTTTAAAGCTACGCGGAGCTTTTTCATGATATCATTGTTACTCATGCCGTAAAGATAAGGAAATCGTACCAAATGCAAGGTCAAGAACTCCTTGCGCTATGGATTTTATTCGACAATTTTACCGCCGGGTAGAAGGGGGAGTAAAATACCGGCAATGTATCGTGCGCCAAGCCGAATGGTAGGGGGATTTTACGAATTGATCTAAACACTTGTTTGATTTTGCGAAAACGTTTTATATAATTGTAAAGCGTTTTTTTTCGCGAATACCATTGTGAACATTAAACAACCAAAAACTATCATCGACGGAATGAACCGTTCTATAAACCGACAAATAATTAATGAAAGCGAAAATATCGTTTACCGAGAAAAAGTATATGCTCACGCTCGTGTTCGTGACGTCTTTATTCATGTTTTGGGGCATTGCCATTACGATGGGCGACGTGTTGAACAAGCATTTTCAAACGGTTTTAAATGTCTCGAAAGCGGATTCGGGACTTGTGCAGTTCTCTATATTTGGTGCTTATTTTATTATGAGTATCCCTGCTGGGATGTTTATGAAAAAATTTGGTTATAAATATGGGGTGCTTTTAGGTCTTATCTTATTTGCTGCGGGATCGTTTCTTTTTATACCGGCGGCCGAGGCGCAATCATTTAGTTTTTTTAGGATTGCGTTGTTTGTTCTAGGCTGTGGTTTGGCAACATTGGAAACAGTAGCTCACCCTTTTATGGCGGCCTTAGGAGATCAGCGAAGTAGCGACAGGAGAGTCAATTTTGCACAGGCATTCAATGCTGTAGGTTCGATGATTGGTCCGGCGTTGGGTACGTATTTTTTACTTCGGGGAAGTTATAATGTGCCAACGGAAGGTTTGGATGCTGTTAAAAATCTTTACCTAGGAATAGGTGCCGTGATCATTTTGATTGCGGTATGTTTTTCGTTTATAAAAATTCCAAACTTAATGGATCCGCATAAAGCTGCCGAAGAGGTTGATCTGGATGCCGTTAATATTGATGTAGCTCCGGAGAAGAAACTCTTCCAGCACCGACATTTTGTTTGGGCCGTGATAGCGCAGTTTTTTAACGTCGCGGCACAAGGGGGAACTTGGGCATTCTTTATCAACTACGGGCACGAAGTAATGGGCTTTTCTGATGAAAAAGCTGGGAGCTATCTAGTGCTTTTTATGGGGATGATGTTGTTGGGGCGTTTTGTGGGCACTTTCTTGATGCGGTACATTGCGGCCAATAAGTTGTTGGCTATATTTGCGTTGGCTAATATATTGATGTGTCTTGTTGTGGCGCAGGGGTGGGGTTGGATTTCGTTTGCGGCCTTACTGTCCGTCAATTTCTTCTTTAGTATCATGTTTCCAACAATTTTTAGTTTAGGGCTTAAAAATCTTGGCGGACATACGCAGCAGGCTTCTTCGTTTATCTCTATGGGGGTTGCGGGTGCTGCCGTATTTCCATTTTTCATGGGATTGGTAGCAGATACGGATATTGCAATGGCGTATTACTTGCCGATAGGCTGTTATATCGTGATATTTTTATTTGGCGCCAAATTTTATAAGGTACAGTTTGGGGGGAATAAAGCTATTTAAAAGCCTTATATTTGGGTATGTACGTAGCATTTATCAAGATATCATGAAAGCAGTGGTTATTGGTGGGTCGGGCGCGACGGGACGAGAGTTAGTCAGCCAGCTTCTGGAAGATTCTCGATTTGAAGAAGTACTGGTTTTACTCCGCAAGCCTTTTTTCGGAAAACGGGAGCGGCTGACGGAGGTGGTGGTTGATTTTGAGCATTTAGAAGATTATAAGCATTACATACAAGGGGATGTGGCATTTTCCTGTTTGGGTACTACGCTCAAGGCGGCGGGAAGTAAGGAGGCACAATGGCGGGTCGATCATGATTATCAGCTGGCGTTTGCTTCACTGGCCAAAGAAAATGGCGTGAAGAGTTTTGTGCTCCTCTCTGCGGTAGGCGCCCACGAAGACGCATCGTTCTTTTATAATAAAATGAAGGGGACACTAGAGCGAAATATACGGAAGTTGGGCTTTCTGCAGTTGGTGATCGTGCAGCCCGGCGGCATCGAGCGTCCTAATTCGGATCGATTGGGTGAAAAAATATTCATTCATTTACTGAAATTTAGTAATGCGTTAGGTCTGTTCAAACGTTATGCACCGATCGCAACGGATAGGCTGGCAAAGGCCATGTTGGCATCGTTTTTTGCATTTCGGGAGCCAGATAAGGTGGTTTCGCTCGACGAGATTTGGCGCATTTCCCAATAGGAGGGGATCGCTCAGGCTGCTTTGTTACATTTTTAGCTGTTGGTCGACATGGCCTGTGCTAGTGGAGTCCAGCGAGACACGGGTTTTAGACAGGCTCTCTGGAAATTGATGTTTTATATAGTCAATCATCTGTTCCCGTACATAACAACGAAGATCGAAAGCGTGGCCGGAGTTCCGACAGCTCATCAGGCATCGTATCTCCATGGTTCGCTCCTTAAAGTCAGTTACCTGCAGGACGTTTACCTGGCCGTCCCATAGCGGATGACCGGTCAGCAGTTCGGTAAGTTTATCGCGCAGTTGCTGTACAGGTACGGAGAAATCGACGTAAATGAATACTGTACCTAAAATCTCTGCGGTATTTCGTGTCCAATTTTGGAAAGGTTTTTCTATAAAATAGTTTATGGGTAGTACCAGCCGGCGTTTGTCCCAGATATTAACGACTACATAGGTTAAATTGATTTCTTCTACACGGCCCCATTCGCCTTCCACAATAAGCACATCGTCCATGCGAAGAGGCTGGGTAAAGGCAATTTGAAAGCCTGCTAATAGATTTCCGAGCGATTTTTGAGCAGCAAAACCGATAATGATACCGCCGACCCCGACTCCGGTCAGTAAACCTGCGCCGATTTTTTGCATACTTTCGAAACTTAGGAGGGCAATGGCAATAGCCACGATGATAATGATGGTATTGATCAGTTTACGTATGAACACGATCTGGGTTCTTATTTTTCGTTCTCGTAAGTTGTTTTCTTTGTTTACGTCAAAGCGGTGATACAGGTAATCTTCAAACATCCTCACGGTACGTACTAATAAAATTGCGAAGGAAGCTATTAATAGGATCTCGACGATCTTACTTACCACCGTAAGGGTAGCAGGATTAAACCGGGAAAAGGGAAGAAGGCTGCTAAAAACGATCAGCGGAATAAAAAGGCCTAGTATTTTATTGAAATGGCGAATAAACGATCGAAAAAAGGAATAGGAGGATTGGGCAATAGCTTCTTTACGTACAAGGGGTAACAGGATCATTTTGATGAGAATACCCGTGAAGATGGAAAATAAAATGAGGATGATATTCCATAGCCATACAGGCATACTTTGTGAAAGGCGAGCTAATTCTTCTGTCATCATGCTTGTTTTTTTCTATGCAATTGTTTGTTTCTACATAGATAGAACGATGCTATGGCGACAACGTTTGCTGAAAAATGAAAAACATGCCAGCGCGAGAAGGAGCAAAGCGCTAATTCAGATCGGGGCTTCTTGGGAAGTTCGCGACGTGAGCGTACTTAGGGCCTAGGCTGATTAAGGCTTGCTTCCATAAGTCTTCACCGTCTTGGAGCAAGAGTAGATCGCTCGGAAATTTGTTATGTACCGCCCAGCTATTTTGATCTATCTCGCCTTCTAATTGACCGACTGTCCAACCGGCGTAACCGATTATAAATTTAATTTCGGTGGGTTGAATAAGGTTGTCGTTGATGAGAAAGCGTGCCTTTTCAAATTCGCCGCCAAAATAAATACCGTCAACTAACTCGACTCCGCCTTCAATCTTCTCCGGTACCTTATGTAAGAAAAATAGGGCTTCTACGCCCACTGGTCCGCCGATATATAGGGGGAATTGCTCATTTTCGACATCGGGTATAACATCGGATAAGACCAACGAGGAGCGGTTATTGACGACGACACCCATTGTGCCTTCCTGCGCATCATGCTCGCATAATAAAATAACCGACCGCTCGAAGTTATTATCTAACATAAAGGGTTCCGAGAGTAGTAAACTTCCTTTTTGAGGGGTATGGGTATTGAACATAACCTGGATATTTCTTCTAAAACCTGTTTCAAGATACGCTATTTTATAATAAAACACAATTTACGCCGCTAGATATGGAATTTACTCGCGTAATCCTATAAAGTGGCATTGGGGTGAAAATTTGCTTTCATTATCGATAAGTGTTTATTTTTATGAGCTTCCTTTGGTCGGTTCTTCGATTTACTGATATTTAGAACAACAGCAATTCTATTTGCTTTGTCTTGCGTTTTCCCTTGTATTGCACCGTGTCGAGTGGTATGTAAGAAATCCTTACATACCACTATTTCATCTAATTCACCCTCTTTAAAAATATTTCCAATATGCTGTGTAATTGTAACCCTATTTCTACCGAATAATTCTGCCATCTATTTTTGTGTAAGCCAAACGGTATCTTGTTCAAACTGAACTTCAATCTGAATGTCCTCGATATTATTTTTTTTGCGGTTAAAAAAGTGTGAATCCCACCGCTTTTGATTAAGTTTGTGTTCGCATCAACATACTATTCCATGTCCATTATCCATAAAGATATTGCCGCTATACGGGAAGATTATTGTAAGTATAAATTGGATGAGAAAGATGTACTATCCAATCCCATCGAGCAGTTTCAACGTTGGTTTGCTGACGCGCGTCATGCGGAAGTTGTCGAACCCAATGCGATGGTGCTGTCCACGGTGGGCGAAGATAGTTTTCCTTCTAGTAGGGTGGTTCTGTTGAAAGATATCAAGCCAGAAGGTTTTAGTTTTTTCACGAACTATCACAGTAAAAAGGGCGAGGACATCGCTGCACACAATAAGGTCAGTCTTTTGTTTTTTTGGCCGGAACTACAGCGGCAGGTACGTATCGTGGGCTATGTTGAGAAGCTGACGCAGGCGGATTCGGACGAATATTTTGCGTCTCGACCTAGAGGTAGCCGTATCGGGGCGATAGCGTCGCCGCAGAGTAAGGTGATAGCGGACCGAAAAATATTGGAGACACGGGTGGAGGAGTTGCTTGCTGCATATGGAGAGGACGGAACTATAGAACGACCAGTGTTCTGGGGAGGATATTTGGTCCGTCCGGTACGCATGGAGTTTTGGCAAGGAAGAAGCAGTCGTCTACACGACCGTATTGAATATGTCTTTCAGAAAGAAGAATGGATTATACAACGATTAGCACCGTAGTACATGATAACAAAAGTAAAAGATTTAATAATTGCAAATATTGGTGAGCAAGCTATTGTTCGCGTAGAGGAGGAACACCTGCAACCGATTCTCGTACTTCAGGCGGAGAGCCTGGTAGAGATAGCGTTTTTGCTACGTGATACAGCGGGGTATTATTTCGATTTCCTTTCTAATATTTCAGCGGTAGATTACCACCCTGATGCGCGGTTTGCTGTGGTGTATCACTTGGCTTCTATTCCTTACCAAACCCAACTTACACTCAAGGTGGAGGTGGAGAACGATCGCCGGTCGGATAATTTGCCGGAGGTGCCCTCTGTGGCTTCCGTATGGCGGACAGCTGAATGGCATGAGCGCGAAGCATTCGACCTGATGGGGGTGTTTTTTACCGGTCATCCGGATTTAAGACGGATCTTATTGCCGGATGATTGGCAAGGGTATCCATTGCGTAAGGATTATGAGGATGCGGAAACCTATCACGGAATAGCTATTAAATAGAGAAAAATGACGCGTTATACCGAAGGACTCGAAAATTATAAGAAGAAGATTGCCTCGATAACCTCCCAGGAAATGGTGATTAATATGGGGCCGCAGCACCCTTCTACACATGGAGTGCTGCGCCTGGAACTCATTACGGACGGTGAGGTGGTGAAAGATATCATCCCGCATTTGGGTTACTTGCATCGCTGTTTTGATAAACATGCGGAGTCTATGAATTACGGGAAAACAATTCCGTTTACGGATAGGTTAGATTACCTCTCGTCCATGAACAATAGCCATGCTTTTGTAATGGGGGTGGAGCGAATGCTGAAGATCGCGGATAAATTGCCTAAGCGCGTGGAATACATTCGAGTACTGGTCTGTGAACTTAACCGTATTGCTTCCCATTTGATTGCGATCGGTACATATGGGATTGACATCGGTGCGTTTACGCCTTTTATGTGGTGTTTTCGGGATCGGGAGCATATCATGAATATGCTGGAATGGGCTTCGGGATCGCGTATGCTCTATAATTATATATGGGTAGGAGGTTTGTTTTACGATTTGCCCGTCGGGTTTGAGGCACGTTGTCAGGAATTTGTCGAATACTTTAAACCGAAACTGGTGGAGTTGGATGATCTGCTTTCTAATAACCAGATATTTATTTCGCGGACGGCTAATATAGGTGCTTTGCCTGCTGATGTGGCTATAAACTATGGTTGTAGTGGCCCGATGCTGCGTGCTTCGGGAATCAAATGGGATTTGCGGCGGGTGGATGGTTATAGCGTTTATCCGGAATTGGATTTCGAGATCCCCGTAGGGAAAGGCGAAATGGGGACGCTGGGCGATTGTTGGGACCGATATAAGGTGCGGGTGGATGAGGTGAAAGAATCGGTGAAGATTATCGAACAATGTCTGCAGCGGCTTCAGCTAGATTTTAAACGCACGCCTGATTTCGATCCTCGTGGCTTAGTTCCGAAAAAGGTTAACCTGAAAGCGCAGGAATATTATGTCCGGGCGGAGAATCCTAAAGGGGAGCTGGGCTTTCATTTTATTACGCAGGAGAAAACGGACGTGCCGCGGCGTGTTAAAGCGCGCGGACCAAGCTTTAACAATCTTTCGGTATTGCCTGAGTTAGGAAAAGGACAGCTGATAGCTGATTTAATTGCGATTTTAGGTTCTATCGATATTGTACTGGGAGAAGTCGATAGGTAATTCAATAAAACATTCTTATTAAGAAAAAATGTCATCAATTCTTATTAAATCTGCACAAATTGTCAACGAAGGTAAGACGTTTTTGAGCGATGTATACATTAGTAATGGGCGTATAGAGATGATCGCCGAGGAAATTAATCATCCGGCGGATCAAACGATCGATGCAAAGGGATTGTATCTATTACCGGGGCTAATCGATGATCAGGTGCATTTCCGCGAACCGGGTTTAACGTACAAAGCGGATATTTGGCATGAAAGCCGTGCGGCAGTGGCCGGAGGAACGACTTCTTTTATGGAAATGCCGAATACCGTTCCGAATACTTTGACGCAGCGGTTATTGCAGGATAAATATGATATTGCGGCGGAGAAATCACTGGCAAACTATTCGTTCTTTATGGGGGCGGCCAATGATAATCTGCAGGAAGTATTGAAGACGAATCCGCGTGACGTATGTGGGATCAAGATTTTTATGGGTTCCTCTACAGGTAATATGTTGGTGGACAATGAGACAACGCTGGAGAAAATTTTCGCGGAGGCACCGACACTGATTGCGGTACATTGTGAAGATGAGGCGACGGTGCAACAAAATTTACAGATTTTTAAGGACAAATACGGCGAAGAGGGGCTTCAGCCTGCAATGCATCCGCTTATACGGACAGCGGAGGCTTGTTATTTATCGTCGTCGAAGGCGGTTGCGCTAGCAAAAAAACATAATGCCCGTTTGCATATCTTACACGTTTCGACGGCGAAGGAAGTTAGTCTTTTTGATAATTCGATACCGCTACGGGAGAAGAAGATTACAGCCGAGGCCTGTGTGCACCATTTGTGGTTTTCGGATGTAGATTATGAAAGTAAGGGAAACTTCATTAAATGGAATCCGGCAGTGAAAACGGCTGAAGATCGGGAAGGTGTTTTTCAAGGGGTGTTAGACGGGCATATCGATGTGATAGCAACGGATCACGCACCGCATACGCTCGAAGAAAAATTGAAACCTTATGCGCAGGCTCCTTCAGGTGGTCCGTTGGTGCAACATGCGCTACAGGCACTGTTAGATTTTGTGAAACAAGGAAAAATGACGTTGGAACAGTTGGTGCAGAAAACAGCACACAATACAGCAGACCTGTTTCAGATAGAGGGTAGGGGATTCATTCGGGAGGGATATTGGGCTGACTTGGTGTTGGTTGATTTGGATCGCCCGTATACGGTTTCGAAAGACAATATTCTATCTAAGTGTGGCTGGTCGCCGTTCGAAGGTCATACTTTTTCGTCTACTATCATCCATACTTTGGTGTCTGGAAACGTCGCTTATTCAGATGGCAAGATTATTGAAGTAGATACCGGGCACCGCTTGTTGTTTAATCGCTAAACAACACCGTTAGCCGGGTGCAAGGGACGAATATTAGGTACAGAAAGGAGTTACGAGATGATAAGGACCGTATTGCTATTAGGTGTATGGGCAAGTCTGCAATCTTGCAATCAACATACGATTATCGGCGAATCTGATGCTTATGCTGAGGCTATCACCTTGGATACAACCGCTTATAATAACTTACATAACAAGTACCGAGAAGATGCGCTAATTAATAGACGTTTTAAGCATCAAGATGTGGTAGACTTGGTGCGCATGCATGCCGAGAGTGGCGTCTTGGAGGTTAACGAGCTTGGAAAGTCATCTGAAAATCGCGCCATCTACAAGTTAAGATTTGGTAAGGGGGAGAAAAAAGTTATGCTCTGGTCGCAGATGCATGGTGATGAGCCTACGGCAACGATGGCTTTGTTTGATATTTTTAATTTTCTCGAAGGTAAAGGGGATGGGTTTGACACTATCCGTGCTTGTTTGGAGAATAATTTAACCATACACTTTATTCCGATGCTCAATCCGGATGGGGCGGAGCGTTTTATTCGGCGCAATGCACAGTATATCGATTTGAATCGGGATGCTCGGGCCAATCATACGATGGAAGCCGCTTTGCTGCGTCAAATGGGAAAGGAAATTAAGCCGAATTATGCTTTTAACCTACACGACCAAAGCATTTACTACAATGTTCCCGGTACAAAAAATCCGGTGACGGTAGCGATGCTGGCTCCGGCTTATAATGTGGAGCGGGAAGTGAATGATGTGCGTAAGGGAGCGATGCAGCTGATCGTGGGGATGAACGATCTTTTACAACAGTATGTGCCTGACGCGGTAGCCAAGTATGATGATACCTATTCGCCTAGAGGCTTCGGTGATAATTTTCAGGCCTGGGGTGCAAGCACGGTGTTAATTGAATCGGGGGGCTTAAAAGGCGATCCAGAGAAGCAGGAAATCCGACGCTTTAATTTTGCTATTATCTTAAATGCACTCTTAGAAATCGCACAAGGGTCCTACAAGAAATATGACTATAAAGCTTACGATAAGATTCCTTTTAACGCTTCGCAATTGCATGATGTGGTGATACGGCATTTGGATCTAGGTACCGATAGTGTGCCTCTCAAGACGGATATCGCACTTCGTCGTGCTGAACTGACGGTGGAAAGGGATTATTGCGTACGCGGCTGGGTAGAAGATATTGGTGATCTTGAAGGAACTTACGGTTACGATGAGCTGGATGCCAATGGTTTAAGATTTGTGCAGGGTAAGGTATATCCGCAAGTCTTTCCCACGGTGGAGGCGGTAAGTATGAACAAGGCTTGGGCATTGCTGAAAGAGGGGTATATTGCTATACAAGTAGGGTCCAGAGGACAGGATCGTTTGCATCAACTTCCGCTAGTAGTTTCTGCACATAATGAATTTGTACCTACACCGGCCATTGTGTTGACGGGAACGAGCAATTTCTTTTTAGGGGATGGTGTTTCACTAAAATACGCGGTGGTCAACGGCTATCTTATCGATTTAAGTCAACCACCGCAAGTAGAATTTTATAAAAACTGGATCCACTAGCGTGAGCCGTCGCTATGAAGGATGCGGACGACTACCTGCCTGAGCCATCCTAATTGGCGGACTTAGATAATAATTGCCGCAAATTTTTGACGCTTTGTGCTACGTCCGGTTGATTGTTTTCCCAATTGTATTCGTATTCTGCGGAAAGCATTCCATCAAAGTTTTGTCTTTTTAATTCGGCAATTACTTCATTGATCGGAAGCTTACCGGTGCCCCAATGTACATCATGCGCTTTTTTATCGCCAAAAGCGTTCAGGTCTTTAAAGTGTGCGTGAATGATTTTTCCTTCTAATTCTTTTAAGCATGCTACCGGGTCTAATCCCGAACGCATCCAGTGGCCTACGTCGACAGCGGCCCCCATTTTAGGACTTCTTCCTTCTAACGCTTCTAAAACGACTTCCGGCTTCCAGTACCGGCTCGGCTCCGGATGATTATGGATGGCTGCCCGGATGTCATATTTTTCACAAAGTGCGGAAACGATATCCAAATGTTCTGCTTTAGGTTCACAATTGATGATTTTCACCCCCATATCTTGGGCAAATGCAAAAATCTGCTCCCATTCTTCTGCATCTTTTCCATTCACCACACCAAAAGCATGTAAGGTGATACCGCGTTCCGTCAAAAGATTTCGAACTAAATCTCTACCTTCTTTTGAAAGTGTATAGGTAAACTGCTCCTCGTTTCCTGCGCCTACTACCTGACCGGGGAAAGCCTCTACAAATCGGAGATCCGCGCTATCAATTTTATCTAATGCTTCGGCAAAAGTAAACAAGCGAAACGTATATGCTTGGGAACCTAATTTCCAGTTTAAAAGTTCTTCGGGATGTCCAATGGTGTCCTGTAGACTGTTTTCAGTTTGTGTGGTGGTGGAGGTTGTTCCGGCCGAACAAGAGGTAAAAGCAAGTCCCGCTAACAACGTGAGCGAGGATAAAGTGTTTAGTTTCATGGTCCTTTTATAAGTTTAGAAACCAAAGTAACAAAAAAATAAGGGGAAACGTGTATTTCCCCTTATCTTATGTGTAGGATTTTTTCCTTATACAGTTTTGCCGTACAGTTCCTCACGTTGTGCTTTGACAACGTCGGAGTTGATATACTCATCGTAGGACATCAGTTTGTCAATAACACCATTTGGCGTAAGCTCGATGATGCGGTTCGCAACGGTCTGCGTAAGCTCGTGGTCACGCGAGGTGAATAACATGGAACCTTTGAAGTCTACCATACCGTTGTTTAACGCGGTAATGGACTCCAAATCAAGGTGGTTTGTCGGCTCATCGAATAACAGGAAGTTGGCGCCTTGAAGCATCATTTTAGAGAACATACAGCGCATTTTTTCTCCACCGGATAATACCGATACTTTTTTAAGTACTTCCTCGCCGGAAAATAACATTTTTCCAAGGAACCCCCGGATAAATTGTTCATCTGCTTCCGGTTTTGACGTGTAATTACGAAGCCAATCCACGAGATTTTCGTCACGTCCTTCAAAATACGCAGCATTCTCGATCGGCATGTCCGTTGGGGTAATGGTAACACCCCATTTGAATTCGCCGCCAAAATCATTGTCGCGCCCCGCTAGTATTTCGTAAAATGCGGAAGTAACCAACGAATTCTCTGACAATAAAGCGATTTTGTCGCCCTTATTGATCATGAAGGTAACGTCTTTAAAATACACTTCACCGTTAACGGATTTGCTTAAACCCTCTACCTGCAATATTTGGTCGCCAGGTTCGCGGTCCATTTGGTTGAACATAATCGCCGGATACTTCCGGTTGGAAGGCTTGATCTCCTCGACATTGAGTTTTTCCAATGCTTTTTTCCGGGAAGTAGCCTGCTTCGATTTGGAAGCATTGGCCGAGAAGCGACGGATGAATTCCTGCAACTCCTTCACTTTATCTTCCATTTTTTTGTTTTGATCCGCCCGCTGTTTCAGCGCCAGTTGAGAAGATTCATACCAGAAACTATAGTTACCGGTGTAAATGTTCATCTTGCCAAAATCTATATCGACAATATGGGTACACACATGGTCCAAAAAGTGACGGTCGTGCGAAACGACTAAGACAGTAGCTTCATAGCCTGCTAAGAAATCTTCTAACCATGCAATGGTATTGATGTCCAAGTCGTTGGTAGGCTCATCGAGAATCAAAATATCAGGATTGCCGAATAACGCCTGCGCTAATAGTACGCGTACCTTTTCGTTACCATCAAGTTCTTGAACTAATTTGTAATGGAGATGTTCTTTGATGCCTAGGTTACTCAATAAAGTGGCTGCATTGCTTTCTGCGTTCCACCCATCCATTTCTGCGAAGAGACTCTCTAATTCGCCGGCACGTTCGCCGTCCGCATCGGAAAAATCCTCTTTCATATAGATGGCATCTTTCTCTTTCATCACCTTATACAGCTCCTGGTCCCCCATCATGACCGTTTCGAGAACGGTGAATTCATCAAATTCGTAATGATTCTGTTTTAATACAGACATACGCTCGCCCGGGGTAAAAGCAACGGAGCCTGTCGAAGGATCGATCTCACCTGAAATTATTTTCAGGAATGTCGATTTACCAGCACCGTTGGCTCCTATGATTCCATAGCAGTTTCCAGGTGTAAATTTCAAATTTACATCTTCAAACAGCACGCGCTTCCCGAAACGAAGCGATAAATTGGATACATTAATCATGTTGCAAAGATACAGTTTTCTTTTGTTCTTTATCTATTTGTGTATGTCCCAACTGGGACGGCTACGGAAATGAATTTAAGCAGGGAAAGCAGTGTCTATTGTGACGCGACCTGGATATTCCTCCAAAGCTTTTGCTAGGCAGGTCAACGCATTACGTAGATCTTCTTGTTTGAGAACATAGGCGATGCGTACCTGATCGATTCCGGCGTTAGGCGTGCTGTAAAAGCCGGTAGCAGGAGCCATCATGACCGTTTCGTTATTATGAGAAAATTCTTCTAAGATCCATTGACAGAACTTGTCGGCATTGTCTATGGGAAGTTTCGCGACGACGTAAAACGCACCCCCAGGAACCGGGCATGATACGCCTGGAATTTGGTTTAATCCTTCTACAAGTGTGTCGCGCCGTGCCGTATATTCTTTGGATACCGATTCGAAATAACTATCTGGTGTATCTATGGCTGCCTCTGCTGCAATCTGTCCTTCTAGCGAAGGGCTTAAGCGGGTTTGTGCAAACTTCAGTGCAGTTTGATACAAGTCCTTATTTTTGGTGATTAAACAGCCGATGCGCGCACCACACGCCGAGTAGCGTTTGGAGACGGTGTCGATAATAACAACGTGTTCGTCCAGCCCCTCAAGGTGCATGGGAGAAACAAATGTATTGCCATCATAACAAAACTCGCGATAAGCCTCGTCTGCAAAAAGATAGAGATCGTACTTTAAACACAAGTCACGCAGGGATTCCATTTCTTCCCGCGAATAAAGGTAACCTGTGGGGTTATTGGGATTACAGATGGCTATCGCCCGTGTTTTATCCGTAATTACTTTTTCGAATTCAGCGATCGGCGGCAACGCAAACCCCGTGTCGATATAGGATAGGATAGGTTTGACAACGGCGTCCGCTACGCAAGCAAATCCATTGTAGTTCGCATAAAACGGTTCGGGGATAATGATTTCATCTCCCGGACTAAGGCAGCTTTGCATAGCAATGGTAAGTGCTTCGGACCCGCCATGGGTTACTAGAATGTCGCTCGGAGCGATATTGTAGCCCACCTTATTATAATATGATGCTAGTTTTTCTCGGTAGGAGGCGATGCCTTCAGAAGCTGTGTATGCCCATATAGAGAAGTTGATGTCTTTTAGGGCATTTAGCATAACTTCCGGCGTTTCTATGTCGGGTTGTCCAATATTCAGATGGTATACTTTCTTCCCTTCTTTTTTAGCCTGTTCTGCATACGGCGTAAGCTTTCTAATAGGGGAAGCGGGCATATCTATGCCCCTTTTTGATATTTCTGGCATTACCTTGTACGTTTATAGTTTCTGCAAAACTAATAAAAAAAGCCATCAATTGACGGCCTTTTACGGAATCTATATTGCTGCTTCTTCAGTTGGAAAGAGAATTATTCTACATTTCCTTTAATCGTCAAGGTTTTGATAGGTGTTTTAGTGTTTGATTTAATGGTGAATTGCTTCGTGAAAGGCCCTCTCGCCGCGGCGTTATAAGTGACCGATACGTTGCCTGTATCTCCCGGCTTAATCGGGGTTTTCGTAAACTCTGCTACAGAGCAGCCACAAGAAGGTTTTACTTCGTTGATAATAATGGGAGCGTCTCCGGTATTAGAGAACTGAAAGCTGTATGAGGCAGGTTTATTATGCGGGATATTCCCGAAATCATGTGTTTCTTTTTCAAATTTAAATTCTCCGATAGCTACCGCCATTGATACGAAACCAATGATCGCTACAAACGTCGCCAATATTCCTAATGTTCTTTTCTTCATCTTACTATTTCTTTAACGCTAAACTTCTATAAACTCAATATAATATCAAATTATCAAAAGATACGCCAAAATTATAAATAGCGCAAAATATAGCGATTGATTTCTGTGAAATAAACAAAAATATTACAGAGTGCGTTATAGGATGCCTTCTTTTAAGAGATCTTGTATATGTATTATACCAGCGTAAAATCCGTCTTGGAGGACAATCAGCTGGGATATATTGTGTTGACGTAGGATGTGAAGCGCATCTGCCGCAAGTGCTTCTCTATGGATATGTTTGGGGCTGTTAGTCATGATATCTTTTGCCGTTAACGGACTGATGTCATCATGTTTTTCCAGCATCCTGCGAATATCTCCGTCCGTAATAATCCCCACGATCAGGTCGTCTTCAATCACGGCAGTAGCACCCAAGCGATCTTTGGTGATTGTAATGATTACTTCGCGCACACTTGCTGAAGGAGGGACTGCTGGTTTTCCGTTGTTATCTGACAGATCGCTAACCTTTAAGTATAACTGTTTGCCGAGTGCACCTCCGGGGTGATATTTGGCAAAATCGCGGTCGGAAAATTGTCGACATGTTTGGAGACAAACGGCTAACGCATCTCCCATGGCGAGCTGTGCCGTTGTGCTGGTGGTGGGAGCTAGGTTGTTTGGACAGGCTTCTCGTACGACGGATGTGTTGAGGATGAAATCGGCCTGCTGAGCCAGAAAAGAATCCATATTGCCTACCATTGCTACTAGCGTGTTACCGGTTTGCTTGAGAAAAGGGACCAGTACTTTGATTTCTGGCGTATTACCACTTTTAGAAAGCGCAATAATAAGATCGTGTTTTTGGATAATACCGAGATCGCCGTGAATGGCGTCGGCAGCATGCATAAAGATAGCCGGTGTACCGGTTGAATTAAGTGTGGCTACTATTTTTTGAGCGATGATAGCACTCTTGCCTATACCGGTCACGATAATGCGGCCGGGTAGGCCTAATATCTGATTTACAACCTTTACAAAATCATCGTCAATGAATTGCGCCAACTTATAAATTGCCGCGGCTTCCAGTTCCAATGTGTCTATTGCAGTCTTTTTGATATCGATGTTGTGTATCACAGAAAAAATAGTTAATTTTATATTAATAACTACAAAAGTAATTATTAAACGCTCATATGCGTCTCGGATCCATCTAATTTTGTTTTGAGGTCAATGGAAATAGAAAAATCACTATTTGACAATTTGCAGGAGTTTTTTGGCTTTGATACCTTTAAAGGGGATCAAGAAGCTATAATAACAAACATATTGAATAAAAAGGATACGTTTGTTATTATGCCTACAGGTGGAGGGAAGTCCATTTGTTATCAATTGCCTGCACTGATGAGCGAAGGTACTGCCATCGTCATTTCGCCGCTGATAGCACTGATGAAGAATCAAGTTGATCAATTGCGGGCATTTGGAGGGAATGACAGCATTGCACATTTTTTGAATTCCTCGCTCAACAAGGGAGAGATTACCAAGGTGAAAAAGGATGTGACGGACGGTAAAACCAAGCTGCTTTACGTTGCGCCGGAGTCGTTAGCAAAGGAAGAGAACGCACTTTTTCTAAGACAGATTAAAGTTTCCTTCGTTGCCGTGGATGAAGCCCATTGTATTTCGGAATGGGGGCATGATTTCCGTCCGGAATACCGCAAAATAAGACAGGTTATCAATGGGATTGGGGAGAATATCCCTATTATCGCATTGACAGCAACGGCTACCCCTAAAGTGCAATCGGATATTCGTAAGAATTTACAGATGAATGATGCGACGCTGTTCAAATCGTCTTTTAATCGGTCAAATTTATACTACGAGGTACGTCCGAAAAAAAACGTAGTTAAGGAGATTGTAAAGTTTATTCGTAATAACGCTGGTAAAACAGGTATTATATATTGCCTCAGCCGCAAAAAGGTGGAGGAGGTGGCCGAAGTGCTTAATATTAATGGTATAAAAGCATTACCTTATCATGCCGGACTTGATGCAAAGACCCGAGCCGATACACAGGACAAGTTCCTGATGGAAGATGTGGAAGTTATCGTGGCTACTATTGCGTTTGGAATGGGAATTGACAAACCGGACGTGCGGTATGTTATTCATCATGATATTCCCAAGTCTATGGAAGGGTATTACCAAGAGACGGGGCGCGCCGGCCGGGATGGTGGTGAGGGTATTTGTTTAGCATTTTATTCTGAAAAGGATATTGAAAAGCTAACCAAGTTCATGAAAGATAAGCCCGTCTCTGAAAGAGAGATCGGTACACAGATATTAAAAGAAGTAATCGATTATTCGGAATCATCGGTATGTCGACGGAAACAGATTTTGCATTACTTTGGTGAGCAGTTCGATGAGACGGGCTGTAATAGTATGTGTGATAATTGCCGGGCACCCAAAACATATTTTGATGCAGAAGAAAATTTAATAGCGATTCTGCGTTTTATTGAGCAAGAAGGAGAAAAATTTGATGATCATCACATCATCAATGTCATGATAGGGCAGAATAACCAACCGGTTTCCTCGTATAAACATGATGTGCATCCCTTGTTTGGAACAGGGAAGAGCTTAGGCGTGAACTATTGGAAATCGCTAATTCGTCAAACCGAATTAAATAACTTCCTGAAAAAAGATATCGACCATTATGGTTTGTTAACTTTGACCGAGCACGGGAGAAGGTATTTAGCCAACCCATATAATATTAGATTTATTCTCAACCGAATAATGGAACGGGCCGATGAGGATGGCACAGAGGATGTCGTTCAGGCGTCCGGAACATTGGATACAGAGTTGTTGAAAATGTTGAAAGAGTTGCGGAGGAAAATAGCTAAGCAGAAATCGCTGCCGCCTTTTGTAATCTTTCAGGATCCTTCACTAGACGAGATGTGTACGCATTATCCGGTAAGTTTAGATGAGTTAAAGCAAATGCATGGCGTTGGGGCGGGTAAAGCGCTTAAATTTGGTAAACCATTTGTGGAGCTCATAAAGCAGTACGTGGATGAAAATGATATAGACCGTCCGCTGGATCTCGTCATCAAAAGTACCGCAAACAAATCGGCATTGAAAGTTTCTATTATCCAAAATATCGATAGAAAAATTGGTTTAGACGATATCGCATCTTCTAAGGGTATTAGTTATGAAAATTTACTTAAAGAGGTAGAGTCTATTGTCAACTCAGGAACAAAGCTCAATATCGGGTATTTTGTGGATGAAATGATTGATAGTGATCGACAGGAAGAGGTGTATGACTACTTCCGGACGGCCGAGGTAGATTCCATTCAAGAAGCTCTGAATGAGCTTGGTGAAGATGACTACACGTATGAGGATGTGCAGTTAATGCGGATTAAATTCATGTCTGAGTTAGGGAATTAACCACCAAAATATATGATTCAACAATATCTACCTGCTATTCAGCATGGAAATTCTTCACGTTTTTTTTTAATGGCCGGACCCTGTGCTATAGAAGGCGAGGAGATGGCGATGCGTATCGCCGAACGGATCGTAAAGATTACGGACAAATTTGAAATACCCTATATTTTTAAAGGTTCATACCGCAAAGCCAATCGCTCGCGTGCAGATTCATTTACGGGGATAGGAGACGAAAAAGCATTAAGAATATTGGAAAAGGTAGGGCAGACTTTCGGTGTTCCAACTGTAACTGATATTCATGAAAGTCAAGAGGCAGCTGTTGCAGCTGCGTATGTGGATGTGTTACAGATTCCGGCATTTCTTTGTAGACAAACCGAATTACTGGTCGCCGCTGCGGAGACGGACAAAGTGATCAATATTAAGAAAGGCCAATTTCTATCGGCAGCATCGATGAAGTTTGCCGTGGATAAGGTAAAAGATGCCGGTAATGAAAAAGTGTTTTTGACCGATCGAGGAAATACCTTTGGTTATCAGGATTTGATTGTGGATTTTAGGGGATTACCTGAAATGCGATCTTTTGGTGTGCCGACGGTTATGGATTGTACACATTCCCTGCAGCAGCCTAACCAAAGTTCGGGTGTTACAGGTGGAAAACCCCAGCTTATCGAGACGATTGCTAAAGCGGCCATTGCGGTGGGGGCAGATGGTTTATTTATAGAGACGCATCCTGATCCCGCTAATGCAAAATCGGATGGGGCAAATATGTTGCACCTCGACTTATTAGAAGGTTTGCTGGAGAAGTTGGTTCGTGTAAGGGAAGCGGTGATATGAAAATTAGCGCTGGGTTTAATCCCGGCGCTAATTTTTTAGAATAAATTTATTGTCGCCTTCGACGACGATATTAATCATATCTTTCTGGCGTAGGCCTTTTGTAGCAAGGTCCCACTTTTTGCCACTCAGTCCCGTAGCCTCTTTCACGTCAGCTAAGTTATTCCGTTCTTGTTGGAGCTGGGCTAAGACAAGTTTTTCTTCATCTGTTAGCTCAATGGTGATTTCCTTTTTCTCCGGACGCATCTGTGGGAAAAACAATACTTCTTGAATAGAAGCATTATTGGTCAGGAACATAATCAAACGGTCCATACCGATGCCAAGCCCCGAAGTAGGAGGCATACCGTATTCCAGCGCGCGTAAGAAATCCTGATCGATAAACATCGCTTCATCATCTCCTTTTTCCGAAAGACGAAGTTGGTCTTCAAAACGTTCACGCTGGTCTAGCGGATCGTTTAGCTCGGAATAAGCATTCGCGATTTCCTTTCCGCATACCATGAGTTCAAAGCGTTCTGTCAACTCCGGATTGTTACGGTGTTTTTTGGTTAAGGGCGACATTTCGATAGGGTAATCGGTGATGAATGTAGGTTGTATATAATTGCCTTCACATTTTTCGCCGAAGATCTCGTCAATTAATTTGCCTTTTCCCATCGTGTCATCGACGCTGATACCCATTGTCTTAGCGGCTTCCCGAATTTCTGCCTCCGATTTGCCGATAATATTGAAGCCGGTAAATTCTTTAATGGCATCGGCCATTGTTACACGCTTATAAGGAGCTCTGAAGTCAATTTCGTATTCTCCGAAGGTTGCTTTCGTTGTGCCATTCACAGCAAGTGCACAATGTTCGAGTAACCGCTCCGTAAAGCTCATCATCCAGTTGTAGTCTTTGTAAGCTACGTATATTTCCATGACGGTAAACTCTGGATTGTGTGTTCGGTCCATTCCCTCGTTACGGAAGTTTTTCGAAAACTCATATACACCATCAAACCCGCCGACAATAAGCCGTTTAAGGTACAACTCGTTGGCGATGCGTAGATACAAGGGTATATCTAACGCGTTGTGGTGGGTAATGAATGGACGCGCAGCTGCGCCTCCGGGGATAGCTTGAAGAACAGGTGTTTCGACCTCCATATAGCCAGCCTCGTTAAAAAACGTACGCATGGCATTGAACAGTTTCGTGCGCTTAATGAATCTTTCCCGGTTTTGCGGGTTAACGATTAAGTCTACGTATCGCATACGATACCGCTGTTCTGGATCGGTAAATGCATCATACGTTTTACCATCAGCTTCTTTGACAATAGGCAGGGGGCGCAATGTTTTAGTTAATATCGTGAGCTTTTCGACATGAATCGAGATTTCACCTGTTTGGGTGGTGAAAACATATCCTTCGATGCCGAGAATATCCCCAATATCTAATAGTTTCTTGAAAACTGTGTTGTATAATGTTTTGTCTTCACCTGGGCAAATGTCGTCGCGTTTGACATACGCTTGGATGCGGCCAGTCGCATCTTGTAGCTCCATGAATGATGCGCTTCCCATAATACGGCGGCTCATCATCCTTCCGGCAAAACGGATATTTTTATAATTTAACTTATCTCTTTCGTAGTTTTCCAAGATATCGGCAGCCGAAACATTTACTTTAAACTCGTCCGCTGGATAGGGGTTAATACCTAAGTCAATAAGGGCTTGGAGATTTAGTCTACGCTGTTGTTCCTGTTCTGATAATACAGTGCTCATGTTAATGATTCAAAGTGCTAAATGAGAATGCAAAAATAGGAAAAAAAAGTGGATGTTTGTATACGTAGCAAGGAGATTGAAGAGTTGGGGATGCCGTCGTTAAAATATAGTATTTTAAATTTATTCTTTTGTTTAGTTTAGAAAAATAGATTATCTTTGCACCTCAAATTGTTGAATATATTATAATCATAAGATAGAAATGAAAAAAGATCTGCATCCATCAAACTACAGATTAGTTGTTTTCAAAGATATGTCGAACGACTATTCTTTTGTAACTAAATCATGTGTAGACACAAAAGAGACTATTACTTGGGAAGATGGTAATGAGTATCCATTGGTGAAATTGGAGATTTCGCACACCTCACACCCTTTTTATACAGGTAAAATGAAATTGGTTGATACAGCTGGACGTATCGATAAATTCCGTAGCCGTTACCAGAAGTAATCCCGATTATAGGCTTCGGTCAAAATAACTTTAATCCCGATAGGTTCTTCTTGTCGGGATTTTTTTATGTAAATTTATCGGATTATGCGGTTAGAAATCGTCTTACATGATCGAGCCCCATGGCGAGAACATTTGTTGCCAATGGCTTTCACTAGACCGGTTGGGGCGTTTCGAGTGGGAATTTTGACTATCCAAGAAAAATGGCAGTCTATATGGAATGTTCCCGTCAGTTTTTATACAGAGCCTTATCTTCAAGAAAAATTTAAGGGCCCTTCATCGACGGCTCCTTGTTTGGTGGTGCGAGCTAATCTCTGTCCGACAGCGGATCTCGTTGATGCGCTATTTGATTTGGAAGAAGACAGTGTTTTAGAAAAGGATGGGGAGTGGATCGCCTATCGGATAGGTACGTGGTCTGCTGAGCCGAGGAGTGATGCCTTGATTATTCATTCCTATACCGGGGAGTTGCAGCGAATTCAATTCTTAGAAGATATTTATCTGCATAATGCCGAACAGATTGTTTTTGATTTTAACTTGCTGACAAATGGGAAGACTTCGGCAAAGCTCCATGCTTCTAATACGATAATAGGAGATGCCCTTTTTGTAGGAAAAAATGTACAAGCCTTTGCATGCACATTCAATGCGTTGAGCGGCCCGATCTATATAGGAGACGATGTGGTGTTGGAGCAAGGAAGCCATTTAAAGGGGCCGATTGCGATCGGTAAAGGGGCCCGGGTAAAGATGGGAAGCTGTTTGTATCCGAACGTGAGTATTGGCCCATATGCAACCATAGGTGGAGAGATTAATAATAGCGTGATGTGGGAAAATAGTGCAAAAGGACATGCGGGTTACCTGGGGTGTGCGGTAATTGGCGAAGGATGCAATCTGGGAGCAGGTACGAGTAACTCTAATCTCCAGAACAATTGGCAAGCTATTAAGTTGTATGATTATAAACTGGATAACTGGCGAGAAACAGGACGGAATAAAGTAGGGGTATTTATGGGGGATTTTGCCATGTGTGGTATTAATTCATCCATTACAACGGGGGCAGTGATCGGTGTGGGGGCACAGCTATCATTATCAAATATTATTCCGAAGTTTGTGGGAGACTTTTCTTGGATAACCGATCAAAAACAAGAGCGATATGTCTGGCGCAAATTTGAGGATATGTTGAAAATGCGGGGGGATTTAACAAATAAACCGCTGTATGAGGTAGATCTTCGTATATTACAGGAGGTTTATAGCAGGTGTACACAGGAAGAATTTAGTAAATAAAATAGATAACGATAAAAAACGATGAGAAAAAAAATTGTAGCAGGAAACTGGAAAATGAATTTGGACTACGAGAAAGGCGTAAGCTTATTTTCGGAAATTGTGAATATGGTGAAGGACGAGGTAGTAGGCGAACAGGAAGTTATTGTTTGTAGTCCTGCGATCCATTTACATAGTATAGCTAAATTAGCGGCGCCTGTAGGCAATGTGACAGTGGGTGCGCAAAATATTCATCAGGCAGAATCTGGAGCATATACGGGTGAGCTATCTGGCGCACAGGTGAAATCGACGGGTGCGGATTATGTTTTGCTTGGGCATTCCGAGCGTAGGGCATATTTCGGCGAGACAGATGCTTTATTGGCACAAAAAGTGGACGCGGCATTGGCTAATGGTCTTAAACCCATCTTCTGTATAGGAGAGACAAAAGATGAGCGCGAAGGCGGTCAAGTTTTTGATGTGATTAAAACGCAATTGGAAAAGGGTCTATTTCATTTATCGAGTGAAGAATTTGAAAAAGTGGTGTTGGCTTATGAACCCGTTTGGGCTATTGGAACAGGGTTGACGGCGTCACCGGAACAAGCGCAAGAAGTACATGCTTTTATTCGGGAAACGGTAGCGAATCAATACACGGAAAGAATCGCCGAAAACACGACCATACTTTACGGTGGAAGCTGTAATCCGGCAAATGCGAATGAGTTGTTTTCGCAAGCGGATATCGATGGTGGCTTGATTGGTGGAGCTTCCCTAAAATCACGTGACTTTTTAGAAATTGTTAAGGTTTTTAATACAAAATAATGAAGTACTCTTCGGTTACGTTTACTTCTTCCGCTATAGCCGACTGGCAACGGGATCTGCTGGTTGATTCTTTAGGAGCAATTGGTTATGACACCTTCGAACACATTGAACAAGGATTTGTAGCTTATATTCCCACAGCTTCGCTGGATATACAGGCGCTGGAAACATTGTTGTTGCGCGAAGCTGTTGATTTTGATATCCGTTATACGATCACACAAATAGAAGATCAAAATTGGAATGCGCTATGGGAGAGTAATTTTCAGCCGATAACGGTCGATAATATCTGCTATGTACGGGCGACTTTTCATGAAGAGAAGCCAGAGGTGCCGTATGAGATCGTTATTGACCCAAAAATGTCATTTGGGACAGGGCATCATCAAACTACTGCGATGATGCTTTCCTATATTTTAGCTAATAATTTTGAGGACAAAGTAGTGGCTGATATGGGCTGCGGGACGGGTATCCTCGCTATATTGGCGGTTAAGCGTGGAGCGAAACATGTTTTAGCGGTAGATTATGATGAGGTTTGTGTGGCAAGTGTGGAGGAAAATAAATTGCGGAATAATATCGTGTCTATCGATGCGGTCCTGGGATCTGATGAATGTATAAAAGGCAGCGTATTTGATATTATTCTTGCGAATATAAATCGTAATATTCTAATGGATCAATTCGAACAATATGGGCAAAGTACAAAGCCGGGGGGAGAATTGTATATTAGTGGTTTCTATGACGGTGAAGATCTGGAGATATTGAAACAAACCGCCGAATCGGTAGGATTTGTTTACCAAGACAAAAAAGTGCAGGATAGATGGTGTGCAGCGAAATTTGTAAGATGTTGACGTTTTATTTTCAAGAAGTATGCGAGTTCATTTTATAGCGATCGGCGGTGCGGTGATGCATAACTTAGCCATTTCATTGGCGGAGCAAGGGCATCAAGTGAGTGGATCCGATGACCAAGTAGTGGAACCATCAAAATCGAGGTTAAAAAAAGCTGGACTTTTGCCCGAAACGACAGGCTGGTTTCCAGAAGTGATCACCGAGGATATTGATGCCGTTATTTTAGGAATGCATGCTGCAGACGACAATCCGGAGCTGCTCAGGGCGCAAGAGCTGAATATTAAGATCTATTCGTTTCCCGAATTTATCTACGAACAAAGCGTGGATAAAACTCGGGTGGTTGTAGCTGGAACATATGGGAAAACAACCATTATGAGTATGATCATGCACGTGATGAAGAAATTGGGGCGCGATTTTGATTACCTCGTTGGTGCACAACTAGAGGGGTTTGATTCACTGGTTAAACTGACCACGCACAATAAGATCATTTTATTGGAAGGAGATGAATACTATGCTTCTCCGATAGATCATCGCTCGAAGTTTCATCTCTTCCATCCAAATATTGCGTTGATTAGTGGTGTAGAATGGAACGAGAGCAGAGCGAATATGGCGCAGGAGGAATATGTGAAGCAGTTTGAGACGCTTATCGACACGATTGTTCGCAAAGGTACTTTGATCTACAACAAAGATAGTGCGAGTCTGGTGAAAATTGTTGAGGAGACTTCGGAATGTAATATCAACCGGCATGGCTATAAGCTGCCCGAGTATACGATTAATAAGGGGATCACGTATCTACATTTAGGTGAAGAACGTATTCCGTTACAGGTATTTGGAAAATTGAACTTGTCGAACATTGCCGGAGCATATACGGTATGCGAGTGGCTTGGTATAAAACGGGTTGACTTCTACGAAGCGATCAAAGATTTTAAGAGCTCTATTCGTTACCTGGAGTTTGTCGCGAGTGATAACGAACGCGTCGTATACCAAGACTTTCTCTACTCTCCCTATAAACTCCGAACAAGTATACATGCTGTTAAGGAGCAATTTCCGAACCAGGCGCTCGTAACGATCATTGAACTCAATGTGTATGATGTGATCAATAAGAGCTTCTTGGATACTTATCGCGAATCTATGGATGAATCTGATTATGCGGCTATCCTGATTAACAAAGAAGTTATAAAAGATAAAAATATATTATTAAGCAATTTGGGACAGGAAATCCAGCAAGTGTTTAATCATGAGAATTTAGTCTTTTTAACGGATATTCCATCTTTAGAATTGTATTTAGAGGAATTTAAGTCTTTGGGATTCAATTCACTGTTTATGATTTCGCCAGATCATAATAGTATGGATATTGTTAGTTTAGCAGATAAATTCCTTAAAAATTATTAATTATTCTGTAAAAGGCAGTCTTTTTAGTGACTTTTTATTACTTTTGAAGGAAAAGAAGATTATTCCAATAACTTAGGTAGTAAATAGCCGATATGAATGCATTAGGAAAGAAAATTCGCCTATTAAGGCACGGAAAAGGATGGAGTCAAGAAGATGTAGCAAAACGTTTAGATATTTCTATCCCCGCCTTTTCGAAAATTGAAACAGGTATTACGGACGTAAACTTGTCTAGACTGAATCAGATTTCTAAACTATTTGGATTGTCTTTGGTGCAATTATTGTCGACAACCGATTCGGAAGAAGATCGGCAGGCAATGGGTCAAATTGAGGATTTGAATAAACAATTGCAAACTCGGGAAGCAGAAGTAATAGAATTGCAAAAGAAAGTTATCGAGCTGTATGAGCAGCTTCATAAGAAATAGTTGCCTGTCAGTTAAGGCATCAAAAAAGAGAGCATTGGACGATGCTCTCTTTTTTGATTCATATTATTAAGAATCTTCATCAACTTCACGAAATTATTTGTTAAAAATCGTCGTCATCATCGTCGAAATCATCAAACTCGCCGATCGAATCAATCTCATCTAGTTCAAAATCGTCATCATAGACATCATCCGCATCATCTTCGGGACCATTAAAGTTGATAATTTCGTCAATCAAAACTTCTTTTTCTGCCGCTGCCATCATAGTCTTGTCGTGTTAATAAATGATAAATCTGCTGTTTGTTACCGACGGTAAAAATAATCAAGAATCTTCGAACTTGAAATTTTTTTTGTTTTTTTATTGCTTGTTAACCAGTTAGTTAAAATGCTATCAAGCTATTTTGCCACTTCGCCTATACTATTATCGGCAGTGATAATGTCTTTCAGCTGTGGTAGATCTTTAACTGTCTTAACGCCGAAGTGCTGCATAAACTGCCCACTGGTTGCATATAAAAGGGGCTTGCCTATAGTTTCTGCTTTTCCGACAATTTCAATAAGATTTTTTTCCAGCAGTCGTTGAATCGAATAGTCGCAATTTACGCCCCGGATTTGTTCTACTTCTAACTTCGTGATGGGTTGTCGGTAAGCGATAATAGATAGTGTTTCCAATGCAGCTTGGCTCAATTTCTTTTTGTCTTTATGCGCTTGCAGTTGGTTGACCGCTTCGTGGTACTTTGCTTTCGTGAGAAATTGATATTGATTATGGAAAACTTCTAAACTGAAAATTTGATTTTCATCATCGTACTTTTCTGCGATTTTCTTTAAGAGTTCTAAAACCTCTTGTTTATTAATTTCGATGGCTAATGCGTCCTTGAGTACCTGCTTCAGATCATTGACAGTAATTCCCTCTTCTGATGCAAAAATAATAGCCTCTATATTCAGTAATATATCTTTCACAACGAAATACTTTAATAGTTAATAACTTGTTCTTCCATTTGTGGAAGATCCCTGAATTCGTATTTCTGCGTACGTAATTTGGGTTCGAATCCTGCTTCTCGGATGGCTTCCTGTATCGAGGTCGACGTAAATCGATGCGGGGCACCTGCTGCGGAAACAACGTTTTCTTCTATCATGATAGAACCGAAATCATTGGCTCCAGCGTGTAGACAGAGTTGAGCCGTTTTCTTCCCCACGGTAAGCCAAGAGGCCTGTATGTTTTTGATATTCGGTAGCATGATACGACTCAATGCAATCATCCGGATATATTCTTCGCTGCTGACATTATTGGTGATCCCCCGGAGCCGTTTTAATAACGTGCCGTCGTCTTGGAAAGGCCAGGGGATGAATGCTATAAATCCATGGGCGTCGCTAGGTTTTTCGTGCTGGACCTCGCGAATCCATACCAAATGTTCAAAGCGCTCGTCGATGGTCTCAATATGACCAAACATCATGGTCGCGGATGTAGGTAAATTGACCTGATGGGCAGCACGCATCACATCAAGCCATTCTTGTCCGCCACATTTTCCTTTTGAAATCAGCCGGCGAACACGGTCGTTCAGTATTTCGGCTCCTGCACCGGGCAAGGAGTCTAATCCAGATGTTTTTAACGCACGTAGGACTTCGATATGTGATAATCCTTCCAGTTTTGCGATGTGGGCGATTTCCGGTGGGCCTAAAGAATGTAGTTTGAGGGTGGGGTATAGTTCCTTGAGCTGTTTGAACAAAGTGGTGTAAAACTCCAAGCCCAAATCTGGATGATGTCCACCTTGTAACAGCAGCTGGTCTCCGCCATACCGAAAGGTTTCTTCGATTTTCTGTTTGTAGGTTTCAATATCCGTAATGTAACTTTCTTCGTGGCCCGGCCGACGGAAAAAATTGCAAAATTTACAGTTCGCTATACAGACGTTTGTCGTGTTAACGTTACGGTCAATTTGCCAAGTTACCTTACCATGTGGAACTTGTATTTTACGTAAAATATTCGCCACATAGGTCAAATCGGCCGTCGCAGCATTCTGGTATAAATAGATACCCTCTTCCTTAGATAGGAATTCAAAATTAAGCGCACGCGCAAGTAATTTGTCTACATTCATTACTAACAAAGATACGCAGGATTTTTATTTTTTTAACGAAAGCTTCATGCCGCCTATAAACTATTATCCTAAAATATTGTTATATTTATTCGAAAAGGAATATAAAATATTTAAATATCTAATTATGGAACTTACACATATAGCGGATCGTGGCAGATGGCTTGCAGTAAATGACGAGGTACAGATCGGTGAATTGATTTATCGCGTCGAAGACAACGTTATGACTATTTCCCATGCGGAGGTCGAGGCTTTTTACCGTGGAAATAAAATCGCAGAAGAGTTGGTGTTAGCGGCAATCCATCAAGCGCGAGAAAATGATTGGAAGGTAGTTCCGGCTTGTTCGTTTGCCAAAACGGTTTTTGAACGGTATCCTGCTGAACAGGATGTGTTAAAAAAATAGGAGCGGCTACAATATAATTAGCAATATTGCGGAGATGACCACCAAGGTAATGATGAGCGCGCGAAATTCCTTCTCTGGAAGAATCCGAATGATTTTTATACCGATAAAACCGCCGAGCAGAATGAAGGGGATAGCAAATAAATTAAGATAAAAACCAGCCCAGGTAAGGTTGTGCCAAACGAAGGCCTGTAGCGGTATTTTCGCGAAATTTAAAAGCATAATAAACCAAGCAGACGTAGCTGCAAAGCTGATTTTGTCTAGGCGCTTAGAGAGCATATAGACAGATAGGGCAGGCCCAGCAGCGTTGCCGATCATCGTAGAAAAGCCGAGGATAAAGCCAAATACGGGCGAATACCACCGGTTTTTCGTGAGCTGATCCTGTTTCTCTTGCGATGTTCTTCCTAACCAAATCATAATTCCGACACCGACGATAATACAACTGCCGATAAGTAACTTAAATATTTTGTCGTTGATGTAGTTACCGAGTAACAGTCCGACAACTAGACCAAATAAGGAGGCCGGTAGTAGTTTTTTAACCTCTCCCCAAAGAAATTCTTTCCGATAATAAATAACGGCGACCAGATCGGCGATGCAGAGTAAAATCAGGACAATGCCCGTGGAATATTTTGCGCCAAACAAGAATGCAAATAGAGGTACAGCTAACGTACCAATATTTTGAATGCCGGTTTTAGACATCCCGATCAACATGGCACAAAGAAAGTACAAGACCCACCCCATGGGTGAGGAGAGGAGTTGCAACGCTTCGTTCATCAATTAGCTTTTTAGTAAGGCTAACACGCGATCAGCGTCAATTTCACTATAATCGTGAATATACAAGGAACAGGGCGGCAAATCCTCTTTCTGATGAGAGCTCAATACACCGACGACTTTCATTCCGGCATTTCGGGCTGCCGTAACGCCCGAAAAAGAATCTTCGAAAACTACACAAGCGTTAGGTGCTATACCTAGATTATCGGCAGATTTTAAATATACTTCGGGGTGGGGTTTATGCTGCGAAACGTTTTCGCTGGCGAGTATAGACTCCATTTTGGCACCGATTTGAAGTTTATCAACGATTAGGTTCAGGTTTGCCTGCGGTGCGGAGGTGGCTACGGCGGTTTTGAATCCTTTTGATTTTAGATCATCTAGAAACGTTAGATAATGCGGGAGTGGATCAATTTGTTGTTTATAGATCTCTCGAAACAGGGATTCTTTTTCCTCTTCTAATTGTTTTAATTCGTCTCCGGCGATCGTTCTTTTGAAGAAATGGGTCATAATATAACTATTATGTTTTCCATACATATGTTCTTCAAATTCCTTTTCTGTGTAGGGGACTTTATACTTGTCAAAAAAACGTTCGAATGCTTTAGCATGGTAGGGGTTGGTATGGCAGATGACCCCGTCCATATCGAAAATTACTGCAAATTGATCCATGCAGCAAAGATACAGTTTTATTGACTAAAAAATTTTCGGTTAATGAGTTCAATGTCTTCGGGATGATCTACGGCAATGGTGTCAAATTCGGTCTTTGCAATTTTAATGTTATAGCCATTTTCTAACCACCGTAATTGTTCTAACCCTTCTGCTTTCTCATAAGAAGATACAGGAAGTTGAGTGATTTCCTGGAGAATATCAACCCGATAGCCGTATATACCAATATGTTTAAAATAGGTATAATTCGTTATCCATTCACTTTGCGCTACATCTCGTTGAAAAGGGATGGTTTGCCGTGAAAAATAGAGTGCTTCATTTTTCGAGTTAATGATTGCTTTCGGAATACTATGGTTAAAAAGATCGTCTGTACTATCGATTTTTTTTACTAAAGTTCCTATTTCTGTCGTGCTGTCTTGAAAAAGGTTGCTCAATAGTTCGATTTGTAAGGGGCTTATAAAAGGCTCGTCGCCCTGAATATTGATCGCAACATCGAAACCACTTATTTTCGAAACGACTTCGGCGCAACGGTCGGTGCCCGATTGATGGGTAGATGCCGTCATAATTACATTGCCGGCGAATGAGCGGACGTGTTCCTCAATCCGGCGATCATCGGTAGCAACAATAACTTCGGACAGGCCAGCACAACCTTTCACTTGTTCGTAAACCCGTTGAATCATGGATTTTCCTCCAATATCAACCAATGGCTTCCCCGGGAAACGAGACGATTCATATCTTGCGGGGATAATTCCGATTATTCTCATATTCAAAGAAAGGCATTACTTTGTTTACCTCAAAGAATAATCTAAATTTCCTTCAGACGGAAATGATTTTTTTAGTCTGTTGCCCGTTCTGATCTTTCTTAGCCTACTTATTGTAAAAATTAGGGAATAGCCTAGGGAACTATCGTTAGTCGATAATTAAACCGTATTTTTGGGTTTTAACCTGTTCTATATGGAGGCACTGCAGACGGTAATGGTGATCGTTTCAGCTATAGCATTATTTGTATATGGCTTGCAAAGTTTTAGTAAGGAAATTGAACACTTTGGAGAAGAGAAACTGTCCAAATGGATCGGTTATTTGACAAAATGGAAATTGGGTAGTTTTGCGTTGGGTGCCTGTGTTACGGGTATTATACAGTCAAGTACATTTGTCTCGTCCCTAACGGTTTCTTTGGTGAATACAGGGATCATCACGTTTCGGGACAGTTTGCTTATCCTTTTAGGAACGAATGTGGGTACAACGGCGACAGCGTGGATTGTATCGTTCCAATCGACATTATTGGGGCCTTTTTTCATCGTATTAGGCACCTTAGTGAGTATGATTCCAGGTAAAATTTCGGTGGCTGGTAAATCTATTTTTTATTTTGGATTTATTTTCTTCGCCTTAGCACTGATTAGCGATGCGATGCAACCGATAAAGGACGACCCTTTGTTGGTTGATATTTTAGCAAAAGCTAATAGTCCGCTAATGGGGATTTTATATGGTATTATTATTACGATCATTGTCCAATCAAGTTCGGTAGTAGTGGGATTGGTCATCGTATTGATCAGCCAGGGGACTATCGATTTATCTGCCGCAATTCCTATTGTTATTGGAGCTAATATCGGTACGACGTCTACTGCGTTGATGATTAGCTTACGTTTTGCGCCGCTATCTAGACTCGTCGCATTATCCGCTTCATTGTTTAATATTATTGGCGTATTGATTGTGCTTCCATTTTTCGGTGTACTAGAAAAATTTGCAATTTCTTTCTCTGCGGTACCCGCTTTACAGGTTGCTATTGCGTTCACGATTTCGAATACGGTAACCTCACTTTTTTTCTACGTTTTTTTATCGCCGACGATGACGATTCTAAAAAAACATCGATGGTATAAAGCAGCAATTGTAAAGCAAAGCTAAGTGTACCTGTCTTGGAAGGATAAAAAAACGATCCGCAAATTGCGGATCGTTTCCTTAATTATTTATGCGCTTCACACCATTTTCTGGCATTCACAAAGGCAGCTAACCAAGGCGTGACTTCGTCGTCTTGCCTGTCAGAAGGATAGTACGCCCAGTTCCACTGGAAGATAGAGCGCTCGATATGGGGCATTGTTACGAGATGGCGTCCGGTCTTGTCACACATCATCGCCGTGTTGAAGTCTGATCCATTCGGGTTATGTGGGTATTGCTCGTAAGCATACTTGGCAACGATATGGTACTGATCTTCTGTGTGCGGAAGGTTAAACTTCCCTTCACCGTGTGAAATCCATACACCTAAGGTGCTTCCGGCTAAAGAAGAAAGCATAATGGAATTATTCTCCTGTATGTTTACGGAAACAAAATTAGATTCGTGTTTCTGCGAGGTGTTGTGCAACATTTTGCCGTGAACTTCATGGTCAGGATTAATCATCTCCAATTCCATAAACAATTGACAGCCGTTACAAATACCTACCGACATCGTATCTGGTCGTGCGAAAAAATTGTCTAATGTTGTTTTGGCTTTCTCATTGTACAAGAATGCTCCGGCCCAACCTTTTGCTGAGCCTAATACATCCGAGTTAGAGAAACCGCCAACAGCGCCTATAAATTGGATGTCTTCAAGTGTTTCGCGACCTGAAATTAAGTCGGTCATATGCACGTCTTTTACATCAAAGCCGGCTAAATACATGGCATTGGCCATTTCTCTTTCGGAGTTTGATCCTTTCTCCCGAATGATAGCTGCTTTGGGCCTCGTCGTTCCGTTTGAGGAGCGTGCGGGTTTTTTACCATCAAATTGTGTAGGGAAAACCACTTGGATAGGTTGATTTTTATAGTTGTTATAACGCTCCTGCGCCATGCCATTTTTTGACTGTTTACTATCCAGTAAAAATGACGTTTTAAACCATGTATCCCGTGTTTCAGCGACGTCGAAGGTGAACGTATCGGTATTGTTTTTTATGGATACCGTTGTCCCGTGGATAGCTTTTCCTATTTTTACAGCTGTTACACCTGCCTGCTCAAGGATGGTTTCCAGTGTGGCGTCGTCTTTTGCCTGCAAAACAACAGCGATGTTTTCGTTGAAGAACGCTTTAACGGTATCCGCTTCGCCCAACCCACTTAAATCGTATTCCGCTCCTAAGTTGGTGTCGGCAAACGTCATTTCTAATAAGGTGGTTATTAATCCTCCCGATCCCACGTCATGCCCTGCAGCTATACTGCCTGATAATATTGCCTCCTGTATGGCATTGAATGCGTTTTTTAAGTAGGTGGCATCTTGAATCGTAGGCGCTTCTTTTCCTATTTTATTGTTAATCTGAGCAAAAGATGAACCGCCCAGTTTTAGGGCGTCTTGAGACAGGTTGATGTAGTAAATAGAACCCGCATTTTTTGCTAATACCGGTTCGACGACCTTATCGATAGCAGTACAGTTTCCTCCGGCCGAGATAATTAAAGTTCCTGGCGCAATTACGTTTTCGCCATTTGGATACTTTTGTTTCATCGACAATGAATCCTTTCCGGTAGGGATATTGATACCTAAGGCGATCGCAAAATCGGAACATCCCTTTACCGCTTCGTACAAACGTGCATCTTCTCCTTCATTATTGCACGGCCACATCCAGTTTGCGGAAAGTGAAACGCCTGCCAAACCATTTTTGATGGGAGCAAACACTAAATTAGACAGCGCTTCGGCTATCGCATTACGCGAACCGGCTACCGGATCAAGCAATGCTGCTAAAGGTGCGTGACCTATACTGGTGGCAATACCTTCGGTAGAGTTATAGTCGAGTGCCATAACCCCCACATTATTTAATGGAAGTTGCAACGGGCCTGCACATTGTTGCTTAGCAACACGACCGCCTACACAACGATCTACTTTATTTGTTAACCAATCTTTTGAAGCGACGGCTTCCAATTGTAGAAGCTGTTTTAAATAAATAGGGATCTGGTTTGTATCGTAAGAAAGATCCGCGTATTGACGGTCAATTTTATGATCTTTCATCACCGTTTTGGGCGATGATCCGAAGAAGTCAGCCAAATCGTAGTCCATCGGTTTTTCACCGGTTGCTTGCGATTGGAAAGTAAACCGGTGATCACCGGTTACGTCTCCCACGGTATACATAGGAGCACGTTCGCGATCAGCTACCTTTTTTAAAGTTTCTATATCGTCCTCGGCAATGACCAAGCCCATACGCTCCTGAGATTCATTACCGATAATTTCTTTTGCAGATAGTGTGGGGTCGCCAACAGGCAATTTATCCATATCAATTAATCCTCCCGTTTCCTCTACCAGTTCGGATAAACAATTGAGGTGTCCGCCCGCACCATGGTCATGAATAGAAACGATGGGGTTATTATCGGATTCTACAAAAGCACGGATGGCATTTGCTGCCCGTTTTTGCATTTCGGGGTTCGATCGTTGAATGGCATTCAATTCGATGCCAGAACCAAAAGCACCGGTATCGGCCGAGGATACGGCTGCGCCTCCCATACCTATGCGATAATTTTCGCCGCCGAGGATAACAATTTTGTCTCCTGTTTTTGGCGTGTGTTTTTTTGCTTGGTCCGCCTTCCCGTAACCTATACCACCCGCTTGCATAATCACTTTATCATAGCCCAATTTCCGGCCTTCTTCTTCGTGTTCAAAGGTTAGTACAGAGCCAGCAATCAACGGCTGTCCAAATTTGTTTCCAAAATCTGATGCACCATTTGACGCTTTGATGAGAATGTCCATAGGGGTTTGATATAACCAAGGACGTTCTTCCATACTGTTCTCCCAAGGCTTATCTTGTGAAGCATCTCCTTCCAAACGGGAATATGCAGTCATATAGACAGCGGTACCCGCTAACGGCAACGCTCCTTGGCCACCCGCTAGGCGATCGCGGATTTCACCGCCGGATCCGGTGGCAGCGCCCGAAAAGGGCTCGACAGTTGTCGGGAAGTTATGCGTTTCCGCTTTCAGGGAAAGTACGGATTCAAACACTTTTTCTTCGTAGAAGTCGGGTTTGTCTGCTGATTTTGGTGCAAACTGGGTCACTTTAGGGCCTCTAACAAATGCAACATTATCTTTATATGCTGAAACAATTTCGTTAGGATTTGCTTCGGATGTTTTTCTAATCAGTTTAAATAGGGAAGAGGGTTGCTCTTCGCCATCGATGATAAAGGTTCCGTTGAATATCTTATGTCGGCAATGTTCTGAATTCGCCTGTGAAAATGCAAAAACTTCTGAGTCCGTCAGCTTACGTCCGATTTTCTCAGCAAGCTTATTTAAATAATCGACTTCTTCGGGATTTAATGCTAAGCCCTCGGATTCATTATATGCAGCAATATCGTCAATTTCCAAGATGGGTTCCGGTTGGATATTGATCGTGTATATATCTTGGGTTAATGCAGTATATTTCTGAGAAATCATCGGGTCGAAATCCGTAAAGTTTTCATCTACTGGATAAAATTCTTCTATGCGGATAATACCTTGAATACCCATGTTTTGTGTAATTTCAACAGCATTGGTGCTCCAAGGAGTTACCATTGCAGCGCGAGGACCGACATAATAGTTGGTTAACGTCTGTTCATCGAGCTTTTGCGCGCTTCCAAACAGCCAGTTTAATCTGGAGATATCTTCTACCGATAAATCGTTTTGGGTTTGCACACCATACACGGTGTGACTGGGGTTCACAAAGAAATGAATCATTACTAATGGTGTATTTTGAACGTTCTTCAAATCAAAGTACAAATATACGGAGTATTTTAGTCTTTTTTACATAACCCCACTACTTAAAATATTGTATTTTAAAATATTGTATTATCCCTTTTTTAACGCTAAGGTCGCATCCGGATTTTTGAGATATGTAGAAACTCATCCTTAGTACTATCCGATCTCTCAAACATCCGAAGCGACGATTTATGAATTCATGTTTTATTTTGGTATTCATGAGCTCACTACGTTTGGTTTTTTTGCATACTTTTTTTTGAGGAAAAAAAGTATGAACAGTTGCTGCTATTTCCAATAACACGTATATTTTACTACTTTTGCGGAAACCATCGGTTAAAATATGTCTAATATCACCATGAATATAAACAGTGATTTTGAAACGTCGAAAATCAGTTTTGACGATTTTCGTGAAATCATTTTAAACGATTATAGATTAGCGGTTGAGAGCCGGATTGCAAGCCTGTCGGGTCGCAAGGAAGTATTAACAGGGAAAGCTAAATTCGGAGTTTTTGGTGATGGTAAAGAAATCGCACAAATTGCATTGGCTAAGGTTTTTAAACCGGGCGATTGGCGCTCTGGGTATTACCGCGATCAAACATTAGCTTTTGCCTCAGGTATATCTAATATTTATCACTTCTTCTCACAGCTGTATGCTAATCCTAGTTTGGAAGCTGATATATCGTCTGGTGGACGGCAAATGAATTGTCACTTTTCCACGCAATTGCTCAATGAGCGGGGGGAATGGTTAAATCAGATGGAGCAAAAGAATTCGGCTTCGGATATTTCTACCACGGGCGGACAGATGTCTCGTATCATGGGGCTGGGGTTGGCTTCTAAATTATATAAAGAAAATCGGAATTTAGATCATTTAACCTACTTTTCGCAGCAGGGACAAGAAGTTGTCTTTTGTACCGTTGGAAATGCTTCTACATCGGAGGGGGTATTTTGGGAGACGGTCAATGCCGCTGCGGTAAAACAGATACCGGTCGTTATTTCGGTATGGGATGATGGTTACGGTATATCGGTACCTAACGAAGTACAGACAACAAAAGCAGATATTTCCGAAGCTTTGCGCGGATTTCAGCGTGAAGGGGAGGGGAATGGTATAGAAATATTTAAGGTGCGGGGCTGGGACTATCCGGCTTTATGCGAGGTTTATGAGCAGGCTGCTCGCTATGCGCGGGAGGAACATATACCGTGCTTGGTGCATGTTACGGAGTTGACACAGCCTCAAGGGCATTCCACTTCCGGGTCGCATGAACGTTATAAATCTGCCGACCGTCTAGCTTGGGAGCAGGCGTTTGATTGTAACCTGAAAATGCGAGAATGGCTATTAGAATCCGGTATTGCTCAAGAAGAAGAATTAGTAGAACTGGAAAAAGAAGCCAAAGAATTCGTCCGTCAAGAACAGCGGCGCGCTTGGGCTGATTATCATAAAACGTTGCAAGTCGATTTAGATGAGGCTATTGCGTTGCTATCAACCGTTGGCCACCCTCTGGTGGATGTGCCGCTAAAAACCTTGCAATCCTTAGCGGAGCCTTCGTTAAAAGAAATTTATAGTAATGTAAGACGTGCTATCCGAGACTTACGTGGTATAGATTCTACCGAAAAGGAAGCGCTGATGGCATGGTATGCTCTGAAACAAGAAGAAAATTTTGGTCGGTATAATGACAAATTGTTTACGGATAGTGCGGATTCTCCTTTAAAAAAGCAGGACATCGCTCCGCATCATGAAGAGGATATTGTCATGGTGGATGGAAGAGAGGTGTTGAACGCCTGTTTTGAAGCTAATTTTAGGCGAGATGAACGTATTGTGGCATTTGGGGAGGATGTAGGAAAGATAGGTGACGTTAATCAGGGTTTTGCGGGGTTACAAGAACAGTTTGGCGAGCTACGTATTTTTGATACGGGTATCCGGGAGTCGGCTATTATCGGTAAAGGCATCGGATTGGCGCTGCGTGGTTTGCGTCCTATTGCTGAAATTCAATACCTAGACTATTTGATTTATGCCATGCCTGTGTTGAGTGATGATTTGGCATGTTTAAGTTATCGTACAAAAGGAACACAGAAAGCACCTGTTATTATTCGTACGAGGGGTCACCGATTAGAGGGTATCTGGCATTCTGGATCCCCTATGACCGTACTTTTAGGAGGACTCCGTGGTTTGCATATTTGTGTGCCGCGCAATATGACACAGGCAGCAGGAATGTATAATACACTATTACGCTCCGATGAACCAGCGGTTGTTGTAGAGTGTCTGAATGGTTACCGTTTAAAGGAAAAAATGCCAACTAATGTTGGGGATTTTATGGTGCCTATCGGTGTCGCTGAACTGATTCGGGAAGGAAGAGATATTACGGTCGTTTCCTATGGTGCTACGTTACGTGTGGTGCAGGAAGCTGCTATCGAATTAGAGAAACTGGGGATTTCGATCGAGATCATAGATGCGCAATGCTTACAACCTTTCGATCGTACGGAGATCTGCCGTCAATCGTTGGAGAAAACGAATAAATTGTTGGTCGTGGATGAAGATATGCCCGGTGGTGCAGCTGCATTTATAATGCAGGAAATTTTGGAAAAGCAAAATGGATATTATCTATTGGATGGACAGCCCAGAACACTTACGGCTAAAGCTAATCGCCCGCCATATGGGTCTGATGGTGATTATTTTACGAAACCGTCGGTAGATGATGTGGTTGAAATGGCTTACGAAATGATGAGTGAATATAACGAAAAGGCGTTTCCAAAGGTGTTTTAGTTTTCATAACCGGTTTTGACAACACATTGCATAGCTTGCTCATAACAATAATTAAAAAGGCAGTTTCTATTTGAAACTGCCTTTTTAATTGGTGACCATACTGAATTTATGTTTCCCGGTTTAACGGTAGGCTTTAAACCGTAATAAATGATCTGCTAATACGAGTGCCGTCATCGCTTCGACGATAATAACCGCGCGAGAAACTACACAAGGATCGTGACGCCCTTTGCCTGAAATAGTCGTGCTATCACCCGCCTCATTTAAGGTTTCTTGATCACGCATAATCGTAGCAACGGGTTTGAAAGCTGTACGAAATAAAATGTCCATACCATTTGAAATGCCGCCCTGAATACCTCCAGAAAAATTAGTGCGCGTGCGTACCCGTCCTTCTTCTTGGACAAATATATCGTTATGTTCAGAGCCTTGCATGGCAGAACCGCTGAAGCCAGAGCCGTATTCAAAGCCGTGAACAGCATTAATACTTAACATAGCTTTACCTAAATCAGCATGTAACTTATCGAACACAGGCTCACCTAACCCAACAGGTACTCCACGGACAATGGTCGATATTTTACCACCAATGGTATCTCCAGCTTTCCTTACTTTGTCGATTAGGTCGATCATCTCATTGGCAGTTGCTGGATCGGCGCAGCGCGCGATATTGTTTTCCCTGACGTCAAGTAGTGTCGCTAAATTTGTGGTATCCAAATTCGGTGCTTCTAACGTGCCGACGGCCGAAACGTGTGCGAAAATATCAATGCCCTGACTCTTCAGGTATAACTTGGCGATAGCGCCCGCTGCGACCCTCGCTGCCGTCTCTCTTGCGGAAGATCGTCCTCCCCCTCGATAATCACGGATACCATATTTCTGTTGGTAAGTATAGTCCGCATGCGACGGGCGATATTTATCCGAAATATGGGAATAGTCTTTGGATCGCTGGTCTTCATTTGGTATTAGGATGGCTATAGGAGTGCCCGTTGATTTTCCTTCGAACACTCCGGATAGGATCTGCGCTGTATCGCTTTCTTTACGCTGTGTCGTGATTTTAGATTGTCCTGGTCGCCGTTTATCCAGTTCGGACTGTATAAAATCTTCGTCGATGGAAATATTGGGGGGGCAGCCGTCAATAATAACGCCAATCGCTTTTCCATGCGATTCGCCAAAAGTCGTTATTTTAAAAAGCTGGCCAAATGAGTTTCCTGCCATGATGTGTTTTTTCTATTTGTTTAACTGTTTGCCTGTTGCTCAACGTTGAACCCCTGTTGTTGTAAATGGCTCCAAAAATCAGGATATGACTTTTCTACTACGTCAGGTTCGTTGATTGTTACCTGGTCAAAAACTAATGCTAATGGTGCAAATGCCATCGCCATACGGTGATCTTCATAGGTCTCGAATGTAACGTTCTCGGGAACATAGGTATTCTGTGTATGTACGTGGTAGGTTTCCCCATCAGCTACAATGGTCGCACCGAATTTTTCAATTTCATTCTTCAATGCAGCCAAACGGTCCGTTTCTTTGATCTTTAAAGTCTCTACACCCGTTATGGAGATGTTCCGACGGATTCCTGCAGCCAATGCGACGATTGTCTGTGCCAAATCCGGACACTCCTTGAAATCAAACAACACTTTGTCAGACCCTTTGTTTACTTTAGTAATATGTAACCCATCTTCCTGGAAGGAGCTAGCTACGCCAAAATGTGTCATGATATCTACGATAGCAATGTCTCCTTGTAGACTGTGGGCTTTTAAGCCTGGAAGCACAACTTCTCCTTTATCGGATAAAGCCACAATCGCATACCAGTAAGAGGCTGCACTCCAATCCGGTTCCACATAAATGGTGGCCGGTTGAAATTTTTGAGGTGCGATTTCAATAGTTTGCGCTATCCACTTATGCGATACTCCGGCTTCTTGTAGCATATTTAACGTCATGGTAACATACGGTCTAGAGGTCAGTTCGCCCTGGATTTCTAGAACGAGTCCTTCTTCTAGCGAAGGGGCTATCAGCAATAAGGAAGATAGATATTGACTACTGACATGACCTTGAATCTTAACGTTTCGTTGTTGCTGTGTCATGCCTCCTTCGATTTTCAGCGGAGGAAAACCAGCGTTTTCTGCATATTCTATATTCGCTCCAAGGGTTTGTAGGGCATCAGCAAGAATGCCAATAGGGCGTTGCTGCATACGCTCTGTGCCAGTGAGGATGAAATTACCTTTTGCCAGATTCAGATAAGAGGTGAGAAAACGCATTGCTGTGCCCGCAGGACCAATATCTATAGTTGTGGTATTTCCGGTTTCGTGAGCTTTTTCGGCCAGCGATAGGGCATTATTCATAATGACTGTATCGGCGGCGGCAGACAGGTTTTCTACGCTTACTGTTCCTTGGCTTAATGCACGTATAATAAGAGCACGGTTGCTCTCTGATTTAGAACCAGTAAGTTGAACCGTGCCCTGTATTACTTTCGACGGATGACGAAGTGTAAGTGATTTTAAACTCATTTACGCCTCCGCCACAGGTTTTGCATTCATGACTTCGTTTTGTTTGCGAATGGATTCGTTATGCAATAGCTCCAAGTATTTGGATGTAAAGTCTTCACTAAGTGCTAACGCTTTAGCAAGTTGAACCCTTTTTTCAAGGATTTCATCCCAACGGCTAACTTGAAGGATAGTTACATTATTATCGCGTTTGTATTCACCGATTTTTTCGGCAATTTTCATCCGGTCGCCAATTTGTTTTAGGATTGCATCATCCAATTTATCAATTTGCTGACGTAACTCTGCTAGTTTATCATCGAAAACAGGGTTGTTGGATTCTGGATGACGAACAGATAAATTATCAAGAAGGTCGGCCAATGCAGCAGGAGTTACTTGTTGTTTAGCGTCGGTCCATGCTACTGATGGATCAATGTGTGATTCTACAATCAAACCTTGTTGATCCATATCCATGGCTTTTTGCGCAATATAAGGGAGAAGTTCGCGGTTACCACAGATATGGCTTGGATCGTTGATGATTGGAAGTTCTGGACAGGCTGATTTCAGTTGTACAGCTAGATCCCACATCGGTTCGTTACGGAAAGCTGTTTTCTCAAAAGAAGAGAATCCGCGGTGAATAGCGCCTAACTTTTTAATTCCTGCACGATTGATGCGTTCCAATGCGCCAATCCATAACGAAAGGTCTGGGTTAACTGGATTCTTCACTAATACCGGTACATCTACACCTTGTAAAGCATCTGCAATTTCTTGTACAGTGAAAGGGTTTGCGGTTGAACGAGCGCCTACCCATAAAATATCTATGCCGGCAGCCAAAGCTTCTTCAACGTGTTTAGCGGTAGCAACTTCTGTAGCGGTCAATAAGCCAGTTTCTGCCTTCGCTCTTTTTAGCCATTCCAACCCTACACTGCCTATTCCTTCGAACTCACCCGGACGTGTGCGGGGTTTCCAGATACCTGCTCGTAATACGTTTACTTTTCCGGTATTTGCTAATAAATGGGCTGTAGAAACAACCTGTTCTTCAGTTTCTGCACTGCATGGTCCAGCAATGATGAGGGGTTTATCGCCTGTATCTATCCAAGATTGTAACGGAACGATGTCTAATGTATGTTTCATCTCTAAATAATTTTTCTTTTTATACTATACTTTTTCGTTTTTAACATATTCACCCATGATCGTGAAATTTATGGTGTGTTTTAATACTTTGCGGATCGCTGCATCGTAGTCACTTTGCTTTTTCCACTCCACATCGACATAGAAGTCATATTCATTTCGCCGACCGACCACCGGCATGGATTGGATTTTGCTCAGGTTCACATTTTGCTCAGCAAAGCATTGCAACACATTGGCAAGAGCTCCTACGTTGTTTCCGGTCTGGAAAGAGAGGGAGGCCTTATTTGCATTCTTCTGCTCTATAATTTCGTTCGATAGAATTAAGAAACGGGTTGCATTCTTCTTGTTAGTTTCAATTCTTTTTTCCAAAATTTCCAAACCGTATAGTTTTGCTGCCGCTACGCTAGCAATTGCCGCCGTATGTGTCAGCTTGTTCTCTATAATACTTTTGGCACAAGCGGCTGTATCCATACCTTCCTTAACTGTCCATTCGGGATGCTCACTTAAAAACTCGTCACATTGACGGATCGCAATAGGGTGTGACTCCACGAATTTTATATCGGAAAGCTTGGCGCCCGGTAATGCCAGTAAATTTTGCTGTATATTTAGATGTACTTCGCCAATAATGTGAAACTTATAATCGCGCAGCAAATTGTAATTAGGTAGGATGCTACCGGCAATCGCATTCTCTATTGCCATAACGACATAGTCCGCTTTGCCCTGTTTCAACATTTCACAGGTTTTTTTGAAAGATTCGCATTCTAATATTTCGATATCGTCGTCACCGAAATATTTGTGCGCAGCTTCTTCGTGAAAGGAGGCTTTTACGCCCTGTATTGCAATTCTAGTTTTCATTCTTTAATTGATATGTACAAAAAAAGTCCCGAAAATTATCCGGGACTTTCTGCTTATTTTACACAAACATACAAATCCCAGCTTTACCTTTTAAAGTAAAAGTTGCCGAAATAAAAGTATGTCTTGTGTATCATCATGTCTCAAATTTTACAATCCAAAAGTAAAAATATTATTTTATATATGCAAAATAAGTTTAAAAATAATTTATTTTTATGCTTGTTTTATAGATGAAAAAACGATGATTTTTCTAACTAAATTATGTGTATTTTTTTTGTTTAAATATTCATTATTTTATATGTTTTTATTTTTTAAATATTTGTAATATAGTGTATTGTGTTTTAAGTATTCTATTTTATGATGTTTTTATATGTGTTTTTTAGTTAGAAAAACACGTTATTTTTAATGTAAATTTGTTAGAAATAACGTTGAAATTTCTATGTAAAATAGGGTGTTGTTTTTTTCTTTTCTAAGGGTTTTAATCCTAATTTTTGAAGCATTTGTAGATCTTCCGATATGCCGGGGTTTGGTGTAACAAGCAATGTTTCCCGTTCGCCGGAGAAAATAGAATTAGCGCCAGCCATAAAACACCAGGCTTGTTCCGGTTCCGTCATATCCATACGCCCTGCGCTCAACCTGACCATAGAAGCGGGCATTGCAATCCTTGCTGTAGCGACCATTCGAACCATTTCCCATATATCCACCTTTGGATTGTTTTGGAGTGGCGTTCCTTTTACTCTTGCCAGCGCGTTGATAGGGACAGATTCTGGGTGTTTTTCCATATTAGCCAAGGTTAACAGCATAGAAATTCTATCTTCTTTGGATTCTCCTAGACCTATAATTCCTCCGGAACATACCGTGATACCCGCTTTTCTGACATTATTGATGGTGTTAATGCGATTATTAAACTGACGGGTAGATATGATCTTATCATAGTATTCCGCAGACGTGTCGAGGTTGTGGTTATAGGCATATAATCCGGCTTCCTGCAATCGCTTCGCCTGATTTTCGCTGAGCATACCTAACGTGCAACATACTTCCAAACCCAATTCATTTACACCTTTAACCATTTCGATGATATTGTCAAAATCCCTATTATCGCGAACTTCGCGCCATGCCGCCGCCATGCAAAAACGGGACGAGCCGTTTTCTTTAGCTTTCTTTGCATGTGCCAGTACGGTTTCCTTGGGTAATAAAGCTTGCACCTTGATGTCCGTATGATAGCGAGCAGCCTGACCGCAATAGGAGCAATCTTCCGGGCAGCCACCTGTTTTTACCGACAATAGGGTTGATAGTTGTATTTCGTCGGCTTTGTGCCAGGCACGATGAATGCCTGCCGCTTCGTACACAAGCTGTAAGAGCGGTTTGTTATAGATAGCTAATAAATCTTCTTTTGTCCAATCGTGACGTAATTCTTCTCTGGTTGTCATATGTAGCCTGTTTTGGCACAAAAGTAACCTCTTGCGTAAGGGAGAGGGATACCGGTTCACAATTGGATTCTAGTCCGGTTTGGAGAAGACTATATAATTTCATTCCTTTGTCGGCGCGAGGAATAGCATAATTTATTAAGTTTGGGATCTTTTCTATGTTGTACGTACTCATTAGTGTTATTTGCAGTGTCACGGTGTCGGTTGTTATTAAACTGGCTAAACAACGTGGTATACAGTATCTCCATCTTATTGTTTGGAATTACCCCGTGGCTGCTTTGGCAACTTTATTCTTTTTAAAACCGAAAATGGTCACTGTGCCGCTAAGTACGTTACCTTGGGGGTTATACATGTCATTGGCCGTACTTCTGCCAATGGTGTTTTTGTGTATTGCTTATGCCATTCAATACAGCGGCATCGTCAAAACGGAGATTGCACAGCGTCTTTCATTATTTATACCTGTGTCGGCGGCATTTTTCATTTTTCACGAAGCGATAGGTGTATCTAAATTGGTGGGTATAGCCGTGGGGACTGTGGCTATCCTGTGTTCCATCGGTTGGAAAAAAGGCGGTATAGCCAAAGAAAATGGAACTTGGGGTTATGCCTTGGCTGTGTTTTTTGGAATGGGAATTATTGATGTTCTATTTAAAAAAGTAGCGCTCTATCGGGAAGTACCCTATGCTTATTCGATGTTATTGGTGTTTATTTTGGCAATAGTGGTCTCTCTTCTCTTGCTCACTTACCGTGTTTCGGTCACAAAAGAACGTATACAATTTAAATCTGTAATTTGGGGAATCCTTTTGGGATTGTTTAACTTTGGCAATATACTGTTCTACATGAAAGCACACCAGGCATTGTCCAATAGCCCGTCTGTTGTGTTCACAGGAATGAACATCGGTGTCATTCTGTTGGGCGCAATTGTTGGTGTTGGTTTTTTTGGTGAACGGTTGACCCGGTTGAACAAGATGGGATTGGCATTAGCCGTTATTTCCGTTTTAATTATTGCTTATCTGTGAGTTTGTTTGAAGATACATATTTAACTATCGAAGAGCCAAGTGAAGGTCTGTTTAGAGATAAAGGAAGTAAGTTTGTCGCTTATGCTTACCCGATTAAGGAAGAAGCGACTCTCAAAGATATTCTTGTTGAATTAAAGACGCTCCATCCGAAAGCCCGGCACCATTGTTGGGCATACCGTTTGACCCCTGACCGTTCTGTGTTCCGGTTAAACGACGATGGAGAGCCTTCCGGAACAGCAGGCCGCCCCATATTAAATATGCTGTTATCAAAAGATGTCACCAATGTACTTGTCGTTGTCGTGCGTTACTTCGGCGGTACACTATTGGGTGTCCCTGGTTTGATAAACGCCTATAAAACAGCGACGCAGGAAGCGCTGCAAGCGGCGAAGATAGTAGAAAAGACCGTTAACGATATTTATCGGATTACGTTTGATTATGTACAGATGAATGACGTGATGCGGTTAGTTAAAGAAGAGAATTTGTCGGTTTTAAAGCAAGAGTTTGACAATGATTGTTTTATGGATGTTGAAGTGCGAAAGTTACACGTTAATCAAGTTATTGGAAAACTCGACAAAATAGCGGGTGTGCAATATGCGTATCTTTATACATTGTAATCATCTATGTTTCAAGCAGTCAGTTGGTTAGGTTAGCCTTCTCGCTTCAATTTATCCCTGAGCAGCTGATCTACAATCTCGACACGATGATAGATAGCCTGTGTTGTTTCAACCAGATCTTTGTATTTGTCGAATACCTCTCGAGCCAAGGCAGTGTAATGGAAGAAATGCTCTTCGACTTTGCCATATTCTTCTAAGAATGCTTGATGATCATCGTCCAACGATACGGTATGGACGGATACTTCTTCGTAGCGTGGATAGACGTCATCGAGTGCGGAGAAGTATTTTGGATCGATCACTGCATCATCTTCGTAAATATGCTCAATATCCTGATTATAAACCTCCGTGAGGTTGACGACTTTTTCATAGAGCGATTGAATCTCGGTATTATGTTGATCACAGATGGAGAAGAAGGTTCCGATGTCGATCGTGATTTCGCCGTCGAAAAGTGCTTTGTCCTCCAATTCCGTTACGCCTAGCCAATCTTCTAGAATTTCCAGCTCTTGTTCAATGCCCAAACGTCTTAAAGCGAGATCTGCAATAATATCATCTATTATCTTTAGTTGCGCTTCGATTCCTGAGACATGAGCTTTGACCGCCCAGGTTTTGTCGTGGGCCTCGTAATAGCATTGCAACGCTTCTTGTTCAAATGAAGGGGAGGTGATTTCGTCGTCAAAATCAAGTGTAATATTTCTGAGCGGATGTTTCTTAACAATAGTTTTTATCATGGCTTCTCCTGCTGTACCGTGTGTTAAAGTTATTGAATTTATTTAAGAAATAGAAGTTGCCGTCTAGAAGTACAGAACTTGTTACCCATTAAGACCTTTACGACTGGAGTCGAGACATAGTAAAATAAACAAAAGCATGGTAAAACTCCATAAAGAAGAACCGCCGTAACTGATGAACGGAAGTGGTATACCGATAACCGGCACGATGCCTATTGTCATCCCAATATTTATAAAGAAGTGGAAAAATAGGATAGAGGCAACGCCGTAAGCATAGATACGTGCAAAAGCTGTCCGTTGGCGCTCCGCAATGTTGACTAACCGAAGTAGCAATGTAAGGTAGATAGCGATCAGAATAGTCGACCCGACAAAGCCCCATTCTTCGCCTATAGTACAGAAAATAAAATCCGTGCTTTGTTCCGGCACAAATTTGTATTTGGTTTGTGTTCCCTGAAGAAAACCTTTGCCTAGCAGCTGTCCCGATCCAATGGCGATCTTAGATTGGTTGAGGTTATAGCCTTCTCCGCGAGGATCATGTATTTTCCCCAAAATCACATCGATACGATTTCGCTGGTGGGACTGTAAAATATGTTCATAGGCATAGTCAACACAAAGTACGTATATACAAGATGCGACGAAGAGTATACCTACATTCAAAATGTATTTGCGTTTTTTCCGTAAAGAATAAATTAAAAAGCCAGCGATCAGGGTTAAAATTCCAATAATAATCCATTGATTAACCAATAAGGCCAGTACGAATAAAAGGATAGCTAACCCCCCCAATAGTAAAAATGTATTGCCCACATAACCCTCGCGATAAAACACAAAAATTAGCGCAAAGAAGGCGAGTGCAGAGCCTGTGTCTGGCTGTAACATGACTAACGCTACCGGAAATAACACGATTAACGCGCCTATGAGCAAGGTCTTGCTATTAGGATTTTTATTGGTTTGCGAACTGAGATAGGATGCCAATAGCAGACAGGTTGCTAATTTACCAAATTCGGAAGGTTGCAAACGAAAGCTACCCAGAGGAATCCATGCTTGATTTCCGCCTACATTTCGACCGACAACCAATACGAGTACCAGAAGCAGAATGACGACTATATAAATAATAGGGGAGGCAGAAATAAAAAATTTGGCGTCGATGATTAGGATACTGAATCCGATAATCAGAGCTGTGAAAATATAAATGGACTGCTTACCGTAGTTGGTTGCCATGCTGAAAATATTCGGTTGCTCTGGATCATAAACGGCGGCATAGATATTAAACCAACCGATCAAGCACAATATAAACCATAATAAAATGGTGAACCAATCGATACGGCCGAAAAAACTTTTCTCTTTCATGTTATTGGTGTCCCTTTCTTAGCTGACTGTGGTGTACGTAAAGATCTCGCCGAGGTTCTGCGACAAGCTTTTTCGATGGGTTGGATTGTTTCGTCGAATTATTATTCGTCGTATTTTTATTTACTTCTTCCACCTTTGTTTCCTTGGGAGTAGGAAGAAAATTGGCATTAAAAACCCGGTCTTGTATATATTGTGGCAGAGAAATGGTGTCTTTAAGGTACTTTTCTACCAGCATGTTGACCATCGGTCCAGCCCAGGTCCCCCCGTATCCTGCGTTTTCTACAAATACGGCAATGGCTATCTTAGGGTTTTCACGTGGTGCGAAAGCGAAGAATACCGCGTGATTTTCGCCATGTGGGTTTTGTACGGTTCCCGTTTTGCCGCACATTTCAACGTCGGGAACGCGTACCCGATATCCCGTTCCACCCGGGACATTCACCGCGCGGCTCATCCCCTCAATAACAGGTTCGTAGTATTTAGCATCTACACCAGCGCTAATTTTTTCTTTAAATTCATCTTTTACAATACCCTTTTCACCAATCGCTTTCACGAGGTGCGGTCGATAATAAAAGCCGCGGTTAGCTACGATAGCCATGATATTCGCCATCTGTAGCGGCGTGATACCCATTTCGCCTTGTCCTATAGACAGCGAGATATTGAAGCCAGATCGCCATTTATCATTGCCGTATCGCTTCGTGTAAAAATCAGAGGTAGGTATTAAACCCGGTTTTTCGCCAGGGAGATCTATGCCCAATGTCCGGCCCAGACCGAATTTCCCCAATGCTTCACGCCAGAGGTCATATGCTTGGGGTGCCGGCATGCCACGGGAGTCTATCATCCGTGCGTAAGTGTATCCGTAATATGTATTACAAGAGGTTTGTATAGACTTTACCAAGCTCGTAGCCCCGTCTACGTGTGTACAACGCATAATGGCACGTCCGCCGCCGTATCGATACCCCCCCGGACAATGGAAGATGGTGTTTTCATTGATAACACCGGCTTGCTGTGCGGTCAGTGCAGCGACTACCTTAAATACTGATCCTGGGGGATAGGAAGCTTGAATTGGGCGGATAAACATCGGGCGCGTCTCGTCGTGCAGGAGTTTCATATAATTATTTCCCCGCTGTCTCCCCACCATCATATTTGGATCATAGGATGGCGCACTGACAAACGTTAATATTTCGCCCGTGGCAGGTTCGATGGCAACTACAGAACCCATTTTGTTTTTCATTAATTTTTCTGCCAGCAATTGTAGTTCAAGATCAATCGTGGAAACCAATCCGTCACCGGCTACCGCGAGCGTGTCATATTTTCCATCCATAAATGAACCCTTCGGTCGGTTAAGCGCATCTACCATTTGGTTTTTGACACCTCGCTGTCCCCGCAGAAGTTCCTCGTAAGAACGTTCTATTCCACTTGCTCCAATATAGTCTCCCGGACGGTAAAAACCCTCAGACCGTTCGATGTCGTTGTCATTAACCTCTTGTATGTAGCCTAATAATTGTGGTGCAATACTGTCTGGATAACTCCTGACGGTCCGATTTTGAACATAGAACCCTCGAAATTTATAGAGGTGCTCCTGTAGCTGAGCGTAGGTTGAAGCAGATAACTGCTTTTCGAATATCGAGGGACGGTAGGGAGAATGAGCGCGGGCTTTATGCATCCTCGTTTGGAAGCCTTCGCTGTCAATATCAATCAGCTGGCAAAGTAGTGCCGTGTCAATTTCTTTTGCCTCGATAGGGGTTACCAATAAATCGTAGACCGGCTCATTTTGGACTAGAACTTTGCCATTTCGGTCGTACACCACACCTCTAGCTGGATATACGACAACTTTACGTAAAACATTGTTATTGGCTGATAATAAGTAAGATTTGTCAATTATTTGAATGTAAAATAAACGAGCTATGATAACAATCGCTATCGCGATGAAAATTCCTTGTATAACGAATTTACGGGCAAAAAAACTATTCATGAACAATAAAGTCCTTTTTAAATATTACTTATACGCGACTTCCTTTTGTAAACCAGCAAACTTATCAATAGAATGACGCAAGTTGTAAATATACTACTTAAAATGCTACTTGCCGCTGTATACAGAAAATTGGAAAACGTAAAAGCTTCTATTAGGAAAAGAAAGAAATGGTGTATAAAGGTGCCCAAAAACACGTAGGATAAAAACCATTTACTTCCCATGATACCCAAAGATGGTGTGTTAAAAGATTCTTTCAATTCGACTTCGAGCGTTATCTTATGGAAGAATATCCGAAATAACGCCAATGCTACGCAGGCAGCTGCATGTACGCCAACGGAGTCGTAGAATGCGTCGATGGTTAACCCAGTTAAAAACGAAATAAAAAAAAGCAATAGATTGGGTAATCCTATCGGTAAAAGGAAAATAAAGAAAATATATGGGTAGGTTGTTGCAACATTATAGTAGCCTATGTTCTTAAACAAGACAACTTGTAGCAGAACCATCACGATAAACCGTACAATATTTGTTAATATTACACTACCCATTATCTTGGCTATCAGTTTCTAAACGTTCTTTCTCTTCCACTAATAAATCTTTTACTACATACACGTGGTGGAGATTACTGAAATTAGTCGATAATTCGATCTTTAAATCTAAAAAGCTCTCTCCAGAGGCTAAACCTGTTTCCACTATTTTTCCTACTTGAATCCCTGCGGGAAACAATGAAAAACCAGAGGTGTATACTTTTTCGCCTTTCAGTACCTCGACGTGGTTTGGAATATCTCTCACCACACCGTAGCGTGGATCAATGCTGCTTCCCCATACCAGTGAACCAATGACTTCTGAGCTATCTAATGTGACAGAAATCCGTGTATCAGGATGTAGCAGAGACTGCACAGAACTGAAATGCTCGGATGTTTGGAGTACGATGCCTACTACACCGTTGGAAGTGATTACTCCCATACCTTTTTCGATTCCATCTTTCGCGCCTTTGTCAAGTGTGAGGTAGTTGCTTTTTTGATGAACACTGTTGTTAGCAACGTTCGCAACAATAAATGCGTACCGACCCTGTTCAATAGAGTCAATCATATATACCGTATCTGCCGCTGTGTCGGCTTGAAGAAGGTGCTGGATCTGCTGCCGCAGAAGCCCGTTTTCCGCAGCTAATTCCGCGTTGGTTTCATTCAAAGAAAGGTAACTCTTCCAGGAATTCACCTGTTTGTAGTAGGAGCCGATAACGACATTGGATGAGCTGATAAAAGACGAGCGTTGAAAGTTGTTGTGACGGACAACTAAAATAATGGAAAAAACAAAGAAGAGAATAAACCAGAAGATAGCATTATATCGAATCAGAAATAACCACAGGTTTCTCATGTGTTTTTGTTTCTATTATTTGGCACTTTCAACAAATACGCGATATAAACGAGATTCTCGTCTATATCGCGTGTATGTATACTGCACGATAATTTCTTTACTGCATTAAAAATTTAAATCTTCCGATATTTTTCAATGCGATGCCTGTGCCACGTACAACGGCACGTAAAGGATCCTCAGCAACATGGACTGGAAGTTTCGTTTTCGCTTGGATACGCCTGTCTAAACCGCGTAACAACGCGCCTCCGCCTGTCAAGTATATACCAGTTTGGTATATGTCAGCAGAGAGTTCGGGTGGCGTTATTTCTAAAGCTTTTAATATCGCTTCTTCGATTTTCGAAATGGATTTATCTAAACAATGCGCTATCTCCGTATACGATACGGTTATTTGCTTCGGAATACCCGTCATTAGATCTCTTCCTTGCACAGCAAAATCAGCTGGCGGATCGGAAAGCTCCGGAAGGGCCGCGCCGACTTCGATTTTGATTTTCTCTGCCGTACGGTCTCCAATCATGATGTTGTGTTGACGACGGATATACTGCACGATATCCGAATCAAAATTATCTCCCGCTACACGGATTGATTGATCACAGACGATTCCAGAAAGTGCTATAACCGCAATTTCTGTGGTACCACCACCGATATCGATAATCATGTTACCCACCGGTTCTTCTACATCGATACCTATACCAACCGCTGCGGCCATCGGCTCATGAATTAAATAGACTTCTTTAGCCCCAGCAATTTCTGCCGAGTCACGAACAGCACGTTTTTCTACTTCGGTAATGCCTGATGGAATACAAACCACCATCCGCAGCGACGGAAAAAACCAGGATTTACCCTTGTTTACCAACTTCACCATCCCGCGGATTAGGTGTTCCGCAGCGGTAAAATCGGCGATAACGCCATCGCGTAATGGCCTTACCGTTTTTATATTGTCGTGTGTCTTACCCTCCATTTGCATCGCCTGCCTTCCGATCGCAATCACCTTGTTGGTTGTGCGATCAAAAGCAACGATGGAAGGTTCGTCCACCACTACTTTGTCATTGTGTATAATTAGGGTGTTTGCTGTCCCTAAATCGATAGCAACTTCTTGCGTAAACCAGTTAAATAACCCCATGCAGTGTATATTGTCTTGTCCTTAATTGAAATGCAAACCTAAATAAAAAAAATGGTTTTATCTATACTCTATCACCCCTATATAATAATTAAATGTATCCACTTCGACTTCATCTATACTGTTCAATTTTAGGGGTAAAGGTTGGTAGGTATCCCCGACGTCATAACGTATTTTGGTCTGGCCCTTTGCTCCAATATGTATAGGCATTTTAAAGTCGGGTGTTTCGGCGATCCATCTGCAAAATACCCGCCCATTATCCCGCTGTACGATTTCCAGTACTGGGATACTAGCGTGCTGGATATACTGTTCAAAAACTTTCGTGAAATCGATGCCCGATTTTTTATTTAGATACGTTAAAATATCTTGATAATCGACAGTTTGATGGTAAAAATCGTTGTTCAGGCCGCGTAGGATAGAACGCCAAGTTTCATCATCGTCGATGATGGTACGGATCATGTTGTGTAGCACCCCACCTTTGACGTACATGTCTCCTGATCCTTCTTTGTTTACGCCATAGGGACCCTGAAGGGGTGCATCGTTTAAAATACCTTGACGGTTACCCCAGATATAGGCTTGCCCCGCTGCTTTTCCATAGTGGTAATCGATAAAGAGCGCCTCCGAATAATTGGTGAAACTTTCGTGTATCCACATGTCGGCTAAATCTTTCGACGTGATGTTGTTTCCGAACCATTCATGCCCCGATTCATGAACAACGATGAAATCCCATTTTAATCCCCATCCGCTGCCTGAATTATCCCGGCCAAGATAACCGTTAATAAACTTGTTTCCGTATGCAATGCCGCTTTGGTGCTCCATGCCTAAATGTGCGGTTTCGATAAGTTTATAACCATCCTCGTAGAACGGATATGGGCCAAACCAATGCTCAAACGCCTCCAGTGTCTCTTTAGCATTTCGTTGTAAATGGCTGATTTTATCTTTGTTTTCTTTTAAGACATAATAATCAATCGAAAGTGGACCTTTTTCCCCCGAATAGATTTCTTTAACATGGGTATAATCGCCAATATTCAATGCTACGTTGTAATTGTTGATAGGATTATGGACTTTCCAATGATATTTGGTGTAATCTTGATCTACTATTTCTGTTTTTATCAGTCGGCCATTAGAAACATTCATAACATCCTTCGGAACAGCGACCGAAATGAGCATGCTGTCTACCTCGTCGGATTGGTGATCTTTGTTCGGCCACCATACGCTCGCGCCTAAACCCTGGCACGCGGTCGCTACCCAGGGCTTTCCTTTGCTATCCATTTTCCAATCGAAACCACCATCCCAGGGAGCGCGAGTCGCCGCAATCGGGTTTCCCGAATAATGAACTTTGAAAGAGTCAATTTTTCCTTTTGGAATCGTATTTGGAAATTCTACGAATACGGCATGGTAAGATCGTTCGAAGGGTAGATCCTGACCTTGGTACAAGATGCGGTCTACCGAAAGATTGTCAAAAAGATCAAATTGTAGCCTTGTGAAATCTTCAACGGATTCAAATTTAAAGAGATTGCTGCCCGATATAAAGCGATTGTCTATGTCTACCTTAACGTCGAGGTGGTAATATTTTATATCGTAGCAGGTTCGGAAAGGGGTCAGCGTGCCTCGCAGGGAATCGGCCTTACTGAATATTTCTTTCGCTTTCATCAGCTGTGCGTTAGCTCCATCACTGGCGATAATATATAGTAGAAAAAGTAAAGCGTATCGCATGTTTAGTCTCGTCAATGATAAGAAGGAATTTGTATTCCTCAAAGATAGGGATTTTGCCGACGTTGCCAAGCGCTTGAAAAAGCATCGATAAGGATACTTTTCGCTGGAGGATCTGAAATACTTGTCGGCGTCAACGGGGAAATCGGTACTTCCATTTCCTGAAGACGTTGTTGGCGGATATTTGATAAATATAGGATGCCAGAGAGGGTTGACGGATGTAGCTCCTGATCAAGCCGCGTATGAGCAACGGAATCGTGCCTATACAATCGGTATCGGGTATGAATTTTAGGAGAACGTCACCGTTTCAACGTTTTTTAGGCATTACTTTTGCAAGGTTTGATATTAAGAAACAAAATGTCAACTTATGATACATAGAAGAATAATCATCATGGCTGTGCTGATTTCTGGTTTATTCCTTGCGAGTTGTGGCGGGAAGAAAAGATATGCCGCATTGCAAATGCAGCACCAGGATTTGACCGAACGTTATCAACAAAGCCAGATGCAACTGGCAGAAAGTCGGACGAACGTTAAAAATTTAGAAGAGCAATTGGCTATGGAGCGTAAAAACAATGCCTCCTTACGTGAAGCATTACAGCGTTTGCAAGGAACGTTGGATATGAGTATAAACCAAAATACGCAGGGAAATGTGAATATCTCGAAGTTGGTTGATGAAATTAATGCATCGAATAGATATATCCAGCATCTGGTGAACACCAAAAACAAAAGCGATTCACTTAATCTGGTCTTGACCAATAACCTGACGCGTTCTTTAAGTCGCGAAGAGTTGCGCGATGTGGACGTGAAAGTGTTGAAAGGTGTGGTATATATATCATTATCGGACAATATGCTATATAGATCAGGTAGCTATGAGATCTCTGAAAGGGCCGGAGAGACACTTAGTAAAATCGCGAAGATCATCCAAGATTACAGAGAATACGATGTGCTAATTGAAGGTAATACAGATACCGATCCAATTTCACAGAAAAATATTCGAAACAATTGGGATTTAAGTGTATTGCGTGCTTCATCTGTTGTGCAAGCATTACAGAACCAATATGGTGTTGAACCCAAACGTTTGACAGCTGGAGGACGTGGGGAGTATAATCCTGTCGCTGATAATACAACTCCTGACGGAAAAGCTAGAAACCGTCGTACACAAATTATCATTACACCGAAACTAGATCAGTTTATGGAGCTGATTGATAAAGCGCCAGAGACTACCGGTACGGACGCTGAAGTGCCTGCAGAGACTCCGGACCAACAAGAAAATACGCCAGTATTTTAAAATAAATTTTCAGTAAATATACATCAAAGATTGAAAACAGGAAAAACGGTTGTAAATAAAGGCTTTACAGCCGTTTTACGACTTTTTGGTAATGAGGTAAAAAGCAGGAAAAAGCAACGATTGGCAAAAGTAAGGTTACTAAAACGTTACTTTTAAATATCGGAAATAATTGCTTCAAAATGCTGTATTTCAGCTTTTTGCGCAATTTTTCATATTGTTCCGTGGCTCACATAAGTTTAATTTTATCATTAAGAATTGTGAGTATGGAAACGACAAAAAAATCAACGTTTAAGGTGCTTTTCTACCTTAAAAAGAACGCCCCGAAGAAAAACGGAAAAGTTACGGTTATGTGCAGGGTTACCGTAAACGGTAACCAGTCTGCATTCAGTACAAAACTGGATATTTCCGCAACAAATTGGGATTTGAAGTATGGCAGGGTTTTAGGTAAAAGCCGAGAAGCCCAGGACACAAACAGCAAACTTGATAAAATTCGTTCGGGTATCGAGGAATGCTATTCTAAAATACTGAAAAACGAGGGAACGGTAAACAGTGCTAAGCTTAAAAATGCTTTTCTTGGTATGGAAAGCGGAGAGCTTACCTTTTTCAAATTCTATGAACAGTTCCTGTCCGACTATGAAAAAAAGGTAAACAGTGGACTTCGGGTAAATGGCACATGCAGTAAGTACAAAACACTTTTAAAACATCTTCGGAATTTTGCACTTACAAAATACGGTTATTCGGATGTGTCCTTTAATGACCTTACACCTGATTTTGTGCAGGACTTTGATTACTACTTGCGTGACGACCAGAGTTTGACACACAACACGATTTGGCTGTATATGATTGGATTTAACACGCTTTGTCGTTTGGCAATGAGCAGAAAGCATCTTGCCTTTAATCCGTTCTGCGAGTATAAAAATACTAAAAAGGATAAAGACAGAGGTTATTTGTTGCGGTATGAGTTGGAACAGCTTGTAACGTTCAAGTGCGAGAAAAAGAAAGACGAGTTGGTAAAAGACCTGTTTGTTTTCAGTTGCTTTACAGGTCTTTCCTATTCGGATATGAAAGGACTTAAAAACAGCAATATTCAGGAGTTTTTTGACGGTAACCAGTGGATTATTGTACGCAGAAAAAAGACAGCTACATCGTCAAACGTGATGCTGTTGGATATTCCAAAAATGATTATCGAAAAGTATACAGGACTATCAAAGGACGGCAAGGTTTTTCCTGTTCCGTCTAACAGCTACTGCAACGATAGATTAAGTGCAATATCCGAACAAATCGACTGCCTGAAAGAAAAGAAAGTAACCTTTCATTTGGCACGACATACCTTTGCTACCCTTTTTTTAAGCGAGGGCGTTCCGTTGGAGAGTTTGAGCAAAATGTTAGGGCATAAAAACATTGCCACAACACAGATTTATGCAAAGATACTCAACGAGAAAGTTGGTAAGGATATGCAAAAGGTATCGCATAAATTTAAGGGTATGGAACGCTCTTTTGTTTCGCAATTATGAAACCAATAAAGCGATTAAAGAAAGTTAATGCAGTTTTTGCATTGACTTTTTTTTGTATTTTAGCTACTTGGTAATATTTATAACATTGAATTGATTATGAAAAAGACTTTTTTAGCATTCTTAGTAGCTCAATTATTGTTCGCATGTAATAACAATAAAAATGAAGAAAAGCAAACGAGCAAACAAGAAACCATTGATGTGACAACAGAGAGTAGTGGTGAGGAGAGCCTTACTTCAAAAGATACTAAATTTGATATTAATACTATACCGATTTCCACAGAAGCCATTGGAGATTTCCCATTTTTCACCGCTCCCGAAGGTGCTAAATACATCAACAAACCAAAAGTAAAGGATTTTGATTTTATCGTATTCGTTACGCCTGACAGTATCTATGAAGTTGAAGGAAAAACTTTTAGATCCCACGTTCACAAAGACAGGGATAGCGATGTTGAAATAAGCGGGAGATATTTAAATAAAAGTTTTGAGGATGCGATTTTAAATGCTGGAGGATTAAAGGTTTTTGAAGGGAACTTAACAAAGGAACAGAAAGACAAATATAAGGAACTTGCCACCTATGCAGGAAGCAATGGTAGCTTGGATGTTTGGAACGAGGTAGTTGCAATGTATGTGATCAGAAGAAATGATGGGAATGTTTATATTGCTATGGAAAAAGGTGGAGGGAGCAGTACTTCCATACAAATTGTACAGGAAAAGGCTTTTAAGCAAACCATAAAGAAAATCACGTCAGACGATATTGTAAAAGACTTAAACGAGAAAGGTAAATCGATTCTTTATATCAATTTTGACATAGATAAATCCGACATTAAGCCTGATGGAAAAGAAGTAGTAGACCAAATCGCGAAAGCATTGCAACAGGACGCTTCTTTAAAAATTGCTATCGAAGGGCATACCGATAATACCGGTGATGCGGCACATAATAAAAAACTTTCCGACAATAGAGCAAACGCTGTTATGCAATTTTTAATCACCGCAGGGATAGATAAATCCCGTTTGACCGCTAAAGGATTTGGAGCAGAAAAACCCTTGCTTGCCAATGATTCGGAGGAAAACAAAGCCAAAAACAGAAGAGTAGAACTTGTAAAACTTTGATAAATATTATGAATGTTGAAAGCAGGAAATATACTATGATACCAACAATCTTTACCAGACTTAACAAGCTATTGGTTTTGTCATTTTCGTTAGTGGTACTTACAGGAAGCATTCTACTGTGTGCTTGTAGTACGAATGACGATAAAGAGCCAACAGAAACATCAGGTTCGGGCGTTCGGTTGAAACATCTTGTTACAGCTAATCAAGTTGCAAACTTGCTTGGAGAGCATATGCAGGGATACGAGATACAGGTAGAAGGTAATTTCACAAATGAAGGAAATTATCCCGTAATACCGCATATCTATTATTATACAGTCAATTTTAAAAAAGACATTAATGATTATGTATATGGTTGGTGTTCCATCAAGGCACAGACTGGAATGGGAAAAGATACAAAGGATGAGATATTGGTAATGTTCTCCGATATGGAGGAAGTTGCTGATGGAAGATTAGGGAAAGCGCCTTATGAGAACGTATTTGCCCTGCGTTACAAGAATAATGAAAAAGGGGATTGGCGGTACGAGCTGTACATTAGGCTTGCCCATATCAATAATCAGGACAACCAAGTGATTGCATTGTCCGGAACTTTTGGCCCCGCTTCAAATCCGGAACATGAAGCAATCGCTCCAGAACCGATGAACAGTCAAGATGCGGTGTCAGCTATGTTGGCTTTGGTCGAACCTGTGTCCAATTAAAAAACTATTGTTGTCGCCATACTGTTGTCCCATTTGCCCGAACAATCGATGTTTCTCCGGTCGGTATTACGGAAATAACTTCCTGGTCGGAATCCATATTGTATTTTTTGCCGTCTGCGGGGATAACCTTCAGGAACCAATGGCTGTTCCCGGATGCTGGTGCATGGAAATAATCCGAGCCGACCAGTAAAAATTTATCATCAGGAGAAAATTCACCGAATGCTTCGTCTCCATTACTATCGGTAACCTGCACAAGGTTACTTCCGTTAGCATCCATCAAAAAGATATGCTTATTGATATACATGCTGATTTTCTGTCCATTGTTGCTTATCCTTACATTTCCCCATTTTTCGTAATTCATCTCTTTCACCAACGTCAGGTTATTATAAGGTGGGGCAGATCTTAGAAGCTTGTTCTGAAAGCGAACCAAAATATTATTATCAGGCAACCAATACGCATCGTCGCTTGTTGAGAAGGGTTCATCTCCGATTCCGGTCATCTCATATTTGATATCACCATCCATATCCATAATGGCTATCCCATTAGCAGCATCTGGAGCGACCAGAATCATCGAGTTGTCAAAAGAAATTTTACCCGTATTTCTGGTGCTGTTCCCGTTGCGTGGAACGTACTCAAATGATTTGATAATTTGATCATTTGCCGTGTTGACAATGGTAAAGAGATTACGGTCATATGTCCCTGGCTCCCTCGTGGAGACAATACGGAGTTTTCCATCTCTGCTCAAATCCCAGCCCACCGTACTATAGGCACTATAGGAAAAAAAGCTTGTTTCCTGCCCCGTTCGCATATCAATTTTCATTACATCGGAGGTGTATTGATGGTAAATATGACCAGTCAGGGTTAGGCTGACTCCATCGCCCTTATCATCGTTTTTGGAACAGGACAGAAATAATATTGAAATGAGACTGACCTGAATGACGTAAACAAAATAACTTCTTTTCATGGTAAAGTATAAATCGTTATTAACTACTCTTTTTTATAGTGGTGTGGTAAGGACTAAAAGTATATTACCAATTAAAACTTTGATTATTAATCATATAACCACAACAAAAAAGATACCAATTTCACTTTAAAAAGTACATTTTCAACCTACAACAACTACAACCCGAGGTAGGAAGTTGTTTTTCCACAAGACAAATAGACCTTTATAAACAGTTTTACTATACATTTGAGAATGTGCACGCACTGTATGCACAATTGAGTTGGATCCAATACAAGTTACTTTTAAGCACTAATAGTCAAGATAAAAGAGAGTTTGACATTGCAGAAACGTCAATGTTTTTTCCGTTGGCTTTTCTGTACTTTTGTATGAGCAGTATCAATCAAAAATAGAATAATGAAACAACTTATCCTACTTATAATTTCGACGACACTTTTATTAAGTTGCAATCAACCTAAAAAAAACAATGAGGAACAATCCACTACTAAAGAACAAGTAAACGATATGGTGGATAAAACCGTATCATTATCGATTGAGCCAGAGATTTTTAAACTTTCTGAAATCCCTGATGCTATAAAAGTAACTATAACCAATAATACCAATGATACGATTACAACGGGGGTACATTATCAGATTGAAAACTATCAGAACAACGTGTGGAAAGAAGTATCGCCAAAGGACATAGTTTTCGAAGACCTTGGCTGGCGATTAAAACCAACCAATAGTGAAATTTTTGACAAGAAATTATATAAAGACCAAATCAATTATAAGACAGGAAAATACAGAATTGTAAAGTATTATCTGAATTCCGACTATCAAACGACAAGGGAAACTCATAATGTTTACGGAGAGTTTGAGATTAAGTAGAATATAAATATCACAGCCCACCGCTTTAAGCAGCGGGCTGTTTCTTTAATTGACTGATACGGTTACAGTTTCAGACAATCGGCTAACGCTGATAGTTATCTTCCAATACTTTTACAATATCACTTTCACGGAAAAGAATTTTCCGTTCAAGTTTGATAAAAGGTATCAGTCCGTCATCCCTGTACTGTTGCAACGTCCGTTTGCTAATGTGTAGCTTCTCACAAACCTGTTCGCCCGAAAGGTAAATCTCTCCTTGCAATAAAGGGTGGAAATGTTCTCTGATATACAGCAGTTCGTTTTTGATGCCTACCACAGCTTCGAGCAGGGCAAGCATATCCTCGTTTGAATTTCCAATCTGTTTCATCTATTCTTTTATTTGTTTTTTAATGGTCAGATGGAGCCTTTCAGGGTTCATTTCTTTTGCTTTTTTAATGGTCGCTCTCCCTGCATAAGTAACTCCACTTCGGATAACCTGAAATAGGTTTTCCGATTGATTTGCGTTGCTCCAAGAATGCCTTTTGCCCTATACGTCTGCAACGTTCTTTTGCTGATGTTGAGCAATTGGCAGGCTTCCTGTTGATCGAGCCATTTAGTTGCCTGTTGCAGTGCTTTGTAGGGTGTAGTCATTTCCGCTATCAAATTGGAAACTTCCTTAACTTCCCTATGCAATGCTTTCAAAATTTGAATGTCTAAAACTGTTATTTCCATACCTAATCAATTTAGACTTCAAAAATATAAGGTACTTATACAGAACTTTCCAATGTTGCAGTCAGAGGTAGCATTTGGCGTTCACAGGCTAAATTGTATATTTAAAATGTACCCAAAAAAGAACAAAAAGGTAGCAAAGATAAGGCGGACAGCCATCGCACCGCCCAACCAAAAGACTACGGCATAATGGCAGGGCAAAAAAGGTGGCTTCGCCGAATATTTTGTGTTGCCCTGCCACCCTTCGGGACTTATTCCGTTTCCTTTTGGTTTTTCCGCTTGTCCGCCTTGATTGAATGGCTTTCTTTTTTTCTGTTTTTTTGTTTTGGAAAATAATTTTAAGAGGGAGAAACGCACTACCACCCGACACCGCACCGCAGTCAGAACAACGGCTTGTGCTTCTCGTCATAGATTTCGCTAATCAATTCCCCGAACTCCTGAAAGTGGTATTCGATAATATTGTCCAGATACGCATAAATCGTCAGCTTGTCGATACCCATACTATTTGTAAGCCTGTTAAATGTTTCGTGGTGTTCCTGCCGTACATAGACGGATTTGCCTTTACTTGCCGTTGTGTTCGGGATTTTAAAGAACTGGCCGCAATAATCCTCTTTCGTCAGTTTCTTTGGCTTTGAAGTCGTTTTTTTAGTGTTACTTGCCGACGGTTTTATATGTTCCGTTTCTGTTTCGGCAGTTTTTTCGTCTGTGGTAAAGTTGTCCCGATTCGTTACTGCCTGTTGTTCCTGTACAGGTTGTTTCTTTTCATAGCCAATAAAATTTTCTAAAGAAAAATCCTGCACTTCGGATTGCTGTTTTTTGTCGTCTTCGTGTATCATATCTATTGTTTTTAATGTTGTTTCTGATTAGCTGTTTAGTTAGCTGAACAGTCAGCTCTATATATCATTGCATTTGTTTAGCTATTTATATACTTACATATTTTCAATTAACTGTTTCATTCGCTAAAAAGCCAATGGATTGCAGACAATCTATTTAACCCATTGACTAACTCTGTAACCAATCAGCCAACTAACCACAGCAAAGGAAAAAAAAGCGATTCCAATCCGCATAAACGTGGCAGTCAGTGGCACTATTTGGCGTTCATTGTCATGTTTGTAAACAGCTGTTATTCAGACAGTATTAACGAACTTTGTAAACGAAAGCGGTCGGTTTTTTCGGCTAACTCCAATCCGTTTGCAAAACGGATTTTTCTGAACTCCTGTTCAGAGCAAGTTATCTCTTGAGGTCCTCGAAATGAATTTCGGCACCTCAAAAGCACTTGCCCTTGCAGGGGGCTGGAAACGGCTCCGAAGTCGCACGTTTATAAAAAAATAAAAATGGATTATTATGGAAGAGAAAAACAGAAAACAGATTAGAAAAACAGGAAGAAAACCAAAGATTGATCCTGCGGTACATCGGTACTCCATCAACCTGAATACAGAAGATAATGCTAAATTTCTTGCCCTTTTTGACCAGTCAGAAATGAAAGCAATTGCTCATTTTATCACAGCCTGTATCTTTCAGAAGACGGTTAAGACCGTTAAAATTGATATGGATGCAATAGAATATCATGAAAAGTTGACAAGATTTTTTAGCCAATTCAGAGCAATAGGAACAAATTACAATCAGGTTGTGAAGATATTGTACCGCAATTTTTCGGAGAAAAAAGCAGGAACATACCTGTTTAAATTGGAAAAAGAAACAATTGAATTGGTACAAGTCACAAAAGAAGTCATCCGTTTGACACAGGAATTTGAAGAGAAGTATTTGAAAAAAGAGTAAAGTTATGATTGCAAAAATCGGAAAGGGAAGCAATATGTACGGAGCGATTTTGTACAATCAACAGAAAGTTGACAAGGAAAATGGAGCGGTTTTATTGCTCAACAAGATACCCGACACGGTGGACGGCAGGTATTCCGTAGCGTATTTTAATAAATGCTTCGAGCCGTATCTGTCGGCAAACATCAAAACGGAAAAGACAGTACGGCATATATCGCTGAACCCAGATCCGTCGGATAAAGTCAGTAATGAGCAATTTGCGGAAATGGCAAAGGAATATATGGAACGTATGGGCTATGGCAATCAACCCTATATCGTTTTCAAACATACAGACATTGACCGAACGCATATACACATTGTTTCGACCTGCGTAGGCATTGACGGAAAGAAAATCCCCGATGATTACGACCATCCACGCTCAATGGCTATTTGTCGGGATTTAGAACAGAAATATAATATGCAAAAGGCAACTGAACAAGAGCAAAAACAAGTCAATAAAGTTTTCAAACCTGTAAATCATAAAAATGGTGACATCAAAAGTCAGATTGCTTCGGTGGTACGGCATCTGCCAAAGTATTATAGTTTTTCTACTATGGGGAGTTACAATGCTTTGCTATCACTTTTCAACATCACAGCGGAAGAAGTTAAGGGCGAGCGTAATGGTCAACCTGTAAATGGATTGGTTTATGTCGCATTGGATGAGAATGGAAACAAGATAAGTAATCCTTTTAAAGCATCACTTTTCGGAAAAGATGCAGGTGTTGCACAGCTTCAAAAACATTTTGAACAGTCAAAAGAGAAAATGAAAACTAATCCAGTAACTGTTCTGAAAAATACGGTGGAGCTTGCCATACATACCACAAGCAATGAAACAGATTTTAAAAAGCAACTTATTGAGCAGGGTATCAATACGGTTGTCCGCAGAAACGAAAGCGGACGGATTTACGGTATCACGTTTATCGACCACGAAAGCCGAAGCATTTGGAACGGTTCACAATTAGATAGAAGTCTGTCGGCAAATATGTTTAACAATTGGTGGAACAACGGAAATAAACCCGAACTGAAAGTACCGGAAAGTCCTGTTTCCAATACGGACACATTAGACCACCAACCGACAAAAGACCTTTTCGAGTTTATCTCGCATGAACATTTGCACAGCTCCGATTTGGGATTGTTTAGCCTGTTGCCCCAAGCACAGGGTGAGGACTACGAGGAAGGACAGTTTGCCAAACGGATGAAGAAAAAGAAAGGCAGAAAGTTATAACAGACGACATCATTGTCAATAAAGAAATTTTTAAAAAAAATCTAAAGTAAGTTTACCAATTTAAATATCCATCATTTTTATAGCAAGCATAATGTTTAGAATCTAAAAGATTACTATTTTAGTAGATTCTTAAGGATAATAAATCCCTAATCAAATAACGCTTATTTCAATGTCAGAAGAACAGAAGAAAATATTAGAGCAACAGCTCTGGAATATAGCCAATACACTGCGTGGAAAAATGAATGCTGATGAATTCCGAGATTATATTTTGGGATTTATTTTTTATAAATATTTGGCTGAAAAAATGGAAATTTATGCGAACTCCATTTTGGAAGAAGATAAAATCCAATTCAGAAATATTGATGAAAACACAGCCGAAGGCTTAGAATACATCGAAGCTATTAGAGAAGAAGCTCTTGAAACATTAGGATATTTTCTAAAACCCTCTGAATTATTCAGTGAAATAGCTAAACGAGGTAATAGCGACACGAACACATTTATCTTAGAAGATTTACAAAAAATACTGACTAATATCCAATTAAGTACAATGGGAACACAAAGTGAAGAAGACTTTGATAACCTGTTTGAAGATATGGATCTAAACAGTACTAAATTGGGTAAATCTGCCGAAGCTAGGAATGCTATTATTGTAAAAGTACTTGTACATCTTGATGAAATTGATTTCAAACTGGAACATACTGAATTAGATGTATTAGGTGATGCATATGAATACTTGATTGGTCAGTTTGCCAGTGGTGCAGGAAAAAAAGCGGGGGAATTCTACACCCCTCAGGAAGTATCTAAAATTCTCGCAAAGATCGTTACGACTGGTAAAAACCGTTTAAAATCGGTATATGACCCAACCTGTGGTTCAGGTTCATTATTACTGCGTGTAGCAAGAGAAGTAAAAGATGTCAATAATTTCTATGGACAAGAAATGAATCGGACAACGTACAATCTTGCCCGAATGAATATGATATTGCACGGCGTACATTATCTGAAATTTGATATCAAACAGGAAGACACTTTAGAACATCCTCAACACGAAGGTTTGTTAGCAGAAGCCATTGTAGCAAATCCACCATTTTCAGCCAACTGGAGCGCTAATCCTCTGCATCTTAGTAACGAACGTTTTAGTCAATACGGTAAATTAGCCCCTGCAAGCAAAGCAGATTTTGCCTTTGTACAACACATGATTCATCATCTTGCTGAAAACGGAACAATGGCTATTGTATTGCCACACGGTGTCTTGTTTAGAGGTTCGGCAGAATTACATATTCGAAAATATCTTATTGAACAGAAAAATTATTTAGATGCTGTAATTGGTTTACCTGCCAATATTTTTTACGGAACTGGTATTCCGACTTGTATTTTGGTGTTTAAGAAATGTAAGGAAGATCCTGACCATATCCTATTTATTGATGCAAGTAAAGAATTCGAGAAAGTTAAGAACCAAAATATGTTACGTGAAGAGCATATCAATAAGATTGTGGAAACTTATCGTAATAGAACCGAAATTGAGAAATACAGTCATTTGGCTACTTTACAAGAAGTTGCAGAAAATGACTATAATCTTAATATACCTCGTTATGTAGATACTTTCGAAGCTGAAGAAGAAATCGATATCCAAGTTGTAATGCAGGAAATTAAATCTTTGGAAGCCAAGCGAGCGGAATTGGACAAAGAAATTGATGTGTATTTCAAAGAATTGGGACTTGTTTTTTAATTTTTTATAATGAAGCCAACAATCAATATATATTGCGATGAAAGTTGTCATTTACAGAATGACAAAGAGCCTGTTATGGTTATCGGGGCTGTTTATTGTCCGATTGAAAAGAAGGAAGAAATTTTTGAAAGATTGTATAGTTTTAAACTCAAACACAACCTTATTCCTAAAAATAAAAAGAATGATAATGAAAATCGCACCTACTATGAACTAAAATGGAACAAAGTTTCAAAATCAAAAATCGAGTATTACAAAGATGTAATCAATTATTTTTTTGATGATGATGACTTGCAGTTTCGGGTGCTTGTAGTTTCTAATAAATCTGCAATAGATTATGAAAAGTTCAATCATACACACGATACATTTTACTATAAAATGTATTTTGGAATGTTGAAAGCTATCTTGAATCCTGAAAACTCTCATCATATCTACATAGATATTAAAGATACCAGAAGTAAAGAAAAAGTTCACAAACTGGAACAAGTTTTAAGGAATGACAAATACGACTATTCTAAAGAAATTATAAAAAAAGTACAACAGGTAAGATCTCACGAAGTAGAAATTTTGCAATTAGCAGATTTATTAGTAGGTGCTACTGCTTATGTAAATAGAGGATTATCAGATAGTAAAGCTAAAAATGAATTAATCAATCTCATTAAACATCGCTCTAAATATTCTTTAACAAAATCTACTTTATTGAAAGAGCGAAAATTCAATGTTTTTATTTGGGAACCACAAAAACCATATTTTGTATGAGTTTAGTGTTTCCTGCATTGATACCTTTTGGCGAATATGGTGGAGTTTTTTCCGCCTATTTTGATGCTGTTTATTCGGTTTTCCATAACGATTTTATCAAATCACAACCTATTTATGAAGGTATAAAAGTATCCGTGAGAAAATATCCGGAAGTGGACGGAATGCATCGTACATTTTATCACATTACGCACGAAGGAGAAGACGAAGCTAATAGGCAACCTGATTTTAGAAGAATGGAGCGCATACGTTTTCCAAAGTTTGTTATAGAAAACTTTGAACACGAAGAAATTCTCATCTGGAAAAATGTAAGAGGAAAAGATGAACGTACTGTTTTGTTCAATGAGTCTGAAAATTATATTGTGATTTTAACCGACAGAGGAGAATATTATATGTTCATAACAGCTTACTATATTGAAACAGAACACCGAAAAAAGAAGTTGTTAAAAGAATACGAAACATATATAAAAGCCAAAACCGCTTAGCGGAACTAAACGGCTTCTTATACTCCTTTAACACTTACATCCAATAAAGAAATGGTTACTGAGCTGATGCAAAGGTACAAAATAAAAACAAAAAAGCAAATAGATTAAATCCCTAATGCTGAATAAGAAGATAATACTATGACCAAGATACAAAAAGATAATAAAAATGTAGCTAAGTTCCCAAATTTGAGATTTCCAGAGTTTGAGGGAGAGTGGGAAGAGAGGAAATTGGGAGAGATTGGAGATGTGAAGATGTGTAAAAGAATTTTCAATGATGAAACTACTACTGTAGGGGAAATTCCATTTTTTAAAATAGGCTCCTTTGGTAAAGAGGCTGATGCATTTATATCTCAAGATTTATATACAGATTATAAAACACGATTCCCATTTCCGAAAAAGGGAGATATTTTAATTTCAGCGGCAGGAACAATCGGGAGAACAGTTGTCTATGATGGAAACGATGCTTACTTTCAAGATTCTAATATTGTTTGGATTGATAATGATAATAAAAATATCACAAATGAATTTTTGTATTATATTCTACAAATAGTGAAATACAATACGGAAGGTGGAACAATTCAACGGTTGTATAATAATATTCTGAAATCAACAAAATTTAGTTCTCCTTCAATCCAAGAACAGGAAAAGATTTCTTCATTCCTTTCACTGTTAGACGAAAGAATCCAAACCCAAAACAAAATAATTGAGGAGCTGAAGTTATTAAAGAATACGATTAGTAAGAAATTATTCTCACGTCAATTGAGATTTAAAAATGAAAACAATGAAAACTATATAGACAGTCATAAACGCGATTTTTTTATGGAAATTATCGAAGATCGTCACGGAAAACGCTCAACCATTATTGCTTCCCAACTTCCAGTAAGTGCGTGGCATGATGTTATTGGGGAACAAACCATAGCAGATGCAATACTCGATAGAATGGTACACAACTCTATGCGAATAGATCTTAAAGGTGAATCACTTCGAAAGAAAAATGCAACCACTGAAAAAAAATAAAAAACGAAATAATAACACCATAATTTTTGTACTTTAGTTAAAACTTTTTGACCCTGTTTTGGACCTCATTTACACTGGTCACTTTAAACCAGAATCAGGTGGTCACATTCACCAGAATCTACAGACTGGCTCAGAACTATTTCTTGGGAGAAACAGGTCCACAAATCAATGCATTCCTTTCCGCAACGGCTTGGAACATGAAGAAAATGATGGAGATTCTGAAAGAGAAAATCTTTTTCTATTTTTCAAACCTATTCACCCTTGTTTTCAATTGGAATAAATTTAACGAAAAACTGAAAATGAGGGTTTGTTAAGGAGCGACCAAATAAATCTCTAACGATACGGCTTAGTATCAGCACATTTTATGTAAAGAGATACAGCCCCATAATTACCCGAGCATTTTGCAGATCATACAGAGTCATGCGCTAAAGTAACTCTAACAGGAGGTAAGGATTGATTGCACTTGCATTAATTCCAAATAGTTGAGACTATCCTTTGACTAAAAGTGCAGGACAAACTCTTCTTTAGGTACGCGTACCTTTTTCATAGTACTCAGCCAGTCTCTTTCAGGATCTGCATAGCCCACATATAGCAGAGAAACACTTTTCAGGCCATGCTTGTCCAACTCGAGCACCTGGTCAATGGTTTCATTACTGAAACCTTCTGCAGGAGTGGTATCTATGCGGAGCTCTGCCGCCTGAGCCAACGCTAGTCCCAGCGCAATATAGGTCTGCCTAGCCGTATGGGCAAAGTTTAACGCTGCAGGCTGGTCCAGGTAAATAGCTTTTAACTTGTCGGTGTAAGATGCAAACCTTCCCCGTGGCAAACCTCTCTCATCTGTGGTGAAATCGTACACTTTATCTATCCGATCTGCGGTATATCTATCCCAGGCTGCAAAAATCAAAATATGTGAAGCGTCGCGCATACAATCCGGGTTCAAGGCACCTGCGGCAAGCTTATTCTTAATTTCCTGATCCTCTACTACTATTACTTTGAAAGGCTGCAGGCCGGATGAGGTAGGCGCTAACCGGGCCGCTTCAACAATTTTATCTATATTTTCCTGGCTAACTTTCTTTGTCGGATCATACGCCTTAACGGCATGTCTCCACTGTAAATTCTCTAATAATGACATCATATATACTAATTACTTTAAAAAATCCTCATTTCTATAACTGGGGTTCGGATACGTATAGAATCCTTTACCTGTCGCCACGCCTAATCTTCCCTTGTCGATAAACTCAGATTTCAGGGTTTCAACAATCTTTAATTTTACAGGATCTTGCGTTTTATCTGCAGCCATCTTATTGATATTATAAGCGGTGGTAATACCAACGACATCCAAAATACCAAAAGGTCCTAACGGTGCTCCTGTGGCTACCATCCAGGTCTTGTCTATGGTCTCGATGTCGGCAATGTCCCTGATCCAAAGATCCATACCTGCACTTAATAATGGGACCAACAGCGAATTGACAATGTATCCCGGCTGCTCTTTATAAATAGGCAATGCAACCATGCCGATCTGTTTGGCAAACTCCAAAACAGCTTGGAATGTATCGTCCGAAGTATCCGCATGTTTCATCACTTCACCTGTATTGTGCTTCCATATTTCATTCGCAAAATGCAATGCGACAAACTGTGAAGGACGCCCTGTATATGTAGCAAACTGGCTAGGCAGCATCGTAGACGAATTGGTCGCAAAAATTGTTTTCTGTGGAGCCAAAGTGGCTAGCTTTTGATAAAAATCGATTTTAATCTCTGGGTTTTCAGGGACTGCTTCAATGACCAAGTCTGCATCTTTGACGGCTGTGGCCAGATCTGAAGAATACCGCAGCCGCTGAAAAGCGGCATCCAACTGTTCCTGGGTCACATGGAGATCGTTGATAAACGCCTCACTCAGTATCTTGAATTTTGCTTTGGCTTTGGACAACGCCTCATCATTGATATCATATACAGTCACTTCGAAACCATGAAATGCTGTCTGAAAAGCAATCTGGTAGCCTAACACACCACTACCTGCTACTGTCACATTTTTAAAACTTATCATTTCTCTTACTTTTTATAAATATTTACTCAACAACACAAAGACCATCGCCAAGATAGCAGGCAGCCCTTGCTTCAAGATAATGCTTTTGGAAGATCTAATCCCGCCATATAATGCAGCTACGATAACACACCCCAAGAAAAAAACACGTACATTAAAGCTCCATACCGGATCGTCAATAAGGAAGGACCATATTAGCCCTGCAGCCAAAAATCCATTGTATAGCCCCTGGTTGGCTGCCAATCCTTTTGTCTGTGTAAATAGCCCTTCGGGCAATGCTCCTTTAAATGTTTTCTTTCCGGCGGTCTCCCATGCAAACATTTCGATCCATAGGATATAGATATGTTCGATGGCTACAATCACTGTAAATACAATGGCTAAAATTTCCATAATCAATAGAATTAATCGTTTGATACAGATAATTTGACCTCGATATTACCACGGGTAGCATTCGAATAAGGGCAGACCTGGTGTGCCTTTTGGACGAGCTGCTGCGCCTCAACGATACTGACCCCCGGGATATTGGCGTGTAACTCGGCTTCGAGACCGAAACCTCCGCCTTCTATTTGCCCGATCCCTATTCTAGCCGTCACTTTTGTTTCACCAGCCTGTATTTTTGACAGTTTGATAACACGGTTCAATGCGCTATCAAAACAAGCAGCGTATCCGGCTGCAAACAACATCTCCGGATTGGCATAATCATCATTGGCACCTCCCAGCGCTCTGGGATGCCTGACATCCAAATCAATAATACTGTTATCACTTTTTACGTGACCTTCTCTCCCACCCTTTGCGGTAGCTGAAATACTATATAATGCTTTCATATTACTTGTATTTATATATTTGACAATATTTGATCAATTATTCTCCTCAGCTTCTGCAGCTCATCAACAGAAATGGACAGTGAACCAACCAGCTGCGAAGGGACATTTTGCGCCTTATCTTTTAATGATTCTCCACTGGCAGTCAACGAAATAATAACAGTCCTTTCATCTTTTTCACTTCTGGAACGAGCGATAATCTTCTTCTGTTCCAGTCTCTTTAATAAAGGAGTTAAGGTACCACTGTCAAGATTCAGCTTTTCGCCAATCTGGGAGACCGTCTGCCCATCCTTTTCCCAGAGCACCAGCATGACAAGATATTGAGGATAGGTAAGGTCTAAATCCTGCAAAAACGGGCGATACCTATTCACTATTTCCTTAGCCAGTGTATACACCGGAAAACAAACCTGATTATGTAATTTCAACTGATCCATGATACATGTACATATACAAGTATAATGCCAAATTAAATTTCACACAATTTAATAGTAAAAAATAGACAATAGAATTACATTGCAGGGAATAAACCTAGAATGTTCAATTAACCACTTCACCCGCTTTTTTGCAAAACTGCTGTGTGTGCCCTGCATATGCAGGACACACCCCGAAAGCTTTTCAAATAGTTCAAAAATACAAATTTAGTTTTACGAACCAAGTTTTCGAGGTGTTATTTTTCCAGAGGGTGCAAATCCCTTACGAGCGGATTGAAACCCCGAATCGTTAGCAAGCTGCAAGGTGGTTTATCGTGAGGTATGCACTGAAGGAAGCAGGACTGCAAAAGTCTGTACCGACGAACAGAAAGTACATAAGAGGCATAGCAATAAGGATGAGTATCCACAGCAATACGAAGTCCAAAACAGTGTTCTGAACATGCTATTAAATCAGATTATTGTTATGTAGATGTACCGGCGATAGACGGAAGGAAAAAGCATTTACCAGGGGAGGTCTTGGTGGTTACGAGTTAATCAAGCCAAGAAGTCAGCAGAGGTCATAGTACTTGAGGTTAAACGAGTTGCAAATAGAAACTGCATAGGTCTCACAAACAAGGAAGGACTGAACGTAAAGAGGTTTTCAATAGGTAACGGAACACATAGTAGCCCTACTTAACGAAAACAGGTTAAAAACAACTAAAATGATAACAAGAGTAGTACAACCGTTTAATCTTCAAAGAGCATTGGAACACGTGATTGCCAATAAAGGCAGTGCGGGTGTTGATGGTGTTTCTATAAGAGAGCTCCGCAAGGTGTTTTCTGAAAAGAAACTACAACTGATTGAAGCAATCAAACAAGGCAACTACCAAGTACAACCCATTTTAGGTATTGAAATTCCGAAAGGAAATGGGAAAACTCGATTATTGGGTGTTCCCACCACTACAGAACGTGTGTTGCAACAAGCCTTAGCACAAACTATTGCACCACTTTTTGAGCCCGAATTTAGTAATTACAGCTATGGATTTAGACCTCACAAGAATGCCCGACAAGCCGTTGGACAATCTCGGGATTACATCCATTCAGGATTAAACCACATTGTGGATATTGACCTGAAAAACTTCTTTGATGAAGTTGACCACTGTTTATTACTGAATTTAATCTATCAAAAAGTGAAATGCAAAGCTACCATGCAACTCATACGCAAATGGCTCAGAGCATCTATTAAAATCAACGGAAAGCTACGAAAGAGAAGAAAAGGCGTTCCGCAAGGAATACGGTAAAAGATGACATCACTAAAGAGTTTAACGGCAAAGCCATCAATACAGACATTAAGCACGGACAGGAAAAAAACACAGGAAAAACAAAAGGTATTCTCATTGAAAACGGAACGGAATACAAAATTGATGACAAAGGAAATAAGCAGGAAATATGAAATTCTACTTTACAATATTTTTATTCTTACCCTTAATTCTATTTGGGCAAAATGACATTCAGCAAATCGTAAACAGCGAATTTGAAAAAGGGCATTTCAACGGTACTGTTTTCTACGCAGATGGAAAGCAATCCGTAAAAATCAACAAAGGATTTTCTAATATTCAGTTTGATGTAGCAATTGATAGCAACACTCGTTTCCCGATTGCTTCCGTAACCAAACTTTTTACATCACTTGCCATTTTACATCTTCAGGAAAAAGGACTAATTGACTTGAAAGATAAAATTGGAAAATACATTCCTAATCTTCCTGAAAATTGCAATGACATAACTATTCGGGATTTGATGACACATCATTCAGGATTGGAAAATGAACCCATCAAAGCAGTGATGAATAAGTATTCTATAGACGATTACATCAGGAACTTTGTAAAGAAATCATCAAACGATACGTTGAAATTCAACTATAACAATGTCGATTTTGTTTTACTCTCCAAAGTCATCGAAAACATTACAAAGAAGACGTTTTCACAATCAATCGAAGATATGATTATCCAACCGCTAAAACTGGAAAACACAGGATTTGTAAGCGAAAATGACATCATCAAAAACTTAGCTTACGGCTATCATAACTATTCGTTTGGAGAAGGCGAAAAAGACGAACCACTTTTTAACGACAGAAGATATATTTCTAATTATTACGGAGCAGGTGGAATGTATTCGACTACCGAAGATTTATACAAATTTTTATTAGCTCTAAAAGACAATAAACTGATTTCTGAAAAGTCAAAAAATGAATTTCTTCTCAAACCGCAAGCCGATAATTTTGTAGATTGGCTTTCAGGCAAACCTACATTTGGGTTTTACTTTGACGACAAAAAAAATGTGTACAGAAGAAGTGGAAGCATTGACGGATTTAATGTTGAAATCATCGTAAACAAAGACTTTGATAAAATTTTAATCATACTTTGTAATACCGATACCGCAGACTTACAGACCTTAGCAAACAGGATATATTTAAAACTGAATTAAAAATTTGAGCAATAAATGAAACACATACAACTCATAGAAACCATTCTGTACGTAAATGACCAACAAGCAAGTGCAGAATTTTACTCCAAACTATTCCGCAAAAATCCTGACCTGAATGTCCGGGAATGACAGAATTTAAACTTGCCGAAAATTGCAAATTGGGACTTATGCCAAACAAAGGAATTGCAAAAATCCTTTCAGACAAAACACCACATCCAGACGAAGGCAACGGCATACCAAGATGTGAATTGTATTTCTACGTTGAGAACATCCAACTCGAATACGATAACGCTTTACAAATTGGAGCAAAACTTATCAGTGCTATTGCAGACAGAGATTGGGACGACAAAGTTTGTTATTTTGCCGATATTGACGGACATATCATAGCGTTTGCTGAGAAAGTTAAGTAGAGTCGCAAACGAGTTTATATCTTTAGACATTGGTCTACAATATTACCATAAAATATTTTGTATATTTGCTTTGAGCGAACGGAAATACATTGAAGAGCAAAGCAATAAGCACCGTTACCAAATCGTTACCTGACTTTTTTGATAATCTTTATAAAAGCTTAGTATTCAACCGATACAGCTTTTTCCTGAAAACTTTAAAATAAAATAGATTTTTAAACCAGAACGGGGCAAGTTTGAAAAACTTGCCCCGTGCTACTATATGTGCGGTCGTTTGCTCAACGCTTTCAAAAAGAAGTAACCACACAGCCCCGATAACAGTGAACCTATCAAAACTGCTAGCTTTGCTTCTTCTACATGTAAGGGATCACTGAAAGATAGTAATGACACAAAAATAGACATCGTGAAACCAATTCCACCAAGCATACCAACACCGGCAATATGCGCCCATGTTGCTTTATCAGGCAACTGTGCAAGGCCGGATTTTATACATAGAAACGACGTGCTAAAAATACCCACTGCTTTGCCCACGAAAAGTCCAACCATGATACCGAGTCCCATATTCGACGTTAGTCCTCCGATCATTTCACTTTGAAAGGTGATCGCGGTATTTGCGATTGCAAATAATGGAACGATAATAAAATTGACCGGTTTTGCAATGGCATGCTCTAGTTTCTCCAGTGGAGATTCTATGTCGGTATCGTTCGTTGGGATCGTCATGGCTACGAGAACCCCCGCAATCGTGGCATGGATACCCGAATGATGGATAAAATACCATATGAAAATACCGGGGATGAGGTATAGCCATAAACTTTTTACACCTAAACGATTGAAAACAATCAAGAGTAAAAGGATGGCAGCTGCATACATCAAGTACGTGAAATGGAGTTCGGTTGAATAGAAAATAGCGATAACCAGGATCGCTAATAGGTCGTCTACAATAGCCAGTGCTGCTAAGAAAACTTTGAGACTTACAGGCACTCGTTTGCCAAGCATGGAAATAACGGCCAGCGCAAAAGCGATATCTGTTGCCATCGGAATACCCCATCCGTGATGTGTCTCCGTTCCTGCATTGAACAAGGTATAGATGAGTGCCGGAACGACAGCACCGCCGATAGCTGCTAATATGGGTAGCGCCGCCTGACGAGGAGAAGATAATTCGCCTTCCACCAACTCCCGTTTTATCTCTAAGCCTACCAATAGAAAGAAGATGACCATCAACCCATCATTAATCCAAAGGGCTACACTGTAGCGGAGTTGGATATGTTCATTTTCGAAGCCCAGCAGCGTGTTTAACAAAGCATTAAAGCCTTCCGCTAACGGACTGTTTGCGATAACTAAAGATAAGATAAGACATAAGAATAATAAGATTCCACCACCCGTGCTGGAGTCTAAAAATTCTTTAAGGGGTTTAAGGTTGATTAATTTTGCCATGGGCGCGAAGTTATTGAAAATTATTTGTTTTCACTACCTTTGATCGTATGAACTGGGACATCGTGAAAAAAGATTTCAAACGCTATTTGCAATTGGAACGGAATCTGTCGCCCCATTCGATAGCTGCTTATTTGAATGATGTACAGAAATTAGAGGCCTATTGTGCCTTTAAGGGGCAGACACTCCATGATATTGATGCCTTTTTTATTCAGCAGTTTCTGGTTTTTATCAATGATTTTAGTATCTCACCTTTTACACAGGCCCGGCTTCTTTCTGGATTAAGGACGTTTTTCGTTTTTCTACAGATTGAGTACGATCGGAAAGACAATCCTACGGAATTGCTGGAAACTCCTCGGCTAAACCGTAAGATTCCCAATGTACTGAATATTGAGGAGATTGATGCGCTAATTGCGGCGATTGATTCGTCTACGATAGAGGGGATGCGAAATAAAGCAATTCTTGAAGTATTGTACGGTTGTGGACTCCGCGTTTCTGAGTTGGTTATGTTAAAAATCTCTAATCTTTATTTGGATGTGGAGTTTATCAAGGTCGAAGGTAAAGGTAACAAGGAGCGCCTTATTCCTATTGGTCAACAGGCGATTAAATACTTGAAAATATATTTAGAGGAGGTACGACCACATATCCCTGTGCAAGCTGGATACGAAGATGCTGTATTTCTGAATCGTAGAGGGAAACAGTTGACCCGTGTTATGGTGTTTCTGATTATTAAAGATCTTGCCAAGAAAATTGGCTTGACGAAAACTGTTAGTCCACATACTTTTCGTCATTCGTTCGCGTCTCATTTGGTCGAGGGTGGAGCAGACTTACGTGCGGTACAAGATATGCTGGGGCATGAAAGTATAACGACTACGGAGATATATACCCATATGGATAAGGATTATTTGCAATCTGTCATCATCCAATATCATCCACGGTCCTAACTGATTGAAAATTAATATAACCGAGTAATTTTAATTTTGCAATATAATTGCATTTACATATCTTTGTGCTGATTTATGACAGCAAAGATAGCTCGGTTTATAGGTATATTCATGACACTACTGGTTTTATCGACAAGTAGTGGACTTCATTATACACATGATATTACGCACCAGCACGACTGTTATTCGGACGATCATGAACATACTGCCGCAGATGAATGTGCGCTTTGTTGGTTCGTTTTACATCAGGCAACGCATCATTTTGTGGCAGACGCGCTACTGCCCGATATCGCCGTACAAGAATACATAAACCCGCTCAACGGGTGGTATCGTTTGTCAAGTCAGGACGGCGCAGAGCGCTTGCAACGCAATAAAGATCCCCCTGCTGATATATAATCCGCTTTATCAGATTTATATCATTCCTAAAATTTTAAGAATACATGCAATACAAATGTTTAGCCTTTTGGGCGGTTCTATGGCTATTTGCCACACCATCGAAAGGGCAAGAAGAACATCCATTATCGATGAAGAGGCAAGACTCCATCCATCTGCAAGATGTTGAAGTCATCGGAGAACGGGGCGAGTTATCGCAGAGTACACACCGTCTTTCTTCTCGCGAAATACAGGAAAATAGGGGCAAAACGCTGGCCGAATCTCTGACTGCTATCTCAGGCGTATCGACAATTGGCATGGGAAATAGTATAGTGAAGCCGGTTATTAACGGACTCCATAGTAACAGGATACTTATTTTAAATAATGGCGTTCGTCAAGAAGGGCAGCAGTGGGGTATAGAACACGCGCCTGAAATAGACCCTTTCACAGCTCATCAACTGGAAGTTGTAAAGGGTGCGCAGGCTGTTCGGTATGGGGCAGATGCTTTAGGAGGAGTGATCCTAGCGTCGGCAGATGATATTGATTTGGACCGGGATTGGAAGGGAAATATCGATCTGATAGGGCAGTCCAACGGACGGGGTGGAGCGGCAAATGCCGTTTTGGAAGGAGGGGTGAAAACCTTGCCTGGACTAGGCTGGCGTATACAGGCAAGCAAAAAAAGACTGGGAAATTATCAAGCGCCTGATTACGTGTTGGGTAATACGGGGGTCAACGAGTTCAATTATGCGGGGACTTTGCAGTATAAAAGAGGTCGAAATGAGCTGGAGCTCTACTGGAGTCATTTTGGTACGCAACTTGGAATTTTTGAAGGCGCGCACATCGGTACGATAGAAGACATCCAAGCGCGCATCGCATACGGACGTCCTTTCGAAACATATGATTTTACTTACCAGATAAAGGCTCCGCGCCAAAAGGTGAGCCATGATCTGGCCAAGGTCTCGTGGGATCACCAATTTGGCAGTAATCGCAAATTGGAGGTGCAATATGGTTTGCAGCGTAACCGTCGTCGGGAGTATGATTTGCGAAGGGTCGAATCGGATGATACGCCTATGGCGGATATGGCGCTTACTACCCAAAGCTTGGATGTTGTATTGAAACAAGGAAATAGTTCGCTAGGTGTGCAATCCTTGTTGCAGGTTAATAATAATAAACCAGGTACCGGTACAACCCCCATTATTCCCAATTTCGATAGTTATGCAGCGGGTCTATTTGCCGTGCACCAATTTCACATCGATAGGTGGCATGCGGAGATAGGCGGGCGCTATGATTTCAAGTATTTGGATATAGCAGGATACCGTTATAGACGAGATGCTACCAATGAAGACGGAACAGTAGAGCAGTATCTTTTAACGGATACTCGCGAGTTTCATAATGCATCAGGAACAGCCGGTATCCTATATCATTTTTCTTCAAAACTAAGTTGGAAAAGCAATATCGGTCTGGCATGGCGAGCGCCTTCTGTAAATGAGTTGTATAGCGATGGTGTGCATCACGGAAGTGCAACTTATGAACTCGGGAAGCCCGACCTTCGCAGTGAAAAGGGCTTAAAATGGATAAACTCTTTTATTTGGAGCGGTGAAGGCCTCCAAGCAACGGTTGATGTGTATGCGCAGATGCTATACGATTATATTTATGCACAACCTAATCCAGATGCCGTTCGGCAAACGATTAGGGGTACCTTTCCGTTATTTGCATATCAGCAGTACGATGCATTCTTTTACGGAGCGGATTTACGATTGCGTTATGCGATACGCGAAAACCTTCATTATGACGTAAGCGCTTTTTTAGTTCGTGCGCGTAATGTGGAGGTGGATAGTTATTTGCCTTACATTCCACCGGCACGGCTTCAACAAGCTTTTTCGTGGGCATACCTGGGTGGATCAGCACCGGAAAGTTATGTCAAGATTGCACATCGTTTTGTGGCGAAGCAGACGCAATACGCGGAAGGCATGGATTATGCTGCACCGCCATCGGCTTACCATTTATTTGATATGGTGGTAAGCAAACAATTCAAAACGGACACGGATACCTCCTGGCAGGTGATGCTGTCTGTTGAAAACATATTTAATCGTTCCTATAAGGACTATATGGATCGTTTTCGGTATTTCGCCCATCAGATGGGTAGGAATGCGAACTTAAAAATTTCTTATCAATTTTAAATTTATCAAACACATGAAACAAGCACATCTTTTTATTATAGCGATCAGTATACTTTTCTTTGCTCCTTCTTGTTCTAAGGATGATCCGACTCCGGAGGTTGACCAAGAGGAAGTCGGTACAGCGACGTTAACGTTTACCGAAGTAGAGCGTGAAGCACACGACGACCATTACCATTATAATGACATTACTAACCCCGAAATCGAAGAGGTTAGATTTGAAGGCGCGAAAATGCTTCCGCCGGTAGATGTGCATCTGCATCTAGAAGTGGGAAAAACGTATCGGCTCGAATTGAAGGCGACGGATTTTGCAGGGCGCGAGACCCAACAAACGTTTCTGAACCGGGCCGAAACGCACCAGGCATTTATATTGGGTGCTGAGGCGGGTATCTTAACGTATGTATATGCCGATAGAGATGCCGATAATAATCGGGTAAATGTAGGTGTTACGGGGTATTTGACAGTTTTGAAAGAAACGAATATGTTTACGTTACGCTATGTTATGCGCCATTTAAATCCGGGTGTGAAAGCTAATGTCACGGCTGACGATTGGAACAATGCCAATTTTACCCAATTCACCGGAGCCAATGATCTCGACCTGAAAGTGGGAGTTCACCTAGTGGGCGAAGATGGCCACGACCATTAAAAAATAGTCGCTGGCATTATATTTTTCATTTCGATTTTAAAGTCAGGTAAAAAATAGTATTTTTGCCAGCGCAGTCTCCGTAGTTCAATGGATAGAATTTCAGATTCCGGTTCTGAAGATATGAGTTCGAATCTCGTCGGGGACACAAAAAAATCAGAAAAAGCGTTTAATGTTTTTAAACGCTTTTTTTGTTCGTATTTCGCTTCGCAAATGCGCTTTTAGCATTCCGTAAAGAACGCCGATTCCTAAATTTTACGCGAACAACTTCATCCTAAAATCACCCACATATTTTCTAAAACACAAAAAATTTGTAGGTTTACCTTATTCAGTCTATTAAAACACAACAAATACAACGGTTAATGAATTTTATAAAACCTTTTGCTAGCGCATTTTTGTTATTGAGCTTGTTCCTGCTTAGTGAACCTTTGCAGGCGATTACGCTGAAAGAATCACGGAACACTGTCGATACACTTTCTTGGGATGCTCCCTTGCCATTTGATCAGGAAGTCAAAACAGGTACATTGGATAATGGATTTCAATATTTCATCCGTAAAAACATAGAACCCAAAGATCGTGTAACGATGTATTTGGCAACCAAAGTTGGCTCTATTTTGGAAACCGAGGAAGAATTAGGATTGGCCCATTTTATGGAACATATGAATTTCAATGGGCTGAAACATTTTCCGAAAAATGAGTTGGTGGACTATCTACAACGTGCCGGTGTACGGTTTGGAAGTGATCTGAATGCATATACAGGCTTTGATAAAACCGTTTACCAATTGCCTATTCCGTCTGATGATCCCGAACTATTAAAAAATGGGCTTCAAGTATTACGGGATTGGGCGCAAGATGCCTTACTGACGGATGAGGAAATTGATAAAGAACGTGGCGTTGTGTTAGAAGAAATGCGGGGTGGAAGGGGCGCGGGGCAACGTATGCGTGATCAATATTTACCCATTATGCTCAATAACTCGCGTTATTCCCATCGTTTACCGATAGGTACCGAAAAGGTTATCCGAAATTTTCCTTCGGATGTATTACGGAACTTTCATAAAAAATGGTACCGACCGGACTTACAGGCATTGATTATTGTGGGGGATATTGATGTGGAAACGATGGAAGCAGAAATCAACAGGTTGTTCAGTGACTTAACCTCGCCACTAAATTTTCCTGAACATGTCGAATATAATGTGCCTCTGTTAGATGAAAATCAATTTATAGCGGTTACGGACCCGGAAATGACATACACGGTGGGACAAATTTCGATAAAGCATCCGGAAGAAAAGGTAGAGACCGTGCTGGATTTCCGAAAAAGCATGCTAAAATCAGTTTACAGTACTATGCTCAACGCCCGTTTATCCGAATTGGCGCAATCTGCGCATCCGCCCTTTATACAAGCCAGTGTGGGGATTGATGAGTTTTTAGGTGGTCTAGACGCCTATACGGCGTTTTTTGTTGCAAAACCAAACGAATTTGAAGAAGGTTTTAAGGCTTTGGTCCGCGAACTGGAACGTGTGCAGAAACATGGTTTTACAGCTACCGAGTTCGCGCGGGCAATCGTGAGTATCCAAAAGAATAACGAAACAGCTTATAGTGAGCGCGATAAGAAGAAATCGGAGCATTATGTAAACCGATACTTGAATTTTTATCTGGAAGATAGTCCTGCATTAAGTAATGAGGACTTATACCAATTATATAAGCAACTTCTGCCTACGTTAACGCTGGGCGAAGTAGATGCAATCGGGGAGTCGTTTTATATCGATACCAATCGGGACGTTATTATTATGGCTCCTGATCAGGAAAAGGAAAACCTTCCAGATCGACAGCAGGTAGATGGCTGGTTTGAAGAAGTCGAAAGGGAAGCGGTCGGTGTATATGAAGATAAAGTGTCTGACTTGCCGCTGATCTCAAAAGTGCCAAAGGCGGGCATGCTTGCCTCCGAAAAGCCTATCGAAGCTATAGATGCGAAAGAATGGATACTGAGTAATGGGGTTAAAGTTGTTTTGAAACCGACTACATTTAAGAATGACGAAATCTTAATTAGCGCATTTAGTGCAGGAGGAACCTCGCTCTATAGCGATAGCGACTACTTCTCGGCGGCTCAAGCAGCTAATTTGGTTAATAGTAGTGGTGTAGGGCAATTAAATACCGTTGAGCTACGAAAATACATGACGGGTAAAAATGTCAATATCAGTCCTTATATAAACGAACGTTATGAAGGTGTTTCTGGTTATACGGACAAAGAAGGACTGCATACAGCCTTCGAATTGATCTATGGCTATTTTACGGAACCTCGGATTGAAAATGACATATTCCAAAGTATTATCACGAGGTCGTTGTCTATGATCAGTAATCAAGAGAGTGATCCTAATTTTGTTTTTAGAAAAACAATTTTAGAAAACTTGTATAACGGTAATATTCGTCGTATGCCTATCTCGGCAGAAGGAATTAATAAAATCGATAAAGATCGCGCATTAACGATATATAAAGAACGTTTTGCAGATGCTTCCGATTTTGTATTTACCATTGTAGGATCGTTTACGGAAGAAGAAATCAAACCTTATCTGGAAAATTATCTAGCAGCTTTGCCTATAATAGACCGCAAGGAGCAAGCGAAAGACCTAGGGATTTACGAGCCGGAAACGGGCTTCGAAAAAGTGGTGCGCAAGGGCCAGGAAGAAAAAGCAAATGTGATACTGACTTACTATGGCGATTATACATATAATGAAATAGAAAATCTAAATATGAACGCTTTGGAAAGCGTACTGAGTATAAAGCTGATTGAGCGTTTGCGCGAAGAAGAAAGTGGTGTTTACGGAACCGGAGCTCGAGCATCCACCACCAAACATCCTAAAAACAGATACAGTTTTACCGTGTCGTTTGGTACCGGAGTAGATCAATATACATCACTGATTCAATCTGCTTTAGAAGAAATCGATAAAGTAAAACAGAATGGGCCATTGGCATCTGATCTAGAGAAGTTTAAAATTGAGCAGAAAAGGCAATTGGAGTTATCATTAAAAGAAAATAGGTTTTGGATGGGGCAGCTTTCTGGTGCTTATCAACGAGAAGAAGATCCAACGTATATCAGCCGTTACCTGCAAGATCTTGATAAAATATCGGTAGAATCGGTTAAAGAAACTGCAGCCAAATATTTAAAAGAAGAGAAGCTCTTCCAATTTATTCTCTTACCAGACACACAAGAATAGATACCAAAAATAAAAAATGCGCAGCTTTTGGGCTGCGCATTGCTAATAAGATGTTGGCGATTAGCCTAAATAAGATTTTAAAATTTTACTTCGCGAAGTATGGCGAAGGCGCTGTAGTGCTTTGTCCTTGATTTGGCGTACACGTTCTCTCGTCAAGCTAAATTTCTCACCTATTTCCTCAAGGGATAATTGGTGGTTGGTTCCTAGTCCAAAAAATAAGACGATAATTTCGCGTTCTCTCTCTGTCAAGGTAGACAATGAACGTTTAATCTCCTCCGATAGCGACTCATCAATCAGTATACTATCTGTATCCGGATCCGCATTTTCCAACACGTCCAGAAGCGTGTTTTCTTCCCCTTGAACAAAGGGTGCGTCCATTGATACGTGTCTTCCTGAGTTACTTAGTGTATCTGACACTTTGTCTACCGTAGTTTCCAAAATATCGGCTAACTCCTCCGGAGAAGGTTCACGCTCATATTCCTGCTCCAATTTGGAAAAAGCTTTGCTGATTTTGCTCAATGAACCTACTTGGTTCAGGGGCAAGCGCACAATACGGGATTGTTCAGCAATCGCTTGCAAGATAGACTGGCGAATCCACCATACCGCATAAGAAATGAACTTAAACCCTTTTGTTTCATCGAAGCGTTTTGCTGCTTTAATTAAGCCTAAATTGCCCTCGTTAATCAAGTCTCCTAAAGTAAGACCTTGATTCTGATATTGTTTAGCAACAGAAACAACGAAACGTAAATTGGTTTTTGTCAATTTCTCCAAAGCAACTTGATCTCCTTCTCGGATACGCTGAGCCAAGATTACTTCTTCTTCGGCGGTGATTAAGTCTACTTTACCAATCTCATGCAAATATTTGTCTAACGACTGCGATTCGCGATTGGTAATGGATTGTGTAATTTTGAGCTGTCTCATTTAAATGTATAAAATACCTTTCTCTTTTGAAATGTCTGCAAAAATAGTGAATTTTACTGAAAGTTCCTTCATATAAGTGTAAATTAAATACTCTGTATGAGGAAGTTAACAAGTGAGGTTTTATATTGTTTTACTAACAAAAATTATTCCAATTCCTCGCTGTCGCTAGTTAAAACGAAAGAATGATCGTTTTATTTTGTCTGGACTGCTTGGATAAATTATAGTAACACCTTTGTTATGAATTTCTTAAGTAAACGTATGGAAGGAAATTTCGCAAGTATATAAAACATATTCGATATCCAGATTGTTACGCTTAGTACAATATTTCATCTTTAAATTGAAAAGTTATGCCAATTAAAATTCATTTAGATAAGCTTATGTCTGAAAAGAAAGTCTCCTTGAATGAGCTAAGTCATCGGGTAGGGATTACGTTGTCTAATCTTTCTATTATCAAAAATGAAAAATCGAAAGCAATTCGATTAAGTACGTTAGAGGCACTTTGTAAAGCGTTAGACTGTCAACCTGGAGAATTAATGGAATATATCGAAGAAGGAGAATAATAAACGCTTAATCGAGTCTGTAACCTCTCAAAAAATCAGTTATAGCCATCCTCTTTTTACCTTCTAATTGAAGCGATGTTACCAAGAGGGAACCATCTTGGGTCGCGAACGATAAAAAGTTTTTTCCATCCGTGGTATATGTGCCGGGCTTTTTATCTGAAAATTCCCCCCTTGTTGTTTCAAAAATTTTCAAAACCTTTCCGTTTAAATGTGTAAACGCAGCGGGATAGGGACTCAATCCTCGGATTTGATTGTATACCTGATCCGTGGGGTTATCCCATATGATTTCACCATCTTCTTTAAATATTTTGGGAGCAGATTTCAACGCGGTATTTTCGAACGCTGCTTGTGGAATAGGTTGGAGTTTATCGTCTTTGATTGCCTGCACTGTTTTAAGCAATATTTCCGCTCCAGCTACCATCAATTTATCATGCAATATACCTGCGGTATCATCGGGTGCGATTTCGACCTGTTGCGAGAAAAGAATGTTTCCGGTATCTATCTCCTGTTGTAACAAAAACGTGGTTACACCGGTAACGGTTTCACCCTGTATAATAGCGTGGTTGATAGGAGCGGCGCCGCGATATTGGGGGAGAAGTGAAGCATGAACATTAATGGTGCCACGCGGCGGCATATTCCAAACGATTTCGGGAAGCATGCGGAAAGCAACGACAATTTGGAGGTCTGCGCGGTAGGACCGCAGGGTGGCAATAAAATTGGGGTCTCTCAACTTTTCTGGTTGTAAAACCGGTAAGCCTTGTTGTATTGCATATTTTTTCACCGCTGATTCGTGCATTTTCTGTCCGCGTCCTGCGGGCTTATCAGGCGTTGTGATTACAGCGACCACTTCTTCACCGGCGTGTAGTAACGCTTCCAAGGATGCAACTGCAAAATCAGGGGTGCCCATAAAAATAATCCGCATAATAGTAAGTAGAAGTAAGTGACAAAAATTATTAACTTTGCGAAGTTACAAAATTAATATTCACCTTGAATTTTCCTTACTTTTTAGCTAAGCGGATTACATTCATGGGGCATCGGACGTTTTCGAAGCTGATCGTCCGTGTTACGATAGGAGCGTTGGCCCTGGCCATTTCCGCTATTATTTTGTCTGTCGCTATCCTCAATGGATTTAAGCAGGAAATTATCGAGAAGCAAAGAGGGTTCTTTGGTGACATCGTTATCACAAAGAATGATTTGAGTGCCTCCTTTGAAAATACACCAATTGAATTAGCTCCCCAAACCCTTGCGCAACTAAGGACCCTGCCGCAAGTCATCGACATTACACCCTTTGCTACGAAAGCGGGTATCATGAACGTTAACGGGGAGGTGGAAGGCGTGTTATTAAAAGGTGTCGATAAGAGTTATAACCAACTCTATATACAAAAAAATATTATACAAGGTGATACACTCAATTTTTCGGACGGCGGTGATACGCAGCTTCTAATTTCGGAATATTTAGCAAACAGACTAGGGCTCAACGTTGGCGATAAGTTCATTATGTATTTCATACAAGAACCGATCCGGCGACGTCCCTTTACTATTCAAGGTATTTATACCACGCACACAGAAGAGCTAGACAAAACTTATGTCATCGGTTCATTAGACTTAATTAGAAGGTTAAATAACTTGGAAGAAAACGAAGTGGGGGCATATCAAATTAGGATAAAGGCTTTTGATTCATTGGAAAACACCACCGCTCAGATAAATAATATATTGCCCTCCCAAATGGATGCTTCAAACATCGTTCAGCAAATGCCAGATATTTTTAATTGGTTAAATATGCTCGACATGAATGATAATATCATTTTCGTACTCATGGTTATCGTAGCGGTGATTAATATGATATCTGCTTTGTTAATCAGTATTTTAGAACGTTCTTCGATGATCGGGATATTAAAGGCGTTAGGTTATCCAAGTGCAGGAATCCGACAGGTGTTTTTATACGGTTCGATTTATCTTATTGGAGTAGGTTTGATTATCGGGAATCTTATCGCTCTTTTTCTCTATTTTTTTCAAACAAATACGCACTTCTTTACCTTGGATCCCTATACCTATTACATCCCTTATGTACCGATGTATATCACTTGGTATGAAGTAGTAGGTTTAAATGTTGCGGTAATAATTATTGGGATGCTCACGTTATTTATTCCGACGATGTTGATCAGCCGGATTTCTCCGATTAAAACGATTCAGTTTAAATAATTTAGAAAAAGACCGAACTTTTCTTATTTTCCGCTATTTTTATAATACTATGGATAAACTATTACATCATATATCAGAAGCATTTTCGACACCTATTACGAATCCCGTATTAGTTTTTAGTATTATACTAACGATTATTCTGATTTCCCCAATCATTTTGCGGCCTATTAAAGTGCCCGGTATTATCGGGTTGATTTTATTTGGCGTGCTATTGGGGCCACATGGGCTAAATTGGTTGGCGAAAATTGATAAAGATACATTACAAGGAAACGGGGTAGATGCAATCGATTTGTTTTCAACCATTGGTCTTTTATATATTATGTTCATAGCGGGACTGGAACTTGATATGAATGAATTTAAAAAAACACGAAACAAGAGCTTGCTGTTTGGTGTGTTTACATTCCTCATTCCAATCGGTATTGGCTTCCCGGTATGTTATTATTTGCTAGGTTACGATCTTATGCCTAGTATATTGATTGCTAGTATGTTTGCCACGCACACTTTAGTGTCGTATCCCATCGTGAATAGTTATGGTATTTCGAAACGTGAAGCGGTTGCCATTACCATTGGGGGAACGATACTAACCGATACGGCCGTGCTGATTATCCTGGCCGTCATTGTTGGAGCGACGCAAGGTGAGATTAATCAAGACTTCTGGGTAACGCTTGGGGTGTCGTTTATACTCTTTCTATTTATTATGTTCGGCGTTATTCCGCGGATTGCTAAATGGTTTTTCCAGAAGATCGAGAGCGAAAAAACGGCACACTACATTTTCGTACTTGCCGTGGTTTTCTTTGCGGCGTTTCTAGCGGAGATAGCCGGATTAGAACCGATTATTGGAGCATTTGTGGCGGGTTTAGCCCTTAACAAGCTCATACCTCATTCCTCCGCCCTGATGAATCGAATCGAATTTATTGGTAATGCCATTTTCATTCCTTTCTTTTTGATATCCGTAGGGATGATTGTGGATACCAGTGTGTTAATGAAGGGGCCAATGGCGCTTATCATCGCCGGGACATTAACGGTTGTTGCCGTAACAGGAAAATTCTTAGCAGCGACCGCGACGAGTTTCTTTGCAAAGTATTCCAAAAACGATAGAAACTTGATCTTTGGATTGAGTAATGCACACGCTGCAGCTACCTTAGCGATTATAATGGTCGGGTATGACCGGGAGATTATCGATGAAAATGTACTCAACGGTACGATTGTATTGATCCTGATCACCTGTATCATTGCTTCGTTGGTGACGGAAAGTGCTTCGCGTCGGATTGTCATGGAAGGGCATCAAGATGATGAGCATATCGAACATGTTCCAGAACATGAAGAACGCCTCTTATTACCGATCGCTAATTTAGACACCATGGAGCCCATCTTGGACTTTGCGACGTTAATAAAATCTAAAAAATCGCCACATCCCCTCCATATTTTAAGTGTCGTTCCGGATAATGAGCAAGCAGAACGAAACATGGCGAACGCCCGAAAAAATCTGGATAGCATGGCGAAGTATGCTTCCGGATCGGAAATGGACGTGGAACTCATATCGACCATAGACTTTAATATTGCCAGCGGTATCGGTCGTACGTCAGAAGATATTCTGGCGGATTGCCTTATTTTAGGATGGCCGAGTGCAACATCTTTTATTGATAAGATTGTAGGCGAAAAAACAGAGAGTATTTTAAATCGTACCGACGCCAATTTGTTTATGTGCAAATTTGTCAATCCGTTTCTCGCGAATAAATCCATCATTGTTTTCGTCCCCCCACTAGCGGAATCCGAAAAAGGATTTGAGTACTGGATAGAGAAAATGCTGAAATTCGCTAGCGAGCTGACCCTCCCGCTCAGTTTCGTTTGTGACCTACGTACACAAGCTGCCATTTTAGAAGTATTTAAAATGCTGGAAACGAGCGTTCCCTGCTCTTTTGAAAATTACGAGGATTGGGATAATATTTATGGCCTTGCCACGTATAGTAATGCAGATGCATTATTGGTTTTTGTCTCCGCACGCTATGGTGATGTATCTTACAGAGATTCCCTTGACGGACTTGCGAAGCGAGTTGGACGTTATTTCAAAAAGCAGAACTTGATTCTCATTTTTCCGAGTCGTCGTGAAAATAGATACATAGATGATTATGAACATGTCAAAACAGCACCTATTTTCCGAAAAATAAGTCGGGAAATTGGAAATATGTTCACCAAAGAGTAGCGACCTATTTTGTTGTCCTGCGCGTAGATTCGCGGGCCAAAAGTAAAGGCTCGATGACGACAGGTTTTTGTGCGGCACGTGCGTCCAGCGATTGGTCAATAATCTTCAGAAACATCGTTGCACAAGCAGCTCCTATCTTGAGCGCTTGTTGGTCTATGGTCGAGAGGCTTGGTATAATATGCTCGGAGAAATTTTGATTAGCAAAGCCGATAACACCGATTTCCGGGGGTGTAATATTTTTCTCGTGCAATGCTTTAATAATTCCTAACGCCACATAATCGTCTCCACCGATGATAGCATCCGGTTGTTCACGAAGCTTTAAGAGTTGCTGTGTACCGGTGTAGCCCCCCTCTACCGTCAAATTGCCAGAAATGGTATACGCGGGGTTAGCAGGCAAACCCGCTTCCTGTAATGCTAGGAGATAACCCTCATAGCGCTCATTAAAGATTTTGATTTTATGCGCTGTAGTAATATAAGCTATTTTCCGATATCCCTCGTCCAATAGGTGTTTAGTCGCTATATACCCGGCTCGTACATCATCAATTTTCACCATGGCACACTGCAGATCGTCGTGTGTACGGTCAAAAATAATAAGCGGTTTACCTTCTTCTTTTACTTTTTCAAAATGGCTAGGATCTTTTGTTTCCAAAGACATGGAGGCTACTATCCCATCTACTTGGGCCTCTAAAAGTGTAGTTATACCATTCTTTTCCGAAATGAGCGATTCGTTGGATTGATAAAGTAGAATACTATAGCCAAACGATTTCAAGGAGGTTTCCAAGGCATGTATTACAGAGGCAAAATATTGCACTTGAGCGCTGGGAATAATGACACCTATCGTATAAGTCTTTCCGGAAGTAAGCGAAGACGCAATTTTATTAGGGCGATAATTTAAACGTATGGCCGTTTCTTGTACAGCCTTGCGCGTTGCTTCACTTATTGTAGATATGTTATTTAACGCCCTAGATACAGTAGATACCGTGATATTGAGCTCTTTAGCAATGTCGTAAACGGTGGTTTTTTTAGCCAAAATAAAATCTTTTAAACTTAATTTTTGTAAATATAAAATTTATTAAATAATTTTATGCAAGCGGTTGCATTGTGTGGCCACTATTTAAGATATACATAGGATGTTATTATTAGGAATAGATTTAGGTACATCGTCTATAAAAGTTTCCGTTGTAGATGCGACAACGAACACCCGGATAGTTTCTGCAAGTTTTCCCGAATCCGAGGCACCCATTCTCTCTGACAAGGCTGGATGGGCTGAGCAGGATCCATTGACTTGGTGGGCAGATACCAAAGAAGCTATAAAAAAAGCACACCAAAGTGGCTTATATAATCCAAAAGACATTGGCGCTATTGGAATTGCATACCAAATGCATGGTTTGGTAGTTGTCGATAAAATGCAGAAGCCACTACGTAATGCGATCATTTGGTGTGATAGCCGCGCGGTGGAACTGGGAAATAATGCTTATTCGGAGTTAAAGAAGCAGAACTTTTTGTCAGCACATTTAAATTCACCGGGCAATTTTACGGCATCCAAATTGGCTTGGGTAAAGCAACATGAGCCGGACTTGTATGCGCAAATCGACAAATTTATGTTGCCTGGGGACTATCTGAGTATGTGTTTTACGGGGGAGATAAATTCGAATATAAGTTCTATATCAGAAGGTATTTTATGGAATTTTGAAAAAAATAAACTTTCCGACCTGCTGTTGAATCATTACGGAATCGACGCTAACTTGGCACCTGATCTTTTACCTGTTTTCTCGACCTACGGAAAAATTCGCCCTACTGTTGCTGTAGAATTGGGGTTGTCGACGGATGTTGTAGTGACCTTTAAAGCAGGAGATCAACCTAATAATGCCCTTTCGTTGAACGTATTTGAACCAGGAGAAGTGGCAGCTACCGCAGGAACATCCGGCGTTATTTACGCGGTGACAGATAAACTTGTTTATGATCAAGAATCACGGGTAAATACCTTTGCCCATGTGAATTATCAGGATAGCAAGCCAAATCTTGGGGTGTTATTGTGTATTAATGGAACCGGTATTCAGAACAGTTGGTTAAAAAAAGTCACCGGGGCAGGCTATGACTATCCACAAATTAATGAACAGGCCGCTCAAATTCCTATTGGTTCCGAAGGAGTTCAAGTATTACCCTTTGGAAACGGTGCTGAACGAATGTTGTTGAATAAAACTGTACAAGCACATATAGAAAATATGGATTTTTTACGCCACAGCGCAGCACATCTCTGGCGTGCGGCGCAGGAAGGAATTGCATTTGCATTCCGATACGGGCTAGATATCATGCGTGAAAATGGTATTCAACCAGAAATTGTACGAGCTGGACATGCTAATTTATTTTTAAGTCCTGTATTTCAACAATCTTTTGCCGCTGCCACCGGCGTTAGCGTAGAATTATATGAAAATGATGGCAGCGTGGGAGCCGCTTTAGGCGCTGGATTAGGTATAGGCATTTACCGCGATCGGAAAGAGGCATTTTCGGGATTGAAGAAACGTGCGACAATCGAGCCTGCTCAAGTAGAATTATATAATGATCTATATGCGCAATGGAAAAAAAGTCTAGAATATAAACTATCAAATTAAAAACAATGAACATTTTAACAGGAAACCAAACCTATTTCAAAGACATCGGACAAATTAAGTTCGAAGGCCGGGATTCAGATAATCCCCTCGCATTTCGTTGGTATGATGCTTCTCGCGTAGTAGCGGGAAAGACAATGGCAGAGCACTTCAAGTTTGCCTGTGCCTACTGGCATTCTTTCAATGCAAACGGATCAGATCCATTTGGTGGTCCCACGTTGTTTTTCCCTTGGGATAAAAAAGCAACCATTCTTGAGCGGGCTAAAGACAAAATGGATGCAGCTTTTGAATTTATTACTAAAATGCAGCTTCCTTACTATTGTTTCCATGACGTGGATTTGATTGACTATACCGACGATATCGCCGAAAACGAACGCCATTTAGAACAGATCGTAGCCTACGCGAAGGAAAAGCAAGCACAAAGTGGCGTAAAGTTACTGTGGGGAACCGCGAATCTCTTTAGTCACCATCGTTTTATGAATGGTGCGGCTACTAATCCAGATTTCCAAGTGGTGGCGCATGCCGGTGCACAAGTGAAAGCGGCAATCGACGCAACAATCGCTTTGGGGGGCGAAAATTATGTGTTTTGGGGCGGACGTGAAGGTTACATGTCTTTATTAAATACCGATATGAAACGCGAACAGGAGCATCTTGCACGTTTTCTTCATATGGCAAAAGACTACGCGAGAAAACAAGGATTTAAGGGGACGTTCTTGATCGAGCCGAAACCATGTGAGCCTACGAAACATCAGTATGACTATGATGCAGCAACCGTGATAGGATTTCTACGTCAATTCGATCTATTGGAAGATTTCAAATTAAATCTAGAAGTAAATCATGCTACATTAGCAGGACACACCTTTCAACATGAATTACAAGTCGCTGCAGATGCGGGCTTACTCGGTTCTATTGACGCCAATCGTGGCGATTACCAGAACGGCTGGGACACGGATCAATTCCCTAATAACTTAAACGAACTTGCCGAATCGCTACTCGTTATTTTAGAAGCCGGTGGTCTGCAAGGCGGAGGTGTGAATTTTGACGCCAAAATACGTCGAAATTCAACAGATCCAGCAGATCTTTTCCATGCGCACATCGGAGGGATGGATAATTTTGCCAGAGCGTTGACCATTGCGGACGATATTTTGCAGCACTCAGACTATAAAGCCATACGAAAAACACGGTATAGCAGTTTTGATAAAGAGGAGGGGGCAGCATTTGAAAATGGGAAATTACAACTGGAAGATTTAAGAAGCTATGCGTTACAGCATGGAGAACCAACATTAACCAGTGGTAGACAGGAGTATATTGAAAATATAATAAATCGATTTATTTAATTTTTAAATTCTTTTATTACCTTAGCCGTCAAGATCAAATAAACCGTATGAATAATATATTATCAACCCCAGACTACTTAGTTTTCCTAGTTTATTTCGTTATTGTAGCGACGTATGGAATCTGGGTCTATAACAAGAAAAGATCGAAGGTAATAGGAGGGGATTCTAAGGATTATTTTCTAGCCGAGGGATCATTAACGTGGTGGGCGATTGGCGCATCGCTAATCGCTTCCAATATTTCAGCAGAACAGTTCATTGGTATGAGTGGTTCGGGCTTTAAGATGGGATTGGCGATTGCCACATACGAATGGATGGCGGCAATTACGTTGATTATTGTCGCCGTATTCTTTATACCGGTTTATCTAAAAAATAAAATTTTCACGATGCCACAATTCCTGCATAAGCGTTATAACGGAACAGTGGCTATGATTATGGCTGTTTTTTGGTTAGCCTTATATGTGGTGGTCAATTTAACCTCTATCTTATATCTGGGTGCATTGGCGGTCAGCAGTATATCTGGATTCAGTTTAGAATTCTGCATGTATGCTATTGCCGTGTTTGCCGTCATTATCACCTTAGGTGGAATGAAAGTAATTGGATATACAGACGTTATTCAAGTGTTTTTTCTGATCCTTGGTGGTTTGGCAACAACCTATTTAGCGCTGAATTTGGTTTCTGAACATTATGGTAGCGATGGTGTGCTGAGTGGATATGCTATTATGACTGATAAAGCTTCCGAGCATTTCGAGATGATTTTTGCGAAAGACAATGAAAACTATCTTGATTTACCTGGATTATCAGTGCTCATCGGTGGTATGTGGATTGTAAATCTTAATTATTGGGGCTGTAATCAATATATTACCCAGCGGGCATTAGGTGCGGATTTAAAAACAGCACGTAATGGTATATTATTCGCTGCTTTCTTGAAGTTGTTAATGCCTGTTATCGTTGTACTTCCGGGTATCGCTGCTTACGTGCTTTGGAAAGATGGACACTTTCAAGCAGAGATGCTACAGGGCGGCGAACTGAATCCAGACCGAGCTTACCCAGTTTTGTTGAACTTGTTGCCTTCAGGCTTAAAAGGATTATCGTTTGCGGCGTTAACAGCAGCCGTAGTAGCCTCATTGGCCGGGAAAGCAAATAGTGTAGCCACGATATTCTCACTGGACATTTATCAGAAGGTATTTAATAAGACGGCTTCAGAAAGACAGTTGGTTAACACCGGCAAAATTACGATTATCGTATCCATGATTCTCGCTGTGCTCATCGCACCACATCTAGGTATTGATAAGAAAGGCGGTTTTCAGTATATTCAGGAATATACCGGTTTTGTATCACCAGGTATTTTTGCGATGTTCATATTGGGCTTCTTCTGGAAGAAAACCACGTCGAATGCAGCTTTGTTTGCCACGATAGGAGGATTCCTTTTATCTGTTTTCTTTAAATTTTTGCCAAATTTTGCAGACCTATCATTCTTGAATACAACGGGTTTCGCTGTAATAAATCCAGCAAGTGGTTTATACGAGATACCATTCCTAGATCGTATGGGATTTGTATTTGTTATCTGTATTATTGGTATGTACGTCATTAGCAAAATAGAAAATGCGAAAGGGGTCGTGCCAAATGGCTTGGAAGTAGATGCCAAGATGTTCAAAGCACATCCCGGTTTTGTCGTGGGCGCCCTGTTAGTGACCTTGATAACCGCTGCTTTGTATATCATGTATTGGTAACGACATCAGGTTCGTGTAAATAGCGAAGTCGCACAAAGCGACTTCGCTATTTTTTTATAATACCAATGCCGGGCAAATCGGTTAATACACATCTGCCTTCATGAACATACATCCCTTTGTAAATATCATTGTTAATGAGGAGTGCTCCATCGAGATCCGCCCAGTCTACAAGAGGGGCTAGCTGTGCCGCAGCGGAAATCGCACAAGAGGTTTCTGTCATGCAGCCAAGCATTACTTTTAGATCTAAAGCACCAGCAAGTTCGGCCATTTTTTTGGCTTCGCGCATCCCTGTGCATTTCATGAGTTTGATGTTTATACCGCTATAAACGTCTTTTAAACCGATAATATCTGAATAACGTTGGCATCCTTCGTCTGCTATAGTTGGAATAGGGGAACGTTCCGTTAACCAAGCCATATCATCTATTTGTTCCTTGGGCATGGGTTGTTCGAGGAAAACCACATTTTGCTCGGCTAGCCATTGCGCCATCTCCAATGCCTGTTCTTTATTTTTCCAACCTTGGTTAACATCAGCACACAATGGAACATCGGTCATGGACCGGATGGTTTTGATCATCATTTTGTCGGTTTCGAGACCAAGTTTGACTTTTAATATCTTAAATTGTTGTGCTTCAGATACCTTCTGACGCACGATCTCTTCCGTATCCATCCCGATCGTAAAGGATGTAGGAGGGATAAGCGCAGGATTCAGTCCCCATACTTTATGATAAGGTTGCCCCAAGAGCTTCCCTAATAAATCGTGTAGGGCAATATCGATGCAAGCTTTCGCCGCGGTATGCTGCTCTTGGATGTCATCTATATACTGTAGTATGTCTTCAGTCTGAAACGGCGAACTGTATGTCGATAGATCGATTTTGTTCAAAAAACTGATGACACTTTCTTGCGATTCACCAAGATACGGAGGCATACTCGCTTCACCATAACCTACTACACCATCATACTCCAGTTCGATCAATACGACTGGGGTGGTGTTACGGCTAAACGCCGCCACCGTAAATACATGTTTTATTTCCAAGGTGTAAGGTCGAAAACGTAAAATGAATTTTCCCATTTTCCGGATATGCCATATTGCTGTTTGCATGTTCTTCAATTTGTTCTGAACGAAAATATACACTTTTTCGCATACGCAAAACCTATTCTATTTTTAATTTCTTCCTCGTATCTTTATACCATGAAAGCAACATTTGGAGGAGGATGTTTTTGGTGTACGGAGGTGATATTCCAAAACATCGACGGGATTCGGAGCGTATTGCCCGGTTATATGGGAGGAAAGACAACTAACCCGACATATAAAGAGGTGTGTAACGGTGATACGGATCATGTCGAAGTAATACAATTGGATTTCGATGAAAACAAGGTCGATTTTATGACATTATTAAAAGTGTTTTTTAAAACGCATGATCCGACGACGCTCAATAGGCAAGGGAACGATGTAGGAACGCAGTATCGTTCAGTTGTATTTTATCACGATGACGCCCAGAAGGAAGCTGTTGAACATTTTATTCAAGAATTGGAAAAGCATTCCGTTTTTGAAGATCCTATTGTGACTGCAGTAGAGCCTGCTACTACATTTTGGGAAGCTGAAGATTACCATCACGATTATTTTAATCAAAATCCAAGCAATCCATACTGCGCCGCAGTGATCGCTCCCAAGCTACAAAAATTCTTAAAAGAATATAAATAATAGGCTTATTTACTGCGCGAAACCTCGTAATAAACCTCGGTAATGCGAGGTTTTTTTATAGGGGACGTCCGTACCGTGAATCATTTACGTTAGGCTTCTTTTTGCGCTTATTTTAGACATCTTTGAACAATATTCCAACCCCGAAAATTCACTATTGCATTATGTTTGTACAAGAAAGTTACAAAACCGACTCATCAGTAAGCCTATAACATCAACGCTAAGTAATGAGTTGACCATTGACGAAAATATAAACCCAATGATATGCATCCTATTTGAGCCATGAAAGTACCTATGATCGTTGATTAGCTATGCTATATATTTTGTGAAAAACGATTATAAAATCGGTGTTTTTGTGATTTTCTATTATAAATAACACACCTCATAATTTGCGGGTAGTACTTCCGACGTCAATAGGATTCGAAAAATATTCTTATTTTTGAATAGATTACAACAACATCAAGATGACAGCATTAAAAGGTAAAAAAGCAATTATCACCGGCGGCGGCCGTGGTTTGGGAAAGGCAGTTGCATTAGCACTAGCGGCAGAAGGTGTCCATGTGGGTATCACGGGACAAAATGAACAGAAATTACAATCGGCAGTGGAAGAGCTTCGGGGGTATGGTGTGGAAGCGCACTATGCTGTATTTAACGTCGCCGATAATGCACAGGTGGAAAAAGGGATAAACGAGTTGGCAGAGGCGCTTGGGGGTGTACACATTTTAGTAAACAATGCGGGGGTAGGCCAGTTTGGCAAAGTGATGGAGATGGTACCGGAGGATTTCCAAAAGGTATTTGATATTAACTTTTTTGGTGTTTATAACGTGGCAAGAGCGGTATATCCGTATCTCAAAACAGCAGGGCAGGGTGATATTATCAACGTGGCATCTACAGCAGGTCTGAAGGGTGGCGCGGGTATGGCGGCTTATGCGGCTTCCAAAGCGGCGGTGATTTCGCTTTCGCAGTCGATGATGGCGGAATGGCGTAAAGACGATATCCGGGTGATAACATTAACGCCGAGCACTATTGCGACGGATATGAGTATAGAAGGCGGCTTAACCGACGGCAACCCCGATAAGGTGCTGCAGCCGGAAGATTTCGCAGAATGGGTGGTGGATATACTGAAAATGAATCGACGCGCGCTGATCGCAAATGGATCTATTTTTAGTACGAACCCTTAAACCTTAAATAATGAAATGGGCAAAAAGGGCCCTCCCAAAAGTACTTGGGAGGGCCCTTTTTATATGCAAGAAAATTAATTCAGCTTAATCATTACGTCAACCGGATTTCAAGACTATCATCCGAGCACTTATACACGCTAGATAAAGCAAGGTATCCTCATTCCACGTGTGGTAGGTTCACGACATTTTTACCCGGATGCGGATCTTCAGCGCGCCCCCGAAGAATGTGTGCGCAGAGGCAAACGATAGGTTTATAGCGTGTAACTTTGCGACGGCGCCCGGCAAGCTCATGTCGTAGGGGTACGATGCGTCTTCCTCGTCCGTCGTCATCGCACTTCCGCAAATGCGTACGCATTTAGTGTTGTTATTTCACCGTGCTTTGCCATTCCGGAAGCAAATGAATTATATTTTGATGTTTTTGAATGAAAAATCAACACCGATTTTTTTTTTAATCTAGACATTTGAAATGGAATTTGTAAGTAGCTAACTAAAAAAATCACTGCAAATAACTAATTCCCAAAACCGCATTTAGAACGCATCTTGTAGAACGCCTGAGGTATGGCAATATATCTTTTTGAGAACGTGATTCTCATGGACGGTTTTTTTATGGTGAGCAATAAGTTTAAAGAACTAACATAACGAAGAACTATTTATGGAAAAAATTAACCTATTAGAAGATCCCTAGCAGCGAAAATTAACGTAAGATCATCACGTCAATGGTGATGAACACGTTCTTGAAAAAGAATGATCTAAAATGTGAAGAATTATAAACGAATAACTATGCGAAAACCAACTATTTACCACAAGCACTATTTTAGGAGCTTGTTCATGTTAATACTGTCTATATACAGTATACAGTTCGTGTCTGCCCAAACGGATGACGTTCGGGTAGAGGGGACAGTGTCCGATGGGAATGGCCCTTTGGCCGGCGTGACAGTGTCGGTGAAAAACGGAGTGAATTTAGGTATCACGGATGCAAACGGACAATATTCATTTGACGTAGCCTCAAGCGTCACATTAATTTATAACTATGTGGGTTACCAGCGTGTCGAAAAAGATCTGATAGAAGAGGTCCCGAATACCCAAAGAGTTTATAACCTCAATATTGTGATGGAACAGTTAGGCGGTGAAGAAATCGAAGACGTTGTTGTTGTCGGATTCGGAACTCAGAAAAAGGCGTCGATGGTGAGTGCTATTACGACAGTAGCTCCCAAAGAACTTAAGGGACCAACCTCTAACCTGACAACAATGTTAGCCGGCCGCGTACCGGGAATGATTTCTTACCAACGTTCAGGGGAACCAGGAGCAGACAATGCAGAATTTTTTATCCGAGGTTTAGGATCATTTGGTCCTGGAAAAGTAGATCCACTTATTTTAATTGACGGCGTTGAATCGACGCAAACCGACATGGCAAGGCTACAGCCCGATGATATTGCAGCATTCTCTGTTTTAAAAGACGCTACTGCGGCAGCTGTATACGGTGCTCGAGGCGCTAATGGGGTGGTGTTAATTACGACCAAAATGGGAAGTCAAGGAACTACTAAATTTATGGTTAGAGCTGAAAGTAAGCTGTCGACAAACACACGCAATATCCAATTGACCGATAATATCACCTACATGAATTTGGCGAATGAGGCCGTATTAACCAGGCCTGTACAAAAGCCGACACCCTATACACAATCAAAAATTGAACATACACTTAGAGGAACCGATCCTTATCTCTATCCTAGTAATGATTGGGTAGATATGTTGATTAACGATTATACATTCAATCATGGATATAATATGAGTGCAAGCGGAGGCGGTGATCGAGCTAGATTCTACGTGTCTGGAACGATGAATATTGACAACGGAATTTTAAAACGTCATGGTTCAAATAACTTTAATAACAATATTAAATTAATCAGTTATTCACTGCGCTCGAATGTAGATATAGATCTAACGAAGACTACACAGGCCATCGTACGCTTATATGGACAGTTTGATGATTATAATGGCCCTATGGGTTCTGGTGCCGATCATTTTAGAAGGGCATTGTGGTCTAATCCCGTCCAGTTTCCGGCCGTGTACCCAGCGGAATATATGCCACATATCCAGCACCCCCTCTTTGGTGGTTTTGTTGTACGTGAAGGGAATTCAATAAATGGGGAGCTTTTAACAAACCCCTATGCGGAGCTAGTACGGGGATATCAACAATACAATCGCTCGAATTTGATGCCTCAGGTGGAGATTAAGCAAAATTTAGATATGATAACCAAGGGTTTAAGTGTACGGGCGATGGGGTACGTCAGGCGGTATGCATATGGACAGACATCCCGTGCTTATAACCCCTTTTATTATTCGTCGAGATTGGATCCAGCAACAAATACCGTCGACCTATCCGTGCTGAATGACGGGACAGAAGGTGCGGTGCAGCCAACAGGACGTGAATTCCTGAACTATTCCATGAGCGGGTCGGATATTAACTCAACGATTTATATGGAGGCTGTAGCAAACTATGCGCGGCTTTTTGGAAAGCATGATCTTTCAGCTATGCTTGTAACGATCTTCCAGGACAATAAAATATCTAGAGACGGGATCGAAACCCTGCAATTGGGACTACCAAAAAGAAATCATGGTATTTCTGGACGCTTTACATACGGCTACGACAACCGTTATCTTGCCGAATTTAATTTTGGGTATAACGGATCAGAGAAATTCCATGAATCCAAGCGCTTTGGTTTTTTCCCTTCCTTTGGTCTAGCCTATCGCATTTCTAATGAACGGTTTTTTGAACCACTAAAATCGACCATTAACGATATGAAATTTCGGGCCACTTATGGAATTATCGGAAATGATGCGATTGGTGCCGACGCCGATAGGTTCTTTTACCTCTCTGAGGTGAATATCGGCAACGGAGATTATGGATCAACGTTTGGATATGATTACCGTTATCATAGACCGGGGGTTAACGTAACACGATATGCAAATCATAATATCGGTTGGGAAATTTCGAGACAGATAAACTTAGGTATGGATGTTTCGTTATTCAACAGCAAAGTGAATGTTGTCGTAGACGCTTATAGGGATTACAAGTCTAATATCTTAGAGACTCGATCACATATCGGCTCTACTATTGGCTTACAGGCCGTGCCTAGTTCAAATACCGGACGGACAGAAAGACAAGGGGTAGACCTTTCTGTGGAGTATCAAAAAAGTACGTTTTCCGGATGGTTTTTTCAATATAGAGGAAATGTGACATTCGCACAGTCTAAAATTACTAAAATTGACGAATTGCTCTATCCTGAACATATGAGTTATCGCTATAGACTTGGACATTCTGTGGCGCAACCCTTTGGACTTATTGCAGAGCGTTTGTTTATTGATGAGTATGACGTAGAAAATTCGCCTGTGCAGCAATTCGGAGATTATCTGGCGGGGGATATCAAATACCGGGATATGAATGGGGACGATATTATTACGGATAACGACGCTGTACCTATTGGTTATCCGACATCACCAGAGTTAATTTATGGCTTTGGAGGAACAACAGGATACAAAGGTTGGGATTTCTCCTTTTTCTTTCAAGGTTCCGGTAAATCATCATTCTTTATAAACCCAGAAAACATCACACCGTTTGTTCGGAATGGTGGAGCGCAAAACGGTTTGTTATCAGCGATTGCTGAAAGCCATTGGAATGAAGAAAACCGAAATATGTATGCTTTTTTTCCACGACTAAGTGATTATTTTATCGCCAATAATAACAGACAGTCTACCTGGTGGATGCGTAGTGGCGAGTTCCTGCGTTTAAAGAACATAGAGTTAGGATATAATGCACCTCGATCCCTTACGGAACGTTTTAATATAGGCTCTATACGGCTATATGCGAATATGACCAATGTATTTACCTGGAGTAATTTCAAGATGTGGGATGTTGAAATGGGAGGCAATGGTTTAGGGTATCCCGTGCAACGGACATATAACTTAGGTCTTCAAATTAATATATAAATTATGAATGTCAGAATTAAAAAATATATCGTAATGGCGGGAATAGGTACTACGTTATTCGTTGGCCAAACTTCTTGTAGCAAATTTTTGGATATCGTTCCAGACAATGTGGCTACCATAGAATACGCGTTCAGGTTACGAGTAGAAGCAGAAAAATATTTATTCACGTTATATAATTATATTCCGAAAGAAGGATCATTATACAATAATCCTGCGTTTCTTGCTGGGGATGAAATCTGGATCCCTTATCAGACGAGCATATCACCAGCTGCTTTCGAAATAGCGCGAGGTAATCAGCGTATAGTCGATCCATACGTAAACTACTGGTATGGGAATTATGATGCAACACGAGGACTATATGAAGGTATAAGGCATTGTAATATATTTGTTGAAAACATGTCTAATCCCGATTTGGTGCCGGATATAAATCCAAATGAGCGCGCGCGCTGGGTTGCAGAAGGGAAATTCTTAAAAGCATATTTCCATTTTTATCTCATGCGGCTTTATGGACCTGTTCCGATTATGGACGATGATATTGATGTCGACGCTCCTAAGGAAGTGATGGATGTTCCTCGAAATACGGTAGAAGAAGGCTTCGCTTATATTGTTAACCTATTAGACGAATGTGTAACCGACTTACCTCCTGAAATCGGAGATATCCAAAATGAGTTAGGGAGAATTACGCAGCCAATCGCTAAAGCAGTAAAAGCACAAGTACTATTATTAGCAGCAAGTCCACTTTTTAACGGAAATACAGATTTCGCTGATTTGAAAAATCCAGATGGCAAACTATTGTTTAATCCGGAGTACGATGTTCAAAAATGGATTGCAGCAGCTGAAGCCGCTAGAGAGGCTATTGAAATTGCTGAGGCGAATCATCACGCATTGTTTTTCTTCAGAGAAGGTGCTAATCTGAATGTCTCTGATACGACAAAGCTAGAACTGGAATTAAGACAGGCCATATGTGAAAAATTTAATGAAGAACATATTTGGGCTGATCCCAACAGTGGAACCGTACAATTACAAGAAAATGCTATGCCACCCTTAAGTGCTGAAGAAAATCATAATTTCAATAGAAAGATACTTTCGCCACCGCTGAAAATAGCTAAGATGTTTTATACAAAAAACGGCGTTCCGATCAATGAAGATAAAACACTCAGTTTTGTAGATGATATGGAGACGCGTATGGCTACAGAAGCCGATCAATACTATATCGAGCCGGGATTCACGACAGCACGTTTACATTTCGACCGAGAACCACGCTTTTATTCCTCACTTGCATTTGATGGAGCACGCTGGTATAAATATGATACTCGGCTATTAGGAACGGATAAAGACTCAAAAGTCGTTCGTAGCAAGCGTCCAGATTATGCCGGTAGTACGCACGCTTTTCACTTTAACGAGACCGGATATTTCATCAAGAAGTTGGTGGACTGGAACCAGACTACTACCGTAAATGGAGGAACATATAAAAATTACCCTTGGCCCAAGATTAGGCTCGCTGACCTTTATCTGATGTACGCAGAGGCATTAAATGAGGCTTATGGCCCTGAAAACGAATTAATATTTGAATACGTGGATAAAATTCGGAATCGAGCTGGAATAAAAGGGGTGAAAGAAGCATGGTCTACATATTCCAATAACCCCAATAAATATATGAGTCAAGTCGGATTGCGCGAGATAATACACAGGGAGCGACTCATTGAATTAGCTTTTGAAGGACAGCGTTTTTGGGACTTACGACGTTGGAAACTGGCCGCTAATCATTTAAACCAACCAATAACCGGTTGGAATATGCAAGGAGAAACAACAGAATCCTATTATGTTATTAGAACAGTGTACAATCAGCGTTTTGTATCGCCGAGAGATTACTTCTGGCCTATATCGGAGAATACCGTGATTCAAAATTTGAATCTAGTGCAGAACCTAGGATGGTAAAATTAAAGGAAAATGTTATGGAAAATTTATTAAAGAGATTCTTTTTACTGTTAGCGACATCGTTTTTATGGATTGGGTGCGAGGAGGAGAATATGTTGAAGCCTTTGGAAGATAACCCCGTACCTCCGGGAACAGTGAGTAATATAACCGTAAAAAATAAAAGAGGAGGGGCTGTACTGACCTATACACTGCCTTCTGATCAGGATTTAGCATACGTTAAAGCGGAGTATCGATTGCCGAACGGCGATAATCGAACGATCAAGGCGTCATTTTATACCAATCAGTTGACGGTAGATGGTTTTTCTCAAGAAGGAGAGTATAGTGTTAAATTGTATGCCGTAAATCGGTCAGAAGTTTCTTCTGAACCTGTAGAAGTCACGGTACATCCAGAGGAATCACCTATTTGGAATATTTTTAGAACGCTTGACGTCCGTGCGGCATTTGGCGGGATACAGGTCACTGCAAATAACGAAGATAGGGCTGACGTTGCAATTTTGATTATGGAAAAAAATGAATATGGCGAATGGATTGCTGATCCCAATAGTATTTATACCTCTACAGATCAAATAAAAGGAGTAATGCGGGGGCTAGATGCGGATGAACGAGAGTTTGCTTTTGTTGTTCGTGATCGTTGGTTAAATTATACAGATACATTATATGCGGCTATAACTCCATTATACGAAGAGGCGATCCCCAATTCGGGATACCGTGGTTATCGCTTACCGGGAGATGCCCCCAACCATACCTCCACGTCGCATGCCGGGATGTGGGACGGCGACATCATGGGGTGGCCGCGCATCTATATGACGCAAGCTGCTTATTCGGGGCCTCACATGACGACCGTTGATCTAGGGGTAACGGCAAAATTGAGTAGGTTGGTGATATGGGATTATCCAGAATATTTTAATGGAAGAACTTATTATTATAAAGGTAACCTAAAAGAATTTGAGATCTGGGGGTCAGACAATCCACCGTCCGACGGATCAATGAATAATTGGCATCTCTTAGGCAAGTATAGTGCCACGAAGCCGTCTGGACTGCCTTTTGGACAACAAAATGACGAAGATTATCAAACCGCGGAACAAGGATTTAGCTGGGAATTTGATCTCGAAGCCCCCAAAGTACGGTATTTGCGGATTGTAAGTACGAAAAACTGGGATGGATCCACATATATGGCTATCGGAGAGATTCAAGCTTATGGGGATGCGAGATAGATTATTAATTTTTTAAGATTGACAACGATGTTAAAGAACCATAAATTACTGATGTATGTTGGATTTCTCTTATTTGTAGTGGGAGTCGAGTCCTGTAAAAAAATGGATGATTACAAACAGTACATCGCAGACAAACCGGTTATCACCTATACGGGAAAGATAGATTCCGTTAAGGTTTTTTCAGGAAATAATAGAGTAGTCGTTCAAGGTTTGCTCACCGCCGACCCCAAGATCGTAGAAGCGAGAATATATTGGGATAATCGACGAGATTCTTTGGTGTTGCCGATACAGCGGTCCGCGGATGTGGATACCATACGGGCGGAAATAACTAATTTAGAAGATCGAATCTATAACTTCGACATTGTGACCTATGACAATCAGGGAAATAAATCCGTGAAGGTACCAGCTTTTGGAAGATCCTATGGCGAAAACTATAGAAGTTCCTTAATTAATCGACCGGTAGAGAATGCACGGCTTTTTGTTTTAGATAATCAGCTCACTGCGTCTTTTGGAAATATAGATTTGACGACCGGTATATTCGCGACTGAAATTTCTTATACGGATATTGAAGGAGGGAAGAGAACCCATAGACTGCCAATAAATGAGAAAGTGATCTCCATTGACCAGATAGATGGCGCAAAAGAAATATCTTTTAGAAGCTTGTATCTTCCCGATACATTATGTATAGATACGTTTTATACACAGTACAGCCCATTGAAACCTCAATTGTTTTTTTATAAAAACCTTGGTTATCCATTTACCGCGACAAATATATCCGGTCGATGGGGAGTGTTAGAACATTGGGAAAGTAATGCTGCGGCAAATGCGATCGGAGGAAGAGGAAGTTGGGATAACAATACAGGAGTAGGGGTATTGTCCGCTGAAGCTGGCTGGGGAACACCAAATATCAATAACGGAAAAATTCACCAAACATCTACCCTTCCTGCAGGGAGCTATGAAGTTGTCATCGAGTTTACCCGTAATAATGTTACAGGGAATGTGGATGCCACAAACAACCTGATTTATTTTGTAGCTACTGATAATGGCGATATTCCGGATGTTGCTGCTGTCGAATCAGCGACAACATTAGGATATTATAACCTCAGCTGGATAGGAGACGGTTACCAAACTATTAGTTTCCGTTTTGATAATCCTACGGCTCAGCAGGTCACGATCGGTTTTGTCACCAACCTAATGAGTTCGAGCAACCAGTTCTTCAACGTAAGAGGACTGACCGTATTTAAAGTAGAAGAATAAGCTAAGTCCGGTGCTTTTCCGCCCGTTCAATAAGCGTGTGCGGAAGAGCACCTTTTATATTCTAAAACAATAATCGATATGAAAACTATTCATGTAACGTGTTTATTCCTGTGTATCCTATATATCAGTTGTAGTAAGACCAACGCCCATGGCACCGCTGAACCCGAGGATAAACCTTCTGAAAAAGTGCCAGTTGCTATTGTATTTAAGCATCATTCGACGAAAGACGTAGGCTATTATAAAGCCACCCTAAATTTTGAAATTGCAGAAGGGAACGTTGGCATTTTGTCCCGAGGTGCTGTGTATGCTTTGCGTGAAAATCCGACGGTGGAGGATATAAAAGTGTCTGCACAAGAGATTTCCGGTGGCGGAAGTTTTAGTGTCAACCTTACAGATTTATTGCCAGGAAAGACCTATTATGTTCGTCCGTTCGTGGTCAAATCTAACGGTGTATCATATGGAGATCAAGTTAGTTTTTCAACTGCCGCGTTCCCTGAACCGACTGTGTTTTTGGATTCGACCACGTTTTCGAGTTTAGACAAGTTCGAGAAGCATTGGAATATCTTCTATCCTTGGGGCACAGACCATAATGGCTCAGCCAGAATGTATAAAGAACAAGTTTCGTTAGTGAATGACGGAGAACTAAAAATACAAGCCGATAGAACGGAGATATGGGAAGGTAATAGTAGTGCAGATCCCTGGTTGCGGATATTTTATCACTCGGGAGCAATCCATTACAAAAACCATATTACGGTGACAAATGAAAAGCCTTATTGGGTCATTAGTGGCGATTTTAAAGTGCCAACTATGGTGGGCTCCTGGCCAGCGTTTTGGATCACCGGCGCATGGAATTGGCCTCCAGAAATCGACATCATGGAGTTCAAGGGAAATAATACCAATTGGCAGAACACCGTAACGGGACCGAATTGGCAAAATACATCTTGGCAAACTACAAAATCCGAGATAACGAATGCTGGCGATTGGCACAGCTACCAATTGATTATGTACAAAACTTCCGATACCCATATTGCAGCCGAGTTATTCATAGATGGAGACAAGAAAGCAACACATGTCGCTGATTTTGTTGGTAAGCCTTTCTGGTTAATTATCAACATGCAGATGGAGGGAGCGAGCGGCGGACATGGTTCGGGACCACAGTATGCGGAGATGTATGCGCGGAATATTTATGTTGCGGCATATGACGTAATTCCCTAATATTTATTAACATTTTTTGAAATTATTAGTATACGAGGATGAAATATAAATATCGTATAAAGAAAATATTATTATTTATCAGTATGATCGGTTTCTTTACAAATTGTGGGAAATCGGCACCAAATATAATAGAAGAAATTCCACCGGAGGCTCCACCCACAGCTATACCGACAATAACATCCCCAGAGATTACGGCAAGTAGTACGACCCAAGCTACACTTAAAGCGGCTGTAGAACATACAGGAGGAGCGGCAATTACAACGCGAGGAATCTGTTGGGCGACTCACGATTCACCAACGATTGAGGACCTTAGTGCTACGCCTGAAGGAGTCTCTGGGTCTGGTAATTTTGAAGTAACCCTCACGGGTTTAGCGGGAGGAACAACCTACTATGCGAGGGCTTATGCTATAAACTCTGTAGGCACGGGCTATAGCGATGTTTTGAAATTTACAACGGAGCGGTATGAAGATGCTAAAGTCTCGGACGTGCAGATTACCTTTTATAATCTTCACAGCATGCAAGCCGTCGCAGAAATTATAGAAACGGGCGGAGCAGATGTTGCGGAAGCAGGATTTTGCTATGCAGAATCAGAGAACCCGACATTAACGGATGCATTTGTACAGGCTTCCAATATTACCAATAAAAGCTTTACGGTAGATATAACAGATCTTGCATTGAATAAGCGTTATTATATTCGTTCCTACGTGAGAACCGCTAAGGGGGTGTTTTTCGGAAATCAACAGGCGTTTCAAACCTACCCAAAAGGCAAAATAACCGTTAATTTTCATAATCCAGAAAATATTCCGGCCGATGTATTGGCAAGGTTAAAGGAAATGGCAGCGCATGGCGTACGTTTATTAGAGGAACATACTAGTATTGTAAAAACGGTAACGATCGAATACAATCCAGGTGTACCTACAGCTGATGCTTCTATAAGTGGGTGGATGCGATGGGGCGCCAATGTCAGTTATCAAAAGACGGGGACCTTTTTACACGAGTTTTCGCACACAATAGGAACAGGACAAAGCAGTATGTGGACCAATAGTTTGATCCAAAATGGACTTTATACGGGTAAAAGCGCAAATTTAGCTTTACAAAAAGCCACAAACGATCCTTCTGCTCAACTGAGAGGGGATGCGCAACACTGGTGGCCATACGGAATCAACGGTGCACATGAAGATACTGGTCGTGAATCGGACTATATCGTTACTACATTAGTCATGGAAGGGTTTAGAAGAGACGGAATTCCAATTAATTAATAAAGCGTAAATTCATAATGTTTAAAAGATTTATAAATCTCCACGTAGTGATCTTGTTCTGGCTAATTATCCAGGCATTATCTGTATTTGCACAGCCCAATGAATGGGAAAATCCACAAGTTTTAGATTTTAATAAAGAAAAGCAACGTGCCTCTCTACGGTATTACGATAGTGAAGATAAAGCTCTTTTTGGCGATTCGGAAAGCACGAAGCAGGTACTTTCCCTAAATGGTGCATGGAAGTTCCATTTTGCAAAAACACTAGCTGAGCGCCCACGTGAATTTTTTCGAAAAGAGATGGATGAAACGAACTGGAAGAGCATACCTGTTCCGTCCAATTGGGAAATGCATGGACATGGTATACCCATTTATACGAATATCGTGTATCCATTTCCGGCTAATCCTCCTTATGTCGGCAACGATGTTCCGGTGGGGACGTATCGTAAGCAGATTGAATTGCCTGCCGGATGGCAAGATAAGCAGGCTATCTTACAATTTGGCTCGATATCCGGATACGCGGTGATTTACGTCAATGGAAAAAAAGTGGGGATGAATAAAGTGTCCAAGATGCAGGCCGAATTTGATGTTAGCGGTGCGTTGCAGGACGGACAAAATACGATCGCCGTTCAGATTTTTAAATACCATGATGGTAGTTATTTAGAAGATCAGGATATGTGGCGATTAGGTGGACTCGATCGCGACGTCACCTTATTATTACTTCCCAAAATGACGATCTGGGATATCGAACAGTATGCGGATTTGGACGGAAAATATAAAGACGGAATTTTTACCACGAAGGTGGCCGTCCGTAATTTTGCAAGAAACTTAGAAGAAGGTAAAATTAAAGTTGAATTGTTTTATGAGAATAGATCCGTTTGGAAGACAGAGAAATTTTTCCATTCTCCTGATAGCATGCTTTACGTCCAAGCAACTAAAAAAATAGCCAATGTTCATCAATGGAGCGGTGAGATTCCCAATTTGTATCGTGCGGTGTACACTTTGTACAATGCTGGTGGAGAGCCGATACAAAGTACGGCAGTGCATGCCGGTTTCCGAAAAATAGAAATTAAAGATGCACAACTACTAGTGAATGGCGTGCCTATCTATGTGAAAGGAGTAAATAGGCATGAGCAGCATCCTGTAAAAGGTCGTTCGGTGAGTCAAGAAGATATGATCCGCGATCTTCAACTGATGAAAGAGTTAAACATCAATGCTGTACGTAATGCTCATTATCCGACGGATCCTAGATGGTACGAACTATGTGATGAATACGGCATGTATCTCGTTGATGAAGCCAATATCGAAACCCATGGAATGGGAGCGGAGTGGCAGGCTTGGTTCAGCAAAGAACGTCATCCAGCTTATCGGGAGGAATGGAAACTCGCGCACCTAGATCGTATTGAGCGGATGTATGAACGAAGCAAAAATCATCCGAGTGTGATTATTTGGAGCTTAGGTAATGAATGTGGTAACGGGCCGGTGTTTTACAAAGCTTATGACTGGCTGAAGCAACGTGACGCTTCCCGTTTGGTGCAGTTTGAGCAAGCTGGAGAACATCGCAATACAGATATTGTCGCCCCTATGTATCCACATATGAACAGTATTTGGCATTACGCGAAAGCGACGGATAAAACACGCCCTTATATTATGTGCGAGTATGCTCATGCGATGGGTAATAGTACAGGAAACTTCAAAGATTTGTGGGATATCATTAAAGCTTATTCACACATGCAGGGAGGCTTTATTTGGGAATGGATGGATCATGGTATGGCGACAGACGATGGTTACGGCAATAAATTTTGGGCGTATGGCGGTGACTTGGGCGGATTCCATTTGCAAAACGATGAAAACTTTGTAGCGGACGGTTTGGTGAACCCCGATCGTACAGTGCCGCATCCGGGAGCGTATGAGGTGAAGAAAACATATCAGAATATTTATTTTTCGACCGAGGATCCATCTAGTGGAAAACTAACGGTGCGTAATGACTTTCATTTCAAAGACTTATCAGAGCACCTATTTAAATGGGAGGTTATTGAAAATGGAATAGTGGTTAAAACCGGAACATTCGACATAAACGCAGCAGCAGGTGAACAACGAAGTATTACACTTGATTTTCCAGAAATGGATGTCTATAAAGAGTATTTCCTAAATGTAGTAGCAATTTTAAAAGATGACCAACCGTTATTGCCTGCTGGGCATGTCGTCGCTTATGAACAATTTAAAATTAATGGGAACTATTTTGAAGCGCGAACATCATCGGCCGACGGCGAATTAAAGGTGGAAAAAATAGCTGACGAATTAAAGTTTGCCCATGGTCGGATTCATGGTGTATTCAACCTAAAAAGAGGAGAGTTAACTAGATATACCATCAATAATATTTCTGTTCTGCAAAGTTTTCCCTCGCCTTATTTCTGGCGAGCACCGACAGATAATGACTTCGGGAACGGTATGCCGGAAAAATTAGGGATATGGAGAAATGCACACGTAAATCGGGAAATTAAATCCTTAAACGTAATAGAACTGGCGCAAGGTGAGCATCAAATCACCGTTCAATATGACCTCACGGGCATCCATGTACCTTACGAGATTATATATACCGTGCATGCAGATGCGTCCGTCACCGTGTTGGCCCGTATGGACATGAGTAATCGTGAACTTCCGGAATTACCTCGTTTTGGGATGCGGATGACGTTGGACAGGCAGTTTAAAAATCTACAATACTACGGGCGGGGTCCTTGGGAGAACTATATTGACCGTAATTATTCTTCGGAAATAGGTATCTATAGGGATGAAGTAGAGAACCAATATTTTTTGGAATATATGCGTCCTCAGGAATCCGGTAACAAAACAGACGTTCGGTGGCTTCGCCTGTTAAATGATCAAGGAATAGGCGTAGAGGTCAGGGGAATCCAGCCTATTGCTTTCTCCGCAACACGCTATGCGGTGGAAGAGCTAGATCCAGGGATGACTAAAAAGCAAATGCACCCTTATCAGGTAAAAAAAGCTCCGAATATTCAACTTCACGTCGATTTGAAACAAAGAGGTGTCGCGGGAGATGATAGTTGGGGAGCTCTACCGCACGCGCAATATCGTTTGATGGATAAGCAATATACTTATGGTTATACGATTAAAGCAATTAACCAAGACGAATAGCCAGTTTTTAAGCTAAAGCGTTCTTTTAAATCAGCATCCGCGTTATAGCAAGTAAACACCTATAAATTAAAAAGTGAAAGCGTACAAAAAGTACACTTTCACTTTTTTGCCGTACCACTTCGGCCTGTCGGCGAGGTATCCCAATCTAACGGCGAGGTATCCCGACCTAGCGGCGGGGTAGCCAAAGATATTGTTGGAGTACCTGATGTTATTGTTGCTCGACCAAATATACCAGAAGGCCTCCTTCGGTTTCGACTCGGGGTTGTACACGTTACTTTACCTTATCAGGCCTTTGTCTTTGAGCAAGTACGCGATTGACTCGATTATGACGGTCACGTATTCGAAAGCCTAAACGAGCATGTTGCCCTTCAGTGTAATATTGTTGGATGCTTCTGCATACCAGTAGGGCGTCTAGCCTGTGTTGTTGTTCGAAGCATATATAACGTCGGATGAAGCATACGAGCAGTAAGATGTACTTGAGTTGCATTCACCCTTCCCGATGGTGTGGTAGCTCTTCCGTCTTATTGCTTCTTCCTTGTTGATCGCCAACTCGTTCGACAAAACAAAAAAGTTAGGCTTCCATCCGATCAGATAGTGTGCCGTCAAGGCCACGTACGTCGCCGCCAAGTCTATGTACCCCGCCAAAATGCTACTATTTTAGGTTTTCGTACCAGCAAAACCTAAAATAGCATTTGCACATATGCGGCAAAGATATTAATCCAACTGGTCAAAGACGCTCAAATCCCATTGGTTAGACCATTGCAGTATGTGCATCCCATCCTCGAATAAGATTGGCAACCATACATAACGACCATCTATCGGGTTTTCTGGGCGCCAGCGATCCGCCATGAAAATAAAAGCATCATTTTTCCCCGCTACGGGCAATATAAAAGTGCCCTGCGAATGAAAAGTGAGCTCCGCATCTTTTCCGACGCAGGGATTAGGGTGTAAGGTCCACTGGCCGAGTATATGATCCGCGGTCAATAGGCGGGCAGCATTTGGATCCCAGCCCGTACAACCCGATGTAATCATAAAGTAGCGGCCGTCTTTCTTGAAGATAGCGGGGGCTTCGTTATGCCCTCCGGGTTCAATCCGGATGTATTTTCCAGTATAGTCCAAATAATCTTCCGTCAACTCGGCGATATGTAAAGTCAGATTATCTTCCGAGGAATAAATATGATAAGCTTTATGATCGTCGTCTACAAATAGTGTCATATCGCGAGACATTTGCCCAGCCTTAAAATCCCGGCGGACAAATAGGCCGTTTTCAATCGCATTCATCCATTCTTTTGTCCACCATTCGTAATCGTCCGGTTTATCTGTAGACGTCCGTTGGCCTTCGGTCATATTCGAGGGCCATTTGCCGGAATTCACCCGGCCGTTTTTGATAAATTGATAAGGTCCCGCAGGATTGTCGCTAGTCGCAATCCCGACGTGAGCAGCTTCATACCCTCGGCCTTTCAGTTCTAGATGGAAGTACATGACAAACTTTTCAGTTTCTTCGTTATAAATAACTTTCGGTCGTTCGATGGTACTTCCTTCCACGATAGGACTGTCTTCATCTTTGCTTACCGCTAGCGCGACTCCTTCGTCTTCCCAGTTATATAGGTCAGCGGATGAGTAGCAGGTCACACCAACCCAAGCTGCATTTGATTGTTCTCCTTTATGTTCGCCAAACCAATAATACTTTCCTTCATGGTACAGCACGCCCCCGCCATGGGCATTGATAAGCCGCTGGTTGTTGTCGAACCACAACTTTCCGGGCTGAAATGAAGTTTTCTGTGCGCGTACTTGGCCTAGCGCACAGAAAACCATAACAGCGAGGATATACCTACACTTAAAAATTGTTTTATACATCATTATAAATCAATTTTTTGAACCTGCGTATAATATAGTTCACTCGACGCAGAAGCCTTCACACCAATCCGAACGAAAATATATCCTAGACCACTTAGATGCTCTGGAATATGAGCTGTTACGGTGTTTGTCCCGTCGATGGTGACATCTGCCCCCGCGAAAGAACTTTTATGGTCGTGGCGGATATCGTCGATTAAGATATTTTTGCCGAAGTAAAGATTCACATTATCCAAGTTGGCTGTTTCGACAATTTTGTTTAGTGTGAAGGTTACCGTCACTATGCCCTCGTTTTGCTGGATATTATTATTACTTACGGTGAAATAGGGCTGCACGGGAATGTCGATTTCTGTATGGCCGTTTACTTGAACGACCACCGTATCCGTCAAGGCCGGGAGCCAAGGAGAATTGGCCTTACGTACTAATTTGTATTCACCGTCGTAAACAACCGCAGAGAAAGTACCATCGTGTGCGATGTGAATCGGAAATTGGGCGCTCAGCTCCTGACCCTCGTCCCAAAGTTCAAGTTGAGGCCCGTTGGTACGAACCCCCACGGGCTCACCACCATACACGATGCGACCATGCAGGGTTGAGGTGGGTTCTGTAAAATTATCATACTCACAGCCTGTGAATGTACAGGTCATCGCTATAAATGTTATAAAAATGAATTTTTTTATTTTCATGACTTCTTAGAATTAATGAAATGGATTTCTAACCAGTTTTGGATTGTTGTTCAACACGTTTTGATCAATAGAGGAATAGTAGTTCGCCATGCGGAAAAGACGTGCTCTACGAAACCGTGTTGGCCTAATGGTTTCAAAGATGTATTTTCCGTGGTCCGGATGGCCTGGACGAACAATTTGGTAACTATATAAACCACGGACGACTGCATTTACACCGCTTTCCGATCCGTTCCAGACCAGATGTGCAATCCGCCATCGTTTTAAGTCGAAAAAACGGTGATCTTCGAATGCTAATTCAACGCGTCGCTCGTTTCGGATAATGTCTGTGGTCAATGTAGCAATACTATTGGGTGCGAATCCGGCACGTTCCCGCAACGTATTGATATAATTTACAGCATCTGCTTCACCCAATTCAAAGGCAGCTTCTGCCGCATTTAGATAAATTTCGCCCATACGGAACCACGGCCACCAATTTTCGGCTGATGTACCTCTGGCACTTGCTCCTGGTGCGTCACTCACGAATTTGCGGATATAAAAACCGGTATTGCTGACATCTTGCGCATTATCTAATGGACCATCAAAACCTGTCCATAGTACGCGTTGTGTGGCGCCGCTTTCATCCTTGTATTCATATTGACTTCCTAGCACAGCGGATGTACGGAATTGATAGCCTCCATTTTCCCACACAGCAACGCCCGCCTGCATGCTCACTTCTTTTCCTTTAAACGTGGCGCCTGGATATACAACCGTCCCTGATAAACGCGGATCTTTCTCGGCAAACAGATCAGAGGGATGCTCGTAACGAATATAATTTCCGGAACCGTCTTTGATTCGCAAAGCACCTGTGCTACCATCCAGATATTCAAAGCTCTCGACAAAGCTTAATGACGGCGTTAGTGTCGAGGAGGACTCATTGTCTTCCGTAAAACTTTTGACGATATTATCGTAGGTAAAGCGGTGCGGTTTGACTCCCACTTTAAAATCTTTAGCGAAAATGACTTCCGTTGACGATTTGCTATTGAGCATATCGTAGAAGTTTGCACCTTTATCGCTATTGGCATCATAGAGGCTATAATCCGGATTGCTTAAAATTGCTTTCGAAGCATTAAGCGATTTGGTATAATAATCGTTTGCCATGGAAGCCGGTATGCCCACTTCGCCGCCGGGTGTTGATATAGGCGCGCTCATCTGTGCATTGTATTTTGCAATAGATGCGGCATACAGCATGGCTCTACTTTGGAGGGCAAGGGCTGTCACGGTATTGGCGCGCGTTCTACTCGTTTTGTTTAATGACAGGGCATCTTTAACCGCTTCTAGTTCGTCATACACAAAATCATAAACTTCATGTTCTTTAGCGCGAGGTATTTGTAGGTAGGTGGGGTCACCAGCAAAGTCGTAAATTAATTGTTCGGTAACAATGGGGACACCACCCATTCTTTTTACTAATTCGAAATAAACAAAAGCTCGGATAAAACGCAGCTCTGCAATAAAAAGCTGCTTTTGTTCCGGTTCTAGATTTATCGAATATTCCTCAATATTCTCCAGAGAAAGGTTGATATCTCGAATCAAATCATAATCCCAATAGCGACCATAGTCGTCGCCGTATTGGAAGTCATTCCGCCAATTTTGATCGCGGTGGCCTGACCACATCGCGTCGTCGATTTCCGCCATACCGCCCGTGTTGAAAACGCCGTGCATTTGCGGTAAACGATCGTAATAGTTTGCTAGGAGAGAAGTCAGTAGCACCGGATCGTTCCATAATTGTTCATCTGTAATGATATCTTTTGGGTCACGGTGCAACCATTCGTCATGCTTACAACTTACGGTAAAAAGCAAGGTTATTAATGCTATGGTAATATATATATACTTCATTGTTATGCAGATTTAAAATGTAAAATTAAAGCCAACTAAGAACGTACGCTGTTGCGGATATACAACCGCGGCAGGTGCTTCAATTTCTGGGTCTATTTGGAACCTCTTGACGTTGTCAAAAGAGAATAGGTTTGACCCCCGCACATATACGCGAATTTTATTGGCATTTATCTTGTTTAGAAGCACACTAGGCAAACTGTATCCGATTTCTAGATTACGTACGCGGAGGTATCGAACATTGGTCAGCCAAAAATCGTTGTTTTTAGCGTTAGGTCCGGAATGACCTTCACGGATAGCCGGGTAATAGCCGGGTATCCATTCGCTATTGGAATCGTACGGGTCTGCACGGTGCCAACGATCTTCTAATAGGTATGCAGGTGAATTTCCGCCGCCATGGAACGCATTCCGCAGCTCATAATCTTGGTTCCAGGACTGTACAGATCCGCCGGAGAAATCGATATTTAGGTCGATGCCTTTGTAATCTAATCCGATACGCCCTCCGAAACTCATCATCGGTGCCCATCCGGTCGGATAACCTATTGGACGTTCGTCTAAACCGTTGATGATACCATCCCCGTTTACATCTTTATAAATGAAATCACCTGGCAGTTGGCTAGCATTATTTTGCCCATCGTTGTCGATGGAGTGATTGCGTATCTCATCTTCCGATTGAAAACGGCCTACCACTTGATATCCCCACCAAACACCTCCCCAGCGATCTTCTGCGGAATTCCGATATTGGTTCCAAAAATTGTCGAACCGAGGTTTATAGGTTTCAATGCTTCTGTAACGTGAAAAAGTAAAGTTTCCACTGACCACGTAGTTTACTTCACCAATACGATCTTGATAGGTAATTATACCTTCGGCACCATAGTATCCGTTTTTGTTTAGGTTTTCATTTGGTAAGCCGTAACCTACTTCACTAGGGAGTAGTACATCATAACGAGCCGCCGGCGCGCCCGTTCTGATAATTTTAAATAGATCTGCTGTCAAGGTTAGTCTCGATTGTAGCATAGCAAGATCAAGACCGATATTATAGTTGGTGTTTTTTACCCAAGAAAGGTTATCAACCGGCAGTCCCCGAGGACGCAGTCCGTTGTAATAATCTCCATCGAGAACAGCTCCTCCTTGTTTCCAATTATATCCAGATAAAAACCCGAAGATACTGACCCCTTGTTCAAGTCCTGTTTGACCAATCGAAGATCGAATCTTTAGGTCATTGACGGTGGATTTTAATGGTTCAAAGAAGGCTTCATCAGATATACGCCACCCCAAAGACACGCCTGGGAAAAATCCCCAGTATTTGCCGGGTGCATACAGATAGGAAGCATCGTAGCGTCCTAATGCTTCGATGAGGTATTTACCTTTATAATTATAGTTGATACGTCCGATATAACCAGCACGCGCTTCATAATTCCATCGATCGTTAAACGAATTCATTTCATCAAATTGCATCAATGGAAGATAATTATTGCTGGGATTGGAGCCCATCTCCAAGTAATTGCGATCGTAGTCAGACCGTTCATAGCCGAAAGTAGCTGAGAGGGCGTGATCACCAAAAGTTTTGTTGTAATCTAACTGAAATTGTGCATAACGGTTAACAACTTCGCGCTCTGTTTGATAGCGCCACCGTGAGTCCGTGCCATGACTACGACGATAGGTCTCATTTTCGTAAGTGTATACATCATAGGTATACTGAAACCCATCAAATTTATTGTTGGTGTAATTATAGGATACAGTACCTTTCGCCGACAAGCCGAAGTCAAATTTATACTGCGCATAGAGATTGATATTTGCCTTGCGGTACAGGTTATCTTTGTAACCAGCGATATCCCGATCGAATATGGCTGGATTGTATGCGAAATCATGGGTGTGATTCGGATATTCGGGATTGTCGTTTGCGTAAGGGCCAACAGTTGGCCGGTTTTTGAAAATCGCCAATATCGAGGAGAAGTAACCGTCGCCTCCAGGTAAACCCACATCTTCACTTTTCTCTTGTCGGCCAGAAATCTGCGAACCAATCGTTAGACCTTTTAAAACATTAGCTTCCATATTCGCCTGCAAATTGGTCCGGTTGTATTGGAAATCTCGGATCATAGCTTCTTGATCCGTATGACCTATAGAAAGGAAATAATTTGATTTCTCTGAACCGCCATTGAGATTCGCGTTGATATAGCGCTGTGGGATATTTTTTCGGATCACCATATCGTGATAATCGTATCCCTGATATCCAGGCTCTGTGCCGGCTTGCCATTTTGCATATTCTTCGGGACTATAAACCTCTGCGGGGTTTCTTCCTTCATTTTGTGCAGTCTCCAGTTTGCCACGCACGTATTGTGCCGCATTAGCGAGTGTAGGAAAGCGCGTAAGATTTTGCCAGCCAAAATAACCGTTTACGTTTACGCGCGTTGTTTCACCCTTAGTACCTTTTTTAGTTGTTACTAATACCACGCCATTTGCTGCTCGTAAACCATAGACGGCAGCAGAAGCATCTTTCAATATGGAGATACTTTCAATATCCTCTGGATTAAGCGCGTTGAATGCATCTGCGCCTGAAACTTCAGTTGAGCCCACCCAGTCGTTACCAGAAGCTCCACCATACGGAATTCCATCGATCACGTATAGTGGAGTACCCATATTTCGAATCTCAATGGCAGCTCCTTTTCCTGGGCGAGCATCTTTTGCTCGTACAGAAATCCCCTGGACTTTTCCAGCTAGTGCTCCAGCCATTGTAGTAGAAGAAGAGCGCACGATATCGTCCGATTTGATATCACTTACGGCGCCGGTAACATTTCGACGAGATTGTGTTCCATATCCTACGACCACGACATCGTCTAGAAATTGATCATCACTTTCGAGACGGATCGTGAAACTCGTTCGGCCGGCGATGGCAACGGTTTGCGACTTATAGCCGATATACGAAACAAGCAATGAATCACCGGTTCCTATCAGTTCAAACTTTCCCGATGCATCACTAATCGTGCCGCTGGACGTACCCTTAATTACAACGCTAGCACCGGCTATGGGGTCTTGGTTGTTGTTTATAATATTCCCCGTGAATGTTTGTTGCCCATGGACGAATAGGGGGATTATCCAAAGTAGGGCATGTAAAAGCATAGGTCTAAAATTTACCATAATATGTAGTTTTGATGATTATTGAGCAATTTCCTAGTGGAATAAAAACCACGAAGTATAAAAAGTTTATTTCATTTGGTGTAGAGTAATCATAAATTTATACCCGTAAGTATAAGCCAAACATAACGTATAATTAGCCATTTAGAGGTGTGTAAATCCGTCAGATTTCGATAGTATTTTCGTCAAAACACGCCTGTTTAAGCAAACAGGCGTGTTTTTTTAGATTACTTTTTCTCCTGCAAACGAATAACGGTAAATGAGTAGGGCTGTAGTTTGAAGTTGTTTAGATCCATCGTCGCATGGGCCGGCTTTGCTTCCTTATCGTCTGCTTTCCCTGACAGTATGGTCGCCGAAGCATGTTGATGGTTGCCTGTTATTTCACCTATATCCGTTGTTACTTCTACCTCTACCGGTAAGAGGTTAACGAGTTTAACGATAATATCGCCCGATGCCCGATCGCGAACAATAGATTTTCCGATGCGTTTTCGTACATTGTCATCATCGCTTGTCAACGCTAACGAACTGAATATATATTCATCTCCGCTATGTTGCCCAAACAATTGCTGCACATAATAACCCACGGTTGGTTTCACTTCGGTATTGTCGAAATAAATTAAATCGGGGTTCCATTGTGTATTGCCTATTTTAGCTAGGAGAGGGGCGTAGGATGTCATCGCGACAATGTCTCCGTTGCGTTCAACATTGCATAAGTGAAGCGCTTCTGCCAGTGCAGTTTCTATTGTACTCGCGCGGTTAGGGATATGGGCTGCATATTCACCAAGGTAGACTTTTGCCTTCGAACGATCATATTTATCATAGAAATCTTGATTATGAATATACCATCCTGGAGGATTGTAATAATGCTCGTCAATGTAAGGTACTTGTAATTTGGTTGCTAATTTCCACCCTTCCACATAGTCCGTTCCTTCATAAAAAGGACCGGCAGTTCCGATCACCTGAATGTCGGGGTATTTTTCTTTTATAGCTTGGTAAATCATCGTGAAGCGATCCTCAAAAACATCGGTTATCAGATCTTCGTTTCCTACCCCGATGTATTTTAAATGGAAAGGTTCTGGATGGCCCGCGTCTGCTCTTTTCTTGCCCCATACCGTGTTCACATCGCCATTGGCATATTCGATTAGATCGAGAATATCCTGAATATAGTCACCCATTTCCTCCATGGGAATTCCGCACTGTTGTCCGGCAATCGGATGACCATGATGACCAGAGTTTTGGCAAGGTACGCCTGCTGCTACCACGGGTATAGGTTCCGCACCCAGGTCTTCACAAAACTGAAAATATTCGAAATACCCCAAGCCATACGACTGATGATAACCCCATAGATTGCGTTGCGGTTTGCGGGCTTCAAGCGGTCCAATGGTGTTTTTCCAATGGTATATATTTTCTATGCCATTACCATGTGCGACGCAGCCGCCCGGAAAGCGAACGAAACGAGGTTTCATATCAGCGATCGTTTGTGCTAAATCGCTACGTAGACCATTTTTTCTTTTATGAAAGGTATTTTCAGGAAATAAAGAAACCATATCCAGATCAACCTTACCTGCCTGCTCCAATTGGACAATGAGTCTGGCATTTTTAACAGTAGCACGGGAGGTCAGGGTGAGGTCGTGTTTTTTCCAAGTTTTGGACAATCGCTTGATCGTAGCCTGTGCAATAGTTTTGTCGTCTGCGTCCACGAGTTGTATATGAAGGTTGGCGGGTCTAGCGTCCGAAGAACGGGCAAATACCGAAAAGTTGTATTTTTCATTCGCGCGTACAGCGATGCCACCAAACCCCTCATTTGTGAGCCCGCTACCGGTAAGCCCCTTGAGCGTAACGTAGTGTTGATTGTTTATATGAATAGGTGAAACCGTATCGATAGATAATTTACTATCGGTATTTAAAGGACTCCACGCGGTAAGACTATTCCATTCTTTCCGGATATGTGGCGCATATTCAAAGCCTCTATTTTGAATCAGTTCAGCATACAAGCCCCCATCAGCAGCATAATTGATGTCTTCAAAGAATATGCCCATCAACAAATCACTGATTTCCCTCGTCTTATCTTTCTCTATATTAATGGTGGCTTTAACGTCTTTCAACGTACCGAAACGTTGCGGGTCGTCTGCGGTACGTTCACTGTTCAGTTTAGCCTTATATGCAGCAAGCTGCTGGGCGTTGATTACTTTGTCTACGGTGCCCCACGCAACTTTATGAAGGGTCCCCGACTGTTCTTCACCGGCTAGCTTAATCACTTCTTTTTTGCGCTCAAATAGCGCCGCCTTTTTCGCAGGGGAATAACTTTTGAAATCTTTAGTTGTTACAAAATAGCCTTGTTTTTTGTCTTTATCATTTACCCAACTGATGGTATACAGATCCCGAGTGTTGTCGAAGGCTATTGCGGGTGCTAAACAATTTCCTTCTGGCATGACAAGAGGATAAGATTGTCTACTCCATGCGATGAGGTCCGGGGAACTCGCGTGTGCAAAAGCGCCATCTTCTTGATTTAGACTCCATACGGCATGCCAGACGCCATCGGGTCCCGCAAACAAAAAGGGATCGAACATTTTCTTTTGGGATCCCCACGGGCCATAGTCCGATTTAACAAAGCTATGCTCGGGCCCAATTCTATGCCAAGTTTGTTTATCCAAGCTCCACGCAATGTGTAACCCGTTATGGTGGTTATTCTTCGCGGTTCCGTACACAAAGATATAGGCGGAATCGGGTTCGTTGGCGAAGAGTACTTCTTGTGCCGAAAAGAAAAGGAGTACTGCAGTCAAGTAAGCCAGAGCGTTTTTCATCATAAATTTGTTTTTGTGGTAATCTCGTCTATAGGCAGTTTGCCACGCAAACTGAGGTCAACTATATACAAATGTAAATATAACATTTATCTTGAATATGGTGCTTTTGTTTCAAAATTGTTTGATTTTAATTCACCTTAAAATAAACTGATAATTTGTGTCTAACAGGTATAGTCAAGCGACCAGCTTTCTATTCCTGCGACGTTTTCTGATACTCCGATGGCGTCATCCCGAATTCGGCTTTAAAACAAGTTGAGAAATAGCGCGGATCAGAAAATCCGGTGGAGAATGCAACTTCACTGACGGCGATAGATTTATCTTTATCCATTATTTGGCAAGCGTGTTTTAGCCGGATGTTTTTAACAAATTCGCTGGGTGATAGGTCAAGCAAAGCCTTGGTTTTACGATATAGGGTGGATTTAGATAACCCCAGTGCATGACCAAGTGCCACGACATCAAACTGATCATCGCTAAGATTTTCCTCTACCACGTTTATCATTTTCTCTAGAAATTGTTCATCTTGAGGCGTATAGTCCAAAGCAGATATGTTGATTTGTGAACTCGTTTTAAAATCGGCCTGTTTTGTACGCTTATGCACCAAAAAACTGTGTATACGCGCCTCTAGAACCTTGAGGTCAAAAGGTTTACTGATGTAACTGTCTGCCCCGGCTTGATAACATTCAATTCGGTCGTCGATGCTATTTTTAGCCGTCAGTAAGATTACCGGGATGTGGTTTATTTCAGCATCTTGTTTTATTCGCCGGCAAAGTGTCAGTCCGTCCATCACGGGCATCATGATATCGCTGACCACAATATCTATTTCTTTTTCTTTCAATACCGCCAAAGCTTGTTCGCCTTGTTGGGCAGTATATACCTGATAGGTTCTGGACAGCAGGTTCTTCACGGTTTGTAGCAAATCCTCATTGTCTTCGACCAATAATATGCGGACGTCGCTTTTATCTTTTTCTTCTAGCGGCTGCTCAACAGGTAAATCTTCTAATTGTGTGAGGAGGTTTTCGGGATCCAAGTAGTTATCGTGAAGTTCGCGTAGTTCCTCCATACTATAGGAAGTTTTATCTACCGGAATGTGGATGGTGAACGTAGATCCTTCTCCTACGACGCTATCCACTTGGATCACGCCATAATGAAGTTCTACCAGTTCTTTGGTTAATGCCAATCCTATGCCGTTGGTTTCTTGCTGTTTTGCCAGTTTGTTATTATAAAACGGAATAAATATCTTGTCAAGTTCGCTAGAAGGAATTCCTATTCCTGTATCTTGTACGCTAACAATCAAGTTTATGGTATGGTTGATACGCTCCGTATGGAAGGACAGTTGTATGCGGCCGCCTTCTGCAGTGTATTTAAATGCGTTAGAAAGTAGATTAAAGATAATCTTATCGAATTTGTCGGCATCTACATATCCCTCTTCTATACAGTTTCCTTCAATAATTTCAAACACGATGTTTTTTCGCTTCGCTAAAGGACTGAAATACAACGTGCAGATATTGTGGATGAAAGTAGCTAAACGCAGCCGACCCACCCGCAGTGCCATTTGTTGATTTTCTACTCGTTTAAAGTCCAAAATTTGTTGCAAAAGCCGTTTTAGCCGGTCAAGGTTAAAACGCATTTTATCAAATTGAGTCAGATTTTTTTTGGTAATCATCTGAATATCATCAATTAGACAGGATATTATCGTCAAAGGCGTTAACAGCTCGTGAGAGATGTTGGTAAAGTAACTCAGCTTGGTCTGCGTCAATTTATGGGCATTGTCTTTCTCAATCTGAGCGATTCGAAGCTCACTTTTTAGTTTGAGACGATTGGTATAGAAACGAATGGTTAGAAAGGTAATGCCCAAGATACCTAAGATATAAAGTAAATAGGCCAAATTACTTTCATAAAAGGCTGGTTTTTTTCGGATGTGAAGACGGGTTATTTCTGAATGCCACTTATTGTCGAGATCGGTCGCTTTGATCAGAAAAACATAGTCTCCTTTTCCTAAATTATTATAGGTCGCGAAGAGGCGCTCTCGTGGGGCGTACACCCAGTCCTTGTCTACACCTTCCAGTTTGTAAGCATAGCGCAGTTTGTTCGGATGCGTATATTCCAACGACGAAAATAAAATTTCTAAACTGTGGTCTTCCGGATCCAATGTCACCGATTTTCCTTGAAAGTCAAACTTCTGATGTAAGGCGTGGAGTAGGGCAGATTGATTGTTGATTTTGATATCTGAGATGACTACTGCGGATTGGTGTGTTGGTGCAAACGGAGATTCCCAGAATTGAACGATGCCATTATTGCCCCCGAAATATACCGTGTTGGATTGTTTGTCAGCGGTATAAGCTCCTTTTGTAAACATATTGACCGGGAGCCCATCATTGGTGTTGTATTCAAATATACGCTTGTCTGTGGGAAACAGCTTATAGACGTTTCGCGTTGTAGATATCCAGACCGTGCTGTCGAGGCATACCACATGCAAGATTTGGTTGGAAGAAAACAAGGAAGCGTTCGCATATTCCTCGATCTGTCCGTTTTCAATACGGAACGAAAGCAATCTGTTGTCTGTTGTTCCAATCCATAGGTTTCCGCGTTTATCCGCATCTATCGTTTCGATTTGATCGGTGATTAGTCCAGGTGTTTTCCTTCCAATTTGCTTCTTCGTTCTCCCGAAGTGCTGGCTATCCATTTGATAAATGCCCTGATCCTTAGTGGCTATCCAAATTTTTCCTTTGTTGTCTTGCGTGATAGCGACGATTTCGTTATCGATATCGTCGGCACGATATAGCTTTTCTTCTCCCGATTTTTTGTACATCAGGCCGAACGTTGTACCAATCCATAGATTTTTTTTACGGTCTTCAAAAAGCTGGCGGGGTATACCTATATTTTTTGCGTAAACCGATAAATCGATACTTCTGCGAAGAGAAACTCCATTTTCCTGCTGATGAAAAACGTTGATTATAGGTTCATATGCCGCGCCAACCCAAAGTTCACCCGCTGTTTCCAGCGCACAATTGACAGCCCGTAGCGATATTAAGTCTTTGAAAAGAAGATTGCTATATGTTTCTAGCTCATCTTTTTCTGGCATAAACTTGCCCAGACCGATGCGCTCTATATTGAACCATAATTGTGCCTTATTGTCCTTATATAGCATATTGAGGTTCGGGGAGATATGATATCGTTGCTGTATTTGCGGTAAAGGTAGATTACGCATAGTAGGTCTGTCAAAGCGGATGGTCGAGACACCTTCTCCGTTGATAGCAAGCCATAGGGTCCCCGAACGATCCCGATAGATATCTTGAAAAAAATTAGAAGTATGTTGAAATAGATCAGACAGATCTATTTCCTCAAGATCGTTGTCTTCGGTGTAGCGGTAGGTAGAAATTCCGGAAAAGGAAAGCACCCAAATATATTTTCTGATATGATCTTGGACGATATTATAAACCAAGTCTTCCTTTCCAACCCCTCGTCGTTTGTTTTTAATGAAAATCTCCCGATACATATTTTCAGGATCAGCTGGATTAAAAAGGAAGAGGCCATCTCCCCAAGTGCTAATCCAATACTGTCCGCGATCGTCTTGCATTATTTTAAAGGGATTATTCGATTGACCTATTGCGGGAAAGGCTTTAAACGTTTTTGTTTTGGTGTCGAATTTATGAAGACCTCCACCCCATATTCCGGTCCATATTCCACCATCCCGATCTTGAAAGATAGTATTGACGGTACCCGAAGGAATCGTTTTTTCTGCATTGGAGTTCTGTCCAAATTGGTCAATTAAAAGCAGATCCTTATCGTATAGGAAAATTCCGTTATCAGCACCTAGCCAGAGCCTCGATTCGCTATCAACCATAATGGTTGCTATACGTCGATTGTTGAGTTGCTCATCTGGAAAACGAGCGATCCGGTAAGTACATTTGTCTAATATAAATATGCCATTTTCGGTTCCTAATAAAATTTTTTGATCTATTTCGTTGATGGCTAATATATTTTGATTCGTTACATTTCCTCCTTTATCATCTTCCAGTTTGAAAGTCAATAGATTAAAGGCATCAAAGCGACTGACGCCATTGGCCGTGGCGAACCAGATATACCCTTCCTGATCTTGAAACGTTCTATTGACGGTTAACGAGGGGAGTTCCTGCTGAATTTTGACAGGTGTAAATCCGATTTGTTGTGCAAAAAGAGATCCTAGCTCTCCGTTAAGAACGAGTAAGAAAGTAAAAAGGTATACAAATGATTTGGTCACGATTTCTTTTTAATCACTCTTATTTCTAGTATCTTATGGCTGGTCGCGTCTTTTTCGGTGCCTATTTTGATCTGGAAGGTGTTCTCCTTGTTTAGTGTCTCTGGTACGGAAATAATGGTGGTTTTTATTTCATGCAAGGTATTCGAATCGACCTGTAGTTTTCCAACTTCCTGATCGTCGACAAAAACCACTGTCTTCCTGTTTTCTTCTTCTAAATATCGGATATAAAGTTGTACATCTTCTTTTGGATTGGTTTTGAGGGCATAGCTAAACCAGCCTTTTGCTTCCCGCCACCGTACGTCTTCCATGCTTCCCGCTTGCGTATTCTCTTCCTGAATAAAGTGATCTGATTCAGGTTGTTGTTCGCCACCCACCACCCGGTCGATTGTTAGGGCAGCCAAACGCAATGATTCCTTTTCTTCCTGTTCGGTTTTTTCTTGTAAAGCAGCGAGTTCCTCCTGGGTAGCCTGCGGCCAGTAAATAATATACCGGCTGTCGTGCGTTTGATGAAATGGTTGTAGCTCCATCTGGCGTTCTTCCGTTCCTTGATATAGTCCCGACAGACTGAAGTGTAGCGGTTTATCGGCAAGGGGTTGTACAAGGTTGGGAATGTTTTCTGCAGCGGTTGTCAAGATCGGCATATTTCGCAGAGGGACTTGTCTGCCACGGGCGACGTGCCCCATCCGGCTATCATCTGCGAAAAGCCCGTCCATATCGTCTGTCCCGGTTTTGGCCGCCAAGACAAGAGGTCCATACAATATGCTATAGTAATTTGAACGGTCGGGAAGTTGTTCGGTATAGATGCCCATAGGGAACTCGACCGATACCTGATCGCCTTTTTCCCAAGTACGTTGGATAGTAAGCCATCCATCTTGTTGAGAAGCGGTTTGAACTGGTTTACCGTTTAGTAAAAGGGTAGGGTCGCCTATTAGCCAACTGGGTTTACGGATGTGAAGCGCGAAAGTCGTTTTTGACCGCGGATTAACTGTAAACCGTGTTCTGTTTTCTTCGGGAAAGTTATTTTCTTGGATAAGCTCGACGTTTTTCTCCTTCCAATTTAGCTTAGAGGGAATGAATAGATTCACGAACAGCTGATCATGCTGATGGGCATAAATCATCTCGCCATACTTCGCGTGGTTTTCTATACCAGAGCCCACACAACACCACATACTGGTGTGCGGTTGGGAGTAGACCCGATAATGACCAGGGCGCATCTGTGTAAAATAAACCAGTCCACCCGTTTCTGGATGTTGTGTTGATAATATGTGGTTATACAGCGCCCGCTCGTAATAGTCTAGGTATTTGCTTTTCGGGTCGGTCTGATGTAACATCCGGGTCAGTCGTAACATGTTGTAGGTGTTACAGGTTTCGGGACCTTCTACGCTCTGTATCATTTTTGAAAAGTCGTCAACAGGGTTGAAGTGTTCGCTAACGCTATTTCCACCAATAGATACAGATCGTCTTTCGATCACGTTTTCCCAAAAATACTCTGCTGCGTCTGCCCACTGCTGATCGTGCGAAATATCAGCAATACGTTTGAAGCCCAAAACTTTGGGGATTTGTGTGTTCGCATGCTTGCCAGTAAGATGATCCTGTTCCTGTAAAAGAGGTTGTAACACCGTGCGCTGACTAAACTGACGAGCAAGCGATAAATATTTCGGATTTTGGGTAATAGCGGCTACATCCGCAAATGTTTCATTGAGCCCACCGTGTTCACTCCGAAGCATATCTTGTATCTGCTCATCGGTTAATCTATCGATCAACGAGATTGCCCAATCGGTCATCTGGATCAGCATCATTTTTGCCGTTTCGTCACCTGTCATCAGATATGCATCCCGCAGACCGGCATAGGTCTTATGGATGTTGTACAGCGGAACCCATCTGCCGTTTAGACTAAAACCTCCGGCATTAATCTTACCCTGTCTAACTTCATCCCAAAGCTCCTTTCCCTCAGGCACACCCCCAATATAACCATCGCCGTTTGCTTCTTGACAGCGCTTGAGTTCAGCAAGCATATAATCCAAACGCTCTTTGATACGTTGATCACCTGTGGAAGCATACATATAGGACAAAGCGGAAAGGTAATGACCGCCTATATGTCCGTCTAATCCCGTATTTTCCCAGTTGGTATAACTTTCTCGGCGTGGAGTAAGATTAGATTCCCGCAAAAACGGTGCTAATAGTCGGTCAGCGTCCAGTTCCAACAAATAAGCGAGGTCGAGTTGTTCCGCGTGTTTGAATGGTCCTGAAAGCAATCGGACATCATCCAGCGAAAAATAATCGAGTTGTTTGTGTGTTTGGGCTTGTAATGTTGTTCCTATTGTGGCGGATAGGAAACATATCCCGATCAATTTTTTTAATTTCATATAGCAGCGCGCAAAGATTTATTTATAATGTTGGAACAACCGGCTTGATACTGCCGTCTTCATTAAACTCCATTTTATCTATACATACCTCACGGTGATAACCAGCCGCGTCGCCCATTTTAATGCCGTTGGGGCGGCTGAAGCGGTGGTAAACGATATACCATTCGTCTTTACCCGGAATCTGTAAGACGGAATTATGCCCCGGCCCATAGATGCCTAATGCTGGATTTTTAGTTAGGATGAGGTTGTTTTCGGGTATGTCAATGGGACCCATAGGAGATTTAGAAGTGCCATACCGCACGCGGTAGTTTTCACTACGGGTGTCATCTTCTGACCATAAAAAATAATATGTTCCGTTACGATAAAAGACATAGAATCCTTCGCGAAAGGTTTCGTCCGGCGTGATGATTTTGGTGGTATTCTCTTTCAGCGATACCATGTCCTCATTCAGCTCTGCAACGGCACCATATCCATTTCCCCAATACAGGTAAGATTTTCCACTCACCGGATCTTGGAACACATCCGGGTCGATTTCCTGACCACCATTCACGCCCGCCGGCTTGGTGGAAACAAGAGGTTTGCCCGAGTCGGTAAACGGTCCGGTAGGGTGCTCTGCTACGGCTACGCCAATTTTTTGTGCTGCTGTATAATAATAGTAATACTTGTATGTATTCTTTTTAAGCTTTTTCTCAATGATGGCGGGTGCCCAGGCGTTCCGGTTTGCCCATGAAACATCTGTCTTCAAATCCAACATGGTGCCTTCCTCTTTCCAGTCTACTAGATTATCGGAGGAAAATACCTTGAAATAGTCGCCAGCCCACCCCGTGTAGCCATCGCTTGTAGGGTATAAGTAGTATTTTTCAGTTTTTTCTGCATAGAGAATTTCGGGATCGGCATGATAACCTTCCAATACCGGGTTATTTTGTTTAATAACCTGAAAATTATTTGGTGTACCGTAGGTTGTTAATAGATGTTTATATTCTTTCCGGGTGATGGGGATGATGCTCCCATGTCTAGGGTGGAAATCCATATTGATCTGTTGGTCAATGATCTGAAATTCATCTAAGTCATAGCTCTCACAGAATTGGTAAGCACCTTTCATATATACATCGTACATCAGTATATATTTATCCGTATTTGTTAGTTTGAAAATACTTGATCCTTCTACCGCTTCTGTGGTTTGTTGTTTGTATCCTGGTTGTTCAATCCATACACCAGAGGTAAGGTCGTCGGTCATCGCTTTCTTTAAGCCATTGCCATGGCCTTCTGTTTTATAGAACAGGTGATAAATACCATTTTTGTAAATAATATCGCCGTCAATACAAGATTTTTTGTTTTTAGGTATGAACAGCGGTTGAGGGGTGCCTTCCAAATCTGTAAAATCTGCGTTCGCGTACGCATAATAGATAATATCTGGCCCGTCACCGTGCTGCATAGACCAATAGACCATATACTTTTGTGCTTTTTCATCGAAAACAGTCTGCGGAGCCCACACACGTTTTAGGTTTTCCTGATTTGGATATTTTTGTTGGATGTTGATAACATGTGAGGTCCAATCCGTAAGGTTTTGCGATTTCAATAAAATTAACGCGCGATTGGAATCCCATCCTTTTGATGAAGTCATATCCGTCAACACCATGTAAAATCCTTTATTGTCGTGACGACGTAAGAGGTGTGGGTCACGTACACCGCCCGTCGAACTGATATCTTTCGAATGTAATACAGGTCTGTTGCTGTTTAAAGCAGCATAGTTAAAGCCATCGTTACTAATAGCGTAATGCACCTGTTCTTCTTCTACAGCGTTTCCTGTAAAATAAGTAAAAAGATAGCCGACGAAATCTTTCTCTACCGGATTTTTAGGCTGTGCATGCGTCATCAATATACCGCATAGGAACAAACAGAATGTAAGGGTTTTTTTATTCATGGGTTAACATATATAAATACTATAATCGAAATAAGGTTTGTATCGAGGCTAGCTAAGCCGTTACATTTTTATATCGTAGCCTAAAAATAAAAAATGTTATCGTTATTTTAAATGTTTTTTTTACATTTATTTTTTAATCGTCTAGCTGCTAACACAAAGCTAGCCAGTAAATGTGTGTGCAGCAGGGGTTTTAAGGTCAAAGAAGTTTAAATAGGGTTCAAAACAACAAGAAGAAGTTTTCTTGAGCCAATTTTAGGCAGTAAATAGTTTTTATTTAAACATGGGTTTAACGAGGGGGAGGTACCTTTGTTAGGTACGGTGTACATAATTTAATGTTTAAATTTAACCAAATAAGAGATGCGTATAAACCTTATCCTTTGTTTTTTATTATGCTATTCCTTTGCTTCTTTTAGTCAACGACTAAACAAGGAGGATGTAATGTCGAAGTTGAACTTGGCCAACGTATATTGGCAGGAAAACAACAAACCCACCTTGTGGTCCTTTTGGGACGTGGCCGCCTACCACACGGGAAATATGGAGCTTTATAAATTGACCCGAAATGAAGCCTATCGGAATTATTCAGAAGCGTGGGCAGTGCATAATGAATGGAAGGGCGCCAAGTCCGATAATAAGGCAGAATGGAAATATTCCTATGGGGAGAAAGACGATTATGTACTTTTTGGTGATTGGCAAACCTGTTTTCAAACCTATATCGATCTTTATAATTTAGATCCAAAACCCTATAAGATAGCTAGGGCTATAGAGGTAATGGAATACCAGATGAGTACCCCCAACAACGATTATTGGTGGTGGGCAGACGGACTTTATATGGTTATGCCTGTGATGACTAAAATGTATAAGCTGACCGGCGATGAATTATATCTTGATAAAATGTATAGTTATCTACAATATGCAGATAGTATCATGTATGATAAAAAAGAGGCATTGTACTATCGAGATGCGAAATACGTATATCCCAAGCATAAGTCGGAAAACGGAAAGAAAGACTTTTGGGCGAGGGGAGATGGTTGGGTATTCGCTGGTTTAGCCAAAGTACTGCAGGATCTCCCAAAGGATCACCAACATTATGATTTTTATGTGCAACGTTATCAGGACATGGCCGAAGCCATTGCCAAGTGTCAGCAAAAGGAGGGGTACTGGACACGTAGTATGTTGGACCCTAATCATGCGCCGGGACCAGAAGCTAGTGGTACCGCCTTTTTTACTTATGGTTTCCTTTGGGGAATAAACAACGGTTTACTAGCTGAAAAAAAATATATTCCTATTGCAAAATCGGGTTGGCGCTTTTTAAGCGAAACTGCCTTACAAGAAGATGGACGAGTAGGTTATATTCAGCCTATTGGTGAAAAAGCAATACCCGGTCAAGTAGTTGATGCGCAGTCGACTGCTAGTTTCGGGGTGGGGGCGTTTTTATTAGCCGGATCGGAGATGTACCGGTACTTGAACCAGTAGCGGTTACCGCTCGTTACCCAGTATTAATAGTAGATTATGGTCAGAAAAAACATATGGATTAACTTTTTGCTAACAAGTATCCTCTTTATGCCGATCGTGCTGTATGCGCAACCGCGCGACGCGCGGGTAATGGATGTCGGTTTTGGATGGGCTAAAAACACGGTGAATACCGCTGTATTTAGAAAAAATTCGCTAGTCAGTAACGCGTCTTTCCAATTCATATCCTATTACGATGGAGAAGGCTTTTTGATATTGGGAAAACGACGGCTAAATAGTGATCGCTGGACGTTAAAACGGACACCATATAGCGGTCATGCTTCGGATGCGCATAATGTGATCAGCATGATGATTGATGGCGATGGTTATCTGCATGTAGCTTGGGATCACCATAATGGGCGTTTGCGATATGCAAAGAGTCTGAAACCTGGCGGATTGGAGCTGGGAAAAGAAGAAGCTATGGTAGGATCGGAAGAAAATAGCGTGACGTACCCTGAGTTTTTTGCACTGCCCACCGGTGATTTACTTTTTTTCTACCGTGACGGTGGATCGGGAGCAGGTAATTTAATTATCAATAAATATGATGTGGCAAAGAGGCAATGGAAGCGTTTACATACCAATTTAATCAGTGGTGAAGGGCTACGGAATGCCTATTGGCAGGCTTATGTAGATAAAAAAGGAACGATTCATGTTTCTTGGGTATGGCGGGATTCGCCCGATGTGGCTAGTAACCATGATATGGCCTATGCTTGTTCAAAAGATGGCGGATTGACCTGGCAACGAACGGATGGAACCACGTATATGTTGCCTATTATCGCCGAAAATGCGGAATACGCCGCGCAGATACCGCAGCAAAGTGAGCTAATCAATCAGACTGCTATGGCGGCGGACGATGAGGGAAATCCCTTTATTGCAACTTATTGGAGGGCTTCGGACACGACGATTCCACAATATAAAATTATCTACTGGGTCGACGACCATTGGCAAGTGAAGTCTTTAAATTTTCGGTCTACCGCTTTCTCGTTAAGCGGTCACGGCACGAAAGAAATCCCTATTTCGAGACCGCAGCTTTTAGTAACGGGCAAAGGAAGGAAATCTTCGTTGTTGCTACTATTCCGCGATCGCGAGCGAGGTAGTAAGGCGTCGGTATTGAAACTAAATAATGTGCATCAGGATGATTTCGAAATATTTGATCTTTCGGAGCATGGATTAGGAGCCTGGGAACCTACTTATGATACGGAGTTATGGCGAAATAAAAAGCGTCTAGCGCTGTATGTACAGCAAACTGATCAAAAGGACGGCGAAGGTTTATTAGAAGTCGCACCAACAGCCATAAAAGTTATCGAGTGGAAACCGGATTTTGGCGAATAGAAGAAATGAACTTGAATCGTAAACTGTAAACATAATAACTGTAAAAATGAAGAGGAATTTTATCGCAAGTGTTTTGCTTCTACTCAGTTTGTCTGGTGTTAAAGCCCAACAAATGAGTATGGTCAGTCCCGATAACGATCTTTCCGTACTGCTGGAGTTGGATAAAGGGAAATTATATTATTCGGTAGCTTTTGATGGGCAGGAGATGCTCGAAAAATCACCCTTAGGTTTGCAGACACATATCGGAGATCTTGCTAACGGACTTCGTTTAATTGATAATCAAACCCGGTTGGTGAATGAACATTATGAGGAGCCTAAAATAAAGAGAAAATCCGTTCACTACCAAGCGAATGAGCATCGCTTTACGTTTGAAACTAAAGATAGTAGGTTGCTTGAAGTTATTTTTCAAGTCAGTAATAACAATATTGCTTTCCGCTATGGGATACCTCAAACCGGTGAACCGGCGAACGTGATTGTAGAAAAGGAGTGGACTGGTTTTGACTTCCCGGCGGTGACCACGACGTTTTTGACACCGCAAGCCACGCCTATGATTGGGTGGAAGAAAACGAAGCCGAGTTACGAAGAAGAGTATGTTCCTGATGAGGCGATTGGTACACCTTCTGTGTACGGTATTGGTTATACGTTCCCCGCTTTATTTCGTGTCGGTGATCGAGGGTGGGTACTGGTATCCGAAACAGGCGTGGGTAGTCAGTATTGTGGTTCCAAATTGAGTGAAGGCACAGCAGATGGACTTTATCAGATTTCTTTTCCCGAAGCGGGTGAAAATAATGGGCTAGGTAGTGCATTACCCGGCCTTGGGCTTCCGGGTTATACGCCTTGGCGGACAATTACGGTAGGAAGAGATCTAAAGCCTATCGTCGAAACTACGATTGCATTCGATGTTGTAAAACCGCTATACGAGCCTTCACAAGATTATCAATTTGGTCGTTCGACCTGGAGTTGGCTCGAGTGGCAAGATGGAAGTATCAATTTTGAGGACCAGAAAATATTTATTGATCTATCGGCTAACATGGGATGGGAGTTTGCGCTGGTAGACAACTGGTGGGACAGTAAAATAGGTCGTGACAAAGTGGAAGAGTTGGTACAATACGGTAGGGACAAAGGGGTAGGGATTTGCCTCTGGTATAACTCCAACGGCTTTTGGAATGATGCGCCTCAGGGGCCTAAAAATCGGATGAATACTGCCGTCGCCCGAAAACAAGAAATGGCTTGGATGCAGCGCATTGGTGTTAAAGGAATAAAAGTTGATTTTTTTGGTGGTGACAAGCAGGAAACCATGAAACTTTATGAAGATATTCTTTCGGACGCGAACGACCATGGGTTAGTCGTTATTTTTCATGGATGTACCTTACCGCGTGGGTGGGAGCGTATGTATCCGAATTTTGTAGGTAGTGAGGCAGTTTTAGCTTCGGAAAATTTAATATTTACCCAGCACGCGAATGATACAGAAGCATACAATGCGACGCTGCATCCTTTTATCCGCAATACCGTCGCTTCGATGGATTTTGGACCTGTATTGCTGAATAAACGTCATAATCGGGAAAATAATGGAGGGACAATCCGTAAGACAAGCGAAACCTTTCAATTAGCTACGGCCGTATTGTTCCAAACACCTGTCCAGAACTTTGGTATTACACCCAATAACCTGCATGAATTCCCAGATTTTGTCATCGATTTTATGAAGGAGGTACCTACTGTTTGGGACGAAACCGTATTCATCGACGGTTACCCAGGTAAGTATGTGGTATTGGCACGCCGACAGGGTGATACGTGGTATATAGCCGGAATCAATGCGGAAAAGAATACAAAAGATGTTGTTGTTTCCTTGCCGATGCTTTCTGGAAATCAAGCCGTACACTATTGGGATGATGCCAAACTAAATCCCAACCAAGGGAGTCTAAAAATTAATAACAATAAAACGGTCAAGTTAACGCTACAATCAAACGGAGCGGTCATTATTGTTGGAAAATAAAATACTTAGAGACGCAAAATTTGCGTCTCTATTTTCTTCGTCTTCTGGCAAATATTTTCATCACTTCATTAGCAAGCAACGGTACGACACCTAAGGCCAATACACCTGCCCATTCTGCGATCCCCACCGCTTGTAGTTTAAAAGCCGCCGTCATAAAAGGCACATAAAGGACAAACAACTGCAATAATAAACCCAGAACAACAGCGCCGAAAAGGTATCGGTTAGAGAAGAACCCCATCTTGAAGATAGATTTATACGCGTGGCGGAAACTGAACGAATAGAATAGCTGACATCCGATAATCGTCAAGAAAGCTAGTGTTCGAGCGTATTCATGGATCTCTTCGGGAATGTGTTGAGCAAAAGGCGAATATCCTCGAAAGTGATAGCCGCTCACAAACGCAAAGATGGTCAAGATACCTATCAGGATGCCTGCGAAAATAACACGTCGTCCGCCGCCGTGGGAAAAGAAATTATCGTTTAATGGCCTGGGCTTTTCTTTCATCACATCCTTATCACCCGGATCCATACCTAACGCAACGGCAGGCAAAGTATCGGTGAGCAGATTAATCCAAAGTAATTGCGTCGCGATGAGCGGTATGGGTAAACCGATTAGTATAGCAACAAGCATCGTGACCACTTCGCCTACATTACAGGCGAGTAAGAAAATAACGGATTTCTTGATGTTATTGTAAATATTTCGGCCTTGTTCAATCGCTACAATAATGGTCGAAAAGTTATCGTCTGCCAAAATCATATCAGCGGAATTTTTTGCAACATCCGTCCCGGCTATTCCCATAGCTACACCGATGTCTGCCGCATGTAACGAAGGCGCGTCATTTACCCCGTCCCCGGTCATCGACACAATGTTACCTTTAGCCCGAAAAGCTTTTACTATATTCACCTTATGTTCGGGCGAAACCCGGGCAAAAACTTTGTATTCGCCGATATGTGACTCCAACTCCGTCTGGGGCATGTTCTCTATTTCCGCACCGGTTGTGGCCTCCGACAGCGCCGAAGCAATGCCTAGGTTTTTGGCGATGGCCAACGCAGTGTTTTTATGGTCTCCTGTAATCATAATCGTGCGTATACCTGCTTCTTTAGCGGTCTCGATGGAATCTTTAACCTCTTCACGAGGCGGGTCGATCATACCGACGACGCCGATCATGACAAGGTCCTTTTCAAAATTTTCGGAATCAATTTGGCTCTCCAATGGTTTGTAGGCAACGGCTAAAGTTCGTAAGGCTTTATCCGACATGGCATCCGCCGCTTGCATGAGAATAGTTTTGTGGGTATCGTTAAGCGGTATAATTTCCCCATCTTCGACGATCTGTTTGCATTTTAGGATAAGACTATCAATGGCGCCCTTTGCATATAGCATGAAGCCATCTTCGTGCTGATGAAGTGTAGACATCATTTTGCGGTTGGAATCAAAAGCGCGCTCGTCTATTCGGGGTTGCGATTCCTGTAAATCTTTCCTCTTTATTTGTAACGTATCCGCCAAGTGTAACAGCGCAATTTCGGTAGGATCGCCCGTACCCTTACCGTTTTCTAAGGTAGCATCAGAAGCTAAAACCATGGCTGAAGAAAGCAAGCGGGCTTCTGTAGATAAATCGGCGATGTCGCTAACCTGCTGTGTTTTATCTGTAAAGGTGAAAAATTCCTGCACAGTCATTTTGTTTTGGGTCAGTGTGCCGGTTTTATCCGAACATACAATATTTACGGAACCAAGCGTTTCCACAGCAGGTAACCTCTTAATGATAGCGTTTTGTTTCGCCATTTTCGTAACACCAATAGAGAGTACCACAGCGACGATAGCTGCTAGTCCTTCTGGAATCGCGGCAACGGCAAGGGATACCGACGTTAGAAACATCTCCGTAAGATCCCTTCCTTGAAAATAAGATAGGATAAAGATCAGCACACAGATAGCTACAGCCGCTTTACCTAATGTTTTCCCCAGTTCATCTAAACGAATTTCAAGCGGTGTCTTCGTTTCGTTATCTTGGCTAAGTATGCCGGCTATTTTCCCCATCTCGGTATGTGTTCCTGTGCCGGTTACCACACCAACGCCGCGACCGTATGTGACGAGCGTTGACATGTACGCTAGATTACTCCGGTCCCCCAGTGGAAGGTAGTCGTCCGAAAACATGGCTCCAGCATCTTTCTCCACGGCTACAGATTCTCCTGTCAAGGCGGATTCATCTATTTGTAGACTTGCGCTTTCCAAGAGACGTAAATCAGCCGGGACATAACGACCCGCATCCAAAATAACCATATCGCCCGGCACGATATCTTCTGATGCAATTTCCCTAATCTGATGATCTCGTTTGACGAGTGCTTTGGGCGAGGCCATCTTTCGTAAAGCTTCGATGGCATTTCCCGCTCTTATTTCCTGAACGACACCCAATGTTGCATTGATACATATAACGATGAGGATAATGATGCCGTCTAGATACTCGCCCATGAACATGGTAATAACGACCGCTGCCAACAATACATAAATCAATGTATCTTGCAATTGACCGATAAATAATCGAAAGATCGACTTACGTTTATGCGCTTTTAATTGGTTTGGGCCGTGTGTGGCTAGTCGCTGTTGAGCTTCGTTTTCCGATAAACCAGCGGAGCGGTCTGTTTTTAACAGCTCAAGCGTTTCATCGATAGATTTTTCGTGGAATAAAGAGGTGCTGTCGTTAGAGATATCGGTTTTCGTCATCGTACAAGATTAATTTGTCGTTTAATAAAGATATAGGTCAGCTCTCGTAAAATTGCTGATTTTCTTTTTTGAAGCATTTATCTGTAAAGTTAACGCAAAATTAGCATGTTTGTTTATCTTCGGAAGGATTATATAGCACAGCGTACGCAAAGAAAGTATGATAAGAAATTGTATATTTGTAGCTTTTACAATGAAAAAAATATGGACGAATCTGTGCAAAAGATAGGCATCGTAGGGAGTGGGAGTTGGGCAACGGCGATGATCAAGATGCTTGGAGATAATACAGAGCAGAAGGATATTTTATGGTGGGTTAGAAAGGAAGAAGATTTAGCATACATCCGATCTTACGGACATAACCCTAGTTATTTGAGTGCTGTAAAGGTTTGTGTCAAGCCAGATAATTTATTCTCGGATGCACGTACGGTTATTCAGCAATCGGATATCGTTATCTTAAATACACCGTCCGCTTATTTAAAAGATGCCTTAGCAGCTGTGCAAGCAGCGGATTTTTCAAATAAAATTGTTGTATCTGCCATCAAGGGAATCATTCCAAATGATAACCTTATTGTGGGCGATTATCTTACACAAACGTATCAAATACCCTTAGAAAATATTGTGGTTATCGGTGGTCCTTGTCATGCGGAAGAAGTCTCTTCGGAAAAGCTTTCTTATTTAACGCTTGCCGGGAAAGACCAAACAACAGTAGAACGGGTAGGTAGGTTTATCCGTGGACGCTATATCAATACGGTGCTCTCTACCGATATTTTCGGAGTAGAATATGGGGCGGTATTAAAGAATATATACGCATTGGCAGCAGGTATATGCCATGGAGCGGGACTTGGAGATAATTTTATTGCGGTATTGATTTCGAATGCTATTCGTGAAATGGGTACTTGTTTATCCGCTATCGATTCGGATGTCAGCAGGGATATTAAAACATCAGCGTATCTGGGCGATCTATTGGTTACGGCGTATTCACAATTTAGCAGAAACCGTACATTCGGCCATATGATCGGGAAGGGCTACACCGTCCAATCTGCACAGCTCGAAATGAATATGGTTGCCGAAGGCTATTATGCTTCCGCATGTATTCAAAATATTATTCAACGGCATCAGCTTGATATGCCGATCTGCCAAATGGTGTATGAAATCCTATATCATCGCCAGCCGGCGACGTTAGAGATCAAAAAACTATTGGATAAATTAACGTAAATGAGATTAACGAAAGAACATATAGCAGCAACCTATAAATCCATTCAGGATGAAATTACTGCAGGACTGGAGGCTTTAGATGGTCGATCTACTTTTGTAGAGGAAATGTGGGAACGAGAAGGTGGTGGCGGCGGTCGGACACGTATCATACAGGATGGTAATATATTAGAAAAAGGCGGCGTCAATTTCTCCGCTGTTCATGGTAAATTGCCAGCGGCGATTAAAAAATCGTTTCAGGTGGAAGAAGAAGATTTTTTTGCAACCGGTGTATCGATCGTGATCCATCCCAATAATCCTTGGGTGCCGATCATCCATATGAATATACGTTACTTTGAATTGGGTGAAAATATCCGCTGGTTCGGTGGAGGAATCGATCTTACTCCCCATTATGTGGTAGAAGACGATGCGCGTTTTTTTCATCACATGATGAAGAATGTTTGCGATAAGCATCATGCTAATTTTTATCCCGAATTTAAAACCTGGGCCGATAACTACTTTTTTATTAAACATCGGCAAGAAACGCGCGGAATAGGTGGTGTATTCTACGATAAGCTGACACCCGAGAAAACTGGTTTGACAGACGAAGAGCTGTTTAAATTTTCTTGTGACTTGGGCCGTACTTTTCTGCCTACTTACACGGAGTTGGTGAATCGAAACCGCGATCGTAAATTCTCTTCACAAGAGAGAGAATGGCAGTTGTTGCGCAGAGGCCGGTATGTGGAGTTTAACTTGGTATATGATGCCGGAACCCGATTCGGATTGGAAACGAATGGTCGCATTGAGTCTATATTAATGAGTTTGCCAGCACAGGCTAATTGGGCATACGATTTTAAGCCTGAAGCGAACTCTAACGAAGAAAAAACAATGTCTTTACTAAAAAAGGACATCAACTGGATTGGGTAATCTGTAATAATAGCTTATGATTAATTATCAGCGTTTTACACTGGATAATGGCTTGCGTGTGTTGGTACATGAAGATCACACAACCGCAATGGCCTGTGTGAATATCGTCTATGATGTGGGGGCCAGAGACGAATCGCCGGATAAAACCGGGTTCGCGCATCTCTTCGAGCATCTGATGTTCGGAGGTTCTGTCCATATTCCCAACTATGACACGCCGTTGCAGGAAGTCGGTGGGGAGAATAATGCTTTTACAAGCAACGATATTACCAATTATTATATTACACTCCCAGCAGCTAATCTGGAAACCGCATTTTGGTTAGAAAGTGACCGGATGTTAAGTCTGGCTTTTAGCGAACAGAGTTTGGAAGTACAACGCAATGTGGTCAGCGAGGAGTTTAAACAACGCTACCTCAATCAGCCTTACGGGGATGTATGGTTACGGTTGCGGCCCTTAGCTTACAAAGAACATCCTTATAGGTGGGCTACAATCGGTAAAGAACTTCGCCATATCGAAGAAGCAACCATGGAAGATGTTAAGGCTTTTTTCTTTAAACATTATGTGCCAAGCAATGCAGTTATGGTCGTCGCCGGAGATGTTACGCTTGAACAAGTAAAAGCATTAACAGAAAAGTGGTTCGCTAATATTCCCGTACGGCCAAAACCTCAGCGAGAACTTCCGGTAGAACCCCGGCAATTAGCTCCGCGGCGGGAGGAAGTGCATGCAGATGTGCCGGTTAATAGTATTTACATCGCGTTTCATGGCTCTGAACGCATGCATCCAGATTACCCGGTGATGGATTTATTGTCCGATATACTTTCCCGCGGAAGTTCTTCTCGTCTTTATAGAGCTTTAGTGAAAGACCAGGCACTGTTTAGCGAAGTTAACGCCTATGTATGTGGTTCTATCGATCCTAATCTTATCGTTATCGAAGGTAAACCACTGCCACATCTAGATATGGCCGAAGCAGAGAAATTGTTGTGGAATCAGTTGGATATATTGAAAACCGAGATAATGGCCGAAGCCGAATTGCAGAAAGTGAAAAATAAAGTTGAATCCACCATGGTGTTTGCCGAACTATCTATTTTGGACAGGGCTATGAATCTCGCTTTTTTTGAAGTACTGGGAAATGCAGATGGGTACAATCGAGAAGTGGATCGCTATCTCGCGGTAAAGCCGACTGATATTCAACGGGTGGCACAAGAAATTTTTACGAAGGAAAATTCGTCCACCCTCATTTATTATGCTAAAAAACAAGAACATGCTGAATAGATCTGTTGCGCCTATACGTCATGATATACAGGATATTACGTTGGTCCAGCCTGACGAGGTAGTTTTTAAAAATGGGTTAAAGGTGTTTGTTTTTAACGCCCCGACACAAGAATTGGTCAAAGCTGAATTTATTTTCCGAAACATCTTTGAAGGTTCAGAAAATTCCTTGCTGCATACCTGTGCAAGCTATATGTTAAAAGAGGGGACGCGAACGCGCACAAGCGCGCATATCGCCGAAGAAATCGATTTTTATGGAGCTTACCTAATGCCGGAGTACAGCTTTGACCAAACGGCGTTAACCCTTTATTCGCTCAATAAGCATCTTGGTTCGGTTTTACCTGTTGTACACGATATATTGAATAATACGGTTTTTCCCGAAGCCGAGTTAGAAACGTATATCCGTAATAATAAGCAGACTTTAAAAATTTCTTTGCAGAAGAATGATTATGTAGCCCGTCGGCTTTTCTTTAAAAGCTTGTTTGGAGATAGCAGATATGGACGGATTCCGACAGAAGAAGCTTATGATGCGTTGAATCGGGAAGATTTAATGGCATTGTACCAACGGCAGGTACAACCGCAAAATTGCACCTTGATTTTATCGGGTAATATTACGAACGAGGTGCTATTGCAAGTAAAGGAACTTTTTGATGTGCAATGGTTAAATACAGGAGAATCAGGCCCGGAGTCGGGCCCTCAATTTCCGGTTTTTGCTCCTGCCACTGTTTCGGAAGAACGTACGGATGCCCTGCAATCCGCTATAAGGCTGGGCATGCCTGCCGTTAATCGGGTTCATCCCGATTTCCCAGCCATACAATTTGTAAATACACTGCTTGGTGGCTATTTCGGTTCCCGTTTAATGCGGAATATACGCGAAGAAAAAGGGTTTACCTATAGTATTGGGTCAGCCTTTGCGAGTTTACAACATACGGGATTTTTTACCATCGCTACGGAAGTTGGGATAGACAGCACGAAAGCTACACTTATCGAGATTGAGAAAGAATTCAAGACTTTACGCGAAACCCCGGCTTCTGACGAAGAAGTAACCTTGGTCAAAAACTATATCTTAGGTTCTGTGCTAGGTTCAATAGAATCTGTGTTTTCACATGCCGACAAGTTTAAAGCCGTGTATTTTTACGGACTTGATTTATCTTATTATACGCGTTATAATGAGGTTATCAGAAACATGACCGCTGCTGATGTGCAAGGTATAGCGAATACATATTTTGACTATGATAATTTATTAAAAGTTGTCGTAGGGAAAATGAATTAATAATTTTGTCGCTCAAGCCGCGACGTGGCTCATACTTTTTTTCCGAAAAAAAAGTATGCAAAAAAACTCGCCACTTAAAAATTTTGACTGAATGGGATATTGCAAAAATGGTGTTTTTACAATAGTCAAAATTTTTGATGTGGCATTTGTGTTTAAGGATGGGATAATACAATTGCATGCCCCCCCCCCTTAACTTTTAAGGTCGCATCCGAATTTTTGAGGTACGTAGAAACTCATTTTTAGTACTATCTCTCTCTCCTCAAAGATTCGAAGCGACGAGGTTTATGGACAAGTGCTTACTTTGGTGTCCATGAGCTCACTCCGTTCGGTTTTGCTTCTTTTTCACGGGGAAAAAGAAGAGATAACGACTTTCCCTTCTTTACCCGGTGACCCAGAATAAACCTGTCCTTGCGGCAAGCCACGAAGACCAGGAGCGGATGTAGCTATACGCGCGTATATTTGTTGAAGATCAGAAACCGGGCTGATGGCTCGACCGCCAGCGGATACGTCTATATATACATAGTTTGCTTGCTTTTTGTCGTCCGTTTGAGGTATAATGCCTTTAGGATTGTACTGAAAATTTACCTCTCCGCCATCACCGTTTGGAAAAGTTTTTGTCCCATTCATCGCATCTTCCCCTCGAGCAATGACGTAAAGGGAACCTAATTTTTGAAGGTTGATGGCTATATCGAAATTTGAAGCATTGTTTTGTCCGCCCATACCGCTTATAAAGGCACCTTTTCCTATCTCCGCATGCTTTATGACCAGTTTGACATCCTTCTTTCCGTAAAATTGCAATGACGATTTGTCTTTCATGATAAGGGTGTCGATGTGTATAACAGCCGTCGAATCTCTGTTGTTAAAAACTTTCTTTTTCTTTCGGCCTAATTCGAGTTTGCTAATATGTTCTTCTTGTGCATACCCCTCGGATAAAAAAGATTGACCTAGAAACAGAAAAATTATTGTTAAAATATGTGTTAATCTCATGACCTCTACTGCTTGGTGCTTTATATTAGAATAACAAAGCGGCAAATAGTTTAGTTTGGTTTGTCAGAAGAATACTGCACGATGAGTTTTGCGGCTTTTTCAGAGGCGCCGGGCGTGCCTAATTTTTCAGCTAGTACTTCGTAATTTTCTAATACACTTGCCCGGTGTTCCTTATTGGAAATCAGTTGTGCTAGCTCGTCCGCCACCGTGCGTGTATCACATTCATCTTGAATAAACTCTCGAACAGATAAAAAACCGTTGATCAGATTGACCAAGGAAATGAACGGAACCTTTATAACAAGTCGAGCCAGTAATATGGTCAGTTTATTGGCTTTATAAACGACGACTTGTGGAACTTTTAAAATGCCGGTTTCTAATGTTGCGGTACCGCTCGTCACGACAGCGGCTTCCGCGTGTTTAAGGAGATCGTAGGTTTGGTCGAAAACAACCTTTATAGGTAGGTCACTAGTATATTGTTGGTAATATGCTTCATCAAAGTTAGGGGCCCCCGCCACCACGAATTGATGGGCGGGGAAAAGATAATATAGATCCACCATAACGGGCAAGAGTTTTTCGATTTCCATTTTTCGACTACCCGGAAGAAGTGCAATAATTGGTCGGTCATTAAGCGCATTGTCTTCTTTGAATGATGCATTAAATCGATACTGATTTATAGCATCCAACAAGGGGTTACCGACATAATCTACCGTATAGTTGTATTTTTTATAGAAATCGACCTCGAATGGAAGGATACAGAACATGTGATCCACTACCTTTTTGATCTTATGTACCCGACCTTGATTCCATGCCCATATTTTTGGAGAGATATAATAACAGACGCGAATGCCTATTTTTTTTGCAAATTCGGCAATTTTGAGATTGAACCCGGGAAAGTCAATCAGGATTAAAGTGTCCGGTTTCTTTTGGATAATATCCGCTTTGACCAGCTTTAAGTTTTTTCGGATTTTTCCAATATTTTTGATTACCTCGACAAATCCCATAAACGCCATCTCGGCGGTATGGATTAAGGGTGTCTGTCCGGCAGCTTTTTGCATTTGATCGCCACCAACAAAGTGAAAACTAGCTGCTGCGTCCTCGTTTTTTAAGGCTTTGATCAGATTCGATCCATGTAAATCTCCCGATGTTTCTCCAGCAATAAGGTAGTATTTCATGATCTATACGTTTTTAGATTCCCAATTCTATTTGGAACATGCCTCCCCAGGAATTTTTACTCGAATTGTTGCCAAAATCACCATTAGATACGGTGTAGTTTGCGTTCAATTGAAATTTAAGACGGTGTGCTTTCATGTATTTGGTCAATCCCAATTCGATGACTTCCAGCTGATCTTCATAGTTCCGAATTTGCTGATGCGGTTTGATATGGGTATAGCGGGTTGCGACCTCATAGCCTTTATTAAGTAGGTAAGAAGCTTGTTGGTTGACACCCCATCCTTTTTGTGCATAAGTCAGCTCCTCTTCTGGACCATCGACTTGGTTAAACCGGTCATCGACCACATTGAAGGGATCCTTCACGTCGCGACGCATATATTCAGCCTGATAAGCAAATCCTTGGTATTTGAATATTGCATCTGCAAAAGCCGTCTTTAATGTAAAAGGATTTTTTACATATCGGCCGAGCTGCCCGCCTTCTCTGGTGGTGCGGTCGTTATAACTATAGCCTCCTCCAATAGACAGTTTGGGCGTTTCTTCGCGTTCGAGGTCGCCTTCTGAGTAGTCCCCGTTATTCGTAAACTCTCCCAATGGTAGGAATTCTACACGCCCTGTATAGGCTAGACCATTATCGGTACTAAGCGCCACGCGACCTTCACCAGTAGAGATTGCAGCTTTTGCATTTACGGGCATCTGTCCAATTTTTTTACTGAGGTTGAAAGACATTCCGAAATCCCGATCTACCGTAAAGTTGCTGTTTACTAAAGATCGGTCTGCAAATTGTAATTGACCTGAAGAGTTGACACGCTGGCGGTTGCCTGGCAATTTATTCTGACCGAAAGAAATGTAGAAATCATCCGAGAAATTGTAGAAAATTACCGCATCCCGCACGATATTTGGCACCCCGCTATCGTCGAAATCCTGATCGCCACGTGTAAAGGCTAACTGAACGGAATAAGAAATTTTAGGGGTATAAATATAACCGTCCATCCGTAAGCGTAATCTTCGTATACGCGCGTCAAATTTGTCGTTATCTTCATTGTCGAGTACATTCGTGAAGCCAAGTCTGTTCTGCATACGGAATCTAAAGTTCGTGTAAAACAGCGAGTCGTTACTCATGTATTGAATACCTTTGAAATTTAAGATAGTTGCACGGTCATCTCGTTCTTGTGCCTGGCTTTGAAGGGTTAACAATAAGCTTCCTAATAGCAATAAGAATAGTCCGTTGTTAATTTTCATACTTGAAATTATAAAATGTTTTAAATATGCGACGAATTGCCAAAGATACTACTTATCGCGTTGCCTTTGTACGCTTTTAGGATACAAAATTTCCTTTTAATTTTGGGAAGCAAGATGTGCAATTCTAGTTCAGACAATTTAATAGATGGTGAGCGATAATAGACGAAAAATAATCCATATTGACATGGACGCATTTTATGCGTCGGTGGAGCAACGTGATTTTCCCGAATTGCGCGAGAAAGCGCTTGCCGTAGGCGGATCACCCGATGGGAGGGGAGTCGTGGCTACGGCAAGTTATGAAGCGCGAAAGTTCGGCGTTCGTTCGGCGATGTCATCCCGTCAGGCCATAGAGCGTTGCCCACATCTTATTTTTACGCGACCCCGTTTTGATGTATATCGGGAAGTATCTGGTCAGATACGTGCTATTTTTAAGCGATACACCGATTTAATTGAGCCACTTTCTTTAGATGAAGCCTATTTAGATGTGACGGAGGATAAACAGGGGATCGGGTCCGCCATCGAGATCGCCCAAGCGATAAAGCTTGCGATTCGGGAGGAATTAGGCCTGACAGCATCGGCAGGGGTGTCGATAAATAAATTCATCGCAAAAATCGCGTCGGACTACCAAAAGCCAGATGGGTTAACGTTTATCGGTCCTTCCAAAATTATTTCCTTTTTAGAGCAACTTCCCATTGAAAAGTTCTTTGGCGTCGGTAAAGTGACGGCTCAAAAAATGAAGAATATGGGGATACATACCGGAAAGGAGCTGAAAGGGTTTACAGAAAATGAATTGATCCGAAGATTTGGAAAGTCGGGTAAGTTTTTCTATCACATGGTACGCGGAGAGGATAACCGGCCGGTCAAGCCTAATCGGATCGTCAAATCAATCGGTATAGAAGATACGTTTGAAACGGATCTTAAAGAAGAGCAGGAAATGCGGAAAGAATTACAGCTGCTATGCGAAAAATTAGCAAAAAGATTAGCGGACAAGGAAAAGCAAGGACGTACGGTGACCTTGAAAATCAAATTTGCTGACTTTACGCAGATAACCCGTAGTAAAACTAGTGGTTTTTATCTATCTGCCTCCCTAGATATTTTCCAACAGATAACCGAACTTTTTGACAAGATGGATATGGCGGATAGGAAGGTACGTCTTTTGGGCGTTACCCTTTCCAATTTTTATGATGCTGATCTGGAAAAGCTCAGCAATCCGCAGTTGCGGTTGTTTTAGCGCTATTCATCCTGGGTATAGAAATAAACTGGCGCAATGGCCTTCATTGCGCCAGTTTATGTTTGTTAGTGATCTAAAGTTCTTCGTCGTGTTGACTTAAGTCTAATCCGATATTTTCAGCTTCTTCACTAACGCGTAATGATGCTAGGAGATCGGTTACTTTTAAGAGCAGTAAAGATCCGAAGAAAGCGAATGCAGATGCTCCGATAAGCGCAATTAAGTGTGCAACGAAAAGACCAGTTTCTCCGAAGAAAAGTCCGTTGGTTTCCACGGCACTGTTGACGTTGCTATGGGCAAATACTGCCGTTAATAACATACCGACCATACCACCGACGCCGTGACAAGGGAAAACATCTAACGTATCATCAATACCTTTTTTGGTTCTCCAGATCACGACCAAGTTGCTAATGACAGCAGCTACAATACCAATTACTAAAGAGTGTGGGATTGTTACAAAGCCAGCAGCTGGTGTGATAGCTACCAATCCAACAACTGCACCGATACAGGCTCCCATTGCCGAAGGTTTTTTCCCTCGCAGGATGTCAAAGAAAATCCAGGCCATCGCCGCGGCGGCTGATGCAGTGGTTGTGGTTCCAAATGCAGAGGCAGCCAGTTCGTTGGCGCCTCCTGCCGAACCAGCATTGAACCCGAACCATCCAAACCATAGTAAACCCGTTCCTAAGATGACATAACTGATACGGGCAGGTGTATGTACTTGTTCTTTACGTTTGCCTAAGTATAATGCGGAAGCTAATGCAGCCCAACCCGCCGACATATGTACAACAGTTCCACCTGCGAAATCGAGCACGCCCATGTTGGCTAATAGGCCTTCAGGATGCCAGGTAGCATGTGCTAGCGGAGCATAGATAAAGATAACAAATAAAGTAATGAAAATAAGATACGCATTGAATTTAATACGTTCGGCAAAGGCTCCTGTAATGAGTGCTGGAGTTATTACGGCGAATTTTAATTGGAACATAGCAAACAATGCTATCGGAATGGTCGGTAGTGCTGACCATGCGTCATTGCCCAACATACCTTTCATCATATAGAAAGTGGAAGGATTGCCGATTATGCCACCAATATCTTCGCCAAAGGCAAGGCTAAAGCCAAATACAACCCAAATAATCGTGATAAGGCCCATACATACGAAACTTTGTAACATGGTAGATATCACATTTTTTTTGCGAACCATACCGCCGTAGAAAAATGCCAAACCCGGCGTCATTAACAATACCAGCGCTGCAGACATCAATAGCCAGGCTGTATCGCCTGTATCGATATTGCTTTCCGTGACGGTGGTAACCTCAGTTGATGGGGCGAGCAATGCTAAGATTGCAGCTAGCGCGAGGAGTCCAAATGGGAGAATCTTTTTCATTTTCGGTTTTTGATTAAGTAGTTTTTTGATTAGTCTCCGTGATTACTGCTGTTTTAGGAGATAAGATAAAATAATCACCCCTCCAGGCTTTGACCTTAAGGTACAAAGAGAAGAGATGATTATTCATTTGTTTGCCTAAAACGAAAAGCCGGTAGATAACTTATAGAAAGAATCCTTGGCTTGTAATCCGTTTTTAACTTCCGGTCCGGCAGATAAGCGAACAAAACTGCCAAACTTGCTTGCATTAAATTGTACGTACGGGCCTGCCCATTGGAAATAGTCCAATTTGCCGCCGATATCATCTTTTGTTCTTTTCAAATGTTCGAAATGTGCCCCAAACGAGAACGCATCACTTACTTTATAGCCCGCACTTGCCCAATAATGCAAATATGCTAGGGTAGAGCCGTCCTCAGGCGCTTTGTCTCGAAGAGGAGCATAATAGCCGGCGTATATTTCCCCTTCAAATTTGGGGATATCCACATTGAAAAAGAGGTTTGGCACGATTCCGTCTCCGGCAATTCCACCCAGTTGGCCATCTGCTGCACCCTTAGAAAGCAAGTTCCCAAACGTGAAACCAAGATTCGGGTTCAAGGTGATACCCTCGGCTAAACGTAGATTAACACCTCCGCCGAATTCTGTCCAGTTACCCCATGCACCAGCGGTACCTGCTCCCCAGAAAATACCGTAAACAGATGTACTGACTTTTTCTGAAAGCTTGTATTCCATGGCTACACTAGGTGCAACGCCGAAAAATTGATCAGAAGTAACCCCAAAAGAGAATGTTGTCTCTTTTTCTTGTGCATTTGTGATAAATGTAGTGCCTGTTAGCGCTAAAATTGTGGTTAGTTTGATGATTTGTTTGATTTTTTTCATAAAAAATGGGTTGTTTTGTTTTTGAAAATGTAATTATAGTCACAAAAATATGTAATTATTTCAATTTAACAACTTTTTTTTCATAAAAATGCAGTTAAACACCATTTTTTATTTAAAATTCATCATTTATTATTAAGTTTTTCTAAAATTATTTCGTTTTCAAATCCTTTTGACTGTAAGTGTCTGTATATTTTTGATTTTTCTGCAATAGAAATGGGTTTTTTTGTTAATTCTGTCTTTTTATTTATGGTTTCTTCTATTTTTTTGTTGTACTCGTCTATATCTATCGTTTTTAATGCAAGTCGAATTAGTGGTTCCGAAACATTTTTTAACTTCAAGTGCTGTTTTATCTTAATTTTTCCCCAACCTTTCATTCGGAATTTACCTAACGCGTAGGCTTTTGCAAATCGTTCTTCGTTAAGAAAATTTTCTTCGATAAGCTGCACGATGATGTTTTCTACTGCTTCTTGATGAAGTCCCCACTCATATAACTTGTTCCTAACCTCCTGTTGCGCTCGCTCCTGATAAGCACAGTAGCTTTCTGCTTTTCTTTTTGCTTCCAAAGGCGTAAAGGACTTTCGCGGCTTCCTAGATTCTTCCATAACACAAATCTTCAAAAAATGATACACTTATTGAAAATATTAATGACATTTGTTTGTGTTCTTTTTTTCCGTAAAAAAGAACCAAAAAACTCGTCGCTGAAAAATTTTGATGAACTGGATAATGCAGGTATGATATTTCTACATGTCTCAAAATTTTTGAGGCGACATTAAATGTTGAGGATGGGCTTGTACAATCCTATCCTTAACCTTCAAAGGTCGCATCCGGATGTTTTACAACTGTACAAACTTATCCTTAGTACTATCCCTAATGTAAAATATCCGAAGCGACGAGTTTTTTTGTTTACTTTTTTTGAGGGAAAAAAAGTAAAAGCCCAGTCGCGGCTTGAGCGACATAAAAATATAATGTATGATATATACACTAGACGCTATTATTTCTCAAATGAACTGCAAGCATTGCATAATGCATGATGCAGCACAGGAAATATATGAACTAGCTTATGATAGCCGTAAAATAAGAAACGCGGAACGTAGTCTTTTTTTTGCCTTGAAGCATGTTCGCGACGGACATACTTTTATCGCGGATGCTTATAAGCAAGGAGTGCGTGCCTTTGTGGTTTCGCGCGAAGATCTTCCTGTCGAGCGATATCCTCAAGCTAGTTTTTTTTGGGTAGCGGATGTGTTGCTTGCTTTACAACAATTAGCCCGCTATCATCGGGATAAATTTAACAGGCCCGTCATCGGGATCACCGGCAGTAATGGCAAAACAATCGTAAAAGAATGGTTGACACAGCTTTTACAAGAAGATAAGAAGGTGTATCAAAGCCCCAAAAGTTATAACTCTCAATTAGGGGTCGCGCTATCGTTATGGGATCTTTCGGACGATTACGACTGTGCCATTATCGAGGCGGGTATCAGTTTGCCGGATGAAATGGAAAATCTTGAAACGATGATTCGGCCGGATATCGGCATTATGACCAATATAGGTGCGGCACATGCGGAAGGTTTTGCGAGCAAGGCACGGAAAATAGCGGAGAAGATGAAGCTGTTTAAACACGCAAAAGATGTGATTTGCCCCTCACGCTATGGATTTGAAGCATACCTCCCCGAGAAGACTCGTATGTTCACCTTCGGCGAGGGAGAGCAAGATGATGTCAAAGTTCTCCACGTAGAAGAAAGACAGGATGGGAGTTCGTCTATTCAAGTAGTTTACCAGCAGGAAATCGCAACGTTCACGGTGCCTTTCGTAGATAAGGCATCTATCGAAAATGTCTTGACTTGCCTAACTACCCTGTTGTTTTTAGGCTACTCCTTGGATTCCATTTTGCATCGATTGGGCAGGCTGCGTCCGCTGGAGATGCGTTTGCAACTCAAGACTGGGCGGAACAATTGTTCGATTATTGATGATACCTATTCCAATGATCTAGCGTCTTTACAGATCGCGTTAGATTTTCTTCGTCAGCAACAGCAACATAAAAACAAGACGCTTATTCTTTCTGCTATGGAGGGCCTCGATGATAAGCTCCAGACTAAGCTTTTGGGCATCCTGCAGCAGCAAAATCTTAGTCGAATTATTTTTGTCGGTGACACTTTGCAGTATTTAGCCGACAAACTTCCCATGCCGTCGCTGTTTTTTGCATCCACAGAGGAGCTGCTTCACAACCTGCCACATATTTCAATCGCAAATGAATCTATCCTTATTAAAGGCAGCCGGCGGTTTCATCTGGAAGATGTAAGCAAACTGTTGGTCGCGAAATCGCATGAAACGGTATTAGAAATAAATCTGAGTGCACTCGAACATAACCTCAAAGCTTATCGCTCGATGTTACCGGCGTCTGTCAAACTGATGGTGATGGTGAAGGCTTTTTCGTATGGTAGCGGAAGTTATGAGGTGGCGAATCTCTTGCAGTTTAACAAGGTCGATTACCTAACCGTCGCGTTTGCGGATGAAGGTGTGGAATTACGTCAGCATGGGATAGATTTACCGATTATGGTACTAAGCCCAGATGAGCCGGTGTTTGAAAGTTTACTGACGTTTAACCTAGAACCCGAAATATATAGCTTCCGTATTCTAAAGGCCTTGATTGTGTTTCTAGCTGCGCGCAAGCAAAAGGACTTTCCTATTCATATCAAAATTGATACAGGTATGCATCGTCTGGGGTTTTTGCCGGCGGATGTGGACGAATTGGTCAACGTGTTGGCTGCTGCGCCAGAAATAAAGGTGAAAACCGTATTCTCACATTTGGTTGCGGCGGGCAATGAACAGCATACCGAGTTTACCCAACAGCAGATTACGTCATTTACGCAAAGTGTGGAACGTTTGGAAGCCGGTCTGGGCTACCCGGTTATCCGCCACATTGCGAATACTTCCGGCATCACCAACTGGTCTTCGGCTTACATGGAAATGGTACGCTTAGGTATTGGGCTCTACGGGGTAGATATGGAGGGGAAGATGGCTTTAGAAAAAGTAAGCGAATTAAAAACCACCATTACACAAATTAAGGAATTGCCCGCGGGAGCCACGGTTGGGTACGACAGAAAAGGCGTGTTGCATAGACCGAGCCGTATCGCGACGGTAAAAATAGGATATGCAGACGGTTATAGCCGGCGGTATGGCGAGGGGGTAGGTGAGATGGCTATCAACGGACAAAAGGTTAAGACGGTGGGCTCTATTTGCATGGATATGTGTATGCTTGATGTGACAGATATTGTCGCACATGAGCTGGATGAAGTTATTGTGTTTCCCGACTTGATCGATGATGCGAAACGTATCGATACCATCCCCTACGAATTGTTGGTAAATATTGCGTCCCGCGTAAAACGCATATATTTTTATGGATAGAAAACACAGACAGGAATAAAGATGTTTACACGAAAAAAAATACTGTATTACCTTATAAAAGGCACGTTGGTTACTGTGCCGGTAGCTGGTGCTATATTCTTAATTGTTTGGGTAGTTGCGTCAGTCGATAACGCCCTCAATCTTACATCCCATTTCTTGGAAGACGAGCACGGCCATCCCCTCTATATCCCCGGCATAGGTATATTGACGGTACTCCTTATCCTTACTTTCGTTGGTGTTATTTTCACGACCTTCGTCACCGAACCTATACGGGCATGGTTGAGTCGGACCATCGATAAGATTCCCCTGTTTAATACCCTGTATTCTTCCATAAAGGATTTTACAGAAGCCTTTGTAGGTGACGCCAAGAAGTTCAATGAACCCGTATTGGTTTTGGTCAACGAAACCGGACTCAAAAAAATCGGCTTCCTGACGCAACGGGATTTAAATAAAATCGGGCTTCCTGATGAAGTTATCGTGTACTTTCCGTACTCTTACTCCGTTGCTGGACAAGTTGTTGTCGTGAAAGCCTCTCACGTACAGCGTTTAGATATGAGTGCGACAGACGCGATGAAATTAGTCGTATCTGGTGGCGTAAGTGGGATCGATTAATGATTGTTTTTTGCTTTCCTATGTAAATATTTATACAGCTCCACCTGTGAGCGGAAGGGCGGGTTTTCATTTTGTACGTAGGTATTGTCCAGTTTATTATTTAGGACCCGCGCTTTGACGTTGTCTTTCAGTTGTATCGCTAACATATCAATGAGTTCGTGCTTAATTTTCTTGTTGATCACTTGTACGGCGGCTTCCACGCGATAATCCAAATTACGGGTCATCCAGTCTGCAGAAGAAAGATAAACAAGCTCTTTACCGCCTGCGTAAAAATAGATTACCCGGGCATGTTCCAAATATTCATCCACGATACTAATTGCATTTAACGGTGTATCAAATTTCTTTTGGTTCACCGCACAATAGATTCCGCGGACAATCATGTCAATTTTGACCCCTTGCGCCGCCGCTTCATATATCTTTTTAATCAGAAGCTTATCACTCAAAGAATTTACTTTGACGATCATGTGCGCTTTATTTCCGGCGCGTGCTTCCGCGATCTCTTTATCGATCAGCGCGATAAACGTCGTTCGCATATTGGTGGGGCAGACGAGGAGATTTTTGCAAGATTTAAACACCTGTGATAAATCATCCTTGTATTTTTTTAGTCCCGAAAAAACCTTATTAATATCAGCCATGACGGTTCTATTACTGGTCATTAAGCAGTAATCACCATAAATCTTGGCTGTTTTCTCATTAAAATTTCCGGTGCTTACAAAGCCATATTGGATCGTTTTGTTGTTGTGCCTTTTTTTGATTACGCAGAGTTTGGCATGTACCTTTTTTTCCGGGATACCCAACAGTACTTTCACGCCCTCCATTTCAAATCTATCTTTCCAAATGATGTTGTGCTCTTCGTCAAAACGCGCGCGGAGTTCCAGCATGACGGTCACTTCTTTTCCGTTTCGGGCTGCATTGATCAAAGCGTTGCCCACCTTCGAATTTTCAGCCATACGGTAAATGGTCATATGAATCGAACGTACATCGGGATCCATGGCGGCCTCACGCAATAGGTCGATGATCGGGCGAAAGGTGTGGTAAGGAAAGGAGAGTAGTACGTCCTTTTTGACAACGATATCGCTAATACGTTGTCGGCCCGCAAACTCGGGATGTACAAACGAGCGACGCGCCTTTACGAGTTTCTCCGATTCAAAAATCTTTGGGAAACCCATAAAATGCTTGAAATTATGGATCTTCTGTCCAGGAATAATACTGTCTTTCTTCGAAAGATTGAGCTTCTTAATCAAGAAAGCGACCAAAGCAGAATCCATATCCTTATCAAAAACGAAACGGGTAGGTTTTCCTTTTCTTCTGTTTTTAATTCCCTTTTCGATTTTTTCGACCAAGGTCGTATTAATGTCGTTATCCAGGTCAAATTCCGCATCCTTCGTTATTTTAAACGCATGTGCCTTAAACGAGTCGAATCCGAAATACGAAAAAATATAGGGAATATTGAATTTTATAACATCTTCGAGGAGTATAACGTGCTTCTCTCCTTCCGGGGAGGGTAATAGCACGAAACGACCGTTTTGTCGCGTAGGATTTTCAATAATGGCAAAACGTGTATCGTATTCCCAATCGTTTTTCCGCATAGCGATTCCCAAGTAGAGGCTTTTGTCCCGGAGATAGGGCATAGGGCGGGCATCATTCAACAGCAGTGGAATAACATTCGACTCTACTTCTTCCTCGTAGTAAGTTTTGACAAACTGTTGCTGTTCTTTATTCAGCTCCTCATCGGTTTTGATAAATATCTTTTCCTTCGCCATTTCAGCCTGCACTTTTAACCAAATATGATCAAACTGCTGTTGCTGTTGAATAACGAGTTCATTAATGCGATCTAAAATTAGCTGGGGTTTTTCAAAAAATATTTCTTTTGCTTCTTTATCGTTGATGGCTAATGCCCTTTTTAGTCCCGCGACCCTCACCCGAAAAAATTCGTCCAAGTTATTGGAGAAGATCCCTAAAAACTTAATTCGTTCGGAAAGCGGAACACTCTCGTCGGCAGCTTCCTGCAGTACGCGATCATTAAAGCTTAGCCAGCTGATGTCTCGCGGAATAAAGCTATTTGTCATCTTCGTTTTCTTTGCCACTACTTCAATGTTTAAAAATACTTCCCTAATGTTTCTTAAAGATAATGAAAATATTAAATCGATTATTTATACTTTTTTTTTCGCAAAAAAAGTATGCAAAAAAACTCGTCGCTTCGGATATTTGAGGATAGGGATAGTACTAAGGGTGAGTCTATACAACCTCAAAAATCCGGATGCGACATTGAATATTAAGGGAGGGATTATGCAATTGTATTGTCCCCTTCTTAACCTCGTAATGCCACATGTAAACTATTCTCGATGCGGGATAAGAGCGAGGCAGTGGGACGCATCAAAATTTTAAAGTGGCGCTTTTTATGAACGCTTGTCCATTTCGGTGTTCATGAGCTCCCTTCGATCAGTTTGTACAACTTTTTTCTAAAACCACGGAGTGCTCATCCATACCTAAAAACTGAAACGAATGGATAACAAGTTGTTTAAAGAATATTTTATTAAAAAATAATCACTTGAGTATCAACATGATAAATATGTGTATGTTTTACAATAAGCTGAAAATCAGTTTTTTAATTTGTTTTGCTTCTGTAGCTTTGTGCCATTAAAATCGTTACCAAACTACATAACAATAGAAAATGGCATTCAAAACATTAGGTCAATTTATCATTGAAAAACAAGCCGATTTTCCTTATGCCAAAGGAGAGCTTTCCAGGTTGCTTAGAGACATTGGGATTGCGGCGAAGATGATTAACCGCGAGGTTAACAAAGCCGGACTAGTGGATATACTAGGGGAAAATGGAAACCATAACGTGCAGGGCGAAGCCCAAAAAAAGCTGGATGTGTATGCCGATGCCCAGTTTATCGAAGCATTGACCCGGGGAGGGGAATGCTGTTATATCGCATCTGAAGAGCATGAAGAATGTATCGAACTATCCTTAAAAAATGCGGTAAACAAAGGAAAATACATGGTTTGCATGGATCCACTGGATGGATCTGCAAATATAGATTTGAACGTCTCTGTGGGATCTATTTTTTCTATTTATAGACGTAAGGTATTGGACACTCCTGTCTCGCAGGAAGAGATCCTGCAATATGGGCATGAACAAGTTGCTGCCGGGTATGTCATTTACGGCTCGTCTACCATGTTGGTTTATACCACGGGTAAAGGCGTAAATGGTTTTACTTTGGATCCGTCCATAGGGGAATTCTGTTTATCACATCCCGATATGCAGGTCCCAGCGGATGGTAACTCTTACTCAGTAAATGAAGGTAATTATTTGAAATTTCCGCAGTATATCAAAGATTATATAAAATACTGTCAGGCGGAGGATAGCGCCACGTCTAGACCATACACTTCTCGTTACATAGGATCGATGGTGGCAGATATTCATCGTACATTGATCATGGGGGGTGTATTTCTATATCCAGAAAGCTCTAGTTATCCCCAAGGTAAATTGCGTCTGCTTTACGAATGTAACCCCATGGCGTTTATTATCGAACAGGCAGGTGGAAAAGCCGTGTCAGGAAAAGATAATGTGTTGAACATTAAACCTTCTCACTTGCACCAACGGACACCGATCGTGATCGGTAGTAAAAATATGGTGGATAAGGTGCTCAGTTTTATGGATAAACAGTAGGATCAACCCAAAATTCGCGGTATAGTCGTTACTTTCTCTGGATGGCGTGCGGCATATTGCAACACAATATGCTGCATATAAAAATTGCTCATGCATTTGTCGGTGTAGGAAACAATATCTTCCACTTCAGACCATTGCTGAATAGATTCTACAAATCCCAATGCATAGAGTTTATCCTCTTTAAAGTAAATGTAACTGTTCTCCGCATCATTGCGTCCCTGGTCTATAAGTAGAAACGAACGTTTTCGGCTTTCTAGCTGTTGTAATACCTCGGCGATCAACTGATTATGTATCACCTCGGATGGGAGTGTAGCTGCCGGTATCTTTCGGTCTTCACGCGTGTCGGTCGAAGGAGAATAAAACGTACATAGGGTAGGTGCGAGGTTAAACTCTTCTCGCAGATTAGCGAGGAATACATTGGCTTCTTGAGCTGTTTCGAAATAGCGTAAACCACTAGTTTGGGCCGTAGCTTTACAGACTGCTAGTCGGATATAGCCCCGGATATCTTCGTAGTGCAGGAGTACAAATTTGGGCTCATACCGTTTTAATGCCCGGTTGTGAACAGGCCAATGTTTTTTAATCAACTGACATTCCATCAGTAGGGCCATTAATTCCGTGCCCGACTCTTCATAATCAATGGTGGCGATGTCGTTAATGAATTGCTGTCTCCGTAGACTGGTATTAATACCACCAAAATGGCTAAGCACACGTTTACGTATATTGACGGCTTTGCCCACGTAAATAATCTTCCCTTTCTTGTTGCGGAAAATATAGATGCCAGTAGTCTCCGGTAGTCGTTCAAATTGTGCAACCGAAAGATGCGTCGGCAAGCGATGTTCAATATTCTTCTGCAAACTTTGCTGTACATAATCCGCTTCATCGTTTGCTAACAGTTGAGCGAAAAGTTCCACGGTAGCTTCTGCATCGCCCATGGCTCGATGTCGAGCCGTAATGTTAATACCACGTGCATGGCAGATATCCCCCAAACTGTAAGAACGGTAGCCGGGAAATATTTTTCGGGCGAGCCGTACCGTACAGAGTTTAGGCGATTGCCATTCGTAACCCGCCTGGCGCAGTTCTTTAACCAGAAACGAATAATCAAAATTTACATTATGAGCGACAAAAACCTTGCCTTGTAGTAAATGGTATATATCTTCTGCAATTTCGTCAAAAACAGGGGCGTCCGCTACCATATCGGGTGTGATCCCAGTCAACATCTGAATAGATAACGGAATCGGGCACTGTGGATTGACGAGGCTTTGATACCGCTCGATAATCTTCTTTCCATTATGTAGCAAAATAGCCACCTCGGTAATACGACTCCCCCCAGCATGGCTACCCGTAGTTTCGATATCGACGATAGCAAAGCGTTTTTGTCTGTTCACTTTACAATGTTACTAATTAAATTAGTAATCTAGAAACGCTAGCAATTAATTTACGTCCTTTCCGATCAAGTCGCGAATGGCTACAGAAGCAATGGCACCACCAAAAGCAGCAGGTAAATACGACATGGTGCCGTAAGCCGATTTCTTGTAGTTACTACCATCGGTATATAATAGCGAGCTTTTGTCTGGCAACTCAATAGAAAAGGCTACCTTAACACCTTCTCGGATGTTATGTTTGCGGAGTTTCTTTCGAATGTGTTGCGCAAGTTTACAATTATAAGACTTGCTAATATCAGCAATACGGATTTTCGTAGGATCCATTTTACCGCCCGCACCCATCGAACTAACAAAAGGAATATTTGCCGCCAGTGCCTGTCGGATAAAGAATAATTTGGGCGTAATGCTATCGATTGCCTCTACACAATAGTCCGGATTTGATGTGAAAAGCGATGCGATTCTTTCCGGTATAATAAAATCTTGGATCACCTCCAATTCCAGCTCAGGATTAATCGCCAATAGGCGTTCCTTCATGATCTCCGCTTTAGCCACACCGTGGTTTGTGGCAAGCGCCGGTAATTGCCGGTTGCGGTTGGAAGGGTCAACCGTATCCCCATCAATAATCGTCATTTTTCCCACACCGGCGCGGCAGATAAATTCCGCTGCGAACGAACCAACACCTCCTAAACCGAGAACCATCACATGGGAGTTCGCTAATTTTTCCAATGCCTCCCGTCCAGTTAAAGCCTCCGTTCTCGATAACCAAGATAAATCTTTCATGATATAATCATATGTTTTTTAACGGCAGTAATATTCCAACTATCCGATAGGATACCTAAATATATGCGTAAAGTTTTGATACAATTGTTCTTTCAATAGTTCTAGCTCTATTTTTTGAACGCGGCAAAAATACGCATAAATATCCATGATACTAATAGATTTGTCGTCGGTTTCCAACAAAATTTTCTCGAGAGGTAAACGCTGGATAAGTTCATCTTTATTACCCGAAAGGAGGGAAGGACCCAGACTGAGGTAATAGCCCTCGTTTAAAAGTTGCATAGCCAATTCCGTCTTTTTTTGGAAGCCGTGGAAGAGGACAGGAACCTCTACTTTTTCTTCTCGAAGGATGAGAAGACATTCCTGATAGGCCCGTACGCAGTGAATGATCAGCGGTTTTTGAATGCTATTGGCATAGCGGATCTGTTCTCGGAAAACCATCTCCTGTAAAGACCAAGCCGTATGGCACAGTTTATCGAGCCCGCACTCCCCAATCGCTAACACTTGTTTCTTTTTCCCATATTGATGAAGGGCATCCAATTGTGCCGTAGGCTGTTCTTCAATATACCAGGGGTGTATGCCCAATGAGCAAGGATGCGGAAATAAGTAGTTTTTAGAGATAATAACGTTGGGAAGCGGAAAGAGCTGCGGTGTCGGCGCCAGTGTGCAATGGGTGTGTATGTTGATGTAGGGCAAAGACATACCCAAAGATAGCGAAATTACTCTGCCAACCTAGCTTTCAGTGTTTTAAGAATCGCAGCGGCCTTCAACAAGCATTCCTCATATTCCTTTTCCGGTTCTGCATCTATGGTGATTGCTCCACCGGTGTGGAAAGACAGATAGGATGGTGTCTGTTGGTAAAGTAGCGAGCGTATCACCACATTAAAATCAAAATCACCCACTGGATCAAAATAGCCCACAGCCCCGGCATATATTCCGCGTTTACTGTTTTCATAGCGTTCACATAGGCGCATAGCGCTGATTTTCGGGGCGCCCGTCATGGAGCCTGGAGGGAATGTATGGCGGATAGCCAATACATCCGATATCGTCGATTTTTTTTGGCAAGTGATCGTAGAAACCAACTGATGCACCTGTTTGAACGTTTGTACCTCCAGCTGCCTGTTTGCCCTTACCGTGCCCGGCTGTGCACTCCGGGTCAAATCATTCCGCACTAAATCCACAATCATGACATTCTCGGCGATTTCTTTCGGATTATTTTTCAGGCATTCCGCAATAGCTTGATCCTCTTCCGCAGAGGAGCCGCGAGCGGCCGTCCCTTTAATAGGTTGAGAGATCAACTTGTCTCCGCGCTTTGCTAAAAACCGTTCCGGAGACGCCGATAAGATATACTTATTTTGAATCTTAAAAAAGCAAGAAAAAGGGGTAGGGGAAGTTCGGTTTAATGCCTGGTACACCCCTAAAGGCGACAACTGCACATTTTCTGTATAAAATTCCTGGCAAAGATTAACCTCATAAATGTCACCCAACCGGATATGCTGCTGTAATTTTTGGAACGCCTCTAGGTAGGCCCCTTTCGACATGCGCTTTTGAAAAACCATATCCTGAGGCGTTTGCAGGTCCTCCTCCGTGGGCTGAAAGGACAAAATCGCCTGATAAATCTCATCCGGCTGCGGCGCCTCAATTTCCACCTCCTGCTTCCTAAAATGGATCAGGATTCGGGGAATAAAAAAATAAGCGTCCGGAAAAGCCAAACGATCAGGAAAAGAGGTCGTTAGCGCTTCGATTTCATTTTTAAGGTCATAACTAAAAAAGCCAGGCATCCAGCTATCTGGATACTTGGCTCTAAATTTTTCTAGTGCAGCGAATGCATCTCCTTGCTGCGCGGTAAGGCTATCTACGGCATCAGCCGCTAATAAGCGATCTATTTGACCATATTCATCACGGTAGCCATTTGACTGAAAGAAACAAACTTCATCAAATTGCTGCGCCCATTGAAGCGCCTGTCTTTCAAACTGCAGTGTGTCAACCTGAAATACGGCGGTAGCCATGTATACGCTAACTTACAATTCGATGGTTTGAACGCGATCAGGTCCTACAGATAAATATTTAATAGGCACTTCCAATGCTTTTTCCAGATAAGCGATATAATTCGCTAAGGCAGCCGGAATTTCGTCTTTTGAACGGATGCCTGTAATATCTTGATTCCAGCCTTCAATCTCCTCCAAAACAGGCTCCGCCTGGTTCGTGATGATCTCGTACGGCATGTAATCGATGGTTTCGCCGTTATGTTTGTAGTGCGTACAGACTTTAATCTTTTCGAAAGTATCCAATACGTCTGCTTTCATCATGATTAATTCGGTTACACCGTTAAGCATGATCGCATATTTCAGGGCTGGAATATCAATCCATCCCGTCCGGCGCGAACGTCCGGTAGTTGCTCCAAACTCATGGCCAATTTGGCGTAGTTTCTCACCTGTTTCATCGTCCAGTTCCGTCGGGAAAGGTCCACCGCCTACACGGGTAGCATAGGCTTTGAAAATACCGTATACCGAACCTATTTTATTTGGCGCTACACCTAGACCGGTACAAGCACCAGCCGTGGTTGTATTCGATGAAGTAACGAAAGGATAAGACCCAAAGTCTACGTCCAGCAAAGTACCCTGAGCACCTTCTGCAAGAACTTTCTTTCCTTCTTTTAGGTAACTATTTACTAAATGTTCAGCATCGACATGCGGAATCGTTTTGATAAATTCGATGGCCGCCATAAAAGCAGCTTCTTTTTCCGAGAAATCAGGAATCTCCCCATAATGAGAAAGAATCTCTAGGTGTTTCGCTTTTAATTTTTCGTAGCGTTCTTGAAAATCCGGAAGCGTAGTGTCACCTACACGCAGGCCGTTTCGTCCAGTTTTATCCATATACGTTGGCCCGATCCCTTTTAAAGTAGAGCCGATTTTACCTGCGCCCATTTTCGATTCCGAAGCGGCGTCCAACAATTGGTGTGTAGGTAAAATCAAATGTGCTTTACGTGCCAAAACCAGCGTGCCGTTGCCCACCGGGTCAAATCCAGATGTACGTAAGTTATCCAACTCACGTTTTAAGATAATAGGATCGATAACCACACCACCACCAATCAGGTTAAGGGTGCCTTCGTTGAAAATACCAGATGGGATGGTATTCAACACAAATTTTTTGTTATCAAACTCCAATGTATGTCCAGCATTAGGGCCACCTTGGAAACGGGCGATTAGATCATATTTAGGACAAAATACGTCCACTATTTTTCCTTTTCCTTCATCGCCCCATTGTAGGCCCAAAAGCACATCAACTTGCATAATATATGATAATATGGATATTAAAATTTAAACGTGAACAAAGGTAATACAATAATTAGCGATTACTACATTAATTTGAAATTACCGGGCTTCTTCCTTTTTTTGTTAAGCCGCTGTCTGGGTTTTCTGCGGAATGCTTTTGACAATCTTCACAAACACCATATAGATTCAATGAATGGTGCTTAATATCAAACTTCAGCAAATCGCCCATCAAACTCTGTATTTGGTTAATACGCGGGTCGCAGAATTCCACCACCTTATTACATTCAATGCAGATAACGTGATCGTGTTGTTTAAAGCCATAAGACTTCTCAAACTGCGCCATATTACGGCCGAACTGATGTTTGGTTACCAAGTCACAAGACACCAAAAGCTCTAAGGTGTTATATACAGTAGCACGGCTGACACGGTATTTTTTATTCTTCATCTGGATATACAGTGACTCCACATCAAAATGATCCGAACGGGAATAAATCTCTTCCAATATAGCGTAGCGCTCAGGCGTCTTCCTCAGATTTTTATTTTCTAAGTAAGCTTCAAAGATTTTCTTTACCGTTTGATAGTTCTCGCCTTTATTCATGTTAAGTAATTATATACTGCAAATTTACCAATTTCATTTTTAAAAAACGATGCTTTGCTAGGGAACTATCTGCTTCGGATTAATTGTCTGCTTCGTAGCGTGTTATACCTGTTATACCGCTTATTTGTTTTAGCGTTTTCATCAAATCTTCCAATTGTTCAATATGATTGACAAACACCATAATATTTCCCTCGAAAATACCTTCGTTACTGGTAATCGATAACGAACGTATGTTAACCTGATATTCCTGAGAGATCACATTGGTAATCTTGTTAATCAGTCCCACATCGTCGATCCCCACGATCCGCAATCCGGTCAAGAAAGCTAAGTTTGGCTTAGAAGAAGCCCACTTGGCCTTCAAAATACGGTAGCCGTAGCTTGCCATCAGTTTGGAAGCATTGGGACAGCTGGTACGGTGAATTTTGATGCCGTCGTTTACTGTTAAGAATCCAAATATATCATCTCCGGGAATCGGGTTGCAGCAAGGGGCTAAAGTGTAGTCCACCTGTTGGTAATCATCGCCGATGAGAATCGTGTCAACTTCTTTTTTATTGATTTTTTCCACCAGCCCTGAAACGTGCGAGCTAAAATGACTTTGCCCCGGCGTATTTGTCTTCTCCATTTCGGCATAATCTCGCAAATTTTTGATGTCGATTATCCCCTTAGCAACATTATAGAAAAGTTCTTGAGAACTTGGGTATTTAAAGTAATTGGCAATTTTGTTGATGTTGTCCGTGTTGTAGGTGATTTTCAACGATTTTAATTTCCGCTCTAGAATCTCCTTGCCATCTTCAGCAATGCGTCTTTTTTCCTCTTTTAACGAGGAACGTATTTTTGATTTCGCTTTAGCTGTGACGACGAAATTAAGCCAGTCCTCTTTGGGGGTTTGTTTACTGGAAGTGATAATTTCAACCTGATCACCATTTTGCAACGGATGGCTTAACGGCACCAGCTTGTGGTTCACTTTGGCACCGATACAGGTCGCACCGATATCTGAGTGGATCTCAAAAGCAAAATCCAGTGCTGTGGCGCCGTTCGGCAGCTGTACTAACGTTCCCTTGGGCGTGAAAATGAAAATCTCATCCGAGAACAAGTTCATTTTAAAATCGTCTACAAAGTCCATCGCATTTTGCTCAGGGCTGCTCAATAGATTTCGCACATTTTGTATCCATTGATCTAAACCACTATCCGAGTTCGATTCTTTGTATTTCCAGTGCGCGGCAAAACCCTTCTCCGCAATCTCGTTCATCCGCTTGGTTCGTATCTGTACCTCTACCCATTGTCCGCGGGGGCCCATTACCGTGGTATGTAAAGACTCATAACCATTTCCTTTCGGAGACGATACCCAATCCCGAAGGCGATCCGGATTTGGTCGGTATAGATCCGTGACAATAGAGTAAACCCTCCAACACTCTGTTTTCTCTCGTTCGGCGGGTGTATCAATGATGATGCGTATCGCGAACAGATCATACACCTCTTCGAAAGGGATTGATTTTTTGCGCATCTTATTCCAGATGGAAAAAATGGACTTCGGTCGACCAAATACCTGCGCTTTAATACCCTCTTCTTCCAAAATTTTCTTTACCGGTTCGATAAAGTCCGCCACAAACTTTTCCCGTTCCGCTTTCTTTTCATTCAGCTTCCGCGCGATGAACTTGTAGGTGTCTGGATCGGTATACTTCATCGAAAGATCCTCGAGCTCTGATTTGATCGCATAGAGACCAAGGCGGTGTGCCAGCGGCGCATATAAATAGCTCGTTTCCGAGGCAATTTTAAGCTGCTTATGACGAGCCATAAACTCCATCGTCCGCATATTGTGCAGCCGATCGGCGAGTTTAATCAAGATAACACGCACGTCATCAGCCAATGTGAGGAGCATCTTGCGGAAGTTTTCCGCTTGCATAGAACTGTTGGGATCGAAGATGCCCGATATTTTCGTCAGACCATCAATAATGCGAGCCACCTTCTTTCCAAATTGCGCTTCAATTTCCTGTAAGGTAATAGAGGTATCCTCCACCACATCGTGCAAGAGCGCACATACGATGGATGTGGTGCCTAAACCAATTTCCTCCGCCGCAATTTGCGCAACAGCTATGGGGTGATAAATATAAGGTTCGCCGGATTTACGACGCATATCTTTATGACTTTCCAGCGCCAAATCGAACGCTCTACGAATTTCCTGTTTATCGCCCCGCTGTAAAGTCGGCTTACAAGCTCTCAGCAATGCGCGGTATCTTTTTCTAATCTCCTTGTTTTCTGCTTCAATATCGATCTCGAATCCTTCCATATACTACCCGCTGAAAAAGTTGCTTTTATATTATTTTGTTCGTAATTTTATTATTGTTTTTAGCCAATATAGAAAACAGCCGAAAACAATAGCTAAATATAGCGATTTTTTAACACAGATGAAAATTGATTAATATTTTTTGATAGCGATGAAACGATCTTTCGCGTGGGGATTATGGGTGTTACTTCTGTTGCCTTTTTGGGGCAAGGCGCAAGCCTTGCAAGTACCCCATTATGGCGATGGCGAAGGGGGGACGATTCTAAACTATCCAACCACACGCTTGGAAACTGGGGAGGTAGTGCCTTGGTTTCCGATCAAAGACGTCGTCATTACCGCTAGGCGCACCTTTAAAACCGAAGAAGATCGCTTAAAATACTTGCGGTTGGAGCGGAATGTGTTACGGGTATTGCCCTACGCGATTTATGCACAAAAGCGCTATGAGCAACTCGATCGCGATATCGCGCTCGTATCTTCCAAGCGAGAAGAAAGACGTCTGATAAAAGCTTGTGAAGACGAAATAAAGGAGAAGTTCCGAACAGAGATCAAGAACCTCAGTATCTCCCAGGGAGCCATACTGATTAAGTTGGTCCAACGGCAGACTGGCAATAGCAGCTACGAACTTGTGCGGGAGATGAAAGGCGGGTTGTCTGCATTTTTCTATCAATCCGTAGCCAAAGTTTTTGGTCATAACCTCAAATCGGAGTACGATCCGGTTGAAGACTACGAGATAGAGAACATTATCCGTGGTTACGAACGCATTCGGCCGATCAAGAATTTATATAACTATTAAACCTAACGGAAAGGAGAGTTATGCAGACGATTTATGATTTTCACGGCCTACAGTTCAATGGCGAAAAAAAATCGTTGCAGGATTATTCCGGCAAAGTTTTATTAATTGTCAACACGGCCAGTAAGTGTGTTTTCACGCCCCAGTTTAAGTCACTTGAGAAACTGTATCAGACCTATAAAGACCGGGGATTCGAAATATTAGCCTTTCCCTCCAATGATTTCGGCGAACAGGAGCCGATGACCGGACTGCAGCTCGAAACATTTTGTCGTATACAGCAACAAGTTACCTTTCCGGTATTCAAACGCGTACACGTAGTCGGTGACTATTGCGATCCCCTGTTCAAATTTTTGGCGGACAAGCGTCTAAATGGACAAGTGAATGTGAAGCCGGTATGGAATTTTCACAAATATCTGGTCAACAAAGAAGGGCAGGTGGTGGATTATTTCTATAGTGTAACTAGTCCACAAGCCAAACGGCTCACTACGAAAATAGAAAAACTGATCAATACCTAAGTGGATATATCGTCCGGCCGCTTGTCAAATTTTGTCGAAATGTCTATTTTTGAGGCAGAAGAATATACTATGAAGTTGGATTTAATGGTCATGACTGTCCATCCGGACGATGCCGAGCTCGGCGCCGGAGGGACAATCGCGAAATACGTTGCAGCCGGTAAAAAGGTAGGTATTGTTGATTTAACCCAAGGGGAGTTAGGGACACGTGGCACCGCGGAAACCCGACGCCAAGAGGCTGCTAGAGCAGCCGAAATCCTTGGTGTGCAGGTGCGTGAAAATCTAGGTCTGCGCGATGGATTCTTTGCCAATGACGAAGAAAGTCAACGGGTGATTATCCGTGCTATCCGTAAATACCAACCTGAAATTGTCATCACCAATGCATTAGACGATCGTCATCCCGATCACGGACGAGCCAGTAAACTCGTGAACGACGCCCTTTTCTTGAGCGGACTCCGCCGAATTGAGACCGAAGAAAACGGACAAGTACAGGAAGCATTTCGTCCGCGCTTGCAGCTCCAACTGATTCAGGACAAGTATATCCAACCCGATATTATTTTAGATATTACCGATTTCTGGGAAAAAAAAGAACAGTCTATTCTTGCCTATACTACGCAATTCAACGCCTCTTCAGACGATGACGAGCCGCAGACGTATATTTCCAACCCAACTTTCATGGAATCTACCCGCGGAAGAGCAGCCGAATTTGGTCGGAATATTCAAGTGCAGTATGCCGAAGGATTTACCGCGCGCAAGCTCTTGGGCGTACAAGATCTCTTTCAACTTATCTGATGGATAATCGTACCTTTGCAGTATGTCAACAGGATTAGTTTCGCAAGATACCATTGTAGCTTTGGCCACTTCGCCCGGGGCAAATGGCGCCATTGCCGTGATACGCTTATCGGGCTCACAGGCCATCACGATTACCAATACCGTATTTAAAGGGAAAGACCTGCAAAAGCAGGCCTCGCACACCATTCATTTCGGTACTATCCGGGATGGCGACGAAATTATTGACGAAGTGTTGGTTTCCGTTTTTAAGGGGCCGAATTCTTACACGAAAGAGGACGTAATAGAAATCTCTACCCACAACTCCAAATATGTTATTGAGCGCCTGATTACGCTGTTGATCAAAAAAGGCGCACGTGCTGCTCAAGCCGGAGAATTTACGCTGCGTGCTTTCCTTAACGGAGGGATGGACCTGTCGCAGGCCGAGGCTGTTGCCGATCTGATTGCGTCCGAAAATAAAGCATCCCACGAAATTGCCATGAATCAGATGCGGGGTGGCATCAGCAATAAGCTGCAGGAGATGCGCGAGCAGCTCATCAATTTTACGGCGCTCTTGGAACTTGAACTGGATTTCGGCGAAGAGGACGTCGAATTTGCCGACCGCGCACAATTTGAAGCATTGGTGCTAGAATTGAAGACGCATATCGGGAAGCTCATCCAATCTTTTGCTTATGGTAACGCCATTAAACGCGGTGTTCCCGTCGCAATCATCGGAAAGCCTAATGCCGGTAAATCCACGTTGCTCAATACCTTGCTTGATGAGGAGCGTGCGATTGTCAGCGATATCGCCGGTACAACGCGGGATACCATCGAAGAGTCTATCAATATCGAAGGGATTACCTTCCGTTTTATCGATACCGCAGGGCTGCGCGAAACGGCGGATACGATCGAGGCTATCGGCGTAACCAAGGCCAAAGAAAAAGTCCGCCAAGCTAAGGTTTTACTTTACCTCTATGATGATAAAGACAGCACGGCGGACGAGGTTATTGCGCAAATAAAAGAACTTTACTATCCAGGACTAATCGTTGTTTTGGTGCGAAATAAAATTGATCTGTTAGGAGGTTATCAGCCGAATGCGATGGATACCGCGATTCGTGAAGCGCTATTCCCGAACTATAGTGAAGCCTTGGTACCCATATCCGCGAAGGATAGCGAAAGCGTCGAAGCTCTTAAACAGACCCTGCTAGACAATATCCGCGCAATGGCCGTGGAGGATCAACAAATCATTACAAATAGCCGGCACGTAGAAGCATTAGAGCTCGCTTTGGCGGCGCTAGAGCAAGTAGAGGAAGGTTTCGCGATACAACTCCCTGGTGACCTGCTAGCCCACCACGTTCGGGCAGCCTTACGCCATATATCCAGCATTACCGGTGACATCGACGTGGACCGGGATATCCTAGGAACAATATTTGGAAAATTCTGCATCGGCAAGTAGTTGCATAAGGCAGAAACATATAGAGGTTGTTGTTAATTTTAATATCCAACCACGGTGGTCAAGCGATGAGGGCTGTTCAGTCAAAACATTGGTCACTCCCTTAGTCTTTATGATTGATACTATTAAATAATTTAAAGTATCAAAACAATGAAAAATTTAATTGAAAAATTTGAATCGCAATTAGCAACACTATCAGATGAGCAATTAGTAGCGCGTTTTAATCGTGAGGTTGGGAATCGTGGATGGGTGAGCACCCGTGTCTATTTTCTTGAGGCGTTAAGAAATCAGTTTGAAAATCGTGGATTAGATTATTCATTTGTCAAGAATGAAAGTGGTGGTTTTAATCTTAATGCTAAAGTGATTCTTAGGGAGGGTAAATTAATTTTTTAGTTCTATTGAGCCGATTATTCCCTTTAATCGGCTCAATTTTTTGTTATATTTGAGTTGAATGTTTACTTTAATCGGCTCAATATGTATAATTGGCAATATAAAGACTGGCCTAATTTTAGGTTTACGCTTGAAAGTCTACAAACGATCTCCATTTCTTTTGCTGAAGAGTTGGGGGTGGTAAATGGTTTAATTACAGGTTTGAATGATGATTTGAAGCAGGAAACTATTATTGAGATTCTTATTTCTGAAGCAATTAAATCCTCTGAAATTGAAGGAGAATATATGAGCCGTATCGATATGATGTCCTCCATCAAACGTAATTTAGGTTTGCGATCAGATATTAAAGTTACGGATAAACGTGTAGCGGGTATGGCAAGATTAATGACCGAGGTTCGAGAGTCATACCTTAATGATTTGTCTCTTGACATGATTTTGAACTGGCATAAAATTTTGATGGAATCATTTTTGACGATAAATGCGGGACAATGGCGTGAGGGATCAGAACCTATGCAAGTTGTTTCTGGAGCTTATGGACGTGAAGTGGTGCATTATGAAGCGCCTCCTTCAGAAATTGTAGCTCAAGAAATGCAGACTTTTATACATTGGTTTAGTAATGATAATTTAAGTCATTTAGATAAGATCAGTAAAGCCATCGTCAAATCAGCTATCGTACATCTATATTTTGAAAGTATTCATCCTTTTGAGGATGGTAATGGTAGAATCGGTAGAGCATTAGCCGAATATACATTGTCACATACGTTGCAAAGTCCAGTATTGTTATCGATATCCAAAGTTATAGAAAAGGATAAGAATCAATACTATGACGCTTTGAAAGCTGCACAATCTACATTGGATATTACAGATTGGATCCTTTATTTCGGAAAGGTAATTTTAACAGCTCAAATAGAAGCAAAGCAGTTGGTTGAATTTACGGTGAAGAAGGTTAAGTATTTTGATAGTTTCAAGCAATTATTGAACGAAAGACAACAGAAAGTGATTAATCGCATGTTCGATGCTGGTGTTGAGGGTTTTCAAGGCGGCATGACTGCAAAAAAATATATGGCTATCGCTAAAACTTCTAAAGCTTCAGCAACGCGTGATTTACAACATTTGAATGAAATAGGTGCATTGCAAGTTTTAGGAGCAGGGCGTTCAGTTCGATATGAATTAGTGTTTTAAGTTTCAAAAAACTATTTATGATTAACCTAGACCAATTATTACAAGGGATACATGCTGTAACAAATTTCTGCAAAATATGTTACAGCCAGATGGATATATACGTTCCGTAAACACTTAGGAATAAGATGGAAGAAACGAATTCAAAATCGTATTGTGGCGATTTACTCGCCCACGACTTCAACAATTTTATAGCTCAATAATTTATCCTATTCGAATTCGATCAACATATATCACATTTAATATATAAAACATCACATGAAGTAAGTATATTTACATCAAAAGCAGATTATTATGCCTAACAAACCAATAAACAGATTGAAAGTAGTACTTGTGGAACAAGGCAAAACCAGCAAATGGCTTGCCGAGCAATTGGACAAGAATGAAACGACAGTATCTCGTTGGTGTACGAATGAAGTACAGCCAAGTCTGGATACTTTGTTGCAGATAGCTGCTTTATTAGAAATTGATATTAAAGAATTATTGAATTCGAGTAAATAATGAGTCCCAAATCAAAAATAACACAGTCTCAATTAGAGCAATACCTGTCCAAAGCTGCCTGGATCCTGAAAGGTCCGGTAGACGCTTCGGACTTTAAAGTTTATATATTTCCCTTGCTATTTTTTAAGCGGATATCCGACGTCTATGATGAAGAGTTTGCTCTGGCGATGGCCGAGTCTGACGGCGATACTGAATACGCATCACTTCCCGAGTTTCACCGATTCGTTATTCCTGAAGGCTGCCATTGGAAAACCGTACGAGAAACCACCGATAATGTAGGGTTGGCTATAGAAAAGGCTCTGAGAGGAATAGAACAGGCCAATCAACAATACTTGTACGGAATATTTGGCGATGCACAATGGAGTAATAAAAGTAAACTATCGGACCGTTTATTAATTGATCTTATTGAGCACTTTTCACAATACGAATTATCTAACTCCAATGTAGAAGCGGATATACTTGGGAATGCCTATGAATATCTCATCAAGCATTTTGCCGACTTGACCAACAAGAAAGCTGGAGAATTCTATACGCCACGGTCTGTGGTGAATCTTTTGGGGTTAATTTTAAACCCTCAGGAGGGAGAGTCCGTTTATGATCCGGCTTGCGGTACAGGCGGAATGCTTTTGGAGTGTGTAGATCATCTCAAAGAATTAGGCAAAGATTATAGAACTTTGAAATTATTCGGTCAGGAAAAAAATCTGACTTCCAGCTCCATTGCCAGAATGAATATGTTTCTCCATGGAATGGAGGATTTTCAGATTGTGCGGGAAGATACCCTTAGGTACCCGGCGTTCTTTGATTCGGATGGTTTGAAGAAATTCGACTGTGTGATAGCTAATCCGCCTTTTTCATTAAAAGATTGGGGTGCTGAAAATTGGATGAATGATCCTTATGGTAGAAATATTGCTGGGGTGCCACCTAAAGGGAATGGAGACATGGCTTGGGTACAACATATGATTGCTTCCTTAAACGCTAATGGAAGAATGACCGTCGTGTTACCACATGGGGTATTATTCCGTAAAGGTTCTGAACAAAAAATCCGTCAAGCGCTATTGGAGATGGATTTGTTGGAGGCTGTGATTGGATTAGGTGCTAATATTTTTTACGGTACCCAATTGGCAGCCTGCGTATTGGTTTTCAAAAAGCAAAAAGAAGATCAGAAGAAAAACAAAGTACTCTTCATAGATGGTTCGGATCAAATCCGAGTAGGGCGTGCTCAGAACTACTTAGAAGAGGAACATGTAAACCAGCTATTTACCTGGTATAGTAATTATGAGGATGTAGAAAACTACGTTAAAGTAGTGGATATGCAGCAAATCATTGATAATGATTATAACCTAAATATTCCATTGTATATTGATAAAGTTATTGAAGACAATTTACCTTCTGTAGAAGAAGCGATGCAACATCTTAAAGAGGCTTGGGCTGCTAGTCAAGTGGCAGATAACAAGTTTAGAAATATTTTAAATAATTATTTAACTCATTAGAATGTCACAGCAATCTATATTAGAAAAGTATTTTTCCCCAAGACAATTGAAGTTGGCATGGGAAAGAATGATCCGTTCTAATGGTAGAGATATAAAAGACTATTGGGGTATTGAGATCTACAACGTTAAGTTAGATGAAAATCTAAAGATGTTGTCTGATAAGATTATATCAGGGCATTTTAAGCCTAGTCGTCCTTTTAAATACTATGAACCTAAAGCATCAGGAACACATAGAACCAAGACTATTTTGCCTTTAGAAGATGCTATAGTTTACCAAGCATTAGCTAATAAAATAGCGACGGATAAGTATGCTTTGCTGGCTGACAATAATGGTTTTGTTTTCGGAAGTGTATTACATCCTGAAGTAGAAAAAGGAACGGATATTTTAGATAATGAAAAGGCTGAATATTTTTTCTTTGAGTATTACCTTCCGCATTATAACAAGTTTGTTGATTCCGTTAATCATGAAATTGAAAATCTTAATGTTAGGTATAAGCTAGAAACAGATATAACAGGTTTTTTTGATTGTATACCACATTCAAAACTGTTGATGGTACTTCATAAGTATAATGTAGAGCCAGAAATATTAGATTTTTTAGAAAATTGCTTAAATCTTTATTCTGGTACACGTGACTCAATTACACCAGGAGTTGGGATTCCACAAGGACCTGCTGCGTCTTTTTTCTTTGCTAATATCTTTTTAAGTGAATTGGATGCAAGACTCAACCGCCTTGGATATTCCTATTATCGTTATATGGATGATATTCGAATTTATGAAGAAGATGAAGATCAGTTATATGATGCTTTAGTTTTGATAGACAATTACTTAAAGGGGAATGGATTGTCTTTGAATTCTAAAAAAACTTCTGTTGAAATTTTAGAGGAAGATCGTGAAAAGGAGAAAATACAGTCCTTATTTTCATCTTATAATGATACTGCCGATGTGTATACAGATATTATTGAGGCTGCAAAAACAGATTTGTCAATTAGTGATGTCGCAGATCAAGGATCAGATAGCGAGCAAACAGATGCGGTATATGCTACTTTATCGGATGAGGAACTGATTGCTTTTTGTACGAAAGAAGTCAAGGAAGCAGAAACCTTTTTCTTAAAAGAATTTATGAAGGTAGATAGTTCTGAATTTAAAACGCAATTTAGAAAATTGAATGATACCACAAAAAGAGAAATACAGCATCAAACTTATAAATGGCGTAATGCAAATCGAATTTTAACGGATTTTGATAAAGCTATATTAAACGAGAAGTTGATTCCGATTTGGTTATTCTTATTAGAAAATTTCTTTTGGAAAGCCAATCATTTCTGTTGGAATCTTAATTTGTATGGAGATAATAAAGCAATTCAAGAAAAATTATTAGACTTACAAGCATCGTGTAAGTTGAGTCGCTATGAGTGGACAAGGTATCAAATATTTTCTAATTTTTCTAGCAGAGAGGTTATCAGTTTATCGCAGTTAAAGCAACTCTACCGTCAAGCTTTAGAAGAGAAATCTTCTTTAGTTAGAATGGGTATGTACACTGTTTTGTTACGCTTTACAGATCCTTCACATCAATTATTTACTTCAATTAAAAATGCAATAAAAGATGAAAGTGAACCCTATATACGGCATACTTTATCGGGCTTGATGTTAAAGAAACAAAATTTTGATATCGTAAAATATTGGTTAGGCTTATGAGTTTTAATAAATACGCAGGCTATACACAGGCTTTAGAACATCCTAATGATTTCTATAATGCAATAGATCCATATACGACCAGCAGTTCGATAGCACATTTGGATGATAAAGCTCAAAGGATTAAAAAACACCCTTTTGAATATTACTATGAGGATATTATTAAGGAGGATTTAAAGGTTGACTTTTCAACAAAACTTTCTGCCGAAGATTATAAGAATATGAAGGAAGACAGCAAAGAATGCTTGGAAATATGTGATAATTTTTATGGAATTTCTTCCAAAAGAATCAATACTTGGTTAAGCAGTTCCTTTAAAGTTGTTGACTATTTAGTGTTGCATATAATTCAACATATTAAACAGGAAAAACCTAAATCATATCCAAAAGTTGGAGTAGAAAAAGCTAGATATAAACAGCTTTCTGAATATACAGATGCTAATCTGAGTTTGGTAGGAACCAAATTATATGCTTTGTACGACACTAGAAACCAAAATGAGCATCGTACAAAAACGAATCCTGATGGTACTCAGTATTTGATTAAGCCTAATCGAAATAAAACGAGAGAAATGGTAATAGATTATTACCCTAAAGTGTTGAAAGAACTACAAACTGTTTTCTCTAATTAAAAATAGAATGACACAACAAGAATTAGAAAAATACCTGTGGGGAGCCGCTACCGCGTTGCGTGGTACCATTGATGCGGGCGACTACAAACAATATATATTTCCGCTGTTGTTCTTCAAGCGCATCTGCGATGTGTACGATGAAGAATTTCAGTTGGCTTTAACCGAGTCGGATGGCGACTTGGAATATGCAGCCTTTGCCGAAAATCACCGTTTTGTGATTCCCGATAGTGCGCATTGGAAAGATGTACGTGAAACGACTACGAATGTAGGTATGGCCATTCAACATGCGATGCGTGAAATTGAAAAAGCGAATCCAGATACCTTGGAAGGGATATTTGGGGATGCGAGCTGGACCAACAAAAACCGTTTGTCGGATGCGACTTTAATTAACCTGATTGAGCATTTCTCGCAACAGGTATTGAGTTTGGCCAATGTAGCCGATGATAAATTGGGGAATGCCTACGAATACTTAATTAAGGAATTTGCTGACGATAGCGGACATACCGCAGCCGAGTTTTATACCAACCGTACGGTGGTGAAGCTGATGACTAAGATTATGGATCCGCAACCCGGAGAATCGGTGTACGATCCTACCTGTGGTTCGGGCGGTTTGTTGTTGAACTGTGCCTTGCACCTAAAGGAAGAAGGTAAGGAATACCGCAATCTAAAATTATACGGACAAGAGATTAACTTGATTACCTCTGCCATTGCGCGCATGAACATGTTTATGCACGGGATTGAGGAGTTTAAAATTGTGCGAGGCGATACTTTGGCTGAACCGGGTTTGTTGGAAAACGACCAACTCAAGACCTTTAATGTAATCTTGGCCAATCCGCCATATTCCATTAAATCTTGGAACCGTGATGCTTTTGTCAACGATCCTTGGGGGCGAAATCTTTGGGGAACACCTCCACAAGGATGTGCAGATTATGCGTTTCAGCAACACATTCAAAAATCGTTGGATACCAACAACGGACGTTTTGCAATTTTGTGGCCGCACGGAATCTTATTTAGAGATGCAGAAGCTGAGATGCGTCGAAATATGATTAAAGATGATGTTATTGAAGCCGTAATAGGAGTTGGTCCTAATTTATTTTATAACTCTCCAATGGAGGCGATGATTCTAGTTGGAAATAATAATAAACCAGCGGATAGAAAAGGGAAAATATTATTTGTTGATGGGAAAAATGATGTGGTCCAAAATAAAGGACAAGCACACTTAACTAACGAAAATATTGAGAAGTTATATCAATCGTTTGTTGCATTTGAGAATGTAGAAGGTTATTCAAAAGTGGTTTCTAATGATGAAATCTTAGATAAATTTTCGGGTAACTTAAATATTTCATTTTATGTAAAAACTGAAAATGTAAAGACAGAAAATATAAGTGAAATATATACTGATTGGTTAGTGAAATCAGAATCTTTAAAAACAAACATAGAAAAGTTATTGAATGGAAATTAATATTGATAAATCGAACTGGAGTAAAGTAAACTTTGGGGATGTTGCCATTCAAATGAAAGGTACTGTTGATAGAGATAATACAGATTTAAGATATTATGTAAAAGGGGAACACATGAATTCTGAAGATGTTCATATACGTGAGTTTGGTGAACTTACTGATGAATATCTTGGTCCTGCTTTTATTCGACATTTTAAAGAAGGGGACATATTATATGGTTCAAGACGTACTTATCTAAAAAAAGTAGCCGTAGCACATTTTGAAGGTATTACTTCGAACACAACATTTGTAATTAATGCAAAAGAAAATGTTATAGACAAGAGGCTTTTACCTTTTTTAATGCTATCCGATAAATTTACAGAACATTCAATTATGCATTCTAAAGGATCTGTAAATCCGTATATCAATTGGAAGGACCTTGCCAACTACGAATTCCTTCTTCCACCCAAAGAACAACAAGCCGAATTAGCCGAATTATTATGGGCAATGGATACCGTGATTGAAAATGATTTGGAAGTGTTGGAGAGGTTGGAGAAAAATATACAGAATTTATTTTTATCTAAAATTATAGATTTTAATATTGAGGGATCAACCATTACAGGTATTCTAGATAATTTAAATAAGAAATTAGGCTTAGGTTTATTGAAAGATTTTGGAACATTCTTGAAAGGTAAAGGAATTTCTAAAGATGATGTAATTGAGTCAGGTATACCTTGTATTAGATATGGAGAAATTTATACTAATCATCATATAGTAATTAGAAAGTTTAGATCATTTATTAGTGAAGATGTGGCAAATACCTCTTTACAGTTAAATAAAGGAGATATTGTTTTTGCAGGTTCGGGAGAAACTATCACCGAAATAGGAAAAAGTGTTTGCTTTGTTGATGATTTTGAAGCGTACGCTGGAGGAGATACTATTATTTTCCGACCTGATACGAAGAAAATAAATTCTGTTTATTTGTCATACTTACTTAATTCCCTTATAATTAGATTACAACTTAATAAAATGGGAACAGGTGCAACAGTAGCTCATATATACCCTGAAGATTTAAAAAAAATTAGAATTCCTTTATTGGATATTTCTATACAAAATGGAATAGCAGTTGAGATGGAAACGATATTTAAAAGTATTGACCAATTAAAATCCAAACTTCAATCTTCAAAGGCTTTGCAAAAGGCGTTGATCAATCAGGTGTTTTAAAAGGAGAAGCACCTAAATAAAAATAAACTACTACTAACATATAACCTAAATTATGATCTCGAGAGAAGAAGCTTTACAAACTTTAAAAAGTTATTGGAAAAATGAATCATTAACTTTTATTGCAATTTTTGAAGAAAATAAGGAATTAAAGCAGGGACAGAAACCGCATGGTTATTTTCAAGTTAAATCTAATGATAGTAATTTATTATTTCCAAAACTTGATAATTATAGATATAAGCGTGATGTTAAATTGTATATTCCTTTATTAAAAGGGTTAAAGGATGGAAATTCTTATCAAATCAAATTAGATCTTGATAAGGATGAAAATAGAATAAAATATAATCATCCATTTAAAGTTAAAGTTGTTGATATCGATATTATTGAGCAAACAACTAATAATGTATCCGCAAAAGAATTTATAGCTACTTGGTTTGGAAAGAAAGGGGAAAATCCTGGAGATGCAGCTTCGATTGCTAGTCAGTTGAAATTAAATCAGCTAGAGCTATATACTCAAACCAAACGATTTGTGTTTGAGCTGATACAAAATGCTGATGATATGCCTGTTAAAGGTAAAGATGTGGAAATAAACATTCAGCTATTAAAAGATTACTTTGTATTCCAACATACTGGATTATACTTTAATAGAGCGAATGTAAAAGCCATTTCTGATGCTGCTCAGAGTACGAAAAAGAATGATGAGACTAAAACAGGTTATAAAGGAATAGGATTTAAGTCAGTTTTCTCTGATAGTGATCAAGTATATATCTACTCACGAGACTATAGTTTTAAGTTTGATAAGACTGCAAGCATATATAAAGATTTTAAAAAATTATATGAGCCCTATTGGTCTAAACTAACGGATGAAGCTAGAAAGCAATTTTTTATAGACTATAGGGGGCAAGAAGATAAATTTACCAATACGGATAATATTCCGTGGCAAATTAAACCTATATGGATTGATCTCAAAGATTATCCAGCTGACTTAGCACCTTATATACAAACAAATAAAAATGTAAATATTGCTTTAGGTGTAGGCGAAGCTAAAATAAATGAAAAAAAGTACGATGAAATGATCCGTGAATTAGTGAAGGATCCTAGATTCTTACTATTTCTACGTCATACCAAAAAGATTCATTATACAGACCCTAGAGGTATCGAGACATCTATAGAGGTGGTCAAGACAGCAGATGAAACACAGGTATTTGCTAATGATATTCAGGAGTCTGTATATGCATCTTATCAAGATGATATCTTAATAAATAATGAAGCTTTTAATATGGCTGGTTTTGATTTACAGCATGTTGAAGTTGAAGAAGGTAAATGGGTTTTTAAAAACTCGGAAGGTAAAATTTTAGAAAATATACCTGAAAAACTTGGTAAATTAAAAGAAACGACACTTTCTTTTGCTGTAAAGAAAATTGACGATAGAAATATTGAACCTGTAAAAGAATCGGAATCTATATTATACAATTACTTGCCAACATCTGATTATAATTATAAGTTTCCATTCATTGTTAATGCCGATTTTGTATCTAAGACAGATCGTGAAGGTATTTTAGCTGAAAATATATGGAACCATTACTTATTCTATCATATTGGTTACTCCCTAATCAAATGGGCTGAACATTTAGGTAAAAAAAAATTCACAAGCTCGTATTTAAAAATATTACCGAGAAACTTGTTAGATGAAAATAATTCTGACCGTAGAGATATTAATAAGGCATTTAATAGAGGCTTGAAGAAAGGAATAAAAGAAATTGCATGTATTCAGACTTCCGATCGAAGTTTTGTAACCTGTTCGGAGGCTATCTTTGATAAGACTGGATTTTCATCAATTTTATCACCTCGTGAATTTTTAGCGTTTGTTAAGAGTAATAAGAAGCTAGTAAATTGGAATATTAATACTACTGAATTAAGTATAGCCTACCTCAATATAGAAGTTGTAGATAATAAGAGTTTGTTCACTTTTTTTAAGGATGAAGCGTCTGTAGCAGTACTAAATGAAAGGATAAAACAATTTGATCGAGAGCGATATTTAAAATTTCTACATTGGATTGAGTCCTCAAAGCTAGATTACGATACTTTAAAGTTTGTAAAATTTATTCGTTTTGGGTCGGAGTTATTTTCTCTAGTTGAAGTTGTTGAGTTGTCAAATCAATTGTTTCTGAAAGATGATATTCTTGAACCTATCTTATCGTTACTAACAAAAAATTCCTCAAAGATTGCCAACGACAATTATGCGAATTATCCGCATCTTGGTAAGATAATACGTGAAAATACTTATATCTCAAAGGGTGCGCAATATTATTCTAAACTGGTAGATGTTTTTAAGAACAAGCTAAATGAGCTTTCTATTTCGGATAGAGTTTTGGTATTGAATGTTTTAAGAAATATTTCGGGAGTAGATATAAAAACGGTAGCTAAATTGCCTTGGTATAAAGATAATTTAGGTGAGTTTAAGCCTTTGAATGAGCTTTATAATAATGAAAATTTTTCTTACTCATCTAACTATAATGCACTATTTATAGCTTCTACTGAAGTGAAAGAGCTACCTACAGAATATATTAAAGAATTAAAATCATTTACATCTTTGTTAGATGATGCTAATTTTAATCTACTTTTTTCAAGTACTATTCAATATGATTCTGATCAGGTGGAGGTTAGATTTTTGAAAAGATTCATCAATGATGCACTCACTGACGCTAATATCTATAAAAAATTAGCTAAGAAAATTAAAATTAATAGTGATGTCATCGATGGCGAACTTTGGAAAGATGAAGTAGAGATTTCTTATCAAAATGCGACAGGGCAATCAATAATAAAAACTTTCAATTTACTATCGTTGGTTAACAATCTAAGTACTAAAAATAATTTATTAGAACTATTTTTAAACTTATTGCCAGCCAATGAAATTGATTTGAAGGAAACAATACGAGGTAAAATCTTTGAGCTAAAAGTATATCCATCTAGCCATATAATGAGCTATATAAAAGGTAATTTTATTACTTTAAATGATGATCAATTTCTTTATTTGGTTATTGAGAATTGGATAAACAAAAAGAACTTATTTAAATTAGAAAGAGCAACCGTGTCATTAAGTGACACTGATAAAATAAACATTCTTAATTTATTGTATAATGCAGGCATTGCACATACCAACTTTAGATATCATGTAAATGGTCAAGATATTTATCTAATTGATAAAAATACTTTCGCAGTGCAAGATGAGAGTGTATTATTTGAAAATGAAAAGTTAAGCAGCTTACTTAAAAGTTGGGCTAATTCAGAAGTTACTAAATTACAATACCTAGTTAATTGCGGATGTTATGGTGAAAGTAATGCACATTATAAGCTTAGAACATTTTTGAAAAAAGGTCAATATTCTGACGCTGAGGCCTGTGTTTCTACATTAAATAGAGATTTAAAATTATTTGAGAATACGACACAATTCATTCAAAGGTCTATAGTTTCGAATACTTTCAATGAGCAGGTTTACAAGTTTATAATTTCTTTTTATAATAATTTATCTAGTCAAAATCTCCAACAAGATTGTAATTTTTATTATCCTATAATATCCTATGAAAAACAAGAACTTATATTTTCAGATATTTCTAATATTGCAAAATTTTATAAGTATAAAAATCATGATGAATTTATTGAGAAAATAAGCGATTATATACAACGTAAAGGTTATGCATTTATTCCTGAAAATCTGATTTTACCTACAACGTATAGAAATAGAGTTAATGATATAAAGATAGAGTCAAACGTTAATTTAGAAGCTATGATTAGTAACGGTGAATTGTATGATGCCGATTACTATAATGATTGGTATCTGAAGTCACAAAATCCTATTTACATCCTGTCCTATGAGTATATCCCATTAAAAGTAACTTTTGAGGATTTGATTTTGGCTGATGAGATAGAATCTGATGAGACTTCTTATTATAATAGTAGTAATAATAGTTACTTCATTTGTAAAAACGAAGCTGAAAATATTCCTTTTAATTTGAATAACATGTCATTGGATATATTCAGAAGTATAATTCAGCAAAAACATTACTATAAAAAGAAAATAGATGAAAAATCTGAGGATAAGAAATCTAAATATGGATTAAGTGAAGAGGAGGAGAAAGCCTTTGCTAAGTTATTTGGTTTAGACTTATCCAAGTCAGATAGAAGAATATGGAATGCCTTAGCTACATTTAAGGCTATTCGTCATTATGAAGATAAAGGTTATGATTTATCCGCAGTTCAGTCTGATATTGAGAATGTAATGAATAAAACTTATTTCACATTATCTATAAATGGGACTCCAACTAGGATATATCCGCGTTCGGCGCGTCAGAATTTATTATTTGTTTCTATTCAATTATGGAATGCAATGATTGAGGTGCCTTCTATTATTTATTGCTTATCTAAACGCGGTGAATTGATCATCATTGAAGATGTTAAGTCTTTGGTAGAACAGGATAAAAATGTAATATTTAAAATTTCTGCTGATAATGCTGAACATAGAAAAGAGATTATTGGTAGTTATTTCAGTGGAAAGACCATTAATGAGTATCAATATAATAATACGGTATCTGCTTCTATGATCCTAAGACTTAATAAGGATCCAGAATATAAATCCATATTTGATGAACTGCCAATTTAATTATGATACCAGTAGAGTTACAAGTACAATTTTATAGATGGCAATTAGTAGAGTTAAGTCGCGAATGGGAATTATATTATAATTCCCATTTACAAACTCTTATTGAACAACATGATTGTGCTCTTGGCGAGTTACAAGGCTTAGACGAACTTAGGGGAAATGTTATTATCCGTTTTCCAGCTGATGTAGCAGTTCGATTAAATTCAATGTATACTATGTATTATTTTTTGGATCAGTCTACAGTAGGACCTCAGCTTAGATTCAAAGAATTTGTGCAAAAAAAAGAAGTCATAAGTACAGGTGAAAATAGTGTTCAATCAATTTATATATTGGATAGTACTAACGACTATGTGGATATTTCTTTTTCTGGAGCACCAGCTGATTATTTTGATAAACTAAAATTGGAGAAACAAAAACGGGCAATTGTAAATGTTTTAATTGGAAAAACGGAACCCCCTTATAGGTATCTAAAACGGTTGGAAAAATTTACAGAAGATAATGCTTCTATTAATTTCTTAGATTTTATACCTACTAAACGGCTAAATCAAAATGCATTTGGCGAAGATAAGGTATTAACTATAATTGACGAACTACAAAAAACGGATGAAATAATTATTCAGGGCCCACCAGGAACAGGTAAATCAACTTTAGTAGCCAATATTCTTGAAAAAATTGCAACTGGTAAAAGAATATGTGTAACTGCTTTGACGAACAAAGCTTTAGTGGAATTAGCTAAGAAATTGAAAGGAAGTTCCATTGAGAATTTGGTGTATAAAACTAATTTATCAATGAATGAGAAAAAAGAACTTTCTTTTCTTCGAATTTTTGATGAAAATTCGGTGCCAGAATCTTTTGTACAGTTGACAACTTATTATAAACTATCTGAAAAAATAGTTCATTTACAATCCAATAATCCAATATTTGATATATTGATAATTGAAGAGGCTTCACAAGCATTTTTCACTACTATACAAGCATTTTCATTATTAGCAAAAAAAGTTATTATCATTGGTGATCCAAATCAGTTGACTCCAATAGTTTTGAATCCAGGGAAAAGATCTGATATACATTTGAAAATTGACAAATTGATTAATGGATTGGAAATTTGGATGCATAAACCAAATAGTTCTTATTATTTACTTGACGAAACTTTTAGATTAAATGAATTTAATACTTGGTTAACGAATTCATTTTATGGTAATCAGTTGAAATCAAAAGGAAGCAAGCCTTTAGATATTATTATTAATGATGATTATTTGCATTTGTTTAATGTACATAACACAACCGCTCTTTGGAAGCTTAATAAGTTTTCAGAAATATATGATTTAAAGGTATTCTTGCCACAAATGAAGGACTTAATACGAAGGCTTTCAGAATCAAATAATGTTGAAATAGCTGTATTGTCGCCTTACAAAGAAGATGTCATGGTATTGCAATTGGGATTGTCCGACCTGTTGGTAAAAAATAAAGGAAAGCTTTTGGTTGAGACGATTGATAGAGTTCAAGGTATGACTGTGGATATTGTATTTACTTTATTAAGAATTGGAAATAGTCCACAGTTTCTGTTTGATAAGAATCGTCTTAATGTATCTACAAGTAGAGCAAGACATTATAATATTATTATTACAGAAAAAAATTTTGAAATCTTTACTTCTAATGTATCTTCAGAAGTAAAAAACTATTTTAATAAATTACTAAGCTGTTAACTTATGAAATTCAACGAAAGTAATACGGTAGAAGCATTTGTCATCAAAGAATTATCGGGGTATGTTTTCAGCGCAGCTTCGGTACTGCAAGAGTCAAGTTTGTCTTATGGTAAACTTTGGCAATATGTAGCGCCACAAGATTTAAAGCGTGGGGTTAACGAGGTGTTGTTGGAAGGCAATTTACATCAAGCCTTACAACGCTTAAATCCTGCTATAGCTGCTAATCCCGCTTTGGCAGACGAAGTGATCTACAAATTGCGTGCGATATTACTTTCGGTAGGGCAAATTGGTTTGGTGCGTGCCAATCAAGCTTTTCAAAAATGGATGTGTGGCGACGAATCTATGCCCTTTGGCGAAAACAATCAGCACATTCCCATTCAACTCATAGATTTTAAGAATTTAGATAATAACGAATACATCATTACCAATCAATTACGCGTTTATGCCCGGGAAACCAAAATACCCGATATTGTTTTATTTGTAAATGGTATTCCAGTGGTTGTAGGTGAACTTAAAACACCTATTCGACCATCGATATCGTGGCTAGACGGTGCTCATGAGATTGTGGAAGTTTATGAAAATTCGATTCCGCAATTGTTTGTGCCTAATATTCTCAATTTTGCTACCGAGGGAAAATCCTTTGGATACGGTGGAATACGTACACCATTGCAATTTTGGGGACCTTGGCGTATGGATCTGGAAGAAGATCGCGTAAGTAAATTTCTGGGGATTGGTGATGTAGCCCTTGAAATGAATGATCTTCTGAAGCCAGCGCGGTTATTAGATATACTCAAGAATTTTAGTTTGTTCAGCACCAACAAAAGAAAACAGCTGATTAAAATTTTGCCACGTTTCCAGCAATACGAAGGAGCTAATAAGATTGTTGAGCGTGTGTTGGACGGAAAGGTTAAGAAGGGATTGATTTGGCATTTTCAGGGATCCGGAAAATCCTTTTTGATGGTTTATGCGGCACAGAAATTAAGAAATACGACGGAATTGAAAAGTCCGACCGTACTTATTTTAGTGGATCGTACAGACTTGGATACACAAATATCGGGTACATTCAATGCGGCAGATATTGCCAATGTCGTGACAACGGAGAGCATAAGCGAATTGCAGCGTTTATTGGAACGTGATACCCGTAAGATTATCGTCTCCATGATTCATAAATTCCGGGATGCCAAACCCAATATGAATACACGCGAAAACATTATAGTACTGGTTGATGAAGCCCATCGTACGCAGGAGGGTGATTTAGGCCGACAGATGCGTGCCGCTTTACCAAATGCATTCTTGTTTGGGCTTACGGGGACGCCGGTCAATCGAGCGGACAAAAATACCTTTTGGGCTTTTGGATCAGAAACGGATAATGGTGGTTATTTATCGCGATATACCTTCCAAGACTCTATTCGGGATGGCGCTACATTACCGTTACACTTTGAACCTCGGCTGGTTGACGTACACTTGAATAAGGAATTATTGGATGAGGCTTTTGAAGCACTCAAATCAGCAGCGGACTTGACAGACGAAGATGCTGATTTACTCAATAAAAAGTCTGCACGTATGGCAGCCTTTCTAAAGGCACCTGAACGTGTAGGCAAAATTGTGGCCGATATAGCTAAACATTTCCGGGAAAAAGTAGAACCTCATGGTTTCAAAGCGATGATCGTAACACCGGATCGATATGCTTGCGTGCAATATAAGGAAGAATTGGACAAGTATTTTCCGGAGGAAGCCAGCAAGGTTGTTATTTCGACCACTGCAAACGATCCGAAGGAGTTTAAAGATAAATGGGCGGTGGATAAATCGCAGCAAGAGAAAGTTGTCGAGGAGTTTAACAAGCCTGAGTCGCCTTTAAAATTCATCATCGTCACAGCAAAGCTTTTGACTGGATTTGATGCGCCTATATTACAGACACTTTATTTGGATAAATCAATCAAGGATGTCACGTTATTGCAGGCCATCTGTCGAACAAACAGGCTATATCCGAATAAGCATTTTGGCAGAATCGTGGATTACTTCGGAATTTTTGATGATGCTGCAAAAGCTCTGCAATTTGATGATAAAACGATGCAATCCATCGTGACGAATCTGAATGAGCTTAAAGACAAATTACCCGGTCTGATGCACAACGCGCTTACTCATTTTGAAGGTATAGACCGCTCTCTGGAGGGGTTTGAAGGTTTGGAAGCGGCTCAAAATGCTATTCGAACGGATGAATTAAAAGACGCGTTTGCGAACGATTTCAAATTGCTGATGAACGTCTGGGAGTCGCTTTCACCCGACCGAGTATTGGATCCTTATCAAGCAGATTATCGTTGGTTGTCGCAGGTATATGCTTCTGTAAAACCAGCCTCGGATCATACCGGTAAATTGCTATGGTTGACTTTAGGTGCTGAGACGACAAGATTGATACACGAAAACATCACCGTCGGAGAGGTACATGATCTGGAAGAATTTGTCTTGGATGCCGACGTAATTGATAATATCTTCAATAACCCAGATCCAAAAGATGCGAAGAAAATTGAAGACATTCTTGTCAATCGGTTTAAAAAGCATGGTGGGAATCCTCAGTTTCGAAAACTGAGTGAACGTCTGGAAGATTTACGAGCAAAAGCCGAGCAAGGTTTAATTACCTCCATCGAGTTTGTTAAAGAACTGTGTAAACTAGCAAAAGATACGCTCCAAGCGGAGAAGGATCACGAAGCGGAATTGTTGGAGAAGACACCACAAGCTGCATTGACAGAATTGTTTATCGAGCTCAAAACGGACCAAACTCCCGCTGTAGTGGAGCGTATCGTTAAAGATATTGATGATATCGTTCGTGTCGTTCGATTTCCGGGCTGGCAGACAACAGCCGCTGGCGAAAGAGAAATACAAAAATCGTTGCGAAAAGCATTGCTAAAATACCAGCTTCATAAGAATGAAATGTTGTTTCAAAGAGCGTATGAGTATATCAAGGAGTATTATTAGGGAGAGCTAACCAATTTAAACGCAACCAATTATGAGTGTATTTATTGATGGAGCGCCGCATATTAATCTTTTCTCAGAGACTGAAGGCAAGCAAGATCTATATGCTAATCAAATAGCTGCTGTTGGGGCAGTCATCGCGCATTTTAGTACAAAGAGTCAACCGGCGTTGGTTACAATGCCGACAGGTACAGGCAAAACGGCTGTGATGATTTTACTTAGTTATGCATTGAAAGGAAAGAAGGTATTGGTTATTACTCCAAGCCAATTAGTTCGTGCGCAAATTGCTAATCAATTTAGAAATCCAGAATTATTAGTTTCAAAATGTATAATTAACAAAGAATACCTGCCTAAAGTTTATGAAGTAATAGGTGAAATCAATGACCCCCTTGAATGGAAAAAGACGTGCGATGAAAATGATGTTATTGTAGGTATTCCAGGAACGTTAACAAAAATACCAACGCCTGCAGATCCAGTTGATAATGTAGAATTTGATCTTTTATTTGTTGATGAAGCTCATCATAGTAGAGCAAGCTCATGGCAGGAGATTTTGAATAGGTATATATCAGCCAAACAAGTTTTATTAACAGCAACACCGTTTAGGAGAGATAAAAAAGATATAAAAGCTAGATTAGTATATAGCTATCCGCTTAAGCAAGCTTATGAAAACAAGTTGTTCAGCAGAATTGACTTTGTTCCCGTGATGACAAATGATCATGACTCTCAGGATGATAAAAATATTGCTATTGCAAAGAAGGCAGCAGAAATTTATAAACAAAGAACAAATGATGAACATAAAATTATCATAAGAACCGATAGTAGGACTGCGGCAAATAAGTTAAATGCAATCTATAAAGAGCACACGGACTTAGTGTTAGAGGTTATACATAGTAAACTATCTGAAAAATTTATTAGGAGCCGTATTTCTAAACTGCGTTCTGGAAAAATTGATGGTGTAATTTGTGTTAATATGATGGGCGAAGGGTATGACTTTCCAGCACTAAAAATAGCAGCGGTTCACGTACCACATAAATCATTGGCCATTACCTTACAATTTGTAGGCAGAATATCTAGAACAAACATCGAAGATGGGAATGTAGCAAAAGTAGTTGCCGGACAACATGAGTTTGAAATAGAATCCTATCAGTTATTTAAAAATGATACTAAAGACTGGTCAATTGTATTGCCTGATTTGCACAAAGCAAAAATTCAAAAAACTGAAGATGAGCAAGATTTTTTTGACTCCTTTGAAGATTTAACAGAACCAACTCCCTTATTTGATTATGATATAGAAGAACTGTTACAGGTAGATAATGACGATTTAAAACCTTTTTTTCATGTAAAGGCATATCAGATAATTCCGCCTGCTGAAAACGCTTTATTTGAAGCCGAAAATGCAGAAGAGCTAATTGATATATCTGTAGAAATAGATTTTAATGGAACAAGCTTATTGAAAAACCCATTAGTTCGTCATCATCAAGTAAGTAACGAATTTGATGTAGCAGTTTTTATAGTTTCTGAATTAAAGACGCCGGCATGGTATCAAAAGGATGATCAACTTAAAGATGTTAAAAATGAATTGGTAATTGTCTATTTTAATAGAGATAATCGATTACTATATATCTGTTCAACAATTAAAGAAAATGAATTATATGAACACATTGTAGAGCAATATTTATTGACGGGTGTCTTACATGATAAAATCCCTCTACCATATCTAAAACGTGTAATGGCTGGTTGGAAGGAAACAAAATTGTATAATGTCGGAATGAAAAGCCGTAAGACAAAAGGGAATACCGAATCTTATAAGAACATTTTAGGGTCTCAAGCGCAGAAAAGTGTTCTTCCAACAGACAAATATAGTTATACAAGGGGGCATTCATTTGGAGGAGGTTTTGAGCCGTTGTTAGGTAAAGAGATGATGGTTGGGATAAGTCCTGCATCTAAAATCTGGACTTTAGAAGATAATAAGATTAAATACCTAACCGGATGGTTAGACTTTTTAAGTAAAAAAATCGGTGATCCAGAGATGGATAATCTACATGCTCCATTATCAGAGCTTGATAGTGGAAAAGTTGTAGATCAATTTGCAGATAAGGAAGTTTTCTTTGCAGATTGGGCGCCAGGTTTTTATCATAAATTAACTTCGGTATACTTCCTGAATGAACATGGTGAACCAGCAGAATCTGCACTTGTTTGTTCTTGTGATATCCACGTTATTGAAAAGCTTAAAGATTTAATTTGTCTGCAAATTTCAAAAAATGATCATCATGCGAAGATTTACTATTCTTTAAAGCCTAAGATTTGTTTTAATTATCATCCAGAAACAGAACATACATTAGCGATTAAAAGAGGTGAAAGTTTTACTACAGATAAAGCATTTCTTACGCTTTTAGCCGAAGACCCTATTCATTTGTATTATGAGGATTTATCTAAACAAGACGGACGAGTTTTCTACGAGTTTGGAAAAGAAATTGGAACTATAGAGGAAAAAAAACTAATTAGACATAATTGGCCTAAAGAAGTTAATTTAAAAAAGGAATTTTTTTCAAGGGATGATATTGAGAGAAATAAGTTACAAAATGATAACAGAATTTCAATTCATGAATATATAATTGAGGAAGCTAAGAAAATATATGATGTTGTGTTTTATGATCATGGCTCACTAGAAATAGCTGATGTTATTGGTTTTAAAAAAGGGAAGGTGCAGTTTTTTCATTGTAAAAAACAAAGCGGAGAAGTCCCAAATTGCAGCATAAATGATAATTATGAAGTGGCAGGACAAGCTACTAAATCGGTGAATTGGGCAAATAGGAAATTGTTATTAAATCAAATTTATGAAAGAGCTGATAAAAATGACAGTCATAGGAAGCTAAAAAAAGGAACACTTGATGAAATAAAGGAAATCTTAGGTGCATTTACAAGCCCAGTTATACCGGTTGAAATAACTATTGTTCAGCCAGGTTTAAAGACGAAGAATTTATCAGTTCAACAAGAAGAAGCATTTAAGCGCATAAAAATTTTACTTTCGAGTAGTGAAGCGTTTCTAAAAGATGTTAGCTCATGTGAATTGAGTGTATGGACTTCATAAATTGATTTTAAGTTCTACTTTAATAACTGTATTTATGATTTTTGTGTCGATAGTCATTCCTAAACAGATGGTTGCATATATGTTCTGAGTAGGAATAAAAGCAATCTTCATCGAAAAATTACTGCATACCAAGATTTGAATGTAACATGGTTTGTATGCAATCTGTACTTTTTTAAATTTAATCACCTGTAAATCAATAGATAACATTTTTTGTATCGGGAAGTAGTTGCATAAGGCAGAAACATATAGAGGTTGTTGTTAATTTTAATATCCAACCACGGTGGTCAAGCGATGAGGGCTGTTCAGTCAAAAAATTGGTCACTGGTGGTTTTAATCTTAATGCTAAAGTGATTCTTAGGGAGGGTAAATTAATTTTTTAGTTCTATTGAGCCGATTATTTCCTTTAATCGGCTCAAATTTTTGCTATATTTGAGTTGAATGTTTATTTGAATCGGCTCAATATGTATAATTGGCAATATAAAGACTGGCCTAATTTTAGGTTTACGCTTGAAAATCTTCAAACGATCTCCATTTCTTTTGCTGAAGAGTTGGGGGTGGTAAATGGTTTAATTACAGGTTTGAATGATGATTTGAAGCAGGAAACTATTATTGAGATTCTTATTTCTGAAGCAATTAAATCCTCTGAAATTGAAGGAGAATATATGAGCCGTATCGATATGATGTCCTCCATCAAACGTAATTTAGGTTTGCGATCAGATATTAAAGTTACGGATAAACGTGTAGCGGGTATGGCAAGATTAATGACCGAGGTTCGAGAGTCATACCTTAATGATTTGTCTCTTGACATGATTTTGAACTGGCATAAAATTTTGATGGAATCATTTTTGACGATAAATGCGGGACAATGGCGTGAGGGATCAGAACCTATGCAAGTTGTTTCTGGAGCTTATGGACGTGAAGTGGTGCATTATGAAGCGCCTCCTTCAGAAATTGTAGCTCAAGAAATGCAGACTTTTATACATTGGTTTAGTAATGATAATTTAAGTCATTTAGATAAGATCAGTAAAGCCATCGTCAAATCAGCTATCGTACATCTATATTTTGAAAGTATTCATCCTTTTGAGGATGGTAATGGTAGAATCGGTAGAGCATTAGCCGAATATACATTGTCACATACGTTGCAAAGTCCAGTATTGTTATCGATATCCAAAGTTATAGAAAAGGATAAGAATCAATACTATGACGCTTTGAAAGCTGCACAATCTACATTGGATATTACAGATTGGATCCTTTATTTCGGAAAGGTAATTTTAACAGCTCAAATAGAAGCAAAGCAGTTGGTTGAATTTACGGTGAAGAAGGTTAAGTATTTTGATAGTTTCAAGCAATTATTGAACGAAAGACAACAGAAAGTGATTAATCGCATGTTCGATGCTGGTGTGGAGGGTTTTCAAGGCGGCATGACTGCAAAAAAATATATGGCTATTGCCAAAACATCTAAAGCTACAGCAACGCGTGATTTACAACATTTGAATGAAATAGGTGCATTACAAGTTTTAGGAGCAGGACGTTCAGTTCGACATGAATTAGTGTTTTAAGTTTGAAAAAACCTGTTTATGATTAATCTAGACCAATTATTACAAGGGGTACATGCTGTAACAAAGATGAACTGGTCGCAAATTGCGACCGGTTCGAATCGTTAAAACATTCCGCTGTAAATCCGTATGCTTTTACCGAGCAGGGTGTAGCGATGCTGTCTGCGGTCTTACGAAGTGATATTGCTGTAAAAGTCAGCATCCAAATTATGAATGCTTTTGTAGAATTAAGGAAATTAGTTGGTCAGGAAACGCTTCAGCATTTACGTCTTTCAGGTATTGAAAACAAATTGATAGAACATGATCAAAAATTCAACAAGCTCTTTTCGGCATTAGAAAATAATGAACTGCCACAACGTGGAGTGTATTTTGACGGCCAAGTTTTCGACGCATATACATTCGTAAGCGACATTATTAAAAGTGCCAAAACATCCATTATTCTAATCGATAATTATGTAGACGATAGTACTTAACCTTATTCACTAAACGTAAGAAAAACGTATCGGTTCGTATATACACTGCTGGTACTTGGACTTGGCGACCCAGTAACCCACGGTCGCAACGTTGATCCCGTGCAATAGGCCAAATGCTTTTTGGGTCAATCCGCTCGCTTTCCAATCCTCAACCATCGAAAGCATCCTCTCTCTTTTTTCTTCTGTGCTCATGACACAAAGATCCGCCTCGTATTCAGACTAAGCAATATGCACTTGGTCGGGCGGATACCCTTTTTTTAGAGGATTGAGAAGGGGCTTAAACTTAGACAATGCAGACGAATCACATGTTGTTTTTGATTAAGTAGTCGGGTCTGGCAATTACTTATTTATTGCCGCATGTACGTCCCATTGATATAGGGGCCTACGGAGCCTTCCGCTCCAAAAGAACTTATGTCTGAGAAGCCTTTTAATACAATTGTGTCACCGTCATCAGAGAAAGTTACTGTTCCTTTTTTTTCACTAACAGTAAGTGTATTCCCTTTATGCACATATTTAAGTTCGCTCGGCATATAAGGTTTATGTCTCCATATTACGACACCATTGTTCTTAAAATCGAGACCATAACGAGTAGTGCCCTCCATTAACCATCCTCCGATTAGACTATATTCTTCTTCAATCTCGGTCTCTTCATTTTTTGGTTTTATATCGTTGCTAGACTCACACCCAGTTAGTAAAAATACCGAGTAAAACAAAATTGGTAATAATTTTAAATACGAATATTTCATAACAGTTTTAAGTATAGTTGTTTGAATTTGCCAAAGATACAAAAAAGCAGAGGAGTATAAATTTGTCGTTTTTACTTCCGTGGTTTTTTAAAAGCCATTTTCGATCTTAAAGAAACATGGCCTTTTGTGACGGTTTTATCATGAGGAATGTTCTCGGGTTTTTCCAAAGAAAGACAGTCACAAACGGGTTCAAAAAACGGTTGTTATTTCAAACGACGTGTAATTCTGGACAGCTATTCGAAAGTAGATATACTGTTTTTGTTGTAACAAATATTTACAAAATTTGTTACAACATCGTTAACAATATATTCAGTTATTAGGAGATCCAAAGGAGGGAAAAAGAACGTTGATTAGCGGGTTCAACGTTCAAGACCTTTGTAGGTTCCCTACCAAGGGTAAAGAATAGCACAAAGATATCACATATAGTAGATGAATCAAAAAGTTCGAAAAATTACTACATACCGAGATTTGAATGTAACATAGAGATATTGAAATGCTGTTAGTTTTTGGGATGAAATAACTATCTTTGTAAAAGATTATTAACTTTAATTTTAATTTTTATGAGATTGCTTTATTGCTACATTTTTATCGCATTTTTTCTTATTAGTGGATGCGGTAAAGATACATCTAAACCAGATAATACAGGTAAAACTTTAAGTGCGACATATACCTTTGCTACAGCTGGTCAAACTGACGGAGGTTATTTTGATAACTCAAGAAAAGAGCAAAGGGGATTTACTATCAATGCTTCAAAAAGCTTTTCAGATAACGTAAGAGTTGGTGATGAAATAAGACTTTTTATGAATAGGCAGTCAATATCAAGTATAGGTAATTTTCAAATAAGATTATCAATAAATGGTAAATTTATACAAGAGGTAGATGGTAATGATAAATTAAATATTCAACTACTCTATCGAGTTACTGATAAAGATTTTCAATAGTCAATTGTCAAGCTTACTTAATTGTAGGCTTTTTTTATGCTGATATCGGTATTAATTTAGCTGGTTTATTTATTGGATAATATATTCTTTACTTATTGTCGGATATTTCGTATTTTTATTTAACGTTATTTATACGCTAAAAGTGCATTTTTTAACCAATATGATGCTTCCATAATGCGATGAATTGTAAGTGGTTGATAATCAACTTATATTAGAATTTGCATCGACAAGTAAATCATGAAAGAACAAGAAAAACAAGAAGACTATACTTTTTGGACCAGATATAAACGATATGCCGCAAATGAGATTTTGCTGTATGCGATTATGGTCATTGGCATTATACTCGGTATCATTGTGTTTTCGTAGGAGATAGAAAACGGTATATTTACTTTATAACCGGTCCGGCTTCAGCTATTATTTGTCACAAATATTGACAGAATTTACGACGGCATCAATAATCTTTAAGGCAAAACAAGGCCAATTAAAAAGCCGCAATCCTCTTACAAGAACTGCGGCTTTCATTTGGCTTGTCACCTAAATTTATGATGCTTGGTTTGCACGAATAATATTCAACGCGCCACCAGCTTTAAACCACTCAATCTGCTGTGCATTATACGTATGGTTTGCTAAGATGCTCTCTTGCGTGCCGTCCGCGTGATTTAACACAATTGTCAATGGTTTTCCAGGAGCGAACTCCGTTAAGCCAACGATGTCGATGGTATCATTCTCTTGGATTTTGTCGTAATCATCTTTGTCATGAAACGTTAAACCCAACATACCTTGTTTTTTCAAGTTGGTTTCGTGGATACGAGCAAACGATTTTACTAACACCGCACGTACGCCTAAATGACGAGGTTCCATGGCAGCGTGTTCACGAGAAGAGCCCTCACCGTAGTTTTCATCGCCGACAACGATCGAACCAATGCCAGCTGCTTTGTAAGCACGCTGCGTCGCAGGTACCGCTCCATATTCGCCTGTCAACTGATTTTTAACAAAATCTGTTTTATCGTTAAAGTAGTTAACCGCACCGATCAACATGTTATTGGAAATATTATCCAAATGACCTCTATATTTCAACCAAGGACCTGCCATCGAAATGTGATCGGTTGTACATTTACCTTTGGCTTTTATCAAAAGTTTCAATCCACGGAGATCTGTTTTTTCCCATGCTGAGAATGGCTCTAATAACTGAAGACGATCAGAGGTGGGCGATACATCTACGGTTACGCTAGATCCGTCTGCTGCTGGCGCCTGATATCCAGGGTCTTCCACATCAAAACCTTTTGCTGGCAATTCATCCCCTGTAGGTGGATCCAATTTTACCTGCTCACCGTTTTTATTGATCAAGGTGTCTGTAACAGGGTTGAAGCCTAAGTTACCCGAAATTGCAATGGCAGCAACCATCTCAGGAGAGGTTACAAATGCAAAGGTATTGGGGTTACCATCCGCACGCTTCGCGAAGTTTCTATTGAACGAGTGAACGATCGTATTTTTTTCTTGTTTATCTGCACCCGCACGATCCCACATACCGATACAAGGACCACAAGCATTCGTAAAGATCGTTGCGTTCAAGTCTTCAAACGTTTTCAAGAAACCATCACGATCCGCGGTGTAGCGCACCTGCTCCGAACCCGGGTTGATACCGAACTCGGCTTTTGTTTCCAGCCCTTTATCGATGGCTTGCTTGGCAATAGAAGCAGCACGAGATAAATCTTCGTAAGAAGAGTTCGTACAAGAACCAATCAATCCCCATTCTACTTTTAGTGGCCAGCCATTCTTCTCAGCTTCTTCACGCATGCGCGAAACTGGTGTATACAAATCTGGCGTGAACGGACCATTCAAAGAAGGTTCTAACTCCGATAAGTTGATTTCGATTAATTGATCAAAATATTGCTCTGGATTTGCGTAAACCTCAGCGTCTGCTGTCAAGTGGTGTTTGATCGCATTTGCAGCATCTGCTACATCCGCACGCCCAGTAGCTCTTAAATAACGCTCCATGGATTCGTCATAACCAAATGTCGATGTTGTCGCGCCGATTTCCGCACCCATGTTACAAATCGTACCTTTACCTGTACAGGAAAGTGATTCTGCACCTTCGCCAAAATATTCAACGATTGCGCCTGTACCACCTTTTACCGTTAAGATACCAGCAACTTTCAAGATAACATCCTTAGGAGCTACCCATCCCGATAGTTTACCGGTTAATTTCACACCGATCAATTTCGGGAATTTTAGTTCCCATGGTAAACCAGCCATCACATCACAAGCATCTGCACCACCAACACCGATAGCCACCATACCTAAACCACCGGCATTCACTGTATGAGAATCCGTTCCGATCATCATTCCGCCCGGAAAAGCATAGTTTTCTAAAACAACTTGGTGGATAATACCTGCGCCTGGTTTCCAGAAGCCTATTCCATATTTATTAGAAACGGAAGATAAGAAGTTAAATACTTCCGAACTTTCGTTTTTTGCACGTGTCAAATCTTGCTCAGCACCATCTCTCGCCTGGATCAAGTGATCACAGTGAACGGTAGAAGGTACAGCTACTTTAGGACGCCCAGCTTGCATAAACTGCAACAAAGCCATCTGTGCCGTAGCATCTTGCATAGCAACCCGATCGGGAGCAAAATCTACGTATGAAGCACCGCGCTCATAAGCTTCGCTTGCATTTCCTGCCCACAAGTGAGCATATAAAATTTTCTCTGATAGTGTCAAAGGCTTATTTACCACCTGACGTGCCGCAGCGATGCGCGCGTCATACTGGCTATAAACCTTCTTAATCATTTCTATATCAAAAGCCATTTATTTAATTAATTATTTGATGTACTTTATTATAATTAAATCAGTTGCCTGATTTTTCAATCAGAGCAAAAATACAAAAAGAATAGGTTTAAAACAGCTTTAAACCTGTCTAACTCCTAATTTGGAATAAATCCAAACAAGTTAGGCGTGCTTCGTCATTGGCGACACATTTTTCAACAGCCGAACAGCCTCTACGGGATCTTGAGCCGCAAAAACGCTGCTTCCTGCCACTAAAATATCCGCCCCCGCTTCCAATAGTCGGGCAGCATTGTGTGTGCCAACTCCGCCATCTATTTCAATCATTAAACTATCGTTTATCCCTGCCGACAATGCCCGAAGTTCTTTGATCTTCGCGTACGTCTGTTCGATAAACTTTTGCCCGCCGAAACCCGGGTTGACCGACATAATACATACCAGGTCAATATCCTGAATAATATCCTTCAGCAAACCCACCGGTGTATGCGGGTTTAAAGCCACGCCGGCTTTGCATCCCAGTTCTTTAATAGCGGCCAGCGTACGATGGAGATGCGTGCAAGCCTCGTAATGTACGGTGATCACGGAAGCGCCGGAATCTTTACATTGTTTTAGATAGCGATCTGGATCGACAATCATCAAATGTACGTCCAACGGCTTAGCTGCATGTTTAGCGATAGCTTGCATAACGGGGAAACCAAAAGAGATATTGGGAACGAAAACACCGTCCATAATATCAATGTGAAACCAATCTGCTTCACTATTATTGACGACTTGAATATCCTCATAGAGTCTCGCAAAATCAGCCGCCAAAACAGACGGAGCTATCAGGTGATTTGTTATAGACATGTTGTTGTGTTTTTTGCAAAGATACAGAAGTTTATGATGCGTTTTGTTTATTTTTAGAAGTCTACACGAGTCTGTTAAAAAATTAGGTTCGTGAATTCAACGCATTTTATTTAGGTTTGTTTAAAACTATAAAAGAGCATCAAAACAATAAGCAAGTGGCTAAACTCAAGATCAACTACCTTCGTGATAAGCATCAAAACAATTCTTTGATAGTGAAAGCTGCCATGATTATTTTGGCAATTGTATTGATTTGTATTTTCCTGCCTAAACAGCCGCGTTTTCGATACGAGTTTGAGAAAGGGAAGGTATGGAATCACGAGAATCTCGTATCTCCCTATAACTTTGCTATTTTAAAAACGCAGGAGGAGTTAAATAAGGATAAGGAGCAGATTCTGCGAACGGTACAGCCGATCTACAATTTAAACGCGACTGTCAGCAAAGAACAAATTGACCAGTTTAACATAGACATCGGGGAGAAGTGGGAGATAGCCCATATGGATTCGGTATCCGCTCAGGATAAAGAAACCTACAGGGCTGTCGGCAATGCACTGCTCAATTATATTTACAATCGGGGGGTTATTTCCCTCAATAATCGCTATCAAAACAAGGGGTTGGATGCCGAGGAGGTCGATCAATCACAAAGTGAATATAATTTCACGCTGTTACAGGACAATGTGGCGCAGCAAAAAAATACAGCTGATATTTTTACCATCGAATCAGCCAACGACTATGTGGAAAGTAATCTTTCTCGAAATAACAAAATTGATCAAAAGACCTGGCTAGCGGAAACGCTTAAAAATTACGTCACGATCAATTATATATTTAATGAGAATCTCACGAACAAAGCGGAACAGAATGCCTTGGCCAATATTTCAAGTACACGCGGAATGGTACAAAAGGGGGAGCTTGTTGCGGAGAAAGATAAAATTATCAGTAACGAGACCTATCAAAAACTTGCATCCTTACGCAAAGTGTTTGAAGATGAGGCGCGAATCAGCGGCAATCAAGGGTATGTCACGCTTGGCCAATTCGTGGTCATTTCGATGTGTGTATCCCTGCTCATGGTATTCCTATACTTCTTTAGATCCACTATTTTTGAAAGCAACAGGCTGCTCTTTATCATCTTGATCGTAATTATATGTATGTTGGGCGTGCTTTCTTGGGCCATCAACATGAAGATCCCGAACCTCTACTATATCCCATATTGTAGCGTTCCCATTATCTTTCGGGTATTGTTTGATACCCGCGTCGCACTCAATATCCACCTGTTGATGGTTTTGTTGGCTGCGCTCTTTGTACCGAATAGTTTTGAGTTTGTGTTTTTGCAATTTATGACCGGAATGGTTGCGATCTATAGTATCCGAACCTTAGTTAAAAGGGAGCAATTCTTAGTCTCATCACTTATCATATTAGCCACCTATATCATTGCATATGTCGGTTTGGTTTTGACACGTAACGGTTCTATCAGTACCATTTATTGGACAGATATTGTTCCTTTTATTGTAAGCGTAGGCTTGACGCTTTTAGCTTACCCCTTAATATATGCATTCGAACGCTTGTTTGGTATTGTTTCCGATCTTACACTGATGGAGTTGACCAATAGTAACTCCCGCTTATTAAGGGAGTTATCGCTTAAAGCGCCCGGCACTTTTCAGCACTCCCTACAGGTGGCGAATCTGGCAGAGGCAGCTATTTATAAGATAGGCGGAAATCCCTTGCTTATTCGGGCAGGAGCATTATATCACGATATCGGTAAGATGTCCAATCCCCGCTTTTTTATCGAGAATCAGAAAACCGAAGCCAATCCCCATGAGGAACTTACGCCGGAGCAATCCGCCCAAATCATCATCTCGCATGTGCATAAGGGCATGGAAATGGCACGGAAAAACCAGCTCCCCGAGGTGATTATCGACTTCATACGCACCCACCACGGCACCACAAAAGTCGATTACTTTTACAATATGGCCGTCAAGAACAATCCGGATAAATTGATAGACGAAAATTTGTTTCGCTATCCCGGACCAGTTCCCTTCTCTAAGGAAACGGCCGTGCTGATGATCGCCGATTCGGTAGAAGCGGCCTCCCGTGCGCTAAAAGAGCATACAGAAGAATCCGTCAATAATCTTGTCGATAAAATCGTGGAGTATAAAATAACCCAGCGCCAGTTCATTAATTCAGATATCACGATGCGCGATATCATGGAGGTTTCAGACATTTTCAAGTCCATGTTGAAGAGCATCTACCATGTACGGATTGACTATGATGTCAACAAGAAAACGGTCGTTTCGACAGGTGATATAAAAAATTAAATTGAGCCTCAGATGTTTATTGGTTTTTGATAAAAAAACGATTTTAAAGCTTTGCGGATTAAAATATTTGCGTTATGTTTGCACTACTCAAATGAGGAGAGGTGCCTGAGTGGCCGAAAGGAACAGTTTGCTAAACTGTCGTACTGGAAACGGTACCGCGGGTTCGAATCCCGCTCTCTCCGCAGAAGCTTCAATCTAAAGGTTGGAGCTTTTTTTTATTGCTAAGTTTTGCTGCCCTGCTCGCGGCGGGATGAGAACCCGCAGGGTTCGATCCGAAGAAGGTTCAGGGCTTTGGTTGGGGGGTGTGGGGCTGAACCAATCCCGCTCTCTCCGCGCAAAAGCTTCAATCGAAAGGTTGGAGCTTTTTTTGTTGCTAAGCTTTGTTGCCCTGCTCGCGGCGGGATGAGAACCCGCAGGGTTCGATCCGAAGAAGGTTCAGGGCTTTGGTTGCTTTAAAAAAAATCACTAAACTCTTTCTAAGTTTAAACTTATTATCGTAATATTGCGATGTTAAGGTAAGGATAATGGGGCTTACAAAATCAGAAATATTTACAGACGAACAGAACAAGTTGGCTGTTTTTTTTAAAGCCTTAGGGCATCCGGCAAGAGTTGCCATTCTACAATACATCATCAATCAGAAAGCCTGTATCTGCAATGATTTGGTCGATGAATTGGGATTGGCACAAGCTACAATTTCACAACATTTAAAAGAGTTAAAGAACATGGGCATCATTCAAGGAACAATCGAGGGAAGATCCGTATGCTATTGCATTGATGAAAAACTATGGAAACAAGTCCAAGAGGAGTTTAATACGTTCTTCAATCAAAATGTAAAAGTAACCAGTTGCTGTTCATAATATTTTTTTGAGCCTTATCATCGTAATATTGCAATATATAACTAATGTAAATTTTCAAATCTTACTTTCTTTTATGAAACTATCAAATATCAAAGAAATCCTACCAACATTGGACAATGTTGAATTTCAGTTAGCGGACGGAACATCTGTTCCCGAACACTTCCACGTTACGGAAGTAGGACAGATTACCAAACATTTTATTGATTGCGGAGGCGTAGTCCGTACAGAGAAGGTGGTAAACTTCCAATTGTGGGATGCCAACGATTTCGAACACAGACTAAAGCCGACCAAGCTATTGAACATTATCAAGCTGTCGGAAGAAAAATTGGGCATCGAAGATGCCGAGATAGAGGTGGAATACCAAAATGAAACGATTGGCAAGTTTGACTTGGGTTTTGACGGAAAGTACTTTATCCTAAAGAACAAACAGACGGCTTGTTTAGCAAGCGATGCTTGTGGTATCCCTGCGGAGAAACAAAAAATAAAATTATCGGAGTTGAGCAGCACATGCTGTACGCCTAATTCAGGATGCTGCTAAACACTAAAGACCAACTGTAATGTATAAGAATTTAGCTGAAACCATAAAGGGGATTATTGACGTCCAGACCGTAAGCGAAGAGCGCACAACGATACTGCAACCGCTGATAGACTTTATACAGCAAAAAACGAACAGCGGAGCGGATATAAACCTCAATTTTATCTGTACGCATAATTCACGCAGAAGCCATTTAGCACAAATATGGGCGCAAGTTGCGAGTGCATACTTCAATATTCCGAATGTGCATTGCTATTCGGGTGGTACGGAAGAAACGGCACTGTTCCCGAAAGTATCGGAAACATTGACCAATCAAGGATTTAATATTTTCAAGATTGAGGAAAGCAATAATCCTGTATATGCCATAAAATACAGCGATAATGCGTTGCCCATCATTGGGTTTTCCAAAAAATACGATAGTCCTTTCAATCCTACATCGGCATTTGCCGCGATTATGACCTGTTCGCAAGCAGACGGCGGGTGCCCTTTCATCGCAGGTGCGGAAAAACGAATACCCATTACATTTGAAGACCCCAAGATGTCGGACGGCTTGCCCGAACAGGCACAGGTATATAGCGAAAGGAGTTTGCAGATAGCTCAGGAGATATTCTATGTTTTTTCAATGGTTAAAAGTTAGCCGATGCAACCGAAACTAAAATTCCTTGACCGTTACCTTACCTTATGGATATTTCTTGCGATGGCGACAGGCATCGGGTTGGGGCATTTCTTTCCGAGCATTTCCAATGCTACCGATGCCCTATCCGTAGGCACGACCAATATCCCTTTGGCGATTGGTCTGATACTGATGATGTACCCACCGTTGGCTAAGGTTGATTATTCACTGTTGCCCAAAGCATTTAAGGACACCAAAGTAATCGGCATATCTTTATTGCTGAATTGGGTTATCGGTACGGTATTGATGTTTGGTTTAGCCGTTCTGTTCCTACGGAACGAACCCGAATATATGACAGGTCTGATACTTATTGGCTTGGCAAGATGTATCGCAATGGTCATCGTATGGAGTGACTTGGCAAAAGGGAACAGGGAATATACGGCATTATTGGTCGCACTGAACAGTATCTTTCAGATAATAAGCTATAGTTTCTTTGTTTGGCTGTTCATCAATGTATTGCCAAACAAATTAGGCTTAGCCAACTTCAATGTAAGCGTATCAATGAAAGATGTAACCGAAAGCGTACTGATTTATTTAGGTATTCCTTTTTTCGCAGGTTTTATTAGCCGTTATGCACTTACAAAGTCGAAGGGTATAGAATGGTACAATAGAAAGTTCATACCCAAAATATCGCCAATTACCTTATATGCGTTGCTGTTTACAATTGTATTGATGTTCAGTCTGAAAGGTGATAAAATATTGGAGTTACCGATGGATGTCGTAAAGGTCGCTGTACCGTTAATCATTTACTTCGTGCTGATGTTTTTCGTCAGCTTCTTTTTGAACAAATCCTTGAACGTTCCCTATGATAAAAACGTATCCATCGCATTTACCGCCACAGGAAACAATTTTGAGTTAGCGATAGCTGTATCTATTGCAATATTCGGTATTCATTCACCACAGGCATTTGTGGGTGTTATCGGCCCTCTTGTGGAAGTGCCAGTATTGATACTGTTAGTAAAGGCTAGTTTGTGGTTAAAGAAAAAACACGATGATTGAAGTCAGGTTTAGACGTATTTAATAATGCTATCCCATATTTCTGTGATAATATTCCAATGTTATACCGCTAATCCCAAGATATAGATGATTATAATTTGAAGTATAATTTCTATAAGCAAGTTTTGGTTAGGTCTATTTCATGAGACTGTTTAGGTTTAAATTGATTAACATTTTTCACGGGTATATCAGATTGGTACGGACTGTCTTTTAGTTGATTCAATCGTCTCAAATCTTCCAAAAAAGGATTAGAGTTTCGGACCAGTGGGTTCAGGGTTCTGGTTGGCGCTAGGGGGCTGAACCAATCCCGCTCTCTCCGCGGGAGCTTCAATCGAGCCAATCAATTTATCAAAAAAACAACTGTTCACCGCCAACAATTTAATCCTAGTACTCGGTATATGCCTCCAGTTACTGATCCCTTAGACCCCCGAAAAGTGCTGATTTTAAGGTTTGCCGATTTATTCCCTCTAGTTCTGAGGTCAAAAACACCCTGTTACCTTAAAAATTAGAATATTTTAAGGTTGATAACTGCCAATCTGTGTATTTTAAGGTGAAAAGTGCATGGTGCCTCAAATAAATATATATTTTAAGGTGATGAGCCGAATTTATGTATGGCTTACACCACCTCCCGACCGACCGAAACCATAGAACGACTTACCAGAACTGCCTATTACCTCAATCTGGAACTTTATCGTAGGCGAATTGGACAAATAGCGCCATGCATAGCAATACAATGGAAAGGAGTTTGTTTATTATGTTATCAGCTTGATATGCTATGTCCGCAAGTAAGACTATTTAAAGCAATTTCTTCGACTGCTGTTCGACTGTTGTTCGACTCTGCTTCGACTGCTGTTCGACTGTTGTTCGACTCTGCTTCGACTGCTGTTCGAGGCTGCTTCGAGACGGCTTCGGGAAGGCTTCGACTGCGCTTCGACAGCTGTTCGAGTCCGGTTCGACTGTTGTTCGACACTTCTTCGGGTGTTCTTCGACTGCCAGTCGAAGAACACCCGAAGAATACCCGAAAAACGCCGGAGAAGTCTCCTGGCAATCTCGAAGCTTCCTGCGGTTTTCAGCGAACAATTTCCGAATAATAACCATACGTAAGCGTTTTTTGGTAGGCTAATTACTAAATAGTCTCATTTTGTCTCATTATTGTTTTTTCGTGCGGAGGGTTTGTAGTTTAGCTTCCGTTATCAGGAAATGGAATATACAGCCGTAACGGATGGAAGAAATGAAATTAGGAGGAATGGTAAGACTTTTTTAAATTGACAAAAGGCTACTGCGTATTTCGCCGCGCATAAATAACCACCAACTGCTCATCATGCAACGTTGTGAAATATAGAAAATCTTCGCCGCCATCTTTAATTTTGAACTTCTTACGGATATCTTCTACTTTCAACGGAAAGTTTTTGGTTACGACATTCGCTTTGCTGATGACTACGTTCTTTTTAAAGATGGAAAATGGAACCACCTGTTGTATATTGAAGATGCGCCCGGGAAAGGCAGCAACCAATTTATCACTGGTATAGAGATGGCTGTGGGGATGAAGTTTCTGTAGATCGAAAGCCGTGGCAACTGATTTAAAGGCACCGGCTTTGGTAATGGCCACGTCAGGATCGTAGAGAAAGTTGGTCGGTGCTCCCCAGCTCGGTGCTGCTTCTTTCTCCTGCTGATAAGTAAACGTGAAGATAGATGGGTGGGCGGCCGACAGCCGCACGGCATGTATGGTCGGGATGCCTTGAAAAGATTTCTGCTGCACAAACAATAGTTCTTTACAGTCATTGGCTATGCTGATAACATACACTTCTTTCACATGTGGCAATGCCGCTAATGCTCCCGTGATATCAAGCAGCGGGGCTAGTTTGGTCAAGAGCGTATCCGAATGGGAAAAAAATAAGGATTGATGCGAGACGATGTTCGGCTCGCAATCTTCTAGCCGGAAGACCTTTTGATTTTTTACGCGTCTTGATGGATCGGTATAAATGTAGTCATACCGCTCATCGGATGAGGTTAGGATCGCCAGACTGTCGCCACGGTGGAATTGTACGTTGGCCACGCCCAATACCTGAAAGTTGTGCGCCACGATTCGGGAGAGCTCGGGATTGATCTCGCAATGGGTTACTTTTTTTGCTTGTTGTGCGAAGTAATAGCTATCTACGCCAAATCCACCTGTTAAATCTAGTAAAGTACAGTCAGCAGCAACGAGGGAGGCTTTGAACTGCCCGGTTTTCGCAGAAGAGCATTGTTCTAGGTTTAGCTTTTCTGGGAAATACAGGCTGTGGTCTGCTTCGAGCCATTCGGGTATTTTGTGGCTCACCTTCTGCCTGCCGTGTACCTGCTGAGCGAGTTCGGAAGAGGAGACCTCCTCGAATGGGCTCTTTTTTAGGGCAATACGGCTGACGTCTTCGCCAGCGTGCTGCCGGATAAACGTTTGGACTTCAGTGGCTAAAATATGCTTGTTCACGATGTGCTTGTCTTATTTTTGACTAGAAGCTGGCAGGTGTAACTGTCTTTTAGTTCTCGGATGATTTCTTTATTGACCAATACGCGATCGATCGTCTCTTGGTTGTAATAGCGAATCGTAATAAGTTCCAAACCTTTTTCTACGTTGACCTTATAGCGTTTTTCCAGGTCTTCCAGTAGGTTATCGATATTAGAACCGGTATCGTCAATGCTGACAAAAAAGCTGATGGCACTGTTTTGCATCATATTGATTTTTATCCGATGGCTATGAAACAGGTTAAATATGTGGCTTAGGTTATCTTCTACGATGAAGGAAAAGTCCCGCGGTTGTATACGCACAAAGACCTGATTTACCTTGAATATAAAAGATGGAATACATAGGCCGTTATTCGTGGTGCGGATCAGTGTTCCGGGCTCTTCGGGATGCACGAAGGATCGTACATTCAGGGTGATCTTTTTATTCTGAAGCGGTTTGATGGTCTTGGGATGGATAACGGTGGCACCGTAATAGGTCAATTCGATGGCATCGGTATAGGACATTTCCGAAATGAGTTCGGTGGGGTTAAACCACTTAGGATCAGCATTGAGGACGCCCGGTACGTCTTTCCAGATCGTTACATCGTCTGCTTGTAGGCAGGCGGCGAAGATAGCGGCGGAGTAATCAGAACCCTCCCGACCTAGTGTTGTGGTGAAATTTTCGGAGGTGGAACCGATGAATCCTTGTGTGATAAGGATCTGCTCGTCGAGCAGGGTAGGCAGTTCACGGCGAATTTTGTTTTCTGTTTTCTCCCAGTCCACCTCGGCCTCCTGATAGGTATTGTCTGTAAAGATGTAATCCCGTGCATCTATCCATTTGATCGGCAGGCCGATATGTGTGCAGTACGCAGCCAAGATCTTGGAAGATACGATTTCCCCCGTCGAGACAATCTGGTCGTGGAGGTAATCGTAAGGATCCTGCGGTTCTTCTTCTAGAATCCATTCGATTTCTACGAAGCAATTGGCGATATCGTCAAAAACAGGGTGATCGGAAGTGCCGAAGAGCGTAACCAAAATCTGTTGATGAGCCACTTTTACCTTGTCCAATAAAGCAAAGGCTTGTCCGGTTTGGTCAATAAAATGCTGGGTAACTTCGGTTAATGCATTGGTGGTTTTACCTAAGGCAGAGACGACAACGACTAACTCGCTCGTTTTATACTGTGTTACAATATGGGCTACATTTCGGATACTATCCGCGTCTTTTACTGATGCACCACCAAATTTAAATACTTGCATGCCAACAGGTTATTTTAATAGTTTTTTTGCTTTTTCCGTCATTATCGCTTCTAGCGCATCATAGGGTACCAAGAGCTTTGTCGGACCCTCGGCGTAAGATTTGATTTCATAGGGGTTATAATGAAATAATACTCCGCCGGGTGTTAAACCAAAATTATCAGCCAATCTAAAGGTTTCATCATCAAAAAAATAATGGTTTCCGTAGGAGCTGGTGTCGCTGAGCTGTTCCTGTTCTCTAAAATAGGTTTCCACAATCTGGTTCAGCGCAAGCGTGTCTTGGAATAGATCGGCCAAAGTCAGTTTCTTTTTGTCCAGTAGGTCGTAGTTAGACCATATTTCGACCTCTATGCCGTGGGCACCACCGGTATATTCACTAATGACGTTCTGGAGTGTCAGGAAACCGGGTACATTTAAAACGACTTCACAGTTTTGGTTTCGGAACCACGCATGTAAGGAATTGTCCTCGTTTGCGAGCTGTTCTTCGGCATATTCGTTAAATCCGCCCAAGAAACTTTCTGCAATCTGAACGGGGCTATGCTCACCGTCTACGAAGATCGCATCCCGCACTAAGGAGTCGATTTCCGGCGAAAATACGGGATAGCGTGCGGCATAATACGTGGTGTCGACGTTTGTGCCATCACCGGAAAAGTAAGGACTGATCTCTTTAAAGGTCGTGATGTGGTATTTCAGCGTATCATTTTCTTGTTGGAGGGAATCCAACAGCTTGCTGTCGGTTGCTCCGTTTCGCTGTCCACAACCGTAGGTGACTAATAGTGTGGTCAGTAAGATGCTGTATGTTAAGTTTTTTGTCATGTACGCGTTACTCCTTTACTTTATAATGTTTGATAACGCGTTTTCCGAAAACGGTGCTTCCTAAACGAACCATATTGGCACCTTTTTCTATAGCGAGGTTGTAATCGGACGACATGCCCATCGATAAGGTGTCAAAGCTGTCTTCTTTTCGAAAGAAACTCGCTTTAACGCCATCGAAAAGCATTTTTAGCTCATAAAATTCCTCTTTGATGACTTTTTCGTTCTCGGTATTGGTGGCGATGCCCATCAGCCCACGGATACGGATGTTTTGCAGGCTTTGAAAATCCTCGTCCCGCAACATCTCGATCAATTCAGCGTGATCGAATCCAAACTTGGTGGCTTCGTCGGCGATGTGTATTTGCAAAAGGCAGTCGATTACTCGATTGTGCTTAGTGGCGTGTTTGTTGATTTCTTTTACAACTTTTAGCGAATCTACGGATTGCACCATCGATACAAAAGGAGCGATATATTTAACTTTATTGCTTTGCAGATGGCCAATTAGGTGCCACTCGATATCCTTTGGTAAAGCTTCGTATTTCTCTACCATCTCCTGTACAAGATTTTCGCCAAATAGGCGTTGGCCGGCATCGTATGCTTCCATAATCTCTTCGTTAGATTTCGTTTTGGAGACGGCAATAAGGGTAACGCCGATGGGTTTGAGGTCGATTTGTAAAGATTCAATATTTGCTGCAATACTCATTTCGGTGTAAATTCAAAAGTTCAGAAAATGAAAAAAGCGGTTATTAGGATGCCTTTTTGTAATTTTGTACAAACTTACGAAATGCAGCGCTTAATACTTATTTTATTGTCGTCGTTTTTTTTGATGATTTCCTGTAAAAGATCCGAACCGAAGGGAATCCTTTCGGAAAAAGTGATGGCGGATTTGATGACGGATGTACACCTGCTGGATGGTTATCTAAATACGCTGCCGGTAGATAGTACGCGTCGCGTGATCGGGAGTTTGTATGGAACGCTGTTTGATAAATATGGTATTGATTCGGTTCGGTTTAAAGAGAATGTTGATTATTATTTAGGTAATCCAATGGTGTCTAAGGAGTTGTATGTAGATGTGACGGAGAAAATAAATGGCTATGAGGACGAATACCGACGTGCAGACTCTATCCGGAACGCCCAGGTAACCGATAGTCTACGGGTTGTACGGTGGTATGAACGCTTGAAAGAGGATGCGCATAGACTAATATTGGTCGTGGAACTGGATACGGTACCATTAACCTATCAAGTGCATCAGCATGATTTTATGAATGGTGCAGGACTATATGCCATACGGCCGTACCAGCCTGATATTCCGTTGCCGGCACCGCCAACGCCGATAACGGAGGGGACGGTTACAGAAATACCGAAAAGAATAGAAGAGGAGCCGCTGGATAATTAAGTAATTTTATGATTTTCCCAAAAAATGCACTAGATAAATTAGGTTTTAGTGAAATTAAAACGCTAATTAAAGATAAATGTTTGAGTGAATCCGGCAGGGAGATGGTGGAGAAAATTCAACCGCAGGTAAAGCTTGAGCAGATTGATAGGTTTCTTCGTCAAACACAGGAGTTTAAGGATTTATTATTGAATGATGCTCCTTTGCCGGTGGATCATTTATACCCCATAAAGCCGCTGGCGGAAAAGGCTCGTATTGAGGGGGCTTTTTTGGCCGAGGATGAGTTTCACCGTATTTTGCTTTCCTTGCGTACGGTGTATGCTATTATTCGTTATTTTAACGAGCGAGAGGGGCAGTATGTCCATTTGGAATTACTATTCGAGCACCTTCCTATCGAAAAGCAGGTTATCCGTAGTATCGAAACGGTAATAGATGACCGGGGCAAGATGAAGGATAATGCTTCTCGTTTGCTATTAGATTTAACGCAACAGATTCTCAAGAGTGAGCAGGAAGCGCGTAAGCGTATTGATCAGGTATTTAAGCAGGCACAAAATAGTGGCTGGACAGCGGATGGTAATTTAACGATCCGTGACGGACGTTTGTGTATTCCGATACTCGCTGAAAATAAGCGAAAAGTGAAAGGCTTTATACATGATGAGTCTGCGACCGGACAAACTGCTTATATTGAGCCGGAAGAGGTTTTTCACTTAAATAATAAGGTGAGGGATTTGGCGTTTGAACGCCGGCGGGAAGTGGTTCGTATTTTAACGGAATTGACGACGGAGTTGCGTCCGCATGTACCTTTGCTGTTGGCTTATCATGGTTTGTTGAGCAAACTGGATTTTGTGCGTGCAAAGGCATTGTTTGCGATTGATATGGAGGCGGATATGCCAGAGTTATCTAAAGAGGCGGAGATTAATTTGCGAAATGCGCGGCACCCCTTATTGCTGTTGAATGCGCGCAAAGAGAATCATTCACCGGTGGTTCCTTTGAATATTAAAATTGATCAGCACGATCGGGTGATCTTGGTGTCGGGGCCTAATGCGGGCGGGAAATCGGTGTGTATGAAAACCGTAGGCTTGCTTCAGTTGATGGTGCAGTCGGGACTGCTTATTCCGGCCGAAGCAACGTCTAAAGTGGGGGTGTTCCGCCAGATATTTGCCGATATCGGTGACGATCAGTCTATCGAGAGTGATCTGAGTACTTACAGTGCGCATCTGTCTAAAATGAAGCACTTTACGGAATTTGCAAATGGGCGAACCTTGGTGCTGATCGATGAGTTTGGTACGGGAACAGATCCTTTATTTGGCGGGCCGATCGCGGAATCGGTGTTGGAAGCTTTAAACAAGAAAGAAGTGCGCGGGGTAATAACAACGCATTACTCTAACCTAAAGGTGTTTGCGAGTAATACGGAAGGGTTGGAGAATGCCTCAATGCTCTTCGATAATGTGGCGATGCGGCCTTTGTATGTATTACAGGTGGGCAAACCGGGTAGCTCTTACGCGTTTGAAATTGCGCAGAAAATCGGTTTAAGTAAGGCTATTCTGGCGGCTGCAAAGGAGAAGATTGGTACGCAGCAGAAAAAAGTGGATACGTTATTGGTTGATCTGGAACGGGATAAAAAGGCGATTTACGATACGAAGACGGCTATCGCACTCAGGGAGCGGGAATTGGAGCGGTTAAAGGGAGAGTATGAAGGTCTGCAACAATATCTCGAGGAAAATAAGAAGCAGATTATCCGGCAAGCGAAAGAAGATGCGCGTCAGATTTTGAAGGATGCGAATAAATTGGTAGAAAATACCGTGGCGGAAATTAAATCGGTGCAGGCGGATAAGGAAAAAACAAAGCAGATACGCCACCGTCTGCATGCGGAGATGGATAAGCATGCTGAAAAGAAACCTGTTGCGACGCCGGCAGCGAAGGTGCAAACGGCGGATGAGTCTATCCAGGTGGGGGATTGGGTGAAAATTTTGGGGGCGGATACGGAAGCGCAGGTTATGGAGGTTGCAAAGGGGAATAATTTGATCTTGGCGCTGGGCGAGCTGCGTACGGTGGTTAAGAAAAATAAGGTGGTTAAATTGCAGGAGAAAGAAAAGGCGCGAGTGGTTAAGCGGCATAAGGGTATTTCGACAGCGTCTGCGGCAGATTTTCAGCCGGAGCTAGACGTGCGGGGGATGCGGACGGATGATGCTTTGCGACAGTTGGAGACTGTACTCGACCGGGCGGTAATGATCGGTTATCCGTCTTTAAAGATTCTCCATGGTAAGGGGGATGGTATTCTCCGTAAATTTATCCGCGATTATTTGCGTAAATATAGCCATGTATCGCATTTTGAAGATGAGCATGCGGATCGTGGAGGAGATGGTATTACGTATGCCTATATTGAGTAGGTACTGTTGTGTTAAAATCTTTTAGGTTATTCGTACCTTTGCGCTATGAACAAGAAAAAGAAAAAAGCCGTTAAAACGCCTGTATTTGAGCGACCGATTGAACGTATTTTTTACGAAATGGACCGGACCTTTATATCGGGCAATAAAATCGCATATGCACTATGTATTGCTTTAGCGTTTTTTGGCGTGATGGGATTAGTCTGGATGATTCCGTTTCCTAAGCTGGATTTCTTGGTTCGGATGAATATGGATACTTTCCTAAATTGGGGGTCTTTTTATATTGCGATCATCATTTATTTGTATTTACGCTTGGCGCCTACGCTTTCGTATGCCATGTTATTTACCATTGGTATCATGAGTTTTTGTATTGTGCAACTGGAATATGTGGAGCGCGATGGGGGGCCTGCGGTATGGTTAGTGAGTTTGGTGCTGGCGATTATCGGCCTTATCGGAACGACGCTGCTGGCCAAGAAGGAATCCGCAGATATTCCGCCAGCAGGTATTTGGCGTTTACTCAGCATTGGACCGATTTGGTTATGGTCTAAAGTTTTTGATCGTTTTAAAATCAAGTATTAACAACATATATTTACCAATATATTTGCTGTTTGGTCGATATTTTAGCAATATCGGTTTATATAAAAACATAATCCGTAAATTTGAGGTCCTATAGAATGGGTAACTTTATCTCAAATTTAAAAGGAGCACATTATGTTAAAAGGATTTTTTAATGTTCCTGTACCGGTTAACGAGCCCGTGAATACGTATGCTCCCGGTACGAAGGAAAGAACCTTGTTGGAAGCAGCTATAGCGGAAGCGCGAGCGAGGGAGGTGGATGTGCCGATGTATATCGGTGGGAAAGAGGTGCGGACTGATGATAAGGTAGTTTTAACACCTCCGCACGACCATCGACATGTTTTAGGTTATTACCACAAAGGTTCCCGCAATCACGTGGAAGCGGCAATCCATGCGGCGTTGGCGGCGAAAGAAAACTGGGAAAACCTTTCTTGGGAACAACGGGCAGCGATTTTCTTAAAGGCAGCAGAGTTGGTTTCGACGAAATACCGCTATAGAATCAATGCGGCTACGATGTTAGGGCAATCTAAAAATGCGTACCAAGCGGAGATTGATTCGGCTTGTGAACTTGCTGATTTCTTACGATTTAACGTGGCTTACATGACGGAAATATATAGCCAGCAGCCGCCGGTGAATGCTAAAGGTGTCTGGAACCGGGTAGAGCAGCGTCCGTTGGAGGGTTTTGTGTTTGCATTAACTCCCTTTAATTTTACGGCTATTGCCGGAAACCTGCCTTCTTGTGTGGCGATGATGGGAAATGTCGTCGTCTGGAAACCGTCTAATGCGCAAATTTATTCGGCGCACGTGGTGATGGAGGTGTTCCGGGAAGCTGGGGTTCCGGATGGGGTTATCAATTTGGTATATGTATCAGGTACGGAAGCGGGCGATGTTATTTTCAAACATCCGGACTTTGCAGGAATTCACTTTACGGGTTCAACGGGGGTTTTCCAGGATATCTGGAAAGCGATCGGAGAAAATATTCACCTTTATAAAACGTATCCGCGTATCGTAGGGGAAACGGGCGGTAAAGATTTTATCTTGGCGCATCCTTCTGCGGATATAGCGGTGTTGAATACGGCGTTGGTTCGGGGTGCTTTCGAGTATCAGGGACAAAAGTGTTCGGCTGCTTCTCGTGCTTATATACCTGCTTCGTTATGGGAGGATCTCCGCGGACGGATGGAAAAGGATATCGCATCTTTCAAAATCGGTGGTACGGAGGATTTTAGCAATTTCATCAACGCGGTTATTGATGAAAAGGCGTTTGATAAAATTACGTCTTATATCGATCGTGCAAAGGCTTCGGCAGATGCGGAGGTTATTATCGGCGGTACGTACGATAAATCACAGGGTTATTTTATTCATCCTACCGTGATTCTAGCGAAAAAAGCGGATTATGAAACGATGCAGGAGGAGTTATTTGGCCCGGTATTGACGATTTTCGTATATGCGGATGAAGATTGGAAAGCGACGCTAGAGTTGGTGGACAAGACTTCTGCATATGCTTTGACGGGTGCAGTTATATCGCGATGCCGCTATGCTATCGAAGAGGCAACTTACGCGTTGCGGAATGCAGCGGGTAATTTCTATATCAATGATAAGTGTACAGGGGCGGTCGTTGGGCAACAGCCGTTCGGTGGAGCGAGGGCATCGGGCACAAACGACAAAGCGGGATCGATGATCAATTTGCTGCGCTGGGTATCACCGCGTACCATTAAAGAGACATTTCAGGCGGAAACGGACTACCGTTATCCGTTCTTAGGCTAATAATGCGTATGGCCCGCGGATAAAGCCGCGGGCTGTTTTATGATGAAGACAACAACAGAGCAAAGAAAACCCATTGAATTTACGGTACCCGTACGCGGCGACGAAGCCTTTTACGTGATGGATAATACCGCCCCAAATTTTTATGAGTACTATCACCGACATCGGGAGTTTCAGATTACGTATATCGTGAAGGGTAGTGGTGCCTTTATGTTGGGGAATTTAATTCGGCCCTGTTTGGAGGATCAGATCTTTTTGATCAAACCGAATGATCCGCATCTGTTTTTTAAAGATGAACGGATTACGACGCCCTCAGAAATACATGTTATTCATCTATTTTTCTCGCTCGAAAAGTTGCGCCCGTTTTTTGACATGGCGGAAATGCAGGCGATCAAATCTCTTTTGTATAGCCTGGATGCGAGTAAGTTACTTCCGGCAAGGTTTGCTGTGCCCTTAAAGGAGTTGTTTTTACCCTTGGCAACCGATGGGGGGCCTTCTAAATTGATCAAATTGTTGCAGTTGTTTAGAGCTTTGGTGGAACAGCAAGACCAATTTATTTCGATGTATTCGGGTTTAAGTAAGGTGAATTTTCCGGATGCGGATGGTCTGCGTATTAACACGGTTATTAAATATACGCTCGAAAACTATAAGCGGAATATCGCTATCGAAGAGATTGCGGCAGTGGTGCACTTAACGCCCACGGCATTTTGCAAGTTTTTTAAAAAGCACACGCAGAAAACCTTTGTTTCTTTTCTTAATGAAATTCGGATCGAGAGCGCGTGCCAGCTACTGGTCAATAAAAAGGTAGAGAGTATCGCGGAAACGGCTTATCGCTGCGGATTTAACACGGCCGTTCATTTTAACCGGGTATTTTTGCAGGTGATGAAAGTTTCCCCCAAAGAATTTATCGCGGCGCACGCTCGAAAAAGGTAGTTCTTTTTCTTATTCTGATCCGGTTCGTTTAAGAATCATCACCGCGGCGTATTGCTCGGTATCGTAATGCGGCGGGTCGATGGTCAGGCTGGTGGGATAGGGTTGGGACTTGTCGAAAAAATAGATTTTCGTTATACTGCCGTAATCGTTTGTCGGGAACATGTCCGCGCAGGCATCGTATTTTGCATTGGCCATATCGCTGACGGAAACGGCATATATGCGGATAATACCGCCTTTGTTCTGCTCGTTCCGAACGAAGGCTACTTCTTCAAAACCACCGGGCAAATCGGCAATGGATGGTTGGTTGTACGCTTCCCAAATTCCATACCCTAATAATAGAATTAGCCCAACGGCAATTATCCAAAACTTTTTCTTTCCTTTCATCATACGTGCTTGCTGCGATTTCGCTATTTTATTTATTTTTTACGGGAGAACTATTTTTATTTTTTTGCATGTCTTCGTTGGGCATAAATTTACGGATTATCATATAAAAAGCTAAGTTTGTATAGATTGTTTTTAATTTATTCCGATGAAGAACCGCCAGATAGCATGCACGTTTACGTTGATAGGTATAGTGTGGACCAATTTACTAAGTATGTACGCCTATGGCAAAGAGCGTCCCCCGACGGATAGTCTGCGATTGGTTATTGATAGTGTATTGACTATTTTCCACCAGACGCAGCCCTTACTTACGTATCAGTTCAATACGGTGTATCCGCCAAAGGGGCAGGATAGCAGTTATCAGCGGAGCGGTTTTATCCATCCAGTTCGCACTTTGAAAGGGGAGCAGCTCACCCGGATTCAGCCGGCCGATCACTATCATCATTATGGAATCTGGAATCCTTGGACGCAGACGGTGTTCCGAGGAGATACAGTGGATTTTTGGAATCTTCGTAAAAAGGAGGGGACGGTTCGTTTTGCCCGGATACTGGATCATGAAGTGGAGGGTCGGACGGCGAGTTATACGGTACAACATAATCATGTGGTGTTTGGGGCGGACGGAAGGGAAGAGACAGCTCTTGAGGAGCGGCAAATGGTGCGCCTCCATGTGCCGGACGGACAGCAAAGTTATTATTGGATCGATATCCGCATGGAGTTGGAGTGTGCCACAGTGTATCCGTTACGCTTGCTTAGCTATCGGTACGGTGGCTTAGGCTGGCGGGCTGTTGCGTCTTGGGGGCCCGAGAACAGTAGCGTCCTGACGTCTGAAGGGAATACGCGCGGGGATACGGACGGTAGTCGAGCTCGTTGGTGTATGGTGCAGGGGGGATTGGGCGAAAACGGATATGGGGGAATGGCGATCTTGTCGCACCCGGATAACTTTAATCACCCGGAGCCTTTACGTATCTGGGATAGCGAGGCGAATAAGGGACGAGAAAATGTATTTATTAACTTTTCACCAACCAAAGATCGAGATTGGCTTTTGGAACCGGGTTATACGTATGTATTACAGTACAGATTAGTGGTGTTTGACGGAATGCAGGATGCGCAGACGATGGAAGGCCAGTGGCTGAGTTTTGCGACCAAAAAATAAGAGACTGCCTTTATGAAAGCAGTCTCTTGTCTATATTGCAAGATGTGTAGTCTTGTTTATCGCAAGAATAAAAGTTCTCTTAATTTCGGCAGAGGCCATTTATTGTCATCGATAATTTTCTCTAGTTTATTTACGTGGTAACGAATTTCGTCGAAGTAAGGTTTAACCTCTTCGTCGTAGGCAATCGCACGTTCCCGAACATCTTCGATGTTGTTTGCTTGTTTACGGGATTGACGCATTTCTTCTGATTTTTCCAAAATCAAATTGGTGTGTTTAGAGATACGTTCCACTAAATTGAGCTGGGAGCTGTATGATTCCTTCGGCAGTCCTAGGTCTTTTAATCCACGGACATTTTGGATGAGTTCGTTTTGATAAATAAAGCATGCTGGCGCAATTTGACTGGTGACTACTTCACCGATGATACGTGCTTCGATTTGGAGTTTCTTGTAGAAGTTCTCTAATAAGATCTCATGACGCGCTTCGGACTCGCGTTTTGAATAGATGGCGAGTCGCTCAAACAACGCGAGATTTTCTTCTTTCACATATACATCTAGCGCTTTGGGCGTCGATTTTATGTTAGAAAGTCCGCGCGTCTCTGCTTCACGTGCCCACTCTTCGCTATAACCGTTACCTTCGAAACGGATTGCTTTGGATTCTTTGATATATCTGCGGATAACATTCAGCAAGGCAAGGTCTTTTTTCGTGCCTTTTTTGATTTGCTTGTCTACTTCTGTTTTAAACTCGATAAGTTGGTTGGCAACAATGGCATTAAGGACGATCATTGGTAACGCCGAGTTTGCTGAGGAACCTACGGCACGGAATTCGAATTTATTGCCGGTAAACGCAAATGGTGAGGTACGGTTACGATCAGTATTATCCAGTTTCAAATCTGGAATCTTAGGTATACCGTGCCATAAATTGGTGTCGTTTTTAACCTTTTTCGCAACGCGTGCAGATTCTACTTCTTCTAGGATTTCGTCTAATTGTGAGCCTAAAAATATAGAAATAATTGCCGGAGGGGCTTCGTTTGCTCCTAAGCGGTGGTCATTACTATGGCTGGCAATGGATGCGCGCAGTAAATCGGCGTGCTCGTATACTGCTTTGATGGTGTTGACGAAAAACGTCAGGAACATCAGGTTGTTTTTCGGTGTTTTACCGGGAGAAAGTAGATTGATGCCGGTGTTGGTAATTAATGACCAGTTATTATGTTTACCGGATCCGTTGATACCACTGAAAGGTTTCTCGTGCAATAATACTTTAAAGTGGTGACGAACAGCAATCTGCTCCATAAGATTCATTAACAATTGGTTGTGGTCAATTGCTAAGTTGATTTCTTCGAACATCGGCGCACACTCAAATTGGGATGGTGCTACCTCGTTGTGTCGCGTTTTGAGTGGAATGCCTAGTTTTAATGCTTCATTCTCCAAATCGACCATATACGCGAGTACGCGCTCTGGGATGGCTCCGAAGTAATGGTCTTCCAATTGCTGACCTTTTGCAGACATGTGACCGAAAAGTGTGCGTCCGGTAAATTGAAGATCCGGGCGAGCATGAAATAAGGAAAGATCTACTAAGAAATATTCTTGTTCTATACCGAGTGAGGCGTTTACTTTGGTAACGGATTTATCAAAATATTGTACCACGTCTGTGGCAGCCTTGTTAATCGCTTCTATCGTTTTTAATAAAGGAGCTTTATAATCTAAAGATTCGCCGGTATAAGAAACAAATACCGTTGGAATACATAGTGTTTTGCCTGCTGCAGTTTCGAAAATAAAGGCAGGAGAGGAAGGATCCCAAGCAGTATAACCACGTGCTTCGAAAGTATTCCGGATACCACCACTTGGAAAGGAAGATGCATCGGGTTCTTGTTGTGCCAAAGAATCGCCGGAGAATTTTTCAATTGCTTCGCCGTTCGAATCGGGTTCGAAGAAAGCGTCGTGTTTCTCTGCTGTAGTTCCTGTCAAAGGTTGAAACCAGTGGGTATAATGCGTGGTACCATTGCTAATAGCCCACGTTTTCATGGCCTGTGCAATTTCGTCGGCAAGTTCGCGTGAAATCTTCGTGCCGGCATCAATTGTCTGAACAAGCTCGTTGTATGTACTTTTCGAAAGATAATTCTTCATCTTCGCAATGGTAAATACATTTTTCCCGTAGATACTGGTGGGGTTTAATGACTCCACTTTCTCCATATCTTCCGCTGGACGGGATATGGCTAACTCTGCTGCTTTAAATCTGGGGCTTGACATTTTTTTTGATATTTTTTAGTTTGGGTTGTTATTTCGTTGTAAAAGTACGTTTATTTTGATAAATACAATAGAAAAATTGAAAAAAACTGAATTTTTATCGTGTTTATGTTGGATTTTTGTGTAATTTTTTGTGAATAGTGAGTTTTTTTGTGAAATCTGATTTTTTTTGTGGGTTTATTTGATGGGTGTATTGTTTTTTTTTAGTGGTTGTTTGTCTTTGTCAAGATTTTTGTGTCGCGGAGACGAAACTCGGGTGGATGTGATGAATCTGTTTCGCTTGAAAGGGTATATCCAGTAGTAGGCTATATTTTAAGCAACGCACGTGTCGAAGGTGAGGTTTATCGGAAATAGGCATGAAAGTTGGAGAAGGTGAAGGTAAAAATACATATGAAATCAAATGGTTTATTAATGGCGCTGATCGGTGGCTTGGCTTTTGTTATTTTTGCTGTCGTTTTGGCGAATGCTTATAAGTTTAAGTATAAAATCAGCAGCACCATCAATGTGACGGGAAATGCTAAAAAGAATTTTGAATCGGATATTGTAAAATGGTCCGCATCGTTTAACCGTAAATCGATGGATTTAAGTGTAGCTTCCGAACAATTGAAGCAAGATAGGGACTTAGTACGACAATTTTTGGAGCAGCAGGGAATCAATCCGCAAGAAATTGTTTTTAATGCGGTTAATATTAATCGGGAATTTTCCTATCATTCCGACGGGCAGGGAAATAGTTACAATACCTTTACGGGGTATAACCTGTCCCAAAACGTAACTGTGGAATCCAAAGATCTGGATAAGGTAGATAATGCTTCGCGAGAGATTTCTGCGTTGATTTCTCAAGGTATCGAATTGAGCTCTAATTCGCCGAACTACTATTTTTCAAAATTGGAAGATCTGAAATTGGAGCTGATTTCCCAGGCTTCTGAAAATGCTAAACAGCGTGCTTCTAATATCGCTACCGAGGCAGGGTCATCACTTGGGGATCTCGTGAAGGCTGATCTGGGGATCTTCCAGATAACTGGCCAAAATGATAATGAAGAGTATTCTTATGGCGGAGCATTTAATACGACGGCGCGGAATAAAACAGCTAATATTACCGTTAGAGCGAGTTATACTGCTCGCTAAAAAGGTTGATAGGATCTTTTAATCGTTAGACGCCTCCGTTGGTCGCTTCAAAAACGGTGTCTATTTGCCAATTGGCTTTATCCTTAGACGCTTTTACGGCGAGCTGGTCACAGCGCTCGTTGAGTGGGTGTCCTGCGTGCCCTTTGACCCAGACTAATTTGATGTGGTGTTGTCTATAGAGATTCATTAGCCGCATCCAGAGGTCTTGGTTCTTTTTTCCGGCGAACCCTTTTTGCATCCAACCATACACCCATTTTTTGTCAATCGCATCGATGACATATTTGGAATCGGAATATATGGTTACGTTTTGCTTACTGTTTTTGAGTGCTTCCAGCCCAATGATCACGGCCAAAAGCTCCATTCGGTTATTTGTGGTCTTTCGAAAACCTCCAGAGAATTCTTTTTCAATCAGTTTACCTTGGTATGCTGCATTATTACCTTGATAAATGGTTCTTAAAATAGTGCCGTATCCTCCTGGACCGGGATTGCCGCTCGAGGCGCCGTCTGTATAAAGTTCGATCATGAATGCCAAAAATAAGAATATCTGTTATTACAAAAAAAGCCCGCGTGGAATTTGCGGGCTTAAAATATTAATCTGTTCTATTCAGCTCCTTGGGATGTTTGACTTTCTCTTTTAAAAGTGCGATCTCAATAACTTCGGCCATTTTGGTTACATAATGAAACCTTAAATCTTTGATGTAATCTTCTTTGATTTCCAAGACATCTTTCTCGTTTGCTTTACACAAGATGATGTCTTTAATATTGGCGCGTTTTGCGGCTAATATTTTTTCTTGTATACCACCTACAGGAAGTACACGGCCGCGTAGAGTAATTTCACCGGTCATGGCCAGCTTTTCTTTGACTTTTCGTTGTGTAAAAAGTGAGGTTAAAGCTGTTAGCATCGTGATACCTGCCGACGGGCCGTCTTTTGGCGTGGCTCCGGCGGGCACGTGGATGTTGACGTCCCATTTGTCGAAGACGTGGTAGTCGATACCGAATGCTTCTGCATGGGAGCGGAGGTAGGCCATCGCGATGGCTGCGGATTCTTTCATGACATCGCCCAAATTACCAGTAAGGCTTAATTTTCCTTTTCCTGGACTCAAGCTGGATTCAATAAATAGAATGTCGCCGCCCACGGCTGTCCAAGCCAATCCAGTAACAACGCCTGCGATCTCATTGTCCTCATATAAATCTTTGTCGAATATTGGTGGGCCAAGGATTTCCTCCACCATCTGGGCGTTTATTTTGGTGTTGTACGCTTTTTCCATAACGATACGTGTTGCCACGCCGCGTACAATGGAACCAATTTTCTTTTCCAATCCCCGAACGCCAGACTCGCGGGTGTATTCTTCTATAATTTTTTCATTGATGCTACTCGATAAAGAAAGATTTTTTTTTGTCAGTCCGTGTTGCTGAAGCTGCTTAGGGAGCAGGTGTTTTTTAGCGATTTCTTTCTTTTCTTCGATGGTATAACCATTTACTTCGATGATTTCCATGCGATCTAACAAAGCAGGTTGAATACTGTTCAGTGAATTGGCTGTTGCGATAAACATCACCTTAGAAAGGTCGTATTCCATTTCTACGTAATGATCATAGAAATTCGTGTTTTGCTCGGGATCCAATACTTCTAGTAAAGCTGATGAGGGATCTCCTTTAAAGTCCGCACCTAATTTATCGATCTCATCTAAAACAAATACGGGATTGGAGGTTCCAGCTTTATTAAGGGACTGAATGATGCGTCCAGGCATTGCGCCTATATAGGTTTTTCGATGCCCACGGATTTCTGCTTCATCGCGTACACCACCTAAGGCCATTCGTGTGTATTTACGGCCTAAGGCTTTTGCAATAGATTTTCCGAGCGAGGTTTTCCCGACTCCCGGAGGTCCTACTAAGCAAAGGATCGGCGCTTTCATGTCATTTTTTAGTTTCAATACGGCCAGGTACTCAATAATACGTTGTTTTACCTTCTCTAGTCCATAGTGATCTTTATCTAGCACCTTGATGGCTCGGTTTAAATCGAAATTGTCTTTGGTATATTCTCCCCAAGGTAAATCCAATAGGAGTTCCAGGTAATTGATCTGCACGGAATAATCTGCCGCAGCCGGATTAATACGTCCTAGTTTTTCCAGCTCTTTGTGGAAATGTTTTTCTACCTCTGCCGGCCATTTCTTACTTTTCGACCTTTTTTCGAGTTCCTGCATTTCCAAATCTGGCGTGTTGCCACCCAACTCTTCTTGAATGGTTTTTAGCTGTTGGTTTAGGAAATAGTCCCGTTGCTGTTTGTCTAAATCTACCCGGACTTTGTTTTGGATTTGGTTCTTCAACTCCAGCATCTGAATTTCGGTCGTAAGGTGCTCTAATAAGATTTGAGCGCGCTTTACAAAGTCTTTGGTCTCTAGCAACTCCTGCTTTTGATTGATTTCGAGCGACATATTCGACGAAATAAAATTCACTAGGAACGTCGGACTCTCAATATTCTTAATGGCCATGCCAGCTTCGCTAGGCAGGTGGGGAGAAAGCTGGATGATTTGCAAGGCCATTTCTTTGATAGAAGAAATTAATGCCTTGAATTCTTTGCTGGAGACTTTTGGTTTATCTTCCGTAACCCTTTCTACTTTAGCTTTTAGATAAGGGTCGGTAGAAACCATTTCGGTGATTTTAAATCGTTGTTGACCTTGGATGATAACCGTAGTGTTGCCGTCTGGCATCTGCAGGATTTTGATAATGTTTGCTGCCGTCCCAATTTTATGAAGTTGATCGAGTGTGGGCTCTTCAATGTTCATGTCTTTTTGAGACACCACGCCAATGGTACGATCTCCTTTGTAAGCTTCCTTGACAAGTTTAATGGATTTGTCGCGCCCAACGGTAATTGGAATGACCACTCCAGGAAAAAGGACCGTATTGCGTAAAGGAAGTATGGGTAATATTTCGGGTATATCGGCTTTGCTCATTTCTTCTTCATCCTGCGAGCTCAATAACGGAAAAAATTCCGTATCCTCGTTTATGACAGAAAATACTTGTTTGATATCAAATGTGTCGTTTTTATTCATATATGCGTATGTTCTTCCGACAATATGTCAGAACTTTTCCTAATTGTTGCGATAATAATATCGGATGGAGTAATTGCAAGAGAAATGCCAAGTTTAAAATTTGGTATCATTTATGTTAATAAACGTTGAAACCTGTTAAATCGTCAGAATGGACCAGGTGAGGAAGTTAAATAGTTTAGGAGGAAATGTGGAAATGTTTATAACTTCGCGTTGTGTTGTTAAACTATTTAGCGGAGATTTATTCCAATGACACAGTATTAGTAAAGCAGAATAAAAAAAATTATATGAAACGGAGATTTTTGAATAACTCATGGAAAGCAGTGAAGTTAGGTTTAGCTTCGGCTACGCTTGCTCTATTTACGTTGACAGTGCAAGCGCAAGAGCAGGCTCAACACAACAACCCAAATGTTCGGCTCGGACAGAAAGCGTTATTGGAAGGTGATTTTAAGGCAGCAGCTTCCCATTTGCAAAAAGCTCTTCCAAGCGAAGCTAATGATCCGGATGTACAGTATTTGTTAGGGTATTCTCAATTCCATAATGGAGATTACAACAAGGCGATCGAGACGTTTAGAAAAGTCATTGCTTTGGATGCTAAACATACATCAGCTTATTATTATAAAGGAAAGGCCAGTAGTAACTTAGCAGTGGCTAGCGATAGTAAATTGGATCTCTCAGCAAAAGAGCAGCTGCTAAAAACAGCGATTGAAGATTATAGTAAGGCTTTAACGATTACACCGAACGATGCGAAACTTTATCAAAACCGGGCGGTAACTTATCGTGATCTTGGTATTTTAACCGGTACATCGGGGGCGACGAATTATAATAAACAAAAAGCTACCGACGCATATAACAAAGCGGTTGCCGATTACGAGAAGGTATTAAGTTACGATGCATCGCGTAAAGACATTCAAACCGAGGTAAAGAAAGCGAAGGTTTATCGGGATAACTTGAAATAACAATATAGCACTCCTTATATAGCTATAAAGGCCACCCCATACTGGGTGGTCTTTTTTATTAACCTACATCAGCCGCAAAAGAAATAAGCCTATTTGTCTTGACACAAAGAGGCTTATTTCTTTTTTACATAGCGTTTGATGTTTCCCTCTTTAATGTATTCCAGTTCACCTTCTTTACAGTAGGTGCTAAGATAGACGGAGAATTTATTACTGTCACTTTTATCAGAATCCAATTCTTCGATAACCTCCGCAACCCTTTTAGGCGTATGGAAGAAATCACTATTATTGACGAGCTCGTCTAATTTTTTAGTGATATCGATTCTACGCTTCGTAGATGGTGGCAGGTTGTACAAGGGTGTGAGTTCGATGTCGTTGATAAAAACCTCTTTGGGTTGTATCTTTAAGGCGCGGCAAATAAGGATAAAATTATTTATGGTAGATCCTTTTCCTTTTTCGAGGGCAGAAATTGTATTAACCGTGAGCCCTGTCATGTTAGCGATATCATTCAATGATAAGGACAATCTCTCGCGTCGGGCACGAAGTATAGCGCCGATGCTAATTAGTATATCTTGATTGATATGCTGCACAACGCAAATAGAATTATTGTTTGCGCAAAATTTGTACAAATAAATTTCATATAATTATTTGCTATTAGAAAAGAATATTGTATATTTGAAATAGAAACCATTTCTTAGCTATGCAAACCGTATTATACTTTTAGTAAACTGAGACCTGCTAAGAATAGACTTGATAAAAAATTAATGTTCTTAAAGATATTGAGATCAAAGTCTCAAAAAGGTAGTCATTTGATGAATGGTGGTAGATGTTAGTCTATGTGCCCGTTTGTAGTGTGTTCTCATACCGTTACACACAGCCCGGTACAGATGGAAAGCACATAGACTTGCTACCGCTACGATTCAAAAAGAGCCCCAACTTACGCAGCCTCGTAAAAAAATCCGCTAAGTATACACGTCATACGGGGCTGCCGTAAGTTGTTTCCAAAAATAGGTAACAAAAAAATAGGGAGCCATGCTCCCTATTTTTTTACTACGAATATGCTATTTTTTCTTTCCTTTTTTAGGCGAATCTACCGCTTCTTTAAGCGCTTTTCCCGCCGTAAACTTCGGGAGTTTTTTTGCAGCTATTTTGATAGTAGCTCCTGTTTGCGGGTTTCTACCATTGCGAGCAGCACGATCAGATATACCAAAAGTACCGAAACCGATTAAGGTAACGTTTTCACCGTTTGCTAAAGAGGAAGATATAGCTCCCGTAAAACTATTAACGGCTTTCTCTGCTTGTGACTGCGTAATTCCAGCCTCGCTGGCAATATGCTTAATCAAGTCTGTTTTGTTCATTATTATTCAAGTTTAAGATTTATAGTGTATGTACTAATTCTATGCCACAAATATTAATTTTAGATAATAGTCTAATCTTCACTCAACTCTGCTATGGCTATCTTATCAGGCTTATCTTTGCTCTCGGCTCGAATATAAATATAATATCGCTTATCGCAAAATTAATGCGGGAGAATAATAACTTTTTTTCTTTCTTTAAAATGTGATGGGTTTCCCGGTATTTAATCCGTTATTTTTAGCGAAAACACCACATAGGTGGAATAATAAGCGAGCACCTACATTTCCATCCCATTCATCGTTTTCGCCCGGAGCTACTTCTACTAAATCGATTCCAATGATACGCTTATTCGAATGGGCTAGGACACTTAACATATACGTTGCCTGCTCATAAGATAATCCTCCAGGAACGGGGGTTCCGGTATTTGGACAGTACCAGCGGTTCAGGGCGTCGATGTCAAAACTCACTACTACGTTTTCGGGAAGTAGCTCAATCATTTCATCTACTTGTTGTCGCCAAGTTTTTCCTTCAAATTGTTTTGCTTTAAGATCGGCGTCTGTAAATACATGTACTTTATCCGATGATTTCACAACGGACACTTCCTGGTCGCAAAAATCACGTATACCTACCTGTACTAATTTGCTGATTTGTGGTATTTGAATGGCATTGTACATGATGGAGGCGTGGGAATAAGTGAAACCCTCGTAGGCAACACGAAGATCCATATGTGCGTCAAAATGAAGAATACCAAAATCTGCATATTGAGCTGCCAAAGCCCGATAGTATCCGAGAGGTGTAGAATGGTCTCCGCCTAGTAGGATAACTTTTTTTTCCTTAGCTAGCCATTCGGACACGCGCTGCTGCAACGTATTATTTAGTGTTTCACAAGCGTCGTTTATTCGGGCTAAATCTGTAGCAAGCGCTGGATTTTCTTGGATATCGCTTCCTGCTTCCAATGCTTCTATAATCGGCTGGGCGAGCTTTTTATACCGCTCACTATTGGTCGTCCATTCGCCGGGCGCTTCATCCATGTAAATGCCCAATTTCCAGAGATCTGGAAACTCTTGGTGGAGCAAATCTACCTGAAAGGACGCGTCCATAATCGCGTCGGGTCCTAGCGAGGCTCCTGCGCCATAACTTACCGTAACTTCCCAAGGTACAGGGACGATGATAATTTCGCTTTCAGCTGCGTCAAAGGGTAAACCATAGATACTCGCATCGGCCAGTCCAGGTTGCGACGGATCAAAATTTGCTATCTTTTGTTCTTTTGTAGACATGGGTTATGATTAAATTTAGGGGTAAAGATAATAGAAGATGTATAACTTAATACAATATTAATATTGGATTTATTAATATTGTACTTTATTAAAGAGGTAATTCAGATCATCAAACTTGTCGTCTGTGAGATACGGAGCTATAGATATTGGATCTAACGCGGTCAGATTATTGATTGCGGAAGTCAACCGGGAAATTGAACCCATACAGTTTAAAAAAGAAGCACTTATTCGTGTACCCCTGCGCTTAGGGGATGATGCCTTTATCCATCATCATATTTCCGTGCCAAAATTTGATAATATGGTGAAAACGATGCAGGCGTTTAGAAATTTAATGGATGTTTATCGGGTTTCGGAGTATATGGCTTGTGCAACCTCTGCTATGCGGGAGGCAGACAACGGAGCGGACATTATAAAAGCTTGTCAGCAAGTTGGTGTAGATATCCAAATTATAGATGGGGGAAAGGAGGCACGGATTATCTATAGCAGTCATCTCCAAGACCAGATGAATTCGGATAAAGTCTATCTTTATATTGATGTCGGAGGAGGAAGTACAGAGATTTCCCTATTTGCTTACGGAACTTTGGTTGCATCTAAATCTTTTAATTTGGGAACAATCCGCATATTGGATAATCAGGATAAAACAGAAACCTGGGATGATATGCGGGGTTGGGTAAAAGAACATACCAAAAAGTATAAACACATATATGGAATAGGAACAGGAGGGAATATCAATAAGCTTTCCCGGATTGCCAACGAGAAGGCAGATAAACCGATGTCATACGCCAAACTACGGGCTATTTATGAGCATTTAAATGCATATTCTCTTAAAGACCGTATTCATGTATTGGGATTGAAGCAGGATAGGGCAGATGTTATTATTCCCGCTGCAGAAATTTTTCTTACTATTATGCGGATAGGGCGTTTAAAGAATATTGTAGCGCCTAGGGTGGGTTTAGTGGATGGAATTATTCAGACTTTGATAGACAAGAACTTACAGAAATAATCGTAAAAATGCCGAAATTTCTTTTTCAAATGTCCTAAAAAGCATTACTTTTGCTAGCGCAATGCCCAGGTGGCGAAATTGGTAGACGCACCATCTTGAGGGGGTGGCGCTCGCAAGGGCGTGGCAGTTCGAATCTGCTCCTGGGCACTGGAATAAAATAAAAAAAGAGGTCATTATTGACCTCTTTTTTTATGCTTAAGTTGTTTATAGCTTACTCTCTTTTTTTACTTTGCGTTTGGTGCTTACGGCTTTGGCTGCTTGTGTAATTGCATATTGCCCTTCCAGGTATTTCACGATTTCGTTTGCAATGTCTTTTCCGGTGGCAGTTTCAATGCCTTCTAAACCCGGCGATGAATTGACTTCTAAGATAAGTGGTCCGCGAGCAGAAGGAAGCATATCTACTCCCGCTACAGTAAGTCCCATGGCTTTAGCTGCAGATACGGCAGTATGTTTTTCCTGGCGGGTTAATTTGACGATTTCTGCGGTTCCACCTCGATGGAGATTTGATCGAAACTCGCCTTCCCGAGCCGTGCGTTTCATGGCACCTACTACTTTTCCATCTACAACAAAAGCCCTTATATCGGTTCCCTTGGCTTCTTTGATATATTCCTGTATGAGGATATTGTTTCCTAATCCGTAGAAAGCTTCTATAACCGACGAAGCAGCTTTTTTGGTTTCTGCCAAGACAACTCCTATGCCTTGTGTTCCTTCCAATAGCTTGATGACCAAGGGGGCGCCGCCAACCATATTGATCAAATCATCCACATCAGAAACGGATCGTGCAAAACCGGTTATAGGAAGCCCCAGGCCAGCACCCGAAAGGATTTGCATACAACGCAATTTGTCACGCGAACGTGTAATGGCTTGGCTCGGGTTGGCTGATACCACATTCATTACTTCAAATTGGCGTACGATAGCCGACCCGTAGAATGTTAAGGAAGAACCGATGCGAGGGATGATGGCATCAATATGGGCTAAATCTTGACCTCTGTAGTGAATGGTGGGTTTCCCTTGTTGAATCCCTACATAACACTTACTGTGATCGATTACTTCGCAATGGTGGCCACGGAATTGCACGGCTTCTACTAAGCGCTTAGTCGAATACAGATTTTTATTTGTTGATAATACAGCAATGTTCACTGGAATTGTTTTTTATAGTTAAAACAGATGAAGCACGGATAAGTTTCTTCGGATCTTTATATATTCTTTGCCAGATAATCGTGGGAAACATCCACAATAAACTTGCCGCTAATAAAGTTTCTGCCGAGCAGCATGGGATAAGACATGGAAGAACGGTCTCTTACGGATAGTTTGATGTCGAAGAGATTATCGAATAATTTAATCTTCGTTATAAATATGTGCCGTGTTTCAGATTGGCCAAAAGAGCTTTTCACCACTCGCTCCCTATGAATGAGGAAAGTGAAATCGGGGTGCCCTTGTATGGTACACCGGATATAGCGATGGCCGTCTTTTTCGAAAATTTCAAACTGATCGCAATGCAATACCGAAGTTTCGGCACCCGTATCTACTTTTGCAGGAATATCGTAGAGTCCCAACTCGGGTAAATCTACGATTTCAATGCGGCCAATGAGACGTTTTTCTTGCATCGCTTAGCACAATTTAGTGGTTTATCTTCTTTACTTTAGGTATAGATAAATTCTCCATGGGTGGAACGGATGGTCACTTTTTTAGCAGTAGCCTCTTCCACACGACCTATTATTTGAGCAGGTATACCGTATGATTCGGATATGCGAATTATATCTTCGGCAATTTCTTGCGGAACGTAGAGTTCCATGCGATGCCCCATATTAAAGACTTTATACATCTCCTCCCAATTGGTATTGGACTGTTTTTGTATAAGTTCAAATAGCGGAGGGGTTGGGAATAAATTATCCTTGATTACATGAACGTCGTCCACAAAGTGTAATACTTTGGTCTGTGCACCGCCTGAGCAATGCACCATTCCATCTATTTGTTGACGATACTTGTCGAGAATGGTTTTGATCACGGGAGCATAGGTGCGCGTAGGCGAGAGTACAAGCTTACCTGCAGTGACATCGGTATCTTCATCTACCTTAATGAGGTCTGTTAATTGACAGCCGCCGGAAAATACTAATTCGTAAGGAACGGCAGGGTCATAACTTTCGGGATATTTTTCAGCTACGTATTTATGAAAAACGTCATGACGGGCCGATGTTAAACCGTTGGACCCCATACCGCCGTTATAAGCGTTTTCGTAGCTTGCCTGTCCGTAAGACGCTAGTCCAACGATAACGTTGCCTGCCTGTATACGGTGGTTCGAGATCACGTCTTCCCGCTTCATCCTACAGGTGACCGTGCTGTCTACGATAATGGTACGTACTAAATCGCCTACATCTGCCGTTTCTCCACCCGTAGAATAAATCCCAATGCCGAGCTGGCGTAATTCAGCGAGAATATCTTCTGTACCGTTGATGATTTCTGCAATTACCTCGCCGGGGATTAGATTCTTATTACGTCCGATAGTCGAGGAAAGCAAGATGTTGTCCACTGCACCTACACACAACAAGTCATCCACATTCATAATGATTGCGTCTTGGGCAATACCTCGCCAGACGGAACTGTCTCCCGTTTCTTTCCAATAAACGTAAGCTAATGAAGATTTGGTTCCGGCACCATCGGCATGCATGATGTTGCACCAAGCTTCGTCTCCGCCTAATATATCAGGTATGATTTTACAAAAAGCTTTAGGAAATAAGCCCTTGTCAATGTTTTTGATCGCATTGTGTACATCCTCTTTACCGGCGGACACACCCCTTTGGTTGTATTTTAAGTCTGACATCGTATGTGCAAAAATAACAAACCCAATGATATTCCTATAACAGAAAGATAAAAAGTAGCAGATCAGGAGTTACTTACCATCGTCTGAACTATTTGCCAGGCTGCTAACAAGCGTTCTTGGTTGAAACTTGCATTTGCAGGGCTAGTGCTCGGAAGAGTAATATATTGAAGGTGAGGAAGGCGTTTAAAATACTTATCGAATAACTTTTGTGCTTTTTGACCGTTAAAGCAAACGACACGGATCTCTGGGTGTTCGTGCAGTAAGCGATCAATGTTATTAGGCTGTTCTTCCATAATATCCATGTCCATGCTTCCTTTTCGGATAGCGGCTTTACAAACGTCCCATAAAGCGATATGGTGTTGATGTAATAAATGCATCTTCTCGGCGTAATGGATGGGGAAGGGTTTGTCAAAGAGCAAGGTGAGTGTTCTCCAAAAGCGGTTTTGTGGATGTGCGTAATATTCGTTTTGCTGCAGCGATCGATCGCCCGGTAAGGAGCCTAAAATGAGCAATTTGCTTGTTGCAGGAATAATAGGAGCGAATGATTTTTTGAACATACTTCTAATGTAGTGTTTTGTGTTCTTTTTTAGAAAAAAAAGGACGAAAAAATCGTCGCTTCGAATGTTTTACATTGGGGATATTGCTAAGGATGGATGTGTACAGTTGTAAAACGTTCGGATGCGACCTAAAAGGTTAAGAAAGGGGTAATACAATTGCACAATCTCTCTTTTAACATGCATTGTCGCCTCCGGATTTTTGAGATATGTAGAAACTTATTCTTAGTACAATCCAATCCTCTCAAAAATCCGAATCGACGCTTTTTTGCGGTACTTTTTTCTAAAAAAAGTACCTAAAATATTTATTAGCTTTGTTCAGAACGTTATGAAGCAAAAGAAGAAAATAATTGTCGCTATTACAGGTGCTAGCGGGTCGATATACGCGAAAGTATTATTGGATAAATTAAGCAAGCTGGGTGATCAGGTAGCCGAAGTAGGTGTGGTGATGTCTGATAATGCAAAAGACGTGTGGAAATTTGAGCTGGGAAACGAGGATTATCGAAAATATCCGTTTACTTTTTATAATAAAAATGATTTTATGGCGCCTTTTGCGTCGGGTTCTGCTCGTTTCGAGACCATGATTGTATGCCCGTGTTCTATGGGGACGTTAGGTCGCATTGCTCAAGGGACATCTTCTGATTTAACTACTCGGGCAGCCGATGTAATATTAAAAGAACGTAGAAAGTTAATCCTGGTTGCGCGTGAGACTCCTTTAAGCGCGATCCATCTACAAAATATGCAGGTTGTAACGCAAGCTGGTGGAATCGTTTGTCCGGCTAGTCCTTCGTTTTACAGTTTACCCAAAACTTTTGAAGAACTAGCAGCAACAGTAATTGATCGGGTACTTTCGCTCTGCGATCTATACGTAGATAGCTACGCGTGGGGAGAGCAGGAATAAAAACCCGTATTTTCAATATCGAGGTTTAGATATATTTTGTACATTTGTTCTTCAATGAAACGACGTATAAATTTGGATAACTACCTTCCATATTTCATTGGTTTATCTGCGGCGAAGCTATATTGTTTTGAGCCTTTATATGTTTCGTTTATTCACCATTTTAAAACCCAATTTTCTGTTTATTTTGTTTAATTACTATTCATGGATAATATATTGATTTCTTCTGCCCACCTTATATTGCCCGGTCATCCGCAGAATGGAAATATCGTTGATATCCTTATTGAAGAAGGACGTATTAGCCGTATCGCGCCACGCATTGAGTCGACAAATAAAAAGTTACTTACCCTATCAGGGCAGGGAAAGATAGTTACTGCAGGATTTTTTGATTTGCACGCTAATTTTGGTGAGCCTGGCCAGGAGACCAAAGAAGATATTGTAAGCGGTACCGCCGCCGCCGCCGCCGGGGGATATACAGGGGTTGCGGTTTACCCAAACACCAATCCACCTATCCACAGCCGATCTGAAGTAGCCCTAGTGGTCAATTCCGCAAAGGGAAATATCGTAGACGTGCATCCAGTAGGTGCCGTGAGTAAAAAACGGGAAGGCAAGGAACTGGCTGAGTTGTATGATATGCAAACAGCAGGGGCGATTGCATTCAGTGATGGGGACCGTGCGGTTCAGCAAGCGGGTTTAATGGGAAGAGCATTGTTGTATGCAAAAGGATTTGATGGATTGGTAATCGCTTTTGCGGAAGATGAATCCGTGGCCGGTGGGCACCAAATGAATGAAGGTTTAATGAGTACCTACTTGGGTATGAAAGGTAAACCTAATCTCGCTGAATCATTAATGGTTTCGCGTGACTTATTCTTAGCGGAATATAATGAAGCACGCATTCATTTTACCTGTATTTCTACTTCGGAATCGGTAGATTTGATAAAGAAAGCAAAAGCTAAGGGTGTACAGGTAACCTGTGACGTAGCCGCACACAACTTGTTGTATACTGATGAAGAAGTGGCTGGGTTTGATAGTAATTTCAAGGTCAATCCGCCGCTCCGGACAAAAAAGGATATTAAAGCGCTGGTGAAAGGTTTGAAAGACGGTACGATAGATGCGGTTGTTTCGCAGCACACGCCGCACGAAATAGAATATAAGAATGTAGAGTTTCATATTGCCAAAGACGGTATCTTAGGCCTACAAACGGTATTACCTTTTTTAATAGCCTCAGGATTTAAAGCTACGGAGATTGTGCAATATCTGGTCGTGCAACCTCGGCAGGTGGTAGGAAAAGCTATTCCGACACTCGAAGAGGGAAGTGAGGCTAATTTGGTGTTGTTTGATATGCAGGAAAAATGGCAATTAACGCGGGATACCAATAAATCGAAATCGGAAAATAGCCCCGTTTTTGGACAAGAATTAACAGGTAAAGTAAATTTAGTAATTAACCACAATCAAGTGGTACAAATTAAGTAAGCTATGGATGCAAAAGTAAAAAGAGCGTTTGAAGCCGGTATAGAGACCTATGCACAAACCGAACAAATTGATGCAGCGGCATTTGCTGTGGCATTACAAGAAGCTTTTGAGAAAGAGGCTCCTTTTTTAGAAAAGGTACAAGCGTTGGACGAGACTTTCGATGATCATCAGCGTTTTGAGGAGCTTCGGGAGATTTACTTCGATTTATTGATGGTTAATTTCTTCGCTGCTGATGTGCAGAAACTAGAAGAGGATTATTTGGATTCGCCGGAATGGGAAGCGATTGAAGAAGAAACCATCGACAGAGGGACGGAATTGTTGAATATCTTCTTGTATCTTCAGGAATGTGAGGACGATGATATTGATCCTTCGTTGGACGACTATTTAAAAGAGTTTCTACTGGTCGAAGAGGATGAGTTTCAGGATGAATATGCTATTTATGAAAAGGTTATTGCAAACCAGATTTTGGTAGACAGCACTTTTTCTGAAATCCATAAAGTGGCTTCCTCACTAGCTCCTCACGATGAATTGAAGGAGTTATTCTATTCGATTATGTCTTTTTTCAACGAGCCGTATCCGGAAGCGGAACATCTAGCGAATTACCTTGAAGCCTCGGCAAACAAACCGTTTGATGCTGCACTCTACCAGATTATTGTAAACTTTAATAAATAGATTATGAATCAGGACGTCGATTTGGCTTTTCCTACGGAAGAAGTTAAAAAAGAAGGTATTAAATACGGGATTTATTTAGGGATTATCTCTTTGGTCATCAGTATCGTGTCGATGTATGTGTTGGTTAACAGCACCGATTTTAAGACTGGGTCTATGGTGACAGGAGTGGTTTCTTTCGTGCTTATGATTGCTTTGTCGGCATATTTTGCGGTGTTGCTGAGAAGAGTAGCTGGAGGATTTTGGAATTTCAGCCAGGCACTAAAAGGAATTTTTGTGATGCTGGCAATAACGGTTATTGTGTCGACTGTGGGAGGTGCTTTGTTTAATTTCGCTAATCCGGAGCCACAGCAGATCGTTTTTGATAAGACGATTAATTTGACGATCGAGACTATGGAAAGCATTGGAGCCGATGATGATTTGATCGATAAACAAGTGGCAGATCTAGAGAAACAGCGAGACGAACTTCGAGAGTTTTCTATTGGACAAAATTTGAAAGGGTTGGGTGTAGCCTTGATTATGTATTTTATTTTTGCGCTTATTCTCGCGGCAATTTTAAAACGGGAACGTCCTGCCTTTTTAATGGTACCCCGCGATTTGGACCGACAAGATGGCGAAGGGCAATCTAAGCCAGATGGAGAATAAGATGGATATATCGGTTGTTGTTCCCTTATATAACGAAGAAGAGTCTTTGCCGGAATTAACCGAATGGATTCGTCGGGTCATGAACGAACATGGTTTCGCCTATGAAATTATTTTGGTAGATGATGGTAGCAAGGATCGTTCGTGGATGGTTATAGACGGGTTAAAAGCGAACCATCCGCAGATCGTAGGGATTAAATTCCGTAGAAATTACGGGAAGTCTGCAGCTTTAAATGTAGGCTTTACTGCTGCGCAAGGAGATGTAGTGATTACGATGGATGCCGACTTGCAGGACAGTCCGGATGAAATACCGGAATTATACGACCGCATAAAAAATCGTGGTGCCGATTTAGTTTCCGGTTGGAAACAAAAGCGCTACGATCCAATTACCAAAACGATTCCTACCAAGTTGTTTAACGCTGTAACACGGCAGATGTCGGGTATCCATAATTTGCATGACTTCAATTGTGGATTAAAGGCTTATCGCCGTGAGGTGGTAAAGAGCGTAGAAGTCTATGGGGAAATGCATCGTTATATCCCGGTATTGGCTAAATGGGCTGGATTTCGGAATATACAGGAACAAATCGTTAAGCATTATCCGCGTAAATATGGGACAACTAAGTTTGGTCCCGGACGTTTCGTAAAAGGCTTTTTAGATTTGCTTTCGATTTTCTTTGTGGGGAAATTTGGAAAACGCCCGATGCACTTTTTTGGCACAATAGGTGTCCTGAGCTTTTTGATCGGCTTTTTTATCACTTTTTATTTGATATTTGAAAAGCTGCGGAGTATTGCGGAAGGGACGGTGTATCGTAATGTTACGGATCAGCCGTTGTTTTACCTATCGTTGGTGGCTATTCTAATCGGAACGCAATTGTTTGTGACGGGTTTTATTGCAGAACTTGTCTCTCGTAATTCTTCCGAAAGAAATCAATATCATATCGAAAAGGAAATCTAGCCTATGTTTTTCTCGATTGTCATTCCTTTGTACAACCGGCCACAGGAAATTGACGAGCTTTTGGCATCGTTAACCCTACAAAAATACACCTCATTTGAGGTTATTGTTGTTGAAGACGGTTCGGATAAGGGAGCTAGGCACATGGTAGAAAGCTATCAGGATCGGTTGGATATTCGCTATTTCGAGAAACAAAATGAAGGACAAGGTTTTGCGCGCAACTACGGCTTTGCCCGTGCAAAGGGCGATTATTTTATCGTTTTTGATTCGGATATTATTGTGCCTCCGCATTACCTTCAAAATGCCGTTGCCGGTATTGCCCGGGATAATTGGGATGCTTTTGGCGGACCGGATGCGGCACATCATTCCTTTACGCCTATTCAGAAAGCGATTTCCTACGCCATGACGAGTCCGTTTACCACGGGAGGGATTCGTGGTAACAAAAAGCACGTCGGACAATTTCATCCGCGGAGTTTCAATATGGGGCTGTCTCGAAAGGTGTATGAACAAACGGGAGGTTTTAAATTATCCCGTCGGTCGGAAGATATTGAATTTAGTATCCGAATGATTCAGCAGGGTTTCCGGGTCGGATTGATTCCGGAAGCTTTTGTATATCATAAACGCAGGGCGACTTTTACACAATTCTTTAAACAAACCTATGGTTTTGGCAAGGGGCGTATTGATATTTATAAGCTTTTTCCAAACGAGTTGAAACTGGTGCATGCGCTGCCTGCTTTTTTCGTCATTGGGTTAGTCTGTTTACTGCTATTAAATCCGGTATTACCCACATGGAGCGGGATAGGCAACAGGTTACTTTTCCTTTACACGTTTTTATTGTTTTTGCACGCTTGGTTTGTTACTCGGAGTATACAGGTCGCCGGACTGGCTGTGTTGGCTGCTTATACGCAGCTGATCGCCTATGGTTTAGGTTTTATACGGCATTATCTGCAACGGGTGGTGTGGAAAAAATAGCGCTGGAACAAGCAGATAATAGAATAAAGTTTTATAATTTAGATTTGTGCTAACATTCACTCAACATAATTTAGGAAAACTGGAAGACCTTTTTGCTGCGCTGGGTTATCACATACGGTACGAAAAAGGTTCTTTTCGGACGGGCGCCTGTGTACTTCAAAACACCCGCGTTATTGTCGTTAATCGATTTTCGAATTTAGAAGTCCGGATACAGTCTTTAATACGATTATTACGGGATATGGACGTAGACCTGACACTATTAGATGAAAAAAAGACGGCATTTTATAACTTGGTTAAGAAAGAAGAGGCTCCGTTGTGAGGATAACTTTTTTAGGTACAGGAACATCTCAGGGTGTGCCCGTTATAGCCTGTCGCTGTACGGTATGTCAATCGACCGAACCCCGTGATAGGCGTTTGCGTACTTCTATTTTAGTGTGTTTTGACGACGGCACGCAAATCGTTGTGGATACGGGACCAGATTTTCGCTATCAGATGTTGAGGGAGGATGTCCGGCAGTTGGATGCGGTATTGGTGACGCATGCGCACAAAGATCATATCGCTGGCATGGACGATGTGCGTGCATTTAATTATCAACAACAAGGGCCTATTCCAATATACGGAACGACGGTCACCCATGAATCCTTAATGCGGGAGTTCTATTATGCTTTCGGTGAACAAAAATATCCCGGCGTCCCGCGGTTGGAACTGAAAACTATTGTCGCAGGAGAAGCCTTCCCTATAGGTGAGCAGCATATTCTACCGCTTGAGGTCATGCATTATAAAATGCCGGTTATGGGATTCCGAATGGGGAATTTTGCCTATATTACGGATGCCAAAACGGTCTCGGACGAATCAAAAGCGCTTCTGGACGGGGTAGAAGTATTGGTCGTGAATGCTTTGCAAGAAGAGCCGCATATTTCCCACTTTACAAAAGAGGAAGCGATAGCGTTTGCCGAGGAAATTGGAGCAAAGACGACTTACCTGACGCATATCAGTCACCGTTTCGGCAAACACACCGCGATAGAAGAGACCCTTCCGAAGGGCATTTACTTAGCCTATGACGGCCTTGTTATCGAGGTGAGATAACTGAAAAACGTTTACCTAGAGAAAACTTTTCTTATTATTTCCTGTTCTATAATAAAAAATGTATTTATCTAATTTTTATAAGTCATGGGAAATATACTTTATTTAATCGCAGTAATTTTGGTTATTATTTGGGCTGTTAGCTTTTTCGGTGGCTATGCTTCAGGAGGTATTATCCATATCCTGTTGGTGATTGCCGTTGTTGCTATTCTATTACGTGTGATACGCGGTGCGGCCTAATTGGTTAATGAATTTAAATAAAATTGGGCTATAGCGATGTCTTCTGGAAAGGTGATTTTGATATTTCTATAATCACCTGGGATGAGATGTATGTTATAGCCCAGTTTTTCAACCACGGATGCATCGTCCGTGAAAGACGGCAATTCTTCTTGCAGGAACGCCTCATGTAAGAGATCTCCTCGAAATGTTTGAGGGGTCTGTACGATCCATATATTTTCTCTGTCTACCGCTTTATTTTCTACAACATTTCCTTGGCGCACAGAATTGGTACTCCGAACGGCAAGCACAGTGGCCTGGAATCGTGTCGTTTGTTCGTAGCAGCTGTCTATAATTGTAGGTGTAACAACGGGACGAGCAGCGTCATGAATGGCGATAAGGGTATTTTCTAAAAGCCCAGGCTGTTGCTTTGCAATATAATCTATTCCATTCCGAACACTTTGAAAGCGCGTGTATCCACCGGCAATAACGCTATGGGGGATTTCAAAATGATGGTTGCGGCATAAGTCTTCCCAGACGGAAAACATATCGGGATGTAATACCAAAATCAATTGTGGCTTACTCTTGGAATTAGCAAACTTTTCCAAAGTATGCATCATCACGGGTCTATCCTCCAAAAGTAGAAACTGTTTCGGCAAATCACTTTTCATTCGGCTTCCTGATCCGCCAGCAACTATAATGGCATATTTATTTTGCATGTTGCAAATTAAGATTTTATCTTCTTTTTCTTGACAAAAAGAAGCAAAAGTCATGACCTTATATCGTTCTGCTCTTTTTCTTCGTTTATTCCTAAACAAAATAAACTCGCTCTGCTCAAAAATTTTGTTTTATACGGAATAATCTTATAAAAATGACCGCAGAACAATATAAGGTCGTTTTGACGGTATAATCACCTGTTTATCATTGGCCACTTTCAGGTATGTATTGCACACGACCTTCATTTAACCGCTAAGGTCGCATCCGAATTTTTGAGGTATGTAGAAATTCATTTTGAGTAATACACCTCTCCTCAAAAAATTTGAAGCGACGATTTTTTTGGTTCTTTTTTGAGGAAAAAAAGAACATAGAAAATCAATTATACCGTAACTGACTTCCCTTTTCGTTATCATTTACTACGGTAATAGCCCGTGGTATCCGTTCCTTCAGCTCTTCTACGTGTGAAATAATACCAACAATTCGGTTGTCTTTATGTAAGTATTGTAAAGTTTCAAAGACGGTATTCATACTGTCCGGGTCCTGCGTGCCAAAGCCTTCATCAATGAAAAAGAAGTTTTTATCTGCTTTGTTCATAGACTGGATGTTTTCTGCCAAGGCAAGTGCAAGACAGAGCGATGCCTGAAAAGCTTGACCACCCGAAAGGGTTTTGACAGAACGTCTAAAACCATTGTTTAAGAAGTCTACGACCTCAAATTCGTTGCTTTCGTTAATGGTAAGACTGAGGTTGTTTTTCGTTAACCGGTGAAAACGTTGATTGGTAATTTCGCAAAGTCCCTGCAAATGTATGCTAGAGACGTAATTGACAAATCCCGAGCCTCGGAAGAGATTTTCTAGGGTAGTCAGATTACTTTTTCGGAGCGACAGCTTTTCATAGGCCTCTAATAATTTTTCTTTTTTCTCAAATTCTACACGAAGATGGGTGTACTCTTTTTCCAGTGCACCGGTTACACGGATTTGCAACTCCATTTCCTCGCGCTTTAATTTGTAAAAGGTAGTCTTTTCCTGGTAGTTAGACTCGTCGTAGTTGTCGTGAACGATACGTTGCTCCAAGGTGGCAATTTGACGTAGCAGTATCTGTAAGTGGAGGTTAAATTCCTGTATCGTTTTACGAAGACGTTCCACATCCATGTTTTTTTGAAGAATGTGCTGCACCTCTACGATATCGTTGTAGCGATGTTCTTTTAGTAAAGCGGATATTTCAGCTTGCTTACTACTAATTTGTTGATAAAGCTGTTGGAATTGTTCTTTTGATGCGCCTCGCTCGCCATTAATATGGGCAAACTCGGTCCTAAGGGATTGGATCGAAGCGGTCAGGCGTTCGTGGCTTTTTTCTAGCAGGTTGATTTTATTTTCTATTTCTGCTTTTTTGTCGCGCAGTATGTTTTCATCAACCCCTTTATAATCAACCTCTTTTAGTGTTTTGATTTGCTGGAGATTATAATGGATAAGTTGATCGAGTACACTCATACGTTGTTCAAATTCGGTGAGCGTGCTTTTGTATTTTTCTATTTTAGCTTGGGTCGCCTGTAACTGGGTGCGGAGGTCCTTCAGAGCTACTTCACCCGATTTAATGTGGGTCTCAGCAAGCTGATTCTTATTCTTATAAGAAAGGAAGTCCGTTTTGTCCGTCGGTGAAAATTCAGGCCAGCAAAATGCCGCCCGATGTTGGTTTCGTTTTTCGCGCAAGTTCGTCAAAGCGGACTCCAATTGGGCTAGTTGGGTGTTTTTTTCTCGATGACGTACCGACGCTGTCGTTAAAAGCTGATGATTGGCTTTCAGTTGCTGTAAATGATCTTTGATTTCTGCCTGTTTGTCGAGTACTTCATGGAGTTTGATCGCCATATTTTGGTTCATCATCGGGGTTGGATGATCTAACGCACCACAAAGCGGGCAAGGTTGCCCTTCGATTAAGTTGTCTGCGAATTCGGACAGCTTCGCCTGTACCTTTAAATGAGTTTCTTCCTGCTGCAGCGACGCAAACCGATTATTTAAATCCGTTTCCTTTTGCATTAAATCCGCTTCCCACTTATCTATTGCAAGCGTTTGTTTTTCAAATACTTCGGCTATTTGCGCTAATTCGTGTCCGTTTTTTTGAATCTGCGTTTCTAGCTCTGTTATATGATGCTGCATGTTTTCATCGCCCTGATACCAAGCTTCCAACGCTAACAATACGGAGGTATCCACGCGGGTGTTTTTGAGCTCCTCCAAGCGCTTTTCTGCGGTATCAATGGATACCATGACGTGTTTTTCTTCATCCTGAGCCTTTAACAAATAGGGTCTGCCGTCTTGTAGGCGTTTGTAGAGCGTCTCTCGCTCTTTTTTCTCTTTTTCAATATCAATCAGTAAACGTAAGTCTTCACCTTCGGCTTTAAATACATCTAACCGTTGAAAATCCGGAGCTATTTTTTCCCACTCGATCTCTTCCTTTTCGAGCCGACTTAGTACTTCCTGTTTGCGCACTGTTAGCTGTTCAATTTTGTGGGTAAGCAGTTCTTTTTCCTTATTTAAGGTGTGGGTGGTGTTTAGGATTTCCCGGAAAGCCACCTGTGTCTTTTCATAGGTCTGCAATTCTTTTTCCAATTGCAGGATGCGAGGCTGCTCCTGTAAATATTCTTGAACTTCCTCCTGCTTTTTACGGAGTTCTTCCCTTACTTTCTTGCTTTCCGAAAGCTGCGCTACTTCGTTTTCCAACAGCATCGTTTCTTCTTTTACCAAAATCAATTGGCGTTGTGCTGCGTCGAGTTCTTCCTTCTTCCCGTGTAACGTTTCCGTACTAACCGCTTCGAAGCCAGAGAGCGCTCCGCTGAGTTGTTCTAAGCGGCTATTATTCTTCCTTTGCAATAACGCGGTCTTAGGGCCGAGGTCAAAACGGTTCAGATTAAAGATCTCTTTCATCATTTCCGATCGGTCTTTCCCGCGTAATTCCAGGAATTCTTTAAACTGTCCTTGCGGAATAATGATCGTGCGCCGAAAGTTAGGATAACTAAGCTGGGTGACGGCGGTTCCATCGTTAGATGCTAAGGGAATCCATGCATCATCCTTCCATTCGTAAGCATAGCGTTCTACGGTGCTGGTATCCTCAAATTTTTTTCTACGCTTCCATTGTGCTGTAAATCGAAATTTCCGCCCTTCGTAATTTAGAAATTCAAAGACGATGCAGGCATTGTCTGATCGGAGATTAAGCATGTTGTAAGCACGTTTCTCCTGTTTGTTAAGGCGTTCCGTTTCTCCGTATAAAGCAAAACTGATGGCTTCCAATATGCTGGATTTGCCAGAGCCCACTTTGCCGAAAATACCAAATAAGCCTGCTTCCGTTAAATGCGTAAAGTCAATTTCTTGTTTATCTTGATAAGAATATAATCCTTCGATGCTTAAATAAAGTGGTAACATGTTTAGTCTTCTGGTTCCGTTTCACAATTAATAACCTCTTGTAATAAATCCAATATTTCTGGATTAGGCGCCTGCCCGAGCCGATGCTGAAAGTAATCTTTAAAAAGCATATCGATATCCTGATTGAGATTGATAGCAAGAGCGGGGGGAACGTTGGTGCCTGTATGCTGTACGACGGGAATGATATGGATGATGCCGTCGTGCGCTTCATGTATGCGCTTGAGATCGGCCGACTGCAAAAAGGTTTCGCTCACCAGGGTGAGTTCTACCAATGTATCGGGGTTTTCGTTTAACCAAGTCACGGCGGTGTCGATATCCGAAAAGCGTTTGCGGTGCAGTTTCCTTCCAGTCGTAAGGGGAATAAACCGATGTTGAACGGGATAGGCTGGAAGGGCTTCAATGATGACGACACCTTTCTGCTGTCCGGTTTCTGAAAAGGAGTAGGCAAGTGGACTGCTCGGATATACAGCCGGACGTTGTTGATCACCAATATTTTGAAAACGGTGAAGATGCCCCAGCGCCGTGTATTGAATTTGTGGCGGTATAGCATCGTGATAAACGAGATCGGCATGGCCAACCTTCAGTGGTTTTTCACCTTCGGGTTCCTCTAATATCGGTCCTCCACGCTGTAGCATATAGAGGTGTGTGGTAAGGATGTTTACGCCTTGGGTATCACAATAACTATTTCCTAGACTGAGCCAGTGTTTTCTCAGCAGGTCGTTGAGCTGCTCTGCTTTATCGTCCAATCCTAAGAACTGTTTTAAACGAAGTTCGTTGGCGAACGGTGTATGAATAATTCGTAGCGGATAGGCATGTTGAGGAAGCGTTATCTCCAAAAATCCGGGTGCCGAAGCGCTGATCGAAAACTGGTCCTGCATTTGAAAGGGCCGCACCGTCGCTTTCGGGTAACCGACAAAGATAATACCACATTCGCGCGCCAGTATATCGGGTGCATCGATGCGATCGGCGCTATCATGATTCCCGGCGATAGCAAGGACTGGCCGACGGCCGTCGCGGCTAAGCCGCCGTAAAGTACTGTATAATAATTCGACAGCCTCGACAGGCGGATTAAAGGTGTCAAAGAGATCACCCGCGACGATGACGGCGTCTACGTCTTCTTGATCGGCTATTTCAACTATTTCTGCTAATACGGCGCGCTGTTCGGCTAATCGTGAAAAATAATCTAATCGTTTACCCAGATGCCAGTCGCTCGTATGTAATATCTTCATGCGTATATTTTTTATTCGTTCCCGAAAAAATTATGCCATCTCGCTATTTCTTGTCAGAATGTCCTAAATCTTTCTGTGGGTTAACCACGTCGCGAATTAACTGCTTAAGCTCTTTAATTTCTGGAAACCGGCCCGCTACTTTTCTGTCAAATATAACATGTCCGTCAATGGTTACCGAGAATCGACCGCTTATTTCGCTAGGAACGAGCGTAACCCCATAAATATCATCTACAAACGTAGTCAATAATTCTTGAGCCATGTAAGCAGACCGGAGCATCCAACCGCATTTGGGGCAATATACAATGGTAATAGTGGGCTTCATATCGTGTGAAATTATCCTGTTTGAAAATAAATATAGTTTTTTCTTGGATATATGCAAAGTAGTTTCTAAATTAGTAGTTCATAATTCAGACCGCTAGAGCATGGCGGTAGTTATAATTGGTTTTACAAAGGTTTCTACTCGCCCGGGTAGAAACCTTTATTTTTAGTCAATTATTTTTTTTAATTTTACCGCTACTTTTTGTTAATGCTTGTCATAAAAATTAGGAGAAAATTTTGGATTATTTAGCAGGATTAAACCCTTCGCAACGGGCAGCGGTGGAACAGACGGAAGGGCCAGTCATGATTGTTGCCGGTGCGGGTTCGGGAAAGACGCGCGTCATTACGTTTCGGGTGGCGCATTTGATTCGCAAGGGGGTAGACCCATTTAATATTTTGGTGCTGACATTTACCAACAAAGCGGCAAAAGAAATGCGGGAGCGTATCACGAGTGTCGTGGGGAAGGAAGCAAAAAATATATGGATGGGAACATTCCACTCCGTGTTTGCCCGTATTCTGCGGGTAGAAGCGGAACTTATCGGTTATCCCAAAAATTTCACGATATATGATACAGATGATACAAAAAGCTTGATTCGCGCCATTCTCAAGGAGATGAATCTAGATGATAAGCTGTATAATGCTAATCACGTATATGGGCGGATATCTTCTGCCAAGAACAACCTGATCTCACCGCAGGAATATAATAAGAACGAGGCGATTATGGCGGAGGACATTGCCAATGGTCGTCCGCAAATGGGACAGATCTACATGACCTATGCACAACGTTGTTACCGAGCGGGAGCGATGGATTTTGATGATCTTTTGTTTAAGACCAACGTATTATTAAATAAATACCCAGAAGTTCTGCACAAATACCAGCACCAGTTTAAATACCTGATGGTAGATGAGTATCAGGATACCAACTTTTCGCAATACCTTATTGTAAAACGATTAGCAGCGGTTAACGAAAACATTTGTGTCGTGGGAGATGATGCGCAAAGTATTTATGCGTTTCGGGGAGCGAATATTCAGAATATTCTGAACTTCCAAAAGGATTATCCAGATGTGCGAGTTTTTAAATTGGAGCAGAACTACCGTTCTACCCAAATGATCGTCAATGCGGCGAACAGTGTGATTGCAAAAAACGAGAACCAGCTGGAGAAGAATGTTTTCTCCGAAAACGAAGAAGGCGAGAAAATAAAGGTCGTCCGTGCCTTTTCGGATAATGAAGAGGGAAAAATTGTGGCCGAAGCGATTAGCCAAGAACGCATGCTAAAAGATCTTCGTTACAAAGATTTCGCTATTTTGTATCGGACCAACGCACAGTCCCGTGCCATGGAGGAGGCGTTACGTAAAATTAACGTGCCTTATAAACTATATGGAGGTACGTCTTTCTATCAACGCAAGGAAATTAAAGATCTAATTGCCTATTTTCGACTGACATTCAATCCGAATGACGAAGAAGCGTTAAAAAGGGTTATCAACTATCCCCGTAGAGGAATAGGGGATACGTCGTTGGAACGTATTTTGGTAGCCGCAGACCAACATCAATATCCATTGTGGGATGTTGTGGCCAATGCATCGCAGTTTTTGGATGGCCGAAGTGCCAATGCCGTGGGTAATTTCGGTCTGATGATCCAAAGTTTCCAGGCGGTAGCAAAAACGAATTCCGCTTTTGAGACCGCTATGCATATTGCGCAACATTCGGGCATCTTAAAAGATCTTTATGAGGATAAGTCGGTCGAAGGCCTGAGTCGCTACGAGAATATTCAAGAACTGTTAAACGGTATCAAGGAGTTTTCCGAACGTGAAGATATCGAAGAGCGTGGTCTGGATATCTTTATGCAGGATATCGCCTTGCTGACGAACGATGATAAGGATAAAGACCCCAACGCCGATACCGTATCCTTAATGACCATACATGCATCGAAGGGCTTAGAGTTTCCGGTCGTTTTTATCGTCGGTTTAGAAGAAAACCTGTTCCCTTCGCAGCTGGCACTTAATTCCCGATCGGAGCTAGAGGAAGAAAGACGTCTGTTTTATGTTGCAGTGACGCGTGCAGAAAAAAAGCTACATCTGTCTTATGCGACATCCCGTTATCGCTGGGGTACACTCAATAACTGTGAGCCAAGTCGTTTCTTAGATGAGCTTAATCCAGCCTGTTTAGAACTCGATTTTAAAACGCGCAGCGGTGGATTCGATACGAGTGGTAGTTTCCAGTCCGAACGTGTGGCTTGGAAACAGAAAGATAGTGAATCGTTTTCGAAGCCTAAGCCGAAAGTGGTCAAAACGACCACCATATTGCCCAAAGCACACGTGCCTACAGCAGGTTTTGCGCCTTCAGATACTTCTTCCTTACAGGTGGGGATGGAAGTGGAACACGAACGGTTTGGTTTTGGGAAGGTGGTAAGCCTAGAAGGTAACCGACCGGATATGAAAGCAACTATTTTTTTTAAAGAGTTGGGACAGAAACAATTGTTGCTTAAATTTGCAAAACTTAGAATAGTATAATAATCAGACAAAACAATAAAATACGCTTATATAACGTTTTCTAAGCGTAAAATTACACTTTATGGATTTCGACTACAACAGTACACGGCCAAAATTGATTTTGGCAGAATATGGAAGAAATGTGCAAAATATGGTAGAATATATATGCACACTTCCGACGAAAGAGGAAAGAAACCGATATGCACAGGTCGTTATTGATATGATGGGTGTATTGAATCCGCATTTGCGGGATGTCTCCGATTTTAAACACAAATTATGGGATCACCTACAGATCATCTCCGATTTTAAGATTGATGTGGATTCCCCTTATCCTATTCCTTCACGTGATGCGATTCATAAGAAGCCTGATCTGTTGGAATATCCGCAACATCGTATACGTTATAAACATTATGGACATACGGTTGAGCGTATGATCGAAAAAGCGTTGGCCATGTCTACGCCGGAGAACAGAGAACGTATGGCCTTATCTATAGCCAACTTCATGAAGATGGCTTACATGACTTGGAATAAGGACACCGTACAGGATGAACACATTATCCAAAATTTGGCAGAGCTTTCCGACGGACAGTTGGTTTTGCCCGCCGATACGGTGTTGACTAAACTAGATTTTAAAACGCCGCCTCCGGGAAGCCGGACGAAGGGCGGTGGAACGGCGACTAATAATAACAATAACCAAAAAAATAACCAGAAGAGCGGTGCTAAAAAGGTTATGGTTAAGAAAAAAATTGGACCCAAAAAAGGTTCGTTTAGGAAATAGGCTTGTTTTACCTGTTTAATATAGGAGGGCAATTGTGTGGCGGAAATCGTTATTCAGTTGCTCTCTGCATTTTGTAGCGGACTTCTTCGATCGCCATTTGCTGGGTATTATCCTTGCCTAGCGGCTGGTTCGGTGAAGGTAGGGTTTACGGACCAAAGCTATCTGTTTTTTACTATTAAATAATACGATAATAAAAGTATGAGCGCATTTGAAATAATCGGTGGAAAGAAATTAAAAGGAGAGATCATTCCTCAGGGAGCAAAAAACGAAGCATTACAGATCTTGTCTGCCGTGTTGCTCACCGAAGAAAAAGTAGAGATTAGCAATATCCCGGATATCAAAGATGTGAATAAACTGATCGATCTTTTAGCAGCATTGGGCGTTTCTGTAAACCGGATTAATAAAGACACGTATTCCTTTGAGGCGAAAGATATTCGTATAGATTATTTCCAGTCAGAAGAATTTAAGCATAAAGGTGGCGGATTGCGCGGGTCGATCATGATCGTAGGACCTTTGTTGGCGCGCTTTGGAAAGGCGGCTATCCCCAAGCCGGGAGGAGATAAGATCGGGAGGCGCCGATTGGATACACATTTTCTCGGCTTCGAGAAATTAGGTGCCAAATTCGTGTACGATGCCGAGCAGAATTTTTTTAACGTGGATGCATCCGCGTTAAAAGGTACTTATATTTTGATGGACGAAGCTTCGGTAACCGGTACGGCCAATATTGTTATGGCGGCTGTGTTGGCGGAAGGAGTTACGACCATTTATAACGCGGCTTGTGAACCTTATTTACAACAGTTATGTAAGATGTTGAACCGCATGGGAGCTAAAATATCCGGGATTGGATCGAACCTCTTGACGATAGAAGGGGTAGAGCGTCTAGGGGGGACGACCCATCGCATGTTGCCGGATATGATTGAGATTGGTTCTTTTATCGGTTTGGCTGCGATGACGGGGTCAGAAATCACGATCAAAAATGTATGTTTTTCTGAGTTAGGTATAATTCCTACGGTATTTAGAAAACTGGGGATTCAGTTTGAATTGCGTGGAGATGATATTTTTATTCCAGAACAGGACTCCTACGAAATAGAAACCTTTATCGACGGCTCTATATTAACGGTTGCAGACGCACCATGGCCGGGCTTTACACCGGATTTGCTAAGTATTGTGCTGGTAACTGCTATTCAAGCAAAAGGTAACGTATTGATCCATCAAAAAATGTTTGAAAGCCGGTTGTTTTTTGTCGATAAATTAATTGATATGGGGGCGCAGATTATTCTCTGTGATCCGCACCGGGCCACCGTCATCGGGCTAAACAAACAGGTGAAATTAAGAGGTATTGAAATGACCTCGCCTGACATCCGCGCAGGGGTTTCTCTCTTAATAGCCGCACTTTCTGCTCAAGGCAAGTCTATTATATACAATATAGATCAGATCGAGCGCGGATATCAGGACATAGAAGAACGGCTCCGTGCGCTAGGTGCTGATATGCGAAGAATAGAAGTTTCATCCCATTCATAAGGGAGCGCGTTTCGTAAGAATTTTACACCCTGCTGGAAGGCGAAGTATTTAAAATCCTGCCCAATTTTAGAGTTTATCTAAAAATTGGGCAGGATTTTATCATAATAGATAGGGTTGTTTTTAGGAACGCTTTAGGTAGTCTGTGTATTTTGTTTTATTTAATAAAATTCTATTTCTGCTGTTGTTTTTATAATTTTTATATTATTTCATTATTTTTTATTCAATAAAAATGAATATTATGTATAATTTTCATATTATTGCGTTATAAAAATTGTGAAACATGTCTATTTATCAAAAAAAATCGTTTTTACCATTCCTTTTAATGGTTGTTTTGGTGGTTATTGCTTTTTTTAACCCCGCTTTGCCTACTTCGTCATCAGCATATGAATACGATCCCGCCGATGTGGCGTGGATGTTAACTTCAACCGCTCTTGTTTTAATCATGACGCCTGGTCTGGCGTATTTTTATGGTGGGATGGTTAAGAAAAGAAATGTCATTTCAACCATGCTCCAAAGTTTTATATGTATGGCGGTCGTAGCCGTTATGTGGTTTGCTTTCGGTTTCAGTCTGGTTTTCGGAGATTCTATCGGCGGAGTCATTGGAAATCCGATGACTTTTTTTATGTTTAACGGGGTTGCTGATCATGCGCCTTGGGATGGCGCGCCTACAATTCCGTTCATTTTGTTTGCGATGTTTCAACTGAAGTTTGCCATTATCACACCGGCGCTAATTACAGGTGCCTTTGCAGAGCGTATCCGGTTTACGTCCTATATTCTCTTTATTTGCTTGTTTTTTATATTTATTTACGCGCCTTTGGCACACGCTACTTGGCATCCCGACGGGGTTTTACTTCAAATGGGTGTTTTAGATTTTGCAGGTGGAACGGTTGTCCATATGTCTGCGGGTCTAACGGCGTTGGCATCTGCTATTTACCTGAAGCAAGGTAAAACAGCGAAAGAACATACGCCTGCTCGTATTACATATGTATTATTAGGTACCGGCTTATTGTGGTTTGGCTGGTTTGGTTTTAACGCCGGTTCGGCATTTGCAGCGGATGCATTGGCAGCGACGGCTATGGCCACAACGACCGCGGCATCAGGAGCGGCAGCCGTAATGTACATCTTATTCGACGCCGCACGCGGGATCAAACCTTCTGCCATGGGCACTTGTATTGGCGTGGTCGTCGGGCTGGTAGCCATTACGCCTGCGGCTGGTTTTGTTAGCATTCCTCATTCTATTGTTATTGGCGCGGTAGCAGCTATTGTAAGTCGGTTGTTGATCGACTGGCGTACCAAGTCTACGATCGATGATACGTTAGATGTATTCCCGAGTCATGGTGTAGGAGGAATGGTCGGTATGGTGTTAACCGGGGTGTTTGCCCATTCTGCGATCAACGGCGCGGTGGAATCAAATGGTCTGTATTATGGGGAAACGGATCTGTTTTTTGCGCACATCATTGGTCTGATAGGGAGTATGGTATTTATTTTAATCATGGCGTTTCTGCTTTTAAAGATAACCGATACCATCACTCCTTTACGTGTCACGGAACAGGAAGAGGAAGAAGGATTGGATTTATCGCAACACGGTGAAAGGCTTTCGTATGATGCTAATAATTGATAGAAATTAGTGAAAATAAGATGGCAGAAAGTTTAGATTTGCTTTATGAAGAGGTGAAGACGTATGTCAGGGCGCACTATGGAGAGAAAGATTTAAACCGTTTGGGTATCGCTAAGGCATTTGGATGTTCTACCAGACAGCTTAGTCGGGCTTTTGAAGGTCGGCCAGAGACGCTACACGCTTGGATAATAAAAATCCGATTGCTGGCAGGTCACAATCTGTTGATGAACGAACCGAAACTATCCATACGGGAAGTGGCACGTCGGTTGCATTTTCATGATGACAAGCATTTTAAACGTGCCTATAAAAAGCAATTTGGTTACCTGCCCCGGCAATCGTAAATCATCGGGGTCAGGTAAAAAAATTGTTATCCACAAAGATTAAAGTCGGTTCGTGTTAACCGACTTTATTTTTGGATTAGGAACAATTTGTTGGTGAATACCTATAATCGCTCAGCACTTACGGACTTTATTTTCAGATTAAGAATAATTGGTTGGGGAATAAAAATCATTGGTTCGTGCTTTTGAACGCTGTTTTCAGATTAAGAATGATTGGTTGGGGAATAAAGATCATTGGTTAGTGCTTTTGAACGCTGTTTCCAGATTAAGAATGATTGGTTGGGGAATAAAGATCATTGGTTAGTGCTTTTGAACGCTATTTTCAGATTAAGAATGATTTGTTGGTGAAAAAGACTTTTCTTATTTCGAAAAAACGGGCAATAAAACGGTGTCTAAATGGTCTTTAAGGCGGTTTTTTGAGTTAAAACGAGCTGCCTGCGTGGGGTATATTTTCGCCAAATAAAACGGATTCTGAACGTTCATCATATTGGATATAGCTATTTAACGCTTATTGCCTGTCAGATACTGGTTTCAGCGAAACCCCTATGGCTGGAGCGGAAAGCTCTCGCCAGCCAGGTGATGCGTTTTTTATATCAATATCTGCTTTAAAAAAATTATCTTTGCCAATTAGAATATTGGATAAGGACCTGTATGAAGCATATACGTAATTTTTGTATTATCGCCCATATCGACCACGGGAAGAGCACATTGGCCGATCGCCTGTTGGAGTTTACGAACACCATTACACAACGGGAGGCTCAAGCACAACTGTTGGACAGTATGGATTTAGAGCGTGAACGTGGGATAACGATTAAATCGCACGCCATTCAAATGGAATACACCCAAGATGGCGAGCAATATATTTTGAATTTGATTGATACGCCCGGGCACGTCGATTTCTCCTACGAAGTCTCGCGTTCTATCGCGGCCTGTGAGGGAGCGCTGTTAATCGTGGATGCTTCGCAAGGTATTCAAGCACAGACCATATCGAATTTATATCTAGCGCTGGAGCATGATCTGGAGATTATTCCAATTCTTAATAAAATGGATTTGCCGGGCGCTATGCCTGAAGAGGTTAAAGATCAGATTATTGAGTTGATCGGCGGTAAGCGCGAAGAGATTATACCAGCTTCGGGTAAAACTGGAATGGGTGTACCCGATATTTTAAGGGCCATTGTGGAGCGCGTTCCGCATCCGGTCGGCGATCCGACAGCCCCTTTACAAGCCTTGATTTTTGACTCTGTCTTTAACTCTTTTAGGGGAATCATGGCCTATTTTAAAGTAGAAAATGGGGAAATTCGCAAGGGTGATAAAGTGAAGTTCGTGGCAACTGGAAAGGAGTATAATGCGGATGAAGTCGGTACGCTTAAATTGAACCAAGTAGCGAAGGATGTTATTAAAACCGGCGATGTAGGGTATATTATATCCGGTATCAAGGAGGCGCGTGAGGTAAAGGTTGGAGACACGATTACACATCGCGAGCGTCCTTGCGCACAAGCGATTCAAGGGTTCGAAGAGGTTAAGCCGATGGTATTCGCGGGGATTTATCCGGTGGATACGGAAGATTATGAAGAGCTTCGCGAATCCATGCACCGTTTGCAGCTCAATGATGCGTCCCTGGTTTTTGAACCGGAATCGTCTGCCGCTTTAGGATTTGGTTTCCGCTGTGGGTTCTTGGGGATGCTCCATATGGAGATTATCCAAGAGCGTTTGGAGCGCGAGTTCAACATGACGGTTATTACCACTGTACCTAACGTGTCTTACCGTGCTTTTTTAACAAAGGATCAATCAGAAGTTGTTGTACATAATCCATCTGATTTACCCGATCCAAGTAAATTGGATTTCATCGAAGAGCCGTATATTAAAGCAAACGTGATCACGAAAGCGGATTTCGTGGGAGCGGTCATGTCGTTGTGTATTCAAAAACGCGGTACCATCACTAATCAGTCTTATCTAACATCTGACCGGGTGGAACTGACCTTTGAGATGCCGATGGGGGAGATCGTTTTTGATTTCTACGATAAATTGAAGACAATTTCTAAAGGGTATGCATCGTTCGATTATCAGCAGATTGGGTATCGCCAATCGGATCTCGTAAAGTTAGATATCCGCTTGAATGATGAGCCCGTAGATGCTTTGTCATCCCTGATCCATCGAAGCAATGCGTATGATTTTGGAAAGAAGATCTGTGAGAAATTAAAAGAACTCTTACCACGCCAGCAGTTTGAAATTCGTATACAGGCCTCCATCGGTGCTAAGATTATTGCGCGCGAAACGATTTCGGCTTTGCGTAAAGACGTAACAGCAAAATGTTACGGAGGGGATATCTCGCGTAAGCGTAAGTTATTGGAGAAGCAGAAAAAAGGGAAAAAGAGAATGCGCCAGGTAGGAAATGTGGAGATTCCGCAGTCTGCATTTATGGCGGTTTTGAAATTGGATTAGGGGTTATCGGATAACAAATATACAGCATGAATATTTTAGACGGAAAGCTGGTTTCAGCAAAAATTAAGGAAGATATAAAAAAGGAGGCTGCGGCATTTACAGCGCAGTCTGGACGTAAACCTCATTTAGTAGCTATTCTTGTCGGAAACGACGGAGGTAGTGAAACGTATGTCGCCAGTAAAATGCGTAATTGTGAACTGGTTGGATTTGAATCGACTAATATCCGTTACGATGTAGACGTTACAGAGGATGAATTGCTTGCTAAAATCCAGGAAATAAACGGCGATGCGAATATAGACGGCTTAATTGTGCAGTTGCCACTGCCTAAGCATATCGATCCGGAAAGGGTTACCGAAGCCATTGATTACCGGAAAGATGTAGATGGTTTTCATCCGATTAATCTGGGAAGAATGCAACGTAATTTACCATGTTTCATCCCTGCAACACCTTATGGCATCATGCTTATGCTGGAATATTATGGCATCGAAACCGCCGGTAAGAAAGCCGTGATCGTGGGGCGGAGTAACATCGTTGGGTCGCCGATGAGTATCTTGCTTGCTCGGAACAGTAATCCGGGGAATTGTACGGTGACGGTCACCCACAGCCGCACGGCGAATCTAAAGGAAGAAGTACAGGCTGCTGATATCGTTGTAGCTGCGATTGGACGGAAACACTTTGTAACCGCCGATATGGTAAAAGATGGGGCGGTTGTGATCGATGTGGGGATCAATAGAGAGGAGTCTACAGAAACAAAATCAGGCTTTAAACTATATGGCGATGTGGATTATGACGCGGTGTCGAAAAAGGCTTCTTGGATTACGCCTGTCCCAGGGGGAGTCGGATTGATGACGATTGTCGGTCTATTGAAAAATACGTTAGAAGCTGCTAAGGGCACGGTCTATTCGAAATAGGATTAATCTATTTGGTATAGTAATTGTTTAAATAGTATTAACTAGGTAAAACTTAAATAGATTAATAAGATGAAAAAATTAATGTTAATGGCGGCCGTTGCAGGCACGATCGTGGCTGCATCGTGTAATAACAGTGCTAAGCACAACGATACGGAAACGGAGATTACGGCGGAAGAAAGATTAGACGACGCACATGATTCGTTGCAAGTAGCGTTGGACAAAGCAGAAGAGCAAGTGAACCAAGCCAAAGCAGATTTGGATGCGGCGATTGAGCGCGGCGATAAAGCTGCGGAGGAACGTGCGCGCGAATCGTATAACGAAGCGAACACGCTATGGGATAAAACCAAAGCAACTGCCCGTGACGCAGGGATGAAGATAGAAGAGGGTGCGAACAAGGCGGTGGATGCCACAAAAGATGCGGCCAAAGCTACCGGTAATGCACTCGATAGGGCATATGACAAAACGGTTGATGCTACAAAAAATGCGGCTGACGCTACGGGAAAGGCGATCGATAATGCGGTGAAAAAGACCGGAGAGACCGCAAATAAAGTGGCTGATGATGCCGAAAAAAAGATGGAAGATTTAAAAAAACGTAACGATTAAGCTGTTTACGCGATCATTCAGTTAAATATTTTTGAGCCTCCTGAATCCCAGGAGGCTTTTTTATAAATTGCTCGATATGGACATGGAAATAAAGAAGAAAGTCATCCAGCATTGTTTGGACAGGGTAGACAAACGTTCGGCTGAAATTATGAAAGCCATTCAGCAGGCGGAGGAAGCCATACAAGGTGAAACTAAAAGTAGCGCGGGTGATAAATACGAGACATCTCGTGAAATGATTCAGCAGGATTTAGATCGATACCATAAGCAGCTGGTCCAGGTCAAAAAGGATCGTATTGTATTGCAAAAGATCGAGCTAACAGCGCGCGAGGAGATAGGTCTTGGCGCTATCGTTCTGACGGACCACATAACGTATTTCATCGCGGTGAGTTTAGGGCAACAAGCCATAGAGGGAATAAATATGATGGTTATTTCGCCTTCTTCACCTATAGGCGGCTTGTTGCTCGGGAACAAGGTGGGCGAGCATATACGGTTTAACGGAACGACGCAAACTATACAAGCAATTCATTAAAAGGATGGTAGAAAGATGACTTAAAACAATCAGGTCTCCTTGGGTGTTTTGTTAATACATAGCCCTAAACTATCCGCCGATGTTTAGGGTAATACAAAACAATAACTTTATAGATATGACACTATTAAACAAATATAGACCCCTTATTGCTGCTGTGGATGAATTGATCCCAACGGGTGTGGAAGTTATGGAACAAAATAGTGTGTTGATTTTCAGGGGTATTGCACCCAATGGGGAAGTGAAAAATAAGCTATGGGATCTATATAGTCAAATCGATCCAAACTTTATTTCTGGAGAAGTTATTCTGGACATCCAAGTCGCACCTGCTGTAAAGGGCTGTAAAGCCAAATTGATTGTCGATAGTCCGACACTTACTATTCGCAAGGGACCTGGCGTAGAACTACCTATTATCGATACGCTCGGGAGTGACGAAATGGTCACGGTGTTATGTCGTGCAAACGTTTACTGGTGGCTTATACGTGTCAACGATAAGGAGGGATATTGTTATGCAGAGAATATTGACTTGCACAAGGAATAGTATACTTTATTATTGAAACTAACTAAATATATCTTCGAAGCGGAACGTTTCTTTTAGCCGAATGCCTTTTTCGGTATGTTGTAAGGTACAGCAGGCGTTTGCTGGGTCGTGGCCGAGAAACAGGATATAATCATTATCGACTATTTCTTGCCAATAATCTTGACGTTCGTCCATGGTGGTCAGGGGGCGAACATCGTAGCCCATGACATAAGGAAGTGGGATATGTCCGACTGTGGGTAGCAAATCGGCCGTATATAAAAGGGTTTTCCCCTGATAACGAATTTGAGGCAGCATCATCGCTTCGGTATGTCCGTATGCATAACGAATGTCAATGTTCGGAGAAAAGGATTCGCCTTCTGTTATAAAGTGCAATTGTCCGCTTTCCTGTATGGGCAGGATATTCTCCCGGAGAAAGGTAGCTTTTTCGCGAGGGTTGGGGTTTACCGCCCATTCCCAATGTTTTTCGTTGCTCCAAAAACGTGCATTTTTAAATGCAGGTACCAGCCGATCGTCTTCTCGTTTTATTGCTCCACCGCAATGGTCGAAATGGAGGTGCGTGAGGATAATGTCGGTAATATCGTCTCGATGGAAGCCGTGTTTGGCCAAGGATCGATCTAAGCTAGCGTCTCCGTGTAGATAATAATGGCTAAAAAATTTATCGTCTTGTTTATCGCCAATCGCTGTATCAATCAAAATTAATTGTTTGCCATCCTCTATGAGCAACAGTCGATTGGTCAAGGTACAGAGATTACGCTCATCGGCCGGATTAGTACGTTGCCACAGGGATTTAGGCACTACGCCAAACATAGCGCCACCGTCCAACTTAAAGAATTCCGTCTCAATGCTGTATAATTTCATATTTACCTTTTTCTTTGAAAACTATATAAAAATAGGAAATTCGGTCGGCATCCCTGTATTTTATCTTTTATAAATTGTTTTTGGCTATATAAAGACGATTAGAAAACAATTGTCATCTAGCGAAAAAAGATTTATCTTTACTGATGACCGGTAACGTATCGGATATTGACCGAATATGAGAAACATAAGCAAGTCTAGTGAGAAAAGCACGGAAGACGAAGACGCTTCTGCAAGAATGAAGGCGGACGAAAGCAGTTCTATTGATTTATTGAATCAACTACAGGAAAGCGAATCAAAACTTCGGTTGGCCATTGATTCGACCGAGCAAAATACTTTGTTCGCAGCGATTATTGCATCTTCCAATGATGCGATTGTGGCTAAGACATTGGAAGGAAGAATAATGACCTGGAATAACGCTGCGCAGAAGTTGTTTGGCTATATGGCAGAAGAAATTATCGGGAAGTCTATCATGACCATCATTCCCAAAGATAGGACGGATGAGGAACTTTATATCTTATCCAAATTACGAAATGGCGAAACGGTTGAACATTACGAAACTAATCGACTGACCAAGACGGGACTGCAAATAGATGTATCGCTCACGATATCGCCTATAAAGGATCACTCGGGACGAGTCATCGGGATTTCGAAAATTGCACGTGATATTACGGAGAAAAAGCAGGAAGAAAAGCGCAAGAACGATTTTGTGGCCATGGTAAGTCATGAACTCAAAACTCCGTTAACATCGATGTTGTTATATGCGCAACTTTTAGTTAGAAAATCGAGTACGGTCGAAGATACGGCTTTTCTTAACATGAGCACGAAGATGGAAGCGTATGTAAAACGGATGATTTCCATGATCGTCGATTATTTGGGGCTGTCACGCATTGAGGAAGGGAATATTGATTTAAATAGAACACATTTTGACCTGAGACTATTAGCGGAGGAGGTCATGGAGGAAGCGGGATTGATTAGTGCTAAGCACCAACTGCAAATTGTAGGTTGTGAGGGGGGGCAGCTTTATGCAGATATAGAGAAAATGCGTCAAGTGCTCATCAACCTTGTCAGTAATGCGGTGAAATATTCGCCTGCTGGAGGGGTAGTTACTTTAGGTTGTGAATGTATGTCGGGCAAAGTACGGATCTATGTAAAGGATGAAGGAATGGGGATTACGGCTGTCGATCAAGCTAAATTATTCCAACGATTCTATCGGGTAAAGGATGAACAGAACAAAAATATATCGGGATTTGGGATAGGCTTATATCTGGTTTCCGAGTTATTGCGTTTGCACGGGAGCGAGATTGTGGTAGATAGTGTAATAGGAGAGGGATCCACGTTCTATTTCTATTTGGATATGGATAACTAGTTCTCATCCCGCTTTAAAATAAAAAAGCCACTGGTGTTCAGTGGCTTTGTCGGGTTGGCGGGATTCGAACCCACGACCTCCAGCACCCCATGCTGGCGCGATACCTGGCTACGCTACAACCCGTGATGGAAGCGCAAATATAATAAAAAAACGATATTTCGGAAATCTATTCAAAAAAGTCTTTTTTTATTAAAAAATTTCCGCTATAAAATTACCGGTTTGGTCAATAATATCCTTTTTATCAAGGATTTCCTGTAAGTTGATTTCGCCGATAACATAATGGAAGTCGGAACCATAGAAGCGTTCCGTGATTTGATTGAATTTCAGCTGATTTAAGGTGTTTTCGTGCTCATATCGAAAATATACCTGTAGGTTGTAATCATTGCTGTATGCAATTTGAGAAGCTTCTATATGTTTCTTGTATTCGTAACGGTATCCATAGCGTAACGCCGCAATGTCGGAAAGAACGGCAGAACCGGTCGGATGGCCTCCTGCGCCCTTACCATAAAAGAACTGTTCATCGGCAAATGCTGCTTTAACCAATACGCCGTTATTTTCGTTTTCGACGTTAAACAACATATTATCTGCATCGATAAGCCGAGGCAACACATACAGCACCACTTGATGTTGATTAATTTCTTTTGCTAAGGGTAGGAGTTTGATCTTGAGTCCTTTTTCTTTCGCAAAGCGTATGTCCTGATAGCCCAATTTATCAATACCGATGTTGAGGATATCGTCCGGGTTGACATAGATTCCGTAAGCATGCGAAGCGACAATAGCTAGTTTGTATTTGGCGTCGAAACCGCCGACGTCTAATGTTGGATCACTTTCCGCGAAGCCTAGTTCCTGAGCCTGTTTCAATGCCTCCTCGTAAGGCTTATTTTCATTGAAAATCTTTGATAGGATGTAATTAGAAGAGCCGTTAAAAATCCCGGTTATGGCATAGAGCAGTTCGTTGTCATAGTATTCTTCCAAGTTACGGATAATAGGTATACTGCCGCATACTGCACCCTCGTATAACAAAGCAGTGCCGTATTCTTGTTGAATCTGTGTCAACTCTTCTAGATGTAGGGCGATCATCTTCTTGTTAGCAGAGACGACATTTTTACCCGATTTTAGTGCGCGTTTGGTTATCTCGAAAGCGGCGTCGGCATTATCAATAAGCTCCACGACGGTGTTAATTTCTGTATCGGACAAAATCTCTTCGGCATCGGTTGTGAATAAGTCTGCCGGTAAGGTTCTTTTTTTTGCGGCATTTTTTATTACGAATTTTTTGATTTCTAAATTTAGCTTTTTCGTTTTTATAATGTCGTATAATCCCTGTCCCACCACACCGAAACCAAACATACCAATGATTAATCTTTCACCCATCGTTATTGTACTATTATGTAGTTGCGTAAAGTATATATTTATAGGTCTAATCGTTTGCTATCAGGCGAATAGCATCGCAACCGGATATTTGAATTAGGTTAAGATTGATTTTATCCTATGCCTTCATTCAAATATCCGAAGCGACGATTTTTAGTGTTGAAAAAACACTTATTTTATTTTATCGAAAGCTTGTTGCAAGTCTGCTTTGATATCATCGACGTGTTCAATCCCCACGGAAATGCGTAGTTGGCCGGGGAATACGCCTGCACTTTTTTGTGCTTCTTCCGACAGTTGTTGATGGGTAGTGGCGGCGGGGTGGATGATCAATGTTTTGGCATCACCCACATTCGCTAAGTGGCTGATCAATTCCAATGCATCAATAAATTCATTGGCCTTTTCAGCACCGCCTTTGATCGTGAACGATAACACGGCACCGTATCCGTTTTTTAAATATTTTTGTGCTGCCAAATGGTTAGGATCACTTTTTAACCCGGGGAAGTTTACTTTTTCTACTTGCGGGTGAGCTTCCAGCCATTGTGCTATTTCTAATGCGTTGTCTACGTGACGCTGTACGCGTAAGGAGAGTGTTTCCAGTCCCTGTGTTAACAAGAATGAATTGAACGGAGAAAGTGCTGGTCCGAAGTCGCGCAAGCCTTCTACGCGTGCACGGATGGCAAATTGAATGTTGCCAAATGGTCCGTCTGGTCCAAACACATCCGAAAATACCAATCCGTGATAACCTTCAGATGGTTCGGAGAATTGTTTGAACTTGCCATTTCCCCAGTTATAGTTACCGCCGTCGATGATGATACCGCCTATACTCGTGCCATGGCCCCCAATCCATTTTGTTGCGGCTTCGACCACGACGTGTGCTCCGTGCTCCAAGGGCTTGAAAAGATAGCCTCCGGCGCCAAATGTATTGTCAACGATTAAGGGGAGGTCGTATTTCTGTGCCAAAGCGGAAATTTTCTCGAAATCTGGGATCGTATAGCTCGGATTACCTATTGTTTCGACGTAAAGTGCTTTTGTCTTATCATCGATTAACGGTTCCATATTTTCAGCTGTGCTACCTGTTGCAAATCGCGCTTCAATTCCCAGACGCTTAAACGATACTTTGAACTGGTTGTAGGTGCCGCCGTATAAGTCAGAACCGGTCACGAAGTTTTCGCCACTTTCAAGAATGTTGGTCAGTGCTAAGAACTGTGCCGCCATACCGGAAGATACTGCAACAGCTGCAACACCGCCTTCTAAAGCCGCCATACGCTTTTCAAAAGCGTCCGTAGTGGGGTTCATGATACGGGTGTAGATATTTCCGAATTGCTTTAATGCAAAAAGATTAGCACCGTGCTCCGCATTTTCAAAAACATACGAAGTCGTTTGATAAATCGGTAGCGCTCTGGAGCCTGTAGTTGGATCTACCTCTTGTCCGGCGTGGACTTGTAACGTTTCGAATTTTAGGTTTTTATTTGTTGACATAATTTAAAATATTTTAATGTAGTAAAGATAACGAATTAAATAGATATCCCGGTTGGGAATGACGTGGCCATTCAAAGCTTGTTGATGTGAATTTGAGCGACTAGCGCATTCGCATGGTTGTGCGAAAAGAATAACAAACGGCTATTACCGAAGAGAATAGGAGGGTGTTAGAAATTGTGAATGTAGATGCTTCCATTGTCTTAATCATTTATATTTTCCAAAACGGTATTGTTCTGGACAGGATTTGGCACCTTTTCAATTTTTACTTTGCTGGTTGCCAGTGGGTCATTGAGCCAGTCTCTCGCCACTTCTTTATAAACCAAGACCTAACAGGTTGTGAGGTGATGATTGATTTTCCCGGAGGAAAGTTTTTTGTGGTGCCAGCTGGATTCGAACCAGCGACACAAGGATTTTCAGTCCTTTGCTCTACCAACTGAGCTATGGCACCTTAAGTTTTTGATTGAAAACTGTTACTTTCAGTTTTTAGTGGTGGTGCCAGCTGGATTCGAACCAGCGACACAAGGATTTTCAGTCCTTTGCTCTACCAACTGAGCTATGGCACCTTCCGCAACCGCGTTTTTCCCTTGATTGCGTTGCAAATCTATATTCTTTTTTTGATATCTAAAACTTTTGTGTGGATTATTTTTTAAGTATTTTTCAAGTGGTTGATTCTTATAGAAATAAATTACACGAAATTAACACGGCAATGTTTCAAATAATCTATCTTTGCAACTCACAAAATCAATATGAGTAAAAAAGGCAGGGTATTGGTCGCGATGAGTGGGGGAGTGGATAGTTCCGTAGCGGCCATTATGTTACATGAGCAAGGCTATGAAGTTATCGGAATTACCATGAAAACGTGGGACTATGCTTCGGCTGGTGGTTCGTCCAAAGAAACGGGCTGTTGTAGCTTAGATAGTATAAACGACGCACGTGCTTTGGCGGTAGGGTATGGTTTCCCTCATTATATATTGGATATACGGGACGAATTTGGAGATTTTGTTATCGATAATTTTGTTGATGAGTATATCGCGGGACGCACCCCTAATCCTTGCGTCTTATGTAATACACATATTAAATGGTCGGCTTTGATGAAGCGGGCAGACAAGTTAGATTGCGAGTTCATCGCAACAGGGCACTATGCTAATATTCGTCAACAGGATAATGGAAGGTATGTTATTTCCAAAGGCCGTGACGAAAATAAGGATCAATCTTATGTGTTATGGGGGGTGTCGCAAGAAAATCTTGCTCGTACGCAGTTTCCATTAGGCAATTTTACCAAGCAGGAGATCCGACAGATGGCCTTGGAAATGGGGCAAGAGGAGTTGGCAAAGAAATCGGAGAGCTATGAGATCTGCTTCGTTCCTGATAACGATTATCGAGCCTTTTTACGGCATAAACGCCCGACGCTTGATGCGGAAATAGGTCCCGGCAATTTTATATTGTCAGACGGCACAGTTGTAGGTCAGCATATCGGTTATCCGTATTTTACGATCGGTCAGCGTAAGGGCCTCGGCATTGCCTTAGGTAAGCCTATGTTCGTGATCGAGATATTGCCAGAGAGTAATACCGTCATGTTAGGGGAAGAGCACGAACTCGAAAAATCGCAGGCTTTCGTACGGGATATCAATTTGATCAAATATGCTTCAATCGAAGAGCCGATGGAAGCCATTACAAAAATACGTTATAAAGACGCCGGCGCGTTGTCTACAATTACGCAGCAGGGTAACGTCATGCAAGTTGACTTCGCACATCGTGTGAAAGGAATTGCACCGGGCCAATCAGCTGTCTTCTATGAAGGCAATGATTTATTAGGTGGAGGATTTTTAATGAAATAAAAAAGGTTCGCTTTAGCGAACCTTTTTTTATGGTTATAATTTACCGACTTCTTGTGCTAAATCGATAATCTTATTAGAGTAACCCCATTCGTTATCGTACCAGGATACCACTTTCACAAAGTTATCGTTCAAAGATATACCTGCTTTCGCATCAAAAATCGATGTGCGTGCATCTCCGATGAAGTCAGAAGATACTACTTCATCTTCCGTGTACCCTAGGATACCTTTCAAATCCCCTTCAGAAGCCTCTTTCATCACTTTTTTAATTTCTTCGTAAGAAGCTCCTTTTTCCAAACGAACGGTCAAGTCTACTACAGAAACGTCAGCAGTCGGAACACGCATAGACATACCTGTTAATTTTCCTTTTAATTCAGGAAGAACCAATCCAACGGCTTTCGCTGCGCCGGTAGAAGATGGGATGATATTTTGGTATGCACCACGGCCGCCTCTCCAGTCTTTTACAGATGGACCGTCTACGGTTTTTTGGGTAGCTGTTACTGCATGTACGGTAGTCATCAAACCTTCTAGAATACCGAAGTTATCGTTCAATACTTTTGCAAGTGGCGCTAAACAGTTTGTTGTACAAGATGCGTTGGATACAATGGTGTACTCCGCCTTTAATTCTTTATGGTTTACACCCATTACGAAAGTAGGTGTGTCATCCTTTGCAGGGGCTGACATCACTACCTTTTTAGCACCGGCATCGATGTGTTTCTGTGCTGTTTCTTTTGTTAAGAAAAAGCCAGTTGATTCGATAATGACCTCGGCACCTACTTCGTCCCATTTTAAGTTGGCAGGATCTCTCTCCGCTGTTACGCGAATCGTGTTTCCGTTGACGATTAAGTTTCCGTCTTTAACTTCTACTGTACCATCGAATTTTCCGTGTGTAGAATCGTATTTTAACATGTATGCCAAATAATCTGGCTCTACCAAATCGTTAATACCTACTACTTCAATATCCTTGCGGTTAATTGCCGCTCTAAAAGCTAAACGGCCAATACGACCGAATCCGTTAATTCCAATTTTCATTTTCTCTATTAGTTTTTATTAATGTAATACTTTATTAAGTTTTGAACTGGCTCCTTAATAATAGAGCCAATATGTAAGCCATGTTCTGCGCTTAGTTCCCGCAACCAATCTGCGTAATTGTTGGCGACGGACCCCGTGAAATTGAACACGCTATCCGGGTAATTTTCCGATAGCGGTATCAAATATGTTCTTATATATATATCCAGCCCTTTTTTTATTAGTTGTGTAAAATAAGGTTCATCACGATGTTCATAGATAAAATCTGCAAAGCTGGTTAAGAAAAGATTCGGGTTAGGGTTGTAATATACTCGTTCTAATATGGAGCGTCGGTCAAGGTTATATTTATTTAATAATTTTTCTCGGATGCTACTGGGCATTAAACCAGTTAAAAAATCTTTCAGCAATTGTCGACCTAACCAATTTGTAGAGCCTTCATCCGCTAAAATATATCCCATGCCGTAATTGTTCGGTAAGAGTTTACGACCATTATAATAGGCTGCATTCGAACCGCTGCCTATAATACCCACGATGCCCTTTTCGTCTCCAAAGGTTGACTTTGCAGAGGCTTCCATATCGTGTCCTGCTTTTACTTTAGCATGCTTAAAAAATTGCGCGAATATTTGTTCTATTTTTTGTTGCCGCTCCGGTGTAGATACCCCTGCACCGAAAAAGAAGATTTTACGAATTTTTTCGGCATTGTTAATGAGATGGTTGCTCTTATTTAGTAATTGTGTGATGTATCGCTCATCTTGTATATACGAGTTGATGCCCGGTGTGCGAAATCCGTGTAGTACACGTTTTTTATCCGCAATCCGCCAGTCTGCATACCTTGACCCGCTAAATACAACTACTATCATTCTTAAAAATATATAAAGATGAATGCACGAAAAGTCAAAAATAAAGAATGTTAACTTATAAAGCCATTATTTTTGCAATTTCAACAAGGTCTTCATTAAGTTTTAATTCTTTTTTACTAAGTGCCTCTTCTAAAGGTGTGGTTACCATCTCTGATCCACGGATGCCGATCGTTGCTCTGGTGTTTCCTTTTAAAAGCTCATTAACAGCGGAATAGCCCATTCGGGTCGCTAATACCCGATCGGCGCTACTGGGAGCGCCACCCCGCTGTAAATGTCCTAATATACTAACTTTTGTATCATAATCACCAAATTTTTCACGAACACGTTTCGCAACATTATTCGCGCCCCCGTTTTTATCTCCTTCCGCGACAATAACAATCATGGACGTTTTGTTTCGGTCGGCAGCGTGGGCTAACATGTCGATAAGCTCATCAATAGCGGTATCTTTCTCGGGGAGAAGGATCGCTTCAGCGCCACCAGCGATACCCGCATTAAGTGCAATACATCCCGAATCACGTCCCATCACTTCGATAAAAAACAGGCGGTTATGGGAGGCTGCCGTATCGCGGATTTTATCAATCGCTTCGATAACAGTATTGTTTGCCGTGTCATAGCCGATGGTCAGATCCGTACCATTTAGGTCATTGTCGATAGTTCCTGGGATACACATCACCGGGATGTCGAATTCCCGCGAAAAGATCTCTGCACCGGTAAACGTCCCATCACCCCCAATCGCTACCAAAGCATCAATACCCGCCGCACGAACATTTTCGTAGGCTTTTGCACGTCCCTCGGCCGTTTTGAATAGCATACACCGGGCGGTCTTCAGTATAGTTCCGCCTTTTTGTATAATAGAACTTACCGATCTGCTATCCATCTCGAACATCGTATTATCGATCATGCCTTGATAGCCGTGATAAATACCGGTGACTTTCTTATCATTATGTAAAGCCGTTCTCACAACAGCGCGTATAGCAGCATTCATTCCCGGGGAATCTCCCCCCGAAGTAAAAACGCCGACTCTTGTTATTTTTCTCACTCGATTACTCATTTTAGGTTCTACGAATATAGTGTGTATTTCCTACACTATTAAATTTTTTTTGTTTTTTTTGGATTATTATGATAATATTGGTGAATATTGATTTTAAATCACATTGTTTTGCAGACTCATTTCACCATAGATTGTGTTATATATAGTTTCAACGAAGGTAAACTTCAGTTGTTATTAACGGAGAGGAGTGTATATCCTTATAAGGATTGGTGGGCGTTGCCGGGATTCTTCGTAGAAAAAGACGAAGAAATGGAGGACGCCGTGAAACGTATTTTGTACGAGCATACCGGTCTAAAAGACATTTTTATGGAGCAGTTAGGCGCGTTTGCGGATGTAAAGCGCCATCCGGAGGGGCGCATATTAACTGTTGCCTTTTCGACTATCGTGAAATATGAGGACGTAAAATCTAAGATTAAGCCGACGACTTCCTATATGCGTCAGGCGAAGTGGTTCCCTATCGATCAGTTGCCCGTGGTGGCTTTTGATCATGCCAAAATCGTAGAGCAAAGTATGCAGAAGCTCAAGCATACAATTAGTTATTCTACGGCCGTTTATGAGCTTTTGCCCGAGAAATTTACATTAACGCAGTTGCAGCAGGTGTATGAAGCTATTTTAGGAAAAACGCTTGATAAGCGAAATTTCCGAAAAAAGATAGCTAATGCAGGATTTCTTAAAGAACTATCGGAAGTACAAAAGGGGGTTTCTTATCGCGCAGCACGGTTGTATAAGTTTGATAAGCGTAAGTTTCAGAAACAGCTAGGCCTCCTATAATTTTTTTATTTACAGTTAGATTACAAATCCTGTGAGATTATTTCTTGCAGTATCATTTTGTTTTTATACTTTTGAACGTTTTTAGAAAAAAGTCAAAAAGTATAAAGGTAAGTATGGATCGTAAAAAGGAACAGATTGTGCAGGCGGCTCTTAAACGATTTTCCCATTATGGTTTTAATAAAACAACGATGAGCGAGATCGCGGTAGATCTGAATATTACAAAAGCGAACCTCTATTACTATTATCCTGATAAAAACGCACTTATTAGAGATGTGCTTGCTTATATCTCCGAAGAGATTTTTGCGAAGCAATATGAGGTGTTAAAGCAGTATAACGGTGGATTGGTGGAAGTGCTATGTAAATTGTTGGAAGTAAAGGCTGACTTTTTGAAAGACTATTATGTTCTTCATATTAATGAGAATCTGGAATGGATCAAAGGGCAAGGGATAGGGACATTGTTGGAGCAATTCCATTATAAAAATATCGAGATAGCCCAAGATTTGTTAGCGCAGGCTACCGAACGCGGTGAAATTGAGTTGTCTTCCGTCGAGGAAGCAGCTGTCTCGTATACGGAGATTATGGCAGGATTAAGCCTCATTCGCAGCGTCGCAGATACGATTTCTGGCATGCCAAATGCGGCGAATGTAGATGATATTCTGGTTAGCCAGAAAAAGGCTACAAAATTGATATTCCAAAATAAAATAGAGTCGAAAAATTAGTTTTATAAATCATGTTTTCAAAAATGAGATTTAAATATTTAGGAGTAGTAGCTGTCGGCATATTGCTGCAGGTAAATCCACTCCAAGCGCAAGAAGTGCTGACGTTACAAGATGCGATAAAGTATGCGCTCGAAAACAAAGCCGAAGCCAAAACTGCTAAGCTAGATGTTGAAAACGCCCAATATCAGATTGACGAAGTACGGGCTGGAGCCCTGCCCCAAATCAACGGTTCGGGAACATTGAAGTATAATATCATTATACCGGAAATGGCACTTGATTTTGGGGGGGAGACGATTACAGCGAAGATGGGTCAACCGTGGAATTCCACTGCAGTTGTTTCATTGAATCAGCAATTGTTTAACCAAACGGTTTTTACCGGACTGAAAGCAGCCCGCACAACAAGAGAGTTTTATCAGCTTAACGCACAATTAACCGATGAGCAGTTAATTGAAAATGTTTCGAATGCGTATTATGATATTTTCCAAACGCAACTGCAATTACAAACGATCCAGAATAATTTAGACAATACAAGCAAAACACAAAGAATCATCGATGGCATGGTCACGGCAGGTCTAGCGAAGAAAATTGATCTAGATCGTTTATCTGTAGCGGTAAATAATTTGGAGTCGCAAAAGCAACAGATAAAAAGCGCTTTACAGTTAAAAGAAAATGCGTTGAAATTTGCGATTGGCATGCCGATGCAAAAGGGGATTGAACTGCCTGAAGAAACATTTGAAATAAATCCATCTATTTCTTTGCAAATCAATGATGTGGATAGAAGGTCGGAAGTGCTTTTGAGCGAAAAACAGATCGAATTGTACGAATTAAATAAGAAGGCGCAGATATCGAATTTATACCCTACATTATCGTTGGGAACTGATTTTGGATTTACTGGTTTCGGGAAAGGGTTCCCGATAGGGGGAGATTTCATGTGGCCAAAAACGTCCAGTATCGGACTGAATTTGTCAATTCCGATTTTTACCGGGGGAGCAACTAAGGCGCGAATTTCTCAGGCCAATATCGATATTCGCAAGGCGCGGGTAGCGTTAGAGGATATGAAGTTAGGTATTTCCTTAGCGAATGAAAACGCAAAAACCCAAATTCGGAATAGTTTATTAACAGTGGATGCAAACCGAAGAAACGTGACGTTGGCTAGAGAGGTATTGAGCAATACGCAAAACAACTACAATAATGGTTTGGCTACGTTAACTGATCTACTGGATGCCGAAAAGGCTTTGGCTGATGCTGAGACTAATTTGAATACTTCTTTATTAGATTACAAACTAGCGGAGATACAAATTATCAAAGCAAACGGAAATTTAAAAACATTAATCAACCAATAATCAACATACTTATACATATCAAATATGAAACGGGTAATTATAACGGTAATCATCATTGCTGCAGCACTAGCAGGAATAGTGTTTATTTTGAGTCAGAACAAGGCTAAGAACGAGGCCGATACAGCTACAGTGGCCATTCAAAATGCAGCGGTAGCCGTTCGCGCTGATACGGCAGATTTTAAAGATGTAAATGCGGAATACATAACCAATGGTGTATTTGCGCCTAAGCAGGAAGTGATGTTATCAGCAGAAGCTTCCGGCAAGGTGATCAGGGTACTAGTAGAAGAGGGGACTTATGTAAAAGGCGGTCAGACTTTAGCAATCATCGATGGTGATAAACAGAGTGTCAACGTGTCTAACGCGCAAGCGGTTTACGCAAATGCTGAGGCGGAAGTAGCCCGTTTTGAAAGTGCATTTTCGACGGGAGGGGTTACGAAGCAACAATTGGATCAAGTCAAGCTCCAGTTGGAAAACGCCAAGAACAACTTGAAGTCCGCACAGCTTTCCGCATCGGATGTAAATATTTCAGCTTCCTTTGCAGGTATTATTAACAAGAGAAATATTGAACCCGGATCTTATGTAAGTCCCGGACAAGAACTCTTTGAAGTGGTTAATGTATCAACGTTAAAGTTGAAAATAAATGTCGACGAAAAGAATATTGGACAGACAAAATTGGGGCAAAGTGTTAGGGTGGAATCACCGGTATTGCCTGATCAAACTTTTTATGGTACAGTGACATTTATTGCACCCAAAGCAGATGGTAGTCTGAATTTTCCGGTAGAGTTGGAAATAAAGAACAATGCTAACAACGATTTGAAAGCGGGTATGTATGGTACGGCTTATTTCGGCGGAGAACAGTCGGTTAATGCCTTGGTTGTGCCGCGTGGTGCTTTCGTGGGAAGCGTTAGTTCTAATCAGATCTTCGCTATAGAAAACGGAAAAGCAGTTTTGAAGAAGGTCGTGTCGGGTAGAAACTTTGGTGATTATATTGAAGTTGTCTCTGGATTAGAGAAAGGCACGGTGGTAGTTACTTCCGGTCAGATTAACCTATTGGAGGGAACGCCTGTAGAAATTATTAAGTAAAAAAAGACTCTTTCAATGAAGATTTCTGAAATATCTATAAAAAGACCGAGTATAATAATCGTCTTGTTTATTATACTTACGCTTGGCGGGATATTCTCCTATAGCCAAATGGGTTACGAGCTCGTGCCGAAATTTGAGGTCAATGTCATCACGGTACAAACGATTTATCCGGGTGCGGCTCCTTCGGAGGTTGAAACATCCGTAACTAAAGTTGTCGAAGACGCCGTCGCCTCATTAGAAAACGTAAAGAAGATCGAGTCGAAATCGATGGAATCGGTTTCCGTTGTCATGATTCAGCTCAATACCGGTGCAGATGTTAACTTCTTGCTTACGGATGCACAGCGAAAAATAAACGCAGTCATCAACGAATTTCCGGATGATGTCGAAACCCCGGCTTTATCTAAATTCTCGTTGGACGACGTACCGATTATGAATCTTTCGGTGACGTCTAATCTGTCAGAGAAGGATTTATACGATCTCCTCGATCAGAAAATTCAGCCCGTTTTTGCCCGAATTAATGGGGTAGCCAAAGTGGATATGATCGGGGGAGAAGAGCGTGAAATTCAGGTAAGTGTAGATCCTAATAAATTGGAGGGTTACGGGCTGTCCGTTTCGCAGGTGCAGCAAGCTATAGCTTCTGCTAACCTTGATTTTCCCACTGGTAACGTGCGTACACGGAATAACCAGACGACTTTGCGTCTAGCGGGTAAATTTACGAGTATTGATGAATTGCGCGATTTGCCCATCACGACGCCGAGTGGGTCCTCCATTCGTCTACGCGATGTTGCGGATGTGCAAGATGGTATCAAAGATATCGAGAAAATATCCCGTATGGATCGTCAAAATACGATCTTGATGCAGGTGTTTAAACAATCAGATGCCAATGCTGTGGCTGTTTCCGAATTGGTACAAGAGGCAATTGCGGCGATTAACACCGATTATCAATCACAAGGAGTAAATATCATTATTGCAAATGACACGACGGATTATACCTTAACCGCGGCTAATAATGTGATTCATGACTTGATGATTGCAATCGCATTGGTAGCATTTATTATGTTGTTTTTCCTACATAGTTTACGGGATGCATTCATTGCGGTGGTAGCTATACCCTTATCGTTGATAGCTACCTTTATTTTCCTCAACATGTTGGGCTATACGTTAAACCTGATGTCGCTTTTAGGTTTGTCGTTGGTGGTCGGTATTTTGGTAGATGATGCCATCGTCGTTATCGAGAACATCCACCGCCATATGGAGATGGGGAAAAATAAAGTGCGCGCTTCCTTCGATGGAGCAAAAGAGATCGGTTTTACCGTCTCGGCAATTACGCTGGTTATCGTAGTTGTATTCTTACCTATTGCGATGTCATCGGGGTTGGTTTCTGACATCTTGCGCCAATTCTGTGTTACCGTTATGGTGTCCACATTGCTGTCCTTTTTGGTGTCATTTACCATTGTACCCTGGTTGTACTCCCGTATGGGGAAATTGTCACAAATTAATAAACGATCATTTTTTGGCGGGATTCTACATGGTTTCGAAAGCGGACTGAGTGGTTTAACAAATTGGATTTCCGGGATATTGAAATGGTCCTTAAAACGCCGTTTAAATAAGGTTTTAGTCTTGCTAATTTCCGTAGGTTTGTTGTTTGCCTCCTTTGCCTTAGTGGGTATGGGATATATCGGTTCAGATTTCTTCCCAGGTAACGATAAAGGGGAGTTTTATCTGCAAATGGAGATAAATAAAGATGCGTCTTTAGAGCAAACCAACTTTATGGTGCAAAAGGCGGAAAACTATCTAGCACAAAAGCCCGAAATTGAACGGATGATTACAACTGTAGGGCAAGCTTCGGACGGGATGATGAATGTAGGGGGGACGAAATATAAAGCGGAGATACATATCATTTTAGAAAACGGATATAATAAAACCGAATCCACTAAAGTATACTCGGCGAAGTTAAAACGGGAGATGGAGAAGGTGCTTGTAGGTGCGAAATTAAAGACCGTGAATATGGGCATTATGGGGGCAGAACAAGCTCCGTTAATGATGACCGTAGTGGGTGCATCGCCCGAAGACGCTTTAGAAACGGCACGCACATTCGCGGATATACTCCGCGGTGTAGCAGGTGCTTCCGAAATCGAGTTGACCTCCGAGGATGGTAATCCCGAGATCAGTGTACAGGTAGATCGTGATAAGATGAACACCCTAGGGCTAAACGTAGCGACGGTTGGAATGACGATGCAAACCGCATTCTCAGGAAACACCGATACGAAATATCGCGCGGGTGACACCGAATACGATATTAACATCCGTTACGATGAATTTGGTCGTGGTAATATTGACGATGTCCGAAACTTGAATTTTATTAATCAACAAGGACAAGTGATCAAATTGGAGCAGTTTGCCGACGTTAGTTACGCCTCGGGGCCGAGTTTATTGGAGCGCCGGGATAAATCACCTTCCGTTTCCGTACAGGCTCAAGTGGTTGGCCGTCCGGTGGGTACGGTAGCAACAGAATGGGAAGCAGAAATTCAGAATCAAATTAGCAATAATACCCTTACCCTGAAACCGGGTGTTGCCTATATGTGGGGAGGGAATATGGAAAATCAGGAAGAAGGTTTCGGTACCTTAGGCGTAGCTTTGGTGGCAGCAATCTTGTTAGTATATTTAGTCATGGTCGCCTTGTACGATAGCTTTATGACGCCTTTTGTGGTGTTGTTCTCTATTCCTTTGTCATTTATCGGGGCATTATTGGCCTTGGCGATCGCAAACCAAACGCTGAACATCTTTACCATTTTGGGTATTATTATGTTGATCGGACTAGTAGCTAAAAATGCAATTTTACTGGTAGATTTTGCGAACCATCGGAAAGATGCAGGTGCCAGTACTTACGATGCTCTGATTGCCGCTAACCATGCCCGTTTCCGCCCGATCCTCATGACTACAATTGCCATGGTGGTGGGAATGGTACCTATTGCGTTGGCTACAGGTGACGGTGCCGATATGAACAGAGGGCTTGCTATTGTTATTATCGGCGGGCTATTGTCCTCACTTTTTCTCACCTTGGTTGTCGTACCTGTTGTTTATTCGATTTTTGACAGTATTAGCGCTAGATTCGGAAAAAAAGAGAAAGTTGATTATGTCGAATTGATGACCGCTGATTATGTGAAAAACGAAGAATACGTAGACGAGATGGAAGTCAAATATTAGTTTTCCAAAATTTGAAGAAATATCAAAGAGGTCAGCAATACATATGTTGACCTCTTTTTTGTTTCGTTAATTGAGCACGATTTTTGTAACAAACTAAATAACTATAAACCGACCCTTAGAACTGTACAGCTCTCTATTTGGTCGGCCGTCCATTATGTTGTGTTTGCTCACCTCGTCGGTGGACTATTTATTGTTTTTGGATTTCTTTATTCGTTTTGGTTTTATTGTTTTTGTTCCTGATCGTAGGTTCCGGAAAATACTCGAGGGATCATCTTATGGACAAACCCGGATATAATAGGTCTATCTAAACAAACGATAAAGACGTAGCGATATCGCTACGTCTTTTCTTTATCTTTTTCTATACATCGCTAATTCTTTCTGAAGAAATTTGCGAGTATGATGTATGCGGGTTTTTACGGTGCCCTCAGGTAAGCCAAAATGATCAGAAAGCTCACGGTATTTATATCCCTCCATGTACTGGACAAAAAGATCGTAATGGTCCTGCGGTAACTTTTGAAGGGCGTCCCGGATATCTTTCATAACAAATTTCCCCTCTACAGCATTGATCGTAAATGGCTCCGAACAGCCTTCACCACGATACCCAGCGCTCTGGAAGTTTTCATATTCCGTGTGCCGTTGATTCCGGCGATAATGATTGATATAGACGTTCTTCATGATCACATATAGCCATGATACGACTTTGGGATTATTAAAGAAATTGTCGAGGTATTTAATAGAACGTACTAACGTTTCCTGCACAAGCTCGTTGATTTCTTCGGGATCTTTGGTGAACTTAAACGCTATATTCTTAAGGATACTTTGGTTCTCCAATAATGCTAGATTTAATTTTTTGCTTTCCATAGTTTTCATGTTTTATCTAGTTTACGTTCGTTGTGGTTAAGAGGATACAAAAACAATGCAAACAAATCTGGCGAAAGCCTCGGGAGAGAGGCCAATCTCGAAATACGATAAAAATACGTATTAAGGGGATTTGTCGTATAAAAAGGTTTAATAGTTGAAAAAAAGATTAAGCGCGTTGTGTCAATGATAGCACGAATTTTGAAAGAAAACGTAAAACAGGTATTTTATTTTGCAGACAAGTATAAGACGCAAAACAAGTGTATAATTTACTAAGTTGCCCTATTTCTATAGTGGTTTAACGTAAAAAGTGTCTTTTTTTGAATGATGTTGCCCTTTTTTATTTATCTATGCCAATAACAGGCTGGCGTAGAATGTATGAGCAAACGTAGGCGATTTGGTACGGTGTATGGATAGTAGTTTTTTTTAATAGTTAGCCAAACAATAAATCGACATAATTGTTATGTCGTGGGCGATATGCTCTTTTATCCGGTGTCATGAAGCAATTTGAAAATCTCATCCTACGAGCCTTGGGGCAGTCGCCGGGCGCGACCGCAGTATACGATACTGCAATGATCCGTATTGCTTTTGCCAACCGGGCGATGCTCGAAATTTGGGGACGTGGTGAAGAGATTATTGGTCAAGATCTTGAAATTACTTTTCCGGAGTTTAAAACACAAGGTTTTACCGAAATTTTGAAAAATGTGTGGGTGACAGGGAAGATATATGAAGCCAAAGCTTGTCCTGTGAATATTACTATTAAAGGTGTTACAGAACTCAAATACTTTGATTTTACTTATCAGGCGATTGTAGAAGATGGAAATACAATAGCGATTGTGCATACAGCGGCTGACGTTTCCGCTCGGTTACGCGCATTAAAAAAAGTGGAGGAGCAAGAAGCTATCCTGTCGTTTAATAACGAATTGGAGCAATTGACGCGTATTTTATCACATGACTTAAAAAATCCACTGTCCATTGCTAGGATGGGAGCCCAGTACCTCCAGACAAAACGCACCATAGATGATTCGGAGCAATATAAATGGGCTAATATTATTTTAGAGGCGTTAAATAGTATTGAACATATTATCAACCACAAAATACAATTAAACCAAACCCGTATGTTGGTATACGATAAGGCCTGGATTTCTTTAGATAAGATTGTCCCTCAAGTATGTTCTGAAAGCCAGGAACTTTATAACAATCACCACGGTGTATTCGAAATTGGGAACTTGGATGCGTTGTACGGAAATGAAGATGTATTCTACCAGATATTTTTTAACATTATCGGCAACGCTGTAAAATATTCATCCAAAGAAAAGAATCCATTGATATCGATAAACAGTTCAAGAAAGCAGGGTTTTATTGTTTATACCATACGAGATAATGGTATCGGTATTCCGGAAAACGAACAAGTGTCCGTTTTTCAGGAATTTCATCGTGCAAAGAATACCGTAGGATTTCCAGGAACGGGTGTTGGATTATGTGTGGTTCAAAAGATTATGATTCGGCTGAAAGGTCAAATTACGCTTTCCAGTGAAGTGAATAAGGGCACTACTATCGAGTTATTTTTTCCAGATTTTACCAACGATAGCGATAAGAGCGATAATTAAAAATCCCGTACCAAGCGGTACGGGATTTTAATGTAATAGCTTACCAGATTTTAATCCGATCCGCTTGCGGTACATAAAGTTTATCACCTTCCTTTGTATTAAAAGCTTCGTGGAAAGCGTCTAAGTTGATGATAGGAGCGAAAGCACGATATTGAGCTGGCGAATGTGGATCCGTTTTTACTTGGTTCACCACAAACGCATCGGTTGTTTTGGTTCTCCAGATGGTAGCCCAAGACATAAAGAATCGTTGCTCAGGTGTAAATCCATCAATTAAACCTGGACTTCCTTTATCTGCCAAATACATTTTTAACGCATCAAAGGCGACTGAGGAGCCACCAAGGTCACCAATGTTTTCTCCCAAGGTGAATCTTCCGTTGACAAATACGCCGGGCACCGGTTCGTATCCTTCAAACTGAGCCACAAGTGCATCTGCGGCGGCATCAAATTTTTCTTTGTCTTCCGGTGTCCACCAGTTATTGAGGTTACCGTCTCCGTCGTATTGTGAGCCAGAGTCATCAAATCCATGCGATAATTCGTGACCGATAACTGCACCAATACCGCCAAAGTTTACCGCCGCATCTGCACGATAATCATAAAATGGTGCTTGCAAGATGGCTGCAGGAAATACAATTTCGTTATATAACGGACTGTAATATGCGTTAACCGTCTGTGGTGTCATTCCCCATTCTGTTTTATCTACAGGTTTGCCTTGTTTTGCTAAATTATCCTCGAAAGCCCATTTATTAAGCGCATGAACATTCTCAAAAAGAGACGTTCCTACCTGTAGTTTAGAATAATCTTTCCATTTGTCAGGATAACCGATTTTTACATTAAATTTAGCTAGTTTTTCGAGTGCTTTTTCTTTAGTAGGAGCCGACATCCAATCCAATTCTTTGATATGCACTTCAAACGACTTGATGAGGTATTTTACTAGCTCTTCACAAGCAGCTTTTGCTTCCGGTGGAAAATTATCGTCTACATATATTTTTCCTAATAATTCGCCAGCCGAACCATTGACAAAATCAAGGCCTCTTTTCTCCATAGCACGTTGCTCTTGTTGTCCTTTTAGCTGGCGTCCGTAAAAATCGAACGCTAGGGAGTCCAAATCCGACGATAGGTAGCCACTAGCTTCATTCATCACATTGAACTTAAGATACTCTTTAATTGTTGGCAGCTTTTCGGGTGTAAGAATTTTATCTAAGTTTTGGTAATAATTAATTTCCCCGATAATAACAGTGTCTGCTTTAAAACCGATATCGGCAATGTACTGTGCAATATCCATGTTCTTTACCATCTTACCCAAATCAGTTACTGCTACCGGGTTGTATCTTTTTTGGGCATCGCGGGATTCTTCGATGGTCTTTAGATATGACGCAATTTCCTTTTCAAAAGCGAGAATTTTAGGGCCTTTCAGGTCTCTGGAACGTTGATCCACTTTGCTGTACAATGTGGAAATAAAGTTCGCATATTGTCCGAGTGTTTCTGTATTTTTTTCGTCTACTTTTTGGTAATACGAACGTCCTAAGCCCAAACTGCCTCCACCAAGATAAACGGCATTTATATCGCTGTTTTTCATATGTGCATACACGTAGCCGCCGAAGAATGGATTTCCTCCTTCTGGTCCAACCTCCACTAGATAACGGTAAAGATCATCTAGGTTTTCGATGGCATCAATTTTGGTAAGATAGGGTTTGATCGGTTCAAAGCCCAATTGATTCCGATTCTCAGTGTCCACATAAGACTTATAGAGATCCGCAATTTTTTGACCGTCAGAACCTTGTTCAAACGTTTCTTTGAGCGATTTTTTCAAAATTGCTAACACGGCTTCGTCGGTATTCTCCCGTAGTTCATCAAAAGAGCCCCAACGCGCTTTGTCAGCAGGAATTACCGCGGTTTTCATCCAATTGCCATTCACATAGTTGTAAAAGTCGTCCTGGGGGCGGACGGTAGTATCCATGTGAGATAAATTAATGGCTTGGTGTAGTTCTTGAGGCGAACTACACCCCGCTGTCATCGCCGCTACTGCGGCTACTCCAACAATTTTTTTTATCATACGTTTTGTTTTAGTTTGAAAACCGGCTCTGAAGCTGTTTCCATTGTTGTTATTTAGTATGCAAACATAACAAAACTTCAGAAAATGAAAGGTAACGATTGCATAGGATGAACGGATTTTTCTGTATCTTGCTCCCATGATTTGGGTGGTCGATGATCAAGAGGTAGAGGTTCTTTTTAGTACGAAAGAAGAGGTCGAAGTGCACCGGTGGACGGAACAAAAAAAGGTTATACGTATACCTTTAAGTATGCAGAAGGCCGAAGCCGTTTGGACCATACGCAACTTTTTGCGTACGAAACGGCCGATGGACATGTTGTTCGGAGAAGAGCAAGTAGTGGTTTTTGATAAGCAGTGGCCCGTCAAATTAATAAGTAGTAAGAAAACTCCCTTTATTAAAGACGGCATCATTTACTGTTATACCAAAAACCGTCGATTATCCGAGGGGGAGCAGTTGAGGTTAAAAGAAGAACTCTTACAACAGGTTGTTTTCCAGCATGTCGGACACTGGGAAGAAATACTCGATTTATTGATCCCTCGTATTACCTTTCGAAAACTCAAAGGAAAGCCCTATATCGTTCAGCGCGAAAAAGAGGGTATTTGCTTTAACAAACAACTCTTAAGCCTGCCATTACAAGCTTTGACGTTTTGTGTATTTCAATCCGTAGTAGTCTACGGTGGGATAGCAGATAATTTAAGAAAACGAATCGTCGAAAAGCATTTTCCGACCGCTAAGACATTGGAGAAGACGATTTCGCATTTCTACCAGAATCTTATATAGACTATGAAAGAAATAATATCGAATTTAAGAGACTTAAACATAGGTATCGTAGGCTGCGGTTGGCTTGGAACCAGAATGGCGGAAAAATGGCAGCGAAATAATCTTCTCTATACGACAACCACTTCTCCACAGAAATTGCCGGTATTGGAAGCTCAGCGTTTCCACCCTTTCTGCATAGATTTCAATAGCAGTCGGGTAGAAGAAGTCTCGAGATGGGACGTCATGGAGAAGTTAGACGTCCTTATTATCACGGTACCTATTTCTTCCCGAAAGGATCGAAGTCTTCAGCACATTGAACAACGTATCCGTAATTTGACACTTTTCCTAGGTCGATTCGAAGGGCAGTTGTTTTTTATGGATTCCACTAGTATTTACCCAGCGGAAAAAAGGGAATTTACAGAAGATGATGTATCGGTTGAAGAAGTTGCTGCTGAACGTCTTTTAAGAAAATCCTATCCGGAGGTTAATATATTAAGACTTGGAGGGCTAATGGGGGATGAGAGACAACTGGGTAAATATGCTGTTACGGATCTGGATGCACCTGTTAATCATATTCATTTTAAGGATATTATAGCGATTGTCGAACAGATGATTCAGAAGCAATGTCGTGCTAAAGTGTACAATGTGGTAGCTCCTGTCCATCCGCAAAAAGGGGAGGTGATAGCCATTCAAAAAAATCAGTCATATGCTGGGCCTAAAGTGCAGAAGGGTAGGATAATTTCATCCGATAAACTCTTGATCGAGTTAACGTACGATTTTATATACCCGGACCCTCGTTATTTTCATATTTCACCCGGATTAGCTGATAATATATTGTAAAATTTATCTTTTACCAGTTTGAGGTACATGGAAAAAAAACAAGGTAATGACCTAGCAATTCCAGGCGCGGAAGTAAAATCACGCGGCTGGATTTTAGCTGCCCTCATGGTAACGATGATGCTTGCGGCTATGGATAGCACCATTGTGTCTACGGCTATCCCGCAGATTGTAGGTGATTTGGGAGGGTTTTCGTTGTTCAGCTGGGTGTTTTCGATTTATTTGCTCGTGCAGACTATCACCATTCCATTATATGGAAAGTTGGCTGATATGTACGGGCGGAAGCCGATACTGATTTATGGTATTAGCCTATTTTTGTTAGGGTCGGCCCTTTGCGCATTAGCTTGGAGCATGTACATGCTGATTTTTTTTCGTGGCGTGCAGGCACTTGGGGCCGGTGCAATTATGGCAACAGTGAGTACGTTAGCAGGCGATCTCTATAGTGTAGAAGAACGGGCAAAAATACAAGGTTGGTTGTCCAGTGTTTGGGGCGTATCAGCCATCGCAGGACCCGCATTGGGTGGCGCATTCGCAGCGTACCTTTCGTGGCATTGGATCTTTTTGATCAACCTGCCCCTGGGTGCAATTTCCATTACTTTAATCTATCTCTTTCTGCGCGAACGTAAACCTAAAATAATCCATAAGATAAAATTTTCAGGCGCGGCTTCCTTGCTCGTTACGACTGCACTTTTAATGTATGGCTTGTTGCAGGGTGGACAAGCTTGGCCCTGGCTATCATTTCCAAGTTTATGTATTGGCATGTTGTGCGTTGTTTTGTTAGGTGTTACGATCCGGTTAGAAAGCCGAAATCCCGAACCCATTCTGCCCAAATGGATTTGGGAGAATCGGGTATTGTTGGGTACCAATCTGGCATTAGTTGGAATGGGAATGACGATGATGGTGCCGAGTATGTATCTGCCTGTGTATGCTCAATCGGTTACAGGTGTGCATCCAATTGCAGCCGGCTTTATCTTAGCCAGTATGAGTCTCACTTGGCCACTCTTTTCGGGATTTTCGGGTAGGCTTTATCTATCCATTGGCTTCCGAAATACGGCTTTAGTAGGCATACTTTTCGTGATTACGGGTATTTTACTTTTTTTGTTTCTTCCTTTTCCTGGACCGGTGTGGATGCTTGTCGGTAGTCAGCTTTTGATGGGAGCGGGGTTTGGCCTGATATCAACACCTTTAGTCGTAGGCGTTCAATCTATTGTGGGGTGGCATCGACGTGGAGTGGCAACAGGCGCAAGTATGTTCTCCCGCTACTTTGGCCAAACGCTGGGTGCAGCCTTATTTGCAGCCGTTTTCAATTCCGTGTTGAGCTACACGTTTCAGCAAGTTCCAGCCGATCTACTTGGTGTATTACCGGAAGCCAATCAGGTAATTGAAGCGTTGCAGTCAAATCACACGACATCCGACACGCTGTTTTTTTTACGGCAAATGTTTCATTCGGCTGTTCATTATGTGTATATCGGGCTACTTATCTCTGCAACAGCTACTTTTTTGGTACTATTAGTTACCCCAAGTAAGTTCGAGCCATTAGCGGATAAATAGTTAAAAACCTTATCTTTGCTCCATGCTTGTAAAAACCGCAGAATTTGTCACCAGCAATACCGACGTTAGAAAACTTCCGGAACCTACGTTGCCGGAATACGCATTTATCGGTCGGTCGAATGTTGGAAAATCTTCTTTAATTAACGCAATAGTTAATAAGAAAGATTTAGCAAAGACTTCCCAGAAACCTGGCAAAACACAACTTATCAATCATTTTATAATAAATAAAAACTGGTATCTGGTGGATCTTCCAGGCTACGGTTATGCGCAAACGTCAAAAAAGAACCGCGCAGAATGGGGGCTTTTTATTCGAAAATATTTAAGACAACGCGAAAATTTACAGTGCATTTTTGTTCTCATTGACAGCCGGCATGAGCCTCAGAAGATCGATTTGGAGTTTTGTCAGTGGTTAGGCGAAAATGGTCTACCATTTGTGCTGATATTTACCAAAGCTGACAAGCAGTCCAAAACAAAATCCGAGCAGCATATGGCCCAATTTAGAAAAGCTCTCTTAACTTGGTTTGAAGAAGTACCCCCATTTTTTTTAACGTCGGCAGAAAAGAAACACGGAATGGAGGAAATTTTGGTCATGATAGATGAGATCAATATCAATTTTGTTTCGCCGGTCGCTGAATAGTAATCACCATGAAGAAGTATATGTCTCTCGTGCTGTTTGCTCACAGCATTTTCGCATTGCCTTTTGCGGTTATTGGATTTTTTTTAGCCATACAAACTACCGAGCACAGTTTTGACTGGAAAAAACTCTTATTGATGTTGGTGTGTATGGTTGCTGCCCGAAACGCAGCCATGGCATTTAATCGATATTTAGATCGGGATATCGACGCACAAAATCCTAGGACGGCGACGCGTGATATTCCCGCAGGAAAAATTTCTGCTTCCAATGCGTTAGGTTTTACTATCATAAATTGTTTGCTATTTATTGTGGCAACCTATTTTATCAACACACTGTGTTTTTATCTATCGCCCATAGCGCTGTTTGTTGTATTATTTTACAGTTATACCAAACGATTCACCCCTTTATGTCACATAGTTTTAGGGATCGGTTTAGGGCTGTCTCCGATTGGCGCTTACTTGGTAGTCACCAATCAATTTGATATGGTGCCGATATTTTATGGTATCGCTGTAATGTGCTGGTCTGGAGGATTCGATATTATTTACGCTCTTCAGGACGAAGAATTTGATAAAGCAAATGGACTACGTTCTATACCCGCTTATTTTGGAGGAAAGGGGGCCTTACGTATTTCGGAATTACTCCATGTAATCTCCTTCCTTTTCGTTTTGTTACCGGCTTTCTATATGCCGGTAGGCTGGTTTTATTATCTAGGCGTTATCTTTTACGGTGTCTTATTGATTTACCAACATCGTATTGTTAGTCCTACAGACTTGAGCCGTGTTGATCGCGCCTTTATGACGACGAATGGCGTTGCTTCGGTTATATTTACCGCATGCTATTTACTGGATATTCTCATCCTAAATTAGCTCTCCTTAACGTTCGTAAACCAACCGCAAGATCGTTGCAAAATAAAAAAGCCCAATATTAATTGGGCTTCTATCGCTTATTACAAAAAGTTTTAGTTCTTTTTATGACCAAACTCACCGTCTGCTTTGATTTGTACTTCATCGCTGATCATAGGCGCTGGGAAACCAGACCCTAAGCCGAAATCAGAACGTTTGATCTTTCCAGTAATTTGAATACCTGCTACAGGAGCACCGTCCGCATTCGGGTTTTCTGTAGTTCCACGATATTTCATTGTCATTGTCACCGGTTTGCTTACACCCAATAAGGTAAGGTTACCTTCCAGTGTATATGCATCTTTCCCTGCCTTTTTGATTGAAGTACTTTTGAAGGTCATCGTAGGGTGTTTTTCGACATCGAAAAAATCCGCACTTCTCAGGTGATTATCACGAGGTTCAACTCTTGTATCAATAGAGTTTGTCTGTACGGTTAACTCAATGGTGGCGTCGCTAAAATCGTCTTTAGCAGAAACGATAGAAACGTCGTATGCATTAAAATGTCCAGGAACATCAGCGATGCCTAAGTGGGTAACCGTAAAACCAAGCTTAGAGTGGTATGGATCTGCTGTCCAAGTGGTCTGTGCAAATAATCCTACTGAAACGAATAGGAATGTAAAAAATAACGTTAACTTTTTCATCTTCTCTCTTTTTTTATGATATAACAAAGTTACTATATACTTGGATGGCGTCTATTGATGTATGTTAAGAAATCAATTTAGCCGTATATATTCGTTCTAACCTCGCTATTATTCCGCTTCCGTTCGCTTCGCACAATTAAGCGCAAACCAGAATTTGCAGAATAAAAAGACCAAACCCAATTTCCCAGTAATTTCCATCTGTTTCTAAACCCAGCTATAGGGAATAAATGAATAAGTAACCAAGTGAGCCATGCAAAAAATCCCGTAAAAGAAAACTTCGGTAGATCGGTCACGGCATGATAGCGGGCGATAATAGCCATGCTGCCTTTATCTACGTAAGAGAAGGGTTTTCGCGTCTGACCTTGATCGTTAGCTACGATATTCTTTGCTAAGCGCCCTCCTTGTTGTATAGCTACTTGTGCAAGTTGAGGATGCCCATTTGGAAATTTAGCGTCTGTGGTTTGATAGCAAATGTCACCGATAGCAAATATATTATCATAACCTATTACCGTATTGAATTCATCCACTAAGACACGACGGCCACGGCCAAATTTCTCCGCCGGTAGACCCGGTAATTCCCGAGCTATGACACCGGAAGTCCAGATCAATGTTTTTGTTTTTATTTCCGTGCCGTTAGCGAGGATTACCGTATCATCTACATAGTCTTTGACCGCGGTATTCAGTGTAATATCCACGCCAAGCTTTTCTAAAACCTCTTGTGCCTCTTTTTGGGCGACACTACTCATCGGTCCCAACAAAGCTGGAGCTGCATCCACCAAGTGGATTTTCGCTTTTAATCCCACTAATTCCGGATATTCTTTTTTTACAACACGCTCGTTGAGTTCAGCGATCATGCCGGACACTTCGACGCCCGACGGGCCGCCTCCTGCTACTACGATGTTTATGTAAGCCTCCCGATTTGGATCATCTTTACGTTGGATATAATCCTCGAGATTAAGCAATAGTTTATTCCGAATCGCCAAAGCATCTGTAATATTTTTCATCGGGAAGGCATGCTTTTTTACATTTTCCATACCGAAAAAATTCGTTTCCGTGCCCGTAGCTAACACGAGGTAATCGTACAGGAGTTCTCCTGTATCAGTTTCGATAAGATTACGCTCAGGCTGAATATTCAATAACTTTCCCAGATGAAAAGCAAAACCGTTATATTTTTTAAACATTTTGCGGAAAGGCATACTGATATTCGATGCTTCGATAAATGCAGTAGCAGCTTGATAAATTAAAGGAGGGAAAAAATTATAATTATTAATGTCGACTAAGGTCACTTTATAGGCAGAACTCTTTCCGAGGGATTTTATAAAATTTATCCCGGCAAATCCACCACCCACAACGACAATGTGTTTTTTATTATCTGCCATAAATAAGCTGTTCGTTTGTTAAAGTAGTCGCCGCACGCAGATAGAACATCGTTTTCTTCTCTTTTGTTTGGCAAATGTAGAGCAAAGATAGGAAAACCGATAAGAATTGCAGTGTTATTTTCGGATACTCACTGCATTCTTATGCGCGTGTAGCCCCTCCAGTTCTGCCAGCGTTTCCACCACAGAACCTATGTGACTTAACCCTTCCTGAGAAATATGCTGAAAAGTGATTTTCTTGACAAAGGAATCTACTGATACACCGGAGTAAGACCGTGCGTAGCCTGAGGTAGGTAAAGTATGGTTTGTCCCAGATGCGTAATCACCTGCACTTTCCGGTGTAAGGTGTCCCAAGAAAACAGAACCGGCATTGGTAATGCGAGGGATTAAAGGCTTCCAATCGTTCGTTTCCAAGATTAAATGTTCCGGTGCGTAGTGGTTAGAAAACTCAAGGGCTTCCTGTAAATCACTTACTTCAATCGCATATGAATTCCGAAGCGCCATTTGTGCAATTTCGGCCCGCGGTAAAACCTCTAGTTGCTTGCCAAGTTCTTCATTCACGCGTTTGATGATGTCTGCCGAGGTAGCAACTAAAACCGCTTGACTGTCTGGTCCATGTTCTGCCTGTGCCAATAAATCGGCGGCCACAAAAGCAGGTTGAGCAGTATGATCGGCAACGACCAAAACTTCTGATGGTCCGGCCGGCATATCGATACTTACATTCGTCATGCTTTGGACCATGCTCTTCGCTTTGGTGACAAACTGATTGCCAGGACCAAATATCTTGTCTACTTTCGGTACACTTTCTGTTCCATAAGCCATGGCTGCAACGGCTTGTGCACCACCAACGAGATATATTTTGTCAATTTTCAGCAATTGAAGACAATAAGCTACGAAGCCATTGATTTTTCCTGTTTGTTGTGGCGGCGAGCAAACCACGATTTCTTTACAGCCAGCGATGCGGGCCGGAACACCCAACATCAGTAAGGTGCTCGGTAAAACAGCAGATCCACCTGGTATATACAACCCTACTTTTTCAATTGGGCGAACTTCTCGCCAACATTCCACGCCGGGCATGGTTTCCACCACACGTTCCCTACGAAGTTGGCTACTATGGAATTTATGAATATTTTGAAAAGCAATCTCCAATGCACGCTGTTGATCCCGCGTAATCGTACTCGCAAGTGCCGCAATATCTTCCTTTTCTAGATAAAGGCGTTCCAACGCAACCTTGTCAAACTTTAAGGCGAACTCTTTAAGCGAGTCATCCCCCCGTTTGCACACATCGCTTATAATCTGTGATACGGCATCTTGAATTGTATGCGTAGCATCCACATTGCGGGCAAGCAATTGCTCCATATCCGCAGAGGTTAAATGCTGAAATGAATACTGTTTTAACATTATAGTATTATTTTTTCAATAGGCATGACCACAATACCTTGTGCACCTGCAGCTTTTAATTTATTGATTTTATCCCAAAAATCATCCTCCGGAATAACGGTGTGAACGGCAACCCAATTCTCTTCTGCTAGTGGCACCACGGTAGGACTTTTAACACCTGGTAGCAACGAGGTAATTTGTGATAAGTTGCTTTTTTCAACATTTAATACGACATATTTAGTCTCTTTCGCGCGTAACACAGACCGCACACGCTGTAAAAGCTCACACAAAATCGGGTTTTCGGCAAGACCTTCGCGACCGATCAGAATAGCTTCCGAGCGCCTTACGTCAGCAAAAGGTTTGAGACCGTTACTTTTAAGCGTACCACCAGTAGAAACAATATCACAGATTGCGTCGCTTAAACCCAATCCGGGAGCAATCTCTACAGAACCCGAAATCTGACGTATTTCTGCTGAAAGATTGTTCTCCGCCAAAAACTCCTGCAAAATATTCGGATAACTGGTCGCAATTGCCTTGCCGTCTAGATCTTGAAGTGATATGATACTCGAGTCCTTCGGGATACCGATCTTTAAGGTACAACGTCCGAAACCTAGGCGTTCCAGATAGGTAACATTTTCCTGCGATTCATCGATAACATTCTCGCCTACTATACCCAAATCCGCGATACCCTGAGCAACATAACCAGGAATATCATCGTCGCGCAGAAATAAGATTTCAAGGTTGAAATTATTCACCGTAGTGATAAGGGAACTTTTATAATTTTCAAAATCAAGTCCACAGTTTTTAAGCAACTGAACCGATTTTTCATTTAATCTACCCGATTTTTGGATAGCGATTTTAAGATTCTTCAAAATGTAGGATTTTTTAATGTTTATTATATATTAATAAAAGAAAGATGACTCGGGGTTTTTGCTTCACATAGAAACACATTACATTACATATCGCCTAAATGGCGATGATGGAAATGGAAGTGATGCGTAAACAAGTAAGTCATTTTATTAATATAGCTGAACAAAAGTATATTATTGTCATGTGTTCTGCAAGTTTACCCCGAAATTATTTGATAATCCGCTTGATCTTATTCGATTTTTTTATCAATTTATGTAAACCTTCATAGTCTTCTTTTTCTAATTTCGTGTATAAATTTTGAAGTTGTTTAATATGCTCTTCCAACACTTCTAATACATTATCTCGATTTTGTTTGAAGATCGGAGTCCACATATCGGGCGATGACTTCGCTAAGCGAACGGTAGATTCAAATCCCGAGCCAGCAAGCTCAAAAATACGGCCTTGCGATTTTTCCTTTTCCAGAACCGTTAGTGCCAATGCGAATGAAGTGAGGTGGGAGATATGTGATACATACGCAGTGTGCATGTCGTGCTCCGCTGCATTCATGAATGTCGTCTTCATTTCCAATTGTTCGGTGAGCGCATCTGCTATTTCAAAAGCATCTTCATCTGTTCGGAAAGCTTCGACATAGACCATCACCTTATCTTTATATAGGTTGGGTATAGCTGCCTCAGGTCCGGAGTACTCTGTTCCCGCCATGGGGTGAGCTGCGATATAGCGACCGCGATTGGGATGTTGTTCGATTTTACGTAAAATATTCGTTTTTGTAGACCCCATATCAATAATAACTTGATCTGTTACCTTATCTAATACAGTAGGCAGTAGGTTCATAATGGTGTCCACGGGTACGGTGAGGATAACAACGCGGCTTGACAAAATTGCTTCCTCCAAGGGTAGTATTTCGTCTACTAATCCTCGTTGTAAAGCTTTTTTGGCATTAGCTTCATTTTTTTCTACGCCAATTATTTTATCGCAAAACTGTGTCTCTTTCAGTCGGAGGCCGATAGAACCACCGATTAATCCGACACCGACAATAGTTATATTCATGGTATAAGTTATGATTGATGCGTATTGGAAATTCGTTCAATGGCCTGATCAAACACCTCCTCTTTAGCACAGAGACTAATGCGGATATACGGTTTTCCGGCACTACCGAATATCCCGCCCGGCGTAAGAAATACATGCGCGTTCTGCAAGATGCGATCGCTTAAAACATATCCATCCGCGTGTGATTCCGGCACTTTCGCCCAAACAAAAAGGCCGACCTGCGAAAGGTCATATGTACAACCCAATATATCTAAAATCCGAAAAACCTTTTCTCGTCTTCGGGTATATACCGTATTTAACTCGGAATACCAGGAAGGATCTAAACGGAGTGCGGTAGCTGCTGCTAACTGCAATGGCAGAAACATGCCTGAATCCATATTGCTTTTAAACCGTAGAATTTCATCAATTCGTTTTTCATCAGCTATGAGCATACCAATACGCCATCCGGCCATATTAGATGATTTGCTTAATGAGTTTAACTCAATAGCCACTTCTTTTGCTTCCGGTACAGCCATTAAACTCAGTGGTTTATCATTTAATATAAAGCTGTAAGGGTTATCGTGGCAGATCAAAATATGATGTTTCTTTCCAAACGCCACGAGTTTCTCAAACAACGCTAAAGTAGCAGATGCACCAGTGGGCATGTGTGGATAATTAACCCACATCATTTTCACTTTACTTAAGTCGCGTTCTTCTAGTGCTTCAAAATCAGGCTGCCAGTTTTCTTCAGCCCGCAATTCATAGGAGATAGCAGTTGCTCCACTTATACGGACCGCACTGGTGTATGCCGGATAGCCTGGGTTTGGAATTAAAACCTCATCGCCCTCTTGAAGATAAGTCATACAAATATGTACAATCCCCTCTTTGGAACCAATTAATGGAAGAATCTCTGTTTGTGGGTTTAGGTGCACCTGGTAATAACGTACATACCAGTCCGCCATCGCTTCCCGAAGTACGGCAACACCCCTATAACTTTGATAACCGTGCGTACTAGTTTTACTTGCTTCGTCCTTTAGAACCTGTAATACGTCAGGGTGGGGTGGCATATCCGGGCTGCCAATACCTAAGTTGATCACTTGGGCCCCACGTTTGTTCATCGCGTCGATCTCCCGTAATTTTTTAGAGAAGTAATACTCCTCGGTATGTTGCAACCGTTGCGCAACTTCTATCTGCATATCAATAATTTTGAAATTTAGCGCCTAAATTACAGATAAAATGCAATAAAATCTGGTATTTGGTAGGAAAATATCAAAACAGTGCAACAATGGAGCAATGTAACTGCATTTCGATTAGATAAAACGCTTTAGTTTGTTACTTTTGTAGACTTAATACTGTACATGAAGACATACCTTAGACTGTTATCTTTTGCAAGACCTATTGGGAAATACGCGATTCCGTATATTATTTGCACCATCATCACGGTCGTTTTCGGTACACTGAACCTCGCTTTATTAGTTCCTCTTTTACAGGTGCTATTTAAAGGCACAGGGGATAAGAATTTAGAAAACGTAAGTGCAGTAAGTAAACCAGAAACCTTGGATGACATTGGCGGATGGTTTACCTATTACGCAGATCGGTTATATCAGGATCTGGGGCCGTATGAAGCATTGAAATATGTGTGTATAGTCATCATTACTTCCGTCTTTATTAGTAATCTTTTCCGGTATCTTTCACAACGCGTGATGGAAAATCTACGTATCCATACCTTGTTAAATTTGCGGAAAGCCGTTTTTGACAATGTAATGGATCTGCATTTAGGCTTTTTTACCAACAGCCGAAAAGGAGATGTAATGTCTAAAATTGCATCCGACGTGCAGGTAGTGCAATTTTCGGTGACTTCCACACTACAAGTCATTTTTAAAGAACCTTTGCAACTGATCGCTTATATTATTGTTTTGTTTGGCTTATCTACCAAGCTTACGCTATTTTCGCTAGCGGTGATTCCCGTATCGGCATTTTTCATTTCCATGATCGTAAAAAAATTGCGCCAACAGGCACGTGAAGGCCAGCAATCTTATGCCAATATGATTTCCTACCTGGATGAGGCACTATCCGGTGTGAAAATTATCAAAGCGTTTAATGCGACTCCCTTTGTTAAAGACCGTTTCAACGGAGAAAGTGCCTATTACTCGAAAATTATGCGGCGAATGGTGCGTAGGCAACAGATGAGTTCACCCGTTTCTGAATTGCTGGGGGTAGTCATGGTAGCAGTAATTTTGCTGTATGGAGGCAACTTGGTTTTGACAGGGCAGGGGGAATTGGCAGCTTCGGAGTTTATCGGATACATTGCTATCTTCTCACAGGTTATGCGACCGGCAAAAGCACTTACAGATTCCTTTTCCAATATTCACAACGGTATAGCTGCCGGCGAACGGGTTTTAGCACTTATTGACGAAAAAAGTTCGGTAACCGATAAGCTAGATGCAAAAGCCATTACGACCTTTGAGGAGGAAATTACTTTTCGGGATGTTGATTTCGCATATGGCGAGAAGCAAGTATTAAAAAATATCAACATGGTCATTCCGAAAGGAAAGACTGTCGCTTTAGTAGGGCCTTCTGGGGGAGGAAAATCGACGTTAATAGACCTAATACCACGGTTTATGGATGTAACGCACGGAGCAATTTTGCTGGACGGTATAGATGTGCGTGATCTTCAACAGGAATCGCTCCGGAATATGATTGGCACCGTGAATCAGGAGACAGTTTTATTTAACGATAGTATATTCAACAACATCGCATTTGCTAAACCTAATGTCACGATGGAGGAAGTCACGCACGCTGCACGAATTGCGAATGCACACGATTTTATATTAAAAACCGAACAAGGCTATGATACAAATATCGGTGACCGCGGTGCGAAGTTATCTGGTGGCCAACGGCAACGTATTTGTATTGCTCGGGCCGTATTACGGAATCCGCCGATTATGCTATTGGATGAAGCGACTTCAGCGTTGGATACCGAATCCGAAAAACTCGTGCAAGACTCTTTGTATAAATTGATGGAAAACCGGACAACTGTGGTTATCGCCCACCGGTTGAGCACAATTCAAAGTGCAGATTTGATCGTTGTGATAGAAAATGGTCAGATAGTAGAGCAAGGTAATCATCATGATTTGATAGATAAAGATGGGTTATATAAACGGTTGATTGATATGCAGCAGTTTATTGATTAATCTTTTAACTTCTTTTTTCCCGTGAAAAAGAAGCAAAAACCTCGTCGCTTCGAATGTTTTACATTTGGAATAGTACTAAGGATGAATTTGTACAGTTGCAAAACATTCGGATGCGACTGTTAATGTTAAGAGGGGGATTGTGCAATTGTATTATCCCATCCTTAACCTTTCAATGCCACATATAAAATTTTGAAATATGTAGAAATTTGATGGCTGCACTTCCGCCCCGTCAAAATTTTAAAGTGGCGAGTTTTTTTTATACTTTTTTTGCGGTAAAAAAAGTATAAAACAATAAATTTGTTTAGGAGACAGAAATGAACGCAACAGAAAAATTGGATTTTTTAATTCAAGACAAAAACTTAGATACAGCATTAAAAGAGATTGCCCAAAAAGTGCTCGATGGGATCCGGTTGACTGTTGAAGAAGGTGTCCTGCTTTATGAGCGTGGAGAATTGGGGTATTTAGGTGTTTTGGCAAATTATATCCGCGAAAAAAAACACGGTGACTTTACCTATTTCAACAGAAATTTTCATATCGAACCAACCAACGTATGTGTTTACGATTGTAAATTCTGCGCGTATTCCCGCCTGATTAAAGAGAGGGAGCAGGGATGGGAGATGGATGTAGCAGGAATGGTGGAGATCGTCCGGAAATATGACAATGAACCGGTAACTGAAGTGCATATTACGGGTGGAGTAGTTCCTAACCAAAACTTAAAATTTTACGCTGACTTTTTTCGGAAATGTAAAGAACATCGGCCTGATTTACATATCAAAGGGCTTACTCCAGTGGAGTATTACTACATATTCAAGAAGGCTAAAATGAATCATTACGACGGTTTGAAATACCTGCAAGAATGTGGCCTTGACTCTATGCCAGGAGGAGGAGCAGAAATTTTCCATCCTGAGATTAGGGAGAAAATTGCCGGTGATAAGTGTACCGCGGAGCAATGGTTAGATATTCACGAACAGGCACATCGTTTAGGAATGCGCAGTAATGCGACCATGTTATATGGACATATCGAAGAATTTTGGCATCGCGTAGACCATATGGAACGCTTGCGTCAATTACAAGATAAAACTTCCGGATTTCAAGCCTTTATACCTTTGAAGTTTCGTAACCAAGGTCACCAAATGTCACACGTTCCTGAAGTATCTGTTGTAGAAGATCTGCGAAATTATGCCATTGCACGAATATATATGGATAATTTTGATCACATCAAAGCATATTGGGCGATGATTTCACGAGATACCGCACAGCTTTCATTAGCTTTCGGTGTAGACGATATTGATGGCACACTAGATGATACAACCAAAATATATTCTATGGCTGGAGCAGAAGAACAAAATCCGGCGATGAGTACACGCGAGTTGGTGGAATTGGTCAAGCAGGTGGATAGGCATCCTATCGAGCGTGATACACTCTACAACGTGGTGACCGATTATAAAGATATCACTTTTGATGAGGGGGAGAAACCAAATTATTATTCATTACCTGTAGTAGAATAATCTTTAGACATTGAGAAAGACATTTTATTTTATCCGACACGGACAGACAGATTTAAATTTAAGAGGTATTGTACAGGGCAGAGGAGTGAACTCTCCGCTGAATGAAACGGGCCATAAACAAGCACAGGCTTTTTTTGAAGCTTTTCATCAAGTACGTTTTGATAAAATATACACCTCCACCTTGTTACGAACTAAACAAACCGTTCGTCCATTTATAGAATTGGGCATACCCAGTGAAGAACTGAGCGGTTTAGACGAGATTTCGTGGGGAATTTACGAGGGAAAAGAACAGGACGAAACCATCATGACGGGCTTTGATAAAGTTGTTCACTCCTGGCGGGAAGGGAATCTAGATCTTGGTATTGAGCAAGGGGAATCTCCCAATCAGCTTGTTGCTCGTCAGCAACAGGCCATATCCTACATGTTACAGCAGGAACAAGAAGAAACGATATTGGTTTGTATGCATGGTAGAGCTATGCGTATCCTTCTCTGTCATTTGACCGGTGTGTCGGTATGCCTTATGGACGATTTCCCACATACCAATACCGCACTTTATGTATTGGAACATAATGGTAACGAGTTTCATATCGTAGACCATTATAACGTCAAACATCTAGAAAATTTATAAAGAAACCCGGTTATACATAATGTAGCTATCATTACGGAGACGCGGTTCTCATTAAATCTTAAAAAAGAAAAATATTTACATGAAAAAAATAGCAATATCTGCTGTTTCTTATACCAATACACTCCCATTTCTTAACGGTATAAAAAATGCAGATGTGATAAATAGGATAGACCTATCCGTAGATTACCCAAGTGAATGTGCTAGAAAGGTAATTGACGACGAAGTAGATATGGGGATTATACCTATTGCGGCCTTAGCTAAGCTTCCCGAATACCATATTATCGGCGATTATTGTATTGGTAGTGATGGTGCAGTAGATTCGGTTTTTATCTTTTCAGAAAAACCTATTGATGAAATTGAAACGCTTTTGTTAGACAAGCAGTCCAGAACATCTAACGGATTAGCCCAAATTCTTTTAAAACACTATTGGAAAAGAGATGTAGAGGTTCTAACAGAGGGCGAAGCAGATGCCTATGTGCTGATAGGGGATCGCACGTTTGGTAAAAAGAACCACGTTCCATTCGCCTATGATTTGGGGTGTTATTGGAAAGAAATGACAGGTTTACCTTTTGCATTTGCTGTCTGGGTGGCAAACAAAGAATTACCAGAGGATTTCAAAGAATCATTTAATAATGCTTTAGCTGAAGGGGTAGCTCATTTAGAAGATGTTATATCCGGTTTGCCTGTGTACGAAAATTTCGACTATCACACCTATCTCACGGAAAACCTTGATTTTAATCTGACTGCCGATCGACGAAAAGCGATAGACAAATATTTGGATCTGTATAAGGGACTCAACCTTTAAAAAGCTTTAAAGTTTTGTTTCGCTGAGCGGCATAAATACCTCGAGGACCAGATATTACAAAGCTAATTAAGCAGGTTGTCAGGAAAAATAGACCGTAGTGCCAACCGAATAACTCCATCGCCATTACGGTACACGCAAGTGGCGTTTTAGTACAGCCCGCAAATACGGAAACAAAACCCGTCGCTGCTAAAAGTGTTAACGGAAGCGGAATAAAAGGTGCCAAGGCATTGCCTAGCGTAGCACCGATGAAAAAAAGCGGGGTAACCTCTCCGCCCTTAAAACCGGCACACAATGTCAATGCGGTTAATACGATCTTGATGAGGAAATCGCTTGGCGGCAAAGGGTATTTAAATGCCTCCACAATAGTGGGTATACCTAGGCCTATGTGCTTGGTTGTCTGCAATAGGTAAACGGCTAATACAATCAATATCCCACCAACAAAAGGTCGGAGTAGGGGATGTTTTATTTTCTGGAATCCTATGTTGCATATGTCCATGGTAACACGAAACAGGATGGCGGCCAATCCAAATAAGATCCCCGCAAGAATCAGATAAGCCATTGTAGAAAAAGACCATGTAGTGACTTCAACAAGGGGAGGATAATGCGTATGTAAATCACCATATAGGTCGCATACCCAATTTGAGATTAACGCAGTAGCACATATTGCACTGATGCCGAACCAGCGTTTTTTGCCTAGCTTTACCACCTCGACTGCGAAAATCGCTCCTGCCCACGGCGTTCCAAAAAGCGAGGCAAAACCCGCTGCTATCCCGCATAATAGAAGAATGCGTTTTTCTTGTTTTCCTACATGAACAAACCTAGTGAACTGAGCAGCTACGGTACCACCGTACTGCACTGCTGTTCCCTCGCGGCCGGCCGAACCACCAAAGAGATGGGTGATCAGCGTAGTCAAGACAATCATCGGTGCCATTCTCCATGGAACCCCAGCCGATGTCGGATAATAATATTCTTCCAATAATAGATTGTTTCCTTTTTGCGCATTTCCACCGTACCACTGGTACCACCAAACAATACCTACACCCGCTAAAGGTAATAGATATATGATCCAAAGATGCGTCTCGCGGAAGTGAGTAACTTCATTGAGCGCGTATAGAAATGCAGCCGAGATCGAACCAACTAGACCAGCGAGCGGGAAGACCAACAATAACCATGTGAAAAAAATAGGTACTAGCGAGAAAGCTGATTTTTTCATGCTCTATACGTAATTATCTTATTTGAAGATGATTAAATAAAGTAGACGTCATCAGCTTTTGAGGGCGGTTTAGGGCAGACATCATTGCCACTGTACAGCAAAAATAACTATTTCCCAAGAAATTCACAACCATCTTATACTAAGACATTGCTGCACGATAAGCGGTGGGTGTGTGGGTGGTGAGGGACTTGAATATTTTGTGGAAACTAACATAATTATGGAAGCCACATTCGAAACATATCTCTTTAATAGGCGCACTTCCTTCCGTTAACAGTTTACACGCTTGTCCTATCCGGAGTTCATTTACAAATTCAATCAATGTTTTTCCTGTTCGTTGTTTAAAATAACGACAGAAAGAATTTGGGGTCATCCCCGCTATATGGGCGATTTCATCCAACTGGATTCTGGACTTATACTGTAAACGGATGAAGTTTAGAATTTTGTTCATACGAAGATAATCCCCCTGTTGCTGTGGATTCGTATAACTTGGACTAACCAAGGTGATGGGATCGGTCAATGTTGCCGTATAATCCAATATTTGGAGCAGCGCCGCCAGGCGCATAATTGGAGCTTGATTGGGCAGATTTTCAAAGAACTGTAGCAAAGTGCTGTCATTAGGCGCAAACACTATCGCCTGCTTAGCGAGTCGATATACCTGCTTGATCGATGTAGATTCCGATATCTCCAAAAAATCGGCACCCATAAAATCCGGCTTGAAATGAACCACTTGAATATCTGCCGGAAACCCATTCGCTTTGAGGTATTCTTCATCAAATAGCCAGTAATGTGGTGTGTTTGACCCTATTAATACCGTGAAGTTTTCTGAAAATTGCTGTATACAATCGCCGACAAAAAATGTGCCTTTTCCTCCCCTAATATAGATGAATTCCAATTCTTCATGATAATGCCACACATTATGGTTTTGTGGAGCGTTATCCCGACGAACAGCTATATTACTGCGGGTAGAGGAAGTATGATTTAACCTTTGCATACAAGCGGTGTAATTTATTTATTCGTGCAGAGGGTGTAAATATACACAACCATGTTAATATCGCTTAGTAAAACGGTAAAATAGTTCAATAATCTTGTGTTAAATTAACTTAGTTTTACTTTTCCATGAGGCCTTAATTTCCATAGCTAGGGGCCCATAGCGCGTAAAGAGAGAAAAATGAAGAGATATGCATTTGCACTCGATTTGGTAGATGACCCGAATTTAATCGCAGAATACGACACCTATCATCAGTCAGTATGGCCAGAAATCCACGCATCATTGATAGAAGCAGGTATCGTAGATATGACTATATATCGGTTTGGTAATCGGCTATTTATGACGATGGATGTATCGGATTTATTTAGCTTAGAACAAAAAAACGAAATGGATCTTCGCAACCCAAAAGTACAAGAATGGGAAAAATTGATGTGGAAATATCAGCGGTCGGTGCCGGGGGCAAAACCAGGGGAAAAATGGGTATTGATGAATAAAATTTTTGAATTATAAGAATGGAAAAAGAACGTTTGTCCTATTTACAGATACACCCAAAAGATAATGTATTGGTGGCGTTGCGGGATTTACCCCAAGGATTTGAAGTAACGGTTAACGGACAGACTTTTCTGTTACGAGAAGGCGTCCGTGCGAAACATAAATTTACCATTTATCCTTTAGACAAGGATGCGGATGTGATGATGTATGGGGTGCTGGTCGGCAAAATGAACTATGCTGTAACAGAGGGTATTCTTATCAGCACCGAAAATTTGCGACACGCTTCGGATAACTTTAAACTAGGTGCCCGCAAATTAGGCTGGGAAAAGCCGGATGTTTCAGGATTTCGAGATCGTATGTTTAACGGATTCCACCGCAGTAATGGAAGCGTAGGAACTGCCAATTACTGGTTGGTTATCCCTTTGGTATTTTGTGAGAACCGGAATGTCCTGACATTAAAAGAAGCGCTAGAAGAGAAGTTAGGTTACCAAGTAGCATCAAAAGATTATTCCAACGAGGTAGATGAATTAATTGCACGTTATCAGGCAGGTGCATCCGTCGATGAATTGTTGTCTCTAGATCTTTCGTCGACAAAGGACAATCGCGAAAGAATTCGTTTATTTCCGAATGTCGACGGCGTTAAATTTTTGAATCATGAAATGGGCTGTGGTGGAACACGCATGGATTCCGACGCGCTTTGTGGACTATTAGCCGGCTATATTACCCATCCCAATGTAGCGGGTGCTACCGTTTTAAGCCTAGGTTGTCAACATGCGCAGGCCACTATCCTGCAGGAGGAAATAAAAAAACGCGATGCAGCATTTGATAAACCGCTATTTGTTTTTGAGCAGCAATCCGAAGGCACGGAACAAGAACTGATGCAAAAAGCTATAAAAGCAACGTTTGCCGGACTCACACAAGCCAATCAGCAGACCCGTCAACCGGCACCCTTAGATAAATTATGTATCGGTTTAGAGTGCGGTGGTTCCGATGGATTTTCAGGTATTTCTGCTAACCCAGCCTTAGGTTACGTTTCTGATATGCTCGTAACGATGGGCGGTTCGGTTATATTGGCCGAATTTCCCGAACTCTGTGGCGTCGAGCAAGAAATGAGTGATCGCTGTATTGATGAAGCCACTGCTGAAAAATTTATGCATCTGATGAAGACCTACAATGCGAAAGCGGAAGCAGACGGTTCAGGCTTTTATATGAATCCCTCGCCCGGAAATATTCGGGACGGACTGATTACGGACGCTATAAAATCTGCGGGAGCGGCCAAAAAAGGCGGAAACTCTCCCGTAACGGCGGTCGTCGATTATCCGGGAGTAGTCACTAAACCGGGGCTGAATCTCTTATGTACGCCGGGAAACGATGTGGAAAGCACGACGGCAGAAGTGGCTGCCGGAGCGAATATTGTACTTTTTACCACGGGGTTGGGTACACCGACTGGAAATCCGATTGCTCCCGTCGTAAAGTTATCCACCAACACACGAACATTTGAAAAAATGCCCGATATCATTGACCTCAATTGCGGAACGGTGATAGATGGCGAAGAAACAATAGCCGAAACCGCACACCGTATTTTAGAATATGTTATTCAGGTTGCCAGCGGTGAGCAGCAGCCAAAAGCTGTACAGCTGGGGCAAGATGACTTCATTCCTTGGCGAAGGGGTGTATCGTTATAGATTTTACGAAAATTAATAATTACATAAACATGTCGAAATTAAATAATAAAGTGGCGATTATAACAGGAGGAGGAAGTGGGATAGGAAGAGCCATTGCTGAACTTTTCGCCCAAGAGGGTGCATATGTACATATTATAGATTTGAACGCGGAGGTTGCCCAACCAGTAGTAGACGGCATTATAGCAGCCGGCGGACAAGCGAAGTTGCACACTTGCAACGTGGCAGAACAAGCGGAGGTATTAGATGCTGTGAACAGTATAGGTGCAGTAGACATTTTGGTGAACAATGCTGGCATTGCACACGTTGGTAATTTAGAAAAATGCGCACCCGAAGACTTCGATCGCGTATTCAGTGTCAACGTAAAAGGAGCCTACAACGCACTTTATGCAGCGGTGCCGGCCATGAAAGCAAATGGAGGTGGGGCGATCTTAAATCTAGCGTCTATCGCGTCCGTCGTTGGAATCAGCGATCGATTTGCCTATTCCATGAGCAAAGGGGCCATTTATGCGATGAGTATGTCGGTTGCTCGGGATTACATAGCGGACAATATCCGTTCGAATTCGATTTCTCCCGCACGAGTACACACCCCTTTTGTAGATGGCTTTATCGCTAAAAATTATCCGGGACAAGAAACAGAAATGTTTGAGAAGCTTTCCCAATCCCAACCCATAGGCAGAATGGCTAAACCAGAAGAAATTGCTAAATTAGCGTTGTTTCTGTGTTCCGACGATGCGGCGTTTATCACGGGTAACGACTATCCTATCGACGGAGGATTTATTAAATTAAACAATTAATGAGTCACACAAAACATTTTATCAACAAATAGACATTACATACACAATATAAAAAAATGAAGTTAATACGATTCGGAGAATTTGGAAAAGAAAAAATCGGCGTACAAATCGATGGTGTAAATTACGATGTTTCTGCGTTAGGCGGCGATTACAACGAGCAGTTTTTTGCAGAGAACGGATTAGCTAAACTAGCTGAATTTGTACAAGAACAGAAAGGCAACTTACAAGAGGTACCTGCAGGCGTACGTTTAGGAGCACCGTTTGCGCGTCCTTCTAAAATCGTTTGTATCGGCTTGAACTATAAAGATCACGCAGAAGAAACTGGCGCCGCTATACCGAGCGAACCCATTATTTTCATGAAGTCAACGACTTCTCTTGTAGGGCCGAATGATCAAATTGTTATCCCTAAAAACTCGACTAAAACGGATTGGGAAGTGGAATTCGGTATCGTTATCGGCAAGAAAACATCTTATGTAGAAGAGGCAGAGGCGTTAGATTACGTAGCCGGTTACGTATTGCATAATGATGTTTCCGAACGCGCATTCCAATTGGAACGTGGAGGTACCTGGGACAAAGGGAAAGGATGTGATACTTTTGCGCCGATGGGCCCATATATGACGACAAAAGATGAGATTCCTGATATCAATAACGTGCGTTTATGGTTAAAAGTAAATGGTAAAACCTATCAGGACGGTAATACCGCTAATTTAATTTTCTCCGTACAACAGGTGGTTTCTTATGTTTCCCAATTTATGACGCTATTACCAGGAGATATTATTTCAACAGGTACACCAGCAGGCGTAGGATTGGGATTCAATCCGCCAATTTATCTTAAAGCCGGAGACGTTGTCGAGTTAGGAGCAGATCATTTAGGCGAATCACGTCAAGAAGTTATCGCATATGCGTATTGATTCACACCAGCACTTTTGGCTATTCGATGCACAGCGAGATGCATGGATAACCGATGATATGGCCGCCATCCGTCGTGACTTTTTGCCGACGGACTTGGCTGCCGTACTGAAGTCGAACGGTATAGACGGTACGATCGCCGTGCAAGCCTCGCAATCGCATAAAGAAACCCAGTTTTTGGTTGACTTATCGAGCATATATGCGATGATCAAAGGTGTCGTCGGGTGGGTGGATTTGCAGTCAGATGATATTGAAAAACATTTGACACATTTTAGTCAACATGCTATTATCAAAGGGTTTCGGCATGTTATAGAAGGCGAAGAAGATCCTGATTTTCTCGTTCGGCCAGCCTTTCTTCGAGGTATTAAAGCATTGACAACTCATGGTTATACGTACGATTTACTAATTCGGCCCCGACATTACGAAAGCACATTAGCTTGTGTCACGCAAAATCCCGAGCAGCGTTTTGTGCTGGATCATATGGCAAAACCCGCAATACGAACACATGAATTTGCGGAATGGGCAACTTTTATTAAAAAGCTGGCCAAGTTTCCAAATGTGTATTGCAAGGTTTCGGGACTGGTAACCGAAGCAGATTGGAATAATTGGACGGTAGATGATTTTAAGCCTTATATACAGCATGTTGTAGCGTGTTTTGGAAAGCATCGCATTATGTTCGGAACCGATTGGCCTGTTTGTCGCGTTGCGGCCAGCTATGAAGAAGTGATGCAAATCGCGGATGCAGCGTTGGTTGACTTTTCAGACGAAGAGCGCAAAGCTTTTTGGGGAGGGAATGCCGCAGAATTCTACAATGTGAAGTAATCATATACAAATGGATTTAAATTTAAAAGATAAAGTAGTCGTTGTTACGGGCGGAGCAAAAGGGATTGGCCGAGCAGTGGTTTTAGCGCTTGCAAAAGAAGGCGCGATTCCGGTAGTCGTAGGTAGAAAACAGGACGATAACAACCGTGTTGTGGCCGAAGTTAAAGCTTTAGGTGAAAAAGCACTAGCTGTCCAAGCAGAACTTTCTAAGCCCGAAGATTGTGCAAGGGCGATACAGGAAACCTTGAGCGCGCTGGGGCGTATCGATGGTTTAGTAAATAACGCGGGACATAACGACGGGGTAGGGCTGCTTTCCGGTAACTATGAAAAATTTGTGGAATCGCTACACAAGAACTTGATCCACTATTATTTAATGACGCACCACAGCGTAGATGCATTACGCGCGAATAAAGGAAGTATCGTTAATATCAGCTCTAAAACAGCCGAAACCGGCCAAGGGAATACTTCCGGGTACGCCGCTTCCAATGGCGGTCGCAATGCCCTAACACGTGAGTGGGCGGTAGAACTATTACCGTATAGTATCCGGGTGAATGCCATCGTCGTAGCAGAGTGTGCGACCCCGCAATATGATTCATGGATAAAGACACTAGATAATCCGGAAGAAACGTTAAAGAAAATAACCGATCGGATACCGTTTGAAAATCGTATGACTACGCCAGAAGAAATCGCCCATACGGCAGTTTTTCTGCTATCCGATAAATCCAGCCATACTACCGGTCAACTTATTCATGTGGATGGCGGATATGTGCATTTGGACAGATCGCTCATTAAGCAGCATTAATCTTCTTCAAACGGTTCAATGTGAACAAAAACATTTCCGATGTTATCGAGGTGGGCAATGAGGTAATCTTTCAGATCGTGGGCTATAGCATGGCCCTCCCTGACGGATAAATCAGGATTTACAACGGCATGCAGATCTATTTGGAATAGCATGCCGATTTTTCGTATATAACATTTTTCGATCAACTCTACTCCCGGAACCTGTTTAGCATGTTGACGAATTTCTTCTTCAAGCTCTTCATATCGATTCTCATCCATAATTTCCGCCAATGCTGGTCGGAATATGCCATAACAATTGTAGATAATCAATCCGGAAGCAAATAAAGCAGCCCAGTCGTCTGCACTTTCGTATCCTTCGCCGAATATTAGTGCTATAGCTATACCGATAAACGCCGCCACAGAAGTAATCGCGTCACTGCGATGGTGCCAAGCATCCGCCTTTAACGAGCTGCTGTTGAGTTTTTTACTCCTTCGCATGATTACCCGAAAAGAAATCTCTTTCCAAAGAATAATCGCACCTAATACATATAGCGTCCAAGATTTCGGAGCCTCATGCGGCGTTTGTATATTAACGATACTTTCCTTTGCAATAATAAATGCAGAAACAATAAGGAAAATGACAACAATAAAGGTAATCAAAGGTTCAATTCGCCCATGTCCATAAGGATGGGTATGGTCAGCCGGGCGTTTCGAGTAGCGCAAACCTAGCAAAACTAAAAAAGAAGAAAAAATATCGGTAGTCGATTCTATCGCGTCGGCAATCAACGCATGCGAATTCCCGAAGAAACCCGCTAACCACTTCGCCAAGGCCAACAAAAAATTGGTCAATATGCTAAAGTAAATCGTCCGAATTGCCTTTTCCGAGTTTGACATGGTATCTCGCTGTTATTCGCCAAAGATAAGGCATTTTCCGGAACTCCCTACCTTTCTCTATTTATTAGATAGCATATCGAGCCCGATGCAGTGATAGCATGAAATGCCACTCCGATCAATCATTCTCCTAGATGGACTCTTATAAACCGGAAAAATAAATGATCGGAAAAAATGTCTGTTTTCTAGAAAAAAAACCTTTTCTTTAACCATTGAAAACACCTTGTTGAACCGAACGTGTCAAAAAACACATGGAAAGTATTGTAAAAGTAATATCTAACCTTATTTGGAGTGATTTTCTGATTTATCTCTGTTTGTTCACCGGACTGTATTTTTCCCTTCGCACTCGATTTATCCAAGTAGGATACATCAAAGAAATGTTGCGTCTCCTATTTTTGAAACCGAACTCCAGTAAAGGCATTTCTTCGTTTCAGGCTTTTGCTTTAGCCATTTCAGGACGGGTAGGAACCGGCAATATCGTGGGGGTGGCCACAGCAATATTTATGGGCGGTCCGGGCGCCGTCTTCTGGATGTGGGTAATCGCTTTTTTAGGATCTGCGTCGGCCTTTGTAGAGGCAACCTTGGGGCAATTGTATAAACAGGAGCAGGGGGGCGAATATCGGGGAGGACCAGCCTATTACATTGAAAAAGGACTAGGTGTAAAATGGTATGCCGTTCTTTTCGCGGTGGTTACCATTATCAGTACCGGTTTTCTGCTGCCTGGCGTACAGAGCAATGCTATCAACAGTACCTTAGCCACGGCTTTTGATATCCAATTGAGTAGCCTTCCCGTATTCGGAATGGATTTTCCTATCAGTTGGGTGGGCATTGTGATCGTTGTTCTATTGACGGTTATCATTATCGGAGGTGTTAAACGCCTGGGTTTAGCCTCAGAATTTATTGTCCCATTGATGGCTGGCGCTTACATTTTGATGGCTTTGATTATTATTGGATTGAATTTCTTCCAGATTCCAGCGGTACTAGAACTTATTATTACATCCGCTTTTAGCATGGATGCCACATTTGGCGGCGTTGTCGGTATGGCGATTGCTTGGGGTATCAAACGTGGTATTTATTCCAATGAAGCGGGGCAGGGAACAGCCCCTCACGTGGCCGCTGCGGCAGAGGTAAAACACCCGGCACAGCAGGGCTTAGTCCAAGCATTTTCCGTATATGTCGACACCTTATTTGTCTGTACCGCCACCGCTTTGATGATTTTGTTTACTGGTATGTACAATACCGGCGAAACCTTTGATGCTACCGGTAAACCTTTAACATTTTTAACGGAATACCTGCCCGGAGTCGAACCCGATGGCTTTACGCAAGCAGCTATAGCCCATCATTTCCCTGCTATTGGAAACCAGTTTGTGGCGATTGCGGTATTCTTTTTTGCTTTCACAACGATTATGGCCTATTATTATTACGCGGAAACAAATATCGCTTATATTTTCCGAAAAGGAAATGCGCCGGTCGTTATCTGGATCTTACGGATCGGATTTCTAGCGGCAACCTATTTCGGTACGGTTAGAACCGCTGGACTTGCCTGGGATTTAGGAGATATAGGAGTCGGTTTAATGGCATGGGTAAACCTAATTGCCATCTTATTGCTCAGCAAACCGGCTCTAAAAGTATGGGAAGATTACAGAAGAAAACGTAAAGCCGGTATCCAAAGTCCTTCTTTTGATCCAAAAGAGCTTGGTATTAAAAACGCAGACTTTTGGGAAAAAGAATAATTATGCGATACCGGCACAGGTCGTGGCGAATATAAGTACTAACGCTACCACGGCGAGTATAATAAATGTTGTTGCTGGTGTTCTTTTCATGTTTCTACCGCTAGTTATATCTTGTATTGAGCAAAAGCTATGCCTTAAATATATAAACGGTATAAATCAATAAAACGTAACAGGCTAGGATAATTGCTCCATCAAACCGTCAAATTCTTTTTTCAGCTCCGCGAGCTGTTCCTCCAACACATTAACCCGTTCTTCAAGCTCTTGTATGCGGCTCGGTGAATTATTGTCCGTTTGACTGGCGAAATTTTCATAATCTTCTTCATTTACTTCTCCCAACAGATGTACGTAGCGGACTTCTTTTTGCCCCGGGCGCTTAGACAACTGTTTTACAAAGGGAGGTTGCTGTTCTTGGAGGCGGTTAAGTACTTCTTGCACTTCTTCAATACTTTCAAAATTAAACAGGCGGCCGGCGTTAGAGTTAATTTCGCCTGGCGTTAGCGGACCTCGGAGAACGAGCAAGCATAATGCAGCTAATTCCTGGGGGATTAACGGATATTGTATAGCAAGATTATGCTTATATTTCGTGACGCGGCTCCCGCCTCCAACTGCTGTCGATACCAATCCTCTTTTTCGCAAAGTATCCAACGCTTCTATAATGGTATGCTCATCATAGGCTACCACAGGCTTCCGAGAAGTTTTTTGGTTGCAAGCGGTCTGCAATGCGTTTAAGGTCATGGGGTAATATTCCGGAGTCGTTTTGGATTTCTCTAAAAGCGAACCTAAAACGCGTAATTCTTCGGCATTTAAAATAGGGAGCGTACTTGTTTCTTCCATTTTTCTGATCAATTGATTGGGTCTGTTATTGTCGAAGATATAAAAATATCCGTTAACTTCGCGCTGAATAAAACAAAAATAGTGTGTTAAGAATAGCGTACCATCCAGCTTATGTGCACCCCCTGCGAACCGGGCACCGATTTCCGATGGTGAAGTATGAACTTATTCCCGCACAACTACTTTATGAAGGGGTAGTTTCGGCAGCATGTTTTTTCCAGCCACAACTTGTTGATATTCCCAACATCGTATTAGCACACGACGCTGCGTACGTCGCTTCGCTAATAGACCTTTCGCTTGACGCTAAGATGGTTCGACGAATAGGTTTTCCACTCTCGCAGTCTCTGGTCGATCGCGAACGCTACATTCTGGACGGAACCATTCAAGCAAGTTTATTCGCTTTAACGCATGGAGTAGCCTTTAATATTGCCGGCGGGACACATCACGCCGGACGTGATTTTGGCGAAGGATTCTGTTTACTCAATGATCAAGCTGTAGCCGCCGCCTATCTGTTGGATACGCAACAGGCAAAAAAGGTGTTGATTATAGATCTGGACGTCCATCAAGGGAATGGTACCGCCCATATTTTTGAACACCATCCAGACGTCTTTACATTTTCTATGCATAGCGAGAAAAACTTTCCCTTTATCAAGGAACGTTCCGATCTCGACGTAGCGTTGCCGGACGGTATGCCCGATGAAGCATACTTAGCCTTATTAAAAATGCACCTAAGCGAAGTATTTCATACCTTTAATCCTGACTTTGTTTTTTACCAAGCAGGCGTTGATATTTTGGCCACCGACAAACTCGGCAAGCTGAAATTGACCGCGACGGGATGCCGGCTCCGGGATGAAATTGTGTTCGAAAAATGCCGAGAAAATGTAGTGCCCGTACAAGTAAGTATGGGTGGGGGATATTCCGAACACATCAAAGATATCGTGAATGCTCACGTAAATACCTATAAAACAGCCCTTGATATCTTTGATCTATAATAATAAACGAAAAAAGTAACTTTAATAATAACATATGTTCTTTCACCAAGACGCGACTTTTGAACAACTTTCTATACATCGTGTAGGAAATAAAGCCCAGGATGAGTTTTACGTATTATCCGATGAACCCATCGATATGACGCAAGATGAGGTTTTACCGGATTTGTTAATGCAGTATTTCATGAACCCTTTTAGTAAAGCGAAAGAAGTATATCGTTTTTATCATCCAAATGAGGATTTGCAGTTAAACGAAGTATATTATTTCGCGAGCCAATATTTTGATGGCAAAATCGCCTTCCACGATATGTCTCAGCAATTGGCAAAGCACCTATACGAAGTCTCTGAACATCCGAAAATAAAAGCCGGCGAGGTGTATGTTGTCGCGCTCAATAATGTGCAGCTTGAAGGGGAGGAGCATCAGGCGATAGGCGTATTTAAATCAGAGACTAAAGAAGCGTACCTGAAAGTCTACCCAAACGCAGGTGGATTTGATCTGGATTATGAACAAGAAGCCATTAATATTAATAAACTTGATAAAGGCGTGGTCATTGTGAACACGGAGCGTGAAGAGGGGTATAAGGTGTTGGTCGTGGACCAGACCAACCAATCAGAAGCTGTATATTGGAAAGATGATTTCTTAAAAATCAAAGCCCGCAACGATAACTTCCAGCAGACAGGCAATCTCCTGAAAGTCTATAAGAATTTTGTGAACGACAAATTAGACGAAAACTTTGAGTTAGAAAGCGCCGATAAAATCGACTTACTAAACCGTTCGATGAATTATTTCAAGACGAAAGAAACGTTCGATCAAGGAGAGTTCGAAGAAGAAGTTATCGGAAACCCACAGGCCGCTTCACTGTTTAAAGAATACCAACAAAATTTTGCAGAAGAATTCGATACGCCGTTCCAGTCTAATTTTGAAATCGCCTCACCCGCCGTGAAGAAAATGGCTGCATCCTATAAGTCGGTTATCAAATTGGATAAAAATTTTCATATTTACGTACACGGTAAGCGGGACTATATTGAATCCGGCTTTGACGAAGAACGTGGTTTAAATTATTATAAACTATATTTTGACACCGAAAGTTAAAACATCCCATAGCAAAAAAAATGGTCTGATCGCGGTGGCACTATGTCTTACCGTGATTGTGCTCTTATCGTTTATAAAGCAATCACCGCATTTTATAGAGCAGTATTATAGCCGCCAATTTTATCCGCTTTTCGCCCAGTTTCCAAAAATGCTCTTCGGCTGGTTGCCCTTTAGCATGGGAGATCTGCTTTATGTATTGCTGCTCGGGAGCTTATTGGGAATCGCAATTTCAACAATACGTGCATTCATTAAACGAAAGTGGTCGACCGCGCAGCAACACTTGATTCGATTAACTTTGGTTGCCCTTGGTGCTTATATTTATTTCTACGTCAGCTGGGGCTTACAATACTATCGTGTACCACTACAACAGCAATTGAACCTACAGATCGACACCATTACTTCGGAAGAACACCTTCGGATATTGGATCGCTACATCACGGAGGCCAATCACCTTCGTGCACGCCTAGACACCACACAGCTAGATAGAGCTCGTGCACGCCGCGAGCTGGAAAAGTTGATGCGTGGAAGTGAAAACCGCTTGCCGATGCTCTCGCGAACACGGGTAAAAGCCAAAGAACCGTTATCCAACACTTTGGTTTCCCACTTTACGGTGACGGGTTATTTCAATCCTTTTACGCACGAAGTGCAGGTAAACGGTATGGTGCCCAAAGCAGCTTATCCATTTACCGTTGTACACGAACTAGCACACCAAATGGGGATCGGTTTTGAAGACGAGTGCAATTTTATCGCTTTTTTGATGCTTCAAGATCACTCCGACACCTGGTACCGCTACGCAGCGTACTATGAGACTGTTCAATATCTACTTCGTCCCATCTATTTTCAGGATAAAGCGCTTTATGAACGTTATTTATCTAAGCTTTCCCAAGATGTTCTTGCCGATTACGAAAAAGAACGGGCATTTTGGAGACCCTACCAAGGCACTTTCAATACACTGACTAATTTAATTTATGGATCCTATTTACGCCATAACAATCAGCCAGAAGGGATGGCACGTTACTCGCTCATGAGCCGTCTAGTCATCGCTTGGGAACAAAAAAAGAGTCTTTAAATGTTCATTTTTGACCGGACAACCTTTCGCCAAAAAATATACGCAAGAAGCGCCCCCATACTGGCCATAGATACCCCCACGAGCGACGGATAATTATAAGCATATCCCAATGAAATCGGAATGGCACCGATATAAGCCCCCAAGGTGTTTCCGATATTAAAACTTGCCTGTCCGGCGGCTGCGGCAAAGGTTTCAGCACCTTTTGCGTTGTTGATCAACATCATTTGAAGGGGGGAGCCGATGGAGAAAGAAATCAAACCGGTAATGAAGGCCATCGGATAAGCCAGGTAGGTAATGTGTGCAATAAAGAATACCAAGAGTAAACAGATCGCCATAGCCACAAAGCCGGTAATAACCGCTTTAGATGGCGTTATACTATCCGCTAATTTTCCACCGATGAAATTCCCGAAAAACATACCTAAGCCCACGAGTATCATAATGAGCGGCACCCGGTTTTCCGGAAGATTGGAAACCTCCGTAACCAGCGGCGCTATATACGATATCCAAGCAAACAATCCCCCCGTGCCAATTGCGATAACAGCAACCATCAGCCAAGCATCCCAACGGGTAAAATAACGGATCTGCTTCAAAACATTGTTGGTTTTGCTTGCTTCCATTTTTGGCATCCAAATGTAAAGGGCGAAAAAGGTGATCAAGCCCAATAAACTGATGACACCGTATGTTATCCGCCAAGAATAATGATGACCGATATAGGTTCCTAACGGTACACCCGCTAAGTTGGCTACGGTCAGCCCGGTAAACATAATGGATATGGCCTGCGCTTCTTTGCCAGGCTTTGCCAGCCGTGCAGCAACCACTGAACCGACGCCGAAGAAAGCACCGTGGGGAAACCCAGAAATAAAACGAGAAGTAAGTAACAACATCTTATTAGGAGCGATCGCAAAAATGCCATTAAATACGAAAAATAAAAGCATTAAAAACAGCAAAATATTTCGTGGAGCATACTTTCCGCTCAGAGCGACTAGGGTAGGAGCGCCGACCACTACACCCAATGCATAAAGAGCAATTAAATTACTGGCTTCTGGAATGTCAATATGTAAATCTTTGGCGATGTCGGGAAGGATGCCCATCATAGTAAATTCAGTCATCCCGATAGCTAATCCGCCACAAGCTAACGCAATAAGTGCTTTGTTCATTTGCCTGTACTGATAGAGAGAGCGCAAAGGTAGACTTTCTTTACGAATCCAACGAATAATTCTTTTTTTTCGAAGAATGTTTAATTTTACCAAATGGACGTCACTAAGCGATTTAACAGAATCCTCACCATCTACTTTCAGTTGCAAGCCAAGCCCGTTGTAAAAGCGCAGGATCTTGCCGCGCAATTTGAGGTTAGCCAACGGACAATTTATCGAGATATAAAGGCTTTGGAGCAAGCAGGTATTCCTATTTATGGCGAAGCCGGTACGGGATATGGCCTGGTGGAAGGATATCGTTTGCCTCCAACTAAATTTTCGAGGGAAGAAATATTAACCCTTGCTGCGGCCGAAAAGTTGATGCAGAAATTTGTTGACCCTGATCTATACCGGCATTTTACCTCCGCACTTAACAAAATTAAGTCCTATCTGCAGTACAGCGATAAGAACGATATTAACGTTTTGGAAAAAAACATGTTGATGGGGTCACTGGCGCACCGATTCAATGCAAATGTGCCCGCAGCCCTGTCCACATTATTTGAGAGCATCGCGCAGCGCAGGGCGGTGACTATGGGTTATCAGAATAGTTTGTCTACAAAAGCAACGCAACGGGAAATCGAACCCGTAGGCGTGTTTCATCAGGGAGCCTATTGGTATTTTATAGCGTATTGCCATCTCCGAAAAGACTATCGACAATTCCGTGTCGACCGTATCCAGGAAATTGATTTATCGCCTATTCCCTTTACCAGAGAGCATGAACCACTTTCGCATTATCTGAAAAAGGAAGAGCCTACGCAGGTAACGACCATCCGGATTAAAGTGCCTTTAGCCTACGCACGTTATATGGAATGGGAACGGCCCTATTACGGATTTCAGTCGGAGGAAATTACCGATGACGGAGTTACGATGACTTTCGCCTGCAAAAATAGGGAGCATGAATTTGCGCGCTGGTACCTTATGTACGCCGATCAAGCGGAGATTTTAGAGCCGGAAGAACTTAGAGAGCAAGTCAAAACATTACTGTCTAATATTAAAGTTTGATTACAGATTTTCAAAAGCCTCCACGCTATTACAATAACGCGGAGGCTTTCTCTAAACGAGGATATTTGACGCTCGCTCTTAAGGTCTCTCCCAAAAGAAGGGGGGCTCAATGCCCAATGCGCGAAGGTATACGAAACCCTGTGCCCGATGGTGAATTTCATTATCAATAAAATATAACAAATTACTGTAGATAGGGAATTTGTACTCACCGAACAAATTGTGGGTCTGGTGGAAATCTTCTTCTTTGATTTGACCGAACAATTCGATGATTTTAGGCGTATCGCTGTCCCATTTCTTTAGAAGATCTTCCTTGGTGTGTAAAGCCAATTTGTGGTTGTAAGGCTGCTCGTCTCTTTCTACGATCCCGCGTAATCCAGGTTCAGCAATAGATAATAATTCCATCACCAGTTCCGAAAACGGACGCATACCCCCAATCGAGAACTCAAAAAGGTCTTTTTCCGGAAATTTTTCTAGGGTACGGCGGGTTAAATCTCGATGCCCTAACCAGTGTTTTAAAAACTCGTCTTTTGTTAAAATTGCTGTTGTTTCCATACTGTTAAATAATTTAAAATCAATAAATAATCGTTTATTAACACCGTTATAACAGCAAAATTAAGCGGCGCTTTGACAACCCTATGTCAGCAGTACCTGTATATTTTCGGTTGATTTAAAAAGACGAAAAATTAGTTTTACATCATAAATATTGTATATTTGCTTCGCCTTTGGAAAGGTGTCAGAGTGGTCGAATGAGCAGACCTGGAAAGTCTGTATACGGGATGACTGTATCGAGGGTTCGAATCCCTCCCTTTCCGCAAAAGCTTTAGTCGTAAGATTAAAGCTTTTTTCGTTATATTATAGAGCTTTTCGAAAAATTTAGTTGGAGGGATGAGAACCCTCGGGTTCGATTCGAAGAAGGTTCAGGGTAGTGCAGGGGGCAAGCGGGGCTGAACCAATCCCTCCCTTTCCGCAAAAGCTTTAGTCGTAAGATTAAAGCTTTTTTCGTTATATTATAGAGCTTTTCGAAAAATTTAGTTGGAGGGATGAGAACCCTCGGGTTTAAAAAAAAGAAGCCAATCAACGATTGGCTTCTTTTTTTGACGAACGTTCTATCTAGAACAGTTCGCCGACCATACCCGTCCATCACGCGCATACGCAATATTAAGACTTGACTCGGTGATGCGAATGGTTCCGATCTCTCCATCGTCAAAAACCAGCGTGCTATTATCGCCTTTTTCCATTACAATATCCCCTAATGTGGGTATACCGTCAGAAAAATTGAAGGTGTAGTTGTTGCCAACTTTTGTGACGGTAACCGATCCGTTAGATTCCGATACATCGTCCCCATCGTCCGGACCATTATAACCAACAGAACCTTCGTATTTTCCTAGAAACAAATCATTGTCAGCAGGATCATCGTCTTTGCTACAAGAACTAAAAGCGATCAAACTGATAAATAACAAACTCAAAATTTTAATACCTGTTTTCATATATTTTAAAATTAGTACACATTAATTGTCACTCTACTGTTACAATACGGATGCCATTTCCGGTGCCGTTAACAAAAATTAACGTTCGCCATCATTGGTCATTGCCTTCTTTTTTGCTTGTTCGATTTCTTCAGCAATATCTTGTTGAAGTTCGGCTTGACTCGTTAGCATCGCTATTGTATCTTCTCTCCACTTGTCGGTGTGGGAAAGCATATATTCAAAAACGGCGCATAGTGCTTCTTCAGTTTTCGCGATGACCTGCATCACCGGCTCACCGGATTCGGCATCGCTGAGCAGCGGTCGCCGTTCCTTCCAAAGAGCATATAGATCGCCTGCGACCCAATCTGCTTCCGAAAAAGCATGGTCTTCTTTAGCCAGCACACCGTTAAGTTGGGATATGAACTGCTGCGTCAATTGCATGGCGTTCTCCAAGAAAGCAATCAGACCGACATCTCGATCAGCATCTAAAGCGGAGATAGTAGCACGGTAAATATCCAGTCGTTCCGTAAGAATCGGGATAAGGTCCCACAAGGGTTTTGCGTGTATAGTTGTGTCGTTTTTCATAAAACAAATAAGATATTGTCTATCCAGTGAACAATTTCATAGGGATTCAGTTTCTAATAAAGGAAGTATTCACATATCGTGTTACAATTAATAGAAATTAAAATATGGAAACCAATCTCATTACAATGGAACAGCTCGATAAGGTTGTGGAGCGGGTAGAAGAACAATTTCAAGCATATTTCACTTCGGAATATTCAAAAGTAAAATCGTTACGCGATTGCTTTTTCAAGCCAGAGATTTATGAAGAAGAAGACCTAGTAAGCCTCGACCAAGACGTATTTGTACAACTCCCCGAAGAGATACAGGCAAAAACACATGAGCTCATCGCATCATTTACAAAAGTAGATTAATCGTTTCATCGCCCAGGGTAAGAACTTTTTCTATACGAAAGAGTTCTTATGGTATGGAAGAAAAATTACCAGGGCGACCGATAAAAATTATTAAAAGTGTAGAAAACAAAAATTCCGGTGTTTTCTCCGAAGAGGTATATAAAGTCTGTCCGAATGATAAAGAGGCATTGCGGACTTTAAAAGAGATCGAGAAAGTACTGGTTGCCGATGTAAACTACGAACTTGTGCATCCCTTAAAAGACTATTCGTCGGTCTCTTTTATGAACGTACATACACAAGAAGAGATCCGTTTCTTTACCGAAGATTAACATACGCTAATCTGCCGGCCTGACATCTAGTGAAATTTTATAAAACGTTAATAATCAGTTTCGATTAAAGAAATACGGACGAGCTATTTTAGTAGAAACAAAACGTCTACTATATGATCAGAATAGCCTTTTTTGCAGAGATTTTATTTGAAGAATACGATGGTGCAGCCCGAACCATGTTTCAGATCATCAATCGCATAGATAAAGAACGCTTTACTTTCTTTTTTATTTATGGAACAGGCCCCGAAAAAATAGAAGGACATGAATCACTTCGTGTCCCCACATTAAATACCGGGTTAAATGCAGATTATAGTATTAGTTTACCGACCCTGGTAAAGGGGCATATTAAACAGCGGCTCGATGCTTTCCAGCCCGATGTTATTCATATTGCAACCCCTTCCTTGTTAGGTTTTTTCGCACTGCGGTATGCGCGTACGCGACGCATATCAACCATTAGCCTTTATCATACCAATTTTCTTTCGTACATCCCTTATTATTTTCGTAAAGTACCTACGTTGATCAAACCCGTGCAGCGATGGATGACCACCGCCATACGACGGTTTTACAATAATTGTGATGTCGTGTACGTTCCATCCCCGACCATGCAAAGGAAGCTAGAAGGCTTAGGTGTGGAAAAAGAGAAGATGACCTTGTGGCAACGCGGTATTGATTTGAAGCTTTTCCATCCTACAAAACGGGATGAAAACTATATCCGCGCTATTACCGGTAACGATAAGCCTAATATTTTATTTGCCAGCAGGCTGGTGTGGGAGAAAAATGTCCATACTTTGATGGAACTATACAAGCGGCTTCAGCAGTCTGGATTACCACATAATTTTATCGTAGCAGGAGATGGGGTAGCGGGAGAGGAGATGAAACGACAAATGCCGAAAGCTATTTTTTTGGGTACATTAACGCACGATGAACTTTCGAAGTTATATGCCTCATCCGATATCTTTGTTTTCCCGTCTATTTCCGAAACCTATGGAAACGTCGTTGTAGAAGCCATGGCATCCGGTCTACCTTGTGTTATCGCAGATGGAGGGGGAAGTGCAGATTTGATACGTCATGGCCAAACAGGCTATAAATGTCCGCCCCGGTCGGCTGACGATTTCCTAATTTATATCCGCATGTTATTATCGGACCCTACGTTACACGGGTTTATCCGTGACAATGGCCTAGCTTACGTCCAAAAGTTAGATTGGACGAATCTCGTTAACCGCTATTTTGAAGAAGTGACACAGCTAGGACTCCAGTCTGGCAAAAACATGGTTTGGGCGGCGAGCTGATGTATAAAACAAGCTTCAAGGTTTTAATTCTTGTTTGTATTGCCGTTCCTATAACGATATTCATTCTTCAAGTAGACTTTAAGATCGTTTTAGAAGAGCTGCGCAGGGTCGGTGTCGGTTTTTGTCTGATACTCTTGGTAACCTTTGTCGCCTATCTGTTGGGTACGATAGGCTGGTGGATCTGTTTGGGATCCGAACGTACGGGCATTTCCCTGTGGCAGCTGTTCGGCATACGGCAAATTGGAGAAACAGTGGGGCTTTACAACCCCTCCAGTATCGTTGGAGGAGATATGCTGAAAAATGAATTGTTGAAACCACATGGCATCTCGAACAGCGGCGCATCCACATCTGTCGTTGTATCTCGTGTGGCTGCGGTATTATCGCAGCTATTACTTCTTATGCTGTATTTATGCTGGTGGGCGGCAACCGAAATTAACCTGCTGACACCGTTTTGGTTAGGTGGTTTATTTATCCTTATTGCATTGTTGCTGTTGGTGAAAATTGGTTTTTTTTATTTGCTCCTTCGGTATCGATCTCCATCTGTAGCGACTAAGCAAACATCAACTAATTTATGGCAACGCTTCCGGAGTGCCATTTACCAATTGATTGGGCAGACACAGATTTTTTTTCAGCAGCATAGGAACTTGTTTTGGTGGTGTTACGGTTTCTTTTTTCTCCATTGGTTAGTAGGAGGCTTAGAGTTTTATATCATTCTTCGCTACCTGAATTACCCGGTACAGCTCATGCAAAGTATTGGAATGGATATGGGCGTGGTGTTTTTTAAAAGTTTAGGCGCATTTGTACCGGGACAGGTTGGGGTAGAGGAGTTGGGGAATAAAGTCATGTTATCAAGTATAAGTATCCATGCCGCTAGTATATGGGCGACGGTGTCGATATTGCGCCGTGCTCGTCAGCTATTTTGGATATTGGTGGGTGTGGTCTGTTATGTTTTTGTCCGGAAAACCGATACACTTAAAGTTTTCAGACATGGAAATACTGTTCGTCAGCCATAAATATCCACCAGCTACCGGCGGCATGGAGAAACAGAGTTATGAATTGATTGAAGGAATGCGTGCGCATGCCACCGTGCGAAAGATCGTATATACTGGCGAAGAAAGCTATCTGCAGTTTTTTCGCAAACTAAACGGCCGCATTTTAACGATGATTCATCGATACCCTCAAATCAGTGTTATCCATTTTAATGACGGCCTGATCGCTACGATGAGTCTTTGGCATGTAGGATACAAACATTTGCGCAGCGTAGTTACCTTTCACGGTTTAGATGTCGTTTTTCCGCTCAAAATTTATCAGCGGTTTATTTTACCGCGCTTTAATCGCTACGACCATATCGTTGCGGTCAGCCGGGCGACGGCCACTGCGGCGATTTGTCGCGGTATCGATGCAAAGAAGGTATCTGTCATCCCAAATGGGATTGATCATCAATGGAAACCTGAAAATAATAAAGTAGCTTGGATACAGTTTTGCCGTAAATATCAATTGCCTGCGCATAAAAAAATGCTCGTCACATTAGGTAGACCCGTAAAACGAAAAGGATTTTCGTGGTTTATCCGCGAGGTGCTCCCTATGCTTCCTGAAGATTATCACCTGGCCATGGCCGGCCCGCTTTCTAAAAAGCCGTCAAAAGCAGATAAATGGATTGCGCGTTTGCCTAAACGGTGGCAGATGCTGTACATACTTTTTATGGGATATCCTTCCGATCAGGCTGCCATATGTAGCTTGCTAAACGATCCTCGCTATGCCGATAAAATTACGCATCTGGGTAAATTGCCTGCCGAGGAACTGCGGATTCTGCTAAGTCATAGCGAAGCGTTTTTGATGCCTAATATTCCTGTAGAGGGCGACATGGAAGGATTTGGCCTAGTGTGCTTGGAAGCAAGCGCTTGTGGCGCGTGGGTATTAGCTTCCGCTATAGAAGGGATTACTGATGCGATACAGCATCAAAAAAATGGTATACAAGTAGAACCTCAAAACGCGCAGGCCTGGGTGCGAGCCATTCAAGACCGCAAATCCGATCAGGATCAACAGCTGCGCGATACCTATCGAGCATACACGCTGCGTCAGTTTAGTTGGGAAAAAATGGTGGACGATTACGCATCGTTATTTCGCGCATTAAAAGGCATAAAAAAAGAGGCTACAAAATAGCCTCCTTTTACTTTTATCGTATCAAACAATATTAAACGTTTTCTTGATTTAATTGTTGTTTGTAGATTGCTTTTTTACGTTGGGTACGACGAGTGATTGATTTTTTCTCGTATGCTTGACGAGAACGAAGTTCACGTAATACACCAGTTTTTTCAAATTTCTTTTTGAAACGTTTCAACGCTCTGTCTAAAGATTCTCCTTCTTTTACATTTACGATAATCATGCTGTTAAATACCTCCTTTCGTGCCCTTTTATTTTTTTTGTGTGTGCAAAGATAGATAAATAAATTAGATATAGAAAGAAATAGTAAATATATATCTGTGTTTTTAACTACATTTTTGACAGCCAAGTATATACAAGTTTTGGTCACTTAAACTTAATCGATATGAAAAGGAAAGACATCCCGCTCAATATATTATTTTTCATTTTTTTGCAGATAAAATTTTGTTTTCTCCCTACAAATATCGATAATTGCATCGTCAAAACGGAACGACTATGTTCTTTTTGATAGGTTTACAAAAGCCTGCGCCTATAGCTCAGTCGGTTAGAGTAGAAGACTCATAATCTTTTGGTCCCTGGTTCGAGCCCAGGTGGGCGCACTTTCGTAAAAGTCGTTTTTTCGCAAGGAAAAACGGCTTTTTTTCGTTTATTAAGGCACTTTAGGAGCATGTGCCCTACGCCGAGTCGGATACCCCGATACGGTGTGATTTGCATAGTTTTTTGTTGAACTTCACGTAAAACCGTTACAAATACGTTACGGAAATTTTTGCGTGCTAATTCGAATGAATTATGGCAACCGTTAGCGCCAAGGTGTTTGAGCACCACAAGAAAGCCGATGGAACGTACAATGTAAAAATCTGTATCCATCACAAAGACCAAAGAAAGTATCTTGACACGGTACACTTCGTTGTCAGAAAACAGTTGACCAAGAGTAACAAGGTCAAAGACCCGTTTATCGCCGACAAGGTCGAGCAACAATTGCGAGACTACCGAAAAGAGATCAGTGAACTAGATGACCGGCTGGATTTTTTTACGGCTGAATCGTTACGGGATTATCTCCGTGACAAAAATGAGGACATCGATTTCATCAAGTTCTGCCAGCAGCACATCGAGATTCTGAAAGGTGAGGGACGAACAGGCACGGCAAACAACCATCGAAAAATCCGCAACAGTCTGGTCGATTATTTTAATCGGTCAGCCGTATCCATCAAGGAAATCAACTCCAATATGCTGCTTGCATACGAGCGTTACCTACGGTCAGAAAGGACAATGACACGGATCAACCAATTAGGAAATGAGGTTATCACGAAAGAAAAAGGATTGTCCGATAGCGGTTTGCACAACCAAATGCGAGATCTGCGTACCTTGTTCAATGCCGCAAGGGATCACTATAACAATGAGGACCTCGGCATCTACCGCATCAAACATTATCCGTTTAAGAAGTACAAGATCGGCTCTCCACCTCTTACCAAGAAACGGAACAACACACTTGAACAGGTTCTGACTATCCGTGATTGCGTGACCAAACCCGGAAGCCGTGCAGAATTGGCAAAGGATCTTTATATGCTTTCGTTCTACCTTTGTGGCATAAATGCCGTAGACCTGTACCAAATAACAGAACGTGACGTTAGAAACGGACGTTTAGACTATAACCGTTCCAAGACACAGGGCAAACGTAAGGATAATGCCTTTATCAGTATTAAGATTGTCGATGAAGCTAAACCTTTATTGGAAAAATATTTAGGGAAATTGCGTGAACGCTATTCAAGTGCAAATGCACTTAATTGGGCATTATGTAAAGGCATGGAGCAATTACGCAAGTTGACTGGCATACCCGAACTAACGTTGTATTGGGCGAGACACACATTTGCGAACACGGCGAGAAACGATTGCCGTATGAGCAAAGACGACGTAGCTCTTGCACTCAACCACGTTGACGAGGGAAACCGTACAACGGATATTTACATTGCCAAAGATTGGAAGATTGTGGACGACGTACAGCGGAAAGTCATTATGCAGCTTAGAAAAGTCGAAATTAAGGCGATGAAAAAAGTACAAAAAGAGAACAAAAAGGAGCGCATCGCTGCCTAATGAACTTAACCGAATTACATGGGGATCAACCTCATGTAATTCTTTTTGATTTAAAAACGTAAATTTGAAATACTATGAGAACTGTAATTTGGTTTTTTATTACTTGTATCATTGCTACATTTGGATATTTCGCAGCTTTGAGTATGCAAAACCCGTGGCCGGGTTACGCGGTGGCTTTTGGTGTCTGGGCGATTTTTATATGGACAACGACAAAACCGAGAAAACGGAGACGCTAATATATTAGGTGGTGATATGGTTTACTATTTCACCACCCAATTACTTTCCTCTCTGATATTCTGTACTCCATTATCATCCAACCATTTTTTAAAAGCATCCTCGTCATCAGGAGTAAATTTTACAATATCCCCATCATTCAGCATTAAGGTGAAATCTTTAAGAATATACATATACTTGAAAACTTCCGATGCGGAATATTCAAAATTTGGAAAGTATATCGAGGCTGCCATTTTGTAAAGAATTGATTTCAAATCATCATGCTGCCGTCTTTAAAAAAAGCGTAGGCAACAACTTACAGCACTGAGGTCTTAGGAAACCCAACAACAATAAGTGCGCCCACGCCGTAGCATGAGCGTTTTACACTTGTTGTCCTGCTGTTTTGAAAGTTCCTAAGTTTCAGTGCCGGACTCAAAGCAAAACGCTTCAAGAATATCTTTACACAAAGGTACTAATTAACTCTGTTTTAGTGAAAGGTAATATCATCGGTGGTCAAACCGTCACAGGAGGAAAAGAAAATGGCGACCGAAAGCAATTCGATACGATATTGTTTAAACAGGTAATTTGAAATAGAAAGCCTTTCGCCAGGTTATAGTATCGATTGTAAGATTGGCCTAAAAATGTTTTAATACGAAGTACAAAGCCATTTTAAAAACTGTTTTAGTTTTCAAATCGATAATAACTTTTGATTCGAAATGTGATACTGTTTCGATATTGTTCCCTCCATATCAAGAGATAAACTACAACGCTAAGAAAAATGGTATAAAACATTATTCTTGTTACTCTATACCCAAATAATAAACCACTCTCGCACTAAAAACTATTTACTATTTTGCATTGTAATTCTAAAGAATTGAATATTAGTTGTTATAATCAATATCCAGATTGTGTTTGTATACTAAACCATCCAAATTTAATGCAGAGAATTTTGCCTTTTTCATCTTGTTACCATCAGGATCTATAGCAAAATTTATGGCTGTTCTAAAATCTGCTTTTTCAAGATTCGTATTGGAAAACCTCGCAGAAGTAAGATCGCAAGCCAAAAATTCTGAAGCAGTCAGGTCGGCTTCGGTAAACTCCACGTCTTTCAATGTACAATTTTTAAATATGGTCTTTTTCAACTTTGTTCCAAAAAAATTACTGTAATCTAAATGGCAGTCTGTAAATGAAAAAGAGAAAGCGAACTTACTACATCTTGTGAAATCCATGCCGAGCATTTTACAACTAATGAACACAGCGTTACGAAACCCTGTTCCGTCGATGTCGGCCATTGAAAAATTACATTGTTTAAATATACAATCTTCGAAGTCATTCTCTTTCAGATCACTTTTGTTGAAATCACAACTTACAAATTCACATTGTACGAACTCTCTGTTTCTTAATTTTTTTTCTGAATAATCAATACCTGAAAATGTTTTGTTGGTGTGAACGACTGTTTCTTCCATTTATTTTTAGTTTCAATTGATATTAGTGACTTAAACTTTTCGAGAAAAAATTCATTACAAATACGCCTGATACGATAAGCACAATCCCTATGATGGCAGGTATATCTAACTTTTGCTTGAATACCAACACTGAAATTGTCGCTGTTAGGACAATTCCCAATCCGCCCCAAATAGCATAAGCAACTCCCAATGGAATGTACCTTAAAGCTTGTGCCAAAAAATAGAAACAAATCATATAAGCTATGGCAACAATGGTAGTAGGGAGCCATTTAGAAAATCCATCTGACGCTTTTATAAAAGATGAACCGACAACTTCAAAAATTATAGCTAATGCTAAATACAAATATTTCATTACTTATAGGGTTTTGACATAGTTCATAATCCGTTTTTTATCTTTTTCAGAATAGGTATGTGAATTCATGTTTTCGCCATACCAAATACCATCTGCAATTAGATAAATAGCCAAACTTTTGGCGCTCATTTCACCTTCGGGAGGTATAATATGTTTATTGTACCATTTGTTCCATTCTGTTCTGTATTTGGGATTTACCAAAATAGCCTGTAGAACTATTCGCATTGTTATTTGATAACTTTCATCTTTTCTTTCGTTCAATACAAAATCCAAATATGCCGTTGCCCCTTCCTTATCAGGATGCTCTTTCTTATATCGCTCTATCCAGTTTGTCAGTTCCGCTAAACTTTCACTCATCAACTCGTCCAAAAGCTCTTCCTTATTCCTGAAATGATGAATGATTCCGCCTTTACTCAATCCAATACGATCAGCAATGGCTTGAAAAGTAACTTGGCTCCAGTCGGTTTCAGAGCCAATATCTGTAGCAGCATCTATAATTGATTGCCTGTTCAATTCCGGTTCTTTCTTTCTTGTATATTGATTGCTCTCTCTCATAAAAAAATATTTTTTTCAAAGATACCGAACGATTGGTTTGTTTCAAAAAAAATTCTACATTTGCATGTCGTTTAGACAAAAAAACGACTTCTGAACAAGGATAATATGGATAACAATTTGGATGCTGTAAACAATAATTGGGATATTAATGTACGTTTTAAAGCGTTACGAGTGTCTGCTGTAAGCATTATTCACTGCTATTCTCTTTCTTCTTCGGATAGTCCCTTTCTACCTGAACTTTTCGGATGCACATCAGAAATTAACCCAACATTGCCGCAGGTCGCTCCATTGGTCGCCTTCTGGTTCGTACTTTATTAAAATAGTCCCGTCAAATCAAATGCCATTAGTCGGTACAATTCCTGTATCCGGCCTTTTCAACTTGCATTGTTTTCTAATAAATATATATATCATAATCATGTCAAAATCAATTCGTTCAATTTTATTAAACGATCCTGTCAATCCTGTTAAACCACTTAAAAACAGATTTTTTCAGATGGGTTCGCCGGGCTTGCTCTTGTCTATATTTTTAATGACAGGCTGCGGGCAGAATAATCAGGAAAGTGGGTGGAATCAGGGAGCTCCCGAACTTCCATTCGCTGTGGTGCAACAGCAAAACGTTGCCATTGAAAAAGAATATTCAGCAAGTATAGAAGGTATTGCCAATGTGGAGATCCGTCCTCAGGTATCCGGCTATCTAAGTAAAATCTATGTAGATGAGGGTGAGTACGTCAAAGCAGGTCAGCCGTTGTTTAAGATAGATGATCGTGTCTATCAGGAACAGCTACGCACTGCACAGGCGGCTCTTACCACTGCTAAAGCCAACCTTTTAACTGCAAAAATCAATTTGGACAGAAAAAAGGAATTGGTCAGCAGTAAAGTTGTTACCGATATTCAGATACAGGAAGCGCAAGCAACATATGATGGAGCGCAGGGAGCTGTTGCACAAGCCGAATCGGCAATAGAATCGGCACGGATTAACGTTAATTTCAGCACCATTAAAGCACCGGTAAGCGGATATATCGGAAGATTGAATTACCGTCTTGGAAGTTTGCTTTCTCCTACAAACGTAGAATCGATCACGGTACTTTCGGATATACAGGAAGTGTATGTCTATTTCAGTATGAGCGAAAATGATTTCGTGGATTTCCAGCAAAGATATGACGGCAAACTGAATAATGCACCTGCTGTTGACCTGTTGATTTCAAATGGGAGTAAATATGAGCTACAGGGAAAAATAGATGCAATTGATGGTCAATTCAGCAGAACCACAGGTTCCATTACGATGCGGGCAAAATTCAGCAATCCGAAATTGTTGCTCAGAAGCGGTAATACAGGAAGAATTGTACTGGGGCAAAACCATGACAATGCCATACTGTTCCCGATTTCTTCCACAATGAGTATTCAGGACAGGATATTTGCTTATTCCGTTGATCAGGAAAGCAAGGTAGTCCAACTTCCCATTCAGGTTTCAGGAAAATCAGGACAAAATTTCATCGTAACGGACGGAATCAAACCCGGCGATAAATACATTGTTTCAGGCTTTGAAAGGTTACAGTCCGGCGATGCAGTGGTGGAACAAAAATCAGTTTCTGAAGAACATAAAAATTCCCATAACTAATTAAATACATTTCAGAGATATTATGCTAAAAAGTATTATAAAAAAACCCGTATTGGCGACAGTTATTTCTGTTCTATTGGTGATATTGGGGATCGTAGGGATGGTCAGCCTTCCTATTACCAAGTTCCCTGACATTGCCCCGCCTACGGTAATGGTCATCGCAACCTATCCCGGAGCCAATGCCGAAGCAATTTCCCGTTCTGTAGCACCTCCATTGGAGAATGCAATCAACGGTGTGGAAAATATGGATTATATCAGTTCGGTTGCCAGTAATGACGGAACATTACAGATTACCGTTATTTTCAAATTGGGAACTGACCCCGATCAAGCGGCTATCAATGTACAGAACCGTGTGGCACAGGTCACGAATCAATTGCCTGTAGAAGTCGTACAGACCGGTATTACTACGATAAAAAGACAGAACAGCCAGATAGCGATTATAAGTTTGACCAGTGAAGACGGTTCGTTGGACGATCTTTTTATAGAGAACTATGCCAAGATCAATATCCTGCCCGAGCTGAAAAGGATCAAGGGTGTGGGTGATGCAATGGCCTGGGGTAACAAGGATTATTCTATGCGTGTGTGGTTAGACCCCGCCAAGCTGAATGCTTATAATCTAACGCCATTTGAGGTTTCCAATGCTATCCAATCCCAAAACCTCGAAGCTGCACCCGGTCGTTTCGGTGAGCGCACGGATGAAGCGATGGAGTATGTCATGCGATACAGGGGTAAATTTACAGAACCCGAACAATATGAAAATATTGTAGTACGGGCTTTAAACGATGGTTCCGTATTACGGCTGAAAGATGTGGCAACCGTAGAATTTGCTGCGTATAATTATGCCATATCTTCCAAATCGGATAAGAAACAGTCCGTTTCTATGGCTGTTTTCCAGATGGCAGGTTCCAATGCCAACGAGGTGCAGATAGAGGTGATGGAAAAAATGAAAGAGCTGTCCAGATCATTTCCAGATAAAATGATCTATCAGATACCTTTTGCTACCAAAGATTCGCTTGACCAATCCATCGATCAGGTTATCATGACGTTGATTGAAGCCTTTTTACTTGTGTTTTTGGTGGTATATATTTTCCTTCAGGATTTCCGTTCTACGTTGATACCTGCTATTGCAGTGCCGGTTTCCATTGTAGGTACCTTTTTCTTTATGAACCTCTTTGGCTTTTCGATAAATATACTCACTTTATTTGCACTCGTGCTGGCCATCGGTATAGTCGTGGATGATGCGATTGTGGTGGTCGAAGCCGTACACGCCAAGATGGAGAAGAAAAAACTCAATGCAAGGGCTGCTACAGTCTCTGCCATGAGTGAAATATCGGGAGCGATTGTTTCCATTACACTGGTGATGTCTGCCGTGTTTATTCCGGTTTCATTTATGGAGGGTTCGACCGGGCTGTTCTATCAGCAGTTTGCCCTAACCTTGGCCATAGCGATTGTCATTTCGGCTATTAATGCCTTGACATTAAGCCCTGCATTGTGCGCGTTGTTTTTAAAGCAACATCATACGGAAGATGGTGAACATAAAAAGCTCGGTTTTAAAGATCGTTTCTTTGCAGGTTTCAATGCCTCATTCAATAAAATGACCAACAGGTACGGAAAATCAATCCTGTTCCTTATCAAGAGAAAATGGGTAGCATTTTCCATCATGGCAGTATTTGGTGGATTGTTTGCGTGGATGTCGATTGTAACGCCAACAGGATTTATTCCTGATGAAGATCAGAATTTTATTATTGCAACGGTAAATCTTCCTCCGGGAGCTTCCATTGACCGTACAGCAGATGTTGTCAATAAAGCGGAAGATGTTCTTGTCCACCATCCGGCGACCGACAATGTGATGTCCGTGACGGGATTGGGTCTATTCAGCGGTGCCAATGCCTCGAATGCAGCGACCTTCTTTGTGAAGCTGAAAAAACCTAAAGAACGCGGGGATGTACATAACATAGATGAAGTAATCGGACAATTGACGGGCATCTTATCGCAGGACAAGAGGGCAAACTTCCTTGTTGTGAACACGCCTACGGTGGATGGTTTTGGCAATACCAGTGGTATAGAACTGGTATTGCAGGACAGGACCAATGGCGAGCTGCACAACCTTGGGAATGCCTCTTACGCGATGATGGGCGCTTTGATGCAAAGGCCCGAGATTATGGTGGCCTACACCACTTTTGATGTTTCCTATCCGCAATATGAAGTGGTAGTGGATGAATCCAAAGCAGCCCAATTGGGCGTAACCGTCGCTGAAGTGATGGGCGTTATGCAGGGATATTACGGCAGTATCCAGTCTTCGGATTTCAACCGATTTGGTAAATATTACCGGGTATTGGTACAGGCCACTCCCGAAACACGTAAGGACGAAGCCTCATTGAACGGTGTTTTTGTAAAAAATAACAGTGGGGAAATGGTGCCTATAAACACGTTGGTTACACTAAAAAGAACAACAGGTGCCGAAGTCGTGGACAGGTTCAACCTGTTCAATTCTTCCAATCTGACGGTAATGCCGGGTTGGGGATATAGTACGGGACAGGCTATGGCGGCCATCGAAGAAGTGAGCCAGCAGGTATTGCCTCCGGGCTATACCTATAACTATAAAGGAATGAGCCGCGAGGAAAGCAAGTCAGGTGCGCAATCGACCTTGATTTTTGCCCTGTGTATCATCTTTGTTTACTTCCTGCTTGCAGCACAATACGAAAGTTATGTACTGCCGTTATCGGTGCTGTTAGCTATTCCGATAGGTCTAAGCGGGGTATTTATCGGAATCACCTTTGCCGGTATATCCAACAATATCTATGTACAGATTGCGCTGGTGATGCTGATCGGTCTGTTGGCGAAGAACGGTATCCTGATCGTGGAATTTGCCATTCAGCGTAGACGGGCAGGTAAAAGCCTGCTTGCATCTGCCATTGAAGGTGCCAAGGCCCGTCTGCGCCCTATCCTGATGACTTCACTGGCATTTATCACGGGATTGATCCCTTTGCTGTTCGTTGTCGGTCCGTCAGCAATGGGTAACCACTCTATTGGCTGGGCTGCTATTTCAGGGATGCTTTTCGGAACCATTTTAGGACTGTTTATTACACCTGTTCTGTTCGTGGTTTTCCAATACCTCCACGAGAAAATCAGTGGCAAAGCTATTTCGGATGCGGATTGGGAATATTAATCTTAAAAATTTTTAAAATGGGTTCAGTAAAAAACATAATATATTTATTAGGCGGTTCTCTGTTTATTGCAGTGTCTGTGACTTCCTGTTCTGTTCAGAAGTACCAGCAACCGGAGCTTAGGCTTCCTGACACTTACAGAACAGAATTAGAGCTTTCCGATGATACTTTGAACATTGCACATATTGGTTACAGGGATTTCTTTAAAGACCCGATATTGGTAAATCTTATTGATAAATCCTTAGAACAGAACAATGATTTACAGGTGGCTTTGAAACAGATAGAGTTTGCCTCATTAGGGTACAAACAATCTAAATGGGGATATGCACCAGTGATTGATGCACAGGTTGCAAGCGCCAATATCAACCGTCCGTCGCAAAATAGTATGAACGGACAGTCATTGGGTTATTTTCTTGGACAGAATTATTTGACGGATTATTCTACCGCTATCAATCTTTCTTGGGAAGCAGATGTTTGGGGCAAGATAAAAGGTGCAAAAGAAGAAGCGTTAGCTGACTACCTGCAAACACAGGAAGCCGCTAAAGCCGTTCAGACAAGGTTAATTGCTGAAGTAGTACAAGGGTACTATAACCTCTTGATGCTTGATAAGCAGTTAGCGATCAGTAAAAACAACTTGGCTTTTGCAGATAGTACATTAACTATTTTGAATAAGCAGTTTGAACTTGGAATGATTAACTCGCTTGCGGTCGAACAGCAACAAATTGCAAGAGAGCAAATATTAAAGAATATCCCGCCGATTGAAGCGTCTATCACTGTACAGGAAAATGCACTAAGCATTCTTGCCGGTTCACTTCCTGATAAAATTGTAAGACAAGCAAATTTGGATAATGTATCTACCCCTGAAAATATTTCAACAGGAATACCTGCCGAAATATTGAGTTATCGACCTGATGTAAAAAAACAGGAATTAGCCTTGCGGAAAAGTATAGCAAGCATTCACGTGGCAAAAGTCAGTATGTACCCTGCCTTGAACATAACGGCACAGGGTGGTTTGAACGCTCTAAAAGCGACAAATTGGTTCAATGTACCGGGATCTCTTTTCGGCCTTGCTACTGGAACAATAGCTCAACCAATCTTGCAAAGTCGCCAGCTAAAAACAAGGTACGAACAGGCAAAAATTGCATCGGAACAAGCAGAGCTTAATTTCAAACAATCTGTATTGGTGGCTTTTGGCGAAGTTTCGGATGCATTGGTTCAAATTGATAAGTTGGAAGAACAAGAAACAACAGCAATCGGATTGGTAGAAAAGGCCGATGTCGTCGTAACTAATTCATTGAAACTATATCAATTCGGCGAAGCGACCTATCTCGATGTTATTTTGGCGCAGTCGAACAAATTACAGGCAGAACTGGATTTGGCTACCGTCAAAGCACTTCGGCTGAATGCAATCACAGCATTGTACCGTGCCGTTGGCGGTGGCTGGCAATAAGAATTATTTTGATTGACCGACATTATCTAAAAGGTAATAGATAGTGTTGGTCATTTTCATAAAGCGGTTGTTTACGTATAAATAATTAAACATGGAAAATCAATCTAACTCACCAATATTGATATTGGTCAATCAATCGGACGACAAACCCGAAAAGCTCCTCAAAAACATAAAATTCTGGTATTATTCAAAGTTTATTTTGATTGATAATGATCTGGAGAGAATAAACCAGTTAGCAATCCTGATAGAAAACAAGGGAAGAGATGTATTTATTCTTAAAGATATTGAGGAATTGGAAAAATTGGCAGGAAATAAGGAAATGGGAATTTCCCTTGAAAGGCTTACCATCCACATATGCAAATGAAAACAAAGGAAAGTCTAACGTCAGATAAATCAGATTTTATTGCAAAGATAATTGAAACATCTATTCGGATTGTAGAGAGCAATGGATTGGAATATTTAAAACTAAGTAATGTAAGCTACGTTACGGGTTATTCCAAAAGTCATATCTATAATTATTTCGGGAACAGATTAGGCATATTGGATATTGTAATCGAACATCTTTTCCTTCAGATGAAAACAGAGATTTTGAACAGTTTGCCCAATAATTTAGGTTTTGCAGAGCTTTTTATTACAATGGTTCATAGTCGAAAGGATTTTATATTGAAAAATAAGGTGCTGGAATCATATTTTAAGCGAAGTGTCAGAGCGACGAAGCAGTTCAAAGACTTTAACAAGAAAATACAAAAAAAAGAAGATATACTTTTTGCTAACATTTCATCCAAGTATTACGAAACGGACAAAAATATGATGACCTATATCGGATTAGACTTTTTGCAAATATGGACATTGGTTTTACCCCTTGATTTAAGGAATAAATTTTTATTATCACAGGATAACAAAGAAACAGAACAAAAGATGCGTTCGATATTTAATGTCAATCAAGAGGTGTCCTTTTAAATATTAACCTGTCGACTAATTTTTAAGCTAATGCCACGACGATTACAAAAGTTAGAGATAGGTTATCAAATCTTGTTGACATCTTGATTGGTTAATGGTAAGTATAAGTTAAAACGATACACAATACATTAAAGATTTGCTACCACCGCATCACGTTAGGCTTATTATAATATTTAGATAAGACAAAAGAGGTGAAATTCTTATTAACCACACCTCTCAATACGGGCATCTATATGGAACATAACAAATACCCATTAGAATGGTTAGATTTATTAATAACAGTTACGCTCAATCCTTCAAACACGGATGTTTCTGTTATCACCCAAGAGCAGACAGAGCAGGTCGAAAATCGTTTAAAGGAAGAAAGCTTGCGTTTACAGTCACTTATAAAAAGCCAAGTGTTTTCCATCAATAAAGAAAACGAAATAGACCTGCTCATAAAACAATACCATGCTTCTCTGATTGCATTGCTTGATCAGACCATCAAGAACCAACAACTAACTGTGTCCAAAGAAAAGATAATTCAGAATTTGAACGAAGCGATCCTCACAAATCTGGACGAGCTTTTCTCCTTTTTGGAAACACGTTTTTCAAAATATATCAGTCTCGACGAGCGGGTGCCTGCTACGTATTTTGACGTAACCAAGCACGAGCTGAAAATTAAAGTGGATAGGTTGTGGAAGTATGCAGAAGATAATCAGGTTGCGAAACTATTGCTCAAAAGGTTGACACATTTTGTGACGGCATCCACATACCCCTACGAGTTGACTTTTAGAGTTGTATTGTATTTGCGTGAACTAATAAACGGATTGGAAGAAATCGACTGGATACGCAGTGACCGAGAGGACTTTTCCCAATTGGAACAATTGCTGATATACATGAATTTCAACAGCAAAAAATTCATGAACATACTTACCGACCGTCTTGCAAAAGAAGTCAATCGCTATGAACAGCCCGTAGAAAGAATGGATAAGCTATTGTACTTTTATAAGGCTTATAACCAATTGCACCGCAAACCGGACACGAAACTAAATCCTAAATATCGGGATTTGGACACGGTAATCAACAACTGGTTTTCGCAGGAAATAGTTTATCTGGAAAAGAAGTTGAGATTAACCGTGATACCATTGCAGGGCAATACAGACACTACATCGAATAACAGAACGACACCAATACAAAAAGTCCTTTGTGTACTTTCGACCGATCAAATGGCATTGATACTGCGGGCAACGGATGACCTAAGGATTATCCACGCTAAATCACTTACCGAGGTTTTCAGAACCATAGCACCGCATCTATCCACCCCCTATAAAGAGGATATTTCTCATGAAGCAATGAGAAGCAAGTCATATAACCCCGAAGAAAGAGACAGACAGATCGCTATCGAAACATTGGAACGCATTATACAGAGGATCAGAGAATATTAGCCTAAACAACCCAAGTCTTAATCCCTGTTCCAAATTCGTATTAAAAATGACCAAACAGCCACGGGAACGAAAAAGGAACGGATAATCCGTCCTTGCAACCGCCTTTGTTTCACCATACTTTGGTACTACCATATAAACTTTTAGATGGATAGCACGATGTGGAATTATAGACTTTGCGGTTATGGAACAGGCATCAATCGAAAAACTTTATTCCGGCATGCTGGGGCAATTGGGATATATCAATGGGTCGATTAGAGAATCGGTAAAGAACCTTAATGAATCGCTTTCCTGTATCGCCGACACGATCAACGAATTGAGAGAGCGCATAAGACGCCACCCATTCGAGGATGAAACGGACGAAATCAGTTTTTTCAAATATGCCAAACCCCGTTTCTGCGCATGGCAAACCTATGTCGTGGAGTTGCACAAGATCCTGTCCTCGGTTCCCGTCGGTACCGACCAGATGGTAAGGGATTATTATATGGAAGAAATCGGCGTAGTGAACCGCTTATTTCGTTTGCATGCTTTTCATTATCAATACTATGTTACGGACGAATACAGCAAAGACAAACAATTTTTTCTTCGCCGTAACAGATCGTTATTCCCCCCAGGGCGGGAGCTCCTGCCCGACGACCCCGAATTTTCTACCGATCTCGATCATCTTTTCGGTGTGTTCCGAGCATACGAGATGCTCCGAGACTTTTTAATAGGGCGAATTCGGCTATTATACCAAGAACCCGATAATGTATTCATGAGGGAAATAATGCAAGGCCGAAAACGATGGTGGTCGGGTACCAAAATGGAGCTGGTGGAATTTGCCTACGGTATCTATTTTACGCGACGTGTCAATGGAGGAAAGTCCGATATTTCGGATATAATCACATGGTTGGAAGAAAGTTTTAACGAAGATTTGGCACAGGCTTACCGTATGTTTGTCGATATAACCCGTCGCAAGACCATTAGTCACACCAAATATCTCGATGAGATGCGCGGTGCCATTCATGGACATATCGAAGAATCCTTGAAATACAAACCTCAAAAAAGACGCCCAAAAAATTGAGCGATCAACCGAATATCCATTATGTCCAAAGAAAAAAATAACCTTACCAATATACCCATCTTGTTAAAGGGTTTGACCCATACCATTCCCGAAAACGCCATAAAATCCATATAGCGAAAAAAATACACTATTTATACCCCAATTCATAGATAATCTCCCATCCCAACCCCAATTACCTACCTAAAATCCCCTTACAAAACACAAAAAATCCCACCGAAAAAAATCGATACCAATGCTCCCATATTGGGAAAGCTCCGTCTGCCCACTCGCCAATTTTGACCCAAATAAGGACACGTTCTTTGACATTAGGGGAAGAAGCATTTCTGGTGAAGAACCGGAAATTATTGTGCAGTCGGACAGTATAATCCCAGCATACGTGTATGCAGGGAGTGCCGTGCGATGAACCATAGGCAGCCGGTTTCGGCGGGTATGTAGGTACCCACGTGAGTATTCCCGATCGAAGTATATAGAGCGGTCCGCTCCGTAGCGATACGTTATTGACTTTACAGCAAAATGAAAGACATTCATTGACCAAAAAATATAATATACGGAGGGGGCAAAATGCCCCCTCTTATTTTACAAACGGCCATTCAGAAACCAGTACCATAAAATTATGCCAACACGGACAAACAACCTTTCGAGCAAGGAACTGGCGACACTGTTAAAAAATGCAGTCCAAGAGGGGACTGATAATGCCATAAAAAAAGAACAACCTATTCCCGATAAACTGACCAAAGCCACAGCCTACCGCCTTTACGGTCGAAGCAATGTTGACAGATGGTTGCGGGAGGGGCTGATCTCCACTCATACAGATGGCGGCTCCCAGACTTTCCTTGACAGATCGGAACTTGAAACCGTTTCGGGTTCAAGCAACCGAATTACCTACCTGCCCGTAACGGACAGATAGACCGACCAGCCGACAAGAGCGGATCATTACAGGCTCGTTACCTGTTGTCGGTTCCAATGGAGTAACTCCAAACTCCCTTTATCAGTAAACCATCAAACCCCAAGAAGCCATGAACATACTATTGACACCGATGCAATTGCAGACATTGCTTTCTTATGCCGCCGAAATGGGGGCAAAACTGGCCCTGTCCAAAACCGGACACATCCGGCCATACCTCAAAAAATCAGAAGCATTCAAGCGGTACGGACGAAAGAACGTGGAGCATTGGATCGGTCTGGGGCTGATTACCCCGCGCAAGGACGGCAACCATTCCGCCGCTTGGCGCATCGACCGCATGGAGATCGAAGCCGTGAGCAAATCCCGTGAAGCTATGCGCTACCTGTAAAAACCTATCCACCACATCAAAAACATTTCTTATGACATCTTACAAAAGCAACACACCACACGATGAGCCGTTGACCATCGTTACCCTGCTCAAAGCATTGGGGCATGAACCTGTATTGACCAATAACGATGAACATCAGTACGCAAGTGTATTCGGAAATCGAACCAACAACAAAATAGTCTTAACGGTCAATAACCGATTGAACACTTGGTTTGACAGCTCACTTGGTCTACTTGGCAAAGGTGGCAACCTCATGGACTTTGCCCGTACCTATTGGCCCGATCTATCCACCGAACAGATCGAAGAAAAACTTCGGAGCATACAACGCCAATCAGCTAAAAAAGATAGACCCCTGCGGAAGCGCAAAGCGACCAAGATACCCCATTATCAGATCGACCGTACCCGCCCATTGGGCTACAATAATGAGATTACCGATTTTCTGATGGAAAGCGGCCTTTGGGAACTCGCCGATCTGAACATCCAAGAAGCCTATTATTATGTAATTGACCAAAAGGGCAACCGCAAAGACTTCTGCGCCGCTGGTTGGCAGAACGAAAACGGAGGTTGGGAAGTACGCGCCCAAAATTATACAGGCTGTATCGGCCCAAGAGGGATGACCTTTATTTCGGCAAGTGAAACCGCGCTTACCATATTCCCCGAATATGTGGACTATCTGAAAAGGCGGAGCGACAAATATCTGCACTACGCATCGGTACTGATATTGAACCATCCCGATTTCATATCCGCATCGCTGAAACGTGCGTATCATTTTCAAAGAGTGCTACTGTACACCGATGAGACAGGAGGCGATTACCAATCGCTTGCCGAAATGTTCAAGGACAAACTACCGCACACAGAAGTAATACCCCTTTAATAATCCAATCCCTGCTTATGTCAAAATATGTAAACGTGGACGATCTGCGAGAAATCCCAATTTCGGACTTTCTGGCTCGGCTCGGTCACCATCCTGTACGCAAATCGGGCAAAGAACTCTTTTACCACAGTATGCTACGGGAAACCAAGCAAGACACCCCATCGCTGACCGTTTGGGATGAGGGTGGAAAATGGATCGACCGAGGTGGCCCGAACTCGACGGGCATACAGGGCGGTAGTATCGTACAGCTCGGCCTTGCCTATTGGCCCCAGCTTTCCTTTGTCGAGGTACTGGGCAAGATAAAGGAAACCTGCGATATGCAGGTCTCCATGATACCGGCCTACAAACCTGTCAAATCCACTTCGGAACAAGAACAAAAAGGCTATACTTTTGAACTTGTCCGAACACAGCCTATCGGCAGAAACTTTGTCCTGACCAAATACCTCGAAGAACGTGGGATATTGGACGTTGCACATGGACACCTGCAAGAAATCTATTACAGAAACCGTCTTGACAACGAAAATAAAAACATCTTCTATGCCATCGGCTGGAAGAACGATCAAGGCAATTGGGAGTTTACCAATGCCAAAGGTTTCAAGAGCAGTATCGGCAAAAAGGGAATATCCGTGGTACCCGGCAATCCAAGCCATGCCGTTCTCTTTGAGGGCTATATGGACTACCTAAGTTGGCTCAAAGTAAACCGCCCCGATCCTGCACCTACCGCCATTGTCCTAAACTCCATTGTCCAATTGAAGAATGCCATCGAGCGGGTCAAGGGCATACCCACCGTGGACGTCTATTTCGACAACGACGATCCCGGCCGGAACTGTACACAAAGGCTGATCGAAGCCGTGCCACAGGCCAAAGACCGTTCCGGTGTTTATGAGGCGTACAAGGATTACAACGATATGCTAAGGGCAGCCATGAACGAGCATGAAATACAGCACCAACGGGCAGGCCCCAGACGTTGACTTTCGGAGGGGGCGAAATCAGTTATTCCGATATATGGATAACTGTATATAGGTATATAACGATAATCGGATAACCATATATACAGTTATACGGATATTCATATATCCCGATATTTCGATAGACAGCTATGCAGATAGCGGTACATACAGATATTCATATATCCCGATATATACACATCCAAATAGGTAGCCATACGGATATATGTATAGATACATATTAGTTTATCCATATAGCCACATATCCACATATATAGCAATCCAAATAGTTACCCATACAGATATACAGCTATCCGAACAGACGTACATACCGATAGCTGTATGTATGGATATATGACCGATCGAAACTTGGGCTATCAATCGGCCATCCCCGAAACTATGTACCAAAAACACGCCCAAACCCACTTTTTTGCCCTTTGCGGTATAACCCCACTTTTTTGTTTCGTATTGTGCAAGTTGTGTTTTTGTACGTACAGCACTCGTACCTCGGCCGTACCCACAAAAACCAACTTGCCCCGAAACAGCCCGGCTCCGGTGGAGCGGGTCTGTTACGAGGTAGGAAAAAGGTCGCAACTCCCTTTTTCTCCTGCAAAGCGCACCATAACCGCCGCAGGGCGACGAACATCCATAAACCATTAAAATCATCACCATGTTAAGACACGGTAGCCTATTCAGTGGCATCGGCGGGTTTGACATCGCCGCCTCATGGATGGGATGGCAGAACGTTTTCTCGTGCGAGAAAGACCCGTTCTGCCGAACCGTCCTCAAACATTACTGGCCAAATACATCACACTATGAAGACATCTACGATTTTCAGGCAGCTCACTTTCGAGGACACATCGACATCATCAGCGGCGGGTTTCCCTGCCAGCCGTTCAGTCAGGCCGGACGGAGAAAGGGCGCGGAAGATGACCGTTACCTCTTCCCGGAGACTGTCCGAATTATTAAGGAAGCACGGCCGGAGTGGATCGTTCTTGAAAACGTTACTGGCCTGTTCACCATTCTCGAACCCGGTAGTTTATCTGAAATGGAGATCAAAGCGGTTGAGCTTTTTTGTCAGGACGGTGAACAACCTGCAACAAGCACCATCATCCGACTACAACGACGGGTTATCGGAAACATCATTTCAGAAATCGGGTCAGCAGGATATGTACTTCCCACACTTGAAGACGGCACGCCAATCGTGTTGTGTATTCCGGCTGCTGCCGTTGGCGCTCCACACCAACGGGATCGGGTTTGGTTTGTTGCCCACGCCGACCGCCACCGAGATAAGCAATATAAAAACAACGAAGGAACAGGCGCAGGACAGGCGACGGCTAAAGGACAGAAAAAACGAAAGGGGCAATGGCGGTCAGGTGTCCCTGACGGATTTTCTGGTGTACCATGCTCTGATCTCCCTTTGGACACCGACCGAGGAAATAGCCGAGAGGATGCCGAACGAAATACAGAAGCGTTTGCTGAAAGTACTGCCGACAGCGGAGCAGATCGATGGAACGACATTCCCCTATGGACGGGATGGCCAAGTGAACCCCCGTTTTGTGGCCGAGATGATGGGATTTCCGAAAGACTGGACGGAATTACCTTTCCTACGTGGCGCGCCGAAAGCATAAAAGCATACGGCAATGCCATCGTTCCACAGGTTGCCCTTGAAATTTTTAGGGCAATACAATCTGTCACCTTGAACCATAAAGCACCATGAAGAACAAAAAAGGAAACCTAAAAACCGTGGCCCATGAACAGCGTACCCGACGCTTTGAACTCCGGTTGAGCGAAGCGGAACGGGCGCAGTTTCTTGAACTTGAAAAAGCACTTGGCCTAAGCCGTGCGGACATCGTTCGTATCCGGGTACTCCAACACTCCAAAAAAATGCTGGTCAATACCACCGAAATCATGAAACTCTTGGACGGTATCGGCACACAGATTGGGCGTTCGGGCAACAACATCAACCAATTGGCGAAGCACGCCAATACCCTGCAACAACAGGGAATGCTGCACTCCACCCTGATCCGTGACCTTGCCCCATTGCTTACCGAATACATCCGGTTGCAACGGAAGTTGGAACAGTCCATCCGGCGGCTCATTAGACTTATAAGGGGGCAGGCATGATCGTCAAGATATTGAAACCGTCCGCCACGTTCAAGGGGGTGCGTTACAATACGAATAAAGTGGACAAGGACAAGGGCGAACTGATGAAAGTGGCAAATTTCGGTGCCTTGCAGGCCCTGCAAAATCTCCGCCCAAAGGATTACGTCAATTATCTGGAAGCCCAATCCGCAGCCAGTAAACGGACGAAATACCCACAGCTCCACGCCGTCATTTCCTGCAAAGGGCGGTCGCATAGCAAGCAAGAACTTACAGCCATTGCCGAACAATGGTTGAACGGTATGGGTTACCGCGAACAACCTTACCTCTTAGTATTCCATAAGGATACATCGAACAACCATATCCATATCGTTTCCACACGGGTAGACCGAGACGGCAAAAAGATAAACGACAGTTTTGAGAAAATCCGTGCCTACGAGGTATTGAACCGTATAGTCGGCGTGGACGAAAAACAGGAGATTGACAAGAATATCGAAAAAGCATTGAGCTATGGTTTCTCCACACGTGCCCAATTTATGATGCTCCTTGAAGCACGGGGGTATTCCCTCAAATTGTCCGATGGGGTATATCAGATCAGCCGTTACGGCAAAAGACAAGGCACGGTCTCTTTGGAACAAGTGGACGCCAAAATCGGAACTTTTGACAAAGACATTGATCGGTTGGCACAGCTCCGGGCAGTCTTTGCCAAGTACCGTAGCCAGTACGATCCGGTGGTCATCCATGTTCCGGCCCCACTTCCCGGTAATAGGCCGTCCGCACCATCCGGCTATACGTCGGCAATGGCGCAGATGCTATCGGACAAATTCGGTGTACAGATCATTTTCCACGGTAAGGACGGAAAACCGCCATACGGTTATACCGTCATTGACCATTCGAGAAAAATGATCTACAAAGGCAAAGACCTCATGCCGTTGGCAGAATTTATCGCACCATCGCAAGACACACCCGACATATCGGCCAAAGAGGACAGAACAGAACCAACCGAAAAAGAACGGAAACCGCTATACGAAGAAACCGCCACCTATACCGATCATGTACAGGGAACATCGGAACAATGGGTGCCAAATATCCAAATCGACATTTCCGATGACATCGACGACGAGGCGATCCACGGGCGCAACCGGAGGCGTAAGCGCAAGGCACGGACGAATACCCGTTGACACCCTTTAATCAACAATACCATTAAACCCAATGCACTATGCTTATATTAATAGGAAACCAAAAGGGCGGAGCAGGGAAAAGCACGCTCACCCTGCTACTCGCCAACTACCTGACCCAACAACAAGAACGGCGGGTTACGGTGCTCGATATGGACTATCAGCAATCACTTTCCGCCAAAGCGGAGAAAGCAAAGATTCTGGAAAATGAACCGCTGTACGAAATCGTACCTGCCGACCTCAGCCATTTTCCGGCAATGCAACGGAAGTTAGGGAAATCACGGAATGAAATCGTACTGATAGACCTGCCCGGCAAGATGGATGACGACGGACTGATCCCCATATTTGCCGCCGCCGATGCGGTAATCTGTCCGTTTGCCTTTGACGAATTTTCCGTGGATTCCACATTGCTGTTTGCAATGGTCATCGGCAAGATCAACAAGAGAGCTCCCCTCATTTTTGTACCGAACCGGATCAAGAACACCGTCAAATACGAAACACGGACGGAAGTCGAAAAGGTACTTCGTGGTTTCGGTACGGTCGCACCCGGCCTACCGGATCGCATAGACTTCCAACGGGTAAATACGTTCCAGACACCGATCATATTATATCCCGTTATCCTGCCACTCTTAGACCTGATCTATGAACAGTACATTGCTAAGGAGGAACCATTATGAGCGGAATAAAAAGCCTTGCCGACGAGCTTCGGGATTCCATGCGGAAAGGGAAACCGCCACAGGCAAAAGAAATCCCCCCGGCAGGGCAAACAAAGGACACGCCAAAGGAAAAAACGGAAACGCTGGAACGCCTGTTTGAAAATATCCTAAACCATGAACTGACCGGACGGGAAAGGTTGCTGATCCGTCTGGACGACAAGACCCTTTTCCTGCTCAAACAACTGAAAGTTACCAAAGGTATCGACATGAACAAGATCATATCTTACAGCCTGCACCTGTTCCTAAAAACCCATCCCGAACTCACCCGATACATCAAAGAACACATTAAAACCCTTGATCTATGAACTGGATACAATTCCTGCTCGGCGTTATTGCCATCTATGGCATCTACTATGCCCTAAACGTACTGTATGACCTGTTTATCCATCGCCGCGCTCCACAGACGGCCGATGGAGGAAATGAACTGACATTTGATGAAGATTCCCCGCCCGAAAAGGTCGTTCCCAAGCCAACCCAAAAAGAACATGAACCCACGGCAAAAGAGGGAAAAGCCGTTATCTCGTCCGGCCCCCTGCAATCCACGGGAGCCATAAACCTAAAGCAACTCGTATCGCTCATGCAAAACGATGTGGTCGAGTACAGCAAAGCCATCCCTTATTAAATCCATTATGCGACCAATCCGTTTTTTGACAGTATTCCTTACTGTCATTTTTTTTGCCCTGTACGCCGCCGCCCAGCCCGGCCTTGACGAGTTTTATAAGGTCAGCGGAGAAGTTAACCGTTTTTATTTCAGCTTCTCCGATCTTGCCCTTGTCATCGGTGCCGTATGTGGACTGCTCGGTGGATTGCGGGTGTACAGCAATTGGCAGTCCGGCAAGCACCACATCGATGCGCAGGTCATGGGGTGGTTCTTTTCCTGCCTGTTCCTGTCGCTCGTCGGTGCCGCATTAAAAGCCTTGTTCGGCGTGAACTAATAGCCCAACCATTTTTCATTCACTTTTTATCCATTATCTCTATGACAGTAAACACTAAAAAACTGTTTGCAATGGCCGCGCTTTCATTGTCAGCGGTCCAATCAACATTCGCACAGGGCGGTACCGTGGGTATCGATGCTGCCACATCTTCGCTTACCAGCTACGTAGACCCGATCTCGACGTTAATTCTCGCCATTGGCGCGGTCGTTGGCTTGATCGGGGGAATACGGGTTTACATCAAGTGGAACAGCGGAGATCAGGACATCAATAAAGAGTTGATGTCGTGGGGCGGTTCCTGCCTGTTCTTGGTACTCGTGTCGGTGGTCATCAAAGCGTTTTTCGGCGTATGACACAACAGCGTTATCCAATTTATAAGGGGCTGCAAAAGCCCCTTATTTACCGCGGTTTCAAGGGCAAGTTTATCTATTGGGGCATAGGCTCCCTTATCGGTGGTCTGGCCATCGGTGGACTTATCGGCGCATTGACCAACCTGTTCCTAGGCGGCTTCGCTACCCTTGCCCTGATGGGTGCAGGACTTGCCTACACATTCATGAAACAGGGTAAGGGTCTCTATGACAAAACCCACCACCGAGGCGCATTTATCCATCCCGTCCATTTATTGATCAGCTATGAAAAAAGAGAGAAAGACAGCCTTTGAAATGCCCTATGTGGGTATTGACCATTATCAAGGAATGTCCATACTGTACGGCGACCGTGGTGATTTTTCAGTCGTTATGCGACTGACCAATCCCGTCTTACAATATGGTGCCGATCCCGAAGCCTATACCGCTTTCCAACAGGTACTGCTGAATGTCATCAAGATACTCGGCGAGGGGCATATCATCCAAAAACACGATGTATTCATCAAACGGAAATACCGCGCTAAACCCGCTTCCGAGTTTTTGGAACAGAAATACCAGGAACATTTCAAGGGTCGGGAATATACCGAGATCAGAACTTATCTGACCGTGACCCGTCAGGTCAAAAAAGGGGCGTTCTATACCTATGACAAAAAAGTATTGGCCACGTTCGGGCAGAACATGGCCAAAGTCTATGACCTGCTTTCCGGTGCCGCACTTAACCCCGCATACCTTACGGAAGCGGAAATAAACCGTTTTGTAAACAGGGTGCTCGCAGTAGAATTTGAGCAGCCCCACATCACGTTGGATAATCTCCGTTGCGGAGATCGAGAGTTGCAGATCGGTGACCGGGCCGTTCGCTGTATCAGTATGGTCAACACCGATTCGGTTGACCTGCCCGAAAAGGTCGGATCGTTCACCGCCCGGACCGAAACACACGGTATGCGAGACTTTCCGGTGGACAACCTGTTTTTCCTGCACCATGTTCCCGGTTATCGCACCATTATCTATAACCAGCTATTGGAGATACCCAGCCAACAGATCACGCTCGGCAAACTTGAAGTAAAGCGTAAAAGGCATTCGAGCGTACCCGATCCGGCGAACCTCATGTGCGTGGAAGACATTGACCGTTTGCTGGTGGACGTGGCCCGTGATAACCAATTGTTGGTACACGCTCATTATTCTATGATCGTATGTGCCGATACGGACAGAATCGATAAGACGGCCAATTTCATTGAAGCCGCACTTTTCCAACAGGGGATCATTCCCTCGCGGAATAGCTACAACCAATTGGAGCTGTTCCGTTGTGCCCTACCGGGCAACGGCGTGGAACTGAAAAAGTACGACTGGTTCCTGACGACCGCCGATGCCGCCCTTTGTTTCTTTTTCAAGGAACGGCTGCCTACCGACGAGCCGTCGGAATTTCTGCTAAGGTTCACCGACCGTCAAGGGGTGCCCGTGGCGATTGACCCATCGGACCTCGTTATGAGGACAGGCCGTATAAAAAATCGCAATCGCTTCGTGTTAGGAGCATCAGGCACGGGTAAAAGTTATGCCATAAATACGATCGTCCAACAGTACCTGCAATACAACATGGACGTGGTGATCGTGGACGTGGGGCATTCCTATTCCGGTCTTTGCAGTACCTATGGGGGCAAGTACATCACCTATTCGGAAGAAAAGCCGATCACGATGAACCCCTTTGCGATCAACGAGGAAGAATACAACATCGAGAAAAAGGATTTCTTGATAACGCTGATCTGCCTGCTCTGGAAAGGTTCCGAGGGTACGGTGACCACCGTGGAGCGAGACGTAATTTCCAATGTCATTTCAGCCTATTATGCCCATCATTTCGATAAGGCCATCGAAGACCGAATAGACAAACTGGACTTTAATTCCTTTTATGAATTTGCCGTTCGGAAAATCCCCGATATAAGGAATGAAGAAAGCATTGCTTTTGACGTGGAGGAATTTCGGTTCGTGCTAAAGAAGTTTTATCGAGGGGGTGAATATGAAGCCATATTGAACGAGGAAGCCGACCAATCCCTGTTCAACGAGCAATTCATAGTCTATGAAATTGACAATATACAGAATAACAAGACGTTGCTGCCAATCGTGACATTGATAATCATGGATCTGTTCGTGCAGAAGATGCGCCACCGGAAGAACCGCCGAAAAACGCTGATCTTGGAAGAAGCATGGCGGGCCATTTCGTCGCCCATGATGGCGAATTTCCTTTTATACCTAAACAAGACCGTACGGAAGTTTTGGGGGGAAATCATCGAGGTGACACAGGAGATCAACGACATCATCGGCAACCCCATCATCAAGGACAGCATCATAAACAATTCGGACACCATCATCCTGCTGCAACAGAACGAAGCCGATTTTAGAAAGGTCGCCGAACTGCTCTCCATCAACGAAGCGGAGCAAAAAAAGATTTTCACGATCAACCGTCTGGACAACAAGGACGGACGTGCCCGTTTCAACGAGTTCTATATCCGTCGGGGAAATACGGGCGAAGTGTACGGTGTGGAGGTCAGCATTTACCACCACTTGGCTTTCACGACCGAAAAGCCCGAAAAAAGTGCCGTGGAGATTTACGCCAAACATTACGGCAGCTACCCAAAGGCCCTAACGGCGTTCGTGTCCGACATGGAAAAGAGCGGTCTTGCATTGGGCGATTTTGTGCAAAGGGTGAACGAGAACAACGCGCCCGTTGAAACACAAAGGGAATATTTTAAACCTGATTTTACATGAAACGATTTATTGCAATAACGATCCTATCCTTTGCTGTTTTTTACGCAAGAGGACAGATTTACATCGACCCCGCTGTGGCAGCCGCGACGGGCGTCCATGCCGGAGTAATGAACAGCCAGCTCAATAGCGTGAACAACAACCTAACACTAATCCAACGTGGACAGCTGGCCGTCACCGGCCAGCTCCTTATCGTGAACGATTTGCAGGATAAAATTTACAAGGGATTGAGTGAGGTATCGGGTGTTGTCCGCTCCCTGCTCACCGTAAAGGACATTGCCAATATTTCCCTTGACATCGTTAACGACGTGGAAAAGGCAATGAACATCGCAAGGGGAAATCCGGTACTGCTGTTATTTGCCGAAGCGGGCGCACGGGAATTTAAGACACGGGCGACCAACCTATCTGCCGAGGTCAGCGCCTTTGTACTGAAAGGTGGAAAAGATAACCTGATGGATGCGGGAGAAAGGGCCAAATTGCTCAACCGCATACGTACAGAATTGACCATCCTGCGGGGCGTAGCCTTTGGGATGCACAGAAGTATGTATTGGGCGAAACAACGCGGTATTCTTAACTCCCTCAACCCATACGCTGGTTTTATCAATATCGACAAACAGATTGCCGACGACATTATCCGTAATTCAAGACTGCTCAAACGATGAGATACGTAATCCTAACCCTATTGCTTTTGGTCATCGCCTTGACCAAAGCAAACGCGCAGCTCAACGTGGAACTGCTCCACCAATTGGTAGCACACAGTAAAGACGAATACGACCGCCAAATCACCGCACGGAACCGACAGGCGATAACCACGGCTAACGAGGAAGTAAACAAAGAAGAAACGGCAAAACTCAAAACCCGTTACCGAGAACTGCACAGCCGTTTTCAAGTTTTGGGAACGGCATTACAGGGGCTTAGCATGGGTCTGGAATCCGCGCCAATCGTAACCGAGATCATAAACCAACAAAAGAGGATTATAGGCATCGTTTCCGCACATCCCGAATTTCTATTGCTCGCCATCGATGCAGAAAAGGATATGGCAGAAAAAGCCGTGCAATTGGCACGCTACCTCACCGGACTTTTTATCAGTATCGGCGACCTCAACCAGATGAAAGCAAGTGATAGGAGAATACTCTACGGACACGTCCTGCAGGAGCTTCGGGCGTTAGCCGGAGCATCACGGGGGCTTGCGGTTACTATGTACTATTCAACACGCAAAAAGCTACTTGATTCACTAAATCCGTTTGCGGGTTACATCAATGAGGACAATCGTATAGTCGATAATATTCTAAGGCAATTGGAGGAATTTAAGCCATGAAGAAACAACTTATATCCATGCTGTTTATATGCTTTTCGACACTTGCCTTTGGACAAAGCTATGTAACCATTATCTATGATGCCAAACATCTTGCCATCGTAAACGAGAACGGTGCGATCAGATTGGCTTCTGAACAGACCCATAACAATATGCTGGGTAATATCCGAGGACGGATCGATGACATCAATGTTAACCTTTCTTCCGTGGTGCTGGTCCAAAACATGATCCACCGATCACTTACCGAAGTGGATCGGGCTTTGAAGTCCGGTCGCTCCGCGCTCCATATTTCAAGGCTCGTTCAGGACATTGCCACGCACAGCACAAAAATGCTGGAAACCGCCAAAGGAGAACCTTGGTTACTGCTCTTTGCCGAAGACGTTGCCCGACAGCTCAAAGACAGGGGAATAAACCTTGCTGCCGAAGTCTCCGATTTTGTTCTCCAAGAGGGAAAAAACGTATTGATGGACTACGAAAAAAGAGATCACCTCATGCGGAAAATCATTTTGGAACTAAAAGTTATACGGGCATTGGTATTCAGTATGGAAAGATCAATGTATTGGGCGAAAATCAACGGTGTACTGAAAATGGCAAACCCTTACCGCAATTTCATCAACATGGACAAACGCAAAGCGGACGAGATCATACGAAACTATTATCTAATCAAGGACTGAACATGAAAAGAATACTTATCACCGGCTTACTGCTGTACCTGTTTTCCATCACCGGAACGATGGCACAGAACGTAAAGCGACAGACCGACAAACATATCGTGCATCAACAGGAGCGCATGGTTCATAAGCAATGGGATCGAAAGAAGTTTACACCGACAAGTGGTTTTCTCGGTCTAAACTATCAATATTGGCTCACCTGGGCGTGGCATCCCAATTACCCCAAGACCGACCGCCGTCCGTTGAGCGGTGCAGGCCCGCAAACCCTGCGTATGGGTATGGTACTGGCCATGCAACAGACAGACGAAGCGTATAAAAAACACGCGGACACCATCCGAAATGTAGCGGTCACCGAAGCCCTTAATTATTCCGGTCTGGTCACAGATGCCGACCCCTTATGGTTACTTTATTACCGCAGGGAATTTGGAAATCTGATCGATGATACGGACACCGATCCGCTTGACGGACTTTCACCGGACGTCGGTGATTATTTGAGGAACAAAGGTCTATTGGAATGGTACAACGAAGAACGTGCGGAATTGAAAGAACGGTTGGGAGCTGCCCGAACGACCACGCTTGACCGTGGTAGCCGTATCATGGCCTACCACCGTTTGCTTGGGGAACACCGGAAACTACTGTCCGCATGGGAAGCAAAAAAGAACTATGCCGCAAAATTCCTTTTATTGGCCAAGAACCGTAACCGCCTGCAAAGTGATAACCCCGATCTGCCGGAGTTTGCAACGGATCGTTCCGATGTACAGATTGCAGAGGACATTCTAAAAAGAACCAAATAACGAAAAAGAAAATCACGATATGGACTTTATAAACATGACGGGGCTAATGCCCCGTTTTTTATTGCAGGGAAATCCTGTAAATGTGCCGGACTCTTTTAAAGACACGTTCAACTTTTTGCAAGGGAACGGTGTCTATGAGGAGGGTGTAATGCACTTCCTCAAAGGCATGAAAAACACGATATGGACGCACTTCGACACGTTCATAACCGATGCACAGGCACTTGCCGCCATTTTCATGCTCATATTCTTTGCCATCAAATCCTACGAAATGATGGCGGGCGACAAGAAAATGGAGATCATGCCATTATTACGCCCGTTCGGGCTGGTGATGGTCATCATCTGGTGGGGAACATTTACCCGCGTACTTGCGTATCCTACCGACATCGTTGCAGCCAAGACGGAAAGCCTGTTTGACAGCGGACAGATTGAAGTAAACAACCTGCGTCTGCAACGGGCAAAACTCATGGTGGACGTTGCCGATCAGCTGACCACGATACAGGCCGAAACCGAGGTTGCCGAAAAAGAAGCGGATACGTGGTACGGACAGGCTTGGGATGCGGTTACATCGACCGTAAAGGAGGGGTTTTCGACCGTATGGAATACGGTTACCCAGATCAGGAACAGGATGCAGGTAGGTTTTCAGCTATTGATGACCTATACATTGGAAACGTTGGCGGTTTGGATACTGCGTATCTGCGTTTACATTATATTCATTATCCAGATCATCTATTCGACCGTCTTAATCATATTGGGACCCTTTTCCGTCGCCGTAAGTATCTTGCCCGCCTTTAGGGATTCCTTTGGTACATGGATAGCCCGGTTTATCAGCGTAAACCTGTATTCGGGGATTGCCTATCTCGTCATGCACATAGCGAGCTTGTTTCAACAGTATGCGATGGAAGCCGAGATTACCCGGTATCAGCAACTCCTTGACAGCACGGGCGACACGATGGAGAAAATGGGCTGGTTTGCGGGCAACGGACTTTTAAGTTTTGGCATCGTCATCGTGACGTTTCTGATCGGAGGATTGACCATGTTAACCGTGCCGAGTATCAGCACATGGATCGTATCGACAAGTGGTATCACTTCGGCCGCAAGCACAATGGGGCGTGGAGCATCCAATATGGGCCGTACCGCAAGAAAGCTGATCGCCAAGTTTTAACCCCTTTAAACACTTCATTCTATGATAATAAAAAATATTGAAGCCAAGATCAGGCTTGCTACCTTTATTGCTGGGGCAAGTCTGATTGCCGCCATGCTCATGGTGATGACAGTATCTTTTTTTGCCTACAAACAGGTAGGCAATGCACGTAAATCCGTGTATATACTTGACGCTAACAACGTTCCCATGTCCGCAAGTCAAACCGATGTTGAAGTAAACAGACCCATCGAGTACCGTACACATATCAACCTTTTCCATTCACTATTTTTTACGCTCGCACCGGACGATAAATTCATCGAATACCAGATGCGAAAAGCCATGTACCTGATCGATGAATCCGGTGCATTGCAGTACAACAACCTGCGGGAAAAGGGATTTTTCAATTCCGTGCTATCGTCCAGCTCCGTGCTCACCATCCAGACCGATTCCATCCATGTCGATCCGGTGAAAAAGTATTTCCGCTACTATGGTAAACAGACCATAGATCGGCGTAGCTCGACGGTGATACGCACATTGGTCACGGAGGGCTATTTGCGAGACCTTGATGTGCGTACAGAGAACAATGGTCACGGTATATTGATAACCCGATGGAAAACGCTCGAAAACAAAGACATCAGCTATGTTCAAAAAAATAACTTCTAACCGCCCGCCCGACACAACGGTGTGGACAGCTTTTTACAGGGAGTTTGGCAAGTATATCGATGGAAGCATCGCACGTTCCAAACGGTTCCTTGAAGCCCGACCACGCACGGTATTTTTTGCAATGGTGGTAAGCATCCTCATTTCCGTTGGATGCTTTCTTTTTCTCCCAAAAGAAATACCGCAAAAAGACACCGTACAGCTTTCCGTACAACAACCTTTAATGGACGGAATGGGCGGTATTGTCACGACCGTTTCAGCTCTAAAGGAACTGCTGGAAATCCGTACCATCCTCGACAGTCTGATGGAAAAAGAAAACTTGGACAGCTCCGACAGCCTGCTAATGGAGCGTGCCATCGACAGGATGCAGATCCTTGAAAAGAGATTGGCCGAAGCAAACAAACACCACAATTCACCTTAATACAATCCAAATATGAAGATTAATTTCAGACAACCGCGCTATGTGCTACCCCTCATAGTGTTGCCCTTTCTATGCCTGTTCTTCTATGTCTATCGGACAGGTTTTGCAAAGGATGAAGCTCCCCAGCAAGAGGGCGATCCCTTGCAGGGGCAGATTGCCGATGTATCGGAGGACGTCAAGAACCGTGCGCTATCCGACAAACTTGCCGCCTATCGTGAGCAGTACCGCCGTGGTGACGGCTATACGGCAATAGGCCAGTTACAGGAAGAAAGAGCCGAACAATTCCGTTTTGATGAACTGTACAACGAAGAAGAAAAGCGAAGACTTGATTCCATCGAACGGGCGCTCAAAAACGGGCGACCTGTTTCCACTAATGGAGATTCGGGAAACGACGACGGGGACAGGAGCTTGCAACAGGCCCTTTCGTCATTACAGCGAAAACCCGAACCAATCAGAGAGACGCCGGATAAAACTGATCCAATGGAACTTTTCCGTAGGCAGATGGCTTATGCGGACAGTATGGCAAGAGCGAACGATCCCGACGAACAGGCAGCCCGCATGGAACGTGAACGCATGGAAGAAGCAAAAAGAGAAATCGAAAATCAGCCCCGCTTGTCTGTTTCCAAATACGGTACAGGTCAAGGAACGTTCAACACCATTCGCTCTGAAAGTGACAACACTTTCATACAAGCCATTATCGACGAAAACATAACAGGTTATGCCGATTCCCGCTTGCGAATACGGTTAATGGATGACCTATTGGTCGGCCCGCACGTGGTCAAGAAAGGCACGCACGTCTTTGCAAAAATTTCGGGTTTTTCGGGGCAACGGGTGCTGCTTACGATTACTTCCATCATGCAGGGGAACAATATATTGCCCGTCCGACTGGAAGTCTATGATAATGACGGCTCCCCCGGACTGTACGTGCCCGCTTCGGCATTTAGGGAGTTTAGCCGGGAGCTCGGCGGTAACACCACACAGGGAATTACCCTGCAACAACAGGCCGAGAACAATAGTCAGTTGGTCATGAGTGCCATTCAACGGATGTTCCAATCCACAACGACTGCCGTATCAAAACATATTCGGAAGAACAGGGCCAAACTGAAATACAATACGATGGTGTACCTCATCGATCCGCAGGCACTCCGCCAAAGCCAACAGAATTATAAATAGTAAAACCATTTAAGATTTCACCATGAAAAAGAAACATCATTTTCTAATCCTTTTCCTTTTGTGCTGTATCGGATATTCCGCCCATAGTCAACAAGCTACGGAAACCCGGTTAGGAGCACTTCCCGAACTTACTTTGCACCGCGGACATACGGTGCATATCCTTTCACCCGAACCCATCCAATACGTTGACATCGCTTCGCACCATGTATCCGGTGACCTACCCCTTGAAAATGTACTACGTCTCAAATTGCACGAGGATACCACGCAAACCGAACACCTCGATTACGAGCTTGGAACAGTTACCATTGTCGGCGATAACTTCGTGGCACAATACCGTCTGACGGCCCCATTGTGGATGAACGATGCGAGTATTCCGGCCATGCTCGAAATCAAACCGGAGTACACCCGTCCTTTGGAAATTTCGGAGATCGGGTTGAGCCGTAGCCAGATGAAAAACCTTGCACTTGGTCTGCTTACAAAAAACATTCACCGTCCGATACGAAGCATAAGGGATTACGGTGTAGGCATTGCGCTTAATGGTATCAGCACATTGGGCGATTATATCTTTCTTGACGTATCGTTTACCAATACATCAAACCTTTCTTACAATGTAGACGAACTCCGATTTTTCATTGAAGATAAGAAGATCACCAAAGCAACTAACGTGCAGACCGTTGAAATCAAACCCCTATGGCAATACCAGCCCCTTGCCGAATTTAAGAAAAGACACCGTAACGTGTTCGTGCTGAAAAAGGCAACTTTTCCCGGAAGTAAGGTACTCCGGGTAACGCTTACCGAAAAACAGATTTCAGGCCGTACAATAAACCTAAAGATAAAGTACGGAGATATATTGAAAGCCGACACCTTTTAGGTCGGCTTTATCTAACCTCTAATAACAGATACTTATGGAAGACCGCCGTATGGCAGACTTCCAGCCTTTGAAAATCAATTATTATGGAAGAAACCAAAGAGCAACAGGGGCTTTACCGTTCCCTGCAATTTGGCATATACCTGTCCGTTGTCCTTGAAGTCTTTTTGTTTTTCTATGTAGACAGGTTTTTCTTGACGGGAACAGCCCCTAACAGTTGGCTACTGTTTGCGGAAAGACTTTCGAGAGTGCCATTCTATGACGAATTGATAAACAGCAAGCTCTTTACACTTGTGTTGATCTGTCTGGTCTCCGTCGGAACATTGAGCCGAAAGAAAAAAGACCTCAATCCTAAAACCCAGATCGTATATCCTTTGGCATTGGGGATGCTTATCCTTTTTTCAGGCTTATGGTTGCAAGGGCGTGAAGCCGCGCCTATATGGGGACAAGTTAATTGGTATGACCTCGCTTATGTCACGAGTGCTTTTGCCGGAGCCATTTTGGTACACGTGGCAATGGACAATGTGTCTAAGATTATCAGCTCCAATCTGGGTAAGGATCGCTGGAACGTCGAAGAAGAATCCTTTATGCAACCAACTAAACCTGTGATAAATCCGTACTCGATCAACATCCCGACACTGTTCTATTATAAAGGGAAAGTCCGCAAAGGTTTTCTATCCATCGAAAACATTTTTAGGGGCCTAATTCTGTGCGGAGTTCCGGGAAGTGGAAAATCGTTTGGGGTCATTGCGCCAATCATCCGCCAAATGTTGGCCAATTCTTTCACGTTAGCACTTTATGATCTGAAATACCCTGATCTTGGTAAGATAGCCTATTACCATTATCTGCTTGCCAAGCAGAACGGTCGTTGCAGGGATTACCGTTTCCATGTTATCAATCTCAACGATCCCGCAAAGAGCAGACGGGTAAACCCTTTGAAAAGGGTTTATCTCAATACGCTTGCCGATGCTTCGGAAACAGCCGAAGCACTTGTTGAAGCCTTGAAAAAAGGAGACAAAAGCGGTGGTAGTGACCAATTTTTTACGCAGTCCGCCATCAATTTCCTTGCCGCCTGTATCTTCTTTTTCAGCAGGTATAAAGATGGGCGTTATTCCAGCCTGCCCCATGTGCTTGCCTTTCTTAACCTGTCGTATGAACAGATTTTTACGGTGCTGTTCAGCAACGGAGAGCTTAGTTCCCTTTTATCGCCATTCATGTCCGCCTACAAAGCAAAGGCATTCGACCAGTTGGAGGGGCAGGTTGGAACGCTCAAAATCTTTATCAGCCGAATGGCCACCAAAGAAACGTTTTGGGTTTTCGGTGCGGATGATTTTGAGCTTCAAGTCAGTAACCCCAAGCACCCCGGTGTTTTGGTGCTCGCCAATGACCCCCGTACCCAGAGCATTAACTCCGCTTGCCTGTCGGTGGTACTTAATCGGGTTACGAAACTTATCAATACGAAAGGCAATTTACCTATCGGTTTAGTGGTGGATGAGGCCCCAAGCCTTTATATTCACCGTGTTGACCTATTGGTGGCACAGAGCAGATCCAATTTTTCTGGGGTCGTTTTGGGGCTTCAGGAGTTGCCTATGTTACGCCAACAATACGGCAAGGAAACAGCGGAGGTCATCACGTCCATCATGGGCAATGTACTGTCCGGTTCGGTCAGGAGCAAAGAAACTTTGGAGTGGTTGGAGCGCCTGTTTGGTAAAGTCAAACAGACGGGGGAAAGTCTAAGTATAGACCGTACGAGAACCTCGCTATCCTTGAATGAAAAACTCGAACCGTTGATTCCTGCCGGAAAGATAGCATCGCTAAAAGCTGGTGAAATTGTTGGCATCCTTGCCCGTGATACGGTAGACACCTATACGGGCAAATACCAGACTTCGGCGGTTAATTGCCGTGTCAATCTGGACATGGAAGCCATCAAAAAAGAAGAAGCGAATTATCGGGAACTACCGACCTATTATGACTTCGGTGATCGAAAAGAAGAAATCCTATTGGACAATTTTTTCCGCATCAACAGAGAAGTTGAGGAAATAGTTGAACAGTTTATTCCTGTCCAAGACAATGTTCAAATTCCCGTACCAACCGAGACGACGGAATACAACAAAAGAAAATAGTCAATCGACTTTTTAAGGGAGTTAACTCCTACAAATCACAACATTATGAACAACACTCGACGTTCTGCATATCTGCGGATTAGATTTTTTTTCGGTTGGTTGGTGCTTGTTCCCTTTATGCTTTGTGGACAAGACATAGATTACAGTCCACCATTAGACAAGCTAAAGGTCACATCGCCATTCGGATACCGTATCCACCCGATCAGCGGTAAGGCTTCACACCACAGCGGTGTTGACTTTGCCGCCCGTTCCGATCCTGTATTTAACGTGCTTAATGGTTATGTCAAAGCAACAGGAAGACATAAAGCACTCGGCAAGTACATACGAATAGTACACGGCGAAGTAGAAACCATTTACGGACACCTTTCCCATATACTCGTTTCATCGGGTGATACGGTAATAGCGGGGCAACCTATCGCTATCACCGGAAGCACGGGCAGGGTGACAGGAGAACACCTGCATTTTTCGGTGAAATTCAACGGTAAATTCCTTGACCCCTTGAAATTCCTACGCAGGTTAAGAGAACAATTAGACCAATCCTTAAACATGGAATAATATGGACTATCATTTAAGATCACTGCAACAAAAACTAAGTGTCCTGGCCAGTGGTGAAGACATTGGTCTGACCCCAGCGGAAGCCGCCATTTATGGCGTGGAATACGCAGACGAATGGCCAGATGACGAATCCCCGGAGGTGGATGAAGATGAGCAGTAAAAATTCTAAATCCCTGCATGAAATAGTTGCGGAGAATATCATCAAGAAACTCGAACAGGGTACAGCCCCGTGGCAGAAGCCGTGGAATAGCAATAGCCCAGCTTTTGAATTACCATATAATGCAATCACGGGAAACCGATACAAGGGTATCAACAGCCTATCACTATTATCGGCCGATCGTGAAGACCCGCGTTGGATGACGTTCAACCAAGCATCTGCAAAAGGTTGGAACGTAAGAAAGGGAGAAAAAGCAACCCTGATCCAGTTTGTCAAGACCCATGAACTTGTTTCCAAAAGAGACGAACAGGGCAAACCAATTTTGGATGAGCAGGGTAAGCCCGTAAAAGCTAAAGTAGGTCTGGACAGGGCAATTATCACCACTGCTTGGGTGTTCAATGCGGAACAAATTAATGGCATCGAACCTTTGGTGAAATCCGAAGCAAAGCAATTCCAATGGGATTCTATCCAAAGAGCAGAAAACATCATTCAGGCTTCGGGAGCAGATATAACCCACAAAACAGGTAACCGAGCGTATTACAGTCCGGCACTCGACAGTATCACCATGCCTTTGCGTGAACAATTCGATGCACCAGATAAGTATTATTCCACCGTGCTCCATGAGCTCGGTCACTGGACGGGCCATAAAGACCGTCTGGACAGAAGCATGGTTGACAGTTTTGGAACAGAGGGCTATGCCCGCGAAGAACTTCGTGCTGAAATCGCTTCGATGCTTATCGGTCAGGAACTCAACATTGGCCATGATCCCGGCCAGCACATTGCCTACGTGGACAGTTGGATACAGATATTACGTGACACACCTTTTGAAATACACGCTGCCGCCGCCGATGCGGAAAAAATTCTGAATTATCTATTGGCATTTGAGCAAAAAAGAGAGATCAAGGCCGCTAATGTTCAGACCGTAGCCCAGAGCGAGGCAGGACCACAAAGGGCAAAAGAAGCCAGCCTGTCTATAGGCGATGAAATTGCCTATAACAATACTGTGTACAAAGTGCAAGGTCATTTGAAACGTGGACGCATGCGTGTGGAAGACCTATCGACGGGAAATACATTTTCGCTATCGAAAACAGATCGACTATATGGTTCACTGCTCCACGCCAAACAACATCCCGATGTTGTCAAGGTAAGTGAAGACCTGCACCGCCCGGTACATGCCGAAATGGAGGCTGTTGCCGCCTATGGCATCAGAAGATAAAAATTATAAAACTTAACAAATAATTACATCATGAAATACCCTATCAACGAAAACGAAATGCCCCTAAATGAACTTGAAAAATTGGGGCTTTACAAAGATGGAGGGTTCAGCATAAGTCCGGAGAATATCGATGCACTGCTTGCAGGGAGAAGAACCGATATGTTGAGCATGGCAGGTCTGAACATCGACGGGTTTGCCATCCGTCAATTGGATGCAAAGTTATCCCTTAGCCGAAATACAGATGGCACGGTACAGCTAAACATACATCCTATATATCGTGAACCGCAATGGCATCCATTGTTAAGCGATGACGAGGGAAAAGCCCTGATCGCAGGAGAAAAGCACGTGGTAAGCAAGGAACAGGAGATTGACGGAAACAAAAAGAAGAAAGTCATCATTGAATATGACGACTTGACAAGGGAGTTTGTGGCGTATGAACCCGACGAAGTGCAAGCCCCCATCCGAGTAAATGGCGAAGAACTTTCGGAAAAGCAACAGGAGGCTTTCCGTAACGGTGAAGTAGTGGAACTCAAAGACGGAACCAAAATCCAACATTCGGCAACAGACAATAAGGGTATCCGTTCAGACCGGAAACGGCTTATCTTATCCGTGCTATTAGACGGTGGTATATCTTACTTAGTTTTCCGAGGTATCAATAACCTAAAAGGTAGGATTGAACCGCAGAGCGAGGGATATAGCGAGGGATATAACCGCGCATTGACCGACATGATGATGGCCGATAAAAAAGAAAAACACGGTAACGAGAAAACCGTTCAAGACCTTGTGCAAAATCTTCGTGATAAACAGGAAAGTAGAGGTTACGGACGTACCGTTTCGAGGTAATGGTATTTCTCGGATTAAAGCCCGAAGTACGGAACTTCTTTGCACCTAATATCCACGTGGTCGAGGATAAAATTCTGTTTCCTTATACATTGGAAAATCAGATTATAGCCCAAGAGCATTGGAGTGAAAATGGTGTCCGTATTCCGGTCTGTAAAGGTATGTGGTTGGTGACGGACGGCTTGCCTGTATCCGTCACCCATCTTTTTATCGGTCATTCTGCAAGCGATATATTGTGCTTTTGCCATTATTACCCTAATTGGGTTAATTCACCTTGTTTGAGCGCATTTGTTTCATTGGGTTTGTTGCCATCCAAACAACAGTTTACGTGGCTAAAATCCCTTTTCCCAAACGCTAAAATACATACGGTATTCGATGGGGGAATAAGTGGCCGTGTAGCCGACTGTAAAGTAGCGACGTGGCAACTTGGTAAGAACGCAAGGTTTAGTCTTGTTGATGACCACGGAGAGTTTTACTGCAACAAAAAGAAGTATCGTATTCCGGTCAGTATTTTTTCATTGAACCGTTTTGAAAAATTATCGGGTATCCGTGCAGGTATCAGAACCCATAAACCAAAAGCACCATTTGAAACGTTCTATCAATCTTTTACAAACATGGGCTAATCTAAACCAGTCCATCCAAACCCCTGATCCTTTATTGGGTCAGGGGTTTTTATTTTCATTTTATTTAGAGCCTAGATCTTATAAAATCTTGTAGATGATTTAGAAATAATTAGGAGGTTACTAAAAAAATCTTTCAATTTTAAGCTTCATCGTAATGATATTTATTTAATTTTTGTATATTTTTGCGTAAAATACAAATAATTTTGACTAGCAAAGAATTGAACAGAATTAGAATCGTATTAGCAGAGGTGAATAAAAGGAATAAATGGCTTGCAGATACATTGGGTAAAAACCAAGCAACTGTTTCTCAATGGTGTAATAATGCAAGACAGCCCTCTGTCGAAACACTTTTTGATATAGCAAGGGTTCTTGATGTCAATGTAAGAAGCCTATTAGTATCAACAAAAAATGATGAATAAAGATAACGAATGCATTTTCGACTTGTAAAGGGATATTGCATGAAAAATAAAAACATACAAACCGATTAATTTGGGTATGAAACAAATAAACCGAGACTTGCATAATCAAAAAAAATTAAAGGCTGTAGACTTTTTTTGCTCTGGCGGGGGGATGAGTTATGGTATGCAAAATGTGGGAATAAAAATTCTCGCAGGTATAGACGTTGATGAGAGCTGTATGGAAACTTATAAAGCCAATATCCGAGAAGCTGAATTTATCCATGCTGATGTGTTTGAATTGAAAGAAACTGAATTGCAAAACAGGTTGTCATTAAAGAAAAATGATGATGAACTTGTACTCATCGGCTGTAGTCCCTGTCAATTTTGGAGTATTATATACACAGATAAAAAGAAGTCGAAGAAATCCAAAAACCTGCTGAAAGAGTTTAGACGTTTCGTAGAGTATTTTAACCCGGGATATGTTGTAGTGGAAAATGTACCAGGAGTTCTTAGGAAGAAAAGAGCTAGCGGATTGGCAGGATTTGTAAGGTGGTTGAAGACAAATGGATACAAAGTCCATTTTGATGTTCACGAAGTAAGTGAGTACGGTGTTCCGCAACACAGGAAAAGGTTTACATTAATAGCTAACAGAGTCACTACTCAGGAAATTATGCCCATTCCAATAACAGGCAAGAAAGTGACAGTTAGGGATGTTATCGGTGAGCACAATGGATTCCCGAAAGTTTCACATGGCCATAAAGATAACACCGACTTCTTACATACTGTTGCGGGACTAAAAAAAATAAATTTGGATCGACTTGCAATTACGCCCAAAAATGGAGGAACGAGACTAGCTTATGTAAATAATGAGCGATTGGTTCCAAAATGTCACAAAGGGAAAACGGATGGTTTTAAAGATGTATATGGTCGAATGTGGTGGGACAAACCATCTCCTACAATAACAACAAAGTTTTTTAGCTTATCAAACGGGAGATTCGGGCACCCAGAAGAAGATAGAGCTATTTCTTTGAGAGAAGGAGCGGTTTTGCAATCTTTTCCTAAAAGTTACATATTTAAGTCAACGAGCATTGCGAATACCGCGAGGATGATTGGCAATGCTGTTCCACCTAAATATGCGTCTGCAATTGGTAAAGCAATAATTCAAAACCACAAAAATGCAGTTTAGAACCAAAGCTAGAGCCGTTGACTTATTAGGGAAAGGGCAAATTGCCGATTTACCAACCGCTATCACAGAACTTTGGAAGAACGGTTATGATGCGTACGCTGATAATCTATCAGCAGAGTTATTCAAAAAAGATTTCAATGGTTTAGAAAGTAATTATTTTATTGTATCAGATGACGGAAAAGGAATGTCTAATTCGGATATTCTTGATAAATGGTTAGTTTTAGGTACTGATTCAAAATCGAGGGCTGAACAGGATGTTGAATCAGAAAACACCTTATGGAAGCGACCTCGTATTAAAGCGGGAGAAAAAGGTATTGGTCGGCTATCAATAGCCTATCTAGGTAATCCGATGTTCATGCTTACTAAAAAGATCGGATATCCTTTGCAGGCCGTGTATTTTGACTGGAGGTTATTGGAGAACTATAATTTATTTTTAGATGATATTATTATCCCTATAAAATCAATTGAGAGTTTAGAAACGATTGAAGAATCTTTCGCTAGTCTTAAAATTTCATTTCTAAAAAACTTCGATAAAGAAAAAGATTTAGATAATAGGCCTATTTGGGAAGCCAAACAAATTGAGTTAAAATCGGAAATTATAACAGACAGTCAAAATGCTAAACTTGAACAACCGATTCTAGACAAGCTAAAAAAATTTTATATTGAAGAAAATAGTCACGGTACGATATTCTTAACATTCAATCCGATTGATCAGATAATTGACTTGTCTGATAAAGATGAAGATGGATTAGAGGATCGCAAATTCGTTATTTCCAGCCTTACAGCTTTTACAAATCCTTTTAAGGATTTAAACTTTAGTATAAACAATACCTTTATAATCAATGCTAAACAGGAAGCTTTTGACTTGTTAGATTCAAGAGGCAATTTCTTTAATAAATCTGATTTTGATCTGGCAGACGTATATATCAAGGGTGAATTTGACGGTAACGGAACATTTCAAGGAGTTATCAGAATATATGACGAAATAATTGATTATTCCTACACGAATCCACGTAAAAAAGATAAAAGAAGTTTTTATGGAAAAATTCCTTTGGAGTTGGGTTACTCCCAAGGAGAAGAAAAATCCTCTACACTAACTGAAAATCAATTCAATGCCTTGAAAGCTAAAGTTAGTGAATATGGCGGTTTATATATTTTTAGAGATAACTTTAGGGTTTTGCCTTATGGTCGTGAAAATGCCGACTTTTTAGGATTTGAAGAAAGACGTTCCAAAAGGGCAGGGACAGCTTATTTTTCTTACAGAAGAATGTATGGCTATCTTGACATAACCAGACAACGAAATGAAAATCTTAAAGATAAGTCTAGCAGGGAAGGCTTAATAAATAATGCCCAATACAGGGCGTTCACTAGCGATGCCATCAATTTTTTCAAAGCATTGGCTCTAGATTATTTTGCAACAGAAGCAAAAAAATCTTTGTTTTTAGATAAAAAGAAGCAATTGAATGACGAGTTCGAAGCACTCAAAGCAGATCGAGCTCGAGAAAAAGCTGATAAGATAGCATTTACTAAATCATTAAATGATTACCCTAAAAGACTGGAAGAACATCAGAGCAAATATGAAAATTTGCTTAACGCCTTGGATGAAAAACTTGCAGGGATAAATGTTGCATATTCAGAAGTCGAAGGACTTTTAGATGAACTTCAAAAAATGGACATTGAGCTTAGAAATTTAATTCCCAAAGTTCCTAAGCGCTATAGGCCAACAGAAACCCAGAAAGAAAGATTATACAAGTTTGAAAATCGATTGAATAATTATATTGAGCAAGTGTCTCCTAAAAGAGAACAATTAAATAAAAAAGCGCAAGATAAGTTAGAAATTCGAGATTTAAAGATCGATTTTACAAAAAAATACAACAGCTACATTTCTTCTTTAGAAAAAGCACTCAACGATTATAGACAACAGCTTGATGATAAATTTTCTTTTTTATCAAAAAATTATAGAGAAAGGTCAAGAAGATTAATTAGTGCTCTTTCAGAAAATAAAGAAAGAATTATTGGAGGTATAGTTTCTAAAGAGCAAGTACGTCAGTTTACTGATGAAATTGAAAAGCAATATAATAATTTATTTGAAGAGGCTGGAAAAACATTGTTTCCGCTAGTAGACCATATTAAACGTCTGTCTTTTGATATTGATGAGGAGCAAGTGCAAGGTGCTTACAAAGCTCAATACGAGCAAATGAAATATCAGTGGGAACAGACACGGGATACAGCACAATTAGGGATTGCAGTTGAGATTATCGATCATGAATTTAATCAGTTATATGCAAAAATCAATAACCAACTAGGTGTTTTGAGTGAGAATAACATGATTAATTCTATTAAGGAGTTTAGTTTTTTAGAAAAAAACTTCAAACAATTAGAAGATAAATATGCTTTACTATCACCCTTGTACAGAATATCTGGGGCTTTGGCGAAAGATGTCTCTTGTAATACCATTTATAATTATTTACTTGAATTTTTCGAAAATCAGATCGAAGAATATAATATTGGCTTCGATGTGTCAGAATCTTTCAAAAAACATTCAATAACTATTAAAGAGCCAGTAATTCATACGGTTTTCATAAATATTATTAACAATGCTATTTATTGGATGCGTAATAAGGAGCAAAGGACAATAAAACTGGACTATTTGTCAGATACAAATGAAATTGTTGTTGCCAACTCTGGCGAAAAAATACCCGATTACCGATTAACTAATATCTTCGAACTCTTTTATTCACAACGTCCAAATGGAAGAGGGATTGGCTTATACCTATCAAAACAGAGTTTAAACGAATCCGGATTGGATATTTACGCGACCAATGATAAAAAGTATAATTCTTTAAACGGAGCTTGCTTCGTTATCAACCAAATAACCGTCGGAAATGTATAGTCAAAAAGCAATTGATATATTGAATTCATCAATTAATTCTGCTGTATTTATTGATGAAAAGGCAAAAGATTTCTTTTCTGAAACTCCCATAAACACACAGGTGGTCGAAGAAAAGCTATCTGTTGATTTGTTTAAAACTTTTAAAAAGAATGGGAAAAGTTTAGTAGTCCATAAGTTTGAAAAAGACGATTTGACCGATACTGCGCTAATAAACTATTTGTTTTCTGGAAAAGATTTGATCCTATTAGACTGGGAGTTAGATAATGACGATGGTCAGCAATACTCTTTAGAACTACTTTCTAAATCAATAGAAATACCTTATATAAATTTTTGTTGTATATATTCGAGATCAAAAAATTTCGATAATATACCAATTTATCTAACAGCCTATTTCTCTGGCTTACAAGATGAAGATGCTGAAACCATTAAGGATACTTATTCGTATATCACTATTGAAGATATTGAAAGCTTTTATAAAAATCCGAGCAATAGTATTGATACTTTTTTCGATGAAAATCAAATCTCTGTTGAAGATTTTCCGATTGAAAGATTTAGAAATAAGCCTAAGGAAACTATACTTGACTTAATAAGAATATCTCTCAATAAAGAAGTATATTTTTTTCAAGATGGATCTGTAATTAATCATGAGGTCATCTATTCTGGAGCTAATTCTTTCATAATAAATAACACATTTGTGTTAGCTATTAAAAAGGAAAACGACGACTCTGATTATAAGCATTTAATTCAGAGAATCTCTAATGAAATCATAAAAAGTAATAGTAGTTTTTTTCAGCTACTTGGCTTAGAGATGCAATCTATTTTCAATGCGAACGAACGTTTCATTGACGAAACAATATTGAAATCTTCGACAGAAGCACTATTCCAATTTAGGAACCATATAAAAGATGATAAAACTTTTGGTATAGTTATCAAAAAGCTATTACTTGAGCAAGCTACTTTGAAGTTGAGAACTGCTAAACTCAAACTACTTGATTCTGAATTTTTAAAAAATAAAAGTGATGAGATAAAGGAAGTTGCTACTAAAGAAGATTTATTTCAATTAAATGTTTTTTATAATTCAGTGACTGTAAAAGGCATAACCCCTGAAGATATTCCGAATTTAAATTTCGGAGATGTATTCAAAGATGTTAATGACAATTATTATTTATGCATTACTGCATTATGTGATTGTTATTATCCGAACAAAATAGAGTCAAATTATTATTTCGCTAAGGGGAAAGAGTTTCCTGATTTAGAGACTGCGTTGAGGTTAGGGGATACAGCATTTCTCAGTTTTCTTCCTAATAATAAGGTTGTTCATTGGGGGGATACAGAGATTGTAAAAAAAGATAAAATCAAAAAACTAGATGATGAATCAGAAGAACAGTTTAGTTGTAGAAAGTTGGAAGCAGAGTTGAAAGCATACAAAGGTTTTTTATATAAACCTTTTTACATCAAACCTAAAGTTTATAATGTTGAGAGTAACAAACTTGTTGACAACACAATAAGAATTTGGGATATTACAAACAAGATGTCCAAAACTGGCGCTGAACAGAATCTCAATTATATCAATGTCGAGTACATTACAACATTGAGAAGTGACTATGCTCAGAGAATAGCGAATCATGCGTTTGGTCATCCATCTAGAGTTGGCGTTGACTTTGTGAAAATAATATAAAGCTTTGAAAAACGTTACAAATGTGTTACGGAGCAAAATTTCACGATTCCAAAAATTGTTCATATATTGCTTCTGCAAGTCGGAAACGACGATTTTGCACCGTGTAAAAAGGTACAGGCCGAAAGTCTCATAATCTTTTGGTCCCTGGTTCGAGCCCAGGTGGGCGCACTGAAAAACCCTTTAAGTTGCTAACTTACTGGGTTTTATTTTTTTTAAGGGGGCTAAAAGGGGGGCGGTATTGTAACAAAATATTAATAGCTTAATCCCTTATTAATAAAATTCATCCATAAAATATCTTTTTATCTCTCGCTCAATATCCATTTTTTTCCACACTATTTTTTGTTCAAAATAATCTATGTGTTCTGAGTAGTCAAGGATATTAGGAAGCGAATTAATCATTTTTAAAATATCTTGGTAAAACTCTATTTTCTTCTGATATACACTTCAATTAACATTAAAACCAATCTTTTATTGTCAAAATATTTTTGTGTCAATTTTAAGATAAGTGATTTCTTTTTTGGCGTTAAATCGGAGGTGTTTTTTCGAACACCAAATAAAGCAAAAATGTCTTCTTCAATGATTGAGAAAAAACTTTCCTTCTCTTCTATTATTAAAAGTAAATCTTCAATCAATTGTTCATATTCAGGATATTCCCATAATATACTTGTATTAATGTCATGCAACCTTATAACGGAAGAATATCTTAATCCTATTGTATCATTCTTTAAACTATCATGAATAAATGTTCTATCTAAATCTAGTATCGCTTTTAATTCTTTTCCGTCATGGTGCATGGTTTATATTTATATGGACGACAACGAAGCCGAAAAAATAAAAATATACTACCAAGTGACGCATTTGAAAAAAATAATGTATAGCTGTCGTTTTGTAAAACAGAGTAAAATATGCTATTTTCGTTAAATCTATAATGACCATATCGACTAATAAGACATTAAAAACCTTTCAGCTTATTTTATTTTTATGTGCTGCTGCTTTGTCGTGTACCGATGGTAACGCACAAATCCCCCGAACAGACGATGTCAACAATAAAGGTCATTACGAAGCCGTAATGAAGCAACGTTTGGACAGCTTGAAGCACGTTGTACCAAAAGAACACACACATAATGATAGTCTGGTATCCGTACTGTATGAGGAATATGAACAGCAATATTTAAACCTTGGTAGTAGAGGTAAATGGAAAGAGGCTCTTCCCATTGCGTTGGCGTGCGAAGCAATATTTATAGGTAATTTACTGCCTAAAGAAGAAGCCGACCTGATTTACAATATTGGGTATATATATGATAAGGACGGACAGTATTGGCAAGGAATCGATTATTTCCATCGTTCCGTAGCACGCTATGAAGCGATACAGGAGACCGGAGAACAAGATGTACGGGATGACATCGCGCTGGCCTATAACAATATTGGCGTTGCACATGCCGAAACAGGTTTTTTTACCCAGCGAAAAGAGAGTTACCTAAAAGCAAAAAACCTTTGGGAGTCTATCGATGATGTAGACAAAAGAAATCTAATTTCGTTATATGGCAACTTGTTGCGGTTATATAGGCAATATGGAGATAAGCAAGCTGCGGAAGAATTGATTACGACCATCAATTTCAATTTTGACCAATGGATTGCCGAGGACGGTTTTGCAAACGGAAAAAAGGGGGTAGAAACAGCGAGGCCCAAACCTTTTTACCATGTTGAAAAGCACCGCTTAAACATCCTGTACACCGATTTAATAAGTGACAAAGACGGGGGAATTGCCCATTTGGACAGCCTGCATACACATTTCAAGGATATGCACGTGGATGACCAAAAGCGGTTTTCTGCTTACCTACTTACCGCAATTAGCCATGCCGCTGCTCCGTTGGTAGATTATGACGATCCAGAAGAGCGCAAGCAAAAAAAGCAATATCTCGATCTTGGTATGCGAGAAAGCATCCGGCTCGGCGACCGCTATAACCAAATGATTTTTCATTCCCGATTGGTCAGTTACTATCTGGAGGCAGAAAAGGATAGAAAAAAGGCACTATCGCACCTCGACCAAGCTATCGGGATTGGTCATGAAATGGATATCCGAGAGTTTAATTTGATTAACCTCTACCTCAAAAAGGGCGACGTACTACAACAGAGCGAACGTTTTCCCGAAGCAGAAAAATTAGTGCTTAAAAGTATGTCTATTTTGTTAGACCAGCCAATAACCGACCCCACTGTTGTACAGTTGGGTGATTTTGAACAACGTAACGATATATATTATGTGAATGCATTAAAGCAGACTGCCAGCTTGTATAAAAATGAATATGAACGCAGTAGTGCCCCTGCCCACGGTCAACTGGCTCAACATTTTTATAATTTGGCAGCCAATCTTTTCCATATTTATTATCAGAAAGGTGCGTATAACCCTTGGTTGAATATGACCAATACCGCAATCAACGAGGGCTTACTCTCGCTCCATTTGGGGGGAAGCACAGCGGATGAAATTAGTTTGGTCAATCTCATGGAAAACAATCGTTCGCAACACCTCGCTAAAGAGTTTGAAGCTAAATACCAGCGGTTCCTGCAGATACCTGACAGCTTATTTACCGAGCGCAATCTACTTCAAATTGAAATAGCCGGATATGAACAGGCTGGTAAGCATACAGAAAAGGAATATGAAGTTCTGCAAACTGCATTGATGGATGTAGAGGCAAAAATACAGCAGGCAGATGACCGGCACTTTCCTTTCTTTGGAAGCACATTCGACATCAGAGAAGTACAGTCGGAATTGCAGGAGCAGGAGTATATCGTGCGTTATGTGGTAGCCGAGGAAAACCTCTATGCTTACACCCTGCACAAAGACGAAATTTCGATTCTAAAATTAGGGAACAAGGATACCCTGCTTTCCCTTACAGAACAATATTACGAAACGATTAAAAACAAACACCACGATTATGTTGGACAGGCCATAGAGCTATATGCGGTATTGATAGAACCGCTAAAGCTACCATTGGATAGATTGAAAAATTTGGTTATTATTCCCGATAATAAGTTAAATTATCTTCCTTTTGAAACCTTGATTCATTCTGAATCGAAGCGACCACTGGTTACGATGTGCCCGATTAGTTATTCACACGGACTGCGGTTGTGGCTCTTACAGCGGAAAGCCGTTTCATCTGCAAAAGGGAAACAGTATTTCGCTGCTTTTGCGCCACAATATTCATCGGATTATATGCTGTCTTTTGCCGATAATCACCCTGTAAACCGAAATCGTCTGCAAGATATCACAGGGGCAACGCACGAGGCAGTCCAACTTGCACAACATTTTGGAGGCAATTTATACCGTGGGATAAAGGCAACCAAACACGATTTTTTACAGCAAGCTACAGCCTATAAGATTTATCACTTCGCTATGCACGCCCTGTTGGACGAAAGCAACCACCTCCATTCAAGCCTTGTTTTTCAAAATGAAGAACACTTATATTATCATGAGCTGTATGGCTTACATTTTCCGGCAGAGCTTGTCGTATTGAGTGCCTGTAACACGGGAATGGGAAACCTTGAAAATGGCGAGGGTCTGATGAGTTTGTCACGTGCATTGACATACGCTGGTGTTCGTTCATCCGTGTACAGTTTATGGGAAGTCCCCGATGAGGAAACGGCAGAAATCATGCTGTCTTTTTACGAACACCTCAAAGCCGGACATTCAAAAGTAGAATCGCTTACATTGGCAAAACGTGATTTTCTGGCGAATAACCCGATGAAAAGCCATCCGTTCTTTTGGGCAGGGTTTGTCGTCAACGGCAATACCGATCCGTTGGATGACACGGGAGTTTTGCATTGGTATCTTTGGCCTATCGTGGGAGGACTTGCTTTAATTGTCTTATTGCTCCTGTTGCGAAGACGGAATTACCGACCCCGTGTTTTGTAGTCGTTCCAAGTTGATATAAATTAAAAATACGAGCTGTTTTCCAATGCGTTCACAACGTTATGGGCTTCGGCAGACAGGCTATCGTCAGACTCTGCGACGAGTTTGAAGCGAGGTAATGCCTGTTTGACGTCGCCCAGTTGAAGATATGCCAAGCCCCAATACCAATTGACGACTACGGGAGAAAAATAGGAGGTATCTTTCCAGTCCCTTGCTTCCAATAGCGTTATCGCTTCCCTCGGTTTTTGCAACATTAATTGACAAATAGCAAGGTAAAAAGCCGTCTGGTCATTGGGGTGTTCATTGTAAACCTGTTGTAACAGTACTGCGGATTCCGAGTATGCACGCTTGTCGTACAACATCAAGGCTTCCGACATGACTTTATCGGCAGGAATATCGCCCCGTACCATAGGGGTCACCATATTTGGATAAGGTTCCATGTATTGTGCGTACAGCTTCTCTGCCGTCACCTCAGACTGTTTGTCCAAAAAGAACCAAGTTGCACCGATTAGTATCAATATACTTGCCGCGGCATACCACCATCTGGCTTGTTTTCGAACGGGCTTCACTTCCTGTTTGTCTAAGGTACGGAACCGCTCTTTGAGCTCTTGCCGTTTATTGTATATGAGGGTATCCCGTATTTCTTTCTCAAAGTTAAATACTTCTGAAAAAGTTACATCATGTTGCAACAGCCATTCCAGCTGCTTTTGTTGACTGGTGGTCAGCGTTTCTGTAAAGTACGCTTCTATCAGTAGCTCTTTATCCTTTTCCATTTGTTCGGATTATTTCCTTTAATTGTTTCAAACATCTTGATTTTTGACTTTTCACTGTGTCTTTGGATTCATAAGACATCTCCCGTTGGATGTCCTCTAATTTTAATCCCTTGTAATAAAACAGGTGTAGCATCTGTTGGCACTTGGGACCCAATTGAAGATAGGCTCGTTGAAGTAATTTAAGCCTTTCCTCTGCTGTATCAATCTCGAATAGATTGATTTGCTCCATGAGTTCCTTGTCACTTAGTACTTCCTGTTTCGGTGACTTGAGATAAGCGAAAATCTTGAATTTTCCTATCGCATATAGATATGTCTTGATGCTACTTTTCAACCCGTTCAGCTTTCCTTGTACGATATTTTCATATAAAGCGATTACGCTGTCGTGGTATATATCCAGCACCATATCTGGATCTATTGGATACCGCTTGGCAAATTCCAAAAAGCCACCTTTATACTGTAGGTATATCTTGTCCAATATAACCGTATCGCCATTTTGCAGGGATTGGATCCACTGTCGCTCTTTATTCATTTAGTGAGTTTGCGGTTAAAATGTAAACATCAATTCCAAAAATATTAAAAATTAATCAAAAGCGATGTTTACTTCTACCGGTCGGCTACACTAAGATGTAGAAACATCGCTACAAGGAGTAGCTGTTTATACGATTTATAAACAATAAATGAACTTAACAATGAAAAGATTATTTTACTCGATAGCAGTAATGCTGTGCATGGGACTGGTGTCGTGCGGTAAGGACGGCGAGATGGGCCCGCAAGGCCCGATGGGAGAAAAAGGCGAACAAGGTATCGCCGGCAAAGACGGTGCAACGGTGTTAAATGGCAATACAGACCCCACTGCCGAACAAGGGAGTGTAGGCGATTTCTACATCAATACCAGTACCTATGTGCTGTTTGGCCCCAAAAGCAGTTCGGGATGGGGAAATGGAGAAAGTATTCTGGGAGCAAAAGGTGATAAGGGTGATAAGGGAGACACCGGGGCTACGGGCGCTACCGGGGCGAAAGGAGACAAGGGGGAGAAAGGTGATAAAGGGGAAGCAGATTATGTGATCCTTAGTGGAACCGCCGATCCGACCAGCAGTATAGGTAAGGCTGGTGACTTCTACATTAACCGCTTAACGAAAACACTTTATTACCGCACTTCGAGTTGGAGCCTTATTGCTAAACTCGCGAATACCATACAGTTTACTAAAACTGGGGTCAATTTGGGAGCGACAACAGCATTTGTCGTTCGTAATCTACCCTATGATGTACTTGAAAAGAGCATGGTTCACGTATATGCACAACCTAACAACAACGACAGTTGGATGCCACTCCCCGGTTACATCTACGGAACCAGTTATTTTAGATGTTATTTTGGTCCTGCGTATATCAGTACTGGAGAAGTGGATACCTACGTGCAGTTTTCTCGTTCAATCGGGACATCGTCATTATCAAATGTCACCATCCGCATTGTCGTTATCGAAGCTGACGTATTCCATACCGTTGCCAAAACCGTTGATTTTAACAACTACGAGCAGGTGAAGCAACATTTTAAACTAAAGGATTAATAACCAAGATAAAGGAACAACATACTGTATCCATAAATGTAAATCGCATGGAATTAACAAAGAAAACTATACTCTTGATAGTGTTGGTCGGTGTACTGCAGTCTGCCGACGCACAGATTTTCAAGAAAATAGGGGAGCGCGCGGCCAAAGCAGCTGAACGCACCATACTGAGCAAAACAGATCAGAAAGTTTCTCAAAAAGTGGGAGAAGGAATTGATGACGTCGTGGATGGTAAACCGAAAAAGAAAAAGGCCGGACAACCACAGGGGGAGGAGCAAGAGCCGCACTGGGACGCCTCTATTTCGGATTATCGCGATGTCTATACCTTCACGCACCGGTATAAGATGAAAGTCTCGACAGGTAAGGAAGGGGCAGATGCGACATTGGATTATTACCTGGCGCCCAGCGTCTCCTATACGGGAATGAAAATTGACCAGCAAGGAGCGAATATGTTTACCGTCATGGATCCGGAGACGGAAACAATGCACACCTTTATGGACCTCAACGGCAATAAAATCGCCAACTCCGTATCGATGCGGTACGATGGCGATGAGGAAGAGGATAGATCGGATGCTGCCGACCTGTTGAATTACAACATCACCAACCTGCCGAATAAAACGATCGCCGGGCACCGCTGCAAAGGTAAACAGCTGGAGGATGACGAAAACCGTATTGTATTTTATTATACCACGTTAAATGGAATACGCTTAAACCTGTTTCAAGGGGATAGAAAGCAACAGGTATTGCTGCCGTCCAATTTAAAAGGACTTTTCGATGCCGAAGGCCTCGTGATGTACATGGAGGTCATGGAAAAAAAAGGTAAGAAGCAGAAAATGGTCATGGAATGTGTGGAGGTAAAGCCTACGGATTTTACATTCAATACAGCAGGTTATCAACAAACTAGAATAAATTACTAACCCATACTAAAAACAAATTAATCATGAAAAAAGTACTATTTGGATTGTTACTTACAGTATCCACCGTTTTATCAGGACAAGCCCAACAAGGCAACATCGACATCAACGCCGGCTTAGACTTCGGTCTGCCTATTGGTGATTTCGGCGATGTATATGGCTTCGGCTATGGTGCCACCGTGAAAGGCTTGTACGGCATTAGCGAAGCGGGACAAGTTGGTCTTACCCTCGGCTATCAGCGCTTCGGACTGAAAGACGATTACGACGATATGATGAGTGGCTCCATGGGTATATCGCCAATTTTTGCTGTGTATAGACATAGCTTCGGTGCGCTGTATCTAGAACCCCAAGCAGGTCTATCGGTCAATAAAGTCAACTTGAAAGCAAGTGGTGGTGGAATGGATTTCGGCGGCTCAGCTTCTAATACTTCATTCGGCTATGCAGCGGGGCTAGGATACATGCTGGGAAATATCGATATATCCGCACGCTACCAAGGGTTGACCCAATCGGGAGAGAATTTGAGTTTTATCGGTCTGCGGATCGGATACAATTTTAGAATTAAGTAATCTTTAGTGCCTGCGGTTTCCGCTTATTCATGCGAAACCGCAGGTTTTTTCAACAGGTGCTTACTATTACTTAAAAACAAGGGAAAATGAAAGTTTATACACAAATCTATCTTTTAGTCTTATTGGTCATTACCCCGCTATGGTTACTTGCTTGTAGCAACAATGGCAACAGGAGCAACGCCGATGGCTTCGGTATGGGCGAAACGATTGGGGGGAATGGAGGAGATTTTTCGGAAGCAGAAGATTTTGTACAGCCGGAAATAACGGATAACGAAACGGAAGCGCTTGCACAGGGCATCAATATTGGCATAAAATACATCACGATCCCCGAACACCCAAGAGGAGATTATATTCCTTTCTCCAATTGTCCACAAGATAAGGTTACAAAATTTGAATTTCGGGTGGAAAACAGAGGAGCTGATTTTGACAAAAAAGGCAAGGCCATATTCGGTGCCGTTCAGATCAAAAGGCTGTCGGATGGGATGGTTTTGCTCAACGAGGAAGCCGTCCTTGAGTTCAAAGCCTTTACACCGGGCTGGATCCGATTTAAGTTTGACCCCATAAACCTGTCTCAAGCCGGATTGTATGAAGTGACCGTCGAATCGTATATGGTTGACTTACCGGCCTACCTGAAAGACAGATCAGTGAAACCAAAACCTCTGGACACAGACTTGTCCGACAACAAGGTGGTGTATGTCAACCGAGTAACCAACAACGAATTGTTAGCAGAAAATTCCTTGAACCGGTTCGATTTTGAAGGGATGCAAAGCACGAGGGATCTGGCCGACCAAGGCTGGAACTTTAGCCATTTGCCAGATTCTGTACAGATTTCCAACAAGGGGATCGGAGGCTCAAAAGCGATTGCAATCCATCTTCATAAGGGAGACAAAAACAAGCGAAAGCTATATACGCCCACCGTGTCGATGGTAGAAAATCAGCAGGTGAATTTCCAATTTAAATTACTGGATGCCCAATCAGGGGAAAACGTGACGGAAGAATTAATGTCATCAGAAACGTTTAAAGCGGAAGTTTCTCATCAGAAATTTTGTGCTACAGGCCTGGAGGTAACCTTTAAACACAAGGTCTCAGACGCCCAAGCTACCGAAGATGGATTTTTTAGTTTCCAGCCTATGCCTGTTTATCAGGAACCCGGGAATTTCAGGGGACAGATTGCATTCATCAACCTATCTGCTTACCCCGAGATTCTGTTGGTCATCGATGAGGTCATCGTACAGGCATTGAACTAAACAAGGTATTTCAGAAAATAATAAACGGTATAATATAATATTGAAAATGAAAACCTTAATACAAACATACTTATTTGCCACACTTATCATCGTTTCACTTTTACTTTTCTCTTGCAGTAAAAATGATAATCCCCAACCGGAAGAGGAAAATATCCCACTGGAAGTAGGCGGTACAATAACGGGCGATGTAAACGGGGAAAAAGTAAATTATGCGGACGTCAGGATTGCCGTTTACGGCTTATCCAACTCCGTTGGGATTATCGGACATCAGCAGGTCGAAGAACACAGACGGGATAGGGTACGTGTAGTCGTCCCTTTAACACCAACGACAGGAACGTTCGATCACAATGAGACTCCGTTTTTTGTACATTATGAAGCCATTATGGGTAACAGCGAAGATGGTGCCGGATTTAACCGGAACGCATCGGGAGTGATAACCGTCACGGACTATAAGTCGATTGGCACGGACGGAGATGAAACCTATTATTACGTGAAAGGTACTTTTGAGCGTTCGGGGATGAATAATTTTAATAGCGAAACAGTAGACATTCGCGATGGGGAGTTTGAATTTGTCTATAAGTATTAACGGTACTATATATCAAAACGTTAGAAAAGAAATCAATACAATACATCAATATAACAATAACAATCAGAAAGACTATGAAAAAGACAATTGTACAAACAGTAATGACTATGGTGGTTCTATGCTTGATAACAGCCTGCTCCAAAGGAGGAGAGAAAAATGAGAACGAGGAGACTTCGTCCGATATGCATACCTATCATGTCGAGATAGCCGGAGGTGAGACCTATAAAGGCAGTGTGCCGAGCTATGCCCCCGGGGTAGTTGAGGCCTATCACCCGGTTTCCTTTGTGGAATACAGTGAAGAAATAAGCAGCAAGGTGTTGGCTGGGATTTTACAGGACGTGCCTGGTGATTTTCAATTTGGAATAGGACTGGCCATGGACGACAGTAATCAACCCACTATTCCGGAATCCGGCGTAGGCATTACCTTCGGTAAACGGACGGAGGAGAATAAATATGGTCCTGCGGGGCCCGTCAATATGACATTGAAAAACTATAAAGAACATGACTATTCTTTTGCCGGCGAAGAGGGGACGGTAGCGTCCTTCACGCTAAGCTTCAGCGGGAAGTTTAAATTGGGAGCGGACGGCGAGGAAGTCGATGTGACCGGCGAAATCGTGGTTGCGGCTCCTTAGAACGGAACTGCCTTTTACAAAGGACATGGATTGATCGTGTCGCAAATAAAAAACAAATGGATATTATACAGAGATGAAACCTGCATGAGCTGCTGCTCAAAAAAGAACATGAATAGCTCATGCAAGCTTCATTGCCGTTAAAAAACAAATTATTCAAATGAAAATGATAAGATTTACATACATTGCTATCGCAGTCATGGCAATAAGTTCCATGTCCTGCTCCAAAAGTGGCCGTAAAGATACCGTCAACAATGAGCTTAACGAATGCTTGGAAACCTCAGTGCCTTTCCCGACTTCGGCCACGCTAACGGCTTGTACAGATGCCACGGTTGGTAAAAGTGCAGCGTTTAAGTACGCTGATACGTGGGTAGAAGCGGTAGATTTTTTTACAAAAGCATACAGTACCAATGGTTGGGCGATAACGAGTGAACGTATTGACGACAAACCCGGTAAAATGAGAACAGCTGAATGGCGCGCGGAAAAAAACGGAACCGAACTCGCTATATCGTTAAGCGATAGCCGGGTAGACGATACTTCTGGCTCATTACAAGGTATTGCGCTACACTTTTATGAATAACAACCCGCTTGTCGTCGGGACAGGCAATAAATAATTAGAGATGAACAAGACAATAATACAAAGCTTGATAGGCATGCTTGTTGTATGCCTGATGGCGGCCTGCTCCAAAAAGCACGAACCCAACGTGACCGAAGAGGAAGAAGAAGTGCAATTGGAGCTTCGTGCCGATGAAACAACGGTAATCGCCGGTTCGGAGATTACATTTGAGGTTACTGCGAACGGGCAGCCCGTTGCGGATGCGGATCTCTTTATTGATGGCAATAATATAACGGGGTATCGACATACCTTTGCCGATCCCGGAACAACATCGGTCGTAGCGAAAAAGCAAGGCTATAAAGACAGCGAACCATTGACCGTCGTGATAGAAGAAGCGTCATACGACGTCGATATTTACGTGCTTGGTGACGAAGGAACAGAGGGATTGAATCATTATCAGCCACTCTATTGGAAAAATGGAGAGCCAAATGTATTCAATCACGAAGCGGCTGCGGATATGATTTTTAACCGTATTGCCGTAGCGGATAATAAAGTATATGTTGTGGGTGAAAGAGTGTATTCGTCCAGCCGTGCCACAGCGTTCTTTGAAGTAGATGGACATCTGGAGGAATTGACCGAGTCAAGTGGGTTTGCTTCGGCAACGGATGTCTATGTATCTGATGGCGATGTGTATGTCGGTGGAATAAAAAACGAATCTGGTTCTGTTACATCTATTGTGTATTGGAAAAATGGTGAGTTGGTTACGGCGGCAAGTGGAACACTTGGTAATACCAGTGGAGGCTCCATCGCTGTGAAGGACAATGACGTTTATATAGCGGGGATGCTGGACGGAGATTTGATGTACTGGAAGAACGGGGCAAGTGTTCCACTGGAAGGAGAGCCGGGAGAGGTAACGGACATCGCTGTGGCAGGCAACGGAGATGTATATGTTGCCGGATATACTTTTGGTAGCCCGGACGTTGCTCAATATTGGAAGAACGGCGAAAAAATTGCCTTAGGTACCGGAGAAAGGGCATCTCAGGCCAATGCTATATTTATTGAGAATGGCGATGTGTATGTGGCCGGTTGGGAAACTGTTCCCCGCTCCTCGGGTTCGGGAACGGTTCGTATAGCCCGTTACTGGAAGAATGGTGAAGCCGTAGATCTAACGGACGGCGCACACCATGCAGAAGCAAATGGTATTTTTGTATTGGATGGTAAAGTATATGTCGCCGGGGTCGAATCCTTGGACAGACGGTCGGCCACCTATTGGATTAATGGTGAAGCGGTCAGATTATCCCATGAAGACAACAATGGGTATGCCAGCGATATTGTTGTGGTGAAAAGGGGGATGTAATGCTGTTTGATTGAGCATAATTAAATTAAGACGAAAAAAGAAATAGGTCTGGATCGGTTCTTATCTTATAAAGGAGAACTGCCCAGACCTATAATAGGATTGATACGCTGTGCCCTCTGAAAGCAGTAGAAACTTTATTGTCGAAACACTGACAATGAATCTACCGTGACATTATTGCTTTACCACTATCAAAGTGGTGTTCCTTAAACATTCTTATGATTATTGTTTTGAAGTAGGGAATTTGCACAGGAGAGGATAGAATAAGGGCACCCGCAAGTGCAATCTCCTGCATAATTTCCCTCAGCGCATCTCTAGCGTCCTGTTCATTCCTAGGCTTATAGCTATCTAACCATTCTTTTATCATAATTGCTCGATCATTTTAACAACCATCCCTAAACTATCTCTTTTCGGTGGATCGGAAATCCATTCCTGTATCGCGTTAGTATCCAGATCTTTTAGTGCAGATTCATCGATCCGCATGTCTTCGACAAGATAGTCATAGGCATTGCGGACACTTCTCAATATTAGGCCCGATGTCGTCACGATCTTATCGCATAATGCCTTTTCCCGAGAAGCCACAATAGCATACTGATTGGACGGAAGTTGAAGCATATTTAAGCCAAAGGAATAATGAGGCAACGGAAGCCGGGTGTACGTGAACCGTTCCACTGTTGTTTTAAAAGACCGTGGTGCCTTGGTTGTCATGGACGATATTTCATAAACCCGTTCGGGTATCAGCCCATAAAAAGATAGCGCAGTTTCCACAGAGACGTAACTCGGCCCCAACAGGTGGTTCGCTATCAAAAAAGCGTCCGGCTTTGTCTCCGAAATGGAGGGGCCTGCAATATATAATACTTTTTTTAGCGGTTCCAAAATGCCCTGTGCCTTTAACCCTAAGATTTTGTCATTTGGTCGCTTGTAACCCTTTAACCACGACATCAATAGTTGATGAGGCAGTAGCTGATCAGCATGAGAACCTATAATCCGAGTGATCTCCATACACACATGTAAAAAAATGATAAGATATACGAAAATATTAGTTTATCTTGATGTGTAAATACAGAAATTCTTTAGACCTCCCTACTTAAACGAAATTCAAGTCGAGCGAAAAATCTCATGGAATTTCAACCCTTTCTATATTTTCTGCGCAAATATAAAAAGGGCATCTGACCAACTTGGGGTCTGTGGGTGCAAATTTTTCCGCACAAGGCGATATTTTGTCTGCACTTTTAGTCACCTCAGCCCTAAATCCGTCGAAAAAGCGAGTTTAACGATCAGAAATTCGGTTTCTGAGGTGAGTGGCTCCTTACCGTTACGTATACGTAATGGACAAAAACTTCTACGTGATTGTTCATTTGTTATACGTTACGGCTTGAAAGCTATACGTGATCGTTCATTAGTTATAGGTTATGGCCCAAAAGGTATGCGTGCCGCGTCAAATTGCATAGCCTTTTGGATAAAATGCTGAAGGAAACGTGCGAAACATATACAAGGCGGTCGATTGGTTATACGGTATGATGCGCACGGTATACGTTCCGCTGCATAGGATATACGTGTCGCGCCAAATCGTATAGCCTATCGGATAAGACGCTAACCGAAACGCGCGAAACATATACCAGACGATCGATTGGTTATACGGTATGATGCGCATGGTATGTGTTCCGCTGCATAAGGTATACGTACAAGGCAAAAGCTATACGTTATTAGGCAAAAGCTATACGCTAAGAAGGAAAAGTCATAAGTGCCGGCGTAAACGTGGCGCGTGATAAGGCGGAAGCTTTACGCTACGATGGAAAAGCCTGCCGAGTTTCTCACGTGGTTCCGTCAAAAGCCCTCTTATCTTTTATAACTTTCAATCTAGAGAGATAGCTGCGCGATCATAAACGCCTTTCGATTTAATTCCTATTCAGCCGAGATAAAAGTATCCACCCTATGAACTACAGGTCAGTTAATGAATTTCTGTGGATAAAGATTGATAATTTTACCTTTAGCGCGAGAAAGATCTAATAAAGTCCAAACTTGATAGTAAATTTGGGCCTAACGTTAGCACTTATTATAGAAACGCAGAGATCTTCTGTACTAATAAGTTGCTGCGGCTGGTGGGAGCATGAGTGTGAGACGGGATAGAAACCAAATTACTTACGATAGAGAAAGAATGAATAAGGATTTAATTTTAAGAGAAAAATTGGCGTTACAACGAACCATTTTAGCCAATCAAACGACTTTATTGGCTTTTTTGCGGACCTCCATGTATTTTTTGGTAGCCGGTATAAGTTTAAACAATTTGACTACCGTAGAATACGGACTCGTTATTGAAACCATATTTATTGGGATTTCTGTAATACTGATCGTAATCGGACTATTGAATTATTTCGCACATAAAAAGAGAATTGCCAAAAGTTATACGCATATCGGCGATTATAAAATAGAGTATCTGGATAGTAAGTAATTCCTTATGTGACAAAAGGGAGGCTACCGATGACAATAACTTTCTTTCTTGACAGGGATAGGGACGACTACAAACAAAAAAAGGTGACCATATAGGCCACCTTCATCCACTTGTTGTTGTTTAGTAATTAGTGGGAACTTAAATTCTTCGCTTTTTCTGGATCGAAGTTCGCTTCCAATTCAGCAAGCTTTTTCTTTCCGTAAGCCATTTTTGTGATCACATAAAACAGAATCGGAATGATGAAAATACCAATCAATGTAGCGGCCATCATTCCGCCGAATACTGTCCAACCGATTGTCTGACGCGAGAATGCACCAGCGCCGGTCGATAACATCAATGGTATAATACCCAAGATAAAAGCAAAGGATGTCATGATAATAGGGCGTAGCCTTAACTTAACAGCATCTAGTGTTGCTTCTAGTAGCGGCATACCAATATCTACACGTTCTTTCGCAAATTCCACGATCAAAATGGCGTTTTTAGAAGCCAAACCAATAATCGTTACCAAACCAATCTGCGCGTAGATGTTGTTATCTAGAGCAGGGATGAAAAGTAACGTTAGGATGGCACCAAATACCCCTAGCGGTACCGAAAGGAGAATAGAGAACGGAACCGACCAGCTTTCGTATAGGGAAGCAAGTAGGAGGAATACAAAGACGATACATAACGCAAAGATCATAATCGTCATATTACCCGATTGCTTTTCTTGTAACGATAATCCCGAAAAGTCGTAACCATAGCCGTTCGGTAAAGTTTGCGCAGCCACTTCCTCGAGCGCCCGAAGAGCATCTCCAGAACTGTAACCCGGCGCGGCCGAACCACTCACCTCAATACTCCGGAAGATGTTATAGTGGTTGATGATGGAAGGATTCTGTACCAGCTCCCATGAAATCAGGGTGCTTAACGGAACAGGGTTACCACTTACATTATTTACGTATAACTTATTCAGGTCCTCGATGTTCATCCGGAAATCCTGATCTGCCTGTGTTACCACACGGAAGTTCCGTCCGTAACGCGTAAAGTCATTTACATAGGCTGATCCCAAGTAGGCAGAAATCGTACTGTATACCGAGGATACCGGAACAGACATTCTTTTGGCTTGCTCCCGGTTTACCGAGATCTTAAAGTTTGGTGAGTTCGAGCTAAATAAGGTATAGGCCATACCTATTTCGGGACGTTGATTGGCAGCAGCCAAGAATTGCCCCACGACACTTTCAAACTGTTTGATGTCGACCGTCTGGTGGTCCTGTAGCATCATAGAGAAACCGCCGGATGTACCTAATCCCGGGATAGCCGGCGGCGTAACGGCCAGTACATTGGCTTTATCGTAATGCGCGTATTTCCCCATGATTCCGCCCGCTACTTCCGCAGCCGTACGTGTACGTTCCGACCAAGGTTTTAGCGATACGAACAAGGTAGCCCCATTCGACTTAAACGAACGGTTTAAGATGTTGATACCTGAAATCAAAGTAATGTGTTTGATTTCCGGATAATCTTTCCGAAGATCCGCTTCCAGCTCGTCCAGCACTTCACCGGTACGCGCAGCGGACGATCCTTCGGGAAGGGTAACCCCAGCGAAGAACATACCATTGTCTTCCGTAGGGATAAAGCCTGTCGGTTTAACCTGGAACATGTATCCCGTACCCACATATAAGCAGAGCAAAATAATCAACGCTAGGGGAGCCCGGCGAATCAGACTTTTAACCCCTTTGGAGTATTTGAAGGTTACACGCTCAAACCAAAGGTTGAACTTGTAGAAAAATTTATTTAAGCCTTTAGCGTCTTTATGAACGGCCGTTGGTCTCAACATGATCGAACACAGCGCAGGGGTAAGGGAGAGTGCAATAAATGCAGACAATAATACCGATACCGCGATGGTGATCGCAAACTGCTGATAGAGCTGACCCACCATACCCGGGATAAAACCTACCGGAACGAATACCGCTGCTAAGATCAATCCGATCGCAATAACCGGAGCGGTGATGTCTTTCATTGCGCGTCGGGTCGCTTCTTTGGCGTCCATTTTATAATGGTCGATATAGTGCTGTACGGCCTCCACAACCACAATGGCATCATCCACCACAATACCAATGGCCAATACGAAAGCCAATAGCGTTAGGTTGTTGATGGAGAATCCAAACAGCGTAAAGAAAATAAACGTACCCACAATAGAAACCGGAATCGCCAAAAGGGGGATAAGCGTAGCACGCCACGACTGCAAGAAGAAAAATACCACAATCGTTACCAATAACAACGCTTCAATGAGCGTATGGATAACCGATTCAATAGAGGCATTTACCACCGATACCGTCTCGTAACCCACGACGTAATCTACATCAGGCGGAAAGGATTGCTTTAGCTCTTCTAACGCCGTGTAAATACCTTCGGCTGTTTCCACCGCGTTTCCACCTGGCGTTTGCGCTACCATCATACCGGTAGAGGTCATGCCGTCTACACGGGTGGTTGTGGCGTAGTTAAACTGTCCCAATTCTACCCGGGCTACGTCTTTTAAAAGCACGATAGATCCGTCGACTGGGTTGGTTTTTACAATAATCTCTTCAAAATCTTGTACCTCTGAAAGATCAGAGTCGGTAATAACCGGATATTCAAATACCTGCGAATTATGTTGCGGCGGCGCACCTACCGAACCACCGGGCATCCGTAAGTTTTGCTCTGCAATCGCGTTGGATACATCGGCCGGTGTCAGGTTTAATGCTGTCAATTTATTGGCATCCAACCATACGCGCATCGCAAAAGGCTGGCCGAAAGCCGTTACATCACCCACACCCTTCACCCGCATTATTGCGTCTTTCAGGTATAAGTTGGCGTAGTTGGCCAAGAATTTGTCATCACGCGTACCATTTGGTGAAACCAGTGATACGAGCATCAAGATATCAGTATTTGCTTTACGGGTAGTTACTCCTAAACGGCGTACAGCCTCTGGTAAAGCTGGTTCTGCGATACCTACACGGTTTTGTACGTCTAGTGTCGCAATGTCGATATCGGTACCTACTTCAAACGTAACGGTGATACTAGATTGTCCGTTGGAGGTACTGTTTGACGACATATAGATCATGCCTGGCGTACCGTTAATCTGGCTCTCTATCGGTGTGGTAACCGTCTGTTCGACGGTTTGTGCATCCGCACCCGTATAGTTTGCCGTTACCGTTACGGTAGGAGGGGCAATGGATGGGTATTGACTTATGGGCAAGGTCAGAATGGAAATCGTACCGATAATCATAATCAATATCGAGATTACGATTGCCGTGACGGGCCTTCTTATAAAAACTTCTGATATCATATTATTCTATTCTACTTAATTAAAGCTACAACAACTAGTTCTGGGGTGCAGGCTGCTCAGCAGGTGTTTCTGCTACCTTCGCACCGTTCCGTACGTTCATAATACCGTCTACTACAATCCGTTCTCCGGCTTCTAAACCGTTATTGACAACAACTTTGTCTTCCACTTTCAAGCCCAGTTCTACCGGACGGGCTATTGCTTGGCTGCTGTCGTTTACGACGTAAACATTATAAACACCTAACTGGTCTTGTACAGCTTTAAATGGAATGGTAAGCTGCTCCGTTGCTGTAGTGCTTTTCACATGCATCGTCACGTTCATACCGGCACGCAACTCATTTTGTGGGTTGCTGAAGGATGCCCGGATAGTTAATCTTCCGGTCGTCGGATCGACGGCTCTATCCATCGTAGCGATTTTCCCATTATGGCTATAGATGCTGTTATTAGGCAAGGAAACCGTTACGTCAGTAGCTAATTTTCCCGATTGGTAACCCGCAAACTCGGTAATCTCTTTTTCGCTGATCTGAAACTCCACCGCAATCGGATCGATGGCGCTTATCGTGTTCAACATAGTAACACCCGGAGACACCAACGCACCGGTACGCACTTGCGAAATGCCCACCGCCCCGCTAAAAGGCGCACGTATAATCGAACGCTCTAAATTAGTCTGTGCTGTGGTCAATGCCGCCTGCGCAGCTTGTATCTGTGCCTTTTGATTGTTGACATCGGTCAACGCATAGTCTAAGGTTTGCTTCGCGATCGCATCTTGTTCCGAAAGTGTCTGATAACGCGCCAAATCTTTTTCTACACGCTGCAAATTAGCTTTCGCAATCTCTAGATTAGCTTTCGCTTGATCCACAGCCGCTTGATAGCGTACCCGGTCAATTTCGTACAAAGCTTGTCCCTTTGAAACCGTCGCCCCATCCGCAACATGTATTTTTGTTACATAGCCCGATACTTCTGCCATTAAGTGTGCCTCCTGTAGTGGAACTACACTCGCCGCATAACTCTTGTTTCCTGATACAATTTCCTGTGATACGGTAGTGGTGCTGACCGGAATAGCCATCTGGCCAGCGGCGGCGGCATGCTGCTGCCCTTGGTCGTTAGAACCACAAGATTGCCAAAATAAAGCAGAACCTATAAGTAATGTAGAAAATAAATAATTCTTATTCATGTTTTCGTGTATTTCGTTGTTGATGGATAAAAGGTGTGTTAGCGTGAAGTATCGACAGTCCCCAATGCTTTTTGGATATCTAGCTTGCTAGAAAGTACTGCATATAAGGCGTTTAAGTAAGTTAATTGCGTCGTTTTAAGATCGGTCTCTGCCGTCATGAGTTCCAAATAGGTTTTCACACCAGCGTCGTATTGCAATTTGATGGTATTATATACCTCTTCCGATAAACTCATGTTTTCGCGCGCATTTCGCCATTCGTTCATATTGGAGCGGTAACTCGCCATCGCCGCAGAATATTCGGCGCTGATCATATTCTCTAAATTCTGTAAATCCCATTCGATTCTTTTTTCTTCCAATTCTGACCGGCGGATTTCCTGTATACGCTTCGTTCCCGTAAAGATCGGTAACGATAAGGAGAGTCCTACTGATGAACTCGGTACGTTATTACGATATAAGCGACTAAATTCATTGTTGAAGTAGTTCATGTTATAGTTGGCATACGCGCCCAACCGCGGCATGAAACTCCATTTCTGATATTGGGTGTTTAGTTTCTGGATATCACGTAATGTCTCCAACTGCTGGAATTCTACCCGATTAGCAATATTGAGCAATTCGGTTGTGTCCAGTAAAATATTTGCTTCGAGCGACTGATCAACGAAGGATAGTGAAATATTCTCCGCCGTCGGAATATTTAAAAGTGATTTCAAATAATCATATTTAAACTTGCGGGCTTCGTTAGCGGATTTCAACTGGGCATTCGCATTATTCAACGATATTTGTGCACGCTTAAAGTCAATTTTGTCCACCAATCCAGTTTCATAACGGGCGTTGGCTTCGGTAAACTGTCTTTGTAAACGAGCAATGTTCTCGTTAATGATGTTGATCGTTTCTTCCGAAGTCAGGATGTCGTAATACGCTTTACTCACATCTACGACGGTATTGATCTTGGTGTCTTCTACGTTCAGATTATTTTGTTCGCGTATATATTTCGCTGCGCGCGATGCCTGAAATAACTCCGGACTAAGTATAGCTTGATCAGCCTGAAAGCCTATCGCGCTGGTGTTGTTTTGTCCCATGCGTATGGTTTCGCCACCAATCACCATCGCAGGCAATTGGATATTGTGTACGAGCGAGGCAGAGGCATTGATTTGGGGAAACCATCCGGATAAAGCCGAAGCAATCTGCCGTTCGCCGATTTCCTTATCAATAAATGCTTGTTTAAGTTCGATCTTGTTGCGTAAAGCGTATTCGATAAGATCGTCTAACGTTGCATTGCCATTCAGTTGTTCCGTTTGTTCAGTCGGAACTGTTTGTGCTTCTGCGTGGCCTGCAAGAGAACATGCAAGTAACAACGATAAAGCTACTTTTTTAACCCTCATATTTTTGATTTTTAACACCATTCCAAATTATTTCAATTAATTCCTCGCGACCTTTCGTTTGCATCTTACAGAAGCCATAAGTCACCATTTTAACATGGGAGGTCGCCGACCCAATGTATATGGAGATCAATGTGTAGAAACTGACGTTTCGAAGAACGTCCGATTTTATGCCTTCTTCAAAAAACTGCTGCATTTTGTCCACACCATAATACGTGGTCTTCTTTTGTTTGATGAGCTCGTAGTAGGGTGAGGAGTAAAATTGTTCGATGAACCAAAACGTCTCCTTATGCGCGATGTAATAATCTACCAATCTATTCCAGATGAAAAAGAACTTTTCCTTGTAGGGGAGGTCTTCATTAAAACTGAAAATATGCAGATTTGTTTTTTCCCGGCAATACTTAAAAAGTTCGATAATCAATTCATCTTTAGAATTGAAGTAATGATAGATCGTGCCGGTAGCTACATTAGCATGTGAAGCGATCTGACTCATGGGCGTCCCGTGAAAGCCATACTCATTAATGAGTTTCAGCGTGCTCTCGAAGATAGCCTCTTTTTTATTTAGCAATTGAACGTTCATTCGGGTGCAAATGTAGTGAAATTATGAAGTCGTAAATGTCAAATATTTGTTATAAATATCCGTTAGTTAGTGTTAAGAGGACACCAATGTTAATTTTTTGTTAAATATGGGCTTTTCAGCGGAAAACATTTGCATAATCAACTAATCCGCCTTATCTTTGTGGTATCATAATTTAGGTTTATAATTGGTTAGTTTAGAAAGGTTTCCATTCTCCCCGTTTGGAAACCTTCTTTTTTTTTAGACCGCGTAAACAGCTTATTATTGCTTGGGATCTGTTAAACTTTTTTTAACTTCTTCGTGGGTATAGGTCTGGGTACTGTTGCCAAAAGTTGTGGTAATATAAGTGAGTATATAAGCAATATCCACATCGGTAAGTTCCTTATTGCCCGGCATCTCGCTTTCATAAGTTTTTCCGTTGATTTCCACCGGTCCCGTCATACCATTACGAACGATATGAGCCAGTTTGGACCGATTATTCTGTAAATAAGTAGTATCGGTTAGGGGAGGATAGAGCATGCCTAAGCCTTCGCCTTTTGCACCGTGGCAATTTTGGCAATGTGTAACATAGAGCTTCTGGCCATTTACGGCATATTGTGCTGTTTCGATACTTACATTGGGTTGGCAAGAAAAAATAAGCATACCGATCAGTATGCTTATCATGGTAAGAGAAAATAATGTATTCCGCATGTCAACTCCGTTACTGTTCTTGTAATAAAATCTCCAAGTCAGAAAAAAGTTGCGCTACTTGCTCGTCGTTGGTGCCATCATAAGCCCCGCGGATACGTTTTTGCTGATCAATCAATACCAAATAACTTTGATGATCATAGCCTCCCGGTGCGTTTTCATCCTCTTTCGTATATACCAGGTATTGATCGGCGATGCCATACACCGCTTTTTTATCGCCGGTTACAAATTGCCATTGATCATTCGTAACCCCTAATTTTTCTGCGTAAGATTTCAATACACTCGGCTTATCATACTTAAAATCGATGCTGTGCGACAAAAATGCGAGCCGTTCGTCGCCTTTGTATTTTTCATACACTTTTAGCAGATTCCGTTGCATCGTAGGGCAGATGCTAGGACAATGGGTGAAAAAGAAATTAGCCACGTATACTTTGCCATCAAAATCCTTATCGGTAAGGGCTACACTATCTTGATTGATGAATGCAAAAGCCGGAATCTGGTGATAGATCGTATCCACAATCGTCTGGCCATCTACCATACGTTCCGTCGTTTCTCGTTCGCCGATAATGGGTAGCTTTTTTTCCGCTGTTCCCGAGCAGCCCCATACTACAGCAGCAAGAGCCATCATCCCCAGGGATGTTGTTATATAAGATTTCATAGTTACTACTTAAAAGGCGCCAATAACCGCTGCGCTTCGTATTCTACCTGTTCAAATTCTGTTTTCAATGCCGAGATACGGTCTATCTCCGCTTGTTGATAGGCCACGTCCGTGCTGTCCATGGTGTATTCTTTCATCCAGACCATCATTTTGTCTGTAGCAGATTCCAGGTCTCCTTTAAGCGTCTGAAATTCTTGGCGTGTCTCCGCCGTGTCAAGCGTTGCATCTTTGGCTTTAAGTGCAGAAAGATTGCTCAGTAAAGAATCTACTAAGATATCGTGTTTGTCGAAAGCAGAAATCTGCGGCATAATCTCATCGTGTATTTCGATCGCTTTTTTAGCCAACGTTTCCGCTTCTTCGTTTTTATTGTTCGCGTTTTGACAGGCACCTGCAAGGAGTAAACCAACTGCTAAAGTGCTCCAGGTGAGCTTTCTGATCATGTTTGTTTTTTATTAGTGATGTTTAACGTACAAATATAGACACGCTGTTCGTTAAAAACAGACGGGTAGCGTTTAAATCATGAAAATAGGGCGCACGAATTATGCTTTGGGGCATTTTTTGCACCGTTTGCCCCGTTTATACTTTTTGCAACATTTTTTAAATACACAGCAACCCAAATCCGGATTACAGTTTATCCCCTTCTTCATTTCGTCCAGAAAGGAAATGCCATCCGCGGAGTCAAATAAAGGATGTGTTATCTTTTCCATGCGTCAGCAAAGATAATTGTTTAGATTGAAACTAAATAGTTTTCAGGGGAATATTGTGTTCTTTATAATAGGAGAGAAGCCGGCCTAATGCATTCACCTGCTTTTAATTATGCCGGTTTAAGTCGATTCGCTATCTCCCGTGCCGCATCATCCATGATTTGGGGCTCGTCGGTATTGTTTTGGATAAGCAGGTCAGCGCCCGCTTTAAAGGGCAGTAAATAGCGATTAAAGGCGGGGACGACATGGTTTATCCATTTATACATCACATCGTCATGTTCATAGCCTCTTTCTATCCGGTCACGCCGTAGCCTTCTTGCTAGTGCGACCGACTCTTCCGCGTGTAGAAAGATCCGGTAATCCAATAGCTCATTAACCTCTTCGTAGTGGAAAATAAACAAGCCCTCCACGATTAGAATCGGTGCGGGCCTAATTTCCAAAGTTTTGGGTGTGATGTCGGGATTATTGAACGTATATTCCTTCCGGTAAATCGTTTGGCCCTCGAAAAGTCGCTTTATATCTTGAAAAAAGCCCGTCCGGTTGATCGCGGTAGGCAGATCAAAATTGTACAAGCGATTCTCTTCTTTGGTTTTCGTGTTTGCGGGGATATAGTAATCGTCCTGGGAAACCAAGGTGACCTGTTCTGGCGTAAAATGTTCCAGAAAACGCTTTAGAAAAAACGTTTTTCCCGATCCGCTGCTGCCTGCAATACCAATAACATACGGCTTATCCATTTAACGTTTTATTGCAAGGGTACGCCATAGGCTATTTCGATCAGAAATTTTCTGTCTAGTGCTCCGATATACGTAGCGGCAGATTTTGATAGCACGACAATCGCGTCTTTGGTATCCGCTGTATCGGTAAACTTCCCAACCACTTTCGCGTAGGTTACGTTCCGTGTCATCGGATTAGTGATTTTCAAAATGGTACCAATCGGCGCGGTCTTGTGCAACGCAAGGTTGCTCTTCCCGTCTGTCTCCAGATCACTGATCCAGACACCAATGCCTTTTTCTTGTTTTTCGCGGATACCGTAACGATTGGCAGCAATCATCTGTTCGGGCGTAAGGGCCGGGGCAGAAGTGGTATCGATCAGTACCGATGGTTCGGGTATTTCTGGGGCAGGTTCGCGATAATCCGCATTCGGAATCTTCAACATCATGCCTTCCCGAAGCGCATCGGTGCGTAGATCATTCATTTCCTTAATAGCGTCCACCGTGGTGCCAAAACGTCTGGATATTGCATACAGTGTTTCCTTTTTACCTACCTTATATTCGGTTAATACCTTTTGCTGTTCCTGATCCGGCTTTGGCGCACGCTGCGGCGATGAATTTGCCGCCGCTGATCGCTGCCGGCCAGTCGGCACTTTTACCGTGTCGCCGGGTTTTAGCGCCTTTTTATTATTTACCTCCATAATACGATTTACGGGGATTTGATATCGGCGGCTCAGTGCGTAGTAAGTCTCTTTGCGTTCGATACGATGGATGATATGCACTTCCTCGTTGATGACTTCTGTACCGACTGAATCTGGCGCGAACGATGCCTTCCAAGCGTTGTTATTCGAATGATCAAGGGATTTAGCTGTCAGAAAAAGAGGGCAACATAATACCCCCATAATTCCTAGTTTTATCGTGGTCGAAAAAGCTTTAGTTTTTCTCATATATTTGCAATTATACTAAATACGATACAATTTCCTGTTTATTATATGACATTAAAAATATTTGATTTTCGATCTGAAAATAGGGTTGTGGAATCATTTTGGGCATATCCGTTAATAAACATATTGTATCCAGTAACTTGGATGAATCAGCGACGGAAAGGTTTAACTGGTAGTGTTCATTCGCCTGGGTATGATAGGACCACAATATCCGCTCGCCGGCGCGGCTAACCGCAGGTACATCGGATAGGGCGAGATCTTTCAAGTACGACGGGAGTGGAGCGGTAAACGGAATGGGCATTTTAATGGCGCTGCAATATTCCATTTCCCGGGGGGCAGTAGATGTCTTTTGCAGCGTTTGGGTATCAATATACTCTTCAAAACCACTCTGGAAACTACGATGCCGAACCTTAACCATATCGCGATAGGTATCTACCCAGATGTACTCTTGCCATAATGCCCGGGTATTACCTTGGAAATCTAAAAACAAAATACCTTCTTTTACCGGACGAACATCGCCTACCCGTTTTAAAATAAGGGTATTATGTTGAACGGCTTCGAGTGTCCATTCTTTCTCATCCAATTGTTTATGCTGTAACAGTTCTTTACCTTCAAAATCAATTACATATAGCGCAGCACGAGTAGATTCTGTATCGCGTAGTTCTATGGCTATATGCTGATTCGCTGGATCCGCTACAATTTTCCAGATTTGATGAGGAAAGTCTTTTTCAAATGTTTTTATTGTTGTATATTTAGTCATTACTATTGCAAGAACTTTGGTTTATGGATAACAAATTTACGAAATCCTTCTTTGCTTTTCTTTTTACTTTTTGTGTAATGCTCTCACCGGCATCCGCTCAGAAAATATATAAAGTGGATATCAAAGACGATATTGGTCCAAATGCTTGGCGAACGGTTAATTTGGCGCATCAAAAAGCAACGGAATTAAAAGCAGCGACTTTTTTGATCGAACTGAATACATTTGGTGGAGCCGTGAATTTTGCAGACTCCATCCGTTCGAAGCTGTTAGGGTCCGATATGCATACCGTGGTGTATATTAATAACAACGCAGCTTCTGCAGGCGCTTTAATTTCATTGGCTTCTGATGAGATTTTCATGCAGAAGGGCGGGAGCATGGGCGCGGCGAGCGTGGTGAATCAAAGCGGTGAGATTATGCCCGAAAAATACCAGTCCTATATGCGGGGCTTGATGCGCGCGACGGCAGAAGCGAAAGGGCGGGATCCCAAAATAGCGGAAGCCTTCGTCGATCCGGAAGTCTCGGTACCTAGTTTAAAACCCGATGGTAAATTGCTGACCCTGACGGCCTCAGAGGGGGTAAGTGCAGGGATTGTTGAGGCTGTCGTAACTGATGTAGGCGAAGTTTATCAACAGATCGGAAATGGTGACTTCGAGGTAGTGCAGCACCAGATTACGGTGATAGACAGCATTATCGCATTTCTGATCAATCCGATGGTCAGCGGACTGTTGATTTTAGGCATTATAGGTGGTATCTATTTCGAGCTACAGACTCCCGGGATTGGCTTTGCGCTTGTCGTTGCGGCGCTCTGTGGCGTGCTGTTTTTTGCCCCGCTATACTTACAGGGCTTAGCAGACCATTGGGAGATTGCCATATTTATACTAGGCGTCGTACTGTTGCTGCTGGAAGTGTTCGTTATACCGGGTTTCGGTATTGCAGGCATATTGGGTATTATATGTATTCTATGCGGGCTCGCATTTTCGATGGTAGACAACCACTTTTTTGATTTTAAATTAGCCAAACCCGGATTATTGATGGAATCGTTTTTAATAGTAACAGGAGCCATGGTGCTTTCTATTGTGCTCATGGTTATTTTCGGTAAAAATATCCTGCGATCCTCCGCTTTTAAACGCCTCGTTTTGCAGGACGAGCAAAAAGCAGATGGTGGATATACCTCTTCTCCACAGAAAACAAACCTGTTGTACCAAAATGGTGTCGCGCGCACTGTTTTAAGGCCGGCAGGTAAAATCGAGATTGACGGTGTGTGGTACGACGCCGTTGCGTTAGACGGTTTTATCGAGGTAGGTGAAGAGATATACGTAGAAAAGCACGAGAACTACAGCCTTTTTGTACGACGACTGAAAGATAAACCGGTAAGAGGGGAAGCGTAAGGATTTTTCCTTACACTACCACTTCCAAGCGAGAATGCGCATGGCTTTTTGCCCCTGCGCTATCGGAATGATTTCGACTTTTGATGCCTTGTTGTATTCCAGTACGGCGATAAGCGGAGGCAAGTTTTCTTTGTTGGAAACCAAGCTCGTAATCCAGCCCAGCTGCTTTTTATAGCGCATGCTTTCGTTGATCATGTCGCGTACAAATTTTTTCTCGCCGCCTTCGCACCAAAGTTCATTCGGATGTCCACCAAAATTTTGCACCGGAAGCGACTCTTTATTTTTATGCAGCGCATGAAACTTTTTGCTAGTCTTTTGCCAATTTTCTTCCCGTGACTTATAGAAAGGCGGATTGCAGACAACGAGGTGAAAATAATCGTCTTTACGCAGGACATCCTCAAAGATTTGCTGTCGGTTTTCCTGTAATTGAAACACAATCTTTTTCGATAATCCACTATTCTTTTTAACCAGCGATCGAGCATGGTTTAACACTGTAGCGTCGATGTCTGTACCCAAGAAACTCCAGCCGTATATACGTTCGCCCAGTATAGGGTAGATGATCGAAGAACCCGTACCCACGTCCATAACCTGTACTTGCGAACCCGTCGGTATAACACCGTCGTTGTCCTTCGCAAGCAGGTCGGCCGCATAATGAATATAGTCCGCCCGGCCGGGAATAGGCGGGCAAAGGCTATTTCTGAGGATCGACCAGTTCTGTATATTATAGTAAGCGAAAAGTAAGGATTTATTGAGTTCGATGACCGCTTTAGGATTCGCGAAATCTATGGATGTCGTACCGAACGCTGTTTCGATAACATAATCATTTAGTGCCGGGTTTGCTTCCGCCAACTTCGGGAAATCGTAGCCCGCCTGATGGATGTTTCGGGGGTGCAGTACGTTTTTCTTCTTTTTCGAATCCATATATGCGTGATTTGATGCAAAGGTAACGCTTTTATACGTTCTTTTTTCCCTCAAAAAAGAATGAAATAAATCGCGGCTTAAAAATTTTAACATCCCGCCCCTTACTAATCCAATCATTGGTCAGGCAATAAACACGAAAAAGGGTATCTTTAGCGCAAATCAAAGGATGGATAAGCAAAGGTATGGCAGATTTCGACATCAAAGAATTTCTAGACGATAAAGTAGCAGCATTTAACCAACCCACGTTTATTGAAAACGATCCGATCTGTATTCCGCATCTGTTCCGGGAGCAGCAAGATATAGAAATCATGGGCTTCTTTGCGGCTATCTTGGCTTGGGGGCAGCGCAAAACGATTATCAACAAATGCAAAGATCTTATTGATCGTTTCGACGGTCAGCCAGCGAATTTTATCCGGGAGCACGAAGCCTCCGACTTGAAGAACCTTTTAGGATTTAAACACCGTACCTTTAACGACACCGACCTGTTATACTTTGTGTCTTTTCTGCATTTTCACTATAGTACATTCCCTTCACTTGAAGATGCTTTCCTGATTGGAAACCAAGCAGGTGAGCCCTTTTCCATGGAGCGATCTTTAAACGAATTTAAGGCCTATTTCTTTTCCTTACCCGATCATCCCATCCGCACGAAAAAGCACGTCAGTTCGCCCTTACAGAAGTCGAGCTGCAAGCGTCTGAATATGTTTTTACGCTGGATGGTCCGGAAAGACGACAAAGGCGTAGACTTTGGTATCTGGAACCGGATAAAACCCCGCGACCTGATCTGCCCCTGCGATGTGCATGTGGAGCGTGTGGCCCATAAGTTTGGGCTGATCAGCTCGGATAAAGTGAACTGGAAAACAGCTGTTGAACTCACGGAGAATCTAAAACACTTCGATCCCGAGGATCCCGTCAAATATGATTTTGCACTGTTCGGTATTGGTGTTATTGGTGAACTTTAAGCAATATATCCACCAATCGGTTGGAATAGCCAAACTCGTTATCGTACCAGCCCACTACCTTAACTAACCCACCTACAATAGAGGTCAGTTGCGCATCAAAAATACAGGAGTAAGGATTGTTGATGATATCCACGGAAACAATCGGATCTTCGGTATAGAAAAGAATGTCTTTCAGACTTCCTTCTGCAGCCTCGTTAAATTTCGCGTTGATCTCTGCTACGGTTGTTTGTTTCTTAAGCGTACAAGTGAAGTCCGTCAGTGAACCATTAAGTACCGGTACGCGTATGCCGGCCCCACCTAGTTTTCCCTCCAGATGCGGAAATACATTCGTAATTGCTTTGGCCGCACCCGTTGTGGTCGGTATAATAGAAGACGATGCAGCACGCGCTCTGCGTAGATCCCGGTGTGGAGCATCGTGCAGGTTCTGATCACCGGTCATGGAATGCACCGTGGTAATATAGCCGTCGTTGATCCCCCAGTTCTCATCTAAAATCTTTACCAGCGGAGCCACATTGTTCGTTGTACAAGAAGCGTTGGAAAATAAGGGTGTATCCCAAGCAAAGGTGTGATCGTTCACGCCCAGCACAACCGTCGGCACCTCCTTATCGGGAGAGGGAGCCGAAATAATGGTTTGTTTAGCGCCGGCCGCTAAATGCAAGGCAGCTTTCTCCTGCGTGGTGAAGGCACCGGTAGACTCGATAACCACATCCACCGCTAAGTCCTTCCAAGGGAGCTTAAGCGGACCTTTTTCTTTTAGTATGGCTATGGCTTTCCCTTCGATGATGAGGTGCTTTTCATCATGTTCTACCTTCGTGCTAAAGGGACCGTGTACCGAATCGTATTTCAGCAAATGGGCGAGGGTAGCGGTATCCGCTAAATCATTGATAGCAACAATCTGTAAACCCTCTTGAAGACCACGCCGATAAATATTCCGTAAGGTATTGCGGCCGATCCGTCCAAAGCCATTGATTGCAATTCTCATGAAAATAAAACGATTTTACTTAGTAAACTCAGCTAAAAGGAAATCAATGCTTTTTTCTCCGTCCCAGTAGTTTTTCAACGTACCGTCCGGACCATATACATAGTTTGCAGGAAACTGTGCCGGCACATGAATTTTCTGGATAAATTCTTGGTTTCTGTCGTAAAGAACTTCCACATTCGGTTTGTCCACTAGTTCCTTACCGAAAGTCTCGAGAAAGGAGGCCATCAACGCCGGGTCATTCATGGAAATAAAATACAAGTTGACATTTTTCAGTTTGTCGTAGTTTTTACCGATGTGACCCGCTTCTTGTTGGCAATGTCCGCAGCTTGGATCAAAAAGTATAAATACGCTATTACGGTTAGCCGCTACGTCCTCATTGGTAAAGCCAATACCCGACTTCACCTTGTAGAATTTAAAAGCAGGCAATTGCTTGGCTGCCTTTTTGATGAGGGGAGCTGCAGGTTGCGTAGTAGCTGCGCCCTGATGAGCAGCATGTTGTTCCGAGGGGTGCTGCACGTTCGCCGCATTCGTATTGTTGGTATTGGATTGGCAAGCACTAAATAAAGTGCAAGAGCTGATAACAAGACTTGTGAATATGTGTTTCATTCGTATAATGTTTTTTATGGCTATTAAGGCAGGTTTTATCCAATGCTTTTTTACCATGTCCAAAACTAGGAAAAATTATAGCAATCAACTAGGCTCGATCATTAAATGATGTAAAAATGATGATAAAAAAAAAGGTCTCTGAGCATTTTCAGAGACCTTTTCTATGGATAACCCGTGATTGGCTATTATGGCGTCACGACTTTTACTTTTTCTGGTTTTTCTTCCGCGATAGCCTGACCCTTTCTAAGGTCATAAACCGCTGGAGCAGCTAGGAAAATCGAAGAATAAGTACCCACTACGATACCGATTAATATCGCAAAGGAGAACCCGCGGATAACCTCGCCACCGAAAATAAATAATACCGCCAACACGAAGATAATCGTTAATGAGGTAATGATGGTACGGCTCAATGTCGAGTTGATCGCACTGTTCACCGTCGTGTCAAAGCCAACTTTGTGTGCGTTTGGTTTGCCTAGATATTCCCGTAGACGGTCAAATACAACCACCGTATCGTTTACGGAGTAAGCAACGACAGTCAAGATGGCCGCCACAAAATGCTGGTCGATGTCCAAAGAGAAAGGAACAATGCCATCCAGGATAGAGAATAAACCCAATAGGATGATCGCATCGTGAATCGTGGAGATCGCTGCACCGACAGAGTATTGCCATTTTTGGAAACGTACCAAAATATAACCCGCGATAATTAATACCGAGAATATACTCGACCATATCGCGCGGTCTTTAATGTCCGTAGCGATACTTGGCCCAACCTTCTGTGAAGAAAGGATTTCGTAACTATTGCCCTGCACTTTAGAAAGACCCTCATTCAATTTACCCAATACTTCTGCATCCGCCTCATCGCTGGTTTCTGCTACGTGGTATGTTGTCGTCACGCGAACTTGGTTTTCACTACCGAAGGTTTTTACCTCTGTAGTTAAGCCAAATACCTCATCTAGGTTCGCCCGTACTTCTTCCAAATTAACGGCTTGTTCATAAGCAACCGTATAGGTTCGTCCGCCACTGAAATCCACACCCAAGGTGAAACCTTTCGTGAATATTGCAACTAGTGCAATCACCGAAGCAATCACCGAAATGCCGTAAAATACCTTACGTTTTTTGATAAATTGGAAATTCGCGTTTTTCAAGGTGTTTGCAGACCAGGGGAAGGATACGGATACCTTCCAGTCTTTCGATAACATGTATTCGAAGATCAAACGCGAGATAAAAATAGACGTAAACAACGAAGTAATAATACCGATCATCAACGTGGTAGCGAAGCCTAAGATTGGACCACTACCGAAGAAGAACAATACGAGACCTACCAAGAACGTCGTGATCTGGGAGTCTAAGATTGAAGGCATGGCATTTTTATAACCGTCCGCAATTGCTTGACGGATGGATTTACCTAGGCCTAATTCTTCCCGGATACGTTCATATATCAGTACGTTGGCATCCACCGCTGTTCCCATCGTTAACACGATACCTGCAATACCCGGTAAGGTGAGCACCGCATTTAGGGAAGCTAGAATACCCATCAAGAAGAATACGTTGAATAATACCGCGATGTTCGCCGCGATACCTGCACGGTTATAGTAAGCTACCATGAAAATCATCACCACGATCAGGGCAATAACGGACGAGTCCACACCCGCATCGATAGCAGCCTGTCCTAAAGACGGACCTACAATAGCTTCTTCCACGATTTTAGCTGTCGTTGGAAGACGACCTGCTTTTAATACGTTCGCTAAGTCTTTTGTATCTTCAATGGTGAAGTTACCGGAGATAGAAGAGTTTCCGTTCGGAATTTCCTCGTTTACACCAGGTGCAGAGTATACAACACCGTCCAATACGATCGCAATCGCCGAATTGTTATTCTGTGCTGCCTGCGCCGTAATTTTACGCCACTGACGGGCACCTTCGGTGTTCATGGACATCGATACTACCGGATGGTTGTGTTCATTGAAATCATCTCGTGCATCCGTAATGACATCACCCGTTAAAACGGCGCCATTTTCCGGACCAGATGTTTTGATGGCATATAAAGAAAGGAAGCTAGGGCTTCTTTGTTCTGGTTTAACTGCCCATAAGAACTTCAAATTTCCGGGGATATTCGCTTGTACTTCTGGACGATTTAAGTAATCGTTTACGCGAGCTGTATCTTTCAAGTTCGCAATACCCACCATCGCACCAGGGCTCAAATTTGGTTGTCCGTTTTGGTCGATATAGGTAGCCGGATTCAAGATTGAAAATAAAGGGTTGCTCGCTGCAAGTTCTGCAGAAACAGCTGCCGTATCGGTACTATCTTTCGTTGCTGCTCCTAAATTAGCGAGAAGATTTTCGTCGCTAGCTGAGCTATCTTGTGCAGTAGAATCATTAGTTACCGCTTGTGCTGGTGTTTCAGAACGTAAGGAACTCGCTAAGATGTTGTTGATGTTTTCCAACAACGGATACACCTGAAAGTTATCGTGTGTATCGTAGAACTCTAATTTGGCTGATCCTTGCAGGAGGTTACGTACACGTTGTTCGTCGTTAACCCCCGGAAGTTCGATTAATATACGGTTAGTACCTTGTTGAATTTGGATATTCGGCGAAGCCACACCAAACTTGTCAATACGCGTACGCAATACTTTGAACGAGTTCTCAATCGCGTTATCCGCCTCTTTGTTTAAGAAGCTGCGAACTTCGCTATCAGAGCTTGTTCCTTTAATAAGCGCTGCGTTATCGCTTGTAGCGAAGAAAGTAGCTAAAGGTGTTCCCGCTCCGGTCGCTTTATATTCGTCAACAAATAGTTCAACAACACCTCTGTTTACCGATTTACTCTTTTGAACCGCAGATTCGAGTGCTTTGTTAAAATTCTCATCCGTCGGATTATTGGCTAGATTGCTAATGAGCTCGTCCAAGGAGATCTCCATGGTTACGTTCATTCCGCCTTTAAGATCCAGACCTAAAGCCAGTTCATGTGCTTTAGCTTCCCTATAGGTGAACTTAGCCAGTCCTAAATTGTAAACTTCCTCACCCGCTATGGAATCCAGATAAGCCTTTTCTTTGGCCATATCGCCTTTGGCATATTCCGCTGCGTCTCGTTCTACTTTTCGTGTAACAAATGTGAATGATAGGGAATAGAGGCATGCTATTGACACCACTACTACCAAAAATTTAATCAGCCCTTTACTCTGCATTTCTGTCTTCGTGTATTTGTTTGTAGTTTATATAATCTTGTTTGCGATTTAGCTTAATAATACTTAACCAAGATTCGCAAAGGTATAAAAATTTTGTAGAAAGAAAATAAAATTGTACACTTATACAAACAAAATTTATAATTGCGTTGTTTCAGTAATTATGCGCCTTCGCGACCATTAAAATGTTTTTCTCAAAATCCGAAAGCCAATGCACCACCATCCACGCTAAAGTCTTGTCCGGTAATATAAGTTGCGGCAGGTGACGCCAAAAAACAAATCATAGCCGCTAGCTCTTCCGGTCGGCCGAATCGGTGGAGCGGCATCCTATTTAATATCTTTGATTTTCGATCTTCGTCCATAACCTGCTGGCTCATCAGTGACGGGAACCACCCCGGGGAAACCGAATTAACCAAGATATTATCCGCACTCCATTCGACCGCTAATCCGCGAGTAATGCCTAAAACGGCCGATTTCGAGGAGGAATAAGGGACGACCTCACTAAAACCTAAATAAGAAGCCATCGAAGAAATATTAATTATACGGCCTACATGTAGCGACGATTTCAAATAAGGGTAAGCAGCCTGCGAACATTTGAACACGGCATCCACATTTACGTCGTGAATTTCTCGCCATATTTGCTCCGTCATATCTTCAGCCCGGATACGTTGCGTTATGCCCGCATTATTGACTAAGATATCAATTCCGCCTGCTTCACCGATTTCCTTAAACTTTTGACGAACGTCTGCAGAAGACGAAACGTCCAACTTTTCGAAAAAAAGATTATCCGGAAGCGGGGCATCAGGAATTACCTTAGGTTCACCCGATCTACTTAATGCAAATACGGTAGCACCGCAATTTGCCAATGCGATTGCTTGATGCAGCCCTAGTCCGCTAGAAGCTCCTGTAACAATCGCCGTAAGCCCTTTCAGCGAATACATCTTCGCAATAAAATTTTCCATAGCTATCTTATAATTCCGTTAAACCACTGTCTTTGAAAGAAAATCCCCACCCTGGACGATCGTGAGGCAGTGCCATGCCGTTTTCAATTTGGAGGGGAAAGTCGATGAGTGGATCAATCCAGTCAAACGATTCAGCTCCTTTACCATTACTAATGGTACACAATAGGGGAACGTCGTAATCCTTATAATAATGCGGTAAAACCGGGATATGATTGCTTTTTGCGACCGCCGCACTATCGCGCCATGCCTCTACACCGCCCAAACGTAAAATATCCGGCTGCCATATATCAATTGCATTCAATTTGATCAGCTCGCGCAGGGGCGACGTACTGTATTCGCGTTCACCCATAGCAATTGATATACCTGACTGATTACGCAGCAATTGATAACCTTGGAAATCTTGATGATCTATAGGTTCTTCAAACCAATATATATTTAATTGCTGTGCTGCCCTTGCCAATGCTAGCGCCTCGGGAACCTTCATACCTTGATTGGCGTCCATCATGATTCCGATCTCATCGCCGACAGCTTCTCTTACCAGGCGTAGACGTTCGAAATCTTCCCGCCAATCAGGTTTTCCAACCTTGATCTTGACTGCTTGAAAACCACGACGCTTGTAGGAAGTTACCTCCTCAATAAGTTCATCAATATTATAAGAACTCCAGCCGCCACTGCCGTAAATAGGTATGGGACGAGCAACACCTCCCAGAACTTTCCAAATAGGTTGATTTAAGGATTTACTCCAGGCGTCCCACATCGCAATATTGAAAGCAGCCTGCGCCCACCGGTTAATGCCTTCTATTCCAAAATATTCGTTTTCGTGATTGATTCGCTCAAAACTCTGAACCGTATTATGTATAGCTTCACCTTGCAACATCTCGCCGACGTCTCTCAACGCGCCAATAATTGCTCGCGGACTATATTGGAAACTCAATAGATAAGATTCCCCTACAATCCCTGAGTCAGTTTCAATGCGCAGCACCAGAAATGAAATCTCGGTAAGTTGGTGAGTCGCATCGGAGATAGGCTTAGCTAACTGTGCTGCCGCTTTAAATATAGTGTACTTATTAATTCTCATTTTTTAACCATTCAGTTAATTAGCTTTATTTACTTGGCATTCCGCCCTAGCCACGAATGTATGTCAATTTCTGACAAGAAGTATCCTGTAGCATCCTGCTTAAAATACCGAAGAAAAAATCCTGAGGCGGGGAACCTCAGGATTTTGCTAACTAACCAATTATAAACCTAAATTATGAAAAGTATTAAACTATAATCAACCTCTGTGCCCCGCTTTTTGGATAGGTTGTTTTTAACAAGATTTTAACAGTTTTGCACCTTTTGTAGCCTTATTTCCCTATAAACCGACATTTTCTTGACAATTCTAGCTGCAAACTGTTCTTACCCGGCTGTCAATATTGCAGCTGTGCGACAATAGAGCAGGATAAGTGTGTTTTTGACAGGAATGGCCACCGTTATGGGTTGGTCTCTTTTATTCGGAAGGTTTGGTGGGTTTGTTCCGATACGCCAGATAAAACACCTGGGGTAATACTGTAAGCGATAAAATCATACAGACCAACAATCCACCTACAATCATAATGGCGAGTGGTTTCTGAATTTCTGAACCCATTCCCGAGGAAAGTGAGGCCGGGAGCAATCCCAATGAGCCCATCAGGGCAATCATTACAATGGGACGAATTCGATCAAATACCCCTTTTGAAACCGCTTCTTTGACGTCCATTTTTCGCAAATTGTCTTTCATTACTGCAATCAAGATGATACTGTTTATGGTATTCACGCCAAAAAGAATGATAAATCCGATTCCAGCGGAAATTCCGAAAACGGTTCCTGTCAGCCAAAGCGAAATAAAACCTCCGATAAAGGCAAACGGAATGGTGCTTGCTGCGATCATCGTATCCTTAACCGTCCCGAAATTGAAATACAGAAGGAATAAAATCAGTAACAGAACCGCCGGTACGATGACAGCCAGCTGCGCCGTTGCCCTCTCCTTACTTTCGAACTCACCCGCCCAAACCACTTTATTTTCTTTGGGAATATTAACTTTTTCCGCAACTTTGGCCTTTGCTTCCGCAATAGTACTACCCAAATCTCTGCCCTCAATACTAAATCCAACTGCAATATATCTACTACTTCCTTCCCGATAGATAAATGTGGGCCCCGTAATGTAGCCGATGGTCGCTATCTCACTTAGTGGAATTTTTGTTCCCGATCCGGTCGGGATTAAGATATCGCCGATTTTTTCTTCGTCATCTCGGTACTCCGGAGCGAAGCGAATACGCACATCAAACATTTGATCCTCTTCATAGAAGGTGGTAGCAGCTCTTCCGCCGATAGCCATTTCTACAACCGCTTGGGCATTTGCTATATCTACTCCGTAACGTGCCATTTTATGGTCGTGAAGCTGAATGCGAAGTTCTGGAAGTCCAATGTTTCGATATACATTCAAATCCTCGATCCCTGCTACATCTCCGATAGCGTCTGCAACCTGGTCGGCATACTCCTCAAGCTTGAACAGATCATTTCCGAAAATTTTCACAACCAAAGAACTCTTGACGCCTGCTACATACTCCTCCACATTGTCCTGAATAGGTTGGCTGAATCCGAAAACAATACCGGGATAGGACTGTAATTCATTTCTCATTTCTTCGATAAGCTCGTCTTTTGAAAGTTTGCTTTCCCATTCCTTGTCAGGGTAGAGCTGGATGTGAAACTCAATATTGAAAAAGCCTGTCGGGTCAGTTCCGTCATTGGGTCTGCCGACTTGATTTAAAACAAATTTCACTTCTTCAAAGCTTCTTATTTTGTCTTTCATTTCTTTTGCCAAACGGGTAGACTCCCGTAGGCTGACACTGTTTGGAAGGGTTGCTCTTACATATAAAGCCCCTTCGTTGAGTTTAGGAATAAACTCTGTACCATAACTTATAAAACGGACTCCGCAAATGGCGATCAGCGCCACGAAAGCTAAAATCGTCAGCTTTTTTCTGCGCTCCGTCCACAAAAACAATCTGTACATCGCGTTTTTGAAAAACCGCGATATGAAATTTTCCCTTTCAACGATGTTCTTACGAAGCAAAAACCTACACATTACAGGAACATAGGTAATACTCAGAATAAGCGAACCTAAAAGCGCATAGCCTAACGTAAATGCTAATGGCGAAAACATTTTGCCTTCTACTTTCTGAAAGGAAAAAATCGGAATAAGCGCAACGATCAAAATAATCTGTGCAAAAACAATATATCCCGCTACACTTCCCGCACTTTTTTTGATCAGCCCCGATTTAGACATTTTATTGAATGCCGGCATACCGACTTGGTGTGCCTTTTTCTCCATAGCGACAAAGACCGTTTCCACGATAACGAGCGTGCCCTCCAGCAGCAATCCGAAGTCAATCGCGCCCATTGAAATCAAATTAGCCGGTAAGCCCTGGATACGCAACATCATAATAGCGAAAAGAAACGAAAGCGGAATCACCGACGCCACAATCACCGTAGTTCGCCAATTATACAGAAAAATAAAAACGATAACCGAAACCAGGAAAATCCCCTCTACAATATTTTTAGCCACGGTATTTACGGTGGCCTCTACCAATTCGGTACGGTCAATAAAAGGTTCTATTTTTACATCTTTCGGTAGAATCGTATTGTTGAGCTCCTCGATTTTGCTTTTCAACCCCGGGATTACCTCGTCCGGATTTTCACCACGAAGCATCACCACCACACCCTGTACCAAATCATCTTCGTCCTGAAGACCAACCTGTCCCAATCTCGGTTTGGCTGAAATTTCGACCTGTGCTACGTGTTTTACCAAAATTGGCGTATTGCCACGGACTTCAATCAAAATGTTTTCGATATCAGCCACACTTTCCAGAAGCCCTACACCGCGAACCACATAAGCCTGCGAACCTCTTTCGATGACATCGCCACCTACGTTGATATTACTTTTAGCAACGGCTTCATACACATCCAGCGGGGACAGATCGTAATTGGCCAGATCAACCGGATTGATTTTGAGTTCATAAATTTTTTCTTCCCCTCCAAAGCTCACGATATCCGCTACGCCCGGAACAGCGACCAACTCTCGTTCGATTACCCAATCCTGGATCGCGGTTATTTCTTTGATCGGTCTGCTGCTACGAATTACGTAACGAAAAATCTCGCCTGTAGCGCCATAGGGTGGCTCAATGTTCGCTTCCGCGCCATCCGGCAGATCGATTCCCTGTAAGCGATTTGAAGCATACTGCTGGGCGTAAAAATCATCGACATCATCGTCAAAAATCACCGTAACCACCGACAATCCAAACAGAGAAATTGACCGTACATCTGTCTTTTTCGGGATCGTATTCATCTGTTTCATGATCGGAAGCGTCACAAATTTCTCCATCTCCTCCGCACTTCTTCCCGACCATTGTGTGATAATTCGGGCTCTGGTATTGGTTACATCAGGAAAGGCCTCAATAGGCGTATGCTTCAAACTGATAATACCCACTACCGCCAATAATCCCGTAAGGAAAAAAACGATAACCGGATTTTTCAGTGAAAAAGCAACTATATTTTGAATAAACTTTTGCATTTCGAATTAATTAGATGATTTGGTTATGGATCGCTTCAAAAATCAGTAGCGGATTTTTCGTAATGATATTTTCGCCTTCGTCCAATCCGCTTTCGATATAGGTTATTCCGCTCCCTTTTGTCGATAAGGTGACTTCACGCGCTTCAATATGGCAGTCATCTTTATAAACCAAGACGTAATTTTTCTCGTGGAAAAAAACCAAACTGGAAGTCGGAACAGCTATTTCCTGTTTATCCATTTTCTTAAGCGCAAAAACATCCGCCATCATGCCGACCTTTAATTTAAGATCCTTGTTATTCAACACGATTCGGGCTTTTAGTACTTTTGAGTTTTCGTCCAAAACCTGCGAGATCACCTCAATTTTTCCTTTGAAAATTTCGTCTGGATAGGAAGTTGTTTTGATTTCAACGTCCATCCCTTCATTTATGTGGGCAATATCCGCCGAATAGATATTTGCCATAGCCCACACGTTGTCCAGATTCGAAATCGAAAAAAGCGGTTCTCCCGCATTGGTTACGGTTGTTCCTGAACTGATATTCTTAGCGGTGATGATTCCCGTAGCAGGGGCTTTTATCTGAAATACGTTTTTGGTACTACTCGCACTATATAGGCTTAAATTATTTTCTACTTTTTGCTTCTCGGATTCCAGAATGCGAAGGTTATTCTCGGCATCAATTAAATCCCGGTTCGACGAGATTCGATCCGCGAACATTTGCTCGTTAGCACGTAAGTCCACTTTTGCAACCTCGATCTGTGCTTCGAGCGAACGTAATTCCGCCTGAAGTGCGCTCAAAGCGGTACTCTGCATCTCCGCTAAAAGCTGTCCTTCGGTGACAGCATCTCCCAAAGAAAAATACGTATTCGAAATAACGCCATCTACTAGGCTCACAAAATGCACCAGCTTATCGGGATTGGATGCGATATGCCCTGTTAAATGGATTCGCTCCGTGACCGCTTGCTTTTCGGTCTTCTTAATTTCGATAATGCTACTGGTTTTCTCATCCAAACAGAATTTTTCTTTCGGGACGGTCTTAAACTCTTCTTTATTTTTACAGCCGCCTAGAAGTAAAACGAACAAGACGGGTACAAGGTGTTTTTTCATCTTTTATGATTGATTAAAGGTCTTTTCCTAACGAATAATTGAGTTCTTCTGCTTTCTGACGGACGTCCTTTCGGGCTTCGAGGATGATTTTCTTGTTATTCCGGTAAGCATCCATAAAATCGAAATACGCTAACATACTCACATTTCGGTCCGTGAAATTCTTAGTGTAATTTTCCAAAAGCATGTCCAAGTCGCCTTCAAAACTCTCTTCGATCTCATGCAGAAAGTCGATAGCCTGTTGCAGCGATTGGTAAGCGACAAAAATCTCATTTTCGATCATCAGCGCAGTTTGCTCTTTCTGAACCTTGGCGTTTTCAATGCTGATCTGCGCTTTCTTTATACGCCCTTTATTCCGGTTAAATAACGGCAAATCAAAGGAAACGCTAACCCCGACGAAATCAAGCATGGTGCTTCCGTTACGGTCGTAATTCACGCCAAAATTTAAATCGGGTACACGCTGTGCTTTTTCGTAGGCCAATAGTTTATTGGAATAATCTTCTTCTAACAAAGCCAGTTTATAATCGGGACGATTCTCTTTGGCACGTTCGGCGATCTGTTCCAGGATAACCGATCGATAAAGTTTGGGCTCTTTAACAAACCTGTCATCCGTGATTTCTATACGAACCGAGGGATTAACACGGAGCAATAATTTGAGTTCTTTTTGGATTTCGTTGGATTGGCGAGAAAGATCCAAAATTTCTTTGCTGATTTCGAGTTCCTGTGCCTTTATACGAATATATTCCGCTTTTGAAATATGGCCATTATTCACTTGATTTTGATAAGCATTGGTCAGTACCGCGATGCTTTCCATCAGGTTTTGATGAACTTTTACAGACTGCTGAACATATTGCAAATCAGTGAGCTGGTTACGAAGCTCGAGTTTCAAACCCCGCAATAAATCTTCAAAATATTGCTCTGCTTTAGAAACATCAACCTGTTCTAATGCGATAAGTTTGCTGCGTTTTCCTGCCGTTTGGATTAATTGACTGAGTTCAAAAGCGATTTGCTGATTTCGTCCAAAATTGCCCACAAATGGGGGCGAGGGTTCTACCGTCGAATTCTTCCAAAGGTTTAGTTCACCTATCGAGAATTCCGGATTAGGCCACATTTTAGCCTGAATGACTTCTGCCTGCTGGCTTTCGATGTTGAGCTTTTCGGAAATTAATAGAAGATTATTCTGCAAAAATAAGGCCTCTGCCTCTTGCCGAGACAGGTGGAGTGTCTGTTGAGCATGTACCTGTAATCCGGCGTTTATGCAAACATATAATAAGATAAGTCGTTTCATTTTGCAACAATTAATGTCACAAAAGTGGCCTTATTGACCTTAAAAAAGGCTTAAAGGATATAAAATTTGGCTTAAGGTTAGAAATAAAGAATTCAGAGACCTCCGAATGCGCTAATCACCAATTGACTTCAAACACATTTTCAGATTTCCCTCTCGAATAATAATGAATCTTCGCGTCGTGGATGGCGAAAATCCTTTTAGCAAGCACTAACCCAAGGCCAAAACCTTGTTGTGTCTGCGCATTATTTCCCCTAAAAAAATGCGTGAAAATAAACTGCTGTTCATCGTCTTTGAGGACTTTCCCCGAATTTGAAACAATAAGGGTAAGCACATCGGAAGAACCATCAAAAGTTACATTCGCTTTCTGATTATCGGAATAGTGAACCGCATTTAGCAGCAAGTTCAGCAATGCTTGTTTGATCAGCGGTTCGTTTGCTTGCCTATTTAAGATATCCTCATTGAAGTGGTCGGGGGTGAAATATACCTCAAAATTAAACGCGGGATAAAGCGTATTGATTTCAGCAATGCAGTTAAACATAATTTCATCAATTCTGACGTTAGCCTTGGTAATTTGCTGTCCTGCCTCGATCTTAGAAGTTTGAAGCAAGACGTCAATGATATGTCCGAGTGATTTAGCTTTTTGCGTCTGTCCCGGAAGATCGGATTTTATCCGCTCCAGATCGTTTTGCTGTTCAATTTTCTCGAGTTCCGAAACCAATACCGCAATCGGGGTTTTCAGCTCGTGAGAAATATGCTGGATGCTATATTTTTGAAACCTAAAAGCATCCTGGGTACGTTTTAAAAGTTCATTAAATTTTTCCGACAGGTTTTTTAGCTCGGTAGTCGTGGTCTGAAGTTCAACGGATTCGTTTTCTTCCTCGCTCAAATCGTAATCTTCCATCTTTTTCGTCAGCTCCGAAATTGGTTTGGCAATAATATTGGCAAGATAGAATGAAATCAACAGAACAATCAATACGATGGCCAGAAAAATCCCGACCAGCACGTTTTGGAGAAAATCCCTTTTGGAATACCCAAAATAGTCATACGCTTTACTGATTCCGTAGTATCCCTTACCATTATTTTCGACATATACGCCAATCAGATCATAACCATCTTCTTTGGTTTCCATCCAAGCATTTGAAACCGATAAATTGTTTAAGATAAGGGCTGATTTCTCGATCTCCAGACTATCAATACTCGAGAAAATAAGCTTCTTATTGTTGTCATAAATAAGCATTTTTTCATCATAGAAGTCGTGAATATCCTGTTTGTCCAGCAGCAATGAAAGCTCCGCACTTATTTTTCCAAATTCTTCTATAAGCCCAATCGTATGTTTCGTTTTGGAAAATTGCTGCTGTTGAAACTCTTCTTCACGGTGTGCTGAAAACAAAATAAAAACAATCACGAGCGATAGGGCAGATACCGTTATGACCGTACTCGAAAAATAGATGAGTATTTTGTTTCTGATTTTCATTCTGTCTCCAAATAGTACCCGTAACCGATTTTTGTTTTGATGGAGTTTTTGCCAAACGGCTTGTCAATTTTATTACGCAGAAAATTCACATAAACCTCGATCGTATTGGTGTTCACATTAAGCGAAGTTCCCCAAATTTCCTTGATCAATTCATTTTTGGAAATGATTTCGCCTTTGTGCTTACAGAGTTTGACTAAAATTTGATATTCCCTTGGCGTAAGCTGTATTTCCTGATTTTGTCTCTTAACCTTTTTTTGAGCCGTATTAATAAGAATATCCGAAGCGATAATCGTATCGTTCGTATTATTTTCGGACTTGCTTTGGCTTCTTTTCAGCAGCGAATTGATTCGCATAATGAGCTCTTTCATAAAAAATGGTTTGGTCAGGTAGTCGTCAGCACCACTATCAAAACCTTTGATTTTGTCTTCCAGCTCATCAAAAGCGGTCAGCATCAGTACAGGGGTTTGCGTATTATATCCCCTAAATTCCTTACAGAGATCGTAGCCGTTTTTCTTTGGTAAATTAATATCCATCACTACACAATCGAAAGATTCTCTCTTTAAGAACCTTTCCGCCAAAAAGCCGTCAAAGGTACTTTCGACTACAAAATTTTCAGCTTCCAAGGCCTCACAAATATTTTTATTGAGTGTAGTTTCGTCTTCGATTACCAAAATTCTCATATAACAAAGATAAGTGAAATTATATATAGACCGTACCCAATGTGGCTAGATCCAACAGCGAGCGTAGCACGAGTCTTTATCTAGCAACAACAAAAAATCCTGAAGCGGGGAGCTTCAGGATTTTTAACTAACTAACCAATTATAAACCTAATTATGAAGTACAAATATAACGACAATGACGTGTATTTCGTTTCTTGTAAGTGTATATTTAACACATATTAACGAATGAATGATTTTCCGTAGCCAAAGCTACTACTGTAGCGAGATTTTATGAAGTGTTTTTACGATATGGCGTTTTTGATACCAGTCGTTGTACACCAGTTCGATCTCCTTCGGTTTAAAAGAACCAAAATCGACATCTCTGTAGTTTTCCAACTGTTCCGCAAACTTTTGAGGGGCCTCCCCAATCGATCTTGTATAGAGATTATTATAAAGTTCTGTTAAGTTCATGCAAAATCAGTATTCTGTTTGCTAATATACTATTCCAATTGAAGGAATTAGGTAATCGATTGGAATATTGTTCTCGGATATCTCCTGACGTTAAAAAGCCTGCATTTGCAGGCTTTACTAACTAAACTAAACTAAACACTGGGAGTATCTCACGACATGTCCCTATATTGAAACAAAAAATCTAAGCTTTTTTTAAGGATAGGTCGTTTCCACTTGGTTTACTTTCCAACCATCTTTCCCGAGGGTCAATGTGATATAATCCACACGGGTAAAGTTGTCAAATACCATGGTAGCTTTTGCAACGCATACCTTTCCATTTTGCGATAGGATCTCGTAGCTACTCTCGCAGTCATATTGGGCTCCTTTGTTTGTCTTTAGGAACTTGATGTATTCCTTTTTGCCGGCGCGGTCGTTGTTGTTCAAGTTTCGGTACTGGAAATCATCTGCAAAAAGGAATTTGTTTAGGTCGATACTACCCACGGTAACAGCATCCACATAGGAGCCGATTACCATGTCCGATTCCACGTCTTTCAAAGGATTGGCCTTTTCCGAAGCAAATGAGTTTAGTGATGTAACCATGATCAATGCTGCTGCGATAGTTTTCAATGTCGTTTTCATATCTGTAGTTTTTAATGTGATGTATATATTGTTTTTTCTATTTCTTATTTGATATCTCAAAGGTAGGGTGGTGTGCAGATTTACCGAATAACGATTAGACCAAGCTCCCGCATTTCTCGGTAACTGTGGTAAAATTATCGGTGAAAGCGGAAGAGGTTCCGGTAGTCCTATTGTCCAGTTACAGGATGCTGGGGCTAAAAACTTAAAGGACGGTTTAACGCGTTGGATTCATTAGTAAGCTGTCCCAGTAATATTGATTTCTTCAATAATGAAAAAAAGCGCTATTTTGGTGTTCTAAATCAATGGTTTTATGCAGATTTTCCAACGTTCATTACGTCTCGATCCTAAAAAGAGAGGGTTTCATTTGATTACCGCTGAGATTATCCGGTCGCTGCCAGAGATGAGCACCATAAAAACCGGCTTATGCCAAATCTTTATTCAGCATACATCCGCTTCCTTGACGATCAACGAAAATGCCGACCCTACGGTACGTGCCGATTTTGAGACTTACTTCAATAAATCTGTCCCCGAAGATGATCCAGATTATCTACATGACTACGAAGGTTCTGACGATATGCCAGCTCATCTAAAAAGTTCCTTGCTCGGCAGCTCCGTCACGATACCAATAACAGATGGCCGACTTAACCTTGGCACGTGGCAGGGCGTCTATCTGTGTGAACACCGAGACTATGGCGGGAGCAGATCGCTCGTTGTCACGGCTTGGGGTGTTTGAACATGCCGATCATCGCTAATGGAACACTAGTCCAATCCTTTGTGATCCATGCTAAGTTTATTATGCTTACTAGGCAGTACCATCTTCATACGTCGGGCCATAAAGCCCTGGAACTTTATTTCCGGTAGCACGTAGGTAAACGATCATTTCTCCACGATGATGGTAAACATGATTGAAAAGAAACCCTCGGTCAACTATTCCTCGCGGCATAGGGCCGAGTACAACACGATCGCCGGCGGTCATGGTCCATTCTTGTGAAAGCTGTTCCTCAGTGAGGGTCGATAATGCTTCCCGTGCTTTTTGCACATTATCTTCGAATAGGGCTAGGGTAGCCTGTATGTCGTTTGGACTTCCACGTTCCAAATGATCGCTCGCAATATCGTAAACGTCTTGCGTGAGTGCACCGACATACCAATAATATATAGTAGCAATGTGTTGCGCTAGTTCACCCATCGTCCAGGAGATATCCGATGGACGGTAACCCAGATCTTTTTGGGGTATCGATTGGAGTAGTTTACGGGTGTTTTCTGATTCGTGCTCAAACTCTTGAAGCCAGTATTGTAGTATCATATTAATTGGATTTTTTTTTATTAAACACCGGGTCGCTTGGAATGTTTGATGGGAGTTGCTTATTAATTTTTGTCGTAAATAGAGCATGAGACCTTTCCGATCGCTTTGCTAGGTGCTAAATCAAAATCGCCAATGGGTTTTTAGTGGTTATCCTGGTTCTTGGCAATACTAGTAGTTACCCGAGAAACGACCCTTATGGGATCGCCCCGATATGCGTAAGAAAAGTAACGATAGCCGTTCAATGCGGCTAGGTTTCGATTATGGGATAATTTTACATAGTCATTATCCAATTGCTGGAAAGAAGACCTGGTCGCGTCAACTGTCCGCCAACCAAACTCTGGAAGAAAGACTTCTGCCCAATTATGCTGCGGCATCGAAATATTTTCAGTTTTATATCCCTCTACAACACGAGCGGGGATCTTGTTTGCCCGACATAGTGCAACGAAGGTATCCGCAAATTCAGTACAATCACCCTTCATATTTTTCAGAGCCACGAGCGCGCCTACATCGTCTGGATTATACCCCGTATATTTTAAGTTTTTGTGTACAAAAGCGTAAATGTTCTTGACGGTCTTCAGGTCAGATTTTCGACTCTTCAACTTTAGCGCCTGTTGGACGATGAGGTCCTGGTCGCATTCAATGTATTTTTCTGGCGATAGAAATGCGTCTAAGCTGTCATGCATCGTTATACTTTTAGGTGCGGAAAAATCATTTTCCCACAGATCTATCGTTGCTAAAATGTGAATAGAAATACTTTCAGAGATAGAATCGATCTCAAATGCTGCAAACCGATCTCCGTCTTTTTCGAAGATTTGTGCCGGAACCATTGAGTAAACTATGGTGTCCACATTTTGCACACCCTCAATGTCTTGCGGAAGAATGCACGTTAGTTTAGCTTTCTTCGTTTTTCCCGTGCTGCTAATTGTGTACTCGGAGATGTATTGTACCTTCTTTTGGCTGAAAGCATGTGTCATCAGCAAACAGAGTGTGGTAAGAAGAAGGTTTCTCATAATGCCATTTTTTATTCTCATAGTTGCAATAATTGATTAACAAGCGGCACATCAGCTTCTGCCAAGTCGTAATCTTGTAATTCATTTTTATCTACCTAGACGGCTCGTTCGCGTTTGAAGGTTATGTGAAGTTGATAATCATTGCCACTCGGTTTATAATTTGTACGAAAATACAAATTTTACGTCTATATTTTTATAAGGATTAGAAAAATAAATCGTTTTTTTCCCAAAACACCGATAGCATTTGGTTCCAAATTAACACTTACCAAAGTTGTAAGAATCCACTATCGGTTACATCTGAACAGCGAGCGTAGCATAAAAAAAATCCTGAGGCGGGGAACCTCAGGATTTTAACTAACTAACTAACCAATTATAAACCTAATTTATGAAGTACCTATATAACGGCGGAAGTTGTGCTTTTTGTATAGCTTCATGTATGTTTAACACTTATTAACGAATAGATGGCCTTTATCTTTTCTATTCTTATTTGATGTTTCCTGCAGAAATTTTGGCCCATTATTATTTTTTTAAATCTTGGCCCACGCCATAGACACTCTAAACGCAACGACGCCTATTTTCCAGTTACAGGTTGTTGCCCCGAGATTAAAAAACTGAAGAGGAGGGTGTACAGAGCTGTAAGCTACTGAGTAGAAAAAAACAAAAAATCCTGAGGCGGGGAACCTCAGGATTTTAACTAACTAACCAATTATAAACCTAAATTATGAATTACAAATATAACGACTAAAGCACCCATTTCGTTTCTTGTAAGTGTATATTTAACAGATCTTAGCAAGTCCGGCCAGCTTTCTTTATCTGGTCTTTTTTTCTGCCAATGCCAGAACCAACTTGTTCAACCTCTATAGTCGGTATATCTATATTATTTATAAAAGATTGCTAAAAGTCTATAAGCAGTTGATTTGCTATTGGTTGTTGGTTTTTTTTGAAAATAAGATTATCTTGCAAATAAAGTCGCTATTAACGATTTATTTTTTAGATGCTAAAACATAGTCGATAAACGAAGATATTAGAATGTCCATCTGGTTATCTCCGAAAGGTACCTAGGCAGTTTTCCAAAAGATTTCCGGTAACGCATCCTAACATTAAAGTGTTTTATCAACATGGTTTCGAATAGATAATTTTTTGTACCATATCATAAACTGTTAATTATATGTTCTCGGTAGTTACTTCATTACTTCTTATAGTTATGGGCTTAAGGGCTAAATACTCAACTCACGATGGGTGGTCGCGTGCGCGCAAGTACTGGAAGCAGATTGTTATAGCTGGAATAGTATGTCTTTGTATTGATATTTGTGTTTACTTTGGCAAGACAATTGGAGCGTAATTTCAAAAGGTTCAGTGGAATGTCACCAAAAAAATATTCAAATATTATTCGTTTTCAGAATGCGTTGAGTTTAATCAAAAAATCAGATCAAAAGCGAAGCTTATTAGCTATTGTTTTTGAATGTGGTTATTATAATCATTCGCATCTTGCCAACGAAATTAAACGGAATACGGGTCTTCCTTCGTCATTGCTTTAATTTTGTCGCATTTTTACAAAGTGTAACACGTCGTCATGTTGCCTTTTTCAATATCCTTTTTCGCGGTAAAATAATTGAAATCGTCACTTAGTCCATAATGAAAGTCTATCATGATAATACTTTGGTACAAGCAAAACATCATGAAAACGGCGGGTATTGATAAGGTGATTCGTGTCTTATATCTACTTTTGGTAAATGGTACAAGTCCGATAAGGCAACCAGCGAGTATCGATTTCAAAAATATAAGGGTATCGTTTAATGTAATTCTATTTAAATTTTCGCTAATACGATCCCATCTTTGCCCTACGTCTAACAATTCTAACACCATAATTAGCGCTGTCCATATTATCGCAATTACGGTTAATACTAGCGCAGGCTTTAGTTTGCTATGTGTCATGTTATTCTTGTTATCGCTCAAAATTTTTACGGCGTTTCGTTGAGAACGTGCTAATCATTATTTTTTACTAATATACATAAATCAAACTTTAACGGCTATCCAGTTTTAACCGGTCGTTTTCCTCGTCATTAAAGTGTTGGAACTCGTTGAGGACATACAATTTAAAACTTAATGGAAATCCACGCTGCGAATTCTAGGGTAATATCCATGTAAGCAAATGTTCCTCCGTATCTACCAGATGTTGAAATTATGCCTATGGCATTTGTGTTTTCAATCCATCGTTTGGGAATCATCACAAAGCTGTTCGATCCGGCTTGTTTTTAAACCCCTCGAATTCGAAGGGTTTAAAATCTGTATTGTAAATTGTTCTCCAAAACCCCCAACAACTCAATGGTATTACGATTTCTCATTCAGTTTGAATGATAGAATCCGTATGTAAAGAATCTTTACGACTTGCGACAACAGTAAGAGAACTGAAATCTTCATCATTGTTTTGATACAACTGTTGGCACAAAGTTAAGACGGAACCCCACAAGAAATACTGATGGTTTTAAGTGATTTATTAACTGTGAGACTCGGTCGTACTTTGAAACGACCCTATGTTTTAAACCTACCTATACACACGCCGCGTCTCTAGGAACAGTTCAATTTGGTTGATCACCTTCGGTAGGTTTTTCAGGATATCCTGCGACCAGAAGCGAAAAACCGTGTACTCCATATTCCGTAGCGCGCGATTCGCTAGTTCATCCTTCTGCATGTTACGTTCTATTTTCGGTATCCAAAACAGCCGGTTGGATTTTATCTGATCACGTCGTTTCTTCCACTCAAAGCCGTGCCAGAACTCGCCGTCCACAAAGATAGCAAGCCTATATTTTTTAATTACGATATCGGGAGAACCCGGAAGGCTTTTGTCATGAAGGCGAAAGCGGATATTCTTTGCCCATAGTGCACGTCGCAGGATCATTTCAGGCTTGGAGTTTTTACCTCTGATGCGCGACATAATATGGCTACGCTGCTTACTGGTATAGAAGCCAGCCGATTCCTCAAATCGCGGAACCTTTATCTTATGTTCCTCCTCATCGTAGCTTTTCATTATACAAAACTATATAACATGCACGTATTGCTGAAGAACAATATCAGAGCATGTTTTGTTTTTGCTTTTACCTGTCTAGGCTAAATTTCGGTACTCACCGCTAGATCCATATCTTTAACGTATTTGTCACCCATATAGCCATTCCAACTTTCGCGGTCACGCATGATAACGACGAACACGCAGATGGCCGCTTGTTCTTTTGTTAACGGTTCATATCCTTCCGCAATACTATCTTCGTCTGAAAATATACCATGCACATCGTTCCAAGCGAGCCATTCGACAAGCGCTTCGCGAGGCATATCTTTTATCTTTTCCAACAAGGCTTCTTGCGATAAATCCATCAGTTGATATCGCCAATCCTGCTCGCGTAGTTGATTGGGGATGATAGGATAGGGGCGGTGGGCGTGATGCTTTTTACTTAGCGTATTCATTCAGTTTTACTTTTTGCTACCGCAATGTACTAAAAATATTAGTTTTATATAAAATATTTGTATGTTTGTTGCAATGCTCACCGAGGGAATAAATACGCAGATATTTTTCTGACGAATGTTGACATGTTCCAATATGTGGATAAATCAGAAAGTGAAAAGCAGCACTCTCTCGTGTACTTTATTTATTTTTGTTTAACTCTTAATATTATAACTTATGAAAGTTGTTTCCTTTTTTGCTGGTGCAGGCGGTCTGGATCTCGGTTTTGAACAAGCGGGGTTTGATGTTGTTTGGGCGAACGAATATGACCGAGATATTTGGAGCACATATGTAAATAATCATCCTGATACTGTATTGGATAGACGAAGTATTGTTGATATTCCATCTGCCGACGTTCCAGATTGTGATGGAATTATTGGTGGTCCTCCTTGTCAAAGTTGGTCAGAAGCAGGGGCAAAGAAAGGAATTGCAGATAAACGTGGACAGCTATTTTATGAATTTATCCGAATACTCGCAGATAAAAAGCCGAAGTTTTTTTTGGCAGAGAATGTCTCTGGAATGTTGCTGACGACCCATAAAGAAGCATTAAGAAACATTAAGCAGATGTTTCAAGATGTAGGGTACACACTTTCTTTTAAGATGTTAAATGTCGCTGATTATGGAGTGCCCCAAGATAGAAAAAGAGTTTTTTTTATTGGTTTTAGGAATGATTTGAATATCGAATTCCAATTTCCTACACCCAGTCATGTTGATAAAAAGGTGACACTTAAAGATGCAATAGAAGACCTGCAGGATTCTGTTATTCCAGCAAAGCCTGGTAATCTTAGTAACCTTGAGGAATGCATGGTGCCAAATCATGAATACATGACCGGTGGGTTTTCTTCTATTTATATGTCGAGGAATAGAGTTAGATCATGGGATGAAGTGTCATTTACGATACAGGCAGGTGGTCGGCATGCTCCCCTACATCCTCAAGCTCCCAAAATGGCGTTTGTAAAACAAGACGTTCGAATATTTGTAAAGGGAAAAGAAGAGTTATATCGTAGGCTCAGCGTCCGAGAATGTGCGAGGATCCAGACGTTTCCTGATACGTTCGTTTTTGACTACAAATATGTTGCGGCCGGTTATAAGATGATTGGAAATGCTGTGCCAGTTCATATGGCTAAAATTCTTGCAGAGAGTATCGAATGGCAAATAAAGAATATATCTATCAATCGTCCGCGCGTAACAAAAAGGGTTATAGGTTTAAATGGCGATGCGGTAAAGAATAAGTTGAATGTAATTTTAGAAGACATAACTGCTTAATTCGAGAATGGCAAATAAACAAACTATAAACGGTAAAGCTTTCGAATATGCTTTACTAACGGAGTTTTCGGAGAAGCTTAGTCTAGTGACTGAGACGACTGTTATTGAGAATGATCCTTATCGAGCGGCTAAGCGCTATTTCGAAGGGTTTCCCGAAAAGGATCAAGGCTCCTTTAGGTTGTATGCAAGTTTTGCTGTTAATTTTTTAATTGATTTAGAACCTCGATTAGCAAATGGTATTGATCGATCCGATATCTTGACACTAGAACTTGTTTCTGATAGGCAAGGGCAAGCCGGAGATGTCAGGGATGTATTAGCTATTAGGTTAAATCAACATTGGGAGATTGGAATATCTGCCAAGAATAATCATAGAGCAGTTAAACATTCAAGATTGTCACATAAGCTTGATTTCGGAGAGAAATGGTTAAGGATACCCTGTTCTGAACAATATTTTTCTAATATCCGTCCTATTTTTCAAGAACTTGCAGTACTCCGGAAGCAGAGCGGTGCTACCAAAACATGGAAGAGCTTAGGTAATTATCATGATTCCGTGTATGTTCCTGTTTTAGATGCGTTCAAAGAAGAGCTTATCCGGTTAGATAGGGTGAATCCGGGAATTGTCGCCAGAAATTTGGTGCAGTATTTAGTTGGACAGCAAGATTTCTATAAAGTTATTAAATCTAAAGGGCGGGTGGAAATACAAGCGTATCACCTTTACGGGACACTGAATTTGCCATTTGGCACTATAAAGCCTAAGGCGAAAGTTGACCGACTAAAATTGCCTACGAGATTGATCGAAATAGTTTATCAAGAGAATTCTAAAAACACACTGCTTGTTACGCTCAATGATGGTTGGCAGATTTCATTTAGGATTCACAACGCCAGTTCAAGAATAGAGCCTTCTTTGAAGTTTGATATAAACCTAATTTCTTCTCCACATACACTATTCACAAATAAGTTGTTTGTGAGTTAATCTCTTGCTATATTGAATTCCTTATCGATAGCTTTTTTGTGCGTATTATGAAATTAATTCTCTTGAATCAAATGTAACATCCTCCGAAGCTTCATTCTCAAGCCGGGAACTTATTCTTTTTCTCCGTGGATTCGGTTATTAGGCTTTAAGTCCAGCAAAAGAATTCCTAGCTTGATAACTAACATCCTTGCTAAGGAACTGCTAGATACTTTTTAGTTTCGACAGGGATAATTTTAATTTGAAATCTTATAATGTTTGTTTATGAGATATTCTTCTACGGCTGAAATATAGACACTGAGAAATTCGTAGATGTAATTTCTAGTTTCTAGAAGTTGAGAAAAAGTCGCTGAACTACCAACCTCAATAAAGGACTTCTCGCCGTGAGCGAGCCAATTTCTTTTTCGTTTAATGTCCATTAGTGTCTGACCATGTGTATTTAGATCGTAAACTCTACGCAGATTTCCTGTATTTATTTTCATCGAATCAGCTGTTGCAAAGATCGTCTGTGCATCAAGTGAACCTCCGTAGTTAATTTCATTTGAAGCTAATTCAATGGTATCATTGAAAATTTGGTTGGCGATCTTCATTATTGTTTGTATTATTGTGTCTTTTCGCTTTTTGTCATCATGTTTGTAGAGGTTGTTCAACCAATACTTCTGAACATCTTCAATAATGTCGAAATATCTTAATCTGTTGTCCTTTATTTGATCAAAAATGCTGATGATTGAGTTGTACACAGTGGACTCAATTAGATTGTAGAGTAACAAATAAGATGTAGACCGTAGCGTATCTATTTTGGCTGCATTTATCACAAGTGTTTTGTCTGCACCAGATTCGATATCATAGGCTAAAATTTTTGGACTTTCAAGTTCAATTGCTTGTAAGATCTCGTAAAAGGAATCTATTTCAAGCATTCTTTTGTCAAACTCTTCTTTAATCATCATAGGTCAAATCATCCGAGTTTATCTCACCTAGAAGACAATTTTTTACAAATTCTATTCTTCCGGCAACTCTAGTTTTACTATTAGAACCATCTGAGGTAGTCAGTTTTTTAAACTCTTTTGAATTCAGCCAATTAGCGTTATTTACTTTCAAGAGTGGATTAAGCCTAAGTGCTAAGTTAGCTCCAACGGAAATCGCTTCAAACCTAACGCGAGGAATCATTTTCGATTTTTCAGATTTACGAAGGCCATTGGGAAAGTTTTTGTCAATGAAGTCAAGTGTTTTTGTCAGCTCTGCTTTCATTGTTGCTTTCATTTTTTTACTAAATACTTTATTGGTTTCGATAATATACTCATCAAGAAACCCCCTTACCGAGTGGTCAAAATTCTGATAATTGTCTGAAAGCGCGTAAAATCTGGTAATCAGTTCCTCTTTTTCTCCTCGTAATTTATCCGTCTCTTTACCCGATACAAATAGCCTGTTGAATTCATCAGAGTTTGATTGTTCAAGTATAAACGTATAGAAGTCATTCCCCACAAATTTCCCTTTTCGAATTTCAGCAAAGCTTAATTTTTCGCCGCCTTCGTTGACCCGCCTAAATATATCTGCTCTGATACCCTCATCCGTATTCTCATTTATTATATAAAGCTTGAGTTGTGTATTGAGAAACTTTCTTTTACGAGCTGTATGCAAGTCGTCGAACTTAAAGCCATTTAATGCTGTAAGTTCTTCTAAATCAGATAATAATAATTCATTGTCTACAAACGCTTTGATAGATGAAAGTCGTTGAACTCCATCCAGAAGTTCCAAGTTTCCATCTTCATCTAATTCAAATGCAAATAGAGGTTGGATCGGAACGCCCATAAAAATAGATTCAATAAATATTGATTGCATCTTTGTCCGCCAAACAAACTCACGTTGATATTTAGGGACAATTAGGCTAGAGATAGCATCGTCTTCTAAGTCAGGTGTTTGCCCTTTCAAAACGAATTTCTTTAACAGTTCTCCAATGGAGAAATCTGCTATTCTGTATTTATAATCCAGTTGAACATCCCTAATTTGGTTTTCAGCGAGCTCTAATTCTTGTTCTGTTTTCATCCTTTTAAACTTTTTAAATGTTCTTTAATGCTTCTAGCTATTATTTCTCCAAGTTTTACCGGAACAGCATTGCCGATTTGTCTCGCCACTTTTACTATGGGAATGTCTTCGTCATCGGGAGCAAATTTATACGTCCCAGGGAAAGACTGCAATATAGCTGCTTCACGTAGGGATATTCCTCTGTCTTGCTCGGGATGACCGAAACGTCCATTTCCATAGCCAATACATTGTGTAGTCATCGTAGGAGAGGGCTCCTCCCATTTCATCCTTCCATACACACTCGAATATGATTTTCCGCTATCCTTTTTATGGCATGCTAACTTTAAATTTTCAGGCCAGTCTGTCCAACTTCCGCCGTAGGGAGTATTTTGGATTCTAGCCTTGTTTGATGTCGATAGTTTTCTTGCGAAGTGAAGTTTATCATTGGGGTGATATTCACCATCCTCAATGGGAGGTAAGTATCCTATTGCATCTTTAACAGTGACGAAGTTTTCGTTATCATGGGTTTTTGGTATCAACGTGATAGGACCATGTTTCGACGCCAATAGTACCAAACGTTTTCTGTTTTGTGGTATACCGTATTCTTGACAGCTTACAATTTCGTAATGTACTGAATATCCCTCAGTTTCTAACGAATATAAAAAATCTTGAAATACGGGAGCTTTTTTGAAGTTAACTAATTGGGGAACATTTTCCATGGAGATAATGTCTGGCTTTGTCTCCTGAATTAGCCGCTCGAAATCATAGAGCAATTTCCATTTATCATTATCTTTTTTTTCAGGATCTTTGAATGTATATGAAGAGAAGGGTTGGCAAGGGGCGCAACCTATTAAAACTTTCTTTTTAGCTTTCCCAAATAGTTTGATGATTTCTTCACCAGTAATATCAGATATGCTTTTTGAAATGAATTTTGAGTTATTGTTAGTTTCAAATGCAAACTTACAGCTTTCGTCGATATCAATTCCTGCAACAACGTTAAAGTTTTCTTGGATAAATCCGTGGGTTAACCCTCCGATTCCACAAAATAGATCAATTACCGCTACATCCTTCATTTTATGCTATTAATAATCACAAGATACAAAAATACGAATATATAATTGTGTATAGTAGTCGATTGGGTCAAACATTTTCTCGAAGTCGTAATTACGTACTTGACAAATTGCGTCAAAATGTTCAACGCATTTTTGTCTTGCGACGGGGTCTCTTTCATAGATGTTGATATTTACAGTCTTTATGTCACGCTCGTAGAGTTTCTTATCATTCATCTCTTCGCCAAAATAATTATCAATAGGTATATAAATATCATTTAGACATCTGTTCAAAATATCTATTCTGGCTTTGACTTTTGAACCACAGATGTTTTCGTCCTAATATATTAAGAGAAAATGAAAGGAGAGCTTTTTTAGGTGCATATTCCGGTGATGTTGACCCCATTCCGGGCATACTGACCCCCCTGATTTTGGTTCAAGGGTTGTCATTACCAATGACCTGACAATATTACCCTTTTTTTCTTAAACTTTCTCCTTTAAGTTCAATCCTGTGAGACACATGGACAATTCTATCTAGTACTGCATCGGCAATAGTATCCTCACCGATTATATCATACCAACTTGCCACGGGTAATTGACTTGCTATGATGGTTATCTATGTCCGTTATTTTATTTAATCTCTCACATTTCCCCCGACCTTAAAGCCAATCTCAACCTTTGATCTCCGTTTTGCCACGGCGCTATCCTGTTTTTCCTGCAAGCGATCGATATACTCGAAGAGTAGTTCGATATTTTGGTCGTGACCTTTCTGTTTTTTAGCGATTTGCTCTACAGTGTATCTGATTTCAGCTATCTCTAATTTTACCTCTGTATTATCGGCGAGTAGCTGTCTCATGCGGGTGAATATTCGCATAATCTGTATATTGATTTGAAGGGCAAGTTTGCTGTTCAGTACAGATGATAACATGGCCACCCCTTGTTCGGTAAAACAAAAAGGAGCATATCTTAAACCCAACTTATCTGAATTGGAGGTCACAAATTGTGATCTCCAATCTTCGAACTCTTCGTCGGACATCTCAAAAATAAAATCTTCGGGAAACCTATCGATATTTCTTCGAACTGCTTGTTTGAGAGCGCGAGTTTCGACACCGTATAGATTTGCCAAATCGCGATCCAGCATGACTTTTTGCTTTCTGATCATATATATCTTACTCGCAAGTATTTCGTCGTCTGGTGGCGTAGTATGTACTATGTTTTTCTTACTCATAATTGCCCGTGTTTATAATTAGTTTTTGTTGATTTTAGAAATAGTTACTTTTAGATATCTTCTTTACCATCCGGATTTATCTCTCCATAAATTTCTTTGAAAGTTTCTAGCACATCCATCTCCAAAGCCTCAATAAAACAGATCAGCTCAACCGCTATTAGGTCTTTGGTTTTTTCATTAGTTAGTCTGCTAATCTTATTCTCCGACATCCCGATTTTTTCTTCGACTTCGTTTTGTCTGAGTGTATGTTTTTTTAAGAATCTTATTTCGCTTGGTAAGTGTTTAAATTCTTTCAATAAACTGTTTTTTGGTCTATTTGGAAAAATATTTTCTATTGCATTTTTAAATTCATCATCATCCAAGTTCGCTAGTTTAATCGCAATGTAGACTATCTTATAAAACTCTTCTGGCGATGGTTTAGCCGTTTCTTTATTGTTTAAGTCATTCATTCTTGGTTTTTTGATGTTGGCCAAGCTTCTAACTTTTTCTTTTACAATTCCCAGTTCTTTCAAATAATCTCCTAGTAATGTTGGCATATCATATTTTTAGTATGACTTTTGTGTGTTTTTCTTTGTAAAGTCATATAGTATTTTTATATTTGTTGTATAAATAGTAGCGACACTAAGTAGGGGTAATTCCCTATCAACGATGTCACTCGTTCGAAATCCGCCAGATTTACCCACGAGTTGACCTTGAAGTCGCCCTTATTGCTGGATTTTCATACATTTGTATATATCCAGTAGGGCGTCTTCCTGTCAGACTTTTGTGGGGAACTCTCTGAACTTCGTGTAAGTTTGTGAGGAGGCTTCTGGCGGAGCCACGAACAAAAGCATGGAAGATGTCTTATTGGTTTTAAACCAAGTAGCCTTTCCTTCAATAGCTTCTCGAGTGCACATCGTTATCATAAACTTTAAATATTATGAAAACGAACAGAACCACCAAGCAAAAGCCACAAGACCCGATCCAGGATCGCAGGCTCCGGTTTTCCCATTTATCACTTTATAAGAACGTAATCTGCGCTCCAGAATAACTGTTACTATATACAGATCGCGAGGAGCGAGGGAGGTAAATACTAGCTTAACGAAAGAACGGCTTCCCTGTACACAGGAAGACTGGTCTTTCCATAGAAATACCCACCTCAGACTTCGCGTCTGTTACCGACCTTTGATAATCAAAACACACGTTGGCCAGGTCAATTGATCGGTTGTTAATAAAGAGTCGCACCTAAAATTAATGACTTTTCACTTACCGCGCAAATTTAATTCCCGTAAAAGAGGATTAAAGTGTTTGATATTGTTTTTGAGGTCGGTTATTCCCAGAAATGCGGCGATGCATAGCGTATCCTAAACTAACGTATAAACCGTATAATCTGCATTTTTTCATCTAAGACGATGGTTTGTGCTGCTTGCCTTGAGGATTTATTCGCTGCCTCGTCAAGCATCACTTTTAACACCGAATAAATGTAGAAATTTATAGGGAGGGACTGCTATGTACCGAGCTAATGATCGACTAACTAATCAAAAGTATATGCTTTCAAGATATTATACCAATTACGTAACCATGATGAAGATCCCTTTAAAAGGGAAAGGCATGAAGAACAAAGTAGTCCTTCCTTACGGGTTACTTTGTTTCATGTTGTTTGTTTTAACCCATGCCCTCGCGCAGTCTCCCCACGATCGGGGAGCTGCCGGCGGGCATCCAAACATGCGTAGTTCTCGAGATCTCCTTGATCTAGAGAAGGCCATAAAGATTATACCTAAACAGCGGCTGCAAGAATCGAGAACGATAAAGTACCCGGATTATGATGCTGGCCGGTATCCCATATTGGAGTATACGATCGATACAGCACATTTAGGCTATATGGAAGTAGGTGAGCCTATACCCGACGAAATCCTAGATATGCCTTTGTGGGTGGTGAATGATGCGGATGGGAGAGACACCACAACCCTACGGGAACTAAACAAAACGGAATATTTGGTGCTGGATGTATGGGCAAATTATTGTGCACCCTGTATAGTATCAATGAATAAGTGGGAGAGCCGAAAAGAAGAAATAAAGGATAGGATCACTGTAGTAGGCATACACCTGGATTATGATTATAAAGCGCTTGAGAGCGCAAAACAACGGAAATGGTCCAGTACGCAGATCATTGGCAAAGCGGGATATATCTTGAGTCGTTATCTATGCGGAACACTCGTTATGGGACCCAGTATTTGGATAAAAGACGGCCGCCTGTTCGGGATTTCCGAGGCGGGCAACTATGAAGAGGATTTTGTAGGACAGCTGTTGCGGGGCGAAATCCAGGAAATCCCCGAATACGCCAGATTTAAGCTACCAATAAACAGATAATACGATGTATAGAAAGAGTATTAAAGTATGTCGCGATGGCCTATTAGGGGTTGTTTTATTCATAAACGTTGGCGTAGGGAACCTCTACGCACAAGGGAACATTTGGTTATCGGGCAAGGTCTATTCAGAGATAGACGGAAAAGGTATCCCCAGCGCGAGTGTGACGCTGAAGAATACCGATATTGCAACCATGACGGATAGCGTTGGAGCTTTCCGCATTCCGGTGAATTCTCAGCGGGGTACATTGATTGTAAGACATGTTGCTTTCAAGTTTAGTGAAAAGGCGTTCACCGGTGCGGATCGATCTTTACGCATCCGTCTGGAACCGATAGCTAACCAGATTCAGGAGGTAGAAATTGTAAACACGGGATACTATCAGCTACCGAAAGAAAGAGCCACGGGTTCGTTTGATTATATCGACGAGGGGCAACTACAACGATTTCCATTTACGAACCTTATTGATCGGTTGGAAGGCGTCACGAACGGACTGTTGCTAGATCGATCCAATTCTAGCGGAGAAACAACAAATGATCCGAGCATTCGGCTTCGCGGATTATCGACTATAGAATCTAATAGTGAGCCCCTTATTATATTAGACGGGTTTATCTACGACGGGCATCTTTCCACGATTAGCCCGTCAGATATTGCCAGTGTGACGGTACTGAAAGACGCCGCCGCAGCGTCCATATGGGGAGCGAAAGCCGGAAATGGCGTTCTGGTCATCAACACGAAGCAAGCTAGGCGGAACCAAAAAGCAATAGTATCTTTCTCCTCCGTTACACAAATCCAGAAGAAACCGGATCTTTATTATTCGCAGCATTATTTGCCGTCATCAACCGTGCTAGACATAGAAGAAAGTATGTTCCAGCGTAATAATTACCGGGAAAGGGATCAAACACCGATCCCGCTTTATACGGAATGGCTAATTCGACACCGGGACGGCGAGATAAGCACAGAAGAGCTCGAAAGGGTTAGAAATCGGCTCGAGGAAACAGATACACGAGAAGAAGCCTTAAGACATCTTTATCGCAGTGGCGTTAACCAACATTATGACGTAGCACTTCAGGCGGGCGGCGATAGATATACATTTCGATCTGCGATGTCTTACGACAAGAATCGCGCTTTTATCATAGGGAACAAAGATCATCGCTGGAATGCAAATCTTGCCAGCACGATTTACCTCAGCGATAAATTTAGGGTTTCGCCGTCCATCTTTTATACGGAGCAGGGAGATCAGCATAATGGAGTCGTCTTTTCCGATCTCTCTGCCGGGGGTGTCTCGGTAGTACCTTACTACAGGCTTATGGACGAAGCGGGGAACGCTTCAGCCGTTGTCAGTCGAAATTTGCGGTATGCATTTCAGGAATCAGCGCCTGAAAATGGTCTGCTGGACTGGTTGTATAGGCCCTTAGATGAAAGGGATCTCGTGGAGAATTCGGGCAAGCAACAAGAATCTCGATTACAGTTGGCGCTGAATTACGATTGGCGAAAGTGGTTAACCTTGACGGCCAATTACCAATATGTTTCTAGAGGGAGCACGGGACATAGTATATACGCTCGAGATAGCTATTATGTAAGGGATTTAGTGAACCGCTTTACGCAGCCTAATGGCGAGCAGATTATCCCACACGGCGGTATTAAAAGACATGCCGCAGGGAGCAATGGTAGCAACCATACGGGACGGATGCAGCTTGCCGGGCAGCACGAATGGAGCGATCGTCACCGGATCAATTATGTCTCTGGAATGGAAATCTTGCATCAGCGCCAGCGGACATCACCCTTTATGATGGTATACGATTACGATAGCGACTTATTAACCGGCCGCACCAACTTCAACTATTTGCAACGGTACAGCATGCGGCCTAGCGGAACCGGACTGCTCACGAGTTCGGGCGGAAGCGAAGGAGAGCGAACCAATAGGTTTATTTCCTATTATTCCAATATATCGTACGGGTTGCGCGACATCTACCTGTTGTCCGGTAGTATCCGGTGGGACGCATCAAACATTTATGGTGTTAAAACGAACCAACGCGGAGTACCGCTCTGGTCGTTGGGAGCAGCCTGGCAACTAGCGAAGGAACCATTCTTTTCGACGGATCGATTTCGTGTTCTAAAACTCCGGGTCACATATGGAAGTAGTGGTAATACGAATCCGGCCGTAACAACTTATCCGATTATCTCTTTCGCTGTAGATGGTTTAACCAATGAACAGGTCGCGAGTTTGCTAAGTGTGGGTAATCCCAGTTTAAGTTGGGAGCGCGTAAACACCTTTAATGCGGGAATGGATTTCGCCAGTAAAAACAATATCATCCGGGGAAGTTTTGACTATTACTTCAAGCGGGGCGATAACCTAATTGGAGCAGACTATATGGATCCGACGACGGGCATCGTAGACGATGTTTATCCACTCATTGTCAACCGGATTAATTATGCCAATCTTTCTACCAGAGGTTGGGAATTGCAGTTACACACGAATATGGTGAGAAGTTCCTTCCAATGGACCACTTCCTTGTTAATGTCGGGGATAAAAAATGAAGTTACCAACTATAGTACATCGGATATCACTGCGGCACATACTTTTATATCGAGAAGGCCGCCGGTAATCGGACAATCCTTAGATGTGGTATATGCATTCCCTTGGAATGGCTTAGATAATGACGGAAAGCCAATAATTTACCAGAACGGAGTGTTATCGAAAGACTATATCGATTATTACAACAGTTATCCGATCGATCAGCTCAAGGCGGTGGGATCACGTATCCCGACGTTGACGGCCAATCTCATGAATACTTTTAAGTGGAAAGGCTTTCATGCGAGCATAAGTTTTGCCTGGAAATCGGGCTATTACTTCCAGCGGTCTACGATGTCTCCTTTAGGAGAAACTAATGGTAATTACCATCAGGATTATTTTCGGCGCTGGGAAAAAGCAGGCGATGAGGCTTTGACAGATGTGTTGCCTCGTGCGGAGCAAGCTACCCCAGAGATAAACGCGATAGGTAGTATGCATGCGCTTTCGGAGCACCTTTGGGAAAAGGGTGATCATATCCGTATCCGAGATGTTTCTTTAGGATACGATCTGGGCAGAACGCAGCTCGCGTATCTGAACAATGTGGCAGTTAGGATTGCTGCGACTAACTTAGGGACGGTATGGATGAGAAACAACTACGGAATAGATCCGGACTTTGCAAGGTCTACTTATCCGTCGCCACGATTATATTCCTTTTCCCTATCCGCAAATTTCTAGCACTAATTTTTTGAAAATGATGAAGAATAGTCTTTTACTTAGTTTATGTTTTTTGCTTTGCGGCTGCGGTGAGTCTTTTCTCGATGTCAAATCGAATAGGAGTGATCGTATGCCGAACAGTATAGACGACTATCAGGCTTTGATGGATAATGTATATGGTGTCATTCATATGAATACCTCGCATCTACTAGGCATAGTCGCTGGCGATGAGATCGCCGTAGATGAAGCAATTTTGCCAAATTTCAAACCTTTCCACCAACGAAATACTTACTTGTGGGTCAAAGAGAATTTTTTTGAAGGAGAACAGTCCAAAGATTGGAATAATGGTTATCGTAGGATATTGTACTGTAATCAGGTTCTCGACGGGCTGAAGGAGTTCGAACCTTCTCCCGAAGATCGGGATAGCTATGACCAAGTGCAGGGAAGTGCGTACTTTTTTCGGGCACTCAGCTATTACCAGCTCGCGCAATTATTTTGTGATGTGTATAGCGACGCGGCTTCCAGTCAACTTGGGTTACCGCTCCGCACGGAAGCGGATATTACGCTGAACGTAAAACGGGCTGATCTGCAGGATACTTATGATTTTATTTTTCAGGATCTTAAAATGGCGAGAGAGCGATTGCCGGAGCAGCCAGCTATGCCCACGCGGCCTTCAAAAAACGCTGTAGATGCTTTTCTAGCACGGATATATCTGCAATTGGGCGACTATGAAAATGCCCGGGAGCATGCGCTTCGAACATTGTCAAAATTTCAGGGCGATTTATTGGATTATAACTTGTTGGTTAATGATCCAAACAGTTTTGACCTATTTGTAGATTATGGCTTCTCCCATCCGGAAGTAATATTGTTCACCTATATGCCCGCTCCTGAAATAGCAACCTTAGGGATTTTAACGGCCTCAGCGGAATTGCTAGAGCTATACGATGATAACGACCTCAGGAGGGATCTATTTTTTAGGACATTCAACGATGCTCCAGTATTCGTCGGTACATATTCGGGGATGGGTTTCCCTTTTACGGGGTTTGCGCTAGACGAGATTATTTTGATCCTGGCGGAATGCGAGGCTAGAATAGGGAATCATGAAGAAGCCTTAGCATATCTCAATGCGTTGAAAAGAAAACGGTATTTGCCCAATATAGAAGATTTTTATGCCGATACGCGCGATGCTATCATGAAAGAGGTTCTGCTTGAACGGAGACGACAACTGGTGTTCCGCGGCGTACGGTGGGAGGATATCAGAAGGCTAAATAAAGAACGCACATATCCCGTGACGATAAAGAAGAAGAATGGTGCAGAATGGATCACAATTGAACCGAACGATACACGCTATGTCTTCCCGTTGCCAGAAAATGCGGTGGAATTAGGCGGTTTGGAACAAAATCCGCGATAGGTTAATGCTCTGGTTGAAAGGAATCATCAAGCATATCTTTACCGGTGATGATATGCTTGATGATTATAACGCGATAATTATGCGTTTTACGCTAAGGATCTTATAGCTCGCTTGGATTTCTAGCGTGACCGACCTGCGACGCATTCAGATTCTCCATGGCGTTTTCCAAATTCTGTCCTATTACAGACTCTGGGTCTTCTGCCGCATCAAACTCTAGTTTGAACGCACAGTACCGGCCTGCATTATTGGCTTGGGTACACTGATTTGGATTTGGCAGTGCTGGGGGAGTGGAAGTCGTTCCTGTGATTTGGAAATTGGACGGATCGTCCGGGCCAGACGCGTTGATTTTAGCAACACTATACCACTGGTCTTGAAGAACGATCATTTTTGTGGTCTTAACCGCCTCTTTATCGCTTTCCGTAGCGCCTACAAGTATAAATACTCCGAGAACGAATACAATTAATAATATACCGGCACGTAGCCAATAACTTTTCATTACAGTCATGATGATTGTTTTTATGATGTTATTAAAATTTATGAATTGAGTCCACTAGAAGGCATGCCCTTGCCAGCAATGTCGACACGGGGTGTCTGGGCATTTAGAATAATCCCCCCGGAGCGGGGGAGAATACAGCATATTTACGCCATCTCCATCTAGCGGGGTTGGCAAATAAATAGGGAATATTCATGGGCTATGTATTAGATGAAAGTAGCGCCATCGCCGCTCAGCAATGGCAACTACTTCCGTGTAAAAGGATTTTTTGAATTCCCGCGGGCTTACTGTTCGGCATAAGTCCGAAGGAAAAGGCTAAAGTTTAAATGTGGCTTTGGTAGCGTATCCAAATGGACAGCTCAGGTGCGGCTACACTTGGGCTCGAACCAGGAGTATACGTCAACTGATTCTGCCCATTGATAATCAGATCTTTTAGATCGTTGCTGTCCCCTTTTGCACTTGTTTCCTTGTAAAAGGGCACCACGATACGCTGTTCCCAACGATCGGCGATCGCATTGGCCAAGCGCGCCGTGAAATCTGCCGGCATAAGATCCAGTTGCTGATCTTGAGAAGTAGTGAGATCGAAATGTTCGCGCATCCACGCTTTGAAGTCCGCGCGAACCCGGGTCAATTCATCGGCTAGTTCGGTTGCCGGAAGCCCTACGACAGACGCTTGCACCTGGGCAACGCCTGCATTGTCAAAATTTGGTTTCATGTCATTTGATTAATATATGAACCCCAAAGAAAGACCATATGGAAGCCGAATTCAAGGGGTAAAAGGCTGAAATGGGGCTAACATTGGTGTTTTTGGAGGTTAGATCCTAAATAAATGGTTTGACCTTTTGGTGTTTGTAGGTTAGGTAAATCTTTTTTTGATACCTTTTTGTAACGGTGTTTTATGTTTTTTAATTTAGTTTTTTATTCTTTAAAATTAAATTATTACCTTAGAAAACGATGTCTAATAAACGGTTAAAGACATCCATTGTAAACCACATATAAAAGAGTTATGAAAATGCCTATTTTCGGGATATATGCATTTTTAGCAGCGATCGTATTTAATCTAAAATTTTTCCAGGGAGACTTATGGAATCGATTGTCTAATGTCAATTTTTTCTTACTGAGTTGCGTCGTAGCCGGTATCTTTTGGGGTTATGCGGCTTGGATTGCACGGCAATATTATAAAATGAGAAGTGAATACGGAGAGCGTTTGCATTTATCCTATTTTGGGTATGCCGTTACGCCGGTGCTTTTGTTCCATATGGGCGCAGTTTGGTGTCTTGCTTCCGTAACTTCGGATACGGTAGGTATCATGAAAGATTACATGACCGATTATTTTCCGACCTTGCTTTTCTTGGTGGTAGGATATGCCACTTTACTTCTTTTTCGCCCAGAATATGCGTTGGGTAGTAGTCTTTTAAAAATTGGAAATACGGACGAAAGGGTATTAGAAGCCCCAGTTCCAGTAAACTTAGATGCTCATATCGACCTGTACTCGCTATTTTCATACCTGTTGGTAAGCGGAGGGATGGGACCGAAATTTTCGGGTACAGCTATACGCTTTTTTGATATCGTATTTATAGAATCGTATTCCAAAGAACAGTATGTAATTTTATCGGACGGAGAGCGGATGTTCGGTGGAGATATTTTTGACCAGCTGAAACAGCGCGGCCTGGATCCTTGGATGCTCAAGATCTCGAAGAACTACTATATCAATACGATGCTTATCTTTTATCCGATCAAACCGCGGTCCAGAAAATTGAAACTGCAGCCAGAGGTATACGAGAACATGTTGACAAAAGTATCCCAAGACAAGATCGATAAATTGCGCGAAATCGGTCCGGGAATGAAAAATACTATTGTAGAGGATTTTTTGGCTAATAAAAACCGCATGGTACATAAAGGTTGGGATGACTTTATTCCATTGCGTTAATTGTATGCATCCCTATTTGTAAAACCTATTCAACAGGAGTGGGCGGTTTGGGTATTCTCCTTTGCCGCCTGATGTTCGGCTGTTGCTTGAAATGAATTCCAATTATGCTAAGTGGACTGAAAATGATCATCGAACTATTAACCACCATTAAAAATCAGCTGGGCAAACTTATTGATCTGTTTACCGAACTTGTCGATATCAAACGACAACAACGCGTGCCGTTGCAAGAACGCCATATCTGGACGAAGGGGGAACTCTTGGACAAGATGAATATGTCCGAACCAACGTACAACCGTAATCTGAAAAAGGAGTTATTAATCCCTATGCGGTTGGGTGGATCGGATATGTATTTCGAGGAAGATATTCTCAAAGCCATCGAAGAGAGTAGAAGAAAAGGAAAGATATAGCGCTTTTACGGATTTCAATAAGGCTATGTACATCTACAAGTTAATGCCTACACGGAACATCGGGTTATTGTAGGATGTCTAGTCTATATTGTTCCTTGCGTTTTAGCTATTGTCCGGTGAAGAAGTCATTTCTTTACCGGACTTAGCGCTACTGTCCCATGCGTTTACAAGGCATGCACGCGACATAGCTATCTAGTAAGGTGAGTAGTCGTTATAGTACCCTGCATGAACGTATTTGTTCTCGGACTTAACCGTTTTTTTAGAAGACTGGAACGCATTGTACATGGACAATGCGGTTAATTACATTGCGGTTGGCGTGATGTCCATGTACATAATCGCCTGTTTTTCAAACTATTTTTTATCAAATTTTATCAATTTCTATCAAATCCTATCAAAACTTCATTTGTGTGTTGCTTGCTTTTTACGTTTGTACTGTTCGATCTCGCGAGGAGAACATAAAAGAAAAAAAATGGCTACTAAATTTAAAGCGCTTGTCGGCTTTACACGAATGAAAGACGACGAGCTCATGGTGACCGCTGCAACAATTATCGGTGCCATGACAGACAATGTACATTTTGAACAACCAACGCCTACTTTGGCCGTGGTACAGGGACTGTTAGACGATTTCTCGGCTAGGCTGTCCGCCTCCCGCCGCCGCGGGTCGCCAGAGGAAACCGCTCTCAAAAATGAAAGCCGGCTACCCCTAGAGGCTGCTTTACGCCAGTTGGCATATTATGTAAACAGCATCTCTGACGGGCATCTATCAACGCTGCTGAGCTCGGGATTCCCGACAAATAGCGCCGGTGGATCGGTACAGGTGCCACTGAAAGTGGAAGGCGTAAAACTCGGCGATGGAAGGCAATCGGGACAGGTAAGACTCGATTTTGCGAGGCAGCGAAATGTGCTGGTATATGAGTACCAGTTCCGCATAATCGGTGGGGATGAGTGGAGTGAACGCTTTACAACCAGTTCCTCGCGCGCTAATATTATTGCGCCGCTCGCGGTAGCTGAGCGACACGAGGTTCGGGTGCGTGCGGTAAATACCCAGGGGACAGGTGATTGGAGTGATAACGCAAGTATTTTAGTACGGTGATATGGCAATGAAAAGCACCCTAGTTCTTCGACGGACTTACGGAGAACAGGGAACCAATGGCACGATTTATTTTAATGGCGAAAAGATTTGCCATTCGATTGAACTGCCTTGGCGTAATAATCTACAACGTTTAAGCTGTATTCCGCAAGGATGCTACAGGCTCGAAAAGCGAAAGTATACCAAACACGGTGAGCAGATCGGTATTCCTGCCGTACTCGGTCGCGAAGCTATCTTAATTCATACGGCCAACAATGCGATAAAAGAGCTGATGGGATGTATAGCACCGGTCACCACGCTCACGGGTGAAGGAAAGGGGAGCGATAGCGCGAAAGCGTTGGCGAAATTGAAAGGCTTGGTTTACAGTTTATGGGATCAAGGAGATGAGGTGTTTCTTTTAATCAGGGAGGGCTAATGAAAAGGCTTATCCAGAAAATTAGCCAAGCAGTACAGGTCGTACTGCTGGCACCCATCAAGCTGCCCGCCAAGGCGATGACCATACTGAGATACCTCGCCGTGGGTCTAGGGATTATGGAGCAGGTGATGCAGGATGAGGAGTCAGTGCCGAAAGCGACTGGAAAGGAGGGAGGCGATGAGAATGTTGAATAATGTGCAGCTCGGTACGCTGGGTGGTACCATCTGCTCGGTCTGGAACAGCTTCGACTGGAGCAACCTGCTACACACCGCGCTATTCGCGATCGTAGGTGCTGCAGTTAGCTACCTGACCAGCCGGTTGCTGGAGGGCAGACGGCGGAACAGGCGGCGCCGGAGAGATATACGATAGGTTTCTTTACTTTGCTTGATTTGGGCTCCCGGGGCGAACGCTTCGGGAGTTTTTTTGAAAAACCTTTTTGTTTTCGGGGCGTTCCTATGATGGATGGATTCACATCCTTATCCCGTAAATGCAAAGGCGTTAGATTTATACATGGATCATTATGAAGATTGGAATTATTGCGCATCTAAAACATCCCATCCGCAAGCCCTTCATGGGCGGGCTGGAAGCCTTTACCCATGGTATAAGCCGGCTACTCATCGAGCGGGGGCAGGCTGGTTTAAGAAGTTTGAAGATAGGGGACTGATCTTACGAAAAGACAATAGTATCTCCATACTTCGGGAACCGACCTCGGCGGAAATTGAACGATGTTTGCGGGACTAGTAGCCTTTGAGCTTTCGTTTAGCGCCTCTGTCTTTTCAACTATAGGAAAACGTTTTTTGCAAGTTCAAACAGGTGTGCCTCAGATTCGTAAAAATGCATCATATAGCCGGCTGTATTGGGAAATAGTATTAAATCACCGATTTCGGGATAGGATTTGAGCCGTACTTTTCGCTTAAGAATTAACTCTTGTTCTAAGCAATAGCTTCCGACGAGATAGGCATAACAAGGATCTTTAGCTTCCTGGTCTTCTCGTTTGGGTAGATGGATAGGATCTAATAAAAAATCAGCGCTGGAACTTCTAAGTTGGGTACGGTTCATTTCTAAACCCACCAGCAACCGGCCTTCACTATCTTCTTTGCGGAAGGCAACTTTTGCTACTGTACAGCCGACTTGATCCAGTAGTGACCGCCCGGGCTCCATCCGGAATTCGAGGTTCCGCGCGGTAAACAGTTGATGGATCGGGACATTAAAAATGGAAGAAGGGGTGGTTAGAATCGCTTCTAACAAGTGCTCTTTATGAAGCTTGTTGAAATACGGATATACGGTAGGTTCTCCATGCAGTTGTCCGTCGATCTTAACCATACCAAGTGCGTCGTTCTGATAGGTGAGCGCTGAGCGTTTGCCGAGCACGGCTTCACGTAGTGCCTGGTGGAAGTCGAGCCATTCCTGTTCAGATTGCAGGTAGTTCATCAAGATACCGCCGCCTATGTCGAGTGACTTGGTATGAATGCCTTCGTTTGCCAGTTCGTCAATGACACGCACGGATTGCTCGATAGCGGCTACCCGTTCAGAGACCGAATAACCGTTAAGATGAAAATGTAACCCTGTGTACACCAAGTTGGGATATTTATCCGCTAAGCCGCTTACGCAGGCTACGGCGCGATCGATCGGAAAGCCGAAGCGGGTAGGCAAGCGTTGGTTTTCAACGAAAAAACCGCCGACGCGAATGTTTATCTCCATGGTTCTTTTCTTCTCTTGCGCGACATCTTGTGCCAGCTGCAGCTCATCTTCGTTATCCAATACGACGGTGATATCGTGCTGCAGCGCGAGTTCGAGAAGGCTTCTGTTTTTGACCGCGGCGGTAAGTACGAGTTGCCGGTTAGCTATACCTGATTCCACACATTGTTGGAGTTCACGGTAACTCGCGGTATCTACCCCTTGGCCTGCATGTGCTGCGGCCTGGGCTAACTCCAGGCATTTATTGGCTTTGCGGGCAAAGAATATTTTATGGGTAATGTTGTATTTTGTAAGCACCCCAACATAAGCGTCTATATTCTCCTCTAGGGGCGCCAGGTGATGGATGTTTATGGGCGATCCATGTTGTTCAATCGCGCGAAACAATGTTATAGGTTGTTCGATGATATCTTGTATCCAACGGTGTAGGATGGGGGTTAATGGTAAAAATGTGTTATCCATAAATGTACTTTCTATATTTGGCGAAGTGTCTCTTGTACCCAATAACATGCGGTATCGTTTTTTGTTCGTGATAAGGTGTCATTATCGAAAAATATGCCTTCGGTATTGGATCCGTAGCAATAAAACGGCAATCCGGATATTGTTGTGCATTTTCCATGTATATCGACGGACATGTTGCCCGGTCGATATCCTTCGTTTTCATGTGCTCGTATAGACGCTTGCAGAAGTAGGTTGTCATAGAGTACAGCATTCCTTTTTTGGAGCGCTGGCCGGCCGATGCGCGCATCAATCAGGTAATCCAGCTGCATGGTTTTACCGTTCGAATCACGGACGGAGAACGTATGTTGATCAGCTTGCCAGCGAATCGTCGGATTAGCTAACGCTGTGAATCGGATAACTCCGGCTTTAGCTAAGGCATATATTTTCTCCATGTTCGATATAGGTGGGCCGTAACTTACGCGATTAAACGCGCCGAAGTAATATTGATCCAACTGCTGCTGAGATGCGCCCGTGAAGCCTACGGTTTGGTATAGCGAAGAGATAGGGGTACATATATTGCTCCAAACGGCAGCTGCGGCCATTAACGGACTTCTTTCTTCGCCTTTTCGAGCTTCATCTATGTTTGTGCGGATATACTGGATGATCTCTTCTTCATTGTTCAACGCTGGTTGTAATAAATCATCTAGCGTAAAACGCCCGGAGACGGGTATGTCTTGTATTTTCTCTCGTATGCGATCTGGGCTAGCTAAGTCGAAGGCGACCCCGTAATAGGCAAGTTGCACCTCTTCTTCGATCAGAGGGAGTACTTCTTTAACGAAATCTATTTTTACTGATCTACTCATCCATTTCTCAAACTGGCTCGCAGTCAGGATATGCAGCGGTCGCTTCATTTGGTATTGTGGTCCACGGCAAAGAATGGGAAGGGAGGTTCGGGAGAAGGGATAAATGGTGGGTTCTTTGCCAGATCGATGGTAGGTACCCTGTTCAAACGAACCCCCACGACCTTCGGTAAGGGCTAGGGCAATGTCGATAAAGGTTAAACCCATGCCGATAACTCCAACGGACGACTGCGCGAGTAGCTCGCTAAATTGCGAGACGGGGTAGGGGCTGCGTATATACTTTACGTCCGGTATATTGGGCTGATCGATCAAGACACCGTTATGGTAACAATGACCGGTCGTTAGCAGGACACTGTTGACCGTCCACTGTCCGGAATGGGTCTGTATGGTCGCTTGTGCATCCAGATCGCTTACTGCAATAACCGATTGCGGGATAAGCTTGACGTGGATATTGTACGGAAGGTTACGAAGTGTTTCCATAGCGACCCACTGTAAGTAGTGTCCCACCAAGGCGCGTGAGGCAAAGTCGGTTGGCTTGACCGTGGTATCGACAGTCTTTACGGTGTTCAACCAGTCTACGAAAGTTTTTTGGCTTTCCATATTCCGATATGCGGGGTGAAAGGCCTGAACATGCCCGATGCAATAGTTGATCAGCAGGTAATCGGGCTGATGAATGTGATAATTCGGTCCGCAAGCAAAGTATTCGTCCTGATTAAACCACAGCAATTCATAGTGCCTTGTCGTAGGGTTGAGGTGCATTTGATTCGCAAAGTGATTGACGGCATACATGCCTTTAGGACCGCCTCCCACGATGGCAACCGTATGCGCTTCGGCCGGCGGCGAGTAGGTTTTATTCACCGTTTGGCTATAGGAATACAGGTCGTTTTGTGGCGTGATGTGCTCTTTTTTCCAGATCATGCCATTACTTTTTCAGATATCTGCTGTATCCATAAATCATTATAGATGGTATCAAGATACCGTTCACCGCTGTCCGGGAAAAGCAACGCGACCGAGGCGTTTGCAGGAATATAGTCCTTTAATTTATGCAGCGCGGCGATTAGGGCGCCGGAAGATCCACCGATCAACATGCCTTCGTGCTCTTGAATGATCTGGCATCCTTGTATTGCTTCATAATCGGAAACAAGCGTGTAGCGGTCAATCTGGTACCTTCGCAAAAAGGCGGATGGATGGCTTGCGCCCATTCCTGGGATATGTCTTGCCTTGGGTTGGTTTTCGAAGAGAATGCTACCTTCGGCATCAACCGCGATGAGCTTGGTTGGCGAACTCGACATCTCAATGGCATCGGCGATGCCGCGGAGTGTGCCACATGTACTCGTCGCAACCAACATATAGTCGGGAGCGGCGCCAAGCTGCTCTAAAATTTCCTGGAATATACGTTGGTGTGCGATGCACACGTTGGGATTGCCATACTGGTTCGTCCAGTAGCTATTAGGCACGGTATCCAAAAGTTCTTGTACTTTTTTTAGCCGGTTGCCGAGGTAGCCTTGGTTTTTGTCCCTTTCGGTTACTTCAACCAAGTTTGCTCCATAACTACGCAATAGTTTTTTAGCGTGTTGATTGATGTAGGGGTCGACAACGATATATGATGGTAACTGCAGCAGTTTGCAGAGCCGAGCCAATGCAATACCCATGTTTCCAGAGGAAGACTCTATAATAGTGCTTTCCGAATTGATTTCGCCGTTATGGATCGCTTCGAGCAGAATACGGGTGGCGGACCTATCTTTGACGCTGCCACTCGGATTTCCCATTTCCATCTTTGCGTAGACGTGCATGTTTAGCCGGGCAAACAGGGATTGCAATTTAAGCAATGGCGTGTTTCCGATGCCCCTTTCTAAGAGATCTGTTATATTTTCCTTACTCGTAAATACGCTCATAGCCTATATTCCTTAAGTTTAATAATGTTGGCAACTAGGCTACACCAAAAAAAATGCCGTAAAGCGCGACGAGAATGTTTACAGGTAGTATATTAAATAATCATACGATTTATACGGGGTGGCTTACGTGTTTATACATGTCGGTACGGTTGAACTAAAGCCTATACGAGCTGTTCTATTCAAACATAATTTAACACAACTTTTGAAATGACGATAGCATTTTTAATCAATCAGACGCACAAGGAAGAACAGAACTGTACAACATCCATCCTCGCTTTTGAAGCATTGAGTCGTGGCCATACCGTGTGGTATATTGGCATAGGGGATTTTTTTATGTCGAGCGATAAGACCGTTTGGGCATACACACGCCGAATCACTCCGGAAACAGCTGTAAAAAATATAGATGCGATGACCTACCCGCAAAGTGCATCACGTTAACTTCGCTGTTCCGATAGTAAACTACTTGGAGAAAGCGCCATTTCGGCCATGAGCCAAAACAAAAATGCTCATTTGAGCTTTATAAGTAAGGATCAATAGCATTGAACAATGAAAACTACACTCCCCATTGTGAACGGCGTCGCACTGCTGATTACCGTTTTCGTAAATTACTTCGCCAATACGGGCATATTTGATGGGAATACCATGAGTACCATCTCTGCAAAATACGATAACTTTTTTACACCTGCTGGTTACGCATTTTCTATCTGGGGAGTTATTTACCTCGGTTTACTAGGTTTCGTAATTTATACGGGACGTAGTTCCTTTAAGAATGCGCAAGCACACCCGATTCTGCTTAAAATAGGCTCGTTATTTGTGTTGAGTTGCGCCGCCAATTCATTTTGGGTGGTTGCATGGCTAAACGACTATACGGGCTTTTCTGTGCTGATTATGGTCGCCTTGTTGATTGTCTTACTGCGGATTATTGTTGTTACTAGAATGGAGCTGGATCCACACCCCTGGAAGCATTACCTGTTTATCTTCTGGCCTTTCGCAATTTATGCGGGTTGGGTATCCGTAGCGCTTATTGCGAATATGGCCGCATGGTTGACGAAGATAGGTTGGGATGGATGGGGTATCTCACCGCTGAACTGGACGGTTATTATGATCGCTGTAGCGGCTTTGATAAATATTTTCGTGATTGTAACCCGCAACTTACGCGAGTATGCGTTGGTTGGCATATGGGCACTGATAGCTATTTCCGTAGCTAATAACGCGGACGATGGCGCTGTTACGATAGTTCATGCTTGTTATATAGCGGCAGCGGTTCTGCTCGTTTTTATTATATGGAACGCTCTGAGGAACCGCGGATTATACGTAAAGCGGCGGCCACGGGATTAGTTAAACCCGTGGATCCGTAAATTGCTGATAAAGGCAGATGCGTTGTTTCGGTAATTATCTGTAGTGATAAAGAAATGTTTAGGTGCATTTGGATCTAATACAATTGCATCCAGTACTTTATGGTCGTCAATATAGATTTGCATACGGTCGCCGTCTATTGCCATAGAAACATGCATAATGGCATTTGCGTAATTATCCAAAGGAAATTCAATTCTACTTTCGTTGTTCGTATTGTGGCTAGATGTTGTAACAACCTGATAATTGTACTTTAAGCTCGTATAAACATTCGTTTCGTTTGAAACGCCGTAGATATATTGGCGAGTACTGTTGTTCTTCGAAAAACCAAAGTCTATGTCTCTCAAATCCCCGGCTTTGTCGGCTCGGGTGAGTAAATCAAACTCCAACGTGAATTTTTTAGGTAATTGTAACAGGGTGTCTAGTTGGTAGGAGGCATGATCGGCTAACTGTAACCATTTACCGGGCGCGCCACCGATTTCAACAACCCTGCCGGTACTGTTTGTCTGCCAGTATTTAGCCATGCGGCCCGGTGTATCGTAGTTTAAACTGTCTTCAAATAAAAGACGATTCCCCGAAACAAAAGGTTCAGATTTCGTCAGGATTTCGAAAGTCCCGGACGTTTTTGGTCCAGCTGTGGCTGCGCCAGAGACACCGACACCAGACGATGAGGTGTTCTCTTTGTCCTGTCCGTTTAAGATGCCGTCAACGGATTTCTCGACGCGATCCTCGACTTTGCGCTGTATCTTTTTTAACAATTGAGCGTGGCTGTTGAATGCCAGACCAAGAATAGTAATTAATAGGAAGCCTTTTTTCATAAGTTTTTTATTTAATACCGAATGTGCGTATACGCGGACATAATCTGTTTGTCGAATTGAAAGTACCAAGATCGGTAAAAAAAAGGAAATACTGATGCTTGTGATTCAGTTTTTGTTCCATTTTTAATTCGAAAAAACTGGTTTAAGATCAGGGTAAACGCAACCTGTCCCCGGAAATTTGTGATGCTATGCTTCTGACAAAACTTGTCGTTGCAACGGTATTTCAAAACGGTCATACAGTTTGGCTTCCGTATCATCAGGCTTGCTGAGCGTATAATAAGCTCCGGATAAAACGAGACCTCGTTCACTTCTGATAACACCCATTTTGAGGAATCCATAACGATCGTCGCAATAAGCAGCTAACTCGATCGTGCTATCGTCGAGTCGTAATGGCTCGACCGTTGGATCGTCATAGGTGGCCAACGTGTGAAGTAGTGCATACCCCCCGGCACCGGCTACGATATAAGGAACCATAGTACCATCGGGATAGGTTTTATGAAAACGCTGATAGTTGTGGACATGTCCGCTGAATACAGCGTCGGGTAAGACGTCCGCTTCAGCGAAAGCGTTTTCTAGAAAGTTGACCATTGATACGCTGGATGCATGATTGGTGTCTACCGAGTAGGGCGCATGGTGTACGCATACGATAATAGCTTGTTCGCCGCGATGTTTTGCTGCCTCCTGCAGTTCTTCGATAAACCATTCCCGCTGTTCTTCGGTGATGTGTCCGTGTTTGGTCACATTGGCGTATAAGCCTATAAAACGTGCGAGTGGTGTCTCTAAAGTCCAATAAACGTTCGGCTGGATCATGCTCTTCCGGCTATTCGTACCGTAGCTGATCGGCCGGCTATGGGTGTCACAGAAAACGTTCATAAACGCATCTAGACTTTGGTATGGACTAGCCAAGGGATTAACATCACCATCATGATTGCCGGCGATCGCAAAGATCGGAGCCGGGTATTTTTGATAGGGTTTAAGGAATTGCGCGGGATATTCGCTCGCCTCGCCATGGTTATATACGACATCACCTAAGTGAAAAAGAAAAGCCGGTGGAGCATCAGGGTGCCCCTCGATCTGTTGAGCTAAAGTGGCGGCTACAGTAGCCTGAAATTCGGAGTGACGGACACTACCGGTGTCACCCACCATGTGGAAATACATACGATCCTGTAACGCAGCGGCACCGTCCCCGATAACGTCTGCGATATTTAGGCGGTACGGATAGGCACCGGTTGGGGCTGGTAAGGGCTTAAAGTTGTGCGAGTCATCATTGATATGGGTCAACACAACGGGAACATTGTATTTATTCTCTTCCATAATACCAAAAATACTAAACTAATATTAACAGAATGTTAATTCCGTTTCATTTAACATAATAAAACAGTGGGATGACATAGCCGTAGCATATAAGGTGTCCTAACATAATGATCAGAAAATCTCGCGATATAGCCTATTAATGATAAATCTCGGTTGTTTAATCCAAACACTTTGGCTAAGTTCGCGGTTTTTGGATTTTCAAATATGATTGCAGAATTAGAGGATAAGGAAATTAAACAGGTTTATAAGACATCCATTATCCAACAAACGGCCTATTGGTCGAAAGTGAAAAATTTACAGGGATTACATACGAAAGCTTTCAATTTCAGAACGAAGCAATCCGATCTATATACACATACGGAAAGCGATACGTATTTTATTGGCGATTTACTGATCGTCATACAGCCTGTGGATCAAGAACACAGTATTGCTTACGTTCCTTATGGTCCCGAAGTAGAACCCTCCGAGGAAAACCAAGGCTATTTTTTGGAACAGTTATCGGAAAGTTTACGGACTTTCTTGCCGAAGAAGTGTATTATGATCCGTTATGATCTTCCTTGGCAATCCCTGTGGGCGAAAGATGAGAGCTGCTATGATCTACATGGTAATTGGCTAGGTGTGCCGGAAAAAAACATACAGGAAATCCGCTTAAACTATAGTACCGAACATTGGCGTTTACGGAAAGCTAATACGGATATTCTGCCGTCCAATACGATGTTTATGGATCTACGTAAGGATAAAGATAGACTATTGGGGGGGATGAAGCCTAAGACCCGCTATAATATCAACCTGTCGAAGAAAAGAGGCGTACATGTGCGCTCGCTGGGTATTGAGAGTTTGGAAATATGGTATGATTTATATCGCCAGACGGCGCAACGAAATAATTTCTTTTTGCATGATATCCAATACTTTCGGGTAGTGCTCGAAGCGCGAGCTGCCGATACGGATTCACCAGCAGATGTTTATCTCCTTCTAGCTGAAGTAGAAGATAAGCCATTGGCAGCTATGTTTTTGGTAATTTCAGCCAATAGAGGAACCTATTTATACGGAGCCTCCGCTACCGAAAACCGGAATTATATGGCGACTTATGCGCTCCAATGGCGCGCGATGGAAATGGCCAAAGAACGCGGCTGTACGGAATACGATTTTTTTGGAACTGCACCGAACCCTGATCCATCACACCCGATGTACGGGCTATACCGGTTTAAACGAGGCTTTGGAGGCGAAATGTACCATCGTATGGGATGCTGGGACTACCCACTAGATACCGAAAAATATAGCTATTATACCTCCATGGAGTTTAAAAACCAAAGCTACCATCTGAGTTAGTAGCTATACAGTACATCTAAGTTAACAGCTATGCAGTAATTGAAGGGTCCCTCCTTAACATTCAATCTCGCATCCGAATGTTTTAAGCTTACAGTACATCTACCGTAACGGATATGCAGTAAATGAACGGTTCCATCTTTAACATTCAATATCGCATCCGAATGTTTTACAACTTTACCGTACATCTAAGTTAACAACTATGCAGTAATTGAACGGTTCCATCTTTAACATTCAATATCGCATCCGAATGTTTTACAACTTTACCGTACATCTAAGTTAACAACTATGCAGTAATTGAACTGCCCCGTCCTTAACACTCAATGTCACATCCGGATGTTTGACAACTGTAGGAACCCATTTTTCGTACTATCCCTAATGTAAAACATTCGAAGCGAGGAGCTTTATGGATTCGTGTTTATTTTCGTATCCATGAGCTCGCTACGCTCGGTTTTGGTTCTTTTTCGCGGAGAAAAAGAACAAACCTACCCCTCTAACCCCATAATCTCCTCAGCCAGTTCTTCCCAGCTGTTTTGAAGCTGCTGGAGGGATGCTTTTGCAGAGTTGTATGTACGGGTGGCTTCTTGAAGCTTCTGTGCATCCGCATATATTTCTTCTTTTGCCAAATTAGTTTCCTGTTCCTTCAATGATTTCTCGCTGGCTTCTATTTGTTGTTCGAGGCTTGCGAGTTCTTTGTTCTTACGTTGAATGAGTTTAGTCTTGTCTTCCGAAAGAGACGCTTTTTCCTTTTTAGGCTGCTCCTTTACGACCTTTTTTGGGGTACTGGTATCTTTCTTCACGACACGTTTGGCATTCCATTCTTCATATTCCTGGTAGGTGCCTGGGTATTCTTTGATTTCTTTGTCTTCGATAAACCAAATTTTATTAGCGACGTTATCTAAGAAATAGCGGTCGTGAGAAACAACGATAAACGTTCCTTCAAACTGCTGTAAAGCTTGAATAAGAATGTTCACAGAAGCCATGTCCAGGTGGTTGGTCGGCTCATCGAGTACAAGAAAGTTGGCGTCGGCAGTTAATGCTTTTGCCAATGCGACCCGTGATTTTTCACCACCGGACAGTACCTTAATCTTCTTAAATACGTCATCACCCGTAAACAAAAAACATCCCAAGATTGAGCGTAATTCGGTTTCGGTATGTTTCGGTGCAAAGTTTACCAACTCCTGGATAATTGTGTTTTCTAAGTGTAAAGCTTCTAGCTGATGCTGGGCAAAAAAGGTTTGAGAGACATTGTGTCCTTTTATACTTTTCCCTTCATATTCTTTATCGGCATCTGCTACGATACGAAGCAATGTTGACTTACCTTTACCGTTTGCTCCGATCAGCGCAATTTTATCGCCTTTTTCGATAATTGCACTCGTATCCTGTAAAATCTCCAGGTTAGGATAGGATTTGGAAATGTTTTCCAAGGTGACCACATGGCGCCCGGAAGGTTTCGAGAATTTAAAGCTGAAATTTACTTCGGGATTATCATCGTCTATATCGTCGACTTTTTCCATGCGGTCTAGTGCTTTGATACGGGATTGTACCATTTTGGCTTTACTCGCTTTTGCGCGGAAACGCTCAATAAGCCGTTCTTCTTGCTTGATCTTCGCTTGCTGGTTCTTAAACTGATTGCCTTGGATCTCCTCCCGTAGCGATTTTTCTTCCAGATAGAAAGAATAGTTACCGGCATAGACGTTAAGTTTGCCTTTCCGAGACTCTACGGTTTTATTGATAATCCGATCGAGGAAATAACGGTCGTGTGAAACGATAACGATCGAACCCTCAAAGGACTGTAAGTAGTTTTCTAACCATTTAATTGAAGGTAAGTCCAAGTGGTTGGTCGGCTCATCCAGTAGGAGGATGTCCGGCGTTTGGAGCAGGATACGCGCCAGCATGACCCGCATGCGCCAGCCTCCCGAGAAGGTGGCTAATGGTCGTTGTTGCTCATCTTCTGAAAACCCTAAGCCGGCCAAGATTTCGTGTGCTCGAAACTCAATACTATAGCCGTCCAGCGCTTCAAACTCCATTTGCTTGTCGCTCAGCTTGTTTAATATATCATCTGAATAGTCCGTTTCCATTTTGTGGAGTAAGGCTTCAATCTCCGCGTGGAGCTGATTTTGCCGCTCAAAAGCCTCCATGGCAACGTGCAAGATACTTTTATCGGAATGATAAGAGAGCAGGTCCTGGTTTAAGTAACCTATTTTGAGGTCTTTCGCCATGGATATCGTTCCGGAGGTAGGGGTATAGTCACCCACGATTAATTTCAGCAAAGTAGATTTGCCGGCGCCGTTTGCACCGATCAATCCAGCCTTATCTCCGGGTTTTATATGCCAATTGGCGTCATCGTATAAAGCACGCGAACCAATCTCGAATGTTAAATTATTAATTGATATCATTTGCTGCAAAAGTAATGAATATTTCTGCTTCTTTGGCTACCTTTGTACACATGTATAAAATCGTTAAACCTATATTTTTTTCGATGGATCCCGAGACGGCACACCACCGGGTAACGGGAGGCTTGCGCTCATTTTCTAAGATCTGGGGTGCGAAATCGCTCTTGAAGTCGCTCTATACGGTGAATGATTCCCGTTTAGAACGGGAAGTATTCGGGCTAAAGTTTAAAAATCCGGTAGGATTGGCAGCGGGTTTCGATAAGAACGCGGAATATATAGCCGAGATGGCCGGTATGGGCTTCGGATTTATTGAAATCGGTACGGTTACGCCACGCCCACAACCGGGAAATGATAAGCCGCGGATGTTTCGGCTGGTAGAAGACGAGGCTTTGATCAACCGGATGGGTTTTAACAATCAGGGAGCTGACGTAGCTGCTGGCCGTCTGAAACAATTGAAAGATAGAGAGCAGCTGATTATCGGCGGGAATATCGGTAAAAATAAGATGACGCCCAATGAGGAGGCCGTAAACGATTATATATACTGTTTTAATGCGCTTTTTGATTACGTCGATTATTTCGTGGTGAATGTAAGTTCGCCAAACACCCCTGGTTTACGGGATCTACAGGAAAAAGAGCCGCTCAAGAAAATTTTAAATACCCTTCAGGAATTAAATAATACGAAAGCTATACAGCGACCGATTTTACTTAAAATCGCACCGGACTTAACCGATTCACAATTGGACGATATTGTCGAGATCGTTACCGAAACACAGATTGCCGGGGTGATCGCGACGAATACGACCATTTCTAGAGCGAACTTAAACAGTGACCCCACTTTGGTTGAGGAAGCGGGTGGGGTGAGTGGCAAACCGCTGACTAGACGCTCTACGGAGGTGATTAGGTATCTGGCAACTCGTTCAAACCGTTCCTTTCCAATTATAGGTGTAGGGGGCATTCATAGTGCAGAAGATGCGATCGAAAAACTCGAAGCGGGCGCGAGTTTAGTGCAGGTTTATACCGGTTTTATTTATGAAGGCCCAGCGTTGATTAGTAAGATCTGTAAAGGATTGTTAAAATAAAAGGAGCGCCGGTACATGTTACCGGCGCTCTTGCTTATCTTATTATCGTTTGTGGCTAACCTCTTTTCCTAATCCCGATCTAAAAATTTCCGGTCTTCCTCGGATAAATTCGAATAAGGGGACGGATTTTCCGTTTCATGATGCTCTGCCGTGTGTGTATTGTTAATACTGTATTCCGTCGGATGGCTTCTTTTCCGACGGAACAAAATTCCGCCGGTAATGAGCCCCAATAGAAAGAATACGCCCAATATCAACAGTTTTGAGGTACGTATTTCACCAAACAACCAAAAGCTCGCTTCTTCTTTGTTATTAAAAAGAATGATGAGCACCAGGGCGGTAATAATTCCGAATAAGACGGTTTTGGGTTTCATAGTTAATCTAAACGAATTAAAACTTAGCACCCAGGGTTAAAACCACATTTGTGCGCTGGTGTTTGATATCTGCTACCGGACTAGGACTATTCCAAAATGCTTCATCGATGTTGTACGGACTCACTTTGTACTCGTTGATCAGGTGGACAAGCGCTACATCCATATAAAGCGTATTGCTAAGCTTTGTACCTAGGCCTAAACTACCGCTGTATTGTTTATTGTCCGCATTTTTGTATGGATTTCCAAAATAGTTGATACCAGCTCGGCCACTGATAGTATTGGTAAGAAGGTATTCTCCTCCGATACGTAGGTTAACGGCTCCTTGATAGGCATCCTTAAAGTCTTGATCCCAAAGTGCGTCGTCAGTGGAATTTGCATAGCCGGCGCTCCGCACTTTGATACTGCTATAATTCACGTATTCCGCATCTGCTGATAATAATCCACGACTAAAGAACTTGGAAAGGCCAAGTCCAAATTTCCAAGGAGTTACCAAGCGGTAAGTAAAGTCATCCGTAAATTGGGTTTCACCGAAATCAAACGCTTCAGTGGCGTCTTCATTGTCGTAATAATCTACTCCGATATAACTTTCAGTATACTGATCGATCGTATACCAGGTAGGAGAGGTGATGGTTGCACCGATGTTCCAATCGACAGTGGGCTTATAAATAGCACCGATTTTGAAATCGATCCCTGTTCCTTCTGATCGTTGGTAATAATCGTCGAGCATTTCGTAGTTCGCACTTAAAAAGTCGTAATCTTCATGTGTGGGATCTACAAAGCTGGAATTGGGATTATCGGCTGCGACAGCAGCTGCATTTTTGGTCCAGCCATATTCGGAGAACTGCGCCGAATTTTCGTGTAAAAACGAGCTGAATCCAACATTACCCCCAATGTAAAAAACATTATTATAATTACCCCCAAAGGCGATTGAAGTTTTGGAACTAAGCCCTGTGGTGAGAATATCACTGATCTGGTCTTTATTGCCTGATTCCTGTGTGATCGGAAAATAACCATTACTGGCATCGGCGAATTGCTCAATAAGCCGGATGCCATAAAGGCTGGTCGCGAGGGCTTGATCGCCAAAACTAGCGATATCATCGGTATAAGCACTAACGATCGTGTTATTGGGGTTTAGGCCTTCGTAGCGTACATTATTCGAAAACTGATTCGTGTTTTCGTAACTTATCCCCACGTTGAAGTTTTGCCACCCATGGTAGCCTTCATTCTTAGGGAAATGGAATACGACTCCTGCATGATCGATCCCGAACTTGCCTTTGTTTTTACTAATGCTGTTTCCAAAATAGGAGCCTTTATTTGCCGCATTATTATAGTTGAGTGTGACGGAAATATCGGACTGGCCAAAGAATCCCAAACCAGCTGGGTTTCCGGTAATCGAACTGATGTCGCCACCCAATGCCGTTTTCGCATTTCCTAAACCCTTGAAGCGTGCCGTCCCGCCGTTGGTCTCCTGCGAAAAAATCAATCCGTTGCCCACCGACTGACCATGAGCAGAAAAACCTAATCCTGAAAGTAGTAATGATGTAAAAAGTAGGTGTTGTATACGCATAATGTGTTTTAAATAGTAGAGACGCAAAAACTTGCGTCTCTACATCATGTTCATATGATATCGATTGAAAAAATTATCTTGTTCTACCGCCTCTAGCACTACCGCCGCCGGAGCTTCTAGTTGCACCGCCACCACTTGACATTGAACCGCCAGAAGAACCTCTGGAAGGGCTATATGTTGGGCCTGTCGACCGTGTTGTAGGTCTGGAAGGTTGTGTGGTTGGACGCGTAGCTCTTTGTGTGGTCGGACGAGTAGTTGGACGCGTTGTTGCTCTTGTCCGAGATGTATTTGTCGTCGGACGGGTAGTCGTCCGCGTTCTATTTTGTATCGCTTCTCTACTGGTAGTTGTACCCCGTGTAGTACGCGTGCCTACAGCGGCCGGATTAGCCGAACTCCGTGTACGGGTGGTGCTTCCTACGTTGGTGCGGGTACCACCGGTTGTCGCGCGGGTAGTCCGTCCGGTTACAATACGGCCATTGCTATCGCGAGCAACGCGGGAACTTGAAACGCGTGATGTATTTCCGGTGCGGGTATTATAGCCGCTGCGAGCGGCGATACGCGTCGGCGCATTGGCCGGTCGTACACTATAGCGGTTTCCGCCGTAGTAGTGATTACCATATCCGTAATGTGGGTGTCCCCAAGCATTGTAGCCCCAATGGCCAGCGTATGGATAGCCTCCCCAACCTAGACGGCCATAGCCGTAATAAGGGTATCCGCCGAAGCCCCATCCTAAGCCATAATAAGGGCGACCCCATCCGAAACCTAGAGACCAGCCCGATCCCCAGCCCCAGTTAGACCATCCGAGGCCGAAACCTCCATATCCATATCCGTACCAAGGATCAAACCAAGGGTCAAAATAAGGCATGCCTGGTGAGCTATAATAAAAGCGATTAATACGATTCGCATACTCCAGATTAGTGTCGTATTCGAATCCTTCTACATATTCTTCATCGGAGTACTCGTCTGCGTAGTATTCTTGTTGTGCATATTGGCCATCTTGCACCTCGCCATCTGTATAATAATAATCTGGACTCAAGTAATCCTCCGGAGCTTGCGCTTGGTTATTATATACATCATCTCGGTGGGCGATCTGCCTACTCGTCGAACACGAACTCAGTGCCAATATGGCTGTCAGCGTCAAACTACCGAATAATAATCTATTTGTCTTCATGATATCCTCTACTGTTAAACTTCGTTAATACAGTCTTTATTTATTATCTTAGACCGGTTTTTTAACCGGGGGTTTAATCTCTAGTCAAAAATATAAATAAAACCTCAGGGCTCCCGAAGTTTTATATATAATACGTACAAAATACAAGAATTGTTACAGAAATAAAAATCGAAATAAATAATGGGAAAAGGTATAACAAGTCGTAGCGAAGATTATTCGCAATGGTACAACGACTTAGTCGTCAAGGCTGATCTGGCAGAGCATTCTGCCGTCCGGGGTTGTATGGTGATCAAACCTTATGGGTATGCCATATGGGAGCGTATGCAGGCGATTTTGGATAAGAAATTTAAAGATACCGGGCATTCTAATGCTTATTTCCCGCTTTTTATACCTAAATCTTTTTTCTCGAAAGAGGCATCGCACGTGGAGGGTTTTGCCACCGAGTGTGCGGTAGTGACCCACTACCGCTTAAAGAATGATGGAGAAGGCAATATAGTGGTAGACGAGACAGCGAAGTTGGAGGAAGAGCTTATCGTACGCCCTACCTCGGAAACGATCATCTGGAATACCTATAAAGGTTGGATAGAGTCTTATCGCGATTTACCAATTTTAGTGAACCAGTGGGCTAACGTGGTTCGTTGGGAAATGCGTACGCGTTTATTCTTGCGCACGGCGGAGTTTTTATGGCAAGAAGGCCATACGGCACATGCTACCCGTGACGAAGCCATCGAAGAAGCAGAACGTATGTTAGAGGTGTACGCCGACTTTGCTGAACAAACCCTTGCCGTTCCGGTGGTGCGGGGTGTTAAAACGGAAAATGAGCGTTTCGCAGGTGCTTTAGAAACGTATTGTATAGAAGCGTTAATGCAGGATGGCAAAGCCTTACAGGCCGGTACTTCGCACTTTCTGGGGCAAAACTTTGCGAAAGCTTTTGATGTGAAATTTACCTCGAAAGAAGGTAAGCTAGAACACGTTTGGGCGACTTCTTGGGGGGTATCTACCCGTTTAATGGGAGCGTTGATTATGGCGCACTCAGACGACCAAGGACTTGTACTCCCTCCAAAATTGGCACCTATTCAGGTGGTTATCGTACCGATCTATAAAACTGAGGAAGAAAAAGCCACGATAGATGGCTTTGTTAATTCGCTGTCCGCATCGCTACAGGATATGGATATTTCGGTAAAATATGATGACCGCGATACCCAACGTCCGGGATTTAAATTTGCCGAGTGGGAAATGAAAGGCGTACCGCTACGGGTAGCCGTGGGTGCGCGCGATATGCAAAATGGAACAGTAGAATTGGCACGCCGCGATACGCAAACCAAAGAAACGGTATCGCAGGAGGGGCTGGCTGTAACGATTGAAAATCTATTGGGAATTATTCAGGAGAATATTTACCATAAAGCACTTTCGTTCCGTAATGAGCATATTACCGAGGTAAATTCTTATGAGGAGTTTAAAGAGATTTTAGAAACGAAAGGTGGTTTTGTTTCCTGTCATTGGGACGGAACGGTAGAAACAGAAAAACGCGTGAAGGACGAGACGAAAGCAACCATCCGTTGTGTTCCTTTGGATGCAAAGGAGGAAGCCGGTACCTGTATCTTTACGGGTAAGCCGTCCAACAAGCGGGTATTATTCGCGAAAGCGTATTAGGTTAGTAAACAACTTTACTTTATTTATTTGATATGTTTAAAAAAATAGTTGCTGTTGAGCCATTGAATTTAATTCCCTCGGCAGAGGAGGCTTTGTTTAAGTATGCGGATGAAGTTATTTTTTATCCGGATAGTCCGCAGTCAGCCGAAGAAATGGCTGAGCGGATTGGTGATGCGGATGCTGTTTTGATCAGCTATATCTCGCGCTTGGGTGAAGACGCGTTGTCGAAATGTCCTAATGTGAAATATATTGGCATGTGCTGCTCACTCTACACGCCCGAGAGTGCAAACGTCGATATTCGTTATGCCAATTCAAGAGGTATCACGGTATTAGGTGTACGTGACTATGGGGATGAAGGAGTGGTAGAGTATGTGGTGAGCGAACTGGTACGTTGCCTGCACGGCTTCGGAACGGAGAATGATGGTACGCCACGTGAGCCATGGGACGGGGTACCCCGCGAAATTACCAATACAAAAGTGGGCATTATTGGCTTGGGTAAATCAGGGGGCATGATTGCGGATGCGCTTCGGTTCTTCGGTGCGGAAATTTCGTATTTCGCCCGTTCTGAAAAAGAAGATGCTAAGCAAAAAGGCTATCGGTTTCTGCCGGTTCGTGAACTGGTAAAAGAAAATGAAGTCATTATCACCTGTTTGAATCGCGGTGTCGTTTTGCTACACGAAGAGGATTTCGCAGCGATGGGCGACCGTAAGATCTTAATCAATACCGGCCTTTCTCCAGCATGGGATGAAGAACCTTTCGCTAAATGGATTGAAGGGGATAACCGGTGCTACTGTGATACGCTGATTGCTTTAGGCAATGAGAAATTTGTAGACCATCCGCATGTAAACTGCATGGGGGTTTCGGTAGGCCGCACCCGCCAGGCGTTTGTACGCCTGAGCGAGAAGGTATTGGCCAATATTGAAAGCTATATTAAAACACAATAGGCGAAACGATATTTCGCAGTGTATTGACAATGCTCCAGCCTGCAATCTGGGCTGTAGCACTATAGACGTCAACTACCGCATGGACTTGGTCATTTTTGATCTCTATGCGGTGGTTGTCGCCTATAAACTCAGGGGTAGAAGTAATCGATACCCGCATGTTTTCCGGCCCAACAGAAGCAATAGAAGCTGCCACCGATACGTTAACGCTGGTAGGGAAAAGTGCGATAGCTTCAACCGCATTTCCTTCGAATACCTTTTTCTTCTCGTATTGTAGGGATTCCTCATAAACAGACGACTTTCGTAGTGAATTTGGGCTTTTTTCAGTTTGAAATGTTGCTTCGCAGGGACCCATCAAAGATACGGTGCGTAATACATCCAGTCCGCCGATAGCGCCGGAGGCAATATGGACTCTGGTTCCGTATTGTTTGGCGGTCTTAGTGACATCCTCATAGAATGCTTTGTCCGCAAAGGCCCCCATCGAGAGCGTCACGATCGATGAACCGTTTTTTAACGCATCTAAGGCAAAACTTTTAAGGGCATTGGGTGATGCAGTTTCAATAATATAGTCAGGCTTTAATGCTAGTAAGTCCGAAATGGACGCCTGCGGGACGCAAGTGGATTCCGAACGTCCGCCCGTATTAACTTTCTCGGCGATATATTCCGCCTTTTCCTTACTCCGGGAATAGGTCGCAACCAATTCAAACTCGGAGAGTAAATTGTTGTTATACGCATCCGTAATAAGGGTGGCCAATCTGCCACAACCGATAATAGCTAAGGTCTTTTTTTCCATATGGTCCAACTTACTGTTTTTTTGATCGAAAGCAAAATTGTTTTTGTTTGGAAGGCGCTATGCTTCCTTGTTCAACGCTTCTTTAATGATACGGAAGGATTCCAGTCTTTTATCGTTATCGAAGATGTAGTTGGTCGTCATCAACTCATCAACCTGGTAACGGCTCACAAAATCGGGGATGTCCTGCGCGAGAGTTTCCTTGTCGCCGGTAAAGGTACAGGCCGTCATGTTATACACCGCTTTTTCGATCTCTGGAATGCCATGATAGATAGGCTGCTCGGTAGGAGGCGATAGCGGACGGCGATGATTCGTAATGATACCGGCAAACATGTTAAATAAGCTGCTCGCCAGAAAATCGGCCTCGGCAGTAGTTTCTGCAGCGATAATATTGACGCAGGCGATAAAGTAAGGTTGCTCCAAATAACGCGAGGGTTTGAAGTTCGCACGATAAATCGCCGCAGCTTGCGCAAGCATAGCCGGTGCGAAGTGTGCAGCAAAGGCATAAGGCAATCCAAGCTCAGCCGCTAAGTAAGCAGAGTCTGTACTGGAACCAAGGATATAAATGGGAATATCTAAGCCCTCGCCCGGAAAAGCCCGTACTTTTTCGGACGGATCATCGTTTTCAAAGTATTGTTGGAGGGCCAATACATCGTCTTTGAAGTAGAAAGCGGTATTCAGGTTATTGCGTCGGAGCGCCATGGCCGTGACTTGATCGGTGCCTGGCGCGCGCCCAAGGCCTAGGTCGATCCGCCCCGGGTATAGGGTTTCTAAGGTTCCGAATTGTTCGGCTACCATTAAAGGGGAATGATTGGGTAGCATAATGCCGCCTGAACCGATGCGGATATGATTGGTTTTTCCGGCTACATGACCGATTAAAACAGCGGTAGCAGAACTGGCAATATGTTCCATATTATGGTGTTCGGCGAACCAAATTCGCTCGTATCCTAAATGCTCCACGCATTGTGCGGCTTCAACGCTTCTCGCAATAGCTTGCTGTGCATCTTGCCCTTTGCTGACGGTCGCGAGATCCAAAACCGATAACTTAAGTGTATCCATATCCCAAAATTACCACCTTACGAATGAAATATGGTAATCCCTATGTAATACCTGCTAATTGCCATTATCTTTCTTATACGCGGCGGGCATATCGAGTTCAGATCCGTCGCGCATCGCACGAAAATGTGGCGACAAAAGTTCGATCCCGGCGGCGTGAAAAACGTCGAGCAAATGTTTGTGTAATTCGGAATAAATAAGCGCCTGTTTGTGCGGATTGCGGGTATAGGCGTTAATCTGATAGGTCACGTAGAAATCGTCCAAGCTGGTTTGCAGGATAAAGGGTGCCGGGTTTTTCTCTAATAAATCGACTTGGTCGCAAGCTTTCTTCGCCAATTCGTGTACCTGCTGCCAGGTAATTTCATAGGCCATCGTAATATGGGTATAAACGATCAAGGGGTTTTCGTCTACGTCCATACTGTAGTTGATCGTATGGCTGTTCATCACCTGGGAATTGGGAACAGAAATTACTTCGTTTTTTACCGTACGGATCCGTGTTACCAACAGGCTTTTCTCGATGATATCACCCGATACTTCACCGATTTTGACCCGGTCGCCGATGGAAAAAGACCGCATATAGGTCAGTAAAAGCCCGGCAACAATATTACCCAGCGCACCGGCGGAACTAAATGTAAAGAGCACCCCGATAAAAACGGACACTCCTTTAAAGATCGGGGTATGTGCTCCCGGAAAGTATGGGAATATAATAATAAGCAAAAAGGCGAACAACAAAACCCGTACAATATGATAGGTCGGCAAGGCCCATTCACGGTAAAAACCCGGAAAACTCAAGGATCCATTATGTATCTCTTGGGCGAAGAACCGCAACGCTTTTAATAGGTAGCGAAAAATAAAACAGATAACCACAATGGTAATCATATTCGGCAGGTAAGCGACGATCGCCTGTGCCACGTCTTTTATTGGCTTGATAAAATAGCCTAATAAAATAGGGGCATATCCCCGGGTGGTAGGAAATAAATTTAATAAGACCGGGAGCGCGAGGTAAACCGATACGAGTATCAAAAGCCACTTAAGAATATCCAGGATAGACCACACGAATTTCACCTGCCTATTGGCCGAGACGATCTCGTATCCCTTAATCTGCAAACCGGGAAATAAAGAAGTCCGTAATAGAAGCAACCTCTTTTTTACCCAACGTATAGCTTTTCCAATTCCTCGGATCAAAAGGGCAAGGGCAGCAATAATAATAATTGCGAAGCCTATGCCCATTGCTATTTTTTGCAGACTGGTATCGTCTCGGTATTGTTGAATACTCGCCCGAATATGGTGCAGGTAGTGATCCGCTAATTGTGCGATTTGCATATCGGCCCACATCGCATCTTCTTCGTTAACGCCGGCAATCATTTGATCCTGCCAGATGACAATCCAGCTGTCTTCATTTTGCTGCAGGTATATAGAATCTACGTTGACCTTATAATTATCGGCCAAGGAGCGAATTCTGTTTTCGATGGCGGCGGCCCGTTCTTGCGCGGTATAACTGCCGATCTGGGTATATAGGGTAAACAAGGTGTCTCGAAAAGGGACTACGGGTACGCCTTGATTAAGGCTACGGAGCGAATCAACAGCCTGTTTGCGTTTGGCATATAATATGGAGTCACGGCTCCGCAAGACATTGATTTCACGTAAAAGCTGTTGCCGTTCGTTGTCGCCTTGCGTAGAAAGCGATATCAATTGTTCTTCCAGTTTTTTTCGCAGCAAAGAATCTTGATACTGTTGTTCGCGTATCTGGATCAGATCATTCGCTTTCAGCGATATCTCTTCCGCCGTGTCCGCTAAAGCAACGCTATCTTGCCCAAAAGTATAGGGTACGCTACCCACATATACCAAGATCAATAAAAAAAATACTCGAACAGATGCCATACCTTAGTTGCTATTGTCTATGGTTATAAATATAGAATAATTTGTTAGTTAATTGCCATCTCTCGGCCGATTTTCGGATAATACAAGCCTAACATAACAGCGCGTGCAACTACATAGATGATAAAGCTTATCCATAATCCGGCATTTCCGTAAGCCGTTGTCAACCATAACCCTGAGCCGATGAAAATAATTAAAGCCATCAGCGTAGCGTTTCGCATTTCAACGCTTTTTGTGACGCCGATAAATATGCCGTCCAGTTGGAAAGCAACAAAGGATAGGGCGATATAAATGGCTGCATACCCCAAATGCGCGGATGCAACCAGCTGAACCTGCATATCCTTGCTGAGCAAGGGGATAAGGAGATCTCCCGCTATGTAAAGACTGCTGGCTAAAAAGAGTGCTGTGATGCCTGCCAATAGGGTGGAATGACGCACCTGTTGTACAAAATAGACGCGGTCTTTTGCCCCATAAGCCTTGCCGGTTAGCATCTCCGCGACGTGTGCAAAGCCATCTAAAAAGAAAGCGGATAGGGAGACGAACTGCAATAATACATGGTTGGCCGCTAAAATCTGGTCACCGAATAGCGCGCCCTGGTTAGCGAACCATGCAAACCCACTTAGCAAGGCCAAAGTACGGATCATAATATCGCCATTTACCTTGATCATCGCCAACAGTTTGCTTTTATCAAAGACCCGTGCTTGTAACTGTTGAAGACGGCTGAAGAAACTACCCAGCTGGAGCTTCCGAAGCAGCAAATAAAACGCAAAAAAAACCGTGCACCATTCGGCTATTACTGTACCCCATGCGATGCCGCGCACGCCCAGATCATAGCCGACCACAAACAGTACGTTGAGGATAATATTCAGGCCGTTAAGAAATAATTGGACAAAAAGCAGGTGCTTTGTCCAGCCCATTCCGATAAAAGTACCGAGTAAACTAAAGGTAATGAGTGTCGCGGGCGCACCCCAGATACGGATATAAAAATAATGATCGACCAGCTCTTTGATGTCATCGCTAGCGGATAATAAGCCTATTGCCGTTTGGCCGATTATACGTTGCAAAGCGATCAGTAATATGCCGATTCCGGCACCTAGGAAGACCGCGCGAAAGACCAAGGCATGAGTTTCGTCGAGATCGTTCGCGCCGGAAGCCTGCGATATAAAACCCGTGGTGCCCATGCGGAGGAAACCGAAGCCCCAGTAAACAAAATTAAAAATTAAAGAGGCCAAGGCGATGGCCCCTAGATCGGTAGCTGCACCGGTTTGGCCGATAGCAGCCGTGTCGGCTAACCCCAGTAGGGGTACCGAGGCATTCGCCAGAACAATCGGGAATGCTAATTTGATGATGCGGACGTAGTTCTTATGGATCATAAGCCGCCCAAACATACGTAATATCTCTTTTAATCAGACTCGTCGCGGGTATTGAATTCGTTAAATATGCGGGTGAATGTGCTTTTGTCTTCATCCTTGATCGAATCGTCAAAGGACAAGGTGACTTCGTAGTCGCTTAATAAGCGACCTTCGGGCAAGGACTCCGTGATTTGATCCACATGGTCTTCGATAGCTTCCCGTATGTCGGTTCTGTCCGTTATCGATTCCTCCTCGATGGCGATTTCTGTTTCGTTTTGCGTCTGATCATTTAACGTCCAACGTAAACGCTGATACTGCGTTTGATAGAACGAAGTGACGTCAATTTTTAGTTTGCTTATCATACTCAAAGAACAATAGGGCAGGGAATAAGTTTCTTAATTCAAAAAAAGATGCTATCTTAGTCGAACACTTTAGGGGTGTCTGCGAATAATCGCGGACTGAGATTTACCCTTTGAACCTGATCCGGGTCATACTGGCGTAGGGAAAAGTAAGATGTCTTCACGGATGCGTTCTGCATGCTCGTAGTCATTCCTAAAGTTTTATTTAATAACATAAAATTTTAATAGGAATGGAACTTATCATTAATCATCAACAAAAGTTTTTTGAAGCGCCTCCGGCGTCACTCGAGGATTTAATGTTCTTGGAAGCTCCAGGGAAATCCCGAGGTATTGCTGTAGCTGTTAATAATCAAGTGGTACCTAAAGACCAATGGAAATCCACGGTATTGCAAAACCGCGATGCTATTTTAATCATCACCGCAACCCAAGGCGGCTAATTTATCAATCTATCAACATCAACATATTATGATCAAGCAAACAATCACCCACAAGCCGTTTCCGAATTCTAAAAAAGTGTATGTAGAGGGCGAACTCTTCCCCATCAAAGTTGCTATGCGGGAGATCGCGCAACATCCGACAAAACTTAGCAATGGCGCTGTAGAAGTTAATCCGCCGATTACGGTTTACGATACGTCCGGCCCCTATACCGATGAAAATGCAACAATTGATATCCGTAAAGGTATTGTCCGCCTTCGCGAACAGTGGATCGTAGACCGCGGAGATGTACAGGTATTGGACGGAATTACTTCCGCCTATGGAAGAGAACGCTTGGCGGACCAAAGTTTGGATGACCTGCGTTTTGCATACAGCCATAAACCCAAAGTGGCGATGGAAGGGCATAATGTCACGCAATTACACTATGCTCGTAAAGGAATCATCACGCCAGAGATGGAATATATCGCCATTCGTGAAAATCAGCGTATCGTGCAATTGGAGACAGCGACGGACGCGATGCGACAGCAACACCCGGGACAAAGCTTCGGAGCGCGTACACCTCATAAAAAGATAACCCCAGAGTTTGTTCGGGAGGAAGTAGCTGCTGGTCGAGCTATTATCCCAAATAACATCAACCATCCTGAAAGTGAACCGATGATCATTGGTCGTAATTTTCTGGTAAAGATTAACGCTAATATTGGAAATAGTGCCGTTTCGTCCAGCATCGAGGAGGAAGTAGAAAAGGCGGTCTGGGCTTGTCGCTGGGGCGCCGATACCATCATGGATTTATCGACGGGAAAAAATATCCACGAAACCCGGGAATGGATTATTCGCAATTCGCCGGTGCCGATCGGTACCGTGCCCATTTACCAAGCCCTGGAAAAAGTGAATGGAGTTGCCGAAGATTTAACCTGGGAGGTTTTCCGTGATACACTCATTGAGCAGGCGGAGCAAGGGGTATCGTATTTTACGATCCATGCCGGCGTGCTGTTGCGCTACATTCACCTGACGGCGGAACGGGTAACGGGTATTGTGTCCCGTGGCGGATCGATCATGGCCAAATGGTGCTTGTTTCATCATAAAGAAAACTTTTTATACACGCATTTTGAGGAGATCTGCGAAATCATGAAGCGTTATGATGTTGCTTTTTCGTTAGGGGATGGCCTGCGGCCGGGCTCCATTGCGGACGCGAACGACGCTGCCCAGTTTGCGGAACTGGAAACGCTCGGAGAACTCAGCAAAATAGCGTGGAAGCATGATGTACAGGTGATGATTGAAGGACCTGGGCATGTGCCGATGCACATGATTAAGGAAAATATGGAGAAGCAACTCGCGGAATGCGATGAGGCTCCCTTTTATACCTTAGGTCCGTTAACGACAGATATCGCGCCTGGCTATGATCATATTACTTCCGCGATTGGAGCGGCGATGATCGGCTGGTACGGTTGTGCCATGTTATGTTATGTAACGCCAAAGGAACACCTCGGGCTACCCAACAAAAAAGATGTGAAAGATGGGGTAATCACGTATAAACTTGCGGCGCACGCTGCCGATCTGGCAAAAGGGCATCCAGGAGCCCAATATCGGGATAATGCGTTGAGCAAAGCACGGTTTGAGTTCCGTTGGGAAGACCAATTTAATTTATCCTTGGATCCGGATACCGCTCGGGAGTTTCATGACGAAACGCTTCCGGCAGATGCGGCAAAGGTGGCGCATTTCTGTTCGATGTGCGGACCGAAATTCTGTTCGATGAAAATTACGCAAGAGATACGCGATGTGGCCAAGCAGGGTATGGAAGAGAAATCGAGAGAATTTGTGGAACAGGGCAAAGCGTTATACCTATGATCATACTGCTATCTCCCGAACAGCCTGTAGCGGACGAATCAGCGGTTGTGCATGCCCTTTTTGAAAGGGGTCTGCCGCTGTTTCATATCCGTAAATATAGGCTAACGGACACGGAGATGGACACCTATGTAAACGGCATTGATCCGGCTTACCGGACGCAGTTGGTGCTGCATTCGCACTTTCATTTAGCGGGCGATCTGGGGATCGAACGGCTACATGTTCGGGAAGCCGATCGGCAGCAGGGAAATGTTCAGCAAGAAGCAGAGACCGGGCATTTTCGCTTATCAACGTCGGTTCATTCGATTGCGGCCTTCAACAGCTTGGAAGACCGTTGGGATTATGCTTTTTTATCGCCGGTTTTCCCGAGCATTTCAAAAGTGGGGTACGGCAGGGACCAAACGGTGCTTAAGGAGCTAGCGCGGCGTAGAGAATCCGCCGTGCGGTTGGTCGGTTTAGGTGGTATCGATGAAACAAACTATAAGCAGGTATGGGCCGCAGGAGCAGATGGAATTGCGCTTTTAGGTGCCATTTGGAACAGTCCGCAGCCGATAGCTGTGTGGGACAGCATATATAATAATGATTTTTGATGTTATTAACGGATAAACAACAACAGCGCCCCGCGGTGCTGAGTATCGCGGGATTTGACCCTTCCGGTGGAGCGGGCGTGCTTGCGGATATGAAGACAGCCGAGCAGCTGCAAACGCGAGGAATGGCCATTATGACAGCAAACACGATACAGACGGAAGACACATTCTTTCATATTGATTGGGTCGACGTGAAAGTTGTCTGTATGGGCATCGAAGCCATAATGCAGCGGTACCCAATTCAAGTGGTGAAAATAGGCATCGTAAAAGACCTCGCTTTTTTAGCGGCCATCTTACATGCGATACGTGCGCAGGACCCAGCTGCTTTTATTATCTGGGATCCGGTGCTTAAAAGCTCATCGGGTTTTACCTTTTTCGATATGGCGGATTGCGAGACCTTAGGTCGACTTCTTCAGAAGATCGACCTCCTCACGCCCAACGCTGAGGAGTATCAGACGCTCGCTCCGGCTTTAACCAGTTTTACCAATGCCCTCTTATTGAAGGGTGGACACCGGGAGAAAGAAAAGGGAATGGACACTTTGCTTGTGCGGGGAACGCGTATAGATTTCCCTTCTAGGGTAAGAGCCATTTGTCCGAAGCACGGTTCGGGTTGTGTACTTTCCGCAGCCATTGCGGCTTATCTGGCACATGGCGAAAAACTAGCACAGGCCTGTCGCCGTGCAAAAGCCTATACCGAACAATTTTTAAATAGTCACCCCTCTTTATTAGGATTTCATTATGACACTAAGTAAACTACAGTATATTTCACAAGGTGTTACGGCAGCGGAACAATACGATGCCATTCAACAAGCCTTGGATCATGGTGCGGATTGGATTCAACTGCGTTGGAAGAACGCCACCGATGAGGAGCGTTTTCGGTTAGCGGAAAAAGTCAGGCGGCAATGTCAGCGGTACGGAGCGCTTTGTATTATCAACGATAGCGTTGACCTTGCCAAGGCTGTCGATGCGGATGGTGTGCACCTCGGGCTGGAAGATGAAAGTATTGAAAAGGCGCGCCATGTGCTGGGTGCTGACAAGATCGTTGGTGGTACGGCCAATACCATTACGCATGTGGTAAAAAGAATTCGGGAAGGTTGCGACTATATCGGGTTAGGGCCGTACCGACAAACCTTTACCAAGGAGAAATTGAGTCCCATTTTAGGGGTAGCAGGTTATCAGAAAATAATTGCGGATCTAAAAAAAGAGGATATCTCTTTCCCGGCAATTTATGCTATCGGAGGGATTGGTCTTCCCGATATTCCGGCTTTATTGGAAGAAGGAGTGTATGGCGTAGCCGTATCCAAAGCGATTACAGAAACACCGGAGGCTATTGTTGAATTTAAACAATTATTATCATGAGTAAACTACATATTGCCGATAAAATATTTACGTCTAGACTGTTCTTGGGTACCGGGAAGTTTGGAAAGTTAACAGAGATGACCGAAGCGGTTCGTTGTTCGGAAACAGAATTAGTGACCTTAGCGCTGAAACGGGTGGATTTACATTCAGATTCGGACGATTTACTAGCGGGGCTGCAAATCCCAAGCGTTCATCGACTACCGAATACGTCGGGCGCTAGAAATGCTGAGGAAGCGGTGCTTGCGGCTCAATTGGCGCGCGAGGCTATGGAGACGAATTGGGTGAAATTAGAAATACATCCTGATCCCCGCTATCTACTGCCAGATCCGATAGAGACCTTGAAGGCGACAGAGCTATTAGCTAAGGACGGGTTTGTGGTGATGCCTTATATCCACGCGGATCCTGTGCTTTGCAAACGCTTGGAAGATGTGGGGACAGCGGTGGTGATGCCGCTAGGCGCGCCGATTGGTAGTAATAAAGGCCTTTTAACGCTAGATTTTCTGGAAATCATTATTGAACAAAGTCAGGTTCCGGTAGTGGTCGATGCAGGTATCGGCGCACCTTCCGATGCTGCAAAAGCGATGGAGATAGGAGCCGACGCCGTGCTCGTTAATACTGCCATAGCGGTAGCAGGCGATCCTTTAGCCATGGCCATAGCTTTTAAAGAGGCCGTAACTGCAGGTCGGAGAGCATACGAAGCCGGTTTAGCGGCCGCTCATCCGGTCGCCGTAGCATCGAGTCCGTTGACAGACTTTTTACTGGGTTAATATAAAGAAATAAACATGCAGTCGTTCGAAAATACTTTTCATCAATTTAACTGGAATTCGGTACAGGAGCGTATTTATGCGGTGGGGCCTGCTGATGTGCAGCGAAGCCTTCGGAAAGCGAAGAAAACTCTGGAAGACTTTCTGGTGCTGTTATCGCCAGCAGCGAGTGAGTCGTTGGAAGAAATGGCCCAGCTTACGCAACAGCTTACTCAGCAGCGGTTTGGAAAAACGATCCAGTTGTATGCCCCCCTGTACCTGAGTAATGAATGTCAGAATATCTGTACGTATTGCGGTTTTAGTATGGACAATCCGATCAAACGCAAAACCTTAAATGCAATAGAGATTATGCAGGAAGCTGCGGCATTGAAAGCGATGGGGATTAATCATGTGCTATTAGTCAGTGGGGAAGCCAATAAAACGGTAGGTATCGATTATTTTCTCAAAGCGATAAAATTACTCCGTCCACATTTTGCTCATATATCTGTGGAGGTACAGCCGCTGTTGCTGGAGGAATATGAGGCCTTGCACCGTGCCGGAGCGCATGCGGTACTCGTGTATCAGGAAACTTATCACGAAGAGGTCTATAAGCGCTATCATCCGAAAGGTAAAAAATCCAACTTTGCCTTTCGCTTGGAAACCCCAGATCGGATCGGCAAGGCCGGGATGCGAAAAATCGGGTTGGGCGTTTTGCTAGGGTTGGAAGATTGGCGGATCGATAGCTTTTTCAATGCCTTGCATATCGATTACTTGCAAAGACATTACTGGCAAACGAAGTATTCGGTTTCTTTTCCGCGCTTACGACCGGCCGAAGGGATTATAGAGCCCAATTTTGTCATGGAGGATCGGGAGTTGCTGCAATTGATCTGTGCCTATCGGATCTGGAATCCTGATCTGGAGATTTCGATTTCTACGCGCGAGAATGAGAAATTCAGAAACCATATTATCGCGCTGGGCGCAACAACCATGAGTGCGGCATCCAAGACGAATCCGGGCGGATACGTGGTAGATCCGCAATCGCTGGAGCAATTTGAAACCAGCGACGAGCGCAGCATGGAAGAAGTTCGACAGGTGATTTATCAGGCGGGTTACGAGCCGGTCATGAAAGACTGGGATGGGTGTTGGTAAGCTTGAACAAGATGGAGACAGCAGATATTTTTAAGCGATACAGCCGGCAGATCTTTATCGATGAAATCGGGGTGCCAGGTCAGCGCAAGATAAATGATGCCAAAGTATTGGTCGTGGGAGCAGGGGGATTAGGCAGTCCGGTGATCCAATATTTAGCCGCGGCGGGTGTAGGAACGTTGGCCGTGGTAGATTTTGATGACGTGGAAATCCATAACCTCAACCGGCAGGTCATTCATCGGGAAGCTACGATCGGACAATGCAAGACGGCTAGTGCCGCAGCTTTTGTCGAGGCGCTCAACAGCCAGATAAATTTTATTCCCCTTCGGGAGCGAATTCATGCAGATAATGCGCAGGTGTTGATGCAAGACTACGATATCGTGGTAGATGGCTCTGACAATTTCACGACGCGCTATATCGTGAATGATGCCTGTGTAGCTTTGGGTAAACCGTTGGTGTATGGAAGTATCTTCGCTTTTGAAGGACAGCTCGCCGTTTTTAATTTTAAGGGCGGAAAAAATTTGCGGGATTTGTTTCCTGAGGCGCCACCGCCGGAAGATGTCCCCAATTGCGACAGAAATGGCGTGTTAGGCCCGCTACCGGGCATGATAGGGAGCATGATGGCGATGCAAGTACTGAAGATGATTACGGGATTACCGGTAGCAATTAATGAGTTAACGATCGTGAATACCTGGCGCTGGAATTTTACCCAGTTGAAGTTCTAACAGGTTTTAAATATGACTTTGAGATGAGATCGATTCCACTAATTTTGATTCATCAATGAAAAAGTTTTTTATTCGGGTTATGCAGATTTTACTGATCGTTATCGTTTTGCTAATAATAGGCGGGCTTATTTACATGCGGCATACGCGCTTTGGCGCAGAGCCGACGGGTGAGCGGTTGGCGCGTATGGAAAGCAAATCTAATTATAGCGACGGGGCTTTTGATAATCTAGAGCCGACGCCGGCATTGGCCGAAGGAACGACTTATAGCGATGTATTCAAGAATTTCTTCTTCACCAAAAAAGTGCGTAACGTACCGCAAGACACCCTGCCCGTTATCAAAACAGACTTACATAGGCTTCCGGCGGATAGTAATCTGTACGTTTGGTTTGGACATTCCTCATACTTTATTCAACTCGACGGAAAGAAAATCTTAGTAGATCCGGTATTCAGTAAATATGCAACACCGGTACGCATTAGTGTGCGAGCTTTTAATAGTGCCTATGAATATGTGGTTCAGGATATGCCGGAAATAGATATACTTTTCATTACGCATGACCATTGGGATCATTTAGATTACAATACCTTTATTAAGCTAAAGGATAAGGTTCAGCATATCGTAACGGGTCTCGGCGTTGGCGCACACTTAGAAAAATGGGGTTATCCTGCAAATCAAATTACGGAGTTGTATTGGGGCGAAGGCGTAGCACTTGCGGGAATGCAAATTACTTCGACTACCGCGAGGCATTTTTCGGGCCGGGCTTTTAAACGAAATACCACTTTGTGGTCGTCTTTCGTCTTACAGGGCTCTAAAAAGTTATTCTTGGGTGGTGATAGCGGTTATGGGAAGCATTTCAAAGAAATTGGACAGCAATACGGTCCCTTTGATTTTGCTATCCTCGAGAATGGACAATATAACCGGATGTGGCACCATATTCATATGATGCCCGAGGAGGTTGTGCTGGCGTCGCAAGATCTGCAAGCCGCGTATTTGATTCCCGTGCACTCCGCGAAATTTCCGTTAGCAAATCATGCTTGGGATGAACCGTTGATTAGAGTGACTAAGGCGGCACAAGAAGAAGGCGTGAACCTTATTACGCCGCAAATCGGTGAAGTGGTGTATATGGATAGTATTCCTACTTACCGCCCTTGGTGGGAAGGGCTACAGTAGGAGAGAAGGCCCATGGTCTGCACCACGGGCCTGTCTATTATTTTTTCTTTTTCTTACCTTTTGGTGCTTTCTTTTCTTTTTTATTTAATACGCCTTCGATCAGCTTTCTTAATTTTTTCTTCAATCCGCCGAGCTTAGTGACGTCGTTTGCTTTTGCTTTTTTGTCGGTCGCTTTCTTCGCTTTTGGTTTAACTTTTTTACTGTCTTTCTTTTTCAGCTTTTCCTTCTTTTTGCCAGGTTTAACTTGCTCTTTTACCTCACTTTTATAAGAGGCTTCTTTCACGAGCTTTTCTGCTTTGGCTGACTTACTTTTGTCTTTGGTGGACTTCGCTTTTTCTTTGCCTTTTTTGCTAGAAGTAGCGTCCGAACTCTTTTTAGCTTTAGTACCAGACTTTTTCGGGCTCTTAGTTGCTGATGCAGGTTTTTCCTCCAACACTGTTTCTACGGCCTTCGGCGCTGTAGCCTTGCTAGTAGTTTTTGCCGGGCTCGTTTTCGCTTTGCTTACCGGCTTTGCTGCAGCTGTTTTTGTTGCGGCAGGTTTAGCAGGAGCAGCTTTAGTTGTGGCTTTATCCGCCGTCTTGGTTGCGGTATCAGTCGGAGCGGCTGTTTTTGAACTGGCAGGTTTAGCAGGAGCAGCTTTAGCTGTGGCTTTATCCGCCGTCTTGGTTGCCGTATCAGTCTTAGCAGCTATTTTTGTTGTTGAAGCCGATTTTGACTTAGCAGGAGTAGTTTTAGTGGCCGTCGTACTCGCAGCACTCGGCGCGCTGTTTGATTTAGCGGCGCTTGCTGGAGCTTTGGCAGACTTCGCAGCCGTTGTCTTACTCACTGAAGTCGATTTAGCTGCGGTTGGCTTTGCGGCGGATGCAGGTTTTGCTTTCGCCGTAGTATCCGTTTTGGCCGGAGCAGTTTGTGTTGCAGCTCCCTCTACCACTGGCTCCGTTTCCGGATTTGATTTCTTTTCTGTTGTCATGGATGTGCTTGCTTAAATGAAAACAACGATCTGTTTTCGACTTAAATATAACGAAAACAAATAATTTTTCGTAATTTTGTACCTTATATAATCATGGGGTCGACCGGAATTGACAGGATAGCGATGGTTATGTAAGCATGCAGTGCATTGTTAGTCTAGCACTTTAATCTGAACTTTCAACTTTACAACTGGCGAAGAAAACTACGCCTTAGCTGCTTAAGTTAGACTTAACATAGCTATTTGTCTCGTTAGGCCTTGTCTTACCGTCTAACACCAGAGGCATCGATCTGTAAGACTGGCAAGTGTGATTTTGCTAAGCACTTGTGAGATCCAGCAACTACGGAGAAAGGTATAGGTAAGTTTCTCACCTTCCCTCTCCCGACAACTAAAGAGAAACTAAGCATGTAGAAAGCGTAGATCATACTATGTTTGGACGAGGGTTCGAATCCCTCCGGCTCCACAAAATATAAGCTCAACGAAAGTTGGGCTTATATTTTTTAGGAGGGATGAGAACCCGATAAGAGGGTTCGATTCATAGAAGGTTTAGGGATGTGTGTGTGGAATGCGGGGCTAAACCAATCCCTCCGGCTTCACAAAATATAAGCTCAACGAAAGTTGGGCTTATATTTTTTAGGAGGGATGAGAACCCGATAAGAGGGTTCGATTCATAGAAGGTTTAGGGATGTGTATGTGGAATGTGGGGCTAAACCAATCCCTCCGGCTCCACAAAATAGCTCGTAAATCAGTATTCCCTGCCCTTTTCAAATTTTCGACGCAAATATAGAAAGGTGGTCTGACCAACTTGGGGTCTGTGCGTGCAAATTTTTCGGCACAAGGGCATATTTTGTCTGCACTTTTAGTCACCTCGCTCCTAAATTCTTAGAAAAAGCAGGTTTATCCATCAGAAATGCAGTTTATTTGGTGAGTAACTCCTTACCGTTACGTATACGTTATCGACAAAAACGTATACGTGATCGTCCGTTCGTTATAAGCTACGAGGCGAATGTTATACGTGATTGTCCGTTTGTGATACGTTATGGTTCAGAAAGACTACGGGATCATCCATTTGCGATATGCGGTCGCCCTCATCGAATACATGATCGTCAGTTTGATATACGTTGTGGTCCACAAAGACTACGTGATCATCCATTTGCGATCTGCTGTGGCTCACATCGAATACGTGATCGTCAGTTTGATATACGTTGTGGTCCACAAAGACTACGTGATCATCCATTTGCGATATGCGGTCGCCCACATCGAATACATGATCGTCAGTTTGATATACGTTGTGGTCCACAAAGACTACGGGATTGTTCATTTGAGATACATTATCTTCCAGAAAGAATATGTGTTGGGCCAAATCGTATATCCAATCGGAAAAACCGGTGACGGAAACGGCAGGAACGTGTACAAGAGGGGGGATTGATTATACATGAGGATGCACGAAGTATACGTTCGACTCCACAAGTTATCAGCTACGAGGCAAAAGGCATAAGGGATGTTGCGGAACTAATACAGTAGGACGCAGCAACCATGCGGCTTTCTTGCAATTGCTTCGGCAAGCCGGATTTGTTGATCCTCATTTTTCACACAGCTCTTTTAGCTTCTGGAGTGCTTTAGGATATTTCTCTTTGAAATATTCTAGGTAATCATCTATGGTATCCAGTTCGACGACAACGATCGTTCGCCCATCAGACACCTCGAAGTTGTATGCCTCTACGCCACCTGCCCATTTTTCAACCTGTTCGCCACTAGTCACTTCGACATCGCCGTCCAAAAAGCCGTAATGCCGCACCGCTACGCGTTTAGCGGGTATGTTTTCAACGACCTCCGATACCATTCCGCCTTTATTGCCCTTTTCGTCGACACCTACGAAGCATATCTTGCTTCCCTCGTCCCAACTGCCTTCATACGTTGAGGTCGGGTTAAACGGTGCCGTCCAATATTCGTAGAAGGACTTATCGTTCAAACCCAGCATCGCTTCATACACCCGTTGTACCGAAGCATTGATTTCCTGTCTAAATGTGAGCTTTTCCATGATTTATAATTTGATATTATCAAAAATAATAAAACTTTTCGCTTCGCTAATTGCTACTATATAGAAAATACAAAAATCAATTTGTATTATCGCAGAAAAATAATTTAACACGCACACTATGGAATGGATAAGTGATCCCCAGATTTGGATATCGTTTTTAACGTTAACCGTTTTAGAAATTGTTCTCGGTATTGATAACATCGTTTTCATTTCCATTCAAAGTAGCAAATTACCTCCTGAACAACAGAAAAGGGCCCGCCAGATCGGCCTTTTATTGGCGCTGGTGATGCGGGTAGGCTTACTGTTTTCTATTAAGTGGATTATGGGATTAACGGAACCATTTCTGCACTTGGGTGACACTTTCGGGATAGAAAACCCTTCTTGGTATAGGTATTTAACCCTTTCGGGTAGGGATCTGATTCTATTTGTCGGGGGATTATTCTTGATTTATAAGGCTACCACGGAAATCCATCACAAGGTAGAAGGCCACGTAGACGCTGCTATAGCGAACAAAAAAGTAGTTACATTCAGCAGTGTGATCTTGCAGATTATTATACTCGACTTAGTTTTTTCCTTAGACTCTGTTATAACAGCCGTGGGGATGGTGGATCAGATCGGTGTAATGATCGCCGCCGTTATCGTCGCGGTGGGCATTATGTTGTTATCGGCCGAGAGCATTTCAAGGTTTGTCAATGAGTATCCATCGGTGAAAATGTTGGCGCTTGCCTTCTTATTGCTTATCGGTGTATCCTTGACAGCGGAAGCTTTCGATCAACATATACCGAAAGGTTATATTTATTTCGCGATGGCATTCTCGGTGCTGGTCGAGTTTTTGAATATACGTTCAGAAAAGAAAGCTCTGCAGAAAATAAATCCGAAACTATAAGGATCTGTTCCACGAAATTACTAAACTCCAGGAGGATAAGGCACCTTTCTACTTCCCGCTTTTTTACGTAAGTTTGGCGGGAGGAATAACGATATGTCACAGATAACGATAGTTGATTTAGCGGAAAAGTTAGGGCTGTCTAAGTCTACGGTATCCCGGGCTTTCCGGGATAGCAGCGATATCAGTTCTAAAACAAAGGAACGTATTTTAGCCAAGGCTGAAGAGTTGGGTTTTTCACCAAACCTGTACGCCAGTAGTCTTCGCGGAAATCGTAGCCAGACCATTGCGATCATTATTCCGGAATTTGGCAATAAGTTTTTCAGCCAGGCGATAAAAGGAATTGAGTTGGTCGCCCGTTCCAAAAAGTATCATACCCTAATCTATGTCACGGACAACAGTGTACAGAACGAAGCATCGATCGTGCGCTCGTTGGTTAACGGCCGGGTAGACGGGGTGTTGATTTCCGCATCCGGAGAAGGGAAAGATCATAGCCACTTACAGACACTCCTAGATCACGGCATACCCACAGTATTCTTTGATCGAAGCTACGATGATTTTCAAGGACATTTCGTTACGGGTAACGACTTTGAATCGAGCCGCTTGGCTACCCAGCACCTTATTGATAACGGATGTAAGAAGATTGCCTATCTCGTGATCAACCAAAACGTATCTATCGGTAAAATCCGGATGGACGGTTATCGAAAAGCATTGGAAGATAATGACCTTCCATTTGACGAACGGTTGATCTTAGATACCGAAAATGACGAAATTAAAAATAGGGCGGCTATTCAGCGGCTCCTTAAACAACATAAACCTGACGGTATTTTTGCATCGGTGGAGCGCTTGGCCATATCCACGATAAGGGTGGCAGGGCAGGAGGGGATTCAGATTCCTCAAGATTTGAAACTGATCTGTTTCTCCTGTTTGGATATTGCCGATTTGTTAAATCCCTCGCTGAGCGTTGTTAAGCAACCGGCTTTCGCGATGGGGAAGGAAGCGGCTAATTTTCTTTTCCAAGCCCTAGATAAACCTAGCGAAAACCTAGAACAGCCGAATACTACTTTTCTGGAGTCTAACCTTATCTTCCAGGCATCCAGTCAACTCATTTAAATTTTTTTTTAAAAAAAATCATTTTTTGCTTTGAATTATTCCCGAAACATTTTACCTTTGATATGTTTCGGGAACATTCCCGAAATGCTAACAGTTATAGAGGGATCACAAAAGTAGTTTTCATTTTTCACCTTTTGTTCTTCCATATAGCGATAGATGGAGTTGTTTCGGGAACATTCCCGTTTTTATTTTGCTAGCCGTTTTGAGAATGAAAACGTACAAAAGTTTAGGGTATCTTTTAATCATGCTGTGTTGGACGGTCGCCTGTAAAAAGGATGTAAAACCAGATACAGACGCTATCGAGGAAGAAACAGCGCAGGGGCTCGTTTCCTTATCCAATGATTTTCTTTATTGGGATGAAATCACCACGTTTACTTTTGATCTCGCGAAAGGGAACAAAGAGCTTGCTAATCATTCGGGAGACCTTTTTCTGCACGCTGGTTTGCTCCTGACGAGTAGTGCATCGGAAAAAGAATGGAATGAAGTTGTCACCGCATGGGATGAAAATCTAGATAGCTATAAATTAAAACGGGAAGCGGAAGGTAAATATAGTATCACGATCCATCCGGCGAGTTTTTTCAAGCGTACTCAAGCAAATGACGTTACCCATATTGCCTTTTTGGTACGGAATGCGGATGGAAGCAAAGTGCTACGCAATGCAGATGGATCGGATATGTATTGGTCTATTTCATCGAAGCAAAAACCCGATATAACTTTTAAAGCGCCTGCTGTTCGACCCACTTTTGTTCCGCAATCGGAAAAACAATCATTCACAAAGGGTGAAGAGCTTCCGATTCGATTACAAGCTTCCCAGTCGGGTACAATCACACTTTCTTTAAATGGACATGAAATTGCGACTGGCCAAGGGAATGAACTGCAGCACAAATTGCAGTTGAATGGTACCGGACAGCAACATATACAAGCCCGTATTGAAGCTAATGGGCAGCGTACCGATAGGATGTTGACGGTGTTTGTGGAGGGTGATGTGGAAGTGGCAGAATTACCAACGGGAATCAATAAAAATGGGGTTACCATTAATCGTGATAAGCAGGAAATATCTTTCGTGCTTACCGCCCCGGATAAATCTTCCGCATTCCTATTAGGCAACTTCAACGATTTTCAAGCCACGCAAGATTATGCGATGAAGCGTACACCGGACGGGAATACATGGTGGATTACACTGAAAAATCTAGATTTTCAAATAGATTATACATATCAATTCTTGATAGACGGACAATTGAAGATCGCCGATCCATATGCAAAATTGGTGTTAGATCCGAACCACGATGGGGATGTGTCGCCCAATCCGCATTTGCCAAGCTATCCCCAAGGTGCAACGGAGGGTATCGTTTCGGTATTGTCGTTAAACAATACCGCGTACAACTGGCAAACCACCACATTTAATCGTCCTGATGCCTTGGATTTGGTTATCTATGAATTGCATGTAAGGGATTTCCTAGATCAACGCAATTACAAAACATTACGAGATTCTATTTCTTATCTGAAGAGATTGGGTGTGAATGCCGTTGAGCTGATGCCTGTACAGGAATTTGAGGCAAACTCCAGCTGGGGCTATAATCCTTCTTTTCACTTTGCGTTGGATAAATATTACGGTACCACGAATGAGCTGAAAGCATTTATTGATGAATGTCATCAAGAGGGAATTGCCGTGATACTCGATATGGTATTAAACCATGCGTTCGGACAATCACCTATGGTACGTTTGTATCAACAATCGGGCTCACTGACCAATAACCCCTGGTTTAATATCACGCCCACACATCCATATAATGTAGGTTACGACTTCAATCACGAAAGCCCGTTTACGCAACAATTCACGAAGGACGTGATCGCGTTCTGGATGGAAGAATTTAAGGTAGATGGTTTCCGTTTTGATCTCTCCAAAGGTTTCACACAGAAAAATTCGGGAACGGACGAAAGTGGGGGAGCAGTGCAGCAGTGGTCCGCCTATGATGCGAGTCGTATCGCGATATGGAAAAACTACAACCATTTTATACGTGAACGTGATCCGAACTTCTATGTCATTTTAGAGCATTTTGCGGAAGATCGGGAAGAAAGGGAATTAGCGGGCGAGGGTATGTATTTATGGAATAACCTAAATCATGCATTCAATGAAGCCACCATGGGGTGGAATGATAACTCCGATCTTAAACGCCTTTTTGCCGATGCGCATGGTTTTGAAAAACCACAATTCGTGTCATATATGGAATCACATGATGAAGAGCGGTTGATGTACAATAACCTGCAATATGGCAACACACATGGCAATTATTCAACGAAAGAGCTGACGATCGCAATAGAGCGTATGAAACAGGCGGCAGCGTTTCTTCTTTGCGCGCCCGGCCCGAAAATGATTTGGCAATTCGGAGAATTAGGATATGATGTCTCGATTGATGAAAACGGCAGGACAGGAGAAAAGCCATTGAAATGGGACTATCTGAAAGATGCAAAACGTTCCAGTCTGTTTGCGCACTATGCAAAGCTGATTGATTGGAAACGTCAGAATGCTATATTCAGAAACGGAACGGTAAACCACAGCGTACATGGACCCCTGAAATATTACGTATTGAAAGAAGCGGGGCAGGAGGTACTTGTGATCGGGAACTTTGATGTGGTTACACATAATTTCACTGTTCCGACAGACTTACAGAAAAGCTGGCACGATAACTTCGCCGGAGCGACACGCGATTGGCATTCGACAAGTTCGATTCCATTGGAAGCAGGAGAATATTACATATTAAGCATAAATAAACTGAACAGTAAACAATAATAAACTAATCACATGATGAACAAATTTACATTACGCAGGGTAATGGCCATGAGTTTTCTGATGTTGCTTAGTGCATTTACTTTCGCACAGACGGCACGGCTACAAGGCCGGGTTGTTGATAGCGAAGGGATAGGTGTACCGGGAGCAACCATACAAATTCTTGGTCAACAGATTTCCACATCCTCCGGGGCAAACGGGGAGTATAGTCTTGGTAATATCTCAGCTGGCTCACATAGGGTTGTGGTCAATATGATGGGATATGAAACCGCCGAACAGAATGCTACCTTAACTGTGGGTGACAACACCTTAAATTTTACGCTGGAAACGGCTTCCAGTAGTCTTGACGAAGTGGTGGTCATCGGTTATGGTACACAGAAAAAAGGGGAGTTAACGGGATCCTTAACAACGGTCTCCTCGGAAGATTTTCAAAAAGGTCTTATTAGCTCGCCCGAGCAACTTATTGCAGGTAAGGTAGCCGGTGTACAGATTACAACCAGTGGCGGACAACCGGGTGGTGGCGCAACTATCCGGGTTCGTGCCGGAGCATCGCTGAATGCTAGCAACGATCCGTTGATCGTGGTCGATGGTGTGCCTTTGTCCACCGGAGCAATTTCTGGTGTAGCCAATCCTTTAGCTTTGATTAACCCGAATGATATCGAAACGTTTACCGTGTTGAAAGATGCAAATGCGACAGCTATCTATGGGTCTCGTGCCTCAAACGGGGTTGTCCTGATTACAACCAAGAAAGGAAGTAGTGGACAGCCATCGATCAATTTCAGCTCGCAAAATTCATTGGCACAGATTGCTCAAAAGGTAGATCTGCTTTCGGCCGATCAAATCCGGGAATATGTCAACGTGGAGGGAAATGATGCGCAACGTGCGTCTTTGGGCGATGCGAATACCGATTGGCAAGATGAGATTTACCGACAAGCTTTTGCTACAGACAATAATCTGAGTGTGGCGGGTGCTATTCAGCCGCATCTTCCGTATCGTTTATCGGTGGGTTATTTAAATCAACAGGGGATACTGAAGCGTGACCGCATGGAGCGCACCACAGCGGGAATCAATTTTGCGCCTAAACTTTTGGATAATAGTTTGCAAATTGATATTAACCTAAAAGGATCGATCTCCAATTCCCAATTTGCTAACCAGGACGCCATCGGTGCTGCGATACAGTTTGATCCGACGAAACCCGTCTACACGGAAAACCGGTTCGGCAATTATTATGAATGGACGCAATTTAATAATAGCACCGGATTGGATGATCCTAATCCCAATGCGCCGCGTAATCCGGTAGCGCTTCTTAACTTGAAAGACGATCAAGGAAAAGTGGCCAGAAGTTTTGGTAATATTCAGTTCGACTATGCGTTGCCGTTTCTTCCAGAATTGCATGCTAATTTAAATTTGGGATATGATGTCTCGCGGGGCGAGGGCAACACCTTTATACCCGATTACGCGGCATCGAATATCGGTACATTGGGCGAAAGAACGCAATACAAAAAGGAAATAACGAACACGGTAGGGGAATTCTACTTAAATTACACGAAAGATATTGCATCTATTCAAAGTAATATCAATGCGACGGCGGGTTATGGATATTACGACAATCGATCCAAGGAGTACAATTTTGACCGTACAAGTGCCGATGGCACGGTGCTGAGTACACCAGTTTTCCCCTTTGATATCCCGCATAGCCGCTTGATTTCTTATTACGGACGTTTGATCTACACTTACTCCGATAAATATATTTTCTCCGGTACGGTGCGTACAGATGGTTCTTCGCGTTTTAGCTCGGAGAATCGTTGGGGCGTATTCCCTTCACTTGGAGCTACTTGGCGTATTAAGAAAGAGAATTTCTTGAAAGATAACAATACGATTTCCGATCTGAAATTACGGTTAAGTTATGGGGTAACAGGTCAACAAGATGGTATCGCTAACTATTCGTATTTGCCGAATTATGTGCGCAGTAGGAATGAATCCTTATACCAATTTGGTAACACGTTCTACAATATGTATACCCCGGTGGCCTATGATAAAAATATCCGATGGGAAAGTACGGCAACGTATAACGGCGGGTTGGATTATGGTTTCTTAAACGGACGCCTTTCGGGTAGTATAGATATATATTTCAAGAAAACCAAGGATCTGTTGAGTACGATTCCTATTCCGGTGGGAACGAACTTCAGTAATTTATTGCTTACCAACGTGGGCAATATGGAGAATAAGGGGGTCGAGTTTAGTTTGAATGGCGCGGCTATCCGCAAGGATGATCTGAACTTGGATTTAGGGTTTAACTTTACGTATAACCATAGTAAGGTGACTAATCTGACTGCAGTCGATGACCCAAATTACCTCGTGGAGCAAGGTGGCATTTCGGGTAGTACCGGAAATAACATACAGGCGCATGTCGTGAATCATATGCCTTATACGTATCGGGTATATCGGCAGGTATATGGGGAAGATGGTAGTCCGCTCGAAGGCATTTATGAAGATTTAAACGGCGATGGTATCATTAATGATAATGACCGCTACTTTTATAAATCACCTATGCCTACCTATTTCTTAGGTTTTACAGCGCAGCTGAACTATAAAAAATGGACGCTAAACACGGTGTTACGTTCCAACATCGGAAATTACGTATACGATAATGTGTCTTCCAATTTTGCTAGCCGATACAACGTATTGGATCCAAACGGTCCGATCAATAATGCACCGACAAGTTTCTTGGGAGCCCAGTTTGCGCAAAAGCAATACAACAGTGATTATTATGTACATAATGCTTCTTTCTTAAAGATGGACAATCTCTCGTTAAGCTATGCGGCAGGTAGTCTCTTGAAGAATGGAGCGGGTAGATTGACGATCTCGGCAAATCTGCAAAATGTGTTTACCGTAAGTAATTATAAAGGGATCGATCCGGAAATCAACGGTGGTATCGATAATCGTTTTTATCCGAGACCGAGAACGTATGTGTTGGGTGTGAACTTAGATTTTTAACCGTTAACTGAAAGAAAATGAAACGAACTATATTTTTAGCCATAAACGCCGTCTTGATGCTGACAAGCTGTAGTCAGGATCTGGACTTGACGCCTACAAATGATATCACGGCAGATGTCGCTTATAGTACTCCGGAAGGGTATAAAAGTGCGCTGGCAAAGGTATATGGAAGCTTTGCACTAACGAGCGGCACTGGGCCGGGCGATAGTGACTTGGGCGGAATCGATGCGGGAACATCGGATTTTTTACGCTTGTACTGGAATGCCCAGCAGCTGACGACGGACGAGGGTATCTGTGCTTGGTTGGGAGACCCAGGCGTTGCGGATCTTAATTACCAAACCTGGAATTCAAGCAACGTGATGCTTCGAGGACTTTATACGAGAAGTATCTACCATATCACGGTGATCAATGAATTTCTACGGGAAAGTACCGAAGAAAAACTCGCCGCGCGCGGTATTTCGGGCAACGACGCCACGATTATCGGGCAATATCGTGCAGAGGCTAGGTTCCTCCGTGCGTACCAATATTGGGTATTGATGGATCTTTATGGTAATCCGCCGTTTATAACCGAGGAAAACGAGATCGGTGTCACGCCACCAAGCCAGATTACGCGGCCAGAACTTTTTAATTATGTAGAAAGTGAACTCCTCGCGGTGCAGGATCTGCTCGTGGCAGCACAACAAAATGAATATGCCCGGGTAGACCAGGGAGCCGCTTGGGCGCTCTTGGCACGTCTCTACCTGAATGCAGAAGTATATCTGGGTCAAGGCAACGGGAAATATACGGAAGCGGTAACTTACGCGTCAAAAGTGATCGGGGCGGGCTATAGCTTAATGGATCAATATGAGCATCTGTTCATGGCTGATAATGACCAAAATAATCCCGAAGTAATTTTTCCGATCGCCTATGATGGTATACAGACACAGAATAACGGGGGTACAACCTTTATTATTAACTCGTCGGTGCATGGTACGATGACGCCGGCAAATTTCGGTATTCCTGCTGGTGGCTGGGGTGGAAACCGGAGCCGGAGTACTTTACCGGCTGCCTTTGACGATGCAAGCGGAGACACCGATAAACGGGCAATGTTTTTCGGTAGCAATCCGAATATCGAGGATCCGGCGGTATTTACGGAAGGATTGGCGGTTACTAAGTTTAGCAACAAAACATCTTCCAATGAGAATGGAAAATCGATCAACGGTACGTTTGTTTCTACAGACTTCCCGCTATTCCGGTTGGCTGAGCAGTATTTGATCTATGCGGAAGCGGTTCTACGTGGTGGAACGGGTGGTAGTAATACGCAGGCTTTAGCCTATTTGAATCTTCTTCGCGAACGTGCTTATGGCAATGCTTCTGGAAACCTCAGTAATATCTCGTTGGATATCGTTTTGGAAGAGCGTAGCCGAGAATTGTATTGGGAAGCGTTCCGACGGACGGATTTAATTCGGTATGGACGTTATACGGGTGGAAGTTATTTGTGGCCGTTTAAGGGCGGGCAAGCTGATGGTGCCTCGACTGAATCTTACCGCACGCTTTTCCCGATTCCGGCAGCGGATTTGATCGCTAATCCGAATCTAGAACAAAATACAGGATATTAATACAGTATATAGTCAAATCAAGATATTATGAAAATGTTTAATATAATCGCATGTTGGACTGTACTCCTGGGTTTACTGGGAGTAGCCTGCAGCAAAGACGAAACCAAACTGGTGGCTGTACCGGGAGATGGAGCTTCGTTACAGGCTTCCGCATCTTCGGTAGTGCTTGCCAAAGAAAATGCAGATGAGGAAGCGCTCGTTTTAACATGGGAAGCTGCTGATTTTGGATTTAATGCAGCTATTAGCAATACGCTCCAAATTGGCGTAAAAGGAAGTAATTTCGAGAATGCAAAAGAGATCGCATTTTCGGCTGGCGATGCGAACTATCATTTCACAACGTTAGAACTCAATGCTATTTTGCTTGCTATGGAATTGCCCGTCGAAGAGGTAACGGACCTAGAGCTACGTGTAAAATCATCTATCTCGACCAACTTTACACAGCTGTTTTCCAATGTACTGCCTTTAGCGGTTACGCCTTATGCGGCGATAAGCTATCTCTACGTACCCGGCGCTTACCAAAAGGCTATTCCGCCGGGAGCCGACTGGGCTGTCGAAACCGCCGAAAGTCTGGTCTCGCCTACAAGCAACGGTATTTATACCGGTATCATCTATTTTCCAGAAGCCGATTCGGAGTTCAAGGTCACACCGGAACGCAGTTGGGACGCCTCGTATGGAGATGACGGCGGCGGAAAGATATCACTAAGTGCGTCTGGAAATATTAAAGCGCCTCGAGCCGGCAATTTAGAACTTACGGTGAATACCAATGAAAATACGATCTCCTTTAAGGATCATAGTTGGGGAATTGTCGGCGATGCGGCTGTTAGTTGGGATGAGGATACCGATATGCGTTACGAAAACAGTACGGAATTGTGGAAAGCAACAATCGATTTGAGCGTTGGTCATATAAAATTCCGGAAAAACAACGACTGGGGAACCAATTATGGAGGTGTCAACGGCAACCTAACGGGCGATGATATTGCCATAACGGATGCAGGTACCTATGAGGTCGTATTGGATTTAATCAACGAAAAATATAGTCTTACAAAAAAATAAAACGTAACGAATGAATTGGAAGAAATTTCTGGTTCTTGCTTGTCTTATTGTATCGGTTGCCTTCGCACAAGGGCAATCGATACAGCGAGCAGAACCCTTGCATTGGTGGGTAGGTATGCACAACCCAGAACTACAGATTGTCTTATATGGTTCGGACATTGGGGACTGTGAAGTGAAATTGCCTAAAGCAGGTATGGCGCTAAAACAGATACATCAAGTAGAAAATACGAATTACCTTTTCTTGGATGTCGAAATTTTGAGCAATGCACAAGCCGGAACCTATCCGATAGAGTTATACAAAAACGGAAAGAAAGTGTTAACCCGTAATTATGTATTGAAGAAACGCGACCAAAATCTTGTTAAAGCACAAGGAGTTACGGCTGCTGATCTTATTTATTTGATCATGCCTGATCGGTTTGCTAATGGTGATCCGAGCAACGATCGCGTAAAAGGTATGCGTGAAATGGCGGTAAACCGGGATTCTATGTATTATCGGCATGGCGGTGATTTGCAAGGTATTATCAACAACCTGGATTACCTCGAGGATTTAGGCGTAACGGCTCTTTGGATGACTCCGGTCTTGACCAACGATATGCCACAGGCTTCTTACCATGGTTATGCGAACACCGAAAACTATGAAATCGATCCGCGTTTTGGAACGGTCGATACCTACCGTGAACTCGGAAAAGAACTTCATAAACGCAACATGAAGCTGGTACATGATGTGGTACCCAACCATGTGGGGCTTCACCACTGGACGGTGATCGATCGTCCGTCTTCGGATTGGCTACATGAATGGGATACGTTTACACAAACAACCTATAAAGACCAGACCATGTTTGATCCGTATGGAACGCAGGCAGACAAAGATCTGATGGAGAAAGGCTGGTTTGTGGAGACCATGCCGGATTTGAACCACCAAAATGAAAAGATGCAGAAATACATTACCCAGAGTCATATCTGGTGGATTGAAGAGGCTGGCGTTGATGGGTTTCGTATCGATACGTATCCCTACAACGATCTGGATTTCATGGGGAAATGGACGGATGCGATCCGCTCGGAATATCCCAACTTCTCCTTTTTTGGGGAAACATGGGTAAGCTCCGTCCCTAACCAAGCGTATTTCTTAGGTGGGCAAAAGGTAGGGCAAGACGTGGACACGAAACTCGAAGGTGTTACGGACTTTCAGTTAACCTATGCAATAGGAGACGCCCTTAATTTTGAAAAAGATGGTGCCAACAAATTGTATAGTACGTTAAGTGGCGATTATTTATATCCAAACCCGTTGGCGAATGTGATTTTCTTAGACAATCACGATAAAGACCGTTTCTTTTCTACGGTAGGAGAAGATCTGGAAAAATATAAAAGTGCTTTTAGTTGGTTATTGACTTACCGTGGTATTCCGCAGATGTATTATGGCGCAGAGATACTAATGAAAAACTTCAGTCGACCGGATGGCTTGGTGCGGGATGATTTTAAGGGCGGTTTTCCGGGTGATGAAGTGAATAAGTTTACTGCTGAGGGGCGTACGGAAGCTGAAAACGAGATGTTCAACCACGTGCGCACATTGGCACAATACCGAAAGCAGACGGCGGCCTTACAAAATGGTAAGCTGTTGCACTATGTACCGCAAAATGATGTATATGTATATTTCCGTTATAACGATACGGAAAAAGTAATGGTCGTGATGAATTGTAGCGAAGAGCAGCAAGAAGTGGCGTTAGCGCGTTTTGATGAAGGAATCGGACAGTCAAAACAGATGAAGAATGTTTTAACAGGTGAATCTCTGGATTTGCCGGAACGTGTTGTAGTGAAAGGGAAACAAACGTTGGTATTTGAATTGAAGTAACGCATGGACGCAAAAAAAATAATAGACGAAGCAACTGCTGTCATATTTGATTTGGACGGGGTATTGGTAGACACCGCTGTATTTCATTATCAGGCTTGGAAACGGTTAGCCCACCAGTTTGATTTTGATTTTACGGAAGTGGAAAATGAACAATTGAAAGGGGTGAGCCGCACGGATTCTTTGAACCTGATCTTAAAATGGGCAAACAAGGACATACCTGCCCAAGAAAAAGAACAACTGGCGTCGTCGAAAAATACCTGGTACCTGGAATTGGTCGAAGAAATGAAGGAAGGAGATGTGTTACCAGGGACAATCGAGCTCCTGAACTATTTGAAAGAAACGGGAAAAAAAATAGCACTTGGTTCAGCAAGTAAGAATGCAGTGCGGATTCTGGAGAAGACAGGGATACGGGATTACTTCGATGCGATTGTAGATGGCAATGCTGTCAGTCGGTCGAAGCCCGACCCGGAGGTGTTTTTGAAGGCGGCTGCTTTTGTCGGCGTAGAGCCTGTGGCTTGTGTGGTGTTGGAAGATGCGCAGGCGGGAATCGAAGCGGCAAAGGCGGCAAACATGCGTGTGGTCGCAGTCGATAAATCACGGACATTGACTGATTACGATTCGCGTGTAGAGGATTTGGGTGAGATACTGATAAGTGAATATTAACGAAGAACATGAAGAATTATATTATACACGATCCTTGGCATATTATAGAAGATCAGTTCCGAATGGAACACAACGAGTTTTCCGAGAGTATTTTTTCCATCGGCAACGGCCGTATGGGACAACGGGCAAATTTTGAAGAGGCTTATTCGGGAAAGACATTGCAGGGATCTTATTTGGCGGGTGTGTATTACCCGGATAAGACGCGGGTAGGTTGGTGGAAGAACGGTTATCCGGAATATTTTGCGAAAGTGATCAATGCCGTACAGTGGATCGGATTGGATATACAGGTCGATGGTACGGTGCTGGATTTAGCTCAGTGTGAGATTCAGCAGTTTGAACGCCGGCTGGATATGAAAGCGGGCGTACTCTACCGTACGTTTGTAGCGAAGATGCCTAACGGTGTAGAGGTGGAGGTTATGGCCAAGCGGATGTACCACTTGTTCCAATCGGATACGGTATCGTTGCAATATACGTTGCGCCTGATCAATAAAGATGCGGACCTAGCGGTATGCTCCTTCTTAAATGGCGACGTGGTGAATCGGGACAGTAATTACGATGAACGCTTTTGGACACCGGTGGCCGAAGAAATTGAGGATGATCTCGTGTTGGTGAACGAGACCAAAAAGACACAATTCTGTGTCGAAACACGCTTGCGAAATTTGTATTATGTTGGCGGAGCACTACAAGCGGCAGGCCAAAAGAAGAAGGCCGAAAGTTATGTAGGCGAGGAATGGCAGACGCGGTTAAAAGCGGGTGAATCTGTACGTATAGAAAAATATGTGGCCATGGTCAGCTCCCTCCACCATCCTGTCGAGGCACTGACCGTCGCTGCGCAAAAGGGCCTGGACAAAATCGCTTCTAAAACCTATGATGAATTGATGCAGCTGCAGGCCGATGCCTGGGCGTTAATATGGGAAGAAAGTGATATACAGATTGAGGGGGATGTGGCGGCGCAACAGGCAATTCGCTTCAATATTTTCCAATTGAACCAAACCTATACGGGCGAAGATGCGCGTTTAAATATCGGCCCAAAAGGTTTTACGGGCGAAAAATACGGAGGTGTAACCTATTGGGATACGGAAGCATATTGTCTTCCTTTTTACTTGGCAACACAGGCTCCTAAGGTCGCGCGCAACTTGTTGCTCTACCGTTATCATCACTTGGAAAAAGCGATCGAGAATGCTACCAAACTAGGGTTTAGCAACGGTGCTGCCTTGTATCCGATGGTGACAATAAACGGAGAAGAATGCCATAACGAGTGGGAAATTACTTTTGAGGAGATCCACCGGAACGGTGCTATCGCTTTTGCGATTTATAATTACGTTCGTTATACGGACGATCGTGCGTATCTCCTAACACACGGTTTGGAGGTATTGATCGGGATCAGCCGTTTTTGGGCGCAACGGGTAAACTGGAGCGAACAAAAACAGCGTTATGTTATGCTAGGTGTTACCGGACCTAACGAATACGAAAACAACGTTAATAACAATTGGTATACCAACCAGATAGCGGTGTGGTCCTTACGTTATACCTTAACTACTATTGCCGAGGAAAAAATCCAGCACGGAGACCAGCTCGATGCGTTGTTATCGGCAGTACAGTTTAATGAACAGGAAAGCGCCCTTTGGCAACACATCATCGATCATATGTATTTTCCCGAAGACAGTGGTCGGGGTGTCTTTTTACAGCAAGATGGTTTTCTGGATAAAGAATTAATTCCGGTTTCCGAGCTACCGGCTGATCAACGTCCATTAAATCAACACTGGAGTTGGGATAGAATCTTACGCTCCTGCTATATCAAACAGGCGGATGTGTTACAGGGGCTCTATTTTCTGGAAGATGCGTTTGATGAGGATACGATTCGTCGCAATTATGATTTCTACGAACCGTTAACCGTCCACGAAAGTTCGCTCTCGCCTTGTGTGCATGCGATCATTGCGGCGAAATTGGGCAAAGAAGACAAGGCGTATGAGTTCTACCTGCGTACTGCACGTCTGGATTTGGACGATTACAATAACGATACGGAAGATGGGTTACATATCACTTCGATGGCGGGAACGTGGTTGGCTATCGTCGAGGGGTTTGCCGGAATGCGCGTACGCGAAGGTAAATTACACTTTCAAACCTTTATCCCGAAAAACTGGAAACGCTATGCTTTTCATGTGCAATTTCGAGGAACCAAATTGTATGTTGCCGTAGATCAAAGTGGTTATGCCATCAAAAATCTGTCAGATACCGAAATTAGTGTTATATTTAATGGTGAAGAACGTATTGTAGCGCCCGCGCGGAAATCTTAAAGCTTATCCATGAATAATAAACGTGTTAAACCTAACTTGACTATTGCTCAGATCGTAAATATGAGTATGGGCTTTTTGGGTATTCAAATGGGATTTGCATTGCAAAATAGTAATGCTTCCCGTATCCTCCAGACGTTTGGTGCCGATGTGGAGCATTTGTCTTTGTTTTGGCTTGCAGCTCCGATTACAGGAATGATTGTGCAACCGATTATTGGTCATTATAGTGATCGTACATGGACAAAGATGGGCCGCCGCCGGCCTTTCTTTTTGGTGGGTGCCTTATTAACGGCAATTGCGTTGGTCTTGATGCCTAATATCGCTTTGTTCACGGCAATACTTCCGCCCTTGTTGATCGGTGCGGGTATGCTGATGCTGATGGATGCGTCTATTAACGTGACCATGGAGCCCTTCCGGGCACTGGTAGGCGATAATCTTCCCAGTACTCAACGAAGCTTGGGCTTTTCGGTGCAGACTGTCTTAATCGGTGTGGGCGCTGTGGTTGGTTCCTGGCTGCCTTATGTATTTGCGGAATACTTGCATATTCCTGCGGATGGGGGAGACGGCGTTGTCCCTCTAAATGTAATCTATTCGTTCTACTTCGGTGCGTTCGTATTGATCGTTACCATTCTGTGGACTGTTTTCACCACAAAAGAATATTCGCCGAAAGAACTGGCGTCTTTTGTAGGAGAGGAAGAGACGGAAGCGGAAGTTCAATCGTCAACCAACCATAATTTGGGGGCAATCTTTCAAGATTTCAAACGGATGCCCTTAACCATGAAAAAGCTTGGCTGGGTACAATTTTTCTCTTGGTTTGCACTGTTCATGATGTGGGTATACATGACACCGGCTATTGCAGATCATGTATTCTATAAAATGGATGGAGAACGCAATCGTCTATATGCCGAAGCCGGCAATTGGGTGGGGGTACTTTTTGGTGTATACAATGGAGTATCAGCTATATATGCTATTTTCCTTCCCCGGCTCGCGAACCGGTTTGGGCGGACGAAGGTCCATGCGTTCGGATTGGTAATAGGAGGCGTTTCTTTGATTTCGATACTTTTTATTTCCTCGCCGAATATCCTGTTGTTGACCATGCTCGGTATTGGGATTGCATGGGGAAGCATTCTCTCCATGCCTTATGCTATTCTAAGTGATAGTTTGCCTGCCCGTAAAATGGGGGTATATATGGGAATCTTTAATTTCTTTATTACGTTTCCGCAAATTGTATGCGGCTTTTTCGGAGGGATGATCATTAAATATTTTTTCGATAGCCAACCGATATATGGGATTATGCTGGGAGGAATATTTATGCTCTTAGGTGCTATTTCCGTATGGCGGATTAAAGAGTAAAAGATGGGGTCTATTCCCCATCTTTTTTATTCATAAACACAAACTTACCGTCGAAGACATCCAGTTGGATAACGGCATCTCGCGATACCTTACCCGAAAGAATCTCTTTCGAGAGTTCATTGAGCACCCGTTTTTGGATGACCCGTTTTAGTGGTCTTGCGCCATATATTGGATCGTAGCCCAATTGCCCTAACCAATCAAGTGCATCCTCACTAGCGGATAAGAATATGTTCTGTTCAGCAAGCTGCTTCTCTATGTGTTGAAACTGCATGCGCACGATATCGCCAATTTCATCCCGGCTCAATGGCGTAAACATGATCACCTCATCAATACGGTTCAGAAACTCTGGCCTGATAGACTTCTGTAACAGTTCAAACACGTCATCCTTGGTTTTCGCAATCACCTCATCGCGGTTGCTGTCATCCAATTTGGAGAAATTCTCCTGAATAATATGCGATCCGGTATTAGACGTCATGATGATGATCGTATTCTTAAAGTTGACCACACGTCCTTTATTATCTGTCAAATGTCCGTCATCCAATACTTGCAGTAAAATATTGAATACATCCGGATGGGCTTTTTCTATTTCGTCTAAAAGAACAACGGAATATGGCCGACGACGGACGGCTTCGGTTAACTGTCCACCTTCTTCGTAACCAACATATCCCGGAGGCGCACCGATCAATCGGGATACCGCATGCCGCTCTTGATACTCTGACATGTCTATCCGCACCATCGCTTGTTCATCATCAAACAGGAATTCGGCCAATGCCTTAGCAAGTTCTGTTTTACCTACCCCAGTTGTACCAAGGAAGATGAACGAACCGATAGGTCGTTTCGCATCGCTCAGTCCGGCTCTGGAACGGCGGATAGCATCAGCAATCGCTTCAATCGCTTCTTCCTGTCCGGCAACACGCTTGTGCAATTCCTCTTCCAGGTTAAGCAATTTTTCGCGTTCAGATTGCACCATCTTATTCACTGGAATCCCGGTCCAGCGGGATACCACATCCGCAATATCCTCCGAGGTAACTTCCTCTTTTAGCATACGGCTATCTTGTTGCTTTTCGGCAAGCTCGGCTTTCAGTTTTTCAACGTTATCCTGGGCTTCCTTGATCTTTCCGTATCGCAATTCAGCCACCTTGCCATAGTCACCTGCACGTTCCGCTTGTTCCGCTTCCAGTTTGTAATCTTCAATATGTTGGATTTCTTGGTTGACTTTATCGACCAGACTTTTCTCCGATTGCCAAGCAGCTTTTAACGAATCACGTTCGTTAGCAAGATTGGCAATGGTCTCCGAAAGCTCACTGACTTTCTTCTTATCATGCTCCCGTTTAATGGCTTCCCGTTCAATTTCCAGTTGCATGATGCGCCTGTCCAATTCATCCACTGCTTCGGGCACAGAGTCCATCTCCAACCGTAGTTTAGAGGCAGCTTCATCGATTAGGTCAATCGCTTTATCGGGCAAGAACCTGTCGGTAATATAACGCTGTGATAACTCTACCGCCGCAATAATAGACTCATCCAAGATACGAACCTTATGGTGGGTTTCATATCTTTCTTTAAGACCGCGAAGGATAGAAATAGCATCCTGCGTATCTGGTTCATCGACCATGACCCTTTGAAAACGGCGCTCTAAGGCTTTATCCTTTTCAAAATACTTTTGATATTCGTTTAGCGTGGTCGCTCCAATCGCGCGGAGTTCGCCACGGGCCAAAGCCGGTTTTAGAATATTTGCTGCATCCATGGCTCCTTCACCGCCACCGGCGCCTACTAAGGTGTGGATTTCGTCGATAAACAGGATGATTTCGCCGGCACTATCCGATACTTCTTTTACTACGGCCTTCAAACGCTCTTCAAATTCGCCTTTGTATTTCGCTCCGGCGATAAGCGCCCCCATATCGAGCGAAAATACGGTTTTGGATTTAAGGTTTTCGGGTGCGTCGCCTTTAATAATACGGTGTGCAATACCTTCCGCAATAGCTGTTTTACCCACACCGGGCTCACCAACCAAAATCGGATTGTTTTTCGTACGGCGGGATAGAATCTGCATCACCCGGCGAATTTCTTCATCCCGGCCGATAACCGGATCCAATTTCCCTGATTCTGCAAACTCATTGAGGTTACGCGCATATTTACCAAGTGCGTTGTATGTTGCCTCTGCATTTTGATCGGTAACGCGATTGTTTCCGCGAAGCTCTTTAATAGCCAGTTTGAGATCTTTCTCATTGACGCCTTGGTCTTTCAACAGCGAAGCTGTCTTGTCACTTGAGGAAAGCAGGCCTAAGAGAATATGCTCAATGGAAACAAACTCGTCATTAAACTCTTTTAAATAACTTTGCGCCTTCTGCAACACCGAAGCAGCTGTGTTACCGAGGTATACATTGCTACCGCTTACCTTGGGAAGAGAAGCTATTTGTTTGTCAACTTCTGTGTCCAGGTAGCTGGTGTTTACATTCAGCTTCTTCAGTAAATGCCCGATAACGTGCTCGTCCACCGTGAGGAGCGCCTTTAATATATGTGCGGGTTCAATCGCCTGTTGCTGATTACCCACTGCAATTTCGGAGGCTTTTTGAATAGCTTCCTGCGCTTTGATCGTATAGTTGTTAAAATTCATATGTAAAATCCTTTAAGTCGTTATCCACGTGTTTGTTGTCGTTATATTTTAAACAATTTGAATGCCTTTTTGATTTTTAGTTGAATTTCGGAAATTTTGTCGTTTAATAATAAAATGTAATGCCAAAATGGCTTATGTGTGGTTTTTTTAAAAAAGTACTTGCATAATCGACGGAGAAGCGTGATATTTGCATCACTGAATCGGAAAACGGTTCAAAAGCCTCCTTAGCTCAGCTGGTAGAGCAACTGACTTGTAATCAGTAGGTCATTGGTTCGATCCCGATAGGAGGCTCAAAAAAGCCAAAACAACGTAGGCTATATAGCTTCACGTATTGGTTGCCGCGCTCATAGCTTAATTGGATAGAGCACCTGACTACGGATCAGGAGGTTAGGGGTTCGACTCCCTTTGAGCGCACAAGTGAAGCCTAATTCTTTATCGGGATTAGGCTTTTTTTTAAACATAAAATAACAACTTATGCTAAACCTCGTCTTATTTGGTCCTCCTGGTGCAGGAAAAGGTACCCAATCAGAAAAACTCATTGAGAAATACCAATTAGTTCATATTTCCACCGGCGACATATTTCGGGCACATATCAAAAACCAAACTGCGTTAGGTCAGCAGGTAAGCCAAATCATTGCGGATGGCAACTTGGTCCCGGATTCCATCACGATTGCGATGCTGGAGGAGGAAATCAATAAAAATCCACAAGCCAAAGGTTTCATTTTTGATGGATTCCCGCGTACAGTGGCGCAAGCGGAAGCTTTGGACATTTTTTTGGAATCGATCAATGAGCAAATCACCGGCGTATTGGCTTTGGATGTTACCGAAGAAGAATTGAAGCAACGTATCGCTAAACGCCAGGAAATATCTGGTCGTGCGGATGATGCGGCGGATAAGTTGACGAAACGTATAGAAGAATACTTTAACAAAACGATTCACGTTTTGCCTTTTTACGAAAAACAGGGCAAGTTAGCTAAAGTGAACGGTATCGGTGATATTGAGGTGATTTTTCAATCTTTGACCGAAATTATTGATCAATATTAGTTTTTACTAAATAATAAAGTAATAGTATTTAAGGTATGGCTCAGGGTTCAAATTTTGTGGATTATGTGAAGGTGTGTTGTCGCTCTGGCCATGGAGGATCGGGGTCGGCTCACTTACATCGAGATAAATTTACAGCCAAAGGCGGACCCGATGGCGGGGATGGCGGCCGGGGAGGTCATATCATTCTTAAAGGCTCTTCGCAACATTGGACGTTGCTCCATTTAAAATATCGTAAACATATCATTGCGGCCAACGGCGGGCCGGGCTTAAGCGCATTACGCACGGGTGCTGACGGAAAAGATGAGGTCTTAGAAGTGCCTTTGGGAACGGTCGCGAAGGACGCTGAAACGGGTGAAATCCTATTTGACATTACCGAGGATGGAGAAACCAAGATATTGACTCCTGGTGGAAAGGGAGGCTTAGGCAACTGGCACTTTAAATCTCCTACCCAACAGACGCCACGTTTTGCACAACCAGGTTTGCCTGGGCAAGAGCAATGGATTATTTTAGAACTGAAGGTGTTGGCCGATGTGGGGTTAGTCGGCTTTCCAAATGCGGGGAAATCGACCTTATTATCGGTAGTTTCGGCCGCAAAGCCGGAAATTGCAGATTATCCTTTTACAACGTTAGTGCCTAATCTGGGGATTGTAGCTTATCGTGATAACAAGTCATTCGTGATGGCTGATATTCCGGGCATTATCGAAGGCGCCTCCCAAGGCAAAGGCCTCGGACATCGTTTTTTACGCCATATTGAGCGCAATGCGGTGCTGTTATTTATGATTCCGGCAGATACTGATCGTAGCCTCGCAGAGGAATATGATATTTTGCTGAATGAATTGACGGCTTACAACCCCGAGTTAATGGACAAACCTCGTTTATTGGCCATTACGAAATCGGATATGCTTGATGAGGAGTTGGAGGCGGAGATGGCGGAAACTTTACCTAAAGGGATAGCTGCTATTTTTATTTCTTCTGTTTCGGGTAAAAATGTCCAGCAATTGAAGGATATGATCTGGCGCGCGATTAATGATTAATCCTTAGATGATCGGAAATAATTTACTTTCAACTTCAATCTTAAAGTTTTCATTCAGGTATTGAAAAAACAAGCGGTTTGCGTCATTTTCATGTTGTTCGATTAAATAGGGGATAACAACCGTCGCGCCTTGCTTTACCTGAAGTTTATAATAACCAAAAAGCGTCTCTCGGTTTTTTTGAACCGACTTTATCTCAGATACTGCTACGATATCTCGCATTAAATTAAAAGATAACGATTGCTCTTTAATATAGTCAACTAAAACTTCGTAAGTTTCTGTGTTAAAATAGATTCGCTGGTCTTTCGTATATTTCAGGTGATTGATATATACGAAAAACTGACCGATTAGATAAAGACTTAATGGAATAAGTATCCATAAAATCTTGATTTTCATTCCCAAAACTAATGTTACTAAAAGTAAGATAAAGCCTATTCCGACAGTTCGAATCGTGCTTTGGGTCACCCGTCGGATTAACTTGGGGGAGGTATCTATGGCTACGAAATATTGTCGATAATTCGCTCGGACGACGGAGGTTTCGACAGTGTTTACGGATAAAAATCTTCTAGCAATGAGATAGATCAAAAATCCTATTAAAGCGATAATAATAAATATTTTCATCAAGCATCTGCTTTAATATTGCTCCGATTCATTTGGGTAATTGCCGGATTTCACGTCTGCGGTATAACTAGCGGCGGCCTCAACGATATTCTCATACATTTCCATATACCGACGCAAAAATTTGGGTTTGAAATCCTTCGTAAATCCAAGCATATCGTTAACAACGAGTACTTGACCATCACATCCGTTGCCGGCACCGATACCGATGGTCGGAATGGTGAGGGATTGGCTGACTTCTTGCGCGAGCGCTGCAGGAATTTTTTCTAATACTACTGCAAAGCAGCCAATTTCTTGAAGGGCTAGAGCATCTGACTTTAGTTTCTCTGCTTCAGCCTCCTCTTTTGCCCGGACACCAAAGGTGCCGAATTTATTAATTGATTGTGGTGTAAGACCTAAATGTCCGCAAACCGGAATACCGGCATCAATAATCTTCTTGATGTTTTCCAAAATCTCAATACCACCTTCAAGTTTAAGGGCGTGTGCTCCTGATTCCTTCATCATTCGTACTGCAGATTTAAAAGCGTCCTCCGGTGTGCCCTGATATTCTCCAAATGGAAGATCCACAAGTACAAGCGCACGTTTAGCCCCTCTAACCACTGCACTAGCGTGGTATATCATGTGATCTAAAGTTATGGGTAAGGTAGTTTCATAGCCTGCAAAAACATTTGCAGCAGAATCACCTACCAACAATACGTCGATACCAGCTTCGTCCAACGCACGCGCGGTCGAATAATCATAAGCGGTGAGCATACTAACTTTTTCTCCGTTCGCCTTCATGGCTAAAACCGTGCTCGTGGTTACTCGTTTGATGATCTTGTTTACTGACATTGCTTGTAGTTTAAAGAAACAAAGCTAATAAAAAGTTATAGAACTCGAGGATGTTAAAGGTATTTCTGTATTTTTGCCTCTATGCAAAAACGCGACAATCGTTTATTTAAATTTCCCAAATTTCAAGATCTGATTCTTTTTGAAGACGATAGCCTTATTGTTATTAATAAGCCTCCTTTTGTAGCTTCCCTGGATAATAGGAGTGGTGACGAAGTGAATATTTTACGTCTTGCAAAAAAATATCATCCGGATACACAAGTGTGTCACCGTTTGGATAAGGATACGTCTGGACTATTGCTTTTAGCTAAAAATCCGGAGACGTATCGTTTAGTCTCTATTGAATTTGAACGTAGGCGTGTAGATAAAATTTACCATGCTATTATTGGCGGTACACACACCTTTACCAACCTCCAAGTTAATTTGCCTATCTTAAATCAAGGGAACAAAAATGTTTCGATCGATCGCGCTAATGGAAAGCCGGCCGAAACGGTTTTTAACTCGCTGCGATACTTTAGGCATTATACGTTGGTAGAATGTAAACCAATTACGGGTAGAATGCACCAAATTCGTATCCATCTTGCTACGCAGCGTGCGGCTATCGTAGGCGATGAGATGTATGGAGGCAAACCGGTTTATTTGTCGCAAATAAAAAAGAGAGGTTTTACGATAGCCAAAGGGGAAGAGGAACTGCCAGTTATGAAACGTTTTGCGTTACATGCACATCAGATCCGGTTCACCATTGAAGGCAAAGAATACCATTTTGAAGCCCCATACCCGAAAGATTTCGCTACCTTGTTGAAATTATTGGATAAGTTTGATAGTTAAAAGCGGAGCTTGTAATGAATAAAAAGAAAGCCTGGAAGATCATAGGCAATATTATTTTTGCCGGACTGATTATTTTATTGCTGTTGCCTAGTGGACGTGTGTGGGTACAACAGGGTTTGATGAAAATTGGTTTATTTAAGCCTAAATTGGAAACTTCGGAAGCTACAAATACGCCTGCAGAGGACGAGGGCACCCTGTTAAGTGATTATGCTGGCGTCGCCTTTTCGGATGATAATGGTCACGTAGTGAGTATACACGATTTAAAAGGAAAAGTCGTTTTTTTAAATTTTTGGGCGACGTGGTGTCCGCCATGTAAAGCGGAAATGCCTTCTATCCAAGTTTTGAAGGATAAATTTAAGGATAATGATCAGGTCGCTTTCCTTTTGGTGGAAATTGAAGGTGAAAAAGAGAAAGCGCGCGACTTTATGTTGAAAGGGGATATGGATTTACCAATATATTATCCAGAAAGTCAAATTCCTGGCGAATGGTTGGGCGGAGCTATTCCGACAACCGTTATTTTAGATAAAACAGGAAAAATTGCCGCTCGTCATGAGGGTATGGCAGATTATTCCCGGACAGAGGTGTCCGATTTTATGTTAGAATTAACCCAAAAATAAGCATGACCAGAGCAGCATTAATTCAGCAGATTAAAACAAAAAAAAGCTTTTTATGTGTGGGTTTGGATACGGATATCGCCAAAATACCCCAACATCTTTTGGATGATGAGGATCCGATATTTTCTTTCAATAAAGCGATTATTGAAGCCACGGAAGACTTGTGTGTCGCGTATAAACCTAATATTGCTTTCTACGAATGTTACGGCGCTAAAGGGTGGCAATCCTTGCAAAAGACATGGGAAATACTACCTAAAGAATGTTTGAGTATCGCCGATGCGAAGCGGGGGGATATCGGGAATACTTCGACTCGCTATGCAAAAGCTTTCTTTGATCAAGAGGTATCAGGCTTAGGATTTGACGCAATCACCATCGCACCTTATATGGGTAGTGATTCGGTTGTGCCGTTTCTCGATATCGCCGAGAAATGGTCCATTGTATTGGCATTGACATCTAATCCGGGGAGTAAAGATTTTCAAAACTTTAGGAATGAAGTTGGGGTAGAGCTGTTTGAGTATGTACTGGATAAGGTGAAAGAATGGGGTACACCGGATAACACCATGTTTGTGGTAGGGGCGACCCGTGGTGAAGCATTTACGAAAGTGCGACAGCGTGTGCCTGATCACTTCTTGTTGGTGCCGGGTGTCGGTGCCCAAGGAGGTTCTTTGCAGGAGGTGTGCCAATACGGAATGAATAAGGACTGCGGACTTTTAGTAAACAGTACACGCGGTATTATTTATGCATCTGACGGAAAAGACTTCGCGGAAAGAGCCCGTGAAGAGGCTTTAAAACTCCAACAGGAAATGCAGATAGAATTAGAAAGGGCTGGACTAATTTTGGCACAATAATTTAGGTGATTATTGCATAAGAAGAAAAATTACTTATGTATTATCGATTTTTATACGTTGCCATCTCGCTGTTTGTTTTAATTTGCTCTTCCTGTAATTCTATTTATATGCCCAATGTGCCAGCAACTCCAATGTTTCAGGGAAAAGGAGAGATGCATGTAGCGGCTCATAGCAATGTAAAAGGAAATTTGAGTGGAAATATTGGTTTAGCTGTAGGGAATCATATAGCGGTTATCGCGAATGGCTCTTATATTAAGCAGCAGGAAGATAATAATAGGAGTGAGCTTTTTAATCAGCATTTATTAGAGGGCGGTCTTGGTTACTTCACGAAGGTGGGCAAAGAAAAACGGCAGATACTGGAAATATATGCAGGTTATGGCATAGGGTCTTCTACGCAAGTAGATCGGAGGGCGTCCACAACGGGCATGATGCCTGTCGAGACAAGAGTGATGGATTTCGATAAAATTTTCGTCCAGATAAATTACTCGTCTAGGCGAAAACGGAAACTTAATCTGTTTGGTAAGCCACGTATCTTGAATTATGGAACGGCTATTCGTGCTAACCGTGTAGCGATGCGAGATTTTACAATTAATGATGTAGCGCGTCCCATGGAGGAAGCTTTGTTTATTGAACCGCTTTTTTATACACGCATGGAGTTGAATAAAGGTCTGCAGATACAGTATACAAACGGGTTCAATATCAACGTCGTAAACAACAATTACTTAAAAGCGGGTAACGCTGTATTTACATTAGGGTTAACGTATAATTTTGGTGGAAAAAACAATTAAATGAATAAATTGGCTATGAATAAAAGAACAAATATCAGTATCCTATGCTGCGTGCTTGTAGGATTGTTGTTAACAGGTTGTGCGATAAACAAGAATCAGATTGATGCGCTTTCTAAGTTTAACTATACGGTCGAGTCGTTGCAGGACGTCCGCTTAGCTGGTCGTAATATGGACAGTTTTACGGGTAAAGACGGTGTGAACATCAGTGCTCTTCCAGGAATAGCCGTGGCCATGTTACGTCAGGATCTGCCGCTAGAAGCTCGAATTAACATGAAAGTGAGCAACCCGACTACCACGACGACCAAAATTAATTCCTTTAAATATCTGATCGAAATTCAAGGAAAGCCCATGTTCGAGGGTACGGTAGATGAGAATCTACACTTATCAACAGGAGAAAGTACGGTTGTGCCATTAACCTTTAAAGCTAATATTTTCGGTACAGCAAAGGAAAATGGAGTAGAAAACGTATTAAACGAACTTTTTACGAGAAAAGGTGAGGGGTTTCTTGTGCTCAAAATAAAACCGTCTATCAAAATTGGGAATAGTAATATCTACTATCCGGGTTATATCACCGTAGATAGAAATCTGGCGAAAAGCATTGGGAAACTTGTTATGTAATTTTTGTTTGTTCTTTTCCCTGTGAAGGGAATCAAACACCAAAATACACACATATTCATAATCTAGTCGCTTTGGATATTTTACAAATGTAAAATATCCAAAGCGACATTTATTGTTAATTAGGATTTGTGTAATACGTGAGCAAAGCGTTTTATATTGATACGTAGTTATGCGGGCTAAAATGACCTAGCTTTGTTCCGCAGCGCGGCCAGCTTTACGCAGGCTATTCCGTTAAAAACAGCATGTTGTCTGAGCAAAGCGAGTTCCATGCTGTTTAGGAATAGATTAGTAAAGGTAGCGGAACAAAGCAAGTCTTGACTTTTTGTTTCTTTTTCGTCAAGGAAAAAGAAGCTAATCTCTATTAAACGTATAGCCTACCGTCCATTCGATAAAGTCGGCTTTTCCTTTGTGTGCTTTAATGGAAATACCGGCATTAAAGTCTTTATATACGTAATACCGCGCACCCGCTCTTAAAAAGATATGGTTGATTTCTCCGTTAAAACTTCGTTTATGAATATAGTATCCAATATTTCCGTTCAGTACCAGTCTGCGCGTTAATACGTGCACCAAATAAAAGGAGGGGCCACCTGATAGTTTAGCGCTTAGTTTACCACTATCATCCCCCGCGATTTCATCGTAGTTTCCAGAATCGGAGTAAAATAAATCGACGCCAGCTCCAACTCGCCATTTGTGTGACACATGTTTACTCGCGTATGCACCTAAAGTTGTCTTTAAAAAACGCTCGTCTTTATCTTTATCCAATTGCTTCCATCCAATACCATAGTTGATATGATAAAGAATTTTGTCGGGATAAGGTGTTATGTTGCTTCTATCAGGTAGGATACTATGTCCGTTTGGCTGATAGGTAACAGAAGCAGTTATCGGGACAAGATTAACGCCTTTGTTGGGCAGGCGGAGGGCCCCGTTCGAAAAGTGATGATAGGCTAGACCTAGGCCTACCCGCCAGTTGGGGCTAATTTTATATTGGCTTCGTATACCTAAGTCGATAAATACATTATTCTTCGCACCAATAACGACATTCAGAGGATTAGTTTCGGGATCATAAGGTTTGAAGTTACCAGAAATACCAAGTCCAATTCGGTAGTCGAAACTCCAGTACTTCTTTTTTAAATTTCCGAAAGGGGATTGCATAAATCCGTATATGGCGTAAGGACTTCCAATAATGTCCGTATTAAACGTGCTACTATAAAACCCGATCCCATATATAGGATTGTTATATAGCGTGAAATATACATCATCCGACTTTTGTATTTTCCAGCCAACTTTCAGGTTGATCCCGTTGTAATATGCACTTTCAAATGTAGTTCTGCGAATATCTTTCGCCGCCAATATACCTCCATTTTCCATCTCCAATTCGATGATCAGCGGATTCTTCGGCGGTCGCGCCGAGGAGATGGAATCACTTTGCGCGTATAATAATAATGTAGCGAGCGACAGCGCCCACGTTAAAAATATTTTTCCCAATATACCTCAGTAATAAATTTTTGCCAAACCTAAATAAATTCATCTTGTTATGCAATATCAAGCGTCGTCTAGTAGCCGCTAGTTCTTTTCATAACGAAGCAGATCGCTTTTAGTTCTTAAATCGGCTCTATTTTAACCGTTTTAAAGGGTCCTCTATCGGAGGATATTATTTTGTAACTTGATTGTTGTAAAAAAGACTTAGTGTATTTTTTACAATATAATTCCTATATTTAATTTCGATTTGCGAAAACTCTAGATTAATGATGATACAAAATGTAAAGAACGGGGTACTTGTTTTAACGTTCATGCTAGCTAGCCTAGTTATAAAAGCACAGAAAACGCACGAACGTTATATCCAAAAAATTGAAGGAACACATTTGGAGTTTTCCATGGAAGCGATTCCTGGAGGAACATTTATAATGGGTAGCGATCAATCTGATAAAGCAGATGAAAAACCTGCCCATAAGGTAAAGCTTGATCCTTTTTGGATGGGCACGTACGAGGTTACTTGGGATTTATATGAACCTTTTGTTTATAAGGATTTGGAACAAACTATTTCGGCAGATGGCAAAGTCTCATCTGAGGTGGATGCTGTGACGCGGCCGTCAAAGCCTTATTTGGATATGACGTTCGGCATGGGGAAAGAAGGTCATCCTGCTTTGGCAATGACACACTATAATGCGATTCAGTTTTGCAAATGGCTTTATACGCGAACGGGAGTGTTTTACCGTTTGCCGACTGAAGCTGAATGGGAATACGCCTGTCGGGCTGGATCGACAACAGCGTATTTTTTCGGTGACGATGTGAATCAATTAGAGAACTATGCATGGTTTGTTAACAATAGTGAGGAAAAAACAGCCGCAGTAGGGCATAAAATGCCGAATGCCTGGGGATTGTATGATATGCTAGGCAATGTGGCGGAATGGACATTCGATCAATATCTGCCCGATTTTTACCAGCAATTTGCGAACGAAACGGCGATCAATCCCGTTGCTGTACCTACGCAACTTTATGCACATAGTGTGCGGGGTGGATCTTTTGATAGCCCGGCACATGAACTACGATCGGCGGCTCGCATGGCATCCGATCCCATATGGAAACAGTTAGATCCTCAAATACCGAAATCAAATTGGTGGTTTCCCGAGGCGCCATTTGTGGGACTACGTGTTGTTCGACCGGTACATCCACCAACGGAAGAAGACATTATGCGTTATTATAATCAAGAACCCATAAAAGACTTTTAATACGTTAATTAATATACCTAAACTGATGCAACATTTTAAAAGAAGAGATTTTATTAAGGCTGGATCCGTATTTGCGGGTGCAGCGGCATTGTCCTCAATGCCTGTATCCCACGTTTTCGCTGCTGGAAGCGATGTCATTAAAATCGCCCTGATCGGTTGTGGCGGGCGTGGTACCGGAGCTACATTTGATGCTTTTGCTTCTGGCCAGAACATTAAACTAGTAGCCATGGCCGATGCCTTCGCTGATAACCTAGAACAGACATACAGGACGTTAAAAGAAAAATTTGGAGACAAAGTTGACGTGCCGGACAGTCGTAAGTATGTTGGCTTCGACGGTTATAAAGCGGCAATCAAGGATGCCGATGTAGTTTTGCTAGCAACACCTCCTGGATTTCGGCCCGCTCATTTTGAAGAAGCGGTAAAAGAAGGTAAACATGTGTTTATGGAAAAGCCCGTCGCTGTTGATATTCCGGGGGTAAGGAGGGTATTGGAGGCGGCTGCGGAAGCTAAAACGAAAAAATTGAATGTCGTCGTTGGTTTACAACGTCGTTATCAGACAAATTACCGAGAAACTATTAAGCGTATACAGGATGGTGCTATAGGTGATGTTTTATCTGGGCAAGTCTATTGGAATAGTGGTGGTGTTTGGGTGCGCCCGCGAAAGCAGGGGCAATCGGAAATGGAATACCAAATGCGAAATTGGTTTTATTTTAACTGGCTTTGTGGTGACCACCTTGTAGAACAGCACGTACATAATATTGACATCGCTAATTGGGTGAAAGATAAATACCCAATTTCTATTCAGGGGACAGGTAGCAGAGCACACCGCACGGGCAAAGAGTATGGTGAAATATATGATAACTTCGCGCTTGAACTTACTTATGACGACGGTTCTGTTATCTATAGCCAATGTCGACATTTTGAAGGTGTGTCTAATCGTGTAGATGAAACTTTTCAAGCAACAAAGGGACGTGCATATCTTTCAGCAGGTAATCAAGGTATTCTGTGGGATGCGCGAGGAAATGAAATATATCGCCATGATCCGAAAGGAAATCCGAATGCTTATCAACAGGAACACAAAGAACTATTTGCAGCGATAGCGAAGAACGAGTATAGTTTTGACGATGCTCAATATGGTGCATACAGTACACTCACCGGTATCATTGGCCGTATAGCTTGTTATACCGGCAAAACAATCAAATGGGATGACGCCATAACTTCAACCGTCGATCTGTCTCCCGATGTATATGCGTGGGATGCATTACCCAAAATAGTTCCGAACGAAAAAGGGGAGTATCCTTATGCTATTCCGGGAAAAAATACCGATCGATATATTTAGTACGCGCGACAGGCTAAAAAAACAGTTATATGGATATAGGCTGACCGTTTGGATAGATGCGGGCGGCGCTTTACGAAGGATTTCTATGAGAAATTGGCACGATATAAAAATCGTTTTTAACTGTATTACACAGCTGTATAAAGGTTAGTTAACCGATTAAATAATATATGAAAAGAGCAGATTTTATAAAAAGTGGTGCGGCGTTTATTGGCGGCACAAGTATTTTAGGAGATAAAGTGATGGCAACTATTCCACATAAAGAAGGTGCGAGATTCCAATTAGATTATGCTCCGCATCAGGGTATGTTTGCGGCAACAGCCGGTAAAAACTTTATAGACGAGATTCAGTATATGTATGATATGGGGTTCCGTAGTATTGAAGACAACGGATTGCCCACCCGCTCCGTAGATGAGCAGATAAAAATAGGAGAAACGTTGACTAGGCTTGGGATGCGGATGGGCGTATTTGTGGTCCCGAAAGGTGGAAACGGTGCTAATACGCTGGCGGCTGGCAAGCAAGAACATATAGATATTTTCTTGAAGGGTTGTAGACAGTCAGTCGAGGTGGCTAAACGCGTAGATGCTAAGTGGGTAACAGTTGTGCCGGGCAACTATCACCGAGATTTACCTATAGGCGTACAAACCGCAAATGTTATTGAAGCGTTAAAGCAAGGAGCAGAGATATTTGAACCACATGGGATCACCATGGTACTAGAACCACTCAGTGATACGCCAGATTTATTTCTTCGTTATACGGATCAAGCCTATGAGATTTGCAAGGCGGTGGGAAGTCCTTCTTGTAAAATTTTATATGATGCTTACCATCAACAAAAGAATGAAGGCAATCTCATTCAGCTGATGGACATGTGCTGGAGTGAAATTGCCTATATTCAAGTAGGTGATAATCCGGGAAGAAAAGAGCCCACCACCGGAGAGATCAATTATAAAAATATATTTAAATGGCTTAAAGAAAAAGGCTATAAAGGTGTAGTCGGAATGGAGCACGGAATGTCTAAGTCTGGTGTCGAAGGGGAAAAAGCATTGGTCAACGCCTATCGGGAGGTTGATAATTTTTAAGTGTATTGTTATAATATAACGAAGAAGTAATATATTTATACAAATAAACCTATTATCAGATGTCAAAATCCGTAAGATTTAAGTTATCTTTTATGATGTTTCTCGAATTTTTTATTTGGGGAGCATGGTTCGTCACATTAGGGACTTTTTTGATTCAAAATTTACAGGCGGAACCTTTTCAGATTTCCAATGTATTTTCAACGCAATCGTTAGGCGCTATAATTGCGCCATTTATTATTGGTATGATTGCTGACCGTTATTTTAATGCGGAAAGGATTCTCGGAATACTACATTTAATTGGGGCCTTTTTGATGTTCCAGATGTACAAATCGACAGATATTGCTACTTTTTATCCCTATGTTTTGGTGTATATGATCCTTTATATGCCCACATTGGCATTGGTAAATTCAGTTTCGTTCAGACAGCTTAGCAATCCAGAAACTCAATTTTCAAGCATTCGTGTATGGGGTACGATCGGATGGATTATAGCGGGCTTAGCAATTAGCTTTTTATTCCGCTGGGATTCGCCCGAAGGTGCACAAGAAGGGGCTTTACGCAATACCTTTCTAATGGCAGGTATTGCTTCTGCCGTATTAGGACTATTTTCTTTTCTTTTACCTAAAACTCCACCGATAAAGGTTGATACAGCAGAAAAACCTTCTTTTGCTTCCATCATTGGGCTAGATGCAGTGAAATTATTAAAAGATAGAAATTTTTTAATTTTCTTTATTTCCTCTATTCTAATTTGTATACCGCTAGCGTTTTATTATTCCAATGCTAACCCGTTCTTGGTAGAGATCGGCCTATCCAATGCTACAGGGAAAATGGCTATTGGGCAAGTTTCAGAAGCGGCATTCTTATTACTTTTACCGGTTTTATTTGTTCGTTTTGGCTTCAAGAAGACTATTTTGATTGGTATGTTAGCTTGGGCTATACGGTATCTGTTGTTTGCATACGGAAATGCCGGTGATTTGTCGTTCATGTTAATTATCGGGATCGCTTTGCATGGTATATGTTATGATTTCTTCTTTGTGTCGGGACAAATTTATACCGACAGCAAAGCTGGTGTGAAATATAAAAGTGCGGCGCAAGGCTTAATTACTCTAGCAACCTATGGGATTGGGCAGTTAATCGGATTTTGGGTGGCCGGGTATATTGGCACTATGTATGCCGATATCAAATCGACCGATGTTGCTGCTTTTTGGCAACAAGTATGGTTAGTGCCTGCGGGAATAGCGTTTATCGTCATGATATTATTCATGATCTTCTTTAAAAATGAGAAAATAGAGAATAAAAAAGTATAGTAAAATAGCAATAAACTTAAAATATAAAAGTATGGCAGATAACGTTTATGATGCAATTGTCATTGGGTCAGGTATCAGTGGGGGGTGGGCAGCTAAGGAGCTCACGGAGAAGGGCCTTAAGACAATCATGCTGGAACGCGGACGGAATGTGGAGCATATCAAGGACTATCACGCAAATAAAGACACGTGGGAATACCCCCATAGAGGCGGACGCACTAAACAGATGGAGAAGGACTATCCTGTGTTGAAGCGAGATTATCCACTAAATGAGAAAAATTTAGATTTCTGGGTAAATGAAAAAGAAAGTCCTTATACCGAAGTTAAGCGTTTTGACTGGTATCGTGGCTACCACGTGGGGGGACGGTCTTTAATGTGGGGACGGCAGAGTTACCGTTTTTCTGATTTAGACTTCGAAGCAAATGCTAAGGACGGACACGGTATAGATTGGCCTATTCGCTACGCGGATATCGCGCCTTGGTATAGCTATGCCGAGAAATGGGCGGGTATTTCAGGTAATAGAGATGGTCTCGACGTATTACCGGACGGCGATTTTCTTCCGCCTATGGATTTTAATGTAGTGGAAAAAGATTTAGCAGCTCGATTGCAAAAAGAATATGGGGGCAAACGACATTTTATTATGGGGCGTACGGCCAATATTACCAAACCCCATCATGGTCGCGTAAACTGTCAATATCAAAACCAATGCTCGTTAGGGTGTAATTTTGGGGCCTACTTCAGTACGCAATCCTCCACATTACCGCCAGCAGTAGCTACAGGTAACTTGACGCTACGCCCGTTCTCCATTGTGACGCGGATTCTATATGATAAAGATACACAAAAGGCTACTGGGGTCGAAATTGTTGACGCAGAGACAAATCAAACCTACGAATTTTTTGCGAAGGTCATCTTCGTATGTGCTTCTGCGTTCAATTCGACTTGGGTATTGATGAACTCTGCAACCGATGTTTGGGAGGGCGGTTTAGGAAGTAGTTCGGGTGAGTTAGGTCATAATGCAATGGATCATCATTTCCGCTGTGGCGCCGGAGGTACCGTGGAAGGGTATGAAGATAAGTATATTTTCGGTAGACGCCCGACGGGTTTATATGTGCCTCGATTTGTGAATATACCTAGCGACGATAAAAAACGAGATTACTTGCGTGGATTTGGTTATCAAGGGGCAGCAAGTCGGGGTAGATGGCAGGGAGAAGTCGCTGAAATGAGCGTCGGTGGAGATTGGAAAGACGCCATGCAAGAACCCGGTAGCTGGAGCATTGGATTTGGTGCATTCGGAGAAATTTTACCTTATCATGAAAATCGAATTTATTTAGATAAGGATAAAAAAGATAAATGGGGTCTACCGATCTTAGCTATGGATATGGAGATAAAAGATAATGAAAAGAAAATGCGGCCCGATATGATGAATGAAATGAAAGAAATGCTAGAGCGAATCGGCGTTAAAGATGTTTATACTTATGACAATGTGTATGGTTTCGGACAAGGTATTCACGAGATGGGTACAGCGCGTATGGGTAATGATCCAAAAAATTCCGTATTGAATAAACATAATCAGGTTTGGGATGCCAAAAACGTTTTTGTAACGGATGGTGCTGCAATGACTTCTGGAGCCTGTGTAAATCCGTCTCTAACTTATATGGCATTGACAGCACGGGCGGTTGATTTTGCCGTTAATGCGCTTAAAAAAGGAGATTTGTAATCGGCTTAAATACAATAAAGTATTAAGTCACGAAAGAAACAGATGCCTCAAACAGAAATTTTATAAAGATGAATAGAAGAGAAGCAATTCAACGAGTGGCGATGTTAATCGGTGGTTCTGTTATTGGAGCTAACCTATTTTTAGAGGGCTGTACGCGCCCTGCTACTAAAGATGTCGCGACATTATTTGAAAAAGATACCATAAATTTTTTAGGAGATCTTGCGGAAGCAATTTTGCCAGAAACGTCCACGCCAGGAGCTAAGGAAGCTGGCGTAGGAGAGTTTATCCCTGTAATGATCCGAGATTGTTACGATCCACATGACCAAAAAGCTTTCCTTGAAGGACTAGGTGAGGTCGATGAGCGTGCAAAGCAGGAGTTCGGAAAAAAATTCCAAGAATTATCAAAAGATGAACAGTTGCAATTTGTAAATATGTTGGATAAGGAAGCTAAAAAATTCCAAAACGAACGAGGGCAGAAGCAGAGCGAACTGTCAGACGATGCAGCCCCCCTTCCAAACCATTTCTTTCACATGTTGAAGCAAATAACCTTGACTGGATTCTTTACCTCTGAAGTAGGAATGACGAGGGCATTACGCTACGTAAAAATTCCAGGCCGATATGACGGCAATTACCCTTATCAAAAAGGAGATAAAGCCTTTGCGTCTTAACAAACAATAGAACAACAGCATCTAACATGAAGTTTTACTTCAAGTTGGATGCTGTTACAAATAGTTGCTGGTTCAATCATATCTATGATATGCATTCATAAAGGATTGACGCATAACTTTAAACTGCGCAACAACTTCCGCGATGAATTCCTCATCCAGAAGTTCAAACACGCCGTTCACTCCACCGATTACATCTGTTTCTGCTAACTTATACGACTGTTCCAAAACTCCTTGTTCGAACTTGACGATGAACTTCTGGTTCATCGAAAAAATGGATATTTTGCAATCCGGATGGGGAAGCTCCGCTATTATTCTCATGGTACAAAAAATTGATAAAAATAAAAAGCTCCATAGTCAAACTATGGAGCTTTCTAATTTACGCGAATTTCTAGATTAAACCAACCCTTGGGCTTTCATAGAAGCACCAACTTTTATAAAACCTCCGATATTTGCACCTTTTAAATAATTGATATATCCGTCTTCTTCTTTACCATATTTTAAACAGGTTTTATGAATATTTTCCATAATACCTTTCAAACGTGTATCCACTTTCTCTGCATACCACTGTTGACCCATAGAGTTTTGTGACATTTCGAGACCTGAAACTGCGACGCCACCAGCATTCGCGGCCTTTCCTGGAGCAAAATGAATCTTAGCTTTATGAAATACTTTGATTGCGTCGGCTGTAGAAGGCATATTAGCGCCTTCTGCAATACATACACAACCATGTTTAACAAGTTGCTTCGCATCTTCCTGGTCAAGCTCATTTTGTGTAGCACAGGGTAGTGCGATGTCACATTTAAGATGCCAAGGCTTTTTATCCGCATAAAAAGAAGCCGCCTTAAATTTTTGTGGATATTTTACCAGCTCTCGACCTAAAGTACTCACGTATGCTAACTTTTCTAAGGTCAAACCCTCAGGATCATGCAAGGTACCCGAACTATTGGATAAAGAAATAACTTTAGCCCCTAAATGTATTGCTTTTTCAGCGGCATAATAAGCTACGTTACCTGCACCAGATATAGCAATGGTTTTACCCGCTATCTTTTCATCGATATTTTCAAAAATGCATTCGACAAAATAGAGCAGACCATATCCTGTTGCCTCTGGACGGATAAAAGATCCACCCCAGTGTTTTCCTTTTCCAGTTAATACGCCTGTAAAATTATTCTGAATACGCTTGTATTGACCAAACATGTAGCCCACTTCACGTTCACCTACGCCTATGTCACCGGCCGGCACATCTGTTTCAGGGCCTATATGGCGATATAATTCCGTTATGAAGCTTTGGCAAAATCGCATAATCTCCATATTTGATTTGCCTTTTGGATCGAAGTCCGCTCCACCTTTACCACCGCCAAGGGGTATCCCTGTTAAACTATTTTTAAATACCTGCTCAAAAGCTAAAAATTTTAGAATACTTAAATTTACGGTGGGAGAGAAGCGTAAACCTCCTTTATACGGGCCAATCGCGCTATTCATTTGTACCCGATATCCTCGGTTAACCTGCACCTGATTATTGTCATCTAACCAAGTTACCCTGAACGAAATAACACGTTCGGGCTCCACAATACGTTCTAAGATTTTTAAGTCTACCCAGGTTGGGTGACGTTCGTTAATATACGGTATCAAATCTTCTGTAACTTCCGTAACAGCCTGTAAAAATTCTGGTTCGTTCGGATTTCTGTCCTCGACGTATTTAATAAACTTCTTAAAGTTAAGTGACATTTGTTATGAATTATAGTTATTATTTTCCCTCAGATTGCTAATTTATTAAAAAAAAATGAACAACCTCAAATATTCCTTAAAAAAGGTTACAACTGCGCAATGTTAAACGGTCTCTTTATGTTGAAAATAAGAAAGAGAATAGCTAGAGATTTAGTATAATTTTCTATTTAACATAATGTGAATTATGTATCGATAGTCTAGTGTCATATACTTGTTTATGCAATATGGCATGTTTCTTGTTTAGTTGCCCATATATCAATGAATAAATACAAAAAAATGACGATCACCTTTATTAAGAAATTAGGTTGCATATGCCTGATAGCACTTGTAACACTATCGTGTTCAAAAGACGACAATGAAAGCCTTGAAGGAACCGGTTCGCATACCGTAAGTGTATTTCCGATTAAGGTTGGTTTATCTCGATCAAGTGACATTAAAATTTTCGTATCGGAAAAACCTTTCGAATCTTACGACAAATTCGCACCTTTAGGCTCAGTTTCCGTACCCGTACAAAGCAAAATAACCGATTCTATAAACGTCAACGTCAGTAAATACGTCGGCAAAACACTTTTCTTTACACCACTTCGTAAGCATTTACTTTCGGATAATTACTACACGATAGCAGGTAAATCATCACCTGTCAATTCTGTCCTGATCGAAGATTCTAAATCAGAATATAAAGTCTCGCTAATCCTTACGGAGCCTGAATCCGGCAGTTATGCCTATGACGAAGCACATATGACGTTGACTGTTCAAAAAGGTACTACGCCTGTCGCTAATAAGGAAGTATATTGGTATGGAACATCGTTTGCTTGGGGCCCGGAGATGATCCGCACTATCGAAAACAGATATATGATCGATCAATCGATTGTACAATTATCCATGGGAAAAACAAAAACAGATGGAACGGTAAAAATCTCAATTCCGGTGGATGAAAAAGGAATAACGTCTCTAGGGACAACACAAGAAGTCAATCACAACGAACATGTCTTTTTCGTCCTTGAAAATGGAAAAGTAAAGCCAGTTCTGGTGGACGTCAACGCATTAACGCTTTTCCAAACCTTACAATACTAACGTTCTGAAATCTTAGTTAAATAAAAAGCGATACTTTCTAATTTAAAGTATCGCTTTTTATTTAATCGAAACCTAGCTTTATATTAAGCTACATTATCGACCATAAGTGCACCAACGGTTAAATTCGTTCTAGGATCAATCAAAATACCCTGCGAATTCTCTGGAAAATCACGATTTAAATCAAAGACCACCTCTCCTGCTGCTTTAATTTCAATTTTTCCAATATCATTTAGCTGAATATCAGTATCATATTGCTTTTCCTGTGTATTTACATCAAATTTGTAATGTATATCCGCTACTTTTATCTTCGTTACTGTCGTATGATTTTGCAGCAAATAAACCTGATTTTTATCAAGTGGCTTATTATCAAACCAACAGATATTTACCTCAAAATTTCGTTCAGCTAACGGAGGATGCCCAGCATTTGCAATGATGTCACCTCTTGAAATATCAATATCATCCGTTAAATGTACGATAACCGACTGTCCATTTTCAGCTTGATCCAAAGTTTGTTCTGCTAATTCAACACGTGCTATCCGACTTCTCACACCACTTGGCAATACAACAACCTCGTCACCAGTTTTTAGTCCGTCGCCCAACACGCGTCCTGCGTACCCCCTATAATCATGCAAATCGTCGGTCTGAGGACGTACTACCCATTGCACGGGAAAGCGCCACGAATGCGATTTTTTATCTGCTATATTCACAGTTTCCAAGTAATCCAACAAAGAAAGCCCATCATACCAAGTCATCCTATCCGAACGATTAACGATATTATCCCCTTTCAAGGCAGATACCGGAATGAAGTCTACATTCTCTAACCCTAAACGATCAGCCAACGCAAGATAATCTGTTTTAATTTTCTCGTAAACAAATGGATCGAATCCAACCATATCCATTTTATTAACACAAACAAGAACCTTTTTCAAAGACAATAACTTGGCTAGGAACGAATGTCGTTTTGTTTGTTCAATAACCCCTTTCCGCGCATCAATTAAGATAATGATCAATTCCGAATTTGAGGCTCCTGTTATCATATTACGTGTATACTGTATATGACCGGGCGCATCAGCGATAATAAACTTACGCTTCTCCGTTTGAAAATATTTATAGGCTACATCAATGGTAATTCCCTGCTCCCGTTCCGCTTTCAAACCATCAGTCAATATAGCTAGATCTACGGTTCCATCATTATTTTTCCGGTTTGCCTTTTGGATGGCTTCCAATTGATCGTCTAAAATCGAATTCGTATCATACAACAACCGGCCAATCAATGTACTTTTTCCGTCATCTACGGAGCCTGCTGTTATAAATTTGAGTATATTCATTTTTCGCTAACTTACTTCCTTAAAAATATCCCTGTTTTTTTCGTTCTTCCATGGCCGCTTCCGAAACTTTATCATCCATCCTTGCCCCTCTTTCACTAACCGTTGAAGCTTTTATTTCTGCTATGATATCATCCAATTCAGTCGCCACAGAATCTACAGCAGCCGTACACGTCATATCTCCTACCGTTCTGAAACGCACAGATTTATGCTCAACAATATCTTCATTATCGATTTGTAATGCTGGCGCTGCCGCCATCCATTGTCCATTGCGTAAAACAACGTCCCTTTCATGACTAAAATATATCGACGGCAGGGCTATATTTTCTCTTTTGATATAATTCCAAACATCTAATTCTGTCCAGTTCGATATTGGAAATACACGTACGTTTTCACCTTTGTGGATTTTACCGTTGAAAATGCTCCATAATTCCGGGCGCTGGCGCTTCGGATCCCATTGTCCAAATTCGTCACGTACGGAAAAGATACGTTCTTTTGCTCTCGCTTTTTCCTCATCCCTCCGAGCTCCTCCAATACATGCGTCAAAACCATATTTTTCGATGGTATCTAAAAGTGTTACGGTCTGTAAAGGATTTCGACTCGCATTTTTTCCTTTTTGTTCTATTGCTTTACCTTGGTCAATACTTTCCTGTACATGTCCTACGATAAGTTTTTCTCCTAGCTGTTCAACCAGCCAATCTCTAAACTCAATTGTTTCCGGAAAGTTATGTCCGGTATCAATATGTACTAAGGGAAAGGGGAATTTTCCCGGACGAAAAGCTTTTTTCGCCAAATGTACTAACGTTATTGAATCCTTTCCTCCTGAGAACAAAAGCGCAGGATTTTCAAATTGTCCGGCTACCTCGCGCAGGATGTATATTGCCTCTGCTTCTAAATGATCTAAATAATCCATTTTCTATTTATACTCTGTTGACTGTTTATTGTGTAACATGTAGGCCACATTCTTTTTTACTTTGGTCTTCCCACCACCATCTCCCAGCGCGGAAGTCTTCTCCCTCACGTATTGCACGCGTACAGGGTTGGCAACCTATACTCGGGAAGCCTTTGTCGTGTAAAGGATTATAAGGTATACCGTTCTTTTTTAAGAAACTTTCTACCTCGTCCAATGTCCAATCGAACAGTGGATGTACTTTAATAATATTGTTTGCAGCATCCCACTCCACATTTTCCATATCTTCCCGATTAGGTGACTGCTCTGCCCTTATACCGGTAATCCATATATCAAACCCCTGTATAGCGCGGTGGAGCGGCTCGATTTTGCGTATATAACAACACTCTTTCCGATTTTCGACCGATTCATAAAAACTCGACGGTCCCTTTTCAGTGACCATTCGTTCTACTGCCTGGGTATCCGGATAATATGCCTTAATCGGAAGTTTATATTTTTCCAACGTCCTATTCCAAACATAATATGTTTCCGGAAAAAGACGTCCCGTCTCCAGCGTAAAGAGAGAAATTTCTCTTCCAGTTTGCGCAATCAAATGGGTTAACACTTGATCCTCTATGCCGAACGATGTTGAAAAAACTGTTCTAGAACCATATTTTCTCTGTATATGATCAATAATTTCCGCGGCGTTCAATCCCCGTATTTCCTGCTTAATTTCTGCTATCATACGATTTTTTAGCTAAAACATCTTTTGTGTGCTCATTTAACACTCGCACCTTCTCTTGGAAATCTCCTTTTAATGTATTTCTTAACTCTCCCATTAAGTCGAGTGTGTCGTCAATTTCTTCTGGAAGAAGGTCGTTGAAAAACTCTTTGAGCCGCTTGGCTATTGTCGGCGATTTTCCGTTAGTTGATATCCCTACTTTCAGGTTGCCTCTGGAAACAACTGAACCTAGATAAAAATCACAAAGGGCAGGTTTATCGGCCACATTCAATAAAATATGATGTTTGCTCGCGAGCTGACGGATGTGCGCGTTTAAAGACGCATTATTGGTCGCCAACATAATTAAATCTACATTTTCGATATCACTTATATCAAACCCTCTTTCAGAAACCTCGATATTCAACTTGCCATTAGCCAATGCGTAGACCTCTGGATTAACTTCTGCGGCTACAATATGTATATTAGCATCCGGTGAATTTTCCAAAATAGCCTCCAACTTCTCCAAACCAACGTTTCCAGCACCTACCAACAAAGTTTTAATTTGATGAAGCTTTACGTATATAGGAAACAGTTCGTTCATTTGGATTTAAACAGTAAGTGATTGAAGTTCTTTTTTAATATGCTCAAAAGCCCGATGTTTAGCAACCACCTCACCCAATACAATAATTGCCGGAACCCCCACTAAATTACGCTCTGCTTCCTCCAAGATATTATCGATTCGTCCTAAAGCAATACGCTCGTTTGGTAATGAACCATTTTGAATCAGCGCAATAGGTAGCTGCCCTTTACCATGTTGTTTATAAAAATCCACAATTTGCGGTAATTTCGCATATCCCATCAGCACGACAACCGTAGCGCTTGTATGTACGGCTGACTGCAAGTCGTCCGAAAGGCGGCCATCTGACGTCGAACCCGTGATTACCCAAAAACTCTCACTTATGCCGCGGTAGGTCAGCGGAATTTGTTGCAGTCCAGTTAAGCCTACCGAGGAAGATATCCCTGGAATGACGTCTGTAGGAATATTGTATTGTCTTATATAATCTATCTCTTCTCCTCCCCGCCCAAATACAAAAGGGTCTCCACCCTTTAAACGTACCACGTGACCGTGAGTCAAGGCATAATCAACTAAAAGCTTATTGATATAGTCCTGCGAAGTAGAGATGCGCTCTGCTCTTTTCCCCACATAAATAATCGTACAAGACGCTTTAGCATAAGACAATAACTCTTCATTTATTAGAGCATCATATAGAATAACATCTGCTTCGCGTATAGCCTTCATTCCCTTTAAGGTAATCAAGTCAGGATCTCCCGGCCCTGCTCCTACCAAAGTTACTTTTGGCACTATATGTTTATTTTCTTGTTGCATGACTATTTCTCTAACACAGCCTCCCGTTGTGATTTCGTTTGCGCTAAAAAATTCTGCGCCTGAGCATAATATGCATTTGCAAAAGCAGCAGTAGGTTCGTTTTTGCTGATTTGCAAAACTACATCAGCAAAACTAGTCCCTCCGAGATCAAACTCACCTGTTTCCACAAAATGCGTATCAAAATCTCTAATAATACTAATTTGTGTACTGCTGTGTATCTGTTTGTCTAATAACAATGCTTTTGCACTATTAATGAAAGAACTATACGTGTGGTAAATTCCATCTGCATACGCCTCAGCTTCTAAAGATAACGCTGCGTAATGCAATTTCTCTTGTGAATCTATTAAAAGGGCTGCAACAAGATCGATAATTACACCCGCACACTCACCAATACCAATTGCCCGTATAAATTCAGAATCTTGTCCCCAATCGATATACTCCTCATCCACCACCGTACTTTGATCCGCCAATGGCTTTAGAAGTTGGTAAAAATAATCCTTGCCTAAACCATCATAGTAGTCTAGAAAGCTGTTATATTCATTCGATTTTGCGCTGTAATCATCCAGAATAGTACGCAACACCTGTGGCGCCCGCTTAGAAGGAACCTTAATTACCTTATCTGCGGCACGTCCCTCGCCATTACCTACAGCTCCACCGCCCAATAATACCTGAACGGTCGGCATAATCTTTCCATTAACTTTCATCGAACTACCATGGAACCCAATATGGGCAATACCATGCTGGCCGCAACTATTCATACAACCCGATATTTTTATCTTAATCTCTTTATTGTGAATAAAATCGATATATTCCTCATAAATAACCGATTCCAATACACGAGACAATTCCATCGAATTCGATATACCGAGATTACAAGTATCTGTTCCTGGACAAGTCGTAACATCGGCCACACTATCATGCCCAGCTTCGGTTAACCCTAACGCATCTAAAGCCAAGAAAAGCTCGGGAAGGTTATCATGCGGAACATATTTAAGCAATAAGCCCTGATTGATGGTCACACGCATATCGTCCGCGATAAGGTGTCGTACAGAAGCTACTAGTTTACGCGCTGTATCCGTAGACATGTCGCCCGTTTTAGCTTTTATGAAAACTCCATAATATCCCGCCTGTTTTTGTGCAAATATATTGGTTGTTCTCCACTGCTCGTAAGCTAATTTTCTGTCTGCAGGTATCTCTACGTGAATTACCTCTGGTGTCGGCGGAACAGGCTGCTGAACAGTATTCCGATCAATTTTGTACGTCTTTACTTTATTAGCGATCTGTTCTTCCGCAGCCATTTTCACAAATTCATCAAAACCGACCTTATTCAATAAAAATTTCAAACGCGCTTTATTTCTATTCGCACGTTCGCCGTATATACCAAATACGCGTACTACAGACTCTGCGAAAGGAATAATCAGGTCCTCGTGCATAAATTCAGACACCGATTGCCCTATATAAGGTTGCGCACCTAAGCTTCCCCCTAGAACAACCTTAAAGCCACGAATCTCCTCGCCATTTTCATATTTTACTTTTGGAATAAAACCGATATCATGAATAAAAGAAAGTGCCGTATCCTCTTCGCTCGAAGAAAAACCAAACTTAAACTTCCGGCCCAATTCCATACTCACCGGATTGCCCAGAAAATATTTAAAGAAACCATGCGCATACGGCGCTACATCAAAAGGTTCCTTAGGGTCGATCCCAGCAATACAAGAAGCCGTAACGTTTCTCACCGTATTACTACACGCTTCGCGTATGGTAATATCATCTTCCGATAATTTAGCCCACAACTCCGGTGTTCTATCCAAACTTACATAGTGTATTTGAATATCCTGACGGGTAGTAAAATGCAGGTTCGAGGAAGCATATTCATCGGATACATCCGCAATCTTAAGTAGTTGCTTAAAGGTTAACTTACCAAAAGGAATTTTGATACGTACCATCTGTACCCCCGGCTGACGTTGACCATAGATACCCCGGGCCAATCGTAAAGATTTAAATTTATCTTCTACTATTTTTCCCTCCCGATAGGAACGGATATTCTTTTCTAGATCAATAATCTCCTGTGGAACAACCGGATTTTCTAATTCTGTGCGAAAACTTTGCATGAACCTAAACTCTTTTCTATTTATAAATCTCTCTACTATACTCCTCTTACGACCACCTCTCAAAAGCAGTACGTTTGCAAAGTTATAAATTTTTTTGCTATTAATCATATAAAATCTACCAATTTAGTATATATTGGTGATAAATATAATGGTACCGTGCTGTAAGCCCGAATTATTAGTCGTACGATAAACCAAAATAAAAGCCAAACCGACTGACGGTTTGGCTTTCACTAAGCGACGTAATAAACGTAAACCTACTTATCGAAATATCTACGTTCAATCAGCGTTAAATTACGTTCATCCGCTTGATCAATTGCTCCTGAAACCGGGCATTTTCCTGTCAGCCCCCGAGCGATCAAAGCGCCTCCCAAGGTTACGCCCGAAAGCGCACTTAATGGCTTTTTCACTAATTTTTTTATACTATAACCCAAAATGAAGCCCCCTGCTATTACGGAGAGCATGCGTTCCGAATTCGCTATCTTGCCTTGCTCGCAAACGCTATCCATTTTACTTCTCATTGTATCTACGGCTTGTTCTATAATTCCCATAACGCATCGTTTACAATCAGAACAAGTTATTTATCTAAAATGTTTTGTCATCCATCTAAAAAACTGTAATTTTTAGCACCAAATAGACGATAATGAAAATCCAGGTAAAGAAACATTCAGGTGAATTGGTTCCATTTGAACCAAAAAAATTGCGACATTCCCTTTCCAAATCAGAAGCTTCAGAAGAAGAAGTAGATAAAGTATTCGAGCGTATCCAGCCCCGTCTATACAACGGTATCACCACACGCGAACTTTATGAACTTGCGTTTGATTTACTGAAAAATCATCGGGATTCCTACGCCGCACGCTATTCATTAAAAAAGGCGTTGCGGGATCTTGGTCCCGAGGGCTTCTATTTTGAGAAATGGATCGGTAAATTATTTGCAAATGCGGGCTATCAGACGATCACCGGAAAAACCGTCCAAGGGCATGCCGTAACACACGAAATAGATGTGATAGCCACGAAGAACGAAATGATGCTAGCTATAGAATGCAAGTTTAGAAATGACGTCGATGCGAAAATATCCGTTACTACACCGATGTATTTTATATCTCGCGTAAAAGATATCAAAGGATTGTCCTTTTCATTTTTTGAAACACCACAAGAATTTACGGATGGCTGGTTGGTAACCAACGCTTATCTTACGTCAGACTCTATCCGTTTCGGTGAATATTATAATCTGAATATGCTAGCGTGGGACTATCCACCTCAAAATAACATTAAAAACCAGGTAGACAACCTTGCCCTCTATCCAGTTACCTGTCTCACCAATTTAAATGGTATGGAAAAATCTACACTACTTAAAAACGGCTGTATACTTGTCAAAGATCTAGTAGAAAACCCAGAGTATCTAGCCTATATACAAACCGCAAAGCATCAAAAAAAACGTGTCTTGATTGAAGCGCAAGAACTTATTCACAGTTTAGTGGACGAAGAGCTATAATTAAACTACCCTTAATATTTATTTAACACCTTTTAATCAAAAAGGCCTCATCTTTGCATAGATATATTTGCTTTTTAATTGAAAAAGCATTATGTTATCTAGTTATACATTTTAAATAGTTTTAAGTTATGGTAAAGATGGCACTTATTCTTCTTACGGAACAACATATACCTACACAAGGTCAAGAAACATCACCAACAGCGGCGATTATTGTCGGAGCGATTATACTTTTGGCTATTGTCGTCGTCCTTTATAGGCGGCAGAAACGAAAATTCAATGATTAAAAAAAGTGATGGAAAACCTCCATCACTTTTTTTGTATAAGCTAGTCTACCCGCTTTAAACCAAATTTTTCAATCTTATGATATAAATGACTACGTTGAATGCCAATGTCGTCTGCCGTTTTTGAAACATTCCAACCATTTTTACTCAATTTAAAATTGATGAATTCTTTTTCTGCATAATCCTTAAAATCCTGAAAGGACTCGAATTGATTAAAATTAAGGGAGTCTTCCGTATTCCCATTAACTGTCTGACTCGTAGGATTAGCGTATAGCGAGACATCTTTTTCGGTGATTTTTTTATCGCTCAAAATAATCAACCTTTCAATCATATTCCGTAACTCGCGGATATTTCCCGTCCAAGGCAAAGCTTGTAGCGCTTGCATCGCACCAGGAGTAATCTCTTTAGTTGGCGTATTGTATCCGCCACAAATCTCTTCACAAAAACTAGATGCGATAAGCGGAATATCCGCCATCCGTTGCTTCAATGACGGTACGTGAATTAAAATAACACTCAAACGATGGTACAAGTCCATTCGAAAGTTGCCATTTTCGATCTCTTTCAGTAAATCTTTGTTGGTAGCGGCAATCACCCTTACATTCACATCAATTTCTTTTTCTCCACCTACCCGCGTAATCTTATTTTCCTGTAAAGCACGTAACACCTTCGCTTGTGCCGAAAGGCTCATATCTCCGATCTCATCAAGAAACAATGTCCCCCCGTTCGCTTGTTCAAACTTCCCGATGCGCTGTTTCACAGCCGACGTAAAAGAACCCTTTTCGTGCCCAAACAATTCCGATTCTATTAATTCTGAAGGAATAGCAGCACAATTCACCTCTACTAAAGGAGAACTAGCGCGCGCAGATTTCTCATGAAGCCAATGTGCCACCAATTCTTTACCAGATCCATTCTCTCCTGTAATCAACACACGAGCTTCCGTAGGTGCCACCCGATCTATTGTTTCTTTTATGAGGCTGATTGTCGGGGAATCCCCCAATATCTCCTTGGTTTTGGAAACCTTCTTCTTGAGAACTTTTGTTTCCTTCACCAATACACCTTTCTCCAACGCGTTACGTACCGTGATTAACAACCTGTTGAGATCCAGCGGCTTTTCCAAAAAGTCAAAAGCTCCTTTCCTGGCGGCCTCAACTGCCGTCTCAATGGTACCGTGTCCGGAAATCATGATAAAAGGCGTGTCACAGATGGTTTGAGCCTCTGTCAAAACCTCCATGCCGTCCATTTTATTCATTTTGATATCACATAAAACGAGGTCTATTTTTTCCTTCTTCAGAATATCCAATCCATCAAACCCATTATCAGCATCCAGGACTTTATAATCTTCATACTCCAAAATATCGCGTAACGAGCTCCTTATGGGACGTTCATCGTCAATGATTAAGATTGTCGTCATTTATATGTTCAGCTTGGTAAGTAACTAATATAAGTATCTTTTATTAAAAAAAAAGAAGCAAACCTTGTAAGCCGGGTTCTGTATCCAAGTTTTTTGGATTTCTATCATTTATCTAGGCTTGCATTCACACACAAGCTCCATCAACCTACCCATTACGAATCCCGAAAATTCGGGAGAAAACGAGCCGCTTTCGATTTTCGTAACCTATTTGGTCTTTCAACACACGAGGTTTACCGTAATGCATGTCACCATACAAAACCGTGAGCTCTTACCTCACGTTTTCACCCTTATCACACCTTGAGGCATGACGGTATATTTTCTGTGGCACTTTCTGTCTCCTATTTTCATAAGAGCCTTCCCGTTAGGAAGCGTGTTGCCCTATGTTGCCCGGACTTTCCTCTCTCCCGCCCAAGGGCAAGACAGCGATAGAACCAGTTTGCTTCGCCGCAAAGGTAATAAAATTATAAATCCTGTGCAATCAAAAAGCCTGATGCCCAAGCCCATTGAAAGTTGTAACCACCGAGCCAGCCCGTTATATCCACCGCTTCTCCACCGAAATACAATCCTCGATATTTTTTAGTTTCCAAAGTACGCGGATTAAGTTCATCCGTCGAGACACCACCCCGCATCACCTCAGCTTTGTCGTACCCTTTGTCACCCGCGGGTTTGACCATAAATTTATGAATTGTATCCGCTATCAATTTTGCATCTGCCTTTCCCATCGAAGCAATCTTTAAACCAATTGGGAGATATTTTCCGAAGGCTTCCACCATCTTTTTCGTGAAATAATCGTTCAAAAGCTGACCAACAGTACGTTTTCCTCCCGCCAAACGCTCCTTTCTAATCAATTCCGTTATATCAAATTTAGGAAGTAGGTCGATCGTGAAGCGCTCGCCGGCACGCCAATAAGACGATATCTGTAAAATAGCAGGGCCGCTCAAACCCCAGTGCGTAAACAAAATGTTCTCTTCAAACGAAATTCGCGTATTAGATACGCGGGAAAAAATCGTGTTACCCGCAAGTGCCGTATACCAGGAAGCATCCTTCCCCGTAATGGTGAGCGGCACCAAGGCCGGGGCAATCTCTACAATTTGTAACCCCATCTGCCGCGCCGTCTTCAGCGCAAAATCCGAAGCACCTAGTTTGGCAACCGGTAAACCACCCGATGCAAAAACCACCTTCTTACAAAAAAGCTCCTGGTTCTCTCCCTCTCGCGTTAATAATATTGTATAACCTTCGCCTTCGCGCATAACAGATTTCACCTCCGTACGCAACCAAATATCCTGCCCCGTCTCATAAAGTAGCCGCGTAAAAACCGCGACAATATCTTTTGCTTTATTCGATTTGGGAAAAAGCTGCCCCAGTGTTTTTTCCTCGCCTCGAATATCGCCAAACGTATCAAAAAACGACAAGGTGTCCTCCACCGTCCATTGAGAGAAAGCAGCGTGTAGAAAATGAGGATTTGCCGTTACAAAATTTTCTGGAGACGTATAAAGGTTAGTAAAGTTACAGCGCCCGCCACCCGAAATTAATATCTTCGCACCAGGTTTATCGTTCTTTTCTAAAACTAAGGTACGCTTTCCCAGTAAGCCAGCTTGTGCCGCACACATAAGACCGCAAGCGCCTGCACCAATAATAATGGCATCGTAATTCCCTTGCACTATCCTACCTTTTTCATTTTTAGCAACGATTAAACTTCTACTTGTTCGAATATAAACATTACATTCTCTCCGGAACCTGTATTCCCATCAAGCGCATACTCTCCGCGATGATCCGAGCAGCAACCGCCGATAAATGCAAACGGAAATGCTTAACCGTTTCATCTTCCGCTTTCAGAATAGTTTCTTCGTGATAAAACTTATTATACAATTTCGCCAACTCATAGGCATAATTAGCTAGCTGGGCCGGTGAAAATTCTTTTGCTGCCTCCTCCAGCACCTCGGGATACCTAACCAACGCTTGTACTAATTCTTGCTCATATACAGAAAGTGATGAAGGATTGCCTGCTGCCAGCGAAGCGCCATAGCCCGCTTTTCGCAGTACCGATTTTATTCGTGCATGCGTATACTGAATAAACGGTCCCGTGTGGCCTTGAAAATCAACAGACTCATTCGGATCAAATAATAGCCTCTTTTTAGGATCGACTTTCAGCAAGAAATATTTCAAGGCGCCCATCCCTATCGTGTGGTATAAAGCCGTTTTCTCTTCATCTTCTAGGCCCTCCGTTTTCCCTAACTCCTCCGTTCGGGTTTTAGCTGTTTCTAGCATTTCCAACATTAAATCGTCCGCGTCGACAACCGTACCCTCTCTAGATTTCATTTTGCCCGAAGGTAAATCCACCATGCCATACGACAAATGATACAAGCCTTCAGCCCAAGATTTCCCCAGTTTTTTTAGAATCAGGAAAAGCACCTTAAAGTGATAGTCTTGTTCATTCCCCACCACATAGATAGACTCATCCACTTTAAAATCGTCATACTTCAATTGTGCCGTACCGAGGTCTTGCGTAATGTAGACCGAAGTTCCATCCCCCCTTAAAACCAGTTTTTCATCCAAACCATCTTCCGTCAAATCAATCCATACCGAATTGTCATCTTTCCGGAAGAAAACCCCTTTATCCAATCCCTCCTGGATAATATCTTTTCCCAACAAGTAGGTATCCGATTCATAATAAAATTGATCGAAGTCAACCCCCAGTTGCGTATAGGTCTTCTCAAACCCCGCATAAACCCAGCCGTTCATCGTTTTCCATAGCTGAATTACATCCACATCACCAGCCTCCCATTTTTGCAGCATCGCCTGCGCTTCTTTTATTAAGGGCGCATTTTTTTTAGCATCCTCTTCCGTTTGCCCCTCTGCTATTAGCAGTTCAATCTCCTTCTTATATTCCTTATCGAAAATAACATAATATTTTCCGACCAAATGATCCCCCTTTAGTCCTGAAGAAGCCGGAGTCTCGCCATTTCCATATTTTTGCCATGCCAACATCGATTTGCAAATATGAATCCCACGATCATTGACCAAGTTGGCTTTCACCACCTCATAACCGTAAGCTTTTAAAATCTCGGCAACCGAATAGCCTAATAAATTGTTCCGGATATGACCTAAATGCAGCGGCTTATTCGTATTAGGCGAGCTGTACTCGATCATTATTTTCTTTCCATTAGCATCGAAAGAGCCGAACGTCGAGTTTACTAACTGCGTGTTAACGATGCTAATCCAATAAGCATCAGAAAGACTAATATTCAAAAAGCCCTTGATTACGTTAAATCCCGCTATCTCCTGAACATTCCTGCTCAACCATTCACCGATCTCTGCACCCGTTTGTTCAGGCGACTTTTTCGAAAAACGTGTTACCGGGAACACGACCACCGTGATATGTCCGTCAAACTCCTTGCGAGTTTCCTGTAAAGTAATTTGTGCCTCCGGAATATCCGCGCTAAAAAGCTCCCGCACCGCTAGAACTGTCTGTGCAATTAAAGTCTGTTGAATAGAATTCGCCATGTAATTATTTCGTAATATTTATAACTTTCTGAGAATGAACAGGAAAAATATAAACCTATATAGCAAGGTATTCATCACGAAAGTATATCTTTGCCAAAAATACTAAAAAATGCAAAGCTATCAGGAATTTCTTGATTTAAGTGTTGGTTTTCCACAAGACGGATTCGAAGTTATTGACGACGAATTGTATTTCCATGATTTGAATTTGATGGAGATGATAGAGACGTATGGTACCCCATTGCGTTTTACCTACTTACCTATCGTCAGCAAAAAAATTCAACAGGCTAAGATTTTGTTTCAAACGGCCATTTTAAAAAATGACTATCGAGGCAGTTATAAATACTGTTATTGCACGAAATCATCCCATTTCAAACATATCGTTGAGGAAGCATTAAAAAATGACATCCATTTGGAAACTTCATCAGCCTTTGATATGCCCATGATTGATGCGTTGGAGCGTGCCGGAACAGTCACCAAAGATATTACCGTGATATGTAATGGTTTCAAAACCTATCAATATAAGCAATATATCATTGATATGCTTCACGATGGTTTTAAAAATATCATTCCGGTATTAGACAACAAAGAAGAGTTCAACCTCTATGACGACGAAATTGAATTGGCCGAACCATGTGCGTTGGGTATTCGCATCGCATCGGAGGAACAACCCGATTCACAATTCTATACATCCCGTTTAGGAATCCGATCAGAAGACGTAATTGATTTTTACAACAACAAAATCGTCAATAATCCGAATTTTAAAGTTAAACTTTTACACTTCTTCATCAATTCTGGTATTTCCGATACACCGTATTACTGGAATGAACTGGAGAAATACGTTACCTTATACTGCAAATTTAAAAAGGTAAACCCAGATCTCGACACGTTAGATATCGGTGGTGGCATGCCTTTTAAAGACTCTCTGGTACACGATTTCGATTACGAATACATGGTAAACGAAATCATTAACCGCATCAAACAAATCTGTGCGCACCATGAGGTTATGGAACCCGATATTATTACCGAATTCGGCAAGTATACAGTAGCGGAGGCTTCGGGTATTTTATATAAAGTATTGGGACGAAAACAGCAGAACGACCGGGAAAAATGGTTCATGATAGACGGTTCATTTATCACCAACCTCCCTGATGTTTGGGCCCTCAATCAGAAATATATCCTTTTAGCCATAAACAATTGGGACTCTGAATACGAGCGTGTTACGTTAGGGGGCATTACCTGTGATGGTCAGGATTATTACAACCAGGAAGCCCACATGGATTCGATTTTCATGCCGAAAACACGTAAGTTACAATACGTCGGCTTCTTCCATACCGGCGCCTATCAAGATGTACTAAGCGGCTATGGCGGGATACACCACTGCTTACTGCCTTCTCCTAAGCACGTTTTAATTCGCCGGAACCGAGACGAAACATTCAATTTCGAGGTATTCGGAGAAGAGCAAAACTCCAAACAAGTCATGAAATTGCTGGGATATCAGTAGAGGAATAGAAAAGCATCGGCGATCCGATGCTTTTCTATTTTATGCCGCCTTTCTATTGAAGACTTGCCATTATATCTTTATAATTGCTATCCACCAAAAACCATTCGGGTATTAACATTGTTTACCTATCAAAAATAACATCATGAATGTAAAACGGATATTTGGAACGATATTAACTATCTTAGGTATTATCGGCTTAATTTTCACCGGGTATGAACTCATAAATAAAAATACCGACTATATATCGCTGACCGTTATCGGCGTGATTGCCTTAATCTTTTTCTTTGCAGGCATAGGTCTAGTAAAAAACACCAAAGACGCTGCCTAAAGGCAGTTAAAATCAAAAGTAAATTTAAATGTAGTACGACGCGGCGGTTAAAAGAAAAGTAAAAAAGTGCGCTTGAAGGGAGTCGAACCCCTAACCTCCTGATCCGTAGTCAGGTGCTCTATCCAATTAAGCTACAAGCGCGGACTTTTATGTCGCCAACAACAATTCGTTGTTGTTTGGTGATGCAAATATCGACACTTTTTCCTTTTTTCCAAATTATTTTTCTAAAAAAAGCGACTAAATCACCTCCTCGTTATATATGCTGCTGATTAAAAAATGATTACATTCGTATTAAATTTATTTCTATGACCGAACGCTCTATAAAAAGCAATAAATTACGTGTTGGAGATATCAGTATCTCCTATCAGATTAAAAAATCAGTATCTACATCTAGCCACACTATCCTTTTCTTACACGGATTCCCCTTTAACAAGAATATGTGGCGTGAACAACTGCGTGCCTTGCCCGAGGATGTCACCGGAATCGCTGTGGACATTCGCGGACACGGTCTATCCACCAGCGGACACGGTTTTTTTTCCATAGATGTTTTTGCGAAGGATATGCGGGTACTCATGGAAAAGTTGCGTATAGAGAAAGCGATAGTTTGTGGTGTCTCTATGGGCGGATACATTGCACTACGCGCCCATCAACTATTTCCAGAAATAATAGCCGGTCTTATTCTCGTGGATACCCATAGCAAAGCCGATTCCAACGAGGGAAAACAAAAACGTTTCAATAGCATACAAGCAATACTCAACCACGGACGTCGACCATTTTCTATAGGTTTTGTAGAAAACGTGTTTTCGCAACAAAGCATACAAGAAAAACCCGAGGCAGTAGAATATATCAAAAGTGCAATCCGCCGAAACAGCGTACGAAGCATGTGCTCCACCCTTTTAGCCTTAGCAGCCAGAACCGATACGAGCGATACATTAAAAGATATTAAAGTTCCAACACTCCTGGTCCGGGGTAGTGAAGATCGAATTACTTCTGCCGAGGATATGCAGGAATTAAACACAACTATACCAGACGCGAAATTTATAGAACTTTCCGGCTGCGGACATCTTCCAAACTTGGAAGCGCCCGACACGTTCAATCGTGCAATAAACGAGTTCCTAACCGCGATAAAATAACCGGGCTAGTCAAAATCCTAGCCCGGATCGATTAACGCTGCAGCATACGGAAACTTTTCGTTTATGCCGATCACCGGATCTGTTTTAGAATTGCCACTAAAAACCGCCAGAACTTCTGCACCGACGAGATCGACACCCGCTCTTGGGGCGAATGCGCACCTAAAATTGTCGGTCCAAAAGAGATCATATCCATCTCCGGATAATGGTTACCGATCAAACCACATTCCAAACCCGCGTGACAAGCAACCACCTGTGGATCTTGTCCAAATAAATCCCTGTAAGTCGATTTTAGCACACCAAGTATCTCCGAATTCGGATTCGGCGTCCAGCCTGGATAATCACCCGAAACAGAAACTTCTGCATCCATCAATTCAAAGCAAGATTTTAACGCATTCGTAAGATCCACTTTGGAAGATTCCACCGAAGAGCGTGTTAAACATTTGACGATGATCTTCCCTCCACCAACTTTTACACGCGCAATGTTATTGGAGGTTTCCACCAAGTTGTCGAAATCAGCACTCATTCGGTAAACGCCGTTGTGGGCCGCATACAATGTTTGAAGCAACTTAAGCTGAACACCTATGGGTAACACCTCTTCTGCCCGTAAGTCACAACGTTCCAAGATAATCTTCAGTTCTTCGTCCCGTGCCGCAAACTCTTGTTTTATTGCCGCACTTTCCTGTGCAACCACCGACAATAACAAATCTATTGTAGATTCTTCAATAGCAAAAAAAGCAGTACTCTCTCTCGGAATAGCATTACGCAATCCACCACCATCAATACGTGACAGCCGAATGTCTAACGGCAACAAGCTATAAAGCAGACGATTCATGATCTTATTCGCATTCCCCAAGCCCTTATGAATTTCCATTCCCGAATGCCCGCCACGCAAGCCGGTTACTATCAATCTGCAACCGGCCATATCTTTGGGACACGCTTCTGGAATATAAGATCGACGGGCGGTTATATCTATACCACCAGCACAACCAATATCGATCTCTGAATCATTTTCCGTATCCAGGTTTAATAATACTTTCCCCTTGAGCAAATTCGGCTGTAAACCCTTCGCACCCGTCATCCCCGTCTCCTCATCGATTGTAAATAATGCTTCGATAGCAGGGTGCACAATCGTATCAGACGCTAAAACAGCCATAATAGCCGCAACGCCAATCCCATTATCCGCTCCCAGCGTAGTGCCCTGTGCCTTCACCCAATCATCTTCGATGAACATGGAAATACCCTGCGTATCGAAATCAAAAATGGTATCGTTATTCTTTTGATGAACCATATCCAAATGGGCCTGTAGCACAACCGCTGGTGCATTTTCCATACCGGCAGTTGCTTCCTTACGGATAATAACATTGCCCGCACTATCCTGCAGGGTTTCCAATCCGAGACGGTCTCCAAAACCTAACATAAACCCGATAACCTGATCTTCCTTTTTCGAAGCTCTGGGAACAGCGTTTAACGCTTCAAAATATTGCCAAACCGATTTTGGTTCTAGTTGTTCTAACATATTCCTTATCCTTTCTGAATTATCAAAAATAACGAATTTTATGGACAAGTACACTGCCTGTCCTTTCTTTAAAGACGGATAAAATCGCTACATTTAAACACTATAAAAATAGACGTAAAAAAGAACAATGCTTAAAACAGATAAAGAAAAAATGATTGCAGGTGAGCTGTATCAAGCTATGGGAAAAGAACTTTGGGAAGAACGTCAACATGCCAAAGAGCAGCTTTTTCTATATAACAACCTCGAGCCAAGCAAAATAAAAGCACGGAACCAATTATTGAAAAAACTATTCGGTAAGATCGCTGGGCGTTTCTTTATAGAGCCTCCTTTTCGGTGTGACTACGGATACAATATCGTTCTAGGAGATAACTTTTACGCGAATTACAATTTAATCATTTTAGACTGTGCGCCAGTCACTATCGGAGACAATGTGATGGTTGGCCCCAATGTCTCTTTTTTCACAGCAGGGCACCCCATACATCCTGAGCCTCGCATTGCTGGTTGGGAATTTGCTAAACCTATTACCTTGGGTAATAATGTCTGGATTGGCGGACATACCGTGATTAATCCAGGCGTAAGCATTGGGGAGAACACCGTTATCGGTTCAGGATCCGTCGTTACAAAAGATATCCCAGCGAACGTTGTTGCCGCCGGAAATCCCTGTCGGGTCTTACGTGTAATTTCTGAAAAGGATCATATCCACCCCTAGATCTTTCAGTTTGAAGATAGACGCCTGATTTCTTGCAACAAAATTGGAAGTCCCGGATACACCATACCGTGGTCATACCCCTGAAACTCGAGAAGACGGATACACTCGTGTCCGACGACAGATAACATTCGCTTCAAATAAGCATTTTCTTCGTAGCGCCCGAGCATCTCCAATTCGCGGTCACCAGTCAGTAGTGTAATCGGAGGAGCATCCTTCCTCACCCAATACAAAGGCGCTAAAGAATCTATAACCGGTTGCTGTTCCTCTATACCATTCTCCTTACGGGCTGTAAAATGTGTAATAGTCTGAGCGCTAAAGGGTATAATACCCGCTAGCATGTTCGCGTCCACTCCTACCCGCTCTAAATATGACTTATTCAAAGCAAGCATGAGCGCCAGGTATCCGCCAGCCGAGTGGCCAGAGATAAATATTTTATGGGTGTCACCTCGATATTGAGCACCATGTTTTACCACGTAGGCGGTTGCCTTTGCGGCATCGCGAATAATATCGTCTACTTTCACCTGCGGAGAAAACCGATAGCCCACCCCGACCACGACAATTCCCTTCTCTTTTAGAAAAGGTGGTATCTCTTTTTGGCCACTTGTTAATCCGCCACCATGAAACCAAAGCACAATGGGCACCTCTTCACCTGATGTAGGATAATGTATATCCAATAAACACTGCTGCTTCGCATAGTCCGAAACGGTATCGTCAACATAACTTATATTCTCAGCTGTTTTATAGTGAACCTCCTGTGCATAACCAACAGACGAAATGCTTAGCGAAAAAAAGAATAAAATGATATATTTCATATTTCAACAGATTGATCGTTATTCCTGCACATCAATGATTACTCTTTTATATCGAGTCAGCCGCGGCTTTCCGTGATCCGTAACCGCCAGAATAATATGCATGGTACCCGTTCCTGGCGCCATCACCTTCGGTATCAAAAAGATCACTATACATTAAAAAATGAGCCATTGATTGGTTATCGTCCGGGTCCGTTCCGCCTATATCCGTACTAATCAATATACGGGGTTTTACCGGAACGGACACTTGTGCCATCACGGCGACAGAAAGAAACATAAAAAGTGAAAAATGAAGGCATACTCTAATCATAATAGTTTAAATTAATTTAGCATAACTATATTATCGTAAATGTATATCAGCACATGCTTGGCATACAAATATAGGATCAAAGCAGAAAGTAAAGTTCCAAAAACTAATAAAAAAACGCTAAAAATTGTTAAAAGAGTATGATAACTTGGTAGATAACACTAATAAGCGGGAAATGCATTGTGTTAATCCTTATAGGTTTCTATACCAATAACCTCTGTCACCTTCTCGCTAAGACGCGTAATATCAGATTTTAAACCCAACATAATCGTTAAAAATTGGATCGGGTTTCCCTCGATCTTCCGGAAATGTTGCATATACCCTATTTCTCCCCCAATAAAAAAACCAGGAAACTTATAATCCGCTCCTATCCCGATTTTCGCGGCAGCCGTTAGCGAATTTTTATTAGCCATCTGAAACTTACCTTCGATAAGATTTCCGCGAGGCTCCACAACCAAGCCAGCAACAGGTCCAAAATATACAAAAGTGTTTAGTCGGCGATATTGTTTTCTTCGTCCAGCAGCGAGACTAAGCATATAAAAGGTCGTTCGGCCATCCGCTATTAGGTAGTTGTACTTCGGGTCATCTTGCTGCTGGTCATAGCTAAAAGACAACATATAAAGCGTAGGACTAAGAAAATAGCGTCTATCCTTTAACGCAATATCTAGGCCAGCACTGCCCGAAAACAGTTTCGTACCTAATACATTTTTTGACTTTCCCAGTGGAAACGAAAGCCCCGTCCCACCCATATAATAAATTTTCCGATAATGTAGACTGTCCGTATCCGTCTGCGCTGACGCCATAAGACACCCTACACTTAGTAAAAGAAATGAAAAAAATATCCTCATGAAAACAATGTATTGTACCCTTGTAAACAAGTGATACAGACAAAAAGTTCTCATAAATAATTTCGGCTTTGCGGCCCCTGATTAAATAAGAGGTCAACGATACTCAGATCAGGTAAAAAACCGTGTTTATCTTCAAACACTTGATAATAAGGTTTAGGCTCCTGTGCGAGAAAAGGCTTCTTAGGGTGAATCACCTCGCGGTAGTCCACCGGCTCTACCCGAGAGGTGTATGCATCGGTCAATTCCAGGGAACGGTTTATTTTCAGGCACTTCAAAATCAGCTGTAACTGCTCCAAATTAAAGTCGAAAAGAAAATCATGCTTTTGTTCATAAAACCGGATGAAATCATCTTCGTAAAATTCAAAATAAGCGGAACTACGATAAGCCGTCTGTATACTCAACCAATGTAAACGCTGCCAATTAAAGTCGTAATTAATCCGGGTATCCTTCATCGGAACATGATCCTTCCTACCATGTATAATCGGAACGATAAGGTCTAAAACACCATTGGCCGTTGCTATCTTTGCACGCGTTCTATAGGTCTGTTTGGGGAAGTGTTCAAACCGTTCCATCAACAACGGTTGATCACTTTGCTGAATAACCTGAAAATAACTAACCGGGGGCAAATAAAAAGCGGGCAAAAGCAACTGTGATTCCATGTATTTTAACTAATTTAGGCAAATTTAAACTTTTTCGGCAATTTCCGCCAATTTGAAATGAGCGGATAAGGCGAGTTGATGCAGATGAAAAAACAAAGTATCGATATACTTCTATATATATTCTCGCTATTACCTTTCTGGGTATTGTATGGCTTGTCTAATGGGTTATACTACCTTCTTTTCTATGTGGTCCGATACCGCAAGCAAGTCGTGTTGGATAATCTAAAAAACGCGTTCCCAGAAAAAACAGTAGAAGAACGCTACCAGATCGCAAAGAAATTTTATCGTTTTTTCCCCGACCTACTCGTCGAGGCGATAAAAATGCGGACCATGCGGGCCGAGCAAGTACTAAAAAGGATAGAACTCCTCAATCCCGAAGAAGTATACCGTCACTTCGAACAGCAAAAAGGGGTTATCGGGGTTACCGCACATTATGGCAACTGGGAATTAGGGATTTATCGATTATCGTTAATGACCGCTCACCCGCGATTGGTAATCTATAAACCTCTTAACGACAAAGACTTTAACGAAGTATTCAATAGGCTACGGCGCCGTTTCGGCGCGAGCATGGTTCCGATGAAACAAATCTTACGTCACGTCATCCGGTTGAAAAACACCCCGTATATCAGTATGTTTGTAGCCGATCAAACACCTACCTATCAAGATTCTGATTATTTTATGCAATTCTTGAATCAGGACACCTTGGTGTACACCGGCACAGAACGTATCGCCCGGCTCACTAAAAACCCGATCGTGTATTGTCATATCGGGCGCAAGAAAAAAAGAGGGTACTACTTTTGTAAATTCACCACCTTGGTAGAAGATCCCGACAATTATGAAACGCATGAAATTACGCAATTGCATAATCGCTTTACCGAACAGATAATTAGCGAACAACCCGAATATTGGCTATGGACACACAGACGTTGGAAAAGAAAACGCAGAATATGAAAAATTATCCCAAAGTCGCCGTCGTAATTTTAAATTGGAACGGGAAGTTCTTTCTGGAGAAATTTCTGCCCTATGTATATAATAGTACCTATCCCAATATCGTTTTCGTCGTTGGTGACAACGGCTCTACTGACAATTCCATAGCATTTGTCCAAGAAACGTACCCCTCCATTAAAATTATCGCCAACGACAAAAACTACGGTTTTGCAGGCGGATACAATGCAATATTAGCACAGGTCGAAGCCGATTATTACGTGCTACTCAATTCTGACGTGGAAGTAACACCTAACTGGATAGAACCCGTTATCGCTTATTTAGAGACCGAACCCGGAATGGTTGCCGCACAACCGAAAATTCTCGCCTATCACGATAAGCAAATTTTTGAGTATGCCGGTGCAGCGGGCGGATTCATCGATGCTTTAGGCTATCCGTTTTGCCGCGGTCGGATCTTACAGGAAGTCGAGCGGGACGAGCAACAGTATGACGACAACCGCGAAATTTTTTGGGCTACCGGCGCCGCCTTATTTATTCGCGCAGACGTATGGCGGGACGCAGGCGGATTCGATGACGATTTTTTTGCGCACATGGAAGAAATTGACCTCTGTTGGCGTCTCAAACGGATGGGGCATCGCGTGGGTTACGTCGCCGACTCGACCGTATACCACGTAGGCGGTGGAACCTTAAAAGCAAGCAACCCCAAAAAAACGTATCTTAATTTCCGAAATAGCCTCTTAATGGTACAAAAAAATGCAGGATTTTTTGCGTGTTGGTGGATCGTATTTATCCGGCTGTGGTTGGATCTCGTCGCGTTGATTAAATTTTTGGTTGATGGTAAGCCCCGCGATGCCTGGGCGATCAGCCGCGCACATCAATACTTTTTTCTGAACATCTTCCGAAATGCAAAAAAAAGAAAACGCTTCTCGGTCAAAGAAAATCGTACGGGATTATATAAAAAGTCGATTATCTGGGACTTTTACATCCATAAAATCCGTCAATTTTCCCAATTGAAAAACAAGAACTTTTTTTAGAAGCCAAATATCGGCAACGACAAGTTTTTTTGTAAGTTTGTCCACTATGTTTGCAGATATTCAGGAAAAAATAAAACGGCTGACGCAGGAGCTGAACGAATATAATTATCAATATTATGTGTTGGCGAATTCCCTTATATCCGATTATGATTTCGACCAAAAGCTGAAAGAGCTAGAAATACTGGAAGCACAATATCCCCAATTCAAGGATCCCAACTCACCCACCCAAAAAGTGGGCGGAGATATTACTCATAAATTCAACACCATCGCGCATCGTTGGCCGATGCTGTCACTAGGCAACACCTACAACGAACAGGAATTACGTGATTTTGATGAACGGGTACGCAAAGCCGTGGGTGATCAAGTCAGCTACGTTTGTGAACTCAAGTTCGACGGTCTTTCGATCTCTATCACCTATGAGCACGGCAAACTTGTTCGTGCTGTCACGCGGGGCGATGGCACCCAAGGCGATGAGGTAACCAATAATGTCAAGACTATCCGGAGCATCCCTCATTCACTAAAAGCAAACAGCTATCCCGATCTATTCGAAATACGGGGAGAGATCTTTATGCATCACGCCGCTTTCGAAAGGCTCAATAAGAAACGGGAAGAAAACGGTGAACAGACCTATGCAAACCCCAGAAACTTCGCCTCGGGCACGATTAAATTGCAAGACCCCAAAGAGGTTGCTAAGCGTCCGCTGGATTGCTTTCTCTATTTTCTATATGCGGATCAGAGAAACCGGCTTTTCGACACCCATTGGGACAGTATACAAGCCGTTAAAAACTGGGGATTTCCCATATGTGAACACACCAAGCTCTGTCAAAATATTACAGAGATCATCGATTTTATTAATTTTTGGAACGAAATGCGTCACCAATTATCCTACGATATCGATGGCATCGTCATTAAAGTGAACGATTACGCCCAGCAGGAAGAACTCGGCTTTACCGCTAAATCCCCCCGTTGGGCGATCTCTTACAAGTATCAGGCTGAGCGCGTCGAAACCTTACTAAAAGGAATTACCTATCAGATAGGCCGTACCGGTGCGGTTACCCCCGTCGCCAATCTGAAGCCCGTACTACTGGCAGGGACAACCGTAAAACGCGCCTCTCTGCACAATGCCAACGAAATAGCCCGATTAGATCTTCATGAAAAGGATACCGTATATGTAGAAAAAGGAGGCGAAATCATCCCAAAAATTATCGGTGTAAATAATGAAAAACGCGCCGTAGGCACCTCTCCCATTATCTACCCTACCGTTTGTCCGGAGTGTCAAACACCACTAGTCAGGCAAGTAGGCGAAGCCGTACATTATTGTCCCAACGAAAAAGGATGTCGCCCGCAGATTGTCGGTAAACTACAACACTTTATCGGCCGGAAAATGATGGACATCCAAGGACTGGGCAACGAAACTATCGAAACGTTCTATTCACTCGGCCTATTACAGCAGATCAGCGACATTTATACGCTCCAGGCACATCAGGACGAATTGAAGACACTCGAACGTTTCGGAGAAAAGTCGATTGAAAATATGCTTGCCGGCATCGAACGTTCCAAAGAAAAGCCTTTCGAGAAAGTTCTTTTTGCATTAGGTATACGTCATGTTGGGGAAACTGTTGCAAAAAAACTAACTTTGCATTTTAGAAGTCTAGAAAATCTAGCCCGAGCGCAGGTAGAGGAAATTGCCCAAGTGCCGGATATAGGAATACGGATCGCAGAAAGCGTGTATCAATATCTCCACGACGAGATGCATCTACAGGAGATCGAAAAATTAAAGGCTGCAGGGCTGAAATTTGCGATAGAAGAACAAGAGACGGTATTGCAAGGCAACAGTTTGGCAGACAAAACCTTTCTTATTTCGGGAGTATTTGCCGATTTTTCGCGCGAAGAATTAGCACAGCTTATCGAATCGCACGGCGGGAAAATGTTATCTTCTATTTCTGCAAAACTGGATTATTTGGTGGCCGGAGACAAAATGGGACCGTCGAAATTGGCCAAGGCAGAAAAATTAAAAATACCCATGATCTCCGATAAGGAGGTATTGGAAATGATTAGTCAGAATACATAAATTATAATACATAGCAAACCATGAATGAGCTTCGAGGAGCGGGTGTGGCACTGATTACACCATTTAATACAGATGGAACAGTTGATTACGAATCGTTAGGCAATCTAATCGATTATCAGATCAAGGAGGGTATGGACTATTTGGTTGTTTTAGGTACCACCGGAGAAACAGCTACATTACAAGCCGACGAGCGAAAACAGGTTTGGGAATATACGGCTGCACGCGTAGCCGGTCGGTTGCCTTTGGTAGCTGGCATAGGGGGCAATAATACACAAGAAATCGTCAAACAAGTCGATCAATTCGATATGGACGGCTATTGTGCAATTCTCTCCGTTTCTCCGTATTACAATAAACCCACACAAGAGGGTATCTTTCAACATTATAAAGCTATTTCCGCGGTATCTAAATTACCGATTGTATTGTATAACGTCCCGGGAAGAACAGGTAGTAACATCGCCCCTGCTACCGCGATCCGGCTTGCCAAAACGTGTCCGAACATCATCGGAATCAAAGAGGCATCTGCTAGTTTTGCACAATTCAGTGAAATCATGCGCGACAAACCCGAAGAATTCATGTTGATCTCGGGAGATGACCCTGCCACCTTACCCATGATGGCACTAGGAGGTGTAGGTGTAATTTCTGTTGTGGGTAATGCCTATCCACAGCAGGTAGCCGCTTTAGTAAAGGCCTGTGCTGCGGCAGACTTCACTACCGCTCGTACTATACATAGCTCCTTATTGAAGATTACAGATTTATGCTTTATCGAAGGCAATCCCTGTGGTGTGAAGTATATTCTCAAAAAGCAAGGCATCATGAAAAGTGATGCGGTGCGCCTGCCTCTTGTACCCGTCAGTACATCCACCCAAGAAGCCATTGAAAAAGAAATGGCCTTTATCGGATAATACCCCTATGAGATCATTGCATACGAAGTCTTTAAAACGTAATATACTATGTAAAAATCCCTAAAAATAGGGATTTTTACATAGTACCTAATTTCTATCTTTACATCAGGAACGATCACTATGAAAAAATATTTGGGCGCGTTACTCATCCTAGGATGTCTAACGCTGAGTAGTTGCTTCGATTTCGTTGAGCAAATCGATATGACCCACCGTGGCGCAGGAACCATCAAAGCTACACTAAATGTAAGCAAGAGCCGTACAAAGGTAGCTTCACTTCTGAAAATGAAGCAGTTTAACGGGATTGAGATTCCCTCGGAAACAACTATAAAGAAGGAAATGCAACAAGCAGTGCGCACGCTGAAAGCCACACCCGGCATCAGCAATGTACATTATAGCCTCGATTTCAACAATTATATTGCCACCCTATCTTGCCATTTTGACAACGTACAGGCATTAAATGATTTCAGTAAAGCCCTGTCCGCTCAGTTTAAAACCCAGATTACCAGCTACAATAGCTATCGATACGACGCCACCTCACAAACCTTTAACCGTTCTTACACCTACACGCCTCACCTGGCAAAAGAATTTTCAAAAATTCCCAACGACGATAAAAATCTATTCGCCGACGCCTATTACACCAATATTATCCGCTTTGATAAAAACATCCAATCACAAAGCCATAAAAACGCGAAAATATCGGCCAATAAACAGGCGGTTTTTTTAAAGGTAAAAGCACTTGATCTGATCAACGGATCAACCCATTTAACAAATACAATCACGCTCGTAAAATAGAAAATGAATTTCACTAAAAATCTTATTACTACATGCTTAGGCCTTTCCGTGGCCGCTACCAGTTACGGACAGCAAGACCTCATCCAACAAGTACCCGAAAACGCATCCTTTGTTGTGGTTATCAACAACGAAGCTATCGTAAAACATAGCTCTTTTGAAATGATAAACGAACTATTGGAAAAAACGGGAGCGTTCGAAACTATCGGTGACGCAGAGATGTCCATAGAAAACATCCATGACCTGGACTTATCCTACGACCGAAATGCCTATATCTATCGGACGGATACCGATAGCTCCTATTATACAGGTATTCTTCTCCCCTTAAAGGCAGAACATCAAGTCGGAACAAATCTTTTTAGCAAATTTTCAGCTGCGCCCGCTTCACAGGGATATGAACGCCGGGTTAGTGCCGATAAAAAAACGCAAGTAGCTTGGAATGAACACAGCTTATTCATATTAACCGGTGATGCGCGCCGCTATTATTTTGACAACGACTCTGTCGCACAACGTTACGGTCTAGTATCAGCGACCTATGGAGAAATCCCCTCACCACCTGCAGACATCTACCATGAAGAACTCACGGAGATAATGCCTTCAGAAGACATTGCTGACTATGGGTGGGCAGATACGGTAGAAACAGAATGGGAAGCCTATGATTTTGAAGGTTTCGCGTCGGCGGAAGAAACAGCGGACACCCTAGAATACGACGATTATTCCCTGTATGATAGCTATTCAGATGAAAGCTATCAAATGGAAATGGCGCTAAATGAACAAAACGATTCGCTTCGTAACGAAGCTTTCGCATCTTGGTTGGCACACGATTTCGTCCATTACCTCCAGCCCGCCAAAAATGCAAGTACACACAAATTTTTGACTAAATTCGATAAAAACAACACGTTAGTTCATTTTTGGGCGAAAAACTTAATGAGCCTATATAGCCAATCGCTCCCCTATTACCTGCCCGAACTAGGCTATTCCTTTACGGGTCAAATCGAAAAGCTGGCCTATGCCTATCAAGACATCGTCTTGGATTTAGTGCAGGATAAACATACCTTAAAATTAGCCGGTTCTGTACAATTATCCAGAGAGATGGATCGCCTGATCAAACCCGTATACAAAAATAAAATGAACCGTAAGTTTGCGCGTTATATACCCGCGGATCACATCGGTTATATGTCGCTTAACTTCAATTCAGAAGCCTATCTAAAGAGCTTCCCACGCATGGTGGAGCAGCTCTATGGCTCCATGATGTACTTTTCAGTTGGCGAGATCGCAGGTGTTGTGGCTACAGCTTTAGAAATCGCCTTAGACGAGAAAGCCATCGCGCAGGTCATGGGAGGCGATCACCTGCTGTTTATCAATGAGATGAAAAAAGTGAAAAAGGAATATATCGATTATGAGTACGACGAAGATACCTTTGACTATAAAGAGATAACAAAAGTAAAAGACGATTATATACCCACTTTTTTGTGGATGTTTACATCAAAAGATCAACGCATCTATAAGAAAATATTGAAAATCGGAGAAAGCAAAGACCATGTATTCCAAACCGATGGCATCTATCACATCACGGGCGGTCCCGCAGACGAGACCATCTACGTTCTATTCAAGGACGATATCATCTTTGTCAGCAACCATGAGGAGCAGCTTACAGCGATCCACGAAAATCGCTTTCAACCGTCACGCGATAAACAAATAAAAAAACAGATTTTCACAAATAATTTGACCGCCGTGACCCATCTCTCCGAAATCCCCGAAACGATCAATCGACTAGGGATACCTGTGCTATCAAGCTGGGATTATTTGGTCAACAATTTATCTTCCTACGGCGATATCCGGATTACCGCACAAGGCAAGAAAAAAGGCCGAATAGCCGGAGAACTAGCGGTGGATTTCCCCAAACAGGAAACAAATGCATTACAATATCTGTTACAAGAATTAATGAAGACGATAGATAACTAATAAACAGCGTTCATGAAACGAACATTATGGATTATCGCGATGGTACTGGTTATAGCAGCCGGTACCATCGTTGCTTTATACCTATTCCGAAAAAACAAAGCACTTAAACAGTATATACATCCCCAAAGCCAAGCGGTTGTATCCGTCGCGCTGGATGACTTATTGCTCGACAATATGTCGTCCTTCTTTACACAGCAAACGGATAGCACCCGATCGGCATCTGGTTTCTTAACATTTGAAAACTGGACAAACGCGGGGATTTACATACCCGCTCACATCCACTTTTTTAGTCTGAAAGATCATCCACTCACGTTTTACACCATTCAAAAAATAACAAGCCCCGAAAAATGGGGCGTCTTTTTAAAACAACAGGGAGCCGCAGTCGTACAGCCTATCGGGCAGGCCGAACAGCCTTTCTCTTTTACCCATCTCTACTCCGGTGTAGATGTACTTTATAATGATCAATACCTATTATTTCGTTTCACCGGCATACAACCAGAAGAGAACGGCGATATGCACGCCATATGGAAAGCGATGGACAGCTGGGTGTACATAGAGGATTTAGATTTTCACTCCGCCGCGTATCCACAAAAACATATCAGTTACCGGCACGCCGATGGAACCTTTCAATTGTTTGCTGAAGTAGCAGCCGGCCATATCCAACTATCCGGTAGCTGGAATTTAGACAGCGCTATCCCCACCCTTTTCCAACAACGCATACTGGCGGAAGACGATGCATTTATAACGTTACGGAGCAACTTACCCCTTAGGGAAACACCTTTTATTCCCCATAGCCTCGCTTCCTTCTCCGATCTCGATCCGAAGACGCTAGCCCTACAAACGTTTGATTACGTGGATGTATTGGTACGTTCCGCCACCACCGTACAGCACGACACCATCATTAGCTATGATTACGATGAAGACTTTAACAGCATCGAGAAAAAAGAAATACAGGAAAGCAGCGTACCTGTCATCGAAAGCCTTTGGAAAGGCGGTACGCCGTTAGCGGCTGCCTTACCCGGAAAACTATTTTATCAATTTAATAAATATATTACAGATAGTCTGATCCTACTGTCTACAAAACAGGATAAAGAATTTACGCCCACATTTGCATCCACTAGCAGTCCCTTTTCTTTAAAGGTCGATTTTCGTCATCTGCCGTCATCTTGGGATCAGCTCTTCGCTCCACTTCGCAGAAAGTCCTTTCAAATAACGCTAGAGACCATTGTCGTGAATCCAAACCGATTACGCCTATCCGGACAAATACAATATGATCCATAAAAAAAGGCTCCAACCGGGGAGATTGAAGCCTTTACTAACTAACCAATTATTAACCTAAATTATGAATTGCATACATTGAAGCAATCACCGTGCCAAAGTTTTGCTTTTTTGATAACAGTTTTGTCCATTATTAATCCGTAAATTTGGCCCATGGAGCTCCAACAGATTTTAAGCAGGATGCAGATCGCATCATTGAACCCGATGCAACAAGCCGTCCTGGACAGCTATGACCGCAAAAAAGACTTCCTTTTACACTCGCCTACCGGAAGTGGTAAAACACTAGCCTTTGCGTTATTGCTGGCCAAACATCTTCAAACAGATAAAGACGGTGTTCAAGGCCTGATCTTGGTTCCTACACGGGAATTGGCACTCCAAATTGAACAGGTTATGCGTAAGGCACTTACCGGATTCAAAATCACCTGTGTATACGGTGGCAACGATACAAAAACCGAAAGACGGAAACTTCGGGAAGCACCGAGTTTATTAATCGGTACGCCAGGACGGGTCATGTACCATATCGAAAGAGAACACATCGATCCATCAACCATCCGTACACTAGTGCTTGATGAGTTTGATAAATCCTTAGAATTCGGCTTTCAGGAGCAGATGCAGTTTATCATCGAACAACTCCCTCAGCTAAAGCATCGGATTTTGACTTCCGCCACAAAAATGGAAGAAATCCCAGATTTTACCGGGATTGGCGATTTTGTGACCGTCGATTTTTCTGCCGATGCCGATGCTGCGCCTAAGCTTACCATCAAAAAAGTAGTCACACCGGCACAATATAAGCTGAGCACCTTGTTTAAGTTGCTCTGTAAAAATGGCGAAAAGAAAACGCTCATATTTTGTAATCACCGCGAGGCCGTAGACCATATTAGCGAACTGCTCGAAAACAGAGAGATTATCCACGACATGTTTCATGGCGGTCTAGAGCAGCAAGATCGTGAGCTGGCTTTGTTAAAATTCCGTAACAATTCCAACCGAATCCTTATTACCACAGATCTTGCGGCCCGTGGCTTAGATATACCCGAAGTTGATGTCATCATCCATTACCAACTGCCCTATAAAGCCGACGCATTTATCCACCGTAACGGGCGGACAGCACGGATGCAGGCGAGCGGCGAAGTATATGTGATTTTGAAGCCCGAAGAAGAATATCCGTATGTACCGGCGGATAGCGAAACCGTCGTATTAGAAGAGGAGTATCCCCTTCCGCCGAATTCGCCCTTTGCAACACTTTATATAAGCGGCGGCAGAAAAGATAAAATCAACAAGATCGATATTGTTGGCTTTTTGCTACACTTGGATGGCATATCAAAAGAACAGGTCGGTATCATCGAGGTTAAGGACAAAGAATCCTATGTCGCGGTGGAGCGTAGCGTCGCCGCCAGTATAATTAAGCAGGCTAATAACCAGAAAATAAAAGGTCGGAAGGTACGGATTGGGCGGACGTAGTGTTCGTCTAATCCATTAAATCCCATGCGTCTGCGGCGGCTCGGAAAGTATTTCGGAAATTTCGTATCATTTATTTGATGGCATTGGATGTTCGAGGTTCTCCCCTTAGGGAATCTGGATAAATATTTATGTTGAGGCGCATTTCGTACAACAACATCATCACATTTATACAAATATAAAGCATACTAAAACGAAAGATCGAGTGACCCGCTGTGCACCAAATCTCGTGGAATTTCCCTGCCCCTGTCAAATTTTCGGTGCAAATATAGAAAGGCGGTCTGACCAACTTGGGGTCTGTGCGTGCATATTGTTCCGCACAAGGGCATATTTTCTTTGCACTTTTAGTCACCTCGCGCCAAAATTCGTCGAAAAAATGCGTCTATTCGTCAGAAATGCAGTTCATGAGGTGAGTAGCTCCTTACCGTTACGTATACGTGATGGACGAAAACGTCTGCGTGATCGTTCTGTAGCTATACGTTATGATCCAAAAGGTAGACGTGCTGCGCCAAATCATATCGCCTATCGGATAAAACGCTGACAGAAACGCGAGAAACTTATACGAGACGGCGTAATCGTTATACCGTATGGTGCACAAAGTATATGTTCCGCCGCATAAGCTATAAGCTGCGGCGTAAAAGTGATACACTACAGGAGAAACGTCATACCTGACGCTGCCATAGTCATACATAATGAGACAGCAGCGATACCTGTACAGTGATCACTTATACGCCAGCAATAATCACAAATGCTGCAGCCGTAAACCCTTATGCGCCCAAAGTGTTCACAGATACAGCAGCACGGATCACTTATACGCCGTAAGTGATCACAAATACGACAATAGTGAACACGTGCACGCCAGCAGTGATCACTTATGCTCCGAAGGTGGCCACAAATAGCGCGACAGTAAACACATACACGCCAGCAGTGATTACTTATGCGCTGTAAGTGATCACGAATACGGCAACAGTGAACACTTGTATGCCAGCAGTGATTACTTATGCGCTGTAAGTGATCACAAATAGTGCGATTGTAAACACTTGCAGGCCAGAATTGATCACTTGTACGCCAACATTAATTACAAATAGCGCGAAAGTAAACACTTGCGTTCCAGAAGTGATCACCAACAGTCCAAAAGTGTTTACGTCTTCCGTCGTGTTACGTAACTAAATACAATGATTTAAGACATCGGTCTTTAGCAAGGAGACAAACTAGCCTGGATGTGATGAGCCTGTAATATATTTTAAAACCGCCTTGGGTACCAATGCGGATACATCGCCCTGATGATGTAAAATATCACGGACGATCGTCGAAGATATATGTGCTAGTCCTGATTGGGCCATTAAAAAATAGGTTTCTATTTCTGGGTCGAGTAAAAGGTTATTCTGGGCAATAGCATTTTCAAATTCGAAATCTGTCGTATTCCGTAAACCGCGCAACAGGTACTGGGCGCCTATTTCCTTACAAAACTCGACGGTAAGCCCCGAAAACTGGGTCACCACTACTCTTTCATTAGCATCAAATAAGGTCGCAATAGCCTCCACCCGATCTTCGAAAGGCATCAATCCTTTTTTAGAACTATTTACGCCCACGGCAATTACCACTTTATCAAACAACGATAAACCCCGCTCAACGATATTTTGATGGGCAAACGTAAACGGATCAAATGATCCGGCAAAAACAGCTGTCTTCATATCCAATCCGATTAAAGGTTTAAGACTCTAGTTTATAAAAGCTAAACGAAGAATATCCATATTTTCGGGTTTCTACATAAAATGGAGATTCATCCATTTTTCGTACAGAAGGATGCTCAACCACCAGGGTTCCGCTGGGCTTCAACAAGCTTTTTTCCAAAATCAGGTTAGCCAATTGTGGTAAAGCGGGCAGATCGTAGGGCGGGTCGGCAAAAATAAAGTCATACTGGTTTTTACACGTTCCGATATATTTCAGTACGTCCGCTTTTCGCGTATCAATAACCTCGATGTTAAGTTTCTTTGCCGCCTCTTTAATAAATTGCAAGCATTTGAAGTGAATATCGACCGCCTCGACCGTTCGAGCACCCCGTGAAGCTAGTTCGAAACTGATATTACCCGTTCCGGCAAAAAGATCCAAACAGTCACATTCGTCTAGCTCAATCCGATTATCCAGTATATTGAATAGCGCTTCCTTGGCGATATCCGTCGTGGGGCGGACAGGCAAATTAGCTGGCGGGGATAAGCGCAGGCCCCCATATTTTCCACCTATGATACGCATACAGAACCATCGGCTATGAAATTCAACTTACGGACTTCGCGCTGTACCTCTTCATCGTCCGCATGTAGATCTGTGCGCGCATGCATAAACTCCGTCCGATTTGCGAAGTGAGCAAGCGCCTCGCTATAGGCATGTTCTGAATCGATACCCGAGATCAATAGCTTATGTACCTTGATATGCAAGTCAAAAGCCTGACAGGTAGTCAACACAAAATAGTTTAAATCGTCTACGTGTTGGAAGTCGAATATATTATAAAACAAAAACTGTCCGTTTTTAAAAGCGTAAAGCGCTACCTGCGTATTGTTGAAATGTGCCCCTAACACTTCGCCTTGCATCGGAATATATCCTTGTACCTCTTCTAGGATCACTTGGAAATCAGTCACAAATTTAGCATGCGGAAAGATCGTATGCCAACGGTTGTATAACAACAGATCGTATTGGTAACAAGCTGTTACGCCTAAATTATCTAAAGGGTAAATTTGTGTCCGGTCCGCGTGATTGTCCAGTAAAAACTCCTGATATAACGCTTGGTGCTCTACTTGATAAACTTCGGTCGGAATAAACACTAAACTCTGCACGGGCAAACTGACAAATACATGCTGAAACGGTAAGCCCAACAGCTTGATCGCTTCGGCGTCTGGTTCGTTGGATGGATAGCGATACATAGCCTGGACCTGATTGGATTCATCCACAACGATCAAGGTGTCTTCTAAAAAATCGGCTTTAACGAACAGTTTATACTGTGGTATATAATGTAAATGAAAATTCTTTGATGTGTATTTCATACGCTGGGTTGTTGCAGTCCCTCAACAAAATTAGCTTTTCAAATCGATATGACCAACCTTTTGCATAACTTTGATCATGCATATCCAGAACCTGCTTGTCCAACAGTTTGTATGGCCACCTACCGAACAGCAGCGGGAGGCTTTTTCACGTTTAGACGAGTTCCTGACTACTTTTCGTACCGATACCTGCTTCCTGTTAAAGGGATATGCGGGTACGGGGAAGACAACGATCATCAGTGCATTGGTGAAGATGCTACCCACGCTACAGAAAAGATCTGTCCTCCTAGCGCCTACAGGGCGTGCCGCCAAAGTCATGCGATACTATTCGGGAAGAAAGGCGTTGACCATCCATAAAAAAATATATCGCAAAAAAACGGCTGCAACGCTCGAACTGGATTTCACCTTAGCAGAAAATCTACATGAAAACACCTTGTTTATTGTAGATGAGTCTTCTATGATATCCGATTCCGGCGAGCAATTTTTCTCCCGGAGCTTATTGGACGATTTGATTCGCTATGTGCAATCCGGCGAAAACTGCTGCCTGTTGTTTGTCGGAGACACCGCACAGCTACCACCGGTGGGCATGTTGGAAAGCCCCGCGCTAGATCCGAATTACCTCGAAGCGAATTATCACCTACGGGTTTTTCACTATGAGCTCCGGGAGGTGGTACGACAGCAAAAGGCTTCCGGTATATTGTACAATGCAACCAAAGTGCGGGATGATATTGATTTGGAAAAGCAGGAAGCTAGTCTACCATTTCCGCAATTCCATACCAAGGGATTCACGGATATTTTCCGGATGAATGGTGATCGGCTGCTGGAGGGCTTACATTATAGCTATGATCGTTTTGACATCGAAAACACCATCGTTATCTGCCGATCCAATAAATCTGCAAACTTATATAACCAGCATATTCGGAATCAAATACTCTTTCGCGACGAAGAAATTACGGGTGGCGACCTCGTCATGGTCGTACGCAACAACTATTATTGGCTACAGCAACACGACGAGAAAAATACGGGCTTCATCGCCAACGGAGATTTGGCAAAAGTGCGGAAGGTGGGTAACATACATGATCAACATGGTTTCCGCTTTGCGGATATATCCCTCGAATTTGTAGACGATGATGAGCTGGAACCGGTTGTATGCCGGGTATTGCTCGATAGCTTACATGTGGATGCGGCTAACATGCCCCGTGAACAACAGCAGCAATTATATGAATCGATCGCTTTGGATTATGCGGATATACCAACTCGAAAAGATCGCTTAGAGGCTATCAAAAAAGACCCTTATTACAATGCTTTACAGATTAAGTTTGCTTATGCCATTACCTGTCACAAAGCACAGGGAGGGCAATGGCCTTGTGTATTTGTCGATCAAGGCTATTTAAACGATGAGATGCTCAACACGGAGTTTCTGCGCTGGCTCTATACCGCGATCACCCGCGCTACCGAACAATTATTTTTGGTGAACTTCAATCCTAAGTTTTATGGTGAATAATGTTTTTAAGGGGCCAGCACAGCTAAAAGGGTTTGGACGAGGATGGTTTAAAACAAGGTATTTCCTTTATGGAATGTATTTCGTCCTAGGTGTTTAAAGGCCAGTTCGGTACATTCGCGGCCCCGGGATGTACGCATGAGATAGCCTTCTTGAATCAAGAACGGTTCGTACACTTCTTCGATCGTTCCTTCATCCTCACCGACTGCTGTAGCGATTGTTTTTAATCCGACGGGCCCGCCTTTGAATTTATCAATGATTGTTGTCAGAATCCGATTATCCATTTCGTCCAGTCCGTTTTCGTCAACGTTCAACGCATTCAACGCGTACTGTGCGATAGCTTTATCAACCGAGCCGTTCCCCTTAATTTGCGCAAAATCCCGTGTTCTGCGTAATAAGGCATTAGCGATTCGAGGGGTACCCCGACTTCTTCGCGCTATCTCATAAGCGCCTTCTTCTGTGATCGGTGTATTTAAAATATGAGCAGACCTTAACGTTATTGTAGTCAACAGCTTAGCGTCATAGTACTGAAGTCGTGAATTAATACCAAATCGGGCACGTAAAGGCGCCGTTAATAAGCCGGATCGGGTCGTTGCACCAATAAGGGTAAAAGGATTTAAGGAAATTTGTACCGAGCGGGCATTGGGACCAGTTTCCAGCATAATATCAATCTTAAAATCCTCCATAGCGGAGTAAAGATATTCTTCAACTAGCGGGCTTAATCGGTGAATTTCGTCGATAAATAATACATCGCCTTCTTCCAGATTCGTCAGCAAACCGGCTAGATCACCCGGTTTATCTAAAACAGGTCCAGAGGTAATCTTAATATTCACGCCCATTTCGTTGGCGATAATATGTGATAATGTGGTTTTACCTAATCCGGGAGGGCCATGCAGCAATACATGATCTAGGGCTTCGCTACGCAGTTTTGCTGCTTTAACAAAAATAGAGAGGTTTTCTAGAATTTTCGCCTGTCCTGTAAAATCCTCAAAAACCTGCGGACGTAACGCCCTTTCTATATCTCTATCAACAGGATTTAGCTTTTCTGGATTGGGATCAAGATACTCATTCATATATACGCGAAGTTAACTATTTATATTTCTTAAACCAACTCTCGACTTTGAGCTGTATAACGCCGAAAAATGCTTCTCTGAATATGTGTGTACTCATTTTAGAAACGCCCTCGGTGCGATCGGTAAATATAATAGGGACTTCGACGAGTTTGAACCCGTATTTGATGGCCGTAAATTTCATTTCGATCTGGAAAGCGTAACCGATAAACCTAATGTTGTCCAAGGGAATCGTTTCCAATACTTTCCGTGAAAAGCATACGAAGCCGGCCGTGGCATCTTGAATGGGGATACGCATAATAAGTCGCACATACGCGGAGGCAAAATACGACATTAGCACCCGGCTCATGGGCCAGTTTACGACGTTAACGCCTTTGATATAGCGCGAACCGATTGCCATATCAGCTCCCTCCAAACATGCCTGACGTAAGCGAAGTAAGTCTTCAGGATTGTGACTAAAATCCGCATCCATCTCGTAAACATAGCTATAGTGCCGTTGCAGTGCCCACCGGAATCCATGAATATAGGCAGTTCCCAACCCCAGTTTCCCAGTCCTTTCCTCCATAAATAGACGATCGGGATATTCCTGCTGGAGTGCTTTAACAATACCCGCAGTACCATCCGGTGATCCGTCATCAACGATCAGAACATCAAAAGGAACACCCAAGGAAAAAACCTTTCGGATGATTTTCGCTATATTTTCCTTTTCGTTATAGGTCGGAATAATAACTAAACTGTCGGTCACCTGTTATAAAAATTTAAGATTTGCACTAATCCTCTTTTAAGCTTGAAGGTCACATCCGGATATCTGAAGACTAAACGATTCTACCGTATCCACTATATTAAGATTTGCACTAATCCCCCCTTAAGATTAAAGGTCGCATCCGGATATTTGAGGTATGTAGAAACTCATCCTTAGTACAATCCATGATCTCAAATATCCGAAGCGACGATTTTTTCATTCTTTTTTTTTAAAAAAAAAGAAATATTAGTTAATCCCATGCATCATCTTCTTCAACATCGGATTAAACAGCAATAACAAGACGGCAACAAGCATCGGAATAGCAGCTATGATATAGAAGAATACCGACATCGAATAGGTTTGTGATATCTTGTCAATATAAGACCCTGTCATACCGGCAATAAAGTTGGCAATGGCAGAGGCGGTAAACCAGAGTCCGAAGAGTAAGCCTGCTAATTTCTTGGGCGAGAGCTTACTTACGTAAGACAAGCCTACAGGCGATAAACATAATTCGCCTGTGGTATGGAAAAAATACGCTAGTATAAGCCAAATCATGCTAACAGACGCCGTTGTAGCGCCCTGAGGTATACTGCTTGCACCGAAGGCCAAAGCAATAAAGCCGATGCCTACTAAAAGTAGCCCCATGGCAAATTTCACCGGTCCGGAAGGATTCCATACTTTTTCCCACATTTTACTGAAGGAAGAAGCTAAGGTAATTATAAAGAAGGAATTCAAAATCTGGAACCAGGAAACGGTTACTTCGGTTTGCTCTGCGCTAAATTCACGATATACTTTCCATATACCGAGGCCCCAAATGATGGCAAAAGATAGTGCCGTAAAGAAAATCGTTAAAGGATAGGTTTTAGCAATCTTTTTTGCCAGACTATAGAGTACCCAAGTCACGATTATAATTGGAAATATCGTTAGTGCGGCATCGACCCACTTAAAAGTAAGGCCCGCGTTACCCTCTAAAACCCGTTGGGTATAATCTTTGGCAAATATAGACATCGACCCGCCTGCCTGCTCGAATGCGAAGAAAAAGAACAAACTGGCAAACATCAGTACCCCTACTACAATCAGCCGATCACGCACCACATGTTTAGGTGTATCGTCGTCGGTAGCATGCTTTACCTGCTCCTCAAGCTGCGGATTTTTATCGGGTTTTTCGCCGATCACACCGAAAATCTTCTGCGCGAAGAAGAATTGTAGCATACCAAAGAACATAAATACACCCGCTAAACCGAAACCGTAATGCCAACCGATTTTCTCACCGATATAGCCACAAAGCAACATGCCTAAAAATGCACCGGCGTTAATGCCCATATAGAAAATGGTATATCCGGCATCTTTCTTCGAGCTGGTGTCTGGATAAAGTTGCCCGACCATAGAGGAAATATTCGGTTTGAACAGACCGTTTCCTAATATCATGAATACCAAGCCGACGTAAAAAAAGTTCGGCGTAATGGTTTCAAAGGCCATGGAAAGGTGCCCTAGGGTCATAATCAATGCCCCCAAAGTAATCGCCTGACGGTATCCTGTAAGTTTATCGGCAATCATCCCCCCGATCAACGGTGTAAGGTAAACCAATCCGGTGTACCAGGCGTAAAGTTGCATGGCTTCTGCATTTGTCCATCCCCATCCTCCTTTGGCTACTTCTGTAATAAGAAATACGGTCAACAGGGCACGCATCCCGTAGTAACTAAAGCGTTCCCACATTTCTGTAAAAAACAATACAAATAAACTTGCGGGATGGCCCATCACCATTTTACTATCAATGCCCTGCTCGGCCAGGTGATTAACCAGGACTCCGTCTTCTTTCTGTTGATTCATCTCTTCAAAGTTATTATCATAAAAACAAAATTATTAGGCGATTGCCTAATTGATTTTGGCTACTTTGCTACAAAGAAAATAAAAATTCCAGTTTTTCCGGTTATCTCCATTTTTAATTTTGTAAAAAATCGATTACGGCAACCGGTAATTATTCTTTCTCCAGCCTGTCCATTACCTTAAATATTGGCCCATCCGGCAGTCAATACATCCGCAAGGTGTTTGGTTTTGACGGGAAGTTGGTGCTTGTCAATGTAACCCTGTAATTGCAATAGACAGGAGCTATCTGTCGAAATAATATAGTCAGCTTTAACCGCCATGGCATTTTGTACTTTTTGTTCGGCCATCGCTGCCGAAATACCTTCGAATTTTACGGCAAAAGTGCCACCGAATCCGCAACAGGTTTCCTGGTCACGCATCGGAACCACTTCTAGGCCACCTACGTGGGATAGCAGCTGCCGGGGTTCATCTTTAATATTACATTCCCTTAAGGCTGCACACGAATCGTGATACACGGCCCGACCTACTAATTCTGCTCCAAAATAATCTTTTTTGAGCACATTTACTAAAAAGTCACTCAGTTCGTAGATGTTCGATTGTATGGTTCGGCAACGATTATGTACCGTAGAATTGGTGAATAAGTCGTCGTATCCATTTTTAACCATACCGGTACAAGAAGCCGACGGCGACACAATATAATGGTCTTCAGAAAAATCCTCCAGAAATTTCAAACCTATCGTTTTGGCTTCGTCCCAAAACCCTGCGTTATAGGCGGGTTGTCCGCAACAGGTTTGCTTGGGATTGTAAACAACTTCACAACCTGCCTTTTGCAGTAATTTCACTGTACTGAAAGCAGTTTCCGGATAAATCTGATCTACAAAACAGGGTATAAAAAGTTCTACTTTCATAACGTCATCACCTTATTAAATCTTAGCATGCGAAAGAGCAAACCACATCCAATTATAAAAAATACGGAGAGAAATAGAGCAGAATAGCGTATATTATGGGTAAACTGCTCAATTAATCCAAAAGAAAATAGCCCGAGTACAACGGCCAATTTTTCAGTAATATCGTAAAAGCTAAAAAAAGAGGCGGTATCCTTACTATTTTCGGGGAGTAGTTTTGAATAGGTTGAACGCGAAAGCGACTGTATGCCTCCCATTACTAAACCTACTACACATGCCAACATATAAAACTCCATTTCGGTACGGATGAAAAACGCGGAGACGCAGACTCCCATCCAAACCAGAATCACGAGCATCAAAACTTTTATATTGCCAAAAACACCGGAAAGTTTAGACATCAGAAAGGCACCAAATATGGCAACCAATTGTATTAACAATATCGTAATGATTAATTTAGCACTTTCCAGTTGAAGTTCTTTAGCACCAAAGGCAGCGGCAACAATCATGACTGTTTGCACGCCTGCGGCATAAAAGAAATAAGCGGGCAAAAACCGACGAATGCGTTGCATTTTTCGTATGCGCCTCCATACGATACGATACTCGATGATGACCGTACGGAATATTTTCTTAGAGGCTCTGACAGCCGATTTTTTATTCCCGGGGAGGGCAACAAATGGAATCGTAGAGAAGCCGGCCCACCACAAGCCGACGAGCAAAAAGGATAATCGCGGACCAACGGATGGATCGGTAATACCAAACCATGCTGGCTGCAAAATAAAAACCAAGCAAATCATCTGCAGGGTTACACAGCCAACGTACCCATAAGCAAAGCCTTGTGCACTCACTTTATCTTGTTTATCGACGGTAGCGATCTCGGGTAAATAGGAATTATTAAATAGTACTCCGCCAATATAGCCCATGGCTGCTAACCCAAACAATATCACGCCCAGTTCCAGGGTTTCGAGTTTAAAAAAGAATAAGCCCATACAGGCTATTGCTCCAAAATAGGTAAAGAACATCATCATGGTTTTCTTTTTCCCCCTTACATCGGCGTAAGAGGAAACAAAAGGCAGTAGAAGCGCCATGAAAAGATAGGAAAAAGCCAAAGCGAAATTGGAAAGCGCGGTATTGATAATCTCGAATCCAAAAAAGTTAACGAAGTCTCCTTTTTCCGGCGTCTGGGTAATTGCCGTATAATAAGCCGGAAAGATAGTCGACGTAATAACGAGGTTATAAGCAGAGTTCGCCCAGTCGAACATCGACCAAGAGCGAATCAGGCGTTTGTTGTTTTTTTCAATAACACGCATAAATCATAGCGAAGATAGTAAAAAATAGGAATTGCTTACTCAATAATTCTTCCGGATAGCCGTGATAATCCGGGCAACCTCTTGTCGTACGGGGCTTGCAGGTCCGACAAAATTGTTATGAAGAAACGAAAAGGCTAAATGGCGTCCGCTACGTGTCTGGATATAACCACTCAGGCAATACACACCCTTTAGCGTTCCTGTTTTTGCCCATACAAAGGGCACGCCCCTATCTAGCTGGTAAGTATTTTTAAGCGTTCCTTCTCTGCCACCGGCGGCAAATAGGTACCGTAACGCTTGGACATCGGGAACTTCGCCCGCTATCATCAGTAATAACTCGACGATACTCCGTGGGGTCACTTTGTTGTAGGGCGATAAACCGCTTCCATCATACAGATCGATCTGATCGGTAAGGGCGGCATGAAATGCGGCAGCCATGTCTTTTCGTAAACGGACGGTGTTAAACGTGCCGTATCGATGGTTGGCTACGACCATCAAGAGCTGTTCGGCGAGAAAATTGTCACTGACCAACATCATTTCGCGGAGGACGTCGCGCGTAGCTGCACCAAATAAGGTATCTACTTCAGTAGGCTTCGAATACGAGATGATTTCTATCGCTTTACGCAAGGTATCCTGAAGTAATTCTTTAAATAGTGTATCGGTATATCGAAAGGGCTTCTGGGTAACGTAATTTTTCGGAACGCGGTGGCCATTCTGTAAAAATGTGTTACTTGTCCAACTGCGACGAACTTCAAATTTGTTACCACCGGTATCGCCGACAGCTATGCTGGTTTGGAATCGCGCCGGAAATATCCTGAGCTTATTCCCTTCTTCTCGAAAGGTCGCTACATTACCATAGATAGGAAATGTACTGATCTCCGGCTGGTAGTACGCATCGTAATCTTCCATAGCCCAGCCCATGCGATAAAACGGTTCTGTTTCCACCACATCCGCCGCATAATAAAGCTTTTTAGCAGAGCTTGCTAAAAAATGGTACGCTTTACCGACGTCCAACTTAGGATGTAGAAAGGTAGGATCGCCCGTGGACCAAAAAATTAACGAATCCCCCCTTTCGATATAGTGTAAGGCGGGGATCGTGTCTCCTAAGTTTTGAAGTGCGGTAAAAAGGGTGAATATCTTCGTATTGGAGGCGGGTGTAAAATGCTTATCCTCCTGGTGGCCTAGCAAAAATCGGTTGTGACCGATATCATATAGGCTAAATCCAAATACATGATTATTTAGTACAGCTGATTGATCTAACTCTTTTTTGATAAGAGACATATCCTGCGCCATACAGGGCATCATGGAAAGAAAAATAAAAAAGGAAATCAGCCATTTATTCATCTGCATGCTTTAATACGTACTTTACACCACCCACAATATGCTTTTGAAAAGGAATGCTATCGAAAGATTCATCGGTATGCCCAAGTCCGGTATAAAAAGTCCGCCCACCATCAAATTCCCGAAACCACGCTATGGGGTGGAACTTCCCCATGGTTCCGCCTTCATAACTTTGCTCGTCGAGCGTCATCAAAATATGCAAACCAGGTTGTATGTCTCGGAAATCGTACCATTCGTCTTTATGCCACCAAATCGCCGGCAGATGTTTGGTTGAGGGATGTGTGCCGTCAACAATGTCTATTTTGGCGTCTTGCACCTGTGGATGCCGCGTAAAATACCCCCCAACTAGTTCGCCATACCATGGCCATTCAAACTCGGTATCGGATGCAGCGTGTATACCCACAAAGCCTTTACCCGATCGGATAAATTGCTGAAAGGCTGCTTTCTGCTCGTTATCTAATATATTGCCCGTGGTGCTTAAGAATAGGACAGCGCCAAATTGACTTAAACTATCCGTACAGAAATAGCGGGAATCTTCACTGTGTACCACGCTTATACCTTCTCTTTGTAATAATGTGGTAACCGTCGCTACTCCTTTCGGAATGCTTTTATGGCGGAAACCAGCCGTTTTTGTAAAAACCAATACCCGATCTTGGCTGTAACCAACAAAGGTGGGTGCCGAAAGTAGCGTTATCATTATAGTGAGTAAAATAGGTTTCATGATGCTTTTCCGTTTCTGTAAAAATCCAGGCTTTCGATAATCAATTCTTCGGCGATGTAAAGGGTATGATCGCAGGTTCCGATCTCGCTTAATAAGGCAAAGCCTAATCTTTTGCCCTCGTTCTTTTTGTCGTTTTGCATCAAGGCGATGAGTTCGGGATAGATCTCCTCGGAAAACGTATAACGTTCGAAACGATGGTCAAATGCTTCTACGATCGCTGCCATATCGGCGGCCGACAGCCCGTTTGCTTTGTGTGCAATATATGCCTCGCAGATCATGCCTAATGCAATGGCTTCTCCGTGTAATAGCGGATCGGTATCATGCAGTAGCGAGTATCCCTCAATAGCGTGCCCGATGGTGTGTCCGAAATTCAAGATTTTCCGGAGTCCTTTTTCGGTCGGGTCTTCGGTAATGACGGCATTTTTAATTTCCACGGAGCGAAAAACAATATCACTTAAATCATCTTGATCTAAATCCACTATTTTTGTCTTGTAAAACAGATCTTTATCGTAAATCAATCCGTGTTTGATGACTTCGGAAAATCCGGATCGCATCTGCCGTTTATCCAATGTGTCGAGAAATTTTCCGCTGATAAAGACTGCCTGCGGTTGGGTAAAAGTCCCGATAATATTTTTTACGTTGTCCAAATCGATGCCCGTCTTACCGCCAACGGAGGCGTCTACTTGGGAGAGCAGGGTTGTCGGAATCTGGATAAAATCTATCCCCCGCTTATAGGTAGAGGCTGCGAATCCACCCATATCGGTAACCACTCCTCCGCCCAGATTGATCATCAGTGCTTTTCGGTCTGCACCGAAATCCAACATCGTTTTCCAAACGCCAATACAGAAATCAATATTTTTGTTTTCTTCTCCCGGGTCGACTTCAATGATATCGTAATCCGTTATTTCGGAAAGGGCAGCTTGTAAGATGGGTAAACAATGATCGTTGGTATTCCGATCCACCAATACCAAAATCTGGGAATAGTTGCGCGCGGTAATGAACGACGCTAAAGATTCTAAGTTGTCTTCGAAGAATACGTTATAACCAAGACTGGCGATTTGTTTTGTCATGTATTGCGATGTTTGAAATATAAGCGTACTAAATTAAACAATTTTTACTTGCTGTCCATCAAATTCAACGATGTCTCCGACTTTTACTTTCAATCTTTTCCTAAAATCTACCTGCCCGTTATATTTAACTAAGCCTTCTTCGACCACGAACTGGGCCATAGCACCGTGTTCGACCCAATTCATGACCTTTAACAACTGTATCAACTGGATATACTCTCCCTTTAATGAAAATGTTTGCATGGTTATTTTTCTCTATTAAAACGTATGTTTTTGTAAAGATACACTATCGCTACACAAGCCATCATAATATCGGTAAAAAAAAGGATAATTCCCGTTAACGATCCGGCCTTGTCGGCTACCGAAAAGAAACGAATAGCTGGAAATAATTATTTAATTTTGACCATTATTATTTTACGCTCATGATAGGTGCCACGCATTTGGAACAATTAGATTTTAATAATACGGAAATTGCTTTTCGAAATAAATCGGATATGGATTTGGAAAAAGCCTACTGGCTTTTTAAGCTTGTATCAAGCAATACGCTCATCAAAATCGGTACACCATTAACAAATTTTGGTTTAAGAATCGGTCTTCCGCTGGAAGGAATTATTCGCAACACCATTTACAAGCAGTTTTGTGGTGGGGAATCTATCGAGGATTGTGAACCGGCGATGAAGGAGCTAAAGCGCTCCAAGGTAACGACCATTTTGGATTACTCCGTGGAGGGGAAGGCTGCTGAGGGAAGCTTCGATGCGAACTGTGCAGAAATCTTGCGAACGGTGCAATATGCCCGCGGAAACGATCATACTTCGTTTTGTGTTTTTAAACCAAGTGGATTAGGTCGGTTTGACCTGCTGGCAAAAATGGATGCTAAAGAAAGTTTGTCCGCCGCAGAAAAAGCCGAGTTTGGCCGGATTTACGACCGTATAGACCGCATTTGTGAAGCTTGCTTTGCAGCTGGACAGCCGGTACTGATCGATGCAGAACATTCTTGGGTACAGGATACGATTGACGATATCGCTCGGGAGATGATGGAAAAGTATAATAAAGAGGGGGTTATTGTATACAACACGTACCAGCTATACCGTCACGATAAGCTTGCATCGTTACAAGCTGACTTTGCCTATGCGCAGACACAAAACTTTTATCTGGGTGCGAAGATTGTTCGGGGTGCTTACATGGAAATCGAACGGCAGCGCGCCGCAGAAAAAGGCTATCCTTCACCTATTCAACCTAATAAAGAAGCTTGTGACCTGGATTATAACCAGGCTATCACATTCTGTCTAAACCATATTAATCGTATAGGTCTGGTAGCTGGCACCCATAACGAAGACAGCACCGCTCAGTTAGCGCAAGAAATCGTGCAACGGGGTATTTCTCCGAAAAACCCGCATGTCTTCTTTTCGCAATTGTTGGGTATGTCCGACAATCTTTCTTTTAATCTTGCGGAGGCAGGTTTTAATGTGGCTAAATATATGCCTTATGGCCCAGTAAAAGCCGTGATGCCCTATCTGTTCCGTCGGGCACAGGAGAATACTTCGGTAGGTAGTCAGACAAACCGAGAGCTGAGTCTGATCATGAAGGAGAAAGCCCGGAGGAAAGCCATTAAATAGTGTCGCTATCACATTTTTATGTATTTTTGCGGCATGAATGCTGAGTCACTGAAAAAATTCGAAATTTTATTAGAAAAATCGAAACCTTATAAAGCGCTCTTATACGATGTAGACGGAACGCTTGCGAATAATATGGCTGCTCATAAAGCGGCATATGTAGCCGCGGCAGCGGTGCATGGGATCGATAATTTAAACGACGATATCGTACAAGAACTTGCGGGTTGGCCTACGGTTGACGTTGCAGCGGAAATTGGCCGTCGATACGAACGCGATATTGATGTTTTGGCTTTCGCCCGAACTAAATCTGGAATTTTCGTAGACGAGTTTATCCAACAAACGGAACCGATAGACTACGTACTGCAGCACCTCTTAGAACACGTAGGTAAAAAGAAAATCGGCATTGTTTCTGGGGGATCACGCGCTACGGTATCTATTACGCTTGATGTCATTAAAGTGACGGGAAAATTCGAAACCTTGGTATGCGCTGGCGAAACACCAGAAGGTAAACCTTCTCCACAGCCTTTTCTGTTGGCTGCTGAGCAACTCGGCGTCGCGCCAGAAGACTGTCTAGTTTTTGAAGATGGTGACCCGGGTGTACAGGGCGCTATTGCCGCTGGCATGGGTTGGGTGCGTATTGACCAAATATAGCGGGGGATTCGTCTCCCTGCTTTAAAAACTGGTCATAATACGTATGCCCCCGTTAGTGTAATTCATATCGGCGCGTTTAAATTGACCTACCGGCAGTTTTACGAACGGCTCGATCGAAACTTTTAAGGTTTTTCCCATGTTTACACGTCGGCCGATGGAAAAGTTCACAAATCCGCCAAAACCATTATCGATGTTTTCATAAGCACTTGCTTGGGTAGTACTTATCGTGGTCACCGGATTCTCGACAGGTTCTGGTGAGTCGGAAGCGCTGGAATAGGTTGGTATACCAGCAGATTCTTCATAATGATCAAAACGCTCTTGAAACAAAACCGCGGCATAGGAAACCCCTCCTGTTGCATAAAACTCTTTCGTGAGATTATATCGTATTTCTAAAGGGATATCTAGGGTCTGTACCTTGCCTGTAACCGCGTTTAAATTGGGCATAAAGAAGCTATTGGTCCGTAAGGAAGAGGCCTCTTTGGAAATCAGTTTGTCCGTATTCTTTATCGGGGCCGAAGCTTGTTTCATTTCCTCTCCTATTTGCCGCACCTGCGATTGCAGCATCGCGACTTCGTATTGATTAAAGGATGCACCGGTGCGCAGAGCGAGCTTATCATTAAATCGATAAGCGAAAACAAGTCCGCCACCAAGATCAAAACTCCGATCGGTTGTGGAAGGACTTACAAAGGCCCCGAGTTCCAACCGATCGGTAAGACGTACTTTTTTGGGTGATACCTGACGAGCTGCCTCGCTTTGATAAGCAAAATTAGGATTTATTTGTTCACCAGGTATCAAATCATCATCCCATGAAAAGGTGGCAAGTGGTTTTTCTCGCACTGGAACAGACAGCCGCTCTGGTGCTGGGATAGCTGCTACATCGAATGTTTGGCTCCGCCAGGGTGCCTCGTTGGCCGCAGGCAAGTGGACGCGCTCTAGTGCTCCCCTATCCGGTATCGCCGCGACAGACAATGGGCTCTTTGGAATACTTTCGTTCATAGACACCCTCAGATCGGCATTTGCTGCTGTTCGCAACGCTTCATCTTCGGATTCTACCGTAGTCGGAGCGGTAGGCTGATTTAACGGCAAGCGCTGCTGCTGCGATTCCACGACCGTAACAGTATCCGGCGAATCCACCGGATTAAGGAATAGGAACGTAAAACCCGCTAATGCAATAGCAGCGGCTGCTACCCAAGAAAGCGCCCTATATTTCCCTTTTCGAACAGGTTCATATCTGGATTTATAAGCCTCCCAAGCACCCTCTTTATAAGGGAGTTCCTCCGCATTTTTAAGCTCTTCTTTAATAAGCTCTATCAGTTCCTTATTACGCTCTTTCATTTTCTTTCGCCTTTATAAGTGTATATTTTGCGAAACACTAAATTCTTCTATATATAATTTTCGCAGACGCTGTTTAGCCCGCGTGAGGTATGTTCTGGACGTACTTTCGGGAATGTTTAGCATGCTGCCTATTTCTTCGTGTGAATACCCCTCAATTTCAAACAAGTTAAAAATTGAACGTTGAATATCGGGCAAGCGCGTCAGCAGCTTCAGGATGTCTTCTACCCCCAACCGATCCGTCATCACCACCGTATGTACTTGTATATCTTCGGCCGAGGTTTCTTCTAGAAAGCTTGTGGGTTTTCGCGCGCGCAACATATCAATAGACGTATTTACAGCGATCCGGGCCAACCACGAACGAAAAGTCTTCTCCAACGCTTCTTCCTCGGCATGCATTTCAAAAGATCCAATTTTTCTGAATGCTTTCACGAAGCTTTCGTTAACGGCTTCTTCGGCTTCTATCTCTATCGTTATATAACGCAGGACGACCGCCATGACATATCCGTAATATTTTTTGTATACAAACGATTTTCCACGCTCACTTTGATCCACAAAACAGTCTTCCAGAGCCTCACGTAAGGTCAATGGACGTGCCTTCTTCCAATATTGTTGAACAATTTTCACTTAAAACCGTCTGTTCCGGAATGCCAATTTAACGAATTAATTCTCATTTACCTGAACAGCGCGTTCACATGTTGCCATATACCTTTATTTTTTATCTAAACGTGACTTAATCTCGAAATGCTACAGCGGGAGAAAAAGGTATATATACTGCTTTTACAAGACAAGGGTATTCCGCCTTATTGGATTCATCTGCCGCCCGAAAATCGCAGATTATTTCGTATCATCTTCCTTGTAAAAATGGAGGAAATACGCTAACTTGCTATATAATATAAAACTTAGAGTTATGAGAAAGATATTATTCCCCACAGATTTCTCCCACGCCGCAAACAACGCGTTTGTATATGCTATGCATTTAGCGAAGGAGATGGATGCCGGCTTATATGTGGTTAACACGTATATGCAGCCTGTATTATCGGCTACTCATGCCGGACAGCCCGAGCTTGTCCCCGAAGTATATGAGAATTATGAATTACACCAGTTCGAGAATTTTAAAAAGCATACCACGGAGCTGCATAAGATGGCCGCGGATTACAATTTATCGAACGTGCCGCTAACCTTTCTTTTCGAAGAAGGTACGGTCGTAGCAAATGCCCAACGTATTATTGAAAACGAAGGTATTCATCTGGTGGTGATGGGTACAAACCGGGCAGATGGGGTCATTGATAAGATTTTTGGCTCAAACACCTTAGGGGTTATACGGGGGGTGAAGGTACCGGTATTATCGGTTCCAAAGGATGCGAATTACGGGGGAATTAAAGAAATTTTGTTCACGACGCTTTTCCGGGAAAAGGATGAAGCTGCTTTACGTCAGATCATGGAAATCGCGGATAAGTTTGGTGTGAAGGTCAAGTGTGCGCATGTTTTAAAGGAAAGGAACACCGATATTATTGCGATGACTGACCGTTGGCAAAGAATGTTTTCGCACGATAATCTGGAATTTGTATTATTGGATTTAGACCAATCCATCGAGCAAACGTTAAATAAATATATTGAACAGCATCGGGTGGATCTGCTTTGCGTAGTGAAGCGAAATAAAAGCCTCTTGGAAAGGCTATTCAAGTCCAGTATGAGTAATCGGCTCCGCATGCATACCAACACGGCGACGCTGGTATTACAGGAAGGAGATGATCCGGGAGCGTTTTAGCGCTCCCCGGCTCTTTTTGCATATTCCGATAATACGATCTGGAGTTGTTCTGCCGGTGTTAAATGGGTATTGTCAATAACCAAAGCGTCTTCTGCTTGCCGTAGCGGACTTTCTTCGCGCGTACTATCGATATAATCCCGATGGGCTAAATTTTGCTTTACTTCCTCGATCGTTACGGATTCGCCTTTATGCAGGAGTTCGGCCAATCGTCTCTCTGCGCGAACATCGGTACTGGCCGTCATAAATATTTTCAAGTCTGCATCTGGAAATACGGTGGTACCAATATCTCTTCCGTCCATAACGATATTTCGACGCTTGCCTAGGTCTTGTTGTTGCTTGACCAATGCCTGCCGAACGGCTTTAAGAGCACTCACTTCACTTACTTTTTCCGAAATACGCATCATCCGGATCTCTTCCGATACGTCTTCATCGTTCAGCAACACACGTACTTTATCGGCTTCGGGCAGGAAATCAATATGTATATGTGCCAAGGCATTTTCAATATCTTTTGTATTCCCCAGATCTACTTGATTCCGTAAAAAATATAAGGTTACGGCGCGGTACATGGCACCGCTGTCTATGAATACAAACTGGAGTTCCTTTGCCACGGCTTTCGCCACGGTACTTTTTCCACACGATGAAAACCCATCAATCGCGATGATAAAATTCTCTCGTTTCATTATTTGCTTCCTCCTATTATGATGCCGGCCTTATTTACTAACGGAACTTTAATCAGATTTTCGTCTACGATACTTTCAGGTAGGAAGATATATTTCTTATCATAGATCGTCTTATCTATATAATAGCTCAACCAGTATTCGTTAGTCAGACCAAAAACCTGTGGGTCAATTGCTTCTATTTTCCGAGATGTATTGGCTTCGATATCGCCTAAAAAATGCCGCAGTACCGTGGTCTTCACCTCGACACCATCCTTTTCACCATACCCTTTGGATGATACGATAACATTGATCAATGGGAGTTTTTTTTCATTAATTAAATATACATTCCAGACTTTGTCTGAAGGTGTGGCATTTTCTAGCACTATTGCAATGGAAATATCTTCTACAATATTTTCGGGCAGATCTTTCTTCATTCCCCTTTATTTCTTTGATTTTCCTGTGCTTGCTTTCTTTGTTGTCTTTTTAGCTGTAGCCGTTTTAGCGGCAGCTTTAGCTTTGCCTTTTGGATCCGCTTCCGCCCATTTCAGCACATCTTCATAGCTTATTTTGTCTATGTCAGTGCCTTTTGGTATTTTAACGTTCTGCTTACCAAAGCGAATAAAAGGTCCCCATCGTCCGTTTTCGATTTGAGCATCTGGATTTTCGGAGAATACCCGAATAACCTTCTCTTTATCTTTTTGCCGCTTTTCCTGAATAATTTGAATAGCTTCTTCTTCGGTCACATCCATAGGATCCATTCCCTTTGGTAGGGAATAAAATGCACTTGCATGTCGGATATAGGGACCGAATCGGCCGATAGCAACGGTCATCTCTTTTTCTTCGAATAGGCCCACCTTTTTAGGAAGCTTGAACAGATCCATAGCTTCTTCAAACGTGATGGTTTCGATCATCTGGCCTTTGCGTAACGAAGCAAAACGTGGCTTTTCTTCATCGTCAGCCGAACCGATTTGTACCAATGGTCCAAAACGCCCCACCCGAACGCTCACAGGTTTTCCTGTTGCGGGATCAGTTCCCAGATGCCGTTCATGGCTCGCGCGATCAGCATGCTCCAAGGTGTCTTGAATGCCTTTATGGAAAGGTCCGTAAAAGTCCTTCAGCATGATCGTCCAATCTTTACCGCCCTGGGCGATTTCGTCAAATTCTTTCTCTACTTTGGCGGTAAAATTATAATCGATGATATCCCGAAAATGTTCTACCAAAAAATCGTTTACCAACACACCGATATCAGTAGGAAACATTTTCGACCGTTCCGCGCCCGTAATTTCTGTTTTTCTTTCTTCTACGACTTTATCATCTGCAATCTGTAATACGGTATACTGTCTTTCTCTCCCGTCGCGATCTTCTTTGATGACATAACCCCGGTTTTGTATCGTCGAGATCGTAGGTGCATAGGTAGACGGACGGCCGATACCCAATTCTTCTAGTTTCTTAACTAAAGAAGCTTCCGTATAACGGGCAGGTGGACGAGAAAACCGTTCCGTAGCCTGCATGGACTTTAAGCTTAAGCTTTGATTTTTCTCCAATGGAGGTAACAGCGTGTTTTCGCCGCTTTGTTCCACTGTATGATCGGATTCTTCATCCGTAGATTCCATATAGACTTTCAGAAAGCCATCAAATCGCATCACTTCGCCGGTAGCGACCAACTCTTCTTTCCGAGTCGATACGGCTATTTTAGCCGTAGTTTTCTCAAACTCTGCCTCACTCATCTGGGACGCGATGGCACGCTTCCAGATCAATTCATATAAGCGTCGTTCTGCGGGGTCCCCCTCAATCGTATGCTGCGAAAAATAGGTGGGCCGTATAGCCTCATGCGCTTCTTGTGCTCCTGTGGATTTGGTTTTATAACGACGTAACTTATGGTATTTTTCACCATAAGCGTTGACAATTTCTTGCTCTGCCGCCTGAATCGCCGTATCACTCAAGTTCACCGAGTCGGTACGCATATAGGTAATACGCCCAGCTTCATATAACCGCTGTGCTACCTGCATCGTCCTTGCTACTGAGAAACCCAGCTTTCTACTGGCTTCCTGTTGTAATGTCGACGTGGTAAACGGCGCAGCGGGTGAACGTTTTGCAGGTTTCTTTTCGAGGGAACTAACCGTAAATGCTGCTTCAATACTATCGCGTAAAAAGGATTCCGCATCGCTTTTTTGCTCAAAACGTTGCGGCAGCTCGGCTTTAAATTGTTCTTTTCCTTTTCCAGTAGTAAATTGCGCGACAATCTTAAAGCTGGCTTCTGCATTAAATTTATTGATTTCGCGTTCACGTTCTACGATGAGCCTTACTGCAACAGACTGTACGCGGCCAGCAGATAACGATGGCTTCACTTTCTTCCATAACACGGGCGACAGTTCAAAACCGACCAAGCGATCCAGCACGCGGCGAGCTTGCTGTGCATTGACCAAATTATAGTCTATCTTGCGCGGCTCTTCAATAGCACGTATAATCGCAGGTTTGGTTATTTCATGGAAAACTATACGTTTTGTTTTATCCTCATTCAACGCGAGTGTTTCGTATAAATGCCACGAAATAGCCTCTCCCTCCCGGTCTTCATCGGAAGCTAACCAAACGGTCTCTGCCGCTTTGGCTAATTTCTTTAATTCACTGACAACGGCCTTCTTATCGGAAGGAACTTCATATTTTTGTTCAAAGTTATTCGCTACGTCTATCGCATCATCTGTCTTCACCAAATCTCGGATATGACCATAACTGGATTTCACCAGAAAGTCTTTTCCTAAATATCCTTCTATCGTTTTTGCCTTCGCAGGTGACTCTACAATCAGTAAATTTTTTGCCATTTATGTTGAATGATTTCTGCAAATAAAGGGAATTCAAAATGGAATGCCAATAATTTTCATTTATTTTTCTTTCTTATGGCTAATGAGAGATAAACCATTAAATGAAAAAAGAATAAATACGAAGATAAATATTGTTGGTATAATTTGTGTAAGCAATTGGCAAAGAAGCTTAATGAATTATTTATATATTTCTCGGAATAGTAGTTCAAGTAGGTTTCATATCTTTGGAGCAGACACTTATCAGTAAACAGTTAACTCAATACATGAGAGTATATTTTACGTTATCATTTTTAATTTTTGCGACGACCATGTGGTCCTGCAACCGCAACCAACAAATAGAAACAACTGATCCGTTGGCACAACGAAAAGCGGACTCGTTAGAGATGATTCGGAAAGCCGAAGAAAAGGAACGAAAAAGACCGAGAACAGCAGATGATATCAAATTGTCGAAAGATTTTTCTTACGATAAGCATACATTGGAAGAAACTTACCCTTATAAGGATACGACGCGTCAATTTCAGTTGGACAAGATTAAGGAGAAATTGGCTTACGTCGAAAATTTTCAGCGCACACCTGCTTCTTATGCGATTTTGCAAAACCGGAAAAATAAAAACCGGGAAGCGCCCCTAGTAAAGAGTTATCACCGCAATGAATACAAACTAATTTCTGATTCATTAGGTACAGAACGTTATCAAGCGGCTCCGCTATATGTCGTTGGCGAGACAGAGGCGCCGACTATTTATGGCCGAGATGGAGCGCTGGCGAAACTACGGAGTAGCGATACGCTCGTTATGGTGACGGTAGAAGGTGTATCATTTGAAGGGACGTGGGACGTTCCTAAACGTTATATAAAACCCATAGGCGACAGCGTAACCTTTCACCGTATAGCTTTTGTGGACGTAACCCATCAGAATATTCTGACAGCGGAACGTACCGGCGATTGCACCTGGGTAATCCGAAGTATGAATCCTGCCACTTCGGGCGTTCATAAACCTCCGTATGCGCATGAGACGCCTTTAGGTATATTCGTTATTCAGGAAAAGAAAGCAAAAATGTATTATTTGAAAGATGGTACCAACACCATTCAAGGTTATGCACCTTATGCCAGCCGCTTTACTAACGGTGCCTACATACACGGGGTACCGACACAGCGGGTGGATGCGCCCATCATTGAACACAGTTGGTCATTGGGGACGGTTCCGCGGTCGCACATGTGTGTGCGCAATGCCTCCTCACATGCCAAGTTTGTATACGATTGGGCGAAGACTTTTAACGCGTTGGTGATTGTGATTGATTGATGTTTACATTATTTTAACATTTTGAGAATCAAATTAATACTACCTTTGCAGCTGGATTAAATGTTTTTAGCTATGCGTAGTTTAATATTGATGCTGGTGACGTTGTTTTTAGTGAGTTATATACCGACTAAGCAAACAGAACATCCCGCCACAGAAAAATTAGATAATCTTGTATTAAGAAAGGAAGTATTTCCTAAAATTGATGAAACCCGGCTGTTGTATCGTAAAATGAACTTGGAGTTGGTCCTGCAGTACGATGCTTTTGAACAGGCCATGCAGGGTTATCGAACACTGCAGCCCCGACAAGATCATATCTTGACGGTTATCGACTTCACGTTACCATCAACCGAAAAAAGAATGGTTGTGTTGGATATGAAAGACGAAAAGGTATTGTACCATACGATTGTATCACATGGACGAAATTCTGGTGATAAGTATGCGCGCTCCTTTTCAAACCGCCACGGTTCTTACCAGAGCTCATTAGGGTTTTACGAAACAGAGGGCACTTATCAAGGTGGAAATGGCTATTCTTTGGTCCTTAATGGCCTTGAGAAAGGTATTAATGATCAAGCAAAAGCACGCGCAGTAGTGATTCACGGTGCAGATTACTGCAGCGAATCATTTATCAAATCTACGGGTCGGCTAGGGCGAAGCTATGGCTGCCCTGCATTGCCCCGCGAGTTGAATAAACCGATTATCAATACCATCAAGAACGGTACACTCTTGTATATCTATGCCGACAATCCTGAATATATGGCGGCTACCCAAATTGTACGTACTACCGATCAAAGTTTGCTCGCGCAGCATGATACCGACTTAGATAGCTTGGGTACATTGAATTAGAAACTCAATCCGCTCGCTTCATCGAGCAGGATAGAAATAAAAAAAGCTGCCAAAGGCAGCTTTTTTTATTTAATGTTATCAATTCTAATCTAAGATTTCACTTTTATTTCGCGTATGAAACCGATCTCGTTTCCCGAATAACGGTTACTTTGATCTGTCCCGGATACGTCATCTCCGTCTGGATACGGTTTGATATATCCGCTGCTAGAATCTCTGCCTGCGCATCCGAAACTTTCTCTGATTCGACCACGACGCGCAATTCACGGCCTGCTTGAATAGCGAATGTTTTTTCCACTCCAGGATAAGATAGAGCAAGCTCTTCTAGTTCTTTCAAACGCTTAATATAGCTTTCTACCACTTCGCGACGTGCACCAGGACGCGCACCCGAAATCGCATCACATGCCTGAACAACAGGCGAAATCAACGAAGTCATTTCTATTTCATCGTGGTGTGCACCAATAGCATTGCAAACTTCGGGATGTTCTTTATACTTTTCGGCCAATTGCATACCCAAAATAGCGTGTGGCAATTCCGGATTGTCGTCAGGCACTTTTCCGATATCGTGCAGAAGACCTGCCCGTTTCGCGTGTTTTACGTTTAAGCCAAGTTCTGCCGCCATCGTCGCCGCAAAATTGGCAACTTCGCGGGAGTGCTGTAATAAATTTTGTCCATAAGAAGAACGATAGCGCATACGACCGACCATACGCACCAACTCAGGGTGCAAACCGTGAATTCCTAAATCAATTACCGTACGCTCCCCTATTTCAACGATCTCATCCTCAATCTGCGTACGTGTCTTCGCCACCACCTCTTCAATACGTGCCGGGTGTATACGACCATCCGTTACCAGTCTGTGTAAAGACAAACGGGCAATCTCCCGGCGTACCGGATCGAATCCAGATAATATAATCGCTTCCGGAGTATCGTCTACGATAATCTCCACGCCTGTTGCCGCTTCCAAAGCACGGATATTCCGTCCTTCACGACCAATGATACGCCCTTTTATTTCATCATTTTCAATATTGAAAATAGATACCGTATTTTCGATAGCCGATTCTGTTGCTGTACGTTGAATGGTCTGGATAACGACTTTCTTTGCTTCTTTAGAAGCGGTTAACTTCGCTTCATCCACAACATCTTTGATTTGCATAATAGCTTGCGACCGTGCTTCCTCGCGTAGCGAGTTGACCAATTGCTCTCTGGCTTCTTGAGCAGACAGGCCGGCAATTGTTTCCAATTGTTTGATGTGCTGGTTCTTCAGTTGATCTACTTCTTCTGATTTCCGCTCGTTAAGTTCAATCAGATGATCCAGCTTTTTATTTCTATTGTCCAACTCTTGCTTTTCACGATTGATGCTTTCCAGCTTTTGATTCAGCGATTGCTCTTTCTGTCGAATCGTATTCTCTTTTTGCGCCACCGTACTGTTGCGTTGGCTAACTTCTCTCTCATGTTCCGCTTTCAGCTGCAAGAACTTCTCTTTTGCTTCTAGATTACGCTGTTTTTTGTGATGTTCAGCCTGTTTTTCAGCCTCTTTAATAATACTTTCCGCCTTTTCCCGAGCCGCTTGTTCTTGTTTTTTGAAGACCCCTTGCAACAAAAAACGACCAATAACGACACCTATGATAAGCGAAATTATAATCGAAATAATAGTAATTAAATCCATTGTTTATTTATGATATATTTATTTATTATGTATGATTAACTTCGTTAAATTCGCAAGCCCGGTTAACTTCGTTAAGCTCGTCTGGGTTCGCGATTTGTTACTCGTGACTAGGAACTAACCACTGGTTACTGATCACTATTTAAAAAAAAACCGCAATTAAATGTAACAGGTCCCATGTATTATTAAACTTCGATTACACATGATTTGAGCAATTGATCATGACCTAGATGGCTTTCGCAAAATGGTCTACATCTTGTTTTCGCTCGTGATATTGAAGCGTTAAGTTTAAAATAGTGACAACCCGAATTTAATTGCGGCAAATTCGTCGTTATAAGCTCTTAAATAAAGAACGATATAATTATTTACTAAAGAAATCCGTTAATACCTTATCCAATTCGTGCACCTGTTCTTCCAATCCTTCCTCATGCTGTTGTGCATTGCGTTCCGCCTTTATCATGCCAGTAGCATATTGGAGGACGCACATGGACAACAAGTCCTGCTTATCACGAACTGCATAGTTCTCCTGCAATTCCTTTACTTTTTCATTAATTAATTTCGCAGCGTGTCTAATCACCTCTTCCTCCGCCGTATCTACCCGTAATGGATAAACACGATCTGCGATATTTATTTTTATGGAAATTTCTCCCATTTTTTTTGAGCTTAAATAACGTAACAGGCTTTCGCGTTCACCCCTCCTTCTACTTCAGTAAGCCTATACATCTGTCTATTTCTCGCACAAAATCGTTAATTTTTTGCTTTGTGTCAAGTATTTTTTCATTTATGGCTTCTTTATCGCCTGCCGATTCATCCAATGTTTTTGCAACTGCCAAAGCCTTAACCTTTTCCTCTAACTGTTGTACTTTATCCGTACTTGTCTGAAACGCCACCTGTAAAGATTGCACCTCTAACTTTAGCAAATCATTTTCTTCCTGCAGGGCCTCGCACAATTGAATAAGATTCTTCGTCCTCTCGACGATGACACTCATTTGTGTAGATAATTTGGCCATATAATCTTCTCGCAATTAATTGTTAAACCAATCGAATTAGCGCACGACTGCACCAATCTCTTGTTCAAAGTTAAGCATTAATTTTTTAATAATAGCGTCAATTTGTTTGTCATTTAACGTTTTTTCTTCGTCTTGTAGAGTAAAATTGAGCGCATAGGATTTCTTTCCTTCGGGAAGTCCAGATCCTTTGTATACATCAAAGATTTGGACATCTTTTAACAGCTTGCGTTCCGTTTTTTGTGCGATTCGTTTAAGTTCTTCGAAAGTCGTGTCATCACTGACTAACAAAGACAAATCGCGTCGTACCGCAGGGAATTTTGCAACCTCTTTATATTTAATGGTATTTTTACGTATTACTTTTATAACAAGATCCCAATCAAATTGGGCGAAATAAACTTTCCCATCCACATCGGCTTTTTTAAGGTTATCCGCCGAAACGCTACCCAGTGTCACCAATGTTTTCTGTCCTTTCAGGTAGTTTAAGCCATAATCAAAATAGAGCCCATCAGCTTCCTGTACTTGCAAACCAGGAATATTTAACCGCTTGATAAGCGTATCAACAGCCGCTTTCAAATGATAAAAATTCGTCTTTTTGCTCTTTGAACTCCAATGCTCTTCTATTTGATCGCCGGCTATACACAACGATAGGTTCTGCCGCTCTTGATACCCCTCCTCGGTTTTGAAATACGTTTTACCATATTCAAAATATTTCGCATTCGGATTTTTACGCTTTTGATTGTGGGCTACGGTCGTCAATGCCGAGAACAACAGATTTTGACGCATGGTATCTAAATCCGAGCTCAATGGGTTAACTAAACGGACCGCTGTTTGTTCATCTTCGACAAACGATAATTTCGTTAGGGAATTGTTCAATATCTCACGATAACCATTTCCGATCAATAAATCTGCAACTTGGTTTAACACCACTTCTTTATCTGGTTTTTCCGTTGTGTTCAACGACGATTGGATCTGTGGTTTTAGTTCGATATTGTTATAACCGTAGATGCGCAGCACCTCTTCGATAATATCCACTTCACGTGTAACGTCCACTTTAAACGCGGGTACGCTAACGGTGATTTCTTCGCCTTTTTCTTCCGAAATACCAATCCCCAATGCCTCAATAATGGCTTTTATTTCTTCGTTGGGTATGTCCGCACCAATTAATTGGCGTACCCGACCATAATGTACCGGGAATACAAATGGTGAAACTGGATTCGGGTAGTTGTCCGTTACTGAAGAGATGATCTCTCCCCCGGCTATCTCCTGAATCATCAAGGCAGCTTTTTTCAAAGCATACAAAGGCATGTTAGGGTCCGTACCCCGCTCAAAACGGAAAGAAGCATCTGTTTTTAAACTATGACGTTTCGAAGTTTTACGTACCGAAACGGCATCAAAATAAGCAGATTCTAAAAAAATGCTGGTGGTAGTCTCGCTCACGCCAGAATGTACTCCTCCGAAAACACCGGCAATGCACATTGGTTTCTCGGCATCAGCAATCACTAAATCCTCTGTGGATAGTTTTCTCTCTATAGCATCCAAGGTTACGAAAGGTTCATTTTCATTCGCATACCGCACGACGACTTGGTTGCCGGCAATTTTCGCTGCGTCAAACGCATGTAGCGGCTGCCCTAAATCGTGTAATATATAATTGGTGATGTCTACGATATTATTAATCGGACGGATACCAATAACATTTAATTTTTCTTTTAGCCAATCGGGAGATTCTGTAACCGTAATGCCGGAAATAGTTACACCTGCGTAACGCGGGGCGGCCGCCACCGCTTCTACATCTACCCGTATGCCTGTTTCTTTTCCTTCTTGGAAAGCGGAAACGTCCGTCAAGGTATAAGGTTTACGGAAATAGGCTGCCAAATCACGGGCTACACCGAGATGAGACGCCGCATCGGCGCGGTTAGGCGTCAGTCCAATTTCATATCGGAAATCATCTTGTAGGTTAAAATAGTCTTTTACACGGGAGCCCACAACGGCATCCGCACGCAGCTCTACGATTCCGGCATGAGAACTTCCTAAACCGATTTCGTCTTCTCCGCATAGCATACCTTCGGACACTTCGCCCCGAATTTTAGATTTCGTAATTTTAAAAGGTTCTCCCGTGGTTGGGTGGCACTGCGTACCCACCGTAGCTACAATCACTTTCAGCCCTTCCCGTACGTTGGGTGCACCGCATACAATATGCAGTAACTCCGGCCGACCTACGTCCACCGTCGTAACTTTTAGTTTATCGGCATTGGGGTGTTGGGCACATGTCTTCACCTCCCCTACAACGAGCCCTTCCAAACCGCCGGGAATGGACTGTACCGTCTCTAATAACTCCACTTCTAATCCGATATCCGTTAAAATCAAAGAAAGCTCTTCCGGCGTTTTATCTGTGTTTATATAATTTTTAAGCCAATTATAGGAAATAGTCATTATTGAATCTTTATTTTAGGCACAAAGATAGTTTTTTTGAGGGGTTCGTTAAAGCCTTTCAAAATTTAATCCTTACTTTTAGGCTCTTTTTAGTGGGAGAGAAATAATGAGTATGAGCAATAACGCTAACAATCAACAGGAAAGTTTATTAGGGGATCTCGAAAAAACGATTACTATTAATCAATTGATGCAAACGCCCTTTGCGGAGCGGGACGAACAATGGCGAGATCTATTTTTAAAATATATCGATGAAGCAAATTTGAAACTTGGCGAGCCCGAAGTAGCCCTGAGTAATGATGGCTTCCCTTACATTCAGCTGCAAACTGTTACTACCGGCGAAAGCTTCCAAGCTTTTGTTATCAAAAAACAGCTGGACATTATATTAGAGCAAGGTTTTGGTGTCGTGATCAACGCCCACTTAGAACAACCTGACTGGATTTTTTCATATGGCGATTTAGTAAACCTGAAACTCAACGGTTCTTTCTATACGGATAACCGCATGTTTTCTAATCCGGACGAATATGTGGGTATATCCAAAGACGAGGAAATTCTGGTAGGGCAGCCGTCCGAAGATATTTTCCCTAGTTTTCTTCGCCGACATATCCGCGAATTTTTACAGTATTCCGGGGTAAAAAACCCTAAATTGATGCTAATTGCCCGCAATTACACCGACGAAGTGCGTGCATCGCAAGACTTGGTATTCAATATTATCCCCCTACAGTTCCCCTCCGAAAAGGACTTCAACACCATTATGAATACCTTACGTTGGTTTTTGCCGAAACATTATTCCTTTTTTGGCGTAGATGAACTGGCGATCGAGAATGGATTTCAAACCCTTTAGTAATATAAAAAATAACCTCAGATGTATTTTAACGTTCGCGTTTACGGTCTATTAATTACAAATACCAAGGAAGTTTTGATTAGTGACGAAAAAGCGCTTAATGTATCTTTTACCAAATTTCCGGGAGGCGGATTGGAGTATGGTGAGGGGCTGGTTGATGCACTCAAAAGAGAATTTATGGAAGAATGTCAACTGGAGATCGATATCGTCCGCCATATCTACACCACGGATTTCTATGAGAAGTCCAGCTTTAACGAGAGCCAAATTATCTCTATATACTACCAAGTACAGGCAAAGAGTCCGATCTTATTCGATATAAAAACCAGTCCTTTTGATTTTTCAAGAGAAAAACAACAGGACAAAATGGAGGTATTCCGTTTTATTCCAGCAGCCAACCTTCAGGAGACGGATCTCACGTTCAAAACAGACCGGATGGCCTGGCAGCAATTCCGGGAACTAATCTTGTAAGCTATCCTAGAAAGTACGCCAAAGCAATCACCACGATAACGCCGAGTACGATAATAATCATATTACGTTTGCTATCATTGTCCGATTCTGCACTTTTAAATTTATAGTCTCTTTTAAATTTATTGATGTCCATAGCAGTATCTTTTTCCTTGATGATGATATCTCTCGTAAATTTACATAAAAAAATCTTTATTCGTGGTGATAAGGCTCACCCCGTATAATGGTAAACGCACGATAAAGTTGTTCTACAAAAAACAAACGGACCATCTGATGGGAAAAGGTCATTTTGGACAACGATAGCTTTTGACCCGCCCGACGATATACCTCGTCCGAAAAGCCATAGGGGCCACCGATAATAAAAACGATATGTTGGACCGAACCGATCATTTTCTGTTCGAGGTATTTGGCGAACTCGACTGAGCCAAAGGATTTCCCGCGTTCATCTAATAGAACGACATAGTCTCCGTTATGAAGTTGTTTTAAAAGAAGCTCTCCCTCTCGAATCTTTTGCTGCTCTTGCGTCAGGTGTTTAGCATTCTTTATATCAGGGATCACAGACAGATCGAAATGCACATAATGGCGCAGCCGTTTCAGGTAGTTTTCGATACCCGTTTTGATAAAACTTTCATCTGTTTTCCCTATACACAATAACGTTACTTTCATCGTAATCGACAATTTACGGTCTTCCATTAAAAAAGCCCGGGTGTAATCTTGCGATTTCCCAGGCTTTAAAATATGTTCCCGAAATCGGGATAATCAACCTAAACCTCTACAAAGGTATAATATATTGTTAGACTGCCCAACTTTTAGACGCTTTTTTTACGGGGAAAAGAAGGTATAAAGCCTTACCTTTGTAAAAAAAGACAAAGCGTATGTTTACCGGCATCATCGAAACTATTGGAACTGTGACCCGCACCGAAACGGATTTGGGGAATATCCACTTTTTTATACAATCGACTATTTCTAAGGAGCTCAAGATCGACCAAAGCGTAGCGCATAACGGTGTATGCTTAACGGTCGTCGATATCCAGGACGATGTCCATAAGGTAACCGCGATACAGGAAACCTTGATTAAATCTAACTTAGGCGATCTTAAAGCCGGCGACCTGATTAATTTGGAACGTTGTACACCGACCAACGGTCGATTTGACGGCCACATTGTGCAAGGGCATGTAGACCAGACCGCCATTTGTGTGGCAAAAGAAGAACAGCAAGGTAGTTGGTTATTTACTTTTGCCTATCAACCAGACTTGCAAAATATCACGGTAGAAAAGGGCTCGATTACCGTAAATGGAATTAGCCTGACTGTGGTTAATTCGCAAGCCGATCGGTTTTCCGTCGCAATTATCCCCTATACCATCGCGCACACCAATCTACAACATGTTAACGTAGGCGAGACGGTCAATCTAGAGTTTGATATCGTGGGGAAATACGTATCAAGAATAATGGCAATGCGGGATCAGGCTAAGTAATTCCCCTGACGTACTAACAAGGCTCTGTATTTATTGAAAACGCTGGACTTCGAAATAAATCCTAGATAGCGGTCATTGGTGTCCACCACGGGTAATATCCATACATCGTCCTTATTCATTTTCGTCATTACACTTTCCATATTTTCCTCCTCCCGCACGACGTCATTGGGCTTTTGGGCCAAATGTTCGAAAGCTTTATCTGCTCCCTCCTCTTCATTCAACAGCATAGACAATAGTCGCTCAATATGGATCGTCCCCAGCAGTTTCCCCTTATGGTCTACGACCGGAAATATATTCCGTTTGGAATGAATGATCGCTAGTTTTCTTTCGAGGGGGGTTTCCTCGGGCCGTAAAATCACAAAATTAGTTTCAATAACATACCGCAGTTTCATCATACTCAATACTGTTCGATCCTTGTCTTCATAAGACAGGAGGTCGCCAGAGTCGGCAAGCACTTTTGTGTAAATGGAATATTGAAGTATAGACCGATTGATAAGGTAAGAAATAGACGTTACGAGCATCAAAGGTACCATCAGCGTATAACCGCCGGTAACCTCGGCAATCAAAAATAAGCCGGTCAAGGGTGCATGCATGATGCCAGCCAGTGCGCCCGCCATACCGGCGACTACAAAATTGGGCACATTTAGCATGACCATACCGGTTTGATTAATGCCGTAGGCAAAGGCAAAACCTAGCAATCCACCCATAACCAGACTCGGTCCAAACATCCCCCCGTTTCCGCCACCGTTTAACGTAAACAAGGAAGCAAGAGATTTTGCGAATAGCGTTAGCACGGTATAACAGACTACCACGCCTGCCATATGTCTGTATTCGGCAAATAGACTATTCTTCACGATAGCGTTAAATTGACCGTCCAACATTTGTTGGATGGTCAAATACCCTTCCCCGTATAACGCTGGAAAAATAAGGATCATCACGCCGAGTGACAGCCCACTAAACCAGACCTTGTTGTAGGGATTGCTAATTTTCGAAAACCAAGCTTTTACAGTTGTACTAATCTTTGCAAAATAAACGGTATATAAGCCCACCACTACAGCCAATAATATATAGAAAATAAGTGCGCCGACTTCCCAATCGCTACTCACGGTATGAAAAAGCGGCTCACTATACAGCAACCGAGATACGACGGAGGCCAGCGCCGCAGAAATCAATAGGGGAATAAAAACCGGTATAGAAAACTCAGGGAGTAAGATCTCGATCGCGAAAATCATGCCGGCTATCGGACTGTTGAAAGCTCCGGCAATTCCAGCAGCAGCGCCACAGGCTAGCAGCATCGTTACTTCTTTATAATTTAAGCCAAAAAAACGGCCCGTATTCGACCCTATTGCCGAACCGCTATAAGCAATAGGAGCTTCCAGTCCGCAAGATCCTCCAAAACCAACCGTGATGGCACTCGTCACAATCTGGGAATAAATATTGTGGGGCTCTATTCTGCTGGATTTTCGGGATATAGCATATATTATCGGCGTGATGCCGTGATCCATCTTTTTGTTTTTAATCACCTTGCGCACGTAGAGTACGCTCAATAAAATTCCCAACAGTGGGAGGACCAAATAAAAAGAATATTTATACTGCCAGTCAATATCATTCTGCAACGTGGCGGCAATAAAGTGCGTTAAGCCTTTTAGTAAAGCAGCGGCTAATCCACCAATAATCCCTACCACAAAAGCCAACATGATTAGAAAATTTCGATTAGAAATCTTCTGCATGCGCCAACGGTTTAATCTATCTAATTTTCTCCTAAGGTTTATCTTCATCCATTACGCCTCCTTAAAGGTTGAATCGCATGATTTCCTTTTTCTTCTTCGTTCTAAAACGTTCGGGTACACTATTTAAAATTTCATCTTTCAACGCATTTAACGCTTGCTTTCGTACGAAATTCGCTGCTGTTATCAAGCTGATCTCCCGGACAGGTTCGGGCGTTTTGAAATACCGAACCCGATTTAACTGGTCTTCATCATAGGCCAAAACACTCATCTCCGGCAAAACCGTAACACCGCCATTGACATCCACCATCCGTTTCAGTGTTTCTACGCTACCGGTATGATAGCCAAATGTTCCATCCTCTGATTGATTATGCTTATAATGACACATGCTCAGTACCTGTCCGCGCATACAATGACCTTCATTCAGCAACCACAGTTTTTCGTTTGACACTTCGTCTGTTGTTACGATCTTCTTCTCGAATAACGGACCTTTTTCCGAAACATAAGCGACGAAGGTTTCGTAATATAAGGGCATTTCCTCAATACCATTCTCCTGCAAGGGTGTAGATACAACCCCGCAATCTAGGCGCCCTGTCTTAAGATCCTGTATAATACGCTCTGTAGTATACTCCCATATTTCCAATTTTAGTTGCGGATATCGCCGCAAGATATTGGTCAATACATCCGGGAGCAAATATGGGGCCACGGTCGGAATAACACCCAACTTTAGTTCGCCAGAAACCACCCCCATCTCCTCTTGGAGTAATTCCGGGATTTTCTTGCTTTCATTCAGAACCACACGTGCCTGTCGAATGATCTTTTCCCCTACTTCGGTAGGTACGACAGGCTGGCGACTCCGATCAAAGATTTTCGCACCCAAGGATTCTTCCAACTTTTGGATCTGCATGCTTAACGTAGGCTGCGTGACGTAGCACCGCTCGGCTGCTGCCACAAAACTACGGTACGTATCCACCGCGATAACGTATTCCAATTGCACTAATGTCATTCGATCAACTTTAACTATTCAAAGGTAATAATTTCCCGTTGCCCTGCTATTGATTTATCCCAAGTTAGAAAACTTTCTTAACTTTGAATCACGCTAAATTTGAAGTGTATGATGAATATAAAATTAAAAGGCGGCCTATTGTGTACGCTTTTATTGGCGGCGAGTGTATTTAATTTTTCAGCCTCCATTCCCGACGAGGGCATGTTCCCCCTAAGCGAACTGAATCGGGCAGGCTTAAAAAAAGCCGGATTAAAAATAGCGGAGAAAGATATTTATAATCCCGGTCAGATTGGATTAGTTGACGCCCTGGTCCAAGTAAGTGGCTGCTCGGGTTCCTTTGTTTCGCCTAACGGACTCATTATTACGAATCACCATTGCGCCTTTAGCGCAGTACAACTAGCGAGTTCGCCCGAATTCAACTACCTGAAGAATGGCTTTGTGGCCAACACCCGGGAGCAGGAGATTGAAGCGCAGGGATTAACCATAAGAATTACAAAATCTTACGAAGACGTATCTGAAGAAATCCTAAATGCCGTCACTTCGGTTAGCGATCCAGCAGAGCGTATAAATATTATCAACAAAAAACGCGCAGAAATTGCTAAACGTGCCGAAGCAGCGGACCCTACCATTAAAGCCGAGGTATCGGAGATGTTTATCGGAAAAAGCTATGTGCTTTTCCACTACCAGACTATCGAAGACGTACGTCTGGTATATGTCCCGAGGCAAGATATCGGAGAGTTTGGCGGAGAGACCGACAATTGGGTTTGGCCACGGCACACTGGTGACTTTTCCTTTCTGCGCGCTTATGTTGCACCAGACGGCTCCACTGCAAAATATGCCAAAGAGAACGTGCCTTACCAACCGAAAAAGCATCTCAAAGTAAATCCCAAAGGCGTCAACGAAAATGATTTCGTCTTTATACTAGGCTATCCGGGCAGAACGTTTCGGCACCGGCCCGCACAGTACATTGCGTATCAACAGAAATATTTATTACCCTATACATCAGAACTATACGACTTTCAAAATCAACAGATGCTAATAGTCGGAAAAGAAGATCCGAAAACAGCGCTTGCCTTGGCTACACGCATAAAACGCAATGCGAATGTGATGAAGAACTATCGCGGAAAACTGAAAGGTTTACAAAATTTGGATTTGGTAGATCGTAAAACAAAGGAAGACGAGGCGCTACGGAAGTTCATCGACAGCAAGCCCAGTCTTCAGGCGAGATACGGCACCTTGATGGCGGATATAGACGAACACTATCAAGCAGTGTTTGCCCTGGCACCCAAAGAACTTTGGTTCAACAATATCTACAGCAGCGTCTCCTTGTTACGCGTAGCGTATACCATACGGGATTTCAAAGAAGCGATTTTGAAACAAAATGGACTTAAAGCGCAAGAAGAAGTGTTTGCTCTAAACATCAATCAACTAAGAGAATACCTAGACAATATATATGGAAGTTATAACCTTACGGTCGACAAAAACATTGGTCGTCGGATGTTCGAAGATGCTTATCAGCTGGACGAAGTAAACAAACTAAATTACTTCGGGAAGAAAAATTTCGCGAGCAAAACAGAAGCAGGCGATTACTTGGTTAGCGTTTTAGAAAAATCCAAACTCAACAACAAAGAGCTGCTCTACCAAACGATATTGAAAGATATCCAATCACTTAAGAATTATAACGATGACCTATTAGTAATGCTGGACGAGCTGGACAACGAACGGGAAACATTTAATGCCGAACAAAAGCGCCGGGAAGGCAACTTGAATAGATTAATGGGCGACTATGTAGCGGTCAAAGAGCGATATCAGGCGAAAAACTTTATTCCGGACGCCAATTCTACGCTCCGCCTTACCTTTGGAAATATAAAAGGATACAGCCCTGCCGATGCCACTTATATGAGTCCATTTACTACGATAAAAGGACTGTTGGAAAAAGGCAATTCCGGATTAGCGGAATATGAATATCCCGAAAGTATCAAAACCGCGTGGCTCGAAAAAAATTTCGGTGCTTACGCCAAGAAAGACTTGAACGATGTTCCGGTAAATATTCTCTATAACATGGATACCACTGGAGGAAACTCGGGCTCACCCATTATGAACGCCCATGGCGAATTAATCGGAGTCAACTTTGACCGTGCCTATGATGCGACCATAAACGATTTTGCCTGGAGCGAAGATTATAGCCGTTCCATTGGTGTAGATATTCGCTACGTCTTATGGATAGCCGATAAAATCGACAATGCACAATTTATTTTAAAGGAAATGGGAATTTAAGTAAAGAGTAACCAGTTATTGGTTACTCTTTACTTTCCGTATCTTCACGGCCAGCACTACTGTAGCAATAACAAAACACACTGCAGCAATAATGGCCATGGCGATTAAACCGCTATAGGTATGATAATTTTCTCCGTGCTGGATAAACATAACTCTAAAAATGCGTAGGTAGTGGGTAGAAGGAATGACATCCGCAATAAGCTGTACCCAGGTTGGCATCAAACTAGACGGCCAGGTGAAACCACTTAAAATGAACGCTGGTGTTGCGATAACCATTAATATCTCCGTGGCTTTCAATTGTGACGGCAAAACGATGCTTACCAAAACACCGATAAAACATACCGCTAGCATAAAGACAAACGTACATAACACAAACCACCAAAAGTCGGCATGCAGCGGCATCTCATACCATTTTCCAAATCCCCAATACAAGATCAATATACCAATGGACATGAGGATATAAGGAATAATTTTAACAAAAATAAGCCCTACGGGATTCCGCATTCTCTGCGCTAATTCGACAAAGGTACCGTTTTCAAATTCCGAGGAAAAAGATAACGCCAACCCCAACAGTAGTACCTGTTGCAATACAATAATCAATACACCCGGCAGCATAAAATACAGGTAATTACCACTTCGGATATTCTGCCTTACCATGGTCGTTTTGAAAGGTTCGTATTGTTCAGCTGCAATCTTGGCAGGAACGCCTTGTTTCATCTGCGTCTCTATTTGTACACCCGCTTTGAGCGTCATCGCACAGACATTCACTGCCATGGCAGCTGTATTTGAAGTCAGGGTATTGGAACCATCCACAAAAATGGTCACTTCCGGAACCCGCTTTTGCTGGACACCTGCTGCAAAGCCCTTTGGGATATGCACAATAACCGTTGCATCATGTTCAATAGCAATCTCCTTTGAATCAAACAGCGATGGCAGCATACGCACCACCTTGATGCTTTCGTTGTCGTTCATCATGTCAACAAAAGTAGCGCTCATTGGACTACTGTCCTCATCGACAACAATAATCGGCATTTCCGTTACTTTCCCTTGTTGATACACATGCCCGATCAATACACCATAGAGAATAGGTGCGCCAATAAAGAGCATCATTAGCACACTGTTGTTGAAAAAGAGCTTAAACTCGCGTTGAATGAGTTCGATAAATTTTTTCACGTTCTAATCCTTTCTATGGTGCTTGAAGAACAACCAGCGTCTTTGTTAACAAATCACTTACCTCTGCATGATCTTGAGGCACTACTTTAACCTCAAATACCGTCAATTGGTTATCATAGTCCGGATAAGCCGTAGAAATATTCGCATACGAGCTCAATGCTTTCATCGCCACTACCCTACCTTTGATTTCTTTATTATCCAAATAAGGGACGCGCAGGATAACTTCACTTCCTCTATTTAATTTACCTACTCTATTTTCAGGAACAGTAAACCGGAAATAAGTCGCATTGTTAATGTAACCATTGATAACAGCATATCCAGCAGTGGCGAGTTCCCCTACGTTTAAATTAACGGTCTCCACACTCATATCCTGCGGAGCGATAAGGTATTTTTCCCGTGCAGCTACCTTAACTTCCGCTACCGCCCCTAAAGCACGCTCTTTCTGACCTAATGCCATAACCTGCTGCTCGTAACGAGCACCATTCCGCGCCTCTTCCATTTCCGCTTGCGCCGCAAGGTATTGATTTTTCGCTCCTTGGTATTTGGCGTACGTTTCGTCATATTGTTGCTGCGATACTAGACTGTCACGCAATAAGTTTTTCAAGCGATTGATAGATTTCTCGGCGAATTCATATTGCTCTTTTAATCCGTCTACCTTAGCCTGCAATTGTATCAATTGGCCGCGTGTAGCACCTTTTGTCGCCATATTATATTGTGCTTCGGCAGATTGTAGAGCTCCTTGTGCCTGCTCTGCTTTTGCATCTACTTCGGGGATATCCAATATCACCAACGTATCTCCCGCATGTACAAACTCTCCTTCTTGAACACGTATTTCCGCCACCTTTCCGGGAACTTTTGTCACAACCGTTATTTGTTCACGTTCTACTTTTCCTTCCAGAGGCTTCTCCCGAACTTCATTTTTGCAAGCAAAAAACAAGAAAGCAAAGGGTATAAGGTACAACTGTTTCATTTCTATTCGTATATGGTTTGTAATAGTTTTCCTGATGTATGTAATAATTCCAATGCCACTGCACGTTGCTGCAAAACATGGCTGTAAAAATTAAGATTGACTTTATACCATTCATTTTCGGTTGCCAACAGTTCCGTTACGTCAATCAAACCAGCTTCATATTGCTTCGAAGCCATCTTCAAATTATTTTGGGCAACTTTTACCTGCTGGTCACCGACTTTCAATTTTTGATTGCTAGTGGTATAACTGACTTTGTTTTTATCCAGCAACAGATTTAATTTTTCCGTTGCGTCAAGAAGCTTCGTTTCATTGATGGCTAGATCTAATTGTACTTGCTTTACCTTATTTCGGTGCTCCCCACCGTTAAAGATATCCCATCTCACCCCCACGCCAACCATAAAGTTAGGTCTACCTTTTAGATAGTTGGTGGAAAGATTGATATCACCTACTACGGGTCTGTCTTTAATGGTTAAATTAGTGTTATGAAGATTCAAATAGCTCGCTGAGCCGAAAGCAAAAACCGTCGGCAGTGACGCCCCTTTTTCTTTTTTATACAGATATTCATAAGCTTTAGATGACGCATCCAACGCTTTTAATTCGGAACGCTCCTCCACTCCCGTTGGTACATCCGATAGATAGATGGGCGAAAGATTATACAATACCTCTTCTACTGCTGATGTCGACAAACCTGTTTCCTGTTGTATTTTTTTGACCAGTAACGCACGATTTCCAGCTAACTCCACCTTTTTTTCTTCCAATTCCAACAGAGCAAGTTTAAGTTTATCCCGATCATATGGTATAGCCAATCCATTTTCGATGGCCTTATTCACTTTTTCCTGTTCCTTTGTCAACCTCCGTTCGGAATCTACAATCAGTTTATCAACCTCGTTCAACAACATCAGCTGATCGAACGTAGACGCAATCTCCTTTGCCATTCCCTCTTTTCCCGCTTCGGCTAGATACCCTTGTGCCCGCGCCTTTTCTTGGAGTGCACGTTCGCCATTGGGGATCTGCAATCCCGAAAAAATAACTTGTCTTACAGATACACCCCCATATGCAGCTTGTGATCTAAGATTAAAATCTGTCGCCCCGTCAAATAGCCCTAGATTTAATACCGGCAGATTGAGTGTAGGAATATCAAGGCTCCCATTGTTGTACATAAAACCATACAAGCCTGTTGCTGATACATGGGGTAGTTTATTAGCTTTCACACCCTCTGCTTCCAGGTTGGCTTTATCAACCTCATAGTTTTTGAGTTGCAAATCCTTATTGTTTTGGAATGACTGTTGGATTATTTCTTTGACTCTAGGATCAATAGTGGATTGTGCTTTTCCTGTCTGCTGGAGAACTCCGCTAAACAATGTAAAAATCCATATCCATTTTTTGTTCATAATCTTTACCTATTTATTGCGAAACAAATATCTGGTTAATTCGGTTTGCTTTTTTTAAGATATCTTAAAAAAATGGTTGACACTCGATACCAAGCTAACGCTGTGCTCTAATGACGCTGAGCGTTTGTTGAGAAATTCCCAAATAAGAAGCGATATCTCCTAATGGCGCACGCAAGAGTATATTAGGGTGCTGCTCCATTAATTGTTGATAACGCTCTTGTGCTGTTTCAAATTGCAGACTCTGCAGGCGGCTGGAGAATCCAATCAATGCTTGTAATAAAATTTCTTGTATGAGCCTGCTCATTGCTATAGAGTGGGATGCTAACCTTTCTATGGCATCAAACGGGATTAACGTAATGGTCGAAGGCTCAAGCGCTTCGATACCATAGATAGATTTTTTGTGATAGAATACACTTTCTGTACCCGCTGCAAAAGTATGCTCCGCAAAAAAATAATGCGTAACAACTTTACCTGATTTATGATAAAACATCCGGACAAGCCCTTTCTCAATGAAAAAGATATTACGCGAATAATGTCCCGCATCTAGAATAATATCTTTCTTCACATAAGATTTTGTGATTGAAACTTGTCCAAGATGTTCTAACAAATCATCGGATAACCCGAATGTAGTTTTTAGATAGGGAATTAATTGCATTCCCTAAAGTAACATTTTTTTTAAATTAAGCGTGCCGTCCGGTTTTATATTTAATTTCCAGTGCTAATATAATATCCCGTTTTTTGCCTTCTATCAAAGATAAATTTCCGGCAACAAATACGCCTTTTTTACCATTATGTGCATTCGAAATACCATACACGGTGGATTCATCCGCGGGATTCGACGGACCTTCGTAACGATAGAGATAATCAATCTGATAATTTTCTGCATCGGCAAGGATCTCATCAAATTCCACGTTAAAATCTACGTCATATCCCATTTCTTTTAATCTGGCCAACGCGACATCGGTCGTCTCGTAATTGTGTTTTGTATCCATAATATATATTCTTTGTCTGTTTTTGATTCATACAAGTTCAATAAGATAACACGCTAACGGGCTGTTCTGTTTTCGCTTTTTTTGGCTAGCTTTGAATAACTTTGATAAAACAGCTTCGATAAATAGGTAGATAATAACTATGGCATATCCCATACCCGAACCCCAATACACACCCGGAAAAGCCTTTGAAAGGTTGATCAGCATTCTAGATACCCTCCGCATAGCTTGTCCCTGGGACCGCAAACAAACAATGGATTCTTTACGGCTTCTAACGATAGAAGAGTTATACGAACTGACCGATGCGATCTTGGAAAAAGACTATCAGGAAATAAAAAAAGAACTGGGCGATGTGATGCTACATTTACTTTTTTACGCAAAAATTGCCGACGAACAGCAGCAATTCAACGTAGTAGACGTCCTGAATGCTATCTGCGATAAACTCGTGGTCCGACACCCCCATATCTATGCCGATACTCAGGTGGAAAATGAGGAAGATGTAAAAAACAACTGGGAATCCATCAAACTAAAAGAAGGCAATAAGTCCGTATTATCGGGCGTTCCCAAAGGCTTACCCGCACTAGTAAAAGCTTACCGGATACAGGACAAAGTGCGTGGCGTGGGCTTTGATTGGGACGACAAGGCGGAAGTATGGGCAAAGGTTGAGGAAGAGTTAGCCGAGTTTAAAAACGAATTTAACTTGACAGACACGGTTGCCGTCGATCAGGAGAAAGCCGAAGCCGAGTTTGGCGACCTCCTATTTTCGCTCATTAATTACGCGCGACATCTAGGCATCAACCCCGAGAACGCGTTAGAACGTACTAATACCAAATTCATCAAGCGCTTTAGTCATCTGGAAAAGCGGGCAAACGAAAAAGGACAGGATTTGAAAGACATGACATTGGCCGAAATGGATGTTTATTGGAACGAGGCGAAAAAACTATAGCTGAACTCTCAATCCTTTTTAATTAGCAATTAATCCGTAAATTCGCGACATGAAAGAAACTGTTGTTAGCGGTATTAGAAGTACCGGTAAATTACATTTGGGCAACTACTACGGAGCGTTGAGTAATTTCGTCAAAATGCAGCACGAATACAACTGCTTCTTCTTTATAGCAGACTTGCATTCCTTGACGACGCATCCTACCCCTGAACACTTAAATCGTACGGTAAGAGAAGTGGTGGTCGAATACCTAGCAGCCGGTATCGACCCTGAACAATCCACGATTTATGTACAATCGGATGTTCCGGAAGTGGCGGAGCTCTACTTATACATGAACATGAATGCCTATTTGGGCGAGCTGGAAAGAGCGACGGCGTTTAAAGATAAAGTTCGCGCCAATCCGGACAATGTGAATGCCGGCTTGTTGACCTACCCCGTCTTAATGGCCTGTGATATCTTGCTTCATCACGGCACCAAAGTTCCGGTTGGAAAAGACCAGGAACAGCACTTAGAAATGACGCGCACATTTGGTAACCGCTTTAACAGACTGTATAATGTCGACTATTTCAAGGAAGCTTTTGCTTTCTCTTACAGCGATAAATTAGTTAAAATTCCGGGACTAGACGGAAACGGGAAGATGGGGAAATCGAATGGCGAAGCCAGCTGCGTATACCTGAGTGATACGCCGGAGGTGATCCTCAAAAAGGTAAAGCGGGCCGTATCCGATGCGGGGCCTACTGCTATGAATCAAGCAAAACCGGAACCCATTCAGAATCTATTTGATTTGATGAAAGTCGTGTCCACCCCCGATACATTGCAACATTTCGACGATTTATACAACCGTTGTGAAATACGTTATGGCGATTTCAAAAAGCAGCTCGCTGAAGATATCATCACTGCCACGGAACCTGTCCGTTCGCGGATTCAGGAAATCTCCAATGACGATGAATACGTTAAAAAAGTCATTCGGTTAGGTGCAGAGAAAGCAAGTGAAAGCGCACGGAAAACTATACAGGAAGTCAGGGAAATCATTGGAATAAAAAAATTGTAACTATGCATATAGCCATCGTAGGAAATATAGGAGCCGGAAAAACCACCTTAACGGAATTAATTGCGCGTCATCTTAATTTTGAACCGCAATTTGAAGCTGTGGAAGACAACCCTTATCTGGAGGATTTCTACGGGGATATGAAACGCTGGGCATTTAATTTACAGATATTCTTTTTAAATAGCCGATTTCGGCATATCGTAGACTTACAAAATCAGCAGATCAACATGGTTCAGGATCGTACCATCTATGAAGACGCCTATATTTTTGCCGAGAATCTCTACGACATGGGATTGATGAGCGCCCGCGATTTTGAAAACTACAGCGGTATTTTTCAGAGTATTGTACATTATATCAAGCCACCTGATTTATTGATTTACCTCAAAGCTTCCGTACCGACGCTTGTGAGTAACATCCAAAAAAGAGGTCGCGATTATGAATCAGCAATCCGTTTAGATTACCTATCCAAACTCAACGACAAGTATGAGAAATGGATAGGCAATTACACAGATGGCAAACTATTGATTTTGGACCAAGACAATCTCGACTTTGCCAACAAACCGGAAGACCTCGGGCATATTATCGAAAAAATAGAAGCCAAAATGTTCGGTCTATTCTAGAATAGCCCTTGCTCACAACAAGCCTTCGTCGCGGAAACTGAAATAAGCGGTATCCGTAAAAATGATGTGGTCATTTACGCCAATACCCATCAGTTCCGCGGCGGTTACAATACGTTTGGTGATGAGCTTATCGGCGTTGCTGGCCCGCAGCGTGCCCGACGGATGGTTGTGGGCTAATATCATGGAATTTGCCTGTACCTGCAATGCGAAGCGCAGGACAACCCGCACATCAACCGGCGTTGCATCATTTCCGCCACGACCTATCAGCTTCCTATCCAGTAATTTGCATCCGGTATTTAAATATAGTACCCAAAACTCTTCATGCGGCAAATCCTGTATATAGCCGCTAAAATAATCATATACTTTTCGGCTGCTGTTCAATATTGGGATAACTTCTGGCTGCATCTCTCGACGACGGCGCCCCAACTCCAGCGCCGCTATAATGCTGATGGCCTTCGCTTCACCGATTCCACGGTAGCTGCATAGATCCGGCACCTCTAACCTAGCAATGTTATTTAAATTGTGTTGCGCGTCCGCTAGTATACGACGACAGAGTTCTACGGCTGTTTCCTTTCGGGAGCCCGAGCCGATCAAAATCGCCATCAATTCCGCATCAGACAGAGCTCTCCTACCCTGTTCCAATAACTTTTCGCGCGGGCGGTCGGCTTCCGACCATTCCCGAATAATAAGTTTTTCCATGTCAACAAGCATAAATGGTTAGTTAAATCTACTACTTTTTTTAGTAAAAACAAGCATGGCAGAACAAATGTGTTAACAAATCTTAACGATTAGACCACCGCAATTCGTCGAGAAATTTTATCTTTGCAATTCCATATAAATATGAAAACATGAGTAAAGCGATTATTAAGACGGAAAAAGGCGATATGACCGTGCAGTTTTACACGGAAGACGCTCCCAATACAGTAGCCAATTTCATTAAATTGGCGAAATCAGGTTATTACGACGGACTGACTTTTCATCGGGTAATCCCTGACTTCGTTATTCAAGGCGGATGCCCCAACACACGGGAAGGTGCAAGCGGCGTACCTGGTACCGGAGGTCCCGGATACAAAATCGATTGTGAATTGACGGGTGAGAACCAATACCATGATCGCGGCGTATTGTCTATGGCACATGCCGGCAGAAACACCGGAGGCTCGCAATTCTTTGTCTGTCACAGCCGCAACAATACGGCGCATTTAGACAGAAACCACACTTGTTTTGGTAAAGTCATCGAGAATGTTGATTTGGTAGATGATATCCGTCAGGGCGATCGCATATTAGGAATAGAGGTTATCGAAGGATAGTAACTAAATAAAAATGAATTTAAGAGCTTTAGTATCAGTTACGGGAAAACCAGGCCTTTTTAAATTGGTCGGACAGAGTAAAAATGGATTTATCTTAGAAACGTTAGACGAAAAGAAAATCAAATCCACCGTCAACCTATCCACCACAAAAATGGCTACGCTGGAAGACATTACGATTTACGGTGAAGAAGAAGAAATACGCTTATTGGACGTATTTGCAAACATCAAAGAACGCGGCGAAAATCTACCCGATAGCAAAGACGGGAAAGCTTTACGTGAATTTTTCCGGGAAGTAGCACCGGGACACGACGAGTCGCGTGTATACGCCTCGGATATGAAAAAAATCATATCTTGGTACAACATTATCAAGGAGCTTCCGTTATTTAGCGAAGAAGCACCTGAACCGATCGAACAATAACCCATACGTTCGGTAGTGGAAGCGCGCTAGCCCTGAGGTTAGCGCGCTTCATTTTTTCTCAAAACAGCTGCAATTGCCCGTCCCGATTGGGCCTCGTAAATAAATCCGTTCGCAAAGGCGGGGCAGCCGGACCATTCATATATTTCTGGACAGCAATGTTGAATAACTGCCGTATGCCAGCAGCAGTCTCCCCATCCCCCCGAATCCTTCTGCCCCATTGACTATCGTTCAACTTTCCGCCGTGGCAAGCCTCAATACCGTGTATAATCTTGGCAGCACTATCGGGATAATTCTTATGTACCCAATCTGTAAAAATTTGTGCGATCGCGCCATTTAAACGAACAATCGTGTAACTAGCCCATCGTGCCCCCGCATTGGCCGCCTGCTTGATCAAGGCCGGCATTTCGTCACTATTGATGCCGGGAACAATAGGCGCAATCATCAGCGACACCGGAATATTCCGTTCCGCCAATTGCTCGATCAACTTCAGTCTGGCCCCTGCCGTAGCCGTACGCGGCTCCATCTTACGCCGCACTTCCTCCCGCAAACTGTTGATGGTTACGGACACCCGAACCAGACCAAGTGTTGCCAATTCGGTTAAGATATCCAAATCACGTAGCATTAGCACATTTTTACTAATCAACGAAACCGGATGTTTATACGTCAAAAACGTTGACAAAAGCCGCCTGGTAAGTTGTAATTTACGTTCAATCGGTTGGTAACAATCCGTATTGCCGGACATAAAAATCAATTCCGGCGTATAGGTCTCTCGGTTAAACGCCTCTTCCAGCAACTCCACAGCGTTATATTTTACCAGAATCTTCCGTTCGAAATCCAAACCCGCACTGTACCCCCAATACTGGTGCGAGTTGCGCGCATAACAATAAATACAACCATGTTCGCACCCTTGATAAGGATTTAAAGAACGGGAAAATCCGATATCTGGACTATCCACCTTAGCCAAGATCGACTTAGGGTACGTCCCGATAATCTTTGTCCCCTCAGCCGCAAGAAACGGTTCATCCAAACCTTCTATATACTCCTGCACATATTGCTGTTCAAAAAATTTATTATGAGGATTAACCTGTGCGCCTCTGCCCTTGAAATAGGTCTCTTCGTTTGTATCCATACCACAAAAATACTAAAAATATTAGCTCACCATAACGACGTCGAAACAAAAAAATTACATTACGACAATATTTGTTACTTTAATTCCCCAAATATTGTCTTTACCTTGGTATACATTTTTCTCAGTGTAAAAGGATTAAAGAAAATGGAAAATAAGGGCGGTAAAATTTCTGTATTATACGTGGACGACGAGGAAAATAACCTAATTTCTTTTAAGGCTACTTTTCGGATGAAATATAAGGTCTACACCGCTATTAGCGGCGCAAAGGCCATAGAAATGGTAAAAGCACATCCGATCGATATCATCATTACGGACCAGCGTATGCCGGGAATGACGGGGGTAGAATTCTTAGAAGAAATCATTAAAATCAATCCGGACTCCATGCGCATTCTACTCACGGGCTATACCGATATGAGTGCGGTCATCGACGCGGTTAACAAAGGGAAAATTTTTCATTACCTCAGCAAACCGTGGAGTGAAGAAGAGCTTGATGAGACCATCCAACGCGCCTATGAGATCTATGCCGAAAAGAAACAGATCTTAGAAACCTATTCCAAACTAGAGGTGTCTAACGAACAATTGGAATTTTTGCTCCGTCAGAAATTACTTTCTTAAGGCTGCTTTTTTTAACCCTATAGGTTATTTACTCGGGATTGTTACACGGAAACAGGTACCTATCCCCAGTTCGGATTCTACCTTGATCGTGCCTTGAACCTTCGAAAGCGCGCTCTGCACGTTATACAAGCCGAAACCCATACCTTCTGCTTGATCGCTATCTCTAAAGAAGAGTTTGAAGATGTTATCAATATTCTTAGGAGAAATGCCGATACCGTTGTCTTTCACGGTTATAAAGGCGTGCCCCTCCCGAACTTCCACCGCTAAATTAACCTGATTGACGGCTATATCCTTCTGCTGATACTTAAAGGCATTCGAAAGTAGGTTGTGTAAAATCAATTCCAGCACGGCCTTATCTCCCTGAAACGCTTCCTCCTGCTGCACACTGACGTTAAATTGTAAGCGACTGTTCTGTGTATGTATCTTATAAAACTGTTGAATGTTTGCGAACAGCTCATTGAAATCGACCGCCGAAAGGTTAAGTTCGCCCCGGCGCAATAGATAGTAATCTCGCAAACTATTGATATAATCATCCAGCATGGTCACCGAACCTTCCATTAAGCCCAGTAATTCTCGAATTTCCGTTAGACTATCCAAGCTCGATGCCAATTGTAGCGCCGATAAAATCCCGGTAAGGGGATCCCGAAGATCATGGCTTACACTATACGCAAACTTATCCAACTCGTCGTATGCCTTTTGCAACTCCTCATTCCGAATATCCAACAAGGAGGTCGCCATATACAATTTACTAGCTTCCTCAACAGCAGAAATAATCTCCTCCTCAATCCAAGGTTTACGCACGAACCGAAATATATGCCCTGTATTGATTGCATCTATAACGGTTTCCAAATCCGCATGTGCTGTTAGCAATATACGGATCGGCCTCGGAAAATCACTCTTTATACGACTGAAAAAATCAATGCCCATTTCGCCCGGCATGCGCTGATCACAAAAGATAATCTGCATATCCGGATGCTCCCGGAGAACCTGTGCACCTTTATTGGTATCGGGAGCCGTAAAAACGTCATAACGATACCGAAAATTAGCTTTAAAGCCAATTAAATTATTAGGTTTAAAATCGCCAAAACCGCTTGACCCAAAATTTTTAAAAAAAATCAAAACCAAATGTACCAATTTTAAAAGGGTTATTTATTTGCATTTAAACACATATTTTTGTTGTTATTATCAATCGAATTTTGTATTTTTATAGTGTTAAGTTAGCCTTTTTTCATTTTAAAAACAACTGAAAACAAGCCATTAGGCATTAAATAAATGAAGCCCTTTAAAACAAATTTAAAGGGCTTTTAACATTACTTTGAAACCAATTCATAAACCATCTTAACACACCTATCTTTTATTAGTGTGGTATTCCTAACCCACTGTGTTGGTGTTTCTCCTTTTTCATACTCTGGGTATGTTTGCTCTTTTGATTTGATGAATTTGAAGTGTTTACACAAAGGATAAATGTACCTATAAGTTTTAACGCTGAATGTTTCAAAATCACCCAACAAATATGAAATGTTAGCTCTCAAATATCCAGTAGTTGAGGTGCTATTTGTGAATATCTGCTGATGTACTACTTCACCAGTTCGTTTATTTCTTAGGAACAAAGTATTGTGATATCCAAAATACTTAAAGTTAGAGGCTTTGTAAATTGTACCACATCCAAGCCTGCCATCAGCAAAGGACTGAACAGCCACAACGTCTTTATCCATTTTCTTTATCAGCTTCAACGAAGCCCCAATAAGTACAGTTTCTGCATTCTTACCCAATTCATCAGATATCCACATACGGTTTAGTTCACTCATCCAAGCTTTTTCATTAGGATGCTCAAAGAGCCTTGCATTTGGATTTTTTAAATAACCATAAACAGCAACACCCAAACAATTTTCCTCATCACTGCTTTTAAATATCCCAAAGTTGTATTTTCCGAAACCGCCATCGTTCCATTTGTGGCTATAATGATTTTTTACAATCAGTTCTTTTGCGATCCTTTTTTCAATTGGTTTTATTACTAATTCCCCTAGTCCTGAAGTCTTTTTTACAATTTTCAATAGTTCCATAATCTCTTATAAAGTTTAAGTTGAATTGTGCTATATTTGTACCTCTCACAACGACAAAATGCACAAATTGCCAGCAAGAGCTTTACGCCTCCAGCATGGTGCTTTGTGCATTTTCTTTTTGACGTTGTGAGAGACCAATAAAAGACTGGAGGCTACTTTTTACCCATAAGCTTCAAGCCACTGACTTCCTGAATATCTATACTTGTAAGTTCCTCCACGAACAAGACTTGAATTCCCTGAAGCCGTGTTATCCATTTTATAGATATCGCTTCCATTACCATAGATTGTGATATTACCGCCTGTAGCATTTTTAATTAAAACTGAACGTCCTGTTTCAACTCCAACGGATGGAAGAAATACATTTGAATTTGAGCCACCTTTGGCAACGTAGTAATCAAATTCAGTTATGTAAGTATCAGCATTTTCATTATCAACCCTTACAGGTTCGTACATAGCACCAAGAAACTTAACGCTTGATAACATTGCACCATAACGCCCCCACGCTCCCCAAAGCAATTGCAATGCTTGTGCTGCTAAATCTTGCCTCCTGACACCGATAACACCAGCACGAACATTTGATGTGAAAATTGGTCGCTCAGAAGGTCTTACAACAGAAGCTTCGCCAACTAAAGACCCTGAAAAATCTAAACCTGTAGATGATGGTAAAAAGCTCATACCTGCATTTCTGCTCAAAACACCCCAATCACTTAATATAATTCCACTGGATGGATTTGTAGGATTTGATCCGCCATCATCAACATTTGATGAGCGTAATGTAGTAGAATCAATTTCAAAGCCCCCGATCTTACCTTTTGTTGCTGACATTGATCCATCATTAAGAACTTTGTAAGGTGCTGTATTTCTATTTTCAGCCGTTGCACCAGCCCAAAACCTTACAGATGAATTACCAGCATCTGCAAGCCCCGAAATGCCTGCATTTGAATAACCATCAGAACCAACACTAATCAACTGAGCAAAGAGCCGAACCACATTGATAAAATAAGCAGTAATTGTGTCCGTTTCAATATCACCACCGCTGATCATGGTAAACATCTTTGTTGGTCTAAAGGATCGTTTACCTTCGATAACGGATGAAAGTACACCAAGATTAAAAAACCAGTAGCCGTTTTCCGAATCAACAGCTTGCTGATCTATTGTCAAAACCCATTCGCCAGTTAAAGCTGTTTGTGAACATTTGGCAGACAAATAGTATGGTTTAGTAGGTATTAGACCATTGGCATTAAAAACAGGCAAATCCCATATATATCCAAGCCCATCAATTTTATAACGCTTGTGTATGAGTTTGCCAGCTGTCAAACTGATAGCATTAGCATCATTTCCAGCATTGACAGTCAAAGAAATGCTATCCAAATCATAGTACATGCTATCCGTACCGAACAATCCAGCAATAGCCTGAATCAAGGCGTCTTCCAAATTTCCATCAGGATCAAACACAAGCCCTTTAAATTCATTTAGGGCTTGGATGTTCCTGCGATCATTTTCAATGCTAGTTTTGCTAACCTGAGTAACAACTTCTTTGGTTTCTTTAATATCCTTTTCAGCCTTTTGGATGCGTGTATATGTGACCTCGTTTCCAATTTCAGCTGTGAACTTCATTCCTTGTTCTAGTACAGGGAACATAGCTGGATAGCTGACAGCCGTCACCCGAATGTTATCATCAAGTCCTATCTTTTCATCCACTACATGAACAATATCGCCTTCATACAATTCGGTGTTTTGTCTCTTTAGCCAAAGGATGTCCGTATCAAGTTCATAGACCACTCTAGGCACTTTATTTGAATTCAGATATTCCAATCGCTTTGCTTCCAACTCGGATAAAGCAGATGTAACATAACTTTCAGGCATTCTTATACCAATAAGCGTATATAAATCACCGACTTCAGCAACCATTGCCCCAAATGGGGTAACATTGCCGTTGGAATCTTCATTTGCTTTATATCGAATTGTTTTCGAGGTAGGGCTATAAGAAAGAATTGCAAACTCTTGACCGTTCAAACCTCCCGACTTAAAAACAATTTTTGCTTCAGTTCCCTCAATACGTTGACCGTTCAAATCAAAATCTAAGCTACTATCGGAAATACTGAAGGTACGGTCATTGATCTGCTCGACCCCTGTAACCGATCCAGTACGTTTAGGATAAATCTCATGATCTTCAAAAATTCCTTCACGTATTCCATAAAGGTCAACAGATACAGGATCATCAAGATAACCATCTAACGTCAATTGCTTTTTTGAATATCCCTGAGGTAAATTTTGTGTCCCACCTACTGCATAAGCACGGGTAATGATGGAGCTGTTGACCAAAGCTTGACGTGACAATGAGTAAAGACCGTTGTCCTTTCCGTATCGCAATGTCAAAGCTCTAGCCGTTCCAACTGTTTTTTTGATGGTTATTTCTTTACCTACGATCTGCCATTCACATTTAGAGGCTTCAGCAATATCATTCAAAGCTGACAAGCAATCGATTTTGTTAAATTCTAACGCAAACGGTTCAACGTCTTCCAATTCTCCAACCGTCCAGCCCGAATCAATCGAATTGAGACATTCCAAAAACATAAACATATAATCGGTCAGGTCTCCGAAATAATCAAACACAAATGCACCTTCATCCTTCAGTTTAAACCGTTCCAATGTATGCCTTGCACCCTGAAAGGTCACAACGTATTCAAATACGTTGCTTCCTAGCTGGGTGTATTGCGGTTCTTGATTAACGGTCATAACTTCACCTTTATAGGTTAAGTAATCCCCAATGGTAATATCTAAAACATTTGCTATATTGATGGTAAATACAAGCGTATGCTCTGACATCAACCGCTTTGTATAGATGCCTGATTCCAATGGTAATCTAATATTAGATATTTGATTTCTAAAAATCTCAATGTTCATATAAAATCGGCTACTGATTGATATTACTAAATTTGTACTCAGTCTCTACATCCCAAAAATCCCCAGGATTTACCTCATTACCACCCATAGTGCCGTAAATTTTGTTATAATTTGGAGCTGTAGTATTTTTAACGAACATCCCTGAATTTGAATAAGCATATGGCAATATACCTCCATCTCCAAGGATGACTTGTTTTTTTATCATGGATACTTCAGCTTTAAATTCGTCACCCCATAGCACTATTGAATTACGTTTTGTATTCTGAAAATCGGTATTTATTGTTGTGGTAAAACCTGCTTGAGAAACATCATAAATAGTTCCATCTTCGTTACTCATTGCCGAATGCGTGATGTTACCCAAAATATCACTACGCATAACAGAGCACATCGTCACAAAAGCCCCGTTAGAACTACCAACTCTCAGATATAAATGTTCTTTCCAATCTATACTGTTTTTTAATTTTAAAACTCCGTTTCTAAACTCCCATTTCTTAAACGAAGAAGCTACATCGCCCGAACCATCGGCTTTCTTTAAACCAGTTTTCGTACAAAAAGTAAGGTATCTTCCTTTTACATCCTTTTCTATTCCGTCAACATCGATACGTTTACCATCCATGAATAGGCTAAAGCCATCATCCGATAACATTTCCCATCCGTGAGATGATCCTAAAGCGTTGTTATAAGAAGGCTCATTAAGATATATAGCATTTTCATATACACCAGTTAATATTACTTGCCTGATGTTTGTGAACACATCATTATTTCGCATGACAATCCAGCCTTCATCTAACCTCCATACATCTATAAATCGGGACTCATTCGTAAAACGACGTAAGTTTATCCTAAACCACATATTATCATTACCCCCGATATGATAATATATATGAAAATAATTGTCGGAAGTTTTACGAACAATAACTTCAGCTAAATCATACTTTGAGTTCGACGATTGAGGAAGTTTTGCTGGATCAATTTTATATCCAAAGGGTTCATAGGGCAACTGTACGATTCCCTCACTTACCATAAAGGAATTTGTAAAATCATTGTCTAATGGTCGTAGTCCAATACCCCCATTAGAAGATTGATTTGCGACAGAAAACGCATAGTCAACTGCACCTTGCGGAACTTCATAGACGCTTGGATAAGTAGTATTACCACTTCCAGCAATAATCTGCTCAATTGCTCCTGAAGCACTCCAGAATATGACGGCAGCCCCACCTGATGAGGGAACGCTACCGCCTCCATTCACTGCTAAAAAAACCTGCTCATGATTATCTAATTTATCTAAAATTGACTGAGGCAATCTCTTGCGAACTGTCTTAATCCAATTGGAAGAATTATTATGACTGCCTGACAAATTCCAGTACCCCCTAACAACATCCTCAGAAGTATCTACAAGGTTATTTGCAGGAATTACGACCGAATCTATACTTTCTTTGATTCTGAAAATTTTCGATGAAGGTACTGCGCCTTCACCTTCCTCAGTGATTTCGTTAGAAAATTTTATCGAATCGGGACGATCTATCTTTTCTGATTTAACTGACACACCAAATGGCTCGTAGGGGATAGTTTCAGTTCCCTCGTTAGCAATAAAAGAATTTGAAAAAACATTATCATTAGGGCGTGTACCGATCCCATTATTGGAAGGATCATTAGCAGGTGTGAAACCCCAAGTTTTAGCGTTTGCAGGAACTATAACTGTAATAAATTGGGGCGTTGCTGAACCACTGCCACCAACAGAATCTTCATTCATCCAAATTCCATCATTATCCCTAAAGGATACCGCCAAACCTCCAGCAGGTACACTTCCAAACGGACCAATAGTTACTTGCTTTCCTTTCAACTCGTTTGGAACAGTAGAATAAGGATATCGAATCCAATTTAGAGAAGATGTATAACCACCATTTAACGAGTCGATGTATCCTGCCTCTAGTTTTTTTGTGTCAACATAGTTCTTGCTTTTGGATGTAATCCCTGCAACTGTATCATATTCAGCGACACCACCCTCAACACCAATTTCATCCTTTTTTACTGAATTTGCATCTACTGGTAAATATGCCTCATCGGTTTTTTCCCAAGTATTATTGATTCCATCCCCAAATAGCTTTGCAACGGTATTGGGCAATATTTCAATACTATTACTTTCATAAGTCAATACTTTACCATTTACACCACCATAAACCTCAAGATAAACGTTTCCTTCTCCAAGTTCAGGTAATTCCGTTCCAGTAAACTTAACTGCTCCACCAACGTTCTTTCCAGCCTCTAAAACCAACAGATCAAATTCAACTGATCCGATTGTATCATCATCGCCATTGACAGCAAGTAATGACTTTACTTTGTTCGCCTGAGCAATTTTAGGCGTGTCTTTATCAAAATGTACTATATTATCTTCCATAAGTCTTTTAGTAACTTGTTTTAACCATCATTTTTTTATTATTGATCACAATGTATCTTCCTGAATTGTCCACAAGGTATTTGAATATGTACCCTTTGTTGTGATTGCATTCCAAGCGTAACACAAAACGAGCTGAAGTAGATGAACCTAGATCGACATTGATAAAGCTCCAAGATGCTACTCCTTTGTACCTCAATCGGAACGCTTCACCCCAATCAATTACTTGCAGGTCAAATTCACCGTTAAAGTCTATCAGAGACAAAAAGTCCTTTTTCTGCTTTCGGTAATCAACCATATTAGAAGCCGTAATCAGAAACGGAACTTCAAAAGTTTGGGTTTGATAAACTACAGGTGATTCCGTATCATAGTCACGCCCATTCTGATCAGACCATTCATTGAAAAAAGGTTCTTTAGGAATTGGTGGGATTTCAAAAACTTGCAACCCACCATCTTCAAGATAAACCCCAAAGGCATCCCTTAGATCAAATCCATTTATCAGGACACTAACCGCCATATTTGCCCCCTTTCGTATTGGTATTAATTGCCTTCAGCTCTGTAACTGCATTCTTTAACTCAGTCACGGTATTTGCCGTATTATCTCTAATTTCTTCCTGAACTTTTAAACTTTGCACAAGTGTTCTGTAGGTGCTTTGAATGAAGTCTAAGGATTTTTGGATTAGCTGATACTTTTGTTTGTTCAGATCATAGTCAGCACGGTTGATCCCCATGAGTTCCGTACCTGTTTGCTCTGAGATACGTTCAATACCTGAAGTCGCTAAAGAGTTAGAAGAACTGGTTGTATTGAAGATGTCCAAACCTTGCTGTTTAGCTGCTTCCTTAGCTGCTTCCATCCACTTGTAATAATTCTCACCAGCTGAACCAGCATCCTTCAGAAACTGAGCAAAAACATCAATTACATCACCTTCCTCGCCAAATAGTAAAGTGTCTGTCAATTGATCTTCAAATTGTTTAAAGATTTCGTCAAATGCTTTGGAGAATAAGAGCTGTGACATCATATCTTCCAAAACCTTGTTAACGGTTTTACCCATTGCTAAAGCAGCCGATTCACCTTGCTTAAAATATTCGACAAGGTTGTTCCGCATATCAGAGCCTAATGATCCTGTAAGCTCCTGAACTACCTCTTTTATTTGCGCTCTAGCTTCCTCAATCTTTTCAATCCATTCAAGAACACCCTCAATCATTTGCTTGGTGTTCGCATCGACCGCCTTATCATTGTTCAAAGACGTAAGCAAAGCTTTTACATCTCTTAAATCTTGTGGCTCTGACGATGTCAGCACATCCGCAACCTCTTTTGGAAGATTGGTGTATAAATCCTCATACTTAGGCTTTTTCTTTTTTCCCCCAAATAAACCAGTAAAGAAACCTACAACAGCACCAACAGCACCCCCGATCAGCGTACCAATGACTGGTAAAACTGAACCAATAGTAGCACCAATAACAGCACCGCTTACCGCTCCCGAACCAATATTTTTCCAATCAACGGCATTTTCTAAACCTTTGCTTATTTTCCCTTTTTGGGATAGCTCAATGACTGCTTTTTGATAATTTTTGATCGCATCTTCAGCAGCTAACATGCCATCCTTCATCCTGCCTACATAATCCTTCAGATAGATGCTTTCACCTAATTGGGATTGCAAACGGATTTGATCATTCAGGCTTAGATTGTATTCACGTTGTAAATCAATAATTGCCCTGTAATATTCTTCTTCAGCTTGTTTTCTTTCAGCAGCTGCATTTGCCACCATACTGATCAGGTCTACAGCTGAACTTATAGCAGCTGCATATTTTTCGGAACTGGTTGCATTCTTGTCAAAAGCAACTGATAAATTATCAATACCATTAGCCAAGCCTGAAAGAAATTGACCAGCATTGCTAATTAGGCTGTTTCCAAACGCATCACCTAAATTTGAAAGACTTTCACCAAGTTGGCTAACTGAAAACGCTATCCTCTGAAGAAGCTGAAGCATATTGCTCAAACCATCTTGATTGATTTGGTCAATTTCCTCCTGAGTTTCCTGAAGCTTATCATTGACCGCTTTAATTTCCTCTGCACTCGCTCCAACCTTTTTTAAACGTACCAACTCATCAGCCAGCTTTCTGTATTGCTTTTGAAGATTTGCGAGCGTTGCAGCTCTAGCACCAAGTTTGGCAGTTGATTGAGCATTTGTTAATGCTGATTCAAGTTCATTGCGGAATTGTGGTGTTAAATCTTCACGAGCTAACAAGTCTTTTATAACTTTGATTTGCGCACGAATACCAGCAGTTGTGATGACTAATTGCTGTTTAGCTGCTTGGATCAGGATTCGGTTTTTCCTAGCTTCAGTTTCGTTCAACTGGTCAATTTCATCCTGTCTAGCCTGTTTTAGAAGTTCTTTCTTTTCTTCAGACATTTGCTCACCTTGTGCTTTGTACAGCCTTTGGTATTTTTCATTGATGTCTGCAAGTTTATCACCGTATGTTTTGGTAAGATTAAACGATTCTAAAAAGGCTTTATCCTCCAAAGCTTGCTTACTTTGGTTGTATTCCTTTAAAAGCTCTAAAAGCTTATTTAACCGTTCCGTCTCAGCTCCTGTCAATCCAACCGTGTACTGTTTACCCTGAAGCGCATTTATTTCACCAGTTACATCACGGTAATAGTTTTTTATCTTGGATAGTTCAGAAGCAAAACGCTTATCAGCTTCCTTTTCACTCGATGAAGTTTTAAATTCCTCATATTCCTGAACCAGCTTTTTACGCTCATTCAATGATTCTGAAAGCTTATTCGTTTCATGCCTATACCTCAGGTCACTCATTGCCCTTTGCTCAATAGGATCAACAGCAGAAACGTCAATTAAATCAATCGGAGATTTTTTGTTTTTGGCATTGTACTCAGCAATCTTTTTATTTTCGTCCTGAAGCACACGTCTGAGATCAGCAAACTTTTGCTTTAATGCCTCAATCTCCTGTTGATCATTTTCAAATGACTTAACCCTGTATTCAGCATCAATTTCCTGAATTTTTTCAAGGGCTTCCTTTCTGATATTGACAATACGCTTGTAGGCGTTTTCTATGGCGGTTGTATTAACTTTTTTAGGATCATCACCGAAAACAGATATACCCATCTTACCAGCTATCTCAGATGCTTTTTTAAGAAAGTTGTCAGCAATTTTGGTTTGTGCATCCTCAGTTTTCTTAGCTTCAGCGATTGCAGCATCACGGGTTGCATTCCCCATTCGCTCCATATCCTTTTTAGCTTGCGCATCAACTTGATCAACATCGTACCTCATTCCGGGACCACCAAGTCCAGGCATTCTGTTCAGACCATCAACAAATTTTTGCCAGCCAGTCAAAGATTCTTCAGCGGTTTTTATTCTAGCTTGCTCAGCTTCATAAGCTCCTTTAGCTGCCTCCTGTAATGCGATGTTAGCAGCTGCTTTGTACATCGTCATTTTGACATAGTTTTGTGCATTGTCGATTAGGAAGCTTTCAACATCGTGGAGGGTTTTAACTTCACCTGTAGTTTTCCCAATGGTTTTATTGTACTCCTGTACAACAGCCTTTTTGGACACAAAACCTTTTTTAGCCAAATCGACTGCTATTTCAAGCCTTTTCACGTTTTGTACAGCTGTAGTGTATTCCGTACCAGCTAAAGAATTATGAAGGGCTTTATTCGCTTCCTCCAAAGCATTGATTTCTTTCTTAGCATTAAATAGACCTTTGATCCATTGACCGATTTCCTTTCCATAGGTTGTCATCAGGACAATACCGACCATCATAGCCGTTTGCCAGCTAAGTAAAGCTGATCCCAATTCCTTCCAGACCGATTTACCTTTTTTACCCGATGCTATAAGAGCTTCGTTCTCCTTTTTTACCCTAATGATTTCATCAGCGAAAATTGGAAGGTTGTTTGATATTGCCATCGCAAACGTCTGAAAGCCGTATGTCATGGCTGGCAATTCCCTAGTTAACTGATTGACGGAATTTTGCAGACCGTTCCAAGAACCACCGATGTTTTGCCCTTTTGTAAGCTTTGATATTTCGGAATTGATCAAACCAAGCTTTTGGCTGTACTTTTCCAAATTAGCTGGATTAGTCGCTTCCAACATTCCCTTTTCGTAAAGCTGGGCTGCACGGTACAAACGCTGTAAAATGCCCTCATTAGAAAGCATCGCATTCCCATGAGAATCAAAACCAGCCCGACCAGCCCGACCGACACGCACAAGCTCCTGCTCATAACGCTGAAGCTCTTTGTTTATGGAAGCAACCGACATAACGGAATTAGCCTTTTCAGCTTCATTCTTCAGTTCAGCCATACGTCTCCGCAAACGCTCCAAAATACCTTCACGTTCTTTCAGCGGAGCATTACCGCCCTTAGCCTCATCGTTGACAGATTTGACACCCTTGCGGATATCATCCGTTTCACGCTTAGCTTCAGGCGTATTAAATCTAAATTCTATATCTAATTGTCCGTCACTCATTGTTTAGTATTTGGTAGCTCATCGAAGCCCTTTAATTTTTGTTTCTTTTTACCGCTGGAACGCTGTACTCTTGGAGCATCAGCCAGCATCATTCTGATATTGATCCAGCTTCTTTTATAAAGTATTTCATCCCAACTGCATCCAGTTTCTTTTTGTGCTGTTATAATTGTTCCCCAAAGGCTATGTAGACCAACGGTCTTTAACTCCTCTGACTTTTTCTTTGGCTCGGATCGTTTGGTTTCGTCAGTCTCATCCCCTCTAACAATCCGATAGTATTCATAAAATCCTCTAGCCCTCCAAGCGTGATGATATGCATGATGTTCAAGAGAACGGAAAAAGGATAATGTTTTAATAATTGCTTTGCCAGCCATTTTCCAGCCAGCCAATTTCTTTTCCGACCTCGTAAAATGCCAATAGCGAGAATGCGACCGACCGTAAACCCATGATTTACCCTATACTTTAGACCATCTTCAACACTCATCTGCTCAAAGTCAACATCAGTTACCCCCATCTGCAAACGAAGTTTTGTTATACGCAAACAGACAGATGCAGTTGGATCGTGTAGAACAAGCGGAATCGTTTTGATTCGGAACAGCCTTAAAAAAAAGGGGGCAGGGATATCTAACCTGACCCCTTCTTCTAATATGGTCTGTGCTGCCTGTATTTCAGTAGCTGCCTCCATACTTATCCAGCATCTAATACACCGATGATCTCAGGAGCAATCCCAGCCTTTTTAGGTTGCAATACCGTCCAGCGCAATTCAATGTGATTAGGCTCACCAACACGGAAACGACCGATAACCTTAGCATTGATACGACAACGAGGATATGTATAAGGCATACCTTTGCCATCAATGATCTGAATAGCCTTTTCGATGTTTGGCGTGCCTGAAGGAGCATGGTACTGACCAGCAACTACAGCTCCTCCCAATAGATCAGCTCCAACCTCAGCAGTGACTTTGATAAGGTTTGCTACACCAGTTCTAAGACCAGCTTTTAATGAGGTTTCTAGTGGAGTGGATTCACCTTGTGCATAAAATGCATTTTCGGTCGGATCAGCCTGAGTGATTTCAATTGTATCTTCATGAACTTTCCCTGGGGATGTGAAGGCAGTCGCTAAACCACCATCTGCTGGAATGTCGGCAATCTTAAAGCCGTCAATCTCCATATCATAGCTTACTTCGTCTCTAAACATGATTTTAAATAGTTTTAAAAGGGTTTTAAAAGTTTGTTAATTACTCGTTTGGCAAAGTAGTTTCTTCAGTGCCTTCAACATCGTCCGAACCTTCAGGATCATTTGATTCAGCTTTCTTTTCATCAATTAAAGCCTTGACTTTTTCATCAGACCATTTGTGGTGTGGCTTGGTATCAAAAAGCTCAATGTATTCCTTTACCAAAGCATCACGATCGGTTTGAGAAGATCCATTTTCCGAACCTGTTGAACCTTCACTTCCTGAAAGGGTTTCTTTGATCTTTTCAATGATCTTGCTAACAGGATTGTGACGATGATAAACTTCAACAGTTCTATCCTTTAGTTTTTTCTTCCAGTCCTGTGCATAATGATCTGCACTGAAAACATTGCCATCAGAAGTGATGTAACAGGTGTTTTTATTACTGTTCTTTTGATTGGCAAAAAACGCCTTGGCTTCTTGCTCAAATTTTTTCTTATTATCTGCCATAAATCTTTTTATACAGTTTGAAAGCACCATATCCGACAAATCCCAAAAGGATCACTCCGAATATTTTGCCTAGATTGATAAATACTTTTTGAAAGAAGGTTAATTCTCGCTCGACTGGAACATTTACATACTGAGTTTCCTTAGTGTTCATTTCGGTCACCAGCTCTTCTATTCGAGCATGTAATTCAAGATTCTCAGTTTGACAGTCAACCATCAATTGTCCTAAATCGTCCAATTTGACTTTAGGAGCTTGCAACTGATTTTTCCCAGCACTTGAAATAGGATTCTTCAGTACAGGTTTATTGTTCACACATTCAATCCATGCCCTGTAATAAGAGCTATCCGCTTCAACCTCGATGACCGTATCACGGACTGTTTTTGTGACCAGCTTTTCTACTTCAACCGTTTTGGTTGAGGGAATTGTAATGGCTTGTTTGCTTTTGCATCCGATACACATAGCAATGATTGCCACGATTGCGAAAACTGCAATCTTTAGTTTTATAGTCGAAATTCTTCCTTTCATGCTACAATTAGTTTAAAGCCTTTTGGGGCAAGTTTTAAAATTCTGTCTAACGTTATTCTGCTGGATGTCACATCAAGGCTACCATCACCATTGATGTCCTTAAATTCCGAACCTACAAGGATGCACCCTAATATTTGAGTGTGATAATTTCCAGTGTGGATCAGGATATAAGTCCTGTTAGGCACATCCAAAATGTGGTAATGCTTAGAAAACTTTGGAGATGTGCGAGGAACAACATTGTATGTTCCTGAAGGAATACACGACTTTTGAAACTCATTGTTCCTCCACGGAAGCTCCAACGTTTTACACTTCATCAGTACCGTTCCTTTATCATCTTTCAGGATAAATTCACCTAGTGTCTGTTTATCCGTTTTAATGGTTCTGTTAATTTGTGCTATCATAACCTTGTTCCTTCTGTACTTTCTTTATTTGCTTCAACTCACTCAAAAGCCTTGCATTATCACGTCTGAGCGTTCCTATTTCCAGCTGTAGATTTTGAATCTGTAAACTTTGCTCTGCCAGCTCCTTTTTTAAATCCTGAGCTATTTCACGCCAAATAGCAACCGCCTTTTCAACTGATTCTAATTCGCTCTGGACGGCTTCAGCTGTTTGTTTACGTCTTCCAAAAAACCAACCTGAAAAAGCCCCAGCGATGCTAGTAATGAGAGGAATCAAAAGCGATTCTATTAGTTGCTCCATTTGCTAAGGATTAGAAGCGGGTCGCACGAAGCGTCCCCGCTATTGGTTTGGTTGATTAATTATTCTGCTGGCACTTGTTTTACCACACAAACACCTTCAAATTTTTCACGTTTTGCCCTTGCTCCAGCACGAACCAAGAATGAATAAATATCACCGTAGTAAGTTGCATCGTTTAGGTTTTCAAAGAATTTGATATCACCTAAGGCAAATTCAACGTTATTGCCGTTGTACAAAAGAATTCCTTCCACATCGGTTGTAGCAGCTTCAGCAGTCAAAGGTTTGAACGCACCAGCTGCATTCAACAATAACACTGTTGAACGTGTGAAAATCTTAAAGCCCTGGGCTTTGTACATGACACCATTACGGCGTTCCTCTTCTGTTACGCTTGCCATGTAAGTAGCTGTAACTTGACTGTCAGCAGGGAACATTTGCGCCTCAGCTTCAGCCGTAATTACTGCATACATGTGACCTTCACGCCATGTGCCTTGACGGATAAAGAATGATCTACCACGTTGCAAATCCTTCAGACTGTAAGCCTTTACATTTGCAACTGCTGTTGGAGCTGTTGGAGCAACGGCACTACCTTCAGTAGGCAAAATACTAGTTGCTGGAAGATTGGTTGTTGTTCCAATGGAAGCCGTAACCGTAGACAATAATACGTCCTCAGCAACATTTTGATTTAGGTTCGCCTGTTCATCCTGTAGAACCGATTGACGTTTATCATAAGAAAGCTCAACAGTATCTGCATTAGGAATCAAGATCGGATCAGAAGTGTACTCATTAATTTCATACGATGTCGGAATATCTGTACGGGTCTTAACGGTTGCTGGTAATGAACTTCTGTTTTTGACCACATCGCCAGCCCTGCCAGCTTGTGGAATGTGTACTGTTGTACCGTTGATGTTTTCCTTGTCAGCCTTTGAGAATGAATTAAGGAAAGTATTGTTCTTGTACAGGTTGTTTTGGATGTCCTTTGTCCAAATCTCTTTTTGGATAGCCATAAACAATGCAGCTTCAGGAGATTTGACGAATCCCAAAACAATACCCGAGACAATACCTACAGGAACGGAATAAACAATGTTCACACCTATCAAGGCAAACAACAACGCCACAACCAACACATTGTATAACAGGTTAAGCGGTTTGAATTCTAAATTTCTCATTTGATTTTAAATAGTTTTAAAGGGGTTTTAAAAGTTTGTTAATTACTGATTGATTTGTGGTTTAACCTTCGTACTCTTTGTCAAACTCAGCTTTAAAAAGCTCTTTGAACAAATTAGGATCATCAGATTTAAGCTTGATCAATAAGCCTTCCTGATCCAATTGTTCCCATGTCTTGTTTGCGTAAAGACTTACCTTGGCTTCCTTCTTTGTTTGGATTTGGCTCTGTACTGTTGGCGCACCTTGTTTGCCTCCCAAAATATTTGCAACTGAATCATAATCAGTCATTGCCAAAGTCACGAAATGTGGTTTTTCGTCAGCAGTGATTTTTCGGTCGTCTACTGCACCTTGAACTAACGTTTCCACTTTGGATGACAGCTGAATTTTTTCAGCATCATCAACCTTCTTTTGTAAGGCTTGATTTTGATTTTTAAGGTTGTCGATTTCGTTTTTTTGGGATGCAGCCAATTGAACTACTTCCATCACCTTTGTTTCAAATTGGTCAACTGACTTCACATCAGTTCCCAATATCGCTGCTGCCTTTGCAGCTGACAATTCGATTTTTTCCATATGTGATTTTTTATTATTGATAAGCAATGGGATTACAGCACTCGTGTCGCTGGATGAGAGTTCGATACGAGTATGATTGGAATCATACAAAGCGATGGATAAGGCATTATTATCTGCACCTATATCGGCAATACTGACTTCTTCGAGGATAGACCTTGCTAAGGTTTCACCTCTTTGCCCCTGAATGATCAGAGTTTCATCGGATGACCATTCGACAGGAAGCAAACCAGCCGAACCCATACGAAGTGTACCGTTCTCATATTTATTGTAAATAGACACGGCAAAATCGTCCGTATCATCAAAGACTGGCAAACCTGTCAAGCATTTACCAATACCGTCAATGGTTTCTATCTTCAGTTCAATGACGTTGCCCAAAGGAAGGATCACTTCATTCTTTTTCCCAAAAGCACGATAGTGCATCCAAAGTAAGATTGGGTTTCTTTCGTATTGTGCTAAGTCAACGCCTTCAACCAAAGCCCTGAAGCCATATTTGTTGACCTGTTCACTTAAAATTATTAGCCGTTTTGTCGCTTTTAACATCTGTCTTTTTCGCTATTGTTGGCACAAACCTACATCGACAAAAACAGTCAAAAAAATCGCCTTTTTGAATGCTAACACCCTGTGCAGTAAAAGCCTGTAATTATTGCCAGCTTTTAATTTTCCGATTTTTTACCCCTATATATAAGTGCCATTTTTGACCAGTTAACACGGTTTTTATGGCAAAAAATAGACTTAGCAAAGCAGAACTTCAGGAGAAAAGGGAACATGCAAAACTTCTTTTCATCCGTGAAAAATTAACCCAAAAGGAGATTTCCAGACGGCTTCAGATTACTGAAGGAACAATCAGTAAATGGTCAAACGAGGATAATTGGGAACAAGCAAAAAAGAGCATCATGATGACTAGGGAGGATCAACTTAGACAGATGATGGATGAGCTGGAAATTCTAAACACTGAGATTGCAACTGGTGGTAGAGGATATGCAACAAAAGAACAAGCCTATATCCGAGACACATTGATCCAAAACATTAAGAAGCTTGAAACGGATGTTTCCGCATCAGAGGTATTTGATGTTGCAACCAAAATGATCAGTCATTACAGAGGTATTGACTTAGACAAAGCTAAAGCACTTACAGAGGATTTTGATGGATATATTAAAACGCTTTTAAGATAATGGCAGCACAAAAGTTTACAAACAAACAGATATCCATAAAATGGGAGGACTTTGCCAAAGAAATGAGGCAAGCGACACCCATTGACATCCATGAAACTCCAACGCAAAAACAAAAGCGGATCGCTCGCTTAGAAAAAGAAGGGAATGAAGTGGAGTGGATGAAGTACTATTTCCCGAATTTCTGTAAAGCGGATTTTGCACCATTCCATTTAAAAACGTTTCGAAGGCTGATCAAAAACAAAAGATGGTTTGAGCTTTTAATGTGGGCTCGTGAATTGGCAAAATCTACCTCAGTGATGTTGATCGTGTTATACTTGGTTTTAGTAAGAAAAGAACTAAGGAACATACTTCTTGTTTCCAACAGCTTCGATAACGCTGTTCGTTTATTGATGCCATACAAATTAAGTCTTGAATGCAACCAACGCCTGATAAATGACTATGGAACTCAGGAGAAGTTAGGATCATGGACGGACGGCGAATTTACAACCAAAAGCGGTGTGAGCTTTCGTGCATTGGGTGCAGGTCAATCGCCTCGTGGTACACGTAATGAAAATTTTAGGGTTGATTGCATCCTGATCGATGATATTGATACAGATGAAGAATGCAGAAACCCACGCAGGATCATTGAAAAATTCAAATGGATTCAAGAAGCATTAATCCCAACGGTATCCGTTTCGGGCAATTATCGGATCATAGTGTGTGGGAACAAGATCGCAAAAGTATGTGTCGTTTCGCTTTGTGAGAAATTGGCTGACTATGTACATCAGGTAAATATTAGGGATAAGAATGGTAAAAGCTCATGGTTAGCAAAAAACAGTGAAGAAGATATTGACAAAATTCTCTCATTGATTTCTTATGCTTCAGCTCAGAAAGAATACTTCAATAACCCCATTTCAGAAGGGACGGTATTCAAGGAGATGAACTATAAAAAATTACCGCCATTATCACAATACAAATGGCTGGTGTGCTATACTGACCCTTCATTTAAAGATTCCAAGAAAAACGACTTTAAAGCAACTGTCTTGGTAGGAAGATGGAAAGACGAATTCCATGTTATTAAAGCCTTCTGTGATCAGACCACTACTGCCAATATGATTGAATGGCATTATCAGATAGCGGAATTGGTTGCAGACCGTGTGCCAGTTTATTACATGATGGAAGCCAATTTTATTCAAGACACGCTTATAAACAAGTTTTATGAGTATTCCAGCGAGCACGATAAAAAGATCATCCCACTAAAAGGAGATCAGCGAAAAAAGGCTGACAAATTCACTCGGATTGAAACCCTATTAGAGCCATTGAACCGAAACGAAAAGCTATGGCTTAATGAAAAGGAAAAAGAAAGCCTGCACATGCAAAGGCTGGAAGAACAATTTTTAGCTATCGAAGCTGGTAGTTCAGCTCATGACGATGCTCCCGATGCAGTAGAAGGAGCTGTATGGGTAATCAATAACAAAAGCATTCACAACGCAGATAACATTCAAACTATATCAACCAGCCAAAACGGCTCTAAACGTATCGCATAATATGGGACTAATAACACCTGAAGATTTTTACACGCACATGTACAGCGGAACTATCGAAGCTATTTCCGATGGTAACGAAGAAAGTTTAGCTGAAGCAATTGACACGGCAATAAGTGAAGCATTTGGCTATTTATCAAGATTTGACCTTGATGCAATCATGACCAGTGACGACCGTAAGACATACGCCAACCTTAGAACATGGCTAAAAGATATTGCCAAATGGCATTTTATAAACATCTGTAATGTTGCCACTGATTTGGAATTAGCAAAAGAGCGTTATGATGATGCCATTGAAAGACTGAAGGACATTCAAAAAGGAATAGTAACGCCTAAAGGCTGGGCATTGCCTCAGGATGAAAATGACCAATCAGGAGCTTTCACTGTATCCAGTAGACCTAAACGAGAAAACTATTATTAACAATGGCAAAGAACAACAGACAAAGAACAAAACAGAAAATTGTTGCTGGAAAGAATACTTCAGCACCGATTATCCAAAATATTTCAATTCAACCTTTTGCAAGGCAAAGTCAGGATATATCCAGCTGGAGGAATGCAACCCGATCAGCGGAATCACATATTCCAAGACGTGTTTACTTGTATGATCTGTATCACGACATCTCCACAACTGATGGACAGATCATAGCGGTATGGGGCAAACGTCAGGATGCAATCACAACAGCAAATTGGGAATTCACGGATAAAGATGGTAATCCCGTAGATGAAATAAACGAGCTTATTGACTGTATAGGCTTTGAGGATTTATTAAAGGAAATAATAGATTCCAAAGCTTGGGGTTATTCGATGTGCGAACCTACCTTTTTCATTAATGAAAACGGTCAGAATGAATTTGAACTTTATTCAGTACCAAAGAAGCACATGAGACCTGAAAGGGGATTCATTGTAAAACACCAAACGGATGATGAAGGAATAAATATCAACGATGGTATTTATAACAAAACCATCATGAAATTTGGTAAGGCAAATGATTTGGGGCTTTTGCTTTCTGCTGCTATGTACTCAATCTATAAAAGAGGCAGTACATCCGATTGGGCTGAATTCATTGAAATTTTTGGACGTGGTATCATTGATGCTGAATGGGACGGATTTGATGAAGGACAACGTCAGCAACTTGCAAAAGCAATCCGTGAAATGGGATCAGGAGGAATCATGATCCGACCTTCAGGAACTAAGGTTGATATCAAGAACAATACAGGTAATGCCAACGGTCAGCTTCAAGACACTTTTGTCAGTAAAATGGATGCGTACATTTCAAAGGTTCTTTTGGGATCAACCGAAACAACAGATTCCAGCACAAGAAGCGGTTACGCACAAGCCGAAATACACCAAAAAGAAGATCAGAAAAAAAATGAATCCGATCTTCAGTTTGTAAGACGTTCATTGAACTCGCAGTTCATCAAAATTTTGAAGGCTGCTGGATTTGATACCAAAGGAGGAACGTTTGTCATTAAAAAAGATAAGAACCTTGATAAGACCTCCTATGAAATACACAAGTCCATGCGTAAAGATTTGGGAATACCAATTGACGATGATTTTTATTACGAAGAATATGGAGTAAGAAAGCCCGATAACTATGAAGAATTAAAAAACGAGCTTGAAGATAGTAAGAACAAAGCTTTAGAAGCTAAATCCGATAACAAAAATGCAGTTACCCCCGAACTTTCAGAGGAAGAAAACACCGACACTCCTACCGAAAACAAGGTGGATAAACTCAAAAAGCTATCTTGGTTCAGGAGGTTGTTACAGCTTTTTCACCCAGCCCCGACAGCACAAAACAGACAGCTAGTCGGGGCGTTTGGAGATCACCACACGAGTAAAATACAGTTAGCAAAATTCACCGCTTCCAAAGCTTTTGACACCATTAAAGATGATGTCATCCAAAGAGCTTGGATTGCAAAAGGGACATTGAATTTTGATACCCAGCTGTATGAATTCACGGCTACGACTTTAACGATGGGTTTTGTTCAGGGATGGAAAACAAAGCCAACGAAGTTAATGGATTTGGGCTTTTCGTATGATGTAAACGATCCAGCAACGTTAACAGCCTACGAGATGAATCTCTTTAGGTTCGCTGGTGCTAAGACACTATATGAAGCCCAGCAATTAAATGAGTTGTTCCGTAAAGCAAAATCATTCCGTGAATTCTATGACACGGCAAGCTCAATGCTGGACGTTCACAATAAAGCTTGGCTGGAAACCGAATACAACACGGCTATTGCAGCAGGTGAAATGGCTTCTACTTACAATAGGCTGATGAAGCAAACGGATAATTTCCCTTACTGGCAGTATAAGACTGTTGCAGATGAGAGGGTACGTCATTCACACGCTTTATTGCACGATATTATATTACCGTGGAATCACCCAGCATGGAAGTACATTTTACCTCCCAACGATTGGAATTGTCGTTGCTGGATTGTTCCAAGAACTAAAGCTGAGGTTACGGATGAAGAATTGAAAGCTTCAGAAGAAAAGGTTAAACTGTATTTGGATAGCCCAGAATTTAAGAAAGCAGCTAAAGGGGGTTGGGGTATAAACAGAGCGGACAAAGGCCAGGTATTTACCGAAAACCAACACTATACAACGGATTATCTTGATGTAACCAAACGGATGAATAATCTAGGCTATAAGGATTGGGGTCTAAAACCGCTGGATCAAAATTTCAATGCAAAACAGTTCAGTCCCAAATTTGGTGAAGATCAGATTGAAGATGCAATTGAATATTTTACAGACAAACTCAAAAAGGTTACATCCAAGAAGTTTGGTATTACCGACTATAACAATAGGATCATTACCATTGATAAAGCAACTTTAAAATCTCATACAAATACACGGTATCAAAAGTACAGGACTAGGCATCTGTATTTATCTGAAGTGGAAAACATTTTAACCGCTCCTGATGAAGTATGGCTACAGAATTACCGAAACCAAAAGTATCAATCGTTTATATACCTGAAGTATTATAATGATCAAGCTGTTGTAGTGGTTTGTACGCTAACGGATAGTTTAGAGCTGAAAATCGAAACATGGCACAAGCTGGATGATACAAGGCTTAGAAGGGGATTGCTTATTAAGAATTAAAGCCATTAGCGTTAACTAATGGCTTTAATTAAGGTTGTGTAAAGTACCACGTTGGAAAACCAGTCATGAGCCACTGCTCAACCTATTTAACAGTCTCTCATTTACACGAGGTAGTATTACAATACAAATATAGCAAATAGTATGGATAAGTTTGATAAACAGCTTGAAGCATTATTTAAAAAGATTGACACAAAGATAGAATTAGCACCTCAGCTGGTTGCTGAAACCGCTTTGGAACATTTTCAAAATGCCTTGCTAAAGAAAGAATGGGACGGAAAGCCTTACCAGCCTTATAAGGACAAAAAAAGAGAGCCGTCAAGAGGATCACTGATGTACCGTACTGGAAATTTATTTCGGACACTTAGGATCAATTACGTTTATCATGATAGGGCTGGTCTATCTGCTGGCTCATCAAGAGTGCTATACGCTAAAGCACACAACGAAGGTGAAACCATCCAGCACAAAGGAGGAGTAAAACACATTACATTCAAGAAACATACAAGAGGAAAATTTAAAGGAAAAACACTATTCTCCAAAAACAATGAACGTGCATCCTTCAGCCAAAAAGCTTCAGTTGGCGCATATTCCATCACACTTCCTAAACGTCAATTTATGGGCAAAAGTCAAAGCCTAATAACGGATATTAAAACAAGATTTAAAACTAATTTTAAAACCCTTTAAAAAATGAAAGAAATATTTAAAAACACATTGTTAAAATTGGACACACTGGATAGTATAGCATTTATTGACAGAGATCGGGGGCAACTCGAAGGCTACAATCAAAGACCTGAAGTAAAATTCCCATGTGCATTGATTAAGGTAAATATTCCAAGACGTGAAAATTTGAACGCTATGATCCAACGGGCAACCTGTCAAATTCAAATCCGTGTAGCATTTGAAAAGCTTATCGACCAAAACAATTTAAACGCCTCACAACGGCTCGAAAAAGCTTTAGAGTATTACGACACCATTGAAGAGATTGAAAGCTTGTTTCAGGGCTTAAAATTAGGTAAAACGGAAAAATGGGAATGCACCAGCATAATTGATGAAGATAGAGCGGATTTTGATGTAGTGCGAATTACTTTTGCGACTGGTTTTGTCAAGGAATATCTATAAAAAAGCGGTTATTTACCGCTTTTTAACTTTGGTTTTCCGAGTGATGCTAATTTTTCATTTAAGTCGTTCCTTCTTGCCTCCAGCTTTTTGGGTTGAACAAATGTAAAATCAAACAATGCTTCAATAACCTCTACAAGCCATTCCGCTTCTCCATCTTCAACATCAACGACAACGCCAGTTTCAGAGTTTTTAAGAGGATGAGCAGCGATATTCCCAATCCATCTAACAGCATCCACAGCATCTGAAATATATGTTGGTATTGACGGCAAGGAAATGAATTTATGTATCTCTGCATCTAACGTTCTTTCGCTTATAGCATAGTGTTCCCTTATAATGTTTTGTAAAATTCTTCTAGACATTGCAGCAGACGATTTCCGACTTACTGGTAACACATCTATAGATTCTTTATACTCTCCATATAAATTTTCCGGTATATAGTCTGGCTTCATTGTTCGACTATATTGAGGGTAAACAATCTCTTCAAAAATGGGCGTGTCCACATTGTGTTTACCAAAAGCCCATCCTTTTTGACCATATTGTACCCCGACGATCAATTTTCTACAGATTGGACATTCATTATAATAAATTTGCTTAGCTAAATCATTTTCCCTGTCTTCTTCAAATAATTCAGTAGTTTTCCAGTGGATGAGAGGATCCTTAAAACAATAAGGACATTTAATAGTTGATTCGTAAAATGGCATACTAAATAGATTATCTTAACAAATCTATATAATTAATTCCAGACAAATTGAGGGTATTTTTCTCTAAGCTCTTTTTTTGAAGGCTTATTGTAGACTATATCTTTTAATAAATCGGCATAATCAACAAGTCTGGTCATGATGGTAGAAGCGGAAACAAAAAATTCTTTTTCCATAGTAGCAACGGCATCATCCATGCGTACACGAAGTATTTCATAATGGTAGTAGTAGCGGTAACACATACAAATATCACGATCCTGCGTATAAACTCCTTTGATGCTTTTACGGCTCGATTCGGATTTTATAGCAGTCGGAAAAATTTGAGTAATGGTTTGGCTTCCTCTTATCATTAATACAAAAATATATCAAATTCCAACACCAAGTTAACCGAGTTTTAAAGCATAAAAAAAGCCCCTAATTCATAGGGGCTTACATTTACCAAGTGGAATAGTTTTTTATTTCTTTATCTAACCATCCAACCCAATTATTGAAATACTTTTCTACATCTTCTTTCAACCATTCATTTTTTAGATTACCATCATAATCCCATATTCCATTTGTTTTGCCTATTTTCTTTCTGTTTGCAACTAAAAAGAAATTATATCCGCTTAAACTTTCTTGTTTAAATAGGACTGAGGGTATCTCAATACGAATTTTAGAATCTTTAAAATCCAATAAAACTACATAGTCAACGCTGTATTTTTGCTTTTCAAGAGCTGTCAGTTTATTTACAGAAATGATATTGCTGTTAGCGTTCACTTTTATTGATGCATTTTCCACGGCATCAATCACATGTTCAGGAGAATTATAAAGCTTATTTAACGCACTCAATGTAGCTTTATATAATTCCGATTGTGGAACTTGATAATCCAAAACAATGAAGTGATTTGAGGTATCATTAGCATCCCTTATGCCATCCTGTGTAAGTTGTATTTGAGCATTTACGGTAATGCAAGCTATAAGTATAAAAAGAGTTAACAGAGTTTTCATATTACGAATATATAACTTTTAAATCCCTTTTAAATGCTTTAAATACATGTTTTCAAATGCAGACACTAAAGCAGGAAGTTCGTTTTCGGTATATTGATCTAAACGCTTACTCAGATAGCCATAATTGATGCACCAATTGTTGACCCTATTCATATCTATTTTACCGCTTGGAAGCTCCCAGCTCATTTCATGAGCCATAGATAATATCTTACGTCTCATTTTGTTTGCTGGTGACTGAAATTGAACGTGACCACTGGTCAAAGCTTTAATTACTTCTTTGGCTTCTTCAAATTGTAATTCCCGAATGCTGGTGGTTCTACCATCAGTATAGCTGTAAATGATTTCTTCTTTGGTATCATCATCCAGCTTTAATCGGCTAACTAAGTAGCCGATCATTGCATTTTGTTTTTTAGTACTTGATATTTGTTTCATCATTAAACCCTTTCCGCTTTCCAGTCAACATTCCAATAGCCCTTTTTAAAATAGTTTTCAGGGTCACACTTACCTCTATAGCCAGTACGTTCTAAATATTCCTCATACGGCTTGATATTGCGAATAGCTAATAGCTTTTCAGCATCTTTTAATTTCTTGAAAATAGGTTCACACCTGATCTTATTTATTTTTTTTCCATACCTATTCCAAAATGCATCAAAGCTGATATCTTCAGGTAGTTCCTCCAAATATCCTTTAACCTTTCTTTTGTATTCTGACAATTGACTTTCATGGATTGGAAGGAAGTCCCAAAACCAAGAAAATTGCTTTTCGGTCATTATAGCATCATTCTCCACAAGAGACAATAAACCATCTTCGTTATAGCCTAAAACCACTTGACCTTTAAAACTGTCTGATGTTAACACGAATCTTTTCATTGCATTTACCCCACTACTTTTAATTTATTGTTTGCATCTACCCCCTTACTTTCAACAGGAACTTTTTTCGATACCCCTTGCTTTTCATTCTCCGATTCTTCAAATAGCTCCGCTTGTTGGTTTTGGTTTTTACATTTTACCTTACTCTTTGGATCAAAGAAAAGTGGGTTTAGCTCTCTCGCTTTTTTCTCCCAAATTACAAATGGATCAAAGCCCCCAAAGCGATTTTTTAAGGGAGTAGCTATATACTTTGAAACGAAAATAAACATGCCACCATCAAAGATGATATCACGTGCAATGGACTTTCTTGGATTTCCTGAAGGATCAGTATGGCAGATGAAAATAAACGTCTTTTTCCCTTCATATTTCTCTTTCAAGTATAAATAATCTTCCTTCTTCCAGTTGGTGTAATCAATACTGTCAATGAATACATATTCAGAGCTTCCACGCTTTTCAAGATATGCGTCCAAATCTTCCAAAAAACTAACCCCCTGAGGTAAATTAGCTATCGGGTCAATTGGGATAAATAAGCCTGAAACCTCTTCCATATTGTTACGCATGGTCGCTGTTTGCAAGTCAAACCCATGCCTTTGCTCATACGACCACCAAGAAGCCTTTACCCCGAAACGCTCACAAAACATTTTAGCCAATCGGATGCAAAATTCAGTTTTACCATTACCGCTAAAACCGCCAATTACACAAGTAAAGAACTTTGGTATATTACCCAGAGTAGGTTTAAATTGAGAACCTTCTAAATCGAGTAATTTGAATGTTTTCTGATGAAATTGTTTTATTCCTAATGCTTTCATTTGCCCTTTTCGTTGTTAATTATTGTAGTCGGTATTCTATACCTATGCACGTTAAAATAATCCACCATTGATATCACGCTATCATCAGCTGGATCGCTGTTCAATTTCAGAGTATCGCTAAATCCATGTACAAAGCCCGCCACTAAATTAATTTCACCAGCACTAACTACTTGTATTTCGCTATCACCCCAATAATTTGAAATGACTTTAGTAATTGCTTCAGCAATGTCTTTATGCACTAATTCTTTAGGAAAGATAATCGGATACATAGTTACATTATCATCGTCCATAGAGGATGACAATGTTCTTTGAATCATAATGTACTTCATATAAATCCCTCCTTTGATCTTAAATAAACAACCTTAGTTTCTTTACGGATCGGCTTCACAAAGGCAGCCTTAAAAGTGTCAGAACCTCTACCATCAGACACGCTTGCAGGAATGCACCAATTAGAATAGGTTTGGTAGTTTGTGACCTTCTTTTCATGTTCTACCATTTCCCAAACCACCTTGTTTTTGTCATTCAGGAAATAGAAACGGTCGCCAATTTGCAGATTGTCAGCCGTTGTTACTTCATTCTTTTTCATATTTATTCGCTTTAGTTTACTTGTCAATATCACGTCTACATGATGGACATATTTTCTGATGCCATCTTGCATCATACACCTCGCCACAATGGGGACATGTCCACCATATTTCGTGGTTAAATTCAGGCATTAAATTACCGTATCCCCAATGCATCAATAATATTGGAGGCAATTGCCATTCAGATTGATTAAAACTGATTTGATTATCCATGTTATTTCGCTTTATTAATATTTTGAACCCAACAGCGGTAACGATCCGCTGTACGTTCCATACTTGGGTTTATCATTCGTTTTAATGATATTCAGGATTATCATCAGTTACACTGATAGCTTAGCGAAGTTTAACAGGATTGGACACCATTCCCCGTCATCACTACGGTAGTAGTATTCTGCATAAAATTTGGTGTTATCGGGTACAATTGACTCTTGTAATAGTTCAATACCTTTGTGCCAATGCTCATTGTTGAAATCGTTTTTCATACCGATAAGCTTTAATACAAGGTTCTTATCCAACGCACCTTTTTTACGTTCTAACAGTGATCGAATAAGTTTGGAAGTGTTACTTCCTTCAGGATATTCAGAGGTTAAAAAATCCAATATATGAGCTTCAGCCTGTGTGGCTCTTTCGTCAAATCGAGTATTGTCCGACCTTTTATATACTACTCTATATTGACCATCAGCCGTGTCTAAAGTCACATTACCTTTGCCGTTAGCATGGCGGTCACTATGCTCTTGTAGCATCTTATAAAGGGTTTCAATCATCTCAAATGATGAATTCTTAAATCCTGTCAATTGCTCATTTAGCGATAATGCATAGGATATCATGTTGCTAATAGCCTCATCTCGTAAAGTCTCGTATGCCTCACGAGCCTTCTGTTTTTTATCGTTAGCCTCAGCTCTTTTTTGTGCTGCTATTGCTTCGATTTCTTCTAATGTCAGTTCATTTACTGGTTTGCTTAAAATTGTAGTTTCCATATTATTTTGAATTTATTTGTGCTTTTAATGGGCTTTCGCCTTTGTTTAATAGTTTCAATCCTTCCTGAAGCTTATTCAGCCTCTCATTAAGTTCTCGTAGCCTACTAATCATTTCTGATTTTTCGGTTTGACCAACGTGAGGCTTATCACGTAGCCAATTTTCTATGACTGCTATCTGTGTTAATAAGTCTTCCATATTCTTGATCTAATTTTATGTAAATAGTATCCAGTTGAATTTCTTCGTATAAGTAGCCATGTGGTATGGGAAAGTTTGAAATGAACACATGCATCGCCAAAGCTTCTTGCTCCCCAAATTTGATGCTCCAACCTTCTTTAGTGGCAGTAGCACGCTCTACACGTGTACGGATTCGGCTATAAAATTTATATACGATATCGTAAACCAGTTTTTCAGCTGGATTGGATGGTTTGTTTTCATCCAACATCAATCGAATAATTAACTCAACAGCTTCAAGCTGATTTCTGGTCATTTTCATCTTCATAATCGCTATCCTCCACGGCTTTCACCGCCTTTAAATACATATCCTTAAATTTTCTATTGTAGGAAAGAAGATCATTGAACACCTCTACACAGTGGTTTGCAATGTTATTACGTGACCATTCTGTAAACAGGGATGCTATTTCATTGGTACTATAACCTTCCTCCCTTAGGATGGCAATCGTTATATAGCGAGCATACAACACATCCGTTTTCTTTCCTTTGGTTAAAATATCCTCAACACTATAGCCCAACTCCTGAGCTATAAGCTTTAAAATGTTACGCCTTTTCATATTGTCCTTTAGTCATTGGGATCACTACTTCTTTATGGAAGATATCTTCCAGCACTACAGCATGGGGTTTAAAGTCTGCGTGCAGTGGATCATGCACATCATCATAGAGCTTAGCCCACTGATCTCTTGGAACTTCTTTAGTGTATTCCAAGAAACGAGTATCCCAGCGTTGCCAATGGTTCAACCACCATTTCCAAAAGATGCGAGCATTCATAAATTCGGGCTGCCATTCACCAACTTCAATCACATCCGTTAAATAATGGATTCCAGCATCTAACCACATATCGTGATAATCTTCTTCTGAAATACCCAGCTTACGCATGACCAGCTCACGGTTTACCTGCTGTATAGTCTTAACCTTGTTAATCCAGCTTGTTTTAGTGTTTGTCATTTCCATTATGCAGCTCCTTTCTTGCGTTTATAAGCCAATACAAGACGTTTAACCCTTCTGATATCCCTTTCACTGTCATTCACTATTCTAATGGCTTCAAGCTCATCATTCACACCGTTCAACATGGCTATTCGCTTTAGTTCCTCATCGGTATTGTGAGGCAACTCAATGAACTTTCTACCAATACGGCTTAATATCTCCTTAAACCCTTTCTTATTGATTGCAACGCCTTTTTGTATTCTCTTTTTAAGGTGATCCGTTGCCTGAAGAACCAAGCCACATTTACCTTCAGTTTCATTGTAGATTGTAATGAAGAAGTAAAGCACCTGATCACTGATCTTATCCGCTTCATCCAATATGATTAGAGGTGATTCAGCCCTCAATATGGCTTCCAGTACCACGGTCATCATTTCATAGACCGTATATCCTCCGCTGTCTTTACCCATAGCCTGTAGCAATTCGCTCAAAAAGGTTTTGCGGTTCAAATGCTCTTTACATTTTAGGATATACACGTTTTCATTGCTGGAAAAAATCTTTGCTGGCTCTGTCTTTCCGCTTCCTTCAGGAGCGACAATACAGAAAACCTCACTGAAACGCTTAGCATCCATATACAGCTGATGCATCATGCTCATACGTCTTGTATCGGTCAATACTTTCCACTCGTTGCCGTTTGCGGAAACTTGTTTCTGAATGCTTATCCACATACTATCACCTATGTTATCCCACTTTCCAGCAAGAATATTGGATATAGTAGCATTGCTTACATTCGTCAATTGCTTAGATGCAGCGTTTTGGCTTCCGACTTTCTGCACAAATTGGTACAAGTCGTTTTTAATTTGTTCTTTTGTGGTTGTATTCATTTTTATTCGCTTTATTAATGTGTACACTTTGCACTCTCACGGTTGCAGCCGTGGGAGTTTTTACATTAGATTATAAATGTCAAATCCTTCATCGTTATCCTCATCTTTCTGAGGTTCAACAGGTACTTTAAATTCTTCTTTTGGCATTGGTAACGCTTCTTTTTTACCGTATAGCTGTTGTAGATATCCAGCTTCAGCACCATTTTTCAAATCCTTTAAAAGGACACCAGCCTGTAGCAAGCTTTCAGGGTTGATGTTTGAGCCATCCAAAGCTTTTAGCTTATCCTGAAGCACCGAGGTTAGGCGTGTTGATATTTCCTCTTTATTATCCCAATCCTGTTGTATCCGTTTTCTATCTCCTTCCTGATAATCAGCTATTGCAGATGGGCGTTCGTCATATTGTCCAGCGACAAACCGTAAACCGCTACCATCCGTGATCAATACTTCATTTAGGTTAGACGGATCATAGAACACATCTACTTTTGCACCGTTATATTTCCATATCACTTCATTAGGAAGATCGAAACGCAATTTTTGCCCTGAAACAGTCCATTCAATACCTTTGGAAGATATCTTTAAAGGTTCACCAGCACGTTTTTTACCAACAATGGAAAGCTTTGTAGCTGTATCAATATGATTTTTACGGCTCTTATCGCTATTTCTGAATGCTTCCAGCCATTCAGCTTGACGGCTGATCCCTGTTTTTGGATTAGCCTTTGTTCGCATCAAATTGATAAAGCCCTCGATGATCGTTGGCATTTCAGTTATTGAAGGATGGTTTTTGGCATTTTGTGCAACAAACTCAGGGTTTAAGCTCTCTTTAGCCTTTACGTTGTAGCCAGCATAATTATTGAATGGAAGGGCTTTTAATACTTGATGCCATTCTTTACCGAAAGAACGTTCGATATATTTACCCTGAGGAACTTTGTGGGCTTGTGGTGTGAATTTACCCCCAACTTTGCGATAAAATTCACCAAGCTCATTCTTCATTTTCACATCCAGCCCCCAACGGTCAGTTTGCAACTGGTGTGATAGGTAGTAACCGCCAGTAAGCTCGTAAATATGATTTATAGCATTTCGGAATGCTTCATAAATCAGTTCATGCGTTGAGTTATCTCCATACGCATAGCCTAGTATATAATCATTGAAGGTATCAATGACAACATATAATACAGGACGGTAATAGTGGTTTTTCTTTGTAGCACCAGCGTTATCCTTATATTCTACAGTAAAGAAAAGGTCAAGGTTGTTATCATCACTGTTTAGCAATAGCAATGGAGCTGAAGCACGTTTACGTTTGATCTCTTTGGTATATTGGTTATAAGCTGCTTTAGCACCGTCACGCGTGGCTTTTATAATATGCTCATTTTGCCTACGTATATACCCAACAGCCCCAGCCGTGATAGTTTCTTTTTCATTGTCAACAGCATATTTATTATATGCAGCAGCTATTACAGTATCATCATGCTTTCTTGGATCGCTCAGGAGCTTTAATAATAATGCTTCACCTTCTTCATCCGTTTTCTTTGCATTTGAGTTACCAAAACGATGTTTTTCAATAAGCATTTCATATTTGTCACTCGCATCAACATAAGAGTTGAATTCTTTAAGTTTCTCCTTTAGCCTTTTTGGATTGGCAGGAAGTGCAATCTTTTCCTTTACGACCAATTCCCCTACAACATCCCAAAACTCCATTACGGATATATTTAAAGCTTGTTTTAAAGCTCTTTTATCTGTTGTGAATTTACCCAGCATATTGAGCCAGTTAACAGCTTTAGTATATCGGTCAACATAGTTTATTTGCGCTTTACCCATAGCATCTAAATCACTTGCAGGCAACTTAGTGCCATTAGGAAGGACATAATCAGTGTAGAATTTTTGCGCTTGGTAATCCCAATCTATTAGGTCTAAAATGGGTTGTTTGGCTAAATAGTCATAAGGATTTCCATAGTGTTTTACTATAGTTTCTTTTCGGTTTGGTTTCAGGGATTCAAATTCAATAAACACTTTGCGACCATTACCACCAATACCGTGAACAACGATATTATTACGTTTCTTATCGGATTTATATATTTCTATACCGAACAAGCTAACGTATTCGTCATATGTCAAACACAGGATATTATTGTTAATGTATTGCATAATTAATTACTTGGTAGATTCGACTACCTTTTGAACTTCTTTTACCCCCATATCAACAGCTTGTATTAAAAGCTGATCTACTAAAACCACCTGTTGGCAGGTCTTACCTCTGCCACTTTTTCCTATTACACCAGTGCGAACCTTTTTCACCGTTGATTCGGAACATCCCACTATCCGTGCAGTGACAACCGCTGGAATAATGATTCCATCCGAAATCGCAGAAAATTGGCACAACTCGTTTTTGTTTTTCATATATTCGCTTTATTAATGTTCCTTTGCGTTCACAATTATACAGACAATATTCTGTATAAACAAAAATAATAGAGACTTTTTTCTGTGGAAAATAAAACTGTAAATAGAATCAAACATTACCTCGATAGTAAATCAATCAGCTTAAATGCATTTGATAAGGCTATTGGCGTGGGTAATGGCTATTTCGGTAAACAAATAAAGAGACAGGCTTCTGTAGGAAGTGATATATTAGAGAAAATTGTCTGTGTTTACCCTGATATAAATCCTGTATGGTTACTAACAGGAGAGGGGCAAATGTTACTCAGCCCTGAAGCTGATAGCACAAAAATTGTAAATACCCCTAATGCTCGTAATCAAAATACTATGCTTTCAAATGAAAATATTACAAGTATTGCCCCCCCAACTAACGATAAAAACGCCCCCCCAAATGCCCCTGCAACTACCACTTTAGGACTACCAAAGGTTATAACAGTAGCTGAAAATGATAGAGAGGTTATAAGCTTAGTTAGTACCAAATCTGCTGCTGGTTATCTAAATGGTTATGCTGATCCTGAATACATAGAACAGTTACCAACGCTTAGGATTCCAAACATTGGACATGGTACATTTAGGGCTTTTGAGATTAAAGGACAATCAATGTCACCCACACTGCACAATAGCAGTCTTGGTATAGGTCAATGGATAGAAAGCTTTGAAGATATCCGTGACAGGCGTATTTACACGATTGTAACGAGGTCGGAAGGAATTGTGACCAAACGTGTTTTAAATAGGATTGACGATACTGGAAGGCTTATTTTGATAAGTGACAACCAAAATAAACGTGAGTATCCTAACATTCTTCTTGATCCTGAAGAAGTATTGGAAATGTGGTATCTGAGAGCTAACCTAGCGTTTGAGTTCCCCGAACCCGATGCCATTTATAATAGGGTGAATGACCTAGAAGCAAAGGTCACTTTAATAATGGATCAGCTTCAGCACCGTTTAAAATAGAAGCGGATTTGAACGGTTATCGAACTTATTTTAATAACCATTTAAAACCGCTTTAAAAAATTATAGTAAAATTGCACCAAATTATAGAGGATTGCACAAGTGGTTTTTTATCCTCTTTGACTAAAAACCGCCTTAACACTATCAAAAAACACATTTTTTGCACTTTTTTATATTATTGAATTGGTACAAGTGGTTTTAACCCCCTTAGGTTCATCATCAATATATAATATTTTTGTTTTTTCTGACATAACCTGATCACCCAGACCGAAAACAGTATTATTTGAAACGAAGTTAGGGATTATTCCAATAACTAACGGTTATTTTCCCGTAATGTTTTGATGAATAGGCAGAATAAGGGTGAATACTGTACCCACTCCTTCTTCGGATTCCACCTCGATTTTCCCTTGATGTTTAGCGATGGTATTATAGGTGATCGACATGCCTAAGCCCGTACCCTCCCCCACATCCTTGGTCGTGAAAAAAGGTTCGAAGATCTTTTCGCGGATCGTCTCGGGGATACCAATACCGTTATCTGCGATTCGCATATAAATATTGGCTGAATCTTTATGAAGTCCTGTTTCGATTTCCAGCTTCCCCCCGCGCGTGTTACCGAATTTCTGGTTGATAGCGTAAATCGCATTCGTCAATATGTTCAAAAATGCTTGATTCATCTTACCCGCCGCACATTCCACTTTAGGTAACTCTCCGTAATTTTTCTCCACCGTCATATCCGGCGTGATGAGGGTATTAAGGATCACCATGGTCGATTCCAGCCCTTCGTTGATATCGACAAACTTGAAACCATCTTCGTCCACCCGCGAAAAAATACGCAGACTTTTCACGATTTCGGCCGTACGGTGTGCACCGTCATGCATCCCTTTCAGTAGAAAATCCACTTCCTCCCTCAGATAGGCTATGTCGATCTCTTCTTTATACGCTGCTATCTGGGCGTGCTTTTCTTCCACCGATAACTCAGGATCAAATGCAATCCGTTCCACTTCTGCTAAGGTATCCCAGATCATCTTTATATCGCGTTTAAGCGGCGCCACATTGGACGACACAAAGTTGATAGGATTATTTATTTCGTGGGCCACGCCTGCGGTAAGCTGCCCTAAAGAGGCCATTTTTTCCGCTTCCACCAATTGAGATTGCGTTTCTTTCAGGTGAAGCAAAGTCTCCTGAAGCGAAACATTCGATGCCGTCAGTTCCTCTGTACGCTCCTCCACTTTCTGTTCCAAAACAACATTTTGTTCGCGGACCAACCTGTCGTTTTCCATCAAACTAGCCAGTTCGCGTGCCTGCGACTCCTCTTTTTCTTTCTTCAGAATATTGATCCGGGCAGCTAGCGCGAACGACAAGAGCGCCATCTCGACAATCGAGGCTAGTCTAAACGAGTTGCTGGTAAACGTTGTATACGGCAAGATGCCGTAGTCTTTAAGCAGGAATATCAAGGCACCCACCAATACGATTGCCCAGGCAATAAAAAAGTAAAATGCCGGTCGGTAGTTTTTCCGGAGCATATACATGGAAATCCCAAATAGGGTCAACGCCTCCAAAGTTGTTGCAAGCTGCATAATTTGGAAACCAAACCGTTCGATTCCACCAACGGTGGTGATAAAACCCGCAACGAACAACAACAAGAGTCCCGCTAGCATGCAGCGGGCTCTTGGTAAATATCTTTTGAGCTGTAAAAAATGATCGGAAAAGAAAAGAACGGCGATTCCGCTAATGCAGGCAAACAGCGTTACGCTTACTTCTTCCCAGGCGTGCCAGTTGGGCCAAAGGAATTCAAAGTTCAAGCCGGCAATACCGAATTGTGTAAATCCTAAAAAAACGACGTAAACGACATAATACAAATAGGAATAATCCCGGACAGAAAGAAATAAGAAAAAGTTATATAGGGCCATAATAAGCACCACGCCTAAATAAAGTCCCAATAAGATATCCGTCTTACGTATTTGTCCCCAAACATCATCCCGCATACCCAACGTAAGTGGCAAGATAATTTGTTCAGCACTCCGCACCCGTAGATAGTAAGTTTTCGATTCAGCGGGGCGGATAGGCATATCGAAGATATAGTTCGGATGTTTATACCGGCGATCGCTAAATTTCTTAAAACTACCAAAATGCGCAACCGAATTTAAATGGCCCAGCGTATCCACCTCATACAGTTCGATTTCATCCAACAAAGGATAAGCCACATTGAGCAAATAGTCTGACCATTGACCCAAGTTTTCAATCTCGAAGCGCACCCAGATATTATGACGGCTCAGGCCCAAATTCGGATTGACCGCCTCGCTCCGCACAAATTCATCCCGCAGTGATCCGATCTCGTTAGCATTCACCTGTCGGTCGGGCTTCAATATATACAGGCAGGAATCTAATCCAACCAAGGTGTCTACATCCGTTAGTTTGATTTGACCAAATATTCCTAACGGAAACAGGAGTAGCAGAAGAAGGAACCTCACTATCATATTATTTTACTGCGGATACGAGTACAATATTCATACTACAAGCAAAAAAACCACGTGCGTCCGCAGCCTGCTGCGCCGCTACAAAATCCTGCTGCTGGGCTGCTGTAATCCGATCCAACGCCACCATTTCCTCGATCATCTTGTCGATCCACAGATACGTACAGGCATCCGCATAAGAAGTCAGGACAAACGGAAAAACCTCGGCAGTCACCTTGCCGAATCCCCATTGATCCAGATAGGTGCTCAGCGATTGCGCTGCTTTCCCATTATTTACCTTTTTAGCGGATAAATACTGGTTGAGTTTATCGGCTACGGACAAATCACCCTGGTAAAACGCAATACTTTTCCAATCCGACTCCACAATCACCACCCTACCGCCGGCTTTCATAACGCGGTACACTTCTGTAAACAGCGCCTTCGGGTCGACCACGTGCTGTACCAAACGCTCCATACGTATACCATCCACCGTGGTATCCGCTAACGGTATATGCAGGGCATCCCCCACCAAAAATTCGATACGCGGATCCGATGCACTAGCCCCGTTCTCCTTAGCGATCATATTTGCGTCGTGATCTATGCCAATAAAACGCAGGTTATCTCCCGAGAAAGTGCGTGCCATGTTGAGTACGTCCTGCCCGGTTCCGCAGCCTAAATCCACCAGTGTTCCACCATCCGCGACGGAGTTAAAAAAAGTGTAGGATTTGGTTTTGACCCCTTGGAGTAATCGCATCGTGTCGGATAGATACGTGCTATTATAATGTTTTTCAGCCATAGTCTTATTTTTCAGAATATACTCGGTTCTTTACCGTCAAAGGATTGGTCGTTAACGTCATAACGGGTCATGCCTTGTATCATCTTCTGGAGATCCCAATTCTTCAAATTATCCAATTGAAGACTGTAATGAATTTCAATTTCCTTTCTACGTAGTTCCTCTATCCGCACCACTTCACCCTGTGCCCTTAACGCTAAAATCGCGGCTTTATCTTCTTCGGACGCTAAAGGCAGGCTTTCTACATCATCCAGAATCATCGTTGTGGCCAACAGATCCAATTTGGGATAATAAAACGTTCCGTTATTGCCCACGCCCGTTTCCTGCCGATATCCCACGCTTTTCGTCAGATTTATGGTGTAAGGTGCACAAAGGGCAAAGAGCGATTTTATACCGATACGCGGAGCGATCGCAATAGCAGCCCGGGTTAGAAAGATACTACCGATACCGTATCCGGCAATCTCGCGGGAATTCCACAAGCCGCAGCCCTCTCCGGTTCCCTCCTGCGCGTAATCCCATACCAGATCGAAAATTTTGGGATCCATATTTCCGGTTGCTTCTTCGATCGGAAGAGGTTGAGAGCCTCCTGCCACATGTATCCGCGCACCACCGTACACCCGCTCCCCGTCCAGCGATTCCACAATCAACACAAAAGCGGCCGGATTATACATCCAGTCGTTTTTTGAAGAGGTAACTTTCTTTACGCCTATTGCCGTGAGCACGTGCTCATGTCCTTCAATAAAACGTTCACACGTTTTAGGATCATCAATAGCTCGGAATGCTCTGAGTCGGACTACCGGGCGTCCATCTTTAAATATTAATGCCACGTTAAAGGTTAAAATTTTATCTACACTAACAAAACTACTCAAAAGTCTTGTATATGACATGTATTCCGCGACATTTTTCCATAAGAAATAGGGAACAAAAAATTACAACGACACTTTTTAGAAAAAAACCATTTGCTGCAAATCGTGTTTTATAGTCAACCCTTTTACAGAAATACTATGGCAAAACTTATAGCAGACCAACTCGTAGAAACAATCGCGCAGGCGGGCATTAAACGTATTTACGCCGTTGCCGGCGATAGCCTAAATGAAGTAAATGACGCCGTCCGCCGATCTAGTGATATCGAATGGATACACGTAAGGCATGAAGAGACTGGTGCATTTGCCGCTGCTGCAGAAGCGGAGCTCAATGGAATTGCCTGTTGTGCAGGAAGCAGCGGTCCCGGACATGTACATCTTATTAACGGGCTGTATGAGGCACAACGAAACAATGTGCCTGTATTAGCGATCGCTTCAACCTGTGCAACGGAAGAATTTGGCACAGGCTATTTTCAAGAAACCAACACGATAAAGCTTTTTGCCGATTGCAGTGGCTATAACGAGATCGCCACCACGCCGAAACAACTTCCCCGTATGTTGCAGGCGGCCTTACAATATGCCCATACCAATGGAGAAGTAGCCGTTTTGGGACTTCCAGGGGATCTCACGAAGGAAAAAGCCGAAGAAAGTAGCACCTCTCCCTATTTACTTACACAACAGCCTATTTTCCGACCTTCGGACAGTGAGCTTCGCGAACTTGCCGAACGCTTAAATAAAGCATCTAAAATCACTATTTTTTGTGGATTTGGTGCAACAGAAGCACATCAAGAAATCATCACCTTGGCAGGCCTGCTAAAATCACCGGTGGCTTATTCCTTTCGAGGCAAGATGGGCATACAGTATGACAATCCGTTTGAGGTAGGCATGACCGGCTTACTTGGGTTACCTTCCGCTTTTTATGCCATGCATCATTCCGAGCTGTTGTTGCTGTTGGGAACAGATTTTCCTTATAAGGAATTTATGCCAGATGATCTCGAAATTATACAAGTGGACAAACGCGCAGAGCGTCTCGGACGGAAGGCTAAGGTATCATTAGGTTTAGCCGGAAACATAAAAGACACGTTGGAAGCACTACTCCCTTTAGTTGAAGAAAAAAAGGATGATGCATTCCTACAAAAACAATTGGATAAATATGAAGATGTTAAGAAATCGCTTCGAACCTACGTAGAAGATACAGGAAAGCACCATGCCATATCGCCTGAGTTTTTGACGGACACCATTAATCGGTTAGCAGATGACGACACTATTTTCACCGTAGATACCGGAATGTGTTGTGTGTGGGGAGCGCGATACTTACACGCAACCGGGAAACGAGTATTATTGGGGTCGTTTACACACGGATCGATGGCTAATGCCTTGCCACATGCGATAGGAGCTGCTTTAGCCAGACCCGCTCAACAGGTTATTGCACTTTGTGGTGACGGTGGGCTATCCATGATGATGGGCGATCTGGCTACCGTCGTGCAATATAAACTGCCAATAAAAATTATCGTATTCGATAACCGATCATTAGGCATGGTAAGATTGGAAATGCAAGTAGAAGGACTGCCCGATGGCGAAACCGATATGTTCAACCCTGATTTTGCCAAAATAGGTGATGCGATGGGCATGAATAGCTTTACGATAGATTCCCCAGATGATGTGGAGAGAACATTGCAAAATGCGTTCGCTGCCAACGGGCCGGCTTTGATACATGTATATACCAATCCCGATTCACTCGCTATGCCTCCAAAAATAGAATTTGAACAGTTGAAAGGAATGGCTTCTTCCATGGGTAAAATGATGCTCCATGGTGATTTTAAAGATGTTGCCAATATCATTAAAAGTAACTATAAACACCTTAAAGATGTCTTTTAGATAGTGTGCCTATTACCTATTTCGGTACAGGCGCATTTTCTTCGATCAATCTTTCCTGTTTCAACTCCTCCCAAAAAGCGGCCGGTATCTTTTCTTCAAAAGATGCCGCATTTTCTTGGGCTTGCTCAACGGTATGTGCCCCTGGAATAACGGCAGAGACCACCTCTGGAGCGGCGGCAAACTGTAATGCTGCAGTACGTAAATCTACCCGATGATTATCTGATACGCGTTGCAAAGCAGCAAGCTTTTCTTTTACCCCAGCCGGAAAATCACCGCCATATAGGTAACGATCTTTACCGGCCAGAAATCCCGCACAAAGCGGAGCGCCTACTACAATTGAAATATCACGTTCTGCGGCCTTCGGAAATACTTGGTTTAAATCATCCCGATGATGAATAAGGGAATATTGGCAAGCTGAAAGAAAGATATCGGGATCGGCAACTTCGATTGTTTTCAAAATAGGCTCAATCGTATTGACCCCCAATCCCCACCCTTTAATTAGTCCTTCCTCCCGCATCTTTGTCAATTCCGGCATGGCACCTCGGGCGGCTATTTCGAAATATGTTAACCAATCATCTTTCATATCGCCATTGTCGGGAGACAGATCATGGATAAAGACAATATCCAAAGAGCCGATACCTAAGCGTTGCAAACTAGCTTCCACACTTCTGCGGACACCTTCCGCGGTATAGTCATATTCATAGGAAAAATTCAATTGACCTTTCCAGTTCTCTTCCAATTTAAAGTCATCATGCGGATGAAGGATTCGTCCGATTTTGGTTGAAATGACGTAGTCTTCCCGTTGTTGATCCTTTAAGAACAAACCCATTCTGCGTTCACTTATACCTAAACCATACCACGGCGACGTGTCGAAATAACGAACGCCAGCATCCCACGCCGCTTCCATGGATTGCAAACACTCCACATCGGGATTGACATCAAAGCCATTTCCCAATGCTACTCCACCAAATCCTACTTTACTGTTCGGTCTAAATCGTTTATGATATCCTGAATTTTGAACTTGTTCCATTGTCTTATTCTTACTATTAATACCTAAATCTGTCGCAAATACAGGGAGCAGTGCAGAAGCTGCCATTCCGGCTGTTGCCAAACCTGTATGCTTTAAAAATGTCCGTCTTTGCATCATATAGCTATTTCGTCACTATTTATCTTTACCCCACCTATCAATTAAAGAACAAACACGGGAAAAGGTTGTTTTGATAATTTCTATATGCGAAATGTAGAAGACTAAATATTTAATAAAGCGTGTTGCGAAGCCGTGAAAATATGACGAAAAACAATATTCAACTCGTTATCACGCTGTGCGCCGGCAATGCCCGCATAAGGAAACAAATCCACTGTTCCTATTCGAATATCGCGCACCATCTCCTTACTTAAATCAGCTATTTCAGACAATAGTATTGCATCCGGTGCTATCTTATCCCATGTTTCGTCTATGAGTTCATAAAAACGATCACGTTTCTTTTGAAAGGCACTTCTTACAACATCGATTTTTTTAAACAATGTTTTTCCTTTCTCCCTCGCCCATTCCGGATCGGAAGACTTCACAAGAAGTTGCTTTTCGAACAGGTCAAGAAAGCGTCGAAACATCCCGATATAATTGACCGCAAGTGTACATTCGGCAAAGGTCATAAACGGATAATAGAAAACCGGTTCTTCGCTTGTCCGCTTATCGGGTTGCAAGTCGAAGGCCCGCCCTGCCGGCACACGCAATTCGTGTACCGAAAAGCTATGGCTCGCTGTGCACTCCAGCCCGAAGGTATCCCAATCGTAGTGGATCAGCACATCCGCTCGATCAATAAAAAAAGAATGGTAAATGGGTTCACCCTGCTTGTCCAGGAGCGGAACGCCATCTTCGTATATCCAGGCGTTTAGCGTAAAATGCGTTAAATGCGGTGCGCCGGTAGCATATTTCCAGCTTCCGCTGATGATAAAGCTATCGCCGTCCTTATCGGCGCGTCCGCCAGGCTTACCACTTCCCCCCCAGCACACTTCCCGCTCGCCAAAGATCCGGCTTGCCAGTGCTGGGTCTATAAATCCGGCAAACATATTCGCCCCTGCACAGAGTGTTACCGTCCAAGCAAAACCACCATCTGTATAGGCTAACTCTTCCAGTAAGCGGCAACCCGCGGGAAGCGCGGTATTCCGGCCGCCGTACGCCTTAGGCACCCATAAATTAAACCAGTTTTGCTGGTAGACCAGTTCTAACAGCTCCGGGCTCAACGTTTTCAGCGCGATACTTTCACGCATGTAATCTTTAATCGTATAACGGATTTCAGTATCAAGTAACATGCAGTTGAGATTGAGTAGACATAATCTTCTTCCATTTTACATAGCCCGAAATGGCGACAATAAATAGAAATAAGGTTAAACAAGCAAAGAGATAAAGTTCTTTATAAAACAATAAGGGGATCGCCACAAAATTGCTGATATTTAATAGGATCCAATTTTCGATTTTACGTTTCGCCAACAGCCACATCCCCGCCCAAGCCGTACTCGATACAAAAGCGTCCATGATCGGCACATCCGAGTCGGTAAAAGCAGTTAAAAAGACAAACAGAAGCACAAAGCCCCCTAATACAATCCCTGCCACTACTGACCAATCCCGGCGGCCGCACCGGGTGATAGCCAGCTGCCGCTGACTTCCGCTACCATAGCGCCAGTACCATAGGCCATAGACGCTCATGACGAGATAATAAATATTCAAGAAAATCTCGGCATACAACTTGGCCGCATAGAGTACCGATATGGTCAGGCAAATACCTATAATACCAAAAAAGTAGTTGGATATTTTATTTTTACGAGATAGCAGTACCTGCACGATCCCGAACAACACCGCGAGGCGCTCTAACCAAGAGGTTTGGAGAAAACCACTTTGTACTTGTTCCAAAAATTCTGATACCTGCATACTATATAACGGTGTAATGGATAAATCCAACACATTTACGGGGTAGCAATATAACAGAATAAGAATAGAAATTATCCCTACGCCAGCATTATCTGGATCAGGTTCCTCCTGTAAATAGACAGGATTGGGTATATTCTCAGCCTTGTAATCAAGCGGTTCCCAACCGCCTGAAAAGCACCCCATTAAATATGTTGCTTAGCTTATGCTAACTGTAGCGCTTCTTTCGAACGCTTTCTGACCGTTTCGCAAAGCTCCTGGTCATCGTTCAAACTTTTACCCCAAGAAGGAATAAGTTCTCGCAGTTTTTTGCGGTACTCGTCCGACTTGGCTCTTTCCGGGAAACAGCGTTTCAAGAGATTGATCATGATCGGTACCGACGTCGATGCACCCGGCGATGCACCTAGTAAAGCTGCAATCGAACCATCTGCACTCGATACCACCTCGGTACCAAACTCTAAAATGCCCCCGTGTTTCGGATCTTTCTTAATAACCTGTACCCGTTGTCCGGCAACTTCGACTTTCCAATCTTTCAATTGTGCCGTAGGAATAAATTGCTTCAGGGAATCCAGTTTATCCGACGGACTTTTCATCACTTCGGTGATGAGGTATTTCGTCAAATCTAAATTATGTAAACCAGCCGAAATCATCGGTTTGATATTCGACAACTTGATCGACGCCGGCAAGTCGAAATAGGATCCCTTCTTCAAGAACTTCGTTGAAAAACCCGCATACGGACCAAATAATAATGCCTGCTCCCCGTCGATATAACGGGTGTCCAAATGCGGCACAGACATCGGCGGCGCACCTACCGATGCTTTCCCGTACACTTTAGCATGGTGTTTTTCAATGATCTCCGGATTGGTACAACGCAGCCATTGTCCGCCCACCGGGAATCCGCCATAACCCTTTGCTTCGGGTATACCGGATTTTTCCAATAGCAACAGCGAACGGCCACCCGCTCCGATAAACACGAATTGCGCTTTGATTTCGCGCTTTTCACCCGTGTTCATATCCTTGATTTCCACTTCCCAGCGACCATCGTCCTCGCGTTCAATGTCCCGCACTTCCTGATTGAGCGAAAGTTTAATATTATCTTTAGTCTGCAAGTGGCTAATCAAATCCCGCGTCAGCGCACCGAAGTTCACATCCGTACCGATCTCCATGCGCGTTGCCGCCATAGTTTCCGTCGCGTCGCGTCCCTCCATCATCAACGGAATCCAATCGCGCAATACCGCTTTATCTTCGGTATACACCATCCCTTTAAAGAGGTTTTCTTTCTCCATCGCTTCATAACGCGTACGCAAAAAGTTTACGTCTTTTTCACCAAACACCGCACTCATATGCGGCACTTGGCGGATAAATTCCGTCGGATTCTTCAAAATACCCTTTTCGACCAAGTAGGCCCAAAATTGTTTGGATATCTCAAATTGTTCCGCAATATGAATGGCTTTATCTATTTTCACACGCCCATCAGGTTGTTGGGGTGTATAATTTAATTCACATAAGGCAGAATGCCCTGTACCGGCATTATTCCAGGCATCTGAGCTTTCAGCAGCGACAACGTCCAACCGCTCGATGATCTCGATATTGATATCGGGATTCAGTTCGTTTATTAAGGTCGCTAATGTAGCGCTCATAATACCCGCACCGATCAATACGACATCGACTTCAGATTTTTTTGCTTTTTTACCCATAGTTTCAAAATTGCGTACAAAATTAACATTCAAATTGCTTATAACCGAATGAATTTGTCAAAATTCTTTCATTATTGTTTAAAATTTCCTAACCAATCACTTTATGTGCCGACAGTTTATATTGCATATAAATGCGAAATTATTTAGGTTTGTTGTAAATTGGATAGAGAAATAAAAAAAACGAAAATAAACAGATGAAATTATTAGCAGGCAAAACGGCTCTAATCACCGGAGCATCAAAAGGTATCGGCCGGAAAATCGCCGAAGTTTTTGCTCAACAGGGAGCGAATGTAGCATTTACCTATTTATCTTCTGTAGAAAAGGGAGAAGCATTAGAGCAAGAATTGCAGGCTTTTGGGACCCGCGTTAAAGGTTTTCGCTCTGATGCATCGCAATTTGACCAAGCCGAAAAATTAATCGACGATATTGTCGCCGAATTCGGAACGATCGACGTGGTGGTGAACAACGCCGGTATCACGAAAGATGGTTTGTTGATGCGTATGACGGAAGAAAACTGGGACGATGTGATCAATATTAACCTAAAATCCATATTCAACGTTACGAAAGCGGCTTCAAAAATCATGATGAAAAACCGTAAAGGTTCGTTTATCAACATGAGTTCGGTAGTTGGTGTACAGGGAAATGCCGGACAGGCCAATTATGCTGCTTCGAAAGCGGGTATCATCGGCTTTTCGAAATCCGTGGCAAAAGAATTGGGTTCGCGCAATATCCGTACAAATGTGATTGCACCGGGCTTTATCCGCACGGAAATGACGGACGTACTTGACCCGAAAGTAGTAGCCGGATGGGAAGCGAATATTCCGTTAAAACGTGCTGGTGAACCGGAAGACGTGGCTAACGCTTGTTTATTTCTAGCGTCCGATTTATCTACGTATATCAACGGACAGGTTTTGCCGGTTGATGGCGGTATGCTCTAGCCCGTAGCTGGAATTGCGACAGTGTAAAAAAATGTTAAAGCCCTTGACAATGTTGTCAAGGGCTTTTTATTTTAGTGCCTAATTATAAAAACCAAATTTTTAAAAAGTTTACTTATGCTAAAAAGTCGAATAATCTATTTATTGGGCCTGCTTTTGGCATCAACCATAGCCTATGCCCAGCAGCTCCAGCTGTACACCACGTACCCGAAGATTTCCGTATCTCCTGGGGAGGTAATTGATTACACTGTAGAATTGATCAATAGAAGTAGCACGACACGTAATGGGCAGATCCGTGTGCAGAACCTTCCCAAAGATTGGGATTACGAAATAAAGTCAGGAAATTACAATACCACCGAAATATCTGTCCTACCTAAAGAACGTAAGTCACTCAACCTGAAAATCATTGTGCCGTCGAAAATCGAGAAAGGCCAATACCGCTTTCAATTGGTTGCACAAGGAGAATCCACTTTACCGCTTACCGTCGATGTAACTGCTGATGGAAAAAGCTCTTCGGAGTTCAACAGTACGCAAACCAATATGGAGGGATCAGCGAAATCTACCTTCACCTACAATGCCTCCCTGCTCAACCGTTCTTCGAAAGCACAGGTATACAGCCTGGCCGCAAATTTACAACCCGGTTGGGGAGCTACCTTTAAAGTGGATGGCAAACAGGTCTCCTCGGTTAATATAGAAGGGAACCAACGGAAAGACATATTGATTGAGCTCCTTCCGCCCGAGAGTGTAAAAAAAGGAACTTACACCATTCCGGTATTTGCAAAGAGTGCTCTCAATCAATCGGAGCTCGCGCTAGAAGTGGTGATTACCGGCTCCTACAGCATACAGCTTAGCACACCCGAGGGCTTGCTCAGCACGACAGCCACCGCTAACCGCAACAAATCCATTTCACTTGTAGTGAAAAATACGGGCAGTTCGGATCTGAGTCAAATTAACCTCAATGCCTCCTCGCCGACCCAATGGGAAGCTCATTTTGAACCCAGCCGCATCGCAAGTCTCAGGGCCGGGGAAAGTCAAACCGTTACCGCAATTATTAAACCTGCTAAGAAGGCGATCGCGGGTGATTACCAACTTACGTTCGATGCCAAAACGAGTGAAACGAGTGATAGTGTTAAATTCCGCGTCACGGTAGAGACTTCCCTGCTATGGGGTTGGGTAGGCGTGTTAATCATTGCCCTGGCCGTTGGTCTAGTCTATGTGTTGATCCGTAAATATGGAAGGAGATAAAATGACCGAGCCTATTATCCGTGTACGGCAGTTGACCAAAAAATATGGAGATTTCACGGCGGTAAATGACCTGAATCTCGAGATCGCTCAAGGCGAGGTGTTTGGCTTGTTAGGACCCAACGGTGCCGGAAAATCGACAACGATCTTGATGCTGCTCGGCTTGAGCGAACCTACGGCCGGCGAAATCACGGTCTGTGGTATTGATCCCGTGCGTTCCCCGCTGGCCGTTAAGCGCCTGGTGGGTTACCTGCCCGACAATATTGGTTTTTACGAGCACTGGACGGCGCTCGAAAATTTGCTATTAACCGCGCAGCTGAACGGGCTATCCCGTACTGCAGGCCGAAAGCGAGCGTTTGCGCTATTAGCGAAAGTGGGGCTTCAGGATGTCGCCGAGAAAAAAGTAGGCAAGTTTTCCCGCGGTATGCGGCAGCGGCTGGGTTTAGCCGACAGCTTGATCAAAGAACCAAAGGTATTGATTCTGGACGAGCCCACTTTGGGTTTGGACCCGATGGGCGTTAAAGATTTCACGGCCTTGATCCTGCAGCTGAGCCGAGAAGAGAAGCTGACTGTTCTGCTCTCCAGCCATCAGCTTTACCAGGTGCAACAAATCTGTGATCGAGTCGGTTTGTTTATCCAAGGTAAATTAGTGGCGGACGGCCCTATACAAGATTTAGCTGCCCGCCTATTTCAAGACGAAAAACGCTATATTCAACTTCAGGTAGACCCGGCAGATACCGAACGTACCCACCAGATTTTAACCAGGATGGAGGCTATTGACACGGTCGAGCAAAACGGTGATCGCTTTCAAATCCACACCGACAAAACCCCGGTGCAGCAACTCCTTAAACTATTGGTGGAGCAAGCGATTAATATTGTACAGCTACAACAACGCAGCTATGGTATAGAAGATATTTACACCCATTATTTTGAAGGAGGAACTCGCCATGCCTAACCCTAAGCATTCCCAGCTTTATGCCTTTTCCATTTTAGTACGAAAGGAAATTGCCGATCATATCCGCAGCTGGAAATTTATCATTCTTTTGGCCATTATAGGCCTGACCTGTGTCGCATCCCTCTACACGGCTTTATCGGCCTTAAAGAATACCGCACCCGCCCCGAATGATCCCGACGCGGCATTTTTCTTCCTCAAGATTTTTACCACTTCTGACGGCACCATGCCCTCGTTTCATCTATTTGTCGGGTTCTTGGGTCCCCTTTTGGGAATCTGTTTGGGCTTCGACGCGGTGAATGCAGAGTTTAACGGCCGCACCTTGGGGCGTATCCTTTCACAACCTATCCATCGGGATTATTTCCTTAACGCTAAATTTATAGGTGCGTTATCGGTCATCGCGAGCTTATTTGTTGCGCTCATCTTATTTACTGTGGGCGCTGCAACCCTACTGGTAGGTTTTCCGCCCAGTTGGGCAGAGTGTAACCGGCTCATGCTATTTACCTTATTGACTGTGGTGTACATCGCCTTCTGGTTAAATTTGTCCATTTTGTTTTCGGTACGTTTCCGACATACCGCCACCTCTGCGCTGGTCGCCATTGCGATCTGGCTGTTCTTTACCGTATTCTATCCGATCATCCTCAATATCGTTGCGAAAAGCCTACAACCGAATACCTATGCTTCGGAAGCCGAAATAATGCAATACCAACATGCTATGCTCACCCTCATGCGTTTTGCGCCCAGTCAGCTTTACAGCGATGGCACCAATATGCTACTCATGCCTTCTATCCGGAGCCTCGGCCCCTTACATATGGAACAGCTCCAAGGTGCCATTCCTTCGCCATTACCCCTGTGGGAGAGTATTAAGGTGGCCTGGTCACAGATGGTGGCTTTAATTGCCTGTACGATTATCTGTTTTGCAGCCTCCTATTATTTTTTCATGCGTAAAGAAATACGTTGCCCATGATCGCCTCTAAAAACTATAAAGGCTACCTTTCCTTTTTGCCTCCTCCGGATAGCTTCACGCCGCAGGAGGCTCCTTTTAAGGTACACTTGGATGCTGCCAGCCAACACCAATACCGAAAATACCACAGTCGAGATTTTTGCTGGTTTGAATTTAAAGATGTCCTGCCGGAGCAGCCTTTGCAGTTTTCGATCGAAACAAAGGACAATTACCTGTGGATCTTTATTCAGCTGTTGGGAAGCGGAAAGATAGCGATTGTACCGACCTTATATGTAGCCGACGGAAAGGTATATTGCTACCAGCTGCACGATCGAAAGAAACATATGGCCTTAGACCCCGGCAAGAACTGGTTCTTCTTGCTCGGTATTGCCCAAAGTCATTGGCCGGATATAGCTGCAGAATACCCGTTGCTACAGCCGATTGCGGAAGCAACGACACCCGAGGGATTAACCCGCAGCGCACTTTTGGGCCAAACCAACGTGCAGGCCAAATTAATGGCCGCACTGGATGCGCTGAGCCGTTTTGAATTTCGTCCGTTCAGTCTCTCCTTTCGGCTGGCGGCCTGGAATCTACGACTGTTCAACCTGGTCTTTCAAGAATTGAAAAGTCCCGAGAAGCCCCAAGAAGATACGCTGATCACGCTTTACTACAAAGCAACGCACTACATACGGGAAAACTTTCGCGAAGAAGCGCTCACAGCCGAACTGGTCGCCAAGACGCTGCATGTTAGTCTACGGAAACTATACAGCAGTTTTGAAAACAGGCCGTATTCGGTGATGGGGTATGTGCAGGAATTACGGCTTGTCCTCGCGCGTGACATCCTCAAGGATTCTCAAAACACCATCGCAAGCATCGCGTTCTCCTGTCATTTTAGCTCCGATAAACACTTTAGCCGACTGTTCAAAAAGCGTTTTGGTAAAGGACCAAATGCCTACCGTGAGGCCATGCAGGGCAATGTTTCTTATAAATATAAGCGGTAGCCCCCTACCCGAGCGCAAGGAAAAAGCTTACCGTCGTTTCTCTGCTATCTTCACTCCTTGCAGGTATAGCATCCTGCTGTCCTGCCCTAGGTTGGGGTACAACAGGTATCGGTGTGCGGCCTTTCGTGATAACAAGACGCCCATACCGTATCCGTTGGCGTCCTATCGGTATAGGTGCTCGCATTGCGCGTATAACGAATATACCGCAGTGTATCGCTCACACGTCATCCTATATGCCGAGTACCTTACCCCGTACAACGAATTCACTGTAGCGTATATATAAAGCATCCCGCCGTATAACGAGTGCATAGCCGCGTATAACGAATATACCGTAGCCTATAACGAAAGCATGGCCCCGTATAACGAACAAGTCGTCAGGTATACAGATCGCGCCATCACGTAGCGCTTCTAACGGATTCCATCAGCGAGTTGTCTGGCGGGCTATACGATTTCTTCCGGCGCGCCTACCTTTTGAAGCATAACGTATAACAAATGGATGATCTCGTAGGAGTTTTCGTTCATTACGTATACGTAACGGTAAGTATACACTTACCACAAGAACTGCCTTTACGACGGTTAAACCCACTTTTTTAGCTGTTTTTGCCACAAGGTGACTAAAAATGCAAACAAAAAGTGCCCTTGTGCGGAAAAGTTTGCACCCACAGACCCCAAGTTGATCAGACCTACCTCCTATATTTGACACCGATAAATAATTAATTTCTAACTATTTAAATTTTTATGATTATGGCAAAGCCTACTTTATCGTCAAAAATCGGTACAGCAACAAAGCTGTTAACGTATGCAGAAAACGTCCTGCAGAAAACCAAAGACAATGCGGATCTTTTCGCCGATGCAGCAGAAACGATCGTACTGCTAGAAACCGCCGTTGAGGCCTACCGAAATGGCCTCGTCGAATCCGCTTACCGCGACAGGCGGCAGGTTGTTATCAAAAACCAGCAAGCCGAAACGCTGAAACGTGTGTTGCACACGCATGCACTCTATGTGGAATCCGTCTCGGTCGGCGATCCCAATGTGATTCTGGCTGCAGGTTTTATTCCGAGCCAAAGCACTGTGCAACCTCCCGTGGGTGCGTCTCCTCGCCCCAGCGACCTACGGGCAGAAATTAAGCACGCCGGTACCTGCTCCGTCCACCTCCGAGTGAATAGCTGGAAGTACGCGCGTTACTATCAGTTCGAATATCGGAAAGTCGGTAGCATGAGCGAGTGGACACGCGTGCTAAGCACAAGATCCAGAACGGTAATTCAGGAGTTGGAAAAAGGACAGGAATACGAGTTCCGTGCTACCTATCTCGGCAGCGATCCTGCGCCCAATTACTGCGACACCGTACACTGTTACGCGGTTTAAGGACGCATCCATGCGTTTTCTGGTGTCCGAGCGGCACCAGAAAACGCTATTTAATTGTTAAATTCCCGTCACTTCTGTATCTTTAAGGCTCATAACAATCCGTTAACTTTATCTAGCATTACCTAATCAACACTAAATTGATGACAACGATCTATATACCACACCCCTTTCGGGATATCACTTACCAATCCAAAAACAAATACTACTTCCTGCCGTACGAGCGGCAGCAACTACAACGCTATCGGGCCGCACACGACGAAGCCTGGCAACTAAAAAAGCGTTTCGAAACCGCCAAAGGTGCGGCTCTGCTCGCACAAAATGAACTCAACGATTACGACTACGACCGCGAGGAGCTGGAGTTTATTTGGGAAAACTACGTGACGGAAATTGATTTTACCGACAAAGCCCTGCTGCATACCTTAGATATCCGTGCGCAGGTAGAATTGCGGGATTTCTACCTGGAAGTCCGTAAGCTGCATGAACGCCTGATTAAATTTTACGATAGGCTAGCGGCGGTAGAAGCGGAATACAAGGAACTAACGAAAAGCTATTTACGACAAGACAAGCCGCTCGACCCGCTAAACTTTACCCTGCTCGACGATATTTTCAAGTTCCATGCAGACCGGGAAACGGATATAGAATCCTTGGATAAGGATTTACAGGCCTTTCTCCAGGAACTAACCGCGGTATACGCCATCTTAGACACTTACGTGGAGGTCTATAGTGCGCTGCACAGCCAATATGGGGACAGTCTCCATAAAATGGCGCAGCTGATGGATACGATCCAGCAGCTGGATAACTTGTGGAACTAAACGCAGCGGCAATTTTCCGTTTTCTCCGCGTGAATACAAAGCATTTTTGGTAGGTTTGCATCCGAATATGGACATACAGGAACGTATTTTTTCGATCGATAGCGCAGATACCTTTAACGAACTCTGCCTGGAAGTATACCGTTTTCAAAAAGCGCACTGTGCCCTTTACAGTCGATACCTCGACCTGCTGGGAAAGACCGAAACCGACGTCCGGCACTACACGCAGATCCCCTTCTTACCCATAGATTTTTTTAAAACCCAACAGGTATTGGCCAGCGGAAAGCAAGCGGAAATTATTTTTTCCAGTTCCGGCACTACGGGTATGGTCGCGAGCCAGCACCATGTGGCCGAACTTGCTTGGTACGAACGGAGTTTTCGTAGTGGCTTTCAGCGTTTTTATGGAGCCGTCGAAGATATCGCTATTTTAGCGCTGCTTCCTTCTTACCTAGAACGTTCCGGGTCTTCGTTGATCTATATGGTGGACGACCTCATCGCGCAAAGCCAGCATCCGGCCTCGGGTTATTTTTTATATAACCACGAGGATCTTTACCAGCAGCTACTTGCGCTACAGCAAGGTGGTACAAAAACGTTGCTCATCGGCGTCACCTACGCCCTGCTCGATTTTTGCGAGCAATACCAACTAGATTTTCCTGAACTCATCGTGATGGAAACCGGGGGGATGAAAGGCAAGCGGAAAGAAGTGATACGCGAAGAATTACATACGATCCTCCGGCAGGGTTTCGGCGTGGAAAACATCCACTCCGAATACGGTATGACGGAGTTATTATCGCAGGGCTATTCTTCCGGAAAAGGGATTTTTCAGACACCACCTTGGATGAAAGTCTTGATGCGCGACACGAACGACCCCCTTAGTTTGGTCGAACAGGGGAAAACCGGCGCGTTGAATGTCATCGATCTGGCCAACTATTATTCCTGTTCCTTTATTGCCACCCAAGATCTCGGGAAATTGCACCTCGACGGGTCATTTGAAATCCTAGGGCGTTTTGATAACAGCGATATCCGGGGCTGCAATTTATTGGTGCAATAGGTCGTTATTGCAAACTGGGATCGTTAAAGGTGTTCCCGGCTTGGATATCGCCACTGTCATACCCTTTCTTAAACCATTGCACGCGCTGCTCCGAAGAACCATGGGTGAAGGATTCGGGATTAACATGTCCATGAGCCTGCTCCTGTAAGCGGTCATCTCCTACCGCAGCCGCGGCCTGCATCCCGTCCACAATGTCATCATACGTCAGCTCGATATCCGAATAATTTTGAACATGATGTGCCCACACACCGGCATAAAAATCGGCCTGCAGCTCGGTCATTACCGATACTTTATTGTACGCCCGCTCACTCATTTTCGCTCGCATGGCATTCGTCTGTTCCAATACTCCCAGTACATTTTGTATATGATGTCCCACTTCATGGGCAATAACATAGGCTAAAGCGAACTCCCCTTTTGCACCGTATTTTTTAGACAACTCTTCGTTAAAGCTCAAGTCGAGGTAAATCTTATGGTCACCGGGACAATAGAAAGGACCAAAAGCCGATTGCCCGACACCGCATCCGGCCGTTTCGACAGCACCATTGTATACCGTTAATTTGGTCACGGGATAATCCAAGCCATTGGCCGCAAAAATATTTTTCCAGACATCCTCTGTACTTCCTAAAACCACATCGGCAAAATCGAGTAACCGATCTTCCTCCGGCGTAGACTGATAGGCTTCCTGCGTCGCCGGTGCACTTTGCTGCATCTGCGTTAATAACTCCCCCGGATCGCCTCCAAATAAAAATCCAATTATCAGAACGATAACGCCCCCAATACCACCGAACGCCAGTTTCTGTCCGCCGCTCATGCCTCTTTTATCTTCGATATTTCCGCTTCTGCGGCCGCCTTGCCATTTCATAATTTTGTTTCTTCTTTTTCTCCGTGAAAAAGAAGCAAAAACCTCGCCGCTTCGGATGTTTTACATAAGGGAAAGTGCAAAAATTGATTAAGTGCAGTTGTAAAACATCCGGATGCGGCCTTAAAATGTTAATAAGGGTTGGTGCAAATGTATAGTCCGATATTGAAAATAAAGTTCTTTGTAAAACAAACCCATGTTCGTAAACCTTGCCGATTATCATGGTTTACTTTCTTTTTTTTTCTCCGGGAAAAAGAAGCAAAACCGAACGAAGTGAGCTCATGGACACCAAAATAGATACGAGTCCATAAACCTCGCCGCTTCGGATGTTTACAGGAAGGAAAGTGCAAAAATTGAATAAGTACAGTTGTAAAACATCCGGATGCGGCCTTAAAATGCTAATAGGGGTTGGTGCAGATGTATAGTCCGATATTAAATAATAAAGTTCTTTGTAAAACAAACCCATGTTCGTAAACCTTGCCGATTATCATGTTTTACTTTCTTTTTTTTCGTGGAGAAAGAAGCAAAACCGAACGAAGTGAGCTCATGGACACCAAAATAAACACGACTCCATAAACCTCGCCGCTTCGGACGTTTTACATAAGGGAAAGTGCAAAAATTGATTAAGTGCAGTTGTAAAACATCCGGATGCGGCCTTAAAATGCTAATAGGGGTTGGTGCAGATGTATAGTCCGATATTAAATAATAAAGTGTAAAATTCCAACCGTATATCAATTGAAACAATACAAAAGCACTAGCCCCCTTTTAACTTTGACTGTCGCATCCAGCTATTTGAGATATGTAGAAATTCATCCTTAGTACTACCCATTAACTCAAATAGATGAAGCGACGATTTTTTGTCAACTTTTTTTAAAAAAAAGTTTAAAGGAAACTCTAAAACCACAGAGCCTCATCCATACCAAAAAAACAGACACGAATGGATAAAAAGTTAAAAGAAATATTTCTTAATTTAGCAATTAAATCAATTTATTATGTCTTTAGAACAACAGCTGATAACGCGAAGTAATAATACCTGCGAATTGTGTACGCGTGACAATAATTTGTCTGTCTACGCGGTTCCTCCGGCGGATCAGCAAACTGCAGATAACGTGATCTATGTATGCTCCACCTGTTTAGACCAAATCGAAAAACGGGAGCAGCTCGATTCGGCGCACTGGAAAGTCCTTTCGGAAACCATGTGGTCGGAGTATCCCGCCGTACAAGTAGTTGCATGGCGTATGTTAAGCCGGTTGCGTCATGAGGGGTGGGCCGCTGATAACCTGGATATGCTCTACTTGGATGATGAAAATTTAGAATGGGCAAAGAAAACGGGCGATCATGAGCAGGACGGCACGGTGCAGTTTCATGTCGATAGCAACGGCACCCGTCTCTACGAGGGAGATACCGTCGTACTCATCAAAACCTTGGATGTGAAAGGTTCTTCCATCTCGGCCAAATTAGGAACCGTGGTGAAAAACATCCGTTTAGTGCCGGATAACCCCGAACAGATTGAGGGAAAAGTCGAAGGACAAACCATTGTGATCTTAACGAAATACTTGCGTAAGGGCTAATATCCGAAGTAAAACCGGGGCAGATAGGCTACGCGAACAACTATTCCGCTAGCGTATCTGCCGCAACCGAATCTTGGCTGTCGTGCAGCATCTCGTCGGTCTCATTCAGATTATACCGAGATTTATCCATCTCCGTTATGGGTCCAGGCGATAGGGTGTCGGCATCGAGATCTGTCTCGTTCCTATTTCCGCTCGCACAGGACAGCAAGCAGCTTACTGCAAGCGGTATCATAAAATATTTTAGTGGATTGAACATATGCTTATTGCTTAAAAAGTGTACTAAATCGTTGCTCGCCCGCCCGTAGCCGGAATGGTTGCTCCAGAAACGTAAGAAGCGGCGTCCGACGCTAAGAATATATATACGGGAGCGATTTCCGCAGGCTGTCCCGGTCGGCCCATCGGGGTATCTTCACCAAATTTTTCGTGATCAGGAATCGTGCTCGGAATGAGCGGGGTCCATACCGGCCCAGGCGCCACGGCATTAACGCGTATACCCGAACCGTCTTGTAGAAACATTTGGGCCAGACTCGATGTGAAATTTTGGATAGCCCCTTTAGTGGCGGCGTAGGGCAGCAAACTGGGATTGGGGTTATAGGCATTTACCGAGGTGGTATTAATTATACTGGAACCTGGCGCCATATGTTTTTTTGCATATTTTACTAAGTAGAACATCGCGCTCATATTTACCTGAAACGTCTTGTTCCATTCCTCTTCGGAGATATCTTCTACGCCATCATAACTCATTTGATAAGCGGCATTGTTCACCAAAATATCAATTTTACCGAATTTGGCTACGGCTTGATCCACGATGCGTTTGCACTGGGCGTCGTTCCGTATGTTACCTTTAATGAGCAAAGCCGTACGCCCTGATCGTTCTACCCAGTCGCGCGTATCGAAAGCGTCCTCATCCTCTATATCATCCTTATAGGAAATCACAACATCTGCTCCTTCCCGCGCCATGGCGATGGCCACCGCTTTCCCAATGCCCGAGTCGCCGCCGGTAATGATGGCAACTTTGCCCAACAAGGTATCGCAACCGATGTAACTTTCTTCGCCATGATCGGGTCTTGGTTGCATGGCCGAGGTGATACCTGGTGGTTCCTGGGTTTGTTTGGGAAAAGGAGGTTTGGGGTACAAATCCTTCGGATTGCCTTTTTTGTAGGTATTCATAAATCTTTGTTTTAATAGCTTATTAATATCGTTTCCACATCATGTATCTTCTACCTAGACCGAACTAGTAGAAAAACACGAAGTAAATGATGGCGAGTATAAGCACTGCTATAAGAATCGTCCACTGAATGGTACGGGCGGCAGGCTTATCATCTGGTTCCTCTTTAGCAACTTCTGGCACCTCTTTACGGGGTACACCGTGCATGGATTCGTCCATTTCCATTTCATTGGGGTCTCTGCTATTTTCCATAACCTTATTTTTAAGTTTCTTATTTTTCACGCTAATCGCTAAGCGTTACTGTCTGACATAAAAACAACCTGCATCACATTTAAGTTTGGAAACCCATACATAACAAGTATTTATTACAGCAATACCTAACCGATGGAAGATTTAGTAAGTACTTCACCTCCGGCAAACCGTATAAAAACCCAAAACTTATTCCAATTGACAACGGTTCACTCTAAAAGATTTCAAGGTTAAAATATACAATCATGACAAAGAATCATGGAAAGTCCATTAAGGACGACGAAAAGTATGAGGCACTGCGCGACAAAGGCATGAGTAAAGAAAAAGCAGCCCGTATAGCCAATACACCAGACGCCAGTAAAAAAGGCGGAAAAGCTAGTCCGTTGGACGAGCGCACGAAAGAGGATTTACTTCAAGAAGCAAAAAAAATCGGGATCACCGGGCGGCATAAAATGAATAAATCTGAACTTATCCGTGCCATCCGTAATCATTAAAAGGCTGTGGACATTCAAAATACGACTTTACTGGCCCTGGTAGATTCGGGACTCCGTTATACATCACCCCAACAAAAGGGATATAGCCGGAAAGCCAAAGGGAATAGCTTTGTGTACCTGGATAAAGAAGACCAGCCGATTACTAACTCGCAGATACTGGCACGTATCCGCTCGCTAGTGCTCCCACCGGCCTGGCGAGATGTTTGGATCTGCGCATCTCCCAATGGACATTTACAGGCTACTGGCATAGATCTTAATAACCGAAAACAGTATAAATACCATCCAAAGTGGGTTGCGTTGCGAAGTGAAAAGAAGTTTTCGGACCTCTATGCTTTTGGGCGAAAACTCCCCTTGCTGAAAAAGAAACTAGCACAAGATCTACGAAAAAGAAAATTATCGCGCGACAAGGTCTGCGCGCTAGCCATCGCCATCATGGGCAAAACCTCTTTCCGCGCTGGAAATCGGTTTTATGAGAAAAATTATGGCTCGTACGGCTTAACGACCTTACGCAATAAACATATACAGCAGGTATCTGCCCATAAGGTGTTTTTTAAATTCGTCGGTAAAAAGGGTGTCGTACAACAATGTTTTTTGCGCGAAAAAGCCTTGGTACGGGTTTTAGCGAAAGTGAAAGACTTACCGGGGCAGTCGCTTTTCCAATATTATGACGAATACGGGGATATTAAGCCGCTAGATTCGGGTACTATTAACGATTACCTCAAGGAGGCTATGGCAGCGGAGGTAAGTTGCAAAACCTTCCGGACCTGGAATGGTTGCTTATTGGCGTTATCGTATATGACGGCCTTGCCCATCCCGGAAAACGTGACCGACCGAAAGAAGTACCTTATCCATATCATCGACCAGGTAGCGAAGGAACTCGGCAATACGCGGACGGTGACGCGGAATTACTACATTCATCCGCGCATTCTTTCAGCTTATGAGGAAGGCGCTTTAGATAAATGGATACAGCGTATGGGCAATAAAACGGAAATAAAGGAAAAAGCGGTACGAGACCGCTTAATGAAATTGTTAAAATAACTACGCTTTACTATTTGCAAGTTAAGCGGTCTCGCCGACATTCGCCTCTGACATGGCTATTTCTGTCAGCAGCTCATCGGTCTCTTTTTCCTCGGCTAGGGTTTGTCCGAGTAGGTCTTTCACCTCGTCGTGTCCCATTAGTTTTGCATAGGTCACGATACAACCGTAGCTAGCAATTTCGTAGTGTTCTACTTTTTGTGCGGCGGCGATCAACGCGGCATCCACCACTTCGGGACTACCTTGAAATTCCTCAACGATTTCTTCGGCTTCCACTAGCAGACCCTCCATAGCCTTACATTTTTTTCCGCGCCCGCTTAAGCCCAAGCTAGAAAGAGCAGTTTTTAAACGTTCTATATGATTTTCAGTCTGCTCGTAATGCGTCTTAAAGGCTTCTTTTAGCGTCGGACTTTCTGCGGCGCTTTCTAACTTTTTTAAACCTTTTAAAAGCTGACGCTCAGCGCCCATAATGTCGCGTAACTCGTCAACTAAAAGTTCGTGTAGATGTGCATTCGGCATATTGCCATTTCCTTTTGTCTGTGCCATAATTCCTATTGTTTATTTAGTAATAGAACAGCGCGGCTTTTCGATGGTTCGCCCTTTTTCTATTTTCCGTAATAATCGGTCGGCGGGCAGCGTACAAAGACCCGAGCCCGACGTATAAAACCCCGGGGGGAGTAACGCCCACCCGCATAAACGGAGGACGAATATCGGGCAAAAAAAAGAGGCAACTTTTCTTTAAAGTCGCCTCTTCTTCTTCTGACCTAATCGCTTACGCGATTATAAACAGGTTTCTTAATCCAGATTGTTTAACCAATCTTCTACTTCTTCTTTTGTTTTGCCTGTTTTCTTTTGCAGCGTACCTAGTAATTCATCTTCTTTACCTTCTGCATATAACAAGTCGTCATCTGTTATATCTGCATATTGTTGTTTAACTTTCCCTTTTAATTCGTTCCAACGACCTTTCCATGTTAACTTATTCATTGTTTCCTCCTTTTAATATATTGTCTATATAAAGAACGTGGCTGCTTCTTTTTAGTTCTGTTTTTTTCAAAAAATTATTTTTCGGCGCTGGCTGCCTAGATAGTTTTTCGGCCATCATCCGTTTGTTCTTCGTCCGCGTGGGCCACTTCAGGTAGCCAGGTCAACAGATCATGAAAAATACTGTTGCAGGTTTGAATAAGCACCGCGCTGGCGTTGCCTGAAAATTGCTTTTTGTAGATACGCTTTTCCTGTTTATACTGAAAAGCATAATAGACGGTGCCAACATTGCGTTTCTGCGTCGGATTTTTCGTCTTAAAGGCTAGCCCCGTAGTAGCCAGCAGAACCGTAGCTTCAGGGATATCTTGCCGGCTTAAGCCGTCGAGCATGCACAGGGTCACAACGGCCGACTCGGCGCAGTATTTTTCGATCGTATGCTCGGGAACGCCGAGTAATTTGGTTTTGCAATGGTTATCGTAACAGACCAACGAACCCAGGTAATAATCGCCACTATGAAACTCTAAGGACCATAGCGTACTTAAATAGCCGGCCGTCATACTTTCTGCGCATAAGAGTTTCAGACCGTGCTCCTTAAAAAATTTGCCACAGGCGGCTAAAGCTTCTTCAGCTATCTGCATGGTACATCTTGTTTTTAAGCTTTTTCTTCCTAATTCAGTAATCCGTTCTTAATAGCGAACTTGATCAATGCGGGCGTATTTTTTGACTTGGTTTTATCGATTAAATTCTGCCTATGCCCTTCTACCGTACGTTTGCTCAGAAACAGTTTTTGCGATATCTCTAGATTGGTTAACCCTTCCCCCAGCAGCTCCAAAACCTCCATCTCACGGGAGGAAAGCGACAGTTCAGCTGGATCTATTTTACGGAATTGAGATGCTTCTTTGTTAATCAACTTATCGACTAATTTCATCGTAAGTTCCTCGCAAAGGTAACGGCCACCTTTGGCTACATGATTTACACAAAAAAGCATTTCGTCTGCCGTGACATTCTTAATCAGATAGGCTCTCACTCCATATTGGAAACTTTGTGCAACGTGCTGTTCATCATCGAGCATCGATAATACAATGACGCGTATCCCGACGCCGCGCTGATTCAACGTTCGCATGAGTTCCAAACCGTCTACGTTATCCATCGTCAAATCGGTAATCAAAATATCGGCGCTTACGCCCGAATCCAATACGTCCAATATCTCCCTTCCACTCCCTACATCGGCCACCACTTCAAAATTTGCTTGGGTATCCAGCAACAGCTTGATTCCGTTGCGGACCACAAGGTGATCTTCGGCCAATAAAATTTTTGTTTTTTCCATGTTGCGTTTTAATCCTTTACTGCTTCTCTCTTCATCGAAACTGTCTGTTCAACAAATAACTTGCCGGAATGGTTTCGGGGTTTATGCAATTCCTTAAAAAAAATCAGCGGAGCGTTAGGTTATGCGCTTTGTTTTTAACGCTACTGCCCATTTCTGATGGTTACAGCGTGGGCAAGTGGAACCCAACAGGACAGCTTTGTACGCCTGTGTACAGCCGCAGTGCATGCAGGCTAACACGCCTGGATCGCTCGACAAATCGGCTTCCTTATAATTTTGAGGAAACAAAGGTAAACCGAAACGTACCTCGTCATCGGCATAAAATAACACACTCATCGTCCCATCGACTTCCAGTACAGCCGTTCTGACCTGGCCTAAGTGCTCCACGGATTGGTTGCGTAATTCGGCAAAGAACTCGAGGGTAGAAAAATCACGATCTTCATTTTTTACATTAAACACGCTGTTTTCGACCACAACTAGCTCTTGTCCCTCTAGCATGCGATGCACACGCAGGGATTTTGCTGCCATCCAGGTTAACGTTTTATAGATCCCCATTACGATTGCAAAAACAACAAATGCCTGAAAAATAGGAATGTCTTCCTGAAACATGGGGTCGCCGGCTGCAGATCCTAAACCGAGTATAATGGCCACCTCGAACAAGGTCAACTGACGAACGCCCCTCTTCCCAGAGATACGAAGAACCAATATGATCGTGACAAACATAATGGCGGTACGCAGGGCGACCTCGACCATAAAATGCCAGTCACCGTCGCCGAGGAATAGATTTTTAATATCCATGTGAAGTCTATTGTATGCGCTATAGTAGTAAGACAACATAGGATTCAAATAGTTTTCCGGAGAGTGGTATGGTAAAAAATATTTTTTTACGCTATCTTTAGGGCTATGTCATGGATATACTTAGACAATAACGCGACCACAAAGATGGATCCGGAGGTACTCGAGGCCATGCTGCCTTTTTTACAGGAATCGTATGGGAATGCCTCGAGTGTTCAGCACCGGATTGGACGGGAAGCTCACCGGGCCGTAGCCGAAGCACGGGAGCAGGTTGCGCAGACTTTAGGCGCCGCCGAAAGTGAAATTTTCTTTCATTCGGGTGCTACCGAGGGGATCAATACGGTACTACGTGGCGTGGCACAGGCTTATCTGCGCAAAGGAAAACACATCGTGACCTGCCAGACAGAGCATAAGGCTGTGCTAACCACCTGTGCCCAGTTGGAACGTAACGGCATGGAGATTACCTACCTACCGGTTGATCATACCGGCGCGATCAATTTGCAACTTCTTCAGAAAAGTATTCGGCCAGATACGGTGCTTGTTTGTCTCATGGCGGCCAACAACGAAACAGGGGTGATCCACCCGCTCTCGGCTATTGCCGAGCTATGCCAGGAAAAAAATGTACTGTTTTTTTGCGATGCCACACAATTGATCGGTAAAGCAACCATCGATGTGCGGCAGATTCCGATCGATATCCTAACGTTTAGCGCTCACAAATTCCACGGTCCTAAAGGGGTTGGCGCGTTATACGTACGCCGAAAACGCAGCCCCATACAAATCCCGTCCTTAATATCAGGGGGACAGCAGGAAGCCGGCTTCCGTGGTGGCACATTAAATGTGCCCTATATCGTAGGTTGTGGTAAGGCTTTAGCTTTGGCGACTCCTCACCCAACGATGGCACAATACCGGAACGAGCTGGAAAGGCAAGTCAAAGCCCAAATTCCCGAAGTTATTATCCATGGTGAACAGTCGCCTCGTTTGGCCAACACCAGCTTCATCGCTTTCCGGCACATTAAAGCCGCCGAGATCATGACGGGCATCCCCCATATTGCCCTCTCCTCTGGCTCGGCTTGTACATCCGGCTTGCTAGATCCTTCGCATGTATTGAAAGCCATGTCGGTGAGCGACGAAGACGCTTTCAGCAGTATCCGCATCAGCTTGAGTAAGTATACGACGGCCGCAGATATTCGACAAACGGTGGAGAGCTTGCAGGAAACTGTTCAGAAACTGCGGGCCGCCTCGCCTATCTGGCAACTCTTTAAAGATGGACTGATCGCGTAATACCGTGGTCAGTTTTCGCGGAAATTTGACATTCAGCAAACCGCGAAAATTGGAAGTCAACAAAAGATTAACGATTTTTGTATTCTTAAGCGCTAAAAAAAATGAACGAATTGGTAACAATCACAGATAAAGCAAAGCAACGTATCGAGCAAATCATGCAGCAAGAGAATTATGACCATAATTATTTTGTACGCGTTGCTGTGGAAAGTGGTGGATGTTCCGGCTTGTCCTACAAGTTGACCTTTGATAATGAAGAGAAAAAAGGAGACCAGTTTTGTGAAGATAAAGGCATAAGGGTCTGTCTCGATATTAAATCGTATCTCTATTTAGCCGGCACGGAACTTGATTATTCGGACGGATTGAACGGCAAAGGCTTTGAGTTCCACAACCCGAATGCATCGCGTACCTGCGCCTGTGGAGAGAGTTTTTCGGTATAAGGAACAAATAACCGGCTGAGTATAAACGTTTCGGATCTTGCTAGACGATATTTTAGTAATATTTTCAAAACATCCTTTGTTTTATTGTTAAAACCTTTATTTTTGCTGATAAAATTTAGGAAAATATCAATCTTCAAAATCTGGATTATGGTATTTTGAGGGCTAGCATTTTTATGGGACGTAACTTACTAAAAACAGAACAAGCGATTACGTTTGTTAAGCATACTTTTTCACAGAAATTAATTCAGGCGCTAAACCTTATTCCGGTTTCGTCTCCACTTGTTGTGCTCGACGGAACAGGCATCAATGATGATCTAAATGGCATCGAACGCCCAGTGGGCTTCCCTATTAAATCTTTAAATGAACAACGCGCTGTGGTCGTTCATTCGCTTGCAAAATGGAAACGTTTACGTTTGAAAGAGCTGGAAATAGAATCGGGGGAAGGAATTTTAACGGATATGCGTGCTTTACGTCCGGATGAAGACTACAGTCCGATACACTCGATCTATGTAGACCAATGGGATTGGGAAAAATGCATCGATAGTCAGGACCGTACATTTGCTTACCTAAAAGATACGGTGTTAAAGATCTATCAGGCGCTCTACGAAACAGAGCAAGAAGTGGAACAACGATATCCGGCCAAACAGGCTATTCTACCAAAGGATATTCATTTCATCTCCTCCGAAGAATTGCTGGCCAAATATCCTGACCTTACTCCAAAAGAGCGGGAAAACGCGATTGCTAAAGAATATGGAGCGGTATTTATATATGGTATTGGGGGCGAGCTTAGTAACGGTTTTCCGCACGACGGCCGCGCAGCGGATTACGATGACTGGAGTACGGAAAATGAGAACGGCTATAAAGGTCTCAATGGCGATATTCTCATATGGAATCCTATTCTCCACACGGCTTTTGAGCTTTCTTCTATGGGTATCCGGGTAGATAAAAAAGCATTATTACATCAGTTGGAATTGAGACACAGTATGGAAAGAACAAAACTTTCCTTTCATAGCATGTTGCTTAACGATGAGCTCCCTTCTGCTATAGGTGGAGGCATTGGCCAATCTCGCGTGTGCATGTTTATGCTAAAAAAGGCGCATATCGGGGAAGTGCAGGTGAGTATCTGGGATGATGCACAACGCGAAATACTGGCATCGCAAAACATCAACTTGTTATAACGATGTGCTTTGAGCCCTTTGGGCCTCGTGATATTTTATGTAAGTTTGCACTCATTATTTGGTTAAGAAAACAGACAATATGATTATACAACCACGTGTAAGAGGTTTTATCTGCTTGACTTCCCACCCGGAAGGAACAGCCCAACATGTTAAACAACAGATCGATTATGTAAAATCTAAGGGTAAAATAGCAAATGGCCCTAAGAAAGTATTGGTGATTGGTGCATCAACCGGTTTCGGTTTGGCATCCAGAATCACAGCGGCTTTCGGTTCTGACGCGGCTACCATTGGGGTATTTTTCGAAAAACCGGCAGCGCCGGGAAAACCGGGCACAGCAGGCTGGTATAATACGGCCGCTTTTGAAAAGGAGGCACAGGCTGCCGGACTTTACGCGAAAAGCATTAATGGCGACGCGTTCTCGGATGAAATCAAAAAGCAGACGATTGATCTTATTAAGGCAGACCTTGGTCAAGTGGATTTGATTGTATATTCGTTGGCATCACCCCGCCGGACACATCCGAAAACGGGTGTAGCGCATGCTTCCGTTTTGAAACCTATCGGGCAGTCTTTTACGGATAAGACGGTGGATTTCCATTCGGGCGTCGTTTCCGATATTTCTATTCAACCTGTAGAAAATGAAGAGGACATCCAAAATACCATTGCGGTTATGGGGGGCGAAGATTGGAAATTTTGGATGACGGAATTGAAAGCAGCAGGTGTGTTGGCGGAAGGTGTAAAAACGGTTGCCTATTCTTATATTGGGCCGGAGTTGACTTATCCGATATATAGAAACGGTACGATTGGTAAAGCAAAAGACGATTTAGAAGGTACCGTACCGGTTTTAAACGATTTATTAAAAGAATTAAATGGACGCAGCTATGTGTCTGTGAATAAAGCACTAGTAACACAATCAAGTTCTGCTATTCCGGTGGTGCCTCTTTATATTTCTTTACTCTACAAAGTGATGAAAGCAAAAGGGATACACGAAGGTACTATCGAACAGATGCAACGCTTGTTCGCAGATCGGCTTTATAACGGTAACGAAATTGCTTTAGACGAGAAGGGTCGAATCCGTGTAGATGACTGGGAAATGCGTGCAGATGTACAGAAAGAAGTAGCGGAATTATGGGGGCAGATTACGACAGAGAACTTGGAAGGGCTCGCAGATATCGCTGGCTATCGAAATGACTTCTTTAACTTATTCGGCTTCAATTTTGATGCGGTCGATTACGAGAAGGAAACGGAGGAAGTGGTGGCTATACCGAGTATCAAGGAAAACGCATAGTCACTTTGTGTAAGATAAAAAAAGGCAGAACGGATAGGATCCGTTCTGCCTTTTTTATTGATAATCGGTCGTCAGATGCTTCCCTGTCAATATCCGACTACTATACATGGAAAAAATATTTCATCTATTGGTATTTACAAGATAAATAAGGAACTTTACTTATCGACAGAAAGAACGATTCAAACTAACCGACCATGGCAAAAAATAAAAATCAAGCAGCACAAGAAACAGATGCTATTCCCGCGAAGAAACCCCGGAAAACCGTTGCCGGCCCTATTCGGGATAAGGAACGGACGAAACGGAGATTAATCGCGACTGTGGGAAAGGTCCTCCAAAAGTATACGTATGCCGGACTCACCATTACCAATATCGCGAAGGAATCTGGTCTAAACCCCAAGCTTATTTATCTTTATTTCGGGAATCTAGATGGTCTAATCGAAGCCTATATTCTGGAAAAGGATTTTTGGGCGGGCAAGCTCCGTTCGCATATTTCGGACCTTGCCGAAAATCCCAAACCGATTACTGCGGAAGATACCAATGATTTATTTCAACTACACTTTGACTCATTCCGGAAAGATAAATCCTTACAACGGGTTATCCATTGGGAAATGGGCGTGAAAAACAAGTTGTTGCGAAAAATTGCGGACGAGCGGGAAAACGTTAGTAAAGGTCCGCTTGAGCTTATCGCCCACCAGTTTGAAGGCAGCGATGTAGATATACAGGCTACATTAGCAATTGTTCTCGGAGGCATCTATTATTTAACGTTACATGCTAAAAACAACGGCAGTACGGTTAGTGGCATCGATATCAATGAAGATGAGGGTAGGCAAAGGATTGAAAGAACCATGCAAAGATTGATTTTCCGAGATTTCGAAGATGCCAAAAAGAAAAAAACGCCTCAAGGGAAAAAATAAAGGCGTATTTTTGTGACATGTCTATATTAAATCAAAAATTCGAAACAGTGCATGATACGGCACCGTTTTCAAAAATAAAAAACGAAGATTATATCCCGGCATTTGATTCTGCTATCGAAAAAACAAAAAAGGAGATTGATGCCATTATACAGATGGAGGATGTACCCACCTTCGAAAATACGATCGAAGCTCTGGCGTATTCAGGCATGGAACTTGAGCGCATCTCTTCTATCTTTTTCAACTTACATTCCGCAGAAACTAATGATGCGCTGGAGAAAATTGCGCAGGAAGTGGCACCGAAACTTTCGCAACTGGCCAACGATATCACGTTGAACCCGCAGCTGTTTGAGCGAATCAAAGTAGTCTATAACCAAAAAGACAGCCTTTCCTTAAGCGCCGAACAGCAAACCTTGCTGGAAAAATCTTATCGTGATTTCGTTCGAAATGGAGCACTGCTGGATGAAAAGAAAAAGGAAAGGTTACGCCAAATCGATGCAGAATTGGCGGTACTGACTCTGAAATTCGGGGAAAACGTACTGGCGGAAACCAACGCTTATCAACTGCATATAACCGACGAAGCGGATTTAGACGGACTTCCCGAAGGTACGATGGAAGCTGCCAGAGGAATTGCTGAAGCACAAGAAAAAATCGGTTGGATATTCACGTTGGATTATCCCAGCTATGTTCCTTTTGTGACCTATGCAAACAATCGTGCTCTTCGCAGGGAAATAGCCCTTGCGGCCGGTCGTAAAGCTTTTCAGGACAACACTTATAATAATGAAAAAAATATTCAGCATATTGTCCAATTACGTTTCCAACGGGCGCAGCTCTTGGGGTATGAAACCCATGCACATTTTGTTCTGGAAGAACGTATGGCTCAGCAACCGACTGATGTGCAAGCTTTTTTAAACGATTTGTTGCACAAAGCAAAGCCGGCAGCGGAACGGGAATTTCAGGAACTACAAGCTTTCGCACAGGAAATGCATGGCATCACGCAGTTGGAGAAATGGGACACTGCCTATTACAGCGAGAAACTGAAACAGAAAAAATTTAGCTTAGACGATGAATTGTTAAAGCCGTATTTTCAACTTGAAAAGGTTTTGAACGGTGTATTTACCATCGCGCAACGACTGTATGGAATACACTTCAAAGAGGTACAGCACATCGATAAATACCACGACGAGGTGCGTACCTTTGAGGTTTATGATGACAGCCAACACCTGGTTGCCGTATTCTATGCGGATTTCTTTCCACGAAAAGGGAAGCGTAACGGTGCTTGGATGACCTCCTTTAAACCCCAATATCGACAAGCGGATCAAGATCACCGCCCGCATGTAGCGATCGTGTGTAATTTTACCCGTCCTACAGCGACTAAACCCTCCTTACTAACCTTCAATGAGGTGACGACCCTCTTCCATGAATTCGGACATGCTTTACACGGCATGCTGGCCAACACCACCTACCCTAACCTATCCGGCACATCCGTATTCTGGGATTTTGTAGAGCTGCCGAGCCAGATCATGGAAAACTGGTGTTACGAAAAAGAAGCATTGGAACTGTTTGCTCAGCATTACCAAACAGATGAAACGATCCCGATGGAGCTTATTGATAAGATCAAAGCTTCGGCCTCTTTTATGGAAGGTATGGCCACGCTACGCCAACTGGGCTTCGGCTTGCTCGATATGGGCTGGCACGGCCAAAACCCCAGCGGGATCGACAATATTAAAGCATTTGAAACCAGCTGCCTCCATTCTACCCAGTTACTCCCAGATGTGAAAGAAAACGCAATAAGTCCCTCTTTTTCACATATTTTCAATGGAGGTTATGCTGCTGGATACTATAGCTATAAATGGGCGGAAGTATTGGATGCGGATGCGTTTGCTTATTTTCAGGAAAAAGGGATTTTTAACGAGACGGTTGCCAAAAAATTCAAGGACAACATCCTTTCTAAAGGAGGTATAGAACATCCTATGACGCTTTATAAGCGGTTCCGCGGAAAAGAACCTAGCGTAGATGCTTTATTGAAGCGGGCAGGATTAATCGTGTAATCGCTACAAATTTGGTTTAAAAATCGGGTTCATTTCCAAATACACAAAAATGTATTTAACTTTAGTTCAATAATCGTTGTATCTTAAATATATACTTATGAGCAAATTAGAAGAAAAAATCACTGCTTACGTAGCGGAAGCGAAAAAACTAAATCTTTCTCTTGATGAAAAACTAATTGCTGCGGTAGCGAAAGGATTGGGCCCCTCTATCTATAATGCAGATGCGGAGACTATTGCTTCCTCCGATCAAGCGGAACTTGATCGTGTGAAGAATAATTTTTTAGTGAAGAAGTTAGGTTTGACAGATAGCCCTGCTTTAGACTCAGCTATCGATGAGGTTATTGAACAAGTTGGAATATCAAACAGGAATAAATACCGCGCTATTGTTTACGCATTACTGGTTAAAAAATTCAATAAAGAAAGCGTGTATGCTTAGATAGACATGCATAAAGTAAGAAAGCTCGATTCGGATAACCGAATCGAGCTTTTTCTTTAGATACAAATACGAAACCTTACGATACTATTTCGTTTTCGATACGCGCTACTTTATTCCGTTTAGGGTACCACAACGACACAAAATAGACTGTTAATACCGCAAGCGGAAAAGAAATCAATGCCGGATTTTCCAATTGATGCCAGGCATTTGAAGCACCTAATCCATATCGATCCCACATGGTGGGCGAGGTTAAGATGATAAGCAACGAAGATAGGATACCGACGATAATCGATGCGGCAATCCCCTTTTCTGAGGTTTTCTTCCAAAAGAGTAAAAACAAAATAGCCGGCAAATTGGCGGAAGCCGCGATAGCAAACGCCCAACCTACTAAGAAGGAAACATTTATTCCTTTGAAAGCCATACCCAGAAGGATGGCAAAAATGCCGACAGCGAATGCCGCAATTTTTCCGACTTGAACTTTTTTGAGATCGCTTAAGTTCTTCTTCAGGTAAACGTCTATAAAATCATGCGCGATCGCTCCCGAAGATGCCACAATCAGTCCGGCGACGGTACCCAAGACAGTAGCAAAGGCTACCGCAGAAATAATAGAAAACAACACGGCACCAAAAGCACGCGCTAACAAGGGTGCCGACATGTTACTAGACTCTACATCCAGCACACCGTTCACGGCCGATCCTAGCCCCATAAAAAGCGTAAGGATATAAAAACCTCCTATAGCCGCTATCGCTAAAATAGTGGATTTTCGTGCGTCACGCGGTGTTTTTACGGTGTAATAACGGATAAGAATATGCGGTAAAGCGGCCGTCCCTAAAAATAAGGCGAGCATGAGGGATATGAAATCCAGCTTACTCCATAAAGTGGCATCACGACCAATTTTGTACTTGAGGCCGGGAAGCATAAAAGACGCGCCTGCGGTGGGTTGCTGATAGTATAGGGAAACTTCGTCATTTCCGTCGGGAAATTTCACCTGCAAAAAGCGAACGATCTCACTCTGCTGTAAAGTAGAGAGAAACTGAAACGGACTCAGCGCACCGGTCTCTTGTACTTCCTCTCCATTTACGATAATCTTACTCATGTGACCCACTTGATAAAACCGACGGCTCTCTTTCGGCTCGCCGTTGTATAAAATCGATCCGTCTGCCCGCTGTGTGACGGTCAACGTTTCCTTTAACACGGGGCCGTTCTGGCTCGCCGCTAGATCAAACCATCGCGCTACGCCGTCTTGCGATAGCTGGACAAATGTTTTATTTCCTACAGCTTGTTGTGAAATCACTTCCCAATTGGCTACGGCTATTATTTTTTCATTTTCTATTTCAGGACACAGTTCCATAAATGTATAATGGCCACTACTCCCTTTGAAATCAGGATTTAGCGTAAAGCCATTTTTTAGGATAAAAAACGTCAGCACCAAGGAGAGTATAATCAACAGTCCCCCTTTTAGAAATTGCACGTAGGTCGTCGAGGCCATCCCTGCACTCGCTACGATAATAATCACAATGGCCCCCACCAGCAGAACCCCTGCCCAGTGCGGCATACCCAGAAGTGGCATCACCAAATCGCCGGCACCTACCATTTGGGGAATAAGATAGAAGATGGAAACGATTAGCGTACTGATCGACGCAGAAAGGGTGATCGCCCGCGAATTGAATTTGGAGTTTAGCGCATCAGTGAAGGTATATTTACCTAGTCGCTTAAAGGGTTCCGCAATGAGAAATAGCGCCACAATCCAACCGGCCAAAAAACCAATAGCATATAAAAATCCATCGAAGCCGGATACGGCAATCATTCCGCATATTCCTAAGAAGGACGCGGCAGATAGATAGTCGCCAGCAAACGCAATTCCATTTACACCCCAGTGAATCTGTCCACCTGCGGCAAAATAAGAGGAGGAGGAACTTGTCTTCCTTCCAAAATAGAAGGAAAGCCCCACTACCAAACCCACAAAAATAAAGAAGAATATCAGTGCGGTATACGAAATTTCATAAATCATGCAACACCTCCACCTTCGATCTCATTTGATGGTTCTGCATCAGCTTCATCCTCGTATTTCGTACAGTAATAATTGTATACGACACCGAGAATAACGGCAAAGATGATGAGGCCAATTCCGTAAGCTAAGGCTAAATTGAGCCCGCCCAGTACCTGTATGGCCAATAGTTCGTATTGGAACACACCAATGGCGACGAACCCTGCATAACAAATAAGATAGATGAAAAATAAGCGTATCCCCAAAACAGATTTTCGCTTAGTCAGACTTTCCTTTTCTGTAGACGTATTGTTAACGTGCATAATAATATTTTGGAACGGTTTATAAATTGAAACTCCGGCTGTATGATTGTATTATACAGCCGACACACAAACAAATGTAACCAAAAACAGGAAAAATGTATAAGATTTTTGAAATTTAATTTAGGGCCTGTTTCACAATTAATTCTACATAGAAATAACCTAAACGCTTACCGTACCGCAAATGATAACGTTGCGGAGCCAAAAGCTCCAGACGTTCTTTAACGTTGGAAAGTCCAATGCCGCTTCCCGGACGGCTTCTTCGCTGATCATCATATTTATTGATCGCGCAAAAAGTAAACTGCTCTTCCTGACAATCAATTTTTATTTTAATCGCACGACCGCTAGGATTTACGGAGGCGTATTTCAAAATATTGTCCATAAAACTCAAGAGCAAAACGGAAGGAACCTGATGTTCTTCCACCGAGCCTTTCTTCACGTATTCCACCACATTGGTACGCCCGTATTGAAGACGCAGTACGTCCACTAAACTTTCTACTTGATTCAGTTCCTCCCGCAGATTGATCATCGTTTGACGAGCCTGTGTTTTCTCATAACTATAGCGCTGGACACTTCCTAATCGCCCCAAGGACCGGGCAAACTCCCAATTCCCCCTCAACGCCAATTGATTGGCAATGGATGAAAGGACGTTATACTGGAAATGGCCATCCAGTACGAACCGTAATTGTTGTTCCTTAAGCGCGCTGTTCTCGCTTTTTTGCTGCTGCAGGAGCGAGATGGAACGGATTCCCCAAAGTATTAACCGGAATAGAAACACATGTATCAGTAATTTGCAATATTCGACGATCAAGGTTCCGAAAAGGTCTGTCCAGGTCAATCTATATTCACTGTTATAGAACACTACATCATACAAGGGGAACAATTTATAGATCACTAGGTAAGTTAAACTCACCAAAGTAGGATAAAACAGAAGTAACAGAAGAAAACAAAATTGCCAGGCGCGTTTCGCTGCACAATAACTTACGATGTACCACACCGTATAAAAAAGAGGAATATAGAGCGCTAAAAAACTAGCCGCCGCCAGATAAATGTTTCCTTCAAATTCACTTGTTTGGTTACGGGAGACCGTTAACCCATAATAAGCAATCCAACCTATAAGATGGATAAGGATACGGATAGGGGCTGTAACGGCCGTTATGTTTTTCATCAGGGTTGAATAAGGTAGTACTTCAACCGTTAAAACTACTAAAAAAAATTAATTTTTTAGCTGTCCAGTGAAACGTTTCCATTTATAGAGGCACCAAAACGACCATTTACCGATCTCCTGACAAGTATATTGGGGACTAATCATGACGTAATATCTTGTTCCAACGCGACACGGCCAGTACGTTTGCGTCCTTCTTTTACTTTGGTCGACGGGCATGGTATGCACATAGAGCCAGCCCTCCCACATCGCCACCTGATGCCTAATAACTTCCTGCAAATGAGTATATAACCCCCGAAATACACGTGCGCTATAATCTTCTAAGAACTCGCCGCTTGTAGGCAGAATAGCAGGATAACCCTGATAGCATATTTCATCTGCTTCATTCAACCCCGATAGGATGGGATAAATAGGAATTTGGCGTTTATAAGAAAGTACGGCCAAGCCTTTTCGTACCCGGAGATCGCTCTGAAAGAAAGGTACTTCCTCCATATCAGACCCATCTTTAGCAGTTCCAGCTCCGTGGTTGCCGTCCATATATACAACAATATGATAGCCATCGCGAATAGCTGCCAGAATTTTCAGCAGGCTATTGCCGGCATCGGCATCGATCAGTTGCAGTCGACCAACATCATTCATTTGCTGATGCTGTGCAAATAAATATTCCCCCTGCTCCGCCAAAATCTCTCGAGACATCAATACCGCTACATTTAAACCTTGCGTATACATCACCCGGCTGAGCAGCCGATACGAACCGGTATGAAAAGTAGCTACGATACCCGGGGCATCTTTTATTTGTCGGACGTAAGTCTGCAATTCGGCCAGGACGTCTTCTTGAACGGGTAAAACAGTAGCCATCTGATCGTCTGCCGCGCGGTATTTTGACGATATCAAGCGTTGGTAAATCTGTGGATAATCGCGAGCATCTATCTCGGGACGGAAACGGTATAGGTTCGCCGCAAAGAGCGCGTACAGCCATGACGTGGCTCCATCACTCCCATCCACAGCACCATTCTCCAAAGCATCCATGATGATGAAGTTAAAATAAGTAATGCGTTCTTAAAACAGGGTCTGTCTCCCGCGGTGGAAAACAGACCCCCATCTTTACTTTAGAATGTTCTGAAAAAACACTTTGGTTCCTTTCTGCCGTAAGACTCCAGATCCCAGAATGCCACCATCGTCGGCAACGCCACTTGTGCGTTTTGCCGGTTAAGCCCCAGTACTTTACGTAACCATACTTTTAAGTTTCTCATGTTTTTCAAGTTAAATGTTAATTATTACGTATTCCAGCAACGGTCAGTTCCCATGCCGCCCCTCCCTTGTGGTTAGGAGTTTTATGAAATACAGGAAAAAGTTAATGATAATATTTGGAATTAAAAAAATAAAAGCAGGCGTTTCGGACGGTTTTTGTACTATTTCACCCCTTAAAACACCTTATATACCCCCAAAAATAGGTTTATTACAGTTATTTTTTGTCGTAAACTGATAAATATCCACTTTAGCATCGTTGCGGGGACAAAATCATTCGGCTTGTTTCTGTTGCCCCTAGGATTGAAAATCTGAGTTATGAAAACAGAAGGGGCACGCCATAGAAACAGCTTATCAGGAAGTAGTAAAAGTCATGGTGTTGCATCCGGGTGTGGCACACCTGACTTACTTCCAATGATAATCTTGAAGCTACATTATGTTAAGAATTAATTTCCGCTCTCCGGGTGCTTGATCTCTCCTAACTGGGGGACATCTTTTAAATCGAACGGGGTTTCTTGATAGACAAAATAATTTAACCAGTTATTGAACAATAAATTTGCATGACTAGTCCAACGCACCAATGGCGGATTATTCGGATTATTGTCGACATAGTAATTTAGAGGCATACGGATGCTGACGCCTTTTTCCAAATCCCTTTTATATTCATCACTCAACGTAAGCGGTGCGTATTCGGAATGACCGGTGAAATAGAACTCACGTCCTCCTCGGGAAGAAAGAATTGCAAGACCGGCATCTTCGGATTCGGACAAAACCGAGATCTGTGCCTTTTCCGCGATCGACGATTTTAGAATAGTGGTATGACGACTGTGCGGAATAAAGAATTCATCATCAAAGCCGCGGAATAGCGGATGACGCTTTTCCGTAGCAGTATGTTTAAATACGCCGAATAACTTCTCATCCAAAGGCGATTTGTCTACCCCATAAAAATGATATAGCGCGGCTTGCGAAGCCCAGCAGATATATAACGTAGAGGTCACATGGGTTCTAGCCCATTCAAATATTGACTTGATTTCTTCCCAATAAGATACTTCTTCAAAGTCCATCATTTCCACCGGTGCACCGGTGATGATCATACCGTCATAAAAATCATCCCGTACTTCATTAAAGCCTTTGTAAAACATTTCTAGATGTTCTTCCGGTGTATTTTTAGAAATATGGGTATCCAATCGTACAAATTCTATTTCAACTTGCAACGGGTTATTAGACAATAATCGTATGAAATCGGTCTCCGTGGATATCTTCAGTGGCATCAGGTTCAGAATAAGAACACGTAAAGGGCGAATGTCCTGCGCATCGGCTCTTAAATCGCTCATCACAAATATATTCTCTTTCTCCAAAAGTTGAATAGCTGGAAGATTATCTGGTATCTTGACTGGCATACTATTTCCCTCGCTTAAGTTAATCTAAAAAATTACATGCAAAAATATAAAGAATAAACCGCAAGAAAAAACATGCTGCACTAAAAGGCAGTGCTGTCTATGTGATTTTGATAACGGCCGGCGAAAAATTCACCGAAAATTAATCCCGTTTCACCGAGAAATAGGGAATACTGATCTAAACCGTGTTCGGTGTTTTCTCCTGTCCACTTACTTTTGATGCAACAAAACAGCACAAAAAAATAGAACACATTTAAAACTTAAGACAATGAAAACGAAAATTACCAGCATCGCGACAGCCTTTATCGTCATGGCATCTTTCTGTTCCTTTGCAGCAGAAAAAATAAACCCACTCAAAGACCTCAATTCGGCTAACATCATCCGAACCTATCTAGAAGCCGCAACGGCGGGCAGTATTGAATACAACAAATTTTTATTTTCGGATGACTTTCAATATTTCAATACGGCAAACAACGTTTCGCATAGTAAAAGACGTTACCTAAGCTTTCTGAAAGCAAACCGGGGTTTAAAATTCAACTGTGAAACGACCTATCAGCTATTGGACGAATGCGGTAAAGCTTGTGTGGCAAAAGTTATGATGAAATTTGATAAGTTTACGCGTATAGACTATATTACGCTCAATCAAAGTGAGGACGGGTGGAAAGTAAGTAAGGTAGTCACAACCTATCTTTAAGAACACATCCAGCTTTTTAGCGTTGTCCCCGTGTACACAAGCGGCCCTATATAACAAAAAGCCTACGAATTGTAGGCTTTATCTTTTTATCGGTTAAAACGGTGCGTCGTCCGGCATATCGTTCATTCTGGATGGCATAGTGATACCTCCTCCACCAAATGCGCCAGCTCCGCCGAAAGCATCTGACGGGTTGATGGCCGAGAAGCTGTCCATTCCACCTCCAAATGAATCTGCGCCGCCAAAGTCTTCTTCCAAGTCCACGAACTTGACATATTTACCAATAAAACGCAGGGGTACGATACCTGTTTCGCCGTTTCGGTGTTTCGCAATAATAACCTCACCTACCCCTGCAGTCGGCCGCCCTTCTTCATCCTCCGTCAGTCCATAATATTCCGGACGGTACAAGAATAACACCATATCGGCATCCTGCTCAATGGATCCCGACTCCCGGAGATCCGATAACATGGGCCTTTTACTATTTCCGGGGCGTGATTCTACCGCACGGCTTAACTGAGAAAGGGCCAATACGGGTATATTCAATTCTTTCGCTACCGATTTCAGTGCACGCGATATACTACCAATTTCCTGCTCCCGGTTTCCGCCACCTTTCCCTTCACTTTTCCCATGCATCAGCTGCAAATAATCCACGATAACCATCTGTATATCGTGTTGCGCTTTTAAACGGCGACATTTTGCCCGGAATTCAAACACGTTAAGTGCCGGAGTGTCATCAATGATCAACGGCGCTTCGGTTAATCTGCCGATGCGCGAGTGCAACTGTTGCCATTCGTGATCGGCTAAGTTTCCTTTTTTTAGTTTCTCCTGCTCAATTTCGGTTTCGCCAGCTATCAGACGGTTAACCAACTGCACCGACGACATCTCTAGGGAGAATACCGCTACTGGTCGCTGGTGATCTACAGCGGCATTCCGCGCCACCGACAAGACAAAAGCGGTTTTACCCATCGCCGGACGAGCAGCGATAATAACCAAATCGGACGGTTGCCAGCCCGAAGTCATACGGTCCAATGCCGTTAACCCAGAAGGAATCCCTGTTAGCCCATCTGTACGATCACGCAGAGCCTCCAGATTGGTAATGGCTTCCCGCATAATATCGTCCATCTTTCTCGAATCCCTACGCAAATTATTTTGTGCGATGTCGAACAAGGATTTCTCGGCATGATCCAACAAATCAAATATATCTGTCGTCTCGTCGTACGAGTTATTAATAATCTCCGTTGATACCTTTATCAGCTCCCGCTGAATGTATTTTTGAGAAATAATACGAGCATGGTATTCGATATTCGCAGCCGAAACTACACGGTCTGTCAGCTGCGTGATATAATATGCACCACCTACTATCTCCAGAGCACCCATTTTACGCAATTCAGCGGTTACGGTCAATAGATCGATGGGCGAGGTGTGTTGAAATAGGTTATAAATGGCTTGATATATTTTTTGATGTGCTTCTTTATAAAAAGAATCAGGCGTAAGAATATCTATCACTTCACTCAGCGCATTTTTTTCCAACATAAGCGCACCTAAAACCGCCTCTTCTAAATCTACAGCCTGTGGTGGTAATTTACCCAATCCACCTACCAGATTACTTAGACTCGCCCGTTTCTTAGCAAAGTTAGTCCTGCCTCCCGCAGTGTTCGAAAATTCATTCTCTATCGCCATTCCAAAAAATTTCTCTGTTTATTGTTCGTTTTGATCGTAAAGCTTAACAAAGCTATAAAAAATAAACAGGAACAATCCAACTATTTGTACACACCGTTTTCCTACCGTACAAAGCAAGCCTTATACCTTCTTGTAGATGAAGCTCTTTCTAAAGTAGTTTATCCACAACCTTTGTTTATAACCTGTGGAAAGTTAAAAAAGTCTCTTTACAATCAGTCTGTTGTGGACTTGTGGATAACTCCGAGGAATGTTAATAACCGCAATCTCAACGCTTCTTAAACCAAAAACAGGCATACCCATAGTATTCTTATTCAGTACCAAACAGTTATCGTATGTGACAATTTTTATCTTCCTTTTTTAAAAAAGAATTTATAGAATGTATCTTTGTCATATGGCAAAGGATACTCCTACGATAAAACCTTACAAAGCAAAAGAAGGTGGAAAGAAAGAACAAGTAGCTACGATGTTTAACAACATATCGAAGACATATGATATGTTGAATCGCATGATGACCCTGGGTATCGACACGATATGGCGTAAAAAGGCAATTCGATCACTCCGCAGCATCCATCCTCAACACATGCTGGATGTCGCCACCGGTACAGGGGATTTTGCATTGGAATCCATACGGATCCTCAATCCCAAAAAAATCATCGGTGTGGATATTTCAGCTGGCATGTTGGAGGTCGCCCGCCAAAAAATTGTAAAGAAAGGCCTGCAGGAACAATTTGAAGTACAGCTTGGCGATTCGGAAAAGCTACAATTTAACGATAACACATTTGACGCCATAACCGTCGCTTTCGGGGTTCGAAATTTCGAGAATCTTGAACGTGGCCTGAGCGATATCCTTCGCGTATTAAAGCCAGGCGGAAAAGCCATTATCTTGGAATTGTCGAACCCGACCACCTTTCCTATTAAACAGCTGTATCACTTTCATTTTCATAAACTGACACCGGCTTTAGGCAAACTCATTTCTAAGGATGCTAGTGCTTATTCGTATCTTCCAGAATCTGTAGCCAATTTTCCGGACGGTGAGCGATTTGCCGCTATTACCAGAAAGGTAGGTTTCGGCGAGACTAAAGTCCGTCCGCAAACGTTAGGGTTCTGTACGATTTACGAATGTACCAAATAACATCTCCCAGCTTATATAACGGATCTATCACTTATAATCATAAAACACTATGGCATTAGAACAAAACATTAATCAGGATATCAAAGCCGCCATGATTGCCAAGGACAATGTTAAACTACGTGGTCTGCGTGCGATAAAAGCAGCTATATTACTCGCTAAGACGGAAAAAACACAAGTAGAAGAACTTAACGAAGAAACAGAAATCAAAGTTTTACAAAAGCTTGCCAAACAACGTAAAGAATCAGCTGATATTTATAAAAATCAAAACCGGGATGACTTGTACCAGATCGAGATAGAAGAGCTACAAGTTATCGAAGCCTATCTGCCCCAACAACTTGATCGTGCGGCCATCGAAGAAATCGTAAAAAACATTATCGCGGAGACCGGCGCATCATCTATCAAAGAAATGGGCAAGGTTATGGGTGCAGCGAATCAGAAACTTGCTGGTAAAGCGGATGGTAAAACGATATCGGAAGTCGTAAAGTCTATGTTAAATTAGTTAGCTTTTTATTTCATTGCGTTGTTGAAGAATCATCTTTTATTTATCGATACCGAAACATCGGGTATTCCACAGCGCTGGAACCGTCCCTATTCCGACGGAAAGAACTGGCCAAACGTCATCCAAGTGGCCTGGATCGTCTATGCACTTGACGGAACCGAAATCAAACGTACCAGTAAATACATCTATGAAAATGATATCGATATTACCGCTCGTTCCTATGATGTACATGGCATTACACGCGATTTCCTAAAGGAACATGGGGATAAAAGGAAAATTGTATTACGTAAGTTAGCACATGATATACAAAAGTATAAACCGCTTATAATCGGACATTTCGTCGAGCTGGATGTACAAGTACTAAGTGCAGATTATTACCGGGCAAATCTTCCCAACCCTTTTTCCACCCAATCGTTTTTTTGTACGATGCTGGATAGTGAGAAATATGCTACGAATCCGTCGGTCAACTATTTCCGGCTTCCACAGCTTCACGAATACGTGTTTGATACCCCCCTAACAGAAATCCACGAAGCCGAACAGGACGCCAGTGCCACGGCAAAGTGCTTTTTCGAATTACGGGGCCGTAAGGAAATAACCTTATCGGATATTGAACGACAAGAGAAGCTATTTTCACAGAAACTTAACTTTTTAGATAAATAGAATAGTTAATATTGCCTTAAAAGCAGATTATGCCGAATTTGATTGAAGTATTAAAAAAGACAACGCCCTTTAATATCCTCCCGGAGAGTATCCTGGGCGACATTTCCGAATCGCTGATCCAAACCTCCTATTCCCGGGATACCTTGGCTTATCGACAGGGGATTACTGAGTTAACCGGTGTGGATATCATCGTTAAAGGAGAATATGAAACTTTTTTTTATGACGCTTCACAAAACAGGCGGTCTATTGAGATTCACCATCCGGTTTATTGCTTCGGTGGCATTTCTATCCTACTCAACCGAAAGAAAGCGTTAAAGTCGGTAATGGCGAAGCGAGGTACCGTGGTATATAGTTTGCCTCGTAAGGAATTTCTCAAACTTTGCCAAGCCTACGATGAATTCTTCCAATATTACACGACCGACTACGGCCGGCGCATGTTGGACGAAGAATTTTCACATTTTGTCAAAACGCCGGCTTCTTTTGAAGAAAGTTACATCGCTGCAGAGCAGCTTTATTCCCGAAAGATCGACGGAATCACCTATAAGGACATTGTTGCCTGTCCGCCCGAGACACCCATCTATCAAGCGGCAAAATACATGGCCGAAAATCGAGTGAGCTGTCTTTTCATCGAGGACAAAGACCAAAAAATACTTGGTTACGCCACAGATATAACACTTCGGGATAATGTCATTGCAAAACGTATAAATGTGAATACACCTATCGCGGATGTCATGGATAACCCGATTGTATCGATATCGCATCAGGCATATCTCTACGAAGCAGTGCTCATGATGTTTAGTACCAAAACACGTTACCTCCTTGTCGAGAAAGAAGGGCGATATGTAGGGTTTTTGAGCAGAAACCGAATATTAAGTGAACAGGGACAGTCCCCCCTGGTATTTATTCAATCTGTGAAACTGGCAGAAACGATCGAGGAATTACGACAAAAATGGAACTATGTACCCCAAATCATCAAACAGCTTTTGGGAAGAGGTATCAATGCAGAAATCACCAATCAAGTAATCACGACGATCGCCGATACAATTGCCATTAAGGTGATTGAACGGGTTGTGCGCGAGATGGGTGAACCACCCGCCAAATTCGTGTTTATGGTTACAGGAAGTGAAGGCCGGAAAGAGCAGTCCCTAAAGACTGATCAGGATAACGCGATTATCTATGAGGATAAGGCTAACGAACAACGCGAAATGGTCCGCGAATATTTCTTGACTTTTGCTACTAAGGTGTCTGATTATTTAAATGAGATTGGCTTCAGTTACTGCGAAGGTGGATATATGGCGAGCAATCCTGAGTGGACACACTCACTCTCACATTGGAAACGTAACTACAAAAAATGGATTGAGGACAGCGTTCCCGAAAACGCCATCAAATTCTCCACCTTTTTTGATTGCCGCTTTTTGTATGGAGACCGCAATATTATCGAGGAGCTTAAGCTGTTTTTAGATGAGGAACTACAAAAGCCCAACGACCGCTTTTTTGCCTTTACTGCTAAAAATGCGCTTCAATATGAACCACCTCTTACGTTCTTCCGGAATATTAAAACAGAAACTATTGGCAAAGCAGAGGTTTTCAATATCAAGAACGCCATGACACCAATCGTGGATCTAGTTCGAGTATACGCGCTTCAAAAAAGAATCTATCAAGAGAATACAGGTGAACGGCTAAAAAAACTGCTGGAGCGAGGAGTATTTACTCCTCAGCAGTACCATGAATTGTACCAGTCTTACTATTATCTGATGGCTATGCGCCTGGAAAATCAAGCCAATCAAATCCTAGTAGAGAAGCTGGATCCTAACAACTACATCCGCATAGATACCTTAACTAAAATAGAAAAAGCCACGTTGAAAGAGATATTCAAGACCATCAGTAACTTTCAAATGGGGATAAAAATGCGGTTCACGAATAACATATTGGGATAAGCATAATATTGTTACAATCCAACAACTAGAAAGACTTGACTTAGTGTTGAAAACACACTATATTTGTACTTTCATAATTTAGGTTTATAATTGGTTAGTTAAGGGCTTTCATTCTCTCCGTTTGAAAGTCCTTTTTTATTTAAATAACCTACAAAAAAGCCCCCTCAAGTCCTGAGGAGGCGATTATTCTGTTAAGGAACTATTAGAGCTTACTGCTTTGTCGCTTGTAAATTCACACCAACTTCTATGTCTTTGCTGATACCCCATTCTGCTGGATCTAACTCTGACGCGCCGAATTTAATTCCCCAATCAATACGGTTCACCGTGAATTTAGCTTCCACAGCAACCTGATCGCCTTGGACATCTATTTTAGCCGGGAATGTCACATTCAAAGTACTGTCCTGCAAAGTTAGGTTTCCACTAACCAGCTTATTGGCGCCTTCTAGTAAACTTTCTGCGGCGGGATCCAAATCGCTCACTTGCGTAATATGGAAGGTTGCTGTCGGATATTTTTCAACCTCAAAAAAGTCAGCACCTTTCAAATGGTTTTGTAGGTCGATCGCTTTCTTGTCAGCTTCTGTTACTGAAGCATTGTCAACAACGATAGATTCCATATCAACTACGAAATCACCTGCTGTCAAATTGCCATCGGTCACCGATAACTCTCCAGAAGTGATGGCAATATTTCCCCAGCGAGGAGCAAGTCCGCCTTTATGTGTAGCCCTCCAGCTCACATTGGATGTCGTCGTATCCGTTATAAATATTTCACCCTGTTTTTCAGCAACCTCCTGTTTTTCGGAAGTTTGTGTATTTGTGGAGTTCCCCCCGCAAGATGCAAATAGGATGGCAGTACCTACCATCGCTGATAAAAAAATCTTTTTCATAAACGTGTTTTTATCTAAATAAAATTGATACCAAAATAACTATCTTTTTTGAAGTTCACAACACCCTCAATTATGACTCGGCTATTGTAGATAATTTATTTGGAATACCGACCCAGAGTCGGTAAATTCGGTTATTAAATAAAATTATCACCATATGATGTTATACAATAAAGTATCCGTCGTCATGCTGACGATTATGATGACAGCTATTTTTTCCGAGGCATCCGCACAGGAAAACAAAGCCACCCAGGAAGTAGAGATCGCGACAAAAGCACTCATCAACGCTATGTTAAAGCCAAATAGTCAGCAATTAAATCAACTGGCATCCGATAAACTCAGTTACGGGCATTCCAGTGGTAGAATAGAAACGAAAGAAGATTTTGTCCATACACTTGTTTCGGGAGCGTCGGTGTTTGAAGAGATTGAAATCACCGATCAGACGGTCGATGTACAAGATCGTACGGCTATCGTCCGTCACACACTAAGCGCCCGAACAAACGACCCTGGGAAAGGAGTCGCTAATATCCGCTTAGGTATCCTATTAACCTGGGTAAAAGCGACGGATGGCTGGCAGCTATTAGCAAGACAGGCGTTCAAACTCTAAAACCTAGACGCGGAGCACAAGTTTACCTAAAAAAGCGCCATTCTCCATAAGCGCATGTGCTTCGGCTGCTGCTTCCAGTGGAAATACCCTAAACAACTGCGGTTGGAAAGATTTCCCCATAAGCGGCCATACATACTGCAATACATCACGCGTAAGGGATATTTTGAAAGAAAGATCCCTAGCGCGTAATGTACTACCCGTTATCAAAATACGTTTTTGCATCAAGGTTAAAATAGGAAGCTCAACTTTTTGCCCTCTCATCGCATTGATGTAGATTAAGCGTCCGTCGGCCTGCAATAAATCGATATTCTTCTGAAAATAATCCCCACCGATACTATCTACCACAAGATGTACATGTTCAGCAGCGAAGCCTTCCCTAAAATCACGTGCCGTATAACGCACAACTTCATCTGCGCCCAAGTTCCGACAATATTTTTCTTTCTCTTCTGAACTAACGGTAGTCAGTACACGCGCGCCGAAGGCTTTAGCTAGCTGTATAGCCGTACTCCCAATTCCACCGGATCCACCGTGTATCAAAACCGTCTCTCCTTTCTGTAGAGCCCCCCGCCGAAACACGTTGTCCCATACTGTATAAATAGTTTCGGGTAAAATTGCTGCTTCTTCAAAACTGAATCCGGCAGGCATCGGAAGACACATAGCTGTATGGGTAGTCACAAACTCGGCATATCCACCACCTGCGACTAAACAACATACCTTATCCCCCACCTTCCAGGATGTCACGGCCGAACCGATCTGCGTAACGAGACCCGAAACCTCCAGCCCCGGAATATCTGCTACTACTCCCAATGGTGCTGCATAATTTCCCTTACGCTGGAACAGATCCGGTCGGTTAATTCCGGCGGCTTTCACCTGTATCAACACCTCATCATCCCCGATAACAGGAACAGCTCGGTTTTGCAACTGTAAAACATCTGGACCGCCTGCTTTTGTAATCACTATGGCTTTCATCTGTGTCATGTTATCTATCTTTTGGGAATTTCTGTAACCGCAGGTTTAAGGTGATCATAAAGTAACGTCCAAGTCGGTTATTTCGTGCTTCATATAGATCATTCCCTACATACTCGCTATAAGTACCCATGTTTTTATTCTGATCCAATAAATCAAATCCTTGTAAACGCAGTAATGCTCGTTTATTATGCAAAAAAGAAAACTCTAGATACGCGTTTATGATCGTCGGGTTAATATTCATAAAACTACTGGCATATCCCGAATTAAAACGTTGAGACATCTCTGCACCCACCGTCACATATTCACCCAAATAACTTTTGGCAGCCGCACTGGCCAGTAAGCTATGTCCCGTGATCTTCGTCGGATAAGGCCATGTATAACTAGCTTGATTAAGCAGATAATTCGCTTTAAATACAGACTCTACGTATTCCCCCCAACTATAGCGGAGCTGGGCCGATTGCGAATAGAGGAATTGCTGAGTAGTATTCCGTTGATCATTTACGTACGACAAATTATGGTAATAATCCGTGTTTCCACTAATATCCAATTGGACATTTTCGCTAAACAAAGGAGTATTGAAAAGATAATACCACCTGATATCGTAATAACCGTCCGTATTTTTGAAAGTCGTTTCCTGAATGGTAGAACCGGAAAAGGCGGTTTTATCCGATACGATCTTATTACTCACGTAATTGTACGCAAAATTCGTCTCCAAATATTGCCCTCTCGAGGTTACAAACTTTCGCAGCGTCGTACTAATTCGGTTGGAAAATTCGGCTTTTAGCTCAGGGTTTCCTACGATAATATTTTGAGAGTTGCTATTATCGCGAATGGGAATAATATGTAAAAGATTCGGTTGGTTGTTTTTACCGATATAATCTACACTCCAGTCCGTCTCCTCGTTCAACCGCCACTTAAAACCTGCTGTGGGTACCAGATTTACATTTTCGTAGGTGTACTCCATATCTTCCTTCGGTAGAAAACTGCTTAATCTTACTGGCTGTACCGCGAAGCCAATATTGGTTTTAAACGATTTGTTGGGCGTATACTGATAATTCAATCCCATCCGGCTATTCCGAAACCGGTAATTATAATTTACCCCTAAGGAATCCACATACACGAAATCTCCTAACTCCTCTGACTTTAATTTATCCTCCACTAACCTTTGCGTAGTCATATCGGTAAGCTCATAATGATATAGAAGCTCTAGCGTGCTATAATCGGAAAAAGGCTCTACAAAAGACATTGATGCTCGAACCGCATCCGTTCCATTTCGCAGTTGAATAAAATAGCGTTGTTCAAATAAACTGCGCAAAGGCTCTAAGGGTGTGGAATCCAGCGACACATAACGATCCAGTACGTCCTCCAGTTTACGCTGACTATTAAAATTGAAGGAAACGTTCCCCAACAGTTTTCTACCCGGTTTTTTGAATGCTTTCACATAGAGCAAATCTAAGTCAAGATTCGGATTTTTTTGATAAGACGAATCTTGATACGTTCCCCTATTCGTTATGCGGTTATTATTAACTTGTCTCCTTCGGTTATTCCAAAGGTGCACGCTACTGTACGAAAAAATCGGTTTTATTTCTAGTACATCCTGATTTTTAAATAAATGTTTAAATTCTGCTGCAAGTCGATGGAAATTATTATCGTTCGTGATATCATAGTTTTCCTCATTAGAAATTCGGTTCAACAGATAATCTGAGCGAAGTATAGAATTCCCTTCCGTAAAATTTTTCTTCCGACTAAAAGTGTAGCTGGCATTAAACTGCGTATTTTCCGCTAAATTATCTGAAAAACTAACCCCTAGCGACTTGATATTATTAAGCCCATCAGTCGGATCGACAAAATCGGTAGCATCAAAAAGAGAGGTTTCCCGTTCCCCCATTCCCGTCGGCGAACCAAAAGAAAAAAGACTGGTATTGGTATTATTTATAGACCCCACTACAGAGAACTCCTGTCCATCATCAAAACGATTGAGTCCCGCACTACCAATATAACGCTCACGCGTACCGACACCAGCTGTAAGTTGTCCAAATGAAATACGTTTACGATCCTCTTTGAGCACAATATTGAGAACTTTTTGCGGCTCCTCCGGTGTAAAGCTTTTATCCGTCGAATGTTCATTGCGGTAATTTAGTACCTGAATACTTTTAATAAAATCCGCAGGGAGGTTACGCGTCGCTGTCAGCACATCTCCACCAAAGAAACGCTTTCCATCTACCTGTACAGAAGAAATAGGCTTACCTTGAGCATACACCGTACCATCTCGAGATACCTGAATGCCCGGTAATTGTTTCAACGCTTCCTCTAAAAGGGAATTTGATCGGAAAGTAAATGCATCCATATTATACTGAATGGTGTCCCCCATGTAAACCATCGGAATTGTCTTGACAACATATACCCCTTCAATTAATGAATTCTGCGGCCGAAGGATCACATTGGGCATAACAATAAAACTGGATAGGTCTTGAGGAGAAAGTACGCGGCTTACAATTTGATAACCGATCATACTATACGAGATCCGTATATCCGATCCCCTTATATCTTTAAACCGGTAATATCCGGCATTGGAACTGATTGCCATAATCGTGTCTTCCGTACTGGTTAACCGCACCGTGACACCTTTTAACCTCGTCCCAACGGTATCCACTACAAAACCCTGGATCTGGCGTTTCTCCGTTTGAGCTTGGACTACATTAGCTTCCAGCCCAACAAAGAAGAGCGCTCCAATCAGGAATATAAGATACCGATATTGTCTCACAAAATTATCGTTTACACATTTGTGTCAATATACAAAAAAATGAAATCTGACAAAAGAAAAGCGGGTCATCTCCCTCTCGAAATGACCCGCCTACCTGATTTTATTGAAATTATTCTCCGTCAAACGTTACTTTAACCAAATGTTTGTCAATCTCCCAACGTCCAGTACCTTCCTCACCGATTACATCGAACAATTCTAAAATGCGACGTGCTACATACTCCTCTTCTACTTGCTCCTCTAAGAACCACTGTACAAAATTGAATGTTACATAGTCTTTCACCTTCATACATCTGTCCGCGATATTGTTAAACTGTTCGGTAACGTGCATTTCCTGCTCTAAGGTCTGCTCAAATACACCACGGAATGATTCGAAATCAACAGGTATATTCGTAATCTCAGGAGAAATCGCACGACCACCGCGGTTACTGATATAGTTAAACAGTTTTAGCATATGCTCGCGCTCCTCATCCGCTTGCTTAGCAAAAAAAGTTGCGGCATTATCTAAACCCTGATCATCACACCACGAAGACATGGCTAAATAAAGTGCAGAAGCATGTGCTTCTACTTTCACCTGTGCATTTAATATATTTTCTATTTCTTCCGATAGTGAAGACTTTAATTTTAATAGATCTTTCATATTTATTGAATTTTAAATATATACGTTGTAATAGGTAAACAATGTATTCCTCACATTGTTTATACAAAGATAGTTCAATAATGCCCAAAAGGTGCCAAGAAAATACAATACAAATTAAGTCTAAATTACTGCGAATCAACTGTAACTTGTTTGGAATCAGTACAATTAAAAAACTAAACTACAAATAACGTATCCTTTCGAAGTGCTCGTTTGATTTCACTATTTAGTTCGATCATAAATTTTGCACCAGCTAGGATTTCCTTTAAATTAAGGATATCCTGAACAGAAAGAATGAAACATCTTTCGGTACGGTGAGGCATGATGATTTCAAAATCAGCAGAGCGTGCTGTATCGGCTAGCATGCGGGCGATATCCATAGCATCTATACGCTTCTTAAACAGAAAAAAGTCCGAAATCTTAAATGCCGTAGTCGTGTCTTGATATTCTAACCAATAACAGTTTTTGCGGCTGCACTGATAAACAGCGCCGTTTGATGTTCTAAATACTTCTTCTACGTGTGCTAATGGACAAATCATCGTTATTGAAATTCGCTGAGCAAATATATGTCTTATTCAGATTCAATCCAAATTAATTACCGAAAGATTATAAAAAAAGCCGATCATACGATCGGCTTTTCTATTTTCACTTATTAGTTAAAAATCCTCTTCGGGATTACCTAATAACTCTTTGTGATTACTTACTGCTGTCCTAGTTTTCGTCTTATGTTTATTGATCTGTCGCCGTAGCGATTCCACCGCAATATCAGTCGCTTCTTCGAAACTTTTCGCCTGTGCTTTGGCAAATAATTGATTACCCGGTATGTTCATCTTCAATTCTACTACTTTGTTCGCCTCGTCGTCTACATTTTCCAACCGAAGATAACATACACTTTCGATGATGTTGTCCAAAAACTGTTCTAGTTTCGCTGTTTTCTTTTTGATAAAATCCACTAACTTTTGATCAGCATCAAACTTGATTGATTGCACAGTAATGTTCATTTTTCCTCCTTTTTTTAAGCCTTTGGATGGGCTTGTTTATAAATAGACTTTAATCTTTCTACAGAGTTGTGCGTATAAATTTGTGTAGCCGCTAAACCAGCATGTCCCAGTAACTCTTTAATGGCATTTAAATCCGCTCCATTATTCAAAAGCGCCGTTGCGAAGGTGTGGCGCAACACGTGCGGACTTTTTTTCTGCTGGGATGTAATATGTCCTAGGTTTTGCCGGACCCTATTATAGACCAAACCACGATAAGCCTGCTTTCCTTCTTTGGTAACGATTAGATAGGAGGATTTGTTTTTAAAATCTTGCGCGTTTTTCAACGCTAAATACTGCTTGATTTCTTCCAATAGCGTCCGGTGTATAGGCACCAGTCGCTCTTTGTTCCTTTTTCCGAATATACGTATCCGACTATTATAGGTATCAATATCACCTTCTTGAATAGCCAGTAGTTCGGATACACGAATCCCCGTGCCAAATAACATTTCCAAAATCAAGAAATCGCGTGCTTCCTCAAAACTATCCTGATCTATACGCCTCTTCTCCAACAAATCCACCATCTTTTCCGATTCGACTACTACGGGTAATCTCTTCGGAGTTTTGAGCGCCTGCACAAGCTGCATAGGGCTGGAAACTATATAGCCTTCTCTGACTAGAAATTTATAAAAAGAACGTAAGGACGATATAGAGCGGTTAATACTCGAGGCCTGTCTTCCATTTTCTTTCATCGATGCTAAAAAATGTCGGACAACTCGATAATCCACGCTTTCAAAAGCAATATCTTCGGCAGATAAGAACTGGAGAAAGCGCTCTATCTCCAACTCATAGGCCGAAATGGTATGCGCCGAATAGCGTTTCTCAAACTCCAAAAACCGTAAAAATCGCTGCTTATTCATGATCTACATCGTTCTTCTATAAATATATAAAAAAGACAACGATAAAAAAATAATAAAAATATTTTTGAAGATTAAATGGCATAAAAAAACAGCCTAGGTAAACCCCTAGGCTGTTTGCGAAAAAACGTATATCCTTTCTTATAATTTTGCATTCACATCAATGGCATTCAACTCACTAAAGGCTTGTTTTAAACGTTCTACAAACGCATCCTCTCCTTTACGCAACCATACCCGTGGATCATAATATTTTTTATTCGGTGAATCTGCCCCATCCGGATTACCGATTTGCGCCTGCAAATAACCCCGATTTTTAGCCTCATAAGCCCGAATACCGTCCCAGAATGCCCATTGCATATCGGTATCGATATTCATTTTAATAGCACCGTAGGAAATAGCTTCTGCAATTTCTTCTGGTGAAGAGCCCGAACCACCATGAAAAACAAAATTTACCGGCTTCTCTGCAGACAGACCATATTTCTCACGGATATATTCCTGCGAGTTATGTAAAATAACGGGCTGCAACTTTACGTTACCTGGTTTGTACACACCATGCACATTACCAAAAGCCGCAGCCACCGTGAATTTATCCGAAACCTTCGACAATTCTTCATAAGCATAAGCCACTTCTTCGGGTTGTGTATACAACTTCGAGCTGTCTACATCCGTATTATCTACACCGTCTTCCTCTCCACCGGTCACACCCAATTCAATTTCGACCGTCATACCCAGCGGCTTCATACGTTCTAAATATTTTTTGGAAATTTCGATATTCTCTTCGATCGACTCTTCCGATAGATCGAGCATATGCGAAGAAAACAAAGGCTTTCCGTGTTGCGCAAAGAATTTCTCGCCCGCATCCAAAAGCCCATCAATCCAAGGCAATAATTTTTTAGCGGCATGGTCCGTATGCAATATAACCGCTACACCATAGTGTTCTGCTAACAAATGAACATGTTGTGCAGCCGACACTGCTCCCAAAATACAGGCTTGCAATCCGTCATTATTCAATGATTTTCCTGCGTAAAACTGTGCCCCACCGTTGGATAGCTGAATAATGACCGGCGAATTTACCGCTTTCGCTGTTTCCATAACAGCATTAATTGAATTCGTTCCGATCACGTTTACAGCAGGTAAAGCAAATTTATGCGTCTTCGCAATCTCAAAAAGCTCCTGTACCTGATCGCCCGTTAAAACACCCTTAAAATCTTTTAGGCTCATATTTTTCGTCTATTATGTTGTGTTATTTTGAATCTAAAGATAAGGAGTTTTTTTCTAGCTCACAATACTTAGTGTAAAAAACACACGACAACATTTCAAAAAAAGATTAATATCTTTATCCGAAGATAAATATAGGAGGATAATGATGTTACAGGTATATGGAATTAAGAATTGTAATACAGTAAAAAAGGCGTTGACTTGGCTCGATGATCAACAGATTGCTTACACCTTTCATGACTATAAAAAAGAACCGGCGACACTGGCCCAGCTAACCGAATGGGAAAAACAAATACCTTGGGAATCTTTGGTCAATAAAAAAGGAACAACCTGGCGAAAACTACCTGCTGAAGAACAAGCTTCCGTGGTTGATGCCGATGCGGCTAATCAAGTGCTCTTAGCGAACAACAGTATGATTAAACGACCGCTGATCGAGTCAGCCAACGGTATTATTTTGGGTTTTGATGAAGAGGAGTACCAGACCAAACTAAAGTAACACCATGATAAAAACAATTATTTACGCTGGGCTGAGCACCGTTTTATTCTCGGTAGCACAGCTAAATGCCCAGACAAACAGCATCTATAACTATACCGAAGCCTTCGACCCCATTTTTTATACACAGAACGGCTCGCCTTACCGCTCCGCTAGTGGAAAACCGGGGCATGCTTACTGGCAAAACCAGGCAGATTACAACATCCACGTTTCTTTGGACGATCAGGATAATAAAGTTTCGGGCCAGTTAAGTATACGCTACACGAACAATAGCCCAGACGATCTATCCTATCTTTGGTTTCAATTAGATCAGAACCTTTTCCATCCGGACTCCCGCGGGCAAGCTGCCATTCCTTTACAAGATAGCCGTTATGGTTCGGCTGCGTCCAACTTTAGCGGGGGATTCCAATTAGCCAATATGCGCTTTTCAGACGGTTCCGCCGCCTCTTATACCGTAACCGATACGCGGATGCGGGTTATATTACCGGAGCCGCTAAAAGCCGACGGCCAGGCGATTACTTTAACGATGGATTTCTCCTATATCATCCCGGAATACGGCGCCGATAGAACAGGTATATTAACTAGCAAAAACGGGAAAGTATACACCATCGCGCAATGGTATCCGCGCGTATGCGTTTACGATGACATTTTAGGCTGGAATACAGAACCTTACACCGGACCGGGTGAATTTTATCTCGAATTTGGAGATTACCAGATAGCGATCGATGCACCGGCCGATCACATCGTGGTAGCAGGTGGAGAACTCCTTAACCCAGCAGAAGTCTGGACCGCCGAACAACTCGCCCGTTATGAACGCGCGCAGCAAAGCGATAAAACTGTCATTATTCGATCCGCAGCAGATGTAACTAATCCCGACTCGCGTCCAAACAAAAAACGCTTGACCTGGAAATACAAACTCAACCAGGCACATGATTTCGCCTGGGCCTCTTCCCCAGCCTTTATGATCGATGGCGCCAAAATCAACAACCCCAGCGGAAAAAAAGCCCTCGCTCTCTCGGCCTACCCCGTAGAAAGCCATGGAGGGAACGCCTGGGAACGTTCTACCGAATACACAAAAGCATCCATCGAACACTACAGTAAAAAATGGTTGGAATATCCTTACCCCGTAGCGGTTAATGTTGCTTCTAACGTGGGTGGCATGGAATACCCCGCGATCTCCTTTTGTGGCGCCTCCGCCAAAGCTGGCAATCTTTGGGGTGTCACCGATCACGAATTTGGTCACAACTGGTTTCCGATGATCGTGGGCAGCAATGAACGACTCCATGCCTGGATGGATGAAGGATTCAATACCTTTATTAACGATTTGTCCACCGAGGAATTTAATAAAGGAGAATATCACAAGAAATTTGGCAATCGAAATGCCCTAGCTCCCGCCTTTTCTAAACCTGATTTAGAGCCGATCATGTCATCTCCCCAAAACATGAAAGAGCGAAACATTGGTATTCTCGCTTATTACAAACCTGCGTACGGGTTACGCCTGCTACGCGACGAAATAATCGGTGCAGAACGTTTCGACAACGCCTTCCAGAATTATATTACATACTGGGCCTATAAGCACCCTACGCCCGATGATTTCTTCCGGACCATAGAAAATGAAACAGGGGAAAATCTAGCTTGGTTTTGGCGAGGTTGGTTTAAAAACAACTGGGCACTCGATCAAGCAATCCGTTCAGTAGAATATGAAGGATTAGATCCAAAAAATGGCGCCATTATCACAATCGATAATTTACAGCAGTTGGCCATGCCCGTTGTCATCGAGGCAACAACCGAGTCCGGACAAAAAATAAGGAAGAAACTTCCTGTGGAAATATGGCAACGGAATACCGCTTGGCGTTTTAAACTTAAGTCCACGGAGAGATTGACCAAAGTGGTGATTGATCCCGACAACGTTTATCCCGACATGGATCCTTACAACAACATTTGGCCAAAGAATTAAAGAAACATACACATGCACAACCTATTTTTAGCAGTCCTTTTCTCGCTCGGATTAAGCCTTTCCGTCAAAGCCCAAGAAATTAAAGGTATCGTCCACGAACTAGAAAGTAGTCAACGGCTAAGCGGGGTCACCGTCAAGAATCTTCGCACAGGCCAAGCGACGCAAACGGATGCGGACGGTAATTTTCTTATCTCCGGAAACATCAATGACTATATTTCATTTACACAGCCCGGTTATGAAGTGGATACCGCCTTCGTATACCAAGAAGGTGTACAACGGATTTATCTAGTCCGCGATAGTAAAACTATTGTGATCGATGAAGTCATCATTAGCAAACTGACCGATAGCAGACTGGCGTATGAAATTGCAAAGGCCAAAAACGAAGGACAAGTCGCCGAAGTATCACAGAGCCGCGGAGGAATACGTCTTTCTCTTTCCCGTTTATTCGGCAGAAAAAGTAAACTGGCTCGCAAGAATCTAGATCTCCTCCTAGAAGAACAGCATAACCGAAAAATAGACCACTTATTCAGTCCACAGGTTATACGCGCCGTTATACCCCTTACGGACACCGAAATGGCGCTTTTTAGAGAGCAATTCCGTCCTTCTTTAGAGTTTATCCAGACAGCATCGCCTGAAGATGTTAGAGCCTACGTACTCGATTCTTACAGTAAATTCAAAAATCATAAATAAAAAAAGAAGCTGTAGTTAAACAGCTTCTTTTTTATCTTTGACTTTTGCATTGGGATGTTTTCTTGGTCTTTTCTTTCCGTACGATCCCGCGATAATTTTTCCTCTTCGTGTTTTTTTATCTCCTTTACCCATAGTTATTTCAATTAAATATTACAATGAATTGATCGATTGAAAGCAATTTAACAATTTCTATAGGGAAATCCAAATACGAACCGGAATTTTATCGACAACTATCCCCTACTGTAATTCGGAGCTTCTTTAGTAATCGAGATATTATGCGGGTGCGATTCACGTAATCCTGCACCAGTAATCCGTACAAATTGTGCCTCTTTCAGCCTTTCAATACTTCCTGCCCCACAATACCCCATAGACGCCCTTAATCCACCAATATACTGATAAACCACTTCTGCTAGTGTTCCCTTATAAGGCACACGTCCTACGATCCCTTCCGGCACTAGTTTTTTAATATCCTCTTCTACATCCTGGAAGTACCGATCTTTCGAACCCTTCTCCATCGCCTCCACCGAACCCATACCGCGGTACGACTTAAACTTACGGCCTTCGTAGATGATGGTTTCGCCCGGTGCTTCTTCTACTCCGGCAAATAACGAACCCGCCATAATCGTGTCAGCACCTGCTGCAATCGCTTTCGCAATATCTCCTGTTTGTTTGATGCCACCATCTGCAATCAGCGGTACACCCGAACCTTTAAGTGCTTTCGCTACTTCGTACACCGCATATAACTGTGGTACCCCTACCCCGGCAATAATACGTGTCGTACAAATTGATCCAGGTCCAATTCCTACTTTTACAGCATCGGCACCCGCTTCTGCCAAAGCCTTCGCAGCGGCGCCTGTCGCGATATTACCTACAATAACCTGCAATTCAGGAAAAGCAGCCTTAACTTCTTTCAATTTTTCGATAACACCTCTCGAATGACCGTGAGCTGTATCGATCGTAACCACATCTACACCAGCCTTAACCAAAGCGGTGACACGTTCTAGGGTATCGATCGTGACACCCACAGCAGCACCTACCAACAATCGTCCATGCTCGTCTTTTGCGGCATTCGGATAATGTCTATATTTCTGAATATCCTTAAAGGTAATTAACCCTTTCAAGTTGCCGTCCACATCAACTACCGGTAACTTTTCTATTTTATGATTCTGCAAAATCTCTTCTGCGCGAATCAAATCCGTTCCTTCCGGGGCTACCACCAAATTCGTTTTTGTCATCAGCGTATTGATCGGCTTCGCCATATCTTTTTGGAACCGAAGATCACGATTGGTCACAATCCCTACGAGCTTTCCAGCTTCGCTAATGATCGGAATCCCCCCTATCTTGTGCTCTTTCATAATCTTGAAAGCATCTCCAACGGTTGATCCTTCCAATAAGGTTACCGGGTCTTGGATCATCCCGCTTTCCGAACGCTTCACTTTACGAACTTCTGCAGCCTGTTCCTCAATCGTCATATTCTTATGCAACATACCAATCCCCCCAGCCTGCGCAATAGCAATAGCCAAGTCAGCCTCTGTTACCGTGTCCATTGCGGCAGATACCAGCGGAATATTTAAGCGGATTTTCTTTGTAAGCTGCGTACTCGTGTCGACGTCACGGGGTAATATTTCTGAATAAGCGGGAATCAATAAAACATCGTCGTATGTAAGGCCTTCCGCTACGAATTTTTGTGGATCTAATTGCATATGGCAAATATCTTTGGGGTTTCTATTTGCCAGGCAAAATTACATTTTTTTTTGAGATTATCAAAAACTTTGATTTTTTTATAACGAAAACCCTCCTACTTATTTTCGCTGTTTTCCGAGTTTGGCAAACTATTTGCTAGCGTATAAATCTAAAAAACCGACTTATCGATAATCGATTAGTTTTTTGAAGTTATATTATAATATCATGAAAAAAGTATTTCTATCGTTATTAGCAGCTTCCTTTGTTGCAATTGGTGCACAAGAAGCTAACGCACAAGCCCGTTATCGTACCTCTCTTGGGTTAGGAATTGATATCGGCGATGGTCCTACCTTAGTTGGTCCACAAATAAAACATTTTTTTGACGGTACAAACGCCGGTAATGCGCAGGTATTATTCGGTGATAACGTTACTATTTTAGGCGTTGACTATTCTTATAACCAAGCAATCAATGGCACAAACGGCTTAAACTGGTACGTAGGTATTGGCCCTCAGCTTGCGTTCGTAGACGGTGGTGGTTGGTGGGGTAACGGCGGTGACGACACTTACTTCGCGTTACGTCCTGCAGCTGGTTTGGAATACAAACTTCCTACCGCTCCATTAGCTTTCCATTTCGATTGGAAACCTTGGTGGAACCTGTCTAACAACAGTAACCTCGAGCCTGCACGCTTCACATTAGGATTTAAATTTACCCTTCGTTAGGCATTAATCCGACATAATATTTAAGATATAGGTATACCTTTGGTATACCTATATTTTTTTAAAGAACCAAACAAACACTATCTTTGCACTAGATTATATGATTAAGCTAGAGCAAGTCAGTAAAATATTTTACAAGCACAAAACGGAGATACAAGCACTCCACAATATCACTCTACATATAAAAAAGGGAGATATTTTCGGTATTATCGGCTATTCCGGTTCCGGCAAGAGTACGCTGGTACGTACCATCAACCTCTTAGAACGCCCTACCTCCGGTAGCATATACCTGTCTGGTCAAGCAATTTTACCCCTTTCCGAGCAAGAACTAATCCCGCTCCGCCGAAAAATTGGAATGATATTCCAACACTTCAACCTGCTTTCCTCCCGTACGGTTTTTCAAAACGTAGCTTTTCCACTGGAATTGACGGGCATGACGAAAGCAGTTATAAACAAAAAAGTAAATGATCTGCTTCAAATGGTAGATTTATTGGAAAAACGGGATGAATATCCCGCTGCATTGTCCGGCGGACAAAAACAGCGAGTTGCCATTGCCCGGGCATTGGCTTCGGACCCAGAGATTTTGCTCTGTGACGAAGCCACCAGCGCATTAGATCCACAAACCACACGGTCTATCCTTTCTCTTTTAAAACGCATCAACCGTGAGCTAGGTATCACCATCGTATTGATTACCCACCAAATGGAAGTTGTCCGTGCAGTATGCAACCGGGTAGCAGTCATCTCACAAGGTCAACTCATCGAAGAAAACGAGGTAAATGCGTTATTTAAACATCCAAAGTCGGCCGTTACACAAGAATTGTTAACCCCCGCATGGACAATTGATTAATACGAATACTGATGTCAGAAGCAACATTTTGGTTACTAGCAAAAGGCACCTTGGAAACGATCGCAATGACGTTTACGTCAGGATTTTTTAGTTTTCTACTCGGGTTGCCGTTGGGCATCTTATTATTTTTAACGCGCGAGCGGCAATTACTTGCTAACCGACCGTTAAATAGTACGATTGCTTTTTTTGTGAACATATTCCGATCAATTCCGTTTATTATCCTTATCGTCTGGATGATACCTTTCACGCGTGCTATAGTAGGAACGTCGATAGGCATGAACGCCGCTATCGTACCACTCAGCATTGGTGCCGCCCCTTTTGTTGCACGACTCGTCGAAAACTGCCTGCTCGAAATCCCTTACGGCATTATCGAAGCAGCGCGATCCATGGGAGCCACTACGCTGCAGATTATACGTAAAGTGCTTATTCCCGAAGCACTTCCAGCCCTCATTAACAGTGCATCCCTTACGCTGATCACTCTTGTCGGGTATTCGGCTATGGGTGGAGCCGTAGGCGCTGGTGGATTAGGACATATTGGATATCAATACGGATATGTAGGTTATGATGCGTTCATTATGAATTTCGTCTTGGTATTGTTAATCGGCATTGTCTTTGGTATACAAATTATTGGCGATCGACTATCAAAATATGTAGATCACCGCAAATAATCATTACAAAATATACATTTTCAAAAAATAATATGACCCATATCCTCCATTCTCTCGTCAGTGTAGTAATTATTTTAACCACACTTTTATCCTGTGGCGGTACAAACCGGTCCTCCGATATTCTTCGGGTAGGGATTCAGGCCGGACCCGAATATCGTCTAGCAGAAGAGGCTAAGAAAGTAGCGAAAGAAAAATACAATTTGGAAGTAGAACTCGTCACTTTTAACGATTACGTGATGCCCAATGAAGCGCTACATCAAGGCGATATAGATATCAATGTTTTTCAGACAACCCCCTATTTAGAGGACCAAATGGCTAGCCGTGGTTATAAGCTAGCAATTGTCGGAAACACCTTTGTATATCCCATGGCTGGTTATTCCAAGAAAATAAAAAACATTAGCGAACTGCAGGCTGGCGCAACAATCGTGATACCTAACGACCCTACCAACCTCGGCAGAGCACTTTTATTACTACAGGGAACAGGACTTATCCAACTGAAAGATAATGTAGGTTTACTACCTCGTTCCCAAGATATTATAAAAAACAACCTAAACCTTAAGATTATAGAACTAGAAGCTCCGCAATTGCCTAGGACACTCGACGACGATAAAGTAGCTGTAGCTGTGATCAATAATAATTTTGCGGCGAGTAACGGTCTCATTGCGAAAAAAGACGGAATATTTGTCGAAGACGAGAAATCGCCCTATGTCAACATCATAGTGAGCCGGGAAGACAACAAAGAAGACGAAAAAGTAATTAGTTTCGCTAAAGCCTACCAATCCGAAGAAGTCGCAACAGTCGCGGAAGAGGTCTTTAAAGGCGGAGCAATAAAAGGATGGTAGTTTCTCTTCTTTTTTTTCTTGACAAAAAAAGAAGCAAAAAAGTCAAGATTGGCACCCGGAACTTGACGGCCGCACAAATTTGCCTTTGTACGATCCCATTTGTCAAAGATCCGAAGCGACGAAGTTTATGGACTAGTGTTTATTTTGGTATCCTTGAGCTTACGTCGTTCGGTTTTGGTTCTCTTTTTTTTAAAAAGAAGATAGAAAAATTATTAACGATTAGGAACAGTCCATAAATAAAGCGTACTTCCTTCCACGGTCACCTTTTTTTCCGGTTCCCAGTTCCCCATACCAAACGCATGTGAGACCACCCGTGTTCCTGGTTTCAATTCATTCAAAATCTTGGGACGTAACTTTAAATTCACTTCCGGAAGTAAATACAAAGTCAATACATCCGCTTTACTGAAATCAAAGTCAAACAAGTTTCCCTGGACGAACGTAACCTGATTCGTTACTCCGGCTTCTTTCGCATTTTCCTTTGCTTCTTTAATACGCTGTGGATCGATATCCACGCCCGTCGATGTTGCACCTCTTTTAGCAGCGGAGATTGCAATACGTCCATCACCACAGCCCAAATCGTAATGCACATCTCCGGCTTTTACTCCCGCCAGATCTAACATAGCATCAACCACCGGTTGTTTAGTAGGTACATACGGAACATCTAAGCGCGGTGTCTGTGCCAGCGTCTGCATACCTATTAGCAGACAAGCCATAAGCAAATAGTTTTTCAAAGCATTCATTTTATTCAATTTAAAGCGTAAACAATATGTAATATCCTATTTGATGTCCCCCAGCCTACCTTATAGTACATCTGGGTCTTGCTTTTTGTTTTTTTTCGGTAGGAAAAAGAAAAATAGTGTTCCCAACAACAACACCGTTACCCCTAGCCACGCACCTTTTCCGGCAAACGTTAAGCTCGCATAAAGCATATACAACGAGGTTAGGCAAAATATAACCGGAAGTACCGGATACAAAGGTACGCGGAACGGACGTGGCGCATGAGGTTCCTTGTATCGTAGAACAAAAAGCGCTATACCTGTACATAAAATAAAAAACCAGAATATGGGAGCAGTAAAATCCACCATCGATTCAAATCCGCTACGCGCAAAAGAACCCGCGATGATCAGAAACACTGCGATGAAGCATTGTGCCAGCAAAGCACTTACCGGACTAGAAGTTTCTGATTTCCAGGTACGCATAAAAGAAAAAACAGTAAAATCACGCCCCAGCGCCTGATTGGTACGTGCCCCGGTAAAGATGGTTGCATTGGTGGAAGTCAATGCTGCCAAAACAACCAATAAACCGATAAAGAACACCCCGAAATCTCCCATAATAACCCGCATGGTTTCTACCCCAACGGCTTCCGAAGAAGCTAATCCATCAATCCCCAGCACGTTGAGATAAGCTAAATTTAACAACAAATAGATAACGGTAATGATCACAATACTAGCGATCATCACCAAAGCCATTTTGTTGCTACCGCCTCGCATTTCCGAAGATATATAACCCGCCTCATTCCATCCTCCAAAAGTTAATAGTACCATCACCATCGCACCACCTATTGCAGAAGTTATGCCCGAACCTACAGGTGCACCAGACCCGCTCTCACTCGTTTCGGGCGCAAAAAAAAGGCCGGCAACAATCAGCACGAACAATCCGACAAACTGTATACTAACCAATAACTTCTGGGTTCCCGTACCTACGTGCGCCCCGATAATATTAACCAGTGTTAAACCTACAACCACTAATGTGGCATAAATCGATGAGGAAAACCTACCCAAGCTAAACAATTCGCTCATATAGTCACCGACGATAAAAGCCAATAACGCGATAGAACCCGTTTGGATAATACTCATTCGCGCCCAAGCAAACAGGAAAGCAAAACGCCTCCCGAACGCACGATGCAGAAAATGGTAATCCCCGCCCGTATTGGGAAAAGCCGTACTCAATTCTGCATAACACAACGCACCAATAAGAGAAACGATACCACCCAACACCCACACCCCGAAAAAAAGCTCCGGGCTAACGGTATGGGCCGCAACAATCGAAGGCGTACGAAAAATACCAGCCCCCACTACGACCCCGACGATTAAAACGACTGCATCGATTACCCGCAAAATTTGTTTGGGTTGTGTAGATTCAGTGATACGGGATTTTAGGTTCTGCGTGTCTTTCATGCGCGCTTTCCATTGTAGCATTTATTTTTATTCCTTACCTAATAATACAAATAACTACCCCAAATTGTTTACCACTGAATATTTGTACAAAGGCATGTTAGTAAAAACGGTAAGATTATCCATTGAGGGGACACCCAAACTAAATATAAAATTTCTTACCTTTGTCCTGTTTTTTATTTTGAGAAATCAAATTTATGCGAAATATTTATTCATCTCGACCCTACGCCGCCATCACTGCCATAGGTGGATATCTTCCCCAAGAACGAAGAACTAACTTCGACTTAGAACAGGTGTGCGACACATCGGACGAATGGATTATTAAACGTACCGGAATCAAAGAACGCCGTATTTTAGAAGCCGGCTTAGCTACATCAGATATGGCTGTTATGGCTATCCACGACTTATGTACGCGCTATAATAAAGATGTAGCCGACGTGGACGCGATTATTGTCGCTACCTCTACGCCCGACGTATTAATGCCGGCAACAGCCAACATTATTGCCCAGAAACTGAATTTAAACAATGTGTGGGCCTTTGATATGAATGCCGCTTGTTCCGGATTTCTTTACGCACTCGATATGGGGGCATCCTTAGTCGAAACCGAGCGGTATAAAAATGTACTCATTGTCGGCGCTGATAACATCAGTGCTTTTGTTAATATCCATGACCGATCGACCAATATTCTATTTGGCGATGGAGCCGGTGTGATTTGGTTAGAACCTTCCGCGGAAGAAGGCATTATTGATGCCTTTATGCAGAGCAATGGCGACGGACGCGATTTTCTGAACATTGAAGGAGGTGGCTCACTCTACCCAACCAGCGAAAAACCGTTTAACCAAGAACGTAGCTATTTGAAACAAGACGGAAAAGTTGTCTTTAAACAAGCTGTACAATCCATGAGCAACGCCTGTAAAAGCATACTGGAACGCAATCAGCTAGGTATCGAAGCAGTAGACTGGTTAATTCCTCATCAGGCGAATAAACGTATAATCGACGCTGTAGGTAAGGACATCAACATCCAGAAAAACAAGACGTTAACGAATATCGAATATCGTGGCAACACTATTGCTGCAACCATTCCGCTCTGTATCTGGGAAAACATTAAGCAAATCCAGAAAGGCGATCTACTCATGTTGACCGCTTTCGGAGCCGGTTTTTCTTGGGGCGCCAGCTTATTACGTTGGATGATATAGATATCAAAATATATACCTATATTGATTCCGGAGCTTTAATTTCACGGATATGCGTCTACGTTCATTCACCCCATGGTTGTTTTTGATTATGGCACTCTCAGCTACAACAGCATGTAGAGCTGTCAAAGATGCCCATATAAAACAACAAACGATAGCTAGCACTTGCAATCAGCAAAATATCTATAATTATACAGAAGACGACCTGCCTCAGCCCCTCCATACCCTCCGTATCGACAGTACATTATCCACTCATCTGACTTATGAAAACTTAAACATGGCAAACGCGATTGGCATCTTGGCCGATCTCACATCCTATGTGCATTTAAAGCTTGATCAGACCTCTACCGACCTCGAAAGACGAATCAGCCTGTTAGAACTAAAGCAACGCATAGACCATAAGCTCCAAATGGCTTCCTTGGAAGTATCCGCAATAGCCTCTGAAATGGTCTGTGAGGAAGAGCGCACCAGCCAGGTGGCTAACTATTTAAAAAGCGGCGAGAGTGAGTTAGAATCTAAACTTACGGTAGCGGCTATCGTAGTGGGCGCTACCGGCGCTATCACCACCGGCGGCGTTATCAAAAATGAAGCCGCCAGCAACACTGTTGGAATTGCTACAGGTATTACCGAAGCCTCCTTAGGCCTTATTATGCTCTTCAACAACCGGAAAATTGACTTCTACCACGAACGCAATGCGCTTCGCGAAGTTTGGAAAGGCGAAAAAATATCATCCAGTTTTCCACCATCGGTATGGTATTATCTTAATTACAATGATCCTACGAGCGATACCCCATCGGTTAGAATGCAGATTATTGAAAAGTGGAAAAACTTCAAGCAGATTGCCGATGACGAGCACACACACATCGAACAAATATATTTCGGTAAAGGCGGACGATATACGACCGAACAATTAGTAAACCGGGCAGATATGTATGATCAGCTCGAATCCCATATCACGCTCATGAAGCAAGACCTCAAATCACTGTCGCTCGCCATGGAACGACTTTAATAGTCTCTTTTAGTCTTTTGGCATCACTTTATAAGTCGGATCTTCCCAAACATCCACCTGTACAACGCCTTCTGCATTCTTTAATAAAGAACGACAATCCGGACTCAAGTGCCGCAATTGCACATGCTTGCCCTGCTTCGCATAACGCTCCGTAATTTTATTCAGCGCATCGATGGCAGACATATCTACCACCCTGCTCTCTTTAAAATCAATAACGACAGCTACCGGATCTTGGGGTACATCAAATTTTTCCATAAAGGCTGCCGTTGAACCAAAAAACAAAGGTCCGTATATCTCATAATGCTTGATACCAGCCTCATCCACATATTTTCTCGCCCGTATCCGCTTCGCATTGTCCCATGCAAAAACCAATGCAGAAACGACTACACCGGCCAATACCGCCAAGGCTAGATTATGCAAGATTACCGTGATGGCCGCCACCAAAATGCCTACAAATATATCTGAACGAGGAAATTTATTAACTACGCGCAAACTGATCCACTGAAATGTCCCTATAGCAACCATCATCATCACCCCGACTAATGCCGCCATCGGAATCTGCTCGATAAACGGCGCACCTACTAAAATGATCACGAGAATAGCTATTGCACCGATGAAAGAGGAAATTCGCGTGCGAGCACCAGCATCCAGGTTAACCAGTGTCTGTGCAACCATGGCACATCCCCCCATACCGCCGAAAAAGCCATTAACCATATTCGCTACCCCCTGCGCCATGGCCTCTTTATTCGATTTACCCTTGGTATTGGTGATTTCATCCACCATATTTAATGTTAATAGCGATTCGATCAGCCCGACACCTGCCATCACCAGCGAGTAAGGAAAGATAAGCTTCAATGTTTCAAAAGTCCAGGCAATGTCCGGAATATGAAAAGTAGGCAAAGATCCACTTACAGATGCAATATCTGCCACTTTTTTGGTATCAATACCCCACACGGAAACCAACCCAAACACGACCAATATTGCCACCAACGATGCGGGAATTTTCTTGGTCAACTTCGGAAAACCTAACACAATAAGAACAGTTAGCAACGTTAATCCCAACATGGTGTACAAAGCCGTGCCACTCATCCAGGATGACGGATCACTAGGCAAACGGAATTGCTGCACCTGCGCCATGAAAATAATAATAGCCAAGCCGTTTAAGAATCCGTACATCACAGGTTGCGGAATTAAACGCACAAATTTCCCCAACTTAAACAACCCCACCAGCAATTGTAAAATCCCTGCTAAAACGACTGCCGCAAATAGATATTGCACGCCGTGGCCAGCAGCTAAGGCAATTAATACCACTACGGTAGCCCCTGCCCCTCCCGAGACCATCCCCGGACGACCTCCCAATACCGAAGTTACCAATCCCATCAGAAAAGCCGCATATAACCCTGTAAGCGGAGAAAGACCTGCTAAAATAGCGAACGATAAGGACTCGGGGATCATCGTCATCGCGACCGTCAATCCCGCGAGAACTTCGTTTCTTAAATTGATGTTTTCCAGAAATTTCAAAGCAACAAAAACTATAGTTTAAACCGCGCCAAAGGTACCATTTTTTAAAAGAAGACACTAAAATCCCTATCGCAAACTTTTTAAAAAAGACATTTGCATGTTTCAAACAAAACCCCTACCTTTGCAGTATCATAATTTAGGTTTATAATTGGTTAGCTAAAGGTTTTCATTCTCCCCGTTTGAAAACCTTTTTTTGTGTCTTATCAAAACATTTTCCTACATTTAAAGCTTATAAAGAAGATACACTAAAAATCTATTAGACAAGATGAAACGAACACGACCTGCTTTTTTATTATTGTCAACCGCGTCCATGCTATTTGCTGCTTGCAATACCAATGGCGCGTCTAACACGTCAAACGACCCGGCTGAAACAGACAGCATCTATCCACCCGTAGAAACTAAAGAACCCAATACCGACTATCAGCCCGCTTTCGAAGGGCAAACGCGTGCTCCAGGGGTAAAAACGAAAACTCCTTACGAGAGCCAGGTGGTGACAGACAAACTTAAATCCCCTTGGGGGATAGCCGTGCTTCCCGATGGCCGTTTATTGATCACGGAAAACGAAGGCAATATGCGCATCGTGTCAGCTACCGGCGAGCTGAGTGAGGCTATCGGCGGCATTCCAGAAGTAGATGCACGCGGTCAAGGCGGTTTGCTCGGTATAACACTGGATCCTAACTTTACCACTAACCGAATGGTATATTGGGTGTTTTCAGAACCTGTAGCAGGTGGCAACCACACGGCGGTGGCTAAGGGACGTTTGGCCGATGATGAAAAATCGATCGAAAACGCCCAAGTAATTTACCAGGCACTCCCTACTTACGATGGAAACAAACATTACGGCGGACGTATTATTTTTGATAAAGACGGAAATTTATTTGTCGGTACGGGCGAGCGCTCTGACCTCGAGACCAGACCACAGGCGCAAGACCTGAATTCCGCGTTGGGCAAAATCGTCCGCATCACGAAAGACGGTCAGCCGACCAGTGGCAACCCGTTTGCATCCGATAGCGAGGCTCGTCCAGAAATTTACAGCTACGGAAACCGAAATGTACAAGGGCTAGCCCTGCACCCTGAAACCGGCGACTTATGGTCGACCGAATTCGGCCCACGCGGCGGCGACGAATTGAACCGCATAGAAGCCGGAAAGAATTATGGTTGGCCCATCATTACATATGGTCTAGAATATAGCGGAAAAGACATCGGGAATCCACCTATCCAGCAACAAGAAGGTTTAGAACAACCCGTTTATTATTGGGATCCTGTCCTATCACCCAGCGGCATGATGTTTTATACACACGATGCTATTCCGGAATGGAAAAACAACTTATTTAACGGGGGCTTAAGCAGCACACATATTGCACGGCTTGTCCTCAAAGACAACAAGGTAGTTGGAGAAGAACGTTTGCTCGACAAAGAAGGCCAACGTTTCCGTGATGTAGCCCAAGGTAAAAACGGTGAACTATTCGCGATAACAGATAGCGGCAGGCTATATAAGATTCAAAAGAAAATATAGGGTATTTACCCTATATTTCTTTCGTATGGTACACGCGTAGCTATAGAGCGTCCTAACGTGATTTCATCCACGTATTCCAATTCACCACCGAAAGCAATACCACGAGCTATTGTGCTAATCTGCACGTCGAAATCTTTTAACTTTCTATACAAATAGAAAATCGTTGTATCACCTTCCATGGTTGCGCTAAGCGCTATAATGATTTCCCGGACCTCATCTTTCTTCAGTCGTTCCAACAAAGCCTCGATTTTTAAATCAGCAGGTCCTACACCATCCATAGGCGAGATGAGTCCCCCCAATACATGGTAAACACCCTGGTATTGGTTCGTATTTTCAATCGCCATGACATCCCGCGTATCTTCCACCACACAAATGGTGGCATGATCACGTTTTAAAGCAGTGCAGATTTCGCATACCTCGTGATCGGAGATATTAAAGCAGGTTTTACAATATTGTATCTGTTCTTTCAGCTGATCTATGGCATGCGTGAAACGGCTCACCTCGCTGTCCGATTGTTTCAATAAATGCAACACCAAGCGTAAAGCGGTTTTTTTTCCAATTCCAGGCAAACGCCCGAATTCTTCTACAGCCTGTTCTAAAAGTCGCGACGAAAAATGCATGCACAAAAATAAACAAAAAATTCCCTATCTTGGAAAGCACATCAGTATAATGAGATATATGGTCAAAGAAGACAGAATTAGAAGTTCATTTGCTAATAAAACTTGGCAAGAAATAAAGGTAAAAGACTCCTGGCAGATATTTAAAATTATGGCGGAGTTTGTGGACGGTTTTGAAAAATTGGCTAAAATAGGCCCCTGCGTATCGATATTCGGTTCGGCGCGGACACAAGCGGATCATAAGTATTATGAAATTACCGTAGAAATAGCGCGCTTACTTGCCCAAAAAGGCTACGGGGTGATATCAGGCGGCGGACCTGGCATTATGGAAGCCGCCAATAAAGGAGCCCATAGCGCAGGCGGAAAATCAGTAGGGCTTAATATTGAGTTGCCGTTTGAACAGTTCCACAACAAATACATCGACCGTGATAAGCTTCTGGAGTTCAATTACTTCTTTGTGCGTAAAGTAATGTTTACGAAATATTCACAGGGATATATTGTAATGCCGGGTGGATTTGGCACCATGGACGAGCTTTTCGAAGCTATTACGCTAATCCAAACCGGTAAGATTGCCCGCTTCCCGATCGTATTAGTCGGCACCGAGTACTGGAAAGGATTGTTCGATTGGATTGAACAATCCATGCTGGGCAATGCTTATATTTCTAAAGAAGACCTCAAGCTTTACCGTTTTGTAGACAGCGCTGAAGAAGCGGCTGATCATATTTTCCGCTTCTATGATAAATATTTGATGAAACCGAATTTTTAATTAAATTACCGCATATGGCGCAGTGGTTAGCAGATCTTCCAATACAGAGTATATTAATTTCAATTGCATGCGGTGCAGTGGTAGGGTTCGAACGTGAGTTTAAAAACAAATCGGCAGGTTTCCGTACGATCATCCTAATCTGTTTAGGTTCTACCATCTTTACCTTGAGTTCCCGTATGGGCAATATTTCGGACGACCGTATCGCCGCGAATATTGTCACGGGAATTGGTTTTTTAGGCGCAGGCGTTATTTACCAAGGCAAGTTTACCGTACAGGGATTAACCACTGCTGCTGTCATTTGGTCCATGGCTGGCATCGGCATGATGATCGGTTTTGAGAATTATAAACTCGGCTTTATTCTCACCATTTGTATGGTGGTCGTTTTGTCCTTGTTCCAGAAAATCGAGAACCTCCTGGCAGACATCTACTTTATACGTACCATCCATGTTACCTTTGATAACATTGAAATTTCTAGTCTAGGCGAGTTTGAAAATTTCATGAAGCAATATAAAGTAAAGCCATTACGAAAAGGTGTAGAGAAAAACGGAACACACCTTACAGTGGTTTACGAAATAACCGGCACGCAAAAAAATATCCGGCGCGCTAATGACGCCATTGTATCGCTAGATTACGTCTATTCGTTCAATAATCTGGGATAAAGTGTCCTCTATTCGGCAGATATACGAGCAATACAGCCGACTATTATACTGACCACGATGAATGTATACCGTAGCCTATCTCCCACTTTTAAGTCTCAACAAATTTATTACCTTTGAGAAATCAAACCCTTGTTATGGCTTTTAGAGACCTTTTAAATATCAACGACACATACAACAACCGATCGCATAACATATTTTCATCACCCATCTACTAACCCGAATGATAACGATAAATACACAATATGCTTTTGCTGTAGAGGACATTTTGTTCACGTTTGCGTTAGCAGACGAGGCTGCTGCTATTTTCACCCCGTATTCTCCTTTGATCTGCGGAATTGGTAAAGTTGCTGCAACCTATAATTTGATGAAGGCTATACAAACAAAAAAACCGAAATTAATCGCCAATTTAGGATCTGCCGGAAGCAGCCAATATAGCCGAGGCGAGATTGTATGCTGTACCAAATTCATCCAACGAGATATGGATGTCCGCGGATTAGGGTTTGCACAATATGAAACCCCTTTATCTGGTTTACCGATCGTACTGGAATATGGTTTGCCGATGGAAGGTCTACCGACAGCGATTTGCGGCACCGGCGATAATTTTGAAATGGCGCATACAACATCCCTCTATAATGTGGTGGATATGGAAGCGTATGCTTTGGCCGCCGTGGCCATGCAAGAAAACATCCCTTTTCTAAGCCTCAAATACATCTCCGATGGTGCGGACAACCAAGCGGCCGAAGATTGGCACATTCAAGTTCATCATGCTGCTACCGCATTTGGGAAGTTACTGAAAATCCCCATTTTGGTTTAGATCAGAATGACACACCAAAGAGGTGTAAACAGCGTTTAAAAATTAGCAAAACGACAAGTATGGCATTAAATTACATTTGGGTCTCTTTTTTCTTAATCACCTTTTTGGTCGCCGTCATTAAGCTGATGGGCGGTGATACTGAAGTCTTCCAAAATATTGTAAATGCGCTTTTTGAAAGCGCAGCAAACGGCGCTACGATATCGCTGGGCTTAATTGGCATGATGACCTTCGCATTAGGAATTATGAAAATCGGTGAAAAGGGAGGTATGATCAATATCTTTGCGAAAGCTGTCGGACCATTTTTCAACAGGCTTTTTCCGGAAATACCTAAAAACCATCCGGCCTTAGGTTCGGTACTGATGAATTTTTCCGCCAACGCATTGGGACTCGATAATGCCGCCACCCCCTTGGGTTTGAAGGCCATGAAAGAGCTACAAGAACTAAATCCGCAGAAAGATACGGCGAGCAACGCGCAAATCATCTTTATCGTTCTGAATGCCTCGAGCTTGACATTGCTTCCTATATCAATCATGGCCTACCGACAAGAAGCCGGTGCTGCACAACCCTCTGATATCTTCCTACCTATCCTTATTGCGACCTTCTTCTCTACGCTGGCTGCGCTGATTATGGTTGCCATCTATCAAAAGATCAATCTTTTTCATAAAACCATTCTCCTTTATTTGGGTGGTCTACTCGTGTTAGTGGGTGGTGCCTTATATTATTTCAGCACGTTAGCACCAGCTGAGATTGATGTGATATCACGTGTATTTGGCAACCTCGTACTATTTAGCATATTCGTTTCCTTTATTGCCTTGGCTTTGTTCCGACGAATCAATGTTTATGAAGCTTTTATTGAAGGGGCGAAAGAAGGATTTGAGGTAGCCGTAAAAATTATTCCATATTTGGTCGCCATTCTGGTGGGTATAGCCGTATTTAGAGCATCGGGTACGATGGATTATCTGGTTGATGGCTTTTCCTCACTCGTGGCCTTTTTGGGAATGGATACGGGATTCGTTGATGCATTGCCGGTGGCTTTTATGAAGCCACTGAGTGGTTCGGGTGCACGCGGGTTGATGGTAGAACTGATGGCAACAAAAGGTGCGGATGATTTTGCTGCTCGGGTGGCATGTGTCATTCAGGGATCGACAGAAACAACGTTTTACGTCCTAGCCGTTTATTTTGGATCGGTGGCTATCAAGAAAACACGTCATGCGCTACCTTGCGCGCTTATCGCTGAATTAGTGGGCGTTATTGCTGCCATTATTGTCGCCTATATTTTCTTTGGATAGCTAGCTATTTTTAACTACCTTGAATTACGGAATCAAGAAACAAATTATACACAGATGAAAAGAACAATTGCGTTAATTGCACACGATGGAAAGAAAGCCGATATGGTAGCATTTGTAAAAGACCATATTGAATTTCTACAAAATGCGCACATCATCGCTACGGGTACTACGGGGTCCTATGTGGCAAAAACCGGTCTGAACGTGGAGCTTAAACTGAGTGGTCCCAAAGGGGGGGATGCGCAAATAGCCGCCTTAACGGCAGAGGGTAAAGTGGATGGCATCATTTTTTTCCGTGATCCCTTGGGCAAACACGTCCACGAGCCTGACATTCAAATGTTAATGCGGATATCGGACCTATACAACGTACCTTTAGCCACGAACCCCGCTACGGGAAGTTTAATTATTGAAGGATTATTTACCTAAAAATCCATAGATGCTATGACGAAAAGTGTTATTACCAAAATCGGAAAAGATCCTTATCGGACGGAAATTCATATCCAGCCGCATGTGATCCTTGCTGACGAACCAAAAGATATGGGCGGACAAGACTTGGGCCCTGCTCCCGCGGAATTGCTTTTATCGTCTATCGGCAGCTGTAAAGCAATTACCATGCGGATGTATGCTGATCGTAAACAATGGGATTTGACCGGCGCAGAAATCTCGTTATCGATTAGTAAACAGACAGGCGAACTACAGGACACCTACTTTATAAAATGCCATATTCGCTTAGATGGAAATCTGGATGAGACACAACGACAACGTCTTTTAAAAATTGCGGATAAGTGTCCTATCCATAAAATATTGAGCAACCCCATTGTCATCGAAAGCAACTTAATATAAATTCATTTTGCGTTGGGGAATACGAAGCATTTTTTCTAAGTTTGCCGACATTCAAAATTTCAATCGATGTCCTCAACTAATAACAGCGAGGTTGACACCCCATTTCAACTATTTGATAGATCGGAATGGAAAACTTTAAACGGTCATTTTTCTCATCATCTTACCTTAGATGACATACAAAATCTGCGTGCTTTAAACGAGCCACTCACTGTTACTGAAATTGAAGAAATTTATTTCCCGCTCGCTCATTTATTGGGTATTTTGGTAAAACGGAATAAAGATCAGCATGCTGCCGTGAATACCTTTTTAAACCAAAGCACAGACAGCCTGCCGTTTATTATAGGCATAGCAGGTTCCGTGGCAGCAGGAAAAAGTACGACCGCACGGGTATTACAAAAAGTACTCTCCATGCTTCCGGGAAAACCAAAGGTCGAGCTCGTAACCACCGATGGTTTTTTATACCCCAATGCAATTTTAGCGGAACGAAACATACGAAAAGGCTTTCCTGAAAGTTACAATACGAAACTTTTACTAAGCTTTCTTTCGTCCATGAAATCGGGTGTTACCCAATTTGAGGTGCCCGTTTACTCCCATTTGGAATATGATATATTAACCGATGAAAACCAAATCATCGCGCAGCCGGATATTTTGATCGTAGAAGGGATCAACGTATTGCAAGTCAATTCGACGACAAAAAACAGTGTTTTCGTCTCGGACTATTTCGATTACGCTATTTATGTAGATGCCGATGAAGAGGATCTCATAAAATGGTATATCAACCGATTCGAGTCTTTGCGCGCCACTTCTTTTCAAAACCCCGCTTCCTATTTCCACCGCTATGCTAATCTGGATAAAGAAGAAAGCGTCGTAATGGCCACCACCATCTGGAACACCATTAACCGTCCCAATCTTCACGAGAATATCTTACCTACCCGTTACCGCGCAGATCTGATTCTAAAAAAGGGTTCTCACCATTTCGTGAAGCAAGTTAAGGTACGAAAAATATAAGCTAAAGATCAGTTTCAAAATTTTGCTTAAATTTTAAAATCTCTCGAAACACTTCGTTTTCCACTTGTTTATGTACTTTACTGCTGCTGCTAGTTGCATGTAGCTCGATCTTATACCGAATGTGATCTTTACCGATCTTCACAACTTTTAGGTGTAATTCCTGTTCATTCGTTAAATACGGATGATTGATTAAAAGCGCACGGATATTTTCTTCCAGCTTATTTACTTCTACCCCCACTGCTAGCGGTAACTCGAATTTGACGAGAAAAAAAGTAGACCGGTGCGAAGAGAGATTAACCATTGGAGATGTAAAAACCATATTATTAGGGACCATCACCATATCATCGTCTTCATTTTGGATCACAAGACTGGAAAAGTTAATGTCAATGATCCGACCTTTATGCTCCCCTATTTTGACGCGATCACCGACCGATAGCTGATCGGAAAACATGATGAACAGACCAGATAATAAATTGGTAATGTATTCCCGGAACGTAACAGCGAGGGCCATCGCTACAATGGTCATACTGGTGACAAATTCCCGCGGATCGATACCGAATGCGATCATAATACTGATTGCTGCCATCGTGGCATTCAAGACGACGACAAGCCGATTGATACCGAGTACAAAGTTTCCGCGAACGATACGTTTTTCGTGTCTTTTATTATAAATAGTGATAATCGTATATCGGCCTATTGAAAATAAAATACTGGCAGACAAAAATAAATTAAGCCCATTCGATACACGATTTAACCGTGGATGCTCTTTATAAAAGTCTCCAAAATACCAAAAGGAAGCGTAGAGTAAAATCCACAGCGCTACCTTTACCACAAATTGCAAAGGATTCGTATCTTTCTTTTCTGTTACCATAATTATAAAAACAACCTAAATTATCACTTTCCCCTTGATATGCGGCTTTTTTCGTTCTTTTTTCTGAAAAAGCATAAAATACCCTAACTTAGCGTGCTAAAATGCGCTAGACACATATAATTATGCAAACAACATTTGATTTTGAAAAGCCTATTGCAGACTTGCAAACGCAAATTGAAAAGGTCTTACAAGTGCAGGAAAAGACCAAAGTAGACATGAGCGCTACGATAAATGAACTAGCGGAAAAGCTTGAACAAACCAGACAAGATATTTATTCAAACTTGACGGGCTGGCAGAAAGTGCAGATGTCTCGTCATCCGGACCGGCCGCAGACTTTCGATTACATATCCATGATTTGTGATGAATTTATCGAGCTCCACGGCGACCGTACCGTTCGCGATGATAAGGCTATAATTGGTGGCTTTGCTTCCATTAATGGGCAATCTGTCATGGTCATCGGACATCAAAAAGGAAAAAACACTAAAGAACGTCAATATCATAACTTTGGGATGGCTAATCCGGAAGGATATCGGAAAGCGCTCCGGTTAATGAAAATGGCAGAAAAGTTCAATAAACCGGTAGTGACCTTAATCGATACGATGGGTGCTTACCCTGGCTTGGAAGCCGAAGAGCGCGGACAAGGGGAAGCTATCGCACGAAATCTACTGGAGATGTCTGTCCTCAAAGTGCCTATTATCTGTATTGTTATCGGCGAAGGCGCGTCTGGAGGGGCTTTGGGAATTGGTATTGGAGACCGTGTTTACATGATGCAAAACACCTGGTATTCGGTTATCTCCCCCGAATCGTGTTCTTCTATTCTTTACAGAAGTTGGGACCAAAAAGAAAAGGCTGCGGAATCGCTTAAGCTCACTGCGGAAGACATGTTGAACAATGGGCTGATCGATGGAATTATTGACGAACCTATGGGAGGTGCCCATCAGGACGCAGCGATCGCAGCGCAAAATGTTAAGACCAAAATATTAAATGACCTGGCTGAACTAACGAAAAAAGATGCGGAGACCTTAGTGTCTGAGCGGATTGATAAATTCAGCAATATGGGGGTTGTTGTAGAGTAATGTAGTATTGAGAGGGGGATGATGCAATCATTCCCCCATTGCTAGTTCGATACCTCTCCAAGTGGGTGTAGAAATCATGTCAATTACATGAATGATCTTACATCATAGTTCAGACCACACTTAGTACCGAAACGGATAATCCCGCATAAATTCAAATTTAAAGTCCGTTGTCGCTTGAATCGTATCGATCAGTGACGTTAGCAAATGCTGACCCTTCTTCGTTTGAAACATATCGTCATGCATCAATAAAACCACATTATTCGGTTCCATCGATGATTTGTTAGCCATGTAATTACGAAGACGGGTATATATTTCTTGTACGGATTGCACAGGCCTGCCTGAAGCTGCATATATCCTCCACTCTACGTCCCAACCGTATACTTTATAGCCGTTGGTATATAACATATCAGCCGTACTCGCACCGCTTTTTAAATCGATTCGCCTGATATCATCGTAAATCCAGATGTTCCTGCCTGGCAAACGGGCTATTTTATGCGTTAATCCTAAATCTACCTCATTTTTATCGAAATCTTCATAGGCACCCACTGGATTACTATAAAAAGTTTCAAATCTATTTCCTCCATGCGTATAGCTATGGTTATAACAATCTATCAAGCGATTATCTTTATACCGTTGCAGGTCTCTTTGTAGCCGTCGGGACATATGCGCATGCCTCCCCACCAAAAATGCACTTATCTTGATGTTCTTTGCCCGTGCAATGGAATCAATTGCGGAACTGCCAATTAAGGGGCCGTCGTCAAAAGTAAAATAAATATGTTTCGGAAGTTTATCCAGCTCCTGACGAACGGAGTCTCTGACTCGCCGACGTTCCATGCGCATAAACCGCGCTAATGAATCTTTACTAATCGGATTTAAGGTATCGTTTGGCATCTGAACCGGATCCCGCCAACGATTTGTTAAATATCCTTTTCCATTGTCGACCGTATCGTCGGGTAAAGTATCTAATAATACGTTGTGCTTATCCAGTTCTACCGTGTCTAGGGGTGAACTTGCAGCACTCGTGATTAAATTACCCTGACATCCCGCAAAAGCGACCGCTGCAACCATGATAGCCCCCAAATTCAAAATGGGTTTTATCGTTTTCCACATATATAACTTCACTTATTAAATTTGCTTCAAACTTAAAGAATCCGATTGACAAAAAGAGGATTGCCCGAGGAGAAGACGTGAAAAATACGGGATTTTAGCTATCTTTGTGGAATTTATAAAAATTGAGACTTTCATGGCTTTACAATGTGGTATAGTAGGTTTACCCAACGTCGGTAAATCAACCTTATTCAACTGCCTCTCTAATGCAAAAGCACAGGCGGCAAATTTTCCTTTTTGTACAATAGAACCTAACGTGGGGGTAATTACAGTTCCTGACGAGCGGTTAAATAAGTTAGCGGAAATTGTTAAGCCACAACGCATCGTCCCGAATACGATTGAGATTGTCGATATCGCCGGACTGGTAAAAGGCGCATCTAAAGGTGAGGGACTAGGAAATCAGTTTTTGGGCAACATCCGCACTACAAACGCGATTATCCATGTTTTACGTTGTTTTGACGACGGAAATGTTATACACGTTGATGGCTCGGTGGATCCTATTCGTGATAAAGAAATCATTGATACGGAATTGCAGCTAAAAGATCTGGATACGGTCGTGAAACGCATTCAGAAGGTAGAAAAAATGGCCAAAACTGGCGGTGACAAGGACGCGAAAAGAACGTACGAAATTTTATCGGTGGTTAAAGAACACTTAGAAAGTGGGAAATCTGCACGGACGGCACCCATCGAAACGGAAGATTTCGAGTTTATCGGTGATTTGGCTTTACTTACGGTAAAACCTGTCTTATATGTATGTAACGTAGACGAAGCATCTGTAACGCATGGAAATGCGTACGTAGATCGTGTAAAAGATGCGGTGAAGGATGAGAATGCAGAAGTGTTGGTGATTTCGGCTCAAATCGAATCGGAGATTGCGCAACTTGAATCGTATGAAGAGCGCCAAATGTTCCTGGATGATCTGGGACTAGATGAATCCGGTGTATATAAATTAATCCGGGCAGCTTATTCTCTCTTGGATCTAGCTACATATTTTACGGCTGGTGTGCAAGAAGTTCGGGCCTGGACAATAGAAAATGGCTTTACCGCGCCACAAGCAGCCGGTGTTATTCATACAGACTTTGAGAAGGGCTTTATCCGGGCGGAGGTGATCAAATATGAGGACTACTTACATTACGGTTCTGAAAACGCGGTTAAGGAAGCAGGCAAATTGAGTGTGGAAGGAAAAACTTATATCGTTGAAGATGGCGATATCATGCATTTCCGATTTAACGTTTAATAAATCATACGCATATTATAAAATGAACGCCGAACAAATGTTGGGCGTTTTTTATATTTTTTTCTATCTTCGGATATGAAATTCGGTCAAGTAAGTAATCCGGAGGAGATTGATTTTTCGCTTCCCCCTACCCCGCCTGAAACATTTGAATTATTGGCATCCCATAAATCCGATCAACCTTTATCCATATCGGTGGGCTGTGCCAAGTGGAACAAAACCGATCTAAAAGGCTTCTACCCCCGCGGCACAAAGGATGAGTTGGCTTACTATGCTAAGCAATTCAATTCGATCGAATTGAATGCCACCTTTTACAATTCGCCCGCCAAAGAGCAGGTGAAAACCTGGAGAGATAAAACTCCGGCAGGTTTCAAGTTCTTCCCGAAAATTCCGCAGTCCGTAAGTCATTATTCCCGATTACTCCGCACCGACGAAAAAATAAAAGAATTTGTGGATGCTACGGTATTATTTGAAGATAAACTCGGGATGGCATTTTTACAGATGCACGATAATTACAAACCGAAAGATTTTGATCGATTGGCAAATTTCTTGCATAATTTCCCCAAAGGTTATCCGTTGGCGGTAGAGGTTCGAAATGAAGCTTGGTTCTCGGATGTGGAGATTAGCCGACAACTGTACAAACTGCTAGAAGAAACAGGAACAACCAATGTACTCGTGGATACGGCGGGGCGCCGTGATATGGTGCATATGCGCTTAACGACCCCTGTTGCGTTCATACGCTACGTGGGTGCAAATCATCCATCGGATTATGATCGACTAATCGCCTGGGTTCAGGTTATCAAAAAATGGAAAGAAGCAGGTCTGCAACAATTGAATTTCTTTATCCACCAAAACATTGAGCAAGAATCACCCTTGCTGGCGGCGCACTTCATAGCGCACCTCAACAAGGAAATCGGCACAGACCTTCGGATACCCAATAAAGAGAATACCTTATTTTAATCTTCCTTTTCGAGCTCGGCAAACATCCGGCGATCTTCCGCCGCTCCAGTTGTATCGCCAACCCGATCCTTCATCTCGGCTCGGTAAGCGTATAAATCAGAATAATACGGGTTTAAGGAGATAGCTGTTGAATAGTCTTCAATTGCTTTCTCCCAATTTTCTATCTTTTCAAAAAGATCGGCCCGAAGGGCATACACATAAAAGTCTTCGGGTAGCAATTTAACCAACTCATCAAAGTCCATTAAGGCTTCTTCATACCGTTTTATATCCATTAAAAAGCCTCCACGTTCTTCATAAAGCATACTCGATGCGGGCTGAAGCGATACTGCTTTATCAAAATCGGCTTTGGCCCTATCGTATTCCCGTACGGCTTTAAACAGTTTAGCCCGAAATAAATAAGCTTGAAAATGGTTCGGATCCATAGCGATTGCCTGATTTAAGGCATCGCCTGCGCAATCGTATCGCAAAAGGCGCATATACAAGGCCGCTTGGTAAACTAAAACGTCTGTTTCTGCCGGATATGCCTCGCGTGCCTGTGCGTACAATTTTAACGCCTGTTCGTAATCAAATTGCTGCGTAGCCTCCAATGCGGCAGCCAATAATGGTTTCAATTCGGTAGCCCCGCCCGGAAACGTAGCTACCTGTGGGCCATTTTCGGTCCATTCCAAAAAAGCTTGATAATTAAAATCTAAACTTTTCGCGACTTGGTAGTCATAAAAAGCACCTTCGTCATCGTCCAACAGGTTGTTTAATATAGATCGGCAGGCATAGAAAAACGGTTGATCCGGGAAACGCTGAATGGCCGCAGTATATCGTTCCAGGGCAACGGACAGCTCTCCGTCTTTAAAAGATGTATAGGCTTGTTTCGCGGCGACAAATGCCGCGTCGGCTACCTGCATGGTAACGGGTTCCAAAGTAGTCAACGGAAAAAGTTGGGCGCTTGCTAAAATGAAATATCGATTGTCTGTTAGAAACATAATCAAAAATAATAATTACCAGTATCTTTTCACCATACGCAACTTATGCGTGTAGCGATTTAGCTCCTTATTAAAGATTCCTTCTGTATCCATTTTATCTATACGTACGTTTGCCGAAGCATGAAAAATGGTTTCGGGATCAATCATGAGGCCAACATGTACAATTCGTCCTTCCTCATTATCGAAGAAAGCCAGATCTCCTGGACGAATTTCGGACAATACCGCAATCCGTTTACCTTTTTCGGCTTGTTGGTAGGCGTCTCGTGGCAAAGACACGCCGAAGTAACTATAGATAATCTGACTCAACCCCGAACAATCCACCCCGGCCTGAGTGCGCCCACCCCAAAGATAGGGGCTGTTATGATAATAATCTACCAAGCGGTTAAATTGGCTCGTAAAATCCTCGATTTGCGGCATCCTAAAGTCTCCGACTATTTGGTATGGAAAAGCGGAGTGCGTTCGTTCTAAAATAGACTCGGGAATTTTCGTACCCGGGAATAACACAACCTTTTTTTTACCATTGGTAGCTGTTCCCCCCATAATATCGATTATACGTATATTCTCATTTTCAACAAGTTCATCAGAAATTTCTGTTAGTAAGGAAAACTGTCCTTGTTGGAGCCAACCTTCATAACCTGTATCGAAAAGCCGAACGCGAACCCATTCGTGTGCTTCTTCAAGTATCTCAAATTGTTCCGCAAAAAGTACTTGATTCACCATTTCACTACGATGGGTGTTAGCAGCTCTTAGCGGGATGACAGATAAGTTGCAGATTCCGGTATGCATATGCGATATTTTTTTTTAAACAATTCGCCCAATGGCGTTGTTTTACTTATACGAAGGTATAACTTTTTATATAGTCAACGATGAGCAACCCTAGATTTAATCGCATCCTTTTAGCAGTAGACGACACGCCCTGCACCCTAAAAGCAATAGACTACGCTAAAGATTTAGTTCGAGAATTTCGTTCGTCCCTTGCTATTGTCACCGTAGTTCCGCCTACATCGCCGGCTAATTATGGTGCAGATCCTTTATTAGGCCAACAACCGATCATCGTACCGGAGGTTTCCGAAATCCAACAAGACGCTGCGCAGCGTTATCTGGAACGTATAGCTGCTGATTTTGAGCGTACACAGGAAATTTTCTTGTTTAATAAAGTGGGCAACGTACGTGATGAAATTTTGCATACAGCTACGGAATGGACCGCAGACCTTATTATCATGGGTTCCAACGGACGCACAGGCTTTGAACACTTTATATCCGGAAGTGTATCCGAATCCGTTATACGGAAAGCTAGTTGTCCGGTATTGGTTATCCCAGGGAAATGCGACTGATTAAGCGTTACGAAGTCGGGCAGCGAACATACTGTCCGATTTTCGATCATACCCTTTGATAATCCCTGCAGCTTCTACAGTCAATCCATGTTTATCTACTAGATAACGAACGAGCTGCTCATTTTCGGCGTCGAAGACGGAGCAGGTGATGTACATTAATACGCCATCCGGCTTAAGATAACGTACGACGCTATCTACAATACGCTGCTGCAACGAAACAAAAGTCTGTATATGTTCTTCATCAAACTGGGTTAGCATTTCAGGCGTGCGCCCCCAAGTTCCCGAACCCGTACAGGGTGCATCAACTAATATGCCGTCAAAGGATTTTCCCTCCATGATATCATCAATATCCTGCGTTAAATCCATCACCTTTGTTCGAACGTCTGCTTTGATTTTGGCTTTGCGGAAACGTTCATCAAGGTTCCGCAAAATACTCGGCCTAATATCGGAGACCAATAGTGCTATAGCCGGACAGCGATCTAATAGCAGCAGCGATTTCCCCCCTGCACCTGCACAGGCATCCCACCATTTTGCTCCCGCTACCAAATTAAGTCCTGCTAAACTTTCTTGAGAAGACACATCTTGTACTTCATATAATCCCTCTAATTTATTTACAGCCTGCAAGTTAGTTCCATTTGGCAAACGATACGCATTTCCAGAAAGGGTTTCAAAACTAATTTGCTGCGCAGTTAGTTCTTTTTCAACACGCTGCTGGTTGACGCGTGGCACGCGAATAAACAAATCGGGTTGGATAAGGTGACTCAGCGCAAATTGTTCCGCATCAATAGATGCGGACAACGGTGATGAAAAAGAGAAAAGACCATGCGTAATCTCATGACCTTGCTTTGCCAAAAACTGCATCTTTTCTTTTAGGGGCAGCTGTATATGGGCTACCCAAGCGGGCTGATGAAGCGTCACCATATCACTCTGCTTTTCGCATAAGAACTCAGCGATCACCACGCGATCTAACGTCGGGAGGTTTTCTAGGGAACGGCCTAATCGGAATAAATTATAACTTAAACGCGAAACCATGCGCCTGTCCGACGACCCCATTTGCTTATTTTCTTTGAAAAATTTTGTAAGAAACCGTGCAAAGGGTTCGGGGGGATGATATGCGTCAAGTACGCGTTGCAAATTTCGCAACTGCTGCTCCACTCTCCGGGGGTTAACCTCCATACGCTATATTAATTTAATTGAAATGAAGCGCCCTGATAACTTTTAAAGGAGACCGCTTGGTTTACAAATCCCCAACCCTGGTTATAATCAAATGCGTAAGTACTGAATAATCCTTCAAATTTCTCTTTGGTGATATAATCCCGATAATTATCACCATATTTCGCCAATAAATTGCCAAAGTATCGCGCAGCGTCATACCCTTTATAGGAATGATCCGAAGGTTGTACGCCGTACAGTGTGTAATACTTATCTTTAAATTCTTTCACACCTTTTGCCCAACTTTTCAGATGACTTTCTGTCGTGATGACGGGCTGAAAATCACTAAAATGATTATAGATGCTAAAATCAATACGATCCCATAAAGGATGACCATATACCCGAAACATATAGAATTCTTCTACGGATTTGGATTCCAGATTACTCATGAACGCGCGTAATTGGAATTTGTCCGTCGTACCAGCGACAACCAAATTGGTACCTGTTAGCGTAAGTTGCTCATTTAATTGCGGGATGGAGGATACCGAACGTACCTGAACGGTTGGATTTGCTGTTTTTAATTCGGATAAAAAACCATCCAAAAACTGCCTACCGTCGTTATCGGCAGTGTTGTAAATGATGACCACATCGCCCGTCTTATAATCACGGGCTACCCGTTCAGCCATGGCCTTTGTATGTACATTAATAGACGGCGTTAACGATACTAAATTCGGGAGATTAAACTCCAAGGCTTTCGTGGCTGCTAACGGATTTACTTGTAGGACGTTTTTATTCGGATGATGGGTTCCGAAAGCAATAATTTCCTTCGGAAACACGGGTCCCACAATAAGCGCTGCATGAGCAACCGCTTCTGATTGTGCAATAGACTGATTGTGAGACGCATTATCTCGTGAATCCACTACATGCAGTGAAAAAGAGCGTCCTTTCTGTGCCAATTCATCCAATCCTAATTGAAAGCCTTGATAGAAATCCAGCGCTATAGCGGAACGATTCACATCTTCTTTGGATAAGGTGCTCGGTACGAGTTTATCCAATTGAAATGGCAAAATCAGTGCTACGCTATTTTTTGCTGCTTCGATTTTACGAATATCGTCAACAGGTGCTTCGCGATCTTCAATTTCAGGTTGTTCTTCTTTGGGAAGTGTACCTCCTACATTGCCTCCACTCACATCGGGTGACTTTAACACCCTGGTTTTGGGGCTACACGCTCCTAGAAAAAGAAAGATACTAACGATAGCTAGGAGAAAGAACCTATTCCCATTCAATCGTAGCAGGTGGTTTTGAACTGATATCATAGACAACTCTATTGATTCCTTTAACATGATTGATGATTTCGTTTGAAATTTTTGCTAACAAATCGTAAGGCAAGTGAATCCAATCTGCTGTCATACCGTCTAACGAGCCTACCGCACGTAAAGCCACTACGTGTTCATAAGTCCGTTCGTCGCCCATAACACCTACCGATTGCACCGGCAAAAATATAGCGCCCGCTTGCCAAACCTTGTCATACCATCCCGCTTCCCTCAGGTTACGGATATAAATGTCATCAGCTTCCTGCAAAATCCGTACCTTTTCTTCGGTAATATCTCCTAATACCCGAATAGCGAGACCTGGGCCTGGAAAAGGATGCCGCCCTAAAATGCGTGCATCTACTTCTAAACTCTTTCCTACGCGACGTACTTCGTCTTTAAAGAGCGCCTTCAAAGGCTCTACTACTTTCAACTTCATAAAATCCGGTAAGCCACCTACATTATGGTGCGATTTAATGGTCGCAGATGGTCCTTTCACGGATATAGATTCGATAACGTCGGGATAAATTGTGCCCTGTCCTAACCATTTCGCTTCAACACCTTCCGGTAGTTCATGTTGAATATCTTTAGAGGCTTGATCAAAGACATCAATAAATGATGCACCGATAATTTTACGCTTTTGCTCTGGCTCTGAAACACCAGCCAAACGGTCGAAAAACAACTCCTTGGCATTGATACCTTTAATATTCAATCCCATATTTTTGTAGGAATCCAACACCTGTTCGTATTCGTTTTTACGAAGTAAGCCATGATCTACAAAAATACAATGGAGGTTCTTTCCAATGGCTTGATGTAATAATACTGCCGCTACGGTGGAGTCCACACCACCAGACAATGCCATGATCACGTGATCTTCTCGCAGCTGTTCTTTGAGAGCCGCTACCGTCGATTCTACAAAAGTATCTGGTGTCCAGTCTTGCGAACAGCCACATATATCAACCACAAAATTCTTTAGCAATACCTGTCCGTCTGTGCTATGGGTAACCTCTGGATGGAACTGGATCCCAAAGGTACGAGTGCCTTCTATTTCATACGCCGCCACACGTACTTTGTCCGTACTGGCAATAATTTTAAAATTAGAAGGTATCTCTTTAATGGTATCACCATGCGACATCCACACCTGGGATTGCACCGGTACGCCTTTGAGTAAGGCACTTTCTTGATCCACAAATTGCAGATTCGCGCGGCCGTACTCGCGAATTTCGGAAGGCAATACTTCTCCGCCTGACTGCTGTGCTAAATATTGTGCACCGTAGCACACCACTAGTAGGGGAAATCGCTGTTGAATGTGGGTATAATCAATTTGAGGTGCATCCTCCTGTCTAACAGAATACGGGCTACCGGAAAAGATAACACCTTTTACTTCGCCGTCAAATTCAGGCAAGTTATTATAAGGATGAATTTCACAGTAAACATTAAGTTCACGAACACGACGTGCAATTAACTGGGTATATTGCGAGCCAAAGTCAAGAATGATAATTTTTTCGGACATGCCGCAAAGTTACATATTCGCCTTGTATTTTAAACGATTTTAATTGATTTCCTTTAACGGCATAATAACGCTAATTCGGCATCGGAATACATCTTTGCCCCTTTCAAATAAGTATAGATAAGCTGCTTGGTTTCTGGATCTTTTAGCTTATATAAATTATTTACCAAAAAACCTTTATCTTCCTCTATATTATCCTTATATCCTAAAAATGCCGGGCTATAATATTGAATACATAAACGGATATAACGCAACTCAATTTCGCGGGGATTCTTTGCGATTTCCTCCTCCAGCATTTTTTTCCCATTTTTAAAATAACCTAATTTCTTAAATGGGTTCCCTGTATGGTTAGCCATAAACATATGATATGCGGCTTCATAACCCCGCTCTACAGGGCTTAACGCGTGTTCCTCCAGCGTCTTTAGGTGTTTCATGCATATCGTCTCGTCTTCATGACCTATTTTAAAATCTGTTCTAATAGGATTCAGGGAAAGTTTTTGACCAAATAACGCTGCCGTCGTTAACATTATTTGGAAGAGCACGAGATAAAGACATCTTTTCATCATAAACCTTAGTATGTTGGTTATCAAAGTATATTTGCAAAAAACAAGCCAATCCTCGTTTTACGCTTTACAAGTTAAGCATAATACAAAGAGCTACCATAAAATTATTATTTAAAATTTCGACCTTTATAAAATACCGTATCGGTTGATGCGTCTGTATTGTTCTCCAATTCTAGCAACCAACTATTAAGGTTAAAACACTGCTCCACCACCACATGAATAACCTCGCCTTCTACTTGTACTTTTCCGGTCACCATGAATAGCTTCGCCTGTAATATTTCTCGACGGTACTTTTCAAATACCTTCGCCCATAGCACCAAATTTGCAAAACCAGCCTCATCTTCGATGGTGACAAATAATACGCCTTTTGCGGTACCCGGCCGCTGCCTGACGGTAATAAGACCACAAACCTTAACGGGCATACCATCTTTGACACGAGATAATTTATCCGTCGGAAGTACATGCAGTAAATCCAATTTTTTTCTTAAAAAAGATACCGGATGCGCTTTAATAGACAAACCGGTCGTTGCATAATCCTGCACGACATGTTCGCTTTCCGCCATAAAGGGTAAACGAATCTGCTTTTCGTGTACGCTTCCCGTATCTTGTCCTTTAAACAACGCAACATGCCTATCTTGTACGGCAGCAACTTCCCATAACGCTTGCCGGCGATCTAGCCCAATAGACCGAAATGCATCGGCATCTGCAAGCCTTTCTAGGGTAAAGATACTTACAGCGTCTGCCACTTCTGCTACACGCGTGTAAGGCTTATGACGGCATTGGATCAACTTTTCGATATTTTCTGCTTTCAATCCCTTCACTTGCCGGAAACCTAATCGTAGCTGATGAGGAACTGCGCCAAACTCCCCTTCCAACGTATTGTCCCATTCTGAATAATTGATATCCACCGGCAATACCGTTACACCGTGCTTACGTGCATCGATAATCAGCTGGGCCGGCTGGTAAAAACCCATGGGCTGGCTATTTAACAAAGCTGCCGCAAAAACATCCGGATAATAGTATTTAATCCAACTGGACACATAAACTAATAAAGCAAAAGAAGCCGCATGGCTTTCCGGGAACCCGTAGCTACCAAAGCCCTCCAGTTGCCGAAAAACGCGCTGTGCAAACTCCTCCTTATAGCCTTTTGCTAACATTCCGTTTACCATTTTATCCCGAAAGTGACTAACCTCTCCCTTCGATTTAAAAGTCGCCATGCTCCGCCTAAGCGCATCTGCTTCGTCGGGTGTAAAGCCTGCGGCCATAATGGCGATCTCCATCGCCTGTTCTTGAAACAAAGGGACACCTTTCGTTCGTTTTAAGATACCTTTTATCTCCTCCGACGGGTAGTCTATCTCCTCTTCTCCATTTCGTCGTCGCAGATAAGGATGCACCATATCGCCCTGTATAGGCCCTGGGCGCACAATAGCCACCTCAATAACCAGATCATAAAAATCTTTAGGTCTTAAACGAGGCAGCATAGACATTTGTGCACGGCTTTCAATCTGGAACACGCCCACGGTATCCGCCGAACTGATCATCTCATAGACTTTTTCATCTGTAGCGTCTATACTCGTTAGCTCGAGCTTTCGGCCGTAATGTTTTTTAATCAAATCGAACCCTTTTCGGATACAGGTCAGCATGCCCAATCCCAATACATCTACTTTCAAAAACCCCAGGGCTTCCAGATCATCTTTGTTCCATTCGAGATTAGTACGTCCTTCCATACGGGCAGGAATAATAGGACAAAGTTCGTGTATTTTACCCTGGGTAATAACGAAGCCACCTGTATGCTGGCCGAGCTGACGCGGAAACCCGATCAGTTGTTCTGCTAGAGCTAATATCTGACGAAAATGAGGATCTTCCACATGAAAACCCTGTTCTTTAAACCGCGCCGGTTCCAAACTATTGTCCCAGTGCGATCCAATGGCTTGGGAAAGTCGGTTAAGCGCATCCATCGATAGGCCCATGGCCTTTCCTACATCTCGTAAAGCACCTTTCACCCGTTCTTGGGTTACTGTAGCAACAATAGCTGCCCTATCTCGACCGTATTTCTCATAAATATACTGAATAACTTCCTCCCGCCGTTCATGTTCAAAATCCACGTCAATATCCGGTGGTTCATCACGAGCATCCGACATGAACCGAGCAAACAGCAATTTTATTTTCGTAGGGTTAACGGAGGTAATTTCCAAGCAATAGCACACAATGGAGTTTGCTGCGGAGCCCCGTCCTTGACATAAAATTCCCCGTTCGCGTGCGAAACGTACATAATCATGGACGGTCAAGAAATAAGAGGCATAGTTTTTCCGCTGGATAAAGTCCAGCTCCATCTCTATAGTCGGTCTATGCTTTTCTAATTCTTCCGTATTAAAAAGTTTTTTTGCTCCTCGCCACACCCATAATTCCAATTCTTCTTGAGGTGTCCGCCCCTCCTGTGTAAGCTCTTCAGGGTAAACATATTCTAGTTCGTCCAATGAAAAGCGGCACATATCAGCAATCTGAGATGCATGCTCCACTGCCTCCGGATAAGACATAAACAAGCGTGTCATTTCCTCTTGTGACTTTAAGTAACGTTCGGCGTTTGGATGGAGGCGAAAACCAGCCGTATATATCGTACATTTTTCGCGAACGCAAGTCAGGATATCCTGTAATGCACGGCGTTCCGGAATATGATAATATACATCGCCGAGTGCTACTACCGGGATCTGAAGCTCTTCAGCTAAATGATACAGGCGAAATAAGCGTTTCGCATCATCTCCCTGATAATTGCGAGACAAGCCTAGGTACAGCTGCCCTTCCAGTTCTGTAACGTACTCTCGTACATGCTCGAGAAAGACCGTATCTAACGCAAAGTCTGCAGAGAGTGTATCGGGCGGCACAACCACAAAGATGAGTTCCTCTTTGTACGCATATACATCTTTTAAATAAAGGTGACATTTCCCCTTTTCTGCCCGCAAATTACCCCTACTCAGTAAACTGCATAAATTAGCATACCCTATTTTGTTTTTAGGATAAGCCAATAAACTAGGTCCATCTAATAAATCCAACCGGCAACCTACTACCAGACGCACCCCATATTTTCGAGCAGCCACATGTGCCCGCACCATGCCTGCCAAAGTATTTCGATCTGTAAGAGCTATGGTTTTATAGCCTAACGAAGCGGCTTGCTCTATGAGTTCTTCGGGATGCGAGGCACCTCGAAGAAAACTAAAGTTACTGGTGATTTGTAGCGCTACATATCTCATGATTCCTTTTACGCAAAAAATCCATGTACATACCAATTGGAAGAACGGTCTCCTTGATAATGCCCTAGACGAAACAGCCAGTACCTTCTCCCCTGATCATCTTCCACATAATAATAATCACGATGTTCTCCTTGTTCTACCCACCATTCTCGTTCTATTCGTTCCGGGCCATCTGCTTTTTTGATAAGATGGACCTCTCCTTTGTAACGGAATAACATAGGTGGATAATCCGGAATAGGGGCAGTTACTGCAACGGGATGAGGAGGAGTCAAGATCCTTACTGGACGCGGACGATCTCTACCCCATGCTATCATTCGCTTTTCGGTTAAGGATGTAGCTAATCTTATAGACCGTTCTGGCCAATGGTGTTCATCCGGCAAAAACCGACGAATAGAACAAGTAGGATCTTTTCCTTTAAATTTATCTAGTAATTCGGCCAATGCCTCTTGATCCAAGCTTCCTTCTCCACTCCATAATAATTCTTGAACGGGGGTAGCATCTTCTACGCTAATCCCTTCTAACACGAAAACTTCCACTCCCAAACCCGGTGCTAGGGCAGCAATTTTTTGTTTGAATAAACCCAGCAGATGTTTGACATGGGCTGAAGCGCGATTTGTTCCAATCTCGATAGATGTTATTTTGCCGTCTATGCGATAGCATGATAATTTTACTTTGCGTACCCCTTTTCCCTCTCCAATCAGACGTTGACATAATTTATCCAGCAATTTTTCGATCGCTATCTCAATACCTTTGGCTGTTTTAATCGGCTCCAGACAAGGGAGACGCTCTGTATAAGGTAAAACAGGTTTTAGGGGGTCGATGATAAACTCCTCTTCTTTCCCCATCGTCTGTGCTAAACGTTGCACGAGCTCGTTTCCAAAACGTCTTTTCAATACTTGATCAGGCAGGCCTATCACGTGTCCCACCGTACGGAATCCAAGCTTCAACAACTTTTCGACCAAACTGAGTTCCAAACGCAAGCAAGCAATAGGCAATGCCAATAAGGGTTTTTCTGGTATTCCTTCCGGTACGATGGTTCCAGAGATACCATAACGCGCTAGGGCCCATGCAGCTCCAATAGTGGAGGCAATCGCCGATCGGACCTGATAACCTCGCTGACAGAGCTGTCGGTCAATTTCTTGAAGATAAGCTATTTCTCCACCCCAAAGGTGAGCACATCCGGTAATATCTAAAATCAGACAACCTGTTGTATCTACAGCCACTAAAGGTGTATAGCGTATGCACCACAGTCCGATAGCCCTCAACAGCTTATCCTTGCGCGCCGGCTTATCCGACAATACGTTCAATTGGGGAACGGCCGCACGGGCATCTGCCAGCAGCATCTGCGGCACAACACCAAGCTGTTCTGCATGCGGGTTGACTGCCGAAACAGCCATTCTTCCTCGCAGCTGGACGGTAAATACAAGGGGCTCATCGGCGCAATCTAGGTGATGCTTTGTGTACCAATCCGTCAGCAGATAAGGTAACCACAGTACCGCATATCTTTTTCCCATTTTAACCTACCTTTCTTTTGTCGGTAGAAACGGAAACTTTCGCTTTATACAATTGCTCCACCAACAAATTCCCCTGCTTCCAAATGAGTTGCCAACGACTGGGTTGTCCATTTTTAACTTTTAATAGTTCAGCTTCCCAAACCGGGAAGCCTACACCAGGCATATTGTCTTGCACGTAGCTCGGACGGGGACGAATATGCCAGCGGACCGCACAGGTTGTAGCTCCTAATACCCGTGGTTGGAACCGTAATAATAAACCGGTAACCTGACTCTTCTCTACCACCAGCTGCAACCTTCGGGATTGTACAAAGTTGATCTCCTGTATTTCAGCAACAACAACTTTTACAGCGGTACATTTCAGACCTTCTTCCAATGCCCACAACAAGTCTTTCTGCTTTTGAATCTGAACAAAAATGATACGGTCTGGCTCGAGACCAAAGGAGGTCATCGCGGGTGCAAAGAGCTGATCCGACCCACTGATCCATAAAACGACACCGTCTTTCTGGATCAAAAAAGACAATAAACTACCGAGAAAACCGCTCGACGCTGCTTCCTCTTCTTTATTTCCACAGATAAACTCATGTAAAGCCCCCACCGGGAAAACATTCCCGGGGAAAGCCTGTTCAAGCTCGCCCAAACCTAACCCGTCGTGCTTTCTCTCTACTTGTTTAAAGCCTTGCCATTGTAGTATTTGGTTTTGTAGCTCGGCTATGCATATCGATTTCTCGCCAGATTTTTTCATCACTGTCTCCTTTCTACGAGACAAATATAATACTAATATTTTTAGTATTCAGATTATTAAAAAATCCTTTTAAAGTATCGAGCTTGTGTTTCTCCCAAACTAAGTAATACCAAATAAAAAAGCATTGCCGATATGTAACAGCAATGCTCTTTTATATTTATTGAAAAGTAAGTTCTTTTTATTCAGCGTGAAGCCAAGCTTTCTTAGCTAGAAGTTCTTCTTCTGATTCTACAACTTCTTCATCTTCCACACAGCAATCTACCGGACAAACTGCCGCACACTGTGGCTCATCATGGAAGCCTTTACATTCCGTACATTTGTCCGAAACGATATAATATACCTCATTAGAAATGGCATCTTGGGATTCATTAGCGTCTAATGTTACACCATCTCCAAAATCAATCAAACCATCTAAAGCTGTACCATCAGAAAATTTCCAAGATACACCTGCATCATATATAGCGTTGTTCGGGCATTCGGGTTCGCATGCCCCGCAATTTATACACTCGTCTGTAATTTTAATTGCCATTTATCACCTCACAATTATAATAAATAAACTAATTTTGTCTCGTCCTTGAAATAACACTACAAAGTTAGTAGTTATTTTTAAACACAGGCAAATATACTTTAAAAAAAAATCAGAACGGTTCTAAATTAAAAGATTTTGACACAGAAACAACGAATAGATGCCTTTGTAGCATTGGGTAAACTACTCGCTTCCGACCAAGAAAAGATAAACAATGTTTTGCAACAGGCTGCTTTTAAAAATCCTTGGTATACCCCAGCGAATACTAAAAAGCAATTTCAGGTTTGGTCTTCCAATCTCACCGCTGAGAAACTTACACCATGGATAGCTTCCTACCCGTTTGGCGAATCCGACAAGGTTGTGGGATTGATATTAGCAGGCAATATCCCTTTAGTGGGTTTCCATGATATCCTTTGTGTGCTTCTAGCTGGTTTTCATGCACAAATTAAATTATCTTCGGACGATGCCGGCCTCACAAAATTCGTTCTTGACGAACTCATCACCATAGAGCCTGCCTTTGAAAAGAAAATTCAATTAGTCGAAAGGCTGCAACAATATGACTTAATTATTGCCACCGGAAGTGACAATAGTTCGCGGTACTTTGATTATTACTTTGGGAAAAAACCGCATATCATTCGAAAAAATAGAAACGCAATTGCTATCCTAACAGGTAGGGAATCTAAGGGACAATTAAAAGCCTTGGGAGCTGATATTTTTGATTATTTTGGGCTCGGATGTCGTTCGGTTTCAAAACTGTACATTCCTCAAGGGTACGACTTCCATTTGTTTTTTGAAGCTATGGAAGATTATAACGCCGTCAAAGAACACCATAAGTATGTCAACAATTACGATTACAATAAATCCATCTATTTAATTAACGGCGACCGGCATTTCGATAATGGTTTTATGTTGCTCAAGGAGGACATACGGTTTACTTCTCCATTGGCAACTGTATTTTTTGAAGAATATGAGCAACTTGATCCTGTTAGGGCACAATTGGAAGCACAAGCGGATAAAATACAGTGTATCGTTACCGAAGCCACAATAGAAACAGGTATTCCGACGTTTCCTTTAGGAGGTAGCCAATGTCCTGCTTTAACGGACTACGCTGACGGAGTAGATGTATTGAAATTTCTTTCTGAAAAAAAATGATAACTTTGTTAGGATGTATGTAATTAAAGTTAAAGGCGTGGCGAAAATCCCCGATTATGTCCAACTGCGGGACGAAGCATTTACTTTATTGGCCTATTTTCGTGTAGATAGACCAGATAAATCCTTAGAAAAAATAGGGTTAGGTGACAAAGCCGACTATATCATGCAGATTGTAACGGAAATGCCCTTTGGTCAAATAAAAAAAATAGATGTATAAAACAGTATGACGACAGCAAACAATACAGTTATCAAATTAAAAAACGTAGATATATACCAACAAAAACATTTGGTGCTATCGCATGTTAACCTCGACATCAACCAAGGCGAATTCATCTATTTGATCGGTCAATCCGGAACGGGAAAAAGTAGTTTATTGAAAATAATATACGGGGATCTTTATATTACCAGCGGCGAAGGAATGGTAGCAGGCTTCGACCTTAAAAAACTCCACGAAAACGATGTCCCGTATCTTCGCAGAAAACTAGGCATTGTCTTTCAAGATTTCCATCTATTGAATGATCGAACAGTAGAAAAGAACCTCGAATTTGCTTTGAAAGCAACCGGCTGGACAGACCGTGGACTGATCGAAAACCGGATGTTGGATGTATTGGAAAAAGTAGGTTTACGCTCTAAATTGCGTAAAATGCCGCACGAACTATCAGGCGGTGAACAACAACGAGTGGTAATCGCCCGGGCGCTATTAAACAATCCCGAAATTATCCTTGCGGATGAGCCAACCGGAAATCTTGACCCAGCGACCTCCGAAGAAATCGTACTTCTATTAAGAGATATTGCAGCATCAGGAACAGCCGTGTTGATGGCAACACACGATTACCAGATTATAAAAAACATGCCTGCGCGGATTATTAAAACCGCAGATACCGCCCTATATGACGAGGTAACTCTATAGGACATTACACTGACAGAACATCACGAAACCGACATTTTGGTAGTTTATCTCCGAATAGACTGACAGGGTGTCGGTTTTATTTGTGTTGGCAATATTATTGAACATATATTACGAATATTAATGTAGGCTATATTATAGATATGATGAACGAACAGGAAAACAATATTCAAGACGAAAATTTAGCGTCTGTTGACTCCACTTCGGAAGAAAATACGGTACAACCAGAAGAAACAGCGGAAGAACGTTTACAGCAGGAATTAACAAATGCGAATGATAAATATACACGCCTGTTTGCTGAGTTTGATAATTATAAAAAGAGAACTTCTAAAGAACGGGTAGAGCTTATACAAGCTGCCAGTAAAGACGTTTTGATTAAGATTTTACCTATTCTCGACGACTTTGACCGCGCTTTGGCAGCCATGGAAACAGCGCAAGAGGTAGCTCCGGTAAAAGAAGGTGTCGAATTGGTTAGCCAAAAGTTCAAAAAAACATTGGCAAATGAGGGATTGAAAGAAATGGAAAATCTTATCGGACAACCTTTTGATGCCGAATATCAGGAAGCCATTACTGCCATCCCTGCCCCATCAGAAGAATTAAAGAATAAAATTATAGATGTAGTAGAAAAAGGTTACTTCCTCCATGATAAAGTAATCCGCTTCGCAAAGGTGGTAATAGGTCAATAAGAAAATGTCAAAAAGAGATTATTACGATATATTAGGTGTTTCAAAATCTGCAGAGGCATCTGAAATCAAGTCTGCATATCGCAAACTCGCGATAAAATATCACCCGGATAAAAATCCGGATGATAAAGAGGCAGAAGAGAAATTTAAAGAAGCTGCAGAAGCTTATGAAATATTAAGCAATCCAGAAAAACGCCAACGATATGATCAATTTGGTCATGCGGGCAATTCTGCTTCCGGCTTCGGTGGAGGCGGCGGGATGAATATGGAAGATATCTTCAGCCAGTTTGGAGATATTTTCGGTGGAGGCCATCCTTTCGAGAGCTTTTTTGGAGGAGGAGGCCGCAGCGGAGGAGGCCGACGTGTTCAGCGCGGCACTAATCTTCGTATTAAAGTAAAACTGACTTTAGAAGAGATTGCTAAAGGCGTAGAAAAGAAAGTTAAAGTAAACAAGCAGGTACAGTGTCATACCTGTAGCGGTACGGGAGCAAAAGACAAATCATCGCATCAGACCTGTAAAACCTGTGGTGGTGCGGGATCTGTCCGGCGTGTAACGAACACCATTCTCGGACAAATGCAAACGACCAGCACCTGTCCAACTTGTAATGGCGAGGGGGTAGAAATTACTTCCAAATGTACTACCTGTCGTGGCGAGGGTTTAGAAAGAGGAGAAGAAACGATAGCGATCAACATCCCTGCAGGCGTAAGTGAGGGCATGCAGCTGTCGATGAGTGGAAAAGGAAATGCGGCACCAAGAGGCGGGATTCCTGGAGATCTAATCATTCTTGTCGAAGAGATTCCGCATGAAACTTTAAAACGGGATGGCATTAATATCATCTATGATCTATACATTAATTTTGCTGACGCAGCCCTTGGTACTAGCGTAGAAATCCCTACTATCGACGGGAAAGCAAAAATAAAAATTGATCCGGGAACGCAGGGTGGAAAAATCTTGCGCTTAAAAGGCAAAGGTGTGCCAGAGGTCAATTCTTATCATAAAGGAGATCAATTAGTATACGTGAACGTATGGACTCCAAAAGCTGTCTCTCCAGAAGAGCGGTCTGTCCTAGAAAAGTTAAAATCGTCTGCAAATTTTAAACCCCAACCGGGGAAGAGTGAAAAATCATTCTTTGAGCGGATTAAAGAATATTTTGAATAAATCCACAATAATTCTATTTTAAGTAAGCCCCGGGTAAATTCCGGGGTTTTTCTTTTATACGTCTTCTTTAAATCAGCTGAAGCCACATGGCATGTAATCGGGTTTTATTACAGCTGGAACAAAAACGCCTGTGAGTTGTTCAAAATAGACAAAGTATACGGTATGATAACAACCCAGGAACAAAAACAAGCGTCGGCAGCTTTTTATCGAGAAGCACTCCAAGTTTTGCGCGACGGCGACTGTCAGTTTATGCTGGGAGGAGCTTTTGCCATGTTTCATTATACGGGTATATTCCGCGACACTAAAGACTTGGATATTTTTTGTAAAAGTAGTGAATACCCTAAAATCTTGAAGTATTTCGCTGCTCAAGGTTACGAGACTCAATTAACCGATGTACGTTGGCTAGCGAAGGTATTTCATGGCGAATATTTTATAGACATTATTTTTGACACCGTCAATAATATATGTACCGTAGATGATTCCTGGTATGAAAGGGCATCTCGCGGTACATTTATGGATATACCTGTAAAATTCATACCGGTGGAAGAGCTAATTTGGTGTAAAATATATGTACAGAACCGCGAACGGAATGATAATGCGGATATTAACCATATCCTATTAAAATACGGGAAAAATGTAAACTGGGAACTACTCTTACGGCGAATAGATCCTCATTGGCATTTGTTATTAGCACAGTTGCTTATTTTCCAGTTTGTTTATCCCGCAGATTACCGCGACATCGTTCCTAAATGGCTTTTTGATCAGCTTATTTCCCGTGCAAACGAGCAATATGACCTTCCTCCCCCCTTGGAGAAAGTCTGCCGTGGTCCCTTAATTGACCAAACCCAATATCAAGTAGACATTAAGGAATGGAATTATAAAACGTGTACCATAACGACGATTTAATACGATGACTAAAAGAAAGAAAACCAAAATTGCAGCTATGGGTGATATCCATACGAAAATAACCGATCAAGGAATTTTGCGCAACACTTTCGAGCAAGCGTCAGAAGAAGCGGATGTGTTAATTATCTGCGGAGATTTAACCGATACCGGAGACGAGGAAGAAGCAAAGATTCTGGGAGAACAATTGAATGCGTTGAAAATACCAGTTATCGGAGTTCTCGGAAATCACGATTTTGAAAAAGGTCGACAGCGGATTATTAAACAGATTCTCTCCGAACATGGTATGCTAATTCTAGACGGGGAATCTGCGGTAATAGAAAACGTGGGGTTCGCAGGTACCAAAGGGTTTGGAGGCGGGTTTGATCAGTATATGCTTTCCATATTTGGTGAAGATATGATGAAGCAATATGTACATGAAGTCGTCCAGGAGTCACTGCAACTAGATCGTGCGCTTACCCGTCTAGAACAAGAGTTTCCCGAGTTACCTAAGGTAGCTATTTTACATTACGCGCCGATTAAGGAAACCATTGAAGGTGAACCAGAGCAAATATTTCCTTTCTTAGGATCTACTCATCTCGTCGAACCGCTCGTCCGACGGCAAGTTGCCGCAGCTTTTCATGGACATGCCCATTCCGGAAAGCTGTATGGACATACAACAACTAAAATACCGGTATATAATGTCGCGTTACCGGTATTAAGAAAAGAACTTGCAAATGCGCCTTATTTGATCGTGGAAGTATAGTTAACACTCCCCTATCCTGCCATTATAGCACTGTCATCACAGCCGGATTTCTGCCAAATTGCCTCCCTCCTCGCGATTGCCGTCATACAATAAATTATTTGTTTACAACAATTTCATCTTCCGTTAAAACTAAGTTCATCCAAATCAATTGGTTGCACAAACAAACAATTTGGTGACATTCTAAACGGTCAACTGGCACATCTATTGAATAAACTGAACATGATTGACAAAAAGTCAAATCAAGAAAATTAAATTAATTCAATTAACATGAAAAAGTTTTATTTAACATTAGCAGCTGTAGCAGCTTTGACATTTGCTTCACAAGCACAAACTGAAAAAGGAAAATTTATTGTTGGTGGCGGACTAGGATTTGATACGGAATCGGTAAAAGACACGGACAATAAATCTACTAGTTTCAATATCATGCCTTCTGCAGGTTATTTTGTAGCTGACAATATTGCTGTAGGTTTGGGCTTAGGTTACCAATGGAGCAAAACTGAAGAAGGTGTAAACGAGTCTACTACAGGATTATTTTCCGTTGCGCCGTTCGGAAGATGGTATTCTGCAAATGGTCCGGTAAGATTCTTCGGTCAACTTTCTGCTCCTATGGGATGGGGAAACATGAAAGAAAATGGTGATAAAGTAGGTAACGTGTCAAGCTACGGTGTTGAACTTGCTCCGGGTATTGCGTATTTTCCTACATCAAAAATCGGTTTAGAGTTTAAAGTAAGAGGTTTATATTATAACTCAAACAATATCGAACCTACTGGAGAAGCAAAAACCACTGTTAATACTTTCGGCTTAAATGCTAACTCCCTAGCGCCGACAGTAGGTGTACAATTTTATTTCTAATAAAATCGTCAGCACATATGTAAAAAGAGCCGGTCTTTTGGACCGGCTCTTCTTTTTTGCAATGTGTTATTAGAACGAATCTATCGCTGCATTGAATGTCGCCGATGGGCGCATCGCTTTTGAAGCTAAGGCATCATTCGGAAAATAATATCCGCCAATTACTTGTGGCTGGCCTTGCGCTCCAATCAACTCCTCATTGATTTTTGCTTCATTTCCTGCTAACGCTTTCGCTAAATCAGCAAACTTATCGGCTAACACGCCATCATCGTTTTGTGCGGCTAATGCTTCCGCCCAATATAAAGCTAGATAGTAATGTGACCCGCGGTTATCAATCTGTCCAACCTTACGTGCTGGCGATTTATCATTGGCTAAGAACTTTTCCGTTGCTACGTCTAATGCGTCGGCTAGTACTTGCGCTTTCGCATTTTGTTGTGTTTGCGACAAATGTTCAAACGATGCACCTAACGCTAAGAACTCACCTAAGGAATCCCAGCGAAGATAACCTTCGCCTACAAATTGCTCTACGTGCTTCGGTGCTGATCCACCTGCTCCGGTTTCGAACAAACCTCCTCCATTCATCAACGGGACGATAGATAACATTTTCGCGGAAGTTCCTAATTCTAGGATAGGGAATAAATCAGTCAGGTAATCCCGTAATACGTTCCCTGTTACGGAGATAGTATCTAAGCCCTGCCGGATACGCGCTACCGAGAATTTTGCAGCGTCGATCGGCGATAATATCTGAATATCCAATCCGGATATATCGAAATCGGCTAAGTATTTATTTACTTTCTTAATGATCTCGCGGTCGTGCGCACGATTCTCATCTAACCAAAAAACTGCTGGGGTATCTGAAAGACGTGCCCGGTTAACGGCTAATTTCACCCAGTCTTGGATAGGTGCATCTTTCGTTTGACACATGCGGAATACATCCCCTTCTTCTACGGGTTGCTCCATGAATACATTTCCTGAAGCATCCACCACGCGAATAGTACCTTTAGCTACGGCTTGGAAAGTCTTGTCGTGCGAGCCATATTCCTCTGCTTTTTGCGCCATCAGCCCAACGTTTGGAACTGATCCCATGGTCGTAGGATCATACGCGCCGTTTGCTTTACAGTCTTCGATAACCGCGGCATAAACACCCGCATAAGAACGATCCGGAATAACGGCAAACGTATCTTGTTGTTTTCCTTCTTTGTTCCACATCTGGCCTGAAGTACGGATCATGGCTGGCATGGAAGCGTCAACAATTACATCAGACGGCACATGCAAATTGGTAATACCTTTATCAGAATTGACCATGGCCAAATCAGGACCATTCGCAATCGCTGCCTCAATCGCTGCTTTCACTTCTGCTTCCTGCGGCTGGCCAGCGATCTTAGCATATACTTCACCTAAACCGTTGTTTTTGTTAATTCCAAGATTCGCAAATAAATCAGCGTATTTAGTAAATACATCGTGAAAATAAACTTCGACTATCGCGCCAAATATGATGGGATCAGACACCTTCATCATCGTTGCTTTCAAATGAGCGGAAAACAACACGCCTGCTGCTTTCGCTTCCGCAATAGTATTCGCAACAAATGCTTTGAGTTTTGCCAGGTTCATGACGGAGGAGTCAATAACTTCTCCCGCTTTCAAATTTGCTAAACCTTTTAATTCTTTTACATTTCCGTTTTCTCCTACAAATTCAATTTTGAATTGCGTATCGCTATCGACTGTAACCGATTTTTCTGTCGCATAAAAATCACCCTCCGACATGGAGGCTACTTTTGTTTTGCTATCTGCTGACCAAGCCCCCATGCTATGTGGATTAGCTTTCGCATAATTTTTCACGGCTTTCGGCGCTCTACGATCCGAGTTTCCTTCCCGCAACACTGGGTTTACCGCCGAACCTAACACTTTCGCATAGGCTGCCTTTATCGTTTCTTCATCTTCATTCTCTGGTGTGTCGGGATAGTTAGGTACATTATAACCCGCTTTCTGTAATTCCGCAATCGCTCCTTTTAGTTGAGGTATCGACGCTGAAATATTAGGCAGCTTGATAATATTAGCCTCAGGTGTGGTCGCTAATTGCCCTAGTTCTGCAAGCGCATCAGCTACTTTTTGATCTGGAGCTAAGTAATTGGAAAAGTTGGCCAATATACGTCCAGCTAAGGAAATATCTCTTAATTCTATTTCGATATCGGCTGTTTTCGCAAACGCCTGAACGATGGGTAAAAACGAATAAGTTGCCAATAACGGCGCTTCATCTGTCTTTGTGTAAATAATTTTGGATGACATAATTTTCAATTGAAATAAAAATTCGCCTAAAGATACGTATTTGCACGCAAAAATAGAAGTGTGAAAGGGATCCATGTTATGCATTTTTGTTTATTTTTAACGGCAGACATGCGCTCATTTAAAATTCCGTTCGTGAATGCGAAGCATTTTATTTAGGTTTAACATCAAATTACGCACACCATGCTAGACATCCGTCATATTGTGAAGCAATATAGTCAACATCGTGCTTTAGATGATGTATCACTGCACGTACCCAGCGGCAGTATCTTTGGTCTTCTAGGACCCAACGGCGCTGGAAAAACTTCTCTTATACGCATTATTAATCAGATTACAGCCCCTGATCGCGGCGAAATCTATTTCGATGGCGAACTTCTTCAGCCTAAACATATCGAACGAATCGGCTATCTTCCTGAAGAGCGAGGCCTATATAAAAAAATGAAAATAGGCGAACAGATGCTGTATTTGGCGCAGCTCAAAGGGCTTTCGAAAACTGATGCCACACAGCGTATACGAACATGGTTTGAAAAATTACAGATCGGCAGCTGGTGGGATAAAAAAGTAGAAGACCTGAGTAAAGGCATGCAACAAAAGGTGCAATTCGTGGCGACGGTGGTACACGAACCTGATTTGATCATTCTTGACGAACCTTTTTCGGGTTTTGACCCTGTCAACGCGCAGACTATACAGCAGGAGATTTTAGAACTAAACCGTAAAGGCGCAACGATAATCTATTCCACCCATCGGATGGAATCGGTGGAAGAACTTTGCGATAATATTGCCCTGATCAATAAGTCAAAAAAGGTACTAGATGGTTCTGTACACGAAATAAGAAGTTCTTACCGGAACCAGATCTATACCATCGAATTTAAAACTCCGGAGGCCGCCGTCTCCTCTTTGACAGCGTCATCGCTATTCGACGTAATTGATGCACGACAAAGTGCAGAACACCATGAAGTTACTATTCGTTTAAAAGACGGCAACTCACTAAATGACACTTTACTATATCTTATCCCTCAAGTAGAGATACAGCAAATAAAGGAAGTTATCCCATCGATGCACGACATTTTTATTGCCAACGTTACCGAATCGTCCACCAATAAGTTTTCCCATTATGAATAAGATACTATTAATCATCAATCGGGAGTACTTTAGCCGTGTGAAAAAGAAATCTTTTTTACTGATAACGTTTTTGGTCCCCATACTGTTTATCGGCATGTACGCCGCGATCTTTTTTCTTACGAAACAGAGTTTCGAGGACAACCATGCTATTGTACATATCATAGACGAAGAAGGATCCGTTGCGGGCCAACTGAAAAGCCATAAAAACATTACGTACTCCTCGTCAAACACCGACCTACAGGAACAGATCAGTCATCTAAAAAATGGCGCCAAAAACACGAATTTATTAATTATACCTACAGATTTTTATACGCATAGAAAAATTGAGTTGCTATCTTCAGGCAAACCCAATATTAGCACACAAAACGAAATCAGATCACAACTCCAAGAAATTATCCGGGATGCCCAATACAGAAAAATGGGATTGAATGTGGATAGCATCCGTAACATCGATGACCGCATCCATATTGCATCGAAAGAAATTACGGAAACGGGAGACGCTAAGGATAGCCATACGGAGGTTGCCATGGGTATCGCTATGGGATTGTGTTTCCTCATTTATCTTTCCCTCGTCCTGTTTGGCAACCAGGTAATGCGGGGCGTGATCGAAGAAAAATCTAATCGCATTGTCGAGGTTGTTATTTCCTCGGTAAAGCCGTTTCAATTAATGATGGGCAAGATTATCGGCATCGGCATGGTGGGGATGACGCAATTTATACTTTGGATTGCGCTGTCTTTACTATTAATGGGAACCTTCTCTACCACTTTATTTAATGACGCAGAAACGACCCAACAGGCAATCAGCCACGATATGATTGAGAGGCCGGGTAATGTATCCACTGACCGTGCAGATTATAACTGGATAACCGCACTCGATTCCATAAACTTCCCGGAACTTATTACCTGTTTTTTTATTTTCTTTTTAGGCGGATACTTCCTTTATAGCGCTTTATTCGCCGCTGTGGGCTCCGCTGTAGACAGTGAAACAGAAGCCGGACAATTTACAGTACCAATCACCATGCCCCTATTGATACCTTACGTATTGTCTTTCGGTGTATTAATCAACGATCCGCATGGAAGCATCGCGACCTGGCTGAGTATGATTCCATTTACCTCACCCATTGCGATGCTGGTGCGCATTCCTTTTGGCGTGCCTACTTGGCAAATTGTTCTGTCGGCCTCGCTGCTCGTTGGTGGGTTTATACTCACCACCTGGTTTGCCTCTCGTATATACCGGGTGGGTATATTGATGTATGGAAAAAAAGCGAGCCTGAAAGAGCTTCTGAAATGGTTTAGATATAAGGATTAGGTGTCTCAAACTCTTAAAAAAATCACATAATTGACTATGACAACATCTCAAAACACAGAAAAGAAAAAGTCGGGAGTTTTCGGAAAAATCCTGGCGTGGCTACTTATCATCGTATTTTTAACTGTCGGAGGCTTCGTTTATTATAAATACTATTTCGTATTTGGGGAAGGCGTAAAATCGGGTTATCTTAATTTCGCGGTAAAAAAGGGCAACCTATTCAAAACGTATGAAGGAAAATTAATTCAAGAGGGTTTAAGAGCACAAACCGGCACCGGTGTATCAAGTAATGAATTTGAGTTCTCTATCGAGAACGATTCGATCTTCAAGATACTGGAGCTAAACGGCGGCAAATATTTTGATCTCCATTACAAAGAATACCATGGCGTATTACCGTGGCGCGGTAACACACGCTATGTCGTGGACCAGGTGATTAATATGAAGTAAGGAGGTTTATTTTTAGGGGATAAAAATTATCTCATTATAAATGAAGTTCTTTGCTACATATCCACGCTTTTTGTATAAAAATATTTGGAGTATATACAGAATTGTTCTACTTTTGTGACATCAAAATCACGGTGGGTATAGCTCAGTTGGTTAGAGCACTAGATTGTGGTTCTAGGGGTCGTGGGTTCGAGCCCCATTACTCACCCGAAAAGCTTCTCTGAAAAGAGGAGCTTTTTTTTAGCCAGCTGTATTTCAGCGCTCGGGAGTATTACACCTCCAGCTAGTATGTCATGTGTAATACGGGCTTTAACCATAGCGATATAAATTCTTTGTCATCGCCAATAACGATAACACAATTATTTATAAACTCAACAGCATTACCGTTCTTTTCTGGGCTTCCAATACATAGCCAGCCACTTTGGACATTAATAAACATTGGCAAATCATCTTTGCCACTCTGTAAGAAAAACCTCCCTCTATATTACCCGCAACTTTCAAAGTACCGGTCTTATAATGGGGCGGTTCAAAATTAGATTTTTGCCATTCTTTATATCCACAAAAACCACGAAGCTGAACAATCTTATTATCACCATCAACTGCCGATAAGCTTAACTTGTTTATCACGACATCAAAATTGATCTCTTGTATTGAGGGTTCTGTATTAAAGGAAAATTCATCTGTATCGTAGGTTAGTCGTTTAGAGTGATCTATAAAACCTGTATAATCAATTATAAACTTCATAGGTTGTTAGTTGCCGAAATTAAAATGATAAACGACATTTGTTTTAGGGTTAATACCTAATTCCCACATTCCTTGAGCCCCTCTAAATGTACCCGGCACCTTCCAATTTACACCTCCTTTAAAAGTAGCGTCAATACTTTGGAAGATCTTTAGGGAAAAAACATATTTTAAGGTCGAACGTAATATTGGTTTCTGTTATGAATGCATTATAACGTTTATCAAAATGTATCCAAGGTATACTTTCTTCCCGATTACTCAGCAATACTACACATAAAAATTTACAAACATACTCCTCTGTATACTTTTTCAAAACAGGAATTTTAGGTTCTAATATGTTCAATAAATAATTTAATTGATCTGCAAAGGAGTTTTCGTCATTAACAGGCGCATCAAATATTAATCCTTTATGTGAAGCTGTCAAAGACGAGATCCCATCTAACAATTGTCCTTTATTATCGATTGTACGAGGTTTTATGCCTAACGAGGTGGAAATATCCGTATCATTTAGATTTTCGTCTCCCCAAATACAAAAGCTTAAATTCAAATAATTTTTGTTCATGTACAGGTCATTTATTTATTCCCCTATTCGGAATCCTTGTTATCCTTTGGATGTTTAGAATTTTACATTTAAGTTTATTCATCTATCATTAATAATAAATATCAAAGTCGAATTCTGCATCCACCTCTTTAATGAAATTGTTATAGCGTTCATTAAGTTGTATAGACGTATCAGCAGGCTTCTCGTCCGAAAAGAAAATCGCACATGAAAATTCACACTCGTATTTTTGAGCGTACCTCTTCAACTTAGCTATTCTCGGCTCCAGTACATCTAAAATTCCATTAAGTTGCCCCTCGAAAGAGCGCAGCTTGCCATAGTTTACTCTATAAACCCATCCGTTGTTTTTCGCTTCTCGAGGACTGCGCGGGCTCATTGGCTCTCCTTTAACATAAACTTTATAGGGCACTAAACCCAGGGAGTCAGATATATCATCGTGACTTATATCTTCGTAACCTCTGATAGTAAAACTAATGCTAATTTCTTTATTAAACCTCGTCATCCTTTCGATATACTTCTATTACCCGTTCTAATTTCATTTTTTATTAAATTTTGTATTATTGAAGCAATGGTCGAAATTTGATTAATGTCCCCCTATCGCTTGATAAGGAGAATACTGATGAAAACGAAAAGTGTCTTGAATAGCATCTTCTTTACCATTGTAATGGTTAAACCGTTCTGTTAATATAAATTTAACTTAAATTATCAATATCTTACAAATTAATTTTTCAACAAAAATTTATTAAATAAAAACCCCCCGAGAACTAATATTCCCGAGGGCTCTTTTAAAAAATGACCAAACCTAAAAATGCAAAGCGCTACTTATCTTCGCGGCCGTCGCCGGCCCTCCAACAATCTACTAACGAGGTAACTCACCGTTGCTCCTACCGCAGCAAGAACCGCCGTCTGCAACATATTACTCCAGTCGAAGCTGTTCCAGACCGAGCAGAGCGTGCCGCCCAGTGTGCCCAGCTGCACATTACTCAGCGGCTTCATCGCTATCCTCCTTTCCCGCGGTTTCGGCCGGACCCGATTCCTCCTGCTCCTGGTCGAGTACCGTCTCGATGATCCCGAGTCCTACCGCCACATATTTCAGTACCTGCAAGGCCTTTACCGGCAACTTGATCGGCGCCAGCAGTACCACTTGTACCACCTGGCTAATTTTTCTAATAATCTTTTTCATCGTCGTTCTTTTTTGATTTACGTTTTACTTTAGGCTCAGGTTGAATCATATCCTGCAGCACTACATACACCTCCTCTTTTTCCATCGCGGCAGCCAGCCGCTTGTAGAGGGACACATAGGCATCTCTGGACTGGCGGGTTTCATACTCTTTGATTTTCTTGAGGTATTTCATCTTATTACCGACCAACAGGCAGCCTGCCGTATCCGAGAAATTGTTGCCCATGTGGATGTAGATGTAGGAATAGTTCGGCACATTTTGGAGCTGTATCATCCCCCTGTGAAAACCGGGGAATAGCTTGCTGTAGCGGCTGTTCATCCCGCCATAGCGGTTGAATTCGAGCTTATAGCGCCCTGCAGGGATCGCTGTGCTGCCCTTGATCTTCTTGTAACGCACAGAATCTTCTAAGCCATAGCAGACCAACTCATTATCGATATAGAGTTCAGACAGGGTACTGTTCTTCCCCTGCCTGACACGTTTTACGTGGAGTTCGACCATAATCCTAACTAGCGGATAACATGGGTTGCCATTTCCGACCAATCCGAGCGCCCATAGCCGTTTATGGCCCGAACCCGTACCCCGTACCGTTGAAAAGGTATCAGCGGCGCGATAATGTTGAGACGGGAGGAACTGGTGATATACGATTCGCTCCATTCGTCCGGCTGACCGTTCGCATCGACCTGACATACCTGGTATTCGTAGACCTTGGCCGATGGGTTGTGGTAAAAATCCAGGCGCATCTGTCCCTGCTGGCGCCCGTCGCGGAGGGTAATCCCTGTGACGACCACAGGCACATCGCCCTTCTGCGGTAGACTCGAGACGGGAAAACCCGAGCTCAGCAGTTTGGGCAAACTGCCGTCCGCGGTCTGCGTCACATAAAAAGCAAGGCGCTTGAGCATCTGCTCCGTGGCCTTTCGGGCGTCGTTCTTGGCCGCCGTGTCCTCCGGGCTGCCGCGCCGCCTGGCCATGGACAGCTTATGCTCGTAATCGTGCAGTATTTCGGTTACCGTTTCCAGAGCGGGCTCCGGGGTAACGAAATTTGGATTGTCGGTCATCGCCAGTAAGACTGCCTTACCTCGGACCAATACGGCTTCATCACTTTCCCTTCTGAAACCGCCCAATGCTTGTTGTTTAAAGCTCATAACATATTTGTTTTTACCAGCAGGGTCCATTCCCTGGCTGTGTGACAAAAGTGGCCCGAGCATGAAAACTTTAAGGAAAAATGCGGACAGATGAGCACAGATGCGGACAGATGCGTACGCATTTGCGGCCGCTGTCTTCATATTGAGCAACAACAAGAGCATGACGAGGCCCCTCTTTGTCCTGACGACGGACTACTGTACGCTGTTGAGGCTCCTCGATGCCACATCGAGGGGCCTCAATAACAGGCGGAGGTACCGATCTATCAACAAGACGTCCCTCAATAGCTATATGTCGTGCGTCCCGGAGCTCTTGAGGGACGTCGACGTCATGTCGAGGGACCTCAATAAGATATTGACGTTGCTCAAAACGTTATCGAGGTATGGGATTGTCGCATTGAGGAGCGGATAGGTTACGTCGAGGGGCGGATACAACGCATAGACGGAGGGATACAGCGTCTTGAGGGGACTCTTACCGATATTGAGGGACGACGGGAGATGCAAGAGGGACCTCAACACATTATTGAGGGACGGACACGTAGCATATCGGTGCCTCGACACGCCCATGAGGGGCGCCGTCAGCTCATAGACGTACGTCGTCACGTTCAAGAGGTGCCTCAAAACAACAAAAAAGCGTGCCTTTCGGACGCTTTCCTGTTTACAAAATGCGGCAAAGTAGCACGTTATGAGCTTATCGTTTGCCTCTGCGCGCACATTCTTCGAGGGCGCGCTGGAGATCGGCCTCCGTATAATAATGTCGCGAAAGGACATTTATCCCATGACCAAAGCTAGATTGTTAGAAAAGGTAAGCCAATCCCCGAGAACGATATCTGGATAACTGCCGTCGTCAACCAGCATGACTAAACCTAGACCACCAATGATAAGCATTTGAATAAAGATAGAATACCAAAAGAATCTCTGTTCTTTCTGTGATAAACAAATATTCCTAAAAAATGGGTTGACCGACGGCCAACCCATTATCATGTAAATATGTTCCGGAGATCTTCTAAATCATCCCGACGCTACGTTTTATAAACGACGTCAGATCCGCGCCCTTTAGTAGACCACGTGACAATAGCGCTAAATCAAAGGCTTGTTTCGCTAATTGAGTTCCCTCTTCATCGGAGCTTTCCAAAATCCTTTTAATTAACGGGTGATTCCCGTTGACGGTTACCTTGTAGTTATCCGGCAACGTACCGTAGAAACCCATTCCTCCGCCTGTTTTTGCCATATCTTTCATCCGGCGCATAAACTCATCCTCCGTTACGGATACCGGGAGGGCGTCGGCATGCAAAGCATCAACTTCCACTTTCATTTCTGCTCTAGCAATCGCCTTTTCAAAAATTTCAGAGGCTTTCTTGGATTCCTCTTCCGATAAGGATAGTGTTTGTGTTTCCTCTTTCTCAATCAATTTGTCAACGACGTCCGCATCCACTCGTTTCGCCTGAATTTTTTCACCGCCCTTTTGTTCCAAATATCCGACGAAATGATTATCCAATTGACCATCCAGCACCAAGGTATCGTACCCCTTGTCGCTTACCGAAGCGATGAAACCATCTTGTTGTGACGGATCATTGGTATATAGGTATACGATATTGCCGTTTTTATCTACTTGAATATCTTTTACTTTTTCGTAATATTCTTTCAGTGTATAATTTTCACCCGCTATATTAGATAACAAACAAAAATCATTAGCTTTCTCCGCAAACTTTTCATCACTCAACATACCATATTTGATAAAGAGCGCAATATCGCTCCATTTTTGTTCAAAGTTTTTACGGTCTGCTTTAAATAACTCATTGAGCTTATCAGCAACTTTCTTCGTGATATAATTATTGATTTTCTTGACGTTGCTATCCGCCTGCAGGAAGGATCTAGACACGTTCAATGGGATATCTGGAGAATCAATAACACCTTGTAACAACATCAAAAATTCCGGTACAATGTCTTTCACCTCATCCGTGATAAATACCTGACGGGAATACAATTGAATTTTGTTCCGCTGTAGTTCCATCTCGTTCTTTATTTTCGGGAAATAAAGAATACCGGTCAAGTTGAATGGATAATCTACATTGAGGTGAATCCAGAATAAAGGTTCATCCATCGAGTAGGGATACAATTCCCGATAGAATGCCAAATAATCTTCATCTTTCAACTCGGATGGCGCTTTCGTCCATGCTGGTGTCGTATTATTGATAATATTATCGACCTCTACCGATGTATATTTCGGCTTGCCCTCCTCGTCTTCCCCATCAGGCTGTGATTCTGTTTTTGTTCCGAACCGAACCGGAACAGGCAAGAAGCGCGCATATTTATTTAAAATTTCACCTAAACGGCTTTCACTCAAAAACTCTAAAGATTCTTCGTTGACGTGAAGAATCACATCAGTACCACGCTCGGTGCGCGTACCTTCACTTATTTCGTAAGAGGTACTTCCGTCACACGTCCAATGTGCCGGGGCAGCTCCTTCCTGAAAAGATAAGGATTGAATCTCTACCCGATCGGCTACCATAAAAGCAGAATAGAAACCAAGACCAAACCGGCCGATAATCTCGTTCGCGTCATTGGCTTCTTTAAATTTTTCCATGAATTCCGTAGCACCGGAAAAGGCGATCTGGTTAATATATTTTTTGATTTCTTCGGCGGTCATACCGATTCCACGGTCCGAAATCGTAATGGTCTTAGCGTTCTCGTCAAACTTCACATCCACCGTTAAATCGCCTAGTTCCCCTTGAAATTGTCCTAAAGAAGATAGGCGTTTTATTTTTTGGGAGGCATCGACGGCGTTGGATACGAGCTCGCGTAAAAAGATTTCATTATCAGAATAAAGAAACTTTTTAATCACCGGAAAAATATTCTCGGTATGAATCGAAATACTACCTTTTTCTTGCATATATTTTTACGTTTTTTTTTAATCTATAAAGTCCGCAAACATCATATCAAGTAACATTCCATTTATCTTTTTCAGGACAGGATGACAGTTGTCACAAAAAAAAATGTAAATTAGACAGTCTCGTGACCATTAAATGCAAAAAATATGAAACTCTCCTCCTGCTTTTATGCGATACTTCTTCTTCATGTAGGTTGTTTGCCCATCGTCTTTGGCCAGCATGCGTCTGTACAGGACCAGCAACCTTATCCTACCATAGGTAGCGTAATACGATACGATGTGGCACTAGATGCTATTATAGACAGTACGGCAACCGCCGAAATTATCGCAAAAGGTTTTGTATGGAGTGAAGGTCCTTTATGGATAGAAAGTGAAAAGATGTTATTATTTTCGGATGTGCCTACCAACACGATCTATAAATGGACGGCAGAAAAAGGCACCGAAATTTATTTAACGCCTAGTGGATATACCGGCAGCGAACCTAACCACCGGAAAGAGCCGGGTAGCAATGGCTTAGTGCTCGACCCTAATGGTCATTTGGTGATGTGTCAGCATGGTAACCGTCAGGTCGCCCGGATGGAAGCCTCCCTAAAACAACCTCATGCTAAATTTCAACCGCTAGCTCATCAATACGAGGGCAAGCGGTTAAGTAGTCCCAACGACGCCGTATTTAATGAGGCCGGCGAGTTGTTTTTCACAGATCCACCCTATGGATTACCGACGCAACGCGACGATGATCCGGAGCGGGAAATCGCTTTTAATGGGGTATATCGCGTAAAACAAAATGGCGATACCCAACTGTTGACGGATAAGATTAGTAAGCCCAATGGTATTGCGTTCTTTCCTAATGAACAGAAGCTATTGATCGGCAACTCGGATCCTCACGCAGCCGATTGGTATATACTAGATTTGACGGCACCCATTATAACGCCCAAATTATTTTACAGCGCCACGAATGAAAGGACCGGTTTAACGGGTTTACCCGATGGCCTTAAAATAGACCGTAAGGGCACTGTATACGCGAGCGGTCCGGGCGGTGTCTGGATATTCAACGGCACCGGAAAACCCCTTGGCAAAATAGCGTTGGAGGATGCGGTATCCAATGTCGCGTTATCGACAGACGAAGCAATACTTTACATCACCAATAGCGACAAAATCTTACGTATCCAACTGAAAAACTAACTGTTATACGAAGACACCAAAACTTTGTTGAACGAGTTGTGCCAGTTGACTAACGGGAATTGACGGCTCCGATCCACCGCTCGTCGTCCATGCTTTAGCCTCCGGATTAAATTGCAAGGTATAGGAAACCTGGTCATCTTCTACCACGTTAAAAAAATGGGTTTGTAAATCGTATGTAACATGAAAGTTTATCGTCCTTCCGTTTACTTCTTGTGTAAATGTTCTACTTAAATTCATGGTAAACAAATTATATCCGGTACTAAAAGAGTCTTATATTGATTGATTAGGCGCTCCCAATGCCGGATGGATTCAACTATTAAACGCTTAATATACCCCGGAAACCACGTGCCGCATAGTATGATTCTGCTCCGTTGCCCCCCGTTGCTTCCATTTGGTAAAGTGACGCGAGCTTCTCTGGATTAGCGACAAGTTTTTCTTGTATTTTCGTCCAATCTAGACCGGAATGACGTGGCTCATTTTTAGCAAACCGTTGATAGAGGGTTTCCAAAACCTCGTCTATTTGGATGGCTGAAAGGGCGTGTTTTATTGTCATGATTTAAGCGTTTAGTTATATAATAACGAATATACAATATTTCCGTTTTAGGTAAAATAAAAAGCCGGCCTTTCGATAGAGAAAAACCGGCTTTGAAAATTGTTTTAATAAAGCTCTTAAAGTTGCTTGCTAAGCTTTTCTACCAATACCGACTTCGGTACTGCACCAATTTGTTTGTCCACGATTTCGCCATTTTTGAAGAACAACAAAGCAGGAATGTTACGGATACCAAACTTAACAGAAATATCCGGATTATTGTCCACATTTACTTTTCCTACTACTGCTTTTCCATCATATTCTGTAGCGATTTCATCAACAATAGGACCAACCATGCGGCAAGGGCCACACCACTCTGCCCAAAAATCAACCAAAACAGGTTTGTCGGATTTGAGAACCAGTTCTTCAAAATTGCTGTCTGTAATTTCTAATGCCATAATATTTAATTTTTCTGATTTTCTCTAACGTAATAAACAAAGATAAAGATTTGACTATAGATAATCGTCATTGGCTCTTCACAAATTTTTATATGCTATCAATTTAATTTATATTGTACACCCTCGATTTTTTCTAGCCCGTCCAAAAATTCGTTCGTTAAATTTATTTTCATCGATTTTGCGGGCATTTCTATGGCTAACTCTTCTTGGATATCCAATATTTTAAACTTAAGCTGGCAATTACTTTCTACGCCTTCTTCTTTCGTCGACTCGACTAAGCGGTACATTTGCTGAACGAACTGATCATTTAAGAGATGAAGTGGACAATTTATCGTGAATGATTTTGCCATTTTATCCCGAAGCTCCGAAAGCAACTGTATATTTTTCAATTCAAAACCCCAATTCCCTGCCTGTCTGAACCGCTCTTGGACCAATCCCCTTATCTGTACAAAAAAACCTTCCTGCAAATACCCCCGAAACTTGACGTAATCTTCTCCAAACACCATAATCTCAAATGATTCACTGTAATCTTCGATGATAAAAGAACCAAATGGTTTTCCATTCTTAGAAATTCTATGATTTGCCGCGGCGATGATACCGCCTACAACCACCTCCTTATTTTTTATACGGTTAAATTCCAACAAAACTACCTCTTCTACTTCACTAGCTTTGACCTTGTTGATCAAATGAAGGTCGATAACTCTATTCTGGCAAAAATGTTTGACTTCAAATTTATAATTATCGAGCGGATGACTTGTTAAGTAAATACCGATAACATCCTTTTCATATTTCAGCTTTTCGATGAGTCCCCAAGGCGGACATGGAGCCAGTACAGGTTCCGGTAATTCCGTCGCGGCCGAGCCTCCAAAAAGACTTGCTTGCGCCGAATTTTCGTTCTCTTTTATGCGCTGACCGTATTTGATGGCTTTCTCAAGCCCCGTAGAATTGTCTCCATCCGTATGAAAATACTGTGCCCGGTGCGTATTGGTAAAACTATCGAAACCACCAGCATACGCCAAACTTTCAAATGCTTTTTTATTCGCCGCGCGAAGATCAATACGCTTGGCGAGGTCGAAAACGGATTTGTATTTACCGTCTTTCTCTCGGGTTTGGACAATGGTATCTACCGCTCCGGCGCCAACACCTTTCACCGCCCCCATTCCAAAGCGAATGGCTCCTTGCTCGTTCACGGTAAATTTATAATACGATTCGTTTACATCAGGCCCCAATACTTGAAGTCCCATCCGCCGACATTCTTCCATAAAGAAGGTTACGGTCTTGATATCGTTCATGTTGTTGGACAGTACTGCCGCCATATATTCCGCCGGATAATGAGCCTTGAGGTAAGCTGTTTGATAAGCCACCCAAGCATAACACGTAGAGTGTGATTTATTAAAAGCATAAGACGCAAATGCTTCCCAATCTGTCCAGATTTTCTCGAGTATTTTCGGGGCGTGTCCATTTGCAGCAGCCTGTTCGATAAATTTGGGTTTCATCTTATCCAACACCGCTTTCTGCTTTTTACCCATCGCTTTCCGTAAAACGTCCGCGTCACCCTTAGAGAATCCTGCCAATTTTTGCGACAGAAGCATCACCTGTTCTTGATAAACGGTAATTCCATAGGTCTCTTTCAGATATTCCTCACAGGCTTCCAGATCGTAAGTAATAGGTTCTATACCGTGCTTTCGTTTAACGAAAGATGGAATATATTCCATAGGTCCGGGTCGGTACAGTGCATTCATCGCAATTAAATCTGCAAATACCGTAGGCTTCAGCTCCTTCATGTATTTTTGCATCCCCGGAGATTCGTATTGAAACACTCCTACCGTTTCACCACGCTGAAATAGTTCATAGGTCTTGGTGTCATCTATAGGGAAATTATCGGGATCAAGATCAATACCATGACGAAGTTTTACGATAGCTACCGTATCCTTAATTAACGTTAAGGTCTTCAGCCCTAAGAAGTCCATTTTTAATAACCCGGCGCTTTCTACCACCGAGTTATCAAACTGCGTGACGTACAGATCTGAATCCTTTGCTAACGATACCGGTACGAAATTCGTAATATCGTCTGGCGTAATGATAACGCCACAAGCATGGATTCCCGTATTCCGCATAGACCCCTCCAGAACACGGGCTTGTTTGATGGTTTCCGCCTCTAAGCCAGCACCGTCAGCCAATGATTTTAACCGGTTCACCGCTTCCATCTCTTCTGCGCGCAATGCTTCTTTCATCGATTTATCATCCATCGAGAAAATCTTGCTCAATTTGAGGTTAGGAATAAGCTTTGCAATTTCATTGGCATCCTGCAAAGGTAAGTCCAGTACACGCGCCGTATCCCGTATAGACGATTTAGCTGCCATGGTGCCGTAGGTAATGATCTGTGCAACCTGCGAAGCGCCGTATTTGTCGATAACGTATTGCATAACGCGACTTCTACCTTCATCATCAAAATCAATGTCGATATCGGGCATCGAAACACGATCTGGATTTAAAAAGCGCTCAAAAAGCAAATCATACGCAATGGGATCCAAATTGGTGATTTTCAAACAGTAAGCAACAGCCGAGCCAGCCGCAGAACCACGCCCGGGCCCTACAGAAACGCCCATCTTACGAGCCGCATCGATAAAATCGTGCACAATAAGGAAGTATCCGGGGTATCCCGTCCTTTCTATCGTTTCCAGCTCAAAATCTAAACGTTCTCGAATACTCTCACTTATTTCTCCATACCGCTCCTTCGCACCTTCATAACTCAAATGGCGCAGGTAGGCATTTTCTCCGCGTTTACCCCCGTCCAGCTCATCTTCTGGGTGTCGAAAGTTTTCGGGAATAATAAATTTAGGTAGGAGTACGTCCCTATTTAACGAATAAACCTCAATCTTATCTAAGATATCCTGTATATTGATAATGGCTTCGGGCACATCTGCAAATACCCGTTTCATTTCATCAGCCGACTTAAAATAATACTCTTGGTTAGGTAAGCCAAACCGGAAACCGCGCCCCCTACCCTTTGGTGTAGATAATTTTTCTCCATCTTTTACACAGAGTAAAATATCATGGGCATGCGCGTTGTCTTTACTGACATAATAGGTATTATTTGTACCGATCAACTTCACATCATGCTTGTTTGCAAGTTGAATGAGCGTTTGGTTCACCCGATCTTCATCTTCCTGACCATGCCGCATCAGTTCAATATAAAAATCGTCTCCAAATTGCTGTTTCCACCATATCAACGCTTCTTCTGCCTGGGTCTCACCGATGTTTAACACTTTACTAGGAATCTCACCGTATAAGTTTCCCGAGAGTACAAGCAGATCTTCTTTATATTGTTCGATCACGGACCTGTCTATACGCGGGACATAGTAAAACCCTTCTGTATACGCAATCGACGACATCTTTGCTAAATTGTGATACCCCTTTAGATTTTTTGCCAAAAAGACAATTTGATAACCATTGTCTTTTCTGGATTTATCTTTTCGATCTTCACATACATAAAATTCGCAACCAACGATCGGTTTCAAGGGACGACCTACAGGAGGCTTACCTTGCGCTAAGGCTTCCGCATTTTTAGCTTCGATTTCCTTATTATATCCCAGCGCTGTATTTACGAAGTGAAATGCCCCCATCATATTACCATGGTCCGTAAGAGCGACGGCTGGCATATCTGCCTTCGCAGCTGCCGCTACCAAAGCAGGAATAGAGATGGTAGACTGTAATACAGAAAACTGTGAATGATTATGGAGGTGAGCAAACTCCGCATTATCGAGTGCCTTCTTGAGTGCTTCATCTATAACAACGGTTGGTTCGTCCGTCTTTTGAGCAGCGCGTATTGCATCCGATGCAGCTTTTAAGTTAATGTGTTTTAAACCCACAGACGCAATCGTGTGCGGATTGTGTTGGTTAAAATCGACGAAATACCCGGTATCTACCTGAAGTTCATCCGACGTAAATACTTCTCGCCTAATGAGTTCGAAAAAACAACGTGTCGTCGCTTCTACGTCAGCCGTCGCATTATGAGCTTCCGCAAAAGGAATTCCGAATAAATAATGATGAAGTTCGGTTAGCGTAGGTAATTTGTAACGTCCGCCACGACCTCCCGGAAGTTTTAACAACTCCGCAGTAACTTCTGTACAAGTATCCAATACCGGCATGGCCGCTAGCGGGGAATCCACTCCGTAACGGTAGAACTCGCTCCCCATAATGTTAACATCAAACCCGACATTCTGTCCGACGATAAACTTTGCCTTGGCTAAAGCTGCGTTAAACTTGTCTAATACTTCAACAAGCGGAACTCCCTCCTTTTCTGCTAACTCCGTCGATATACCATGGATCTTTTCCGAATCATAAGGGATATTAAAGCCATCTGGTTTAATTAAATAATCCTCATGCGCTATCAGATTTCCCATTTCATCATGTAGCTGCCAGGCTATCTGAATACAGCGGGGCCAGTTATCGGTGTCGGTAATGGGCGCGTCCCAACGCTTGGGCAAACCCGTTGTCTCGGTATCAAAAATTATATACATCAAATTCCCTTTCTCGTCACAAAAATTAATCGCTTCCCCACAAAATTAAACAAATAAAGATATGGAAGACGTTTGTCATGACAAAACACGATGCGTTTAAAACACTTTTTAATAAGAACCACATTTGTGTTAAAATATGTTAAAAATAACAGAACCGATAATAGTTTTGAATCGCCTACGTTATAAAGGTATAATTTCATAATTTAGGTTAATAATTGGTTTGGTAAAATCCTGGGGCTCCCGCTTCAGGATTTTTCGCTTTATAGGATCAAACTTGTATTTTGGAACGCATAAACTTCACATAAAAAAGAAGGCCTCCATCCGGGCGGAAAGAGGCCTAACTAACCAATTATAACTTGCCGCCATGCTCTAGCGGACTGAATTATGAATTGCTAAGTTAACGAAAAAATAACGTTATGCAAATTAACACACCCTTATTTTTTCACTTCTCCGTTCCGTCTCCGAATCTCATTTGTAACGTTCTTCGGCTATTTTTTGCCGGACGACTAAAATTCGTTCCTCGTCTAACGGCAAATACGCATACTCATAAACGAAAAAATAAATTTGTCCTCTAGCCGTCATAAACTGACCCGTAAAGAATTCAAAATCAAGCCCTCTAGATAGCAATTTATCACGGGATACCTTTTGCATTTTTTCTTTACCGAGTACCTCAGACAAAACACGCCGATTCCGCTTTAATACATCGTTGATTTTTCGCACAAAACTGTTAGGAATACTGTTTTTTTGATTGTTGTAAGCATTCCGACAGCCGTCATCACAATAGCGTTTATCCGACCGTCCAACAACAGGCTCGCCACAAGCCAAACACATACGTTTTTTCATGTTTACATAATTCTTTTAGTGCCCAAACGTTTATAATCGCTTATAAACGCATATAATTGGTTAACTACCGGCTAGCCTAGACCAGCTTTCGCAACTTTGAAATGTCAAAAGCAACGCTACTGACACGATAAAACTAATATAACTATATCAAAATTGCAACTAAAAATTCAATATTATGAATACTTTAATCAATGTAGTACAACTGATCGGACGTCTGGGAGCCGATGTGGAAGTAAAAATGACAACAACCGGCACGAAAGTTTGCAATGTACGTTTCGCAACAAATGAGTACACTAAGAACAGCCAAGGAGAATGGGTAGAAACTACTTATTGGCACAACTTGGTTTTCTGGGGTAGACTAGCGGAACATTTAGACAAAAAATGTAAAAAAGGGACCCGACTCTTAATACAAGGTTCATTACTTTACCGAGACTATATCGACGTTAACAACATCAAAAGAGAAATCACTGACATTCGGGTACAGCAGTTTGTTGTACTCGATGCCAACCAGGCAAATACATCCATGGAAGCAACTTCGATGGTTACAGACGACGAAGATACGCGCTAATATCTCCAACAAAATAGGGGTGCTTCTTGTGAGAGACACCCCTATCTATTAAGATACCCTATCTTTTTCTTAAAAATCCCAACCGGCAGCCTCTGCCACTTTTTTAGGAATATCCGTATTTTCCATCTTGTGAGAAAATTTTTCTGCTCCCGCTCCTATAGCAAAAACGGGGATATAAGCGGCGGAATGCCCCCCTGAAGCCCAACTCACCGATCCCTTCTTATTCAATATATTAATAGCTTCGCTAGCCAGTTTATCGTCGTTCGCATACAAACTTTTTGTCGTTTCTTCCTTATGCTGTACAAAGCTTTTCTCGTAAATAGCCACAAGTGCTTCTTCTTCCTCCTTACTCACTGTTACTTCCGCAAAGAGGCCGACGTTATCCGTCAAAACACGTTTTACTTCTTCCCAGCTCACGTCGTCATTTGTAGATCTTAAACTCGTCAATATTTGAGATAACGCGCCTTGCGATACCCGTTGGTTTGCCAGCAGCTTCGTATTCAAGCGACTGCTCCCGTTACCTATCGCAATTCCTCCTGTCTCATGGTCTGCTGTGACAAGTAGCAAAGTTTCTTCTGGAAATTTTTCATAGAATGCGAATGCCCGCTTAACCGCTTCATTAAAATCTAATACTTCCCGAATAGTCGTTGTTGCGTCATTCGCATGAGACGACCAATCAATCTTCCCGCCTTCTACCATTAAAAAGAATCCGTTCTCATTTTTTGACAACGAAGTAATAGCGGCATCGGTCACCGCTGCTAAAGTCAAATCGCCGTCTTTCTGATCAATGGCATATTTCAACGCAGCGGGATCCTCTTCCTTTGCCTGCATTAAAATTATTTTATCAGCTGTTTGCTGCACACGGTTATAGTCATCTAAGCCATACGCTAACGTATATCCTGCTTGCGTAAATTGCGGAAACAAAGAAGGAGCATCCTTTTTATCCGAACTTTTATCTGGACTTAAAAATCCCGCTCCGGCAAAAAAATCAAAATTAGATTTTATGAGATCCTGCCCAATTTCATAATAATTATTACGACTTGGCTGATGCGCATAAAAGGAAGCTGGAGTAGCGTGATCTATACTTACCGAGGTCGTAATCCCCACACCGAAGCCAGCATTTTTCGCTGCATAAGCGATGCTTTTATAAGTAACGGTCGCCGTGCTATCCATTCCGATTACGCCATTTTTGGTTTTCTTGCCAATGGCCAGAGCCGTTCCGCCGGCTGCAGAATCTGTCACACCGTGAGACAAAGAATAAGACGTCGCGAATGTGGCGTAAGGAAAGGTAGAAAATACAAGCGGAAATACCGTATTACGATCTTCCTGTGCCGCTAGAAAGACTTCTGTCAAATTTATCTGGTTTAAACCCATTCCATCCCCAATCATAAAAAATATATATTTGGGCTTTTGTGCTAATGCGCCAAATACAATAGACACAAGGAGGCAAAGAACTAACAAACTTTTCTTCATTTTTTTAAATATGTTTAACGCGGATAAAATTAAGACTTTATTATAAAGTTTATGTTAAATTACGACCAAATCTTATTTCATAAGCGATGCCGGTTTTGACTAAAATCTTATTTTTGCAAATATGACGACACAACAGCGAGACATGATTGTCCAGGATTTTGAAAAATATATGCGCTATACTTTACACCAAGCTACTCCTTTCACTTTAGAAGCTTTTGCGGCATTTGCGACCTCCTTAATCAATTTTTACAGCGGAAGTAAACTTATTGAGAACACCGAAAGAACGGAAAGCGCTTTGTTACTTTGTCGTTCGTTTAATGCTGGACTGGGTAATCAGATCAGCGGGGAAGATATCCACGAAATTGCAAATCTTATCGTGTCCGACGACACACTTGATTACACCCTTTTAAACCCCATATTTTCCCATTAATGTGGCCTCGCGAGAACTAATTTAAAAATCAGTTTGTGAATATAAACCATTTTATCTATGTTTGGATGTTTTTTAAAAAGAGGGGGATTAGCTCAGCTGGCTAGAGCGTTTGGCTGGCAGCCAAAAGGTCATCGGTTCGACTCCGATATTCTCCACAAAACGGAAGCGAGGCAGGACCAGATGGTCTTTGCCTCTTTTCTTTTATTCCTGTACGGTCCACACTAGCTTATCAATAGCGTATCCCGCACGTTTGGCATAAGCAAGGTATTTTTGCTTGATGTCTTCGGGTATCGTCTTTTCACGAGAAAGTATCCACATGTAGTCGAGATTCTCGCCAAATACTAAAGCGTAACGGTAGTCCTCATCCAGCATCACTACATTATATCCCGAATAAAATGGACCGAAAAAAGACACTTTTAAAGCCCCCTCCTCTTCCGTTCTTACAAAATTAGCTTTACCTATGCTTTGCTTATATTTTTCCTTTACCGCATCATATCCCTGATTGTTGACGCGAATACTACCGTCCTCATTCTGTGAATAAGTAGCCATTACGTTTTTAAGGTTTTTTTCCCAATAAAAATCCAGACGGGCTATCTCATACCAGTCGCCTAAATATTTTTCTTTTTGGAACCCCTGTATAACGGCGACATTCGATTTAATAGGCTTTAATAAATTATACAGCGCTGTACCGGCGGCAACAGCCGTTAGCAGTAAAAATGATTTTTTTCTATCCATATTCTTTAAACCCAAAAGCGCTATAAAAGTTTGGCGATAAATTTCTAGTTTTGAAGTCGGTCAGCGAAATAGTGCAGAAGCTTATGTATTCAAAAGAAGAGGCAAAAAGATTAAAAGAGCGATTTTGGACAAACTTTGGCCAGTTTATGTCCTTAGTTCCTAATGAAGAAGGCGTAAAAGTCAATTGGGTTAATTATAAAACAGGCATCAAACATCTTTACTTCCGCATGGAAGCAGATAACAAAGCCGCCAATATTTATATTGAAATCAGCCACCCGGATGCAGGGATAAGGGAATTGATGTTTTCGCAATTCCTTACATACAAGACGATATTGCATGCGGAACTGGATGAAGAATGGATTTGGCACCCAGAACATTACGATGAATACGGTAAGAACACTGCTCGTATCGGAACACAGTTAGACAAGAAAATTTCGGTTTTCAAAGAAACAGACTGGCCCGAATTAATCCAATTTTTCAAACCACGGATGATCGCCTTAGACCATTTTTGGAGCAACGCTAAATATGGCTTTGACATGTTTAAATAACGTCTTTCCCTTCCTTATCGTAACGCTGAGCAATTACTGTTACGACCAATATCTGAAAAGCATGAAATAGCATCAATGGAAGAAAATAGAGGCCTGCGCTAGGGGAATGAGCAAACAAAAATTTACCAAATACAGAACCATGGGTCAGCGATTTTTTAGATCCACAAAACAAAGCTGTAATCTGATCTTCTTTGCTAAACTTAAAAACATGTTTAGCGAGAAAATAAATCAAGCCGTAAACCCATACAAAAAGGAAAACCACGCCCACAGAAATCCATAACAGATAGAAGGACCCCGTACTTGCGAATATGCCGCTTACAAAGGATTCAGCGAAACTACTATATACAATAAGCAGAATAATTGACTTGTCAAATAATCCCAACTGCCTGTTATGATTCCATACCCATTTGCCAAAATAAGGTTGTAACAATAATCCGATGATCACGGGGAGGATGATCTCTTTAATTAGCCCCCAGTAGACATCATTTAATATGTCAACATCGCCAAAATCAAGAAAAAACTGCATCCATAACGGCGTAACTACCACACCAATTAACCCCGATATACTCGCGTTGAAAATGGCTGCAGGAACATTTCCACGGGCGATGGAAACCATGACCACGGAAGAGGACACCGTAGAAGGTAAGGCTGCCAGAAAGAAAAAAGAAAGCCAAAAATCACCTTGCAGTTGTGTTTGGATAAACGGGTAGAAAGGCAGCAAAAGCAAAGGAAACAATACGAATGTGACGGTTTGCACCAGGAGGTGGAGCCGCCAGTTACGTAACCCTGCTTTCAGTTGTGGAAAACTTAATTTAAGTCCATAAAAAAAGAAAATAAGTGATACCCCGACACTCGTGATCCAAGCAAGAACCTCACCCTCTTCCCACAGATATAGTTGTGGAAAAAAATAAGCTACTGCTATAAAACAGAATAGCGCCAGAATAAAACCATCAATTTTTAGTTTCATACAGACTTATATGAAATAGAGACGCAACATGTTATTGCGTCTCTATCAATATTTATGCATATGTTCGTTAACCGTAAGGTTAAGAAGACAACTTGCCTAACGCCTCTTTTATGCGTCTTAATGCTTCTTTAAGATTTTCATCGGAAGCTGCGTATGAAAGTCGAATGTAGTTATTGTTTCCAAAAGAGTCTCCCCCTACAGTAGCCACATGTCCTTCGTTAAGCAGATAGAGCGCAAGATCCGAAGAATCCTTAATGATATTCCCTTGCGGATCTTTCTTTCCAAAAAACGAACTGATTTCAGGGAAGAAATAGAATGCCCCCTCCGGAAGATTTGTTTTCACACCTGGGATATCGTTCAATAAATCGTACACCAATTTACGCCTGCGTAAAAAAGCTTCCTTCATTTCATTTACACTTTCCAAACCATCGTGGTAAGCAACGATACCTGCCCGCTGGGCGATAGAACACGTACCAGAAGTTGTTTGTCCCTGTAATTTATCGTTAGCTGCAGCGATTTCCTTATTAGCGGCGATATATCCTAAACGCCAGCCTGTCATCGCAAATGCTTTCGAAAAACCATTTACAATGATCACACGATCCTGAATAGGCTCGAACTGCGCAATCGATTCATGTTTGTCGATGAAATTAATGTGTTCATAAATTTCATCCGATAAAATGAAAATTTGCGGATATTTTTCAAAAACCTTCGCCAAAGCAGCTAATTCATCTTTGCTATATACAGAACCTGTAGGATTACACGGCGAAGAAAACATAAACAATTTCGTTTTCGGAGTAATAGCGGCCTCCAACTGCTCTGGTGTTATCTTAAAGTCCGAGTCAATATCCGTATCGATGAATACAGATTTCCCCTCCGCTAATACCACCATTTCGGAATACGAAACCCAATATGGTGTAGGAATAATGACCTCGTCTCCTGGATTGATTAACGTCAAAATAACATTTGAAAGAGACTGTTTAGCTCCGGTCGAAACAACAATCTGTGAAGGTTCATACGTCAAGCCGTTTTCATTCTTTAACTTATTGACAATTGCTTGGCGCAATTCGGGATACCCTGGTACAGGAGAATAGCGCGTATAATTCTCATCCAAGGCTTTCTTTGCGGCATCCTTTACATTATCAGGCGTATTAAAGTCGGGCTCACCCACACTTAAACTGATTACGTTAATACCTTTAGACGCCAATTCGCGCCCTAATTTTGTCATTTTCAGCGTTGCCGATTCGGATAAGTTATTAATCCGATCTGATAGATATGATGTCGTGCTCATGACTACAAATATATACATAGTCTCGATTTATCGTAAGGAAATTTTTAAGAAATCTTCTTTTGTAGGTCTTGGTAGTCAGATCACAGGGTATCGGATTGGGCTTCAGGCACAAAATCCCTAGTTTAGATACTTCAAACCTAAGCGCAAAGCATAACCAATGGCTATCCCTACCACGAAGCTTGCTAAGGTTCCGACTAGGATATATTCGGTATATTTTGTGTCTTTTGCATTGGTTAAGTCGCCAAAACGAAAAATAGATTTCGCGCCTAACAAAAAACCTATGCCTGACAAAAAACCTACTTGGATGAAAAGCACAATCAGCAAACGTTCCATAATACCAATGAGCATTCCAGCATCAACAAGAGAATGCGTCGGTTTGGCAGCCACGTCCTTTTCAGACCTCCATTTGCTAAAGAAAACACGTAACATAATCGGGCTAACAAACACGATCAGCACAAAAGCTAACAAATACAAGAGATTGTTTGCTGACCATAACATTGACCAATCTATCGATAATCCATAAACATATCCTATTACCGCTATTAAAGACAACAGATGCGCGGTCTGATCGGCGACGAATAACAGAAAGGTATGACGGGGAAACTTTTTTTCAAAATAAATCTTACCACTATCTATCACGAGATGTGCACAACCTACAAATAATATTATTTGCCAATGCTGGGATAATTCGGGAAGAAAAAATAATAGCAGTAAGCCGACATGAATAGCAATATGCAAGAGTAAATAACCAATATTTTCCTGCCGTTTCTGCACCCATTTTTTGGGTTGCAGCACAAAATCACCGATAAAATGGGCAAGCAGGAGTTTCAAGAAAAAAATACTCATAACGCTAATATTTCTTTTGTACAATAATCCAGCGCCCGTTTTATTTTGGCGTAGCCTGCTTTCTGTAATTCCGTACTCACCTGACTTTGGTATTTCTTATCCAGCATTTTAGCCAGTTCAGCTTGGCTGGCATCTTCATGCTGGAAAGCTACTTTCACGGTTTCCGCCATATTAGTCGTCCAACGCGTAGTCAGCTCTGCAGCCAGCGGCAACATCACATTACATAGTTCATCAAGTTTAGGATAAGCCGATTTAAATAAAATAGTTTCCTTTTTTAGGTCTTCGAAGGCTTCTCCCGAATGAATCAGTGCAGACCCGAAGGAGTTTTTAATACGTGGTGCATGATAGTCCTTCGTACCGATACCTACACCGATACGTACGTCCAAATTAAAGGCCCGCATAGCGGCTTTAATATAAAATGTAGCCGTCAACACATTTTCAAGGGTGAGTTCTGCTTGGAAACTGTCTCCACGGAAAATATCAAATTTTTCCGTGTATAAACCTATGGCGTTCTCCAGCCCCGGCACCCATACTTTCGGATCCACCGAACGCGATTTGATGATGTCGCCTGATATTATCGCTATCATATCTATCTTTTATTCAAAGATAAATATACCCGAGCATATCACCAAAAATAGTGATAAGTAAAAATATCATTAAAAACAATGATAAACCCACTTATCACTAAAAATAACAATAAACACGGTATGGTCTTAAATCGCCTATCACACGACGATATTGATAATCTTACCTTTCACAAAAACGACCTTCTTTACCCCTTTTCCATCTAAATAACGCTGTACATCTGCATTTCCTAAAACGATTTCCTCTACTGCTTTTGGATCTAAATCCAACGCGAGGGAAAGGTTCATTTTCATTTTTCCATTCACAGAAACCGGATAAGCAAATTCAGATTCCACCAAGTATTCCGGACGGAAGGGAGGATAAGTTGCATAGGAAATGGTGCCCGCCTCATTTCCTAACAACGCCCATAATTCTTCGGTGATATGCGGCGCATAGGGTTCCAGAACAATGATAAGGTCTTGCAGTATTTTCCGCTTATTACATTTCAAATCGGTCAGTTCGTTTACGCAAATCATAAACGCAGAAACAGACGTATTAAACGAAAACCTTTCGATATCCTCCTCTACTTTTTTGATAATTTTATGGAGTGCTTTATATTCCGCTTTGGTAGGCTCTTCATCAGAAATAACGAGTTTTCCTTCCGCATCATGGAACAGACGCCACACCTTACGTAAAAATTTATATACCCCCTCAATACCATTTGTATTCCAAGGCTTTGATTGCTCAAGCGGCCCTAAGAACATTTCATAAAGACGAAGGGTATCTGCCCCGTAAGTTTCTATAATGTCATCTGGATTAACCACATTGAATTTAGACTTTGACATCTTTTCCACTTCGGTACCACAAATATATTTGCCGTCCTCCAAGATGAATTCCGCATTTGCAAAATCAGGTCGGAAAGCTTTAAACTTAGCCGTGTCAAGCACATCATGATAAACGATATTGACATCCACATGCAGTGCCATCGTACTATACTGATCCCGCAAGCCATGAGACACAAACAAATTTGTTCCCTTACCTTCGTCGTCCAGCACCCGATAAACAAAGTTAGAACGACCTTGAATCATCCCCTGATTAATTAATTTTTTAAACGGCTCTTCCTCGTTGTGATACCCCAGATCCTTCAACACTTTATTCCAGAACCTTGAGTAAAGCAAATGACCGGTAGCATGCTCTGAACCACCTATATATAAATCAACCGACTTCCAATAATCAACAGCTTCTTTAGCCGCGAAAGATTCCTTATTTGTCGGATCCATATAGCGAAACCAATACCAAGAGGAACCTGCCCAACCCGGCATCGTGCTCAACTCATAATCATATTTCCCCTGATACTTCCATCCGTCCGCTCTACCCAATGGCGGCTCCCCCGTTTCTGTCGGTAGATATTTGTCTACCTCCGGCAGCAACAATGGCAGCTCTTCTTCTTCTATTAAATAAGGTAGTCCTTCTTTAAAATAAACCGGCACAGGTTCTCCCCAATATCGCTGGCGACCAAAGATCGCATCCCGCATCCGATAATTTATCTTTGCCTTACCCAAGCCCAGTTCTTCCAAACGTTTGATCAAGGCGGGTACGGCCTCCTCGTAGACCATGCCATCAATGAAATCCGAGTTGATATATCGGCCTTCCTTCGTAGCATCAGCCTCTTCCGCGATATCTTGCACGTCCGAAATAGCTATAATCGGCAAATTAAAATGCTTTGCAAAAACATAATCTCGCTGATCGCCAGACGGGACCGCCATCACGGCCCCCGTCCCGTATCCTGCCAAAACATAATCTGCGATCCAAATTGGCACATCTGCTCCGGTTAATGGATGCTTAGCATAAGAGCCCGTAAACGCACCCGATACCGTTTTGGTATCAGCCATACGGTCTAACTCCGATTTCTTCGCAGTTTTCTCTTTATAAGATTCAATTTCAGCCCGTTGACCTATCGTTGTTAAAGTATCAACTAATTCGTGTTCCGGGGCCAAAACAATAAAAGAAACTCCAAAAATAGTATCCACGCGCGTCGTGAAAACTTCAATATTCGATACGAATTGCGGAAGCGGAAATTTCACCGATGCCCCCACAGATTTCCCAATCCAGTTACGCTGCATTTCTACTAATGGCTCAGGCCAATCTACCGTATCCAAGCCCCGCAACAAACGGTCGGCATAGGCGGTAATACGCATGGACCACTGCATCATTTTCTTCTGCTCTACCGGATATCCTCCTCTTTCAGATACACCATTGATTACCTCATCATTCGCCAATACCGTTCCCAATGCAGCACACCAGTTCACCGTACTTTCTCTTAAATAAGCTAACCGGTATTTTAGCAATTCCAGCTGTTGTGTTTCTTCCGAAAAGGCTTTCCATTCTGCCGCAGTAAATAGCGTCACATCCTCATCACAAACAGCATTAACCCCTTCTGAACCATTATTTTCAAATCTCTTAATTAAAGAATCAATAGGCTCTGCTTTATCGGCATCTACGTTATACCAAGCATTAAAGAGCTGCATGAAAATCCACTGTGTCCATTTATAATAATCCGGCTCAGAAGTGCGTACTTCCCGGGACCAATCGTAGGAAAAACCGATATTATCCAATTGCTCCCGATAACGTTTGATGTTGGCTTCCGTCGTAACAGCCGGATGTTGCCCGGTTTGGATAGCATATTGTTCGGCTGGCAATCCGAAGGAATCATACCCCATCGGATGTAATACATTAAAACCTTTTAATCTTTTATATCGTGAAAAAATATCGGACGCAATATACCCTAACGGATGTCCCACATGTAACCCTGCGCCAGATGGATAAGGAAACATGTCTAAAACATAATATTTAGGTTTATCCGTTGTCGCAGCAGGCTTAAAGGTGCCTTTCTCCGCCCAAAACTGCTGCCACTTCTTTTCTAACGACTGATGATTGTATTCCATAATGATATGCTGAATCTAAAAGAGATGCGAAAATAGCCATTTTACCTCAATTTAGGTAGATTAAATTTTAGAATAGGCAATAAAATCGGTATATATGCTGTTAAATGTCTTAGGTGCCCTAACAAATTATTCGAACGAATAGTTTCTTAAATGCACATTATTATTTACTTTCGCATCATAATAATAGATTAAAAGAGCGTATGTCTACTTACGAAGAAGGTTCACCAAGAAAGAAAACCAAGTCTGTTTATGTATCTACGGTGATTAGCATTGCCTTGGTATTACTGATGACAGGTTTGTTGGGCTTAATTTTGGTACATGCTAAAAACCTATCAAAATACGTTAAAGAAAATATCGTCCTCAATATCATTGTAAACGACAACGTAAATGAAGGAGATGTCCTCGCTATGCAAAAAGACCTAGAGAAGGACCCTTACGTTTTACGTACCGAATACATCAGTAAAGAACTGGCCGCTAAAAATCTAAAAGAAGATTTAGGAGAAGATTTTGTCGAATACCTGGGGCATAATCCCTTGTTACCATCGATCGATGTGTATTTGAAAGAACAATATGCAAATACAGACAGTATACAAACCTTTATTCAAAAATCTGCTAAAAATAGCCGCGTAAAGGAAGTGGTTTATCAGGAATCACTTATCGATATGGTCAACAAAAACATCCGTATCATCGGGATAGTCGTTCTCGGCTTCACCATCGTCCTGTTAATTATAGCCGTAGCGCTAATCAATAATACCATTCGTTTAGCAATCTATTCGCAACGGTTTCTGATCAAGAGCATGCAGCTTATTGGCGCAACGAAAAACTTTATCCGCAAACCCTACTTGCTATATGGAATCTTTCATGGTCTGTTAGGGGCTTTAATTGCGATTTTATTATTGATATTTACGTTGCAATTTGCACAACAGCAAATTCCAGATTTAGTATTCCTCCGCAATTGGTATGAGTTTGGTGCGATTTTCCTTATCGTCGTCGCGCTAGGTATCGTCATATCAGGCTTCAGCACGTATTTTGCGGTCACCAAATATCTGAAGGCAAAATCGCATAGCCTATATCGATAGTCATCACGCGATGAATTCAGGGAAATAAGTAACAATAAAAAGATGTCAGAAAAAAAACAACAACATACTTCACAGCCAAAATCCGGCTTTGTTTTTGAAAAAATAAACTATCAGCTATTCGGCGCAAGTGTATTGGTCGTTATACTCGGATTCTTGCTCATGATGGGTACAGAAGACATTTATAGTTTTACCAAAATAACACTGGCTCCCTTTGTAGTTGTTCTCGGATTCGCTTTAGGGTTCGTAGCCATTTTATACAAACCCAAAAACAAAAAAAATAACTAAGGATGACCTATTTTCAGGCGATTGTTTTGGCAATCATCGAAGGATTAACAGAATTTTTACCTGTTTCTTCAACAGGTCATATGATTATCGGAACGGCATTAATGGGCATGGAGCCCTCTCCTTTCGTCAAATTATTCACCATCGTTATACAGCTCGGCACGATTCTTTCCGTTTTAGTGCTGTATTATCGAAGATTCTTTAAGTCGTTAGACTTTTATTATAAACTGGCCGTGGCCGCAATTCCAGCGTCTATCCTAGGTCTTGTCTTGAACGACTTCATCGATTCTTTATTAGAAAGTCCGTTGATGGTAGCCGTCATGTTGGTCATTGGTGGTATAATTTTATTGTTTGTAGATAAGTGGTTTAACCGGCCGCAAGTTGATGACTCGGATGAAATCTCTTACAAACAGGCATTCATTATCGGTTGGTATCAATGCCTAGCCCTGATTCCCGGCACATCGCGTTCGGCAAGTACCATAGTTGGCGGTATGACCCAAAGCCTAACACGCAAAGCTGCCGCCGAATTTTCCTTTTTTTTAGCGATCCCCATGATGCTCGGAGCATCTGTGGTTAAACTGTATAAGTTTCTAAAAGAAGGACATGTTTTTACCAGTGAGGAAATAAACCTGCTTCTTATCGGAAACCTGGTAGGCTTTATCGTCGCTATTATAGCGATAAAAAGTTTTATTAGCGTACTGACTAAATACGGTTTTAAAGCGTTCGGTTGGTATCGTATTATTGTGGGACTCGTGATTATCGGACTGTTAATTAGCGGGCGTAGTCTGGAAATTATATAATGACAAACGTAGAAGAAACAATAACTTCTCCATTTGATTTTGTCGGAGGTGAAGTACTATTGGTGGATAAACCTTTGGAGTGGACAAGTTTTGATGTGGTTGGTAAGCTTCGTAATAGCATAAAACCACAAAAAGTGAAGGTAGGCCATGCTGGAACATTAGATCCCCTAGCAACGGGATTATTGATTATCTGCACAGGCAAATTCACCAAAAGAATAGACTCCTTTCAAGCCGAAGATAAAGAATACACCGGCATCATTTCCTTAGGTGCCACTACCCCTTCTTACGATCTGGAAACAGCCGTTGATCAAACATTTGATTATAGCCATCTCACCGAAGCTGATATCTGCGACATGACTTCGCAGTTTGTAGGAGAACTAGAGCAATTTCCTCCCGCCCATTCTGCCATCAAAATAAACGGCGAACGGGTCTACGAAAAGGCCCGTCGTGGTGAAGAAGTAGAATTAAAAGCCCGCCGTATCATGGTGAAAAGTTTTGTGATTGAAAAGATTGAAATGCCCGAAGTACATTTCCGGATCAATTGCTCGAAAGGGACTTATATCCGTTCTATTGCCCATGATTTTGGAAAAGCGCTAGGAATTGGCGCGCACCTCCGTCAACTCCGACGGACCAAAAGTGGAGATTTTCATGTGGATGATGCATGGGATTTGCAAGATTTAATTAAAAAAATTAAATTACATAAAACGACCCTTTCAACAACAGTAGACAACAGCTAATTATACGTAGTGAAGATATATAAAAGTTTAGATGAGTTTGAACCGTTATCGAATGCGATCGTCACCATCGGGACATTCGATGGGGTACACATCGGGCATCAAAAAATATTATCCAAATTGAGAGAGTGCGCGGCAGAAAGAAACGGAGAGACGATCTTGCTTACTTTCTTCCCCCATCCTCGTTTAATCATCAACCCCGATGATGACAACCTGCGTCTCATTAACGATATCGAAGAAAAGACCCACCGGCTGGCGCTCTCCGGTATTGATCATTTAATTATCACGCCTTTCACCCGCGACTTTTCCAATCAAACAGCCGAAGAATACATTAGTAATGTGCTAGTGGGACGGTTAGGTACCAAACAGATTGTTATCGGGTACGATCATCACTTTGGTAAAGATAGACAGGGCTCTATCAAAGATTTAAAAGAGCTCGCTGAAATATACGATTATACCGTCGAGCAGATTCCCGAACAAGATATCGAGGATGTAGCCGTATCCTCCACCAAAATCCGGGAATCTTTGATTAAGGGGGACATTGAAACCGCCAATAAATACTTAGGTTATCCCTTTGAGCTAACCGGTACGGTTGTCCGCGGCGATCAAATTGGACGGGAAATTGGCTTTCCTACAGCAAATCTCAACATCCACGAAGCACACAAGCTTATCCCTGCTTACGGCATTTATGCGGTAGAAGTAGAGATTTACGCGAATATGTCCACCGTACACACCGGTGAGTATATCACGCCTCAGCCCGATCGCATTGCAAAAGGAATGGCTTATATCGGCACGCGGCCAACGGTCGATGGGATGACCCGCAAAATAGAGATCAATCTGTTAGATTTTAAAGACGATATCTATTCCACCACCCTACGGGTAAAATTCCTGAAATTTATTCGTCACGATCAGTGGTTTGATTCGCTGGAGACGATGCGCGATCAAATTAAAGCAGATGAAAAAAACATTCGCAACTATTTTTCACTCTAGCTTAAAAAGCTATAGTATAGTAGGGTAATAGCATGTACCTAAATCTTTTAAAGGCGTCAGATCGACTGGTTCCCGGAAGATGCCATACACGGCCGAACCAGATCCAGACATGGAAGCGTATAGTGCTCCACTTGCATACAACGCCAATTTAACTTCCCGAATGCAGGGATGCTGTTCGAAAATACCCTCTTCAAAATCGTTGTTGACGTAATATTTCCAATCCTGTACGGGGAGCTTCAACAATTTTCTTAAATCCTCTCCAGACGGACGTGGCGTTACATGTTGGTAAGCCTCCGCCGTTGCGATGTTTACCGACGGTTTTATAAGCACGACAAACTTATCCGATAAATCCAATGTGATATCCGAAAAATCTGTTCCAATTCCCTCCGCATACTGCGGTGTATTCTGAATAAAAAATGGGCAGTCTGCACCTAATTTTTCGGCTTCCTGCTCCAATTCGGAGATGGAAAGGCCAAGATTAAATTTCTCGTTCAGCATTTTTAACACAGATGCAGCGTCAGATGACCCTCCGCCTAACCCTGCGCCGAAAGGGATTTGCTTATGTAAATGAATATGGACGGCGGGCAACCGATATTTTTCAGCCAGTAAATGATGCGCCCGAAGACATAAATTATCCGACCGGACCGACAAATCCATCCCTGTTATCGTCAGTGTTGTTTCTAAGGCATTTGGTGCATCCGTTATTTCAATAATATCGTAAAGCGGAAAGGGATAAAAAACAGATTCCAATAAGTGATATCCATCGGAACGCTTGCCGACGATATTTAGTCCGATATTGATTTTAGCGTTAGCAAATGAAATCATATACAATATTACTTAACTTTCGTTATAAATTGTAATGTGGTTTAGAGAATAAAGGAGTATTTCATTTTCGTGTCGCTCGAGCCGCGACGTGGCTTACACATTTTTTCTGATATGCATAGGATAAAATCCTGCCAAAATGAGGGTACCTCAAAAATCTGTTTGGCAGGATTTTGCCCCATAAAAGGCTTATTTACAATATGCTTTTTCATCAAAAAACAGCCCTAAAAAGTATTTAAAGTTGTTTTTTACATACTTGCAGTAACAACCATAGAAAAATAAGAAACGTCTAACAAAAACAAAAAGTCATCTAACAAAGACAAAAAAACGTCTAACGAAAACGAAACGTCAGATGACGAAAATGAAACGTCAGATGACTCAGCAAAATTAACTGAAGCATATTTTGTTCCGACAGCCAATGTTTTCATATTGTCATCTGACCAAGTAAATTTACCAGTCGAAGATTTTGTTCCGTTAAAAGCTGTCGTGGCATTGTATCGATATAAAAACAATTCCTCGCGCTACCACGCAAAAATATGTGTCGAAAATTTTGCACGGCATCGATATAAAAACAATTCCTCGCGCTACCAGGCAAAAATATGTGTCGAAAATTTTGCACGGCATCGATATAAAAACAATTCCTCGTGCTACCAGGCAAAAATATGTGTCGAAAATTTTGCACGGCATCGATATAAAAACAATTCCTCGCACTACCACGCAAAAACATACGACAATGATTTCCGTCGTTATCCAGAACGAAACAAATAGGTAGGCTATTTTTTCTGCGGTTCTTCGTTTTTTTGTACTTTTACGTAATTCAAAATAACATACACGGTATCAAAATAAAAGGCATTTTATTTTAAATGAGCGAAGAGACAAATTTTCCAAACGGCAATTCAGCGCAGAATACAGAACATCCAGAACACGAATCAAATTCTACTACCATCCCTTTATCGGGCTTGTATGAGAATTGGTTTTTGGATTATGCTTCTTACGTCATCCTGGATCGTGCCGTTCCCCATATCAACGATGGTTTTAAACCGGTACAGCGTCGGATTCTGCATTCGCTGAAGGAGATGGACGACGGGCGCTATAACAAAGCGGCCAATGTCATCGGTAATACGATGAAATACCACCCGCACGGCGACGCCTCTATTGGTGACGCTATGGTGCAGATCGGCCAGAAAGATCTTTTGATCGACTGTCAGGGAAACTGGGGCGATCCCATCACAGGGGATTCTGCAGCGGCGGCGCGTTATATTGAAGGACGTTTGTCTAAGTTCGCTAACGAAGTGGTCTTCAACCCGGATACCACCGAATGGCAATTGAGCTACGATGGCCGGAATAAAGAACCTGTCACCCTACCGGTTAAATTCCCACTCCTATTGGCGCAGGGCGCCGAAGGTATTGCCGTGGGATTGGCGACTAAGATCATGCCCCACAATTTTATCGAGTTGATCGATGCCTCTATACAAGTGCTTCGAGGGGAGCGTCCGAATTTGTTACCAGATTTTCCAACCGGTGGATTGGCCGACGTGTCCAATTATAACGAAGGTCGCCGTGGCGGAAAAATCCGGGTGCGTGCCAAAATCGAAGAGCGGGATAAGAAAACTTTGGCCATTACTGAAATCCCTTTCGGAACAACAACGGGTGGTTTGATCGATAGCGTGGTCGCGGCCAACGAAAAGAGTAAAATCAAAATCAAACGTATCGAGGACAATACCGCGGAACATGTGGAAATTATTGTACACCTCGCCCCGGGTATATCGCCCGATGTGACGATTGATGCACTCTATGCGTTCACTGCTTGCGAAACATCTATCTCGCCCAATACCTGTGTCATCATCGATAATAAGCCACACTTTATGAGTGTGAATGATATCCTGATCCAGAATACCAACCAGACCAAAGCGTTGCTAAAAAGGGAATTGGAAATCAAGCTCCATGAGCTGCAGGAAAAGATATTCTTCAGCTCCTTGTTAAAGATTTTCATCCAGGAAGGGATGTACAAACACCCTGACTACGAGAATTCAGGCGATTTTGATACGGTTGTACAGGTATTGGACAGACTCTTCGAACCTTTTTTCGATCAGTTTTATCGCGCCATTACAGCGGAGGATTATAAACGGCTCATCGATAAACCAATGAGTAGCATCACCCGTTTTGATGTAAAAAAGGCCGACGAGCAAATGCGAGCGCTCGAAGATGACATTAAAGTGGTGAAGCGGAACCTTCGTAACCTAACGGAGTATACGATAGACTGGTTTGAGCATTTGCGGAGCAAATATGCGAAAGGACGGGAACGTAAAACGGAGATCCGTATTTTCGACAAGGTAGAGGCCTCCCAAGTGGCCTTAGCCAATGCAAAATTATATGTCAACCGGGAAGAAGGTTTTATCGGTACGGGAATGCGAAAAGATGAATTTGTATCGGAATGTTCGGATATTGACGATATCATTGTCTTTCGGGCGGACGGCAAATATGCGGTCACCAAAGTGCAGGACAAAGTCTTCGTCGGTAAAGATATTATTCACGTCGCCGTGTTCAAAAAAGGCGATGAACGGACAATTTACAATACGATTTATAAGGATGGTACATCCGGCACCAGCTACGTAAAGCGGTTTGCCGTTACGGCGGTAACGCGGGACAAAGAATACGATATTTCTAAAGGCACCAAAGGCTCTAAAGTGCTTTATTTCACGGCTAACCCGAATGGGGAGGCTGAAGTAGTGAACATTCAACTAAAACCACACTCCAAATTGCGGAAGTTGAACTTTGACATCGATTTTGCAGAAATTGCCATCAAAGGAAGAGCATCTCAGGGGAATATTGTTTCCAAATACCCCGTAAAAAAAATTGCTTTCAAAAACGCGGGCGTGTCTACGCTAGCCGGACGCAAGATATGGTTTGACGATGTCCTCCGCCGCCTCAATGCGGACGAACGTGGTCACTATTTAGGAGAATTTGATGGCGACGATAAAATCTTACTGGTGTATCCGGATGGTTCTTACGAGTTCTCTAGTTTCGACCTCAGTAACCATTTCGATAGCAATGTGCTGCGGATGGAGAAGTTTGCTCCGGAACATGTGTATACGGCAATTCATCAAGATGGTAAATCGGGAACCTATTATGTGAAACGGTTTAAATTTGACGATCAGCCGCTGGGTAAACGGGTATCGTTCATTAACGATACGCCTGGCTCCAAACTCCTTATATTGACCAACGGTCTGGAGCCGGTGGTTCGGGTAGACCTGCTTAAAGGTAAATCACAGACACCCGAAACGCTGGAACAACCGCTCAACGAAATTATCGATATCAAAGGTATGCGTGCACAGGGAAACCGGCTTTCTTTCCATACGGTTAAAAGAGTGAAGTTGATTACGCAAGACGTGGATTTGACCGAGGTGATGCCGGCGGCAGAATCCCCTTCCTCCGACGATGACCGGAATACGGCAAACACGGAAGATACAGTGATCGATCAGCCAGCCGTGCAGGAGGAGGACCAAGCCGAAACGAAGCCGTCAGCTACGCAGACGGATGCGGATATTAGTCTCGAGATTACCAATCCAGATGATATTAATCTCAACGACTCGGGACAGACATCGTTGTTTTAATTTTTTTTATTTTCTTATCATACGTCAATGCATAATGCTTATTTTGGGTTGATATTTGTATTGTTCAAAAGGATTAAAGTTTAAATAAAAAAAGGAAATAAGATTATGGCAACATGGAGTTTAGACAAAGCGCATAGCGAGATAGAATTTAAAGTAAAACACATGATGATTTCAAACGTCAAAGGGTATTTTCACGACTTTGATGTTACGGTTGATGGAAAAGCGGAAGATTTATCGCAAGCTACGGTAGATGTGGCAATTAAAACGGCTTCTATCAATACGAAAAGTGAATCGCGGGACGAACACTTAAAAAGTGTGGATTTCTTTAATACAGATGCCTATCCTACGATTCGTTTCAAAACGACGAAAATCGAAAAGACTGCTGATGACGAATACAAATTAACAGGTGATTTGACGGTAAAAGACGTTACCAAACCTGCTACGTTTGTTGCCGAATTCGGTGGCTTGGCGAAAGATCCTTGGGGAAATCAAAAAGTGGGCTATACGATAAATGGTAAGATTAATCGTCAAGATTTTGGCTTGACCTGGAACGCAGCGTTAGAAACAGGTGGGGTTATGGTAAGCGAGGATGTTAAATTCCACGCGGATGTCCAGTTTGTACTTTCGTAAAAAACGAACAACATCTATAAACAAAAAGAGACGTGCTGTGGCACGTCTCTTTTTGTTTATAGATGTTCTGTATAATGCAATTTTCGGATCCCTCGCTCCAATTCCGACCGCTCGCTATCCGATAGTATAAGCGGGCGCTTTATCGCTTCCTGAAGATCATCTAACTGCGCGAGCGTGCGCACGCCTACGGCGGCGACATCGACTGCGGAATGATTAAGCACGTAGGCTAACAAGAGCTGCGATTTACTGACGGCAAGGCTATCCGCCAATTTTTCGACATTCCGCTGAGCGTGTCCTACTTCTCCGGAGGTTAGTTGCAGAAAATTTTTCACGGGCTTATCGATCAACAAACCCTGTGTCAGCGCTCCCCGGCTGATCACCGAAATCTTTTTTTCGCACAAAAGTGGAAAAACAACTTCAGGCCGCCTGTCCAGCAGATTGTACTGCATCATCACACTCACGATATTCGATTTTTCCGCATATGTTCGGATCACATTCGGACGTATAGAAGAAAGGCCATAGTAACGGATCTTTCCTGCTTTCACCAGCTGCTCGAAGGCTTCAATAATCTCGTCGATCGGATCATCCATCGTGCCGCCATGCAGCTGGTATAAATCGATGTAATCCGTGCGCAACCGAGTTAAGGAGGCTTCCACCGTTTTTATAATATACGGTTTGGAGGCTTTCCAGTCCCAGGTGCTGCCATCGGAACGCCATTGATTGCCCACTTTAGTGGCCAGAATAATTTGCTGACGTATCGGCTCGATAGCCTGACCCACCATATCTTCATTCATGCCGCGTTCATAAAGGTCGGCGGTATCCACATAATTAATGCCTGCTGCTACGGCATGCTGTATCACGTCACTGTTCTGTTTGGTAGCTCCGCCTTTGAGCGACATCGCTCCTAGGCCGACAGGTGCTACCTGCAGTTCGGACTGACCTAATTTTGTTAACGCTACCATCTTTCCTAACTTAAAAAAAACCGTAACAAAACGTCTTTATAAAGGCGCTTCCTGATCTTTAATTCCTATTAATTCAATCTCGAAAATCAGCGCACTATAAGGAGGGATATCGGCTCCTGCGCCCCGCTCTCCGTAACCTAGTTTCGAGGGAATATACAAGCGATATTTTGAACCTGTCGCCATCAACGGAATACCGATTTGCCAGCCTTTAATAACATTACCTAAATCAATATCTAAGGGTGCGCCCCGCTGGTAGGAATCGTCAAAAACTTTCCCATTGGCTAAGCTCCCTTTATAATGTACGGTCACTTCGTCCTCGCTGCTTGGTTTTGCACCGGCCCCTTCTTCGATCACTTCATAATAAAGTCCATCTTCCAGATGCTGTATACCAGCTTTATTTTTGATCGTATCGAAAAACGCCGCTTCCTGCTCTCTAAAAACCTTGGTGCGTTCTTCTGCTGCTTTGGTGAAGGCCAACTGCATAATACGCATGCTTTCTTCGTCGCCGATTAAAGCCTCTTTACCCTGTAGCGCATCGTTGACACCTTGCAAAAAGCTTTCGGACTGGATCGTAATCCCCGTGCGAGACAAGGAGTTGCCCACATCCTTCCCTAAAACATAGGAAACGGTATCTGTGTTGGATTTTAATACTTGTGCCTGTGTTACGGACAATCCCGTGCAGGTCAGGGCCATCATGGCAAAAGCTATTTTTTTACTATTCATGGTGTATGTTTTTCTACGATATTGGTGACAATCTCCCGCGTCATATTGGGATAATCAACCATTACTTTGTTTTTGCTATTGAGCCAAGCCTCGATCGCATAATCAAATTTCTTCTTTAAACTACCGATAACCGGAACGCCCATCTGCTCCAAGGCTGCTGCATTTAAATGTTGTTCATATTGATTTTTCATCGGAATGACCAACAGTTTCTTTTGCAAAAACAGGGCTTCTGCCGGCGTTTCAAATCCAGCTCCGCACAGCACGCCAGAAGCGTTTGCCATACTGTTTACAAAGGTATCGCTCTGGATAGGATTAATGGTAACATTTTTAACGGTAAACTTACTTTTATTATGTTTCGAATAAACATCCCAATGCACATCGGGAAACTTTGATAAGTTTTTCAATAAATGGGCATCGTCGTACGAAGGTAGATACACGGTGTAATGTCCTTGATCTTTGGGATCGAGCTGACGGACCGACTCTCGGATTACCGGCGTGTAAATGTGGTCGTTATACGTTTTAAAATGAAAACCGTACGAGGTGCTGGCAGGTGCATAATTCTTCATAATAAACTTGCCCAGCATATCGGTTTCTTCGGGCTTCGGACTGGTAGGATGCAGTGCGGCGATCTGATGGCTTAGCCCAATACAGGGGATATCCCGTGTTTGGCAGGCCCAAGCCGAAATCGGTTCGAAATCATTGATAATCAAATCGTATTTTTCCACCGGCAGCGTATTGATCTCTTTAATAAACCGTCGAACGGTCGAGCTCATAAAGGTCCGCCAGAGGTCAACACCGCCCGATTTTCCAAAAATAAAGCTCAAACCGTGCAAACGATATTTAACCGGAAATGGCAATTCTATATCGGCCTGAATGCCGCTCACCAGCACATCTACTTCGCCCAAAGTCTGTAATATCGGGATGATGTCCAACGCCCTACATAGATGGCCGTTTCCAGTCCCTTGCACGCCGTACAATATTTTCATCTTCTAATCTCTATCTCGCCCAAAGTACTAAATTTCCATTAATTAGTGAATGAATAGCCAATATTTAATGAAAAATTATTAGCTTTATAACAAACCATCTATACAAGTGAATTATGTACAGCACATATCGTTATCTATTGGGCATGTTCCTGATCGCATTGTTCAGTTCATGGGGATTCTATGCCCACAAAAAAATCAATCATGTCGCCGTATTTCCTTTGCCCGCTCCGTTAGCAGCTTTCTACAAAAAACACATTGATATCATTTCCGAAAAAGCGGTAGACGCGGATAAAAGATGTTATGTTGACTCGCTGGAATCTCCCCGGCATTTTATTGATGTGGAAGAATATGAAGGCGGCCATGTGGATTCCATTCCTATACATTGGAGCCAAGCGACCGCAAAATTCGAAGAACGTAAATTGCTTGCTAATGGCATCGTGCCTTGGCAGATCTATTTTACTTACCAAAAGTTAGTCAAGGCGTTCCGAGAAAAGAATACAGAAGCGGTAATTCGCCATTCGGCCGACCTGGGTCATTACGTGTCGGACGCGCATGTGCCGCTCCATACCACACGGAATTATAATGGACAGCTGACCGGACAAATCGGTATTCACGCATTTTGGGAAAGTAGGTTGCCTGAAATGTTTGCCGATGCGTATAATCTATTCGTCGGAAAAGCTGTTTATCTCCACAGCCCGCTCGACTCGGCCTGGACCATCGTGCGTGAAAGCAATGCGCTTGTCGACTCTGTTTTACTATTGGAAAAGGAACTTTCTGTAACCTTTCCGAAGCCGCTCCAGCGAAGTTATATTACCCGGAACAATATCCTGATTTCCACCTATTCGGATGCCTATGCAAGTGCATACCACACACGTATGCAGGGCATGGTAGAAGATCGGATGCGAAAATCCATCCTGCGTACCAGCTCTTTCTGGTTTTCAGCCTGGGTGGATGCCGGGCAGCCTGTATTGGACCCACGAGATATGCCAAGCAAACAAGAAGATAGTATGCCGATTGAAAACCGGGAGATCATAGGCCGGCCGGAGTGGCATTAGATTGTTTTCATCACTGCTCTCCGCAGTACCTCCAACGACTGTTCTATTTCCGTTTCATTTAAATGGCCGAACCCGAGACGCATGGCAGATCGAATATTGTTTTGGTATAATATATTCTTGGGGATAAATAAGTCTCCTTGCCGGCATTTATTGGCGAGTTGAAAAAGAGAAAAACCCGGGGTCCACGCCGTCCATAACGCTAGGCCACCGGCAGGTTTTTGAAACTTGACGAGTCCGTCGAAACGAGTTTCCAAAATTTCACAGAACAGATCCCGACGCTCGCGGTATACCTTCAGCGATTTTTTGAGATGCCGGTGCACCTCCCCTTCTTCGATCATCTCTCCTAATGCCTGTTCCATAATCACGTCTCCTTGCCGGTCGATAATAGCCAGGTATTTACGCATCTCCGCAATGAAGTTATCCGGAGCGACCACAAAACCAGTTTGAAAGGCCGGTGCGAGTGTTTTGCCAAAAGCGCCTACATAGACCACCATGCCATCGATATCGCCACTCGCCAATGGCATCACGGCCGTCTGTTCGTACTGGAAATCGTAGTCGTAGTCGTCCTCCACGATAACAAAGCCGTATTCCCGCGCCAACTGCAACAACGAGATTCGTCTTTGGGCCGAGAGGGTGACGGTCGTGGGATAGTGATGGTGGGGCGTTACGTACACCATACGAATTTGTCCCGGTTGGAAGTGTGTCCGGATGTAATCCACGTCAATACCATTTTCATCTAAAGGGATCGTACGTACCTTGGCACCTGTTTGTTGAAAAACCATGTTGGCCGAAAACATACTCAAATCACCGACTAAAACCTGATCACCTTTCGAAAGCAAGATTTGCGAAATAATATATAAACTCATTTCCACACTGCGCGTGATGAGTAAGTTATTTTTAGAAATATGCAGGCCCCTTGAAAAATTCAAATAGTTGCTCAATTGCTCCCTAAAATATTCACTTCCTTCCATATTATGCCCCGTAAGACGTTTCAAGTTGTGCTTACGTTTCATTGACGCACTATACCAGCGGGAAAGGTTCTGCATTTGTGTGAGCCGTATGTCTGGTTGCCCATCGTTAAAAACCAACTGGTTCTTGGAGAATTCAAAAGGATTATTCAGAATTGTCGATTGTCTAAAGGTAAATCCGGTCGAGGTGGGATATTTTGCTAGTGAAACCAATTTTTCATAAGGTTTATCCATTTTCACCTGATGCGATTGATTGACCACGAACGTACCCTTGTTCGGCCGCACCTCCACCCATCCCTGCGCTTCGAGTTCGTCATATATCGCAATAATCGTTTTGCGATGCACTTGCAACACTTCGCTTAGTGCTCTCGTTCCCGGAAGCTTCATACCCACTAATAGATATCCACGCTGAATAGCATTAATCATCTGTTGGGAAACCTGTAAATATATAGGCTGTGCCGATGTTCGGTCAATAAACACAAAACTGGAGAACAAATCTAAAACCGGACTACTCATCTTATTAAAATTGGAACCTTACAACAATCCGGAAAGATAATACTTTTGCCGCATGAAATTCATAAACAATCACCAGATTTTATTAGCCGTAGCATTTTTGCCGTTGTGGGGACACACGCAAGAAGCAAAACAAGACAGTATTCAGGAAGTGACCGTTCATGCAAACCGATTACAGATTCCTTTCAGTAAAGACAATAGAAATGTCGAGATTTTGAGTGCAGCGCAAATTAAACAACTACCTGTCAAAAATTTGAACGAAGTACTCGGACTCTTAAATGGTGTCGATTTGCGACAACGTGGTCCTTTCGGTGCCCAAGCGGATGTAAGTATTGATGGGGGGAGTTTTGAACAAACGCTGATATTGGTCAATGGAGCAAAGGTTTCTGATTCGCAAACTGCCCATCATAGCCTGAATCTGCCTATTCCTTTAGATGCTATCGAAAGAATAGAGGTACTTCGGGGTGCAGCGGCACGCATTTATGGTGTCAATGCTTTAACTGGAGCAATCAACATCATTACCAAGACAGTAGACAAAACTTCGATCCAAGCCAACGTATATACGGGAAGTTCGTTTAAAAACAGAGACGAAGAGGCCAAAGACGGCATTTATTATCATGCCGGTACGCAAATCGGTGCAAGTTGGTTTAATGACAAACACCAACATCAGGTTTACTATAACAAAGAAAAATCCAACGGACAGCGCTACAATACGGCATCCCAAAACGATAAAATATTTTATCAAGGGAATCTCGCGATAAATAACGATAATGAGGTAGAATGGTTAGGCAGCTATATGTATAACCGTTTCGGGGCTAATGGCTTTTATGCGGCTCCAGGTGATCGGGAGTCTGAAGAAATTGTAGAAACCGTATTTGCTTCCTTAAGCTCCAAACATCAACTTTCCGACCGTTTCTATCTTAGCCCGCGCATAACCAACCGTTATAACGAAGATGATTACCGTTATTTTAAGCATAACCTTTCCTCCGCACGTTCACGGCATTATACCAACGCGTTCTCTATGGAGCTGAACAGTCGATATCACACCACATTCGGAGATTTTGGTTTGGGTTTGGAATCCCGTCTCGACCGTATCGCAAGTTCTAATATGGGTGTTCACAACCGAAACAACCACGGTGCTTACGCCGAATTTAGAACCGAACAGCTAAAAAACCTGACGGTCAATGCAGGTGCATATATAAACTATAACACACAGTATGGCTGGCAGGTTTATCCCGGTATCGACTTAGGGTACAGCATCACACCGACATGGAAACTGGTGTTCAACACCGGGTCAAGTCAGCGTATCCCCTCGTTTACAGATCTTTATTTAAACCAACGCCCGGGAAATATCGGCAATCCGGACTTATTTTCGGAAGATGCCTGGCAAACTGAAGGCGCGATTAAATTCCAAAGCACAAATTTTATTGCACATGGAGGATATTTTTATCGGAACATCCGAGATTTTATCGATTGGATAAAAACGGATGTAAACGATCCTTACCAACCATTTAATATCGGTAAAAACAAAGTACACGGGATAAATACTAATTTTCTATATACGTTTCAAGTAAACAATATACGTTATCGAGTCAATCTAGGATACAACTACCTAGATGCCTCCCTGGAGCAAACAGAGGGGATTATATCCAAATACAGTTTGGAAAATCTAAAACACCAGGGAAAACTACTCCTCATGGCAAACAATAGGATTTGGAATGCTTCTATAGCTAATCGCTTCCATCAGCGCATATCAGATAAATCCTATTTCTTAACGGATTTACGAATTGGATATAGCTTTCCGTTTCTTTCGATGTATGTAGATGCACAAAATATTTTTGATATCACGTATATCGAAACGAGTGCCATCCCTATGCCCGGAAGGTGGTATAGTTTTGGGGTAAAATATCAGTGGAGCAGGTAATGCTCCACATCTTTCACCGACGATAAAGGGGCTTTCGCCTATTTTAACGACTTATTAACCTGATTTCGCTCTTATTTCCATCTGATTCGTCGTTAATTTGTTGTTAGATAACGAAGAACAAAGCGACAACCCTGCTTGTTATGCTTTATATTGAACATTAAAAACGAATATTATGTCACTAAAAGAAACATTCATCGTAAACGGTGAGAACCTGTTAAAGAAAATCAAAGAGATTATCGCGGAAGGCAATGTAACAAAAATCAGTATATCGGATAAGTCTGGAAAGGAAATTATGAGCTTCCCCGTTACTATTGGTGTTGTAGGTGTTGTATTTGCACCGATATTTGCGGCAATAGGTGCGCTGGCAGCACTGTTGACAGAGTGCAAAATCACGGTAGAGAAACGGAAGGACGACGACATCCCACCTTCGAACGATTCCTTAACAGAAGGCCCGTTGTAAAAAGGCCAAACATAATATAGAGAAGTAGGCCGCTAAAACTATTTGTCGATTAACATGTTATTATTTAACAAAAGACAGAATAGTTATGGCGTCATTATTTCAATACAGTATACAGGTTGCTGACAGTCCTTATTGGGCATTTGCGGTCCATGACGGGCATCAGGTAGATTCGATCGCAGAGCAATTTATTCTGTTAGATGAAACGCAAAGGCTTAGGGAGGAAGATCCTTATACGGCCTCCATATCGGAACTACCGGTGAACCGACTTGTTGTCGGGACTTCCCGCTTTCAATTGGACGTGAATCGAAAGGAAGAAGACGCGGTATACCTCCGACCAGAACAGGCTTGGGGGTTAACTGTGTGGAAAGATACGTTGCCCTCCACAGTGTTAGAACAGCTTTATGAAGATTATCGGGATTTCTACCGACAAATCGATCGTTATATCCAGCAGACAATCGAGCAACATGGTTTTTTTATCGTTTTTGACGTACATACCTATAATGCCCAACGCATTAGCGAAGAGGAACCGGTGGATAAACACGCCAACCCACAGATAAACTTGGGTACCCAATACAACCAAGAACGATGGAGGCCGGTAGTCGACCGTTTTGTGGAAAGCGTGCGGAATCAGCAGCTTTTAGGTGACCCAATTGATATCCGTGAAAACGTAAAATTTAAAGGAGGCAACCTCGCCCAACATATACTCCATAAATTCGGTGCCCATGGCTGTGTACTCTCCATAGAGTTCCGAAAAGATTTCATGAATGAATGGACCGGCCAGCCTTATCAGCCTGCTATCCTGGCCTACAAACAGTTACTGCTCCATGTCTTAAAAGATTTGCAAAACTTAACGATATATGGAGTTTAAAGATAAGATATTGCCGCAATTAATACGGGCAATTAAAAGTGGAGCACCGATACATAAACAGATTCCTAATAAGGGAAAAATTGTTTTTAACAAGATCGTCCCTTATTTATTTATATACCGCATTCCTCCTACCGGCAAAGATCGGGTATTATCCGAACTGGCAAAGTCGGAAGCAGCAAGTATTATTTTTTCTCCGGGAGACGACGACGATCAGGTCAGTCGTTGGATTCCTCAATTGGCAGCGACATTAGCCAATGAGTTTGGCACTTGCTTACTCATTGAAGTCTGGAATGCGCCGGAAGAACAGACGGCTGACATGGCTATTCATCTTTCCCAAAAAAATGCGCTTGTATTGGCAGAGTATCTAAAAAAAAATATAGAGACCGAAGCGCCCGATTTGCATATCGAACTCCAAAAAGAAACGAAGTTGCCTCGGCCTCCGCGCTGTCCGCTTTTGGTCAACACAGAGGACACGAAAAGTAATATTGTTTTGACGTTGGGTATCTCCGTCCGGAAAAGGTATGAGACGCTCGACGGCACTTTCCTTCCCTTATTGGCGAGGGTCTTTCGGGAATCACTGGCAAAGGGTCTTTCAAGACTATTTTTTGAATTCGTACGGCTTTATACGACGGCGCAGGCGGCGCATTTTAAAATGAAAGGGCAGGAAAAACTCCACGAAGAGATATACGATATTGACCGTGCGCTGGCGAAAGAGAGTCAAAAGTTTGATTTTTTGTTATTGACCACGCCGACTAACTCGCACGAGGCATGGTTACAGTTTAAAAAAGATAAATTTCGAAAAACGCCGGTGTTCCATTACCGTCCGATTCCGATTGATCCGGATATCGTGAAGAGAAACCTCTATAATCTGCGTATTGAAGATATCTACGACCCCACTATCGCCTATCTTTTTAGAGATAAGCGTCGGGAGTTGGACGATATGATGACTATGTTGGCCTCTCGAGGTACCTCGGACTTCAAATATGGAAGCTTGATGGTCTTCGGGAACGTAGATGAACGGCTCTATGAACTGGCGAAAGCGGTGCTTACGGTCATCGACAACATCGCACAGCCAGAACGACAGGTGCCGGAAGAGGAGTATTTAGACGCACAGAGCTTCGCCAAGTTGGCGGAGGAGGAAATGGCTTTCCTGCAGCGCCAATCGCCTGGATTCAAAACGAGTGTACGGGTACGTGACGATATCGCAGGGGTTATGGTAAACCATGGTGTCTTGAATATTAGTAAACAATACCGGATCAGTCAAAAGCGTGCACGCGCCTTGATTCAGCATGAAGTGGGCACGCATATCGTTACGTATTTTAACGGCAAAGAACAGCCTTTCAGCTTTTTTCGCTTGGGTGTTCCCGGATACGAGCAATTGCAGGAAGGGCTTGCCGTACTGGCTGAATTTTTGGTGGGCGGACTGACGAATGAGCGTTTACGAATCTTGGCAGGTCGCGTCATTGCTGTGCGCCACATGCTGCTCGGCTACTCGTTTGTGGAAACATTTACTATGCTACACGAAGAATATGCTTTTGGTACCAATACAGCCTTTACAATGACCATGCGCGTATATCGCTCGGGAGGGCTCACAAAGGATACCGCCTATTTACAAGGATTCAAAGAAATTATTCAATACATTCAGCAGGGTAAAAACCTCAACCTGCTTATGATCGGCAAGATTCGAGAGGACTATCTGCCTATCGTGCATGATTTGATCCAACGTGGGGTATTGAGACAGCCACGTATTACGCCGCGCTACCTACAAGAACCTTATACCGAAAAACTTAAAGATTTAAATCAATTTGCCAGCATTTTTAAAATGATTAATTACTAGTATTATATTAAATATATGAACATCGCATTCTTAATCAATCAGACACATAAGGAGGAACCCGCATTTACGACGACTGTACTTGCTTTAAAAGCGCACAAGCGCGGGCATACTATATTTTATATAGGTCTTGCCGACTTCACCTACCACAACGAGCATAATATAGGGGCTCATTGTCGCGTCGTCGATCCTTCGGAAAACATCGAAAATCAGGAACAGTTTTTAGAAAAGGTGCGTAATAAAGAGAAGCAATATATAGATGCTTCTCAAATGGACGTGCTGTGGCTACGTTATGATCCTGTACTCGACATGATTAACAGACCTTGGGCATCGCCGACGGCATTGCAATTCGCGCAACTTATCAAACGGCAGGGTACTTGGGTCATCAACGATCCGGACAAATTAGTGGAAGCAACCAATAAACTCTATCTGGAGTATTTTCCGAAACAAATCCGTCCAAAAACGATGATCACCCGGTCCTATCAGGACGTTGTCGATTTTTTGGAGAAACAGGACCATCAGATTATATTAAAACCGCTAACGGGGTCTGGTGGGAAAAATGTTTTCCTAGTGAAAAAAGATGAACGACATAACTTGAAACAAACCGTAGAGGTGATTACAAGAGATGGTTATCTGCTGGCGCAAGAATACTTACCGGAGGCTGCAAATGGCGATATCCGCTTTTTTCTATTAGACGGCGACCCCGTCATTATTGATGGTAAATATGCTTCTGTTAATCGCATACAAAAAAAAGGTGATATCCGGAGCAACATTCATCAAGGCGGAAGCGCAGAACCGGCCGATATTAATGATACTATTTTAGCAACGGTATCCCAAGTGACCGAAAAATTGAAAGAAGACGGAATGTATTTTGTTGGTCTAGATATCGTCGGAGACAAGATAATGGAAATCAATGTTTTCAGTCCAGGCGGACTTAATCTCGCATCTACCTTAAATAACGTTGATTATTTCAATCTCGTGCTTGATCATATTGAAAAACGGGTAGCAGAACGAATGTAATAAAAAAAACACGTCATAAGGTCGCTTCACCTTATGACGTGTTTTTTTATCTAATTTAAAATAATAACTTCTACACGACGGTTCTGCTGGCGACCTTCTGGCGTTTTATTATCAGCGACCGGAGCAGATTGCCCTAAGCCCTTTGTAGAAATACGCGACGAGGCTACACCGGCATCTTCCAAAAACTTCTTTACCGACGCTGCTCTTTTTTCAGATAACCATTGATTGTATTCAGCCGTACCCGTTGCGTCGGTATGGCCTTCTACGCGAACCTCTCTAGCGGAATCATTGGTCAATAGTTTAGACAACTTGCTCAATTCGACTTTTGCTTTGTCCGTTAGATAAGAGGAATTTGTCGGAAAAAGTAAATCGGAGGATAAGGTGAATTTAATCCCCTCATCGGTGCGGGTTGCATCTTTAAACTCCCCTTTTACATTTTTCAAACCGTCGTCCGTACCATCTTTAGATACAACAGCACCGGGATTGACCATAATCGCCTGTTGTTTACAAGATGTTGTCCCTAAAGCAACGATAATAGAAAACGCTACAGTACCTAGATATTTCATGAAATTTGCTTTTTAAGTATCTCTGTAAAGATAGTAATTTTCATCTTAAACGACATGCTTCCCTTTTATTTATCTGGGCCGAATAACTTTGTGAATAGGGCCTTGATTTCGGGGATCTCTTTATATAGATTCCAGATCAGCCCGCTACGTGCATTTTCAATCGACACGGTGATCGCTGCCTGATTGGTCGCAAAATACTCATCCGATACATCATTGTTACGTAAATCAAGCCATGCGCGAAATCCATACTCTGTAAAAAAGTTCTCCCCATAGTTATGGTACAATGCCAACACTGCCTTTTCCCCTTCATCCTTTAGTATAAACATGGAGGACGGCCCAATCGCCGGATTAATACGATAGTTTCCGATACTGTCCATACGTTGATAGAAACCCCACACGTCGGAATCGGTGGAGCCCACTCCTATTTCATTATCCTGTCGTTTGCGTACTTGTATATAATTCCGAATAGCTTCTTCGTAATTGACTTTACCGTCGCGCAATAGACTCGGGTCTATGGTGAAAAATGGTTTGTATAAATCCAGTAAGGTAGATCCAGAAAAGCCAAAAGGAAGGTGCTCGCCGTACATAATGGTATCTTGAAAAATGGAAACCCGGGTAGCCATATAATCCGGCCTATGTTGAAGGGGATTAATCGCGTACCGGAAAGTTCGCATAAGTGTAGCCACCGTATCTCGAGCGAGACTGTCCATCTTATTGTAGGCGGAGGAATAAGCTAAATCGATATTTTTAATTCCATTTTCGTAAGCTGACAGTGGAATGGCGTGTTTTGGAGAACTCATAGCCAGTAAATAGGCGTTCATGGATTCGTTTATTCCGCCCAATGTAGGGTAGTGATAAGTGGAATCCGCCACCGATATCTTTTCGACCAGTACATCATCATATCCCGGTGCAACTAATTCATTCCATTTAATATTTTCCCAAAGAGCGGTGATCCGTTTTCGTAAATCTGTTTCTGCTTCCTCTTCCTTCGAAAAATATTGACGTGCGACCAATAGTGCTTCTATAATCGATGAAGTAGCTAGGATATCGTACGTGGATTCGTTGTTTCGATGCTCTGGCAAACCTGTGCGTCCGTCAAAATAAGCAGGAAAAACACCTAAATGACTTTGTGCTTTCGCTAGGAAATAGACCATCCGGGAAATGCGTCCAACGGCTAACGATCGGTTTATACGCTCTTTTTCTACCCCCACGATAAGACTCAAAATGGCGTTTCCGCTTTCTTTTACAGAAACCACGGCCCGTTCTTTCAGTCGAAATGGAAGATACATACCACTGTTGATATCGTAATTTTCTACGAAATAATTGACGTGGGCACTTTGGACCAGATCCAGCATCTCTGCCTTTTCGAGTTCTTTTGTTTTCACTTCCTTGATTTCGGAGAATGGAGATTCTTCGTAATTATAGTCTACCCAAGTAATCTTATAGTAATAGGTTTTATTCACCTCAGGCACGTAATCTAGACAGCCCTGCATAGATACGGGGCGAATTCCAACTGGCTGGAAATTTTCTTTATCTTCAGATCGGTATATTTTAATATAACGAATGGATGGTGTCAGTGGCAATTGCCACTGCAAACGGACTTGCTTATCATAAGCGGTGATACCCGATAATATCGCTGGGGAGGACAGTTTCACTTGGGAAACATCTTTCGTCAGAAATTCTACTTGGTCGATAAAGAGGGAGTGCATATCCGTGCTTGCACCGTTTTGAGCGAAACGCATAGCTGTAATAGGTTCTTTGACATGTAAATTCCGGAAGTCCGCTATCGGAATACGCACATCTATCCATTTATCATATGTTATTTTTTTAATATACGAAGCGAGCTTCAGCGGATTTGTCTCTGTTTCCTTTTGCTGAATACTGATCGTAGGTAGCTGCTCTTCTTTTGTATTTTTAGATTGGATATACAATTTAATCACCAGAAAGTCGGTACGCTCCACCTGATAATTGAGCTTTTGTCGGCTATATTGTAAATCAACTTGCCAATCACCGTCCGGGGCAGACTTATAGCGTAAAGAAAGCGCATTCCCCGGTGTAAAAAAGAGCGTATCGGACACCAAGAGGTGACGATTTAAATTTTCTACCCAGGAGCGCCCCTCATAGCTTACTTTACTTTTAGCATAAACGCCTTTCACCAAACTATTGTCGAAAACAACTTCGGGATAGGTATCGGCTTTTACCCGCTGCCAGGTTCCTATCGTCATCACGGTGAATATCAAAAAAAATAAATAGAACTGCTTCATAACAAATATCGATCTTCGGCAAAAATAAGCAAATATTGCACCATTTAACTAATGGGGCCTATTGAAAAGAACAGAGTAAGAAAAATATTACGCACATTTTTAGACGGTTAGCTTCTACAATATTAAAAAGGATGAAAATAATTTTTGGAATAAGATTTTCTATCTATATTTGCATCGTCGCAAGCGAAAGTAGCTCAGTTGGTAGAGCACAACCTTGCCAAGGTTGGGGTCGCGAGTTCGAATCTCGTCTTTCGCTCAGTTGCCTAGGTGGTGGAACTGGTAGACACGCAGGACTTAAAATCCTGTTCCCGTTAAGGGAGTGCGGGTTCGATTCCCGCCCTAGGTACTTCAAACCCTTGATAACACATTGTTATTCAAGGGTTTTGTTTTTTATAAGGTGTAAAGAAAGTGTAAAAGTTTGCGAGATATTATTTGAAAAAACTAAATTATAGATAGGTGTTTTGTAACATAGAAAATATGGGTTCAAATACCTCCGACTCCACAATTAGCGCTGATAATAAATCAGTTACAAAATTTACACCACAAAACGCACCACCTTTTAGATGGTGCGTTTTTATTTTGTGATATTTTTATTGGTTGTAACAACATTTTAGTTAATTAACTAATTAATGGAAGCTTCACTCCTAACTTATATACCTTATGATAAACCTTAATTGGTTCTCTTTTATCAATTATATTTACTAAAGTAAAATCATCAGTTCCATTTTTGATATCAGGATAAATAATCAAACAATCAACATTGCTATCATCTGTAACATTAAGTTTATCACGAACTTTATTTAATCGTGCATAACCAGCTACCTGTCTAATATCTTGATGTAAGTGACTATTTTGGTAATGAAGTTTATATTTTGCATCGATGACCATCTGATAACCATCCTTAGAAACCAAAATATCCAACGCGTTACCATAAGTTGAAAATTGATATAATATGTCACGCTTTGAATCAGGATTGTCCTCAATCATTTTACTGAAAACATACATTTCAAATAGTCTAGGCATATCAATCCAAAAAGGTGGTGTAGCGACCTTTTCCGAAGAAGTCTTCGTAATATTAAAGGCAAATCTTTTTAAAATATGATTACCGATATGAATTGCCTCTTTGTAATCTTTGTAAAATGGATTATGTTTTATTTGATTTAATTCATTTTCACTAACATCATCAGATATTAATTCAAATGCTGGTCTACAATATCTTATTGTTTCCTGTAGTACTTTGTAATTTTAGGATAGAAGAACTTTATGATTTTCTACATAACTAATAACAAATCGGAGAACTTTCTTCAAAAAACGATTTTCAATATGATCTTCACCAAATACCTGATATTTACAATATGTAGCTGTAAAACGATTTTTATAAATATTTTGTTTAATATGTTGACCAACTAGAATTTTGCCTTTAATACGATTATTAAGATTTTCTTGAACTTTATAATAATTTTTCTTTAAACCCTTTCGGACAATAGATTTCAATGTTTGCAGAAAACGAACGATCAAAAATGGAGTCAGTCTATCATCTTTTTGATCAATTGGAATTTGTTCTACATCCCAATCAATTTGAACTAAATCTTTAACTTCTACATTACTTTCACGAACAGATGTTACTTTTAATAACATCTTTAAATAATGTATCCGCCCTATGAACTACATATTTGATTTGTCAATAATTTGCTTATAGTTCTGCGGATACAGATCTTTGATATTTTTGTGGTTTATGGATGCTATGTTCAGTAGGGTATGTTTTAACCACTGGTACGGGTTCACCTCATGCTTTTTACAGATGGCCAAGAACGAGTATATCATTGCCGATCGCTGTGCGGCTTCATGGCTGCCGGCGAAGAGCCAGTTCTTGCGACCGAGGGCGACAGGTCTGATAGCATTCTCGACCAGATTATTGTCTATCTGCAGATTTCCGTCGTTCAGATAAGCCGAAAGCGCATCCCATCTGGCATACGCATATGCCATGGCTTTACCGATCTGGCTCTTTGGCAAGGTATTTTTTATCTCCTCAAAGATCCACTTGCCCATCTCGTTGATGATATCCAGCGATTCTTTTAGACGAAGTTCCTTGATCTGCTGGGGTGATAGGTTTTCTTCTTTTGCCTTACGCTCGATGTTATAAAGCCCCTGTATCATCAGCAGTGCCTTTTCAGCCCTTGGACGGTCATTCTGCAGTGCTTTCTCGAACTCACGACGTGCATGTGCCCAGCAGGCCAGATGGGTGATACCTTTCTTTTTGCCATATTTATCATAGGCGGGATATCCATCCGTCTGCAGATAACCCTTAAAGTTATCCAGCATGGATTTAGGCACGTGGCCACCACGTGAAGGATTATAGTCAAACAGTACGGTCCTGTCCAATGGGCAGTGGTATACCCAATACCACCCCTGATGGGCAGCGCCTTTTTTATCGCTGTCGAGTACTTTTATGGGCGTCTCGTCAGCCTGCAGGTAACCTTTTGCTTTTGTATCGAAGGCGAGCTGTTCATACAACGGCTCGAGTTTGATCAGTGCCTCCTTTGTCCAGCCTTCGATCGTTGAGGAGGCGATCTGTATGTTTTCTCTGGCGAAGATCTGCTTCTGTCGGTACAGCGGGAGATGGTCCATATATTTCCCCGTCAATATCATCGCCAACAGGCCTGCTCCGGGGATACCTCTTTCGATGACACGTTCGGGAAGCTCGCCGATCTTAACGCCATCTCCATTTTTAGGCGTGTATTTATAACGGATATAGCGTTTGATATAGAACTTTGCCGGTTCGCACTCCAATTCCTCGGTAATCTCCTTCCCGATGCATATCATATCCGTCAGGTCGCCTTCAGGGTAAATATCGATCTCCTGTACGGGAAGGTGTTTAGGCAACTTTGCACGTCCCTTATGGTTGGGACGTTTGCGGGTATATTCGATCTTTTGTTTGATTTCCTCCTGCTGTTGCTCTACTTCTACAGGTGCTGCTTCAAAGGGGAGTTCTCTCTGGTTGGGATCGCCCTGGAAGCGCTCACGCTTCTGGCCGAACTGCATCCGCTTGTACATGGCAAGCTGTGATTTTAGATAATCTATTTCTTCATCACGGCTGGAAACAACCTTCAGAAGGTCTTCTTTCGAGAGGTTTTCCAGCGCTGTTTCCATACCTTAAAGGTATGGTTTTATCTGCACTGTTGCAATCAAAAAAGCTGTTTTTGTGGCAGTGAATAACGTTTTTTCTGTATGCTTTTTACAATCTGGACGCCCTCGATGAGCAATACCAGATCGCTCCATGACAGCTCCCCTTTTTTAAGTGAAGATGTACCAAAAGTACCCTGCTCCAGACGTTTGTAATAAAGAACAAAGCCCCCGTGTTCCCAGTGAAGAAGTTTGATATGGGTACGGCTACGGTTCAGGAACACGAACACCTCGCCACTGGTCGGCCGGCGCTGCATAACCGAAATGACCAGGCCGCATAGGCCGTCAAAACTCTTGCGCATGTCGCAGTGGCCATCATATAAATAAAAACGGTGCGAGGAACCTAGCGAAAACATATCAGTAAAGACGGATCAGCTGGCAAAGTAAACCAAGATCGGTATCTACTTTGATCCGCACACCATTGGGGTAGATAACCTCAACATCGCCTTTTCTGCCGGTCTTATCCATCGCTATAAAGCCGCCGCTGGATGTAGCGTTTTCTTTGCTGCGCGAAAACCAGTAATAAAACGTAGCCTCATTGATCCCATTTTCCTCGCAGTATCGTTTCTTGCTCATACCGCTCTGCTGCCAGTCTGCGATCATGGCAAACATCTGTGTTCTTTTTTCCTCTTTGCTCATCCAGCAAAGCTACCCACCACATAGGAGTATTCATAGACGTAGACCATAGGGCGGATACATATCTTCAGACATATTGACGCCAATATTGGATTGTCGGATAATATGGTCAAGGGGATCAGTAGTCTGCCCGATGGCCGAATCAGTATCCGCACCCAAACCATGCTGAACCTCTATAACGGAGCAACATTTGATTATTTTAGAAAAGGAATCAGTTCTGTATATCAATGGCATTTTAATGGTTACGAGCGTGAGTACATAGATGTCCAAGAGCGTTTATGGATCAAGCAACATCAACAGTTACAATTGTTGGATCTGAAAACGAACCGGTTTGTAGAAGAAATTAGCCAGGTGATGACATCCTATGGTTTTCAAAAAAACTTGTCGACTTTTTTATAGATAAATCAAAAAATCTCTGGTTTCTTGCCGACGACAACGAATTTTCATACTACGATGTTGTAGAAGAAGAGTTGATTGTCTTTCCAAAAATGGATTCGGTGTCGCAAAAGAGGTATGGTGTGCCGCGGCAGATCGAACAAGACGGTGATGACTGTTGGATTCTTTATTCTAAAGGGCTGGTACACGTGCACCTGTCCGATGTGTGCCAGGGCGTCGGCTATACCCTCCTCTGCGTCTACCGATTTATATAAGGCAAGTCCCTGTTCAAAGGCTTCTAAGGATGAAGGATATTGTTTGTTATGGAATTTTGTTTCACCGATTTTAATCCATATCGCTGCCAGTTCCGGCAGCTGTTTTTGTTTTCTGAGCAGGGCCTCGGCCCGGTAGAAATTGTCCAGTGCTTGTAGATAGGCTGCTTGAAAATAGTATAACTCACCTAGTTGTCCGTAGCAGACTGCCGCCTGGTAGTCACGGCCATCGGCTAAAGCGGCTTGTAATGTTCTTCTTATCTGTTTAAATGCCAAATCGGGATTTTCACGCATCGATTCCCGTATGAGCGGTGGAGAAGGAGCATCGTTTTGAGCAAGAAGCACCTTACCTGTACATAAAAAGAACACCGGAAGAAATACATACCTGAATAAAATTGCCATCTTAAATTATAGTCCTATGTGAAATGGAGGTAATAGGGTTAAAAGTAAGATGCTTGTATGATGTTATTGTTAGGTTTATGTTAATTAAATATTTCTTAACCAACACCCGTGAAATAAAGCATATCAACTATGCTGCTTCGCGTGTCGGTTAATGTATTCCGATGGACTCAAACCATACATTTTTTTAAACAGTGTCGAGAAATGTGTTTGATTGGTAAATCCCAATGCGTAAGCTACCTGAGAAATATTCATTTGCTTATCCAAGAGTAATTTTTCGGCTTGCTTCAGACGGATATTTCGAATAAACTCGCTCGTCGAAATACCCGTTAAAGCCTTCACTTTACGGTGTAACTGTACTCGGCTTAATCCAACTTCATCGGCTAACAACTGCACGTTGAGGCTAGGGTCTTCCAGGTATTTGTTAATGATGCTAACGATGCGTTCCATCAGGATTTCATCGCTTGATTTAAAGGAGATCGTCTTTACTTTTCCTTCCTGCTCCTGCGCGCCCGAATATTTCCCTTTAACGGTCATCCGGTTTTTAATCAAGTTCTCGGCCATGATCAATAACTCTTCGATAAGAAATGGCTTGGTGAGATATGCGTCGGCACCTAAACCGATTCCCTGCATACGGTCTTCGTGGTTTATTTTGGCCGTGAGTAAGATAACCGGAATATGATTGGTCGAGCTATTACTCTTTATTTTTTTGACGAGTTCAAACCCATCCATATCGGGCATGGAGACATCTGATATAACTAAATCAGGAAGCTGTGAAAGGGCAAGTTGAAAGGCATCACTCCCATTTTCCGCAGATATAATTTTATAGATACTTTGCAGTTCCTGGCTTACATAACGTAGAATGTCTTTCTCATCGTCAACCACAAGGACCTTGAAATTTGTTTTGTGCGGAATGACACTGGAAACGACAGGTTCTGCTGCGGTCGATGTGATACGTGGTTTTTCAATCACTGTATTTTTATCATCATTATCTTTTATCAACTGTGTTTTTGGTAAATGGCTGGTACCCAATGGTATTTTCACGAAAAAGCGGCTTCCGGACCTATCTGTCCGGTTTTCCGCAAATACACTTCCTCCGTGTTTCTCAACCAATACCTGGGTAAGATGCAAGCCGATACCTGATCCTTGTTGTCCTCCGGAAACCTGGTTGTTGCCCTGATAAAATCGTTTGAAAATCTTGACAGTATCATCTTCTGGGATGCCTGGACCGGTGTCTGAGACCGTTATTTCAGCATAACTAGGGTGTTTAGTGTTCTGTTTGTTGAAATGTGACGTGACGTGGACCGCTATCGTACCGCCTTCTGGTGTATATTTAAAAGCGTTTGACAGCAGATTATGGAGTACCTTATCCAGACTATTCGTGTCCATCCAAACCGGTATGTAGGTAGCATCGGCAGTGATCTGAAAGGCTATATTTCTTTCCTCGGCTTGTTGTTCAAAAGAGTCGGCACACTGCATGATAAACGCAGTTAGATTTGTTTCTTGAAATTTTAATTGAAGCTGGCCACTTTCCAATTTCCGGATATCGAGCAGTTGGTTGACAAGATTTAAAATGCGATGTGCATTTCTACGCATATTTTGCAGGGTTTCTTTTGCATGTATATCGGTCGCATTTTTAATCAACTTATCGATGGGGCTAAGAACCAGTGTTAGGGGAGAACGGATCTCGTGGGAGATATCTGTAAAAAGCTGAAGTTTATAGGCATGTAACTTTTCCAGCCGGCGCTCCCGAAGATAATTGGCAATCAGGGTAAGTATGCCAATGAATACCGCTAGGTAGATGAGATAAGCAAGCGTGCTACGATACCATGGAGGCATAACATGCAACGTGACGAATTTGCTCTCCGAATAGGCGCCGAATTTGCAGGCTCTGATTTCTAGTTCGTGTTCCCCTGGCGACAGATTGTTATATGTAATGAGATTGACACCTGGTAGGGTCGTGTTCCAGGTTTTGTTGAAGCCTTTCAATCGATACTCGTAATGGATGTTTTCCGGACTATTGAAATCCATAGTTGATAATTCCAACGTAAAGCTATCATCCTGACTCCCAAAATAAAACGTGTTAGCCGTAGAAAGTCCTTGTGTGTAGATTGGTTTCCCGCCCGACAGGTCTCCCGGTTTGATGGTTTGGTTTCGGATGTATAAGTTCGTAATATACACGGGGTGTGTATATTCGGATATGTGAATCTGTTGCGGAAAGAATGAAGTGATGCCCTGTTTTCCGCCATAGTAGATCTTTCCATCTGCATCTTGATGATAAACAGAGTTGTTGTACGAGCGGTCGACTAGCCCATCTCCCGTATAGTAGTTTACAACTTTATTATCGGTTGGGTTTACATATTTAATACCATTAAATGTACTACACCATATATTACCTTGTTTATCTTCGCCTAGTCCGGAAATAACATTACTCGAGAGCCCGTTGTTGGTCGTATAGCTCGATAGTTGCCGTGTATCTTTAGCAATTTTATGCAGTCCATTATATGTGCCTACCCAAAGGTTTTGATGCTGATCTTGCAGTAGTGACAGTACGATTTGTTCGGAAAGACTATTGTTCGCCCATTGATTTGTGAACGCATTTTTTTGTGGATCGTAACAACTGATTCCTTTATGGTGTCCTAGCCAGATCAGTCCGTCTTTATCGCGGAGCATGGTCGTGATCCAATCATTTCCTAACACACCACTGTAAGCAGTGGTATTGTTCATGCTAAATTTTCTTGAGGTATTTGTATGGGGGTCATATTCTATAAAACCACTACCGAAGGTGGATATGTAAAGTTTATTATCCTTTCCAATAACCATCGCGTTTAGCTCTTGCCCTACAAATAGATTCAGGAAAGTAACTTTCTCGTTTTCGACATCTATTTTACCCAATCCTTTATCGAACGACAAAAACCATATATTACCATGCACATCTTCCAATAATTGTGTTACACGAAGTAATTGGGGATAAGATTCGAGAACTTCTCCCGAATTGTCCGTCTTAAAAACACCTTTACTCTCCACACTATACCAGACATGTTTATGCCGATCGCTAGTAATCGTGTTTATTTTTTTGCTATCTGACTCCTCGCGTTCTAGTATTCGCCAGAATTCAAACTGTTTACTGGACGACGGAATGAATACGAGCCCTCGCTGAAACCAGCCGAGCCAAAGGTTTTTTTCTCTGTCTTGTAAGACTGTCTGTATTCGGGCTTTAGTATAATTATTGTCCAAATTAGAGAATTCAGCTTGTTTGATTAGGAGAGGCTGTTGAGAGGTGTCCAAATACCATATACCATCATTTTCTGTACTGATGATGATAGAAGCGTTTTCAGCATGTTGTACATCGTTAATTTTGGGACGTTTCCCCTTCTCAAACGAAAGTGGATAAGCCTGTGTTTTTGATTTGTTAACACACACAATGTGAGATCCTTCACTTAATATAAAATCGCCAGATGCGGTTTCTAACATATTATATCCACCACCTGCAGGCATGGGGAGGTTTAGCTTTGCTATTTTTTCATCTACTTTTTTGTGATCGGGCGATAAGCATACCACACCGACACGGTCTACAGCTATCCACATATGTCGGTTACTATCTTCTAAAAACTTACGTCCATACATACCTCCTGCCAGTTGGTTAATGTGTTCCAATGAACTGGCTACTCGTCGGGACGCATCTATAGAAAAAATACCCCAACCAGAAGTAGCGACCCATAAGGAACCATCTTTACGGGTCAAAATATCGGTGATATGGGGTGCTATTTGATCAGGAAACGTGATATGAACAAATTGTTCACGATCTCTGTCATAATATTGTAGACCGTTCGAACACCCAACCCACAAGCGGTTGTTATCGTCTTGATGGATTATCGTCACATGATTGCTAGAGATCGAGCTCGTATCTTGTACATCATGGAGGTACTGCACAAAACGCACACCATCGAATTTGTTTAAACCGTATTCTGTGGCAATCCATATATATCCATCTTGATCCTGGCGGATACTCCTGATGAGGTTAGAAGATAGCTCTCCAAACCCATAATCCCGATGATCGTGTATACGTGTGGCTTGTCCGCTGACTTCTACAGTGGTATAAAAAAGAAATACGAATATGGTAACAAATCTTAACATCGGTTTTTCGGTTACTTTTTCGAAAGATACATAATCTGTGATTTATTCACGATGTGTAACATGGTTTTTTTGATGCAAAATAGCAATGAAATAGTATGAAGAAACAAAAAGAAACGAAAATGTAACAAATACTATAGTGCCTGCAACAGAAAGGAGATTGGATGTAACACAGGTCATAAGTAGTCGTGACAGATAACAGTACCTTTACTTTTGTGATTTTTCTAAAGCGGAAAGTAACAAAGCACAATAATAAACCACCAATAATAAATATTTAATATGCAGGCAAAAACACGTTCGGTTAACGAATCAAAAGGCTTTTATAAGTTATCACAAATACAACGTATTGGATTCGGATCTGGCGATTTGGCACAGAACCTTATATACCAAACGGTTTCGATGTACCTGCTTATTTTTTACACGAATGTCTTTGGAATTTCTGCTGCCGCTGCCGGTGTCATGTTCCTTGTCGTCCGGATTGTCGATGTGATCTGGGATCCCATTGTAGGTGCCTTTGTCGATAAACGCAATCCCAAAATGGGAAAATACCGCTCTTACCTTATTTTAGGAGGTATACCACTCACCGGATTTGCTATTCTGTGTTTTTGTAACGGATTTTCCGGTTCATTGGTATATGCCTATGTGACGTACGTGGGATTGTCGATGCTTTACACTTTAATCAATGTGCCCTATGGCGCACTCAATGCTTCGCTAACACGCGATACGAACGAGATTACGAAATTGACATCGACCCGGATGTTTATGGCGAATCTAGGTGGTTTGGCTGTGGGATACGGTGTACCGATTGTGGTACAGTATTTTTCGCCGGATGGAAAGATTAATTCTCGTGAATCGGGCGAAGCCTGGTTCATAACGTACGTGTTGGTGGTGTGGACGGTGAATTGCTGGGGACAGTAAATATTCCCCGTACCGGAGGTAGTGATAGGTGGAGCTTGGAAACCATCGATGTGAAAAAAGCCACAGGCATACAGGACATATACTTTGTCTTCAAAGGACACGGAGTAGGTGAACTGGCCTATTTTGACTACTGGAAATTTTCTAAGTAGTTTTTTAATCAAAATATAACCACTGTAGAAGTTTATACCCTTAAAATAAGCAATAAAAATAAAATTATGCATAAATTATTTATAACAACAATCATCAGCCTGTTTCTCATTTTGCAGCTGCAGGCGCAAGATTATCGCAAAACAGAACAAGGTATCAAGACTGTACTTAAGGATATCGATCTGGAAATACAGTTTTTCAATCCGGCAACTGCTCGGGTGATTAAAGTTCCACACGGACAGTCTTACCAAAAGGAAAGTCTTTCCGTTGTATCAGATCCGCAAAACGTAAATTTTACGGTCACGAAGAAAGGCTCGACCTTGCTGTTGAAGACCGAAGAAATTGTCGTCAATGTGGATTTCAATAATGGACAAGTATCGTTTGCTGACAAAAAGGGGAAAAATCTCCTGACTGAAAAAGGAACACCGGTGTTTACGCCATTCAATGATGCCGGAGACGATACCTATCGGGTCAAACAAGCGTTCCTGCTAGAAAAGGATGAACCTGTATACGGACTCGGCATCCTGCAAAACGGTAAGATGTCCCAAAGAAATGAAAACCGAAACCTAGTACAGGGCAATGTGGAAGACGTAGTGACCTTTATCCAGTCCGTAAAAGGATATGGTCTCTTTTGGGATAATTATTCACCTACCCATTTTGCGGATAGCCCGGCGGAAACCTCCTTTGAGTCTGAAGTTGGAGATCTTGTCGATTACTACTTCATGTATGGCGGCCATGCGGATGGTGTCATAGCCCAGATGCGTCAATTGACCGGACAGGTGCCGATGTTTCCATTGTGGACCTATGGCTTCTGGCAAAGCCGTGAGCGCTACAAAAGCCAAAAGGAATTGCTTGAAGTCGTTGAAAAGTATCGCGAATTGGAAGTTCCTTTGGATGGAATTATCCAAGACTGGCAATATTGGGGCAACAACTACCAGTGGAACGCGATGGAATTTCTCAACCCAGAGTTCCCCAATCCAAAGCAGATGGTCGATGAAGTTCACAGCAAAAATGCAAACCTTATCATTTCGATATGGTCATCTTTCGGCCCGCAGACTAAACCCTATCGGGAATTGGACAGCAAAGGACTGTTGTTTAATTTTCAGACATGGCCGGAGTCGGGGTTGGAAACATGGCCTCCTAATCCAGAATATCCATCCGGTGTACGGGTATATGATGCTTATAGTGCAGAGGGGCGCGACATTTATTGGAAGAACCTGACCCGTCTCCATGATTTGAATATCGATGGTTGGTGGATGGACTCGACTGAGCCGGATCACCTGCATTTCAAACCGGAAGATATGGACACCAGGACGGCGATGGGGTCGTTCCGTAAAGTCCGCAATGCCTATCCGCTAATGACCGTAGGGGGTGTCTATGATAACCAAAGAAAGACATCTTCAGATAAGCGTGTATTTATCCTGACGCGTTCGGGATTCGCGGGCCAGCAACGCTATGGCGCCAATGTGTGGTCGGGCGATATCGGTTCATCTTGGGAATCGTTCCGCAATCAGATTCCAGCGGGACTGAACTTTACCCTTACCGGAAATCCGAATTTCAACGCTGATATCGGCGGATTTTTTGTCGGAGCCTATAATAAGACATGGAATGATGGTACGGCTACGAAAAATCCGCACTTCCAGGAATTATATGTACGCTGGATACAACAGGGAGCTTTCACCCCGATGATGCGTTCGCATGGTACAGATATTAAAAGAGAGATCTATTATTTTGGAGAAAAAGGTGAACCCATCTACGATGCCATTGAAAAGGCAATCAATTTGCGTTATAGCTTCTTGCCTTATATTTATTCCACATCGTGGGATGTGACAAAAAACCAGTCTAGCTTTATGCGGGCATTGGTTATGGATTTTGCGCAGGATAAAAAAGTATGGAATATCAATGATCAATACATGTTTGGTAAATCTATTCTTGTAGCACCGGTTGTCAAAGCACAGTATACCACTGAAAAAGTAGTTGCGGTAGATGAGTCTACCGGTTGGAATAAACAGGAAAATACCGGAAACGAACAGTTTCATGCGGTAGATTTTACCGAATCAAAGTCTACACAGGTTTATCTTCCTGCCGGAACGATCTGGTACGACTACTGGACTAACCAGAAATACAATGGCGGACAGGAAATCACTCGGGAGACATCTATCGACAATATTCCTTTATACATCAAAGCAGGTAGTATTATTCCGCTGGGACCAAAAGTACAATACGCTACGGAAAAGAAATGGGATAATTTGGAAATAAAGGTTTATGCAGGAGCAGATGGTGCTTTCACACTTTACGAAGATGAGTTTGATAACTACAACTATGAGAACGGTGTCTATACCGAAATCCCATTCGTGTGGAACAACGGAGCACGGAAGTTGACCATTGGTGAACGGAAAGGAAATTATGAAGGCATGTTGTCAAATCGGACATTTACTATTGTGTTACAAGATGGCACGGCGAAAAAGGTTAGCTATAACGGGCAGAAACTAGATGTCAAATTCTAAAATTGTAAACTAATTATAAAAATGAAAAAATATATCTTTTTAACGTCGTTGGTTTGTTCATTGTTTAGCATCGTGCGTGCTCAAAATCCTGTGATTCAAACAAAGTTTACGGCCGATCCCGCGCCAATGGTTTATAATGATACCGTGTTTCTCTATACAACGCATGATGATGATAATGCCCCCGAAGGGATGGCTGGTTTCCTAATGAGGAACTGGTTACTATATACGTCCACGGATATGGTTAACTGGACGGATCACGGTATCGTCGCTTCGCTGGATACGTTTGATTGGCCAGCTTCGGCTGGATGGGGTAATTCTGAAAATGGAGCTTGGGCTCATCAATGTATTGAGCGCAATGGTAAGTTTTATCTGTATGTCACGCTCCATGGGCGAGGTATCGGTGTCCTGGTAGCGGATAGTCCATATGGACCTTTTACGGATCCTATAGGCACACATTTAATCAGTGGCGATTACGATACAATTGATCCTTCGGTATTCATAGATGACGACGGACAAGCCTATTTGTACTGGGGGAATCCAAATCTGTGGTATGTGAAACTGAACGAGGATATGATTTCCTATACCGGTGAAATCGTAAAAGACGCTTCTTTTGCCAAGGAGGAAGGAAAAGAAGACCCGTATCATTTTCAGGAAGGACCATGGTTATATAAACGGAATGATATTTACTACATGGCTTATGCCAGTACTTGTTGCCCGGAGGGTATGGCCTATGCAACGAGCAATAGCCCCGTGGGGCCATGGGATTTTGGAGGGTACATTATGAAGCCCGATGGAAGATCGTCTGGAAATCATCCAGGGATTATCGATTATAAAGGGAGTACATATGTGTTTGGGTTCAATTATAAATTGAATTTTATGATAACCGATAAGCACCATGAACGACGTTCTGTTGCGGTGGCAAAAATGGAGTTTAACACAGATGGTTCGATACAAGAGCTTCCGTGGTGGTATGAAGGAACTCCTGTTGAGCAGTTAGGAACAATAGATCCCTATAAAAGGATAGAGGCCGAAACCATAGCTTGGAGCGAGGGACTTAAGACAGATACGGATGGGAATGCCGGAATGTATGTGACAGATATACAGGATGGAGATTATCTAAAAGTGCAAGGCGTAGATTTTAAAAAAGGTGCGCGGTCGTTTCACATCAGTGCAGCCTCCAAGAAGGGTGGAAACATTGAAATTAGAACCGGAAGCATAGATGGACCGCTACTTGGTATATGTACCGTCGATGATACAGGAGGATGGGATAAATGGAAGACATTCTCTGCCAAGATAACAAAGACAAAAGGTGTCCATGATCTGTTTTTGGTCTTCAAAGGAGAATCGGAACAGTTATTTAATTTGGATTATTGGCGGTTCAAATAATGATCCGGCTCTTGTGAGCGCATCGCGCTTGGATAGCGATAGGGAAAAAGTTGAATTTTAAACAGAAAGAATTATGGAAAAACAAGTAAGGAAGATAATCTATCCATTTTTGTTCTTTTTTTTGGCGGTATCATTCGCGCAACCGCTGGAGCTGGTTGCGCAAGAAAGCGATATTTCCATCAATGGAACAGTCAGAAGTGAAGTTGGGCAACCATTGCCGGGAGTCAGTGTTACGGTAAAAGGAACGAGGTGGGCGACGACGACCGATGCAGTAGGTGTATACCGCATTACAGCCCCCGGCAATGCAGTACTGGTTATTTCGTCAGTGGGGTTTTTGGCACATGAAGAAAATGTTGCGGGGCGGACGCAGATTGATATGGTATTGGCTCCGGCATCAGACGAGATCGATGAAGTGGTTGTCATCGGTTATGGTACACAGAAAAAAGTCGACTTGACCTCGGCAATCTCTACGGTAAATACCGAGGATATGTTAAAGGTTCCGGGAGGCTTTCAGGCGGTGATGCAAAGTGGAGTACCCGGTGTACAAGTTAATGCAGGAACAATAAGAATACGTGGTGTAGGCTCTATCAACAATACCGATCCACTCTATGTGGTTGACGGTATGATTGGTGGCGCTATGCCAGATGAGAATAACATTGAAAGCATACAGGTGCTCAAGGATGCCGCTTCGGCTGCCATATACGGATCGCGTGGCGCAAATGGTGTGATCTTGGTCACGACCAAAAGAGGAATCGCAGGGCCGCCTAAGATCGACTACAATGGCTTTGGAGGCCTCAAATCCCTAGCACATAATATTGATCTGTTAAACGGGCAACAATTGGCGGAATTGATCAACGAATCCATGTACAATCAAACCCCTTCGCGTACAGATTATTTACAGGCTTTGTCCGATCCGGCAGCTATCGGTGAGGGATACAATATGGTGGATGCTTTACTGCGAACAGGCGAGTATCAAAAGCATGCGTTATCCATTAGCGGTGGTTCCGAAAACACGCGCTATCGGATTAATGGAACCTATGGATCCGATAAACCTATTGTTATTCAGGACGGATCAAAAAATTATGGTATGCAATTTATCTCCGATTTCACGAAGGGAAAATTGAAAATCGGACAAACATTGCTGCTGAGTTATAACACAAGAGACTGGAGCGATAAAAATATTATCGATGCACAACGTTGGTCTTCCACGCTGCCCATCTACGATCCTAGTAGCTCCACCGGATTTGCAGGCGCTGGAAACGGCACTGATGTGGCGAGTGCATTGGCAAATGCATACCTCAATTGGAACAATGATGAGAGTTTCAGTAGCAATGGCAATCTATGGGCCACCTATGATATCATGGAAGGCCTGACCTATAAGTTTAACCTTGGAATAGACCTGTATAGGAACAGAACACAGAATTATACGTCTGCCTATTCTGTCGGTCAATATCAGAATTTTGATCCCGACGAACTAAATATATCCAATGGACGTAATAACCGTGTCCTCTACGAAAATACCCTATCTTATGACAAGTATATCGGGAAACACAGCATCAGTGCCTTGGCTGGTTTAACAGCCGAAACTTCCCGTTATTATGGTCTGAATGCCCGTGCACGTGATTTGCCAAGCCCTGATCTGTTGATCTTAGGCCTGTCTCGCGATGCCGCTTCCAGAATAGTAGGTTCGGGAATAGGACAGTCTGCGATGTACTCTTTATTGGGTAGAGTCAATTATAGCTACGATAGCAAATATCTTTTTACGGTAAACTTCAGACGTGATGGTTCGGCCAACTTCAGTAATCGATATCGCTTCGGTAATTTTCCTTCAGTGTCTGCAGGGTGGCGTATCAGCGAAGAATCCTTTATGCAGGATATTCCCTTCATTAGTGAACTGAAAGTCAGGGGAAGTTATGGCGTGTTAGGTAATTCCGATATTGCGCAGTATCAATACCAAAGTACGGTAGCTTTTAATCAAGTGTGGTATTACCTGAATGATATCCAAACCACCGGAGGGCTTCCGATGACCCCGGCCAATCCCAATGTGAAATGGGAAACGCAGTATTCAACAGATCTAGGATTGGATATTGGCTTGTTCGATAATAAACTTTCATTCACCCTAGATTACTATCATAAAAAAACAGAGGATATGTTAGTCAATGTTCCCATTTCCTATGCAGCCGGATACATCGAAAGTTTCCCGGTCTTGAATGCAGGTAGTATCAGCAATAAAGGATTTGAATTTATAGCAACCTATCGTAATACAAGTGGGAAATGGAATTATGCCGCATCGGCAAACCTCTCCACCGTACGCAATAAGGTGGTCAGTTTGGGGAATGGTAATGAGCTGCTTTGGGGCAACGTGGCACCAGGTAATGCGAACGTAACCAGAACAGCAGTGGGACACGCCATTGGACAATTTTGGGGTTTCGTCACCGACGGACTTTATCGCACCGAAGAACAACTGGCCGCTGATCGTTCCTTTGCACCGAATGCCGCGCTTGGCGATGTCCGTTTTCGGGATCTGAACAATGATGGGGTCATTAATGACCAAGATAAGGACTTCATCGGCAACCCAATTCCCAAATTCAGTTACGGACTTACGACCGATCTAAGTTATACCGCTGATTTTGGAACCATGGACCTCTCCATGATCTGGCAGGGTAGCCAAGGCAATGACCTATACAACAACAGCCGCTATTGGGGAGAGGGAATGTACCATTATTATAATAATTTTGCCAGTACACTGGATCGCTTTCGGGCCGAAGAACTCGTTTTCACCAATCCGGTATCGGGCGTGACGACTGTCTACCCGCAAAATACGGATACCGATATTCCCCGTGCGGTGTTGGGCGATCCCAACCAAAATCTACGGGCTTCAGATAGATTTATCGAAAATGGCTCATACTTAAGACTGAAATCATTGACCATTGGTTACACCCTTCCGCAATCACTTTCAGAACGGTTGAAGACAGACAAGCTCCGAATTTATGCGGGAGGGAAGAATTTGCTCACATTTACCAAATATACCGGATATGACCCAGAGGTCGGATCGGGTGATACACGGTACAATCTGAGTAGAGGTATAGACGGGATTTCTCCTTGGGGTACCACTTTCACCAACACACGAGAATTTTTCTTAGGGTTTATGTTGACATTTTAACGAAACATGTGATAAATTATATAATTATGAGAACTAATTTATTAGAGTATATGAAAAAGGTATCTGGTTGGTTATTTCGGATGATGTTGCTCGTTCAACTTGTAGGATGTATGCCCGATCTGGATCTGATCAATCCACAGGAGATATCCGTAGATACGTATTATCAGACCCCGGAACAATTGGAGGCGGCTATTATTCCTGCCTATCAGGCGCTCATCGGTCGGACGCAGGGAGGTTATGCCCGCAATCTTTACTACCAGCTGCTGGCACCAGGCGATGATTTTACGAATACGTTTAAATGGGAGCCGATGTATCAGGCTACCTACAATACACCAGCAAGTGATGGTATGGCAGCCAGTTCTTGGAGAGATCTTTGGAATGGCGTATTTGCTGCAAATATTGCCATTGATCGGATTAGCAATTATGAGGGGGAAATCGAAGAAGAACGGAGAAACCGAATGCTGGGCGAAGCACATTTCCTGCGCGGGTTACATTACATGCATTTGAGCATGTTATTTGGAGAGACGATACCATTCATCACGCTTCCGGTGTCTTCTGATGAAGATTATTATCCGGGGCATTCAGAACCGGGGCAGATTTATGGATTGATTATCGACGATTTTAAACAGGCCGCTGAACTATTACCTTTGAGAAGTGCGCTATATGCTAACGAAGCACATATCGGTAGGGCAACCAAAGGATCTGCACAAGGCTATCTGGCAAGGGCTTATTTGTATCGACCTATTCTCGAAAAAGGACAGCCGGCCGATTTTGCTTCGGCACAAACCGAACTGAAAAAAGTAATCGATAGCCAGGAATATGACCTGATGTCTAGCTATAGCGATAATTTCAAAGAATCGACCGAAAACAACCGTGAATCCCTTTTCGAAGTTCAATTGCATAATGGACCTGGGTGGCTTGGCGAGGATATGGCAAGCTCTTGGAGATGGCAGGAAATAGGCATGTTTGACGGAACAGGGGGTGCCTGGTGGAATCTTGCGCCCGTTCAGAAAGTTTACGACGAATTTGAGACGGGAGATCCACGGAAGTACATGACCCTATGGTGTGACAACGGAGCTTATTACACCGACTTAAATGGGAATGTAAGCGATTATGACGACTGGATGGCTAATCTCGCCACTGACAAGGATCTCTACGGAACCCGGAAATACTGTCCGGACACACAAGTTGCAGATATCGATAATGGAATCAATCAACGTCTGTTGCGTTATGCCGATGTACTGCTAATGTACGCAGAATGCTTGAACGAAAATGGAGATACCGATGGTGCAAAAGCATATATAGATTTGGTGCGGAACCGGGCCAACAATATCGTGCCATCAGAACAATCGCATCTTTGGTACAAGAGTTCGCGTGGTACGATCCCAGATGTCGATGGCTTGTTGGCCGCCGATGTTACCATCAACGGTGTCAGGTTGAATACCGTCAAGAACATCATTGCACACGAACGGTTTGTGGAACTCTGCGGCGAATACCTCCGGTATTTTGATTTGTTGCGTTGGGGCATGGCAGATCCAACTTGGCTTGCTCCTTTGCAGGAACTGGGGTGGACAGAAAGGGCCATGTATTATCCGTTTCCACAGGCGGAGCTGGACAATAACAGGAACTTGGTGGGAAATGACATGAACCGTTGATATTAGCAACAATGATGATAAGAAAGAAAATAATATGGAGCCTATATTTTATGGCAGGGATTGCAGGAACTCAGCTTTCTGCGCAGGAAAAACTATACAGTAATGCGTTTGAGCTGAATGACGTCCGATTATTGGACAGTCCTTTTAAACATGCCACCGATCTGAATACCGAGATACTTCTCCAATATGATGTGGATCGTTTGTTGGCTCCATTTCTCAAACAGGCAGGATTACCTGCCAAGGCCGAAAGCTTCCCTAATTGGGTTGATCTCGATGGTCACGTTGGTGGACATTATCTGTCTGCACTCGCTATCCATTACGCCACGACCGGAAATCCCGAGCTCAAAAAACGTATGGACTATTTTCTGTCTGAACTCAAACGTTGTCAGGAAACTTTCGGCGATGGGTATGTGGGGGGTGTTCCGGGAGGAGAGACGCTATGGAAAGATTTACGCGAGGGCAATCCCCATGTGGTATGGAATTATTGGGTACCGTGGTATAACCTGCATAAAACCTATGCCGGTTTGCGAGATGCATGGGCGTATGGTAAGGTTGAAGACGCAAAGCAAATGTTTTTGGACCTCTGCGATTGGGGAATTACACTCGTCAGCTCCTTGAACGACGAACAGATGGAAGCTATGCTTGCCAATGAATTTGGTGGGATGAACGAAGTTTATGCCGACGCCTATCATATTACAGGCGACGAAAAATATCTCGTGGCGGCCAAGCGTTTCGCACACAAGGAGATTTTCGAAAGTATGGCAACGGAAATAGATAACCTCGATAACAAGCACGCCAATACACAGGTGCCCAAGGCTGTAGGATATCAGCGGGTAGCCGAATTGAGTGGGGATGCTGAATATATCACGGCTTCCGAATATTTTTGGGATAGGGTGGCCAACCATCGGTCACTTTCTTTAGGAGGCAATAGCCGTCGGGAACATTTTCCGAGTGTTGCAGACGCCATCAGCTACACCGAAGAGAAGGAAGGCCCCGAGACCTGCAATACGAATAATATGCTGAAGCTGACCGAAGGCCTGTTTCGTATGAATCCCGAGGCGCGCTATGCGGACTTTTACGAGCGAGCCCTATATAACCATATCCTTTCTTCGCAGCATCCGGAGCATGGTGGTTACGTCTATTTCACATCGGCAAGACCTCGGCACTATCGGGTATATTCTGCGCCTAATGAGGCAATGTGGTGCTGCGTGGGCACAGGTATGGAAAACCACGGCAAGTATGGCGAATTTATTTACAGCCATCATCAGGATTCACTTTACGTTAATCTGTTTATAGCATCGGAGCTGGAATGGAAAGAAAAGGATGTTGTTATCACCCAACAGACCACATTTCCGGAAGAAGAAGGTAGTAAGCTGACTATTCAGGTGGACAAACCCACGTCGTTTAAATTGATGGTTCGGCATCCCGGCTGGGTAGCCGGCGATGAGATGCAAGTAATCTGTAACGGAGAAAACTATGCTATAGGCTCGTCGTCGTCATCCTATGTGGTTGTGGATCGGGTTTGGAATGATGGGGATATCGTGGAGATTAAGACGCCGATGAAGAATACGATCGTTGAGATGCCGAATGTTCCTTCTTATATCTCGGTACTTCGTGGGCCGATTCTTCTAGCAGCTAAGACAGGAACGGAAGATTTGCATGGTCTAGTGGCAGGCGACGATCGATGGGCTCACATTGCAGCAGGCAAGTTGCTACCACTTGATGAGGCGCCTTTTAGTATTGGGAGCAGGGAAGAAATACAGGCCAAGTTAGATCATATGCAAGCTGTTCCCGGAAAATCGTTGACGTATACCGTGCCTGGATTATTTGAACAGGAGCAATACAAAAACTTGGTGTTCGAGCCCTTTTATCGTATACACGATAGCCGTTACCTCATGTATTGGTTGTCCATGACAGGAGAAGAATATGAAGAATACCGAGCCGAATTGACCCGCAGGGAGCGGGAAAATATCGAACTCGAGCGCCGTACTATTGATGTGGTTACTCCAGGTGAACAGCAACCTGAAGTGGATCATCAGATGAAAAGCAAAAACTCCGGATCAGGGCACGCCTATGGTGAGGGTTACCGCGAAGCGCACGGCGCAGACGGTTTCTTTAGTTATAATCTGCTGACCAAAGGAAATACCGATCTCCATCTGTTGGTAAGGTACTGGGGGAACGAAGGGGGGAAACGTACATTCGATATATTGATCGACGGTGAACTGCTGGTTACAGAGAATATTTCGGAAAGATGGAAGAAAGAAGAATTTGTAAACGTCGAGTATAAAGTTCCTGAAAAGCTGTTGAAGAATAAGGACGCGATTACTGTCGAGTTCAGAGGTAACACCGAAAATGTGGCCGGCGGAGTGTATAAAGTTCGTTTGGTAACATCTCCAGCGAGCATGCAAGATTCAGAAAATCCCATTATATAGTCTGTACAAAAAAACATAACAAAATGATAAACAGGAAATTAAACAACAAAAAACGCAATATAAACAATCGGTAAAAAAACATTATTTTCCGTAAAAGAAAAAGCACACATACTTTAAAACAAAATTTCATGCATGAAATGAGACAAAAAAAACACACACAAATTTATTTGATATGCAAAAATATACACATCAACAACGACCATAATCCTGATGGACTTTAAAGCATTTTCCCTTACACAGAATACAGGAAAAACATCCTATACATAGATTAAAAATTATGAAAAGAAATCTCATAATTCAAGGTGTCGTTTCTAATTTCGTGACTCGGTATTGGTGAGGTGAACAGCCAAATGCTGCTGTAAAATTTCGATAGAAAGAGGCTCTCGAACGAAATCCACAAATAAAACTCAGGTCGTCTATAGTATATACGAATTCTTTTCGATTCAGTTCCTTTGTTGCGTAAGCAAGCCGAAGCTCATTAATAAAACCGTTGAAACTCTTATCGTACGCTTGTTTTAGAAATGGTGAAACGTGTCCTTGAGGGATATTGATACGCTCGCAAAAATTATTTTTATTTAAATCAGCATCAAGATAAGCTCTGGATGCGATGAAGTTCTCAACCTCCAATCGATAACCTAACGCTAAATCCTTAGGTATAACAAAAGGCGGCTTTACTTCGGTCAAGACTTCTTCTATATGTGAGCCACTAGCGGTATCACTATGAACAGCCTCCGAAAAAATACGATCCTGATGTTGCTGCCTTTTCATTTCCGGCAGCGATAGCCTAACTATCGGTAATAATGCTAATACGTAAAACGATAAATTCAAAGCCGTGTATGCTTCAATGTTCCCCGGCTTTACCTCCTTAATCATCATCATCCCCATACTTAGAATCATCAAGGAGAGGGGCAATAGAAATTTCTTACCCGTTTTCACAAAAGTTCGCAGACAATAATCTGGTCTGGAATGGAGCCTCAGCCCTATTGTCAAAATATACGTTACAAATAAAATGCATGATACGGCATACAAACCTGTATAAATTTCGTGGTAGTAATAATATCTCCATGCGGGATAGCACGTGATCACCATATATCCTAAAAATGCAACAAAGAAGGGAATAAAATGTAAAGATATGCGAGACGTTTGCCTCCCTAATGAAACGTTATAAATAAAGTAAACAGCCATGCCGTACAGCATGCTGATGGGAAAAGCAATAGATCGGTATAGCTGATACGGATAGAATACTGAAACGATGTATCCCAGCAATATATGAAGTAGTCCGAGAAATAAAATTAGCAGTGCATACCGACTGAATCGTTTTTTCTTATAACGGGTGTTTAAATAAACGCCGTAAGCATTTAAACTAATCGCAATGATATATAGTATACTGACCAACATCCTTTCTTTTGCTCCTTGAAATTTTACACACGGGCTGAATAAAAGATTTTGTTTAGGCAATAGCCCGATTATTCTATTCGGTTAAAAATTATTATGTAAATAAGGGAAATGTTTCAGCGTTCTACAACAAAAGCGGCGGCAATATTTTTATTTGTGGACATCAGACTACAACGCCCGTCCACCCCGCAATTGTACGTCTTCAAACTAAATTAGACACATTAGGATGAAACCTTAAGGAGACTTTCGAGTTATAAATTTATTAATTTTTGTTGATTATACAATTGTCTTCTTTTATTCAGAGAATCGATTGTTTCCGATGTTTAAAAGTAACGTTTTAGTAACCTTACTTTTGCCAATCGTTGCTTTTTCCTGCTTTTTACCACATTACCAAAAAATCATAAAACGGCTGTAAAGCCTTTATCTACAACCGTTTTACCTGTTTTTAATCTTTGATGTATTTTTACTGAAAATTTATTTTAAAAATATATGGCACAAAACAAGCCTCTTCAGCTCCACTTCAACGACATTTTTTTGACAAACAATTCAATTTCATAAACTATCTATACACTAAAATATTTTAAGACATGTTAGAAAGATTGATAATATTTGCATTCTTATTTACACTTGGTTGGATAGGTTCATTTGCAGCTATTGGTTCTGCAACCTCGGATACACCTGATGGACCTTTGGTTGTTGACATCGTCAAATATTTTCTTGGCTTAGGACTTATAGCCCTAGCATTCCGAGTATTGATAGGGAGAGGATCGGGAAATACTGTACTGAAAATTTTCGGATTGGTTGCTCTATCCAATTTGGGCGGATTAATATTTATATCAGACACTGTTAAAATCATTCTCGGTGGTATATGGATACTACGGTTCGATTTGTGCCAGTCATTTCGGTCAGATGATGCCAGCTGTTACGGTTCAAAAGATGCCATTTTAGTTTGATATTTATGGTTACCGTTACGGTTCGAATGGTGCCAATATCAATCAGGTCTTTTGCAGAACAGTGGTTTTAAGTAAATGATTACGTTTCGATTTGTGCCACTATAAGAGATCAAGAAACTACCTTGCCGCTTGAAAAAAAATATAGCGACATGGCCCATATCCTTGATCCGATGGACTTAAAACAAATAATTACATTACACCTTGACGGAGCGAGCAACCGAAAGATAGGCTCGACGCTTGTATCCGCCCGACGAACTACATGTTTGATTTCTGAATATTATTCTTAAAGTTGTGTGGATAGAGATCCTTCAGGTTTTTGTGGTTTATGGACATGATATTTTCCAAGGTATATTTTATCCATTGGAAGGGATTGACTTCGTGCTTTTTGCAGATCGCAAAGAACGAGTAGATCATTGCCGAGCGTTGTGCTGCCTCATGGCTACCCGCAAAAAGGTATTATTTCATAGTATTGAACTCTAAAACTGGAGCTAAATTGCATTATATAAAAAGTTTTTTTTACTTCTAAAGTAAATTAGTATCCATATTAAAAAGTTTGCACTAACAAAAATATACAAGAATAAATTAAATTTATCTTTTAGTGTATTTAACACACTATTATAATGGTCTAATTTGAACTGAATTTTCAAAGGTTCTTCTGATTTAGTATAGAAAGAGTTGAAATAGACATTACCTATAGACAATGAAAAGGGACGTGAAGATATTTTTGTCGTTGTAAATTTACCTATTACCCATCTTGCAGAATCCTCAAGAGGGTAACCAAAGTCAATTCTATAATATTCGTTTTCAATCTTTTCTAACTTTTCTTTTAAGTTCTCGTTATTTAATGATAATTGATTGGGATTTATATGATAATTTGGAAAATTTTCTTTGATTTCATTAATCAAGTATTCACTTGCCCTATGATAATAAGATTCAACATCTTCAATGTTGTAAGTTCTTTGTTTTTGATATAATGGAACATATTTAGAACCATTTATATTATAGCTACCTATTTGTTTATTAACATATTTGTCGGCTTCCCGAAATTAAGACTGTGTAATTTTACAAAATTCTCTTCAAATTAACCTAAATCTAAATACCCTAACACGCCTGTTTATCGCCTTCAAAATTGGATAGAGCAGCATATTC